>CAWCMH010000001.1:0-1177500 GCA_963796635.1 uncultured Gemmatimonadales bacterium
CGGCGAGTTCGGCGGCGATCGAGGTGGCGGCGTAAGCTGGATGGCCTCTGAGTAGCTGCTGTACGCAGGGAAGCCGGAGGTTCGCTGGAGAGCGGGCCTCCGGTTTTTCTGTGTGTCGCGGTACAGGACTGCGCCGCGATCTGCGCGGTGACGACGCGATCCTTCGCGGTGGCATAGCGGGCCGGTCGGCCTGACGTTGGTCCCGTTTGGATACAGCCCATCATCAGAGTAACGCGGCTTTGACCTTGGTCCCGTAAGTAGGCAGCTCGACGCGAGAGTTACGCCGCTTCAGCGATCGCGTTTCCCTGACAGGTTTCCTGGTACTCCTGCGGGGTCAGGTGCCCGAGGGAGCTATGCGGACGGACCGTGTTGTACTCCTCCCGCCACTGTTCGATTCGCTGCTGCGCATCGGCGAGTGACACGAACTGATTCACGTTCAGGCATTCGTCGCGCAGCTTGCCGTTGAAGCTCTCAATGTAGCCGTTGTCCGTGGGTTTGCCGGGCCGCGTGAAGTCCAACTGCACGCCGCGCCGCCACGCCCAGTCTTCCAGCGCCCGCGACAGAAACTCCGTGCCGTGATCGACGGTGATCGAGCACGGCGGCGGGCCGCTCCCGATGGCTCGGTCGAGCGCCGCCGCGACGTCGCTTCCGCGCAGGCTCAGGCCGCACTCCAGGATCGGACTGGAGCGACTCCACTGATCGACCACCGTCAGCACCCGAAACGGCCGGCCATCCGCGAACTGATCGTGCACGAAATCCATGCTCCACCGCTCCCGCGGCCCCTGCGCGAGCGGCGCCGGCCCGCGATGCAGCGCGCGATGCTTGCGCCGGCGCACGCGCATCCGCACCTGCAGGCCTTCCAAGCGGTACAGGCGCCGCACGCGCTTGGGATTCACCCGCCACCCCTCGCGGCGCAGCAGCACATGAATGCGCAGAAAGCCAAACCGCGGTCGCGCGTGGGCGAACTCCCGAATCCGCGTCCGCAACGGCGTCTGGTCCCGCGCCGTGCTCGGCTTGTACCACCCAGCCCGGCTGAAGTCGGCCAACGCACACGCCCGCACCATGCTCGCCTGAAACACCGTGTGAAACCACCCGGCAAGCTCACGACGCTGCGTCGGCCTCAGACTTTTTTTCGGAGCGCCTCGCCCAGCATGTGCTTGTCGAGCGTGAGATCAGCGACCAGCTGCTTCAGTCGCCGATTCTCGTCCTCGACCTGCCGCAGCCGCCGCAGCTCGCTCACGCCCAGGTGGGCGTATTTCTTCTTCCAGAGGTAGAACGTCGCCTCGCTGACGCCGAGCTGCCGGCAGACGTCGGCGGCGGGCGTCCCGCCCTCGGCCTGACGCAGCGCGTAGGCGATCTGCTCCTCGGAGAACTTCGACCGCTTCATGGTCCCTCCCTTTCTGTCGCAGGGACCACCAAGCCAAATTTACACTATTTCTGAACTGCCCAATTTCTCGGGGGAGACGTCAGGAAGTAGACCTGCCCTTCCCAAAGTGCCTCGTCGAATTGGGGTACAGAGCAGCGTTTGTGCCGGTGTCGCGAACATGGACGTGCCCGAGCGTTGGCATGCCGTCCCACGTACTTTTGCCGGGCCCGATCGCGGCATCAGCTATCCTTTGGATGAATTCAGCGGAAGCGACGCTCTTCGTGCGCGGACGATCAAGGAGCCGCGTCCCTGTGGCATCGAGCGCGATCGATAGGCAGCGCGAGGTCGGCACGGGCAGTCGATGGTCTGGAGCAAGGTGTATCTTTCAGCGAGTCCACCGCGGGCGCGTCTTCGTCAACGACATGGGAGCAAGGAATGCAGCGTGACATGTCGAATCCGTCGGTACCTGCTACCACCAACCCTGCGCCAGTTGCGCCAAGGCGGCCGTCAGCGATCAAGCGCGGATAGGTCGGTCACTTCGGGCGATGGGTACGCCCTCACACCGGTCAAGACGCCAACCCGGCTGGTGAGTCCGCATATCCCGGGCTGGTTCTCTGTTCCCGAGGCGGAGACACTCTACCTGCTGGCGGCCACGGGGTCGGCGGACCGGCTGCTCGGATCGGTCACTTTCTCGGTCGCAGTACGTCGGCAATCTGCGAGGGTGTGCGGGACGCGGCCCGCACTGTCGAGTTCAATTCGTACGACCTCGGGTTCACAAACGCGGCGGAATTCGTGGCGCACTACGAGACGGTGCACGATACGATCTCATCGAAGGTGCCGCCCGAGTACGAACAATTGGTGTTTTCGCGAGGCAAGACCACCACGGAGATCGCGAAGAGTCACCTTGTTCGCTTTGGCCTTGACCAGTTCGTCAACTTGTCAGCGGCGACTTCTCCTTGCTCGACCGGACACAGTATGGCTTCATCTTCTGCGACGCAATGCATGACCGTGGCGAGATCGCCGGCGTGCTGCTGCCGCACGTCATTGTGGCGTCGAGCGACAGTGCATCTGGGCCTTCCACGACATGATTGCCGGCAATGTGGCGGCGGTGCTGGAACATTCGCCTGCCCGCTTCATCAAGGTGGTCGATACGCTGGGATCTTTCGGTATCGAGGCGGCATGCACCATCGGGCGGGAACGCAGGGCCTGACGCCTGACGATGGTGTTCGCGCTCGACGTCTTGGGCAGCTGGGAAATCCCGCCACTAACGCCGAGCTGCCGGCCGAGTGGCGGAGTGCCAGCCCGCTGACACCACGGCCGGTACGGGTTCGTCCGCCCATGCTGCCCGAGTCCGCGCCAACGCCACCATCGAGGTGTCGGCCTGAGACGCACCGTCGTCTTGATCGCTGGCGACCGTGCAGGAGAAAGTCGTGTTCGCTCGAACGACCGAGCCTCCAGTTTTTCTGCGTCGGTGTGCCGCCTTAAAGCCAGACGTGCCATTCGGTAACGGTACGGAATTTGCTCTGTGGAATCCACGCTGAATCACTGGCAAGTGGACGGCGCTGCCCTTGCAATCTCTCTGCGCCGGGATGTGTAGCGGCCTCCACCGGATACTGGCCGGCTAGTTGGAACTTCGATTCAGGAAGGGAAAGTCGTAAGCGCCCACGGGGTGCTTGACGCGATGACATGCGGCGTAACGCTCAAGCTTCGCTGCTGGACACTGCCGATCTTTCCGACGTTGCAATGATGGCGCGGCGCCGCAGTTGTTTGGCGGTTGCCTCCGAACCCCAGTAGTACATCCGGGGCTATCAATGGCGACTATTTCTGTGGTCCTGTCGACCCGAGATCGGGCCAGCCATGCTGAGGTCCACATTGGATGCGCTTTCCCACGCGCTGGTACCTGCCGGGTGGGACGTAGAACCTGCTCTTGGTCGATAACGCCTCGACCGACGATACGCCGACGGTACTGCCGGACCTTCCACTGGCCTGGCGTTCCGACCAAGGTGCTTACCGTCCCCGATGGTGGTCAGCCTGCGCCCAGAATAGAGGCCGTCGCCTGCGCGCGCGGCGACGTGTTGCTCTTCCTGGACGACGATGTAGTGCCGCCGGAGGACTGGATCCACCGGATGTGTGCGCCGATCGTCGATGGTGCGGCGGACGCGGTGGGCGGCGGCGTGGCCATCGCCGGATCGGTGAAGGAGGAATGGACTCGGCCCGAACACGAAGAGTGGTTTGCCTCGACGGCGCACTGGGAAGCTTCGCGCGAACCGATGCTGGTCGGTGCCAACATGGCGATCGCGCGTCGCGTGTTCGATACGATTGGCGGTTTCGACGAGGATCTCAGGTCCGCACCAGACTCGGCGTTCAGCTTGCGGCTAGTCAACGCAGGCTTTCGGCTGGTTCTTCGGCATGACATCGTGATGATGCACTACCTCAACCCCACGCGTCTGACCCGGCTGGGTATTGAGCGCCAGGCTGAACTGAGGGGCGACGCCCAGGCGTTCTTCGTGCATCACTTCGGGAGCCGACACGTCCTTCTCCCTCGACTTCGCGGAATGATCGCCGCTGCGCGCCTGAGACGCTATCGGAGACGCAATCCGCCTGTGGCCGACGACGTAATGCATGCGGAAATGAAGTTGATGCAGGATGCGGCGTACTGGCCGCACGATCGTCGGCAGCGGGTCCGGCCGCCGCGATATCGCACTGATCCCCGTGCCGAAGGGCTGCGGCACCGTGGGCCATGGCGCGGTCCGTCAGGGGCAGCGACGGAGCAGCCTCGGCGATTTCGTCTGGCGCTGGTGACGCCGAACTTCCCAGGAGGATCCGATCAACGACCGGGTGGCATGGCCACCTACGCAGCGAGGTCACGGCGGCACTAGTTCCTCGCGGCTGGGCGGTCGATGTGCTCCACACCGATCGCGCGGCGCGGCGCCTCTGCCCCGGCGCGGGGGTCGAGGTGATTCCACGCCGCCTTCCGTCGGTGCACTGGCGTCTGGGGTACGTGGAGTCGCTGATTCATGGTGCGCTTTTGTGGTGGACGCTGCGTCGTCTCGACAAGCTACACCGGTACGACGCGATCGAGTGTCCCAGTCTGAATGGGATCGGATGGGCCGCCGCATTGTTTTTCGGGCGACGCTTCTTTCTGCGGATGCACACGTCCAACCGACAGCACGCGGAATTTGCGCTTGTGCCGCTGCACGCGAACGAACGCGCCCGGTCGTTCTGGGATCGGCGGACCGCCCGCGTGGCCTGCAACTTGGTGACCCATTCCTCGAAACACGCCGAAGTCATGGCAGCCGAGTGTGGTTTGGCGAAGGAACGGATCGACGTGATTCATCACGCCACCGCGGAGCCGGCGTTCGTGACTTCGCCAACTCGGCGGAAGCGTCGGGTGCTGTTCGTGGGGGCGCTGGGAACGCCGCAAAGGGATAGACGTTTTTGCCGACGCATGCAGACTCGCCGCCGCGCGCGAACTGGACTGCGAGTGGGTTGCGGTCGGTCACATCGGTGGTTGGATCACCGAGTACGGCATGCCCCCGACCTTCGTGGTGCGCGGACATGTGACAGATGCGGGAACTCGAAGACGCTCTGGGCGGAAACGGCGTGCGTCGCGGTGCCCAGCCGCTACGAAAGCTTCGGTCTAGTCGCGATAGAAGCGATGGCTCGCGGTGTGCCATTGGTCGCGGCGCGCGGTGGAGCGCCCTCGAAATCGTCGGCGACGGAGGGGTGCTCATAAAGGATCGTCAGCGGCCCGATCGACTGTGGATGCGGTTGAACGGATCGTCGACGATGCATGGGCGGCGACGCTGGGCTTGCGGCGGGCCGGGCACGCTACGTCGACGAATTCCGGCTGGATGTGTTCGGTGACCGATACGACCGGTTACTTCGGCACGTTGATCGCCAACCTTGATCAGATTACGGGTCGCGGCACCGCAAGTTGAGTTGCGCCGAACCGAAAAACGCGCGCGCGGGGGTGACGCGGAGGGCGGCTGTCGGGCCGTCCTGTACCACAATTCCTATCCGATGGTCGAACACGCACGTTTCCACCCGATAGAGCCCGGCCGGAAGGTTGGCTTCGAAGGCCAGATCATAGACAAACTCACCGACGTCGGCGGAAGGTCGAGCTCGCGTACGTGGTGCCAAAGGCCGTCCGACCGGTCGCCACATCGCGCAACTGGACTTGCAGGTGCACGTCGTTCGGGGTCGTCAACTCGGCGACCGTCCGCGCAGCGTCAACCGACCGTCTTTCCCGATGTCACCTCTTCTCCCAGCCGGGCAGCAACTCTTCGATCTGGATCGCCGCATGCACTGGACCTCGCGGCTGACGTGGGGCGCAGACTGTTGAGGAGGCCGCGATCGCCTCTCCCGGCGCTCCGTCGAACGCGGTCACTCCGTTCCGCAACAGCATGCAGCGAATCGCACAACTCGGCGATCTTGTCGAGCTGGTGCGAGACGATCACCACAGGCAGCCCGGAGTTCGCCAGTTGATGAATCCGGTCGAAGGCGCGGGTCTGGAATTCGATGTCGCCGACCGACAGCACCTCGTCGATGATCAGCACATCAGGCTCGAGGTGCACCGCGATGGAGAAGCCGAGCCGCGCATTCATGCCGCTGCTGTAGCGCTTCGCCGGCGTGTCGATGAACGGCCCGAATCCCGGAGAATTCGACGATGTCGTCGAACCGTTCGCGGATCAGCGCCTGCGACATCCCCATGATCGCGCCCTGCAGGAAGACATTCTCCCGCCCGGTCAGATCGAGGTGAAACCCGGCCGAAACCTCGATCAGCGCTCCGACGCGTCCGCGTGACTGAGCGATGCCGCGCGTCGGCTGCAGGATGTGGGTCAGCAGTTTGAGCGTGGTGGACTTGCCCGCGCCGTTGCCGCCGATGATTCCAAGCGTCTCTCCCGGCTTGACCTCGAACGACACGTCCCGGATGGCCCAGAATTCCTCGCGCTTGAGCTCGGCTGCGATCGCCGGTTGCGACCGAGCAGGCGGCGCGTGGCCGACGGGATCAGGTCGCGCAGCGAATTGTGCGCTGGACCACGGCTGAACCGCTTCCAGACTGGTCGAACAGCACACGTGGCCATGACTCACGTCAGTAGTACTCCGCGAAAAAGGCCGCGCTGCGCCGGAATGCGATCATGCCGAACGGGGCGACAATGGCGGTCGACTAGCAGCAGCGAATCGCGAGGTATCCTGCCACCGCTCGGATTCCAGAAGATGGATCTGCGACACAGTGAACGCCGGAGACTGGCCGGTGATGGAGCGCTGCAAGCCCTGCAGAATCGGCGACAACGGGTTTAGCATCATCAGGCGTTCGACACGCGGGGAAAACGCCGATGCGTCGAAGAATACGGGGGTAAAGAAGATGCCGAAGGTGAGCAGGACCTGCAGGATGTACTTCACATCGCGGAAGAAAAGATTCGCGCACGAGAGCAGCAGCACCAGTCCGCTGGTGAACGTCAGCAGCAGCAGAAGGAGCGCCGGAAACCAGAGCAGCGCAATCGTCCAGTGAAACCCCAGCCACGGACCCGCGAGGAGGAGCACGACAAAGCCGATCAGCGAATCGAAGCCTCTGGGTCGCGACGGACGCGAGTGGAAGCAATTCGCGCGGGAAATAGATCTTGGTGACCAGCTGGTGCGTTGACAGGACGCTGATCGGTGCCGAAGTTCATCGCACCGGCAAAGAACGCCCACGCCCACGACCGGATGGCGATCCCGCCGATGCTCGAGCACGGTAGTGCTCGCGCTCGATCCGGATACCGCGCTGCGCACGACCAACCCGGCGCCGATGGTCAGCGCCGGGAGAAAAATGGCCCACGCGAAGCCCATGGCCGCCTGACGATAGCGCAGCCTCACATCCCGCTGCACGAACTGGCTGAGCAGTTCGCGCGCGTCCCGATATCACCCAGAATCGTGCTGAACATCCGCTGATCGACCGCCTTGTATGCTCAGACTGTCTCGCAGGACCTGTGCCAACCGGCACGCGGTCGAGGGATGGCGAATATATCTACCGCTTTGCCCCGTGCAAACACAATCGCGCCGAGACGTCACCGATGGAATACTTTTTGCTTCTCGTATATGGGTCCCTCCTGAACGGTTCGATATCACACTTGGCGAGGTGCGGATTGACCAATTCGGAAGCACATGCCGCGCCAACGGTGGAAGCATATCTATTGTGCGGGGGGCTCATTTACGTGCTGCATCATCGTACCGGTGATTCCCACATCAGCGAATCGGCCGCAGTCCGCGACTGCACCGGTGTAATGAACATGCTGGCGCGCGGGGCAGACGCCAACGTGCTGCTCGAAGAGTGCGTGGTCTGCGCCCTTAGGGGAGCGACGACCGACAATGGTGGAGATTCGTCAGATCTGATGGCTCGGGCATTTGCCGCGGTTCTCTGCATTGGCGCCCGCAGGCACCCGATTGCAACGCAGGGCATCGTGTCTTGAAGGTCACCTACCTTTACGACGTTGCTGGATGGGCGCTGCATAATCTCGGTGTCGTCCTTGCTGAACGCTTCGCACCATATGGTATCGAGATCGACTGTATTTCCGCCGACACCTGGCATTCGCGCCCGGCGAAGACGGACGTACTCTATCTTTCGTACACCGGATTGCTCGCCCGATTCGATTACCGCCGATGGGCCACGGAGGTCATCACAACCGTGCATGACCCATGTGAAGTGTCGTACTTCGAAGACCGGGCCAATTGGAAGGAATGGCCGCTGTTCCCAATTGATCTGAGGATAGTGGACCGGGTTTCGACCGTTTCGACTGAGTTGGCCGCGCTTCTCGCAGACGAATTTGACTACGCAGCGCACCGCACGCCGACGTGGCCATTGGAAGGGCAGCGCTACTCGCACGAGCGCAGCCATTGCCCCATGTCGGTCCGATACTGCTGACCTCGAGCACGAACGTTGGGGAATTCTTCACTGCATCACGGGTGCGGCGGCGGCTCCGTCACTGGCCGCGTACCTTCGTGATCATCGCCGGCCGCCTGTCGCTGGCCCAGCTTAACGGCTTGCTGGTAATCCGGCAACGGAAGAACATCCGACTCCTGCGCCAGGTCGCAGGAGCGTTCGCTGGTCGCGACGATGTCCGCTGCAATTTCCGATTTGGGCGTGCAGCGCCATTGGCCCAGGAAGGCTACGAACGCGAAATTCTGGCTTCGGATCTCTACGTGTGTACGTCAAACATGGAAGGTGGCCCATGACTGTTATGAATCCGTTTTCTGCAGGTCGGCCGTGGATATCTACTCCGGTCGGGCAAGTGGAGGAGTGGGTGCGTCAAGGTGAGAATGTGGATCTGCCGGACGTTGGCTGACTCCCGCACCGCGATCGATCGTTATGCGGAGGGACCGCGACCTACTCCTCGAACACCGTCGTCGCTCCGTCGAAATCGCTGCGTCGGCCCAATTTCCGGTCGATGCGTGGCTAACGTTCCTGACCGGAGAGGCCAAGGAACTCGCTTAGATACTTGGCCGCGCCCCCGGAGGCCCAACCAGCTTGGCCGCATGGTACGGCGCAGGAACGATGGCATCCACGCGCGAGAGTCTTTCGGCGATAGTGAGTAACGGCCAAAACTTGCGGCGGCGTCGCCACGCCTTTGCCGCCTCGCGCTGGCTGGGAAAGCGATCGCTCAACGTCAGCATCCAGTCCAGCGACTCACGCGATCGCATAGCCCATGCCGCGTACAGGCTATCGCGCCACACCTCGCCGACAAGCTGTTCCATTGCAGCTATGCGCTCGGGATGGCCTCTCGCACGCGCTGAGCAGATTTGAGGCGAGCGGCCCAAGTGGAAGCAAACATCTGTGGATGGTGCTGATTGAGCTGGGCCGGGTGGATCCGATATCCCGCCGTGATCCTCCCAGTGTACACGCCGGGTTCACGCGGCGAACCGCAGCCAGAGATCATAGTCTTCGCAATACCGCAGTCCGGCGTCGAAACCGCCGCAGGAATCGTACAACTCACGACGAAAGACCACGGTCGGTTGGTGAATGATGTTGCCATGTACGAGATGATCGAGCATCCAAACCGGGACGTCGCCGGTACTGGCGTGGGGCGGTCCTCGTTCTGCAGGCCGAAGCGCCGAACTCTGAAAACGCAAAGCCCGCTTCTGGGTAGCGCTCCAGCAAACCACGGTCGCTGCGAGATGATCCGGATACCACACATCGTCGGAGTCGACGATCGCGATCACGTCGCCAGTCGCGGCGTCGAATGGCCAGATTGCGTGACGATGCGCAGCCGGAATTCTCGCGCTGCGTGACGAGGGTGACCTGCGAGTAGCGGCGCACGATGTCGCGTGACGCGTCGGTCGAGCAGTCGTCCGCCACAATGATTTCGTCGGCTGGGCGCGTCTGGGCCAGCACCGACTCGATCGTCTCGCCAATGTACCGGCGGAGTTGTAGCAGGGGATGGCGACGCTGATATTCATGGATGGACGAAGTGCCGTGTGGGTCCGGTCCGGCGGGAGCCCGGTCATGGCGTCACAATGCCATTCATCTGCACCACGTCGACAACCCGCAAGGTCACGGCGAGGACAACGCTGCAAGCGCTAACTTCCGGGTGTGGGCCGTCGGTTCCACTGAAATTCATATTGCCGACATTTTCAGCAAGGGCTATGCCGTAATCGCAGATGACGGACGAGGTGGCACCGACTCGCCTCAGTGTGGGCGCCAGTGACTCATCACGCTGGACGATACAAGCACGTACTGTTCGATGCTAGCGTGTCACAATTCCGGTCATCTGCACCACCTCGAAATCACTAACGTGGACCTGCTTGAGCAGGTTGTCGTCGTCGTCATTCCACCGGGCGTCGGCCGTGCCGCTCAGGAACATGTTACCGCCGTTATCCGCCAGGATCATGCCGTACTTCTTCAGCGCCCGGAGGATGACCTGGTCCGGTGCTGGATAGCGGGAGATGTCGAAGCTCGCCTTGAGGCGGATCCGCATGCCCATGGGGGGATAATCGGCCCGCGGATTGGGGCTGGCCGAGTGCCGCGCGGGCGCAACATACGCCTTGCGGGTGTGCTCCACCGTAAATCGCAGCGCGTGATCGATCCGGTGGCGGCCGTACACTTCATCGTATCGCACCAGTCCCGGGAAGATCGGCAACCCGGCCGCATCGGCGGACGTCCAGCCCGCCGGACGGGTGGTGCCTGTGGCGAGATCGAAGATCGCTCCGGAGCCGGCGTGCCACCCGTCGGGTTGCGCCCGCAGGGCAAATAGCTCGAACAGCTTCCAGCCGTGTTGCGTGATCAGGATCAGGTGGGCATCGCTGGCCTTCTCGATGGGCGGATCCAGCGGAATGGGGTAGGGCCCCGCGTCGCTCTCGCGGGCGTAGTCGAACTTGACCTTCGCCGGCATGGTGTTGTCGGGGACGATCACGTAGGGAATTCCGTATGGTCCGCCATTCCAGTTCGCGCCGAAGTCGGGGTGCAGGCTCGTGTCCCAGCCGAGGTTCGCCAGGATCGCATCGGAGCGCGGATCAACCTGCGCGGTGTCGACGCGCTGATTCCATGGGTTGTCGGGCGGAAAGACCGCCTTGCCCTGCAGGTCGGCGAGCACACCGAGGTCGGGGCGGCCGGTGCCCGGCGAATATGTCGGAACCGGCGTTTGCCCGCGGGCCAATCCGGCCGCCAGCACGAGCGCCATTGCGGTGTCGAAGGCCAGCCAGCGTGCGAAGCTGCGATGCATGCCGGACAATATCCCGCGACGGACCCGCCCGCTAGGGTGTCACCACCCCGGTCATCTTGACCACCTCGAAATCACCGACCTTGACCTGCTTGAGGAGATTGTCGTAGTCGTCGTTCCAGCGCGGATCGGGTGTGCCCGACACGAAGAAGTTGCTGCCGTTGTCGGCGACCATCATGCCGTACTTCTTGAGCGCGCGGAGAATGACCTGCATCGGCGCAGGATATCCGGAGATGTCGAAGCTGGCCTTGAGCCGCACCCGCATGCCCATCGGCGCGTATTGCGCCCCGCTCAGGGAGCTGGCCACATGGGAGGCGGGGGCGACGTACGCGTTGCGCGTGTGCTGGACCGTGAACCGCAGCGCGTGGTTGATCGCCCCATGCAGGTATACCTCGTCGTACC
The DNA here is from genome assembly GCA_963796635.1 of uncultured Gemmatimonadales bacterium. Lineage (GTDB taxonomy): Bacteria > Gemmatimonadota > Gemmatimonadetes > Gemmatimonadales > GWC2-71-9 > Palsa-1233. The sequence goes on from CAWCMH010000001.1 coordinate 11,464, forward strand.
GCACCAGTCCCGGGAAGATCGGCAGCCCAGCCGCGTCGGCGCTGGTCCAGCCCGCGGGACGCGGGGTGCCGTTGGTGAGGTCGAAGATGGCGCCCGAGCCGCCAGTCCATCCGGCGCCGTTGGGTTGCATCGAGAAGATCTCGTAGAGTTTCCACTCGTTCTGCGTGATCACCAGCAGATGCGCGTCGCCGGTCCCGTTGCCCTCGATCACCGGATTGGCCGGCACCGGATACGGACCTGGATCGCTCTCCGACGCATAGGTGAAAGGCACATTCACGCGCGGCGTGTTATCGGGCACCACGGTGTACGGAATTCCCCACGTCGATCCCCAGTCCGGGTGCAGGCTGGTGTTCAGCCCGATGGTGCTGAGGATGAGGTTCGAGTTGGGATCGACCTGCGCCGTGTCGACCGGCTGATTCCACGCGTTGCTCGCGGGAAAGACCTGCTTGCCGTGCAGGTCGGCGTCGACGCCCAGGTCCGCGGTCGCACCGCCGCCACCCGCGGCGGTGACGACGATGCTGTCGAGCATCATCGCCGGAGAGCCGCTCGCGCCGGCAACGCTGACCGTGATGGTGTCGACGTACGTGCCGGGCGCGAGCGCCGCGGTGGTACGCGTCCACGCCACGGTGCCGTTGCCGGTGCCAGCTCCCGCGGTCAGTGTGGTCCAGCTCTTCCGCTTCGCGGCTGTCCAGTCGGTGTGCGCGGCGTTGTCACCGGTGATGCTGACGGTCGCCGTCGCCGCTGGTGCCGCGTCACCCTGCGTGATGGCGGTGTTGAAGGAATGCGGTGCAACCGCGAGCGCCAGCGGCACCGGCGGCGCCGTGATGGTCAACGAATCGAGCACTCGCGCAGGCGATCCTGCCGCGCCCGGCGCCGTGACGGTGAGCGTGTCGACATACACGCCCGGCGCGAGTCCACTGGCGTTGCGTGACCAGAGCGCGTTCCCGCTTCCGGTTCCGCCTGCGGCCTGAATCACGTCCCACCCGGCGCTGCTGCGCACCGACCACGGGGTGCTCGCGGCGCCGTCGCCCGACAACGTGATCCCGACGTTGTCGCCGGCAACCGCCGCGTACTCCACCGCCGTCGTGCTGCGTGACGGTGGGCTTACAATCAGTGCGAGCGGGACCGGTGCCGCAGTGATTTCCAGGGTATCGAACAACATCACCGGCGAATGCTTCGCTGCGGCGGCCGACACGAGGATCGTGTCGACATAGGTGCCGACATGCAGGCCCGCCGTGCTGCGTGACCAGGCCACGGTGCCGCTCCCTTTGCCCAGCGCAGTCGTGAGCGTCACCCACGATTGGCGTGACGTGGCAACCCAGGTCACGGTGTCCGCCCGGTCGCCCGCCATCATGACGGCCGCATTGTCGTTCGGCGCCGGTGTGCCGGGCTGAGCTGTCGCCTTCCGCGCCAACGGGTTGACGGCGAGGGTGAGGGGCGCAGGCGCCGACGGCGGATTCGTGGTGGTTGCATCGCTCGCGGGAGCCGAATCGCAGCCGAGGCCGGCAGCGGTGAGCAGGAGCAGCGCGAAACGATGGCGGGGTATCGAGATCATCGGACCAGGTCTTTTCAAGCAGGGCTGAATGGACAGCCCATGATAGTATCGGCAGTGGGGCCGTTCATCCCGAGCGGAGCGAGGGATGAAGACCAGCGGATCCCTCGACTGCGCGCTCGCTGCGCGAGTGCTCCGCTCGGGATGACGTGTCACTCCACTCGCATTGCTGCCCAGTTCTTCTTGCCCTTGCGCAGCAGCACGTAGCCACCCGGCAGCACATCGGCGGCGGTGATGCGTGTTTGCGCATCGGCTGGCACACCATTGACCGAGAACCCGCCGCCGGCGATGCCGCGGCGCGCATCGCCTTTCGACGCGGCGAGTCTGCTGCGTTCGAGCGCATCGACGATGTCGATGCCGGATGCGAGCTCGCTCGGCGACAGGGCGAACGCTGGAACCTCGCCGGCGACCATCGCCAGCGTGGCCGCGTCGGCGGCGCGGAGGTCGCCGCCGCCAAAGAGAATCGCCGCGGCCTCGGTGGCGCGCCGCACCGCGTCGGCGCCGTGCACGCGCTGGGTCACGTCGTCGGCCAGGCGCCGCTGGGCGCTGCGTCGGCCCGGGTCGCCGCCGTGGTCCGCCACGATCGCCGCGATGTCGTCGAGGCCCAGGAACGTCATGAAGCGCAGCAGCATCTCGACGTCGGCGTCTTCGACGCGGAGCCAGAACTGATGAAAGGCATACGGCGATGTCCTGGCCGGATCGAGCCAGACGTTGCCTGCCTCGCTCTTGCCGAACTTGGTGCCGTCGGCCGTGGTCAGCAGCGGCAGCACCGCGCCGTGCAGCTTCCGCCCGTCGCGCCGGGCGGCGAGTTCGATCCCGGCGGTGATGTTGCCCCATTGGTCGCTGCCGCCGAGCTGCAGGTCACAGTGGTACTCGCGCGCGAGGTGCGCAAAGTCGTACGCCTGGATCAGCATGTAGGAGAACTCGGTGAACGAAATCCCGTCGTCCATGCGGGACTGCACCGAATCCTTCTGCAGCATGTAGTTGACCGTGAAATGCTTGCCGGTGTCGCGCAGGAAGTCGAGCAGCGAAAGCGGCCCGAGCCAGTCGGCGTTGTTGACCATCAGCGCGTCGCTGCGGTCGTGGCCGAACTCGAAGAAGTGTTCGAGCTGGTGCCGGATGGCCGCGCATTGTGCTCGACCTGTCCGGCCGACAGCAACTGCCGCTCGGTGCGCCGGCCCGACGGATCGCCGATCACGCCGGTTCCGCCGCCCACCACCACGATCGGCTTGCCGCCGCTGCGCTGCAACCACGCCAGCGCCATCACCGGGATCAGGTTGCCAATGTGCAATGAGTCGGCCGTGGGATCGAAGCCGGCGTAGCCGGTGATCGGTCCGGTGGCGAGGCGTTCGGCGAGCCCCGGCGTGGCATCGTGCAGCATGCCGCGCTGGCGGAGGATGTCGAGCAAGGTGGGCATGGGCGGCGCAAAGATGCGCCGGCGGGCCGCCGGTGCGCAACCGACGGTGATGGGCACGGCTGATCGGGCGCCCGCGCCGCTCAGGCGCAGGAATCCGCGATCGAACCACGGACGGCACGCGTGTCACGGGCGTGTCTGCGACGCACGCAACTGAATCGGGTCTGCTGCAAGCGGTCGTTGAGTCGCCTATTTTACCACATCATGGCCGGTGCTTCGAGTTCCCGCGTCGATCGTTTCCGCGCGTTCTGGACCAACCCCCGACACCTCCGCAACCTCGCCCTCGGCGTGGTCGCGGTGGGGGCCTTCTTCGCGCTGCTGCTGGTGGGCATCTGGACCCGCGCCTGCGCCAACGACGCCTGTCCGGCCGTCGGCACCGTCGCCGATTACGATCCGTCGCAGGCGTCGCGCGTCTACGCGGCCGATGGCCGCGAAATCGGCGATTTCTTCCGCGACCAGCGGCGGGTGTCGGTGCCCCTCAAGGAGATGTCGCCCGCGGTGCCGGCCGCCTTCCTGTCGGTCGAGGACAAGCGCTTCTACGAACATCACGGCGTCGACTGGGTGCGCTTCTTCGGCGCGATCAAGCACGTCCTGACCACCGGCGGCATCAGCCAGGGCTTCTCGACCATCACGATGCAGTTGCCGGGCAACCTGTGGCCCGACGAGATCAATCGCCGGGAGCGGTCCGGCCTGCGCGGGATCGTGCGCAAGATTCGCGAGATCCGCATCGCGCACGCCCTCGAGAAGCGCTACACCAAGAATCAGATTCTCGAGCTGTACCTCAATCACATCAATCTCGGCAACAGCGCCTACGGTGTCGAAGCCGCGGCGGAGCGCTATTTCGGCAAGTCGGCCCGCAACCTCAACGTCGCCGAGGCGGCCACGCTCGCCGCGCTGCCGAAGGCGCCGGAGTACTACAACCCGCGCAAGTATCCGCGCAACTCGCTGATGCGCCGCAACCAGGTCATCGAGTTGATGCGCGATGCCGGCTACCTGCACGCCGACGAGGCCGACGCCTGGGAAGCGTATCCGCTGCAGTTGTCGTCGCGCAGCGATTATCACAGCGATGCCGAGTATTTCGTCGAATACGTGCGGCAACTGATGCTCGCCAAGTACGGACCCGACGTCGACCGCAGCGGCTACAGCATCTACACGACGCTCGATCTCGACGCGCAGCAAGCGGCGGTGACGTGCGGTCGATTCGCAACTCACCGCATCGAGAACAACAAGGTCGCGGGCGTCGGCAAGTTCAATCACACCACCTATCGCCGCCTACATGGAGAAGCACGGCGCGGCCGACGAGGACCGCTCCGACACGCCGTACCTGCAGGGCGCGGCGCTGGTGCTCGAGGCGAAGACCGGCAACATCCTCGCCATGGTCGGCGGCCGCGACTTCGGCGACTCGAAGTTCAACCGGATCACCCAGGCGCTGCGGCAGCCGGGATCGAGCTTCAAGCCGATCGTCTACACCGCCGCGGTGGAGTCGGGGATTTCGCTCGACGAGCACGTGCAGGACGCGGCGGTGAGCATTCCGATGCCCGATGGCCAGCCGAACTGGGAGCCGAAGAACTTCGAGGGCACGTTCAGCGACTCGATGGTGAGCATTCGCAAGGGGCTCTGGGCGTCGATGAACACCATCGCCGTGCGGGTGGGCGAGCAGGTGGGGATGGGGCCGGTGATCGCCGAGGCGCGCAAGTTCGGGATCACCACGCCGATCGATCCGGGACCGTCGCTGTTTCTCGGCACGCCTTCGGTACCGCCCGATCGAGATGATCGCCGGCTACACCACGTTCGTCAACCAGGGCACCCGCACCATTCCGAACGCGATCCTCCGGGTCGAGGACCGCAACGGCAAGATCATCTGGCAGCCGCAGCCGCAGACGGTGCGCGTGGTGGATCCGGCGATCGCGTTCACCATGGACGAGGCGTTGCGGGGCGTGGTCACCAACGGAACCGCCACAGCGCCGTGTACCGTGCCGGATTTACCATGCCGGCCGGCGGCAAGACCGGCACCACCAGCGACTACCACGACGCCTGGTTCATCGGCTTCACGCGCGATCTGGTGGCGGGCGTGTGGATGGGCTTCGATCAGCCGGTCACGATCATGCGCAACGCGCAGGGCGGCAAGCTCGCCGCGCCGGCGTGGACGCAGATGATGAACGAGATCTACCAGCGTCGCCGCGATCCGGGCGACTGGGGAGTGCCGGCCGACTCGATGGTCGCGGTGGTGATCGACAAGACCAACGGCCTGCGCGCCACACCGTTCTGCCCCGACAGCGTGCGCGAAACGCGCTACTACATCAAGGGTACCGAACCAACGGAGTTCTGCCCGATCCACTCACCGTTCCGGCCGGGCGCCGGGCACTGATGCTGCGGCTGGCAGCGCCGTGGGTGCTGCCGATCGACGCGGCCCCGATCGCCGACGGCGCGGTGCTGATCGGCGACGACGGCCGGATCGCGGCGGTTGGTCCCGATCACGCCGTTGCCGCACCACCGGACGCGCGCAGCAGCGATTCGACGATGCCGTGCTGCTGCCAGGCCTCGTCAACACCCACACCCACCTGGAATTCACCGGCTTCGCCGGCATGGCCGACGAGGCCGACTTCTGGGAGTGGATCAAGCACATCATCGCCCTCAAGGCGACGCGCGACGAGGAGCAGTTCTTCGACGCCGCGTGCGCCGGCATCCGGCGTGCTGGCAGGCCGGTGTCACCACCGTCTGCGACATGGGCAACACCGGATCGGTGATCGCGGCGATGGATCATCTGGGTGCCAGCGGCATCGCGCATCACGAAGCGTTCGACATGCACACGCTCGAGACGGTGGCAGTCATGAAGCAGTTCTCGCGCGACCTCGATCGTCTCGCCCGTCATGCCACTGGGCGGGTGCAGCTGGGCGTGTCACCGCATGCGCCGTACACGGTGAGCGGGCCGCTCTACCGCGCGGTGAGCGACCTGGCCCGCGCGCACGGCGTGCCGATCGGCGTGCACGTCGCGGAGCCGGCCGACGAGACCGCGTTGTTGCGCGACTTCACCGGCATCTTTGCCGACGCGTTGCGGGCGCGCGGCGTCATGCGGGTCACCGACACGCCGACATCGCCGATCGCGTGGCTCGACCAGCACGGCGTGCTTGGGCCTCGCACCATCTGCGCCCACGCGATCCACACCGACGATGCGGACACGACGATCATGCTGCAGCGCGGCGTGGCGGTGGCGCACTGTCCGCGGAGCAACCGCCACCATCATCACGCCGACGCCCCGGTGGCCCGCTACGTCGATCGGGGCCTGCGCATCGGGCTGGGCACCGATTCCGAGGTGAGCGTGGCGCCGCTCGACCTGATCGCCGAGGCGCGCGAGGCGCGGGTGCTGACCGGGTGGAGCGCGGCCGAGACGTTGCGGGCGCTCACGCTGGGCGGTGCGGAGGCGCTGGGGCTTGCGACCGAGTGCGGCAGCTCACGGTGGGGAAGTGGGCAGACGTCGTAGCGATTGGGGTCGAGGCTGGAATGCGGGTGGAGGAAGCGCTGGTCGCATCGCAGCTCGGTGACGTGCGGGGGACGTGGCTGGGGGGGCGGAACGTGTACCAGTCAGCCCGTTCCCCTTGAAAATCCGCCCGTTCGGGGTTATCCATCCGTACCCATATCGGAGCCACCTCGTTGCGTTGCCTGGCATTGAACGCCTCCTTCGAACCACTCACCATGGTCCCCACGCGACGTGCGCTCCGGCTCGTCATCGAGGGCAAGGCGGAGATCGTCGAGGCAGACGGCGGCGAACCGGTTCGAAGTATGCGGATGGAGATGCCGCGCCCGGCGATCATCCGCCTGGTGCGCTTCGTCCACGTCCCCCGCCGCTTCCGCCGCCAGGTCACCAACACCTTCCTCTTTGCCCGCGACTCCTACACCTGCCAGTACTGCGCGCGGGTGCAGGGCCAGCTCCGGCTGCGCGAATGCCTCACGCGCGATCACGTGATTCCGCAGTCGCGCGGCGGCAGCAACGACTGGACCAACGTCGTCACGGCGTGCTCCAGCTGCAACACCCGCAAGGGGAACCGGATGCCCGATGACATCGGGATGCATCCGCTGCGCGTCGCCGATGGAACCGCACTTCGTGCACCTGTCGTGGGCGATCCGCCGGCTCACCGCGACGCAGCTCAAGTACATCCGGATCTTCTACGGCGAAAGCGCGCTGGCGGCGATTCGTCCGCACCCGGCGGCCATCACGGCCCTTTCACGGTAAACGTCGCGGTCCGCGCTTCGGGCAGGTCTTCGTGGTTGCCGTTCCCCATGATCAGCCGCCGCACCAGTTGCGATGCCGCGCTGGAGCCATCGTCGTTGTTGCGCGCATCGCCGGGCGGGTCCGCCGTGATGCTCAACCCCACGGTGTAGTACCAGCGCCCGGGGGACAGCGTGGCCGGCGTCACCAGTCGGGCCTCGCGACCCACCCACATCGCCAGCGAGTCGGCCGTGTGGAAGGTCTCCGTCGTGGTCGCATTGCTCGGTGCGCTCCTCGAAGGTGTACACGTCGATGACCGGGACTTCCTGGATGATATCGTCCCACTCGACCGGCGTGAGCGGCCGGTCGATCAACCGCGACTGCCAGAGCACCACAGTCCAGTGCAGGTGCAGCGGATACGCGCTCGACAACGCGTCGCGCCAGCGCGGGTCGGTGAGCAGGTCGCTGACATGCACCACGAGATTGGGAGGGGCGTCGGGCCGCAGCTCCAGGCGCACGCCAATGCGCGCGCGCGCCTGCGCCGGCGCCGCCGTCACGGCGCCAACCAGGAGAGCGAGTGCAGTGAGCCAGCGCCCCATCGTGCCTAGAACCGCGCGTTGAAGAGCAGCAACGCCTGCATGCCGACCGGATCGACCAGCGACTTGGCCAGGTAGACGCCGACCCACGGCAGGGCGATCCCGGCGCCGACGTCCGATCGCCACTCGTTGATCGCCTCGATCCGGTTGGTCGGCACTCGCCCGGCGCTGTCGCCCGCCAGCCACGCGCTACCGGCATCGGCGAGCAGCACCAGGTCGGGTTTGCGGATGCCCACGGTGTAGGGTCCGACGCGCGTCGTCAGGTCGATCGGCAACGTGTGGTGGTATTCCAGTTGCACCGCGAGTTCCCGGTCGCAGAGCGCCGGCTGGCCGGGATCGGGTTTGCGTCGACGATCGCAGTTGATCGCTCGAAAGTCGTAGCCCGACAAGGGATCGGCGCCGCCGATCGCGCGGCGCCGCTGGATGGTCAGTGGATCCCCACCGAGATAGCCGCCGCCGGATATCCGACCGTTGATGCGCTGTTCCGGATCGATTCGCAGATAGGCCCGGAGGTCGAAGTCCCCTTCGGTCTCGCCGTAGCCGGTCGATGGCAGCGGGTCGCGAATCGCGGTGGGCAACGACACCGGCTGGAGATCGTTGCTCGCCACGTGGCGCACGGCCACTCGGGTGTACCACTGCAGCACAGGGTGCCGCCGGTCGTCGCGGCCGTCATAGGTGAACTGCAACGACGCGATGCGGTAGCGGCCGTCGTCGATCAGCGGATTGGCCCGCCAGGTCTGATAGGCGCGGAACAGCGAAAACGCGTTGACCGCCTGCACCGTGTTCTGCTGACTGATTTCATACGATCCCGACAGCGTGATTTCGGGCCACGGCGTGACATTCGCAAACAGCGAGCCGCCGCGCCGGAGGTACCAGTCGTGATAATCGCGCCGGAGCAGGATGGCGCTCAGCCCCGACTCGACGGACGAGAACGGCCGATCCTGGGTCGCCGTGATGGTCGATCCGCCTTCGACGCCCACCGAATACGGCACCGGCCCGCTGTGCGACAACTCCGACTGGACGTGCCAGCCGACCGCCGCGCGACTGTGATTGGGGTCGCTGGCGCTGCGCAGGACCAGGTATGCCTGCGAGCGCAGCGTGTCCGCGGGCATCGCCTGCCAGATGGCGTTGGCGCCGACCTGGATCGGCAGCCCCTCGACGCGATTGTACTGTCCCAGACCCAGGTGCGGCGTCAGGCGCACCTCACCGACATCGATCCCGATTGCCGAGGCGCGCGCGCCGAGTGAACGCGTGGGCGGACGCAGCACGACGGCACCATCGCTGCGCGTCATCAGGGCGACCACCGTGTCGCAGGCGCGACGGACGCCGCCGATGCGGCCGCCCGGATCGACGGTGAGCCGGCCGCCCAGCACGGTGACGTCCCCGGCGACGCGGCCGGTCGCCGTGACGCGGAGGTCGCCATCGAGCACCACGACGCTGCCGCCCACGCTGCCGTCGATCCGCAACGAACCTTGATACACGCCATAGGCGCCGCGGGTGGAATCCGGCGCCGGGATGCTGACGCTGCCACGGAAGACGCGCACCGTCGCCGGTGCATTGAATCGCGCCAGCGCCGCGGCGATGAGAGAATCGTCGGTACAACCGGGCGCCGGCGCCGCGCCCGGCGGCCCCGTATTGATGGTCCGCACCTGGGCCGCCAGCGGGCCCGCCATGCCGACCACGGTCGCCGCCAGCAGCATGGCGCTTCGGCTCGTCATTCCCCGCCTCCTCCGCGAATCCCCAGCCGGCGCATGCGCCGGTAGAGGTTGCCACGATCGGTCTTGAGCAGCCGTGCCGCTTCGGCAATGTTGCCGCCGGCGTTCGCCATCGCGCCGGTGATCAGTTCGCGTTCCGTGTCATCCAGCCGCTCCGTGAGCCCGCGGCCGTTGTCGGTAAACTCGGCCGTCGTGACGGATACCGGTGCGACGACCCCGAGTCCTCCGGCCCGCAGCACCCGCGGCACCAGATCGCCGGTGACTTCGTCGCCGCCGATGATGGTCAGGCGTTCGACGATATTGGCGAGCTCGCGCACGTTGCCGGGCCACGTGTGGCGCCGGAGTGCCGTCAGCGCCTCATCGGTGAAATGCGGCGGGTGCCGCGGGCGCAAACGCGCCGCAAGGTGCTGCACCAGCTCGGGGATGTCGTCGAGGCGGTCTCGCAACGGCGGCACCTCGATCGGGAAGACGTTGAGCCGGAAGTACAGATCCTCGCGGAAGGTGCCGTTGTGGACCGCGTCCTCGAGCCGTCGGTTCGTGGCGGCCAGTGCCCGGATGTTGACGTGGACGGTGCGCTCCGCGCCGATCCGCTGGATGTCGCCGCGTTCGAGCACCCGCAGCAGCTTGGCTTGTGCCTCGAGCTGCAGGTCGCCGATTTCGTCGAGAAAGAGGGTGCCGCCATCGGCGAGTTCGAAGCGTCCGATCCGCCGATCGGTCGCACCGGTGAATGCACCGCGTTCGTGCCCGAACATCTCGCTTTCCACCAGGTCGCGCGGAATCGCGGCGCAGTTGACCGACACGAACGGTCCGCGCGCGCGCGGTGAGTAGCGATGGATGGCATTCGCGACCAGCTCCTTGCCGGTCCCCGATTCGCCGAGAATGAGGACGCGGGCGTCGGTCGGTGCCACCTGGCTGATGAGCTGGCGCACGTGCTCGATTTCGGGGCTGGTGCCCACCAGCGTCGGCTGCGGACCGAGCGCCTGGCGCAGCGAGCGGTTTTCGGCCTGGGTGCGCACCAGCGTTTCGGCCGAGCGCACGGCGACCAGCAGGGACTCCGGCGCCAGCGGCTTTTCGAGAAACTGGAAGGCGCCCATCTGCACCGCGCGCACGGCGTCGGCCAGCTGCGCCTTGCCGCTCATCATGATGACGGGGATGTCGTGATCGGCCGTGCGAATCTTCTCCAGCGTCGCGAGCCCGTCGGGGCCCGGTGGCATCATCAGGTCGAGCAGGATGATGTCGGGGCGCACGTCGGGAAGCGCCAGCAACCCGGCGTTGCCGTTGGGCGCTTCGGCGACGTCGAAGTCCTCGGACTTGAGCAGGGCCCCCACCATGCGGCGGATGTTGGCTTCGTCGTCGACGATCAACACGCGCGTGCTCATGCCGGAAACTCGACCACGAACGTCGCGCCGCGCGGTGCGTCGGCCAGGCCGATCGTGCCGCCATGCTGCTCGATGGTCTGCCGCACGATGGCGAGTCCCAGTCCCGTCCCCGCGGGTTTGTCGGTGTAGTAGGGCTGGAAGATCTTGTCGCGGTTGGCGGCGGGAATGCCGGGCCCGCTGTCGCGGAAGGTGATGCGAATGCAGCCCTCGTCGAGTGCGACCGCGACGTCCAGCGATCCCTCGCCGTGACAGGCTTCGACGGCGTTGCGCACGATGTTGCTGAACGCGCGTCGCAGCGGATCGTAGTGCCCGACGAGCGTGACATCGGGCCGATCGCATGTGAAGGTGGATTGCATGCCTTCCGGCACCGCGTTGCGCAGCAGGTCCTCGAGCAATTCACACAGGTCCACCGCGGCCGCCACGCCTTCCGGAAGCCGGCCGAGCTCGGCGAAGTCGCGCGCCATCGCTTCGAGTCGTGCCGATTCCGTGCCGATCACGTCGAGCGCGTCACGCCACTCGGGGGGCGCGTTGCGCGAGAGCTGTCGCACGGCGAGGCGAATCGGTGTCAACGGATTCTTCATTTCGTGCGCGACGCGACGGGCCACCTCGCCAAAGGCGCGCAGCCGCTCGGCCTCGAGCTCGGCGGCGCGGGCCTGCTCCAGTCCGGCTTGCAGCGTGTAGAGCGATTGCTGCAACGTCACCAGCTCCGGCGTGGCCCGGCGCGACTGCACCTGCGGCAGCGGGTCGTGCCGGAGAATGCGTCGCGTCCAGTCGACGATCTCGTTGAGCGGCGCGGCGTACTGCCGCGACAGCATCGCTCCCGCGCCGACCACGAGCAGCACGAAGAAACCGACGACCAGGATCAACGCTACGGCTGCACGCTCGCCCCATTGCCGTTCGGCGCCGGGTGTCTGCGTCGCGGCGATCATCAGGGAGCGCACACTGTCGTCGTGCTGCTGCAGAGCGGTCCGCTGCGCCGGAGTGAGCGCAGCCTGACTGAGCTGGGCAAAGGCGCGTGATTCGGTCCGCCCGACCGGGAAGATGTCGGTGTCGGGATTGAGGCGCGGCTGGTGCTTCACCGCCCAGACGCCGGCCACCGCCATCACCGCCAGCGGAAAGGCGCTGACCGTGAGGAGGGCGATGAACAGGCGGGCTCGAAAGGAGAGGCGGGACACGGTGCAAAGTTAGCCACCGGCGTGTGAATCAGACACGCCTGCGTCGGACGAAGCGGCCGGCCGGACGACTTGATGTTCCGGGCCCAACCGGGCTTTGGCACCGCTCCTGCACCATGCCAGGCATCCACCGGCCACCGTTCCGGCCGGCCCATGAGCCTTTTCCGACTGGATCGCCATGCCGATGCGGTGTGTAGCCCGGAGGTTTGCCTCGTTCATTGCGCTTCTCGGCCTGAGCCTCTGCTCATTGGGCCCCGGCCCCCTCGAGGCCCAGAGTCTTACCGCGGGGGGGCTTACCGCGACGATCATGGACGAGCGCGGTGTCCTTATGCGTGACGTGACGGTGACCGTCGAGCAGGCCGGAGCGGCGCTCCGCACCCTCCAGACAACCCACGCCGGCGTCGTCAATTTTCCGATCCTGGCCCCCGGCAGCTACAGCGTCCTCGCCGAGCAGCTCGGCTATCAGCCGGTGCGGATGACCGGTGTGGTGGTCGTCAGCGGCGGTGCGACGCGAATCACGTTTCGCCTGGTTCGCAAGCCACCGCCCATCAACACTGTCGACGTGGTGGCATCAAACGCACAGGTGACCACGGGGTCGACCGGGGAGACGCTGTCCGGGACTGACCTGCTCGCCTTTGCACGCCGGGAGGATGTCACCAACACCAGTAGTGCCTTCGCCAGGGCCGACGCGCCGCTCGACGGGAGGGACGGCTGGATCGAGAGCGGTGACGGCCTGGCCCCGCGATTCTCGACACTGGTCGTCGACGGCGTGCGCGAAGTGCTGCTCCGTCAGCCGGCACTGCGCGGCGATCCGGTCACCGCTCCGCTGTTCGGGCGGGATGCGCTCGGACAGGCATCGTTCAGCCAATTCGCGGCCGACGCCGAGTGGCCGGCGGCGGCGGGCGATCTGCTCAGCGCGCAGTCGGCGCGAGGCGGCCCGCGGTTCACCTTCGATCCGTGGCTCACGGTGTCGAGCGCCAAGGTCGGCGATCGTCATGCCGACAATCCCGCTGATTCGAGCGCCACATCGGTGCGGGCAGGATTCAGCATGGGCGGCCCGATCAAGGGCGACACCGCCGGCTGGTTCGTGCAAGCCGATTATCAGCACATCGCGCTTCCCTCGGCGGATCCATTTGCTGCCGGCATCGCGGGCCCGGATTCAGGGGACGTTGCGGCGGCGATCGGCGCGGCCGCCGGGCAGTATCATCAGGATGTCGGTCGCTGGGTCTCGCCCACGGTGCGCACTTGGGAGGGCGGCAGTGGACTCGCCCGCCTCGACTGGCGCTTCGGCGCCAACACGCTGCTGGCGGTGCGCGCCGGCGGGGCGTCGTGGAGCGAGGACAATGCCGACGTGGGGCAGGAGCTCGTCAATGGCGCCGGGTCACGGTTGCAGGCGCACGATGTCAGTGGGTCGGCTGCGCTGACCACGGGCGGCGACTCGTGGTCGAGCGACACGCGCGTCGGCGTGCATAGCAGTTCGCGTGACTGGACTGGTGCGGCATTGCCGTACACCGGCATGGTCGGCGACGGCATCGCCATCGGCGGCGCGTTCACGCTGCCCGGCAACTTCAGCGACAACGGTGTCGGTCTCTACGAAACTGTCACGTTGCACGCCGGCGACCACACGGTCAAGCTGGGCGGATCGGTGGAAGGCCGGACGATCAATTACAGCTGGCTTCCCGGATCGAGCGGCCGCTACGAGTTTGGTGATGTCGCATCGTTCGCGGCCGATGAGGGCGCGTACTACCAGGCATTCCGTTCCGCCGCGGCACCCGACCTGCCCATCCATGATGTGACGTTGTTCGCCGAGGACTCGTGGCGTCCCCTGACAGGGCTCGAGCTGTTTGGCGGTGTGCAGTACGCACGCGAATCGCTGCCGACCGGCGTGATCCAGTTCGATTCCGTCTGGTCGTACACGTCGGGCGTTCGCAACGACGCCGTCCCGACCGACAGCAAATCCGGCGGGTTCGGGCCACGCGGCGGCTTCACCTGGGATGCCAGCGGTACGGGCGCCACCACGGTGCGCGGCGACGTCGGCATTGCGCCCGGGCACTTCGATGAATTGGCACTTGCCGAGGTGGCGCAATTCGACGGCGACGTGACGGTACGTCGTGCCACCGGGGCGCTGACGTGGCCCGCAGTCGGCACCGATGCCGGAACGGCCGTCGGGCAGTCCCTCACGCTGTTCAATTTCGGCGTCCGCAAGCCGCGCAGTTACAAGTCGAGCCTGTCGCTCACGCAGCGACTGGGATCGGCCGCGACCCTGACAATCCATGGCGCGTACTACCACACCGACTACCTGCTGCGCCGCACCGACATGAATCGCCCGGCCGGTTCAGTGGCGACCGGCAGCGACGGCCGGCCGATCTACGGATCGCTAGTGCAGTATGGTGGACTCATCACGCCTGCCGTGGGGTCGAATCGCCGATTCGATCAATTCGACATGGTGTACGGGTTGACGTCCGACGGCTACACCAATGACTACGAGGCCGGCGTGACTCTGGAGCGTCATGTGGGTCGCGGCATCGATGCGTTGCTTGCCTATGTCTACTCACGCACCACCGACAACCTGCCGGGCCAGCTCAGCGCCGACCCCGCGGACCAGTTGTCACCGTTTCCGGACGGCCTGAATGGCGCATCGTGGGACCCAGGCCGATCCGACCTCGACATTCCCCACCGCGTGGCGTTCACGGTGACGTACACGTCGCCGGGAGCGGCGCCCTTCACGCTGGCGGCGCGCTATCGGTACCGCTCCGGATTGCCGTTCACGCCGGGCTTTCGCCCGGGCGTCGACGCCAACGGTGACGGCTCGGGTGGCAATGATCCGGCGTATCTCGGCGGCGACATCAGCGGTGTGAATGCGCTGGCCGGCAGTAATGCCTGCCTCGGCTCACAACTCAACCAGATCGCGAGCCGGAACAGTTGTCGCGATCCCGGTGTACAGGCGCTCGACCTGACGCTCGGCGTTCCGCTGCCGATCGGTGGTTCGCATCGAGTGCAACTCACCGTCGACGCCTTCAACCTCGCCGGGTCGGCAACCGGATTGTACGATCATGCGGCGGTGCTGGTCGATCCTGCGGGCACCATCACCTATGACGGCAGCGGTCATCTGGTGCTGCCCCTGATCGCCAATCCCGATTTTGGCCAACTGCTCAGCCGGCGCGGCATCCCGCGCCAGATCCGGGTCGGATTCCGGGTGGAGAATTGATGATGCGCGACTTCACTCGGTGCTGCGCACTCGTGCTCGGCATTACGGCCTGCACCAATGCCGGCGAACAGAACACGCTGCCGACGCTGACGCGTGGGTCGATCGGCGTGGCGGTGTACCTCGATCGCAATGCCACGCACGCGTTCGACGCGGGCGACACCACCTTCGCCGGCGTGCGCGTCGCGCTGCTGCTCCCGGGCGGCACCGACACACTCCGCACCGCGACGACCAACGATCTCGGCGAGGCCGCGTTCGACTCGCTGCCGATCGGCACGTATCGCATCGCCGTCGATCGTCACGCACTCGGCGACTCGATCGGCGTGGTCGCGGGCGACACCGGCACCATCCAGATCGTGGCACTGCCACCGTCGGCTTCGGCGGCGGCGCGGGTGGTTCGTCTCGGCTTCAGTGAAGTGGATCTGGCACAAGCGCGCGCGCTCCCGGTGGGGCAGCGGGTCATCGTGCGTGCGCGGGTGACCTCGCCGTTGCAGGCGTTCCGCGATACGAGCGCTTTTCTCAACGACACGTCAGGATATATCCGCGTGCTGCACGCGGTGCCGCAAACCGGCACGGCCGGCAATGTGGCCGGGGATTCGGTGCTGGTGCTCGCGACCACCGACAGCGCTGCAGGACAGCCGGTCCTGCGTGACGGGCACTTCACGCGGATCGCGGCGGCCCTGGCACCCACGCCGGTGCTGGTCAGCGTCGCGGAGGCGCGGACGGCGAACGACGATTCGCTCGACGCCGCGTACGTGCAACTGAGCAACGTGACCATTGTCGACACGATGGCGGCGACGCCCGACTTCGCGATCACCGTGGCCGACTCGACCGACAGCACCACCACCATCAAGGTGGTGCTCGATCAACTGCTCAACGCCCCGCACGGTGTGTTCGTGCCCGGGCGCACGGCAACGTTGCGCGGCGTGCTGATTCCGGCCGGCGACGGGACCTGGTTCCTCAAGCCACGCAGCTCGACGGATGTGGTGCTGAACTAGATGGCGTCCCTGATGCAGCATCGGCTGCTGTTGCTGGCGGCCGTCGTGCTGGGTGGGCTCAACCTGTTGAATCTGGCGCTGGCCGCCTGGTACTGGTCGCGGCTCCGTCCAGCACGCATCAACGTTCGTCGCATCGTGGCCGGACTCGTGGCCGTGGTCGCGGTCGTCGTCGTGGTGGGCGCCGGAATGGCTGCAGTTTATGTGCACCGAAGGGATATCGCGGAATCGTCGCGAGTGACCGTCCCCGGTGAGATCACTTACGGCAGGCTCGGTTCGCTCGGGGGAAAGCGGGTATTGCCGCCCGACGATCCATGGAACACACCCGTCGATCACGATCCCGTCGATACGATGTCGGCAAAATATCTTGCCGCGATCGGGCCAGAGGTCGCGCTACATCCCGACTTTGGTCCGGGGCGATTCGGCATCCATTTGTACGGGATCCCCTACGACGTGGTCGACGGGGCGCACACGCGAACCGTACGGATCCCGTTTGCGTATGCCGGCGAGAGCGACGACGTGCCGTATCCGATTCCGGGACACGCCGACGTGGAGCAGGGGGGTGACCAGCACCTGATCGTGATCGACGTGACCGGGTGGCGGCTGTACGAGTTGTTCGGTGCGCATACCGACAACAACGGCGCGAGCTGGCAAGCCGGCGCGGGCGCGGCGTGGAGCCTCAATTCCGACATCAGCCGGCGCGATGGCTGGACCAGCGCGGATGCGGCCGGCCTGCAGATCTTCCCCGGGTTGGCCCGGGCGGACGAAGTGTACGACCTCCACAGCATCGACCACGCGTTGCGCGTCACCCTGCCGCTCACGCAGCGTGCGCATGTCTATCCCGCACGTCACGACGCCAGCGCCCAACGCGCCGCGGACTTGCCGCCAATGGGCATGCGGCTGCGACTCAAGCGGTCGGTGGATCCGGCCTCATTCCCGGCGGGTGCGGCGGTCATCGTGCGGGCGCTGCAGCGTTACGGACTGATTCTGGCCGACAACGGCGGGGCGCTCTTTGTGAGTGGCACCGCGGATCGCCGCTGGAAGCGATCGGACCTCGAGGCGCTCACGCGGTTGCATGCGAGCGACTTCGAAGTGGTGGCTCCGATTCCGCCGCCTGGGAGCGACACGACCGCATCGAAGGAAGCCGAACGCCATCACACCGCATCACTGACACGGGCCGTGACCCACATCATTCTCGCACGTAGTGCGAGAGCAGCCGTGCCGCGGCGACGCCGATAACCAGGGCTGCGATCTCCACCGCCCATTCCAGCGGTACCATTTGCATCCGCGCCGCGGCGTTGACCAGGATATATCCGGCAACCGCGATCGCTCCGGCGCCGAGGCGGATAGTCCAGCCGAGCGGCGACATCAGCCATCCGAGCAATGCGAACCAGCTACCCAGCCACATGGCCGTCCAGAACAGGGCGTCGCTGCTCACGGTGCTCACGAATGGATGGATGAAGACCCATCCGAGTCCGGCGGACAGCGGCAGCGACTCCCGCCTGTTTGCTCGCGCGCCGCGCGGCCCACTGACCATCGTCATCTGGTCATGTTCGCGGCGCCAGGTGATCTGCCACGGCTGGTGTGGCGCTGACTCGAATGCTCCGCTGAAGCGCCACTTCGGCGTGTGCAGCAGCCACGCAGTACCGCGAAGCCGCACATCGACGATCGCATCCTGGCCGATCTCGTCGAGATCCAATTGCTGTGCGGAATTGGCATCGACAACCCGGACCACCGGCGCCTTTCGCGGTTCCGTCCAGGCGCTGTCGCGAGTGACGATCGCCTGCATCGTCAGCGAGTCGTGCCAGACGGGAATGCTGGTGAGAGGTCCTCGGGGATCGGAATGCCATCGACGCTGGCGGCGTGAAGTTGGCCCGAGAAGGGTCGAGCGCCCGGCGACGGCTCGAGCTGCTGCCCGATCCACGGTGCCGCCTTTGTTGCCGCCGGCTGGAGCGCCACGACTGAGCCGCTCCAGAGCGACGCCATCCACACGAGGATGACGGCGGTGCCAATCCTCGCGGTGCGGCGTGTCGGCTGAGCGATCGCCTGGAGCAACGGCAGAGCAGTCCAGCCAAGCAGCCCGCCGATGCTGTTGGTCAACACGTCGCCCAGCGTTCCATCGCGGCCAATCAGTAGATGCGCCTGCGTGGTTTCGATGCCGATCGTGAACGCGGTCATGACCAGCGCGGCGCGCCACCACGGCCAGTCGAGCGCACGGAGTGCGAGTCCAAGCGGGAAAAAGAGCAGCAGGTTGAGGATCACGTCGGCAGCGCCGGCTTCACCGCAGACGACGCAATACCAGTGGCTTCGGGCGACTTCCTCGACCGCGAGGGGATGGGAGCGCAGGGTCAGCGCTGCGATCAACAGCGTCCACCCGACCGCGAAAGTGCGCCAGGCCATGCCCCGCCACCCGGTATGGGAAGCGCGCCTCAGCACGACAACATCCGGTGTGTGGCGAGAGCGACACAAATCACAAGTTGTTGATCCACCTCAGGTTGTCACCGCCGTTCGCGACCATATCTGCCACTCTACATCCCGCTCGATACGCTGCCGATACTTGGCGCACTGACGAAGTCGCGCTGCTCAGAGCACCGCCGGGGAAACCCGGCTTCGCAGAGCCAGGGAGCTACCGCACCGAACGGTGCCATGCCCGCCCAGCCGCCAGCGACCGTTCCCGCGAGGGAATCACATTCGGGCCGGCTTGCCGGCTGAGGTGCGCTGTGCAGCTCGTACGAGTCGTTCCGGCGTTGATGATCGCAGCCTTGGCTGCGTGCAGCAGCGAGACTGCGACCGGTCCGTCGACCACTACACCCGCCGGCCCGACGGCCGGGTGGTTGACCGTGCAGCTTACCACCCCCAACAGCAATGATGGCGCGGTGCAGTTCTCGATCGCCGGTCCCGCCATCGACAGCGTCGCGATCGTCGGCTACGACGGTTTTGCCGCGCGGACCAGCAACGTGGCCAATCTGGTCGTCGACGGGCAGATCACCAGCGGCGACGTGGCGCGCATTCTCGTTCCGGACATCTCGCTGGCTGGTGATTACCAGGCCAGCGTGTCGGCTGCCGCGGCGCGCGACAGTTACGAGTTGCAGTCGACGCAAGGCTACCGCGCCATCATCGTCAGATAGCTGGCGGCGCAACGATCAAGCCACGGTGTGGTGCCGCAGCCGCCATGGCCACCACACGGCACCGGCCAGGAATCCGCAGCCCCACGCCACGTGGATGATCAGGAAGACCAGCGGCAGCAGCGGCAGGTAGGTCCACTTGCTGCGCGCGGCCGTCACAATGCTGATCCCGATATTCGCGCCGGCATACACGAACAGGTGCAGCGCGCCGAGCACGCCAAACCAGTGTGTCAACGGCCACGCCGCGACAATCGACAGCACGAACAACGGAGGTATGACCTGACGCGCGCGCAGCGAGTGCGCGTGCTCCATCAGCGTGCGCACCTTCCAGAAGCCGTAGCGGGTGTACTGGCGCAGCAGCGATGTGAGCGAGCCGCGCACGAAATAGGTCGAGCGAATCGTGGGCGACAGATAGACGCGATGGCCTGCTCGGCGCAGGCGCACGTTCATTTCATAATCTTCGTTGACGGCCCAGTCTTCGCGCATGCCGCCGATGGCGCGCAGCGTCTCGGTGCGCCAGCAGCCGAGGTAGACGGTGTCGGTGAATTCGGGCGCGGTGGCGTAGCGGTACTTGGCGTCGCCGACGCCAAAGCGCGACGACAGCGCCGCGGCGATCGCACCGCTCATCCAGCCGCGACCCGTCGCGTGCTGGATCCCGCCGACGTTGCCGGCGCCGGTTTCGTCGAGCAGGCGAACGGATTCGCTGATGTAGTCGGCGGGATAGGTGCTGTGCGCGTCGGCACGGAGCAGGTATTCGCCGCGGGCGCGGCCGATGCGCGTGATTGAACGCGGCGGACTGGATGCGCCGGGGATTGTCGACCAGGATCACCTGCGGATGCCGCTCCGACAGCTGCCGCACCAGCGCGGCCGACTCGTCGGTACTCTGTCCGTCGTACACCAGCAACTCCGACTCGTCGGCAAGCGGGTCGGCCAGCAGCGACTCGAGACACGCCGTGATGAAGGCCGCTTCGTTGCGGATCGGGATGATGACGGTGATGCGGGGATCGGAAGCCATGACGCGGCAAAGTTATCCGGACCGGCAGCGTTGAGCGAAGAGAAGGGACAAAACAAAAGGCCACCGCATCGCGGTGGCCTTTTGTGTCCGAGCGAAATTGCCGAGCGGTTCAGCTCTTCTTGATGCGCCGACGAAGCGAGGCCCCGCCCAGACCGACCAGACCCATCGCCATCAGCGACATGGTCATCGGCTCGGGGGTGAAGCCCTGCGGGCCGCCGCCGTTGTTGGCGTAGATGCCGATCAGCAGGTCCTGGTAGTCGCCATCGGAATAGCCGGTGGTTGACTTGCTTCCGGAGGCCATTGCCGGTATAGAGGTCCTCGAAGCCGACGATGAACTGACCGCCACCGGCGCCGAGCGTAGCGCCGCCGAGTCCGAACAGCGCGAACTGGCTGCCGGCGTTGGAGAACACCTCAGTGCCGTCGGTCAGCACCGATGTCAGGCGAACGGATCGAATGCACTGTTCCGGCCAGAGGACAGTCGCCCAACGTAGTGGTGTTGCACGTCGTTCCGATCCGTGCTGATGCCCCAGTCGATTCCGCGCCTGGACGTCGAGCCGGCTGCGACGATACCGATGCAGTTGAAGTGTACGTGCCCGCGCTGAACGTGAAGTCAGGCGACGCATCGTATCCGCTCGGCAATGCGTTGGCGCCGGTGAATCGCCGTTCGCGTCGGAGAGCCGTATACGGCAGCCAACCGGTCGGGTGCTGGTTGTTGCAGGTCGTAGCCTGCGCTGCCAGCCGTCCCGTTGAGGACGTAACCCGATGTTGCAGTTCGTGCCGTCCCACGACAGGTTATCCAAGAAGCGGTCTGGCTGTTATCGGCAGGTGGCGCGCCGTTGACCCACTGGGCCTGCGCGGAAACTACGGTGCCGCCGACAAGGGCGGCGACGATCAAGGCTGACAAACGCTTCATGATGGCCTACACTCGGGTTGAGGACGGCCGCCATAGAAGCAAGCCGCGCGCCAGTCCGGCGGCGGTGGACATGGTGTCGCTATCTGCTTGCAAATGAACAGCTTGCAAAAATCCATCACCGATCGCGCTGGCCGCGCCGTAGCGGCCGCGCAACAACAGTTGTCGTTGGGCGGCCATAGGGTTCGGCGTCGACCGCGAACCGACCTCCTGGCGGCCCACCGCGCCGTGACGAGCGGGGGTCTTGATTTGCCCGCTGCCCGATTACATTAGCCGCACCGCGATCGTTGTTCTCGCATCACAATTGAAGCACGCTGCTCAGAGCACTGTTGGGGAAACCTGACTTCGCAGAGCCAGGGGGCTACCGCACCGTACGGTGCCATGCCTGCCCAGCCGCCAGCGACTACGCCCGCAAGGGTCACTGTCACGTCGGTGCGCCGGCGGAGGTGTGCTGTGCAGCTTGTGCGTTTCACCCCCTTGCTGTTGCTCGCGGCCGCGGCGGCATGCGGCAGCGAACCCGGCACGAATGCGTCGGCCAGCAGTACGTCGATCACGCCCACCGCGGGGTGGTTGACGGTGCGGCTCATCACGCCACACACCAATGACGGCGCGGTCCAGCTGGCGGTGACCGGCCCGACGGTCGACAGCGTGGCGATGGTTGGCTACGACGGATTCGCTGCGCGAACGGACGATGCGGTTGACATCGTGGTCGACGGCGCGATCGTCAGCGGCGACATTGCCCGCATTCATGTGCCCGACCTTTCGGTCGCCAGTGACTATCGGGCCACCGTGTCTGCTGCCGCGATGCGCGACAGTTATCAACTCCAATCGATTGATGAATACCGCGCGGTCGTCGAACCGTGATCGTGGTTCACGACAGGCTGCCGCGTCGCGTGGATCGCACGTCGCTCGGCGACGCGAACCGGGTCGGTGCAAAGTGTGCGGCATCGCGAGTACGAACGCTGCGCGTTGTCGATTCCGCGACGACCCAGCCTGCCGTGCCACGTACCGCGGGTCCCGGACGCCGTTTCTGTCAGGAGGTCAATGCCCAACTGATTGTCGTGCAATTGTTTATGCGCCGGTGTGGCGACGATGCATCACACGGTCGTGGTGCGTTCGTGACGTCGCTGAGTGGCGTACCAGCCACATGGTGGCAGATTGGTTCGCGATCTTATTCAAATCGCGGTATTGACGCCATACGGTTGGCGTTTTGATCCGCCGATAATACGCAATGCACGGTACTCGGGCCCCACACGGCAGGCCTGATATCTCATTGCCGAGGTAGACATGATCCGGAGTCGGTGGGGCATTGGCCCTGTCGTGGCGCTGCTGCTGTTGCCTTCGATCGCCAGCGCCCAGCAAGACCTGACGTCGTTGCACCGAGCCGTGGCTGCGGCGGGCGGGCGCGTGATCGTCACGCTCAAGAGCGGTGGGCATGGCGCCATGTTGCGCGTGCCGGGCTCGCCACCCGTGACCGCCGGACAGATGGCTTCGATCGAGACGCGGCTCACCCGGGTGCATCACATGCGGGTGCACAGTCGCGCCGCATTCATCGGCGCGCTGATGTCGGTGGTCGATGACTCCGACCTGGATCGCCTGGTGGCGGATTCCAACGTTGCGACCGTCGAGCCCGACGTCGCTGCCCCGCTGACATCGGTCGAATCACATGACGTTGCCGCACCGGTCACATCGGCCGCGACGCATGGCGTCGTGGTACCGGCGCGATTCGCGGCGGACGCGATTCCGTGGGGTGTCACCGACGTCGGTGCGCCGCAGGCGTGGGCTGCGGGGATCACCGGCGCGGGCGTCAAGGTCGGCATCATGGATTCCGGCATCGATATCACGCATCCCGATCTGCACGTCGTCGGTGGCCAGAGTTTTCAGACGGTCAACAACAATCCGTCGAACCTCAACGATGACGTCGCCAGCTGCGATGGGCACGGTACCCATGTCGCCGGCATCGTGGCGGCGCTGCAGAACGGGGTCGGCGTGGTTGGTGTGGCGCCGGGTGCGTCGTTGTATGCGCTCAAGGTGTTCGAGGACGACGGCAGCGGGTGTGTCGCGTGGCTCAGCTCGCAGATCAACGCGCTGCAGTGGGCGGTGACCAACCATCTCGATGTCGTCAGCATCAGCATCGGCAACTCAGCAGTCGGCGCACTTACGACTACGCCGTGGCGTCGGCGATCGCCGCGGGCGTGAACGTCGTGGCTGCCTCCGGCAACAACAACGGTGGAGCGATCGTGACTCCCGCCGCGTCGCCCGGTGCGATCGCGGTGGCCGCGCTCAATTCCGACAACTCCGTCGCCAGCTACTCCAATGCCGGCCCGCAGATGTGGGTCGCCGCACCGGGCACCAGCGTGGAGAGCACGCTGCCGGGCGGCACCTACGGGTACAAGTCGGGCACCTCGATGGCGACGCCGCACGTCACCGGCGTGGTGGCGCTGCTCAAGCAGGCCCACCCGACCTGGACTCCGGCGCAGATCCGCGCGCAGCTGGAGTCGAGCGCGGTCGACCTGTCGACGCCGGGCTTCGACAACGCCACCGGCTGGGGATTGGTGCAGGCCCCTGGTGGCACGCCGACGCCGTTGACACTCGCCGTGAGCCCGCAGAGCCGGAAAGCGACCGTGCAGCAAGGGAGCAGCGCGCCGAGCGATCAGGCAAGCGTCACGCTGAGCGGGACGAACGCGTCGACGACGGTGTGGACGGCCAGCAAGAAGAAGAGCTGGATCACGTTGACGACCGCGAGCGGCACCGGGAGTGGCACGGTGGCGTGGAGCCGGAACAGCAGCGCGCTTGCGGCCGGGACCTACGTCGACACGATCACGGTGTCGGCCACCGGAGCCACCGGATCGCCCGCCGTGGTCTACGACTCGCTGGTCGTGACACCGGTCGTGCCGGTGACGCTCGCGGTAGCGCCCGGCGCGCGCAGCGTGTCGGTGCAGCAGGGTGGCGCGGCAGCAGGATCGTCGGCGACCGTGACGTTGACCGGGACGAACGCGTCGACCACGGCATGGACCGCGACCAAGAAGAAGAGCTGGACCACGCTGACGACCAGCAGTGGCACCGGCAGCGGCACGGTGGCGTGGACGCGCAGTACGGTGCCGCTCAGCGTGGGCACGTACGTCGATACCATCACCGTCTCGGCGACCGGCGCCATCGGGTCGCCGACCGTGGTCTATGACACGATTCATGTGACCGCGGCTCCGGTGCCGGTGACGATTGCCGTGAGTCCGGCGGCGCGCAGTGCGACGATCCAGGCGGGGAGCAGCGCCCCGGCGACGAGTGTCGCGGTGACGCTGAGTGGCGACAATGCCGCGAGCACGTCGTGGTCGACGACGCACAAGGCGTCGTGGGTGACGCTCACGACGAGCAGCGGGACCGGCAGCGGCACGCTGGCCTGGAACCGCAATACCACCGCGCTGGGCGTGGGGACGTATGTCGACACATTACGGTGAGCGCCACCGGCGCGGTGAACTCGCCGGTCAAGGTCTACGACACGCTGCATGTGACGGCGGCGCCGGTGCCGGTGACCATCGCCGTGAGTCCGGCCGCGCGCAGTGCGACGATCCAGGCGGGGAGCAGCGCGCCCAGCACGAGTGTGGCGGTGACGCTGAGTGGCGACAACGCCGCGAGCACGACGTGGTCGACGACGCACAAGGCGTCGTGGGTGACGCTCACGACGAGCAGCGGGACCGGCAGCGGCACGCTGGCCTGGAACCGCAATACCACCGCGCTGGGCGTGGGGACGTATGTCGACACATTCACCGTGAGCGCCACCGGCGCGGTGAACTCGCCAGTCAAGGTGTACGACACGCTGCATGTCACTGCTGCCCCGGTACCTGTTACCATCGCCGTGAGCCCCGCTGCGCGGAGTGCGACGATCCAGGCGGGGAGCAGCGCCCCGGCGACGAGTGTCGCGGTGACGCTGAGTGGCGACAACGCCGCGAGCACGACATGGTCGACAACGCACAAGGCGTCGTGGGTGACCCTCACGACGAGCAGCGGGACCGGGAGCGGTACGCTGGCGTGGAATCGGAATACCACCGCGCTCGCCGCCGGCACGTATGTTGACACGTTCACGGTGAGTGCGGCGGGTGCTGTCAATTCGCCGGTCACGGTCTTTGACACATTGCATGTGACGGCGGCGCCGGTGCCGGTCACCATCGCCGTGAGCCCAGGGGCGCGCAGCGCCACCATTCAGGCGGGCAGCAGCGCGCCAAGCACCAGCGTCTCGGTGTCGATGGCGGGGACCAATGCGTGGAGCACCACCTGGTCGACGACCCACAAGGCCTCGTGGGTGGTCCTGACGTCAGGCACGGGCATGGGCAACGGGACGCTGGCATGGAGCCGAAGCACGACCGGGCTCGCGGCGGGTACCTACGTCGACACGTTGACCGTCAGCGCCAGTGAAGCGGTGAACTCGCCGGTCGTCGTGTTTGACACGTTGCACGTGACGGCGGCACCGGTGCCCGTCACGATCGCCGTGAGCCCTGCCGCGCGCAGTGTCACAATTCAGGCAGGAACCACCGCGCCCAACACCAGCGTCGCCGTGACGCTGAGCGGCGACAATGCTGCGACCACGGCATGGTCGACCACGCACAAGGCGTCGTGGGTGAGCCTCACGACGAGCAGCGGCACCGGCAGTGGGACGCTGGCGTGGAGCCGCAACGCGAGCGCGCTCAGCGTCGGCACCTACGTCGACACGCTGACCGTGAGTTCCGCGGGCGCGGTGAATTCGCCGATCGAGGTGTTCGACACGGTGCACGTGACGGCAGCGCCGGTGCCGGTGACGATCGCGGTGAGCCCCGCCGCGCGCAGCACCACGATTCAGGTCGGCAGCAGTGCGCCCAACACGAGCGTTGCCGTGACATTGAGCGGAACGAACGCCGGTACGACCACCTGGTCGACGACGCACAAGGCCGCCTGGGTGAGCATCACGACAGGCACCGGTACCGGCAGCGGTACGCTCGCCTGGACGAGGGAGGCGGCGAGTCTCAGCATCGGGACGTACGTCGATACGTTGACGGTGAGCGCCAGTGGTGCCGTGAATTCTCCAGTGCTGGTGTTCGACACCCTGCACGTCACGTCCATCCCGGTTCCGATCACGATTGCGGTCACGCCGATCAGTCACGGCGCCGCCGTGGTGCAGGGGAATCCCGCCCCGACTGGCAGCGCCAGCGTGTCGCTCGCCGGGACCAACGCGATCGCTGTCCCATGGACCGCGACGCACCATGCAGCCTGGCTGTCGCTGATGGCGGCATCCGGGACCGGCAGCGGCAACGTCACGTGGCAGCGTAGTACGGCGGGCCTGCCCGTCGGTGTGCATGTCGATACCATCGAAGTGACTGCCGTCGGTGCGGTCGGGTCGCCTGCGTCGGTGGTCGACACGTTGCAGATCCTCGCGGCACCGCTGCCCCTGACCGTTGGCTTTACGCCGGGGACCCGGAGTGCGACGGTGATGCAGGGCATGTCGGCCGCGGACCAGGCCGCCGTCACGTTCGCGGGCGACGGCGCCGATGCCGCGTCGTGGACGGCCACCAGCACCGCCACGTGGCTGTCGCTCAACAATGCTTCCGGCAATGGGTCGCAGACGCTGTCGTGGTCGTATCATGCGGCGCTGCTGCTGCCGGGATGGCACGTGGCGACCATCACGGTGACGAGTGGCGATGCCCAGGCAGTGCTGATCGATTCGCTGAACGTGACTGCGCTGGTGCGCTCGATCGCGCTCTTGCCGGCCGGGCGCCGGATCCGGTCGGTGCACTTTGCCAACTCGGGCGCCCATCTAAGCTTGATCCCGATCGACTCGGCCCTGGTTCAGGGGACGGACCTCGACAGCACCAGCGATGATACCTGGATCGCGACGGTCAGCACCGACCGGCTGCAGATCCAGACCGCCAGCGGCGCGGTCGGATCACACGTGGTCTGGGGCCGGCCACCGCAGGATCTGGCCAATGGCCTGTACGTCGACACCGTGACCGTCACACTGGCCAGCGACGCGAGCCTGCAGGCGCAATTCATCGACTCACTGGACGTCGCCACGGTCGCGGCTCCGGAGCCCGGTGCGGCGGTGACCGACCTGTTCAGCGGGTCGAGCCTGACGGCCGACCAGCGCAGCGCGATGGACGCGCAGGGGAACAGCAACGGCCGCTACGATCTGGGCGACTTCCTGGCATGGGTGAGTCGCAATCACATCCAGCTGTCACCGGCCGTGGCGATGAAGCTGCGCACGGTCATGTCTACCACGCAGTCACCGCTGCCCCGGCCGGCGCAAACACTCAACACAACGAAGCCTCCGCAGTAGTTGCGGAGGCTTCGGCGCCGACCGGTTCGGTCGGCGATCGACAGGGCGCCTGCGATCAGCTGCTGGCGCCGGCGGCCGCGGCCACCGGTAGCGGATCCTCACGCATCGACTGATCGGGATTGACGCCCATCAATTGCAGGATGGTCGGCGCGACGCTCCGGAGCGGTACCCGCGTGGTGTGATGGTCATGCCGGCCGCCCGGCTGGCGGATCCACAGGATGCCATCGGGATGATGCATCCCGCTCTTGAGCCCGTCGGCCAGGTAGAACAGGTCGGCGAACGGGATCGGTGCAGACCCCGGTGCCTGCAACACAGGATTGCCGGCGAGCTGCTCGAAAATTCCGCACCCCACCATCAGGTCGTTGCCTTCGCGATGCACCCGCATCGCTTGCCGGCCGTCGACCGTGATCGCATTCAACTGGTCTGCGGCGGCTTGCGCGTCGGCCTCCGACTGGAACAGCAGGTGGAATTCCTCCGACATCACCGGCTGGATCTCATGATGCATCCTGAGGCCGGCCCAGCCGGTGAAGGCCTCGAACTTCTTCGGGCGGTAGAACACCTTGCCACCCTGGTCTTCGTATTTGAGGCAGGGCTGCTGGCCGAGCGCTGACGCGAGGATCACGGTGTACTTGTCGGCGGCGAGTTTGAGCGCCTCTCCGACGATGTGGTCCATCTGCTGGTACCCGTACAGCACGGCATTCTCGTACTCGGCCTGTTCGTCGTCACTGGGTTTCACCTGAAATGCTCCAGGATCCATGTTGCGCCAGTGCAGGTGCTGGAAGTGCGCCGTGCTGTTGAGAAAGAACGTGGCGAAATCAGGCCGCTCTCGCTTGAAGTACCAGCGGAACACATCCCATTGCAACCGGTCGAGCACCACCGCACGGCGCCAGCGGAACTTGCCCGTGGTGCGTTCGGTCAGCAGCTGCCGCGACAGATACGACACCGTCGAAAACGACAGCCCGTGGCCGAGCATGAATCGCAGGAATGCCAGGTAATCGGCGCGCGACAGCGGCACGCTCTCGTTGGTGTGTTCCTGCACGTTGACGCGGACGAAGTGCAGATATGGTGCGAACTCTTCGGCCGGGTGCGCGCGGGCCCCGACCGTCCACGGGTCGGGCAGCACCAGGCCGTTGAACGGTTCCTCGTAGCGCAGGTTCATGCTGCCGCAGATCCAGCTCTTGAGGCCGTTGCGCGACAGCACGTCCCAGAGGCGGGGCTTGGTGCACTTGGGCCCGTCACCGAGAAAGAAGACGCCATGCTCGCCATACGACAGGCCGGTGTGCACGGTGACCCATTGAATCCACGGCTCGAGCGCTTCCTGCGCTTCCTGGGCATCGGTCACGTAAGTTTGAGATTGCTGGAACAGCCGCTTGAAGTTCGGCAGGTGCCCCTCGGACATGAACTGCTCGATCAGCGTTGGCGACAGCTCGTTGAATTCGAGCATGAGGACCGGGTTGGTCATGGGGCATCTCCAGGAGAAATTCGGCTGACCTGAACGATGCAAGATCCGTGCTGTGGATCGGTTCTTGCGCAGCCAGCCGGTGGAGAAAGATGCACCGGTGAGGCGCGGTGGGCACAGGGAAGCGACGTCGCCCCTGTGGCGTCGCGGAACCGAGCTGACAAGGGGTGGAGACCGATGGCGTGGGTGGGTGGTGAGATCCGGAACGACCTGCGCCTGAAGGCGCGCTGGAATTACGGCACCGACCGTGGCATTGGCACCGCGTTGCGGGTGCTGCTGACCGACGGGTCGATGGCGATCGTGCTGTACCGGATCATGCAGTGGTCACGCCGCTACCACCTCACGCCGCTGGAGTTCCTCGCCAATCGCCTCAACGGCATCTTCTGCAACTGCTACATCGGGCGGGGCGCCGAATTCGGCTCGGGGTTCGTGCTGCTGCACGCCGACGGCGTGGTGATCAATCGGCTGGTGCGCGGCGGGAGCAACATCTACATCGAACACCAGGTGACGATTGGTGCCGATCGCGGCACGTCGCCGCAGCTGGGCAACGACATCTTCATCGGCGCCGGCGCCAAGGTGCTCGGCCCGATCACGATGGGCGACGGTGCGCGGGTGGGAGCCAACGCGGTGGTGGTGCGTGACGTGCCGGCCTACGCGACGGTGGTCGGCGTCCCGGCCAAAGTGGTGCGCCAGCGACACGCCGGAGACGGCGATACGCTGGCCCGGCTGGGGTCGACGGAGCAGTGGGACGACGAGGCGCGCTAGTTCGAGACTTGAATCGTGGGCCCGAAGGTGACCGCCGTGCTCCCGATGCTGACGGTTGATCCGTTGACGGTCACCGGCGGCGGTTGATCCGTCCCGACGATGATCACCTGCCGCAACACGATGCTGCCACCCGTGAATGCCGGGCGATCCGCAGCCTGGTAGCCGGTGAGTCTCGGACGGCGAGAAGGCGCTTGGGGTCAGCACACTCGACTCGGGGAGCGATGTGATGGTTACCGGTCGCGGTGACAACGTGTAGACGAACACCGCCTGTCCGTCCGCCGTGTGCCACGATGCGACGTTGCCGTTGACCGTCGGGTTGACCGGCGCGTGGAGTACCCACTGCAGCAGCGCGCCGCGTTGGTGATCGTCGCTGATCGGCCGCGCAATACCGATTGAGAGCTCGGCAATGCTCGCGGATCGTCCATGTCGACGCTATCCTGCACGACGATGATGTCTAAGCCCGTTGCGCTGCAGGTATACCACCGTGCTCTGCCAATGCCGCAGGAAAGGCGGCGGCGGATCCCAATAGGGTTCGGGCGATAGTAGACTCCCGCGGTAGACGCCACTGATGCTCCACCACCCATTGCCCGCTCTGCACCGCCGGTCTCACCGCGCTGATACATGGCGCTCAAGCCGGCCAGCAGCAGGCTGTTGTTTCCCTGGGCAAACTGGGCTCCTCCGCCATAGCCGATCGGGTGCGTCAGCACCCACTCGCCGTTACGGTATAGCTGAAAGTCGCGGAGGTAGCCCACATCGTGGTCCGCGAACGTGTGGTTCGACATGCGACCGTCGAACAACGCTTGCGGCGTGCGCACGATCAGGTGACCCGTGCCGGCGAAGTATCTGGCCATCGTGCTCGTCGGTACCGAATTCGCAGACGCATACGGGTTGTAGAACAGGAAGAACCGCGCCCATGGCTCCGCGCTGCCATAATCCGGACGTGGCCGTACTTGGCAAAGATCGCCTGCAGCACTCCTTGGGCATCGGTGGCGTGCGGCGCTCTCCACGCTTGTCCCAGCCCGGAGAGCACGCCCAACAGCGGTACTGCAGCCGAAATCCCTGGCCGAGAAAATCGCGTGGATTCTGCACGTCGCCCCATTGCGGCGGCCTGACGAAGATCGGGCGTGGTGAAGTAGACCTGCGCCTGAGCGGCTTGGTCGAGATATGCCGTGACTTCGGGAAAATGATCGACGCCTGTCGCGGTACGGACGGCTGCCGCGCCCATGAGTAGCAGTACCTGCGTGCCGAGGTTGTAGTCAGTGCTTTCGAACCATTCGCCGCCGGCGCCGTGGTCGGTGACGTATTCATCGATCGTGTTGCGCAGCGTGAGCCGATTGACGCCGGTGGCATCGAGTCCACCCACCGCGACGGTCGGGAGACCGGCTGCCGTTTGAGTCGCGTTCAGCCAGTTGACGTGCGCCGGGCTGAGTCCCGCGGTCGCGAGATCGGTGGCCGCCAATCCGAAGTAGTAGCCGATGTTGGCGTCGCTGTCGCCGATGCGGACTCCGCCGACGTACTCGGGCGTGTTGATGCCAAGCGCGAAGTCCGCCCACCGATTCAAGTCCCGCGACCGCCTGCTCGCGTTCGGTCGGCGCTGAGTGCCGGATAGAGCCAGTCGAACAGGATCGCATTCTCCGTGAAGTACTCCCGCACGTCGTTTGCGTTGGCCGGCGGCCTCTTCGATGTTTGGCGCGGCTAAGCCTCCAGGCAGCGCGCGCGTAGGTGAGATTGCCGGTAATCTGGTACATGATGGCGCACCACAGCCCACGGTCGCCGTAGCGGGGAGTAGCCAGCGACGGCGTCGTTGCAATTCTGCACCAGGAGTTGGTAGAGCGGATCGTTTTCCTGTCGCATTCTCTCCCAGACAGCTTGCTGCGCCGGCGTCCAGACGAGTCGAGGGGCCCGCCCCGTTGGCGAAAGGCTGTCGAGCGAGCCGATTGGTGGCGACGCCGGTTTGACGCTGTCGGCGACGGGCAGGACGCTGTCGGCTGGCGTCGTTTCGCTGTATCGGGCTTCGAGCGGCCGGAGTCGCTCGACGTGCTGTCGCCATGGGCGGTAGAGTCGGCCGGTGGCGACTGGGTGTGCGCCACCGGGCTGACGTCATTGCCGCACGACGCCACGGCGATCGCGCCGATCAGCAACCAGCCGAGTTTCACGCGAGCCGCCGTTTCCGCCGCATCGGCGTGATCGACGTCGGCGAGGTCGAGGCGCTGGACGCCTCGATGCGTCGGTCCCGGTAGGGATACCCGAGGAGAACGGCGCAGCCGAGTCCCTGCACGAAAAGGGTGACGGATGCGTACGCCTTGGCGAGGAAGAAGCCGGTCACGATTGTACCCGCGGCGGACGCGATCGTCATGGTCGCCAAAATCGCCTCCGATCGCGCTTCGGGCATGGTACGCGAATCAGCTCCGTGGCGTGCCTTCGTTGCCGGAGCAGTCCACGAATCACGAGATACCAGATCATGGTGAAGCGACACAAGCCCAGCACGCCGAGTTCCATGCCGATCTGGACGAACGAATTGTGCGCCGCGCGGTCCGTTGCCGTTCAGCCACCCGAAATAGGTCTCGAAGTTGTTGATGCCGTAGCCCCACGGGCCGGGTAATCATCCAGTAGATGCCGCGCTTCCAGATCGCCATCCGTCCTTCGCCGCCCGAATAATCGCTGAAATCGCTCATCCGGTCGGCGCCGCTGCCGTGGGCGACCAGTACGAATCCGGCGATGCAGGCGAGCACGCCGACGATGTTGATCGCCCGGCGGAGTGGCGATGTCCCCGACGAGATCAGCACCAGCGCCACGACAGCCAGCCCGAGCTCGGCGCCACGCGATTGGGTCGGCACCACGGCGATGACCAGCAGAATCGCCAGGCCGATCCATATGCGGTTCCAGGCCTTGCCCATCTGGCCGCGGTAGAGCGCGAGCGGAATGAGCGCCACGAAGATCTGGGCGAGGTCGTTCGGGTCGAGACTCACGCCGAGGTCGACTCTTCCGGATTGTCCCATCGTCTTGGCAGCCGCCGAGAGCGTGTATTGCACGATGACGGCCGCGCTGAGCAGCAAGACCGTCAAGCGCCATCTTCAAGGAGCGACGATCGCGCAGTAGCACGACACTGCTGATGAACACGATGACCGATACCGAGTACTGCGTGGCCGCAAAATAGATCGAGCCTGACATCCAGATGCCGATGGGAGCCGTCAAGAAGGCGAGTGCGACAATCGCAGCCTGCCAGCGCACCGCAGGGACGATGTCCCAGATCATCCGCCACCCGAACACCGACATGCTTGCCAAGCACAACGACCATGATGCAGCCCGACATGATCATCGGCAGGTGGGGCACGGCAAGAACCGGATACAGCTCCTGCAGACGCAGCACCGCATAGGAGAGATACAGGCCGAACAGCGCGGCCGTCGCTCGTACGGCGGTCGACACTTCCGTGGCGGACCATGGCGCCTTTCCCCGGCTGGGTGGAGTCACGGACATGACCGGCAACGGTCAACCCGGCACGGTTGAGTTTCGCGATGATCTCATCGGCGGCGGCATCATTCTTCGATGTCGGCGCCTCGGGCAGCCTGCGGCGAGTCCGAACCGGGCCGGTCATGTGACCACCGCGGCCATCGGATCGCGGCCGTCGGCCAGTCGTTCGATGATGTTAGCTGCTTCCCACGCGGTCACATATCCGAGTCGTACTCCACGCCGCTGGCAGGCTGCCCGCAGGTTCGTGAACAACGCGTCGAGATCGGTGCCGAGGAGCGCCGCCGAGTTGGCTTCCTGGGCGCCGTGGGTGTGCAACTTGATGAACTGGTGCGAGCCGACGCGGGGGGCCGCCGCGAGCCAACGACTTACGCGGTGGGGCGACGGATGATCCACGCTGCTCAATTCGCCGGCCTCAACGGAAGGAAAGAACGGGCGACGGTTGTGGCGCCGTACGGTCAGACGGCCCCTGCACCATCAGGAGGCCCGGGCGGCGCACCGTCGCCGGGACGCACCTGCTGGCCGGTGTCGTGCGAACGTGGCTTCGCCGGATCGTCGACCGCTCGGTAGATCGAATTGACAATCCGCGTCTGGCACGGTGACGGTGCCGCCGGCATGGTGAAGTCGGCGTAGCAGCCGAGCTGCTGCAGGATGGTGATTTCGTTATTCAAGCCGCAAAACTTGCCGGCGGGGTGCGAGTTGTCGAGTGCCCAGTTGCCATGGATGAAGCCGAAGACCGTGCGACCCTGATGCTGCCGCAATAGCCCGTGCTCCGACGCCAGTTGCGCGACGAAGCCCGACATCCGGTCGCGAAAGTTCGCTTCGCCTTCGCCGTCGTGATGCAGATGTACTTCGACATCGGCAATGCCGGCGCGGGTCATTTCGGCGAGCGGTTCGAGCAGCTCAGGCCGATATTCCTCTTCGGGATAGAAGAACGTGTAGCGCGGCGCACGACCCCAGTCATCTCGATGCTTCGCGGCGATCGCCGGCCAGCGTTCGCGCCAGTTGGCTACCCGCTGCCGAGCCACGGCCAGTGATGGGTGCTTCCACTGCGGCTCGAAGTGATCGGTGATCAGGAGCCAGACGTGCGTCACAGGCGGCTGGCGCACCGCCGCCAGGCGCGCCGACACGACACCCGGCATCCAGATTTGCGCGTTCCGCGGCAACTTCACCGCGCGGCCCGCTGAAACACGTGAAGCTGGTTGCTGAACTCCTGTGCCACAGCGGACCAGGCACGCGGGGCAGACGGCGGCACTGCGGGCACGGTCCGGTATGATCGGGACAACGCCGCCGCGAGCGCGCCCGGGTCTTCGGGCGCCACCAGCCAGCTCGGCGTCGGGGGTGATTTCGGCGACGCCCCCAACTGCGGTCGCCACGTAAGGCGTACCGCAGGCGAGCGCCTCCAGCAGCACGTTCGGAACACCTTCGGAGCGCGATGGGAGGGCGAGCAGGTCCGCCGCTCGATACCAGTCTCCCAGTTCGTCGTGCGCCACCCGTCCCACAAACGTGACGCGTTTGCCGATCCCCAGAGACGTGGCCCGACGCTCCAATGCTTGCCGATCAGGACCATCGCCGATGACTGTGAGGTGCCAGGGTGCGTCGCTGGTCTGCGCCAAGGCGTCCAGCAGGATATCGATTCCCTTCACGGCCACGAGATTTCCCACAGCCAGCAACAGCCGGATGTCAGGCGCGACATCCAGGCGTTGGCGGGCCGCCAGCTTGTCGCCGGGTGCAAAAAGCCTTGCGTCGACCCCGCGGTAGAATGGGACGACACGGGCAGGGTCGGCGCCCAGTTCGATCGCTGCATTGGCAAGGTGCTGGCCGTCGGTGATCACGCCGTCGACGGTTTGCAAGACCCGTGCGACGGCCTGCCGGCGGCGCCGGTCGCGCGGGAGCACCAGCAGGTCCGACCCACCGGCCATGGCAACGACCGGGACCCCGATCGATCGGGCGAATTGCCGCGCCACATCGGCGTCGGGATGGATCCAGAATGCGACGATGATGTCAGGATGCCATTGCCGCGTCATGCGGCGGAATGGCGCCCGCAACCGCCACGCCATGAACCGATGATACTGTGATCGCAGGATGCGGGGCGGATAGTACCAGGTGCGGTATACGGCCGTCGCGTCCGGCGTCTTCGGTCGGTTCGCCCGCCGATTGGTCCAGCTGACCGGCACCAGGCAGCGCACGTCGTGCCCAATCTCCCGCAGCGCACGCACGAGGTCGGCGTTGAATGTGCCCCGGGTGGGTTCACCGGGAATCGGGTAGATGTTCGAGAAGAAGAGGATCCTCATCGGGACCCGTATGCCTGGTCATATGCCGCACCGGTTGCGGCGAGCGAAAAATCCGCCTCGATCCGGTTGCGAGCGTTGCGCCCCGATTGCGCTGCGCTCTCCGGGTTCGACAACAGCGTGACAATCGACTCTGCCAGCGCGCTCGGCGACTCCGGCGGGACAAGCACGCCCATCGTGGTGTCGAGTACTTCGCTGTTGCCGCCGACGTCGGTCGCAACGACCGGAAGACCGCTGGCCATGGCCTCGAGCAGCGCAATCGATATCCCCTCGCTTCGCGACGGCAGGACGAACAGGCTGGCGGCGGCGAGAAACGGACGAACGTCGTCCTGCTTGCCCTCGAATCGGATCACCGCTTGCAAGCCCAGGCGATCGGACTGGGCTTCGAGGGCGCTGCGCGTCGGCCCGTCGCCGACAATGGTCAGCCTGGCCTCCGGCAAATCCCGATGGACCGTTGCCATCGCGTCAACCAGTGTGTCCTGTCCCTTCACGTGGTACAGGCGGCCAACGTGCACGATCCGTCCGGATCGTTGCGGGGT
Organism: uncultured Gemmatimonadales bacterium; assembly: GCA_963796635.1. GTDB lineage: Bacteria > Gemmatimonadota > Gemmatimonadetes > Gemmatimonadales > GWC2-71-9 > Palsa-1233. Next base: position 47,573 of record CAWCMH010000001.1, read on the forward strand.
AGGTGCCGATATGGTGAAGCGGCTCACATCGACGCCGTTGTGGATCACCACCACGCCATTCGGCGCCGTGACTCCCGCGGCGAGCAGCTGTTGCTGCGCGTTGGCCGACACGGCGGCGACGACGTCGAACGCGGCGGCAGTCCATCGCCGCAGGCGCAGCAGAGATGGTCGAGTGTCACCGAGGCGGCCATGCTCGGTATGAACCAGGCGACGGATGGGCGCTCGCCAGAGGCGTTTCGCCAATCCGGCAGCGATCTGAGGCGCAGCGTTGTGGGTGTGTACCACGTCGGGCCGGACACGGCGGAGCCAGTGCGCCAAGCGGCGACTGGTTCGAACCGCACCTGGTCGATCGGACCCGGCGAGCAGCTCGACCGCGACCCCGGCGTCGGCGAAATGTGTAGCCAAGTCGCCCAGCTGGTGCAGGCAGAGCACAACTGGTGTGGCACCCACGCCCCGCTGCTGCGCGGCGAGGTCGAGCACCACCCGTTCGGCGCCCCCGTGGCGAACCGATGTGAGCACGTGTACGATGCGCTGGCCACTCGGTCGTGGCATCAGAAGGGCACGCACCCGGCCGGGGGCTCCTGCACCTCAGCGACGCCAGTGATTGCGAGGGGCGGTGCCGAGCCGTACCATTGTGGCGGTACGTGACTTGCGGGTCCGTGCTGCCGCCTGACGCTTCCCGCCGCCGGCACGATCCGGTTGCCACGCCAACTTTGCACAGGGACACCCATGCCGGTCTCGACCACCCCGCTGTCCAGTCGTACGGACAAGCTCATTTCGATAGCGCTCGTCGTGCTCGTCGTCATGGGCGTGTCACCATTGTTCGATATGCTGGTATTGCGTACCCCGCTGCGATTCGGCGAGGCGCCTTGGCGTTACCAGACGTTCCTGATGTTGTTGAGCAACGGGCCGCAATTGCTGATCCTGCTCGCGTTGCTGCTGGCGTTGGCGACCTTCGCCGGCAAGCGGTCCGTGATCCGGGCCCTGGCGATCGCCGCCTTCGTGATCGCCATCGTCTACCTGATCGCGCTGCCGCTGTTCGGGCTCGACTTCCTCACCATTCGCCGGCTGGTGGCGCAGGCCGCCAAGCGGTCGGTGGACCTGATGGCGCTCAAGACGATGGTATACGGCGGCGTCGAGGTGCTGGCGGCCGCGTGGATCGGCGCCCACGCGTGGGGCGCGAGCGCGCGGGTCGAAGACGCGGTACGGCGCGAGCAGGGGCATGGTCTGGTGGTGGGGCAGGCGGAATAGCTCACCAGGTCGGCAGCGCGGCGTACACATCGTGCACGAGTGTGGGCGCTACCGCCCGCGCAACGCTGTCGGCCGCGGCGCTGTCGTCGTTCTTGAGCACGGCAACGATCCGCACCAGCGCCTCTTCGGTGCGGCCGCGCACGATCGCATCACGCAACAACTCGAACTTGACGCGCAGCTCGTTGTGGGCCACTCGGCCGCGTCCCTGATACCAGTAGTACACCAGCGCCTGCGTCTTCCCGTTGGCAACGCGGTACCGGTTGACGGTGACGGGACCATTCGGTGTCGCGATGGTCATCGCACCGGCATCGACTTGCTCCCACCCGGCACCCGGCAGGCAGTTCCTGGGTGAGTGAATCGTCTTGCCCTGATGCTGCTCGTCGTAGTAGCCCACGTAGACGCTGAACGGCAGATATCCCGCCGGTGCGTACTCACGAAGCACATACGAGCTCATGCCGGCGACCTGCCGCTGCTCCGTGTCGACGGTGTCGTCGGTGCCACGCGCGCCGAGCAGTGAGGGCGCAACCAGGCTGACGGAATGGCGGAGCGGAGTCGACGTGGCGCGGCGCGCGACCATGGTACTGTTGACCACGCAACCGGCGGCGAGGATGCCGGCGGGAAACCAGCGCAGGCCGTTCATGCCGCCGCACTCCGCCGGGTGATCAGCTGTTCACCCACGCGCACCACGCTGGCGATCGCGGCCAGCGCGCCGAGCGCAATCAGGAACATCGCCCAGCCTTCATTGCGGTGCAGATCGCCGGCGGCCCATTTGGGGTCGACGTAGTAGGCCAGGAATGCCGTGAAGAAGATCCGCACCGCGTTCACGAACACGGCGACCGGAATGGCCAGCAACACCAGCAGCAACCGCATCGGCGTGGTGCGCAAATACATGCCGCCGATCAGCACGCCCAGCGACAGCAGGGCGGTCAGCGACCGCAGGCCGCTGCACGCTTCGGCCACGAAGAGCCGCTGTCCGGGAAGGTTGATCACGTTGCCGGTGGTGACCACGGGAATGTGCCGCCAGCGGATCATCGAAGTGGCCATTGCCGAGGCGCGGAATTGCAGCGGTGTGGCCAGCATGTTGGTGAGAATCGCCGGCAACGGGATCGTCAGCACCAGCAGGGAGATCGGCAACCACCAGCGTCGCACCTGCGTCCATCCACACCAGAAGACAATCAGCCCGACGGCCGCGAGCCAGATCGAGAAACGCTGCGTGAACAACTCGGCGGCGGCGGATCCCAGCGCGCGCAGGAACACCGCCGCGACCAGCAGGGTGATACCCCAACGCGGATTGGTCCGGGCGTCGGCGGCAATACCCTCGCGCCACGCCAGCCAGAGAGCCACTGGAAAGAGCAGCAGTCCGTGGCCGGCGTCGGGGTCGGTCCACCACTCGCGCACCAGGTTGAGGAACGGCGAGGTAAACAGGACCAGGAAGGCGGCGCCGGCGAGCAGGGTCGGCAGGCGCTCGGGAAGTGAAAGCGTACGCCAGCGAGCGGGCGCATGCTCGACCGAGGGTGCTACCATCCACCCTTCCGGAAGAGCATCACGGGGATGGTCTTGAGCATGATGCGGAGATCCTCCCACACGGTACGGCGCCGGATGTACTCCAGGTCGTGCGCCACCTTTTTCCTGACGTCTTCCACCGATGCGTCGTACTGCAGGTTGACCTGCGCGTGTCCGGTGATCCCGGGTGGCACGCGCTGCCGCTTCTGGTAATCGACTACCTGCTGGCGCAGCTCGGCAAAGAGCTGCGGACGTTCCGGGCGCGGACCGACGAGGTTCATGTCGCCCCGGAGCACGTTGAGCAACTGCGGCAGCTCGTCGAGGCGGCAGCTTCGCAGAAATCCGCCGACCGGCGTCAGCCGGTCATCGTCGCTGGCCGCCCACACTGCGTTGCCGTGGGCTTCGGCGTCGACGCGCATGGTGCGGAACTTCACGATGGTGAACGGCCGGCCGCCAATGTCGCCCTGTCGGCGCGGGACCCCGCGGGTGCCGCCGCGGCGCTCACGCCCGCTCCGGCTGTCGAGTCCGACGCGGGTCTGAACATAGAACACCGGGCCGCGCGAAGTGAGCTTGATCGCGAGCGCGATCAGCAGCCAGACCGGCAGCGAAATGACGAACAGCAGAGCCGCGACGCCGATGTTGAGCGCGCGGATCGCCCGATCGCTGTGCCAGAACGCGATCGAGCTTCTCGATGACGCTCCAGAAGTGGTGACCGGCGTCTCCTCAGCCTCTGCCATGTGAGTCAGCACGATCCTTGACAGTCAGAAGATCCGGATGGCGAGGTAGACAAGACCCGCCAGTCCACTCGAAGCGCCCACGATGCGCCAGAACAGTGCCGATGCCGGCCGCACCGCGACGTTGATCTCGTCGCCCGCCTGCACATTGAGCTGGTCGAGCGTGCGGCCGCGGTAGATCGCGTCACTGAACTCGGTCCCATCGACGATGACCTGGTCCTGCCGCCTGATCGTGGATTTCTTCCATCGCACGTTGTTCGCCGGGCCATTCGCGAAGCTATCCGACATGATCGCGTCGCTCAGCAGCGTGTTGGCCGGCACGTAGTAGAAGCCCGGTTTGTTGACCCCCCCGAACATGGAGACGCGGATGTACGGCGTCGCTGTCACGGTCGGCTGGTTCACGAATCGCTTGAACTGCGTGCTGAGGTACGCTTCAATCTCCGAGCGCAGCAACCCGGCGACACTGATCGTGGCGCCGCTTGGCAACGTGATCTCGCGCTGCGAGTTGACCGTGTAGGTGCCCGACAGGCCCGGTTCGGCCAGGATCGAGACGCGGATCTGGTCGCCGTTGTGGAAGTCGCCATCGCTCAGGCGCTGCTTGATGGCGGCGGCCTCGAGTTGCTTGCTGGCCTTGAGTGACGCGCTGTACGCCGTTGATGCGAGCTCGGCGTTGATCTGATCGAGCGACGCCTGCAGTTCTACGCGGGTCACCATGACCCTGCTGGCGGACCCGCCGACCGTGTCGGGTTGCTGGGCGCGCAGTGGCAGGCCAAGCGCCGCCAGGCAGGTCAACGCCAATCCGAGTCGCAGCTTGATCACCCAGTTCTCCCGCTGTGGTTCGAGTTGTCCTCAGTGCCGGCTCACTAACGGGTGCCGGCACGCTTCGACTACTTGGAAGCAAGATGCCAGCCACAATTCTTGGGGGTGGAAATGTAGCGCCACCGCTATTCCGTGGATGCTTCGCGACAGAAGTGTTGCGCCAGAGTGACAGCGTTGTCACGGCGATGTTCTACCGGTCGCGGCAAGGACATTGCACCGGATGGCGCGCCGGACCCCGAAATCGGTGCTTCGATCGCCGGAAATTGACCGTCGGTGCCAGCTGAATCGGCCCGGCAGCTTGCGGGATTTTCGCGTGGTGGTGTGCCGAATCGCGAGACTCCGCGCTGGCATTGAAATCGTTGCGTCGATGCCGCACTGTGACGTCGCGTCGCCACGATATGAGAGGTCACGTTGAGCGGAGAGTCAGTGAAGCAACCCCCGGCTGGGCCGGTCGTCCTGATCGCGAACGACCAGGAGTGGACCGCTCGCGCCATCGCCACGATCCTGACGTCGAACGGCTATCAGGTGGTGCATGGGTTCACGGCGAGAGAAACGCTCGCGCTGGCCGGTTCGACCGACCCCGACTTGGTGATCCTCGATCAGCAGCTGCCTGATTTCTCCGGTGTCGAGGTGTGTCGTCGGTTGCGGGAAGACCCCCGTTTTGGCCCGACACTGCCCGTCATCATCACGACCGCCGGTCCCTCCGGACGGCCGCAGCGACTGACCGCCTACGAGGCGGGCGCCTGGGAGTTCTACGGCCAGCCGCTCGACGCCGAGGCGTTGCTGTTCAAGATCGGCGCGTACGTGGCGTCGTATCGACAGGTTCGCGCGTTGCGGGCGCATTCGCAGGCTCGGCCGGTTGCGATCCACGAGCCGGACACGTTGCGGCTGCGCGCGACCGAGATGCTCTCACAGACGCGCCGCAACGGCGCGTCGCTGTGTTGTGTGGCATGGACCATGGCGAATGTGGACGATGCTACTGCGCTCTCGGCCGCCGTCGATGCGTTCCGCCAACATGCCCGGGCGGCCGATCTTCACGGTCAGCTCGGCCCGCGCGACCTGGTACTGGTTGCCTCGACCACCAGGACTGTCGATGCGCGGCGCATAGCCGAACGGTTTCGCGATGTGCTCGCCAGTGCGCTCGCGACGGCCGCTGCCCGGATCGATACGGCGATCGTTGCGATCGACGACGTGACGCAACTGCCCACCGACGGCGCGGCGCTGTTCGAGCGTCTGCGGCTGGCGCGCGCCGCCTGAGGCGCGCCAGCCCGATCCGCCGTCAACTCGCTGGTTGTTTTGCCGGACCCAGACTCTTCGGGTCGGGACCTTCCTCGACTGCCCCGTATCCGTAACTGTATGAGTAGTACTTGTAATCGTTCATCGTCGATCGCACATCGTTGAGCACCGCGCCCACCAGTCGGATCGGAAGCTGATCGACGATCTGCAGCTTGGCTTCCGCCAGGTCGCGTTCGGTCGCTCCCGCCCGCAGCACCAGCATCAGGTTGCCGGTGAGCGTGCCCAGCACGAACGGGTCGATTCCGGCGCCAAGCGGCGGTGAATCAATGATGATCACTTCGAACCGCTCACGCATGAGGGTGAGCAGCTCACGCATGCGCACGGTGCCGAGCAGTTCCGGGCCGTTCCGCTTGCGGCTGCCACCGGTGATCAACTGCAACCCGGGATGGGTCGTGGTGCGCAGCAACTTCTCCAGTTCGAGTTCGCCAACCAGGTAGTCGAGCAAGCCGGGGCGCCGTTCCGCACCAAAGGTGCGATGCAATTCGCCACGGCGGGTGTCGCCGTCGATCAGCAAGGTGCGATATCCCGACTCTGCAAACGACAACGCGAGATTCGAGGCCACCAGCGACTTGCCGTCGCCCGGTGACGGGCTGGAAATGGTGAGGACCACGCCGTCCTGGCTGATCGCGTGCGCCAGGTTGAGGCGCACCGTCCGGAACGACTCGATGACCTGGGCCGCCTCCTCCGCCGTGGCCTGTTCACCCTTGGCGCGCCGGATTTCCGGGATGACACCAAGAATGGTCAGGCCCAGACCGCCGCTGATCTGGTCGGCGTAGCGGACCCGCTTGTCGGTCAGGTCGAGCAGGAAGGCGAGGCCCAGACCCAGCACCAGTCCCAGCAGAGTGCCTGCTGCGATGATGCGCGGCTGGCTGTTCTTGTTGGGGAGCAGCGGCGCCACGGCCGGATCGATGACGGCCACATCGGTCGGCGCGCTCGCCTCCTGCACGCGCGCGGCGTAATACTGCTGCGTCAGCTTGCCGACGATATCCGCGTCGACCGCCTGCTCGCGTTCCAGCGAATTCTCCTCGATGGTCCGCTGCGGAATCTGTTGCAATTCCTTGCCACCGGCTTGCACTTCGGAATCCGTCTGCGCGATCATGTCGTCGAGGTTGTGGATCACGACGTTGGCGTAGAGCGGAATCGTTACGGTCTCCAGCTGCCTGACATGCGCGACGAGCCGCGGCATGTCGATGTCGCCCTTGGCGTCGACCATACTGTCGGTGTAGCGCTGCCGGTAGAGCTGGAGTTGCGCGTCCTGCTGCATCAACTCGTTGAGATAGCTCATCAACTCCGGGGACAATTTGGCCGACGGAATGGCATTGAAGAGATCCACGGCAGGCTTGCCGGCCTTGAGCTTGGCGAGTGCGTCGGCCATGGCGTCGCGGTCGCGCTTGAGCGCTGCCAACTGGTTTCGGCGGGTCAAGAATGCCGTGTAAGCACCGGGCTGCGTCTGCGCCAGGCCTGGAGCAACCGGGAGCTCCTCGCGCGGCAACGTGATGGTCTTGACGCGGTACGACTGCAGCGCGCGCTGGTCGGCATCAAGCCGTGCCGTTGAAGCGTTCAACTGCGAGTCGAGCACCTGCGTTGCCGTGTGCAGGTTGCGGCGCTTTTCGAAGGACGTCTGCTCGACGAACTGGGCCATCAAGTCATTCAGGACGGCGGCGGTGCGGTCGGCGTCTGAGCCTTCCAGGGTCAGGAGCATGAACCGGGGAGCCTGAAACGGCTGCAAGTCGACAGTCAGGTGCTTCTTGATGTTGTCGGCGGCTTCGCGCGACGTGATCACCTGAAAATCAAAGGATTCGCCATACCACCGGGGCTCGATCACCGGCGCCCAGAGAAAGCCGAACGGCCGGCCCACGCTGTCGCCCACGGCACCGCGGTCGACGCGCCCGGTCTGCGTATTGGTGAATTCCCAGGTCCGCCCATCGGACGCGATCTTGAAGCGATAATCGCCCGGCACCGATTGGCTGGCCAGCTCGAAATTGTTGAACATCGCGGCCGCCGGTCCGCTCGGGCCGGGCGGCGGCGGCGGCGCGCCGATCCGCGTGGGTCCGATGATATAGAGGCGGTGTTCGAGCACCACCGGTTCGATGATCTTGTAGCTCTTGATGAAGACGTCGTACTGCTGCCCGACAAAGGCGGAGTTTTCGTCGGGCGAGAGCTGCAGGTTGCCATTGACCACGTAGCTGGGCGGCTTGAGCCGGCTGACCACGATACCGCCGCCGATCCCCGCCAACGTCAGGAGCAACACCAGCCACCTGGCGCGCCGGATCGCCGCCAGATAACGGACCACCGGCGACGTGCGGACCCCACCGCTGGCGCCAACCAGCGGCGATGAGGCCCCCAGGGTCGGCTGTCCGGGCAGATTCTCAGGAATCGGTACAATGTTGGACATATCACCCGAAGGTCATGGGTACGGCCCGCAGTGCCACACTCGCGGATCCTTACGCAAGCATGATACCGCAGTCCGCAGCCTCAAGTCTACAGGTTGTGGCAAAGTGTGTGGCAACGACACAACGACGGATGCTGTACTTTGGACACAGCCTGAGACCTTCCGGCCACGGTTGAGGCGCTTGCTGGCCCCAAGTCGATGGACCAGCACCACAGTTTCGGCACGGTTTTCGCCTCTGGAGGCTGCTGTGGTGGCCCAACGCCCGTTCCGAGGAGCTCCAATGACGGCTGTAAGTGGGACCGGACCGGAGGTCGGTTCTCAGGATTCGATGGCCAGTCGCGATGTGCTTGCCTTGCCGCAGGACGTCAAGGCCAGCATTCGAATCCTGATCGTCGATGACGAGCGGACGTTGCGGGAAAGCTGCGCCTCGGTGTTGCGAGGTGAAGGCTACAATGTGACGCTGGCTGGCCGCGGGGAAGAGGCGCTGGAACTGGTGCGCCGGCGGCAATTCGACCTGGTCCTCGTCGACCTGTTCATGTCGCAGGTCAGCGGCCTCGAGTTGCTCAATGCTGCACTCGAAGCCAATCGCGACAGCCTGGTCGTGGTCATGACGGGCAACCCGAGTGTGGCCAGCAGCATCGAGGCGCTGCGGATGGGGGCCTGGGACTACCTCCCCAAGCCGTTCTCGGCGACCCACCTGCAGGTGCTGATCGGTCGGGCGTCGCACGCCGTGCTCAAGGGACGGGAGGCGGCCGACCTGCGCCTGCAGGTGATGCGGCAGCATTCGCACTCCGATACCCAGGCCCTGATCGGTATTTCGCCGGCATTTCGCAAGGCCGTGGAGCTCGCGCGCAAGGTGGCGCCCACCGACGCGTCGGTGTTCATCAGCGGGGAGAGCGGTACCGGCAAGGAAGTGATTGCCCAGTTCATCCACCAGCATTCGCGGCGGGCCAAGAAGACGCTGGTGGCGCTCAACTGTGCGGCGCTCCCGGAACCGCTGCTTGAATCGGAAATGTTCGGTCACCGCAAGGGGGCCTTTACCGGCGCCGATCGCGACAAGCCGGGCCTGCTCGAGACCGCCAACGGTGGCACGCTTTTCCTCGACGAACTCACCGAAATGTCGTTGCCGTTGCAGGCCAAGCTGTTGCGCGTGGTGCAGGACGGCGTGGTGCGCCGGGTCGGCGCCGAAACGGCGGGCGATCCGGTGGACGTGCGATTCATTTCGGCGACGAATCGTGAACCGCAGGAAGCCGTCGAGCGTGGCTCGCTCCGCGGCGACCTGTTCTACCGCCTGCGCGTGGTACCGATCACGCTGCCGCCGCTGCGGAACCGGGTGGATGACATCCCGCTGCTGGCGAATCATTTTCTCGGCGTGTTCTGGCATCGCCACCGGCAGATGAGCGATCGGGCGCCGCGCTTGAGCGATGCGAGTATTGAATACCTGCGCTCGCGCCCCTGGCGCGGCAATGTGCGCGAACTGCAGAATGTGATCGAACACGTGGCCGTGCTGGTCGATCCGGAACAATCGATCGAGCCGGGTGACATTCCGATCTATGATGACGTCGAGTCCCCGACCCAGCACCTTCCGACCGCACAGCTCGACGGTCCGTTCCACGACGTCAAGGATCAGGTGATCGCGCAGTTCGAACGCGACTACCTGACGCGGCTGGTGGCGCGCGCGGCGGGCAACATGTCGAAGGCGGCGCGGCAGGCCAACATCGATCGAACCACGCTGTATCGCCTGATGGAGAAGCACGGACTGCAGCGCGACGACCGCCGGGAATAACGTGGCTCTCGCTCCCGCTGCCCGGACGCGTCTGGCCGACGTCACCGATGGCCTGGTCGAAGACTGGCGTGTGGTGCTGGAAGACGCGATCTCGCAGGCGGAAGTCGCGGCCGGCCTGGCCGATATCGTGTCCCGGATCGAAGCGGCCGCCGCACGCGGCGAGACCGGCGATCGCCCCGTCAGTTCCCCCTTGAGCCGTCGGCTTGTGGCGTTGGTCCGCCGACGGGTGCTCGACGCGACCGATGACGGTCCAGCCCCGGCAGACTTGCTGGCCCTGATCGTCGCGGTCGAAGCCGTCGCGGCGTCGTTCGAACCACCGTGGTCGGAGCGATTTCAGGATCGCCTCACCGGTCCGAGTGGTCTCGACCTGATTGTCGAGGTCGCGCACGACCTGCGTTCTCCGCTCACGTCGATCCTGTTCCTCGCCGAGACGATGCTGCACGGCCGCAGCGGCCCGTTGACGACTTTGCAGGAGCGGCAGCTCGGGCTGGTGTATTCGGCGGCCTTTGGACTCAACTCGGTCGCCAGCGACGTGATCGAACTCGTGCGCGGCGGCGATCGCCTGTTCGGACGCGACCAGCAACTGTTTTCGATTGCGGAAGTCCTCGAGGCAGTGCGGGACATCGTGCTGCCGATTGCCGAAGAGAAGGGTCTGGAGTTGCGGTTTCAGGGGCCGCGCGACGAGCAGCGGTACGGACATCCCGGTGCGCTCAACCGGGTGCTGCTCAACTTGACCACCAACGCGCTCAAGTTCACGGCCGAAGGGTTCGTGGAGGTCAAGGTGGTCGAAGTCGGGGGCGACATCATCGAGTGCTCGGTGCGCGACACCGGTCGCGGCGTACCCGCCGCGGCGATGCCGACCCTGTTCGAGCCGTTCCGTCGCCGGCAGAAGGCGGGAGACTACGCGTTTTCCGGGTCGGGCCTGGGACTGTCGATCTGCCGCAAGCTGGTCGAAGGGATGGGGTCGGAGTTGACGGTCACTACCGCGCCGGGTGAGGGAACCCAGTTCTCGTTCCGGCTGGTGATGCGTCCGCAGGATGGGGAAGGCGGCGTGTTTGTCTGAGGTGAGTCGCGCGGACGATTACCAGGCAAATCCTTCGTAGCGCGGGTGGCCGCTCCAATCTGACGCGGGCAAACGGACCAGGTCGATCACATGAGTGTCTTGTTCGACGCGCCCCGGCAAGTCGGCGAATTCCGGCGATCCGTTCCCGATGACGATGATATCTGCGTCGGCGATCGCCGCATCCAGCGTTGCGGTCATCAGCGACCAGAGGTCGGGGATTTCTTGCGCGATGTACTCCCGGTTGGCGCCGGTGATATTTGCTTCGTGAACGTCGCGATCATAAATAGTCAATTGATAGCCTCGGCCCACGAGCATTTCGACCAGCGTGACCATGGGTGATTCACGGAGATCGTCCGTCCCCGACTTGAACGCCAAACCAAGAATGGTGACGCGGCGGCTCCCGGCATGCTGGATCAACTGGAATGCGCGATCGATCTGGCGCCGGTTTGACGCGAGCAGTCCGTCCAATAGCGGGGTTTCGACATCGCGCTCGCGCGCGCCGTACGCCATCGCACGCACATCCTTCGGAAGGCAGCTCCCGCCAAACGCGAAGCCCGGCCTCAAATATTTGGGTGAAATATTCAATTTGGTATCCTCGCAGAGCAGGCGCATGACTCGTGGCTGTCGACGCCCAGGCTCTTGCACACGCTGCCGATCTCGTTGGCGAAACCGACCTTGAGCGCGTGGAACGCATTGCACGCGTACTTCACGGATTCGGAGACGCGGATCGGGACGCTATGGACTGGTGCCGTCGCAGGATAGAGCGCTGCCACCCGATCAGCCGTGGTCGGGTCGGTCGCACCGATAATCGTGAATGGTGGATCGTCGTAGTCTTTGATCGATGTTCCCTCCCGGAGAAACTCCGGATTGCTGGCACACCGAAATCCCGATCGGCCCTTTTCCCGGACGTCCGTTCCAGCGCTGGAATCACCATGTCCTCGATGGTGCCGGGGAGCACCGTGCTCCGAATGATGACTGCGTGCCACCCGCTTTGCCGGCAAGGCGTGCACCAACGCCTTCACAGACGCGCAGGACATAGCTCAGGTCGATGTTCCCGTTGCGCCGGCTGGGCGTTCCTACGCTGATCAGAGAGATATCCGTCGAATCGATCGCATCGTCGAGATCTGTCGTCGCCCGCAGACGCCCGATACGCACCATCTCGCCGACCAATTCGTCGATGCCCTCTTCCAGAATGGTGCTGTGACCGGCGTTGATTCGATCGACCTTCGCCTGGTTCACGTCCATCCCGACCACGACATGTCCATCGCGAGCCAAGCACGCGGCACTTACACACCCGACATAGCCCATTCCAAAGACGCTTACTCGATCCATGACCAGATTCCTCGCGGGGTCGATGTCGCCTCGATGGCGTGCAACTTGCATGCCGGTCGGCGTTCGGGAGGATCGTCAATGCGGGTGCTGTGGCTCAAGTACGGGCAGATACTGCCGGTCGATACCGGCGGCAAGCTTCGGTCGTTATCGTTGCTCCAGGAGCTGCAGGAACGTGTTGAGCTCACGTTCGTCTGTTACGACCGTGATTTGCCCGCCGAGTACGGTCCTTCGATTTCCGCACTGTTGCCAGGCACCCACGTGTACTCCGTGGCAGACATTCCCAGCTGGCGCCACACCGATTTGCGATCCGCCGTCCGGAGCGTGGCCGGCCATGCGCCACTCCACGTCACGCGATTCACGTCGACTGAAGCACGCAACCGATTGACCGAGTTGGTGGAACGTACGCAGTTTGATGTCGGGATTTGTGATTTCTTGACACCGACGGGTGTGTTCCCTTCACGGCTTTCGAAACCGACAGTGCTATTCGAGCATAACGTTGAGTGGTCGCTATGGCGGCGCCGCACGGAAACGGTGAACGGAATCCGTCGAGCGGTTTACGCGCGTGAGACGCGGCTGACCCGATCGTACGAGAGAAGAATGCTCCGGCGATTCGATGCCACCGTCGCCGTGAGTGCGATTGACCGCGACTGCTTGCTACAACTGGAGCCGACCGCTTCGATCCATGTTGTGCCGACTGGCGTTGATGTCGCTGGACTGGCCCCAATCGAATCGTGCCCGCGGGCTCCGCGTCTTGTATTGTTCGTAGGTTCGCTGCATTGGCAGCCGAACGTCGACGGCATGCATTGGTTTCTCGATCATGTCTGGCCACGGGTTCGTGTCGCCGTTCCCGATGCGATCTTCCGCATCGCGGACGACGCCCTCCGGCCGATATCCTCCCCGCGCAGGCGCCGACATCGAGATCTGGGGACGTGCCCTCGGTGCGTCCCCATTTGCACGCGGCCGCGATATCGTGGTTCCCCTGCGAGCTGGAGGCGGGACACGCCTCAGGATTTATGAAGCCATGGCGGCAGGCGCGCCGATCGTTTCGACGTCAGTTGGCGCAGAGGGACTCGACGTGACGGCTGATGAGGATATCGTGCTCGCGGACGACGCTGGATCGATCGCCGTGGCGGTGTCCATGCTGCGCCAGCCGACGCTTGCCGCGGATGCGACTCCGCCTGTCGGACAGCATGCGCGGCGACAGTGGAGAAGGGCAGGAAACTTGAACAAATGCTCAATCAGATCGAGGCCCAGCGCTTGCATGAATCATCCCGACGGCCCCAAGGTGCTCGTTGTCGCCGGTGCGCGACCCAACTTCATGAAGGTGGCGCCGGTGCTGCACGCGCTGCACAGTTACGGGTGGCGCGCCGTGCTGGTGCACACGGGTCAGCATTTCGATGCCTCCATGTCGGATAGTTTCTTCGCCGATCTCGGCATGGCCGCTCCCGATCATCATCTTGGCGTGGGCGCCGGCTCGCACGCGGAGCAGACGGCGCGCGTCATGGAACGGTTCGATCCGGTGTTGCAGGCCGAGCAACCGGACTGGGTCGTCGTGGTGGGGGACGTCAATTCGACGCTGGCCGCGGCGCTGGTGACGGCCAAGCAGCGGCCGCTGCTCGGGTGCCGGTTGGCGCACGTCGAAGCCGGGTTGCGCAGCGGCGACTGGCGCATGCCCGAGGAAGTGAATCGCGTGGTCACCGATCAGTTGTCGGACCTGTTGCTGACGCATTCACCGGAAGCGGCGACGCATCTCGCGGCCGAGGGCATCGGCGCGCAGCGGATCGCGTTTGTCGGCAACGTGATGATCGACTCGCTGCTTGCCACGCTACGGCGGTTCCACGACGACGCGCCGTGGGCAGATCACGGTCTCGAGCGTGGCGAGTACGGACTGGTCACCCTGCACCGTCCGTCGAATGTCGACGACGCCGACCGGCTGAGCACGCTGCTCGACGGACTGGGGCGGGTGGCTGACACGCTGCCATTGCTGTGGCCGGTTCACCCGCGGGCCCGCGCAAAGCTCGCCGAGCTGGAGATCCCCGCGGGATTGAGACTGATCGAGCCGGCGAGTTATCGCAGCATGGTCCACCTGGTCGCGGGCAGTGCGGTGGTGATCACGGACTCCGGTGGTTTGCAGGAGGAGACCAGTGCGCTGGGCGTGCCCTGCGTCACGCTGCGCGAGAGTACCGAGCGGCCGATCACCGTGACGCATGGCACCAATCGCCTGGTGCCATGGCCGCCGACGGCCGCGTCCATTGCGGCGACGGTGGCCGATGTGTGCCATGTCGCGGCGACGGCGCCGGTTCGCCCGGCGACGATCCCGGGTTGGGACGGACATGCGGCGGACCGCGTGGTGGCCGCGATGGCCAGTGCACAGCGCGAGGACGGACTGTGCCCGCCCGGCGTGGAGTTGGCGGCTTCGCGATAACCGGTCGCCGGCGGCCGGGGTGTGCCGCGCCGACACGCCGTGCTATTTTGCCAGCGGATACGCGCGTCATTGGGACGCGCATCCTGATACGTGCCGTCTCGATCATCGACTGACGCCGCTGCATCGCGCAAGCGCAGAGCGCGGCGAGGCCGAGACCGGGGACGGCCCCGACAATGGACTGTTGTGAAAAGCCTTCCCGTTCGCGGGCCCGGCCGGGCAACCCACGCCGCCGCCGCCATGCACCAGACTGACGCGCCCATCCACCATGCGCCCAACGCGGCGCTCCTGATCGACTTCGACAACGTCACGCTGGGCGTGCGATCGGATCTCGCCAAGGAACTCCGTACCCTGCTCAACAGCGAGATCATTCGCGGCAAGGTGGCGGTGCAGCGCGCGTATGCCGATTGGCGACGCTACCCGCAGTACATCGTGCCGCTGTCGGAATCGTCGATCGACCTGATCTTTGCCCCGGCCTTCGGCACCGCCAAGAAGAACGCCACCGACATCCGGCTGGCGGTCGATGCGGTCGAGCTGATTTTCACGCGGCCCGAAATCGGCACGTTCATGCTGCTGTCGGGTGACAGCGACTTCTCGTCGCTGGTGCTCAAGCTCAAGGAGTACGGCAAGTACGTGATCGGGGTGGGCATTCGAGAATCGGCCAGTGATATCCTGATCCAGAACTGCGACGAGTACTACTCGTACAGCGACCTGGCCGGGCTCACTCGCGAAGCCGACGTGGCGGGCCCGCCGCGCGATCCGTGGGAACTGGTGGCCGAGGCGATGCAGCAGATGGTGCGCAACGACGACGTGATGCGTGCCGACCGGCTCAAGCAGGTGATGCAGCAGATCGACCCGGCCTTCGATGAGCGTAACGCCGGCTACAACCGGTTCAGCAAGTTCGTCACCGATGCCGGCGCGCGCGGCCTGATTCGCGTCGTGAAGCAGGACAACGGGCAGCTCGAGGTGGCGCCCGCTGCCGCAGGCGCGGCGCCGGCACGACGGGACACCAAGAGCAGCGCGGCACCGCCTGTGGCCGCGCCGCCGGCTGGCGAAGCGGCGGCCGGACGCAGACGTCGCGGCGGACGAGGAGGCCGCGGCGGTCGTGGCGGGGGCGAGCCGGCGGGAGCCGCGGCGCCCGCAGCGGCGGCGCGCGCGTCGCGCCCGGTGAGTACGGAGTTGACGCTGGCAGAGGCATTCCAGCTGTTGTCGCGCGCGCTCGGCGAACTGCCGGCGCCGGTGGCGCAGGATGTCCTGCTGGCGCGGATGGCGACGCTGTATGGCAAGGAGGATCCGCTGCTCGAACCGGCGCGCTTCGGCAAACTGCTGCGGCAGGTGAACGACGCAGAGGTCGCCGATGTGCGGTCGTTGGGCGACGACCGCTACGAGATCTCGCCGCACAAGTCGGATCTTGCGCTGCAGATGCGGCCCACCGAACCTGCCGCGACCGATGCCGGCGCGACACCAGCGGTGCGGCCCCCCGCCGCGCTGCGGTTCCGGGGCGGATCGCGGTCGGCCACGCGTCCGGCAGACCTGCAGATGGTGGGCGTCATCGACTTGTCGGCGAGCGAGCCGAAGACCGAGTCGACGGCGAGCGCGCCAACGGTCGAGCCGATTGCCGTCAGCGCACCGGTGGCGACCCCGGCGCCGCCAAAGTCGAAGGCGCGTCGCGGGAAGCGCGGCGGCAAGAAGACCGGCGCGACCGCGGTCGGTACATCGGTCGAGTCGCCGGCGAGCGCGGTACCCGGAAAGACCGCGACGCCGGCCGAACCGGCAGCACCGAAAACGGGCGGAGCAACCAGGCGATCGACACGCAAGAAGACTTCGAAGCCGCGCGCCGGCTGAGTCCGCGCGCCATACGCATGGCGCGCGCGCTGCTGGGTCGCACGCTCGCCTCCGATCTCGGGGGCGAGCGTGTTTCCGGCATCATCGTCGAGACCGAAGCGTATCTGGGAGTGCATGACGCCGCATCTCATGCGTGGCGTCGTCGCCGTCACCGGTTGTACAGCGGCATTTATGCGCCCGCCGGCAGCTGGTACGTGTACCGGTCGTACGGCATTCACTGGTGCCTCAACTTGACGACGCCGACACATGACGACGGCGGGGCAGTGCTGATTCGTGCGGTGATGCCGGTGGAAGGCCTCGAGGTGATGCGGCGGCGGCGGCATGGCGTGCCCGACCGTCAACTGACCAACGGGCCCGGCAAGCTGGGGCAGGCGTTTGCGATCACCGGTGAGCAGGACGGCATGCTGGCGACGGCCACCAGCCCGTTGCGGCTGCTTGAGGGACCGCGCAAGCGCGGCGTGATCGAAGTCACGCCGCGCATCGGGATCAGCCGAGCGGCGGAGTGGCCGCTGCGGTTTGTGTTGCGTTGATCAACAGCGCTGAATTGCTGCCCATGTGTCGGGATTAGTTCCCGATCGACTCCGCGGTTTCCCGCGTGCTGCCCAGTCCGATCCGCACGCCCGCCATCACGGTCTGCGTCGACCCGCGCAGCAGATTGTCTTCGCTCGGCGAAGTGCCCGCCTGGTACTGCGCGAAGATGGTGACCCGGCCCATGCGGCCTTGCACACCGAACAGCAAGGTCAGGAATCCGCTGGTCGAATGCGACTTCGCGTCGTCCTGTTCCGCCTGCGCGGTCGCCGGATCGAGATTCAGGCTGGGATCGACGTGCGGACCGACCACCGTGATCAGGCCGCCACCGCCGCCGAAGTACGGCTCGATCGCGCCCGACACGGGAAAGGCCAGGAGCACGGCCTGGAAGCGCCGCACGTCGTTGAATTGAATCGAGGACGTCGCGTTCTCGTTGGTGCCGATGCCCTCGTCGACACCGACGAGCAACGCGCCGCGGTGGGCCATGACGAGGAAATGCGCGCCGACGGCCGGTACCACCTTGGTGTCCTGGACGCGGGTCTGATAGGCCATGGCGCCGGCCTCGAAACCGATTTTCCACGTGTAGGAGTCGCTGCGTTGCGCGACGGCCGTTCCGGGCAGCACGGCCGCAAGGGCGACCACGCCGGTGGCGAGATAAGACGAGTAGCGCATCATCCAACGGTCTCCTGAAAGAGGCGTTAAGCACGGCTCCGCAAGGAACAGACCGCTGGCTCAGATCAGCGCCAGTTGGCGTCCGATCCGCTCGAACGCCGCCAACGCCTGGTCCAGGTCCTCGCGCCGGTGCGCCGACGACAACTGGCAGCGCACCCGGGCCTGACCCTGCGGCACCACCGGAAAGCCGAATCCGGTGACGAACACGCCCTGATCCAGCAGCAGTTCGCTCATCCGGATCGCGGCGGCGGTCTCGCCGAGGATCACCGGCACAATGGGAGTATCGCCCGGAAGGGGGCGAAACCCGAGAGCCCGCAGCCCCTCGCGGAAATACCGGGCGTTTTCCCGCAGCTGGGTGACCCGGTCGGGCTGGGCCTCGAGGACCTCGATGGCCGCCAGCGCCGATGCGGCGACCGTGGCCGGCAGCGCATTGGTAAAGAGCTGGGGCCGGGCGCGTTGCATGAGGTAATCGCAGACTGCCGACGACCCGGCGACGAACCCCCCCGCCGCGCCACCCAATGCCTTGCCGAGGGTGGAGGTGATGATGTCGACCTGGCCGTGCATGTCGAAGTGTTCGGCGGTCCCGCGGCCCCCCACGCCGAGGACGCCGGTAGCGTGGGAGTCGTCGAGCCAGACCAGTGCGCCATGCTTGCGACAGACCCGGAAGAGTTCGGGGAGATTGACGATCGATCCTTCCATCGAAAAGACGCCGTCGCTCACCACCAGCTTGACCTCGCGATCGGACGCGGCCGCGAGCTTGGCGTCGAGGTCGGCGTAGTCGCCATGCTGGAACACGCCGGTCTCGCATTTGGCGATCGACTTGGCGAGCCGCAGCCCGTCGATGATCGAGGCGTGATTGAGCTGGTCGGACAGGACGATGTCGCGCTCGGTAAGAATGGTCGCCGGGAGCGCCTCGTTGGCGTTCCAGCAGCTCACGAACGACACGGCGGCCTCGGCGCCGACCAGTCGGGCGCACGCGGCCTCGAGATCGCGATGAATGGTGAACGTTCCGCAAATGAAGCGGACCGACGCGGTCCCCGCGCCGAAGTCGTCGATGCCGGCCTTGCCGGCGGCCATCACCACCGGATCGTCGGCGAGGCCCAGGTAATTGTTGGACGACAGAATGATGACTTCGCCGCGGCCTTCCATGCGCACGCGCGGCGCCTGCGGCGATTCGAGATAGTTGAAGGTCTTGTACACGCCGTCGCGGCGGAACTGTTCCAGTTGACCGCGGATGCGCTGTTCCAGCGCGCCAGCCCCCGTGCCGCTCATGGCGCCACCTCCAGGATCACCTTGCCGGCCGAGCCGTTCTTGATCACGGCAATCGCGTCGGCGATCCGTTCCATCGGAAAGCGATGCGTGACGACCGGATTCGGATCGAGCTGTCCGGACTGCAGCAGTCGCATCATGTGGATCCAGGTCGAATACATCTTGCGCCCGGTGACGCCGTAGAGGGTGAGTCCCTTGAAGATGACGTCGCGCGCGAAGTCGACCTCGGTGGTGCGATTGGGCGTGCCGAGGAGATTGACGCGAGCGCCCGGACGAGCGGCGGCAAACGCGGTGCTGTGCCCCGACGGATGACCGCTCATTTCGCAGACGAGGTCGACGCCGAGACCACCGGTGAGCTCCCGCGCCCGGGCGACCACGTCGTCGGTGGCGGGATCGAGGACGTACTGGGCGCCCATGCGGGTTGCCAGCGCTCGGCGGGTGCCGTTGAGGTCGGAGGCGATCACCAGCGAGGCGCCGGCGGCCCGGAGCACGCCGACCGCAAAGCAGCCGATCGGTCCGCAGCCGATGACCAGGGCGGTGCTGCCGGTGACGTCGCCGCCTTCGAGGGCGGTGTGGACGGCGTTCCCGATCGGGTCCATGATGGCGCCGATGTCGGACGGGATGCCGTCGAGGTGCATGACGTTGGTGGCCGGCATCGCGATGTATTCGGCAAAGGCCCCGTCGCGATCGACACCGATGATCGACGTGCGCACGCAGAGGTGACTGTTGCCGGTGCGGCACGGCACGCAGTGGCCGCAGACGACATGGCCTTCGGCGGTGACGCGGTCGCCGACATGAAAGATGCCGTCGGCAGCGGCCTCACTACCGATGGCGGCAACCTCTCCGGCAAACTCGTGACCGATGATGACCGGCGGATGCAATCGCGCCGACGCCCACGCGTCCCATTCCCAGATGTGCAGGTCCGTGCCGCACACGCCGGCGTGCTGCACGCGGATCAGGATGTCGCGCGTTCCGATGTCGGGAACGGGACGGTCCATCAGTTCCATGCCGATCCCTGGAGCAGACTTCACGAGTGCGCGCATGCGGGTGTCCGTCGTTGGAATTGCGGTGGAATATGCGCCGCTCGCGCCGCCAGCCCAAGGACCACCGTCGCGACGCGGGCACGGAAAAAAGTGGTTTCGTGCCGCCCGCGGACATGTCGGCAACCGACCGCCGTCGGTCGCGCCCGCGCGTCGACATGCCGGGGTCGGACCGCGCGCACGAGGTCGCGCCGCGGCGCCGCGCGACAACGTGCGGCGCACGACATGCCATGCGCGCGACGCGCACGCCGAGCGAGGGTCACGTGCAAAGCCGTATGGTCAAAGGCTTGCAGCGTGATGGTTGACATGATCCGTGCGATGTCACACCGCAGTGGACGGTGTGAAGTGTGGTGATGGAGTGTCGCGCCGACCGGGACGACCGCCCGCTTTTGTCGGAGCCGGTCGGGCGGTCACGCATGGTGCGGTGCACGTCGGCGGCGGATTTCGTGCGGCGGGGGTATTGCGCGCGGAAAGAAACATCCGATCTTGTATACGCCGACGCAATTCCGCACCTCGGTGCCGGAGACGTCGCCGCGAGCATCGCACGTACGACGGTGTCTCGCGCAAACCATTCTCAGGGAGGCTCCATGGCAGCTCGCAAGAAGGCAGCAAAGAAGTCCGCGAAGCGCGGCACGAAGAAGGCCGCCAAGCGCGGCGCGAAGAAGTCCGCCAAGCGTGGTCGCAAGGCTGCGAAGCGCGGACGCCGGAAGGCTGCGTAACCGGGCAGCCCTCGCGTTGACTTCGCGAGCGTAGCACACGGGCCGGCGCGGGTTGCCGGCTCGTTGCTTTGAAGTCGTTAGCTGTTAGGCGTTAGCGGTTAGCGGTTAGCGGTGACTAACGAGCTGCGGCGTTTCGTTCGGGGAGGGCTTCGGCCGGCTTGACGAAGAGTGCTTCGCGCGCCGCGGTGCCCCGGGGCCGGCGGGGGCCTCGCGCAATCGGTTCGCGCTGCCAGCTGGCGTAATGCCCGGCGAGTCCTTCGGGGCCGCCGCCCAGCGAATCGGGGACCAGCGCGTGCAGCCCGCCGGGCGCCGTGATGGCCTGCAACTCCGCCAGCAGCACCCGGCGCTCGCCGGGGGTCAATGACGCCAGGGTGCCGGCGTCGATCACCACCAGAACAAAGTCGCTGGCGATGGCGGGCAGCCACTGGCCGAACTGGACGCAGATGGCCTGAAAGGTCGACGACAGCGATTCCATCGCGATGCGGTGTTCGGCGCGATCGACGACACCGAAATCGCGGTCGAGAAAGGTGACCACACCGTCGTGGGCCGCGAGCAGGTAGGCGCACGGCTCGGCACCACTGCCCACCACCAGCACCGGATCGTCAGGCTCAACGCGCTGGGCCAGGGTCGCCACCAGATGGGTGGCGTCGAGTCCCCAATGTCCGGGGTCGCACTGGGCGGCGCGCAACTTGGGGTACGACTTGCGCCAGCTTTCGAATCCGCGGATGCCGAGCCGCTTCTTGATGAAGTCGTCGACGGCGGTTTGCGCCAGCACCTCGGTGAGCAGAAACTGTTCCTCCCCGCGCAGGTCGACCATGGCCTCGTCGGCCTGCCGCAGCAGTTCTTCACGCGAGATGGAATTCTTGTAGTGCTCGATCCGGTCCATGATGTAGAGATCGTACTGCTGCCGCAGCGATCGCAGGGAACGGCGTTTGCGCGCGGTGGCCAGCAGTTGCTGCGCAGTGAGCATGCAACAAGGTCGTGAATTGAGGGGCAGGGGTCAAGCGAGGAGGCGTTAGGCGTTAGCTGTTAGGCATTAGGCATTGGGGTCCGGCGTCGCGCGGGTGCCCGCCGGCAGCGGCTATTCGCTCGCGGCTGACTAATGCCTAAAGCCTAACGCCTAACGACTACTGACTATTCCACCCGCAACACCGCCCCCTTCAAATATCCCGTCTCCGGAATGGTCAGCACTTCCGGATGATCGATGCCCTGGCCGAGCACGCGGCGCAGGACGACGCGCCGGCCGCTCGCGGCCGCGGCGCGCGACAGCATGGTCATGAAATCGGCGCGGTCGACATGGAAGGAGCAGCTGGCCGTCAGCAGCCACCCGCCCGGGGCCACCAGCTGGAGCGCCCGCCGGTTGAGCTCGTGGTAGCCGCGCAGCGCCGCCGGCACGCTCGACTTGTTCTTGGCAAAGGCGGGCGGATCGACCACCACGACATCGAACCGGTCGCCGGCGCGACCCCATTGGGGCAGCAGATCGAAGGCGTCGCCCGCGACCCAGTCGATGTTGGTCAGCCGGTTGAGTTCGGCGTTGGTTCGGCCGCGCGCCAGTGCCTCGTCGCTCGCGTCGAGGGCGATGACGTGCGCGGCTCGTTCGGCGAGGTGCAGCGCAAACGAGCCGTGATACGCGAAGCAGTCGAGCGCGCGGCCACCCGGCGGTACCAGTGATGCGGCCAGCAGGCGGTTGTCTCGCTGGTCGAGGAAGGCGCCGGTCTTCTGGCCGGTCCACGGTGCGGCATACCATCGTACCGCGGCCTCGCGCACCTCGATCTGCTGCGGCACGTCCCCCATCGCGAGTTCGATGCGCTCGTCCAGGCCTTCGCGGCGGCGAGTGGCGACGTCGTGGCGCAGCAGGATTCCCTCGGGAGCGAACACGCTGACCAACGCGTCGATGACCGTCGACCGTTCGGTTTCGAGCGCTGCCGACAGCAGCTGGACGACCAGCCAGCGATCATACCGGTCAACGATCAGGGCGGGCAGGCCGTCGCCTTCGGCATGGACCGCACGCCAGGCGGTGGCGTCGATGCCGGCCCGGCGATCGCGGCACGCCTCGAGCCGTTGTCGCCACCAGTCACCATCGATCGGGACATCGCGACGTTCGAGGAGACGGAGGCGGATCTCCGAGCGCGGGGAGCAGAGCGCCTGCCCGAGAAACCGGCCGCGCGAGTCGCGCACGGCGACGATGCCGGGCGCATCCGGATGTTCGATCACGTCGCTGCGGTAGATCCACGGATGGCCGTGGTCCCAGCGGGCGGCGCCGCGCGGCGACACAATGGCGGGAGTCATGTCGGCGGAACAGGCGGCATTGGCAGAATCTAACGGCCGACTGGCCGGTATATTCGGCGAGACTCCGGGATGACCGACGCTCAACTTCGCGCCGCGCTGCGGCTGCTGCTGATTACCGACGATGCGATGCTCGGACACCGCGACATCGTCGACGTGTGCGTTGCCGCCGTGCGCGGCGGCGTCACCGCGGTGCAGCTGCGCCGCAAGGATGCCCGCGACGCGGAGCTGGTCGCGACCGCCCGGCGGCTCGTCGCCACGCTGAGTGTTCCCGTATTCGTGAACGACCGCACCGATATCGCATGGCGGCGGGCGCCGCCGGCGTGCACCTGGGGCCCGAGGATCTGCATCCTGCGTTGGCGCGGCGGATCGTGCCAGCCGGTTTCGTGATCGGTGCGTCGGTCGGTGGCGCCGTGGAAGTCGAACGCGGTGCCGCGGCCGACTATTGGGGCATCGGCCCGTTGCATGCCAGCACTTCCAAACGCGATGCCGGTCCCGCGCTCGGCATGAGCGGCGCGGCCCATTGGCTGGCGCAGGCAAACGGTCGGCCGTGCGTCGTGGTGGGCGGTGTGGTGCCAGGCGATGTCGGCGACGTCGTTGCGGCGGGTTTCGCCGGCGTGGCGGTGATCAGCGGGATCTTGCGCAGCGATGATATCGAGGCGGCGGCGCGAAAATACAGCGGGCCGGCTCGCGGTTGATGCCCTGTCATCCCGAGCGCAGCGAGGGATCACTGCCCGCGCGCGCAGGGGCGCAAGCCCCTTCGCGGTGCCGAGCCGCGGCCTTGGCCGCGCCGGCCACGCGCGTGCCTGACTCGCCGCGCGACGCCGAGGCCCTTCGACTCCGCGCCGGCCACGCGCGTGCCTGATTCGCCGCGCGACGCCGAGGCCCTTCGACTCCGCCGCGGCTGCGCCGCTGCTTCGCTCAGGGTGACAACGCCCTTGATCCCTCGCTGCGCTCGGGCCAGGATCCCTCGCTGCGCTCGGGCCTAGGATCCCTCGCTGCGCTCGGGCCTAGGATCCCTCGCTGCGCTCGGGCCAGGATCCCTCGCTGCGCTCGGGCCTAGGATCCCTCGCTGCGCTCGGGATGAGGTACCGTCCTCGCTTTGCGAGGACGGTACCTCACATTTGCTCGCGCAGCCTCCGGATGTTGCGCAACTGTTCGGCGTATGTCGTGGCGAACACGCTCTTGCCGTTGGGCGCTGCGACGAAATAGAGGTACGGCACCGCGGCCGGGTGCAGTACCGCGATGATCGCGGCGCGTGATGGATTGCCCACCGGTCCGGGCGGCAGGCCGGGATGCAGATAGGTGTTCCACGGCGACCGGTGGAGATAGTCGACATCGTACAGCCGCCCCTTTCGGACACCGGTCTCGATCAGGTAGGCGTACTCCACGGTCGGGTCGGCCTGCAGCGGCATGTGCAGCCGCAGCCGGTTGCGATAGACGGCGGCGATCAGGGGCAACTCGCTGGAATCGGGCGCTTCGGCCTGCACGATGCTCGCGAGCGTGAGCAGCGATTCACGGTCGAGATGCTGTGCCTGGGCGAGCGAATCCCACGTCGGGTCCCAGCGCTTGAGCCGGGCCGTCACGAATCGGGTGACGATCTGGTGGGGCGTGTCGAATCCGCCGAAATCGAAGCTTTCGGGAAGCAGCCATCCTTCGACGCTCGGGCCCGTGGCGTGGACCGTGTCACGCAGCGTGGAGTCGCGTGCGGCCGCCAGCATCTGCTGCACGGGAATGCCGAGCCGGTGCTGGACGTTGCGGGCGAGATCGAAAATGGTGCCGCCGGGCGGCACCGTGATGCGGAAGTGGAGCGCGTCGCCTGCCTTGAGCGCGCGCAGCACCCGGAACGTGCTGGCCCCGCGATGAAACTGATAGATACCGGCGTGCAGTCGGTGATCGGCGTGTTCCCAGCGGGCCACCCAGGTGAACATCGTGCGCGACCAGATGACGTGATGTGCGGCGAGCGAATCGGCGGCGGCCTGGACGCCGGTGCCCGGCGGAATCGGCACGCGTTCGACGGTGCCCGATCCGCACGCGGCGAGCAGCATTGCCGCCGCCGCGATGCGCTTCACGCCGGATGATCCGGATGCCGCCGATCGAGCCACTGCTGCAGGATTTCGGCGGCGGCGAGCGCATCGACGTTCGCGTCACGCGTCGTGCGCCCGGACAGTCGCAGCGATTCCAGCGTGCGCGCGGTCGTGAAGCTTTCATCGATCCAGTCGAGCGGCAGGCCGGCGCGCGCCGCGACAGCGCGTCCCATTTCACGTGCCGCGATCGCCGCGGGCCCTTCGAGTCCGTCATCGCCGAGGGGGACGCCCACGACGATGCCGACGGGAGCGTGCGTCTCGATCAACGTGAGCAGGCGTTGCAGCGGCAACCGGTGTCCGGTGCGGCGGGCGAGGGTATCGAGCGCGCGCGCCACCAGCTGGGTTTCGTCGCTGAGTGCCACGCCGATGCGGCGGGTGCCCCAGTCGAGGCCGAGGACGCGGCCGGAGGGGGGGATCATCGCGCGGCGCCGCCGGGACGAAACGTGGGGGCGCAGCAGGGGCGAAAGATCTTTCGCCCCTACTGCGCCATCGTCGCGAAGAATTCCTTGTTGGTCTTGGTGCGCTTCATGCGCTCGAGGAGGAATTCCATCGCCTCGACGACGGGCATGTCGGCCAGGAAGTTGCGCAGCAGGTAGACGCGGTTGAGCTCGTCCTTGTCGAGCAGCAGTTCTTCCTTGCGGGTGCCCGACTTGTTGATGTCGATCGCGGGGAAGATGCGCCGGTCGGCGAGGCGCCGGTCGAGCACGAGTTCGGCGTTGCCGGTGCCCTTGAATTCCTCGAAGATCACCTCATCCATGCGCGAGCCGGTATCGATCAGCGCGGTCGCCACGATGGTGAGCGAGCCGCCGCCATCGATGTTGCGCGCGGCGCCGAAGAAGCGCTTGGGCTTTTGCAGCGCGTTGGCGTCGACGCCGCCGGACAGGATCTTGCCCGAATGCGGCACTACCACGTTGTGGGCGCGCGCAAGGCGGGTGATCGAATCGAGCAGGATGATCACGTCGCGACCGTGCTCGACCAGTCGGCGCGCCTTCTCGATCACCATGTCGGCCACCTGCACGTGACGGTCGGCCGGTTCGTCGAACGTCGACGCGATCACTTCGGCGGCGACGTTCTCCTGCATGTCGGTGACTTCTTCCGGGCGCTCGTCGATCAGCAGCACGATGAGGTAGCACTCGGGGTGGTTCTCGGTGATCGCGTTGGCCAGCTTCTGCAGCAGGATGGTCTTGCCGGCCTTGGGCGGTGCCACAATCAGGCCGCGCTGCCCCTTGCCGATCGGCGACATCAGGTCGACGACGCGCATCGACAGATCGTTGTCCTTGCGCTCGAGGCGGATGCGCTGATCGGGATAGCGCGGCTTGAGGTTGTCGAAGGCGATCCGGCTCTTGGTCTTGTCGGGTTCCTCGTAGTTGACGCTCTCGACCTTGAGCAGGGCGAGGTAGCGCTCGCCTTCCTTGGGTGGGCGCACCTGCCCCATGACGGTGTCACCCGTGCGCAGATCGAAGCGCTTGATCTGCGACGGCGAGACGTAGATGTCGTCGGGGCCGTAGAGGTAATTCCAGTCCTGCGAGCGCAGGAACCCGTAACCCTCGGGCAGGATCTCCAGCACGCCTTCGCCGCGGATGACGGTATCCTTGTCGAGCAGCGACTGCTCGATGCGGAAAATCAGGTCCTGCTTGCGGAGCCCCGAATAGTTGGTGATGTTGAGCTCGCCGGCGAGTGCATTGAGCTCCGCCACCGATTTCTGCTTGAGTTCCGCGATATCCACCGGATGCTCCGAGTGGAGTGACTCTGCACGTGAGGTCATGAGAGGCCCGGATGCTGATGCGGCTGAGGTGGATGAACGAGCGTGTCTGGCGTAGGGGACTCGCGCGGTGTGCGCGGCAAGAGCGAGTGGATGGCGTGCCGGGGTTCGGGCAACAGGTGACAATAGGGCCAGTGACGCGCGGCGTCAAGCGGTGCGATGGCTGAGCCGGGCGATTTCTACGCGACCTGGCGCCAGGTCAGCCTGGTGGGCGACCGCGAGGTCCAGGATGGCGTGATCAAGGTGGAACACCAGGGCCCCAGCGAGGCGCTCCGGGATTTCCTGCGCCAGTGGCCCGGGGCCTGGTACTGGGGCGACAACGCGGCCACGCGGCTGGTGCTGATTCGTGGCACCGCCAAGGCCCGGCCCGAACGGTGGCTCTGGCACGGCGCGCTGCTGCTGCTGTTCATCGTCTGCACGATGGGGGCCGGGGCCATCGTGGAAGGGCGCCTGCGTCCGGCGGTCTATCCCGGCCTCGGTGGCGCGGTGACCGGGATGATCGAGTTCGGCAACTTCGTCGTGCAGGGCGGCTGGCGGGTCCTGCTCAGTGGCTGGGCGTTTGCCGGCCCCCTCCTGGGAATTCTGCTGATTCACGAGCTGGGACACTATTTCGCCGCGCGGAGTTATGCGATCGACGTGTCCCCGCCGTATTTCATTCCGGTCCCGCCCAACCTGTCGCCGATCGGCGGACTGGGCGCCTTCATCCGGTTGCGCAGCGCGGTCTACGATCGCCGGCAACTGCTCGATGTCGGCGCCTCGGGGCCGCTCGCCGGCTTTGTCGTCGCGATCGGCGTGCTGCTGTGGGGCTATCAACTGTCGCATCGCGTCAGCACCGGGCTGGTCGGGTCGCCGTCGTTCATCATGTTCGGCACCCGACCCGTGCTGCTCGGCGACTCGCTCGTCGGCCACCTGCTGCGCGACTGGCTCATTCCCGGTCAAGGCGCCGTGCTGCTGGCGCCCCAGGCGTTCGCCGGCTGGGTCGGACTGTTCATCACCGGACTGAACCTGCTGCCGCTATCGCAGCTCGATGGCGGCCACGTGTTGTACGGACTCGCGGGCGCCCGGCAACGATGGGTGGCCGTGGCCATCGCTGCGGGATTGCTCTTTCTCGGCACGCGCGCGCCGATGTGGTTTCTCTGGGCCGGGCTCACATTTGCGATCGGCGGCGGCAAGTGGAGTCATCCGGAGGTCGTGATTCCCGATCGACCGGTGACGCGCGGCGGATGGCTGATCGGTGCGGCTTGCATCATCGTGCTGATTCTGACGTTCGTGCCAGTACCTTTTCCTGGTGCATGAGGAGCCGACATGAGTGATGCCATTCCGGAACGGGTGGCGAACCTGCGCCACGAGCTGGCCAATCCGCTGTCCGCCCTGATTGCCGAAGTGCAGCTCACGCTGATGAGTGCCCAGCAGTACGACGGTGAAACCCGGCAGAGTCTGCGCGATATCGAAACCCTGGCGCTGCGGATGCGCGCCATCATGCATGACTCGCGGCTGGCCGACGCCAGGCCCGCCCGCAATTCCGAGGAGTCCTGATGAAATGTCCCGCCCTTGTCGCCGCCGCGTTGTCGGCGGCGATCATTGTTCCGTCGGTTGCCCGGGCGCAAGCTGCCGGGCGCGCGCCGATCCATTCGCAGCCCACCATGCCGGCACCCGGGCGCGCCATCCGGCGCGACATTCCGCTGACCGACATGATCCGCCGGGCGTTTGCGGCGGGAACCCGAGACACGACCGGCCGTCCGGGCCCGAACTACTGGCTGATCTGGCCCGACTATACGATCAATGCCCGGTTCGACGCGCCGACGTCGCGGATCACCGGAACCGAGACCATTGTGGTGCACAACAACGGTCCCGACACGATGAACACCATCCAGATGCGCCTGGACCAGAATCTCTTTGCCGCGAACGTGCCGAAGGCCGAAGAGGTGACCGACATCACCGACGGAATGAAGCTGACCAGGCTGCTGGTCGACGGCGATGCGATCGATCTCAACGCCCGGCCCCAGGGACGCGGACGCGGCGGTTTTGGCGCTCCTGCCGGTCCGCCGGCCCAGACCACGATCACCGGCGCGAATCTCACCAGCGCGACGATTCGCCTGCACAGCCCGGTGGCGCCGCACGGTACGGTCACCTTGCAGGTCGACTGGAACTTCCAGGTGCCGCTCGTGGTCCCGCCGACGCGCGGCATCCGCATGGGACGCTGGGGCGATTCACTCTATCAGGTCGGGCAGTGGTACCCGCGCGTGACCGTGTTCGATGACCTGCGTCAGGGTGGCTGGGACACCGATCCGTATCTCGGGCCCTCGGAGTTCTACAACAACCTCGGGCATTTCGACGTGCACCTCGACATGCCGGCCGGCTGGCTGGTGGGTGCGACGGGCATTCTGCAGAATCCCGATGACGTGTTGACTGCGGCTGAACGTCAGCGCCTGGCCGAAGCGCAGCAATCCGATTCGGTGGTGACGGTGCTGGGGGCCGACGAGCGCGGTCCCGGCCAGTCCACCGCCGCCGGCGATCGATTGGTGTGGCACTTTGTGGCTGACAGCGTGGCGGACGTGGCGTGGGCCACCTCCGATCGGTTTGTCTGGCAGGCGACGCGGGCCGAAATTCCCGGTACCGGCAAGATCGTTCCGATCAACGTGATGTTCGAGCCGAGCCATGCGCGACAATACGCTGCCGCCGGCCCGACCGTGCGCCACGCCTTGCAGTTCTACTCGCAACTCTGGATGCCGTTCACGTTCCCGACCATGACCGTGGTCGACGGCCCTGAGCTCGGCATGGAATACCCGATGTTCATCATGTCGAGCACCGGAGCGTCGGATCACGAGACGGGGCATCAGTGGTGGCCGATGATGGTCAACACGAACGAGACGTGGTACGGCTTCATGGACGAGGGATTCAACCAGTACATGAATATCCTGTCCGATGCCGACACGATGGGCGGCTTCCATCGCGCCGGTCGAGGCGGGGGCGGCGGGTTCGGCGGCGGAGGCATCACATGTCAGCGCACGGCCAGCGTGTCCGACAGCATGTTCCGCGCGTGCCTGGCGGTGCTGGGTGGCTTCGGCTCGCTGCCGCTCACCGACGCGCGCGATTCGGCGCGCGCCACCTACGTGGTCGACTCACTCCGCCGCGCGGGGTACACGGTCGCGCTGGGCGGTCGCGGCGGATTTGCCGGCGGTGGCGGACGCGGTGGTCCGCCGCGCACCGGCGTCGAGGCCATGAACCCGCCCGGTGGCACGGCGTTGCTCAACGGTCAGGGCCAGCGGTTCGGCACCGTGTCCGGCAACGAACGCCTGGCACCGTTGATGTGGGATGCCAATTACGGCGGCCCTGAATACTCCGAACAGGCCTACGGTCGCGCGCCAATGATGCTGTCGATGCTCGGTGGCATTGTCGGCGACTCGGCGGTGTGGAAGGCGATGAGCGGCTACGCCAAGGCGTGGAAATTCAAGCACCCATCGCCGTGGGACTATGCGTTCTACATGGACAACGCCTTGCATCGGGACCTGGGCTGGTTCTGGTATTACTGGCTCTTCACCACGGAATCGGTCGACGGCTCGATTCAGGGAGTGTCAACCAGCGGAGCGCACACCGTGGTGACGGTGCGTCAGGACGGCCAGATGCCCTCGCCGGTGGTGCTCGCCGTGGAGTTCGCCGCGAGCGGCCCGGCCGTGCATCAGATGGCCAACAGCCGGATGCTCGACCGCACCACCGCCCTGGTCACATATCCGGTGAGCGTCTGGTTCAACGGCAGCAAGACATTCCGGGCGACACTCGATTTCGGCGGCCGACGCATTGCGAAGATCACGCTGGATCCCTTCGGGCGTTTTCCCGATCGGGACGTGTCGGACAATGTCTGGCCGCGCGACAGCGCGGTGGTGTCCGGCCGCGGTGGCCGTCGCGGCCGTGGTGGCGAGTAGCCCGATTCGTGCAGGCCAGGCAGGGCTGAGCCGTCTCCCGTCCGCGAACCGGTCGATTGCCGGTTTGCGGGCGGGGACTCTACTTTCATGGCGCAGCGCAGACGACGGGAGCGACGGTACTCCACGAAAATTCTCATGTCAAAAGGTCACCGGGATCTGGCATCATCGCGGGCCCGTCTGCGCCGACGGCTCATCGGTGGCTTGGTGATCGTGTTCGTGCTGGTGCTGGTGCTCGAATTCGTGGAACTGATGCAGTTGCCCCATTGATTCCCGGGTTGCCGATATGACTTCGCGGATCATCGTGACGCCGCCCGGCGAGTTTGCCGCGGCTGCCGGACGCCATATTGCCGCCGTCGTGCGTGCCGCGCTCGATCGCGGCGGCGCGTGCGCGCTGGCGCTGTGCGGTGGCAGCACGCCCGAGCCGGTGTATCGCAATCTGGCATCGCGTGACCTCCGCTGGAACGATGTGTCGATCTATTTCGGCGACGAACGCGCGGTGCCTCCCGAGCATCCCGACAGCAACTATCGCATGGCGCGCCAGGCGCTGATCGACCACGTAGCGGTGGCGCCGGAACGGGTGCATCGCATGCTGGCGGAGCGCGCCGACCGCGCGCAGGCCGCGGCCGAATACGCCGCGCTGCTTCCGGCGCAACTCGACGTCCTCCTGCTTGGCGTGGGGCCCGATGGACACACCGCCTCGCTGTTCCCGCAGTCGCCGGCGGTGCGCGAAACCACGCGACGGGTGGTCGACACCGGCCGGCCGCCGTTGCCGGTGCAGCCGCAAGTCGAGCGGCTCACGATCACGCCGCCGGTCATTGCCGCGGCGCGCGAGGTGGTGGTGATGGTGAGCGGGACAACCAAGGCGCCGCTGCTGGTCCGGATTCTCGAAGGTCCCGACGCGCCGGACGAACTGCCGGCGCAACTGGCTCGCGGTGGCACCTGGATTCTCGACCCGGCCGCGGCATCCCTGCTGCATCAACAGGACCATTGATCATGGTGTCAATCATCGGCAGGCTTGCGCGAATCGCGCGCGCGTACCCGGCGCGCCCAGTCGCGGGAGGACACGCGTGACCGCCGGACCGGTGGTCGCGCCGATCAAGGTCACCGGCGAGTTTCCGCTCGGGCGCACGCCGATGCCGAGGGCCGCGCGCTGTGTCGTCGCCATCTTCGGCGCGGGTGGGGACCTGGCGCGCCGCAAGTTGCTGCCGGCGCTGTTTCACCTGATGGTCGATGGCGGCATGCCGGACGAGTTCGCGATCGTCGGCGTGGAACGCGACACCGCCGTCGATGACGACCGGTTTCGTGCATCGGTGCGCGAGGCCTTTGCCGCCGCCGACATCACCGCGGCGCAACTGGACCGGAAGTGGCCCGAGTTCGGCCGGCGGTTGTTCTACATCGCCGCCGACCTCACCAGTCCCACCGCGTATGCCGACATCTACCGCCGCATCGGCGAGATCGACAAGACAGTCCCCGACCTGCAGGGACACCTGTTTCACCTGGCGCTGCCGCCAAGCATGTATGGGGGAGTGATCCGTCAGCTGGCGGCGTCCGGCCTGCTGACCAAGTCGCGTGATCCGGCGGCGCGCCCGTGGACGCGCGTGGTGATCGAAAAGCCGTTCGGGCACGACGGAGAAAGCGCCGCCGCGCTGCAGCGAGGCGCCCGGCGGGTGATGGCCGAGCATCAGCTGTACCGCATCGACCACTACCTCGGCAAGGAGACGGTGCAGAACCTGCTGGTGCTGCGCTTCGCCAATTCGATCTTCGAGACGCTGTGGAACCGGCATTACATCGAGCACGTGCAGATCACCGCGAGCGAGATGCTCGGCATCGAGCATCGCGCGCGATACTACGAGGAAGCCGGGGTGATGCGCGACATGTTCCAGAATCATCTCCTCCAGCTGCTCGCGCTGACGGCCATGGAACCCCCCACCGCGTTCGCCGCCGATCCGGTGCGGGACGAGAAGGTCAAGGTGTTGCGGTCGATTCGCCCGGTGCAGCCGGGCAACGCGGTGCGCGGACAGTACGGCCCGGGGCGGGTCGACGGCGAGCCGGTGGTGGGCTATCGCGAAGAGGAGGCCGTCAATCCGCAGTCGAATACGCCGACGTTTGCGGCGGCGCGGTTCGCCATCGACAACTGGCGCTGGCAGGGCGTGCCGTTCCTGGTGCGCGCCGGCAAGCGGTTGTCGGCGAGTTGCACCGAGATCGCGATCCGCTTCCGGCGCCCGCCCTTGATGCTGTTCGCCGCCGAAGAGGGCGAACAAGTGGAATCGAACACCCTGGTGATCCGGATTCAGCCGCATCAGGGCATCGCGCTGCGTTTCGAGGTCAAGGTGCCCGGGCTGCTGATGCAGGCGCGCACGGTGGAGATGGACTTTGCGTACGCGGAAGGGTTCGGCGCCGAGGAACACGACGCCTATGAGACCCTGCTGCTCGATGCCATGCTCGGTGATCAGACCCTGTTCATGCGCAGCGACGAGGTCGACGCGGCGTGGGCCATCGTCGATCCGCTGCTGGCGTACTGGGAGGCGCAGCCGCCGGAGCGCTTCCCGAACTACGCTGCCGGTTCGCAGGGCCCCGCCGCCGCGAACGACCTGCTTGAGGGAACCACCGGCAAATGGCGCGTGCCCGGCGAGTGACAGCCCTTGCCGGCGGTGAACATACCACACTGCTGACGCTGCTCAGCGTGACCGTGATCAGCGCGGTACCGCTGGCGGCGTTGCTGACGCTGGCCGATGCGGCGGTGTTGCGCCGCGCGGTTCCCCATCTCGTCGGCCTGGCGATCGGGGCGTTGCTGGGCAGTGCGATCCTGGAGCTGATCCCGGCGTCGCTGGCGCGCCTGCCAGGCAGCGCGGTGGCACCCGCGCTCACGCTCGGCGGATTTCTCGTCTTCTTCATGGCGGACTGGGGATTGTCGCGGCAGACCGATGGCCGGGGCGGGTCGCAGGTGCGCTCGGTCGTGCCACTCAATTTCGCGGGCGTGATGGTGCACAACGCCGTGGACGGCATGGTGATCGCGGCGAGTTTCCTGGTCTCGGTTCCCCTGGGACTGTCGACCTCGCTGGCGATCTTCCTGCACGAGATTCCCCACGAACTGGGCGATTTCGGCATTTTCGTGCAGGGGGGATTGTCGACGCGGCGCGCGGCGTTGCTCAATTTCGCGTCGGCTGTCGGTGCCTACGGCGGGGCGATCGCGTTGCTGCTGGCCGGCCACCGGGCCACGTCGGCGTCGAATTACATCATGCCGTTCGCCGCCGGAAACTTCATCTACATTGCGGCGGCCAGCCTGATCCCGGAACTGCCTCGTGAGCACCGTGGCATCGCGTCGGCCGCGCCGGTGCTGGCGGTCATCACCGGCGTGCTGGTCGTCGCCTTACCGACACTGCTCGGCGGCGCCTGACCCTGTGGCGCCGCATTCACTCCTGATTCGAGTCCTCCATGACCAAACCGCCGCCGCCGGTGATGACAGCGCGCAAGATGCCGGGCCGTCGCGGCCCCGAATGGTTCCGTCCGTTTGCCGAGCGGGCCGCGCACGTCCTGGGGTCGCCGGGCGCATTTCTGGGCGCCTGCCTCGTGGTGATCGTGTGGGCGTCGCTGGGGCCGACGTTCCACTATTCGGATACCTGGCAGATCGTGATCAACACCGGCACCACGATCGTCACGTTCCTGATGGTGTTCCTCCTGCAGAACACCCAGACCCGCGACTCGAAGGCGATCCACTTGAAGCTCGACGAACTGCTGCGCGCGGTACGGACGGCGCGCACCGGTCTCGTGGGCCTGGAGCAGCTATCCGACGAACGTCTCAACCAGCTCGCCGAAGAGTTTACCGAGCTCGGCCTGCACGAACGGGGGCCGGATGAGGAATACCTACCGATCGAGGAGCCGCGACAGCCCAAGTCGGCGCATCGTCGTGGCCCCCACCCGAAGGGAGGTCACGACGCCTGAGTCATACTGCCCGGCGGCCGGTCACCAGGTGCCAGATGAAGGCAATGATCGCCACCACCAGCAACAGGTGAATCAGGCCACTGCTGATGTGCAGCACGAGAAAACCGAACAGCCACGCGATCAGCAGGATGATGGCCAACATCGCAAACATGGGGCGTCCTTGGTTGACGTTGCACTCTCATCAGGGACGTGCCATCCGGGAAATCACGCACTCCGGGCGACATACAGTCCGGGAAACCGGG
The DNA here is from genome assembly GCA_963796635.1 of uncultured Gemmatimonadales bacterium. Taxonomy (GTDB): domain Bacteria; phylum Gemmatimonadota; class Gemmatimonadetes; order Gemmatimonadales; family GWC2-71-9; genus Palsa-1233. The sequence goes on from CAWCMH010000001.1 coordinate 82,486, forward strand.
CCTTGAGCTGCGCCACCTTGGGCTTGTCGTTGATCACGATGTAGGGGTAGTCGGGGTGCAGGTCGTAGAACCGCTGATGGTACGCCTCCGCCTCGTGGAAGGCGTTCAGGTCGGTGACCTCGGTCACGATGGGGCGCGCATACACGTGCTTCCGTGTCAGTTCGGCGATGTAGGCCGTTGCCGCCTGGCGCTGCGCCGCATTGCGGACGAAGAGCGCCGATCGATACTGCGTCCCGACGTCGGGGCCCTGGCGATTGCGCTCGGTCGGATCGAGCGCCACCGCAAAGAAGACCTGCAGGAGTTGCTGGTAGCTCACCTGGGCCGGGTCGTAGACCACCCGGACCGATTCGGCGTAACCGGTGGTACCGGTGCTGACGTCGTCATAGGTCGGCTTGTCGCCCCGACCCCCGGCGTAGCCCGAGGTCGAACTGATGACGCCCCTGACCCGCTCGAAGACTGCCTGCACCCCCCAGAAGCAGCCCCCGGCAAAGACGGCGGTATCGGGCGCGACCGTTACCGGTGGCGTCGCGGCCCTGGCGGGACTGGCGGCGGTGGCCGCGAGCATGGCGAGCGACAGTGACGCAGCGGCGAGGTTCCAGCGGGACGATGGCATGACACGGCTCCGGCGCAGGTGAAGAAACCCGACATCCAACATACGCATGCGACCGCCGTTGCGGTTTCCGTTGGCGGGGCTGTGCGCGGCGAGCCGCGGTGGGGCGTCGCCTTGGGCACCTCATCCCGGATGGCGCAATGCGACGCTGGATCCGATCGGCGCGACGGACGGGTTTTCTTGCTGCAACGTTGCTGGTGGCAGCCTGTACGTCGACGTCGCTGGTCAACATGTGGAAGAACCCGGCGCAGCCACGCGCGCCGTTGCACTCGGTGCTGGTGGTGACACTGCGCAAGAGCAACGTCACTCGCCGCATCTGGGAGGACGGATTTGTCTTCGCGCTCAAGGCGCACGGCGTCGATGCGACGCCGTCGTACGCACTGTTTCCGGATGCGGCGCCCGACACGACGTCGTTACTGGCCGCGGTGCGGGATCACGGGTTCGACGGCGTGCTGGTGGCGCATCAGCTTTCGGCGACGACACGGACGCGCTACGTTCCGGGCTACATGACCTCGGAACCCGCGACGTACGTGAGTCCGTGGACCGGTCACTACTACACCTACTTCGCCAACATCTACTCGCCGGGGTATGTTCAGGCGGATCGCGTCGTACGCTATGAGGTCGAGCTGTGGATGACGCACGGCGTGGGCCAGCTGGTGTGGAGCGGGACGACCGAGAGTATCAACCCGAGGACGAGTGCGCAGGTCAATTCCGAGATCGCCGACGTGATCGTGCCGGCGCTGGTCAAGTCAGGCGTGATGCAGACTCACTGACATTCGTGGAGCGTTGCATGAGGTATCGCGGACCGGTTGCCCTTGGAGTGACGATTGCCATGCTGGCCTGCGCGTCGGGCGCGCAGAACGCGCACCCGCCCTCGGGTCCCACGCCCGGCGGGAGCCCGCCGGTTGCCACGGTCCCGGCGCCAGCGGCGCCAACCGGCGGGTCCGCGCCCGGTTCGACGACCACGCCGACTGCCGCGCCACCGGCGGCGTTCAACGGGCCGCCTCAGGGTGGACCTCCCCGCGGCGGATTCCAGCGCCCGCGCCTGACGCCGGAGCAGATCGCCGCGCGCCGGGATTCGCTCGATGCCGCGCGCGCGCAGGTGGTGCAGGAATTGTCGCAGCGGATTGCCGGCTACGAAACCCGGCGGTCGGAGGACGAATACACGAACATCCGGCTGCTCAAGGACACCACCGCCGCCGAACTGCTCAAGGTGATGGATTCATACGGCCACGCCTTGAGTGTCGGCTGCAACTATTGTCACGTGCCGGGCAAGTGGGACGAGGACACCAAGGACGAAAAGACGACCACCAGGGTGATGATCGCCATGGTCGATTCGATCAACGACAACTTGCTGGCGAAGATGCCACCCAATCGACGCGGCGAGACCCCGAAGATTTCCTGCGTGACGTGTCATCGCGGCACCACGCATCCCAACGGCGCCCTGCTGCCCTGAGCACGGCGTCGCCGCGATCAGGGGCTGGCGACGATCGATGCCGGGTCGGCCCGGCGCGCCACGGTGTCCTGTAGCGACGGGTACCACGCCGTGCTGCTCGCGCCGGCCGGCGCCGGTTCCTGACCAAGGCGCTTGAGCATCCGGTAGTGCGACGCGATGGCGGATCGTAACGTGGGCTGTTCGTTGTAGGGCACGCCGTGCGCGATGGCGGTCTGCCGCACCAGCGTGCTGATGGCGGGATAGTGAATGCTGCACACCTTGGGAAAGAGGTGGTGCTCGATCTGGTAGTTCAGGCCCCCCACGAACCAGCCCAGCGGGCGATTCCGCGGCGCGAAGTTGCAGGTGGTGATCATCTCGTGCACCAGCCAGACGTTTTCCATGGTGCCGTCGATGTCCGGCAACGGATAGTCCGTATTCTCCACCACATGCGCCAGCTGGAACACCACGCCGAGAATCAGACCCGCCGACAGATGCATGACCAGGAAGCCGATCAGGAATTGCCACCACGCGAGGTGCAGCACCACCAGCGGAATGACGATCGTCCAGCTGTAGTGCACCAGCTTGGCGGCGATCAACAACGCAATTTCCATCGGCGGATGTTTCTTGCTCCGGTACGGGCCGAGGTCGCGCTTGAGAAAGTACTTGTAGTCCTTGACGAACACCCAGAACAACGTCGCGACGCTGTACGTGGCAAAGGCGTAGAGATGCTGGAACCGGTGCTGCCGCTGCCACTTGCCATGGGGTGACAACCGCAGGAACGGGGCGAAGTCGATGTCTTCGTCGACGCCCTCGATGTTGGTGTAGGTGTGGTGAATGATGTTGTGGGTCAACTTCCACATGTAACTGTTGGCACCCATGAGGTCGAACGTCAGCCCGAGCATCCGGTTGACCGTGGCGTTCGAGGAATAAGCGCCGTGCAGCGCATCGTGCGAGATGCCGAAGCCGACCCCCGCCATCCCGACGCCCATGATGAGGCAGAAGCCGAGCATCTCGAGGTGCGAGAAGTGGTTCGACAGGATGGCGGCGTAGGAGCCGAACACCATGGTCAGGAGCAGGCCGGTCTTGGCCCACATGGTCCAGTCGGCCTTGCACGACCGTCCGGACGCCTCGAAGTGACGCGCCACGCTGGCCTTGAGTTCGCGGACGAACTCTTCTGCCCCCCGCTTGGGGAAGGCGATTGCGGTGACGGTCATGGCCCTCTCTTCCGGATGCCAACCGTTCCTGGATGGGAGCGACCGGCCAAACGGAGTGACGGGTTGAGGTAGTGCTTCGGTTGACGCCGGCGGGGCAGCAGCAACCGTGCTGCCAGTACGCCCGCATGTGGATTCTGGGTCTGTTCCCTGGGGATTGCTACAGGTAAGCTACTGCGCTGGCGCGCCGGGCGCGACCCCACGGTCGGCCTGGCGGCCAAAGCCAACGGCTCCGCAGCGACAAGCCGGCGGAGCCGTCAGGGGAGTGGAATGGGTGGTGCGGCGATCAGTGGCCGCCCTGACGGGGGCGCGGCGGGTGGTCGTCGCGGTCCGGCGGCGCGTGCGAGTAGTCCTCGTCATGCGGAGCGTAGCGGTAGTCGTATCGGCGATCGAAATGGTTCCAGCCGGGTTCCTGCGGTGGCAGGAAATAGGCGTTCCCGGACCGGTACACCTCGACCCGCCGGGCACCCCGAATGCGGTGCTGGTAGTAGTGTCCATTGGCGTAATACACCGAAACCAGGTGCCAGTGGCGGTATGCGCTGCGCCAGGGACCGAACCGCTCGGACGAATAGGTGACCACCGGGACCTCGTGGCCCCAGCTCCGTTGCGGTGGTCCAATATGGATGTCGGCGGAAATCTGCGCCTGTGCCGGCAATGCCAGGCCGGCCAGCAGGAGCGGCAGCGCCGCGAGCGTCCATTTGTGCGTCATGTGATCGTGCTCCGGTTGAGTGCTTACCGGAGACGTCTCAGGCGCCGGCCAGACGCACCGGTTCGGCGACCGCGGCGGTCGGGAGTGGGTCCAGGCGCACGTCGGTCACCCCGTAGCCCCGCAGGACATCGCGCAGGGTCACGAGCCCGAGAATCCTGGACAGGTCTTCGCGGCTGACGATCGGCAGCACTTCGCGGCCGGACATTCCCATGCGCTGCAGCGCCAGGTCGAACTGGTGATCCGCATGGACATGCGTGGCGGCAATTTCCGACTCCGACAACGGCCGCAGTTTGGGATCGATCAGCGTGCTCAGCGGGAGTCCGCCCTCACCCCGGTCGACTGCCGCCGCCAGCACGCTGCGGTCGAGCAGGGCATAGGCCGGCGCGGCCGCGACGATCCAGTCGCTGCCGTGTTTTTCCGCCACGCCCAGCGCCTGACTGATCGACGCCGTCGGCGGCACCAGCAGGGTGGCCGGATGCATCACCGAACTGACGCGCAGGTGTGCGTTCGTGGCCCGCATGGCGCTGCCCGGCAGATGGATGCCGTCCTGGTGCGCGAGCGCTTCGTAGATCGGCTCGCGTTGCAGCTGACGGGCGATGAAGAACGCGATCAGGTTGGTGACCATCAGTGGCACGATGATGGAGTAGTCGCGCGTCATCTCGAAGATCATGATCACCGACGTCATCGGCGCGCGGACCACCCCGGCGAACACGGCCCCCATGCCGACCAGCGCGTAGGCGCCGGCGCCGGCCGTGTGCATGGGCGCCAGCGCGTGGGCCCCGTGCCCGACCGCCGCTCCGAGCATCGCCCCGATGAACAGGCTGGGGCCGAAAATGCCGCCGGCATTGCCGGAGGCGTACGCCACGGCCGTGGCAATGATCTTGAGCACGGCCAGCAACACGACAAGCTGCACCACGATGCCGCCGCTGAGCACCTGCTCCACCACAGGATATCCCACGCCGAGCACATCGGGGATGAAGAATCCCATGAGGCCGACGGTGAGACCGCCAGCCACCGGCTGGAGCCAGCGCGTCTTGGGCGGCATGGCGAGGAACTTCCGGCGCAATCCGAGGAGGAGACGGGTGAAGGCGGCCGAGCCGAGGCCGCCGACGACGCCGAGGATGGCGTAGAAGAAGAGCTCGCTGAAATGGGCGAACTGATAGGGCGCGACGTGAAAGAGCGGCTCGTCGCCCAGCAGCAGGTGCAGCATGATCCACGATGTGGCCGACGCCAGCACGACGGAGCCGATCATCGGCGCATGCAGGTCACCGACAATCTCCTCGAGGGAAAAGAGCACCGCCGCGATGGGCGTGTTGAATGCCGCCGCCAGCGCGGCCGCGCCGCCCACGGGAATCAGCGCCTTGACCTGTTCCTTGCTGAGATTGAGCTTGCGCGCCAGCACCGAGGCGAGGCCGGCGCCGATCTGGACCGACGGTCCCTCGCGCCCGAGTGCGATGCCGCTGGCCAGGGAAATCGAGCAGCAGAGGAACTTGCCGGCGGCGGTGTACAGCGTGATTTCGCCGTCGCGGATGTACATCGCCGCCTTGGTCTGCGGGATGCCGCTGCCGCGGGCATTCGGGAAGAAGCGGTACAGCAGGTAGCCGCTGATCAGCGCGCCGAGGATCGGGACCAGGATCCGGCGCAATCCCAGGCCACCGGCGGGGTAGAGGTGTTCGGTGATCCGGCCGGTGAGCAGGATGAAGGCGACGACGACCAGACCGACGACCGCCCCGATGACGAGGCTGAGGATCAAGGCGAGTTGGGCTTCGCGCTGGCGCAGCTCGGTGATCCAGACGAGGAGCCGCGCGCGTAGCGTACGAAGTCTGTCAAGCATGGGCGAACCGGGTCCCGATCAGAGTGTGTCGTGCCGCGCGATCGATCGCGCAGGGTGCAACTTACACCAGCGCGCGCCGCTTGAGCTGTTCGTACTGGTCGACGACGGCGCGCGCCGCCCGTGCGGGCAGCACGTCGAGCACCATGACGCCGCGCGCCCGCAGCTCGGCGAGAGCCAGTTCGCGGGCGCCCAGCAGCTCTTCGGCGGCGGCACGCCGGAAGGCGTCATCGAGGTCATGAGCGGGCGCGACGGCGAGCCGCTCCAGCGCGGGATCGCGGAGCGTGACGGCGAGCGGCAGGTGTCGCGGGCGCAGGCCGCCCAGCTGCGCCAGCAGCGCATCGCTTGCGGTCCGATCGATCACGTCGGTGAAGAGCACGGTGAGCCCGCGCTTGCGATGGCGGACGGCGAGCCACGCAAACGCTGCCGGATAATCGGGCTCGACCAGCTGGCCCTCGACGGCGGCCAGTGCATCGAGGATGCGGCGCAGCGCCCGACGCCCGCGCGCCGGCGCGACGTATTGCAGCACCTGTTCGGCAAACACCATCAGGCCGATGTTGTCGTCATGGAGCACGGCGCTGTACGCCAGCTCGAGTGCCGCGTCGATCGCGGCCTCGAGGCGGGCCCGGCCGTCGATCTCGGCGGTCAGCATGCGGCCGGCGTCGAGCACGAGCATGACGGTCTGCCGCCTCTCGTCTTCGTACTGCCGGCTCATCAACTTGCCGCGGCGCGCCGTGGCTTTCCAGTCGATGGATCGCTGCTCGTCTCCGGCGACCCACTCGCGCAGACTCTCGAACGCGCGTCCCTCGCCGCGATGGCGCACGGCGCGGTTGCCGAACTCGCGCCGCCGCTGACTGGTGGGCGGCAGTGCGCGCAGGGCTGCGGCCCGCAGGTTCGGGTAGACCGTCACATGCCACGCGAGGTGACGCGTGCCCTGTCGCCACGCGAGTCCCCAGCGCCCACGCAGCCGGAGATCCAGGCGACCCGCGTCGACCTTGCCGCGCCGCCAAGGATCAAACGGCTGGACCTCGCGCGTCACGACGGCCGGCTGCAGCACGATATCGCGCTGCCGCGGCGCCAGCAGGCGCAGCGGCGCGGGCACTTCCTCGCGCACGCGCAGGTGCAGCACGGACGATGTCGGATTGGTCCACCAGTACGTCACCGGCAGCGGGCGGCCCACGGAAAAGGCGGGCGGTGCGTCGCGCCGAACTGGAAACGTCGTGAGGTCGATGTCGCCGATCCGCACCGCGTCGACCACGAACGCGATCACCCACACGGCGTCGAGCACGAAGAGCGCCGTCGCCGCGGAGGGGAGCCAGAGCGACAGCGGTGCGAGAAGTGCCAGACCCGCCGTCATGACATACCAGCGCGTGGTCGGCAGGATCATCCGTGGGGTGCTTCGACGCGCTGGATCAGCGTGAGTATGGCATCGTCAGCGGAAACGCCCTCGAGTTCCAGTTCCGGGGCCACGATCACCCGGTGCCGCAGCACCGCGACGGCGAGCGACTTGACGTCGTCGGGAATCACGTAGTCGCGGCCGTCGAGGAGTGCCGCGGCCTGCGCCAGCTTGAGCAGTGCGACACTGGCGCGCGGGGATGCGCCGAGGGTCAACGCCGGCGCATCTCGCGTGGCATGCACCAGCGCCGTGATGTAGCCGGTGAGCGACGGTTCCACCCGCACCCGCCGCACCGCCTCGCGCACCCGGGCCAGCCCGCCGGCGTCGAGCACCGGCCGAATGCCGAAGGTGGCGACGTCGGACGACTCAAATCCCTCGAGCACGCGCGCGAGCACCAGCGTTTCCGTACTGCTGTCGGGATACGCCAGCTGCGTCTTGATCAGGAACCGGTCGAGTTCCGCCTCGGGCAACGGATAGGTGCCCTCGAATTCGATCGGGTTCTGGGTGGCGAACACCGTGAAGCTCGGACTCATCGGGTGACTCACGCCGTCGACGGTGGCGCTGCGTTCCTCCATCGCCTCGAGCAGTGCGGCCTGCGTCTTGGCCGGTGCGCGGTTGATTTCGTCGGCGAGCACCAGGTCGGCGAACAGTGGGCCGGGGCGAAAGGCGAAGCGACTGCCGTCGGCCAGCACGCTCACGCCGGTGATGTCGGATGGCATCAGGTCGGGCGTGAACTGGATGCGCCGGAACTCCAGGCCCATGGCGCAGTTGAGTGCGCGCACCAGCAAGGTCTTGGCGGTCCCGGGCGGGCCTTCGAGCAGTACGTGTCCCCGTGCCATCAGCGCGAGCAGCGCTTCGCGCAGTGCCGCGTCCTGGCCCAGCACAACGCGCTGCAATTCCAGCAGGACAGCATTCGCCGCATCGGCGTGCATGCGGACATCGTCGGGCGTCAGCGACTCAAGGTGTGCCAGATATCCTCCACGGTTTGGGCCGAGCGCAACACGCTTGCGGCGGGTTGGCCGGGGGTGGTCAGTCCGCGCAATGTGTCGAGCGCGTCGCGCTGTGCCGGGGTCACGGCGCGACGGTCGAGTCGCCGGAGCCAATCACGCCAGTCGCCCCCACTGCGCAGCAGGGGTGGGGCGAGCCGTCGCCGCAGGCCGCGGACGATCGCCGCAATCGCCTGATCGTGCCCGTGGGCCGCGTTCAACGCGGTGGCGAGCGCGCCGACGTGTTCGAGCGGCGATCGGCGCCGGCGCACGATCACCGGAATGGCCGGACCGAACCGGATCGCGCCGCACAGCAAGGCGAGCAATCCGACGGCGGCGAGTTGCCACACCATCCAGCCCCAGGGCGATTCGCGGCTCCACGCGAGCGTGGCCGCGACGAGCGAGCCGGACGGTCCGTAGCCATGGTGGTACTCGTCAAAGATCACCCGGCGATACGGCACCAGCAGCTGCAACGCAAACACGCCGGCCGGACTGGTGCGGAGCGTGAGATTGCGGAACACCGCCACGTCGGACACCAGAATCACGGCGTGGACACCGATCGCGCTGTCGATGCGCACGGCGACGGCGCCGCGGTCCGATGCCAGCAGCGTGACGGGATGCAGGTGCGGGGACACCTTGCACGTGAACGGCGCCACGTCGAACACGCGCGAGGAATCGCCGTAGGTCGAATCGTGGGTGGCCAGCAGCACGGCGCCCACGCTCAGCGCCGGCGTGCCGGTGCCGGTGACGGGGATCGCCTCGAGCAGGTGCGGTGCGACCCGGTACCCGAAGCAGCGCATCAAGGGGGATGTCGTCAGTCCGGCGAGCACCAGGTCGGCCGACTTGCCGAACTGCAGCACGGCGCGTTTCTCGGGGGACGTGAGCGGCGCGCTGGGCGCCAGCAGCGCGTACGCCTGGTCCGTGCTGTCGGCGAGGTGAGCCAGTTGCGTCGGCCGGCCGCGGAACCGCCGGGCGTCGACGCCCAGGCGGCGCAGCGCATCGAAGAGTGCGCGCGTGCCGCCGGGGTCCGCGAGATAGGTCGATGGATTCTGGTTGGTGTCGAATTGGGGGCCGGCACTCGCGTGCCCGATCACGCCGGCGATGATCGCGAGTACCACCAGCACGGCGACGGCAACGATGGCCTCAGTCCGCTGGCGCATACCGCTCCGCCGCGATGCGCGCGCGCCAGTCGGCGAACTCGCCCGGTCCGCAGCCGACGCGCCCGAACACGCAGGCGTACAACCGCCGCACCAGGTCGCGGAAGTCGGCGCGCGCGACGCCCTCGAGCCGCGCTTCGCCGGCATACTCGCCGGGCGTCTTGCTGGGATGGAAGCGCACGACGTCGCGCGTGTCGAGGGCCAGGATCAGCGCGATGAAATCGGCCTGCATCGCCTCGGCGTAGCGCCCGGCAGTGGCGAGTCGATCCGCCTGGGACCGGTACCACGCCTGGTCGCGACGGGCCGGCGCCACGCCGACATCGAGCGGGCTGGGCGGCGCCCGGCGGAAGGCCCGGCTGAAGGTCCAGATCGTGTGGGCGGTGATCGCCACCAATGCCAATACGACGATGCCCACGACGACCCACGCGGCGATCGAGCTTGCGCCATGAAGGTCCTGCCACCAGCGCGCCAGTGCCGCCCACCACAGCTTGAGCGTGGCGAGCGGATCCGCGCGCCGGCTCCAGCGATAATCCGGTCCGGCGAAAACCGATCGCAGCACCCGGCGAAGCGAATCGGCGGCGGGAAGCTGCTGCGGTGCGATCACGCCGTGGTCGTCGCCGCCGCAAGCAGGTCGAGGTCGAATCCTTCCTTGCGTACGCGCAGGTCGTAGTACAACACCGTGATGACTGCGTACATGAACGGAAAGATGAACACCTGCAGCACGGCGGTGATGACTTGAATCACCACGGGCGAGATCGCGCCGAACGCCGACCCGATTCCCCCGATGACGGCCAGGACGAGGACGGGAATGATGAACAGCAACGACGCCACGAACAGCGTCAGCAACACCTTGCCCCGGAATCCGCGGGTGAGTTTCCATGACCGGTCCATCGCGGCGGTCGGCGCGAGACCCTCGATCACCAGCGCGACCGTGCTGAGCGCCAGACCGGCGGCGAAGATGAATCCGGGAATGATCAGCAAGATGAAGCCGACCACGACCACCACGCCCTGAAAGAACCCGAGGAGCACGAGCCGGCCGATCAACGCCGCCGCCTGGCGCAGCGCGACGTTGGCGCTGACGTCCTGGCCGAGGTAGTGGCCGGACACCACGTACGTCACGGCGGCCACGCCGAACGCGGAGGTCACGATGGCCAGCAGGAACTGGGCAATCCACAGCCACGGATGCAGCAACACCCCGCCGCTGGTGGTAATGAAAACCCCGAGCAGGGTGGGCAGCACGCGACAGACCACGGTGATGATCACCAGCGGCACGAACAGGGCGCGGTACAGGCCGAAGCCCGTGTCGAGCACTTCGCCAAGACTGAGCGGTCGAAGCACCGGAGCGGTCATGCGGGTCTCCCGGGATGCAGGCGGTGGAAGCGCGGTGACCGTACATTACCGCCGAACCGGGTTTCCCGCATCCTCCGCCGGAGATCGCGCCGCTGCCATCGTCCACGGATTTCCGCCAGCACGTTGAAGTCGAGACGCCCGAACACGTCGTGCTCGATTACGAGGTGGCAGGGGTCGGAAGCCGCACGTTGGCGGCGCTCGCCGACTGGACCATCATCGCCGCGATGGGGATCACGCTGCTCATTGTGGCGGCGTTGCTCCGCGGCCTGGGCAGCTGGGTCGAGCTGGTCGCCATCGTCGCGTTCTTCGTGCTGAACTTCGGCTATTTCGCGCTGTTCGAAGCGTTCAACAACGGCCAGACGCCGGGCAAGCGCCGCGCCGGAATCCGCGTGATCCGTGACACCGGGCACGGCATCACGTTCGGCGATGCGGCAGTGCGCAACCTGCTGCTCTGGATCGACCTGATCGGGATGATCGGACTGATCCTCATCGCGTTCGATCGCAAAGCCCGGCGTCTTGGCGACCTGGTGGCGGGAACGCTGGTGGTCCGCGACCACCCGGTCGAGGCCGCAACGTTCAGCGAGGTCGCTGGCGCACCGGGTCCGGCGGCCGCGGGCCCGCCCCAGCTCGCCGACGACGATTTTCAGTTACTGCACGAATTCGTGGGGCGGGCCGCGTCGCTGCCGGAACCGGTGCGCCAGCGATTTGCGCACGACATCGCGTTGCGGCTTGCCGAGCACGGCGTGCCGTCGAACGACGAGTACCAGTTCATCGTCGGGCTGCACCAGGCGGAGTCGACTCGCCGCAGCGGTCGGTTCGGTGGCGTCGTCGAAACGCGCACGACGCATTCGGTGGCTGAGCGATTCATCGCACGCAAGCAGGCCCGCTGGCGCGCCTTTCAGGATCTGGCGCAACGCGTCGATCACGATGGGCTCGACGCGCTGAGCGCGGCCGAGCTGCCGGATTTCGCCGCGCGCTACCGCGAGGTGGCCGCCGATCTGGCGCGGGCCCGGACGTATCACGCCAACGACAGCGTGATCGTCGCGCTCGAGCGACTGGTGGCGGCGGGCCACAACGCGTTGTACCGCGCCCATCGACACACGGCGCGGCGCGCGTGGCAGTTCATTTCGCGCGAGTGCCCCGGCGCCGTGCTCGACGCGCGCTATTACGTCGCGCTCGCCGTCGCCGTGCTGATGCTGCCGGCGCTCGGCGGGTACGCGCTGCTGCGTGCGCGCCCCGCACTGGCACCGCAGCTGCTGCCCGAAGTCATGCTCGAACGCGCCGACGCCGGCGCCGCACGCGAGGCCCAGGGATTGGGCTACGTCGAGGAAACCGCGGCACGTCGGCCCTTTCTCGCGGCCGTCATCATCACCAACAACGTGCACGTGGCGTTCAACTGCTTCGCGTCGGGAATCGTGCTGGGCGTGGGGTCCCTCGTCGCGTTGGCCTACAACGGTCTGCAACTCGGCGCGATCTCCGGATACTTCGCCGACCGGCACCTGTCGGGTTACCTGTGGACTTTTATCATCGGGCACAGCGTCCTGGAGTTGTTCGCCATCTGCGTTGCCGGGGCAGCGGGATTCCTGCTGGGCCGAGCGGTGATTGCGCCGGGAGACCTGCCGCGGCGTGATGCGCTGGTGGTCGCCGGCCGGCGCGCCATCCGGATGGTCGGCGCTGTGGTCGTCCTGCTGCTCGTCGCCGGCACGATCGAGGGCCTGGTCTCGTCGAGCGGATCGACCGTGGCGGCACGACTCGCCGTGAGCGGAGCCAGTGCCTGCTTCCTGATTGCGTACCTCGCCAATGGGCGCAAGCGCCCCGAGACGGTCGCCTCGGCCTGAATGGGCTGTGTTGACTTGCGGCGGACAGGCGTCATCGGCGGTGCACCGGCCGATGACGCGTCTTTAATGGGCTGCCGCCGTTCCGCAGCGGTACCCTTGGCAGCAAGGGTGCCCGTCGTTCCACTCTACGACGCGGTGCTTCGGTTGCAGGTGCGCGTTTGAGCGGCGCGGGAAGCGTTACCTTGTTTTGGTGCCCCTGCGATGAGGATGGTCCCACGTGTGCTTGGCAATTCCGGGCCGCGTCACTGAAATCACGGACCCCGTCAATCAACTCGCCCGCGTCGACGTCGCGGGGGTGCAGCGCGTCGTCAACGTCGGACTCCTCGACGACATCGCCCCGGGAGACTGGGTGCTGATCCACGTCGGCTTCGCGCTGTCACGGGTCGACGAGCACGAAGCCCAGGCGACGCTCGCGCTGCTGGAGCAGATGGGCGCCGCTTACGACACCGAACTCGAAGAACTGAAGGCGAGCGCGATCGAATGACCGATCCCCTCGCGCCGGCGTGCGGGGCCCTGGACGGGCACTGCATCACCTGCTCGGACGAGGGGATCGTGATGCGAGTGATCGGACCGGGCGACGAAGCCGGGGTGGTCTGGTGCGTCGCCGATGCGAAGCCCGACGCCACGTTGCACGGCGTCGATGCCGCCCTGGTCGAACCGGTCGCGGCCGGCGATCGGCTGCTGGTGCATGCGGGTGTCGCGCTCGCCCGCCTGGACGCGGCCGCCCGATGAAATTCGTCGACGAGTTCCGCGACGCCGAACTGGGCCGCAAGCTGGCAGCGCAGATCGTGACGATGGTCGAGCCGGGTCGGCATTACAAGGTGATGGAAGTCTGCGGCGGCCACACCCATTCGATCTACAAGTACGGCATCGACGACCTGCTGCCCGCCAACGTCGAACTGGTGCACGGGCCCGGGTGCCCGGTGTGCGTCATCCCGATGGGGCGCGTCGACGACGCGATCGACATGGCGCGCCGCCCCGGCGTGATCTTCACCTGCTTTGGTGACATGATGCGCGTGCCGGGCTCGCGGGGCACGCTGCTTGACGCCAAGGCGCAGGGCGCCGATGTCCGCATGGTGTATTCGCCGCTCGATGCGCTGCGGCTGGCGCGGCAGCACCCCGATCGCGAGGTGGTCTTCTTTGCCATCGGATTCGAGACGACGGCGCCCTCGACGGCGCTGACGCTCAAGCGGGCGCGCGCCGAGGGGCTGCGCAACTTCTCATGCTTCTGCAATCACGTCACCATTGTCCCGCCCCTCCGGGCGCTGCTGGAGTCGCCGGACCTGCGGCTGGATGGCTTCATCGGTCCTGGCCATGTGTGCACCGTGGTCGGTGCGCGACCATTCGAATTCATTCCGCGCGACTACGGCAAGCCGGTGGTGATTTCGGGATTCGAGCCGGTCGACGTGCTGCAGTCGGTGGCGCAGGTGCTGCAGCAGCTGACCGACGGCCGCTGCGAAATCGAGAACCAGTACACGCGCGTCGTGCCGTATGACGGCAACACCCGAGCCCTCGAGGTGATGCAGGAAGTTTTTGCGCTGCGGCCGCATTTCGAATGGCGCGGCCTGGGCTTCATCTCGCACAGCGGCCTGCAGTTGTCGCCGGCGTATGCCGATTTCGACGCCGAGCAGCGCTATCCGGTGCCGGGCGTGCGGGTCGCCGATCCCAAGGCGTGTCAGTGCGGCGAAGTGCTCAAGGGTGTCATCAAGCCGTGGGAGTGCAAGGTGTTCGGGACGGCCTGCACGCCGGAGCGACCGATCGGCACCTGCATGGTGTCGAGTGAAGGGGCGTGCGCGGCGTATTACAACTACGGCCGGATCGCGCGCCAGCGGGAAGTCGTGTGACCGCCGTGCGCTCCCCAGGCGACGTCGATCAGCGCGAGCAGCAGGTGCTCGACCGGATCGAAGCCGCGCGTGCACGGCAGATCCGTTTTCGCGACGACCGGATCACCATGGCTCACGGTGCCGGTGGCAAGGCGACGCGCAGCCTGGTCGAAGGCCTGCTGGTCCCGGCCTTCGCGTCCGCCACGCTGGCGCAACTCGATGATGCGGCGCGACTGCAGGTCGACGGCGTCAGTCTCGCCGTCACCACCGACAGCTTCGTCGTCAAGCCGATCCGCTTCCCCGGCGGATCGATCGGCGACCTGGCCGTCAACGGCACGGTGAACGATCTCGCCGTGGCCGGTGCACGCCCGCTGGCGCTGACGCTGTCGCTGGTGCTCGAGGAAGGCCTGGCGACCGAGGATCTCGAGCACGAAGTGGCCGCGATCGCGCGGGCGGCGGCCGCGGCCGGTGTGTCGATCATTGCGGGCGACACCAAGGTGGTCGAACGGGGCCACGCCGACGCGATGTACATCTGCACCACCGGGATTGGCCGCATCGACCCGCGGGCGCAGTTGTCGCCCGCGTCGCTCCGCCCAGGCGACCGGATCCTCGTGTCGGGACGGATCGGCGAGCACGGCACCGCGATCATGCTCGCCCGGGGCGAATTCGAACTCGATGGCGGCATCGAGTCGGATACCTGCTCGCTCTGGCCGGCGGCGGACGCGTTGATGGAGTCGGCCGGGTCGTCGCTGCGGTGCATGCGCGACGCGACGCGCGGCGGCGTGGCATCGGTGCTCAATGAACTCGCTCGCGCGTCATCCGTTGCGATGCTGGTCCGCGAACGCGACATCCCGATTGCACCGGCCGTGAGCGGGGCGTGCGAGATCCTTGGTATCGACCCGTTGTACGTCGCGAACGAGGGCAAGCTGGTCGCGGTGGTCGCTGCCGATCGCGCGGCAGCGGCCTTGGCGGCGTTGCGCGCCGTCCCCGGCTGTGACGCGGCCGCGGATATCGGGGCGGTGCACACCGAGCCCACCGGCATGGTGCTGGTCGAAACAGCGTTTGGCGGCAAGCGCGTGATGGACCTGCTGGTCGGCGACCCGTTGCCGCGGATCTGCTGACCATGCATGAACTGTCGATCGCCGATTCGATCGTGCAGATCGCGACGCGGCACGCCGGAGTCCGTCGGGTATTGCGCGTCGAGTTGCGTGTGGGGTACCTGCGGCAGGTAGTGCCCGCCGCGCTGACGTTCGCGTTCGACCTCGTGGCGGTGGGGACACCGGTGGAGGGCGCGGCGCTGGTGATCGAGGAGGTCGCTGCCGTGGTGCGCTGCACGCGATGCGGCGCCGACAGCGAGGTCCCCGGCTTTCCGCTGGCATGCGGAGCCTGCGGCGGGCTGGATGTCGAAGTGGTCCGCGGAGAAGAATTGTCGGTCGACGCACTCGAGCTGGAAGCCGTCGCCACCGTCTGAAGAGAGGCAATCATGGCCAAGCAGGCACAGCATCCTCAACCCATCATCAATGCTCCCGGCGTGAAGGAAGTCGCCATTCTCTGGACCTCCGAGGGGCTCAGTTGCGACGGCGATTCGGTGTCGATCACCGCGTCGTCGCAGCCGTCGCTCGAAGACGTCGTCACCGGTGCGATTCCCGGCCTGCCCAAGGTGCACCTGCACAACAAGGTGCTGTCGCCGACGCTGGGCGGCGACGAGTTCATGAAGCCGTTCTTCCAGGCGCGCGACGGCACGCTCGGCATGCCGTTCATCTTCGTCGTCGAGGGATCGATCCCCAACCAGAAGATCATCGAGAATGGTGGCTACTGGACCTCGATGGGCAACGATCCCAAGACCGGCGAGCCGATCACCGTGAATCAGTGGATCGACTGGTTGGCGCCCAAATCGTGGGCGACGGTCGCGGCCGGGACGTGCGCGACCTACGGTGGCATTCACGCGATGGCCGGGAACCCGACCGGCGCCATGGGCCTGGTCGACTATCTCGGCAAGGACTTCAAGACGGCGGCGGGATTGCCCGTGGTCAACGTGCCCGGCTGTCCGGTGCAGCCGGAGAATTTCATGGAGACGCTGCTCTGGTGTCTCTACATGGCGGCCGGACGCGCGCCGGTGATTCCGCTCGACAAGGAATTGCGCCCGCAGTGGATCTTCGGCAAGACGGTGCACGAGGGTTGCGATCGCGCAGCCTATTACGAGCAGGGCGACTTTGCCCATGACTACAACTCGCCCAAATGCCTCGTCAAGGTGGGATGCTGGGGTCCGGTGGTGAACTGCAACGTGCCCAAGCGCGGCTGGATGAACGGCGTCGGCGGATGTCCCAACGTCGGCGGCATCTGCATCGGCTGCACCATGCCGGGCTTCCCGGACAAGTTCATGCCGTTCATGGATCAGCCGCCCGGCGGCGCCGTGTCCACGGCCCTCACCGGCGTGTACGGCCCGGTGATCCGCATGCTGCGTGGCATCACCAACCGCACGGTGAACAAGGAACCCAAGTGGCGGCACAATCGTCCCGAACTCACGACGGGCGCCGATCCGCGCTGGTCCGCGAAATAAGATCCGGTCTTTGAACGAGAGAGGCGTGACATGACGGCGGTTCGCGAGCAGGTAGCACCCCAGGCGGGGAATCTGGTGTCGATGTCGTGGGATCCGATCACCCGCATCGTCGGCAACCTCGGCATCTATACCAAGATCGATTTCGCGAAGAAGCGGGTGGTCGAGTGCCACTCGACGTCGTCGCTCTTCCGCGGATACAGCGTGTTCATGAAGGGCAAGGATCCGCGCGACGCCGGCTTCATCACGTCGCGGATCTGCGGCATCTGCGGCGACAACCACACCACCTGTTCGATCTACGCGCAGAACATGGCGTACGGCATCAAGCCCCCGCCGCTCGCCGAGACGATCATCAACCTGGGTGAGGCCGCCGAGTACATCTTCGACCACACCATCTTCCAGGACAACCTGGTGTTCGTGGACTTCTGCGAACAGCTGGTGCGGGAGACCAACCCCAGCGTGTGGGAGAAGGCGCAGCGCACGCCGGCCCCGCACGCCGACCTGCATGGGTACCGCACCATCGGCGACATCATGACGTCGTTCAACCCGTTCACGGGCGCCACGTACCTCGAGGCGCTCAAGGTGTCGCGGGTGACCCGCGAGATGTTCTGTCTCATGGAAGGTCGCCACGTCCACCCGTCGACGCTGTATCCGGGCGGCGTGGGCACGGTCGCCACCCCCACGCTCTTCAGCGACTACCTGGTGCGGCTGCTGCGCTGCCTCGATTTCATCAAGAAATCGGTCGCGATGAACGACGACGTGTTCGATTTCTTCTATCAGGCGCTGCCCGGGTACGAGGAAGTCGGCCGGCGCCGCATCCTGCTGGGTTGCTGGGGCTCGTTCCAGGATCCGGCCGTGTGCGACTACAAGTACGAGCACATGGCGGAGTGGGGTCGCGCGATGAAGGTGACGCCGGGCGTCGTCGTCGACGGCAAGCTGGTCACCAATTCGCTGGTCGACATCAACGTCAACATGCGCATCCTGCTCGGCTCCTCGTATTACGACAGCTGGGAGAACGAGACCACGTTTGTCGAGAAGGATCCGCTCGGGAATCCGATCGATCGCAACCACCCGTGGAATCAGACCACGCTGCCGCACCCGCAGAAGCGGGACATCGAAGGGGGCAAGTATTCGTGGGTGATGAGTCCGCGCTGGCTGCATCAGGGCCAGCACCTCGCGCTCGACACCGGCGGCGGCGCGCTGGCGCGCCTCTGGAGTACCGCGTTGTCGGGGCTGGTCAACGAGAAGTACATCAAGGCCACCGGCACCAGCGTGCGGATCACGCTGCCGGCAACGCCCAATACCAAGGAAATGACGCTCGAGTGGAAGGTGCCGCAGTGGTCGAACGCGCTCGAACGCGATCGCGCCCGGGTCTACTTCGTGGCCTACGCGGCCGCGATGGCGCTGCAGTACGTCGATGAAGGTCTCGACCTGGTGCGGTCCGGCCAGACGCGGGTCTTCACCGACTTCGAGGTGCCCGACGAGGCGATCGGCTGCGGCTTCCACGAAGCGGTGCGAGGCGTGTTGTCGCACCACCTCGTGATCAAGGACAAGAAGATCGCGAACTACCATCCGTATCCGCCGACGCCATGGAACGGGTCGCCGCGCGACATCTACGGCACGCCCGGTCCCTACGAGGATGCGGTGGCCGACATGCCGATCTTCGAGGAAAACGGGCAGGCCGATTTCAAGGGCATCGACATCATGCGTGCGGTGCGGTCGTTCGATCCCTGTCTGCCATGCGGCGTGCACATGTATCTCGGCGGCGGCCACGAGATCCGGCGCGTGCATTCGCCGATGTTCGGTGCGCAGCACGGATGACCGACACCGAAGTGCGCGAGCAGGTCGCGCGGCTCGAAACGCTGCTGGAGACCGCGGGAGATGATCCTGCGGTCGCCGACGTGGTGCAGGTACTGGTCGACCTGTATGGCGAGGCGCTGGCCCGGCTGATCCATGGCACGGATCCCCGGCAGGATGAGCTGATCTCGCATCTGCTGATGGTGCACGGGATCGAACCACCGACGCTGCTGCAGATCACCCCGCGACCGGTGCACAGCGGGGCGGCATGACGCTCGACACGCCGGGCCTGGAACGCTTTGCGCGCCGAACGCCGATTGCCGCGGCCGAACCGACGTCGGACGACGAGCACTGCGAGTTGTGCGCGCGGCCGATTCCGCAGGCCCATCGGCATCTGCTCGATCTCGATTCGCGCGACCTGCTCTGTGTGTGCACGGCGTGCCGGATCCTGTTCGATTCGGCCGCGGCCGGCGGGCGTCACTACCGGCTGATTCCCGAACGCCGCCTGCGGGTCGCCGACGCTGATCTCGACGACGTGCGCTGGGAGGAATTCCGCATTCCGGTCGACGTCGCCTTCTTCACCTACAGCAGCGCGGCCGGACGAGTCGTCGCGATGTACCCCGGCGCACTGGGCGCCGCCGAGTCGGCGCTCTCGCTGGAAAGCTGGACCGACCTGGTGCGGGCCAATCCGGTACTGGGCACCGTGCTGCCCGACGTCGAGGCGTTGCTGGTGTATCGTGCGCAGGGGGCGCGGCAGCACTTCATCGTGCCGATCGACGATTGCTATCGGCTGGTCGGCACCATTCGCACGCGATGGAAGGGCTTTACCGGCGGCAAGGAAGTGTGGCGGGAGATCGCGGCATTCTTCGAGGACCTGACGGCCCGTGCCGTCAGCATTACCCGGGAGGACATCATGGACCACGTCAAGACGGGCAAGGCCATGGCAAAGCACGATACGCCGAGCCATGTACGGGGGATCAACGAGGGGAACGCCAAGGGCCATTATCAGGACAGCGACGGCCATCTCGCCAACGGCACGTCCACGGCGCGGCGCTCGACCGGCATCAATCCGGATGCGCAGGAGGCGATCGATCCGCGCATGCCCAACCTGTCGCCGGCCTGAGCCGGCGGCCGGAGCGTTGGTGACCGGTTCGACGCGCGACCTGCCGGCACAGGCGCCCGACCTGATGTTCTCGGTCGAGCGCGTCGAGGTGGTACGCGAGAGTGTGGTGCCATCGCTGGCGTTCCGGGTGAACATCACCCGCCCGGACGGGGGCAGCATCGAGTCGGTGTCGCTCCAGGTGCAGTTGCGCGTGGCGGCCGGCGGCCGGCGCTATACCGACGTGGAACGGCAGCGGCTCGCCGGCCTCTTCGGCGTGGGCGATCAGTGGTCGCGCAGCGTCCGTTCGCTGCACTGGGCCAACGTCACCACCGTGGTCACCTCGTTCAGCGGCAGCACGACGGTCGACGTGATCGTCCCGCTCACGTACGACCTCGAAGTGGCCAGTGCCCACTATCTCCAGGCGCTCGACGGCGGCCACATCCCGGTCGACCTGCTGTTCAGCGGCACGATGTTCTACCACGACCCCGCCGGGCTGCTGCAGGCGGCGATGATCCCCTGGGACAAGGAAGCGCGCTGTCAGTTGCTGCTCACCGCCTGGCGCGACGCGATGGACCTGCATTTTCCGGGCAGCGCCTGGATCCGGTTGCCGCAGCCGACCTTCGAGCGTCTGCAACGTTACCGCGCGCAGCATGCTGCTCCGACGTGGGAAGCGGCCATCGATACGCTGCTCGCCGGACCGCCGACATGAGCGACGTGATCCGGAAGATCGCCGACGCCGTGCTCTACGAGGGCTATCTGCTGTGGCCGTACCGTCGCTCGGCGGTCAAGAATCAGCAGCGATGGACGTTTGGCTGCGTGTTGCCGCCATCGTGGACGGCAGTGCATCCCGACGAGCGATCCATGATTCAGACGCAATGCCTGATCGAAGGCGGCCGCGATGTCGACGTCGTGGTCACGCTGCGCTTTCTGCAGGTTGTCCGCCGGCAGATCCTCGACGGAGACGGTGCGCCCGTGGATCGCCTCACGATCGACGGCACCGAATACCTGTCCTGGGAAGAGGCGACCGAACGCGAGGTGCATCGCGCGGGTGAGTTTGCCATTCCCGGCGGGAGCAGCCGCGAAATTCTCGCGGGTGGCGCGATCGAGCACCAGTGGAACACGTTGCAGGGTTGCCTGGATGTGGACGTGCGCGAGGCGGAGCCGGGGTTGCAGCGCCTGACGGTGCGCGTGACCAACACGACGCCGAGCAACGGCGATACCCGCGCGCAGGCATTGGAGCATGCGTGCTGCTCGACGCATCTCGTGCTGCACGTCGAGCACGGGCGCTTCGTTTCGCCGCTCGATTCGCGCGCCGCCGATTGCGAACAGCAGCAGCTCTGGCCGGTGCTGGTGGGCGAGGCGCCCGACCGCAGCACCGTGCTTGCCGCGGCGATCATGCTGGAGGAATATCCGCGCGTGGCGCCCGAGAGCCCGGGCGACCTGTTCGATGGCGGCGAAGTCGATCAACTGCTCACGCTCAACATCCTCGGCATGACCGACGACGAGAAGGCCGAGATGCGCGCGTCGGATCCGCGCGCCCGTGCGATCCTGGAGCGCACCGAGGCCATGACCGTCGAGGACCTGATGCGGCTGCATGGTACCATCCGTGACCTGCAGGTGCTCCGTCGATGAAGGACGCGTGGGAGTCCCTCAACGGGATCACGCCGCGCCAGGTGATGGTGGGCGACCGCGCGGTGATTCGCGGCAGCCGGGTGCGGCTGCGGCCGCGCGGGGGGCGCGATGCGTTCGATCTTGCGCTCGCTGGACGCGTCGCCACGGTCGAATCGATCGAACTCGACATGGACGGATCGACGCACCTGGTGGTGAGCATCGACGACGATCCGGCGCGCGACTTCCGCGACCTGCGGATGCCCGGGCACCGCTTCTTCTTCCGCTGCGACGAAGTTGAAGGCCTGAGCGACGACGAAGCGCGGCCGCCGAGCGCGCCCCGCGTGCTGGTGGCCGGGATCGGCAACGTCTTTCTGGGTGACGACGGATTCGGGGTGGCGGTTGCGGAACGGCTCATCGCGGCGGCACCCCGGCCTGGCGTCGACGTGGTCGACTATGGCATTCGCGGCATGGACCTGGCTTATGCGCTGGCGCGTTACGACGTCGCGATCCTGGTGGACGCGGCGCCGCGTGGCGAGGTGCCCGGCACCGTCGTTGCGCTGGACGCCGCGCAACTCGTGGCGCTGCCGGCGGTCGACACGCACGGGATGGATCCGGTCAAGGTGCTGGCGCTGGCGCAGGCCCTGGGTCCGATGCCGCGCAAGCTGCTGGTGGTGGTCTGCGAGCCGGCGATCATCGGTGACCTGGATGACGTGACCGTGGGACTCAGCGACGTGGTGACGCGGGCGGTGGACAACGCGGTGGCGCTGGTGGATGCCCTGCTCGAAGAATTCTGCATGGAGGTGCACACATGATTGCATGGTGGTGGATCCCGGTCGGGATCGTGGCGCTGGTCGTCCTGGTGTTTCTGATCATGCTGTTCGCGATGCGGCACGAGCTGTATCGGTACCTGAAGATGGACGCGATGTGACGCGGCATCACGCCGCGCACGGCTCTCAACACCGGGACTGACATGCACGTCGTACGCGTCAAGGTGGTCGAGGATGCCCTCGACGCCAATCACACCATCGCGCGCGCCAACCGTGATGACTTTGACCGTCACCATGTGACGGTGATCAACTTCATGAGTGC
The DNA here is from genome assembly GCA_963796635.1 of uncultured Gemmatimonadales bacterium. Taxonomy (GTDB): domain Bacteria; phylum Gemmatimonadota; class Gemmatimonadetes; order Gemmatimonadales; family GWC2-71-9; genus Palsa-1233. The sequence continues at coordinate 104,988 of CAWCMH010000001.1, forward strand.
GCCCGGGGCCGGGAAGACCACGCTGCTGGAACGGAGCGTGGCCGATCTCGAGGGCGTGCGCGTAGGCGTGCTCGAGGGCGACATCCAGGGGAGCTACGACGCGGCGCGGCTGGCGCGCAAGCACGTGCCGGTGGTCCAGCTCAACACCGGCAACGGGTTTGGCGGCGAGTGCCATCTCGACGCCAACATGGTGCGGTCGGCGCTGCCGCAACTGCCGCTCGACGAGATCGATCTGCTGATCATCGAAAACGTGGGGAACCTGGTCTGTCCGGCGGAATTCCGGGTCGGCGAGGACGCCCGGGTGATGGTGACGTCGGTGACCGAAGGCGAAGACAAGCCGTGCAAGTATCCGCTGATGTTCCGGACCTGCGACCTGATCCTGATCAACAAGATCGACCTCCTCCCGCACCTCGATTTCGACCTCGCCGAACTGCGGCGCAACATCGAAGCGGTCCGGCCGGGCGCAGAAGTGCTGCTGGTCAGTGCCCGGACGGGCGAGGGCATGGACGCGTGGCGCGACTGGCTGCGCCACCGGGTGGCCGCGCGCACCGTCCCCGTGTGACGGCCACCCCGTCATGGCTGCCGCCGGCGATGCGGCAGCGCCGGCACGCCAACCAGCAGTTCTTTGCGCAGGAGGCCGACCGGATCGCCCATCTCTGTCGCGAGATGGCCGGCCGGTTTCGCGCCGGCGGACGGCTGCTGGCCCTGGGCGCCAGTCCCGCCGATCGCTCCGATGCCCGGCACGTCGCGGTGGAGTTCGTCCATCCGGTGATTGTCGGCAAGCGCGCGCTGCCGGCCCTGGCGATCACGGCCGAGGGTGGCGCGGTCGACGCGCAGACGGCGCTGATGGCGCGGCCGCAGGACATCGTCATCGCCTTCGGCGCTGACGACGCCACCGGACGCGCCGTCACGATGGCCGGTGCGCGCGGCGGCCTCACCATCGGCTGTCCGTCCGCCGCCGCGCGCTGGCCGTTCGTGGTGCCCGCCGACGATCCGTTCATCCGGCAGGAAATCACCGAGACGCTCTATCACGTGCTGTGGGAACTGGTGCACGTCTTTCTCGATCACCAGAGCACTGAACGCGGCGATCCCGCCGAAGCATCCAGTGCGGGCCAGGCGGGATTTCTCTATCCGTTCCTGCAGCGCCAGGCGCATGACACCGACGCGGCGCTCGACGACGTGCGCCGCTCCGCGGTCATGAAGGCCGATGACGTTGCGACATTGCGCGAGCGGACCGTCGCACGGAACCTCGACACCATGCTGGCGGCGGCGGCCGCGATGCGGACGGCCGCAACCCGCGGCGGTGTACTGCTCGCGCTGGGCAACGGCGGGTCGGCCACCGACGCCAGCGACGTGGTCGCGGACTTCTGCGGCGCGACGCACGGCTGGTCGCCGTATCCGGCGCTCGACCTGACGCTGGACAGCGGGATCATCACCGCGCTGGCGAACGATATCGGCGTCGACGCGATCTTCCGGCGGCAGATCATCGCCTATGCCGGCGAGCACGACGTGGTCCTGGCGCTGTCGACCAGCGGCAATTCGACCAATGTGATCGCGGCGCTCGACGAAGCGCGCCGCCGACGGCTGGTCACCATCGCGCTGGTCGGCTACGACGGTGGACGCATCGCGTCCGAGGCGCTGGCGGATCACGTGATCATCAGCGAATCCGAGCACATTCCGCGGATCCAGGAAGCCCAGGCGACGGTGTATCACCTGCTGCGCGAAATGGTCGCTCGGCCATTGGACGCATGAGCGGCGCGGCACCACCGGGCACGCTCCGCCGGCTGCGGGTGCGCATCGAGGGAACGGTGCAGGGCGTGGGCTTCCGGCCACACGTGTTCCGGCTGGCGCGCGAACTCGCGCTCGCCGGGTTCGTGCACAACGTCGCCAGCGTGGTGGAGCTCGAAATCGAAGGGCCCCCCGATGCGATGCAGCGGTTCTTGCAGCGCGTGGCAGCCGAAGCGCCGCCGCTCGCCAGTGTCGATCGCGTGCTGAGCGTCGACGTGCCCGCGCTGGGCGACACCGGCTTCGCCATCGTGGCCAGCACGGCGCAGGCCGATCCACTGCCGCTCATCGCTCCGGATGCGGCGACGTGCGCCGATTGCCTGCGCGAGCTCGACGATCCGCGCGACCGGCGGTTCCGCTATCCGTTCACCAACTGCACCAATTGCGGCCCGCGTTTCACCATCGTGCGCGGTGTGCCGTACGATCGCGCGCGAACCACCATGGCCGGATTCGTCATGTGTGCGGCCTGCCAGCGCGAATACGACGATCCCGCCGACCGCCGTTTTCACGCGCAGCCCAATGCCTGTCCCGATTGCGGGCCGCGACTCGTGCTGTGCGATCGGACCGGTACGCCGGTGCCACTGTCTTCGGCGCACGACGCGATCGCGCACGCCGCGGCACGCCTGCGGGATGGCGCCATTGTCGCCGTCAAGGGGCTGGGCGGGTTTCACCTCGCCTGCGTTGCGGCGGACGACCACGCCGTTGCGACATTGCGAGGGCGCAAGCATCGGGAACGCAAGCCGTTTGCGCTGATGGTTGCCGATCTCGAACAGGCGCGCGCCCTGGTGCACCTTTCGCCCGCCGACGAACTGGCGCTGCAATCACGACAGCGGCCGATCGTGCTCTGCCCGCGCCGCCGCGACGCTCCGGTCGCCGCCGACATCGCCCCCGGTGTGTCCGAGCTGGGGCTGATGCTGCCGTATACGCCGTTGCATCATCTGCTGCTGGCCGATGTTGGCGCGCCGTTGGTGATGACCAGCGGGAATCGCTCCGACGAGCCAATCGTCTACCGTGACGTCGACGCCGTCGCGCAGCTCGGCCACATTGCCGACTGGTTCCTGACGCACAACCGGCCGATCGAAACGCGTACCGACGATTCCGTGGTGCGTCCACCCACGATTCTCCGGCGTTCGCGCGGGTACGTGCCGACGGCGCTGTCGTTGCCCGTGGCCGCACCGCCGCTGCTCGCCTGTGGCGCCGAACTCAAGCACACCTTCTGCATGGCGCAGGGCGATCACGCGTGGTTGAGTCATCATATCGGTGACCTGACCAACTACGAGACGTGGCAATCGTTTACCGACGGTGTGGCGCATTTCGAGGCCCTGCTCGAATGTACGCCGCGCGTTTTTGTGCACGACCTGCATCCGGATTACCGGTCGACCCGTTACGCGCTCGACCGTGCCGGACAGCACGTGGGGGTACAACATCACCATGCGCATTTCGCGGCGTGTCTCGCCGAGCATGGCGTCACCGATCCCGCGCTCGGCGTGATCTACGACGGTGCCGGGTATGGACGCGACGGTACCGTGTGGGGCGGCGAGTTTCTGCACGGTGACATCGCGGCGTCGACCCGGGTCGGTCACCTGCGCACCGTGCCGATGCCGGGCGGCGATCGCGCGGTGCAGCAACCGTGGCGCATGGCGTGCGCCTGGCTCGCCGACGTCGACGGCGCGGCGCCGACACTGCCGGCGGCGCTGCGCGGCAGTGTCGACCCGCGGCGGTGGCGCGCCGTGTGCGATCTGTTGCACAGCGACATTGCCAAGCCGGTGACGAGCAGCGTGGGACGCCTGTTCGATGCGGTGTCGGCGCTGGCGGGGGTCGCGCCAGTGGCCTGGTATGAAGGGCAGGCTGCGATCGAACTCGAAGCACTTGCCGACATCGGGGCGGGCGACGAGTATCCGGTCGCGTTGGCGCCATCCGACGGTGGATCACTGATCCTCGATCCGCGCGCCATGATCGCGCAGGTGCGGCACGATGCGGCGCACGACGTGGGCGCCGCGGCGATCAGCGGTCGATTCCATCGCGGCCTGGCCACCGCCACTGCCCGGGCCGCCGCGACGCTGGCGGAGCGGCTGGGCGTGCACACGGTAGTATTGAGTGGCGGCGTATTCCAGAACCGCCTGCTGCTGGCTCAGGTCCGGCAGCAGCTGCTCGATGCCGGCTTGACCGTGCTGATCGCCGAACGGGTGCCCGCCAATGACGGTGGGATCGCATTCGGGCAGGCGGCCGCAGCGGCGGCCGCGACGCAGCGCCAGGCGTCGCCCGACGTGGCGACGAGCGGCCCCGCGGCGTCTCCATGAGGGACTCCGCGACCTATCCTGCAGACGAGGGACATGTCATGCCTGACAACAAGCAACAGGATGGTGCCCGGCCAGAAGGCAACGCCGGGCGCGATCCGCGACACACTGCCGAAGGACATCCGCGGCGTCGGCCCGATCTCGAAGCCCTCGAGGACGAAACGGCATTGCCCGACGAGCTGACCGGGCGCGCTGATGCCACCAGTGAAGACCTCACGGCCCTGTTCCGCAACGACTCGACCGGCCACATCAGCGACGGGTTTCAGGGTGGCAGCGACGACGACGAGAACGTGGCGCCGACCACCGAGGGCGATGATCCGGCGGATCCGGGCACCGGCGGGTTGAACAACGTGTAGCCGCGCGTCCGATTCCTCCCCTTCGATTCCTGGACGACCATGCACCCGATCCTTCCACCGCTGTTGGGGTACGCCGATTGGGCGTTGCTGCTGTTACGATTGCTGGCTGGCTTGATCTTCTTCGACAGCGGCCGGCGCGACCTGCAGGATCCGGTGGCTCGCGGCAAGAGCACGGGCATGGGCCCGGGCTTCACGCGTCTGCTGGGCCTCGCGGAGACGGCTGGCGGCCTCGCCATCGCGGTGGGCGTCTGGCCGCAACTCGCGGCAATCGGATTGAGCCTGATCATGCTGGGAGCGATCCAGAAGAAGGCGTTCGTCTGGAAGTCCGGCTTCTGGGGTGACAAGTCGGTGGGTTGGCACTACGACCTGCTGTTGCTGTTGATCAACCTGGTGATCCTGACCACGGGAGGAGGCCGCTTCACGGTCCTGTAGCGCGCAACATCCGCTGTCGTCGGCCGTACCCCGGCATTCCTTCAGGCAAACTGAAGGAACGCGGCGTCCGAGACACCGGCTCGGGGTTCGTCCGGGTCGATCAGTTGCTGTCCGTAGACTGGAGTCGCCATGTCTGTAGATCCCCGCGCCGGCCACCCCGCCGAGGCCGCGAACCTGACGGATATTCCCCGCCTGATCACCGCGTATTACACCCTGATACCTGATCCGGCGATCGCGGCGCAACGCGTGTCGTTCGGCACGTCGGGACATCGCGGCTCCGCGTTCGCCACGGCGTTCAACGAGCCGCACATTCTGGCGATCACGCAGGCGATCTGCACGCATCGCCGCGACCAGGGCATCGACGGCCCGTTGTTCGTCGGCATCGACACCCATGCGCTGAGTGCACCGGCGTTCGCGAGCGCGCTCGAAGTGCTGGTGGCCAACGGCGTCACGGTGCGCGTCGATCGCGACGACGGGTACACGCCGACGCCGGTGGTGTCGCAGGCGATCGTGGCCTACAATCACGGCCGGCGCACCGGGCTCGCCGACGGAATCGTGATCACGCCGTCGCACAATCCGCCCGAGGATGGCGGATTCAAGTACAATCCGCCGAGCGGCGGACCGGCAGACACGGTCGTCACCACGGCGATCGAACGGGCGGCGAACCAGCTGCTCGAGGTGCACCTGGCCGGCGTGCAACGCGTGCCATTTCTGGCGGCGATGGGGAATCCGCTGGTGCAGCGATACGACTACATCGATGCGTACGTCGGCGCGCTCGATCAGGTGATCGACTTCGAGGCGTTGCGGCGCACGCCCCTGCGCCTGGGCGTCGACCCGCTGGGCGGTGCCGGCGTGCGGTACTGGCCCGCCATCAGTGCGCGCTACGGCGTCCCGATCACGGTCGTGAGCGACGTGGTCGACCCCACCTTCCGGTTCATGACGCTCGACTGGGACGGACGGATCCGGATGGATTGCTCGTCGCCGTATGCGATGCAGCGATTGATCCGTCTGAAGGATCAATTCGATGTGGCATGGGGTTGCGATACCGACCACGACCGTCACGGCATCGTCGCGCACAGCAGCGGGCTGCTCGATCCCAACGCGTACCTGGCCGTGGCGGTGGCCTATCTGTTCGGGCACCGACCGGCATGGTCGCCCGACGCCGGCGTCGGCAAGACCATCGTCAGCAGCAGCATGATCGATCGCGCCACGGCGCGCTGGCGTCGTCCGCTCGTCGAAGTGCCGGTGGGATTCAAGTGGTTCGTCGACGGACTGGTGAACGGCTCGCTCGCGTTCGTGGGCGAGGAAAGTGCCGGTGCGACGTTGTTGCGACGCGACGGTTCGGTCTGGACCACCGACAAGGACGGTCTGGTGCTGGGGCTGCTGGCGGCCGAGATGACGGCCGTGACGGGTCGCGATCCGGGGGAGTTGTACGCCGATCTGGTTCGCGAGTTCGGCGCCACGGCGTATCAGCGCATCGATGCGCCGGCCACGCGCGCCGAGAAGGCGGTGCTGGCGCAGCTCGCACCGGAGCAACTGGGCGAGCGGACGCTCGCCGATGATCCGATCACGGCGGTGCTGACGGTGGCGCCCGGGAACCAGGCCCGGATCGGTGGCATCAAGGTCATTGCCGCCCAGGGCTGGTTTGCGGTGCGTCCCTCGGGCACCGAAGACGTGTACAAGTTGTACGCCGAGAGTTTCATCGGCACGGATCACCTGCACCGCATCCAGGCCGAGGCGCAGGCCATGATTCGTCGCGTCCTCAGCGCGCACGCCGGGAGCTGAGTGATTTTCCCGCGCCTGTTCCACCGCCGGCTGCCGCCCGAGCCACCGATCCGCGCCGAACTGTTCGGGCTGGAGCGGCTGGAGCAGCACGCCGAAAGTCTGGCGGCTGCGCAGCCGGTGACGCGCGGACATCGTCGCGGCCGCCCGATTCTCGAGCGGGTGACCGCCAATGCGCGGGCGTTGCGCGAGGCCTACGAGACGCTGGCGACCGATGCGCGCGAGCGCCGCCCCGCCACGCCGGCGGCCGAGTGGGTGATCGAGAACTTTTTCATCGTGGACGAGCAGTTGCGGGAAATCCGCGACGACCTGCCGGCGGGATTCTATCGCCAGTTGCCCAAGCTGTCGGCGGGTCCCTTCACGGGGTACCCGCGAGTGTACGGCATCGCCTGGGCGTTCGTGGCGCACACCGACAGCCGCTTCGATCCCGAAGCCTTGCGACGCTTCATCCTCGCCTATCAGCGGGTGCAGCCGCTGACGATCGGCGAGCTGTGGGCCGTGGCGATCACGCTGCGCATCGTACTGGTCGAGAACCTGCGCCGGATGGCGGACGAAATCCTCGCCCGGCGCAGCGCGCAACTGCGCGCGGACCTGCTGGCCGACGGACTGCTTGGGCTCGACCGGGTGCGCGTGGACGACGTGGCGTCGCTGCTCCGCCCCCACGAACGCCTGCTGCTGAGCGCGGCATTCGTGGTGCGCCTGATCCAGCGGTTTCGTGATCAGGATCCCGAGCAGTCTCCCGGCCTGACCTGGTTGCGTGACCGGCTCACGGCGCAGCAGCTGACGCCGGACACGGTGGTGCAGGCCGAGATGCAGACGCAGGCGGCGACCACCGTGACGGTGCGCAACGTGATCACCAGCATGCGTCTGATGTCGGCGCTCGACTGGGCCGAGTTCTTCGAGAGCGTGTCGCTGGTGGACGAGGTGCTGCGCAGCGGCAGTGATTTCGCGGCGATGGACTTTGCCAGCCGCGACAGTTACCGACACGCGATCGAGGAGTTGGCGCGCGGCGCGCGGCGCGACGAACTGCAGGTGACCCACGCCGTCATGGCGCACCGCGCCCCGCAGCACGGCAGCGGCGATCCGGGCGCCCGCATCGACCGGCGCGAGGATCCCGGCTTCTACCTCGTGGGCGACGGGCGGCGCGAGTTCGAGAAGGCGATCGGTTTCCGTCCCGGTCTCGGTCGCCGGGTGCTGCGCGCCTATATCGATGCGGCGACGCCCGGCTATCTCGCCACGATCCTGGTCGTGAGCTGCGCCGTGCTTCTCCTGCCGTTGTGGATCTCGCATCTCGCGGGCGCGCGGTGGCCCACGCTGGTGCTGCTGGGTCTGGTGGCGTGGTTTCCCGCGTCCGACCTGGTGGTCGCGGTCGTCAACCGGTGGGTCACGCTGATCGTCGCGCCGCGATTGTTGCCGCGGCTGGCGCTGCGCGACGGCATTCCGTTGTCGCTGCGGACGATCGTCGTCATCCCGACGTTACTCGCCGATGTGCTCTCGGTGGACGATCAGCTCGATCAGCTCGAAGTGCACTACCTGGCGAACCCCGACGAATACATCCAGTTCGCGCTGCTGACCGACTGGACCGATGCCGCCGACGCGTCCGTGCCCGCCGATGCGCCGATTCTCGCGGCGGCACGCCGCAGCGTGGCGCGCCTGAACGAACGCCACGGTCGGACGCCCGATGGCAATGCGCGCTTCCTCCTGCTGCATCGTGCGCGGCGGTGGAACGCGAGCGAAGGCCGCTGGATGGGCTGGGAACGCAAACGCGGCAAGCTGCGCGAGCTCAACCGGCTGCTGCGCGGTGCCACCGACACCAGCTTCGTGATGGCGGACGGGGAGCCCGCCGGCGTGGCGCCGAACATCCAGTACGTGGTGGCGCTGGACGCCGACACCCGGCTGCCGATCGGCTCGGTGCGGCGCATGGTCGGCACGCTGGCGCATCCGCTCAATCATCCCCGCTTCGACCCGGCGGTCGGGCGCGTGTGCGAAGGGTACGGCGTCCTGCAGCCGCGCGTCACCGCGCCGCTGCCGCTGGGCGAGGGCTCGTTCTACCAGCACATCACGTCGGGACCGGCCGGGATCGATCCGTACGCCGCCGCGGTGTCGGATGTGTACCAGGACGTGTTCCACGCCGGGTCGTTCACCGGCAAGGGGATCTACGACGTCGATGCGTTCGAGGCGGCGCTCGATGATCGCGTGCCCGAGAATGCGTTGCTGAGCCACGACCTGTTCGAAGGCACCTTCGCGCGCACCGGCCTGGTGTCCGACATCGAGTTGTTCGAAGCGGCGCCGTCGAATTATCTCGCGGCCGCGGCACGTCAGCATCGCTGGGCGCGCGGGGACTGGCAGCTGCTGCCGTGGATGTTCCGCTTCGCGATGCCGGCCATCGATCGCTGGAAGATGCTCGACAATCTGCGCCGCACGTTGTCGGCGCCGATGGCGGTGCTGACGCTGCTGCTGGCGTGGACGCTGGGGCGGACCGCGCCGCTCACATGGACCGTGCTGATCTGTGGCGGGATTTTCGTGCCGGGTCTGCTGCCGGCGTTTGCCGGCATCTGGCCGCATGGCCGCGGCATTTCCAAGCGGGCACATGTGCGGTCGGTGTTCCGCGACTTCGGCAACGCCACGGCCTACGGTGCGGTGACCATCGTGATGCTGGCCCATCAGGCGTGGCTGATGACCGACGCGATCGTGCGCACACTGGCGCGGGTGTACGTGACCCACCGGCACATGCTGGAATGGGTCACGGCGGCCCAGGCCGAGGCCGGGCTGCGGGTCCGGCTCGACACGTTCGTGCGGCACATGGCAGGCGCCGTCGTGATCGGCGCCGGCACGGCAGTGCTGGTGACGGAACTGCATCCCGCCGCGTGGCCGCTGGCGCTCGCGTTCGTGGTCCTGTGGGTGGTGTCGCCGGTCATCGCGCATCGGATCAGCATGCCGCACCCGATCGAACTCACCCACGCGTTGTCGTCGACCGAAGCGCGCGCCCTGCGGTTGCTGGCGCGCCGCACCTGGCGGTTCTTCACCACGTTCGTGGGCCCCGACGACCAGCATCTGCCGCCGGACAATTATCAGGAGACGCCCACGCCGGTCGTGGCGCACCGCACGTCGCCCACCAATCTCGGTCTGTACCTGCTGGCGACGCTGGCCGCCAACGACTTCGGCTGGATCGGGCGACTCGACACCGTCGACCGGCTCGAAGCAACGCTCGACGCGATGGACCGGCTCGAGCGGATGCGGGGGCACTTCTTCAACTGGTACGACACCACGGACGGCCATCCGCTCGAACCGCGGTACATCTCGTCGGTCGACAGCGGCAACCTGGCCGGCACGCTGATCGCGCTGGCGGTGGGGTGCGACGAGATGCTCACCCGGCCGGTGTTCGACTCGGCCGCGTTCGCCGGACTCGCCGACACGGCGGCCCTGGTGCGTCAGGCCGCCGACGCCAGCCAGGCGGCCGCGTCGGCGACCGTGCGCCGGCAATTGCAGGCGGCCGTGACTCCGCTGCTGGAGCTGCCGATCGGACGGCCCGATACACCGTGGGCATGGACCGAGCGTCTCGCGGACGCCGACCGGACTGCGGCACAGCTGGCGGTGGCGGCAGCCCAGCTCGCCGCGGTCGAGCCTCGCGGTGATCACAGCGCGACGCAGGACTGGGTCGCCGAACTGCAGCGGCAGATTACCGGCCACGTGCGCGATGTCGACATCCTGGCACCGTGGGCGCATCGACCGGACGGACGCGCGATGACGGGGATCGACGGCATCATCACGTCGATGACGCCGCTCGCGGCCATGCCGAATCTGTGCCGCCATGCCGGCAACCGCCTGACGACGGTGCGGGCACAACTCGCGTCCGAGCCGAACACGGCGGCGGCGATGCTGACGGAACTCGACGAGAGTATCGCTGCCCTGGCGGCATCGGCGACGGCGTGCGGCGCCGTGGTCGCGCGGATCACGGCACTCGCCGCGCGAATCCGCCGGCTGGCCACCGAAATGGAGTTCGGCTTTCTGTTCGACCCGGTCCGCAACCTGTTCGCGATCGGATACCGCGTGGCCGATGGCGTCCTCGATCCCAGCCAGTACGATCTGCTGGCGTCGGAGTCGCGGCTCACCAGTTACGTGGCGATCGCGAAAGGCGACGTGCCCGTCAAGCACTGGTTCCACCTCGGGCGCGCGCTCACGCCGATCGGCACCGACTCGGTGCTGATTTCGTGGGCCGGGTCCATGTTCGAGTACCTGATGCCGTCGTTGCTGATGCAGGCGCCGGCGGGCGGCCTGCTCGACCAGACCTGCCGATTGGTCGTCCGCCGCCAGATCGGGTACGCCGCCGAACGCGGGGTGCCGTGGGGGATTTCGGAGTCGGCCTTCAGCGTGCGCAACATCGAGATGACGTACCAGTACTCCACGTTCGGCGTGCCCGGTCTCGGGTTGCGCCGGCAACTCGGCGAGGATCTCGTCGTGGCGCCATACGCCACCGGGCTGGCGGCGATGGTCGACCCGCGATCGGCGGTCGAGAATTTCCGGCAGCTCGCCGACGCGGGAGCCAGCGGCACATACGGGATGTACGAATCGCTCGACTACACGCCGAGTCGCGTGCCGGCGGGCTCGCGCGTCGTGGTGGTGCGGACGTTCATGGCGCACCATCAGGGGATGCTGCTGCTCGGCATCGCCGACGCCCTGCAGCACGGACAGATGCGGCGGCGCTTTCACGCCGAACCGATGGTGCGTGCAACGGAGCTGCTGTTGCAGGAGCGCACGCCGCGCGACGTGCCGGTGGCGCGGCCTCCGGCGGAGGATCTGTCGCCGCCATCGCCGGACGCGCTTCCGCCGCCGGCGGCACGGCGTTTCAACACCCCCCATGCGGTCGTCCCGCGCGTGCACCTGCTGTCCAACGGCCGATACGCGGTGATGGTGACGACGGCGGGATCCGGATACAGTCGCTGGAAGGACCTGGCGGTGACCCGCTGGCGCAACGACGCGACCTGCGATCGCACCGGGATGTACTTCTACTGTCGCGACGTGAGCACCGGCGAGGTCTGGTCGGCAGGGCACCAGCCCAGCGGTGTGGAGCCCGAAGAATATGCCGTGGTGTTCAGTGAGGATCGCGCCGAATTCGCGCGCCGGGACGGCGCGATCGACACGCGCTACGAGGTGATCGTCTCGGCCGAAGACGACGCCGAAGTACGCCGCCTGACGCTGCGCAATCTCGGCCTGCGCACGCGCGAGATCGAAGTCACGTCGTACGCGGAAGTCGTGCTGGCGCCCCAGGCGGCGGACGTGGCGCATCCCGCCTTCTCGAACCTCTTTGTCCGTACCGAATGCCTGCCGGACAAGTCGGCGTTGCTGGCCGCGCGCCGGCCCCGGTCGCCCGACGAGACCGAGGTATGGCTGGCGCACGTCGTCGCGGTGGATGGCGAGACGAGTGGCGAGTTGCAGTGGGAGAGCGATCGCGCGCGCTTCGTGGGGCGCGGGCGCAACATTCGCCGTCCGGCGGCGATGATCGATGGAGCCCGCCTCACCAACACCGCCGGTTCGGTGCTCGATCCCGTGATTGCGTTGCGGCGCCGGGTGCGGCTGCGTCCGGGCGCGCACGCGCAACTGGTGTTCTCGACCATGGTCGCGCCGACCCGGGAGCAGGTGCTCGACCTGGCCGACAAGTACCAGGATCCGGCAATCTTCGAGCGCGCGGCCGCGATGGCGTGGACGCAGGCGCAGGTGCAATTGCATCACCTGAGCGTGTCGTCCGACGAGGCACAGTTGTTCCAGGCGATGGCGGGCCCGCTGGTGTATCCCGACCGCGCGTTGCGCGCACCGGGTGAATTTCTCGTCCAGGCCGTGACCGGCCGGGGCGTGCTGTGGGCACACGGCATTTCGGGCGACCTGCCGATCGTGGTGGTGCAGATCGACGACCTCGACGAGATCGGGCTGGTGCGCCAGCTGTTGCGGGCGCACGAATACTGGCGCATGAAGCAGCTCGCCGTTGATCTCGTGATCATCAATGAGCGTGGAGTCTCGTACATCCAGGATCTCCAACACGCACTCGATGCGTTGGTGCGCGCGGCGCAAGGGCCGGAAGTCGAACGGCGTCAGGGGAGTGTCTTTGTGCTGCGGGCCGACCTGCTGCAGAGCGGCGATCACGATGCGCTGATCGCGTCGGCCTGGGCGGTCATCTCGGGCAGCCGCGGTGCCCTCGCCGAACAACTGGTGCGCGTGCTGCGGCCGCCGGTGGTGCCTCCGCTGCGGCAGCCGGCGGCCGAGGCGCCGCTGACCGCGACCGCGCCGGATGTCGGCGGTCTCGAACGCTTCAACGGGCTGGGCGGTTTTGCGGCGGACGGACGGGAATACGTCACGGTCTTGAGCGGCGAGCAACGCACGCCGGCGCCCTGGATCAACGTCGTGGCCAATCCGGAATTCGGCTTCCTGGTGTCGGAATCGGGCGCGACATCGACGTGGTCGGTCAACAGCCAGGAGAACCTGCTCACGCCATGGTCGAACGATCCGGTGACCGACCCCACCGGGGAGGCGTTCTACATCCGCGACGAGGAAACGGGCTATTGCTGGTCACCCGGTGCGCAACCGATTCGCGAGCCGGGTACGGTCTATCGCGCCCGACACGGAGCGGGATACAGCCGCCTGGAATACCAGTCGCACGGCATCGAATCGGTCCTGCTGCTGTTCGTGCCGCCGGGCGATCCGGTCAAGATCTCGCGCCTGACCCTGACCAATCGCTCGACCCGGCCGCGGCGGCTGTCCGTCACCGCGTATGTCGAGTGGGTGCTCGGCGTGTCGCGCGACGCCTCGGCACCGTGCATCATCACGGAAGTCGACGCCGGCACCCGCGCGATCCTGGCACGCAATCCGTGGAATGCCGACTTCCGCGGGCGGGTCGCCTTTGCCGATCTCGGCGGTCGACAGACGCACTGGACTGCGGATCGCGCCGAATTTCTCGGCCGCAATGGCAGCACGGAGCAACCCTCGGCGCTGCACCGCGCGAGCCCCCTCTCGGGGCGCGCCGGCGCGGGACTCGATCCGTGTGCCGCGCTGCAGACCACCGTGGTGCTGCCACCGGGCGCAAGTACGACGGTGGATTTCCTGCTGGGCGAGACGTCCAATCGCGACGAGGCGATCGCCTTGATCACGCGATACCGCGGGCTCGATCTCGCGCAGGTGCTTGCGGAGGTCACGTCCCAGTGGGACCGGTTGCTTCTCACCATCCAGGTCACCACGCCGGACCGGTCGGTCGACCTGATGCTCAATCGCTGGCTGCTGTATCAGACGCTGGCGTGTCGCGTGTGGGCGCGCACCGCGTTCTACCAGGCCAGTGGCGCGTACGGCTTTCGCGACCAACTGCAGGACGTCATGGCGCTGGTACCGGCGTCGGCGCCGTTGGCGAGGGAGCAGATTCTCCGCGCGGCCGGACGTCAGTTTGTGGAGGGTGATGTGCAGCACTGGTGGCATCCGACCACCGGTCGCGGCATTCGCACGCGCATCTCCGATGACCTGCTCTGGCTGCCGTATGTGGTGACCCATTACGTCGATACCTGCGGCGACCGTGCCGTGCTCGACGTGAAGGTGCCGTTCCTCGAAGGGCCGCGCCTGGGGCCGACTGAACTCGAATGTTTTTTCCAGCCACGCACGTCGCCGGACGCGGTGACGGTGTACGAGCATTGCGCCCGGACGATCGACCGCAGTCTGGCCGTGGGCGCGCATGGCTTGCCGCTGATCGGCACCGGCGACTGGAATGACGGCATGAATCGCGTCGGTCCGGACGGACGCGGCGAGAGTGTATGGCTGGGCTGGTTTCTGGCGACCGTGCTCCAGGCCTGGGCCCCGCTGGCGGCGGCCCGGGGCGACGACGCGCGCGCAACCGCGTGGCGCGAACATGTCGCGGCGCTCACGACGGCGCTCGATCACGGCGGCTGGGATGGCGAGTGGTACCGCCGCGCGTATTTCGACGACGGCACGCCGCTCGGCTCGTCGACGAACGACGAATGCCGCATCGATGCGATCTCGCAATCGTGGAGTGTCATCGCGGGCATCGCGGCGGCCGACAAGCGCGCGTCGGCGATGGCGGCACTCGACCAGCACCTGGTGCATCGCGACGAGCGATTGCACCTGCTGCTTACGCCGCCATTCGATCACACCACGCTCGAGCCGGGGTACATCAAGGGGTACCTGCCCGGCGTGCGCGAAAATGGCGGCCAATACACGCACGCCGCCATCTGGTCGATTGTCGCGTGGACCATGCTGGGCGACGGCGACCGGGCGGCGACAATCTTTTCGATGTTGAATCCGGTCAACCATGCGGCCGACGCCGCCGCCGTGGCACGCTACAAGGTCGAGCCCTATGTCGTGGCGGGTGACGTCTACTCGCAGGCGCCCCACGTCGGACGCGGCGGGTGGACCTGGTATTCCGGCAGCGCCGGCTGGCTCTATCGCGCCGGGCTGGAATCCATCCTGGGATTCCGGCTGCGCGCGGCGCGGGTGGTGATCGATCCGTGCATTCCCGCCGACTGGCCCGGCTTCGCCGTCCGGTTGCGACGCGACGCTACCCGGTACGACGTGCGCGTCGACAATCCGGACCATGTATCGCGCGGGGTGGTCGCACGTCGAGGTCGACGGCAGCGCGATCGATTTCGCCGACGGCATTCCGTTGCATGACGACGGTGTGGTGCACCGCGTGCGGGTAGTGCTTGGTGTGCCGGCATGATCGATGCAGACGCGGCACTGCTCGCCACGCTGCAGCTCGAGGCGTTCCGCTATTTCCTGCACGAGGTCAATCCGGTGAACGGCCTCGTGCTCGACAAGACGCACGACCACTGGCCGGCCAGCATCGCGGCGACCGGCCTCGCGCTGACCTGCTATCCGATCGGCGTCGAGCGCGGTTGGATGACCCGCGCCGACGCACGGCAGCGTGTGCTCGCCACACTGCGGTTCTTCCGATCGAGCGAACAGAGCCGCGCACCCGACGCCACGGGATATCGCGGCTTCTACTACCATTTTCTCGACATGCACACCGGTCGCCGCGCGTGGAAGTGCGAACTGTCCACGGTGGACAGCGCGTTGCTCTTCGCCGGCATGCTGGTGGCGGCGGAGTACTTCGGCGAGGACACCGATGCCGAACGGGAAATCCGCGAGACCGCGGCGCTGCTGTACCGGCGCGCCGACTGGGAGTGGGCGCGACGCGGCGGCCTTACCGTGACCATGGGCTGGAAGCCGAGCCGGTTCCTGCGCTATCGCTGGGGCGGATATGACGAGGCGCTGCTGCTCTACGTGCTCGGCCTCGGTTCGCCGACACACCCGCTGCCGGACGGGAGCTATCACGCATGGAGCCGGACATACGAATGGCGCTCGGCGTATGACGTGGAGTATCTGTATGCGGGCCCGTTGTTCATTCATCAGCTGGCCCATTGCTGGATCGACTTCCGCGAGATCCGCGACCAGCCGATGCGCGACCATCAGAGCGACTATTTCGAGAACAGCGCGCGGGCCACGCTGGTGCAGCAACGCTACGCGATCGACAACCCGCACCGGTTTCGGGATTACGCCGCGCACACGTGGGGCATCACGGCGAGCGACGGGCCCGGCAACATCCGGCGCACGATCGACGGCGTGAAGCGTCGCTTCTACGATTACGTCGCCCGCGGGGTCCCCGACGGGCCCGACGACGGGACGCTGGCGCCGTGGGCCGTCGTGGCGTCGCTGCCGTTTACACCCCACATCGTGCTGCCGACGATCCATCAGCTCGACAAGGTCAAGCTGCGCGGTGAGCACCCCTACGGATTCAAGGCGACGTTCAACCCGACATTCGGGGGGGCGTCCGGCGGCGCCGGGTGGGTGTCGCCATATCATTTCGGGATCAATCAGGGGCCGATTGCCGTGATGATCGAAAATCATCGCAGCGGCCTGATCTGGCGGTTGATGCGCGGATGCAAGCCGGTCGTCGAAGGGCTGCGGCGTGCCGGGTTCACGGGTGGCTGGCTCGACCACCCGTCCAGCGGAGGAGCTATTGCGCCGCGACCAGCTGGACGGTGAATACCAGCACCGCATCGGGCGGGATCGGGCCGATCCCGGTCGAGCCGTACCCGAGCGCCGGCGGGATGATCAGCTGTCGGGTGCCGCCCACGCGCATGCCTGCCACGCCTTCGTCCCACCCGGCGATGACCCGGCCGGCACCGAGCACAAAGGCATACGGGGGCTTTCCGTCGGTGGCATCGAATTGCTGGCCGTTGGCGAGCGTGCCGGTGTAGCGCACCAGGACCTGCTGCCCGGCGGCGGCCGTCGCGCCAGTCCCGACGACGACATCGCGATAATACAGGCCCGACGCGGTACGGGTGGACGCCTTGAGATCGACATGCAGCGACGGGTCGAAGGTGGTCGCGTCGATAGTCATCGGTCTCGCTTTCGTGGAGTGGCACGCACCGATTGCGAGCAACGCGCCGAGCAACGCGATGGAATGGTCACGCACAGGAACGTCCGCGGACGGATCGTGGAAGATAACCGCCGCGTGAGCGCCAGCGATTTGTCGCCGGGCGCGCCGCGGTCGTGGGCGCCGGATGGCAGCCATGTCCTTGCGCGATCCTGACGCACTCGCAGGCTTTCATCCGCTGGTGCAGCGCTGGTTTGTCGAAGCGCTGGGCGAGCCGTCGGCGCCGCAACGCGCGGGATGGCCGGTCATCGCGAGCGGCATTGACACCCTGATCCTGGCGCCCACCGGCGCGGGCAAGACGCTCGCGGCGTTCCTGTTCGAGCTGGACGCCCTGATCCGCGAAGGCCAAGCCCAACCCCTCGCGAATGCGGTGCATCTCCTCTATGTGTCGCCGCTCAAGGCGCTGAGCAACGACGTGCAGCGCAATCTCGAGCGGCCGCTGGCGGAGTTGCATGCCCGGTTCCGGGCCGCTGGCGAACCGTTCCCCGAGATCCGGGTCGCCGTGCGCACCGGCGACACGACGGCGGCCGCCCGCGCCCGGATGGTCCGCACCACGCCGCACATCCTGATCACGACGCCCGAATCGCTGCACCTGCTGCTCACCAGCGTCAGCGGGCGCACGCTGTTCAGCGCCCTGCGCGCGGTGATCGTCGACGAGATTCACGCGCTCGCGGGCAGCAAGCGGGGCGCGCACCTGGCGCTCACGCTGGAGCGGCTCGCGCAGGTGGCGCCGGCGCCGCCACAGCGGATCGGATTGTCCGCGACCCAGCGTCCGCTGGAGGAGATCGCGCATTTCCTGGCGGGATGCGACGTCGAGCCGGGCGATGCGGTCGGTCGCTTCCGGCCGGTCGAGATCATCGACTGCGGCATGGTCAAGCCGATGGACACGCAGGTGGTGTCGCCCGTCGACGATCTGGCGCACGTCGACGGCAGCATCTGGCATGCGATCGTGCCGCTGGTGCTGGAACGGATTCGCAGCGCGCGCACCACGCTGGTCTTCGTCAACAACCGCGGGCAGGCAGAGCGGATCGCGGCGCGCGTGAACGCGGCGGCCGGCGAGGAACTGGCGTTGCCGTATCACGGCTCGCTGTCGCGCGAACGCCGTTTTCTGCTGGAAGAACAACTCAAGGCCGGCGAACTGCGCGCGCTGGTCACGACCAGTTCGCTCGAGCTGGGGATCGACGTCGGCTCGGTCGACCTGGTGGTGCAGTTGCAGAGCCCCAAACGAGTGACGGCCGCGCTGCAACGCGTGGGGCGCGCCGGGCACACGCTGACCGACGTGAGTCGCGGCATCTTCGTCCCGACCTTCCGCGACGATGCGGTCGAGCAGATGACCATCGTCCATGCGATGCACCAGGGCGACGTGGAGCCGACGCGCGTGGTGCAGAATGCGCTCGACGTGCTGGCGCAACTTGTCGTCGCGATGGTGGCCGCCGACGAACCGGAATGGACCGCCACCGCACTGTTCGACATGGTGCGCCGCGCCTATCCCTACCATGCGTTGTCCCGGAATGCCTTTGATGAGACGCTGGCGATGCTGGCCGGCCGTTATCCCGCCGACGTGGCCGCCGAACTCGACGCGCGGTTGCACTGGGACCGGGTCACCGACCGGCTGACCCCGGCCCGGTCGGCGCGCATGGTAGCGACGATTTCCGGCGGCACCATTCCGGACCGCGGACTCTACGCCGTCCAGCTCTCCGACAAGACGCGGCTCGGCGAGCTGGATGAGGAGTTCGTGCATGAGTCGCGCGTGGGCGACGCCTTCCAGCTCGGTTCGTCGACCTGGCGGATCCAGTCGATCGAGCACGACCGCGTTCTTGTGACACCGGCGCCCGGCGCGCCCGCGCGGATGCCGTTCTGGCACGGCGAGTTCATGGCACGGTCGTATCACCTGGCGCCCGCGGTGGGTGCACTGCGCCGCGCGCTTGCGGTCGCGGAATCACCGGAGACGCTGCACGCGATCGGCGAACGGTACCATGCCGATGCGGCGACGGTGGCATCGCTGGCCAGCTATGTCCGGACGCAGCATGACGTCATCGGCATCGTGCCGGACGACCAGCACCTGGCGCTCGAATACTTCCGCGACGAAGTCGGCAGCGTACGCATGGTCCTGCACGCGCCATTCGGCGGTCGCGTCAACGCGCCATGGGGCATGGCGGTGGCGCGGCGAGCTCGCGAGCGCCTGGGCGTCGACGTGCAGGTGCAAACGACGGACGACGGACTCATGCTGCGCCTGCCGAACCTGGCGGGCGCGCCGCCGGTCGACCTGTTTCGCAGCCTGCTTCCCGACGATGCCGAACGGCTGGTGCTCGAAGAAGTCGGCGCGTCATCGCTGTTCGGCGCGCGCTTTCGCATGAACGCCGCGCGAGCCTTGTTGTTGCCGCGCGGCAATCCCCGCAAGCGCATGCCGCTCTGGCTCCAGCGCCTCAAGTCGGCCGACCTGCTGCAGGCGGTGCGCGAGTTTCCTTCGTTTCCCATCGTCGTCGAGACCTACCGCGACGTCTTGCAGGATGCCTTCGACATGGCCGGCCTGCGCGATGTGCTGCGGCGGATTGCGTCGGGCACGTTGCCGATTCACGTCGCGCCGACCACGACGCCCTCGCCGTTTGCGCAGTCGCTGCAGTTCGGGTTCGTGATCGACTGGATGTATGGCGACGACGTACCGCGGGCCGAAGCTCGCGCGGCGATGCTGTCGCTCGACCGGATGCTGCTCGACGAGCTGCTGGGCGGGCTGGGTGCCGACGCCGCGACGCTGGCGGTGCTCGACCAGGTGCTGGCACGGCAGCGCGGCACCGCCACCGGTCGCCAGGCGCGCGACGCCGACGAACTGGCGGTACTGGTTGATCGCGCTGGCGACCTGACCTGGGATGAACTGCTGCAGCGGGTCGCTCCGGAGTCCGAGTGGACTCGCGGCGATCCGCTCCCGGCGCTGCTCGCCGGCGGACGGCTGATCGGCATCGAAGTGCCGGCCGGACGCCGCTTCATTCTGGTGGATGCATACGCGCGATACCTCGCGGCGTTCGGCACTGACGCGCTCGGCACGGTGGTGCATGGCGTCGATCTCGTGCCCGCGGTCGCGGCCGCAGCGGTGCCGGAGCCGCTGCGCGTGGACGCGGCGCCGCCGGAGGTCGCCCGCCGCGACATTCTCGCGCGATTCGTGGCGCTCGCGGGGCCGGTCAGTCCCAGTGACGTCGCCAACCGATATGGTTTCGATGCGGCATTGACCCGGGCGCAGTTCGATCGCTGGGAGCATGCGGGCACCTTGGTGCGCGGCAGCTTTGGCGCCGAGCCCGGCACCGTGCAGTGGTGCTCGCGCCGACTCCTGGAGCGCGCACGGCGTCGTGAACTGGCGCAGGCGCGGGCGCAAATCGCGGCGGTACCGGTCGAGGCGTTCGCCGCGTTCATGCTGCGGTGGCAACACGTCGCGGCGGACACGCGGATCCGGGGCGACGACGCGGTGGACATCATTCTTCAGCAGCTCTTTGGCGCGGCGCGACCGGCGCTGGCGTGGGAACGCGACTACCTGCCCGCACGCGCCGAGGCATATCATCCGGCACAACTCGACGCCATGCTCGCCACGGGCCGGGTCGCGTGGGCGATCACGCCGCCGTCGGCCGGATCAACCGGCCTGCTGCGATTCTTCGCGCGCGGTACCGGGCGGCTCTGGTTCCCACCGGTTTCCGACGACGTGCCGCTCGGCCCGGGAGCCCGCGCGGTCTTGCAGATGCTGCGCGATCAGGGCGCGTCGTTCCTCGACGACATCGCCGCGGCCACCGCGCTCGGCGCGAACCGGCTGCGCGATGCGCTGCACGAGCTGGTCGTGGCGGGCCTGGTCACCAATGACACCGCGGCCGGCATGCGGGATGTGCTGGGCTGGAAGCCGGTCTTTCCAGTCGCACCAGTCGACGCGCCGGATCCCGCGCGCTGGCTACCCGACACGTTTGTCGTGCAGCGGCGCATCAATCCGCGACGCCTTGCCAAGTGGCGTCGGCCGGATATCCCCAACGCATCGCTCTGGGGCGGCAGGTGGTCGCTGGCGCAGACCTCCGGCGCGATGGGCCCCGTCCGCGACGAAACCGACATGGCCGAAGCGATTGCACGGCAGTGGCTGGCGCGCTACGGCATCGTGAGTCGCGACTGGTGGCGCCGCGAGCGGCCAGCCGTGGCGTGGCGGATCATCTATCACGAACTCAAGCGTCTCGAATTTCGCGGCGAAGTGCAGCGCGGCTACTTCGTCACCGGCCTGGCCGGGGCGCAGTTCGCGCTGCCCGAGGCGGTCGAGATGCTGCGCACGGGCGAGGAAGTCGGCCATGCGGTTCCGGTGGCCGTGGCGGCATCAGACCCGGCGAATGTCTACGCGCTCGCCTTCGCCGACGGCGTCGAACGCGATGCGTTGGCGCGACCGCGAGGGGCCGGTGCCGTGCTGGTGCTCGCCGCGGGGCGCATAATGCTGACCGCCGAAGGGCGCGGCAAGCGGATTGCGGTCCGCGCCGACATGACCGACCGGCAATTGCGTTCGGCAATCGACACGCTGGTCCGATATTTCTCCAATCGCCCCGTTGTGCGGCGCCGCGACCTGCTGATCGAGACGATCAACGGAGAACTCGCGACGGCGTCACCACATGGGCAGGCGTTCGTCGACGCCGGGTTCCGGCGGCAGACCACCGGCCTGCGATATGACGCACCGGTGCGGTGACTCGCGGTGCGCGTGATGCTCGTGGCCGGCTCACGATCGGCATTGCCGGCGGCACGCCGGGTATCGTTTCGTGGTCGGCCACGGACCCCGTCTATCATTCACGCCCGCCACGATGCCCCATGGCGGTGAATCCGAACCGGATGGGATGTCTGTGCGTAGACCAGCCATAATGTCGCAAAACTCACCCAGCCGGTCCCGCTACCCCGTTCGGTTCCTGATTGCATCGTTCGTTGCCCTGAGTGCCGCTGGCTGCGCCAAGCAAGCGCCGCCGCACCCGGCGCAGGGGCCCGTGGCGGTGAGCATCACCACGGTCCGTCGTGCGAACGTGCCGTATGAGGTCGAAGCCAACGGGATCGTGACCCCGCGACAGACCGCCGCCGTGGTCCCGCAGGTCGATGGCATCGTCAAGGAAGTGGATTTCGAGGAAGGTCAGCAGGTTACGCAAGGGCAGGTGCTTTTCCGCATCGATCCGCGGCCGTACCAGGCGGCGTTCGACCAGGCCACCGCCGCCCTCAAGCGCGATCAGGCCACCGCCACGTATTCTCGCGAACAATCGGCACGCTACGACACACTGGCCCTGAGCCGAGCGGTGACGCGCGAAGAAGCGGATCAGATGCTGGCGTCTTCCGCGGCCTCTGCGGCAACGGTCGAAGCCGACAAGGCCGCGCTGGAGAATGCCAAGTTCAACCTCGACAACACCGTGATCCGCGCGCCGATCAGCGGCCGTACCGGCAGCCTGCTCGTACATGTCGGCAATGTGGTGCATGCGTCAGGCAACACGCCCCTGGTGGTCATCAACCAGATTCAGCCGACGCTGGTGCGGTTCGCGGTGCCGGGATCGATTCTGCCGTTGATCCTGCGTTACGGGGCGCACGGCGGCCTGCCGGTCACGGTGGTCCCGAGCGATCAACCGTCCGCGGCGCGCGACAGCACCATGTCACTCGACGCGCCGCCGCCGGTGGTGGCCGCCGCTCCGCATCGCGCAGACACGGCGACCGTGCTGAATCCCGACAGCCGCGGCGAACTCTCGTTCATCGATAATACCGTCGACACCAGCACCGGTACGCTGTTGCTCAAGGCCACCTTTCCCAATCGCGACGGCACCCTGTGGGCCGGGCAGTTTGTTGCGGCGACGCTGCGGCTCTATGTCGAAGACAGCGCGCTGGTGATTCCCACGGCCGCGATCGTCACCGGGCAGGCCGGGGCGTACGTGTGGGTGGTCGACTCGTCGAACACGGCAGACGAACATCCGGTGGTGGTGGAGCGATCCTCGGGCGATCTGTCGGTGATCACGTCGGGCATCGATGCCGGTGACAAGGTGGTGATCAGCGGACAGTCACGGCTGACACCGGGCGCGGCGGTGACGGTGTCGCCGCCGAACGGACTGCCGCCCGGCCCGGACAGCGCCCAGGGCGGCCGCGCCGGCCGGCATGGTGGTCGTGGTGGCCGACGCGGGGGCTGACGGCCCGGCGCGCCAGCCCCGCGTCATGAACTTCACGGCGCTGTTCATCCGGCGCCCGGTGATGACGACGCTGCTGATGATCGGCATCGTCGTGTTCGGCGTGGTCGCCTATCGGCGCCTGCCGGTGAGCGACCTGCCGGCCGTCGATTATCCGACCATCAGCGTCCACGCCAACCTGCCGGGTGCCGCGCCCGAGACCATGGCGGCCACGGTCGCGACGCCGCTCGAGAAGGCCTTTTCGGCCATCGCCGGCGTCGACGAGATCACGTCGAGCAGCTCGCTCGGTTCGACCAACATCACGTTGCAGTTTTCGGTCAGCCGCGACATCGAGTCGGCGGCGCAGGACGTCAACGCCGCCATCTCCAAGACGCTGCCGCTGCTGCCGCCGCAGATCCTGCCGCCGTCGTATCACAAGCAGAACCCGGCGATGTCGCCGATCATGTTCATCACGCTGACGTCCGACGTGTTGCCGCCGACCCAGATCGACGAGTACGCCGAGACCGACATCGCGCAGCGGTTGTCGATGGTCGAGGGCGTCGCCGATGTCGGCGTGTGGGGATCGATGAAATACGCCGTGCGGATCAAGGTCGATCCGGACCGGCTCGCGGCGCTGGGCATCGGCGTGTCGCAGATCGCGAATGCGATTCACCAGAACAATGTGATGTTGCCGACCGGGGTCATCTACGGGCAGAACCGTACCCTGACCGTGACGGCGACGGGCCAGCTGTCCAACGCGGCGCAGTTCGCCCACATGATCGTCGCGTACCAGCACGGTGCGCCGGTCCGTCTCGGCGACCTGGCCGACGTGGTCGACGATATCGAGAACGACAAGACGGCGTCGTGGTACGGCGACCGGCACTCGCTGCAGCGCACCGTCTACATGGCGATCGATCGCCAGCCCGGCAGCAACACGGTGGAAGTTGCCGCGCGCGTGCGGGAACAGCTGGCGGAAATCGAGAAGGGGCTGCCCCAGTCCCTGGCGGTGCACATCGCCTTCGACCGGGCCGATTCGATCAATCGGTCGGTGGCCGACGTCAAGCTGTCGCTGCTGGTGGCGCTCGCGCTGGTGATCACGGTGATCTTCATTTTCCTGCGCTCGCTCGTCGCCACGCTGATCCCGTCGCTGACGCTGCCGCTGTCGATCGTGGGCACCTTCGTCGTGATGTACCTGCTCGGCTTCTCGCTCGACAACCTCTCGCTCATGGCGATGACGCTGGCCGTCGGGTTCGTGGTCGACGACGCGATCGTGATGCTCGAGAACATCGTCCGCCACATGGAGCACGGCAAGACGGCGATGCAGGCGGCGATGGATGGTGCGCAGGAGGTGGGCTTCACGATCCTGTCGATGACGCTGTCGCTGGCGGCGGTGTTCATCCCGCTGATGTTCATGGGCGGCATCATCGGACGGCTGTTCCGCGAGTTTGCCGTGACCATCATGGTCGCCATCCTGGTGTCGGGTTTCGTGTCCCTGACGCTCACTCCCATGCTGTGCAGCCGGCTGCTCAAGCCGCCGCGCGACGCGCGCCACGGCCGCTGGTATCTCCTGGCCGAGCACGTGCTCCAGCGCATGCTCCACGGCTACGAGCGGTCGCTGGGCTGGGTGATGCGGCATCGTCCGGTGACGCTGGCATTTTCGGTGCTGATCCTGGCGCTGACCGGGCTGCTGTGGCAGGAGACTCCCAAGGGCCTCTTTCCCCCCGACGATACCAGCTCGCTCAGCGGCACCACGGAAGCCGCCCAAGGCACGTCGTTTTCGGAGATGGAGCGGTACCAGAAGCTTGCCATGGCACGCCTTGCCACCGACACGAACGTGCTCTCGTTCACGTCGAACATCGGCAACGGCAACCAGGGCAACCTCCACGTCACGCTCAAGCCGGCGGGGCAGCGACCCTCGGCCGACGACATGGTGAACGAGTTGACCCACCGCCTGTCGGGTATTCCCGGCCTGCAGGTGTTCTTCCAGAATCCGCCGTCGATCCACATCGGCGGCCGGTCGAGCAAGTCGCTCTACCAGTTCACGTTGCGCGGAACCGACATCCACGAGCTTTACGCCGACGCGGGCGCGTTCCTGACCAGGCTGCAGCAGGAACCGATGCTCACCGGTGTCACCTCCGACCTGCTCAACACCAGCCCGATCCTGCTGGTGCACATCGACCGGCAGCGTGCACTGTCGCTGGGCGTGTCGCCCGCGACGATCGAAAACGCCCTCGCCAACGCGTTCAATCAGCAGCAGATCTCCACCATCTACACGCCGACCAACGAATACGAAGTGGTGATGGAAACGGTGCCCGATGCGCAGCGCGACGCCAGCGCGCTGAGCCACTTCGACGTCCCCGGCAACGGCAAGATGATTCCGCTCACCGACGTGGCGCACTTCGAGCACACGGTCGGCCCGCTGAGCATCGCGCATTCCGCCGAGATGGCGTCGGTGACGATCTCCTTCAACCTCGCGCCGGGCGTATCGCTCGGCGCCGCGGTCGACGAGGTGAACAAGGTCGCGCACAGCATGCTGCCGTCGAGCATCACGACGGGGTTCTCCGGCACCGCGCAGGCGTTCCAGCAATCGGAGCAGGGTCTCGGCGTCCTGCTGCTGATCACCGTGTTCGTCATCTACATCATTCTCGGCATCCTCTACGAGAGCTTCATTCATCCGATCACGATCCTGACCGGATTGCCGTTCGCGGCCTTCGGGGCCTTGCTGGCGCTGTACGTCACGCACGTCGAGCTGGGCGTGTACGGCTATGTGGGCATCATCATGCTGATCGGGATCGTCAAGAAGAACGCCATCATGATGATCGACTTCGCGATCGCCGAGGAACGCGCGTCGCATTCCACACCCACGGTCGCCATCATGCGCGCGGCCAGCGTGCGCTTCCGGCCGATCATGATGACCACGGTGTCGGCGGTGGCCGGCACGCTGCCGATCGCGATCGGCGTGGGGGCAAGTGCCGCGTCGCGGCGGCCGCTGGGGATCGCCGTGGTGGGCGGGCTCGCGTTTTCGCAGATCGTGACCTTGTACGTGACGCCGGTCTTCTACACCTATCTCGACGAAGTGCAGCAGTGGGGCGGGCGCGTCTTCCAGCGCATCATGCGCCGGCGCGACCAGGCGGATGCCGCGTTGCCCGATCCGACGGCCGCCGCCCATGGGTGATCCGTGGACCTGACGACCCTGTTCATCAAGCGCCCCGTCATGACGACCCTGGTCATGGTCGGCATCCTGGTGTTCGGGATCGTGGCGTATCGCCAACTGCCCGTGAGCGACCTCCCCAACGTCGACTTCCCGACGATCACGGTCACGGCGGTGCTGCCGGGCACCAGCCCGCAGACGATGGCCGCCACGGTCGCGACGCCGCTGGAGAAGGAATTCTCCACCATTGCCGGCATCGACAACATGACGTCGACGTCGAGTCTGGGGCAGTCGCAGATCGTGATCCAGTTTGCCCTCGATCGCAACATCGACGCGGCCGCGCAGGACGTCCAGGCCGCGATCGCGCAGACGCAGCGGCAGTTGCCGCAGGGCATTCTCCCGCCGTCGTACCAGAAGACCAACCCGGCCGACGCCCCGATTCTCACGCTCGCGCTGACGTCCGACGCAGTGCCGCTGTCGGCGCTCGATGAATACGGCGAGACCACCATCGCCCAGCGGCTGTCGATGGTGGGTGGCGTGGCGCAGGTCCTGGTGTACGGCGCGCAGAAATACGCGGTACGCCTGCAGCTCGATCCGACGCAACTCGCCACGCGCGGCATCGCGCTGGAGGATGTTGCCGCGGCGGTCACGGCGCAGAACGTCAACCAGCCAACCGGCGTGCTGTGGGGACCCAAGACGGCACTGACGGTCCAGGCCACCGGCCAGCTGGACAGCGCGTCGGAGTTCCGTGACATCGTCGTGGCCTACCGCAATGGCGCACCGGTGCACCTGAGTGACGTGGGCCGCATCACCGATGACGTGCAGAACAACAAGACGGCGAGCTGGTACAACGGCACGCGTGCGATCGTGCTCGCCGTGCAGCGCCAGCCCGGCACCAACACGGTGGATGTGTCCAATCGCGTCAAGCAGGCGCTGGTGCGAGTCGGCAACGAGATTCCGCATTCGATTCACGTCGCGGTGCTGTACGACCGTTCGGCGACCATCCAGGCGTCGGTGCACGACGTCACCTTCACGCTGGAGCTGACGCTCGCGCTCGTCGTGCTGGTGATCTTCCTGTTCCTGCGCAACATCTCCGCCACGGTGATTCCGTCGCTGGCGCTGCCGATGTCGATCATCGGCACCTTCTCGGTGATGTACCTGCTGCACTACTCGCTCGACAACCTGTCGCTGATGGCGCTGACGCTCGCGGTCGGGTTCGTGGTCGACGATGCGATCGTGATGCTGGAGAACATCGTCCGGCACCTCGAGATGGGGAAGCCGAAGATGCAGGCGGCGATCGACGGCGCGTCGGAGGTGGGGTTCACGATCCTGTCGATGACGTTCTCGCTCGCCGCGGTGTTCATTCCGTTCCTGTTCATGGGCGGCATCATCGGCAAGCTGTTCCACGAGTTCGCCGTCACGATCGGCGTGGCGATCCTGGTGTCGGGTTTCGTGTCATTGACGCTGACGCCGATGCTGTCGAGCCGCTTCCTGCGCTCGGAGCACCGGCGCGAGCACGGGGCGATGTACCACCTGTCGGAACGATTCTTCAACGCCTGGCTCGGGCTGTACGAGCGGTCGCTGGCGCGGGTGATGCGCCGACGCGCGCTGGCCCTGCTCTTTTCCGCGGTGATCCTGGTGGCGACGGCGTGGCTCTTCTGGTCGACGCCCAAGGGCCTGTTCCCCACCGACGACACCGGCCAGCTCATCGGCACCACGGAAGCCGCCGAAGGCGTGTCGTACGACGAACTGGTCAATCGGCAGCAGGCGGTCGCGCGGGTGATCGCGACCGATTCCGACGTGCGCGCGGTGACCTCGTCGGTCGGCACCACGGCGGCGGCCAATCAGGGGCAACTGACCATCGATCTCAAGCCGATCGCGCAACGGCATCGCAGCGCCGAGCAGATCGCCAGGGATTTGTCGACGGCGACCGTCAACATCCAGGGCATCACCACGTTCATCCAGAATCCCCCGGCGATTTCCATCGGGGGGCTCGCGTCGAAAAGCCTGTACCAGTACACCCTCGAGAGCGCCAACATCGGCGCGCTCGACTCCGCCGCGACAGTCCTGGAGGCCCGGCTGCGCCACCTGCCGATCCTCACCGACGTAACCAGCGACCTCCTGATCGACAACCCGCAAGTCACCGTCGAGATCAACCGCGACGCGGCCGGCGACCTGGGTGTGTCGGCCAGCGAGATCGAGAATACGTTGTACGACGCGTTCGGGCAGCGACAGGTGTCGACCATCTACACCGCCACCAATGAATTCTGGGTCGTGATGGAGGTGATGCCACAATATCAGACCGACGTCAAGGCGCTGGGCTCGCTCTACGTGCGATCGTCGCGGGGTCCGGTGGTGCCCCTGAGTTCGGTGGCGCAGTTCCGGAACACGGTCGGCCCGGTCACGGTGAATCACTCGGGGCAGATCCCGTCGGTCACCATTTCGTTCAACCTGGCGTCGGGCGTGTCGCTGGGCACCGCCGTCAACGCGGTCGAGCGCCAGGCGGCCGAGGTGCTCACGCCGACGATCGGGGCGAGTTTTTCGGGGATCGCCGCCGCGTTCATGAACACGCAGCAGGGTTTGCTGGTGCTGCTGGTGCTGGCGGTATTCGTGATCTACGTGATTCTGGGCGTGCTGTACGAAAGCTTTGTGCATCCGGTCACCATTCTCACCGGGTTGCCGTTCGCGGCGTTCGGGGCGCTGGTGACGCTGCGACTGGTCGGCCTGGATCTCGACATTTACGGTTTCGTCGGCATCATCATGCTGATCGGCATCGTCGAGAAGAACGCGATCATGATGATCGACTTCGCGATCGAGGCCGAGCGAGGCGAGCACATGCCGGCGGGGCAGGCGATCCTGCAGGCCGCGAGCGTGCGCTTCCGGCCGATCATGATGACGACGATGGCGGCATTGATGGGCGCGATCCCGATCGCGGTGGGCTGGGGCGCGGGTGCTGCCACTCGCCGCCCACTGGGCGTGGCGGTGGTGGGCGGTCTCGCCTTCTCGCAGTTGGTGACGCTGTACGTGACGCCGGTGTTCTACACCTATTTCGAGGAGATTGCAGCAGAGGTTTTCGCGGAAACGGCCGGCAGAGCAATCCGGCAGCGCCACGGAAACCGCCGCGGCCTGATTCACGCCACCACGTACGCCTCCATCGCGAAATATTCCGCCAGCCCGAGCCGGTCGAGCAGCGCGGCCGTGTCCTTGTTGCGCGCCTCGACCCGCTGCCAGAACTCGCGTGCATCCTGTCCCGGAAACGGCGCCGAGTCCTTCTGCGATTGATGCTTGAAGATCGCCTGGATCTTGAGCCGCAACTCCTCCTGCGCCAGCGGCACCAGCCACGTCGCCTCGGTCACGGGCCACTCCTGCCACGCCCCGCGATAGAGCCAGACTTCCGGGCGCCGTTCATGCACCGGTTGCAACTCATCCAGCGCCTGGTCGATCGCGTCCTTGCACAGGCGATGCGTGCCGTGCGGATCGGAGAGATCGCCGGCCACCAGTAACAGGTCGGGTGCTTCGCGCTCGATCAGTGCCCGCACGATGGCCACATCTTCCGGCCCGATTGGCGCCTTGGTCACCAGCCCCGTCCGATAAAAGGGCAGGTCGAGAAAGCGTGCGTTGACCGCGCTGCAATCCCAGCGTTTCGATGCCGCTGACGGCCTCGGCTTCGCGCACCACGCGCTTGATCGCCTGCACGTCGGCGCTGTCGACGTCGCCCGGCTGCTTGGCGTCAAGGAACCGGCTGACGCGATCGCTCAACGCCGTCACGTCGTCGCGCTCCAGCTGCCCCGCGGCGGCCAGGCGCTGCAGCACGTCGACGTAGCGGCGCACGTCGTGATCGAACACGGCGATGTTGCCGCTGGTCATGTACGCCACGACGATGTGATTGCCGTTGAGGTGCAGCTTGTGCAGCAAGCCGCCGGCCGAGATCACGTCGTCATCGGGATGCGGCGAGAAGCAGATGATGCGCGCATTGCGGGGCAATTTCGATCGCCCGCGGATCCTGGCTCCCAACGCGTTGAACACCAGGCCATTGACCACGCCCGGCTGTCCGTGCCGTGCCACCAGGTCGCCGAGGGAGTGCTCGGCGTAGTCGCGCTCGGTCAACTTGAGGATGGCCTTGCCGGTGCCAAGCGACAGCCACGCGACGGCACGCACTTCGAGGGCGCCCGTCCAGTCGACCGTGTCGACCAGCCACGGGGTGGCGACGCGCGTCAGGTCGGCGGCAGCCGGTGCGTCGCAGTACACCGTTGCGTGGGGGTGCCGCTGCAGGAATGTCGCGGCGACATCGTGACTGATCTCGCCCTCGACTGCGCGCCGCACGATCGCGGCCTTGTGCTCACCCGTAGCCAGCAGCAGGATCTCCCGCGCCGCGAGAATCGTGGCGACGCCCATCGTCACCGCCTGGCGCGGCACGTATTCCTCACCGAAGAAGTCGGCTGCGGCGTCGCGCCGCGTGGCGGCGTCGAGCGTCACGACGCGCGTCCGGGACTCGGCGTTCGACCCCGGTTCGTTGAAGCCGATGTGCCCCGTCTTGCCGATGCCAAGCAACTGCACGTCGATGCCGCCGGCCTCGCGGATCGCCTGTTCATATCCCGCGCACGCGTCGGCCACCGCGTCCGGCGGCGTGACGCCGGAGGGGAGGTGCACGTTGGCAGGGTCGATGTCGACGTGAGCGAACAGATGTTCGTGCATGAACCGGTGGTACGAATGCGGCGACGCCGGATCCATCGGCCAGTATTCGTCGAGATTGAACGTGATGACGTGCCGGAAGCTCAGCGCTGCTTCGCGATGCAGGCGGACCAGTTCCCGGTAGACGCCCAGCGGCGTCGAGCCGGTCGCCAAGCCCAGTACGCAGGGTGCACCGGCCGCGGCGCGGGCGCGGATCACGGTGGCGATTCGTGCCGCCACCGCGCGGGCAAGCGCCTCCGGGGGGTCGATGATCTCGACGCGAAGCCGTTCGAGCCGGCGCGCGTCGTCGCTCATCGATCGGGCTCGTCGTACACGCCAAGCTCGGCAAGGTGGGGTGCATCGTGACGAGCGTCGATCACGACACGGAGCCGTTGCGCGGTCGCCCGGCGCACCACATCGATCTGGACCCGCGACGGCGTGGCGCCCGACACCACATCGATCCACTGCGCGTCATGCCACCGCTGCCAGCGATATGCGGCGATCCGGCTCACCGGGTAGTCCTTCCACCGTCCGACCGGCTCGACCAGCACCAGCGTGTTGAATGTCCTCGGCGCGTGGAAGTCGAGTTCGATCCAGCCGCTCGATTGGCCGTCAGGGAAATGGAAGGTCGAGTCGAAGCTGCCGTCGTTGGCCTGATCCGGTCCCACCGTGTCGGGCGAGTCGCTTGCATGAATCGGCTGGCCCTTGGCCAGATTAGGCGTGGTGATCACCACGTTGCGATCGAGAGGTGACATCGGCCCGGGATTCCGCCACGCGGCGCCGATTTCCGCCAGCCGCTGCACCACATTCGGTGCGAGGATGCCGGCCCGTGTCGGCGGTGCATTGAGAATCAGGTTACTGTGCAGCGCGTTCTGCGGCATGAGCCATTCATCGACAACCTGATGCACCGGCTTGAGCGGCCGGTGTTCGTCCCCGGTCTTCCAGAACCATCCATCGGTCAACGTCACGCACGCGAGCGACGGGATGGTGCTGTCGCCGGGCACCCGTTGGCCGGCATTCTCCTCGAATGACTTGATGTCGCTGTAGTAGAGCGCGGTAGCCGGGTACTGGCTCGCATTCAGGTCGGCGATCAGGCAGTCGGGCTGCAACGTCTTGATGTGCGCATAGATCTCGTGAAATGGTACTTCGTCGTACGTGATCCGGCTCCAGGGTGCATCCCAGCCATCGAAGATCAGCAGCATGACGTCGCCGTACTGCGTCAGCAATTCAGTGAGCTGGCGCTTGATCAGGTCGACCTTGGCCGAGTGACGTTGAAGTGCCGGATGTCGTTGCGCAGGTCGAGAATCGAGAGATACAGCGCGACCTTCAGTCCCTGGGCCCGGAATGAATCGACGTACGCGCGCACGATGTCGCGGCGGAATGGTGTGTCGGCCACGCTCGCCACACCGGTCCGCGTGGGCCAGAGACAGAATCCGTCGTGGTGCTTGGTGGTGAGGCAACCCCAGGTCATGCCCGCCGATTTCGCCGCGGCGGCCCACTGATCGGTGTCGAGTCCCGACGGGTTGAACACGCCCGGTGGATCGTGAGGGTCGCCCCATTCGCGATCCTGAAACGTCGCCAGATTGAAGTGATTGAACATGCCGAAGCGCAGGTCGACAAAGGCCTGCTGCAGTGCGAGCAGCGGCATCCGCGCGGCCGGATGACCCACGGCCACGGGTGCCGCTACGGCTCGCATCCGGATGGCGGCGGCGCTGCCGACCAGTGATGCGACGAAGCTGCGGCGCGACGAGGGGGACATGATCCTTGAATGTATCGCGCCCGGCAGGTTTGTGGCGGCACTTGCGAGTCACACCCGATCTGAAGATTCTCCTGCATCTTCGATCGGAGGTGCTCGATGTTGTCACGCTGCCGTTGGACTGTCCTGTCGCTTGTCATGGCGACGCCGCTCGCGGCGCAGCAGTCGGCCGCCGTGCTGCCGTCCGTGGCCGCCGTGCCGGCGAAATACACCGGCAACTGTCCCGCCACGGTCACATTCCTTGGCCGGGTCGTCGCCACCGTCGCGGGAACGAAAATCGACTACCGCTGGGAGCGCAGCGACGGACACAACGGCAAGACGTTGCACGCGATCATCGGCAAGGCGCGCGATCCCAGATTGCCGCCAGACACGACGTCCAATCCGCGCTTCCTCCAGCAGCTCCCGCCGGACCATTGGCGAGTCGGATTTCCCAACGCCACTCAGCAGTACTGGGAGGTGCTCCACATCCTGGCGCCCGTGGATGTCGAATCGGGACAGGCGACGGTCACGGTCAATTGCATGGAGTGAAGCCGGTCAGGCCGAACATGTCGGTGTGCCGTGCGTGCCGCCGGCGATCAGCCGGAGCGCGACCGGGTCGACCGCCGGCGATTCCGACCGCTCGATGTACGCGGTGAGTCGCAGCGTGTCGTTCGACACCTTCCCCAGCAGGTGCAGGCGGTCATCCGGATAGTGGATGACGTTGCCGGTTTCGGCGAACGACACCGAGACCGCATCGAATCCACCGCTCGAGTCCGCCGTGATCGGATCGAACACCGCCGTGGCGCAGGGCTCGATGAACGTCGCGTTCTGGTCCGTGGCAGAGAAATGCACGTCGTCCGCGCTCCAGTAACCGTTGAGCGCGCCGCTCGGGATCACGGTGTCATTGCTGCACGCCGCGACAGTCATACCGCCGAGCAGCAGCGCGAGGATGTGCCAGGAATGGTGCGGATGGCGTGTCATCGGTCCTCCCTCGTGCTGCGTCATATGGCTGTGACCCGGCCCTACCCGGTCGTCAGCTGGTTCACCGCACCACCACGGTGACGGTGGCTTCCGGGCTCGTGACGGTGTCGCGTGTCTCCCGATACGTGAACATGTCGGTGCCGACGAATCCACGCGCCGGCGTGTAGCGCAGCGCACCGTCTGCCCCCAGCACCGCCCGGCCGTGCGCGGGCTTCGAGACCAGTGCCGGTGTCGGTTGCGTGGTTTCACCGCGACCCGGCGCGCCCAGCACTCCCGGCGCATGAATCGCAAGCACCGTGTTGCGCGCCATCACGAACACGTGCGGCACCGCCGTCAACTGGGGGACGCCGAATCCGCCGCGACCACCACGCGCGGCCGGGACGGCCGGCATGTCGGCGGCGGAGAAGCGCGGCACCATCTCGTCGCGGTTGGCGAGATCGAGCATCAGCGACGCCGTGATCACGGCGTTGCGCATCACGTCCTGCGGCACGATGCGCTCGTAGTTGTCGAGATTGGTGTGCCAGGTCGTGCTGTTGTAGACGATCGGATCCTGCTGGGCGCCAATGCCGGGGAGGCCGGCGACGTCGAACGCGCCATTGTCGCTGCCGCCCTCGACCCGCGCGGTCGACGGCAACGCGCCGAACACGCCCCAGTCCTCGAACGGCTTGAGATAGTCGGCCACCACCTGCGCCGCCGCGGGCGGCCCGAAAATCGTGGCGCCGCGCACCTGACCGGTGCCGTCGTCGATATTCCAGTACGCGTCGAGCTTGCTGAACTCGGGCTTGGGCGCTTCCGCCGAGCCGAAATGGTTGGCGACATACGCGAACGAACCGAGCAGGCCCTCCTCCTCGCCGCTCCACAGTGCCACGCGAATGGTGCGACGCGGCTTGGCGCCGATCGCCTCGAGAATCCGCGCCGCTTCCATCATGATCGCGCAGCCGATGGCGTTGTCGGTGGCACCGGTGGCACTGGTCCACGAATCAAGATGGCCGCCCATCATCACCACTTCGTCGGCCTTGTCAGTGCCCGGGATCTCGGCCACCGTCACGTACGACGTCTTGCCCTGCGGGAAGTACTGATTGGCGACGTTGAACTCGACCCGCACGGGCGTGCTGTCCTGAAGGATCCGGTAGATGCGACCGTAATCGTCGTTGCGGAGAATCACCGTCGGCGGTTGCGGTGTGGTGTCGTCGTATACCTGCCCGCCTCGATTCTGCGCCACGATCACGCCGGGGATCCGTCCGCCCGTCTGGCCGATCAGCTGCAGCGCCGGCATGTTGTCGCGCACCAGCGCGGCGAGCGCCTGACTGACCTCCTGCGCCGAGAGATGTCCGGGCTCGGGAGCCGGGGGAGCCCCACGCCCACCGCGACCGCCGAAGCCGTTCCCGCGGCCACCGCGCCCCGCGGTGAAGTCCGTCCCCTGATACCGGGCCTTGAGGACCGAGTCGGGGATCCGCATCGGGCGCTCGTTGAAGTCGACCGGTGCCGCGGGCGGTGGGCCGACCATCACGATGCCGCCCTTCACGCGCGGCGCCATCTTGACGAGATACGCCTGCAGTTCTGCCGGTGTCGGATCCTCAGGCGCGACCACGCTCACCACGTTCCCACTCACCGTGCCGTGCGTCGATGGCGCCCAGGGCGCCGACTCGAACTTGATGTTGGCGGTGACGGGCGACGTGATGAAACCGGTGGCGCGTCCGGGCATCCATCCGACCCCGCGCCACGTGAACGGTTCGAGATGCGCGTTCTTCATGCCGAAGCTGGTCATCGCCTTGAGCGCCCAGTTCGCCGCCGCCACGTGATTCGGCGAACCGATGGGCCGAGGCCCGTAGACGTCGGCCAGAAAATGTTCGATCCACATGATCTGCGAGTGATCCATCTCCTCGGCCCGAATGCGCGCGAGCGTTGCCGAATCGACTGTCTGGGATTGCTGGGCAGGCAGCGCGGGGGCGAGGGTGACCACGAACACGGGGAGCAACAGTCGACGCCACATCGAAACAACTCCGGAAAAGAGGCGGGTCAGGGTGAATGGCCGCGACGGAACCGCTCCTAATATGCGCTCAATTCGCCCGCCGCGACGTTGCAGGATGATCGGTGACCGGGTGGCTATTTTTCGACCCACGAATCGATCGCCACACGTCGAGCCCGCGAACTCAGGAGTAGTGCATGTCAGCCACCACCAAGTGCCCGTTTCCGCACACCGCCCAGGCCACGTCGAATCGCGACTGGTGGCCGAACCGTTTGAACATTGATGTGTTGCATCAGCATTCCGCCCGATCGAATCCGATGGACCCGGATTTCAACTACGCCGAGGCGTTCGGCCGGCTCGACCTCTCGGCGGTCAAGCAGGATCTCACGGCGCTGATGACCGACTCGCAGGAGTGGTGGCCCGCCGACTTCGGCCACTACGGCCCGCTGTTCATCCGCATGGCGTGGCACAGTGCGGGCACCTACCGCATTGGCGACGGACGCGGCGGCGCCGGGCGCGGGCAGCAGCGGTTCGCCCCGCTCAACAGCTGGCCGGACAACGTCAGCCTCGACAAGGCGCGCCGGTTGCTCTGGCCGATCAAGCAGAAGTACGGCCGCAGTATCTCATGGGCCGACCTCATGATTCTTGCCGGTAACGTGGCGCTCGAGTCGATGGGCTTCAAGACGCTCGGTTTCGCCGGTGGCCGCGAAGATGTCTGGGAGCCCGATCACGACGTGTACTGGGGCGCCGAAACGGCCTGGCTGGGCGACGATCATCGCTACGCGCACGGGCCCGGGGCCGTGGCGAAGGCCGGCAGCGTACTGCCATCCGACGATGACGCCGACGGCGACTTCCACTCGCGCGACCTGGAGAATCCGCTCGCCGCCGTGCAGATGGGACTGATCTACGTCAATCCCGAAGGCCCCGACGGGAACCCCGATCCGATCGCCGCGGCCTACGACATTCGCGAAACCTTCAAGCGGATGGCGATGAATGACGAGGAAACCGTCGCACTGATCGCCGGCGGTCACACCTTCGGCAAGACGCATGGGGCCGCACCCGCGTCGAATGTCGGCGCCGAACCGGAGGCCGCCGGCCTCGAACAACAAGGGCTGGGATGGCGCAACAGCTTCGGCTCGGGCAAGGGCAGTGACACCATCACGAGCGGCCTGGAAGTGACGTGGACCGCCGCCCCGACGCAGTGGGGCAACGGCTTTTTCGAGAACCTGTTTGGCCACGAGTGGGAACTGACGAAGAGCCCGGCCGGGGCACACCAATGGGTCGCGAAGGACGCCGGCGAAACCATCCCCGATGCATTCGACGCCACGCGGCGCCACCGGCCGACCATGCTGACAACCGACCTGTCGCTGCGATTCGATCCGGACTACGAAAAAATCTCGCGCCGCTTCAAGGATCATCCCGATGAGTTCGCCGACGCATTCGCCCACGCCTGGTTCAAGCTGACCCACCGCGACATGGGTCCGCGTGCGCGATATCTCGGCGCCGAAGTGCCCGACGAGCGCCTGATCTGGCAGGATCCGATCGACGACGTCGACCACCCGCTGGTCGACGCGAACGACATCGCCGCACTCAAGACGAAGATCCTGGAGTCCGGCCTGTCGGTGAGCGAGCTGGTATCGGCCGCCTGGGCGTCGGCGTCGACATATCGCGGGTCGGACAAGCGCGGCGGCGCGAATGGCGCCCGCATCCGGTTGGCGCCGCAGAAGGATTGGGAAGTGAATCGGCCGGTGCAGTTGGCAAGGGTACTCGCAACGCTGGAACGGATCCAGCGGGAATTCAACGCGGCGCAGTCGGGCGGCAAGCGCGTCTCGCTTGCCGATCTCCTCGTGCTCGGCGGGTCTGCCGCCGTCGAGCGCGCGGCGCGCACGGCGGGCCACGCCGTGACGGTGCCGTTCACGCCCGGGCGGATGGATGCGTCGTCCGAGCAGACCGACGCGGCGGCCTTTGCCGTGCTGGAGCCGGCCGCTGATGGATTCCGCAACTATCTCAAGGCGACGTACCCGGTGGCCGCCGAAGTGCTGCTGATCGACAAGGCCCAATTGCTCACCCTCAGCGCGCCGGAGATGACCGCCTTGATCGGCGGGATGCGCGTGCTCGGCACCAACGCGCGCGATGAGGCGCACGGTGTGTTCACCGAGCGCGCCGGCGCGCTTACCAACGACTTCTTCGTCAACCTGCTCGATATGGCCACCGAGTGGCGGCCGTTGACCGACGACAACGATCTGTTTGAGGGTCACGATCGCGTCAGCGGAGCCCCCAGGTGGACCGCGACGCGGGTGGATCTGGTGTTCGGCTCGAACTCGCAGTTGCGCGCGCTGGCAGAGGTGTATGGCTGTCGCGACGGCGAAGAGAAGCTGGTGCACGATTTTGTCGCGGCATGGGACAAGGTGATGAGGCTGGACTTTCATTAGCCGTTAGTCGTTAGTCGTTAGCTGTTAGCCAACGGGCAATGCAACCTACGGCTAATTGCTAACGACCAACGACTAACGGCTAACTGCTAACGACTCCCTCCCCCGTTGCAACCCTTTCGGTTCGCCCGGTATCTTACCTTCAGACTCTCTGAAGGAGACCGACGGTGGCTGACCCGCGAACCGACCTGGTGCAGGGCACGCTCGAGCTGCTGGTGCTCAAGACGCTCGACCTCGACCCGATGCACGGGTGGGGCATCGCGCAGCGGATCCAGCTGCTGTCGCGCGACGTCTTTCTGGTGACCCAGGGGTCGCTGTATCCCGCCCTGGTGCGGATGAAGCGGCGCGGCCTGGTGCGCAGCTTCTGGCAGACCACCGATGCCAATCGGCGCGCCCGCTACTACGAACTGACGAACGCCGGGCGTCGCGCGCTGGTCGCCGAGCG
The DNA here is from genome assembly GCA_963796635.1 of uncultured Gemmatimonadales bacterium. Classification (GTDB taxonomy): domain Bacteria; phylum Gemmatimonadota; class Gemmatimonadetes; order Gemmatimonadales; family GWC2-71-9; genus Palsa-1233. Next base: position 143,584 of record CAWCMH010000001.1, read on the forward strand.
CGATCGCTGGTTGCGGGCGTCGTCGGCGGTGAACTGGATCCTGGCGGCGGAGTCGGCGGTCGCATGAGTCTCTTCAGCGACCTGGCCGAACGGGTGCGCGCCCTGGTGTCGGGCGGGCGCGACGAGCGTGAGCTCCGCGAGGAGCTCGAATTTCATGTCCAGATGGAGACGGACGCCCAGCGCCGCGGCGGCCTGGGCGAGGTCGAGGCGCGACGCCGCAGTCTGCTCGCCCTCGGCGGTGTCGAACGCACCAAGGAAGATGTGCGCGATGCTCGCGGCACTCGCGGTACCACCGACGCGATGAGCGACCTCCGCTACGCGTTGCGCATGCTGCGCCAGCGCCCCGGCTTTACCCTGGTCGCCATGCTGACCATCGCCATCGGCGTGGCCGGGACGACCGCGGTGTTCAGCACGTTCGACACCGTGATCCTGCGCGCATTGCCCTACCGGCAAGCCGCGCAACTCGTTCGCTTGTACAAGACCGACGACAACGCGCCCGACGAGCGTAGCGTGGTGACGCCGGTGCACTTCCTGCAATATCGGGCACGGCTGTCGTCGCTGCAGGGCATCGCGGCGATGAACCTCTACGACAAGAGCGGTGCCGACATCGGTACGGGTGCCGACGTTCGCCGGATTCGCACCGAGATCGTCAGCAGCGGATATTTCCAGGTGCTCGGCACCCATCCGCTGCTGGGTCGCGGATTCACGGTCAACGAGGAACGCGGCGTCGACGACGACGGCCGTCCGGGCCAGGCCGTCGTGGTGCTGGGCAACCGGTTGTGGAAGCAGGAGTATCACGGCAGTCCGCAGGCGATCGGGGGGTCGCTCGTCATGAGCGGCGTGCCGCATACGATCGTGGGCGTTATGCCGGCCGAGTTCGCCGATCCGGTCCTCGGCCCCGCCGTTGACGCGTGGGTGCCGCTCAACCTGACGCCGGGCACCGACGTCAGCAATGCGAACAACCACTACCTGAGCGTGATCGGGCGGCTCGCCCCCGGCGTGTCGATCGGTCGGGCGCAAGCGGAGCTCGACGGCCTGAGCCGGCAATTGAAGCTGGAGTACGCGACCGAAGCGCCGCACACGCTCGCACGCCTGTATCCGCTCAAGGACGATGTGGTCAGCGGCGCGCGCGGGTCGCTGCAGCTGATTCTCGGGGCGGTGATTCTTGTGCTGCTCCTGGTCTGCGTCAACATCGCCAATCTGTTGCTGGTGCGCAGCTCCGAGCGCGCGCGCGAGTTCGCCATGCGCGCGGCGCTCGGCGCACGCCGCGGGCGGCTGGTGCGTCAGCTGCTGACCGAAGGCCTGGTGCTCGCGCTGGGCGGTGCGCTGCTGGCCGTGCCGATGGCGAGCCTGTTGATGACCGGCATCAAGGCGCTCGGCTCGAGCTCGATTCCGCGTCTCGACGGCCTGCACCTCGACCTGCCGATGCTCGGGTTCGCCGCCACCATCGCCGTGGCGTGCGCGGTGCTGTTCAGCGTGGCGCCGGCGTGGCGCGCGGCACACACCGATCCGGCCGAAGTGCTGCGGCGCAGCGGCCGCTCGATGACCGGCGATCGTGCCCAGGGCCGCTGGCGTACCGCGTTGGTCGTCTCGCAGGTGGCGCTCGCGTTCGTCCTGCTCGCGGGTGCCGGCCTGCTGATCGCATCCTTCCACAAGCTGCATGACGTCGCGCTCGGCGTCGATGCGGACGGCGTACTGACCTTTCGCATCCACCTGCCCGATGTGCGCTACGATTCGCTGGCACGCACCACATTCCACAATCGGTTCGACGCCGCGCTCGCTGCGCTGCCCGGCGTGCGGGCCGCCGGTGCCACCTCCTGGTTGCCGGCGACCAGCAGTTATCACACCTGGGGGGTGCGCGCGTTGTCCGGTCCGCTCACCGGCACCGACCAGGCGAACCGCGGCGCGGATGAACGGATTGTCACGCCAGGATATTTCCGCGCGGTCGGCCTCCGTCTGGTGGCCGGGCGCTTGTTCGATGCGCGCGACAATGCGGCGGCGCCGGATCGCGTCATCATCAGCAAGAACTTCGCCGAGGCGTTGTATCCCGGCGTCTCGGCGATCGGTCAGCGGTTGCGAACAGGGGGCCACAATAGCGACGTGATCGGCGTCGTCAACGACGCGGCAATCGATCCGACCGGGACCATGGCGTTCACGGTGTATCACGTGCACGACCAGTTCTCCGGCGACCGCAACTGGGCGCTGTACGAGGTCGTGTCGGTGCGGGGGTCGATGGACGCGGTCACGCAGGCCGCACGCCGCACGCTGGCCGGCATCGATCCGGCACTGGTGATGGACCAGCCCGCCTCGCTCGACGACATGATCGGGGAAGGCACGGCGCAGCGCGCGTTCACGCTCAAGGTGTTGATGAGCTTCTCACTCACCGCGTTGCTGCTTGCCGCCCTTGGCATCTTCGGCGTGCTGTCGTACACGGTGCGGTTGCGACGGACCGAGTTCGGGGTCCGCATGACGCTCGGGGCCACACCCAGGCAGATCCGCGCCGTCGTCATCCGCCAGGCGCTGGTGGTCTGTGCGATCGGGGTGGTGTTCGGCGTGGTGGGATCGCTGGCGCTCGCCCACGTCATGGCGACGATGGTCTTCCGGATGAGTCCCGAGGATCCGCGCGTGTTGCTCACCGTGGCCATGGTGATGGCGGTCATTGCCACCGGGGCCGCATACTTGCCGGCGCGGCGGGCCACCTCGGTCGAACCGAGAGAGGTGCTCGAATAGACGCCGCGCGGGATAGCAGCAACGAGAAAGGCACAGCGCGGTCATGTCCCTCCACCCCGAGCTGACGATGAAGCGATGGCGTGGCATCGGTGCGTTGGCGTCGTTCGGTGACGGCGGGTGCGATGGATGGACGCGCACGCCGGGGAAGTTCTCGGGCACGCATGCCGAACCTGGTTTTGCGACTCCGGGACGGTCGCCGTGACGGTGCCGGTTCTGCTGGAAATCGTCGCGGCGCTGGGCGTTTGCGATTGCAATGACATGGCACTCGCTGGCGATTCGCGCGTCGAGCCTATTCGCGACGCCGTTGGCCGGCTGGTGACCTGGCTCGCCCAGCCGGGAGAGGCCATCGTCGTGCCGAGCGGCGTGGGGCACCAGTTCGTCGGCCCAGGTGACGCGCCGTCGCGCGTACGCGCGGTCGGTCCCGCACAGTTCGAGCAATTCTTCCGTGCGCTCGCCACGGCCTGGGCCGGTCCGTACGATCGCGACAAGACGCCGGCGGCGGTGGCGCCGGTGTTCGCGGGGTTCGGCATGCAGATGTGCGCGGCGTAGCAGTCCGGCTGCACCTGTCGGTGCAGCAGCGGGACCGGAGACTCGCTCCGCCTCCTCGTACAACGGGGCGGTGCCGCATCGCTCCAGCGGGCGGGATTCACTAGCTTCCGAATCACCGCGGCGCACCTCGAGTGCTGGCCGCCGCACGCCGTTGCGCGATTGGTATCCCCTTGACTGGTGCAGCCGCCATGCGCCTTGCCGCGATCGCCCGTCTGGTATCGATGGTATTCGTCTTGTTCGCTGCGTTTGCGCTGGTCTTTACCGTGACCGACAGCGTCGTCGATGCGCGTCACGCACACTGGCCTGTGACCACCGCGACGATCCGTGCGGCAGAGATCGGCGCGTATCATCCTTTCACGCGCGATGGCGGCGGCACGGTCTACGCCATCGACGCACGCAGCACGTTCGAGGTCGCCGGACATCCCGTCGTGGCGCGCCTCGGTTCGGAGAGCGTGCGCAACGCGGGTGGCTCGCCCGTGATGCGCGACTGGATCACCCGGCACCAGGCCGGCGCTGCGGTCGCGGTGCGCTACAACCCCGACGATCCGCAACAGGCCGAACTCGTCGACCCGGAAGGACTCCCGATGCCGCGTCATCCACGCCAGGACGCCCTGCTCACCAGCGTCGCCGCATTGCTGGCACTCTGCTTCGCCGGTGCGAGTCAGCTGCGCGGGCGCCCGACATGACCACCACCGGAATGCCGATCCGACGGCTCGGCGCCGACGGCCTTGCCGTCTCGGCGATCGGCCTCGGCCTCATGGGAATGAGTCACGGCTACGACGTCCCCGAAGCGCGCGACGAACGCGAATCCGTTGCGACGATTCATCGCGCGGTTGAACTCGGCTGCACCTTTCTCGATACCGCCGAGATGTACGGGCCGTACACCAACGAGGCATTGCTCGGGCGCACCCTTGCGGCGACGCCCGGGCTTCGCCAGCGCGTCGTGATCGCGACCAAGTTCGGATTCCGTATCGAGAACGGCGCAGCCACCGGCGTCGACAGTCGTCCGGAGCAGATTCGCACCGCTGTCGACGGCTCGCTCGCGCGCCTGCAGACCGAGTACATCGACCTGTTGTATCAGCATCGCGTCGACCCGGCGGTCCCGATCGAGGACGTCGTCGGTACGATGGCCGACCTGATTCGACAGGGCAAAGTCCGGTATCTCGGCCTGTCGGAGGCAGGCGAGCAGACCATCCGCCGAGCGCATGCGGTGCATCCGATTACGGCACTGCAAAGCGAATATTCGTTGTGGGAGCGCAACCTCGAGCCGCGGATCATTCCCGTGCTGCGTGAACTGGGCATCGGCCTGGTGCCGTTCGCGCCGCTTGGGCGGGGGTTTCTCACCGGCACCGCGCGGCCGGCCGACCAGCTCTCGCCCGGAGATTTTCGGCACAACGATCCGCGCTATCTGCCGGAGAATTTCGCGGCGAACATGCATGCGGCGCAGAGCGTGCGCGACATCGCCACGGCCCGATCCGCCACGCCGGCGCAGATCGCCCTGGCGTGGCTGCTCCACAAGGGCGACGACATCGTGCCGATTCCCGGTACCAAGCGACGGACATATCTCGAGCAGAATGTTGCCGCGGTGGACATCACGCTGACCGCGGCGGAGATGGCGACGCTCGACGCGGCCCTCGCGCCGGGGAAGGTGGCCGGTCCGCGCTACGTGGCTGCCTCGATGAGGCTGGTCGACCGCTAAACCGGGATAGACCGGGGCTTGTCATACATTGCAGCGCAATGTATAATCGTGCTATGTATGATACCGATGCCGCTTCGCGGCCGCCGCGAGCCGGGTGACGCCGTGGACATCAACAAGGACCTGATTGCCGCGTCGTCGACGCCAATCGTGCTCGCGATCCTGGCCGAAGGCGACAGCTACGGGTATCTCATCCTGAAGCGCGTCCGGGAGCTTTCGGCCGGCCAGATGGAATGGACGGACGGCATGCTTTACCCGGTGCTGCACCGGCTCGAACGTCTCGGCTACGTCGCGGCGCGATGGGAGGCCGCCGAAACCGGACGCCGGCGCCGGTATTACCGGATCACGGCGAGCGGGCGGAAGCATCTCGCCGTCGAACGGACGCAGTGGCAAGCCGTGGATGCGACGCTGCGCGGGATCTGGCACGCGATCGCGATACCGGCGCCGGTCGGCGCGTTCGCGCACATGGTGGCCACCGTTGCTTCCGGTTGAATCTCCGACACCGCATGCCTGAGGAACCGATGACCGATCACGTCGATCACATCGTGGGAGCGATCGCATGACCGTCGCCCACGGATTCGATGATTCACTGGAACCGCAGATTGACCAATGGCGCAGTTACCTGCGGCGCCGTCAGGCCATTCACGCAGTCGACGTGGCCGAACTCGAAGATCATCTGCGGGAACAGGTGACCGGCCTGATGCGCGCAGGGCTGGCGAGCGATGAGGCGTTCCTGGTGGCGGTCAAGCGCCTGGGCAGTCTCGATGCGTTGTCGCGCGAATTTGCGCGAGAGCATTCGGACCGCCTCTGGAAGCAACTGGTCGTGGCGTCGGCGGAGGCCGCCGCCCCGGCCGCAGCCTTCCGCACCGATGCCCTGATGGCGTTCGGTCTCGCGGTGGTCGTGGGCATCGTGATCAAGGCCGCGATGTTGCTGCAGCTTGCCGATGGCGTGTACGCGCGCAACGCGTCGTTCGCGGTGGCCCCGATGCTCGCCGGCTACTTCATCTGGAAGCGGCGGCTCGCGCGGCGCACTGTTGGCGTGTTGCTCGCGGCGCTCGCGCTCGCGGTGGTGTTTGCCAACACCTACCCATTCACCGCGAATGGATCCACGGAGATGCTCACCGCGCTGCATCTTCCGATCGCACTCTGGCTCGGCATCGGTGTTGCGTACGCGGGCGGGCGATGGAGCGACGTGGCGGGCCGGATGGATTTCATCCGTTTTTCGGGGGAGTTGTTCATCTATTATGTGCTGATCGCACTCGGCGGCGGGGCCGTCACCGCATTCATGGCGCTGATCTTCGAGGCGATCGGCGTCGACGTGCAGCATTTCATCCAGGCGTGGATGCCGTGTTGCGTCGGCGGGGCCGTGATCGTGGCGGCCTGGCTGGTCGAGGCGAAGCAGAGCGTGATCGAGAACATGGCCCCGGTGCTGACCCGCCTGTTCACGCCGCTCGTGACGGCCGTGCTGCTGGCGTTCCTGGTGACGCTGGTGGTCACCGGGCGCGGCATCGCGATCGAGCGCAACGCATTGCTCGGGTTCGACGTGCTGCTGCTGCTGGTCCTGGCCCTGGTGTTGTACGCGCTGTCGGCGCGCGATCGTGATGCGCCGCCCGCCGCATTCGACGTCGTACAGGCGGTACTGCTGGTGAGCGCGCTCATCGCCGATGCGGTGGCGCTCTGGGCAATTGCGGCGCGGATCGATCAATTCGGCCTCACCCCGAACCGTGTCGCGGTGCTGGGCATCAACCTGATCCTGCTGGTCAATCTGGTGTGGGCGACGGTGCTGCAGATCCGATTTGTGCGCGGACGCCGCGGGTTCGCGGCGCTGGAACGCTGGCAAACGCGATACCTGCCAGTGTACGCGGCGTGGGCGGCCGTCGTCGTGATCGTGTTCCCGCCGCTGTTCGGATATCGCTAGCGATCGGCGACGGTCGCGGCCGCGCTGCTGCTTTCTGTAATCGGGAAGGTCGGCGCGATGACGTTCAGGGTGGCGTGCACGCATGCGCGACGCCGTCATCACGGCCTGTGATCGGACCAGTCGTCGCGGGCAAATATATGGAGCCCGCCCGTCACAGCGCGTCGCTCCACGCCTGCGACAAGCGGATCGCCGAGTTGATCAAGCCCACCATGCTGTAGGTCTGGGCGAAGTTGCCCCACTGCTCCAGCGTGTGCGGGTTGATGTCTTCGGCAAAAAGTCCGTGCCGATTCCGGCAGGCGAGGATCGTCTCGAACAGGTCGCGCGCCTTGTCGCGCTCGCCGATGGCGGCCAGCGCCTCGACGTGCCAGAAGGTGCACACCAGGAACGCGTTGTCCATGGTGCCGAAATCGTCCTGTTCGTCGTAGCGCAGCAGAAAGCTGCCCCGTCGCAGCGTGCGTTCGATGGCCCGTACGGTGCCGACGAACCGCGGATCATCGGCGGCGACGAAGCCGATGGCGTGCATGTGCAGCAGGCTGGCGTCGAGCGCGTGGCCGCCCATGGTCGACACGAACGTCCCGGCGTCGCCGTCCCAGGTGCGATCGAGAATCACCGTCCGCAGATCGCCGGCGATGCGGCGCCAGTGCGCCGCGCGGTCGGCCAGCCCCAGCCGGGCGGCGATGCGGGCGAGGCGATCGCAGCCCGCCCAGCACATCATCGCGGAGAACGTGTGCGGGCGACTGGAACCCCGCAGCTCCCAGATGCCGGCGTCGGGTTGGTCGAACAGCGACGCGGCGCGTGCACCCAGCGGTTCCAGGCGTTCGAACAGCGCGACATCGCCGCGGCGGGTCAAGCGCTGGTCGAAGAACATGTGGGTCGCGGCCAGGATGGCGGAGCCGTAGACATCGTGCTGCACCTGGTGATGCGCCTGATTACCCGCGCGCACCGGACCCATGTCGCGATAGCCGGGCAGCGTGGTGACGATACGTTCCTCCGGCACGGCGCGCCCGCCGATGCTGTAGACCGGTTGCAGCACACCGGCCGGTGCGCCGGCGACGATGTTGGTGACGTACCCGATGTAGCGCTCCATGATTCCGGTGGCGCCGAGCTGATTGAGCGCGTCGATCACGAAGTAGGCATCACGGAGCCAGCAGTAGCGGTAATCCCAGGTACGTTCGGTGCCCGGCGCTTCGGGGATCGAGGTCGTCATCGCGGCGATGATGGCCCCGGTGTCCTCGCTCGTGTTGAGCCGCAGCGTGATGGCCGACCGGATCACTTCGTCCTGCCATTCGAACGGAATCGCAAGCCCGCGCACCCAGTCACGCCAGTGGGCGATGGTCTGCTCAAGAAAGCGGCGCCCGGTTTCGGCGATCGCGGCCGTGACGGTTTCGTCGGGGCCGAGCACGAGGGTGACGGTGTCGTCGAGGAAGAACGCGGTCTCTTCCAGCAGGGCGGTAATCGACATGTCCGTGGTGAGTCGCAGCGTGACGTCGGCGCCGATGTAGCGGACATGGTTGCTGCCCCACGTGACGTCGGCGGGCTCGCGGCCGTAATCACGGGTCGGGCGGACGCGGACGCGAATGCGCGGCGTGCCCGCGACGCGGCGGATCTGCCGCACCAGCGACACCGGGCAGAAGACCCGATCGAATTGCCGGAACCGGGGCGCGAAGTCGGTGATTTCCACCGCACCGCCGTGCTGGTCGACGAGTCGCGTGACCAGCACCGGGGTATTGGGGAGGTACGCCTGCGCTTCGTGCGCGACGTCGAGCAATTCGATGGCCCAGGCGCCGCTGGTCGCGGCGCGGCTGCCCTGCAACAGCTCGCAGAACATCGGATCGCCGTCGAAGCGCGGGAAGCAGGCCCACACGACCGCGCCATGCGCGTCGATCAATGCGCCGACGGTGCCGTTGCCGACCAGCGCGAGATCCAGCGAGTTCACCGGCGTCCTCCTGCGGTGGCGAGCCAGCGGCGCACGGCGGCGACGTCGCGCAGCCGCCAGCGGGCCTGGGTCGGGCCGCGACCGACCTTGACCGAAATGCCGTGCAGGGCGTTGACCGCGGCAAAGCCGTCCTCGTCGGTGACGTCGTCGCCGACGAACACCGGCACTCGGCCGCGAAACGGCGGCCGCTGCATGAATTCCCGGATGGCGGTGCCCTTGTCCTTGCCGCGAGGGACCAGCTCCACGATGCGTTTGCCTGCGCGCACGACATGGCTCTGGCTGAGGGGTGCGCCGACGCGCCGCATGAGCTGGTGGGCATAACTGCCGAGCGCGGGCCGGCGGCGATAATGCAGCGCGAGGCACATCCCCTTGTCTTCGATTCGCAGGTCGGGATGACCGGCCACGGCGGCCTGCAGCGCCGTGCGCGCCTCGCGCAACAGCGCCGGGTCGACGGCCCGATCGACCGGCCCGGTCGTCGCGCGCCGCTCGGCACCATGCTGTCCGGATGCCGGCCACGCACGTCCGGCAAAGATGCGGTCGATGTCCGTGACGCTGCGACCGCTGATCAACGCCACCGCACCATCCGACCGGTGGGCGACCGCCGTGAGCAGGTCGGCCAGGCGCGGGTCGGCCAGCACCTGCTCGGGCGACGGCGCAATGTCGAGCAGCGTGCCGTCGATGTCGAAGAACCAGGCTTCGTCGCCGCGCAGCGGCGGGGGAGTCGCGTGCCGCTGTCGCGCCGCGCTCACCGGTCGGCGGCCGCCGGTTCGCGCCGCGAAAAGCGCGGCGCGCTCCGGTTGAGCAGCCGCCGGCGCGTGCGCATGCGCGCCGCGTCGATCAGCATCCGGCCCGCCCAGCGATAGACGTTGAACTCGCGAACCAGTCCGCGCATGTGGCGCATGCGGACGCACTGTTCCGGCTCCGGCATCGTGAGCGCCAGCTCGAGCGCGGCCGCGCACTGATCCATGTCGTACGGATTGACGATCAGGGCTTCCGGCAACTCGCGCGCCGCCCCCGTGAAGCGGCTCAGCACCAGCACGCCGCGTTCATCATCCCGCGCCGCGATGAATTCCTTGGCCACCAGGTTCATGCCGTCGTGGAGCGAGGTCACCATGCACACGTCGGCGGCGCGATAGTACTCGTAGATCTGCACCGGCTGGTTGTGCTCGGCGCGAAGGATGATCGGCGGCGCGCCGTCGCCGGTAAACCGCTGGTTGATCTCGTCGGCGAGGGCCCGGACGCGCGCACCGTAGTGCTGGTACTCCTCGATGTTCGACCGCGACGGGGCCGCGACCTGGATCAGCGTGAAGCGGCCGATCCATTCGGATTGGGTCTCGAGCAGTCGCTCGACCGCGCGGAATCGCTCTTCGATGCCCTTGGTGTAATCCAGCCGGTCGACGCCCACGGCGACGCGATGCGTGTCGGCGAGGCCGTACCGCAACCGCACGTCCCGGCGGCAGTCGGGCACCGGCTTGGCCAGCAGTTCGGGCGACGGCGGCCACGCAATCGATACGGGATACCGCTTGACGGCGGTGATTTCGTGCTGGTAGGACACGTTGAGCGTCTCACGGTCGACCCGCGCCTCGACGAAGCGGTCCACCGTGTCGACGAAGTTGTTGCAGTGGAACTGGGTGTGGAACCCGAGGATCGTGCTGCCCAGCATGCCGTCGAGCAGCTGTTCGCGCCACGGACAGATGCCGAAGGCCTCGGGATTGGGCCAGGGAATGTGCCAGAAGCTGATGATCGTCGCGCGCGGCAACGCGTTGCGCACCATGCGCGGCAGGAGCGCGAAGTGATAGTCCTGCACCAGCACCACCGGATCGCGCGATCCGGCTTCGGCCACCACCGCATCGGCGAAGCGTTGATTGACCTTGACGTATTCGTCCCAGTCGGCCGAGCGGAAGGTCGGGCGCACGTGCGCGATGTGACAGAGCGGCCACAGGCCCTCGTTGGCGAAGCCGTAGTAGTAGCCGGCTTCTTCCTCGGGCGTGAGCCAGATGCGTCGCAACTGGTAGGACGGGGCGTCGGGGGGCACGGCGACGTGATCGTGACGATCAACCACCTGTGCGTCGGCCGATCCACCACCGTGGGCGATCCAGGTCCCCGAGCACGCGCGCATGACCGGCTCGAGTGCCGTCACCATGCCGCTGGCGGGTCGCGACACGCGCACGCCAGCGGGCTCGGCGATGTGGATGTACGGTTCGCGATTCGACACCACGATCACTTCGGCGTCGCGCAGGTCGGTATGCAGCACCTGGCGCAACGTTTCCGGCGTCCATGACAGCTGGGTTTCGTCGCGCGCGTGTTGTTCGGCCTGGAGGTCGCTGATCAGCGTGCGCAGGTCCCGGGCGATCGGTTGCAGTTCGGGCGGGGCCGCGCGGCTGATCGGCCGGATCAGCCCCTCACCGCGCGTCAGCGCCTGCAGGCCGCTGACCCAGCCCCGCCAGCTGATCTGCGCAATGACCACCGTGATCAGCGACACCACGAGCGCGAGGCCGCCGAAGAAATAGAACAGGTAGCGGCGCGTCTCGACGCTGCGGCGGGCCATGAAGCTCATGTCATGCACCAGCACCAGGTCTCCGACCGGCTGCGCATCGACCGACACCGGCCGGACCGACACCAGCAACTGGCCCTGCGGCGTGTCGAGCAGGCGCTGCGCCGTCTGCTCGCGCAGCACGGAGTCGCACTGGATCGTGGACGGGAGCATGGACGTGGTGATCGGCGCCGAATGATCGGCCGGACAGAAGCCGAGCGCGTAGAGCCGCTGATCGCGCAGCACGTTCGCGAAGAATGTCTCGACGCGCGCGCGATTGCCGGTCTCGAGCAGGTCGCGCAACGGGTCCTGCATCGTATTGGCGATGAGGGTCGAGCGCAGGTCGAGATCGCGAACGAACCACTGGGCCGTATAGCGGTCGGCCAGCGGCACCAGCGCGTACGCCAGCAACCCCAGCACCAGCAGCAACGGAAGCACGAACCGCAACGACAGCCGCATGCCTATCCCTTCACGAACGGCGGCGGCCATGCCGGCCTCCGCGTCCTGGAGAAGAGCGATCCCCGGGTTCAGTGCCCGACGCGATAGAACCCGCCGAGAATCGCGCCGAACATCAGATGCGACAACAATACCACGACCGGCGTGCCGAAACCGTAGTTGAGCGCCAGGAATCCCGGCGGTTCGAGCGCGCGCGTCGGATCCGGACCGTCGCGCTCACTGGCCATGCGCGGGTGGACCGCCGGGAGCGCCGGCAGCAGCAGTACGAGCATCACGATGCCGTGCGCGCACCCGATGATCGTGCCGGTCAGCCACCCCGCGTGACCCAGGCGATCGAAAATCAGCGCGTAGATGACGGCAAACGCCCAGCCGACCACCACATGGACGCCGATGCCGGCGAACAGGGCGCGATCGCGATTGGCCGTGACCATGGTGCCGAGCATCGTCGGCATGCCCATGCGCGACAGCCCGAGCGCCTGACTGGTCGCCAGTGTCGTCGCCTGCGCAATGCTGGCCACGAAGCCCCAGAGCAGCAGGTCGCCGATGTTCATGTCGTCGCTCCCGTGGCGGGGTGGGTCGCGCGCAGCTGTCGGCCGCGGCAGTGCTCGATCGTCAACGCCGCGTCGATCAAACCGACATGGGTGAACGCCTGCGGAAAGTTGCCGAGGGCCGCGCCCGTGTCGGCGTCGATTTCCTCGCTGAGCAGCCCCACATCGTTGGCAAACGACAGCACGTGATTGAATCGCGCTTCGGCCTCGTCGAGGCGACCCGCCAGCGCAAGATAGGTCACCGCCCAGAAGCTGCAGATCCCGAAGGTGCCTTCGCCCGGTGGCAGGCCGTCGTCGGTCCGGTACCGATAGAGCAATCCGTTCTGCGCGAGCCGTTGCTCGATCACGCGATAGGTGCCGGCCATCTCGTCGCAGCTCGCGTCGACGTACCCGTGCCGCGCGAGCAGCAGCAGGCTGGCATCGACGTCGGTGCCGTCGAGCCGGCGCGTGTACGCCCCGAGCTCCCGGTTGAAGCCGCGCCGCGCGATGCAGTCGCGGATCTCCTGCTGCACCTGTCGATGTTCGGCCAGCTTGTGGTCACTCAACTGCTGCGTGTCCGCGAGCTGGCAGAATCGTTCCAGCGCGACCCAGCACATCGCCATGGAATAGGTGTGCTGGCGGCATTCGCTGCGATCCTCCCAGATGCCATTGTCGGCGTCGTTCCAGCGCGTGGCGGCGACGCCGGCCCAGTCCTTCAGCATGGCCCGGCTCGACCGGCAGAGTCGGCCACCGCGCGCCTCGAACGCGTGCACGGCATCGAGCGCTTCGCCGTACACGTCGAGCTGCAACTGTCGGTGCGCACCGTTGCCGAGCCGCACGGGTTGCGAGCCGGCGTAACCCTGGAGCCCGGGCACGGTGCGTTCCCGCAGGCGATGGTTGCCGTACACGTCGTACAGCACGCGCAGTTGGGGGCGGGTGATCCGCGTGGTGTACAGCATCCACGAGACGAAGGCTTCGGCTTCGGCCGCGTAGCCCAGATCGAAGAGGGACTGCAGCGTGAGCGACGCATCGCGAATCCAGCAGTAGCGATAGTCCCAGTTGCGGGTGCCGCCGAGGTGCTCCGGCAGCGACGTGGTGGGGGCGGCAACGACGGCGCCCGAGGGTGCGAAACAGAGCAGCTTGAGCGTGATCGCGCTCCGCGCCACCATTTCGCGCCAGGGGCCGCGATAGGTGTTGCCGCTCGACCAGGCACGCCACCAGTCGCGCGTGTGCACCAATTTCTCGTCGGCGACTTTCCCCAGCAACGGCAGTACCAGCTCGGCCCGGTCGGCGAATGTGAGCACCATGCAGTGCCGCTCACCGGCCACGACCGTGACGCGGCCGGTGACGCGCGCCGCCGCAACGTCGACGTCGACCGGCAGGGAGCATCGCATCGCCGTCACCCGCCCGCGCTGTTCGCAATACACGCCCAGCGTGCCACGATCGCGCAGCCGGGGGACGGTCGTGAAGTCGGGGCGCGGGCGGTATTCGATCGCCACGTCGACGCGGCCGCTGATGCCCTCGACGATGCGGATGAGCTCGCGGTCCGGGCGCAGCGTCCGGTGGCACACGTCGGCATCGGCCACCGGCATGAAGTCGGTCACGCGCACCGCGCCGCTGGCGGTGTGAAATGTGGTGGCGATGATGGCGGTGCCGGACAGGTACTCGCGTTCCACGTGCGACGGCGGGTCAACCGGCGCGATGCGGCAGCACCCGCCGCGCTCCCGGTCGAGCAGGGCCGCAAAAAGCGCCGGGCTGTCGAATCGGGGCCAGCAGAGCCAGTCAATGCTGCCGTCGCGCGCCACCAAAGCAGCGCTCCGGCAATCGCCAATCAGGGCGTAATCGCCAATCGGCGGAAAGGTCGGGGTCATCGATGATGGCGACGTGTCAGGCGTCCTCCAGTTCACAGGCCCGCGCCCGTGTGCGCCGTGCGGGCGCGTGATTCGTCGGGATCGCTGTGGGGTGTTGCCCGCCCGCCGGGTTGACGAGCCCCGGTCGCGCGAGTTCCTTGCGATCCGACAGTGTTCGATGGTCCGGCGGTGACACACGCCGGTCCCGCTGATGGCGCTGAAGCCCGTGACGCACGCGCTTCGCCATGCTCAGGACGTCCATGTCCCTCGACACCGTGTGGTACAACAATACCGTGCTGACGTGGCTCACTGCTGTCGGCACTGCCGGCGTCGTGCTGGTCGGCTTGCTGATCGTTCGCCGGGTGATCGCCGGCAAGGTCGCCGCCCTGGCGCGGCGGACGACCACGCGCTGGGACGATCTGGCGGCCGACCTGCTGGGTCGCACCCGTGCAGCATTCCTGGTGGTGGTCGCGCTGGTGGCCGGCGCCACGGTGCTGTCGGTATCGGATCGCGTCTCGTGGCTGATCGGACGCGCGCTGGTGCTGGCGTTCCTGGTGCAGGCGGGTCTCTGGGGCGGCGCCGCGGCCATGGCGGTGGTCAACTACTACACCAACGAGAAGATGGGCGGCGACCGGGGCGCCGCCGGAATGTTCAGCGCCTTCGGCTTCGTGCTGCAACTGGTGATCTGGTCGGCGCTGCTGCTGCTGGGCCTCGAGAACGTCGGCGTCAACGTATCGACGCTCATCGCCGGGTTCGGTGTGGGTGGCGTCGCCCTGGCGCTGGCGTCGCAGCACATCCTCGGCGACGTATTCTCGTCGTTCGTCATCGTGCTCGACAAGCCGTTCGTGATCGGCGATTTCATCATCGTCGGCGACCTGATGGGATCGGTCGAGCACGTCGGTCTCAAGACCACCCGGCTGCGGGCTCTGTCTGGCGAGCAACTCATCTTCGCCAATTCCGACCTGCTCGACAGCCGGATCCACAACTACGGACGGATGGCCGAACGCCGGGTGTTGTTCCGCCTGGGCGTCACCTACGACACGCCGCGCACGGCCCTGCGGCAGATTCCCGGCATGATCCGCTCGGCCATCGAGGCACAGACGCCGGTGCGGTTCGACCGCTCCCATTTCGCGAGCTACGGTGAATCGTCGCTCGATTTCGAATCGGTGTACTACGTCCTGTCACCCGATTACAACAAATACATGGACGTGCAGCAGGCCATCAACTTCAGGATCCACGAGCAGTTCGAGGCGGCGTGCATCGACTTTGCCTTCCCGACGCGCACCGTGATCGTGCAGCCCGTCGACGCCGACCGGCCGGACGTCGGGGCCGCCGAAGCGCCCCAGCCCCCACGCTAGGTTTCGCTCGCGATGTTCCTCCGCGCGGAGCGTGATCGATGGCAGCCACGGTGTGCAGTTGCGCAGTCTGATTCCACCGGTCACCAGCGAACGGTGGACGGACATCACGGCGAAGGTGGGCGATCTCTCGGCGCCGCAACGCACCTTCTACGTGCTGACCGGGCTGTCGAGCACGATCGCCGCGTTCGGCCTGATCGCCAACAGCACGGCGGTGGTGATCGGTGCGATGCTCGTCGCCCCGCTGATGGGGCCGATCTTCGGGATCGCGCTCGCGTTCGTGACCGGCCGTCGCCGGCTGTTGTTGCCCTCGCTGCGCGCCGAGCTGCTCGGCGTGCTGCTGGCGCTGGGCACCGCGGCGGTGATCGGGCTGGTCATTCTCCGGCCGGCGTTCGGCACCGAAATCCTGAGCCGCACCCAGCCGACGTTGTACGACGTTGTCATCGCGCTGGCGTCCGGCTTTGCCGGGGCGCTCGCGCTCGTCGACGAACGCATCAGCCCCGCGCTTCCGGGGGTCGCGATCGCCGTGGCCATCGTGCCGCCGCTCGCCACCGCGGGGCTCTGTCTCGCGGCCGGCGATATCCGGCTCGCGTCCGGCGCGATGCTGCTGTTCTTTGCCAACTTCCTCGCCATCGAGCTCGCGGCCGCGATCGTGTTCAGCCTGGCCGGGCGCGGTCACGTGCATGCGCTGCGCGACTTCACGCTGCAGACGTTCGTGCGACGGTTTGCTGTCAGCCTCGTGATGTTTCTCGCGATCACCGCGTTCATGACCCGGACGCTGATCCAGCTGATCAGCGCTGACCGGCAACGCAGCGCGGTGTACGCGACGATCAACGAATCGCTTGCGGCGGTCGCGGGCGCGCGCCTGTCCGATGTCCACCTGGACCAGGATCGTGACACATTGCGCGTCACCGCGTTCGTGTACACGCCCCGACCGTTCGAGCCCCGTCAGGTCGCGCAACTCGAGCAGCAGTTGCGGGCGCGGGTGGCGCCGGCACTCGCCCTGCTGGTCCGATCGCTGCTGTCCTACGATGTCAATCGCGCCGGGCTCGCTTTTGCGACGACGCCCGAACCCCGTCCCGACACGGCGCGCGACCGACGGGATTCGCTGATGCAGCGCGCCACGCGATACCTCAACAGCGCCCTCGATTCGGTCCCGGGCGCCCAGCTCGTCGACGTGCACCTCGGTGATACCACGGGCACCACCCATCTGCTCGCCGTGGTGCAGGTGCCCGAAGCCGTGACGCCCGCGCGGGTCGCCGATTGGCAGGCGGCGATGCGCGTGCGGGTGGACTCCACGTTGCTGCTGAGCGTCCGGTCGGTGCTGGTACGTGAGGCCGACGCCACGAGTTTCCGCTATCAGGCAACGGTCGACACGGCTACGTCGCCGGCCGCGCCGCGCCGCGGACGTCCACACCGATGAGTCCCGACACCGCGTCGACGATTTCGCCGCACATTGCCGCGACGCTCATCCTCCTCGTGTCGGTGGCCACCGCGGTCGCGATTGCCGCGCGCTGGTTGCGCATCCCGTACACCGTCGCACTCGTGGTGGTGGGCCTCGGTCTTGGCGCGACGCACGTGATGAACGCGCCCCATCTCACCCGCGACCTGATGTTCGACGTGTTTCTTCCGGGCCTCGTGTTTCAGGCCGCGTATCACCTGCGCATGAAGGCGCTGCGCCGTGATGCCGCGGCCATCGTGATGCTCGCCCTTCCCGGTGTGGCGCTCGGGCTTGGCCTGACCGCCGTGCTCACGGTACTTGGGACGCACCTGCTCGACCGCGACATCATTCCGTGGATCGCCGCCCTGGGCTTCGGCGCGCTGATCACCGCCACGGACCCGATTTCCGTGGTCGCGCTGGTCCGCAGCCTGGGCGCCCCGGCGCGCCTTGCGGTCCTGATCGAGTCGGAAAGCCTGCTCAACGACGGCACCGCCATCGTGTTCTTCACCATGATCCTGTCGGTCGCCGCCGGCCAGACCCTCGGCGTCGGCTCGCTGCTGCTGTTTTTCGTGCGCGTGGTGGTCACGGGTGCTGCAGTCGGCGGCGGGGTCGGACTCCTCACGGGACGCGTGGCGCGCCGCATCGACGATCCCATGATCGAGATCACGCTCACGGCGATCGCCGCCTACGGATCCTTTGCGCTGGCCGAAACGCTCGGCGGATCGGGCGTCATCGCGACGGTGGTCGCGGGACTGGTGACGGGCAATCACATCGCGCAGGTCGGCATGTCTCACGAATCGCGATCCGCCGTGGAATCCTTCTGGGAATACATCGCCTTCCTGCTCAACTCGATCGTGTTCCTGCTGCTCGGCCTGCAGGTATCGCTGGCCGCACTCGCGGCGCAGTGGGAACTCATCGCGCTCGCGGAATTTGCGGTCCTCGGTGCGCGGGCGGCCGTCGTCGGCACCGTGTACGGTGCGCTGGTGGCGACCCGTGCGGCGATCCCCGCGACGTGGATCAGTGCGCTGACCTGGGGCGGCCTGCGCGGCGCGCTGTCGATGGTGCTGGCCCTGTCGCTGCCCGATCGGTTTCCCGCCCGGAGCGTGCTCATCACGATGACCTTTGGCGTGGTCGTACTGTCGATCGTGGTACAGGGATTGACGATGGCACCGCTGCTGCGGCACAGTGGCGTGTGCCAATCCAACCGCGAGTCGGGTGACAATGTCACCGGGTGACGTCGCACGCAGCCGCCCGGCGCTCGATCTGGTGGTGGTCGGAGGCGCGAACTCCGATTTTCTTGTGAAAGGTCCCACGCTGCCGCGGCCGGGCGAAACGATCACCGGCAACGAGTTTCAGTGCGCCCCGGGCGGAAAGGGCGCCAATCAGGCGGTCGCGGCCGCGCGACTCGGCGCGGCCGCCGCGTTCATTGGCTGTGTCGGCGATGATGCGCGCGGCGTGGAGC
This sequence comes from uncultured Gemmatimonadales bacterium, assembly GCA_963796635.1. Classification (GTDB taxonomy): domain Bacteria; phylum Gemmatimonadota; class Gemmatimonadetes; order Gemmatimonadales; family GWC2-71-9; genus Palsa-1233. The sequence continues at coordinate 162,037 of CAWCMH010000001.1, forward strand.
TCATCGACGCGTTGCGCCGCGAGGGGGTCGACATCGATCAGACCGTGCAGCATGACGACCAGCCGACCGGTGTCGCGCTGGTGATGGTCGACGCACACGGCAACAAGCAGATCCTCACCGCACCCGGCGCGAATCACGCCCTGTCGGCCGAACATGTGACCACCCAGATGCGGCGTTGTGCCGGCGCTCGGGTGCTGCTGGTGCAACTCGAACTACCGCTGGCGGTGGTGGAAGTGGCGATGCGAGCGGCGCACGCGGCCGGCATGCGTATCGTGCTCGACCCCGCGCCCGCGCAGCCGCTCGAGCGCGAATGGCTAGCTCTTGTCGACGTGATTCGTCCAGATCAGGGCGAAGCGACCGCGCTGACCGGCGTGCCGGTGCATGATCGACGTTCGGCGCGCGAAGCGGCAGATGCATTGATCGCGACGGGTGTGCGGGCGGCAATCGTCGGCGCACCCGGTGGCAATCTGCTGGTCACGGATAATCAGGAATGCTGGTATGCGCATCATCCGGTCGTCGCGGTCGACACGACGGGCTCGGGCGACGCATTTGCGGCCGCAGTCGCGGTGGCGTTGACACGCGGCGACACATTGCAGCGCGCCGCAGCATTCGGATCGGCCGCGGCGGCGGCCAAGAGTACCCGCCTTGGAGCGCAGGCGGGACTGCCGACGGCGGCGGAAGTTGCGGCCATTATGTTTTCTGCATCGGCCGCGAGCGGCTGATAGTCCTCGCACGGATGGCGACGTCGCGCAACAACGAGATCTGCATGAAACCCTCCCGAGAATCGTCGATCGACATGGCTGCCGCGGAGCAGTTCGCGGCCGAGGAGGAGCGCGCGGTGGTACGCCGCGCGCGGGTCGGCAGCCTCGGGTTGGCGTTGTTGATCGCCGCCATCTGCGTCGCGGTGGCCTGGCAGTCGCCGTCGGCCGCGCCGCCGCGCCTGAGCGTGTCGCGAATTGTCGCGTACGGTCTTGCCGTCGGAGTGCTGGTGGCCGGATTGGCATACGTCCTGTTGACGCAGTCATACCGTCGCCGGACCGCACGATGGGTGGCACAGGTTGCCAGCAATGCCCCGCTCGCCGTGCCCGCGTTGCCGACCGGCGCGACCTTCGGAGTGCATTGTGCACGGCGCTGTCCGATGGACGACGCACCGCCGGCATGTTGTATCTCGTACCAGCCGGATTGGTGTTTCAGCCCCATCTGTCGCAGCCCACGCTGTTGCCGACGGCGAAGCGGCGGCGCGAGGCAGACACCAGTGCCGTGACGATCGGTCCCGCCGCGTTGCTCGAGCTGCAAGTCGGCCCGATCGAGTCGCGCGGTGTCGCGCGATGGTTCGCCCCGAAGGATGCGACTGCACTGCTTGTGCGCGCGGGCGTCGGTGAGACCGTCGTGTTTGTTGCGCCATCGGCGTTTCAGGCCGAGCGTCGATTGCGTGCCGCCCTTGCGGAATTGCTGCGCACCGAGGCCAGCCGACAGCGAATTGCGCGCGAAGCCGACGAGCACGCCGACGGCTGACGGGCGCGCGTGACGCCGCCGAGTTCCTGCCGTTGCAACCAACCCAAGCCCTTGCGCACCTAACCCATGCGCGGTTGACGGCGGCACCACCTGTTGCAGGGTGAAACTTTCATGGCCCTGCCTCCGTCGGGTACGTGTGTTCGCGTGCGGGGGGACCTGGTGATAACCTGGCAATCGGCAAGGGAGCGCGTCGGCGCAATGTGGGCGACCGTGCGTCGGCACGTGACGCGCCGGAGCGTGGTGCTCGGCGTCCTCGCGCTGACCGCCACTTGCCTCATCGCCGTGAGCGTCGAGGCCTTCGTTCGCGCGCGACTCGTGCCGGCGGCGGCGCGGGTCCCCACCACGTTGTACACCCGCATGCAGCCGTGGCAGCCCGACGACGACGCAACCGACCCCGACGACGGCAGCGAAGCGCCCGTGGCGATCGGCACCGTGAATGGCGCGGCGCCGGAGTGGCGCATTCCGGTGCGGCTGGCCGATGTGCCGGCCAGCGTGGTGCAGGCCGTGCTCGCCGTCGAAGACCAGCGCTTCTATCAGCACCACGGCCTCGATCTGCATCGGATTGCGGGGGCGCTGGTCGCCGATATCCGTGCCGGCGGCATCGCGCAGGGTGGCAGCACCATCACGCAGCAGCTGGCCAAGAATCTCTTTCTCTCGGCCGACCGCACGCCGATCCGCAAGTTGCGCGAGGCGGCGATGGCCCTGATGCTGGAAGCCCGCTACAGCAAGGCGCGGATTCTCGACGCCTATCTCAACGAGATCTATCTCGGCCAGGATGGCGCGCGCGCGATTCATGGGGTCGGTGCGGCATCGCGCTACTACTTCGGCAAGGATGTCCGGCGCTTGTCGCTTGCCGAGTCGGCGCAACTCGCCGGCATGATCAGCGCGCCGAATCGTGACGCTGCCACCCGGCATCCCGACGCGGCACGTGACCGTCGCAACATGGTGCTCGAGCTGATGGCCCAGCAGCATCGCGTCGCGGCGGCGACCGCGGCGCGCGCCGAGCGGGCACCGATCACGACGACGGCGCACGGCGGCGGCGGGCTGGATGCGCGGTACTTCCGCGACTTCGTGGTCGACAACATGCACGCGCGATTTCCCGCTCGCGGCGACGCGATCTACACGACGCTGGACGCCCGTCTGCAGCGCGCGGCGGAGCACGCCATCGGGCGGGTGCCGGTGCGTGGCGCGCAAGTCGCGCTGGTCGCCATCGATCCGCGCAATGGCGATGTGCTCGCGATGGTGGGCGGCCGCGATTACGGCACATCGCAGTTCAACCGGGCCACGGCGGCGGAGCGGCAGCCTGGCAGCGCGTTCAAGCCGATCGTCGCGTTGGCAGCACTCGAACCGTTGCCCGACAAGCCACCGACGTTCACGCTTGCGTCGACGCTCGAAGACGAGCCGCTCAGCGTCCGCACACCGAGCGGGCCGTGGACGCCGGCCGATTACGACGGCGACTTCCGGGGACCGGTGACGCTGCGCGAAGCGATGGAGCAATCGCTCAACGTGCCGTTCGCGCGGGTCGCCTTGGCGGTGGGTCCCGCCCGGATCGTCGCCGACGCGCGGCGTGTCGGGATCACGTCGCCGCTGCGCGCGGTGCCGAGCATCGCGCTGGGGACCTCCGAGGTGACGCTGCTGGAACTGGTGCGGGCGTACGGCGTGCTGGCGCAGAGCGGCCGGCTGGCGTCGACCCGTGAGGTCGAGGGGATCGGCCGCCTGGATGGTCGCACCAGCGTCGACACCGCCGCGGCACCGGTCCAGGTCGTCGACTCGGCGGTGGCGTTCCTGGTCACGTCGAGCCTCGAAGGTGTGGTGACGCGCGGCACCGGTCGGGCACTCGACGCCGACGACCACTTGGGCGGCATCGCCGGCAAGACCGGCACCTCCAGCGACTGGCGTGACGCGTGGTTCATCGCGTATTCGCCGGATATCGTGGTCGGCGTGTGGGTCGGGTTCGATGATCCGCGCAGCGTGCACATGACCGGTGCTGGTGCCGCGCTGCCGGTCGCCGCGAGCTTTCTGGCGCAGGTCACGCCCGATGGCGGCTGGCCGGCGTTCGAGCAACCCGACGGCATCACCGAGGCAACCGTGATGAATCCGGGCACGGACGAAGGGGACTGCGGAACGCGCGAGGTATTCCTCGACGGCACCGCGCCCCCCGATGCGGAATGCATGCCGGTCGATGCGCCCGACTGGGGCATCGTGCAACGCTGGGGCCGCGGTCTCGAGCGCGACAGTCGCGTGCTGGAGCAGCAGGCGCGGGCGTTGATCACGCGGCTGGTGCGCCGCGAGCTGCGGGTGCGCGGCAACTGGCAATAGGCCGCTCCGGCGGCGCGCCGCCGGCGATAGATTCCGGCATGGCAGACCAGGCTTTCGAAGGCGCGCTGGGCATCACGCTGCCGCGACCGCGCGACCAGATGTTCCCGGTGTTGACGCCCGAGGTGATCGCGCGGATCGCCACACACGGCCAGCGTCGCCGGGTTGCCGCGGGAACGGTGCTGGCGGAACAGGGCGCGGCGGCGCCGTCGTTCTTTGTCGTCGTGTCCGGCGCGATCGAGATCATCCGCCCGGCCGATCCGTCCCACCCATCCGAAACCGTCGTCACGATCCATCATCCTGGCGAGTTTACCGGCGAAAGCAGCATGGTGTCACGTCGCCGCTCGCTGGTGCAGATGCGCGCACGCACCGATACCGAACTGATCGAGTTGAGCCGCGATGCGCTGCTGCAGCTGGTGCAGACCGACGCCGAAGTGAGCGAAATCGTCATGCGGGCGTTCATCCTGCGTCGCGTCGAACTCATCGCGCAGTCGATGGGCGACGTGGTGCTGCTGGGCTCGCAGCACTCCCGCGACACCCTGCGCCTGCGCGAATTCCTGACCCGCAACGGACATCCGTACGCGTACGTCGATCTCGATCGCGATGCAGGCGTGCAGGAACTGCTCGACACATTCCACGTGCGGGCCGACGAAATCCCGGTGCTGATTTGTCGCGGCAACGCGATTCTTCGCAATCCGGCGAATCGTGATGTGGCCGAATGCCTGGGCTTCAACCAGGGCATCGACACGGCGGAGCAGCGCGACGTCGTGGTGATCGGCGCCGGTCCCGCCGGCCTGGCGGCGGCCGTGTACGCGGCGTCCGAGGGGCTGGACGCGCTCGTGGTCGAAGCGGATGCCCCGGGCGGCCAGGCCGGGTCGAGTTCGCGAATCGAGAATTACCTGGGTTTTCCGACCGGCATCAGCGGGCAGGACCTGGCCAATCGTGCATTCACCCAGGCGCAGAAGTTCGGTGCCGAGGTCATGATCGCGCGGACCGCGGCAAACCTGGGCTGCATGCGTCGGCCCTATCATGTGCGGGTGGACGGCGACCTGGAGATTCCCGCACGCACGATCGTGATCGCGACCGGCGCGCAGTATCGTCGACTGGCGCTCGACAACCTGGCGCAGTTCGAGGGCGCCGGCGTGTACTACGGCGCAACGTTCGTCGAGGCGCAGGTGTGTGGCGATGATACCGTCATCGTGGTGGGCGGTGGCAACTCGGCGGGGCAGGCGGCCGTGTTCCTGGCGCAGTCCGCGCGCCATGTCCACATCCTGGTCCGCGCGAACGGGCTGTCGGAGTCGATGTCCCGTTACCTGATCCGCCGGATCGAGGACACCGCCAACATCACGTTGCATGTGCACACCGAGGTGGTGGCCCTCGAGGGCGACGAGCACCTGGAGCGCGTGCAATGGCGCGACAATACCAGCGAGATTGCGTCGTGGCAGCCGATCCGGCATGTCTTCCTGATGACCGGTGCGGTGCCCAACACGGCGTGGCTGGATGGGTGCCTGGTGCTCGACGATCACGGCTTCATCAAGACCGGCAGCGACCTCACGCCGGCCGATCTGTCCACGGCGCAATGGTCATTGGCGCGCCCGCCGTACTTGCTCGAAACATCGCGACCGGGAGTCTTTGCCGTGGGCGATGTGCGCAGCGGCAACGTCAAGCGCGTGGCGTCCGCCGTGGGGGAGGGATCGATTGCGATCTCATTCGTGCATCACGCGCTCGAGGAGTGAAAGGATGGCTCGATGAATGGTCCCTGTGGGCATCTGCGCGCCGCGCATCCGGTGAAACCGGCGCGCGCCTATCAATGCGACGAATGCGTGAAGATCGGCACGACCTGGGTTCATCTGCGAACCTGCCAGCAGTGCGGCGGCACGCACTGCTGCGACGATTCGCCCATGCGTCACGCGGCGGCGCATTACCGGGCCAGCCAGCATCCGGTGATCGCGTCGGCCGAGCCGGGCGAACGGTGGATGTACTGCTATCCCGACGAGGCGTTCACCGAGTACTGACCGACGCTGTGAAACAATCGTGGCGGCGTTCGTCCGCAGTGTCAGTCGGCGTGGATCGTGCCGGCTGACACTGTTGACGGAGGCGATCATGGCACAAGTCATCGATCCCGTGTGCGGGATGACCATCGACTCGGAGACCGCGGCGGGCAACTCGACCTGGCAGGGTGAGACGTACTACTTCTGCGCGGTAGCGTGCCAGCGGAAGTTCGACGCCAATCCTGCGCAGTACACCGGCGGCCGCAAGTCGAAGGCCGGGACCCCGGAGCCGCCGTTCACCAAGACCGGCCCGCTCGTGGCGCCCAAGTTCGGTGCGGCAGGTAGCGGTGGCGCGGAATACGATCCCGGGCCCGACTCGCGCAAACCGGCGTGAACGGGTGACGTCGGCCGCTACTGCACCGTCAGGCCGATGCCGACAATCAGCGCCGACGTCGCCTCGCCGAAGGTGGCGTGGCCAATGACGTTGGTGTAGTCCGCTGACAGCGTGAGCGCGAGATGGGACCGTACCGGCATGTCGAGGCCGCCGCCCCCGCTCACGGCCCAGTGCGTGTCGCGAAGGCCTTGAATGAGGCTGCCGGTGCCTTCGTACGTCCATGCGTTGACGGCCCCGGCGCCTCCCCGCACGAACAGCTGTAGTGGTCGCAGCGGATACCATTGCACATAGGGCGCGAGCATCACGGCCTCGCCCACCACGCTGCGCGACAGGTTCGGCTCGGCGCGCGCAAACGTGAATTGCCACGACGCCACGCCGGCACCGGCGTACAGGCGCGGCATCACCTGCAGGGCGATCCTGCCACCATACCGCGCTTCACCGCGTTGCAAACCCGACGGTGCGTTTGCGAAAAGCGCGCTGGACTCGTTGTGCGTCCAGATCGCATTGAGACTCATGCTGCCCTGCGCGCCCAGACTTCGTATCGGTGATTGACCCCGCGCCGCGGTCGCGCGCAGTCCGAGCGCGAGGGTGACGACGGTAGCCGCGGCGAGATGGGTCGAGCGCGCCACCGACAGTCGGGAACGAATTGCCCGTCGCACTCAGCGAACCGTGAGCCCGAGGCCAACCAAGACCGCCGACACCGGTTCGAAGCCGGCGGCGCCGCCCAGCACCCTGGTGTAATCGAGTGACGCGGTGATGGCGAAGTGCGCTGCAATCGGGAGATCGACGCCCCCGCCGGCACTCGCCGATGCGCCGACGTGACGCTGCGCAATTAACGGCTGCGGCTCGCTGCTGCCGGCGACCGGGTAGTACGTGATGGCGCTGACGTATCCCAGGCCGCCGCGCAGAAAGACCTGCCGCGAGTCCTGCGGATACCATTGCACGTACGATGACGCGACCACGGCCGTGGCGACGGCGGCGGCGAGTTCGCCAAAGCCCGGATCGTACTTGCCATTCGACGCGACATAGCGCCACGAGCCGGCCGCCACGCCGAGATACACGGCCGGTGCGATCGCGACGCCGACCCGGCCGTTGAAGCGTGCGCTCAGTTCGTCAGCGGGTGACTGCGACCGGTCGGCGGGGCGATTCCAGATCTGGGCGTAGGCGGCGGTGGCGGTCACTCCAATGCCGGCCGGTGCCTGGCCGCGCGCCGCACCCGGCAACGTGCCCATGGCGGTCACCATGAGGGCGCAGATCGCTCGACGGGTGCGCCGGCTCTGCTCGCCCGGCAGCGCGCGCCCGCCGGCGCTCAGCTGCCCTCGGACAGCGCGATGAACTGCGCGTCGTCGGTCGCCATCTCCTTGAACCAGTCGATCAGCTTGTCGATGTCGGCCGCCGGGTAGATCCCGGCCCCACCGGTCGTGGTGTGCACGATGCGCAGTGTACGACCCACCTGCGTGAATTCGGCACGGTAGGTACCGAACTCGCTGACCGCGTTGACGGTCTTCGGCAGTTGCGCGGTCCAGCCGACCGGCAAGGTGAGCCGGAGCTCGCGACGCGTGGCACCGGACCCGAGAATCTTCGCGGCGTCAACCGGCAGGCGGCGCGCATCGGCGTGCTGCAGTTCGTTCACCGTGTTGGTGAACGCCTGTTCGGCGCCGCGAAATCCCGGCGGCAGCTCGAGAATGCTGAGCGAGCCGGCCGGCTTGGCGCCTTCGCCGTCGCGTTCGACATAATCGATGTGCGGCGCGGCGGTGCGATCGTGTGGATCGAACATGACGACGGTGTCGACCGTCGCATTGGGAAAGGGCTTCGGCGCGTGCCGCTTGAGGCTGGCCCGCCGCGCCGAGTCGAGCGGCGCACTGAAGGCGGCGCGCATCTGCTCGCCCGCCGACCCGCGTTCGGTGACGGAGAGGATGCCGGAGACCTTGCCGTCGGTGGTCAATTCGCCCACGAACGATTCGTCGGCGGAGCTGGCGGAATCCTTGGGAAAGGTGACATCGACCGACTTGCCGTCGGGCAGCACGACCAGCCCGAACCCGCCTTGATACGACGGCGGAATGTCGCCGTCAGTAAAGGCATCGGTGGTGAGATCGAGGTAGGTGAAGCCGCTCTCGCCCGGTTGCTGCACCGCGGCGATCACGTGATCGAACTGCTCGATCGCGGGCAGGCTGCGGTCGGTCCCGCCGGCGCTGTTGAGCAGCACCGGGTAGGCGGTGATCCCCAAATGCCGTGCCGCCGCGATGAACAGCGTTGCCTTGTCCTTGCAGTCGCCGTAGCCGGTGCTCACTGTGGCTTCGGGGAAGCGCGGCTGATAGCCACCGATGCCGAGCGACACGGAGACATAGCGCAGGTCGTTGGCGATCCAGCGATGCAGTGCATTGAGCGTGTCCGCGGCGTTCCGCGCCGGACGCACGATGGAATCGATCTCGGCGGTGAGTGCCGGCGTGAGCACGTAGCGGTCCCGGGCCAGCCCGTTGTACCACCGGCCGATCGCGTTCCACGTCAGCGGCGCGCCGACGCGCACCGACATCGACGGGAAGCTCGAATCCGGCGCGAACATTTCCGTCTTCGGCGGCTGCACGTTCTGCGTGGCCCACGTGTACACGTGTCGTCCGTTATGGTGCGCTTCGCTCCGCGTGAAGTCGAGATGGGTCTCGATGATGTGCGGGGCAATCGCGTTGGGTACGTCGAGCACGAAGCGCGAGCGGAGGCCGGGTGTCGGCAGTGAGAAATTCCACCCGGTCAGCATGTCGCCGGCGAGCGGCGGATTCGTCGTCTCGATGGTCCAGCTCAGGTCGACCAGCGTGCCGGGGGCCACATCGCCGAGCGAGTACCGGATCACCTTGGTCTGGGTGTAGACCGGGTTCACGGTCGACGCGGCGACGTCGGACGTCTGCGACAAGGTCGGCTTGTCGCTGATCACCTCGCCCGACGGCCGCACCACACGCATCCAGTTGACCACGACCTTTTCGCGATCAGGTTGGTAGGCGATGCGCTGCTCCGCCCAGCGCGTCACGCCCGCGGGCTTGAGGATCTGGACCACCTGCCGGTAGGTGCGACTGCCGCGGCCATCGGTTTCGAGCCGTACGCTGCCTTCATCCAGGAGATAGACGAACGGATAGCTGCGATATGCGGTAGAGTCGACCGCAAGGGCATAGATGGAATCGACCACCCGCGCCGCCGCCGGACGTCGCGACGCCGGGAGCGCCGGATGGGTGGGCGACGCGACGGCGATCGCCGCCGCCGCCGCGGGAAAGAGTACAGCAGCCTGGAACGTCATGATCCGACTCCGGTCGCGCAGCATGAGACGGGGGGAAGTTAGTACGTGTGGCCCGTGACACGGCGGTGGTGCGGCCGGTCACCCGCGTAACCGGACGGTTGCGGGATTTGTTCCGGCGCTATTGTTATCGTCCACGCCCGCGACTGCACTGCGGGTCATCGTTTCTTCCATGTGAAGGAGGCCCCGATGTGGACCCGATCAGGCGGAGTGCTGCTGACCCTCATGATGCCGGCGTGTCTGGCCGCGCAATCGATCGCGCCGGTGGCCACCGCGTTCCGGAATGACGCCGCCGGCAAGCAACGCAACCTGGTGGCCGCCGCCGAGGCGATGCCCGCGGCGGATTACGGATTCAAGCCGACGCCGGCGCAGATGACGTTCGGCGACGTGGTCCTGCACGTCGCGCAAGGCAACGATTATCTCTGCGGCGCGATCGGCGACATGAAGGCGCCGGCGCGGCCGCCGCTCACGCCGACGAGCGGCAAGGATACGCTGGTCGCCCGGCTCAAGGACACGTTCACGTTCTGCGACAACGCGCTCGCGGGCCTCGACGATACCCGACTGGGAGAATCGGTGCCGTTCTTCGGCGGCAGCAAGATCTCCCGAGCCGGCGCGATGACCGTCACCACCGGCGACTGGGCCGATCACTACAGCCAGATGGCGATCTACCTCCGCCTCAAGGGACAGTTGCCGCCGACGGCGAAGAAGCCGTAGCGCGAGTACGGGCGGTCGATGTCGTCGGGATCAGGCCGCGGCAACCGGAATCGTCGCCGCGCGCCAACCCGACGGATCGGCGTCGCTCTTGTGCATGGCATTCACATGGACGACGACGGTGTTCCCGTCGCGGGTCAGGCTGAAGCGATCCATGTCGCGCGTCGCGCGACCCGAGATGTAGGTGCCGTCGGGCTGGTACTTGGAATGGTGTTTCGGACACTCGAAGCGCGCGTCGCTTTCATGCCAGCGGAGTGCGGCGCGCTGGTGCGGGCACGACAGATTGAATCCGTACACGAAACCCTGCCACCGGACCAGGATCACCTGGTTGTCGGTATCGATCTGCACGCCGTCGGCGGCAGGGATCGGGTAGGTCGGATCGCCGGCGGTGTCGCCGAGCGCGCGGATGAACACCGGGCGCATCTGGGCGGCAAGCGCAGCCGGCACGCCCGACGCGATCAACGCGCCGGCAGCCGTCGAAGCGAGGTGCGCGAGAAAGTCGCGGCGGCCCGTCCGCAAGCCGCAGCTGTTGCAGGCCTCGTCCGCGCTGGAATGGCTGATATCGGTCATCGAAAGGATTCCGGGATGTGGTGCGTGGTGATCTGCCCGGCTCAGACGTTGAGCAGGGCGGTGCCGACCACGAGGGTCGTGATCCAGAGTACGATGCTCGACACGGCGACGACCCGCATCCGGCGCCAGAGTGCGGCCATGATCGGTCCGGACTGTGCGTCTTCCGGTCCGAGCAACTGGGTGCGCAGCTGATGCTCGGCGCGAACGAGCCGCCAGCCGTTGACGCAGAGCAGGACGACCAGGATCAACTTCAGGAGAAACACCGGGGACTTCGCGAAGGTGTCCACGTCGGCGCCGGCCAGGGCGAACCCGCTCAGGAACAACAGCACCAGGCCAATGATGACCGGCCGATGTGCCCGATGCATCTGCTCGAGAGCGGTGATGTCGCGCGGCGCATGGCGACGCAGCAGATGGAGCGTGTCGCGGTCGACGGCGATGGCGATTCCGCCGCCCACGACGGTCGCACCGATGTGCACCGATGTCACACCGGTCTCCAACAATTTGGAATTCGAATACAGCGTTTGCCACGGCCCGCACCACCGCGCAAGCGTCGCCACGAGCGGGGCGAGAATCATTTCCAGACCCACATCATCAACGACGCGACCGTGGTGAGGCTGAGGGTGCCGACCGCGAGCGTCCTGTGCCGTTGGGCCGCGTGAATGTCATGACGCGCCGAGTTGGCGGAGATGGCGGTGGCCACCATGCCTCCATCGGCAACCAGCATCGCCAGGCTATGCACCCAGCGGCGAGCACGCCCGGAAGGATCATGACGTGAGTCGATCAGGTTCCAGACGCCCGTCACCGTGTTGACGGCGAAGACGGTTCCGAGCGCCGCGGCGATGGCGGAGTGCGGGCCGCGCAGCGCCAGGTGCCGCTGGTAGGGATCCGCGCGCTCCTGGTTGAGCAGGTGCTCCCCCACGAAATACTCCGCGGCGAACAGCGGTAGCGCCGCAAAGCTCCCGATGCGATGGATCTCGAGCCGCGTGCCGTAGGCATCGCTGTACTCGATGGCTCGCGGACGAGGCTGCTGAGGGTCGGGCAGCGCGACCGGCACCAGCCCCACGGCCGATCCACCAAGGCAGGCGCCGCACCGCGTCGGCGTCGTGTCGCTGTCGCCCGGTGTCGCGCCTGGCTGTTGCCCCGCCGCCGGGTGCGCGCTCCACAGCATGCCAGCGAGCACGACCGCAGTGGCAAGGGCGATCCTCGATGGCGGCGTCACCAACGCCTCACGACGTCGCTGGCCGCTGCCTGCTGAACCACTGAGCGCTGCCTCGTGGTAATCTCCTCGCGACGTTGACGGCCATGGTATGACACTGCTGTACTGTACACCCGTCAACCTTACCGGCTGATGACAGGATCCGCCGCCGTTCGTTTCCCGCTACGAGGCGTCCGGAGCGGGCGCAATCTGGCTCGGTGCGGCCGGCGTCGGCGCGCCACCCCCCGCCAGCCCCATGGTGAGCGCCGTCAATCCGGCCAGACCGCCCAGTTGCATCGTGTCGACCGCGGTGCTCGGCACCACGACGATCGTCGAGTTCTGCTTCAGCCCCTCGTACAACATGTTCATGGCCCGGAGATGAAAGGCAGTGGGATTGTTGGCATAGGTCGCGGCGGCCGCACCGAAGCTTTCGGCGACCTGTCGCTCGGAGTCGCCGAGAATGACACGCGCCTGGCGTTCGCGTTCGGCCTGGGCCTGCATCGACATCGCGTTCTCGAGGCCTGGCGGAATCAGCACATCCTTGACTTCGACCGAAATCACGTTGACGCCCCACGGTTCGCTGCGCTCGTCGATGATGCCCTGCAGCTCGGCGGAAATCTTGTCGCGGCCCTCCAGCATGTCGGACAGCATCGTCTTGCCGATCACGTCCCGCAACGCCGTCTGGGAGGCCCAGCTGATGGCCGCCTGGTAATCCGCGACGCCGAGCGCGGCCTTCTTGGGGTCTACCACCTTCCAGAACAGCACCGCATCCACGTCGACCGGCACGGTGTCGCGCGTCAGGCTCTTCTCGGCCTTGAACGATCCGGTGATCACGCGCGTGTCGATCCAGTAGGGAATCGTGTCGACAATCGGGACGATGAAGAACATGCCTGGTCCGCGCAACGCGCGAAACTTGCCGAGCCGAAGCACCACGGCGCGATCCCACTCGTTGGCCACCTTGACCGCAACCGAGGCGATCGCCGCGACGACAACGGTGGTCGCGAGGATTGGCAGGTTCGGGCCAGTGGGACCGCCCGACGAAAAGGCGATCGCGCCACCGATCACCAGCAACACGATGAAGATCAGCATCTGGATCGGATTGGAGCCCCTCATGAGCGCGTTCCTTTCGTGTAGCGCTGCATCAGCGCCGTGGTGGAACTATCGTGGACGCCGGGCGTCGGGCCGCCCGCGGCAATCTCGGCCGCGATCCGCTGCGCGAGGGCCTTGCCAAGCTCCACGCCCCATTGATCGAACGAATCGATGCCCCAGATGGTCCCCTGCGTGAAGACACTGTGTTCGTACAGCGCGACCAGCGATCCCAGCGTCGCCGGCGTCAAGCGGTCGGCCAGGATGGTGCTGGTGGGACGGTTGCCCGTGAACACGCGATGCGGCACCAGCGATGCCGGGGTGCCTTCGGCGGCAACCTGTTCGGCGGTCTTGCCGAACGCGAGCGCCTCGGTCTGCGCGAAGACATTGGCCATCAGCAGATCGTGATGCGGCTGCAACGGATTAAGCGTCTGCACAAAGCCGATGAAGTCGCAGGGAATCAGCCGGGTGCCCTGGTGGATCAGTTGATAGAACGAATGCTGGCCGTTGGTGCCCGGCTCGCCCCACACGATCGCACTGGTCTGGTAATCGACGGTGGCGCCGTCGACCGTGACATGCTTGCCGTTGCTCTCCATCGTCAGCTGCTGCAGATAGGCGGGGAAGCGCTTGAGGTACTGGTCGTAGGGCAGCACTGCCAGCGTCGACGCCTCGAAGAAGTCGGCATACCACACCGCCAGCAATCCCATGATCACCGGCAGGTTGCGCTCGAACGGTGTGGTGCGGAAATGCTGGTCCATGGCGTGGAAGCCGTCGAGCATGTCACGGAACGCGGCCGGCCCGATGGCGATCATCGTCGACAGGCCGATCGCCGAGTCCATCGAGTAGCGGCCGCCCACCCAGTCCCAGAAGCCGAACATGTTGGCCGTGTCGATCCCGAACTTCGCCACCTCGGTCGCGTTGGTCGACACCGCCACGAAGTGGCGGCGCACCGCCTGTTCGTCCCCCAGGGCCCGAAGGCTCCACTCGCGCGCGGTGTGGGCGTTGGTGAGCGTTTCGAGCGTGGTGAAAGTCTTCGAGCAGATGATGAAGAGCGTCTCTTCGGGATCGAGGTCGCGGGTGGCCTCGACGAAATCGGTGGCGTCGACGTTCGACACGAACCGGAAGACGAGGTCGCGCTGCGAGTAATGGCGCAGCGCCTCATACGCCATCACCGGGCCCAGGTCGGAGCCGCCGATGCCGATGTTGACGACGTTGCGGATCCGCTTGCCCGTGTGCCCGGTCCACCGTCCGCCGCGTACCGCATCGGCAAAGGCCCCCATGCGATCCAGCACCGCGTGCACTTCCGGCACGACATCGGTGCCATCGACCTCGATGCGCTCGGTCCGCGGGGCGCGCAACGCCGTGTGCAGCACGGCGCGATGCTCGGTGACGTTGATCTTCTGTCCGGTGAACATCGCCTCGATCCGGGCGGCCAGCCCGCGTTCGCGGGCCAGCGCGAGCAACAGGCGCAACGTCTCGTCGGTGATGCGGTGTTTCGAATAGTCGAGATAGATGCCGGCACCTTCGGCCGTCAGTCGCGTGCCGCGATCCGGATCATTCGCAAACAGCTGGCGCAGGTGCGTATCGGCGATCGAACGGTAGTGTTCGCGCAGCGCCTGCCACGCGGGACTGTCAACCAGCGACGGCATGGGAACTCCGGCGGACAATGTCATGGAGTGCTGGCGCCGGCGAGGGTCGACAGATCGGCATCGGCGAGGTCGCCGATGTGCTCGACCGTGACGTCGGCGGGCGGATAGGCGGCGAGATTCGCGGGATCGGTCGCGTAATGCCCCTGGCGTGGGAACACCGTGGTCACGCGATCGCCCCAGACTTCCCCGATCCGCGCCAGCAGGCGCAGCTTGTCGTCGATCACGACGTAGTGCCGCGCCGGGTAATGCCGAACCACATCATCGAGCATCTCTTCCTTGTGCACGTAGATCAGCACGCGTCCCTCGACCGCATCCCACAGCCCGGACCGCTGGATCTTGCGCGGCTGGAACACGACGTCGCCGTCGGAGAGGATGACCGTGAGCCCACCGGTGCGGAGATGGGCGAGTGTGTCGAACGCCCGGGGGTAGACCCGCTCGGCAAACGGGTAATCGATCAGGAAGGACGACATCTGCAACAGGCGCACATCGCTCGTGTCGCTCAGTCGGTAGCGTTGCAGGGCACCCAGATAATCGGCGTAGCCGAGCTCCTGACGGAGCTGTTCGAAGATGGTCCAGTACTTGTCGCGGCTGGCGGCGCCGAATTCGTGCTCGAGGTGTGCGCCGAGATCACGGGAAACCTGATCATTGTCAAGCAACGTGTTGTCGACGTCAAGCAGATAGACGACGTCGGCGGGAGTGGTCACCGCGCCGTCCGATCCGGTGCCGGATTGTGCCAGCCGCCCGAGCGTGCGATCAGCGCGTCGGCCTCGGCGGGGCCCCAGGTGCCGCGGCGGTACGGCAGGGCCGCCGGATGATGATCGAGCACCGGGGCGACGACCTGCCACGCGGCTTCGACCGCATCCTCGCGGCTGAACAGGGCACCGTCGCCGCTCATGGCGTCGGTCAGCAGGCGTTCGTACGGCTCCTCGACACCTGCCGTTTCCTCCAGCAGGTAAAGTTCGCACTGGTCGCCCACGAACTCCTTGCCGGGCCGCTTGATCCGCGCGGCGATCGCCACGGCGGGATTGGGCGAGAGGCGGAATCGGAGGTAGTTCGACGGGCCGGCACTCGGCGCGGAGTCGTCGAACAACTGCGCCGGCGGCGCCTTGAGTTCGACGCGCACTTCGGCGGCGGTGGTGGGCAGGCACTTGCCCGAGCGCAGATACCACGGCACGCCTTCCCAGCGCCACGAATCGATGAACAGCTTGACGGCACAATAGGTCTCGACATCGGATCGACGCGCCACGTGCGGCGTCTTGCGATAGCCGGTGTACTGCCCGCGCACCATGTCGCGCGCCTTGAGCGGTCGCATCGCCTCGAACACCTTGGCCTTCTCGGTGTGCACCGACCCGTACGTCTGCTGCACGGGCGGTTCCATCGCCAGCAGCGCCACCACCTGGAACAGGTGGTTCTGGATCACGTCGCGGAGACAGCCGGCGGTTTCGTAGAAGGCGCCGCGATCGCCGACGCCGAACCGTTCGGCGAGCGTGACCTGCACGCTCGCGACGTAATTGCGGTTCCAGATCGGTTCGAAGAACGAATTGGCAAAGCGGAAATAGAGAATGTTCATGATCGCCTCCTTGCCGAGATAATGATCGATCCGGAAGATCGAATCCTCGGGGAAGGCGGCGTGGGCGATGGCGTTGAGCTTGCGCGCCGACGCGAGATCGCGGCCGAACGGTTTCTCGACGATGACGCGCGCGTTGACCGCAAGTCCGGCAGCTGCCAGGCCATCGATCACCGTGCCGAACAGCACCGGCGG
The DNA here is from genome assembly GCA_963796635.1 of uncultured Gemmatimonadales bacterium. Lineage (GTDB taxonomy): Bacteria > Gemmatimonadota > Gemmatimonadetes > Gemmatimonadales > GWC2-71-9 > Palsa-1233. The sequence goes on from CAWCMH010000001.1 coordinate 178,506, forward strand.
AATGGCGAGATAGTGGGCTGGCCGGCGCGCATGACCGAGCGCGCGCTTGAGCGCCGCGAACGTTGCGGCGTCGTTGTAATCGCCCGACACGTAGCGCAGCAGCCGCAGCAGGCGCGCGAGTACGTCGCGCTTGACGTGCGGCACGGACCGATGCACGCTGTCGGTGGCTCGCTGGCGAAGTTGCGCAATGCTCCACGGCGACGACGCGACGCCGATCACCGGCACCCGCAGGAACCCGTGCTCGACCATCGCATACAGCGCCGGAAAGATCATCTTGTGCGCGAGATCGCCGGTGACGCCGAACACGACGAGTGCGTCGGACGGCGGGGTGACCTTTCTCATGATGCCTGCCCCACAGGAATCGTTCGCGTCATGGTGTCGACGTGCCCGTCCGGGTGGCCCACCAGGACGGTCGTTGCGGTGCCGAGGAACAGGCCGGTATCGACCACGCCGACGATGTCGCGGAGACGGCGGTGTGTGTCCCGGGCGGCCGCGCCGTCGGGGAACGGTTCGGGCAGCGCGCAGTCGAGAATGATGTTGCCGTGATCCGTCAGGTAGGGCTGCGCGGTGTCGGCCGCCGGTCGCCGCGTGGGCGTGATGCCCAGCGCCGCGATGGCGCGTGCGACCAGCGGCTCCGCGAGGGGAATCACCTCGACCGGGATGCGTCCGCGCTGACCGAGATGCTCGACCAGTTTTTCCGGCCCCACGACGATTACCTGTCGTGCCGACGCGGCGGCGACGATGCGTTCATCCACCAGCGCGCCACCCCAACCCTTGACCAGATCCAGATTGGGGGCGACTTCGTCGGCGCCGTCGACGGTCAGGTCGAGTGGCGCGCCGGTGAGCGGCACCAGCGGCAGGCCGGCGTCGCGCGCTTGGGTTGCCGCCGCGCGGGATGTCGGCACGCCGACCACGTGGAGTCCGGCGCGGTGGCGCGCACCGAGCTGGACGATGAACGCGGCGGACGCGCGGCCCGACCCGATGCCGATCCGGGCGCCGTCATGCACCATTTCGACGGCCGCCATGGCCGCCGCGATGACGCCCGGATCGTCCGTGCCACCAACGCGTTGCGCCGGCGGCGTGGCGGAATCGACCTCAGCTGGCTGCACGCTTCTCCGCATGTCCCCCGAACTCGGCCCGCATCGCGGACAGAACCCGGTTCTGGAAATCCGCTTCGCCGCGCGACGTGAATCGGCTGAAGAGCGCGGCCGCGAGCACGTTCGCGGGCACCGCCTCGTCGATGGCGGCCTCGAGCGTCCAGCGGCCTTCGCCCGAGTCGGATACGCGGCCCTGAAAGCGATCAAGCTGCGGATCGGCCGCCAGCGCCGCGGCGGTCAGATCGAGCAGCCACGACGCGATCACGCTGCCCCGGCGCCACACCTCGGCGATATCGGCGAGCGGCAGGTCGTATTGATAGGCCGATGGATCGCGCAGCGGTGTCGTCTCCGCATCGACGGTCGCGTGCTGCCGGCCGACGTCGGCGTGCTTGAGGATGTTGAGGCCCTCCGCATACGCCGCCATCATGCCGTATTCGATGCCGTTGTGCACCATCTTGACGAAGTGGCCCGCGCCATTCGGACCGCAGTGCAGGTAGCCCTGTTCCGCCGTCCCGGTTCGGCCGTCGCGACCGGGCGTTTTCGCCAGCGTGCCGGCGCCAGGCGCGAGCGTCTTGAACACGGGATCGAGATGCCGTACGATGTCCGGTTCGCCGCCGATCATCAGGCAGTAGCCGCGCTCCAGGCCGAACACACCGCCACTGGTGCCGCAGTCGACGTAGTGCAGGCCGAGCTCGGCGAGGCGCTTGGCGCGCTTGAGGTCGTCGCGGTACCAGGAGTTGCCGCCATCGATGATGATGTCGCCCGGGGCGAGCCGCGGGAGCAGCGTGTCGAGTGTCGCGTCGACCACCGCGGCCGGAACCATCAGCCAGATGGCGCGCGGTTGCTCCAGCTTGCCGATGAACTCGTCGACGGACGTGGCGCCCGTGGCGCCCTCGGTCGTCAGGGCCTGCACGGCCGCGGCCGTGGTGTCGTAGGCGACACAGTCGTGGCCGCCGCGCATCAGGCGGCGCACCATGTTGGCGCCCATCCGCCCGAGTCCCACCATGCCGAGTTGCATTTGCGATGTCCTGCCGCTTTCCCGCTCAGAGTGCGATCGGCAAGTTAACACTGTTGTGCGGCGACCCGATCACGCTTTCGCGTTCGAACCCGTGACAATATCATTGATGCGTCGGGTGACGGGGCGTCAAGCAGTCAAAAAGGTGGCAATCTTCATACTCGACTGCAAGAAGTGAGAGGAAGTTCGACCGTTCGCCACCATATCGCATAACACCTTTCGCTTCCGCTCGTATCGCTTCTGCGCCTCTCCCCGGCACCTTCGCCCCACCCTGGTGTCAATCATGGCAGTCCGGGCCGCACCACCCGGGCATCAGCCGCAGCCACTCGATGGCCGGTTCCCCGATGGGCGCCCCCGGCGGAACGTCGGTCGCGGCGCGCTGAGCCGCCGGTGGTGCCGGACGGTCGAGGAATCGCCGGATATCGCTCGCGAGCAGGGCCGCGTTGGCCCGCGTCGCGATGTCCGCGGTTGCGGGTTCGTGCGACAGTGCGACGCCTTGCTCCTGCAAGGCATAGCGCGCCAGCGCGCGCACCTCTGCCATGGGCGCGTTCGCCGCGATGTCCATCAGCTGGTCTATCACCACGCGTTCGACCGCACGCTTGATCTCGGCCTGATACGGTGTCCGCGCGGTGCTGTTGAAGGCCGCCCCCGTGACGCTGTCGATCACGGCGTCGAGGCCTGGCAATGCAGGGTCGAGCGCATGCTGCTCGACCAGGCGCGCGGCGCGATCGGGCGCGAGGATCATCCCGACAACTTGCTCCGCGGCCACGACGGCCGGCGTCACCGCATCGAACACCATGCCGGTGTTGCGCGGAAACAATTCACGGGTCATGTCGAACCCTTCCGGTCGCGGCGGAATCACCTGCAGCAGCGAATCGGGCAACGCCAGCGCCGGTGGCGCGAGCACACGCATCAATGCCGACAGCGCGGCGTGCTGTTCGGCGGCGCTGGCGCGCCGGAACGCCGGCCGTTCGTCGCCCCGCAGCGTGTAGGTGTAGTGCATGCCACCGAGCACGCTCGCCGCTGCCTCGACCTGGTAACGCTGGTACATGTAGAGGGGCACCAGCGCCTCCTCGATCTGCGCCAGTGGCGTACCGCGCGTGATGGCGTTGACGCCGAACGTCCGCAAGGCGGCGCGACGGATTGCCATGATGCTGTCCAGTTCCGCGCCGGCGTTGGTGCCATTGGCCCACTGGTCGGCGCGGGGATTGACGTCGATGTCCTGGTTCGTCAAGTAGCGGAGATCGTGGTTCCGCGCGGTGTCAAGAATCCCGCGCAGCGCCGCCGTCACGTCGGTCCCCGCGGGAAAGTCCTGGTACCCGTACGCGATCGACACCTTGTCCCACGCGCCGATGCCGTCGGCGTAGACATTCGACGCGTCGAGCGTGCCGTCGGCCTTGAGCCGGAGCAGTGGCGCCGGATAATCCATCACGCTGATGCGTCCGGCGTCGCTATCGTAATAGTTGTGGTCGAGTCCCAGCGTGTGCCCGACTTCGTGTGCCGCCAGCTGCTTGAGCCGCTGCAGCACCCACGCCTGGATCTCGGGCGTCGGTTCGGTTCCCGTGTGGTACGGTTGCAGCAAGCCCTCGGCAATGAGCCAGTCCTGCCGCGCGCGCAGTGAGCCGAGGGTGACCACACCTTTCAGGATCTCGCCGTCGCGCGGATCGATGACGCCGCCGCCGTAGCTCCAGCCGCGCGTCGATCGGTCAACCCAGTTGATCATGTTGTAGCGAATGTCGAGCGGCGATGCGCCGGCCGGCAGGAGCTTGACCTGGAAGGCGTTGCGATAGCCCGCGGCGGTGAAGGCCTGGTTCCACCAGCTCGCGCCTTCGAGCAGCGCGGAGCGGACCGGCTCTGGTGTGCCGGGGTCGAGATAGTAGATGATCGGATGGACCGGGTCGCTCACGGCCGCGGTCGGGTCGACTTTCCGCAACCGATGGCGGGTGATGAATCGCTGGGTCAGCGATGTGCCGAGTGGCGCTGAATAGTCCTGGTATGCGAATGGCCCGTAGCCGGAGCTCGGATCGTAGGCCCGTGGTGTGAATCCGCTCGAGTCGGGCAGTTCGATGAACGAGTGGTGCAACCGCAACGTCGCGGCGTCGTCGGTGGCCGCAACGGCGCCGACACCCTGAAACCAGGCCATGCCGCCGCCGGTGTTGCCGTGTCCGCCGGGCTGCAGGACGAAGGTCAAGTCGACTTCCATTTCCGTGTTCTCTGGAAAGTTCTGCGTCATCGGCATCGAGATCGCGCTGCGATCGGCGTCGAGCGCATAGCTGCCGGGTCCGAGCCGTTCGGCGATGTGCGCGGGATCGTGCAGCAGATATCCATTCATCTGCACCAGCACGCGCCGTCCGCCGTCGCTGGCGGCTTCGAGCGGAAAGCCCCACAACACCGACGGCGCGAAGGCATCGCGCACGTCCGATACTTCGGCCGAATCGTGGCTCGAGGCGCGATAGTTGAGGTTGGGTTGCCGCATGAGGACCTTGGCGCCCACCCGTTCAAAGCGCACCAGCCGTGACCCCGTCACTGCCGCCCGATCGAGCCCGATGTCGTTCGAGCCGAGGCCGCTGGCGAGGCCGTCCATATCGAGCACGTCGGTGTCGAGGTGCGGGATTTCCATGTAGAGCGTACCCGCATCGGCATCCCAGTAGAGCGGGAAATAGCCGTCGAGCTTCTTCATGCCGGCCGTCTTCGCTTCGATGGTCGGAATCGGCTTGTGTGCCGCGGAGGTATCCTGCGCCGGTGCGGCGATCACGCCGATACCGCTCGCCATAGCGACGCCCAGTGCGACACGAGTCCATCGGCGGTGAAGCTGGGTCACCTGCCACGCTCCGTTGTGTGAGTCGAATCCGGTCGGTTATTGAAATGGGGCGGCAGAATCTGCGGCGGTTTCGGCGGCCTGTCTACTGACCGGCGCAGACGGTACATTCCCGGCGATGCCCACCTATGTCGCGTTGTTGCGCGCCGTCAACGTCGGCGGCACCGGCAAGTTGTCGATGGCCGACCTCAAGGCGCTGTGTCGCGACGCGGGATTTGCCGGCGTCGAGACGTACATCGCGAGCGGCAACGTGGTGTTCGAGAGCCGCGCCGGCGCGAGCGTCGTGAAAGCGGCGCTGGAAAAGCGCCTGGCGACATTTGCCGGCAAGCCGGTCGGCGTGTTGCTGCGCACCGCCGGGGAGATCCAGGCTGTCCTCGACGGCAATCCGTTCGCGAACTATCCCGGCAATCGTTGCTGCGCGATTTTTCTCGACGCCGCGCCGCCGGGCGACGCGCTGGATCACCCGATTGGCGGCGTCGATGAGCAGATGCGGCTGGGGAAGCGCGAGATCTACGTCCACTACCCGAACGGCATGGGACAGTCGAAGCTCAGAATTCCTGTCGCGAAGACGGGCACCGCCCGCAACATGAACACCGTCGCAGCGCTTGTGGCGATGGCGTCGAAGCGGGCTCCGCGCTAGCTGCCCGGCCCGAGGACCGCCAGCATCTGCGCCGACGCCTGGTATCCTTCGATGCGCCGCACTTCCTTTCCGCCCGGATCCAGCACGATCATCGTCGGGTAGCCCGTGGTGTGAAAACGCTTGACGAGCGCGGGTTCCAGGTCGACATCGATCTTCACGCCCACGTAGGCGGTGTTGAGCTGTGCCGCGACTGCCGAGTCGGTCCAGATCCATTGATCCATGGTGTGGCAGGGGCCGCACCAGGTCGCCTCGAAATCGAGGATGACCCTCTTGCCGCTGGTTCGCGCGGCCGCGAGTGCTGTCGTGAGACCCGGTGTGCCGTGCGCCCAGCTGAATGGCTGCGTCGTGCGGGGGCGGCCCCGTTCGTCGCGCAGCAGGTCGTCCGGTGCGCGATCGGCCACCTTGGTCACCGGTTTGTCGACCACCGCGAACTCGACCGAGCGCCCGTCGGGGCTGAATGAACGGAATTGCAGCACGATGTCCTTGCTGCCATTGGGCAGGAACATCAATCGATTCGTGGCGCGGGCTTCATTGATGCTGAGCACGGCCTTCCCGGCGCCCGCGCTGTCGGCCGGGAAGACGCTCCACATGTCGGTGCTGTCGAATACCGCGTTGTTGTCGCCGTCCATCGCGGCCACGAGGGCCGGGATGCCGTGTACCGTCGTACTGCCGATTCGCCACGACCCGACCGAATAACGGATGACGCCGGGTGCACTCGCCGAATCGTCGCGCACCGACCAGAAGTTCACCAGGTATGGCTCGGCGCGATTGGCGCCGGGCCACGCAACGGACAGCGTCACCGTGTCGATCGACGTCCACCACGCATGCGTCTTCGGGTTTTGCGTCGGTGCCCCCGTTCGCGGCGCCCCGTCATCGCCGAAGTCGTGATTGCGATTGCGGTCGACGTAGAGGCGCGTAAGATCGGAAGGATGGTCGGCGCTGGCGGTCAGCAACACCGGGATCCATGCGGTCGAATCGGGGCCGACCTCGATCACGCCGGTCTTGGCCGGGCGCAGCGCGCCCGACGGCAGCGACATCGTCGCTCCGACTGGCGTCAGCGCGACCTGGGTGCCCTTGGGTGAAAAGTTTGGTCGGGGTGCGCCGGCGGTGGGTGCGGCGTACGAGAGGTCGACGCCGATGATCTGGGGCGTCGACTGGCCGTCGCACCGGACGGCGGCGACAGCGAGCACGGCCATCACCGTTGTGGCGATCAGATGGTTCGTCATGGCTGGATAATAACAATCGCGGTGCGGCACCTGCCGAACGGCGCCCACGCGGTCAGCGCTCCGGCGTGAGTCCGTGGAGCAGCCGTTCGACAGCCGGACTCAACTCGCGGTCGGCGATCGTGTAAATCGACATTCAACCGCTGCGTGCTGCATGGGCGCGCGGTGGGGCCACGAATCGGCGCGATTGCCGTTCATACGCGTGCGCCAGCGCCAGCACGCGCACGTCATCGCCCGGAAGTCCGACGATGGACACATTCAACGCGGGCATGCCGTCGGCGCCGAGTCCGGCGGGTACGGACACTTCGGGGAGGCCGAGCCAGTTGCCGTAGCCTAGCGCCACGCGCACATCGGGCCAGTGACCGGTGATCGGTGTCGCGTTGAACGGCATCGTTGGATACACCATCGCGATCACGCCGGCGGCGCGCATGTACGCTGCGAGGGTTGCGACGACCGATGCCCGCGATCGGGCAAACGAGAGTCCCGCAGGATCGCGTTCCATTGGCTGTGTCAGCAGAGGAATGCATTCCTCATACGTCGCGGGAAGCACGTCGTAATACGCGCGATACGCGCCGTACCCGCGGCGCACCGCCGCGTGCGCGTCGTGAGTGCGACGCTGGAAATAGCGAAAGAGTGCGTTCGCCGTCGGTGCCGGCGACCGGGAATCGGGCGCAACATCACTGCGCTCGTGCGCCGCCGCCGCGAATGCGCGTCGATAGGTGAGGGTCGTGACTCCGGCGTCGAACGAATCGACGGCCGCGCCGGCTGCGCGCAGATCGCTGACGGCGCGATCCCACGTCGCTACGGCTTCGGCCGTCATCTGGGCCCGCGGCACGTGTGCATCGACAATGCCGAGGCGGTGTCCGGCCAGCGCATCGTCCTGCAGCGCGAACAGCGGCGCGCGCGGCCACGGATCGGTGCGCGCCAGCGGGTCCGACCGATCGGCGCCGGCCGTGAACGCCAGCAGCAGGGCGACGTCGGCGACCGAGCGTGCCAGCGCGCCGTGGGTGTCGAGATACGGCCAGGTGGGGATCACGCCGGTGCGCGGCACCAGTCCGAAGCTGGGCTTGACGCCGACCACGCCACAGAATTGCGCCGGGATGCGATTCGAACCGCCGTCGTCGGTGCCGAGGGCACCGAACGCCAAGCCGCCCGCCGCGGCCACGGCGGAACCGGCGCTCGACCCGCCGGGTGAGCGCGTGCCGCCGGGATCGTAGGGATTCAGTACTTGACCCGTGTACGAGGACGTGCCGTTGCCGTGGTAGGCGAAGTCGTCGGCCGCGGTCTTGCCAAGGATGATCGCACCGGCGTGGTGCAAGCGCGTGACCTCGAGCGCATCGTGAGCGACGGGTTCGGGAAAGAGGCGTGCCCACTCGGCGTTCGAGCCGGTGGTGGGCAGTCCCGCGACGTCGTAGATCGCCTTGGCAAAGACCGGTACGCCATCGAGCGGACTGCGCAGTTTGCCGTGCCGCATGCGACGATCGGCGGCGCGGGCGTCGTCGAGGGCCGTCGCCGACAACGCGTCGATCGCGCGCCAGGTCATGCCATCGGTGTGACAGCGGTCGAGCGCCTGCCGGCAGATTTCTTCCGCGGACCATGTGCCGCGACGCAATCCCGCGATGTAATCGGCAATGGTACCGTCGAGCGGGTCGGCCGGCCCGTCGGCGGCCCAACCGCGACGGGGTAGCGTGGCCGTGGCGGCGAGGGCGGCGAGCTGGGCGATGACCTGGCGGCGGGAGTATGTCATCGCAGGTGCCTTGCGGGGGCCGGTCGCGCGGCCGGCTACCGCCGGAACCAGAGTGCCACGGCCGTCGCCATCACGCTCACGAAGATGGCGACGAGCCAGCGCGATTGTTCGCCCAGGCGTCGCTCGAATCGGGCTTCGAGGTCGGCGATCCGCTGGGTGAGCTTCCCGTCGAGTGCGGACAACTGTCCGCTGAACTTCGCGTCGAGCTCGGACAACTGTCGGCTGAATTTCGCGTCGAGCTCGGACAACTGTCGGCTGAATTTCGCGTCGAGCTCGGCCAGCTGCCGGCCCAACTTCACCTCGAAGTCCGCAAAGCGCTGTGCGAACTTGGCATCAAGCTCCGTGATGCGCTGCTCCAGCTTCGCGTCGAAGCGGGCGAAGTTGAGCTCGTTCAGTTCGCGAAGGTCGCCGCGGTAGGTCGCATCCACCTGGTTAAGCCAGTCGACCAGTTCAGCCACGATGGCGTCGCCGAACCGCTCGTAGAAGAGTTTGGACAGTCGCGCGGTCACCGGCATGGAATGCTCCGACGGAATGAAGCACCCATCCTACAAGGTATGGCGATCTCCGAGCGTTACCAAATCACGCCTGGGGTGACCCGGCGATGCGGCGCTCCGGCGGATCGCTACTCCCCGCGCAGCGCGCGCATCGGATCGACCCGCGCCGCGCGGCGGGCCGGAATGAAGCTCGCGACGGCCGCCACCGCGAGGAGGATGGCGGCGACCGTCCCGAAAATCGCCGGGTCGCGCGACGATTCCTCGAACAGCAGCGGCTGGACCCAGTGCCCCAGTGCCAGGGCTACCGCCACGCCGCACGCGACCCCGACCACGGCGAGTTGCAAGCCGCCGGTCACCACGTGTCGTACGATGTCGCGTGCAGTCGCGCCGAGCGCGACGCGCACGCCCAGCTCGTGCAGCCGCTGCCCCACGTTGAACGCGATCACGCTGTAGAGCCCGATCGCGGCGAGCAGCAGCGCGAGCGCGCCAAAGATGACAAACATCGAGGCGCCGAGTTGCCAAGGCTGTGTCTGCTGTCCGACGATGTCGCGAATCGGCGTCACGGTGATGTAGGACGATCCCGGCATCAACCGCTGCAGCGCCTTGCGCACCGATTCCTTCATCACGTCGGGATCCCCGCGCACTCGCACGAACAAGCCGCCCTGGTCCGGATGGAATTGCCGGGCCGACAGGTAGTAATAGAAGCCCGGGTCGTCGCCGAGTTGATCGGCCTTGATGTTCTCGGCGATGCCGACGACATAGTGGCACGGCACGGTGTCGCCGCCGACGCGGACGCACTTGCCTAAGGCGTTGTCGTGTGGCCACAGCGCCTTGGCCATCGCCTGGCTCACCACCATCGCCGCGGGCGCGCCGGCGGCGTCCTGCGTCTCGATGCCGCGCCCCTGCAGAATGCGGGTTCCCATCGTGCTGAAGTAGGATGGAGACACCGCGTCGAGTTCGAACTGCCCGAGTTTGTCGACCGAATCGATGCCGGCCACGTGGAGGTCGAGACTCCAGGTGTCCCAGAACGGCATGGTCAACTGCCGCGAGGCACTGACGACGCCGGGAACGGCCGCGACGGCGGCGTGGAGTTGGGTGATCAGTGCCTGGCTCTGCGCGCTGTCGAGGGTGGTCCCGCGCATGTTGCGTTCGACCATCACGACGTGCTCGGGCTCGAACCCGAGCGGCACGGCCTTGACGTGACGCAAGCTGCGCACAAAGAGGCCGGCGCCGACCAGCAGCACGACCGAAAGGGTGCCCTGCAGGATGAGCAATCCCGATCGCAGGCGCGAGCGTTGAAAGGCGCCCTCGCGCGCGCCCTGCTTGAGGTCGCGATTGAGATTGGTGCGCGCCGTCTGCAGCAACGGTGCCAGCCCGGTGAGGAGCCCGGCGACGAGCGCCGCGGCGCCCGCATACAGCAACGTCCGCGGGTCGGTCACTACCGTGGCGGTCGACGTGGACGACAAAAACGAAGACCGGAGAATGGCGCCGCCCCATTGCGCCAGGGCGATGCCGCTGATGCCGCCGAGCAGGGCGAGGATCATGCTCTCGGTCAGCAGCTGCGCGGCCAGGCGGCCGCGGGTCACGCCGAGTGCCAGGCGCACGGCGATCTCGCGGCGACGCTGCAGCGCGCGCGCGAGCAGCAGGTTCGCGACGTTGGCGCAGGCGATGAGCCAGACGATCAGCGCCACGCCGCCGATCCACGTCGCCACCTTGGCGAGACTCGATTCGTTGGGACCGCGGTCGCTGAGGATCGACGCCACCATGGCGCGCGGGTGTGCCACCGCGATGGGCTGTTCCCCCGAGCCGGACGCGAGTTCGGAACGGTAGCTCCCCAGAAAGGCCTGTGACAGATCGGCGTCTGCCTGTGCGATGCTCACACCGGGTTTGCGTTCTGCCATCATCTGCGCCCAGGTCCAGTGATACGTCGTCCACCACGGCTCTCCCTTGCCGTTGGCGTGTTCTTCGCCCGCGCGGGCACTTGCCGAAATGAATGCGACCGGCGGCGTGTCGGGCCAGAGCCCGGCAAAGCCGCGGGGAGCAACGCCGATGATGGTGTAGCGCGTGGCGCCGATCTGCACCAGTTGTCCGACCACATCTCGGCGCGCGCCGTACCGCGCTTCCCAGTAGCCGTAACTCAGCACCGCCACCGCGGCGCCGCGCGGCGGCCTGTCTTCGGCGGCGGTGAAGTAACGCCCCAGCACCGGCGGCGCGTCGAAGAAGCCGAAGAACCCGGACGTGACCACACCGACCTGCAGTTCGCGCGCGTCGCTCGCGGGGCCCACGGCGAGCTGATTTTCGGTGAACATCGCCGTGCGATCGAACGAGTGTGTGTCGCGGGTCAGGTCGACGAATCGCGCGTACGGCGTATAGGTATTCCGGTATTCCTTGCCGCGATACGTCGTCGCCAGGGCGATCCGATGCACCCGGGCCGGGTCGCGCATCAGCGGGGGCGGGCGAAAGAGCAGGCGATCGACGACCGAGAACATCGCCGCATTGGCGCCGATGCCAAGGGCAAGGGTCAGCACCACGGCCAGGGTGAATCCGGGCCGATTCCGGAGACCACGCAGCGCGTAGCGGACATCCTGGGCGCGCTGCTCGAGCCAGCGGGCGGCGCCCGAAGCATCTGGCAGTGGCGTGCGATCCGCTGTCGGGTCGGGCACGGTGACTCCTCGGGGCAGGTGGCGAGGCGGCGTCGGTGACGGATGTTCGGCTACCAAGACGTTTGACATGGGAAAATGGTTGCGGGTTGGGGAACTGCCAGGCGTTAGGCGTTAGGCGTTAGTCTTTAGGCCGTAGACGGAAAGCTGTCACTTGGCAGCGCCGCACCCTCATGCATGCCGTGGTCGACCCGAAGGGGCTGACGCGCGGATCACCATGACGTCAGTGCGACGATGCGCTGCCCGCTGCACGGTATCGGAGCCGGCGTTTTGCGGCGCCCAACCGAATGACGCACCGACCCCATCCCGAGGATGGCGATGCACTTCAACGAAACATGCTCCCGCGTGACGTGGCGCCAATCATGAGCGACAACGGCGTTGTGCGCCGGCGCAGTCGCTTCCCCTTCGACGAGACGGTGTCGCGGCTTACCGCACTGATCGAGAGCAAGGGCGTGAAGATGTTCTCCATCATTGACCACGCTGCGGCCGCGGCTGGTGCCGGGCTGAAGATGCCGCCGACCAAGGTGCTTCTGTTCGGGAGCCCCAAGGCCGGTACGCCGCTGATGCTGGCCGCGCCGAGCGTCGCGATCGATCTGCCACTCAAGATCCTGGTGTGGCAGGAGCGTGACGGGTCGACGTGGATGGCATACAACACGGCCGAGTATCTGGCGCAACGGCACGGCCTCCCGCATGGACAACTGGAGCCGCTTGGCGCCGCGGACGCGCTGACAGCGGCATTCGTGTAGTCGCCATCAAGGCGCGGTCTGGGTGAAGATGGGCGGGAGCCCGTTCGAGCAGTAGCGAGCCAATCACACATCGGGAGGTCGACGCGCCATGAAACCATTCCTTCGCGTTGTGGCGACGTGCATTGCCGGCCTGGCCACGTTCTACTTCGTCTTCTTCCTCGCGCTGTTTGTTCCACTGGCGGGCGCGGTGGCGTTCATTCGCTTCCTTGCGGCATTGATCTGCGCACTTCTTGCCGGTCGCTACGTCTGGAAAAGAACCGATGGCAGGGCGTCCTCACACGGACTGCTCGAATCCGTCGCCGCTGGAGCCTTGATCGTCGGTGTCATCGGGTTCCTGATCGGATTTGTCGGCCCGATCATCGTGACGCCGAGCGCCAACCAGGGCCCGCTGCTTGGCATCTTCATCACCGGCCCGTTGGGTGTCGTGCTCGGCGCGATTGGTGGCGGCCTGTACTGGGCGATGCGCGGCAGGGTGGTTGCGGCGTCACGCGACGGTGCGCGCACCGTCTGAGTCGAAATCCCGGCGATCGACGACCGGGAACATGGCGGCATTGGTGCTACCCGGCCTTCGGGTAATAGCGCACGAGTCGACAACGTTCACGCGCGATCCCCCTCGCGCAGCACCGTCGTGTCGATCCCCTTGAGAAATCCCCGCATGGTGCGCATCGACCGGACCGGGATGAATTCGATCCGGTTCTGATACTGCAGCGCCTGAACTTTCTGCCCCGGTTCTAGCCGGAGCGCCTCGCGGATTTCGCGCGGGATGACGACCTGGAACCTGGGAGAAACCGTCACGACGGACATGAAGACGTCATCGATCGAAGAATCGACATCACGCGCAGTCGCACGTGCCGTCAGATCTGCGTATGCTGCGTCGCCCACAGCGCGGCGGCCGCCCGGGTCGACACGCCGATCTTGCGGTAGATATGCTGGATATGATGGTCGGCGGTCTTGCTTGAGATCCCCAGTCGCTCGCTGATCTGCTGGGTGGTCAGTCCGCGCGCCGCCAAGTGGAGCACGTCCGACTCCCGTCGCGTCAAGCCGCCGGGCAGCTTCGGTCGCGTCACCGTGCGACCTCTCGGCTCACCATGCCCCGCAGCCACAAGCACCGCACGCGCGGTCCGCGGGTCGATCATGCCTGTCGTTGCCAGCCGACGGAGTTCGGTTGCGGCCGCTTCGACCGACAAGGCTTTGCGGTGCGCTCGGTCTCCGGTCATTCCCACGTAGATCTCCACCGCCGCCAGCAGGCAACCGCCGGGATCGACGGCGTCAGCCCGGATTCGCTTGTGATAGCCGGAGCCGTCGCACTTCTCGTGATGCGCGGACGCCAATGGATTGAGCGCCGCCAGCGCCGGTGATCGCCGCAGCATCTGCTCCGTCAGCATCGGATGCAGCTCAACGCGATCGAACTCGGCGCGCGTGAGTGAACCGGGCTTGTCCCAGATCGAGTTCGGCACTCCGGTCGTGCCGTAGTCATGGACTAACGCCGCCCTGCGCACGGCGGTGACATCGGCGTCGGTGAAGCCGAGGAGCTGTGCCGCGTCAGCGGCAACGCGGGCGCAGATGCGGCTGTGGCCCGACATCCAGGGCGACTTGAGGTCGATGAAATCCGCTGCGACCTCAAGTGCCTCATCCAGCGCTTCGCCTTCCAGCGTTTGGTGTGGTTGGGGTTCGAGGCCGAGCACTGCGTCCCACGGATCCATTGTGTCCAGCCGATCGAGCCAACCAGCACCATGCGCGATGAACAGGTCCGCCACCGCCGGATCGTACGTGCGGTCGCGGCGGTCGCGCACCGCCTCCAGCGCCTTCTCGTGCGAAAACAGCCGGGCGATCGCCTCCATGTCCTGGCTCAGGTGCACGATCCGCATCGGCAGGGGAATGGTGTCGCCACCGACCTGGTTCGGGAAGCCGTGGCCGTTCCAGCGTTCGAAGGTGTACTTGAGCGCGTCGCGCACATCGGGGCCGAAGTGCAATCGCTGCACCAGCATGTCCGCCACTTCGCACCCCGACGCAAAGTTGTGCACCGCCCACTGCATCGCGGTCTGCTGAATGACCTGTACGATCTGGTCGGCCTCTTCCTTCGGCCGCCCTCTCGTCGCGTAGTCGAAGACGTCGCGCATCACCTCGGCGGGATTGGCAGCATCGTGGGTCAGCGTCGCGGTGCGGATCGCGATCTCGTCGCCGAAGACGGTCGCCACTTCGTGGGCGTGCCCGGTACAGCCGATGTAGCGGAGCAGGGCGACCCAATAGGCAGTTTCGCGGACGTTCTGCGGGAACTTCCCGGCATCGCACATCCATGTGGCCAGCAGGCACGACCGGAGCTGGGACTCCAGCGGCTGGCCGAAGGCGTTGTCCTGCGCCAGCGCCAGTGTGGCGACGAATTCGCCAAGACGGAGCGGTGGAGTTGGCATAGGGAAGTCTCCCGATGTATGCGTCCGAGATAACCGGTAAGCTACCGTCACGGCACGCGATCGGCGACGTCACGCCGCGGGATGCCATGAGTCAATCTTCTGACGGAGGGCCTACGCATGGCGAAAGCAGCAGCCTCACTCGACCGGCCGATCAAGGTCGGTGTCATCGCGGATCAGAGCGGTCCGCTCTCGTTCGCCGGGATCGCCAACGCCAATGTCGCCAAGATGGTGGTGGCCGACATCAACGCGAAGGGTGGCCTCCTTGGCCGCCGGGTGGATCTCGTGCTTGAAGACGGTGCCACGTCGGATGCAGCCGCAGCGGCGGCGGCGACGAAGCTGGTCGAACGCGACAGGGTCGACGTGATCCTGGGCGGCATTTTCAGCTCCACCCGGCAGGCCATCAAGGAGCAGGCCGTGGTGAAGGGGAAGACGCTCTACATCTATCCGGAGCAGTACGAGGGACAGGAAAGCGACCCGCTCATCTTCTGCACCGGCCCGGTGCCGGCTCAGCAGATCGAGCCGTTCATCCCATGGCTGATGCGTGAAACCGGCGCACGGACGTTCTACCTGCCGTCGGCGGACTACATCTGGCCGCATGTGATGAACCAGAAGATGCACGAGGTGGTGGAGGCCAACGGCGGAACCATCACCGGCGAGGAATACTTTCCGCTCGACCACACCGACTATCGCGCGACGGTTGAACGGATCATGTCGACCGGCACCGACGTGGTGTTCAACACGACGGTCCCTCCCGGCGTGGCGCCGTTCCTTGAACAGCTCCATGACGCGGGCTTCGGTGCACGAGGCGGACAGCTGGTCTGCACCTACTTCGACGAAAACTTTCTCGGCATGGTGCCGCCGGCGCACGTCGAGGGGCTGTACAGCTGTCTCGACTACTACCAGGCAGTGAACGACCCGTTCAGCGCGCGGTTGCTCGAGCAGTACGACGCGCTCTTTCCGGGGAACGCCAGGTTCACGGCCGGGGGCGCCTGCACCGGGCTCTACCGTGGGCTTCGGCTCTGGGCAGCCGCCGTCGAAGAAGCGGGCTCGCTCGAACAGGACGCGGTCATCGCGGCGCTGGATCACGCGAAGCTCCCGCAAGGACCAGGAGGTCCGGCCGAGATGGTTCCCGGCCAGCATCACGTCCAGATGAACATGTATATCGCGCAATCGAAAGGTGGCTCGTTCCGGATCGTCAAGCGCCTCGGTGCCATCAATCCGAACGAGAGTCTGGTCGCGGTCGGCTGACGGCGGTTCACACGGGCAGTTCACGGAAGCGGTGCAGGACACACACACACTCACCAGGAGGAAACGATGTTGCTCGCAACGACGACGGTCTCGGATTTCGATCAGTTCATGAAGGTCTTCTCGGGCGGCGGGGCGGAAAAGCGCAAGCAGCACGGCTCGAAGGGCGCGCTGGTCTTCCGCGATCCGAACCAGGCCGACCGCCTGTGGGTGGTCTTCGACTGGAACGACAGCGGGTGGCAGAGCTTCGTGTCTGACCCCGAGGTCCCGGCCGTGCTCAAGAATGCCGGGCACACGAGCAAACCGGTGTCGGTGGCGCTCGCGGGGCGGTGCGAGGCGTAACGCGGCTTCGTTCCGCGGGGTCACGCGCTGGCGTGGCCCCGACGGGCGGCTCCCACCCTGTGCGGTGTGGCTGCAGGGCATTGCGCGCGTAATATTGGGTATGCGCAAGGGCGTACTTCTCTACGGCTTGGCCAGCTCCCTGAGGATCACCCCCCTCAGAACGTTCGGATGCGCATCCGGTCGCGCATGAAATACGGCGGCGATCACCGACGCTACCTTGTGATCCGCCGCGCCCTGCTCAGCGCCATGCTCGCGACCGTCGCCAGAGCCGGCGTATTGTGCAGCCAGCAGCCGGCGAAGGTGACCGTTCACTGGGACCACGTGACCGTGGTGTCGAAAACCACGCCGACGCTGCAGGTCGTCGTCAATCCGCCGTTGCGTCCCGGTCGGCCGCTGGGCGCGGCGGCGTACCAGGCGGTGAAGGATCTCGGCGCCGACGATGTGCGTTACGTGCCCTGGCTGCCGTATCCGAGGCTCGCCGTCGCCGAGTTGCAGCCTCCAACGCGGCAGAAGACGTCGTGGGATTTCAGCGCTGATCGATCCGATGACGCGGGCGTTCCTCGCCGCGACCGACGGGCATACGACGGTCATGAATTTCTCGACGATCCCCGCATGGCTCTTCAAGACGGACAAGCCGGTGACCTATCCCGACGATCCCGACACGCCGGTCTGGAACTACACGCAGGGCACCGAACTCCGCGACTCCACCGGTGCCGAACTCGGCGCCTACTACGCGCGCCTGGTCAGCTGGTATGTGGATGGCGGATTTACCGACGAGAACGGAGTGCGGCACGAGTCCGGCTATCACTACAAGCTGCCCATCTGGGAGGTGCTGAACGAGGTGGACTTCGAGCACGCCATGACGCCGGAGCAGTACACCGCCCGCTACGACGCCATCGTGAGCGCCATTCACAAGGCATCTCCGTCGACGCAGTTCATGGGGCTGGCGCTCGCTGCGCCCAGCGCGAATCCGCACTGGTTCGAGTTTTTCCTCGAATCACGCGAACCACAAGCCGGGGATTCCGCTCGATTACATCTCCTACCACTTCTACGCCACGCCGACAGCGGAGGAGACGCCGGAGACCTGGCAGTACACCTTCTTTGCCCAGGCCGACGGGTTCCTGAACACCGTGCGATACGTCGAGGCGATCCGGAAGCGTCTTTCGCCCGCGACGAAGACGGACCTGAACGAGCTGGGCGTGATCCTGCCGAAGGACAACTCCCCCGGCGATAGCGTGCCGCCGCCCCAGGCATACTGGAATGCATGCGGGTCGCTGTATGCGTATCTGTTCATCGCGTTGTCGCGACTGCAGATCGACGTGGTCGGCATGTCGCAACTGATCGGGTATCCGACGCAATACCCGAGCGTGAGCATGATGGATTGGACTGAGAATCAGCCGAACGCACGCTTTCAGGTGCTGAAGCTGATCAAGGACTCCTTTCACCCGGGCGACAAGCTCGTGGCGACCGACATGCCGACCGGCGATGTGGTCGGGCAGGCATACGTGACCGTTGCGGGGCGGCGGCTGCTGTTGGCGAACAAGCGCAATCGCACCATCGAGATCGCCGTGCCAGACTCGGTGCATGCGAGTGCCCTGATGGTGGACGAGACCACGGGCGACGGGCCGGCGCGACGCGTGAAGCTCGCGAACGGGAACATCGCGCTCGGCCCGTTTGCGGTTGCGGTGGTCGAGTGGTAGGCGGATGAATCCTCATGGATGCGTCATCCGACCGGCCGCTCAACATCGATCGACTGAGCCGAAAGCGGTGATTGCCGGTATCATGATTCGTTCCTCATGCACCGAGCCCCGATCGAAGCATGGTGCGACGCTCGTCGCAGGCCCCGAGATCGTGACAGCGCGAGGGAGTCGCACGATACGCGACACGATCGCGATGCGGTTCCTGATCATCGCGTCGCTGGTTGTCGCACCCGCGGCGTCGGCGCAGACGCTGCCGGCTCGCCCGGTGGTGACCATCGGTGGCGCCATGGCCAACACCAACGACGAACCGGTGAAGATCACCGGCGCGCGGCGACTGCCCGACGGCCGTATCGTCGTGGCGCTCGGCGATCCGATCGAGTTGCGCGTCTACGATGCGGCCGGCAGGCTGGTCCGCCGGATTGGGCGCAAGGGCGGCGGTCCTGGCGAATTCCGCGGGGCGATATCGATCCCCTATGCGGACAACGATTCGATCGTGACGTTCGCCGACAACTACCATCGCGCGACGGTGTTCCATCCGGACGGCACCCTGATTCACGGGTACGACGAGACGGCCGCCTCGTGGCCGCCCCCGTTGCTGCACCGCGCGTTCTTGCGTGCGCCGGGCGGAGTGGTGAACGGCTGTGCGCGAGCCGTGATGATGGCATTGCCGCTCGCGACACCGGCCAATCTCTACGAAGTGATTCCCGATCGCAGTGGACATTTCTGGGCGCATGCTCTCGGAGATCGCCAGTGGCGCGTGTACGCATTGGCCGGTTCGCTGCTCGGCATAGTCACGCTCCCGCCGGACGCCGCGGTGCTGGATCTCGGGGCCAACTACATGCTGACGGAGTCGCGCGATGACGACGGTTTCGAGCAGGTGATCGAATATCGTGTCAATGTGCCGACGGGATCGATGTCGCCGCCATGTGCCGCCCGGCGTGATTCGTTCCCGCTTACATCGACGGACGTCGCACGCATTAACCAGCTCAAGCAGGTGCTGCGCGATGCCATGAAAGCGAACGAGTTGGTCTATTCCAACGTCGCGCATTATCCCCGGACCGATGATTCGCTTCAACTCAAGCTTCCTGCCGCGATCCGTGTGCGGGTGATCGAGGCCAGTCGCCAGGGTTACGCCGATGCGGCGCTGGACACACGCTCGACACTGTTCTGCGTCATTCGCGTCGGTACAGGTTCATTCGCCTGGCCTGACATGGTCACGTCTTGCGGAAACTGAGCATGGCACGCGGTTCTCCCGGCGCTCGCGCAGCATCTCGGCATCGTGCGTCGGGCCGAGAATGTCCTGTGCGTGCGCGAGCGCGCGAATTGCCGAGTTGGCGTGCGGCGAGCAGGCGGGTCACGGCGTGCGGTGGTGTCTCGTCGGCGGGCGTGGAGTGGAGGGACTCCCCGGCTATGGAGGCGATCGGAGAAGCTAACGCCCGCCGATGACCGCGGGGCGCTACTTCGGCGCCGGTAGCCTGGCGGCGTATTCCGCGGCCTTGGATGGCCGGCCCCACGCTGTATACAGCGCAACGAGGCGCCGCGTGTTGACCATCGTGCGCGCATGTCCTTCGCCCAGCGCCGCCACGAATGCCTTCTGCGCGTGCACCAGCAACGCCTCGGCCTTCCCGTACTCTTTGCTGGCGACGTAGTGTTCGCCGAGTACTCCTTCCGAGCTCGCGATCAGCCAGCTGCCGGCGTGCAGGTACTTTCGCCGCAGCGCGAGGCTCTCCCGATCCCCACGGCGACCGACGGGCGGTGCCAGCGGGGCCGCCGGCAATCCGGTGAGACAATACAAAAAGGGCCCGCCCTCTTCAGGCGGACCCTTCCTGGTCACCTCTCACCACATCGGGGCGAGTTACATCCGGCGACGGCGGCGGCGTGCGAAACCGGCCATGCCGACCAGTCCGGTCGCCAACAGCGCATAGGTGCTCGGCTCGGGCACCACCGAGGGCAATGTCGCTTCGTTCAGGATCAGGCCGTCCGTCTGGCCGTCACCGCGCAGATAGATGTTCAACTGCTCGCCTGTGGTACCCAGCCCAATGTCGAACGGTCGGGTGCAGTTGGGGTAGTCGCTTGAGGGAAACTCCCCGTCAGCGTCGCGGCAGAAACCGTACTGGTCGAAGTTGGCGGCGGGAGTGAAGAAGCTCATGCCCGTGCCACTGGCGATATCAGCGTCGCTGAGTATCGCGCCGAAGTTGTAGCCAACGAGCTGATTATCCCAGCCGAGAGCGCCGGTAATCTCGCCGTTGCCGAGAACCGTCGTGCTGAAGATATAGTTGAAGCGCATGATCCCGTCGCCATCGGGCGTGCCCGAAGCAATCGGGAGGGTACCGTTCGAACTCGCGCCGATCCAGCGAAACTGCGGACCTTCGTTCGGATTCCACGGCGGCGACGGGATGGTGGTGATGACCGGCGCCTGCGCAAAAAAGCCGCTGGTAGGACTGTACGTGCCACCGGTCGTGGGCGGGCCGAACTGGTCGTACGTCAGGCTCCAGAACGGATCCGTGGCAGCGACGCCGCCTCCGGTATTGAATACCTGCGCCTGGGCCGCTGTGCTACAGATGGCGCCGAGCGCCGCGACAAGGCCGAGCCTCTTGATTGCTGAAAACATGAGTAACTCCTCTATAGCACGTTACGGCGGCGGCAGCGCTCCAAAGCGCACCAATCCTGTGTCGCCACGGAGTGAGCGATGCATTTCGCATACCCTGCCGGCAGCCGGTGCAGGCTTTCAAGTGCGGTGACGAGCGTGCTCTGTAATCTTCCTCCAAAGCATTGTGATACAGTGCCTTATGGACCAATGTCGCATGCTGGGCTGAGCAGGCTCAGGCGCGTAGAGCGCTTGCGCGGTACCGGATATGATGCATGGACTCTGAAGCATGTTGCGTCGCCGCCACAGCGTAACCTGATGAGGAGTTTTCGTTACAGTGACACGCGTTGCACTTCGGTCGGCGTCGTCAACTGTGTGGCAGCGCGAAAGCGTCGTCAGTTCGTCCCGCTCACCCGTGCCTCGCGCTGAATCGCCCCGTCGGTGCACAGTGTCGTCAACGCAGAAGAGCTGGTCATCGAGAAATTGCCGCTCGCCTGGGACGGCGCCCAGCTGCCGAAATTGTAGCCGGGCAGCGTACTCAGGTCGGGCGTCGCCATCGTTACGGTGGAACTGCCGGAGTATCCGGTCGATCCGAGCAACGTGAGTCCGTTGCCCGTGGCACCCCAGGTGTAATAGGCGAACTGGTAGTCGGACGGCAGGGTTGTTGTGACCTGGGGCCGCTTGAACGTTCCCGGCAGAGCCGTGATCGTCGGCGCCGGCAACGCAGCGCCCAGCGCCAGCGTCGGACTGGCGAAAGTGTGTATGGCCAGCTCCACTTCGCGGGTCGACGTGTAGGCACTGAACTCGTGCAGGTCACCGGGTTGCTGCACCGACGCGGGGAATCCGAAGACGGCAGTTCTCGGCACCAGCTGCGGTTCCATGAAGGCGTCGCCTGCCGGACACGACTGCGGCTGCGTGACGTAGTACTCCGACCAGTAGGTTTGCTCGCCGCCGGTGTTCTGCACCGTCATCGTTCCCTGCAGCGGGGCGAACGACTGCGGGCCGTTCAGGTCGAGTGTGCCGAGATCGCCGCCGTTGGGGAGATTGATGCCGCGCTGAATGAACCCGCGGACATCCATGGTGGGATCGCCGCTGTTGTAGCGCAGCACCGTCACGTCGACGGTACCGGTGGACGATCCGGTGAGCGTGCCGTTCGGGATCGCCGTTTGCGCTTCCACCGTCGACCTTGGTGTCGACACGTTGGCAAAGTCATTGTTGAGCATTCCGGCCAGCGTGAAAGTCAGCGAGGGACCGCCGGACGAAGGCACGAAGTTGCAGCTTACCATCGAGGGCAGTTCCGACGTGACACCGAAGTAGACCGTTGTCTCGTAGCCGGAGCCGCCATAGAACGGGGTCACCAGTGCCACGGTACCCTTCCCCTGGGAAAGATTGAAGGTAAAGACGCCTGACGTGCCGGTGACGGCGGTGAACGCGCCGCTGCCGTCCTGATAGGCGAGCCAGATCGGCCTGACCGCGGGATCGCAACGCGAGTAGTCGAGATGCACCGTGACGCTGTTCGCTGCGGCCACCGTCGCGGTGATCACGGTCTGGGTGCTCTTGCCATTGGACATGCCGGTGATGGTGACCGGATAATTGCCGCCCGCAAGGCCGGGCGCCGCCGTGAACGTGACCGACAAGCTGTCGGTCACCGACGTTGGCGTGATCGTGGCGGTGAGTCCAGTCGGCAGTCCCGATACCGCGTAGGTGATGGTCCCGGTGAAGCCCGGAGCGCGGGTCACCTGCACTCCGGTGCTGGCGCTCCCGTTCTGCGGCACGTTGGCGAACGTGGGTGTGCCGCTCAACGCGAAACCACTCAACGGGAAGACCGTGAGTGCGATCGGCGTGGTCACGTCGGCGAGCCCGTTCGCCTTGCCGCGGACGGTGATGGCGTATGCTCCGGGCGTGGCTGTCGATGAAGCCGCCAGCGTCAACGTGGACGCGTTGCCTGTCGTCGACGAAGGACTGAATGTGGCCGTCACTCCGCTGGGAAGATTCTCTGCGCTCAGCGCGATCGACGCGGGAAACGCCGTTCGGGCCAGCGTCAGCGTCGAGCCGCCGCTGGCGCCCTGGACGACGGACACCGATGCGGGCGCAGGCGTGATGGTGTAACCCGGGTTGACGATCGCCAGGATCACCGGCGCCGCCGTGGTGAGTGCGGAGGGACTGCCGGTCGCGCGCACGACGAACGTGTATCTGCCGAGGGCCGCGGTGTGCGAGACACTCACGGTTACCGAGAAGGTCTCGTAATAGCCGCCCAGGCTGTCGTTGGTGCGCTGTGGAGTCGAGACCGACGCCGTGACGCCATCCGGCAATTCCGAAACGTCGAGCGTGATCGGGCCGAGATAGGCGATCACGCCGGCTTCGCTGGTATAGGCATAGCTGCCGCCGGGCGCGACGGCCGCGGAATCGAATGCATTGAGATAGATCGATGGCGTCCCGCCCAGGCACGTTGTCACGCACGCGACGTAGCCGCTGAAATGCGTGGTGGTGCCAGTGACGACGTGGGCCGCGGTATCGACCGAACTGCCCGGCACGACGCTCCAGGTATTGCCGCTGCGCAGGAAGAGTTGCAATTGCGAAGCATCAACGCCCGAGGGCAACTGGTCTGGTTCGTAGTGCAGCTTGACCGTGACCGGCTGAGCGAACTGCGTTCCGGTCGGACCGAAATCGGTGGCGGTGGCGCTGACCAGGCCGGTCGCGGGTGGTGGCATCGACATCGGCTGGACGGAGATCGGCATCGTAGTAGCGAGTGCCCCGGCAGGTATCACCAGCGTCGCAATCCCGCCTGGGCCGACGACCGTGGCGCCAGCCGGTCCGACCATGCCGCCGTGGAGCACGGTGATCGTTGCCGTGGCACTCTTCCCGCCGCTCAGTGCGGTGACCGTGGCGGTGCCCGGAGCCGTGCCCGTGAGTACGCCAGACATGTTCACCGTGGCGACGCTCGCTGGTGTCACACTCCAGGAAATCGTCGCCCCCGATACGGCGTTGCCGTCGGCGTCCTTGGCCGTGGCCGATAGTGCCAGCGTCTGCTGCGGCACGACGCTGTCGGTCGCGGGGGTCAGGGCAATTGAGGTTACGGTCGTCCCGGTCGATGGTCCGGTGGCGGAACTGCCGCAGCCGGCGAGGACGAACGCGCCACCGAGGAAGATGCGGACCGGGAATCGGGCTACCATGCTGCCACCCCGCTGCGAGAGAAGACGGACCTGTCTTCAGCTAAAGCGGAAAACGGCGGCAATCGGTATCACCCGGCGATCGGGGGCCTTCGCCAGCCACCCCCTCGCACGACGCGGTTCGCGCGCCCAGACGTCGGGTTCGCGCGGCCAGGACACTTGAGCCGTGGCCGGAGGTCACCGACCCGCGAACGCTAGCTTATTCCGTGTCCCGGAGTCTCCGGAACAACCACTGGGAGGTGCGCCATGCAACGTGAGCTGGGCCGGCGGGGTTGTTGTCGGCGAAATCCCGTCATGGGCGCCGTCGACGGGCTGCAGCGCATCGTGAGATTTCACCTTCGATGAAACGCTCCATTCCCGCGGCACTCACGACGTTGCGCCTGCTGCTCGGCCCCCTCGCGCTGGCATGCGCCTGGTTCGGTTGGCCGCGCTGGCTGTTCGCGCCGATCCTCGTCGTCGCGACGCTGTCGGATATCTACGACGGGGTGCTTGCCCGGCGATGGGGGGTCGCCACGCCAGCGCTGCGGCGCTACGACAGCATGACCGACCTCGTCTACTACCTCTTCATTCTTGCGGCGACTTGGCTGCTCTGTCGCCCGGCGATTGTCGCGCACTGGCTCGCCGTCAGCGCTCTCGTCGCCTCGGAACTGGCCACCGTCGCGATCAGTCTGGCGCGGTTTGGTGCATTTCCCGCGACGCACTCGTGGCTCGCGAAGGTCTTCGGCCTCTTCCTCTTCTTCTGTGTGTTCGCACTTCTCGTATTCGACGCGACGGGCAGGATCATCGTGTGGCTGGCTGCGATCGGCCTCGTGGCCAACGCGGAAATCATCGCGATCCTCTGCGTATCGAAGGTGCCGCCGGTCGATGTCCCGTCGATGTTGCGGATGCGGGACACGGGTCGCGAGTAGCCATCCTCGTATCCGGGGGGAGAGCAGGGCGCCATCGTCGGCAGGCTCACGGCGCACATGAAGAATGCCACGCCCGTGTCGTTCGGTGCGGACCGGGTGCTGGTGCGGCTCGTCGATGACGATGGCGTGGTGCGGTTCGGGGTGTATCGGCTGTCGCCGGCGCCGGAAACGGCGACAGCGCTCGCGGTCGCCCGGTTCGCGAGGCGCTTCGCGGACGCAACGACCCTCTTTGCGCTTGCAGCAACTTCCTTCCCGTGCGCAACGACCTCCCTCGCCTTTGTCAGCTCGATCCACGGTCGAAGAGCGAGTCGACCGCCCCACGATGCAGGCACCGCAATTCTTTCGCGGGGACACTTGCATGATTGACGACCAGACTCATTCTCGCGCCGACCAGCCTCGGCCGCGCACGATCGAACCGGCCTCGCGCACCGGCGACCCCGCAGCCCTCTGCGACGATCCCGGGTCACGGGACGACAACACCGCCTTGTAATACGATGAGGCGCGCTTCCGCGATGAGGCCACTGCCTCGCATCACGCAGATACCCGGTCGCGCCACGAGCAGGCCGGAGATTTTCACGCCCTCCTTTTCGTTGTTGCGACGTGACGGTTTCGCGCAGAGCCCGGAGCGGGGCGCGTCACGACGATCGTCGCCGTCGCCCAGCATCACGGTGGATGTTTCGCGTCGATCCCGAAATTGACAGGGCCGAGAATTTTCTGGTGGCGACGAACCGGTTTCCTGCGGCGCTCCACCCGGGTGCGAGAGGGGCGCAGTTGCCGATGTTCCGGCGGTCTGCACCGGTTCCGGACCGTGATTTTTTGGACACTCGTGTCCACCGGTTGGACACTCGGAACCGCCGAGTTTTTGCAAGTCGTCTAATCGCAACCACTTCCGCGTGGCACGTTCCATGTAATGAACACCGCCGACTTGGTGGCCGTCGGCACCGCGTCTTCCCAAACAATTCAGCTCATGCACGTCAACCTGGTTGCGCCGTTCCCGGCAACGGTGCCGCCATTGCACGGAGGTGCCATATGCAGTCCAATACCCGCAGGACGATTTCGATGGCGCGCCGAGCCCTCGACTTCGCGACGACCCACGCCTTGACCGACGCCGGTTACACCACTGTGGTGGCGCGGCTCAAGGACGAGGTGACCAAGGCCGACGATCTCGGCCGATTGCAGGCCGAGGGAATCCGGCGCGAACATGTGGCGCACGGTACGCGCTACGAGATGCGCCGCACAATCCGCTCGCAGCAGTTGCGGCGACTCAGCAAGCTCGCCAGCCTGGCCGGGGTCGATCACCCCGAACTGGTGGGGAAGTACGATCTTCCTCCGCGAGAGGGACCGTATCGCTCCTTCCTGTTGCGCGCGCAGTCCATGCTCAGCAGCGCGACCGAGCAGAAGGACCTGCTCGGCCAGCTGGGCCTGGGTGATTCGTTCATCGCCGATCTCACCAATTCCCTCGCGACGTATGAGGGGTTGACAGCGAACGCCCACGCTGCGCGCGTCGACCATGTCGGTGCCAGCGGCGCGTTGCGGGCGCTGGCGCGTCGCTGCGAGCAGGAGGTCGACGTGATCGGGACGTACATCGCGTCGACGTACGCCAACGATGCGCAGACGCTGACGGCGTGGCAGAGCGCGCGCAACGTGGCGGGACCGTTCACGCACGCGAAGAATGCGGCGCCGGAACCGGCGCCAATCGCCGGAACCGGTGCCGGATCCGGTGCCAGCGCCGAGTCCCGAGCCGATCGTCTCGCCGGAAGGAGGGGGGAACGTGTCGTGAGATGATCGCGACGATGATGATGTGCAGGAAACCCGGCGCGCGGATCAGGGGATCGGTCCGCGCGCCGGGTGTGTGTGGGGACAAGCGGCCCAGGCCGGTCGACGGACCGACCGTCATGGCGATCTTTGCGACGCTGCAGACCTGGTGGCATTTCAGGGATATATGAGCGCGTCCAGGCCTCCCCGAGGGGGTTGTGCTGGTCTGTATACTATAATATCGTTCTGTATACAATAAACAGCAGATGATATGCGCCAACCGGTCCAGCCCAGCAGCCACTTCTATCACCCGCTCGACGCCGTCCTCGGCACGCCTGCGGCCGTCCGGATCCTGCGCGTGTTGTCCCTGCATCAGGGCGCTCTCACCACGACGAGCGTTGCGCGGCGTAGCGGCCTGGGCCGTGCGGGCGCCCATCGCGCGCTCGAACGGCTGGTCCGCGCCCGCATTATCGCCCCCGTGGGCGATCCGGCCCGGCCGCTGTTCGAGCTTTCACGCGACCGTCAACTAGCTGGGGAACTCGCCAGGCTGTTTCGCGCGGAGGCTGCCCGCACCGACGATTTCTTCAGCGACCTGCGCGATGCTGCGGCTGCAACCGATCCGCCGCCTGTCGCGGTCTGGCTGATCGGCAGTGCGGCGCGGGGTGAGGATTCGGTGGGCAGCGACATCGATATCGCCGTCGTGTTCCGGCAAGGGCGAGCTCCCGGACTCAAGCTGTTCAGCCAGAAAGTGTACGAATCGGGCGCGCGCGCGGGCGTGCGTGCGTCGCTGCTGGGACTGTCGCTCAGGGAGCTGTCGCGACACGCTCGACGTAATGACGACTGGTGGCGGAATCTCGTGCGCGACGCAGTGCCGATTGTGGGTCGTGAGCCGGCGGGGCTGATCGATGACTAGACGAGGCACAGCGCGCAGCGTTCCGCGCGGTGATTGGCAAGGGCGTCGCGACAATGGCCGGGCGTTTCTTCAGGCGGCCGAGGATCTCATGGAACTGGCTCAGGCCGGGCGCAGCTGCAACCCGATCATCACGCAATGTGTCGACGCTGCCATCGCCTACGGCGATGCCGTGTCGATCAAGTTTGGTGGTGTCCATAACACGGCCGATCACCACGCCCTGGGCCACACGATCCACCGGGTGATCGGTGCGCGATTTCCCGATCGTGCGGCGAAGCACCTCGCCGACATTCTCGCCGAAAAAGATGAAGCGGCGTACGGCGCTCACGCGGCGACGCAGGCCGAGGCGCGCGACATCGTCAAAGCAGCGAAGCGATTCGCCGAATGGGCCGAGCAGGAGTTGGCAAGGCCGGGGTGAACGAGGGCGAATCGGTCGCGAGCCTAGCGCCTGACCGGCGCCGAGATCAGCTGAAAGTGCAGTTCGTAGGTGCTGTCGGTCGGTGCGGCCAGCCAGATCTCGCCGTGCGCGCCGCTGGTCGATTGGAAGCCCGCGCTGGGGAGGTCGCCACCGAACGGGTTGGCGCCTTCGGGACTCCAATCCTGGGGGAGTGACGCGGCCACGTCCTGCACCAGCGCGTCGTAATACGCGCGTTCGCGATCTGCGTCGATGGGGATAGCGCAGGACATAGTCGTGGTCGAGTCGCCCTGCACCACCCAGCATCCGCGTGCGATCTGCGGTTTCACGCCCGACGTCCACATCCGAAAGCCCTGCTGCAAGATCACGTTGCCGCTCTTGTACGCGTCGAAGCCGGTCTTCGATGCGGCGAGGTAGGTGGCGACGTCCTGGTGCACCCAATTGAACAGCACTCCCCGGCCGTTGGGCGTGAGCGTTTCGGCATCGCCTTCAGTCACCGGCACAAAGACGGTATCGGACGTGGCGTCGGCGGGCGTGTATTGCCAGGCGGTCTCGACGACGTGCTTGTTGGCGGCGGCGAGGGCCGTTGTCAGGCTCTGCTTCTTGGCCGCCATGTCGGCGGCTGAGGTGGCCGTGGTCGGGGAGTAGACGCAGGCCACCAGGCCGTCGGCGCCCGAGTATTCGTAGTGGGTGACCAGGAACATCTGGAAGTGGAGCTGAGCGTGCTCGAACGTCATGAAATTGTCGGTTTTCGACCCGGCATCGGGGAGGTCGAAGAAGTCGCTGACATACACGACCGGCTGCTTGTCGGTCGACGAGCAGAAATAGGTGATCGACGCACCGCTGGTCGGCGATGTAGTCGTGGTGGCGGCGACGTCGGTTGACGTGGAAGCGGTGCCGATCGCGACGGAGGATGTTGCGCCGTCCCAGTGAAGATCGTAGGTGTATTGCCCGGGACCGGCCGGCATGAAATCGTAGGTGACCGGGAGCCTCATGCTCGCGTGGCAGTTGACGGCGGGATCGCCGGCGGATTCCGGATACTTGAAGCCAGTGTTCGCGTTGACGTCGGCGCAGATCTGCCCGGTACCCGATTGCATCCACCCCTGCTTGTCCGCGTTGGCGTCCTGGTATGCGCGCCAGCTGCCGTTGTTCTTGGCCATCAACACGATGCGCGCGCCCGATTGTGGCGTAATCGGGCCGGCGGCGTCGTAGGACTCGTCGTACACGACCTCGCACGCTCCAGCTTTCACCTGATACCAGCCGCTGGTTTCCCAGCGGTAGCCGGTGAAAAAGAGCTGGATGCGGGCGGCGTAGGCGACGTCGATGGTGACGGGGCCCTTGTTGCAGATGGTGAGGGTCGCGTTCTGGGCGTGGATCGTGGCAGGGAAGGTGAGCAGGGCGCAGGCGGGGAGAAGCGCGGCGAATCGGGTCATGCGAATTCTCCGTGGCGGAGACTGCGCGGTGCGGGCGTGCTGGTTCGATTGAGGTGGTAAGTATCGCGCGGGGTGGGGAGGGGCGCCAGCGGGGGCGGCAAGACACGATGGTTTGAAGGCGGGCTGACTGAGGGGCGGCTCGCATGTCCGTCGAATTAGCTAGACTTGTTGGTGTGCTGCCGGATTTATGCTGCGGGTGAGGCAGGTCCAATACACGTTAGCCAGACGGATTGAGGTGCCGAGCCAAATGCGCGCGCGAGTGTTCATGCTCGTCAGTACCGTTCTCGCCGGCAGCGTTTCGGCCGGCGAGGGACAAGTCACCGGAAGCGGCGTTGCCGACACGGTCGCCGTTCATCATTTGCTCGGGTGCTACCGGCTGCAGATGCAGCCCGATGACTCCACGGAATCACAGACACATGCGTTCGACCAGTGGCCCGCACGCTTTCACCTGACGAGCGTGGCCCAAGGGACCCGAGGCCCAGGTTCGGGCCACTGCGCGCTGAACCGGATCCATGGGTCATGGCAGATGGGCGGTCAAGGTTCCTCGGCTCGTGGCGTCTGCTGGGGGCCGACACGCTCCTGGTCGGTTGGACCGACGGTTACAGCACGTTCGGCCTCCACCTCGGCATGCACAGCGACACGCTGCGCGGAACCGGCGAACTGGGAAGCGACCTGGTCATCTACTCGGAATCCCCGCCCCGTATGCGATTCGTCGCCGCGAGAATTCCTTGCGACAGCGCCACGAATGGTCGGAGCAGTCGGGGACATCGGTAACAGATAGACCGAGGACATAGGTAACACTTCTCAAGTTGGTTTCATGCACCGAGGAGGTGCGTGATGCCGTGGAGAGTGGAGACCCCTATGTCGCAGCGGCAGGATTTTGTCGAGGCGTTTGCGCGCGAGCACTGGCAGATGACGGAGCTCTGTGCGCGGTTCGGCATCAGTCGAAAGACCGGTCACAAATGGTGGCGGCGATTCCAGGTCGAGGGCGCGGCGGGATTCGTAGAGCACTCGCGACGGCCGGTGACGAGCCCGACACTCTTGGATGGGGAGCTCGCGGCGCTGGTTGTGCGCACGCGGCAGGCGCATCCGACGTGGGGTCCGCGCAAGCTGCTGGCCTATCTCGCACGGCGGCATCCGCGACGCGACCCATGGCCGGTCGCGAGTACGGTGGGCGCGCTGCTCAAGCGA
This sequence comes from uncultured Gemmatimonadales bacterium, assembly GCA_963796635.1. Taxonomy (GTDB): domain Bacteria; phylum Gemmatimonadota; class Gemmatimonadetes; order Gemmatimonadales; family GWC2-71-9; genus Palsa-1233. The sequence continues at coordinate 209,013 of CAWCMH010000001.1, forward strand.
GAAGGGCTGGTGCGCGCCCGCCGGCGGCGTCCTGCGCCCGGCCATCCCGGGCGACCGACCACCCCGATGGACGCGCCGAACGCGCTGTGGACCGTCGATTTCAAGGGACAGTTTCGCTTGGGCACCGGCGCGTACTGCTATCCACTCACCATCGTCGATGGCTACTCGCGCTATTTGCTGGCGTGTCACGGCTTGCCGTCGACGGCGAGTGTCGGTGCGCGGAGCGTCTTCGAGCGGATCTTCCGGACGTATGGTTTGCCGGATCGCATTCGCAGCGACAACGGCACCCCCTTTGCGACGTGCGCGCTGGGTCGACTCTCGGCGCTCAGTGTGTGGTGGCTGAAGCTGGGCATCACGCCGGAGCTCATTCAGCCTGCGCACCCCGAACAGAATGGGCGGCATGAACGGATGCATCGCACGCTGAAGGCGGAAGCGACGCGACCCGCGGCCCAGACGCCCCGTGGTCAGCAACGTCGCTTCGATGCCTTTCAGCAGGACTACAACACGGAGCGGCCCCACGAGGCCCTCGGCCAGGAACCGCCGGCGCAGCACTACGTCGCCTCGCCACGCGCGTACCCACGGACGATCCGGAGCCCAGAGTACCCGCGCCACTACGAGACCCGGTATGTCTCGACCAACGGCGGCATCCGTTGGCAGCATCGGTGGGTGAACGTGAGCCATGTCCTGGCGGAGGAGTACGTCGGACTCGATGAGGTCGCCGATGGCATCTGGTCGGTGTATTTCGGCGACCTCTTGCTGGGGCGGCTGGATGAGCGAGATTATCGGATGCACGGCGCGCACAATCGGAACCGGATCTAACGCAGGTGTAACCGATGTCCTCGGTCCAACGTGTAACCCATGTCCTCAGTCTGTACCGTCACGCTGGCTAACCCGCGCTTGCTGCTGGCCGGGTGTAAGCGTGTCGGCGCAGCGCGAGGTAGATTTATCTAAGGACTGCGGCGGCCTCACCTGCCCTCGCAGCAGAAGCGCAGAGTCGTTAGGTGCACGGACGAACCGAGGACCCGATGACGCGCATCATCACGTTGCCGGCCCTGAAGTCGACGCTCCTGTTCATCATTCTCGACCTTGTCGGTGTCGGGATCATCGGCGATGCAGTGGCCAAATGGCTTGGCTTCGACACATCCTTCTTGATGCCGGTCTCGGCGGGGATCTGCATTGGCGCCGGCTATGCAGCAACGCGGCGTGGTATGTGGGGGGCGACAGCCGGAAGCATGGTGACGAGTGTAGAGATGATCGCGTATCTTGTGACTGGCAATCGTACGTCGGATATCGTTCCGCAAGATCAAGCGGCGACTATCGCCGTGATGATTGTCTTTGCGGTGTCGCTCGCTGGCGCGACACTTGGCGCGATAGGCGGGTGGGTCGCGCACCATCGTGTCCGCGTCTCCGCGGCGACCGGCACCTAACTGGCGCTTGCTGCGGACGGCCGCGCAGCAATCGAGTAGCTTCGCTACGGTGCGCGGCCGCCGCAGAAGCGCCGAGCGTTATATCGACTAGAACTCGGAGCCAGATGCGAACCACGTTCCTCCTCGGCACTGCACTATTGGGCCTCTCCGGCCGCGCTGCCGGTCAGCAGTGCAAGCGCACCGCCACCTACGTGACGGCCTTTGTCCTCGATACGATCAGCATCGATCGCCAGTCGTACCAGGCAGACACCATCTCCGGCGCCCTGCTCGGCAAGGGCGGGCCGCAGCAGTGGAGCCTCATTCGCTATCGTGCGGTGATGGCCCCTGACGGTTTGGTGCGGACGCTGGCGTTATCGGTGTGGCCTCTCGCCGCCGATAGTGCACTCCCGCCGAGGCAGACGAGCGAGCTGACGTTCGGCCCTCAGACCGTCGTGGCGGTGGTCACCGATGCGCGGCGAGGCAGTCAGACCCAGGTGGACTCTGTCGCCCCTGGCACCATGCCGTACATGGACAATGCACCCTTCTTTACCGCTTCCATCGTCCGCCGCGGCATCGGCTTCAAAGCCGACTCGGTCGATATCCCCATGCTTTGGCTCTTCACCCGAGGCACCAAGGAAATCGTCACGATTGTGCGGAAAGGAGGCGACTCGCTCCTCCTGCGTACGCCGCGCATGCAACTCACTGCGAGAACCTCTGGTGGGCAGCTACTCAGCTCGTGGCGCAACGACAGCGTGGCGATCACACGGTCGGCCTGCAACTGAGTGGGGCGGTATAACAAGCGCTTGCTGCTGGCCGGGTGTGCGCGTGGCAGCGCGGCGCGAGGTATGATTTGTTGCTAGGGACTGCGCCGCGCCGCCACACACCCGGCAGCAGAAGCGCAGGGTCGTTAGAGCGACTCCGCCCAACGTGGCGCCCGACCTGCAAGCGAGCATTTCTGCTCCGTAGGACGCCCTGCTGGGTCGAGGTAAATTGCACGCCATGAGCCCGTCCATCGAGGAAATCCGGGGGAAAGTGGCGGCGCCGATGCGTCGGCACGGCGTCGTACACGCGAGTGTATTCGGCTCCGTCGCCCGTGGCGACGCTGGCGCCGGGAGTGACGTGGATTTTCTTGTGGAATTTGAGCGCGGGCGAAGCCTCCTCGATCTCGCCGGTCTCCGGTCCGACTTGATCGCAGCGCTCGGCCGGGGCGTCGATATCGCCACATCCAATTCGTTGCATCCTCGGCTCCGCGATCGCATCCTGGCGGAGCTCGTGCCGCTGCTATGAGCCGCGGCGTGGCCCTCCTGCTCGGTGAAGTGCTCGAGGCGATTCGCCTCGTGGAGCAATACACGGACGGCCTGTCGTTCGCGGCGTTCTCGACGAGCATCGAAAAACAGGACGCGGTTGTTCGGCGGCTTGCCGTGATCGGCGAGGCGGTGAAGGGAGTGCCGGAGGAGTTTCGCGCTCGTTATCCCGAGATTCCGTGGCGTGATATTGCCGGCGCGCGGGACATTCTGATTCACGAATACTTCCGTATCGATCTTGAGCTCGCTTGGGAAATGGCGCGCAGCGACTTGCCGGCGCTCGCCGCGCGCATCCGCGCCGTAATGCAGGCGGAAGCGTTCGATGAACACGGGGCGCTCTAACAAGCGCTTGCTGCGGGCGGCCGCGCTGATGATGTTGCGCCTTCGGCGCGGACGCGGCCGCCGCAGAAGCGCAGAGTCGTTAGGTGGCAAGGGTCGGGATTCCGCGACCGTCCATCAACTGAGAGATCACTTCTATGGTGCCTGAATCCATACAGCCGATCTATGTCACGGTAATGGGATGGCTGGCGCTTACCTGCGGTATCATCTTGGTCGTTCGGGCGGGAACTCGCTGGCAGGCCCTGATCGATAAGCCGGCGTTGCGGGTCCAGGAAGCGATCAATGGGGCCAATAGCACGATTATCGGCATCACAGTTGTTGTGCCTGGGTTGCCATCGCCCCTACGGATGTTCCTCTTCCTCCTGGTCATCGGAATGAGCGCGACCAGTCTGCTCGTTCGTCGTGCCGCGAACCGTGCGGCCCGGAGCAGTCGGGGACATCGGTAACAGATAGACCGAGGACATAGGTAACACTTCTCAAGTTGGTTTCATGCACCGAGGAGGTGCGTGATGCCGTGGAGAGTGGAGACCCCTATGTCGCAGCGGCAGGATTTTGTCGAGGCGTTTGCGCGCGAGCACTGGCAGATGACGGAGCTCTGTGCGCGGTTCGGCATCAGTCGAAAGACCGGTCACAAATGGTGGCGGCGATTCCAGGTCGAGGGCGCGGCGGGATTCGTAGAGCACTCGCGACGGCCGGTGACGAGCCCGACACTCTTGGATGGGGAGCTCGCGGCGCTGGTTGTGCGCACGCGGCAGGCGCATCCGACGTGGGGTCCGCGCAAGCTGCTGGCCTATCTCGCACGGCGGCATCCGCGACGCGACCCATGGCCGGTCGCGAGTACGGTGGGCGCGCTGCTCAAGCGAGAAGGGCTGGTGCGCGCCCGCCGGCGGCGTCCTGCGCCCGGCCATCCCGGGCGACCGACCACCCCGATGGACGCGCCGAACGCGCTGTGGACCGTCGATTTCAAGGGACAGTTTCGCTTGGGCACCGGCGCGTACTGCTATCCACTCACCATCGTCGATGGCTACTCGCGCTATTTGCTGGCGTGTCACGGCTTGCCGTCGACGGCGAGTGTCGGTGCGCGGAGCGTCTTCGAGCGGATCTTCCGGACGTATGGTTTGCCGGATCGCATTCGCAGCGACAACGGCACCCCCTTTGCGACGTGCGCGCTGGGTCGACTCTCGGCGCTCAGTGTGTGGTGGCTGAAGCTGGGCATCACGCCGGAGCTCATTCAGCCTGCGCACCCCGAACAGAATGGGCGGCATGAACGGATGCATCGCACGCTGAAGGCGGAAGCGACGCGACCCGCGGCCCAGACGCCCCGTGGTCAGCAACGTCGCTTCGATGCCTTTCAGCAGGACTACAACACGGAGCGGCCCCACGAGGCCCTCGGCCAGGAACCGCCGGCGCAGCACTACGTCGCCTCGCCACGCGCGTACCCACGGACGATCCGGAGCCCAGAGTACCCGCGCCACTACGAGACCCGGTATGTCTCGACCAACGGCGGCATCCGTTGGCAGCATCGGTGGGTGAACGTGAGCCATGTCCTGGCGGAGGAGTACGTCGGACTCGATGAGGTCGCCGATGGCATCTGGTCGGTGTATTTCGGCGACCTCTTGCTGGGGCGGCTGGATGAGCGAGATTATCGGATGCACGGCGCGCACAATCGGAACCGGATCTAACGCAGGTGTAACCGATGTCCTCGGTCCAACGTGTAACCCATGTCCTCAGTCTGTACCCCCGGGCTGCCTAACACGCGCTTGCTGCGGTCGAGGTCAAGCGGTTCGGCCGCCGCGATGTAGTCTTTATGTAAGGACTGCGGCGGCCTCACCTGGCCTCGCGGCAGAAGCGCACGCCGTTAGGCGGCGATGAACAACCGGTCAGGCCGGAACAGTCATCAGGAGTCCGACGGCATGCATACCCTGTCTTTCGCACTAACGGTCTTGCTCACCCCGCTGGGATCTCCTGCTCCGACCTGCGTCGGCGCGCCTCACGGACGCGAAGTGCCTGCGGACTTCGTCGCTGATATTCTGTTCGCTCGCTGGCATCTGAATAACGGTCAGACGCTTCGATTCTATCTCGACACCGGTGGTCCGGTCATTCTGTTTCCGGAGGCGGTGCCTCGGCTCGGCGTTGACCCTCGGTTGATTGTCAGCGCCCGAGACACAGTGCGTGGTGTGTACGTTCCCGGCACGATCGGTGATACGACCTTTCCGCTGCCGCTCATGATGCTCCACCCGAATCCAACGTCCTCCGACACCAGCCCCGTCCGCGTCATACCGTCGCGGCGTCAGGACGACCCCCGGTTGCGGGTCGATGGTGGGCTCGGCGCCTACTGGTTCGCCGGCCGAGTGTGGACGATCGACTACCCGCACCGCCGCCTGTATTTCGACGGTTCCGATCCGGCCGAGCCTTCGACAATGCGATGCTGGGTACCACTGGGGTTTCAGGTTGACTCGGCTGGGCAGCGGATGACGCAGTTTCCGCGGATCACGGCGAGCGTCGCCGGCGAATCCCTCGATTTTCTTGTCGACACCGGGGCATGGGTGACGCTCACCGATAGCGCGTGGCGCGTTATCGGCACAGGCGAGCCGCGCCATCGAGCTGCGAGCTTTATCGACAAGTCGGTCTTCGATCGGTGGCACGCTCAGCATCCGAATTGGCAGGTAGTTCGCAATGCCGCCGCGTTCAATGGCTTCATGGACATGATTGAGGTGCCCAGGGTGGAGGTGGGAGGCCAGCACGTCGGGCCGGTATGGTTTGCCGCGCAGCCCACGTTTCACCAGTTCATGGCGCAGTATATGGACAAGCCTGTCGACGGCGCGCTTGGCGGATCAGCGTGGAAGTACGTCACACTTGTGCTCGATTATCCGCGCGCCCGAGCAGCCGTGCTGACTGGAACGTCGCACTGAGCCTGCCTAACCCCGCGCTTGCTGCGGCCGGCTGCGCAGGTGATGTTGCGCCTTCGGCGCTGACGCGGCCGCCGCAGAAGTGCAGAGTCGTTAGCCAGACAGCACGCCCTTCTTCGTGATCGCCTCTCCAAACCCTAGATTAATGAATGCCGACGGTCCTGCGCTCCGGTCCCTACCGGTTCTTCTTCTACTCCGGAGACCGCGACGAACCGGCGCATGTACATTCGCGCGGGATGACTGCTACGCGAAGTTCTGGCTGGCGCCAGTGCGACTTGACGACGGCGGTGGGTTCAGCCGCAAAGAACTGGGCGCCGTCGAAGCTCTGATCAGCGAGCACGCCGCTGCGCTCCGGGAGGCCTGGAATGACTACTTCCCCGATTGATCTCAAATTGGCCCTGGCGCAGAGCGTCACGGTCACGGACGACGCGCTGATCGTCGAACTCGTCGATGGCCGCACACTGTCGGTGCCCGTGGCGTGGTATCCTCGGCTGGCGCACGGTGCGCCGGCGGAACGGGCGAAATGGGAGTTCATCGGCCGCGGCCATGGGATCCATTGGCCGGCGCTCGATGAGGATATCAGCGTCGAGGATCTGCTTGCCGGACGACGCTCCGGCGAGAGCCACGCGTCGCTGCAGCGATGGCTGGTCGCCCGGAAGCTGAGCAACCGGGGAAATGGTTGACACCGTAACCCGGGTACATGGTTGCCTGGAGCAGTTTCTTCGGCCCCCACAGGGGATGCTGGCGCCGCGTCGTGCAGAGCAACGCGGCGATTGCATCGGGAATGCGATGCGGACAGTGATGCGGGGCGCGGCTCCGATCGGCGAGCGCCGCCCGTCCGCCTTCCGCCGCCCGATCGAGCCACTTGTAGCCGGACTTTCGGCTGATGCCGTACCGCGCACACAGCTCAGTCATCGAGTAGCGTCCAGCGCGGACGTCGGCGATGAAGCGTTCTCGTTGTTCCACGGGTGCAGTCTCCAACCACGGCATGGCGAACCTCCGGAAGGTCCGCCAGGGTAGCCGTGTCAACCATGTTGCCGGTATACTCTGTCAACTATCTACCCGGTTTGTACCTGCGCGCCACCTAACAGGTATCTGCTCCTGGCCGCGCGCGCCATGTCGCGGCTCCGCCGCACGCGCGGCAGCAGAAACACAATGCGTTCGGCGTCCCCGAACATTCCCGCTTCGCGAGGTGTCTGCAATGCGACTCACGCGCATCCTCTTGCTTGGCGGCCTCGGCGTCGTGGCCTATGATGTCGTCGCGTCGATGCTTGCCCGCGGCTTTGCGCTCACCTACGGGCGCTTTGCCATCGGCTCCTACGCGATTTATCTCCTGACGGGTTATCTCGCCGCCCGCCGCGCACCGTTCTGGCATGGACCGCTGGCCGGCGCCGCAGTGGCCGCCGTCGAGGCCGGGCTGGGCTGGCCGCTCTCGGCCCAACTCGGGCCCGCGGACTCCGCGGCGGTGTATGCCTCGGCGCCCGCGGCTGCCCGCATAGGAATGGTCGTCCTTCTAGCGGCCGTCGGGGCCGCCTTGGGCCTCGTCGGCGCGGGCCTCGCTCAGATTGGCCGGGCGAGGCTCAGCCCAACGGACGCCTAATCACTGCATGCAGTAGAAAGGACAGCCCGGCTACTCCGCATTTCCTGAGATATGATCAGCTGCCCTGCAGCTGATGCGACCGCATTAGGCAGCAATACCTGTCTCACGATGGCGGTGTGAATGGTACACGGCTCGCGATGGATCGCTCTTGTTGTGCTCGGGCTGCCCTGGGCACCACGCGCGGCAGCGCAGACCTCCCCTGACACGAGCCAGCGCGTTCGGGTCGAGTGCGGGGGCGCGGGCGTGACGGGAACAGACCGGGTTCAACCGCCCCAACGAACCGCCGCGAGCTTCCGCCGGGTAACGATGCCACCGGTTCCACGGGCGCTTCAGGACTCATTCTTTGTTGCTCAGTTCCATGTGACACCTCGCGGTACCGTTGATACCGTGATACTGAACGGTCTCGCTGATTCGTCGTTCGCGCGCCGGATGCGGCGCGACCTCATGGATGCGAGCTTCAAACCGGCAACCGTCGGTGGATGTCCGGTGGCCGCGTGGCTGAGCCTCGACGTGACCTTGAGGCGTGGCCGGCCGTGAATCGAACGATCTGGATTGCTGCCTGACACGCGCGTGGTGCCGGCGAGGCCAGGGCGGTTCGGCAGAAGCGCCGGCCGTGAGGCGCCAGCTCGCAACTTCCTACCGAGGGGGCCTTCATTTCGCGGCGGTCCGGCATGTGGAAGTTCACGGTTCTGACGGGAGTGTGGACGTTCGCGGTCGCGTACGCCGTGTGGTTTGGCATTCGCGTGTGGACGGACGCCGGGGTGATGATGTACGCCGGGCACTCGCTATCGTTGATCATGTGGGGTGTTCCGCTCCTCCCGGTGCTGCTGATGACGTGGTGGTTGCTATGGCGATGGACCGGTGCGCGCCAACGGGTTCCACCCATCTTTTTCTGCGGCTGGGTGGCGTTGATCGTGATTCCGGGACCGCCGTTGCCGATGACGCACAGCATTCCCGCACATGGTGAAACGATCACCACCGTTGCTCCGATCTTCTGGGTCATGATGGGGTTGGTGAGCGTTGGGCCAGTCGCTTTGACAATCGCGATGTGGTATTCGACAATTCAGGCCCGACGCTTCGCAGGCCGCCACACCCCCGGCCGCAGAAGCGCAGCGTCGTTGGGCAGACGGCGAGGCGGCTCCTGGGCAAGGTGGCTTGATGCTCTACATGGTCGTTGAGAATTTTCGAGGGGACCCCAAGGCCGTGTACCGTCGCTTCCGGGACCGAGGTCGGCTGGCGCCGGAAGGCCTCCGTTATGTGAACAGCTGGGTGACCGAGGACCTGCAGCGCTGCTACCAGATAATGGAGTGCGCGGACCTCGCCCTTCTTGAGGAATGGATGGGTCGCTGGAAGGACCTCGTTGAATTCGAGGTCCTTCCCGTCATGACCTCGCCGGAGGCCGCTGACCTCATCGGTCCTCGGCTATGATGCTGCCCAGCATCGCATTGCCGCGGATGATCGCCGTTCCTCGCTTCGCCCGGTCGGGCGCTCACCGCTGAACGCCACGACGTTAGGCGGCCGGATCCGGTGGCCGATCCTGAAGGAAAGCACTGGCCGCCACGCTGGTGCTGATCGCGTACCGCGTGAACGACGGTCCACCATGTGCGCTGCCATTCCAGCGCGCTACACTCCACGCGGAGCACGATGACCTCATCCCAGACCAACCGCAGCGAGCGCGGCCCCCGCGTGGCAATCGCGGTCCTGCCTCGGTCCGCAGAGTCAAGGGCGCGCCCGCGCAGTGACGCGATGACGACCCAAGCTGGGGACGCGGGTGAATCGCTCACGTCACCTTGGTAGCCAACCCACGATATTGTCCGTCGGTGATGAGCTCGATATCACCCTCGTGACAATTGGGTCGGGTTCGTATGACTCGCTGGCCAGGATCTCGGCATCAGCCGCCAGCTTCCTTGATGCTGCCGAAGTGCCGCCCTATTCTCCGGGCGGGCCGCGACAGAAGTTTCGATTCCTGGCGCAGGTTCAGGCACGGCAGTCGTCACGTTCAAGTTCCGGTACGATGGGGCCAATTCAACGGGTACAAGGACGATGCAGGTTCGGTGAGCCGCGCGTGACCGAGAGGCTGAGCAGGTGATGTTGCGCCTTCGGTACGAGCGCGGCCGCCGCAGATGCGCAGGACGTTAGAGCGACTCACGACAACTCCTGTCGAGGACTGCATGGCTCGATCGAAGCGTCGCACGCCGATTTTTGGCATGACCGCGCAGGAGAGCGAAAAGGACGACAAGCGTCGTGCGAATCGCCGACTGCGTCGCCGGGTGCGCGAGGTCGTCTCCGGATTCGTACTGCCCGACGTGCTGCGGGCCCTCCGGGAAGTCAGCAATCCGTGGTCCATGGCGAAGGACGGCCGGTCGTACTGGAAGGACGCTCGGGCCGTTGACCTCCGCAAGTAACATGCGGCCGGCTCGAGCGGGCAGGGCGCTCTAACCCGCGCTTGCTGCGGGCGGCCGTGCACGGACCAAGAAAAGATGGTTCTCAAGATCAACGGGTGGAGATCCGACGACCGTCCGCTTTCCGGCGGTGCGTTTGCATCCGACGATCCTCCGTTGGGCGATAGACCTACGCTTCCCCAAGTGTAAAGGAGATCACCATGCCTGTTCGCAAGACAGACAAAGTCCCGAAGCCGGCACTCCGGAAAACGGCCAAGCGCACCGCGGCACGACGTAACGCCGACACGACGCTACCGGACACCATGATTACCGGCAAGGCAAGTCCCCGGAAGGCGGCGGACGGCGACAAGCCGGTCTTCGCCTACATCGCCAGCTTGCCGCAGCCGCAGCGCGGCATCGCCGACAGAATCGATGCCCTGGCGGCAGCGACGCTGCCAAACCTGCAGCGATCCGTGAAGTGGGGCATGTCGTACTATGGCGTCGGCGACGGCTGGTGCTTCTGCTGCGGCGGCTTTGCGAAACACGTCAAGCTCATGTTCATCAACGGCGTGACGCTCACGCCGGTACCGCCAGTGACGCCCGTGGCGATGGGCAAGTCTACGCGCGGCGTGGAACTCGAATCCGTGGACGACCTTGACGAACGCCAGATCGCGGCGTGGATGAAACAAGTCGCGGCCGTGCCAGGCGTCGGGAAGAAAAAGCGATAGGCCGGACGTCGCCCGCGAATGCCACGGCGACGGGGAAGTGCGCGTCCCGACCTCGGCGCCGTCACTCGCCGGCCCTCGCTCAAGAGCCATCCCTCGAACGCCTCACCGGCACCGGCGAGCTGGACTGTCGCCGAGCTCTTCGCGTAGATGATACAGAGTATTCAGGAGCGCCCGACGGGCCGCGACTGATCGAAATGGGCGTGCAGCCCGAGTAATCGAAGCTCGATCGTGCGATTCGAGTGCAGGGGTCGGGTAGTCGCCCAGCAACAAACGGCAACGCGACGGCTGGCAAACAGACGCCTGATATGTTGGCGCGACATCGAGCTCGCAGCCATCGATTCTTTGAACGCGCACCGACAACGCCGAGGGAACCACAATGCGCCGCGCCTGCAACGGGCAACACCTGCAAGCCGAGGCCGACTTGTGGAGCTTCATTCTCTGGCAGACTGGCGATCCAGACTTCCAGCCAAAGCATTGAAAAGCCAGCGACAATTCCGAACCACGGACATCTTCCAGAAAGCGGTGCTCTTATGAAACACGTTATTCGCAGCAGCGACCTGGTTCGCGCCTCCCTGCTGGCATTCGCCTGCGCTGTCATCACCGGTTGCGGCGTGCACCGTGCCGGCGCAACCACGACCGGCGATCAGTCGCCGTGTGTCATCACGGTGACCGGGGCCAAGACCGGGACCTTCCCCTGCTCCACCCTGATGGCGGTCTATGGGGTCAAGGACGGCAAGTCGCAGCTGGGAATCAATTCGAACGACAGCGAGCACTATGTCACGATCGGGATCAAGTTCCCCGGGATGCCCACCACGAAGACGTACAAGAGCTCCGACGCCGGGGCGGCAGAGGGAATCTGGGTCGGCAACGGCAGCGCGATGTGGGTCGCGCAGGGAAACACCGAACCCCACGCCGTCGGGAGCTACGTCGTGACGCTGACCAGCGTGAAGGAAATCCCCTACGCCACCGACGTGAAGGGCTACGAGATCCACGGAACGGCGACCGCCACGCTGCTCCCCGACCCCGATACCGACACCGCCGCCAAGGGCAGCATCACGTTGACCGCGCGATTCTAACGGGAGGACCATGATGCGTTTCGCGCGATCGCCCGGCGCCTGGGTCGTGGCCGCAGCCATCGCAGGTCGCTCTCTGACCCAGCCGCCGCAGATGCGCAGAGCGGTAGACCTCCACGTCGCGTACCCGCTCCGATGCAGGATATGCTTGCAGAGATCGGTGGTATGATGTATTATCATACCCCGGAGGGCGCCATGCCGAAGACCAAGATTGCCGTCACGCTGGACGGTCCGATGTTGCACCGTCTCGACCGCGTGATTGACGGCGGACTCTTTCCCAATCGTAGTCAGGCGATCGAAGCCGCCGTGATGGAGAAGCTGGAGCGGCTGGAGCATCGTCGTCTGGCCGTCGAGTGCGCCAAACTCGATCCGGCGGCGGAGCAGGCCCTGGCTGACGAAGGACTCCACGATGACATGGCGGCATGGCCCGCATACTGAGAGGCGAAGTCCGCTGGGCCAATCTGGATCCGACCCGCGGTCGCGAACAGGCGGGTCTGCGGCCGGTGTTGATCGTCAGCCAGGATGTGTTCAACGATCGGTCGGGCACCGTGATTGCGATGGCGTTGACGAGTCAGCGACAACGCGCCGGCTTTCCCCTCACCCTTGAACTCAAGTCCGCGTCGCTCCCGAAGCTGTCGTGGGTGAAGATCAGTCAGATTCGCACGCTGTCGGTGGAACGCATCGGGAAGCGGTTGGCAAAGGTGTCCGCGGAGGAACTGGCCGTCGTGATCGAAGGTCTCAACGAGATCATTGGGGTGTAGCCCGCGCTGGCTGCGGCAGGCGCGGCCACCGCATCCGAATCCGGAAGGGATCGTCATGGCGATGCGCACCACGGTACCAGAGAACATCGACGAATACATCGCGGCCTCTCCCCCGGCCGTGCGGCCGATCCTCACGCGGATCCGACAGACCATCCGCGCCGCCGCACCCGAGGCGCAAGAACTCATCAGCTATCGTATGCCCGCATTCCGGCTGCAGGGGATCGTGGTGTACTTCGCCGCCTTCAAGGCGCACATCGGTGTCTACCCGCCGGTATCAGGAGATGCCCGCCTGGCGAAGGCGCTCGCGCCCTATGCCGGGCCCAAAGGCAATCTCCGGTTCCCGCTCGATCAGCCGATCCCCTATGATCTGATCAAGCGAATCGTGGTCCTCAGGGTACGGCAGAACCGCGCTCGGGCCGCGGCGAGCGGAACGAACTGATAGAGGGCCCGCCTACCACGCGCCTGCGGGCGGCCTGGGCGATCACCCTCGATTCGACGTCGCCAGTCTCGACGACTCCGTAAGCCATACTATTGAATCAACAACAGTATGGTTTAACTTGTAAACCATTCAGTCAATCGCTTGGGGTCTCGGTTGCCCGGCCAAACCGTTTCCAGAATCTGGGCGTCGAATCCGGCCATTCACGCTCGGACGCAGCCGCGGCGCCTCGCTTCGGTGAGGCAGCGCTCCTCGCCGTCCCCGCCAAGCGGGTCCGCCGACAAGCCCTTATCGTTGTCCCGTCATCGGCGCTCCCCCGACCGACATCCGAGGAACTCAACCATGAATTTCGCGCAACGTGAGATCGCTCATCGCCCGAGCCGGATGATGCCGGTTCCGGCCGTCCTGTTCGCCTCCTTGTGTATTGCCGCGCCGGTTGCCGTGGCGGCGCAAGGACCGTATCCCACCATGGCGCCGGTCGACCGTTACCTGATGCCGGGCCCGGCGCAGGAGATCGCGCTGGCGAAAAGCGCCGCGCCCGACACGATCGCCGCTCATGCCGACGTGCTGGTCCTCGACAAACGGGGCTACCAGACCGCGGTCAAGGGTTCCAACGGCTTTGTCTGTGTGGTGGTGCGAGCCTGGGACAACGATTTCGCCAGCCCTGAGTTCTGGAACCCGAAGGCGCGTTCGCCCATCTGCTTCAACGCTGCCGCGGCGCGCTCCGTGCTGCCCACGTACCTGATGCGTACCGAGTGGGCGCTCGCCGGGGTCGACAAGGCTGGAATGCAACAGCGCGACAAGGCAGGGCTCGCCTCAGGCGCCATCAAGCCGCCGGCGGCCGGCGCGATGTCGTACATGATGTCGAAGGGCGGCTATCTCAACGATGATGCGCACGGCCCGTGGCATCCGCATGTGATGTTCTTCGAGCCGCGCACGAGTCCGGCGCAGTGGGGTGCCAACCTCCCCGGATCGCCGGTGATGGCCGACGCCGATGCCGACGACGCGACGTCGATCTTCTTCGTGGTGGTGCGGGCCTGGTCCGACGGCACGCCGGACCAGGTGCACCCGTGAAGTAACAAGGCGTGCGGCGATAATCGTCGCCGCAGGAGTAGTTCACTCCCGCCAACGAGTCAGGAACCCGCGACGCCGTGCTGACGTCGTTGCTACCGTGCTGACGGCGGCACGACGCCGTTGAGGCGCAGGTACATCGCCAGGATGGCGTAGTGATCGCCCCAGTCGAGGCTTGTCTCCACCACCATCGCGCCCTTCGGGACGGCCCGCCCAGCATAAAATGGAGCGCTGGTGGCGAGATCGGCGTCGCGCAGGCCAGCCAGCGCCGTCTTGCAGAAATCGAACGAGGACTTGAGCGCGGCCACGAGCACCGCCTTGCTGTCGGTCGGGGCGAGCTTCGCCGCCGCCGGCGCGGGCCTGCCACTGATCGCGGCACATTCAAAGCGATTGGTGTCCCAGGTGTGGATCACCGATTCGGCGAATGACATCTGCTGCGCCGTCGGCTTGAACGAATACTTGTCGGCCGGCATCGCGTCGGCCGCAGCGACGTCGAGTTGGGCGTTTTCGGCGGCAACCCGCCTGAACGCATTCGTGGTCGGATCGGACTGTGCACTGGCCAGCGCGGGAATCACCAGCGCAAGGACAACCACCGTGCGCATGCTGAGCATACCGGTCTCCTGGGTCGGGGTTGGAGTACCACCGGGGTCAGCGTGACCTGACGGATCAGTTCCGGGAGAAGTTCCAAGGGTCTCTGGCGTCGTTCATCCGGTGGCGGGTGTGCGCTTCGCTCACCGCCCCCGATGCAGCCGGTACATCGCGAGGTGGGGCACATCGTCCGCGTCGTCGTATGCGCCGAGCAGGTAGTCGTGACCGATTTCCCAGACGGTGACGTCGGGCGGCAACGATACCTCGCCAAGGGTACGACCGCTGGCATCGACCGCGCGAAGTCGCGTCGAGAGGTCGCCTGGCACCGTGAGCTCGACCCAGAGCACGCCGTCCGAGTCACCGAACAGTCCCGAATACGGCGGCAGCGTCGCCGGCATCGGTGCGACTCGCAGCGAATCTTCCGCCAACGTCCGGAGTGAGGACGGAGCCATCGAGGCCATTGCCGTGGCTGCGCGCGAGCGTTGCGCCGCGGTGGTCGGGCGCGCCGGGATGTCGAGCTTGAGCGTCGTCGGAGTACCGTCGGGCGCGTAGGCGACAACGGTTGACGTCGAGTCCGCCGTGCCGACGAAAATGCGATCTCCCGCGATGGCGACGTATGTGGTGGCAGCCAATGGCAGGGGAAAGCCGCCGCCGCCGATCACATACACGGCGCCGCCCGATCGCTCGCCGAGTCGACGCACGATTTGGCCGGTGGTAGTCGCCGCGAACACGTCAGCCATTGTGGGAATGACGCGCTCTTCACGGGTCGGATGCGCCGGATCCCGCACGACGGGACGCGTCTTCGGCATCCCGGGCTGGGCCTGATACGCAATCACGCCGCGGGACGAGCAGGCGAGCGTCAGGAAAGGCGTTGCCCGGGACGTCGTGTCCGACGGAATGGCGTATTGCCGGGCGTATGCGCCGGTCGGTGCAAAGACGGACACGCGCTGCTGCATCATGTCCCAGACGTGCAGCGAATCTCCGCCGCAACGGCCCACCCAAGTCACGTGGCGAAATTCTCCCGGCCCGCCGCCGGCTCGGCCCACGTCCTTGAGCGGTGTTCCGGTGGCGCTGAAAAAGTGCAGCGTGTTATCGTCCGCGTCGCCGATGACAATGATGCCGTTGCTCAGACGTGTCGCCGCGCTCACGCGCGAGAACGTGATCGTGCCCGACTTCCCGTTGCTGGAGACATCGAGCACCGGCGCCGCATCGACGCGCCACGGCGCCTGGGCATGGGCGCGCACCACCGGGAGTGCCACGAACAGAGTAAGGATGACTCCGGGTACACGCATGGTCGCTCCTTGTGGCGGGTCCAGCTGATTGGCCGGTTGTTCCGAGGCTGAAATCCTGCGCCGTTTTCCCGACTTCATTTGGGCCTGAATCATACTCGCGCGTCGACACAGGTATGGCCTACGCCGCAAGCCATACAACTTGCCGATGCGAGGCCCTGCAATGCCGGGCGCAGCCTCGCCGCTTGCCTAATCGCGGTCGCCGCGAGATCTTGCGGTCGATGATCGCCCTGCTGCGACGCCAGCGCTGGCTGGCTGCATTGCTCGTGCTGGCCTCGCCTGCCATCGGCGGACAGGCCATGCCGATGGTGTCGCCGTGCGCCGCGCAGGGCGGCGCGATGCCGATGGCCATGGCCGGCCCGATGCAGTCGATGCCGGGCCATCAGCAGACGCCCCCCGGCAACCAGCAGCAACATTGTTGCGACTGCTGCATGGCCTGCTGCCACAGCATGCCAGCCAGCATCAGCACCCGGCCCAGCGTTACCGTCCGCATCGCAGCCGTACCGCGATACGTCGACTGGCCGGTGATCGAGCACGCCGCCCACGCGGCGTCAACGCTCGATCGTCTTCCCGAATCCACCGCACCTCCTCTCGGCTGACATCGGCGCTTCGGCGCCATACGGCGTTCCCTGCGTACGGCCTCCGCCGTGACGCAGCCGTGCGTTCGTGGGCGATATCGCCCAGCGAATGCGTCACCCGATATGGAGCATGCTATATGTACGCTGCATCGTTCTCCCGGGGCCTGGCCCTGGGTTTCGCAACGACGCTGCTGATCGCCGCCGCCGCGTCGGCGCAGACCGGCACGTCGACATCGGACACCGTACCCGAACATGTCACCGATCTGGTCGTGTCGGCGTCCCGCTCGCAGAAGACGCAGGAGCAGATGGCGGTGCACACCACCATCATCACCCGCGCCGAAGTGATGAGTGAACCCGCCCAGACGCTGGACCAGGCGCTGCGCGATGTCCCGGGCATGAACCTTCCCGGCGCACCGTATTACACCACCGACCCGACCGGGCATCAGACCCGCATGCGCGGGATCACCAACAGCACGGTGCTGGTGCTGCTCGACGGCATTCCGATTCACGATCCGTTTTACGTCACCACCCAGTGGTTCAAGGTCCCGATCTCCTCGGTCGACCGGGTCGAGGTGATGCGGGGTGGGGCATCGAGCGTGTGGGGCAACCTGGCCGCCGCCGGCGTCGTCAACATCGTCACACGCAAGCCGACCGACAACACCGGCGAACTCGACGTCAACTACGAGTCGTACCACACCGAGGTGGCGTCGCTGGCAAAGAACTTCGTCGCCAAGGACGGCGTGGCCTTCCGGATTTCCGGCGACGTGCTGAACACGGACGGCTACCAGACCACGCCGGGGCAATATCTCGCGGCGCTGCCGGGGAAGGGTGCGTCGGGCGCCAACAACTACAACCTCCGCTTCGATGGGTATTACACGCCGTCGTCGAACGTCAGCGCGTTCTTCCGCGCCGGCTACCACCGGCAGGACGAGGACATCGGCAACTACCAGTTCGGCGACAACCTCCAGGAGAGTCCCGACGCGGCTGCCGGTGTGACGGCCAGCCTCAGCCTGCTCACAAGGCTTGACGTCCGCGCCTGGGGACAGTGGGAAACCTTTCACAAGCAGAATGGCGCCGCCTGCTTCCTGGCGTCGGCCAGCAGTTGCAACACGACAGCGACATCGTCGCCGCTGGTGCAATACCGTAACTCGCAGGACTACAACCCATATCGCGAAGCCGGCGCGTCGGCGATGATTTCATCGGCGCTCACCGGCCTGTCGGCGACCATTCAGGGAGGACTCGATTTTCGTCGCGTCGCCGGTGAAGACACTGCGACCACCTTCAACAAGCCGACCGGCAGCGATCTGTCCAGTTCGACGATCAACCGCGTGGCGTACGGGCAGGGCGCGCAGGTCTTTCTCGGCGGGTTCACGCAGTTCAGCTTCTTTCCGACCAGCAAGCTGCAGTCGACGGTGGCGCTGCGCTACGACTACTGGACCAACACCGACGGCATCGCCGAACTCACCCCGTACGCTCACGGGGTTCCCGACTCGACGGTGGGCGGCCCGATCGCCGACTCGCACAAGGGGCAGTTCGATCCCAGTCTCACCGCCCGCTATGCGTTCTCCGGTGCGGTGGCGGTGCGGGGTGCCGTGTACCGCGGCTTTCGCGCACCCGGGCTCAACAACCTGTACCGGTCATACTCGTCGACGACATCCATCACGATCGCCAATCCGAATCTCGAGCCGCAGACCCTCACCGGCGGCGAAGTCGGCGTCGACCTGCAGGGGAAGCGCGTGACGTTCGGCGTCACCGGTTTCCAGTACAGTACCCAGGACCTGATCGCGTCGTACAAGATCCAGAACGCCGCGTCGGCGCCCGCTGACGTGATCCTGGTCTGCGGTCCGACCCTCGCCAACTGTCCTGCCAACGTGAACTACAACACCAATGCGCAGAATGCGTTTTCGCAGGGCATCGAGGCGTCGTTCGACTGGCGCGCCTCGCCCGCATTCGCCGTCGATCTTGGCTACGCCTACACCGACAGTCACTACACGTCGACGACCACCAGCGATCCGATCAACGTGCAGCTCGGCGCGATTCCCAAGCACGTCGCGACGGCGGACCTGAGCTGGGCGCCGGCCGCGCGGCTGCTGCTGCGGGGCACCCTGCGGTACAGCAGCAGCATGTATCTCGACATCAACCAGACCATCCCGCAGGACGCGTTCGCGCTGCTCGGCGTCAACGCGTCGTATCAGGTCACGCCGCAAGTCCAGCTCTACGCGGCCGGAACGAACCTGACCAATGTCCTGTACTCCGATGCGGCCACCAGCAGCGCAAGTTCGACGACGCTGGGCATGGGCCGTGCGATCACCGGAGGGTTTCGATGGACATTCTGATCCGGCCGCGTGTCGCAGCGGCCGTGGTGTTGGCGTCGGGCATTGCGGCCTGTCACTCGGCCGCGCCGGTGCACCTTGGCACCACCACCGTGCTGTCGACGCCGAGCGGAGTGGGGACGGCGCCGATGCTGGCGATCGCCGGCAACGGTGCCACCGCCGTGGCATGGGTATCCGCACCGGGCGGCGGCACGGATGGCCGGCTCTACGTCAAGGTTGATAGCGCTGCCCCGGTGGAACTGGGCGATTCGCTGGGACCGATCGAACCGCACGGTGAAGCGCCGCCCAAGCTGTCCTGGGGACCAGGTGGCGGACTGGATGCGATCTACGTGGTCGCACGCGACGACCCGAGCACGCGATTTCCGCGCACCGCGCTGCGTTTCATCCGGTCGACCGATCGCGGCGCCACCTGGACCGCCCCGGTGACGGCAACGAGCGACGCCGAGTTTGGCGCGCACAGTTTTCACGCGCTGCACGTTGCTGCGGACGGCACGATCTACGTGGCGTGGCTGGGCGGGGACCCGGGCAAGTCGACGGCCTGGGTCACGCACTCGACGGACAATGGCGTCAGCTGGGCACCGCGCGTTCGCGTCGACACGGGCAACGCGTGTCCCTGTTGCCGCACCGCGCTGGCGACTGCGAGCGACGGCACGGTGTACATGGCGTGGCGGCACATCTACCCCGGCAACATTCGTGACATTGTGGTGGCGCGATCGAGCGATCGCGGCAGCACGTGGAGCGATCCGGTGCGGGTGCACGCCGACGACTGGGCGATCGACGCCTGTCCGCACGCGGGACCGTCGCTGCTGGTCGACGCGGACAATCATCTGGATGTGGCGTGGTGGACCGGCAAGGAGAAGATCGCCGGCGTGTGGTACGCGCGTTCGACCGACGGCGGCAAGTCGTTCAATCCGCCGGTGCCACTTGGTGTGGCGCAATATTCCCGGCCAGCGCACGTGCAACTGTCGCTGGGCCCACAAGGCACGCTGGCCGCGGCCTGGGATGATGGGACCGTGAAGGTGCCGCGAGTGGAGTTGCGGATTTCGCATAACGGCGGTCGCTCGTTCGAGCCGGCCCAGACCCTGAGTGCTGCCGGCACCGCGGCAACGTTTCCGGTGGTCGCGATCCACAACGACAGTGTAACCGTCGCCTGGTCCGAGCAGGCGGCCGACACCACGGCGTCGGCGGCGGCGCCCATGGACCATATGGCTCACAAGGGGCTTGAAGCGGTGGGGCACGGCGAAGTCGTGCTGCGGCGCGGCTCGCTGACCAGCAACTGAGGTGGCGATGCGCAGATCTCTGTTGATCATCGTGGCGAGCGGTCTTGCGCTGGGATGTCACAGAGCGCCCTCGGCTGGAAACGAAGCGTTTCGTCCGATGCAGGTCGGCGATACCGTTCCGGCCTACGCCATGCCGACGCTGCAAGGGGACACCGTGCGGATCGCGGCCAGCGGCCCGGTGACGCTGGTCAACGTGTGGGCGACGTGGTGCACCTCATGCGCGGAAGAGATGAAGGACCTCGCCCAGATGGACTCGAGCTACCGGTCGCGCGGGCTCCGCGTGGTCGGCATCAGCGTCGACCAGACCGGTGCTGCTTCGGTGCAGCGCTTCGTGAAGGATGCCGGCATCCGGTTCACCGTGCTGCACGACCCGACCGGCCTCATCGAGAGCCGCTACGGCGTGGTCACGGTGCCGACGACCTACCTGATCGGCGCCAATGGCCGGGTGCGCTGGGAACACGCGGGCAACATTGCCCCGGTGATGACGGCCCTGCGGGCCGAGACGGACAGCGCGCTGACGGCGCCGTAATCGTCACCCGCGATGCCCCCTCGTCAAGCTACTAGTCGGCTAGTTGACAAGCGGCCGCCGGTGCCGTAGACTACTAGTCACCTAGTACTTCTCGGCGCCGAGGGCTGCATGGACGTCACGCTGACTGGCCGCGAGCTCGAAATCATCACCATCCTCTGGCAACTCGGCTCCGGCACCGTGGCCGAAGTGCGGGACCGGCTTCCCGACGATCTCGCCTATACCACCGTGCTCTCGCTGATGCGCACCATGGAAGAGAAGCAACTGGTGCGGCGAGAGACCGAGGGGCGCGCCCACCGGTACTTCCCGCTGGTGCAGGCGCGGGCCGTGCGCCGGAGCGCGCTCAAGCAGCTGGTGGAAACGGTGTTCGAAGGTGCCCCGGACCTGCTGCTCACCCAGCTGGTCAGCGATCGCCGGCTGAGCGAGGCCGACCTGCGCCGGATCCGCCGCCTGATCGACGAGCGGCTGCCGAAGGGGAAGTGATGATCGCGCCGTGGATGCTATACGCTATCGTCATCAGCGCGCTGGTCGCTTGTGCGGCGCTTGGCGTCGAACAGATCGCCCGGATGAAGCGCTGGCCCGCGCGCACGCCGTGGCTGGTTGCGGTGGTCGCCTCGGTCGTGATACCAGTCGCCGCCGACCTGTTCGCACATCCTGCCGCGTCACAGATCGGCGCCAGCGGTGCATCGGCCGCGCCGATTTCCCGGCTCTCCCTCAACACGCTGCTGGTGGCGGTCTGGTGTCTCGGTTCCCTCGTGGTCCTGGCCCGTGTCATGGTCGGCGCGTGGGTCCTGCGCCATCGGCGGATGAGTTGGCGGGCAGACACGATCGATGGCGCGCCGGTGCTGTTGACTGACGGGACCGGCCCCGCACTCGTCGGCCTGGTGCGCCCGCGTCCGGTGATCC
Source organism: uncultured Gemmatimonadales bacterium (assembly GCA_963796635.1). Taxonomy (GTDB): domain Bacteria; phylum Gemmatimonadota; class Gemmatimonadetes; order Gemmatimonadales; family GWC2-71-9; genus Palsa-1233. The sequence goes on from CAWCMH010000001.1 coordinate 230,521, forward strand.
CGACGTGGGTGCTCGATCTCGACGTACGCGATCGCGCGTTGATCCTCCGGCACGAGGTCGAGCACGCGCGCGCGAGCGATCCGTGGCTGCGGATCATCGGCGTGGTGTGCACCGTCGCGACGCCGTGGAATCCGGTGCTCTGGTGGTCGGTGCGCCGATTGCACCTGGCGATCGAAATGGATTGCGACGCGCGTGTGCTGCGTTCCGGCGCCGATCCCCGCACCTACGCATCACTGCTCCTCGCCGTCGGCGAACGAGCCACTCACCTGCGATTCGCCTCGGCGACTGCCCTGGCCGAACCGGCATCACTTCTCGAACGGAGAATCCTCGCCATGACCTCCACATCTCCCGCCCGCCGTCCGCGTCTCCTGATCGCCGCGTTCGCGGGCGTCACCGCCGTTGCCACGGTGGTGGCGTGCGAAGCCCCGGTCCCGGACCAGGCGCTCCCCACTACGCCTTCCTCACAGGTGGCAGTGGCGCTGCACCGGAAGGCAGGCGATACGGTTGTCATCGTCAACCTGGCGCAGGCGAGGCACGACAGTGCGCTCGCCCGCGAGCACGCCGTCATGTCGCCAGAAACCATCAGGCTGATTACCAGTGACAGTGTCCGTCGGGTGCGGGGGCACGCGGCCGGTCAGTTCGTACGCGGCGAGTTGATTCCCACCGTGTCACCCACCATGATCCGTTTGCGCGGCAACGACAGCATGCATCGCGTGCAAGGACACCCGGTCGGCGAGGTGCCGGTAAAGTCGCCGACCTGATGATCCGCGAAGCGTGAATCCGGGGGTGCGACCGCGTCGGGGTCGCGGCTGAAGCCGCGGCTCGGCGGCCCACGCCCGGAACGACATCACAGAGGGATGACACGCCGCCCGCTAGTTTGCAGAAATGCGCGCCCTGCTGCTCGAAACGATCGCCCCGATCGGCACGCAGACCGATCCGCTGCGCCTGACCGATGTCGCCGATCCGGTTCCGGGTCCGGGCGAGGTGTTGATCCGTGTCCAGGTCTGCGGCGTCTGCCACACCGAGCTTGACGAAATCGAAGGGCGCACGCCGCCGGCGATGTTGCCGATGATCCTCGGGCATCAGGCGGTGGGGACGGTGACTGCGGCGGGGAGCGGAGTCGACAGCGCGCTGATCGGCACCCGTGTTGGTGTGGCGTGGATCGCGTCGGCCTGTGGTCACTGCCGTTATTGTCTGCGAGGCGACGAGAATCTCTGCGCCGACTTCCGCGCCACCGGCCGTGACATCAACGGCGGTTACGCCGAACTGATGAGCGCGCGAGCCGACTTCACGTATCCCATTCCCGAGCGCTTCACAGACCGCCAGGCAGCTCCGCTGCTCTGCGCCGGCGCGATCGGGCATCGATCGCTGCGCCTGGCACAGATCGAGGACGGCGCGGCACTGGGCCTCACCGGCTTCGGGGGCTCAGGCCACCTGGTCCTTCAGGAGGTGCGCCACCGCTTTCCGCGAGCACGAGTCCACGTGTTTGCCCGCGCCCCGAAGGAGCGTCAGTTTGCGCTCGATTTGGGGGCTTCCTGGGCAGGGACCACGACGGATCGGCCCCCGGAGCCGCTCGATGCGATCATCGATACCACTCCCGCCTGGACGCCAGTTGTCTCGGCGATGCGCGTGCTGGCGCCGGGAGGCCGTCTCGTGATCAATGCCATTCGCAAGGAGGCGGGCGACGCGGCCGTCCTGCAGAGCATTGACTATGCGCGCGACCTGTGGATGGAAAAGGAGATCAAGAGCGTCGCGAATGTAACGCGTGCCGACGTGCGCGAATTTCTCGAGATCGCGGCCGAGGCGGGAATCGCGCCGGAGGTGCAGGAGTTCCCGATGGCCGACGCGAACCGCGCGCTGCGGGAGCTCAAGGCGCGGCACGTCAGGGGGACGAAGGTGCTCCGGATCGACGGCTAGGGCCCGCCCCTCAGACACCGATAGCCTCGCGAAGCGCTTCGGGTCGAGGTTTCAACCCACCGGAAGATTCCCGTGTCTAATGTTGACGGTGAACGGGACCGCCCAGCGTATCGACCATGGTGAGAATCGCATGCTTCGTGAACAGATGTCGCTCGGGTTGATGGGGAGCCTGCTTTTCGTGAACGCCCTGTTCGCGCAGGGCCAGCCGCAGCGGCTCACACCGGCCGCAGTCGTGCTGACCATCGACGTTGGACCGGCCGCACCGGCTCTCCATGTCACCCTGGCTCGAATGATGGGCATCTTTCGTGAGCCAGGACTTAGCGTCGCCGTGATCGAGCACGGCCAGCTGGCCTGGGCCAGCGGCTTCGGCGTCACCCAGGCCGGGGGCCACATCCCGGTCACGCCGCGCACGCTCTTTCAAGCCGCGTCAATCAGCAAACCAGTCACCGCCGCTGGTGCACTCTGGCTGGTTCAACAGGGCAAGCTCGCCCTCGACACCGACGTGAACCGTGAGCTCACCAGCTGGCGCGTGCCCGACAATGTTCTCACGTCCAACCAGAAAGTCACGCTTCGCCGCCTGCTGAGCCACAATGCCGGCATCAATGTGCCCGGCTTCGACGGCTACACTCATCGCCAGCCATTGCCGACGACGGAAGAGACGCTCGACGGGCTGCCGCCTGCAAACAATCCACCGGTGCGTGTCACCACCCAGCCGGGGACCGCGTGCATCTATTCCGGGGGTGGATTCACCATCATCGGTCTCATGATCAAGGATGTCTCGGGCCAATCGTTCGAGGACTTCATGCGCGAGCGTGTTCTCCTGCCGGCGGGCATGGCAGAAAGCACCTTTCAACAGGATCTGCCACCGGCGCTCGCCGCGCGTGCGGCGACGGGCACGGACGGCGACGGTAAGTCGCTTCCGGGGAATTGGCGGCTCTTTCCCGAGCTTGCGCCGGACGGATTGTGGACGACGCCGAGCGATCTCGCGAGGTTCGCGCTCGAAATCGCCCGCTCTGCCCGGGACAGCGCGAATCACATCCTCTCCCGAGCGACGGTGCGGGAGATGCTCACCGTACAATGCCGAGATGATCCGAGCGGCGGCACAGGCTTCGGCTTTGCCCTGGGCTACCAGAATCATCCACACATCTTTTTTCACAACGGAAGCAACGCCGGATTCCAGGCCGTATTGATGATGAACCCTGACGCGGGATGGGGCTATGTCGCAATGGGCAACTCGGACCACTTCGAGGCAGTCGATCGCGCCGTCCTCCAAACCCTGTCCATCCGGAACGGCTGGGGGGTCGAGTCGCATTCGCGCGACCTCGGCGAGAACCTTGCAATCGTACGTGCTCTTCGGAATACTCGCGCGGCGATGGCCTACTATCGGTGGGCCCAATCAACGGGATTTGTCGGCCTGCGTCACGACGTCAATACGCTGAACGATTTCGGGTACAGCCTCCTTGCCTCGAAGCAGCTGGCGGACGCGATCCGGGTGCTGCAATGGAATGCTGCCGCCTATCCGCAGGATGCGAATACCTACGACAGCCTGGGCGAGGCATACATGGACGCCGGCGAGCGCGCCCTGGCCATCAGGAATTACGAAAAGTCCCTCGAACTCAACCCGAAGAACGACAACGCGGTGTCGCGATTGCAGCAGCTGCGCGGTCACGGATAGCAGGTTTGTCGCTCAGGATGCGCAGTGTGCCGGCGCAATTTCGCCTCAGAGCTTCGTGGCGCTTCGCTGCGTGACTTGTGCGATCTTCGCGGATGGAAGGACCCGACAACTGTGGTGAAGTGCTATCAGCGTCCGAGCGAAGATGCGATGCGCGCCGCCCAGGCAAATCGGAAGGCGTTGCAAGCATAGAAGGCTCCGCGCATCGTTGTGCTCGGGGGTTCGCGGTACCGGATAGCCGCGCAATTGGACACCCAATTGGACACCCCAGCGAAAAAATCACCACAAAAAAGAATCCCACCTGCATTGCAATCGCAGATGGGACAACCACTTGGAGCTAGTGGGCCCGACAGGAGTCGAACCTGCGACCTCTTGCGCCGGAGGCAAGCGCTCTATCCAGCTGAGCTACGGACCCGTGCTGCGGCGGGAACTTTACCGGATCGCGCGCGGCGGAGCAACCCGCCGCCGCTCCGGCGTCCCACCCCCGAAACACTGAAACCCGCGCCGCCCCGCTGCGTACCGCTTTCCATTCCTCTCCCGAGACGCCGATGCTCGACGCGCTGACGCAGGACGCGCGCTTGGCCGCCCCACCGCACAGGGTGACAATCTCCCCACTGTCGTCCCGAGCGCAGTCGCCGCAGTCGAGGGATCTCGGAGATACGCGTTGATGCCGGCGTCGCTGAAGCGACGGCTCGGCACTGCGAAGGCGCTTCCGCGCCTGCGCGTTCGGACAGCGATCCCTGACTGATCTCGGGGTGGCAGCAGGACGGCCAGGCGCGACCGCGGCTCGGCTGCCCACGCCGTCATCGGAGACGGCTACCGTGGGCGGACCAGCGCTGCGGTGCGGAGCAGTTTCTCGTCACTCGCCCGCCACAGTGTGTCGGTTTCAGGCTACACCATTTCGGCGCACGTAGTCATCCCCGTCAAGGACACAGTGCGAAGCTAGACGTTCACGCCGCGATGGGCCTCGGCAAATAGGTGCGGGGCGGCGCGCCACCGAGGCTGCTGTGCGGCCGCTCCGTGTTGTACATCTCCCGCCACTGCTCCGTCACCTGGCGCACCTCGGCCAGCGAGGTGAAGACCCAAGCGTCCAACACTTCGGTGCGATACGTCCGGTTGAAGCGTTCGATGAAGGCGTTCTGATTCGGCTTCCCGGGCTGGATGTGGATCAACTCGACCCCGTGCGCGTCGCACCACGCGGCGAGCGCCGCCGCGATGAATTCCGGTCCATTGTCGCAGCGCAGGCGGTCGGGCGTGCCATGGATCGCCACCAGCTGGTCCAACAGTGCCACGACCCGGACACTCGGCAGCGACATATCGATCTCGTTCGCGAGCGCTTCGCGGTTGCCTTCATCGAGCACATTCAGGATGCGGTACTGCCGGCCGTCGTACAGGGTGTTCCCCATGAAATCGAGCGCCCACGTCCGGTTCAGGACCGCCGGGGCCTCCAGCGCCAGGCGCGGCCGCGTCAGCATGCGCTTCTTGCCGCGGCGCTTCAGATTCAGCCGCAGCGCACAGTACACCCGGTACACCCGCTTCGCGTTCCACGCGTGCCCCATCGCGCGCAACCGCTCGTAGCAGAGCCCGAAGCCCCACCGACTGTTCCGATCAACGAGCGCCAGGAGTGCCGTGACCACCGGCTGATCCCTGGCCGATCGATCGGCGGCGGGGCGATACCACGCTGTCCGCGAGAGTCCGGTGAGCTGGCAGGCCCGCACGATCGACCGCGCGTGCTCCTGCACCCGCATCGCCACGACGGCCCGACGCGCGGACAGCGCTACAGTTTTCGGCTGAGCACGTCCTTGATCGCCGCGTTCTCGAGCGCCAGCTCGGCGTACATCCGTTTGAGCTTGGCGTTCTCCTGCTCCAACTCCTTCAGCCGCCGCAGCTCCGGCACCGACGTGCCCCCGTATTTCGCCTTCCAGTTGAAATAGGTCGGGCGGCTGATGCCGTGCTTGCGGAGAATCTCCGCCACGGGCACTCCCGCCGCGCCTTCCTGCAGCACTGCCACGATCTGGGACTCGCTGAACTTCGACTTCCGCATTGCTCCTCCTGAGCAACGAAAAGTCTAACCTACGGTGTGTCCTGCGAGGGGAAGACTACGGAGCTATCACGGTTGATCTTCGTTCCCGCACCTATCAGTATCAGCCAGTGAAGAACTCGCGGGCGCGGAGGACCCCGTCACGTGCCAAGCGGCGTAGGTAGTGGGTTCGCCTGCGCGTTCGATACGAAGGCAATACGAACGGCCTAAGAATGGTCCCGCTGTAGGTATTGTGCGACACGCAGCACGAAACCATGTCGCACAACCGAAACCAGCGCTGTGGTTGGCGAAAACGGTTGCGAAGCGCACGCGCCGAAAACGGCTCAGTGCAGAGGTTTGCTAGGCCACTAGGAAAGACCATAGGAGTCGGGGATGGGACTTTCCCCAGTTCCTCGCGGGCATCGCGTACGGTAAGTTGCAAGTCGTTCTGATTAGCCAATGCGTGCTCAATGACCCATTTCGCGATCACTCCGTGCGGTGCGACGCACAAACCGTTTCTGCGAAGCTGACGTGCATCTGCTTTGGGCGAAGGAGGGGGGACGCAATGTGGCTCAGGGTGCTCGACACCGACTGTCGGGGCACAATTGTCCGGCGATGCGCCCGGGCCTTTGTCGTGGGTCTCTTCTGTTGCTCGTCAATTGGCGCGCAAGAGTTCAGTAAAGTTGTACCTGTCTCACGGGAACGAGTGATTCGCGGCGGTGACAATCACGTGTCCGGCGTCTCTGCTCTGTCGGTGGGAGCAAACGGCTTGCTTGCTGTTTTTCAACCGCTTACTCGATCAGTGAAGTTCTTTGACACAACGGGTCACCTCCGTCGCGAAATTGGCGGCAGGGTCCCGATTGGCTTGGCGTCGCTCGGTCGCCATGGTTGGATCGCCGACACAATGTGGCTGACGGACCTGGAAGGGCGCAGGGTGGTATTCGCGGCCACGTCTGACCCACGAATCATTCGTTCTGTTGTGTGGTATCAGCGGGCGAATACCTCGCCGCATCTTGCTCTGCCCGGGCCATTGTCATTCTATGACTCGCCTGTCGCGTTGTATTTAAACGGAGATGCACTTGTGAGTCGAAGGCGGGTAAGCACGTCGGGGGTCCGCGCCGCGGGGCCGGTTGTTGTTCCACCGCGCGAAACTCTTATCCGTGTCGGCCCAAAGGTTGGGGTCGATCGCGTGATTGCTGCGTTGGCCGATGATGCGGGACATTGTGAATGGACACCGTCCGGCCCTGATCGCGGTACGTTCGGTATACCCTTCTGCGCTCAAGCGCTCCATACAGTATCCAGCGATGGCGCGGTTGTATCGGAAGTGATTCAGTCAAATAGTCGTGGACCATCGGGGTCTTTTCGCGTAGTCACCATTGCTTCCTCGGGCGACACACTATGGTCGCACTTGTATCGATATGTTGCAATGGCGATCCCGGCCAGAGTGCGAGACAGTCTAGAAACGGCGCTTGTCGCTCGCGCGGCGAACACGCGAAGTGTCACGCACTCATATTCGTCGACCCCCGATGCCGTGGGTATACCGCACTTTTATCCACCTGTGAGGCGTCTCCTGGCTGGTGACGACGAATTCGTGTGGGTCGAACTGTGGACCGCGGCACCTGTACATCGTTGGTTGAGACTCGAACCACACGGTCGAAATGTTGGCATTGTGGAATTGCCGCTTGACGTGCGGCTCGAAGCCGCGGTGAAGAGATATATTTGGGGTGTGCAGCCAGATCCTATGGACCGCAAGCAGGATGTCGTTCGCTATCGTTTAGGAATCCACACTGATCCGCCAGCGCGCTCGGATCAGCGGTCGGATCGCGCGCACTAACCCGCTTCAAGGAGTTATTATGACGTTCCGAATACTCGCGGTTATGGCCGTGGTCGCCCTCCGAGCGCCAAGTGTGCGGCATGGCGCAGAACAGACCCCCACGACGAAGGCGACCGAGGCCCTTTCGTGCGTGGACGCCAGTGAAGACGAAATGATGCTCACCGGGACATTTGAGGGCGTGTTCTATAATATTAGTGGATACGGACAAACGTTCGACTTCAGTTGCGGCAGTGCGTATCGGTCTGAGTCGTGCTCGGTGGACGGCTCCGCAAGTCAGTATGTGGCGCCCGACGATTACGCGTACCGCACCGTGACCTGGACCGTAAACACCAGCTATGACAACGGCTGGACCGAGTACGAGGCGGGAATTTATCACATGAATGTTTACACTTATGCCGCCGACCGACCTGAGATCACGACAAGCTCAACGACGTATGGTCCCCGGAATGAGGATGGCTCATACCCGTGTGGTACTGACTATTGATTCCCCCTGACCGCAAGCGTTGAGGATTCGGGGGCTACCCGTTAGATGTTGGCGTCCAGAAGACTGGAGTGTGTTTCTTGAGTTGCGCGCAACAGCGATCGGCGATCGTTCTTGCGGCAACCTTGGTTGCCGCTTGCACCCATAGCGACAGCTTCACGTACAGTGCGCCGGTGGTCGGACCGCGCTCCACCGGCGCGAGCGTCCAGCTCACCTTCAATGCCGATCAGGACTACTGGCCCTCGTGGACTCAGGACGGCAAGGGGATTCTCTACGCCTTTGTGCAGCCTGGCCCGTCGGTGATCCACCGGTGTCTCGGTCTCCTTCCCGCGTCGGGTGGCACGCGAGTCTGGGAGTTGTGCGACAACCGGGCTATTCGGTCCGATAGCGTGAGCAGCTACACCGGATACGCCCTCGACAGTACCGGCCATCTGCTGATCGCCGAAGCAGTCAGTTCCCGGTCGTTCAACTTCTCGCTTCACCCGCAGCTCTTTCTGACGGACACGGCGACGCCCTACGTTCGGTCCACTCTGTTGACACTGCCAGTGACTGAAGGGGATGTCGTGGTCAGCTGGTTGAGTGATATCGCCTGGACCGCTCCCAATAGTTTTGTTGCATTGGGTCAGCAGTTCGGCAGTGGCTCTCACTGCGAGCATTGTGGCTGCAGCCCATGCCCGACCGATTCCAACTATTACGGAAACGGCGTTGTCCTTGCAGGAATCATCGTCAACGGCCACGCGACCGTTCGGCCGGTGGCGGGGACCGACGGTGCCACGGGCTACGCACTCTCCGATGATCGCTTGTCCGTCGTCTTCACGCGTCTGAACGATGTGCGCTTGTTTCAGGTGCCGCTGGCCGGCGGCAATCCCATTACCCTCGCCACGGTCGTGCCCGATGCAGGGCGGGAGCTAATGGGAGTAGCCTGTCGGCACGGGACATGTCTAGTCGCATATACAAGGGTCAGCTTCGGCGGCGGCTTTACTCTACTTGAAGACAGCGCCTCGACCTTAGCTCGCGTCTCGCTCACCACTGGCGTTGTACAAGACATTGAACCCTTCATTGGAATTGTCGCCACGCCGCAGGTGTCCGCAATATCTGGAGATGTTGTTGTGGAGGCGGGACCGGTGACGGCCGGGATGAACATCGCTCCTGTGCTCGGTCACTTGGCGACGTATGCCGGCGGAAACTCTGACTTATACCTCTATAAAACGGCGATCCCGTGAGTGTTGCTTTGCCAGTGGCCGTCGGTGACGTCTCCCCCGAAAACTTGGGCAGTTCAGAAGTAGAGTAAACTAGGCTTCGGTGGTCCCTGCGACACGAAAGGGAGGGACCGATGAAACGCTCGAAATTTTCCGAGGATCAGATCGCCTACGCGCTGCGCCAAGCCGAGGGCGGCACGCCGGCCGCCGACGTCTGTCGGCAGCTCGGCATCAGCGAGGCGACGTTTTACCTCTGAACGCTTCTATGTCAATCCCCGATCGTCCCGCTGCTTGTAGCATGGTCGTGATCGCATCACGCTGGAGCGCACGAAAGACGACGTTGGCCAGCTGACGCTTGAGCGCTCGGAGGGCCTCCTTTGAGGATTTGCCTTCGCGGGTCTTTTTTGCCAGGTACGCTTGTGCCGGAGCGAAGCCCCGACGCTGAACCACGGCGACAACGTGCAGGACGTGGTTGAGTTGCCGATTGCCGCGTCGGCTTAGACGGTGCCGGCGTCGGTCGCCGCTTGAGGCCTCGAGCGGCGCCACACCCGCATACGCGGCGAAGCGGGCCGCCGTCGGAAAGCGGTCGATATGATGGATGATCCCGACGAGTTTGGCCGCGCACAGCGGACCGACGCCATGGATGCTCAGAAGCGCCGGCGCGAGTTGGTCGGCGAGTACGCGGAGTTCCTGATCCAGCGCACGGATCATTTCGTCGTACATGAGGACCATGGCCGCGAGCTGGCCGACAATCATCGTGCGGGCCTGCGTGAGCGAGGTCGACGCGGATGGCTTGGCTGCGGCGAGTTCGCGGAGCCAGGGCCGGTTCCGCCGCGCCTGAAACGCATACCGGGGCGCAGCGGGATGGGTGTGCGTCACGTGCGCGTACAACTGATTGAGGGCCGCCGTTCGGGCGAGGATCAGATTGTCGCGGTGCTCTGAGAGCACGTGACAACGGGCGGGGGCGCCGTCGACCGCGATCGCCGGCAAGCGGTCGCCGTCCCGCAAGGTGACCCGCGCGATCGCCAAGGCGTCGGTGACATCCGATTTCTCGGCCTCGCGTCCCCGGCTGCGTCGGCGCTCGGCGGCTGTGGCGCTACCCGGCACTTCGACGACGACGGCTCCATGACGAATCAGGTGCTGCGCGAGCGCTCGTCCGTAGTGCATGGCCCCTTCAATGCCCCAGCGCCTGACGCCGCCAGCCACATCGAGGGCACTCGCCCACTCCTGACATTGCTGCGCTCCGATCGGCGTTGCCTCCGTCACGCACGCGTCGACCCGTCGACCCGTTTCATCCACCGCGACCGCCACCCAGCCATACTTGTGGGCGTCTACACCAATGACTACCGGCATCGCAACCTCGGCGAAGGAGTGAAGCGGCTGCTGCGACATTTCTGTGTGAGGTCCGCATTCCCGGCGGAGTGCGTCACGCTTCTATCAAGTCAGCAGGAACCGCGTCTCGATGCCGTTGGCGGCACGTCCAAATGAAGTGACCGAGCACAGAAAAAGAGTGAGCCAGCCAACGGCACCGAGATACTAACGCTTCCCAGGGTAACTCACAGAAGAAGAAGTACGCCCATCTGGGCGTGAGTGAGCTGCGCCGCTTGCGCCAAGTCGAGGACGAAAACCGGCGACTGAAACAGCTGGTCGCCGATCTCACCCTCGACAAGCACATGCTCAGCGAGGCGCTGCGAAAAAAAGTCTGAAGCCGACCCGCCGCCGGGAGCTGGCTACGTGGTTCCGCGACACGTACCAGGTCAGCACCGTGCGGGCGTGTCGGCTCGCCCAGCTGAGTCGGACGGCGTGGTACCGCCGTCCGCAGGCGGAGGATCAGGCGGTGCTGCGGGCGCGCATTCGGGAGCTGGCGCACGCGCGGCCGCGGTTCGGGTTTCTGCGCATCTGGGTCCTCCTGCGACGCGAGGGGTGGCTCGTGAACAAGAAGCGGGTGCGCCGGCTGTACCGCCTGGAAGGCTTGCAGGTGCGGATGCGCGTGCGGCGGCGCAAACACATCGCCTTGCACCGCGGCCCGGCGCCGCTGCCGGTCGCGGCGGACGAGCGGTGGAGCATGGATTTTGTGCACGATCAGTTGGCCGACGCGCGCCCGTTTCGCGTGCTCACGGTGGTCGATCAGTGGAGTCGCTCCAGTCCGATCCTGGAGCCGGCGTTTTCGATCCGCGGACTGGACGTGGCGGACGCGCTCGATCACGCGATCGAGGACGGTCCGTCGCCGCGGTCCATCACGGTGGATCATGGCACCGAATTCATGTCGCGCGCGCTCGAAGACTGGGCGTACCGTCGCGGCGTGCAGCTCGACTTCACGCGACCCGGCAAGCCCACCGATAACGGGCACATCGAGTCGTTCAATGGCCGGTTGCGGAATGAATGTTTGAACGTGCAGCAGTTCGTGTCGCTGGCCGATGCCCGGGAGAAGATCGAAGCGTGGCGACGCGATTACAATCAAGTGCGACCCCACAGCTCGCTCGGGCACCTGACCCCGCAGCGAATTCATCACCGAAACCGTCAGGGACAACGGACCGCTGAAACCGCGTTACTCTCATGATGGGCTGTATCCAAACGGGACCAACGTCATGCACCCCGAAAGTCTAGCTATAATCTGTCTACCGATTGGGGAGGGCTACGCCATGATTGCCGGCGATATCAACGGCGACGGCTTGGCGAATGACCGCGCCTTCATTCCAGCTAGTGGTGAAGGCGACAGCGGGATCCGCGATCAGCTGTCCGCGCTGTTGTCGTCTGCTCCACAGCTCGTTCGCAATTGCTTGACGGAGCAGCGTGGGCAAATAGCCGCCGCAAATTCTTGCCGCGGTCCATGGCAAACGCGGTTGGACATCAACATTGACTTTGTTCCCCCACGTGGTGTCGGTCTTGGTAACCGCCTGCACATCACGACTAAGCTGATCAACGTTGGCGCCGCACTGGAGCGCGGTCTCGGGCTTGGGGCTGGTACCACGATGGGTGCCTTTCCCGATCAAAGACTCCTCTACATAACAGGATTTGATCCTGCTACTGAATCCTTTCGATATCGGGTCAATCAGCTGTTCGGCCAGCCTATAGGCACCAGCATGACGAACCATTTCCCTCCCTTTCAGCTTCAGTTGGGCGCGGAGTATCGGTTCAGCGAGGCACCCCAGAATCCGGTAGTAAAGGAGATGGGCCTGACCCAAACCGGCGACTCCGCAACGATGGCCCGTCACGTCCTCGATGCATTTCACCGGATCTCGAAAAATCCCATCGATACCATCCTAGCCTTTAGGGACTCGCTTGAGCTGGACAAAACGCAGGTTGCTCTCCTGCGCGGCGATCGAGAGGAGTATGAGAGTCAGGTTGCAGCACTATCCGCTCCATTAGTACCGCTGATCCTTCAACAAGGCAAGAGGCTAACCGATGATAACTTGACGTACGTTCTGATTCGCCTTCTCTCGTCGATTGAGCCAGCTCGGACGGCGACTCGCAACCGAGCGATCGCAAGGCTCAATCCGGCTCAGCTGCTGAAGCTTGACGCATTGCTCGCCTCGGACCGTTCCGGACATAATTAGCATGTCGACGCTTGCTCGTCATGCCATGTACCGCCGGCACTCAAGGTTGACGCCGTTGAAAAGCGTTTACGCTCAACGTCAGGTGGCCGATGACACCTATTTTCTTCCCGGCCCGAGCATTCGCGTAGGAGCGTCTGGTAGCAGCGGGACAAAAGGAATATTTAGCTGCGAACAGATGCTTTGTCGGACCTCCCGGCGCACGTCAAACAAGTGAAGATGCGTAACAACCAAACTGCGGAGCACTCGTTGTCCGAGGCCGTTGCGATCCAACCTGTCATATAAGGATCGGACCTCGGGCTCTGATAGCCCAGCCGCGCGCTGAAGCCTAATCGCCATCGTTATCAACTCGACTGCCGGCAGAGGGCTAAGTTTCGCAATATCGCTGAATACGGGGTCAAGCAGGGGCGTACCGACATCAGAGGCCGTACGCTGAACCATACTGTATGCCGTGATGTAAATCTGCCAGTACGCGGCGTTCTGAGCGGCTAAGACTAGGTCGTTTCCCGAAAGCTCGGGATGGCGATGCCGCACAGCCGCAACGACTTCTTCTGCCAGCTCGTGTGGTGAGTCTTGCAGGAGCTTGTGTACATAGCCGAGAACCCGACGTCCAACCCCGTAAACGGCTCGGGTGATCCTGTCCTTTTGATCCCCGGTGAGCGTCCCCGGAAAGTTCTTTAACACCTGTCCAAGAATCTTCATTGTTCGGAACGCAACTGAGAGGCGGGTCATGACGTCCACGACGCTCTGTAACGCCGCGTCGCGTTCGATGCGGCGAGCATCCAAACGCTCGGTCGCCACATCTGAACCTCCGATGGAGTCAAGGTCTTCTCGATCTAGCGCCGTCAGATATTCGCGACGGCCGTCAGCGGACGACCTATCAACATACGCCACGCTTGCCAGCGCCTCCTCCAATTGGGGAAGACGGGTCGATCCCGTCGAAAGATCTGCCGGTAGTGATTCAGCGAAGAGCGTAGCAGCTTGCTCGAGCATCGGATCGAGAACCGCCGGATCTTTAGTGTGGTGTGTAAGAAACAGCAACGTGTTCGCGCTTTCCTGTTCGTGCAAATGCCGAGTCAACTCGCGCACGCGCGCCCGGCCAACCTCCGATCCGATCCGTTCAGCGAGTGCCCTGCTAGCAAAGTAGTTATTCAAGTAATCATACCGGAAGGCGATCTCGCCATTGGCTTCCTGCAATATTCCGCGTTTGATGAATGCGTCGACGAGATTACGAAAGCCCATTGGTAAGCGGCGGTCGTCAACGAAACGTTGGTGGAATGCCATCATCCATGCTTCAGTCCACCGCACCATCCGTTCCTCTGCCGCTTCGAACGCAAGTTGGGTGAGATATGCAAGCTGCACATCGATCTGTTGGATGGTTGCGCCAAGACCCACTAACTGTCGCCGAATCAACAGGTCATAGTAGTACCCGTAAGTGCTCTGCTGCAGGTTGAGTGACTCTTGGAAAGCACGACCTTGCAAGATTGCGATTACCGAGACTGGCGTCGGAGGCGCGCCATACTGACCCACAGCAACGCCGAGAATGCGCCGCATATCAGCACGAAGTTCATCCGCAGCCGCGGCATCGACGACATCAGCCATGACGACGTACCGATCAATCAGTTCTTCGCGGCGAACAAACCCCATGGGAAGCAGCCGAAATTGAGCAAACGGCGTTCCGCCCCGAAGCGACGGCACAATTCCAGCGATTTGATTGACTAGCTGGGCGAGATCATTGGAGAACAGGACGGTTGTGTCGGCCAACCGGGAGAGTCGATCGATGGCTGCTGACACACCGATGGATGAGGCTGAGATGGAGGATGCGTCATCAACGAGCAAGATTCGTTTGTCCATGCTCACTTCCCATAACCCAGCTTCTTCGGCAACATATTGGTCCGCGAAGGCGCGGGCCACTTCGCGGCGATCATGATCGTCACCTTCCAAAGTGAGATGGCTGCCATCGAGAAAAATCGGCACCAAACCAGCGTCCAGTGCAGCCAGGAACATTCGCTTCGCTAGTACGGTCTTGCCGCTTTCGTCTGATCCGGTAATCAGGATCCGCTTGCGATCGATAGCCAGGTCCAGCAGATCCTCCCCAGGGTGAACCTTCGCTCGCGTCTCGACTGGAGCGGCGGTCACTTCACGCAGGTCAGGATAGACAAAGATGTCATCGAGGGCGAGTTGACCGCGCGTGGGATGCAGTAGTGTGGTACCTGGGTCGACAAGGCGTTGTCGCATCGTCGGCGTAAGTGGGAAAGCGTGCCCGGCCCTCAACGGATTGACAGAGAACGCACTCCAAGACGCCGTCGCGCAATTTAGATCACCGACGTACGCGGTCCGATGCCACTGGAACGGAATGACTCGGTATTCCTGGCCCGCGCTGTTGATCTCGAGTATGTTGAACGCGCTGGGTCGCGGATGGCCATCACCTTGGAGCGCGACTCCCTCTATGTGAACAGCTTCACCGCCGAGTTCGTCCAGCAAGTGACTGACGCCGAACTCGTGTTCGTGCCCGGTTAGAATGAAATCAGATGTCGATTGCAGTTGTCGGCGTACGACTCGCGTATTGCCAATGGCGAGCCAATTGTATGTGTGGTGCATCATTGAAATCACGACAGTGTCGCGTGGATCACTAGAAGCAGGGGCCGCCGGTTCAATGGACGATTCGGGAAACATCAAGCGTGTGGGTTGCTCGGGAATCTGAGAAACCCACGCGGTGTTTAGGCACCGGATGCACAGCCGCCCTGAACTGCCTTCAACCAGATACTCGTAGTACAAGCGCGGCGTCGCATCAGAGAGTCCTTCGGCGGCGATGGCGTCCCTAAACCGAAAGAATGATTGTTGCGGCTGGACGCAAATCGCCGCCGTTGCTGGATCGTCTGCCAGATGCGGCTCTCGTAGCATGGCGTCTATAAGCACTGCGCGAGCAGGAGATACTTCGTGCAGGGCGCAATCGTGATTACCGGGCACGACGGCGACAAGAACTCGCGTGCTTGGTCGAAAGACAATGCTAAGCGACCCGCAAAGGGCGGATAGCCATGCACTCGCAAGCTCATACTGTTCGGCGAGACCGCTGTTTGCAATGTCGCCGCTCAGTGCCAGCAGGCACACGTCTGGATCAGATGCCAAATCTCGGACTGCCGAGACGATGTGTTCCACTCGACCGAGAACCGGATCGTTTTCCTCCCGAATGTGAATGTCGCTAAGGTGTAGCACGAGGATCTGCATCTTCAGCCCCCCAATTGAAATTAGGACCATGACTAGTGTTCGTTGATCACTGATGCGCGGTGTGCGCCTAAAACTGATGGCTCCATGACCGCGACGACCCGCTTCATCGTCGCGAGCGTGCGGAAGAGCATGGTTCATCGAACCCGTGATAACCCTGACAGGCCGTGTGCTGCCGTGTGACCCGCCAAAGGTTGCTTCATCGTTGTCGATGTCGTTTGTAAGTCATAGAGGATACCGCAGGTGTTCGGTGCATCCTGGTTACTCTTGCTCATCGCGAAATTGCCGCTCGGCCCAGCGGATCAGCTGGGCTTTGCCATGAATCCCCAGTCGCCGCGTGAGCGTGGCCACGTGATATTCGACCGTCTTGGTCGAAATGTCGAACTCGGCGGCGATGTTGGCATACGAGTGGCCGGAGCGGAGGCGCGCCAACACGCTGCGCTGGCGTTCCGACAGGTGGATGGGACTGGCCGCATCCGGAAACGCGCCACCACCCGCGCCCCGGCGTTGCATCATCGGCGTCACATAGGTTCGCCCGGCGAGAGCCTCGTCGATCGCGATCCGCAATTCGGCCGGCGCGGATTCTTTGACAATGTATGCCACGGCTCCGGCACGCAGCGCCGCGTCGGCGAGGACCGGGTCCGCGTGCGCCGTGAGAATGACGAACCGTGTTTCCGCATACCGAGCCACCAAACGGGGCAAAGCCTCGAGCGCGCTGACCTTGCCGAAGGCGAGATCAAGCAGAACGATTTGAGGGGACGTGCGGGAGATTCCGCTTTCAAGTCCATCGAGTCCAGTAACGATGCCCACCACTTGGTACCAGCGGCCGAGCGACGATGAAAGTGCCTCAGCGATGAGCGCATGGTCATCGGCCACAAGGACGGTGGGCCGGGTCACGAGGCTTTCCCCGGCCGCGGTATCATGGCGACCACCCGGGTTCCCTTGTGCGGTGCGCTTTCGATCCGGAGGCTTCCGCCCAGAATGCCGAGACGCTCCCGCATTGAAGCGATGCCGATCCCAGGCCCAGCGATCCGGCGACTTGCGTCAAAGCCGCAACCGTGATCTTCGATGATCAGAGTTATGGTTGTGGGATCCTGTCGCAGTTCCATGCGCACGCGATCGACGCCTGCGTGCCGTGCAACATTTCCAAGAGCCTCCTGGGCGACCCGGTAAAGGGCGAGCCGTTGGGGCGGGGCCGCGCCATCGAACAACGAGCCGGTGATGTAGTCGACGGTCATGTTTTCGCGGTCACCTAGGGTCACGGCCAAGTCGCGCATCGCGGCGTCCAAGCCAACGTGGTCGAGCAGGGTGGGGTGAATGCTGCGGGCGAAGCCGCGCAAATGGTCCGCCAGTTGATCGAGGCGCGCCGCCATTGCCGTTACGGCTGGCAGGTCGCAGGCCTGCGCTTGCAGGGTCAGCGTGATCAGTGTCTGCACGATGTCATCATGCAGTTCTCGGGCGATTGCGGCGCGTTCCTCATCCTGGGCTGTCAGCAACCTCCCGCCGAGGAAGGCACGGGCTTTCAGCAGCCGGCGTCGTTGCACCACTGCGGACGCGATGAGCAACCACACCAGGAGCGTGGCCACCACCGAACCGGTGATTAGGATCGCGAGCAGGACGTTCTCGTGATGAACCGGCGTCACGGCTGCGGCCCCGTCGAGTCGGCGGACGGCAGGAACAGTGCCCGGATGAGAATCACTTCGGCCAGTGAAGCCAGCAGATTGCACATTGCATAATATCGCTCCACATACCCTAACATGTCGCGGATCAGCAGCTGTACCATCAGTGTCTGCAGCGATGATGCGACGCCGTAGCCCGAGAGCCCGGCCGCGATCAGGAATCCGGGATCGACAAGCGTGTCTACCCGTCCAAACCACGCGCGCTGCCGAAGAGTCGCGATGGCTGGCACCAGAATGACGAGTGAATGCAATGGGTTCAGGTAGGTCGAATACGACGTGACCGGCTCGACGGTGAGCAATAACGTGACCCAGGTCACGGCGTAGCCCAGCATGAGCGCGCGAATCAACGTTGCGCGGCGACGGGTGAGTTGGTAGGACGCCAGCGCTTCGAGCGCGAAGATCACGGCCATAAGGATCCAGACGTGGGCGATGGTCTGGCTGTTGTGTGCCACCCGGGCCGCGGCGAATGATGCCGCGTCCAACAAGGCGGCACAGCCAAACCACAGCGTGATCGCGCGTTGGCCGCGTCTACTCAGGCGCCACCGCACCGACCCGACGATGAAACCGGTCAGTTCGAGCGCGGACATTCCGTACTCAATGACGAGGCTCCAGTCCACCGACCTGATCATGCCGATTATGTGCCGCCGTTAAGGCTGTTCGACTGACTACAAAATGGTGGACATGGAAGTGGCTGCTCTTCGGTGCCGCCGCCATTGGCAAGCATATCGTCGCCGTTCGCATCGGTGCCAACCAGCACGAACGTCCATCGACTCTCTCCGGTGTTGCCGTCATCGGGTTTGAGGCCCAAGTAGATGCGGATCCCGGCACAGCCGGGCTGGCCGAGAAGGGTATCGAAAGCGATGCGATCGAACTGGCCGGCGTTGAGCGCGCCTGCGGGCTGGCTGTCGCGCCACCGTGCAGTCAGCTGGGCGGCGTCGTGGGGAGTGATGAAGTGCGGGTCGTCGGGCATCGGGCTGTCCTGGAAGCAAGGTGGGTCGTTGGTGGCTCGCAGGACACAGCTTACTCCCTAACAACCCGTGAGGCCACTAGGGAAACACCTAGTGAGATGGGTCCTGGGTGCTTTACTAGTTCCCCTGACGCCGGAATTCTTCGTATCCTATGTGCCTGCGATGGCCAATGGTCAGCAGAGCGCTTTGCGGTCAAAGCCAGTCATTGCAGGCGAGGATTACCGTGCGAGCAATCAGGAATGTCGAATCCCAGAGCGCATGGTGTATGGCGCGGGCGTCAGGCTACACGCGTTCCGAGATCATGGAATGCCACCCAATGGCCCGCAGATGCCTTGTAACGATACGATCGTAACCACGAGACCAGTTCGCAAAGGACCCACTATGGCTCCCATGTTTAGCTCGACCACAAGATCATCAGGTACACGCTCCTTTGACGATGATCTCCGTGCCGGGGGACGGCTCGGCGCGATCGTGCTACTACTGCTTGTTAGCACGCATCTGGTACAGACTGAGGACATGGGTTACACGTTGGACCGAGGACATCGGTTACACCTGCGTTAGATCCGGTTCCGATTGTGCGCGCCGTGCATCCGATAATCTCGCTCATCCAGCCGCCCCAGCAAGAGGTCGCCGAAATACACCGACCAGATGCCATCGGCGACCTCATCGAGTCCGACGTACTCCTCCGCCAGGACGTGGCTCACGTTCACCCACCGATGCTGCCAACGGATGCCGCCGTTGGTCGAGACATACCGGGTCTCGTAGTGGCGCGGGTACTCTGGGCTCCGGATCGTCCGTGGGTACGCGCGTGGCGAGGCGACGTAGTGCTGCGCCGGCGGTTCCTGGCCGAGGGCCTCGTGGGGCCGCTCCGTGTTGTAGTCCTGCTGAAAGGCATCGAAGCGACGTTGCTGACCACGGGGCGTCTGGGCCGCGGGTCGCGTCGCTTCCGCCTTCAGCGTGCGATGCATCCGTTCATGCCGCCCATTCTGTTCGGGGTGCGCAGGCTGAATGAGCTCCGGCGTGATGCCCAGCTTCAGCCACCACACACTGAGCGCCGAGAGTCGACCCAGCGCGCACGTCGCAAAGGGGGTGCCGTTGTCGCTGCGAATGCGATCCGGCAAACCATACGTCCGGAAGATCCGCTCGAAGACGCTCCGCGCACCGACACTCGCCGTCGACGGCAAGCCGTGACACGCCAGCAAATAGCGCGAGTAGCCATCGACGATGGTGAGTGGATAGCAGTACGCGCCGGTGCCCAAGCGAAACTGTCCCTTGAAATCGACGGTCCACAGCGCGTTCGGCGCGTCCATCGGGGTGGTCGGTCGCCCGGGATGGCCGGGCGCAGGACGCCGCCGGCGGGCGCGCACCAGCCCTTCTCGCTTGAGCAGCGCGCCCACCGTACTCGCGACCGGCCATGGGTCGCGTCGCGGATGCCGCCGTGCGAGATAGGCCAGCAGCTTGCGCGGACCCCACGTCGGATGCGCCTGCCGCGTGCGCACAACCAGCGCCGCGAGCTCCCCATCCAAGAGTGTCGGGCTCGTCACCGGCCGTCGCGAGTGCTCTACGAATCCCGCCGCGCCCTCGACCTGGAATCGCCGCCACCATTTGTGACCGGTCTTTCGACTGATGCCGAACCGCGCACAGAGCTCCGTCATCTGCCAGTGCTCGCGCGCAAACGCCTCGACAAAATCCTGCCGCTGCGACATAGGGGTCTCCACTCTCCACGGCATCACGCACCTCCTCGGTGCATGAAACCAACTTGAGAAGTGTTACCTATGTCCTCGGTCTATCTGTTACCGATGTCCCCGACTGCTCCTCTCGATCTCGCATGGGGTCAAGTACGTCCGGGTGGGGGTGCCCCAAACGGCCAGCCACAGCAAGCTCAGCCTGCAGTGGCCTCGAGCGCTCCGACCGCGCCAGTGCAGAGTGGCATCACAGGGGGCAGCGCGGTGATTGAGGCGACACTCTTCTCGTATCAAGCCCTCGCGAGCGAGGCCAACGCAGTTGCGAAAGCAGTTCTTACTAAAGTGGGAGACCCTATGTGTTCGTCGAGGTGTCCGACCGTAGTCATCGCCACGCCATCGGACATTCAGGCAATCTTTGCGTGGCGGGCCACGATCGAGCAATTGCGGTTCTTGGAGAAGCGCTCAGATGCGCTCGTCGACATGAAGGCCACATCTGACCTGTGTCCCGCGCCGGTTCATCCAGTGCCTCGCATGGCAGCGGTTTCCATTCCATCTCCCACGGACGTACAAACACTTGCACAGACACTTCAGACACTCGCGGGCCTAGCGGCAGTATCCGAGAATGTATCACCGGCCGCACAATCCATGACGGATGCGCCATTGCAGGCGTTACTTGCAGGAGATCTCGCGGCACCAAGGCATGTCGCAGTTATACTTCCCAGCGCATATACTCCGGGAGCGTTGAGCAGTTCCGGGCTCGACAGCTCCTTCATAGAGATCGAACTTAATACGCTGGAGCAGGGGCGGAGTGATCTTACTCTTGCCATGAATGACTGCTCGTTTGCGGTGGCCCACGCCGTCGCAGATGCCCCAAAGCCTTCCGCTGTGGGGACCGGTGGAAAGGCAGGAGGGGGTGGAAACACCGATGATAACGCCGCAGTTGTGCTTCCAGACACGTTGCCGATCCACGCTCTCATGACATCGATGGTTACACAAATCACACTGATTGATGCGTTCGAGGCAGGACTGTTCGCCGCCCAGTCAGGCGGCGCTCCTGCGCTGACTCCATCAGCCACTGCAAACAACGCATCGCCGGTACCGGCAGTATCGCTGGTAAGTCCGCAACCCGGTGCTCCCATTCAGCAAGTCCTTGCAGGGGACCTCCTTGCCTACCGTCTTTGGCATGGGCAATCGTCCCCGAAGCCAGAGGATCTCAAAGCGCTTTATTTTCTCACCGCGCACGCGCTGGAAGCCGGCGGCGAGATGTTCGCGAAGACGAACGTATTCACTGGGACACGCGTGGTCTACGGTGGCGGCGCAGTCATGACGTTCACTTTGTTCGCTGGCGACGGGACGGTCGAATGCTCGGGAATCGCGTATGGTTACCACGGTGATACGCGACCCTCCGGCGTCGAGAAGGCGTTAGAGAAGCCACTAACCACAGTTCTGAGCGGAAGCTGTTCGATGTAGATCTTCGATAGATGCTGTGAAACGAGTATTATGCTATCGTTGGTGTGTGCTCGCACACGGTATGAAGCCCTATCGTCAAACCCTCTACGAAACATGCTTAGCTGTGTGCTTGTTGCTTATCGGGGGTGTCGCACCAACCCAGGCACGAGAGTTGGCGATATGGGAGGCAGGATGGCAATTCAATTTCCTGAGCGGCCAGCTGGAATATTTCACTGCACAATTTGGCAAACAGCTCGCCGTTCTTGTCGAAGACCCGGGGTACTATGTGCGTCTCGGTCGCCGTCCCCTAGCTGGCGTTAAGTTCTTCAAGGGGCACGTCGATGTCGGCAAGATTGTTCGACAACTTCGATGGGGACCCGTGATCGTCTACTTGGACAACTACCGCTTAGCGGGAGTTGTGCACTATCCGCACTTCGTCATCGTTCGATCTGCAACGACGCGGCAATTCATCGTCTTAGACTCCATGGACGGGCGAGTGAAACGGCTAACCAAGGTTCGAATTCAGCACCCTCTCTGCCAACATGAGTGAGACACCGCTCCTGCTGTAGTTTAGTGTACGAGGGCGATCGAGGTTGTTCCGATGGTGTCGTCTCTTGCTCAAAGTCCCGTCCTGGTGCACGATGTGGGGGTGTCCACCCACCGCAGTCGGCGCCGTTTCACCGCCGCGTATAAGCAGCAGATCCTGGAGGAAGCCGCCCGCTGTACCGCGCCCGGTGCGCTCGGCGCGTTGTTGCGGCGCGAGGGATTGTATTCGTCGCACCTCGCCGCGTGGCGGGCCGCCGCCGCACGCGGGGAGCTCACCGGTCCCGCTCGCCGTCGTGGTCCCAAGCCGGTGCCGCCCGATCCGCAGGCCAAGCAGGTCGTCGCCCTCCAGCGCG
This sequence comes from uncultured Gemmatimonadales bacterium, assembly GCA_963796635.1. GTDB lineage: Bacteria > Gemmatimonadota > Gemmatimonadetes > Gemmatimonadales > GWC2-71-9 > Palsa-1233. The sequence goes on from CAWCMH010000001.1 coordinate 253,103, forward strand.
CCTTGGCCCAGGCGTTGGCCCGCGCCGAGCACGCCGAGGCCTTGGTGGATCTCCAAAAAAAAGTCGCGGCGCTGCTCGGTCGACCACTCCCGCCGGCCGACGGGCCGAGCGCGGCACGCTGATGGACGCCATCGCAACGCGTGTCGGAGAGCGTCCGCGGCTCCGCGTCCGCCCGATGTGCGCGGCACTGCAGGTCGCGCCCGCGACCTACTATCGCACCCGGCACCCCGCGGTGCAGGGACCGCGCGTGCGACGCGCGGTCGCGCGGGCCCTCACGCCCACCGAGCAGGACACGGTGCTGGCGGTCTTGCACGCGCCGCGCTTCGTCGATCTCGCGCCCGCGCAAGTGTACGCCACGCTCCTCGACGAGCAGACGTACCACTGTTCGGAGCGCACGATGTACCGCGTCCTCGCCGCGCACGGCGAAACCGTGGAGCGGCGGACCCAGCGGCACGGGCCAGTCTACGCCGCGCCGGAGTTGCTCGCGACAGCGCCGAATCAGTTGTGGAGTTGGGACATCACGCGGCTCAAAGGCCCGACGACGTGGACCTACTGGTATCTCTACGTGCTGCTCGATGTGTTCAGTCGCTACGTCGTCGGCTGGATGGTCGCCCCGCGCGAAACCGCGACGCTCGCCAAGCTCTTGATCGGGACGAGCTGCGCGCGACAAGGTATCGTCCGCGACCAACTCACCGTGCATGCCGATCGCGGCTCGTCGATGATCTCGAAGCCCGTCGCGCTGCTGCTGGCCGATCTCGGCGTGACCAAGACGCATTCGCGGCCCTCGGTGTCGAACGACAATCCGTATTCGGAGGCGCAGTTCAAGACGCTCAAGTACCGTCGTAGTCTCCCCCGTCAAGGACACAGTGCGTCGCTAGACTTTCACGCCGCGATGGGCCTCGGCAAATAGCTGCGGGGCGGCACGCCACCGAGGCTGCTGTGCGGCCGCTCCGTGTTGTACATCTCCCGCCACTGCTCCGTCACCTGGCGCACCTCGGCCAGCGAGGTGAAGACCCAAGCGTCCAACACTTCGGTGCGATACGTCCGGTTGAAGCGTTCGATGAAGGCGTTCTGATTCGGCTTCCCGGGCTGGATGTGGATCAACTCGACCCCGTGCGCGTCGCACCACGCGGCGAGCGCCACTGCGATGAATTCCGGTCCATTGTCGCAGCGCAGGCGGTCGGGCGTGCCATGGATCGCCACCAGCTGGTCCAGCAGTGCCACCACCCGGACACTCGGCAGCGACATATCGATCTCGTTCGCGAGCGCTTCGCGGTTGCCTTCATCGAGCACATTCAGGATGCGGTACTGCCGGCCGTCGTACAGGGTGTCCCCCATGAAATCGAGCGCCCACGTCCGGTTCAGGACCGCCGGGGCCTCCAGCGCCAGACGCGGCCGCGTCAGCACACGCTTCTTGCCACGGCGCTTCAGATTCAGCCGCAGCGCACAGTACACCCGGTACACACGCTTCGCATTCCACGCGTGCCCCAACGTGCGCAACCGCTCGTAGCAGAGCCCGAAGCCCCACCGACTGTTCCGATCAACGAGCGCCAGGAGTGCCGTGACCACCGGCTGATCCCTGGCCGATCGATCGGCGGCGGGGCGATACCACGCTGTCCGCGAGAGTCCGGTGAGCTGGCAGGCCCGCACGATCGACAGCGCGTGCTCCTGCACCAGCATCGCCACGACGGCCCGACGCGCGGACAGCGCTACAGTTTTCGGCTGAGCACGTCCTTGATCGCCGCGTTCTCGAGGGCCAGCTCGGCGTACATCCGCTTCAGCTTGGCGTTCTCCTGCTCCAACTCCTTCAGCCGCCGCAGCTCCGGCACCGACGTGCCCCCGTATTTCGCCTTCCAGTTGAAATAGGTCGGGCGGCTGATCCCATGCTTGCGGAGAATCTCCGCGACCGGCACCCCCGCTTGACCTTCCTGCAACACCGCCACGATCTGGGACTCGGTGAACTTCGATTTCCGCATTGCTCCTCCTGAGCAACGGAAAGTCTAACTCACGCTGTATCCGATCAGGGGAAGACTACGCGCACACCCCCCGCAATTGTACTGTTTCGTGGTGCGACACGCGGGCATGGGAAATGCTCAGGCCACTCCGGAATGAGGTACAGGTATCGTGGCTGACCCCTCAACGGAGTTCAATCCATGAACGCAAAGTCAGTGCTGGTGCGGTGTGTTCTCACCGGGTCCGCCCTATGTGTCGCGGCAGTCATGCTGCTGGCCAAGTCCGCCTCGGCACAGACGACGATCTACAGCACCTTTGGTGCTGGCGACAGCTATGATGGCACCAACGGGTACTTCATCGGCGATTGGGCCGACCCCACCACCCAATGGATCGCTTCAGGATTCCAATACGGCGGCCCCGGCTCTTCCGAGGTAGATGCGCTGCGGTTTGCCGTCGGATACTATGCCGAACCTGGTGGGACGTTCGATGCGTCGCTGTGGGACGGTACCACGATGGGCTCTGCCGTCGAGCTCGAGTCATGGACGGGGCTCACGAGTGCCGTGTCTTACCAACCCGGTGAGATCCAGACGGTCTACTCGGCGGGCGGAGATTTCCTCACGCCTGGCCACACGTACTGGTTTGTGCTTTCGGGAACCGGGAACCCCTTTGTCTGGGATTGGGCCGGTAACGACGCGACAACGAACTCGCTCGAGTACACATCGGATTCCGGGGCGAGTTGGGCCGATGATCCGGGCGGTGTCGATGCAGCGTGGGACATCAGCACGGTTCCCGTTACGACCACGCCGGAGCCCGCCACGCTGACGCTGCTCGCGACGGGGCTGGTTGGATTGACTGCCGCGGGACGCCGGCGCAAGCGGGCATAGTTCTAGCCGCTGCGCGAAGCAGGAACACCTTGGGCCAGCGATCGTAGCTGGCCCTTCGTGCGTGTGGGCAACGCCGTTGTGCCTCTCAGAACGTGATTGCGATCACCGCCGAGACTGTCTGCGTCTTGATGTTGAGGCTTCCGACGTCCTGCTTGAACGCGTTAGTGATGCCGAGATCGGCGCGGCCGCCGATCGAGACGTGGCCGAAGCGGAGCCCGGCTTCGGCGATCCCGCTCACTTCGGTCGAGCTCGCATCGAATCCGCCAAACGATGCGCAGTCGCCTACGCCGCCAGAATCGGTCACCTTGCAGTTCAGGTTGATGCTGACCGCCGGTCCGGCACCGACGTACAGCGGGCCGAGGGAGATCCGGAGCACCAGGGGAATCTCGAGATCCGTGAGCTTCGTCGTGGGGTTGACCGCCTGGGTGCCAGCGTCTGTCTGCGCGCCCTTTTCGGTGTAGTAGACGCCCGGCTGGATGGCGAAGCCGGCCAGGCCAATCCGGATATACGCGCCACCGATGAACGTCGCGTAACGCTTCACGTCCGACACGGTATTGCCCGTGAACGTCGACAGCGACCCGCCGGCCATCACGCCGAGCGACACCAGCTGTGCTGGCGCGCGCGACGGAAGCGCGGCGAGCATCGTGACAAAAAGCACCGAAAGGCCGACCACGTCTGCAACGCGCCGCATGACGTCTCCAGGGTGAGGGTGATGTCCTTCGGTCACACGCTCCCCAATGTCACCCTGAGCGCAGCGACCGCTTCGCTCAGGGTGACACTCTCACCGCCGTCACACGGCGGGCCACAGCCACATGAAGATCAGCCCGGTCGCGATCGCGTAGAGCAGCCCGTCGATCGTCGCCCGCACCGTCGTCCCCCACGGCTTGTGAAACCAGATCGACGCCGGCCAGAGCGCGCCCGCATAGGTGAGGAATGCCGTGAATGCCGTCACGTGAAAGACGTGATGCGATCCCGCGCCGCGCGGCACCGTCACGCCGGCGAGGCACGCCACCGCCGCCGAGACGACCACCGCGTAGATGAACCACAACGTCATCGCCTTGCCCATCGCCATCATCCCGTTGGGCCACACCGACATCACCAGCACCGGGCCCTCGGCAATCTTCGCCTGGAACTCCGGCGAGCGCATCGCGGCGGTCGAGCCCGCTCGCGGCACCATGTATTCGCCGGGGGGAATCCCGAATGGTCGCAACGCGCGCATCACGCCGTCTTCATCGGGCACGCGTCGGTAGTCGCCCGCATGCCACTTGGTGAACATGTGGATCAATGAGCTGAGCACGAACACTGCGACCGCGGACAGCAACACCGGTAGCCATAGTGCATGGACCATCATGGATCCCTCGGGCTGAGGTGGAAGGCGGCAGAATGTACGGCAAAATCGCCATTCCGCAGCCCCCGGCCGACCGGCCGCTTGCCTGCCGGGCCGACCGGTGCGACGATTGCCGTACCCCGACCCGCGAGCCACCCATGCCCGACATGCCTCGCCGCCACTTTGTCCGCGTCGCTGCGGCCGGCGCCGCGACCATCCTGTTGCCCGACGTGGCCCGCGCCAGGGCCCGCACGCCGCGGTCGCGCCTGGCGGATTCGCACATCGAGATCCTGCTCGACGAACCGATCGCCACCATCGCGCCCGAGCTCTACGGCCATTTCACCGAGCACCTGGGCGGCGTGATCTACGACGGCGTGTGGGTCGGCGAGCATTCACCGGTGCCCAACATCGGCGGCGTGCGCAAGGCGCTGGTCGACGCGATGCAGGCGATCAAGCCGAGTGTGGTGCGCTGGCCCGGCGGCTGCTTTGCGGATTCGTACGACTGGCGTGACGGCGTCGGGCCGCGCGACAAGCGTCCCGTGCGTACCAACTTCTGGGCCGGCGATCCCGGACTGCAGCAGGTGACCGGCGGCCCGGCGAAATACGACCCCAATGCCTTCGGTACGACCGAATTCGCCCGCTTCTGCCGGCTGATCCGCGCGCAACCGTATCTCGCGGCCAACGTGCGCACGCTGCCCGCGATGGCGTTCGACCAGTGGCTGGAGTACTGCAACGCCCCCGCCGGTGACACGACGTGGTCGACGGTGCGCGCCGACGCGGGAGACCGCGACCCCTACGGCGTGCGCTACTGGGGCGTCGGCAACGAGGCCTGGGGCTGCGGCGGCGACTTCACCCCCGAGGAATACGCCGAAGAATTTCGCCGCTTCACCGGCTCGGTGCCAACGCTCGGCGTCGACCTGGCGTTCATTGCGTCGGGACCGAATGGCGGCGATGTCGAATGGACGCGGCGGCTCCTCACCGCGCTAGCCGACCGCGGTGCAGTCGGCAGTGCCTGGGGTCTGTCGATGCACCACTACTGCAGCGCGCCCGGCGCCGGCGACGATGCGATCGCGTTCGACGACCGGGGCTGGTACGACCTGCTCGCCAGCGCCGACCGGATGGAATCGATCGTGACCTCGATCTGGGAGGTGGTGCAGCACCTCGACCGACAGCACCGCATGCGGCTGGTGGTCGACGAGTGGGGCGCCTGGCACAAGAACGCGCCGATCGTCGACCCGAGTCACCTGTTCGAGTCCCAGTCGACCATCCGCGATGCGCTCGTGACCGGACTCACGCTCGACATCTTTCACCGACACGCCGACAAGATCGCCATGGCCAACGTGGCGCAACTGATCAACTGCATCCACTCGTTGTTCTTTGCGCACGAGGACAAGTTCGTCACCACGCCGACGTATCATGTGTTCGCGATGTACGCCGCCCATCAGGGCGCGCAATCGGTGCGGACGCTGGTGTCGGCGCCAGAGGTAACGTGGACCGCCGGCACCGCGCCACAGAAGCTGTGGGGGTTGAACGGCTCGGCATCACGTCGTGGCAACCAGCTCACGCTCACGGTGACCAATGCATCGCTGACCGCACCGCGCGACACCGAGATCGCGGTGCGCGGTGCGACGATCACCGGCAGCCGGGCCACCACGCTCACGGCGCGCAGCGTGCACGACGTGAACACGTTCGACCAGCCGGATACCGTCGTGCCTGCCACCGTCGACGTGCCCGCTCGAGATGTGGGCGGGGTATATCGCTTTCCGCCGGCATCGGTGACAAGGTTGGCAATGAGTCTTGCGTGACACCGTGGCCGGCGTCGCTACAGCGACGGCTCGGCGACCGCCGGCCGGCGCACGGCCCCCCGCGTCGGGGCCACTCATTTGCCCCTGAACAGTACGCCAATCGCAAATTGGAGTTAACGTCTGTTTCGCAGGCTTCGGCCGCGCGGTGGCGAGCGCGGCGCAATCGTTGACGGTTGGCCCGAACCTGATCGACATTGCGGTGACGGCGGAAGACGGCTCGTTGATGATTTACGATGTGACCGTTACCCGCGGATCATGACGGCCCCGATTACGGCAATGCGTTCGATCGGTTCGTGAAGAGTTGGCCGGAAGGCCTGCCTCGCTTCCGGCCATCGCAACGATGGAGTGTGTCATGCGAGCTGCCACCCGGTACCTCGTTCGCGGTGCCGTCATACTGGCGATCGCGGCGTCCGCCGTGCCATCGGCCTGCAAGCCCTCCGGCTCGGCGACCGGCACCGAATCGATTGCGCTGGCGCTGACGCCGACCAGCGCCACCGTTCAGCAGGGCGGTTCCACGACCGTCACCGCAACGATCACCAGCAGCGGCGGATTCGGTGGAGCGGTGTCGGTCGATGTGCAGGCGCCGCCGAGCGGTATTTCCGCATCGGTGGGATCGAGTAGCACGCTCGGCGCGGCCACCACGGTGCCGGTGGGGATCACAGTTGCGGCGACCGTGGCCGCCGGGACGTACCCATTGACCCTGCGAGCCACCGGCAACGGCGTTGCGGCGGTGACCATGACGTTCACGCTCATGGTCACCACGGCTCAGTCCGGGGGGGCGTTCTCCATCACGCCACAGTCGGCGTCGTTGACGTTCGAGCAGGGATCGCACGATTCCGTCGTGGTGGCGATCGCCCGCACCGGGGGATTTGTCGGCGCAGTGAGTTTCGCGTTGACCGGCGCACCGTCCGGCCTGGCGTCCCAGTTCTCGCCGACCAGCACCACCGCGTCAAGCGACACGCTCTCGCTCGTGGCCGATGCGAACCTTCCGGCCCAGGTCTATCCACTGACGATCCATGCCACCGCCGCAGGGCTGGCCGAGCAAACGGCGCCGCTGGCCGTGACGATCTCCGCCGCTCCGCAGCCCAACGTGGCCATCGACTTCTCCGCGTGTTTTCCCACCAAGGTGGAGTGGGTGGCATATCAGGACGGCACCGGACCGTGGACGCACGTGCCGCAGCCCGGTCCGATCTATCGCGTCAACATCAGCAGTTCGAAGGGCGGCGTGGCCTGGGTGTTGAGCAACGCGGGATCGTTCCCGATCGACACTGTCGAGCGCGTCATGCTGATGACCAAGGCCGAGCTGACGGCGGGACCAATTGTGGCATGCACGTCCGCCACGCCATCGGGTGGGTCATTGACGGGTAGCGCGGGGGGCATCCACGCCGGTCAGGCGGCGTCGGTCACGTATGGCGGCGCCGGGGCTTTCTTTGACTACCATTTTCCCAGCGATTCCACATTCCTGATGCAGAACGTGCCCTCGGGCCCGCAACTGCTGGTGGCTTTTCGCGCCGACTCGGTCACGCCCGCCAATGATCGTGGAGTCATCCGTCGCAATCAGGACATCCCGAACGGCGGGACACTGCGAGTCAACTTCGACAGCACCGAGGGCTTTCCAGCCGACACCGGGAGTGTCGCGATCAGCGGCTTCGTGTCCGGTGAGACGTTCAGCTTCGGCGTCAGCTACCTCAGCGGCCCGGGCTGCACGCCCTCCCCGCTGTTCGGATCAGGATTCGATTTGTCGGCGACATCCTCGCCGCAGCCGTTCCCCGAGATCCCGGATTCCGAGCAGGCGGCTGGTGAATTCAATGCCGTCTCGGTCACGACGTTCAAGCCGGGTGGGCAGGCGCGCACGGTGCAGTTGTCCAGGCACTCGCTGGGATCGGCGGCTGTCGCGCTCGGCGCGATCCCGGTGGTGACTGCCGTGTCGATCGCCGAGCCCGACACCTTCCGACTGGTGCAGGCGAGCTTCACCCTGCCGTCCGACTATCACACGTCGGCGCAGCTCGGCTATGCCGGAGGTGCGTTCGGAATCGGCGAGGGGATCGACATGTCGGTAACGGCATCGTTTGGCTGGCTCGGTCAATCCGATGTGGTGCTTGCTCCACCGGATTTCAGCCATGTCGACGGCTGGTCCGCGAACTTCAACATGCCGACGGGAGCGCTCAACTGGGGCGTGACACTGACCGGTACATCCGGAGGCCCATCGCTTTGCAGCGAGGGTGCGTCGATCCGGACGTTCGGCACCTCGGGCAGCGTCAACTGAACGATGCGGGGCACGCCGTACAGCGTATCACGCATGACCTGCCGGATCAGCCCGGGCCGGCACCGGCGACCAGCGTTACGGCATCTGGCCGGGGCTGCCATGAATCCATGTCGGCGCCGGTCTGGTCGGGCCACAGCGCCGAGCGCATGCGCTGCCACTCGGCGTGATCGGCGGGGAGACAGGGGCGGATATTCATGGTGCGCGGTCTCGCGTTGCGGTCGTGCACGTGGCGCTGGTGGTTGAGGTGACCGAGATGCTTCGCGTCGACTCCGACTGATTCGACCCGGTGTTGACTCCGGGTCTCGCGTGCTCGGCGGCCGTGAAGGTACTGCTGCAGGGCATCGAGCATGAGTCGTCTCCTTGTCGTTCTTGACGGCGCGTGCTGTCGCGCCAATATTCGATCGGTCGCGAAATTGCGGCATCCGAACCCAGTCCCAGGGAGGTCGCATGCGCCCGATCCGGACAGCGCTTGGCGCGGTTCTCGTCGCGACGTTCGCGGCATTACCGTTGCCTGGACAAACTCCACCGACGAACCAGGCGTGTCCCCTGCTTACCGCCGCCGAGGTGAGCGCCACGCTGGACATCACATCACGGCCCGGCAAACCGTACCTGGGCAGCAATGCCGTCTGTTACTTCTCGGCCGATACCGGCTATGACGGGAGCGTGCCGTCCGTCACTCTCATGGTAATGAACACAGTCGCGTTTCAGAACCAAAAGAACATGGGCCCGCATGCGGTCACCGGACTGGGTGACGAGGCGTACTACGTCGGCGGCGGAAGTTACGCGAAGGTCGTCGTGCGCAAGGGCAGCCGCGCCTTGAGCGTGACCGTGGTGCTCGGCGAGCATCGCACGGCGACGCTTGACCAGCTCGTGGCGATGGAAGAGACCTTGGCGCGGAAAGCTCTCGCACGATTCTGACCCGCGGGACGGCAGGCTGGTAATCGCCACCGGGTAGTTCGTGTCGCGTCAGGTGCAGCCGCTACGGCGCAAGCCGGTAGACCCGAACCGTCTGGACGTCGTCGGCGTCCGTGGCGGCGCGGCAGAGCAGCAGGCCCTTGTCCACTTGCAGCACACTGCATCGCGCCGGCACTGTCACGTCGCCGAGAGGCTTGCCGGACGCATCGAACACGTCCCAGCGGTGCGGCATCGTGTCCGCGGCGGAGCGCTCCGCCCACACGCGCCCCGCATCGTCAACGCGCAGCGCCGTGTAGGCCGGCTTCAGCGTTGGGAAGTCGATCGACTTTTCGGCTGCTTCCGACAGCAGAAGTCGATCAGGCACCTATTGACCGGACAGATCCGCCGCCCGGAAGCGTTACGAAGGCGGGTTACGGATCGGTCTCAGGCTGTGTCGGCACGAACGACGCCCGGGCGCCGCCCCACCGTGGATACCAGTTGCGCCGCCAGGACCCACGCCGCGGCCGCGATCAGCCAGGAAGTCACCAGCTCCGACCATTGGGACGGATCGGATGGGGTCGATACGACGGCGGGAATCCAGACCAGCACGGTGAAGGCCGTGAGCATCGCCGCTTCCAGCACGGCGGCCAGTCGACGGCGCACGTTGAAGAGGATCCCGAGCCCGGCGGCAAAGTGACCCAGTCCGCCGAGGTAGACCCAGAACATCGGGAAGGGCAGCCCATGCGGCACCATGCCCGCGCTGATGTCGCGATAGAAGTAGTGTGACAGCCCGATCGGCAGCAATGCCGCGCCGTACAGGAAAGGAAGCGCCCGTTCGACATGCTCTTCGGTGCGGTTCAGCCCGTCCGGGGAGCGCTGACGCCGGCGCTGCAGCTGCACGACGACACTGGCGAGGACGACCATCCCGGTCATGCCGCACTCGAGCCAGGTCAGCTCGACGGTCGGGGTCGTGAGGAGCGGCGGCAGTTTGAACCCCAGCCACCAGAGCGTCGAGAACGCCAGCAGCGTCCACGTCGCGATGGCCCACGGTTGCCGGCGCCACACGCCGAGTGCACAGAGCCACAGCACCGCGCACAGGCAACCGGCCAACACCGTGCGACCCGTGACGATCGTCGGCCCCGGTTGCCCGGACAGCGGAATGTCACCAAGCCAGAAGATCAGCCCGCCGAGTCCGATCAGCGCACTCGCGAACAGGCGGCGACTGATCAGGTCACGGGCTGCAGTCGCGTTGGCGACGTTGTCGTACGCTGACAGGGCCATGACGCAAGATCATGGTCGGGCCGGTTTGACGAAAGGCCGGACATCGCCAGCGGCGGACGGCACGGGTCCGGCGAACGGTCAGTCGCGTTGACCCACCCGCACCGACTCCCCGCACTCGAGCACGCGGAATGCGTCGGGCGCCAGATGGGCCGCTTCCATCGCATGATGGAGTGCCACGACCGGCGCGTCGATCGCTTCGGGGGTCAATTGAAAGGTGCCGAAATGGATCGCGACGCTCTGCGCTGCGGCCAGATCGCCGTGCGCACGCACCGCCTCGACCGGGTCCATGTGAATGGCGCGCATGAACCAGCGCGGTTCATAGGCGCCGATCGGCAGCAACGCCAGGTCGATGTCGCCGCAGCGTTCGTGGACCGCCCGGAAATGGTCGCCGTAGCCCGTGTCACCGCCGAAATAGATCCGACAACCCGGGGCGTCGATCACGAACGATCCCCACAACATCCGGTTACGGTCGAACGGCGTGCGCGCCGAAAAGTGCTGCGCCGGCGTCACCGTGATCGGCAGCGACGAGTCGTGGGTGGTCTGCCACCAGTCGAGCGACTCGATACGCGATGCGCCCGCCTTGCGCAGCAGGCGTTCGTTGCCAAGCGGTGTGACGAAGCGCGGATTCCAGCGGCGCTGCACGCGGCGCAAGGTGGCGAGATCGCAATGGTCGTAATGATTGTGACTCAACAGCACGAGGTCGATCGCCGGCAGGTCCTCGAACCGCACGCCGGGCTGGCGCACCCGGCGCGGTCCGGCAAATTGCACCGGGCTGGCGCGCTGCGAGTAGACCGGATCGGTCAGCAGGGTGCCGTGCCGCGTCTGGATCAGCGTGCTGGAATGGCCGATGAAGGTCACGATCGCCGCCGAGTCGCCGAGGGCAAGGGGGCGCTGGGCCAGACACCGGCACGACCTTGGGCCATTTGGCCCGGGGCGACCGCAGCAGACGCCACAAATCGGCGACGGATGGGTTTCTGGTGCCTGCCGGATTGAAGAAGCGCTGGCCATCGCAATGGCCCGAGGGAGGGTGATTCATCGATGAAATATGGTCACCGCGGCCCACCCCCTCCCGTCTCGACCCCGCTGCCGCCAATTTCATTCATGACTGAACTTTGTTCCGGTCCCGGGACCCCGCCCGCATGACGGCCCCATCGACCACGGCGGACGACACCGCCGCCCCGGCTGCGACGCAGGCCGGTGCGCATCTCAACGTCGACAAGTATCGCTGGTTCATCCTGCTCGGCCTGATCACCGCGGCCATCATGGAGATCCTCGATACCACGATCATCAACGTGGCGCTTCCGCAGATGGCCGGCAACCTCGGCGCCACTCGCGAGGAGATCGCCTGGGTCAGCACGTCGTACATCCTGGCCAACGTCGTGGTGCTGCCGATGACGGCCTTCTTCACCGAGGTGTTCGGACGCAAGCGGTATCTCACGGCGTCGATCATCATCTTCGTCGTCGCATCGTTCCTGTGCGGCACCTCGCACAGCCTGAGCGAGATCATCGTCTGGCGTCTGCTGCAGGGCGCCGGCGGCGCCGCGCTGCTCTCGACCGCGCAGGCCACGCTGCGCCAGATCTTTCCCGACGAGGAACAGGGGATGGTGCAGGCGATCTTCATCCTCGGCGTGATCATGGCCCCGACGCTCGGCCCCACGCTGGGTGGATGGATCACCGACAACTACACCTGGAACTGGTGCTTCTTCATCAACATCCCGATCGGTTTCACGGCGGCGTTCCTGGTGTCGGAGTTTCTGCACGATCCGCCGGCGCAGAAGCGCAACCGCAATCCGGTCGACTGGCTCGGTATCAGCCTGCTCATTGCCGGGGTCGGTTCGCTGCAGTACGTGCTCGAGGAAGGCAATCGCAAGGACTGGTTTGCCGATTCCACGATTCTGCTGTTGTCGGTCGTATCCGTCGTGGCGCTCGTCGCGATGGTGTCGTGGGAGCTGTCGAAGCGGAACAAGCATCCGGTGATCGACTTTCACGTGCTCAAGAATCGCGACCTCGCCGCGTCGATCTTCCTGTTCGTGATGCTCGGGTTCGGGTTGTACGGCGGCACGTTCCTCTTTCCGCTGTTCACGCAGACGATTCTCGACTTCACCCCGACGTCGACCGGCCTGGCGATGATGCCGGGCGGCATTGCGACCGGCGTGCTGGCGATCGTCTGCGGCATCCTGCTCAACGGCGCCAAACCCAAGGCCGACGCGCGGGTGCTGATTCTTTGCGGCATGGTGCTGATGCTGCTGGCGATGCACACCCTCGGCCAGCTTACGGTCGCGTCGGGCGAGGCCGACGCGCGCTGGGCGTTGATCATCCGCGGGGCCGCACTCGGCCTGCTGTTCACACCGATCAACAATGCCGCGTACGGCAGCATTCAACCGGCCGAAGCGCAGCAGGCATCGGGGTTGATCAATCTGTCGCGGCAGCTGGGCGGGTCGTTCGGCATCGCCGTGCTGGTGGCGTACCTCACGCGTCACATCGCGATTCATCGCGCCGATCTGGTGACCAATTTCTATCCCGGCAGTTCCTTGTATGACCAGCGGTACAACGGGCTCACCGCCGCGATGATGCAGCATGGCGGCTCGATTGTCCAGGCCCACCAGACGGCGCATGCGATCATGGATGGCGAAGTGATGCGCCAGGCGTCGATGCTGGCGTACAACGACTGCTGGTGGTTGATCCTGATCTGCTTTGCCTGCGTGATCCCGGCGGTGTTCCTGTTGCGGAAGCCGGGGGCGCAGCGCGCGGCCGGGGCAATGCATTGAGTACCCGCGGCGCGTGGTGCGCGCTCGTGGCGTGCAGCACGATAGCCGTCGGCGCGGCGGGCCAGTCGCCGTTGCAGCGATTGCTGGTGGCGGAGGATTCACGCGGGCACGGGCCCGATGGGATCGCGCCGATCGTGGAAGCGCTCGGCAGTCCCGACACGATGCTCCGCCGCGTCGCGGTGCGGGCCGCGGGTCGGTTGCAGCGCGAGGACCTCGTACCGCAATTGCTTCCGATCCTGCGCGACACGGTCGCCGCCGTCCGCGCGACCGCTGCCGCCGCGATCACACAGACGATCGTGGTCACCCGGGCGCCGGACCATGGCGACCCGCGGACCGATGCCGACGCGGACTCGCTGATCGCAGCCTTGATTCGCGAGACAGATCCCGAGGCGGCCGCGGTCGAGGCGAACGAACTCGGCCGGTTCCCGTTCGCGAGTGTGGCGGCCGAGACGCGTGCCGAGACGGCAATCACCGATCGGCTGACTGAAGATCCCAGCTATGGCGCGGCCCGTGGCCTCTACGCCCTTGCCGGCTGGCTCGGGGCGCGGGGCGAACTGAGTCCGGCCAGTGTGGCCGCGCTGCAGCGGGTTGCGCTGCAGCCGACGGTTGGTCCTGCAACGCAGCGAATGGCGCTGCTGGCACTGACAACGGCCCATGTCGCCACCGACGAATTGCTGGAGACCGCGGTTCGCGACCCGGATGCGCAGGTGCGCAGGCTGGCAATCGCGGGATCGACCCGGATGGACAGCGCGGTGCGCACGGCCATGATCGCGGCCGGACTGCACGACGCCAGCGCGATCGTACGGATCGCCGCAATCACCGCCTCGCGTCAGGGCCGCGCCGCGATCGATTGCGCGCCCCTCGTCGACGCGACGCGCGATGCCGTGATGTACGTGCGCCTGACGGCGCTCGACGGACTGGGGGCGCCGTGTGCGGATGCGGCCGCCGCCACAACCGCGCTGGTAGCCACCATCGCCCGTCGGCGCAGCGGATTGCCGGCGCATGCCTGGCAGGAGCCGTCGCACGCGCTCGTCGCGCTCGCGAAGGTGGATTCGGCGGCGGCACGGCCATTCATCGACGAGCAGATGCGCGCCGCGCGCTGGGAAGAGCGGCTGTACGCTGCACGTGCCGCCGCCGTGACCGGCGACGTCGCGGCGCTCGATCATCTGGCACGCGATGCCGACCACAACGTCGATGAGGCCGCGGTCGATGGGCTGCACCGCTGGCGCGGCCACGATGCCGACGCGATCTACATCGCGGTGCTGGCGTCGGACGGTCATCAGGCGGCGCGCGCCGCGGCGCTTGCCCTGCGGGGGTCGACCGATCCCGCCGCGGCGCCCGCGCTCTGGCGCGCGCTGGCGCGACTCACGGCCACTCGCAGCGAGAACACCCGGGATCCGCGAGTGGCGATACTGCAAACCTTGCGCGGCATGCCCGGTGGTCGGGATTCCGTGCGGCTTGCGCCGTATCGTCGCGACTTCGACTCCACCGTGGCGCAGCTCGCGAGCGCCGCCGGCCGGGGGAACGGCCAGCCGGTTCCACTCCCGATCGAGCGGGCGCCGCTGGCCGGCATCATGTCCCTCGCGGTGCGTCCGCAACTGGTCGTCACACTGGCCGATTCGACTGGTGGCGGATCGTTCGTGATCACGCTGCTGTCCGACGAGACGCCGGCGACGGTAGCGCGCGTGGTGCGTCTTGCGCGTGCGCATTATTACGACGGTCACGTCTTCCATCGCGTGGAACCTGATTTCGTGGTCCAGGGCGGCGGTCCCGATGCGTCGGAATACGCCGGCGACCGCCAGTTCATGCGCGATGAACTGACGCCGCGCGCGCAGGCGCGGGGGACGGTCGGGATCTCGACGCGCGGTCGCGACACCGGCGACGCACAATGGTTCATCAACCTGGTCGACAATCCCCGGCTCGACCACGACTACACGGTCTTCGGCGAGATCACCGCGGGACGCGACGTGGCCGAACGAATCCAGGAGGGCGATGTGATCGCGCATGTCGCGGTGCGGGGAGGCGTGCCATGACCGCACCCCGCCGGGTCGGCATTCTCACCGCCGGCGGCCTCGCGCCGTGCCTCTCGGCGGCGGTCGGGATGTTGATCGAACGCTACACGGCGGTGGCGCCGGACATTGCCATCACCGGCTATCGCGATGGGTATCGCGGGTTGCTCACCGGCGATCGACTCGACGTGACGCCGCTGGTGCGTCAGCATGCCGAGCGACTGCAGGAGTGGGGCGGCTCGCCGCTCGGCAACAGTCGCGTCAAGCTCACCAACACGGCCGACTGCCTCAAGCGCGGCTTGATTCAGCCAGGCCAGGATCCCCAGCAGGTTGCCGCCGATCGCCTGCGCGCCGACGGCATCGACGTCCTCCACACGATCGGCGGCGACGACACCAACACCGCCGCCGCAGACCTGGCGGCGTTTCTCGGCGGCCAGGGACATCCGCTCACGGTGATCGGCTTGCCCAAGACCGTGGACAATGACGTCGAGCCGATCGTTCAGACGCTCGGCGCCGCCACCGCGGCCGACGCGGGTGCCATCTTCTTCGAGCATGTCGCGGCGGAGCACAGCGCCAACCCGCGGATGCTGGTGATTCACGAAGTGATGGGCCGTGCGTCCGGATGGCTTACCGCGGCCACCGCGGCACGTTATCGCGATCGCCTCGCGGCGCGGGCCACGGTGCCCGAGTTCGGACTGTCGCGCGAGCGCTGGGACGTGCACGGCGTCTACCTGCCCGAAATGGACATCGACATCGCCGGCGAGGCGGCGCGGCTGCGTCACGTCATGGATGCGCAGGGCAACGTGAACCTGTTCGTCTCCGAGGGCGCCGGGGTCGAGAGCATTGTACGCGAGATGACGGCGGCGGGCGACACGGTTCCCCGCGACGCGTTCGGCCATGTCAAGCTCGATGCGATCAATCCCGGGGCCTGGTTCGGCAAGCAGTTTGCCGCGATGGTCGGTGCCGAGAAAACGCTGGTGCAGAAGAGCGGGTACTTCGCGCGGTCTTCGCCGGCCAATGCCGAAGACCTCGCGCTGATTGCCGAATCGGTCGACGTGGCCGTGGATGCGGCACTGCACGGTCGCTCCGGCGTGGCGGGCCGCGATGCCGATGACGGCGGTACGATGACGCTGATCGACTTCGGCCGGATTCGCGGCGGCCGCCGTTTCGATCCGCGAACCGACTGGTTCGCGCAGATGCTGCGCGCGATCGGCCAATCGGTTGCGTAGCGGCGTGCGACGGGCGGCCGGCGCGCTATCGGTGCTGCGACCGGCGGCGCGCTGACGCCGTCAACGCTCCAGGGCGTCGTCCGCCGGCGTCACGGGGAGGGTGAACTCGAACGTGCTGCCGCGCCCAGGTTCGCTCCGGGCGGTGACGCCGCCGCCGTGGGCCTCCACAATCGCCTTCACGATCGACAACCCCAACCCGCGGCCACGCTGGCTGTGGTGCTCCGCCTGCCAGACCCGGTCGAACGCGCGTGACAATTGTGCCGGCGTCATGCCGGACCCTTCGTCGGTGACGGCAAAGCGGACCACCGCGCCGTCGTGCCGCGCGGTGAGCAACACCACGCCGCCGACGTTGCTGTGCTTGATGGCGTTGCTGACCAGGTTCGAGAATACGCGCAGCACGCGTTCGTAGTCGACCCACACCGTCGGCAGCGCCGTGCTCGCCATGACGCGCACCGCCACCCGATTCCGCTCGGCAATGGGGTTGAGCATGGCGGCCGCGTCGTGGAGCAGCGTGGTGGCGCCGACGGCCTGGCATTGCAGCGTCAACTTGCCCGCGTCGAACGTGGCGATGTCGAGCAGGTCGTTGATCAATCCGGCCATCTGGCCGGTTGCGGCGCGAATGCTGTTGAGGACCTCGGCCGCCGGGTCGCCGAGCCGCTGTTGACCCAGCACGTGTGTCCCGTTGGCAATCACGCCCAGCGGGGTCCGGAGATCGTGCGCCACGACGGCGAGCAATTCTTCCCGGTCGCGGACCGCGCGCTGGGCCTTGTGCGCCTGACGCCCCGCTTCCCGCACCGCCGCACGCATGCGCATCTCGCGCAACGCCGATTCGGCCAGTTCGGTGAGGACCTGGACGTCCGTCGCGGTCCACTGCCGTGGTTTGGTGTCGACCGCACAGAAGCTGCCGACCACTTCGCCGACGTCGTCGACGAGCGGCACGCCAACGTACGCGCGCACGCGCAACGTGTGGACGCTCGGAATGTCGCAGAGCACCGGAATCGTCGAGACGTCGTCGAGCACCAGCGGCTGGCGCGACGTGATCGCGTAATGGCAGAACGTGGCGCCTTCGAGCTGGCGCGTGCTCACGAGCGGCTCGGGAAACCCGTACGAACTCTTGTAGAAATCGCGGCGGTCGTCGACCAGCGAAATAAAGGTCGCCGAGGCACCGACCAGCTGGGCCGCGAGTCGCGTCAGGCGGTCGAAGGTCTCTTCCGGCGGCGTGTCGAGCAGCGCCAGTTCGCGCACCGCCTGCACGCGGCGCGGATCACGCCGGATCGTGTCGGTGTCGCGCTCGTGGATGGCGGTCATGGCGGGGGAAAATCATAATCGGGTGGCTGCGCGGGAGCAGCGGGGGCGGCGTGCTGTTGCGTACGAATTCCCAAAGCGGCGACACCGTTGCAGCGCGCTGTCATCCCGGCCACTGCCGCATCAGCTTCGGCGCGTGTCCGGACGGTACAACCGGACCTGCACCTTTTCGAGCGTGATCAGGCCACCGCCGATCATCTGGTCGAGTTCCGGCAGGATCGCATCGATCTTTTCGGCCGTGTCGACGCACTCCACCACGATCGGCAGGTCGAGCGACAGTACCTCGAGCACATCGGTGCGCAGGCGGGCGCTGGCCCCGAAGCCCATGATGCCGCGGTACGCCGTGGCGCCAGCATAGTGCCGCTCGCGCAGCAGCTCGACGATGGCCTGATAGAGGGACTTGCGGTGCCATCGGTCGCGCTCACCCAGGTGGATGCGCATCAGCACCCGTTCACCGGTTTCCGGCGCACCGGTCTGGTTCGGGATCGGGGCGACAGTCATGCGGCACCTCCGCGCAGCGAGTTGAGGGCGAGGCCGGCCACTTCGCGACCGACCCATACCGCCAGCAGGCCGAGCACGACACTGCCACCGACATACCAGGCTGCGCGAGCGAACTCACCTTCTTCGATCGCCGCCATGGTTTCCCACGAAAAGGTCGAGAAGGTGGTGAAGCCGCCGCATAAACCCGTGATCAACAAGGCGCGCACCGCCGGCGACGCCTGCGGCAGGTTGAGCGCAACGTGCATCAGCATGCCGATGGCCACGCAGCCGACCACGTTGACCATCAGGGTACCGAGGGGAAATGTGGTGTTGAGGCGGCTCGCGACCGCACCGGTCAGCAGGTACCTGGCGACGCTGCCGATCGCGCCGCCGATAGCCACCGAGACAATGACGTCGAGCGGGCGACTCATGCGGCACCCGCACATCGGTGCGCGGTCAACGATGCATATACGGGCGGTGGGGCATGGCAGGCGCAGGGCACGGGCATCTCCTCTCGCAACGAAACCCGTAGGAGCCATCAGCCGATGCACGGCGGTTCGAGGTGAGCTCCATCACCCGGCGGCAGGGATTCTACGCGGGAGCAGGCGATTCGAGCAAGTCAGCGGCCGCCGGTCAGCGCACTTGCGCCAGTGCCTCATGCACCCGTTCCCGCAACCGGGCCACGACGCTGGCCAGTTGCTCGGCGGTGTGGCGGTCGATGGACCCGTAGCCGCGCAGGTCACGTTCATTGAGTTCGGACAAGGCGATGTCGGCGAATTGCAGCGCCGTCTCGGTGATGCGCCGTGGCGACCGCTCCGTCTCGCGCGGCACGATGCCGAGCTCGTCGAGCGCCATGGCGAGCTCCCGGCGGATCCGGCCGATGGCGGCCTGCATGCGTGCCCGCTGCATCGCGGGGAGCTCGCTGGACGCATCCGTCGCCTCGTCGGAATCGGGCGGCAGGGCCTCCACTTCCGCCAGCAGGCGATCGACATGCCTGAGCGTGGTGGCGATGTGTCGCTGCTGCACGTCGGTCAGCGTCACGCGGTGGCATCCGGTGCGACGAATCGGGTGCCGGGTATGAGCGCCAACATGATCGCTCCCGCGCAGGTGAACAGTCCGGCGTAGACGAACCCGGCGTCGACCGACACGCGGGCCCAGAGCCAGCCGACGGCGATGCTGGACGTGAGATCGCCGATCGAGTTGACCATGCCGAGTGCGCCGTAGCCGACTCCGCGCCGGGCTGCCGGCAGCAGGCCCGCCGCGAGCGCCCGTTCCATCGCATCGACGATGGCAATGTAGACGCCGGCCAGCACGAAGAGCAGCGCCAGCGTCGCCACGGTGATGGGCAGCACGATGAATCCGAGGCACATCAGCGCAAACAGCGCATAGCCCACGGCCAGCAGGCCGCGCCGGCTGATCCGGTCGCCCAGCGCGCCGACCGGATAGGACGCCGACGCGTACACCACGTTGTGCAGGATATAGAGTGCGACGGCGATGCGCCCCGCCGCCACCACGCCATGCGTCGGGGTCAACGCGATCACCGCCCGCAGCACCAGCAGGGTGTGCGCGAAGTTCCCCAGCCCGAACACTCCGACCGCGCCGGCATAGCGCCAGAACGGCCGCGGCAATGCGCGAAGCGACGACGCCAACCGCAGCGCGGGCTGCGGGGCGCGCGGGACTTCCCGCAGCGCGAAGAGCGCGATCAGGACGGCAATGATTCCGGGAATGAATGCAATCAGGAAGATGTGCCGCAGCGTCAGCACGCCGACGAGTGAGAGCGCGATGCCGGGTCCCACGATGGCGCCGAGGGTATCCATCGCACCCTCGAACCCGAAGGCGCGCCCGTGCGCCGCGGGAGGGACACTCTCGGACAACAGCGCGTTGCGCACCGGGCCGCGTGCGCCGCGTCCCATCCAGGCGATCGCGCGGATCACCAGCATCTGCCACCACGCCGTGACGAAGGCGAACGTGCCGAGCATCGCGGTCACGGCGTACCCCACGGCCAGGAGCGGCTTGCGACGACCGATCCGGTCGCTGTACGCCGACATCCACAACTTGAGCAGGCTGGCGGCCGCATCCGACACGCCTTCGATCGTCCCCAGCGCGATGGCGCCCGCGCCGAAGGTCGCCAGGAACAGCGGCAGCACGGCCGTCACCAGCTCGTGGTTCATGTCGGAAAACAGGCTCAGCATCCCGATCGCGAACACGTTGCGCGTGAACCACCGGACTGGCGGGCGGGCGTTCATGGCGGGGAAACTAGGCCCGGTATCGTCCGATCAGTACCACTCCGGATTGACCCTCCTGCGAGCCAGGGCGACAATGCGGCGTTCATCGCAGCTCGCTCCACCGCTTTCACCGACCGGACTCCATGACACGATCACTGACCGTTCGCCCGTACGTCGCCGCCTTCGTGACGGCGGCACTGCTCGCCGCCTGTTCGAACGCTTCCGACTCCACCACGACGCCGCCCGGATCCACCGATTCCACGCTCGTGATCAACGCGTCCGCCGCGACGGCGTACGTGACCCTCGGCGTGCCGGCCACGTCACCGTCGATCGGCGATCCCGCGACATCGACCGCGTGGGACCTGTCGATCGGCCCCGACCTCGATGTTGCCGTAAACGGGGGTGCCAGCGGGCCGGGATCCGATCGGGCGTATTGTCTGTGCGCCAACCAGTCGCTGACGTTGACACAGGTCGAGGCGCTCACCGCCACGCAGGGGGCGACTGCGTTCGACGCGGTGACCGCCGCCAGCATTCCGGGGGATTCGGTGTTCGTGGGCGATTCCGCATCGGCCGCGATCGGCCAGTGGTACAACTACAACACGACGACGCATGCCATCACGCCGAGCGGCACGGTGTACGGCATCCGCCTGGCGTCGACCAGCGGTGGCTACGCCAAGTTCCGCGTGACGGCGATTCCGTCGCCCGGCATGTCGAACGCGGGGCCGGTGACGCTGCAATGGGCCGTGGAACCCACGGGCAGCAGCAACCTGGGGCCCGATCAGCAGGCGACCGTCGACCTGTCGAGCGGTGCCAAGGTGTACGTCAACCTCACCACGGGCGATACCTCGTCGACGATGCCCGCCGCGTGGGACATTGCGCTGCAGGGATACACCATCTCCGTCAATGGCGGGAGCAGCGGCAGCGGTGACGTGGCGGCGGTGGTGCTGGTGCCGTCGTCGTTCTACACGTCGTACGACAGCATCACCGCCATTCCGTTCGGCGCGACCGGCATTCCGTCGAATGCGTTCACCACCGACGGTGCGGGCGGGGCGTTCCTCGCGGCACCGGCCTACCAATACGACCCCGTGTCGCATCAGGTCTATCCGACGTACAACGTCTACCTGATCAAGAAGGGCAGCGACGTGTACAAGGTGCAGGTCACCGGCTACTACAATACCGGCGGCGTGTTCGGCTACATCACGGTCCGGTACGCCAAGCTGACGACCTGATGCGCGCGGGCGTCCGGGCCGTCGCGCACGCGTGCGGCGCCCTGCTGCTCGGCGCCGGCGCGCTCGACGCCCAGCAATCGCGTGACAGCGTCCGCCGCGACTCGCTCGGCCGGGCGCATGCGCTGACCGCAATCGTGGTGACGGCGTCGCGGCGCGCGCAAGCGTCGAGCGACGCGCCGGTCGCCACCCAGGTCATCGATCGTGCCGCGATTGCGCGCAGTGGTGCGCAGGATCTCGAGGCGCTGCTGACGCAGTACGTCGGCATCGACCCCGAACCGAGCGTGGTGGGCAGCGGCGGTGTGCAACTGGAGGGCCTGTCGTCGGAACACGTACTGGTGCTCGTCGACGGACAGCCGCTGGTCGGCCGCATCGATGGCGAGCTTGACCTGTCGCGTGTGCCGACACAGGTCATCGATCGGGTCGAAGTGATTCGCGGGCCGCTGTCGACGCTGTACGGTTCGTCGGCGATGGGTGGCGTGATCAACGTGATCACCCGCGATCCGGCTGCGACCGCGCCGGGGCTCACGGTGCGCGCACTCGGCGGCTCGCAGCACCGGGCCGACGCCGACGTGGATCTGTCGGCCGGCGTCGGGGCGGTGCGGGGGACGTTCGATGCGGGCCGCCGCATCGACGATGTGCAACCCGGTCGCGCCGACCAGAGCGCCGCCCGTGCGCGGCGCTGGGACGGCAACGCCCGGCTGCACTGGTCATCCGGCGACGGCACGACGTTCGACGCGGCGTTCCTGGGCGTGCGCGAGGATCAGCGCTGGGAAGATGGCCAACTCTACTACTTCTCCGACAACACGCAGGCCGACGCACGCCTCAGTGCGTCGACGCTCGCTGGCGCCGGCGGCCTCGGCAAGCTGACCGCCACGCTCTACTACTCCGACTTCGACCACCTCAGTCGCCAGGCGACGTTGCCGGAACCGGTCAGCGACTCGGGCGACCAGTCGAGGGAGTCACTCGCGCGCACAGAGGTCACCTGGACCGCACCCGTGACGGCCGATCAGGTGCTTGACGCCGGGGTGGATTTGGATCGTGACGCCCTCACCAGCGATCGCATCAGCAGCGGATCGCGTACGTCGCTGGAGGCCGATCCGTATGCACAGTACACCGTCACCGTCGGGCGATTGGCGATCGTGCCCGGCATGCGGTTGAGCTACAGCGACCAATGGGGCTCGCACTTCACGCCCAAGCTGGCCACGCTGCTGCGTTTGCCCGGCGGATTCGCGGTCCGCGCGTCGGTGGGCTCGGGCTATCGCGCCCCGGCGTTCAAGGAGCTGTATCTCACGTTTCTCAACAGTGCGGTGGGGTACGTAGTTCACGGCAATCCGGACCTGCAACCGGAAACCTCCGTCAACGTCGCGGCCGGGGTCGAATGGACCCGTGGGCACGGGTACGCGCGGGTCAATGCGTACACCAATCACTTCTCGCAGTTCATCGAGTCGGTGCAGCTCGCCGATTCCGGATCGATCGAGCAGTACACGTATGGCAACGTCGCGAGTGGCACCACCCGCGGCGTCGATGTCGACGCGGGGTTAGTGTGGCGCCGGGTCGCCGTCGACGGGTCGTACGGCCGGGTCTATGCACGCGACCAGACCGCCGGCGTGCCGCTTCTGGGCGTGACACCGCAAACGTTCCGGGTGAGCGTACACGCGACCGACCTGGCCGGGTGGCAACCGTCCGTCACACTGCTGTATTGGGCCGCGGCGCCGGCGTCGCAATCCACGCTGGGATTCACGACGGTGACCGCGTACCGCGATCCCTTCACGCGCGTCGATGCGCGGGTGGCACGTGCGGTGGGTGGCGGGGTCGAGTTGCAGGCCGGGGTGCAGAACCTGTTCGACGCGCGACCGCGCGACTGGCCGGGCATCACGGCGCGGCAGCTCTACGCCGGCGCCACGCTCACTCACGGGTTCTGAGGCGCCTCGAACCGGCGCGCGCTGCCGTGGTGATCGCAGGCCACGCCGAGTCACTGGATTCCGAGGCCTGCGGGGCTGTCGTCCGGATCTTCCTCGCGCGGGTGGAGCAGCTCGACCTGGCCACATTCATCCAGCAGGTGCATGAACCGCTGGAATGCGTCGGTGCCGATGACGAACGGATTGGCGGTGGCGGTCGCGGCGCGACGCACCGTGTCCATCCGCGCCACCGCATTGTCGACGAACGGATGACTGTTGAGTTCGACATCGACATGCAGGCTGTCCGTCAGGTGAGCCAGCTGTTCCACCGAGGCGATGTACGCCGTTTTCATGGGCCCGAAGCGCGGCACCTGGGTGCCGCCGATGATCGCGGCGACGTGGGGCGTGCCATGGTCGATCACCGGCACGATCACCGACAGTGATCCGTCGGTGTGCATCGGCGCGACCAGCGTCTCGACCGTTTCGTTGCCGAGGGTGAAGGTCTCGCCGTTGACCGCGACCTGATCCTGCGACGGAGCCGCATCAATGGTCTCGGCACTGCTACTGCCCCCGCCGCGACCGCCTCCAAAGCCGCCGCCGCCACCACCGCGCCCGCCGCCGAATCCACCGCAACGCGACCGCCGCCAAACCCACCACCGCCGCGCCCCCCACCAAATCCGCCGCCGCCGCCGCCGCCCCACCCCCGCGTCGCCCGCCGCCACCGCGCCGACCGGCACCGGTGCTGTCGCCCGCTCCACGCCTGCCGCGTCGCGCGGCAAGTTCGGCGACGGTCGCCCAGTCGCGCGACGACATGATCACCTGGGCCGAGTATTTGTCCTGGAAGTACTTCGCGCCGCCGTACACGTCACCTTCGGCCTGGGTCACGATCACGTACTTCACGTCCGCCGGGTCGAGCCCAAGCTTCTTCAGCCCGGGCAGCAGCACCGAGTTGACCTGGTCGGTGTGCATCGCGTCGACCAGGATGATCCCCTGCGATGTGGTGATGACCCAGGTGCCCACCCACGTGGTGCCGACGTAATCCAGGTTATCGAAGACACGGGTCGGGGCCACCGTCTTCTGCTTGATGTCGGGATGATACGGATCCGCCACGGCGAGCTCGTTGCATTGAGTTTCCTCGGTCGCCATGAATTGGGATCCGGCGAGCGCACGCGCCTTGGTGAGATGCTCTTGTGCGTCGCCGGCGGGCGTCTGGGCGGCGAGCGGGGCCAGCCATGCAGCGCACAGCAAGGCGGCGGCCGGCAATGATCGGGACATCGGTTCCTCCGGGAGGTTACGAGCAGCGCGGGCACGTCGAGGCGGCGTCGCCAGGCCGAACATGTCTACGCGCTGCGCCGCGCGAAGGTTCTGGGCGGCGACCGCCTGATACACGTCAGCGCCGGGTCCGAGGCCCTTCCGGCAGGTGAGTGTACAGGTAGCGCGTGAGGGTCGTGTACACGTCGAGCGTGGTGCCCGGACCTTCGCAGATGCAGTGACTGCGATTGGGATACTCCATGAAGTCGATCGGCTTGTCGAGCGCGATCAACCGGTTGAGCAGGCGCTGTGACCCCTGGAAATGCACGTTGTCGTCGCCCGAGCCGTGCATCAGCAGCAGATGGCCCTCGAGGCCAGCGGCCTGATTGATGGCCGACGCCGAATCGTAGGCGGCGCCGTTGGTCTCGGGGAGTCCCATGTAGCGTTCCTGATAGATCGTGTCGTACAACCGCTCGTCGGGCACGGGGGCCACGCTCATGCCGACCTGATACACGTCGGGATAGCGGAACATCGCCTGGAGCGTGCTCGACCCGCCGCCACTCCAGCCCCAGATCGCCACCCGCGCCGGGTCGAGATACCGGCGATCGTTGCTCAGCACCTGCACCGCGTCGGCCTGTTCGGCGCTCGACAGAATGCCGATCTTGCCGTACACGACCTTGCGCCACGCGCGGCCTTTCGGCGCCGGCGTGCCGCGATTGTCGACGCTGGCGACGACATAGCCCTGATCGGCCAGCATGTGGAACCAGAGATTTTCGGCACCACCCCAGCGGTCGACCACGGTCTGCGCCGCGGGCTCGCCGTACACGTACATCAGCAGCGGGTAGGCCCGCGTCGAATCGAAGTTGCGCGGACGGATCATCCAGCCGTCGAGTGTTGCGCCGTCGTGCAACGGCACCTTGAAGAACTCGGTTGCCGGTTCATCGAGTGCGGCCACGCGCGCCTTGAGCGAATCGTTGGCGACGAACGTGCGCACCACCGCGTGCGAGGGCAGCGCGACCAGATCGACCACGGGCGGCGTGTCGAATGTCGACCAGGTGTGCATCGCCCATTGCGCGTCGGGGGCGATGTCGTAGTTGTGCGTGCCGGCCTGTGGTGGCGTGACGCGCGCCGGCTTGCCCTTGCCATCGAGTCGCATGCGGAAGAGGTAGGCCTGCGTGGCGTTGTCGGGTGACGCCGTGTAGTAGAGCCATCCGCCGGCCTCGTCGACGCCTTCCACCGCCATCACGTCGAAGTTTCCCGGCGTCACCAGCTCGGTGTGGCCGTCGCGGCTCACCTGATACACGTGACGCCAGCCGTCGCGCTCACTGACCCAGAGGAAGCGCTGGTCGTGATCGATCCATGTGAGGTCGGGCGCCGAGGCGTCGATCCACGCCGAGTCGGTTTCGATCAGGACGGGATGGGTGGCACCGGTCGCGGCGTCGGCGAGCAGGACGCGGTCGCTGTCCTGCAGGCGATTCATCTGCTGCACCTGCAGCGTGGCAGCATCGACCCATTGCATGCGGGGCAGGTAATTGTTGCGCGCGTCGCCGCCCACGTCCAGCCACGTCGTTGCCCCGCCGCCTGCCGGCACCACACCGATCGTGACGGCGGAATTGGTGGTCCCGGCCTTGGGATACTGGATCGGAATTACGAACGGATAGAGCGAGTCGGTGTCGTTGATCAGGAGAAACGTGCCGACGCCGGTCATGTCGAAGTGCCAGAAGGCGATCCGGGCCCCGTCGGGCGACCAGCGGAAGCCGTCGCGCAGGTCGAATTCCTCTTCGTAGACCCAGTCACTCATGCCGTTGACGTGCAGCGAATCGGCGCCGGTGGTGAGGCGGGTAATCGCACCGTCGGCGATGCGTTCGACGTACAGGTCGCCCTGGCGCACGTACGCGACGCGGTCGCCTTGCGGCGAGAACTTGGCATACATCAGAGTCGACGGCGACGCGTCGGGGCCGCCCAGCTTGCGCAACACACCGGTGGTACGGTTGAGCACCCAGTAATCGCCGCGGGTGTTCTGGCGCCAGACGCGCGCGGTGTTGGTGAACAGCAGCAGCTGGGTGCCATCGTTCGACCAGGTGTAGTTGTCGAACCGCAGCGGTTGCGATGCGCCCGTGGGCACCAGTTGCTCGGCGCGCACATCGACCTGGCGCGCGCCGGTCGCGGTGGTGTAGCGGACGATGTCCATGCCGCCGGGCAGGGTCGCGGAGCGCTCCACGGTGGTGTACGCGGCGCCGCTGTCGATCCAGCGCGCCGGGCCGAAGCCCTGCCCGACGAATTCGCGCGAGGCAAAGATCCGTTGCAGCATGCCGGTGGCGGACGCGGGGAGCTGCGCCGTGGCGCGGGCGATCGGCAGGGTGAGTGCCAGGGCCAACACACAGGCGAGACGACGCATGCAGGATGCTCCGGGGCAGGATCGTGCGGCTGGGGGAAACCGCCGTAATATAGGATCGTCGGGGGAGCGTCCGCCGCCCCGTGATGCGGCATCCTTCACGCCTGCCGGCGAGCCGATCGTTGCACAGTCCTCCATCGCGGGGTGCTGCCCTGGTGCGACCGATAGTGTCCCGATCGACTGCGGCGCCACGCCTGGCGCCGTTTGCGTTGGTGCTGGCGGTCGCCTGCGGCCACAGTGATACGTACACATTCACGGCGCCGACCGTCGGACCGTTCAGCATCGGCACCGACCTGCAGCTCGCCTTCAACGACGACCAGGATTACTGGCCGATATGGACGCAGGACGGCCGGGGGATTCTCTACGCCTTTGTCGACGCCGAAGCCGCCGTGCCGCCCAAGCACCGCTGTCTGGGTCTCCTGCCCGCGGCCGGCGGGACGCGGATCTGGCAGCTGTGCGACAACCGGACGACCCGCGTCGACACGCTCAGCAGCTACGCCGCGTTTGCGCTCGACTCGACGGGGCGGCTCTTGCTGGCCGAAGCGATCGCTCCAGCCAACTCTCCACGGTCGGACGTTGCAGCCGTCACGCTATGGCTCACGGACACCGCGGCGCCGTACGTGCGCACGCCGCTGCTGACGCTGCCCCAGACGGTCGGTACCACGCCGGTCACCTGGCTGAGCGACCTGGCGTGGACCGACAGCGCCGACTTCGTGGCACTGGGGCAGCAGTTCAGCACGATCGCGCATTGCGTCACCGACGTGGACGTCTACGATCCGTTGCGCCGGCTTGCGACACTGTGCGAGACCCGCGACACGGTGCTCATCGACTCCGGAGGTGTCGTGCTGCGCGGCGCGATCCGCGGCGGTCATGCCACGTTGACGGCCATTGCCGGCACCGAGCACGCCACGGGTTATTCGTTCGCCAATGGTGGCGCATCCATCGTCTTCACCATCACGCATGACCTGCGCCTCTACGCCGTGCCGGCATCCGGCGGCACGCCCGTGGCGACCGCGCCGATCGACGCGACGCACAACGGGGTCGGCGAGCTGATGGGCGTCGCGTGCCGCGGGTCGAGCTGTCTGGTCGCAAAGGACGCCGTGTACTCCGCCGGAGAGCTCCACGCGCAGTTTATCGATGCGCCACTTGCACCGCCTGGCACGGCTCCCGGCCCGATGGAATTGCATCGCGTGTCCGTCGCCGATGGCAGCGACGTGGTGGTGGCGACGGGCGGTCCGAACGTCGTGTTCGCGACGCCGCAGCTGTCGCCGGTATCGACCGACGTTGTCGTGCAGGTCGGTGGCGGCTGGGGCCACCTGCAGACGTTCGCGACGTCGGGCATCGGCCCGTACACCGGCCATCTCTTTGCGAAGGATGGCAATAGCGCGTTGCACGTGTACCACGGGCTGCTGCCGTGATGCGGCGTCGCTCCGAGCACGCGCGAGATCGCTATCTGCAAGGCCGGCGTTAATCCTGTGCGCGCCGCCCGGCACAATCGCGTCAGCGATGGGGCGGCCGCGGGCCATAAGGCGCCGGCGGGCGCGAGCTGAATCATGCCCGGTGCGCTACGCTGCCCGACTTGACAGCAGTCACGTGGATGGCGTTGCGACTGCTGCGCAGTGCGTTGAAAATCACGGCCACATCGATGCCTTCCTGCAGCAGCGCGCCAACGGTCGGAGGGATCGCGCCCCGCGCCGCGATGAGCATGGCGCAGGCGCTCAACCCCAAGCCGACCCAGATGCTCTGGTGAGCGATGCGGATGGATCGCTGGCCGATGGCGACTGCATCGGCAACGCGGTCGAGCGCGTCGACCAGCACCACCACGTCGGCGGCGGCTGCGCTCACGCCACCACCATGCGCCGAGAGTGCAACTCCCACATCGGCGGCGGCCAGGGCCGGTGCGTCGTTCGTGCCGTCACCTACCATCATGACGACCCGTCCGCTGGCACGCAGTCTGGTGATTACCGCCGCCTTGTCGACTGGCAGCAGGTCGCCTTGCGCGTCGCTCAGGCCGGCGGCCTCGGCTGTGGTGCGTACCGTCTCGCCGTGGTCGCCGGACAGGAGCAGCATGTGACGCACCCCCGCTGCGCGGAGCCGATCAACCGTCGGCCGCAATTCGGCGCGGATCTCGTCTGCATACTCGATGGTCCCCGCCAGCTCGCCGTCGATCGCCACATACGCGCGCAGGCTGGCCGGCGTGGATTCGAGCTGATCGAGAACCGCCGGAGCTGCGGTGCTGTTCGCGAGGACGAACGATCGCCCCCCGACGTGAACGACATGGCCCGCGGTGCGGCCGGTGACACCGCGGCCCGACTCCTCGCGCGACTCGGTTACCGGCCGGAGTGCAATGCCCTCGGCCTGCGCTGCCGCAACGGTGACGCGAGCCAGCAGGTGACCGGAGGCCTGCTCGACGGACGCGGCGCAGGCGAGCAATTCCGCGCGGTCGCGTGGCGCAACCACGCGGATGGCCTGGACGGTCGGCTCTCCGACAGTGATGGTTCCGGTCTTGTCGAAGACCACGGTATCCACGCGCGAGAGCTGCTCGAGCGCGGTGCCGTTTCGCAGAATGATGCCGCGCCGGGCCGCGCGGTTGAGCCCGCCCACGACGGCGATCGGCGCTGCCAGTATCAACGGACAGGGCGTCGCCACCACCAGCACCGCGAGAACCCGAATCCAGTCGTGTGACACGGCAAACGTGGCTGCGCAGACGGCGACCGTGACGGGAGTGAACCAGACAGCGTACCGATCTGCCATGCGTTGCACCGGCGCCTTGCTCGCCTGCGCGCTGCGCACCAGGTCGACGATACGCTCGTACTGGCTCTGTTGTGCCTCGGCCGTGGCGCGAACTCGCAACAGGCCCGAGCCATTGATGGTGCCGCTCATCACGGTGACGCCGGGATGGCCATCGATCGGGAGCGCTTCACCGGTCATGGCCGCCGCGTTGAGATCGGAACGTCCCTCGACGATCACGCCATCGCAGGGGACGAGATCCCCCGGCCGGACCGCCAGCATGTCGCCAACCCTGACCTGAGCGGCCGGCACGTCGTCGACCGAGTCCCCGACAATTCGGTGTGCGATGCGAGGCGCCAGCTCCTCGAGCGCATGCACAGCCTGGGACGCGCGCCCTTCCGCGTAGCGTTCCAGTGCAGCTCCGCCGCTCTGCATCAGCACGATGACCAGGCCGGCGAGCGGTTGCCCCAGGATCACCGCACCCACGATCGCGAACGAGGCGACCACGTCGATCGCGAACCTGCCCTGACCCGCGCGTCGAACGGTCTGCCACAACACTGGCGCACCAGTGAGAACCAGTCCCACGAAGAGTACCTGATTGGCGGCACGCACATTCCGGGTGAGCGCGACAACTCCCCCAGCGGCGAGAAAGACGATCACTCCGATCGGCAGGACCGGCGGGCGCCAGCGTGCTTGCATCCGGCAGAATACTGCGGTCAGCGGCAACTTGCTGTCGGCGATCGCCCTGAGCGACTGTCCGGGAAAGCTGCCGCCCGCCGGATCGAGGACATGGGGACGAGGATTTGCCGGACAGCGGGTCGGAGGTCGCCTGACTGTGCACGGGAGCACCGATCGGTAAGCTGCATCGTCAATCGGCAACGGACCGGAGCGACCGATGGATCGCACCCTTTCCGGTCGTCCTGATCGGCACGGCGTACTGGCAGCCGCTGCGCGCGTTCCCGGAAGAGATGGCGGCGATCAAGTCGATCGATACCGCCGGTCTGCGCCTTATGCTGGTGACCGACGACCTGGATGAGATGGTGCAGCATCTGCAGCGCGGCGCGATTCAGCGTTTCCGCCTGCAGGAGGGCGCGCGTCCGACGGCACGCCGTTGGCTCGGCGAAGGCGCCGTCACCCAATAGGCCGGAGGGCGATCATGGAACGACTGGCAGGGAAGACGGCATTGGTGACCGGCGGCGGACGTGGCATCGGGAGAGCCGCGTGCATTCGCATGGCGCAGGAAGGCGCTCGCGTTGCCGTGACCGACGTGCACGACGCCGACGGGCACGCGGTGGTGGAAGCGATCATCGCCGCTGGCGGCCAGGCGGGGTACTGGCATCTCGACGTGGCCCACGAGGCCGACGTGCGCGCCGTGTTCGAAGACGTGCTGCAGGCATTCGGACAGCTGGACGTGCTGGTCAACAACGCCGCCATCAGCGGCGCCAACAAGCCGACCCACGAGGTGACCGAGGCCGAATGGGATCATCTCATGGCGGTCAACGTCAAGGGCGTGTTCTTCTGCACCAAGCACGCGTTGCCGTACATGTTGGCTCGCGGCCGCGGGAGCGTCATCAATCTGTCCTCGATTTATGGACTGGTCGGTGCCCCTGATGTCCCGCCCTATCACGCCTCAAAGGGTGCCGTCCGTGAGATGAGCAAGACCGACGCGGTGATCTACGCCAAGCGGGGAATCCGGGTGAACTCGGTGCATCCGGGATTCATCCTGACGCCGATGGTCGACGCCTTTGTCGCGTCGCAGGGCGACCCGGCCGCAGCGCGTGCCGCGCTGGACGCGCTGCACCCGATGGGTCATGTCGGCGAACCGGACGACATCGCGTGGGGAATCGTCTATCTGGCATCGGACGAGTCGAAGTTCGTGACTGGCGCCGAACTGGTGATCGATGGCGGCTACACGGCACAGTAAGTTCGCGCGAAACAATCCAGCCTGGAGCGGTGCATGCCCGAGTACTCGATCGAGCGCGACGTTCCCGGGGCGGGCACGATGTCCGCCACCGGATTGAAGGCGATGTCACAGCCATCGCGCAGCATACTGAACCGCACCAGCTCGCGGATTCGACGGGACCACGGCGACGTGACCAGAGCCAGGATTTTCTTCATCCCCCGGGCGCCACGCGCCGGGATGATTCGCGAGCACGCCCGACCGGGGGGATTTCCGACCAACGTCACGCTCGTGACGGGCGACTGATCGGCACGTCAATCGTCCTCAACTGGATCGTCGGGCCGATCCTCATGTTCGCCCTGGCGTGGCTCTGCCTTCGCGACTTGCCTCGCTCTCTGCCGGAAAGCGCTGCTGGAACCACGCCTCCCAGCGCGGCGTCTCGCGGGCGAGCGTTTCGGCCGCCTGATCACCGTGGAGATGGAGAATCATCGCAAGCTGATATGGGCCGCCCGGCATGCCAGCGATGCCGAGGGCTGCGACACCCGGCGCCGGTTGGTCGAGCCGCAGCACCGCGTCGAACGGATCCCGCGTCGCGTACTCGACCACACCGCTCAACGCCGGGACACCGGCCGGTGCTGTGAAGCGCTGCCCGACCTTCATCTCCGAGAGCCCGAGTGCTGCAGTCAGCGCCTCCCAGCTCATCGCCTCCGTTCCGGGGGCGGGAGCCTGCAGGTGCTGCGTTGCCGTTCGCTGCCCGCGGAAGTAGGCGAGCGTGACCTGCAGGATCTTCAGGAAACTCGCGAAGCCGGTCTTCGCGCTCTCCAGTTGCATGTCCCAGTCGTCGGTGCTCGCGAACAGACTCTGCACGATGCGGACGACGCATTTCCCGCCGGCGCGCGCTTCAACCGTCCACTCGCTCGCGATCGGTGGCGACCCGGGGAGCCAACCATTGGCCGTCGTGGCGAACATCCTTGGCGCATCCCAGGCTGTTATCTCGGATCGCATCTCCGGCCACGCGCCGAAGCTCACCTTCATCGCGACCGGCTTGCCGTTGTGTTCCTCGAATTCAGTCGGCACAAACCACGACGAAACTCCTGGGCCGGTGGCGATCGCCTGCCACACTTCCTCTGGCGTACCGGCAACTTCGAATTCGGTGACCATCGATCGGCGTCCGTTGGCTTCTTGCTTCAGGCTCATTGCAGCTGCTCCTCTCGCTCGGGTTGGTGGGGTAGAGGGTGTGCCACAACCACCAGCCGATGCGCGCGGCCGCCGGGGGTGGATGCGTCGTGATACTTCGCGACGAGTGTCGCGATCGCTTCGGTGAGCTCCCGGGTGAAGGCCGCCCGATCGGTCGGCGACCGGAAGCGGACTTCGGTGTCGACCGCCAGCGTTGCGAGGCGCTTGTGCGCCGCCGTGGCGCGACGGACCAGATCACCGACCTCGCGCACCAGCCGGGCGCCCAACGCGATGAGATAGCTCGCGGAGAGCCGATCGACTTCGCGATCCGGGTCGACGGCGACGGGGCCCAAGGCGTTGGGCGACACCACGTACGACG
This sequence comes from uncultured Gemmatimonadales bacterium, assembly GCA_963796635.1. Taxonomy (GTDB): domain Bacteria; phylum Gemmatimonadota; class Gemmatimonadetes; order Gemmatimonadales; family GWC2-71-9; genus Palsa-1233. The sequence continues at coordinate 286,487 of CAWCMH010000001.1, forward strand.
CAGCGGTCGCCACGAGCAGGCGTTCCGTGAGGCCGCCCCACTGGCGTTCGTGCGCGAGCCGTACCAGGCCGTGCCGTTCCAGCGTGTTGAGGTGGTAGTTGACCTTCTGCCGCGTCAGGCCGACGCGTGTTGCCAGCGTGGCGGCCGACGCGGGCGCGGCCAGTTCGGCAAGGAGTCGGCTGCGGATTGGCTCCATGGCGACAGTCGCGACGGCCGGGTCCTCGATGACTTGGATGTCAAGCATGGGGAGATTGTACCATTGACAACTTTTATTGTCAATAGGGGGAGTTTCGGCCGACGGCCGGTCAAGGCACGCGACGGAAGGGGCGCAGCCTCACCATCTGGCTATCCGGTAGCCATAATGTTCGAGGGGATCCTGGCGCCGGGTGCTGTCGCATCGTTGCGCGCACGTCGGGCCCGAATTCGGCCAACGGTGCGGGATGCCATGGAGCATCCATTGCGCCATGCGCCGCCCGGCACGATCGCGTCAGCGAGGGGTCGGCCGCGGGCCACAAGGCGCCGGCGCCATCGCCTCACAAGATCGTGATTTCGCCTTCATCGAGATTTTCCTGGCCGCTCGCACACGACACCTTGATGACGTAGTAGCTCTTGCCACTCGGCAGTCCCGTGAACGTGAAGCTGGTCCGATCGGTCGCGGGCGTGCCTTGCGCCGCGAGCGCGTTGCGGTCGGTGTCGTACAGCAGGATGGATTCGTCGGAGTAAAATTGCCCTCTCATCGTCAAGGTCCCCGGCGCCGGTGACGTGAACGAGCTGAGCCTGCTCCGGCACTTCGCGGTACCCTCGTCGGCGGCGTTGGTCTTGCACGCGAGAGCCGAGGCAGTGATGCACAGGCATGCGAGAAGGGCGGCGGCGGAATGGGTGACGCGCATGATCAACCTTTGGGGTAGGGTGCCGGAATCTAGCGGTGCCCCTCGATACGACGCCCAGGGCGGGTACCGCCACCAATAGCTGCGTGACAGCAGGGTACAGGCGGTCCCGCTCGAATGGCTTGACGAGATAATCGAGCGGCCACGGCACGTGGCATGCGGCGCAAAGTGCGCTGATGAACCCGCTCCCGATTACGTCGCTCCGACGCTCTTGCTCGCCGTCCGAATGGTTGCGCCCTCCGCGCACATCGTGGGAGGAGGCGTGGACGACGCGCTCACCGTGTACGTCAGGAAGCCCGTCGTGTTCGGTCCCCAGATCGCCTGGAATCCGTCCACCGCGGAAAGATCGGGCGGCGTCAGCGTCACCGCGGTTGTCGCACCCAGGTACCCCGCCGACTGCATCACGATGAAGGTACCGACGGTGCTCTGTCCGCTCGAGCTGTAGGTCAGCGAGGCGCTGGTGTAATCGGAGGCCAGGGTGAAGATGGCCTGGAGACGGCGATAGCTGCTGCCGGGAATGTCGTTGGTCGTCAACGGCCCGATCCCCGCCCCGATCGCAATCGTCAGGTTGGCGACGGTGTGGAAGCTGTACGACACGGTGCGCTGGTCCGCGGCAATGAGTTGTTGCAGGACGACGTTGTGAAAGTCCGTCGCCCGTTGCTGGCTCGACGGCACGCCGCCGATCGTGAAGGGAGATGGAACTCCATTGTTGCTGAAATTCAGCGTGTCGGCAGCGCAATTCGCGCCCGACCAGGTACTTCCCGGTCGGGTAATACGAGTTGACCGCGCCACCCGTCACCGTCAGCGTCGCCGTCACCGGCGCGAACGCTTCGGCCGAGGCGAAGTCCATCAGGGCGACGTTGCCGCCATCGGCAATATTCTGGTCGCGACGGATGATGATGCGGTCGTTGGCGCGGTTGTGGTCGCCGCTCAGCTTGTAGCCGGTGAGATCCTGCAATCCGTCGGGCACATGAGTGAGCTGAAAGTTCGGCGATGCCGGATTGACGAACCCGGTCGAACCGCCGCCCATCGCGATCTCGGCCTGATCCGAGCCGGAGAGTCCCACCGTCGCTCCGTGGATCGTCTTTCCGGTCGCCGGCGCCAGGCAAGGCGTCAGCGCGGCGAGTTCAGGTTGGGCCGCGTATCGAACGGTCGAGTAATAGAACGTGGCATCGCCGAGGCTCGACTGGGTGACGGTGGCCACGGCGCCTTTGCCGCTCGCGAATACCGGCACGTGGTAGACATCGCCGGTGCCAATGAGGTGCACCCACGTGCCGTTGCCATCCTGCGAGGCGACCCATATCGGCTTGTCAGTGCTGGCGCAGGCGGAAAAGTCCATCGCGACCGTGGGTGTCACGGTCACGGTGATGGTGACCTGTCCGACCGCGGCTCCCGACGTCCCGGTGATGACGATCGGATAGGCACCGGCAGCGACCGATGACGCCGCCGTCACCGTCACCGACGAACTGTCGCTCACGGTGGTCGACGCGATGATGACCGCCAGGCCTGACGGTGCCCCGCTCGATGTGTAACTGATCGTGCCGGTCAATCCGCCGCTGCGAGCGGCCTTGACCCCGGTCGACGCCGATGCCGCCTGCGCGACGCTGACGGTGGCCGGCGTACCGGTGAGGCTCAGCCCGGGCGCCGCGACCACGGTCAGCGTGAATTGCCGGGTGACGGAGCTCACTCCGGTTCCCGTCGCCTGCACGCTGAGGGTGTACACGCCGACTGGCACGCTGCTGCCGACCGACAGCGTCGCGACCGCGCTGGAGCTGCCATTGATCGGCGGCGTCGTCAGTGTACCGGTGACGCCGACCGGTGGGTTGACCAGTGCGACATTGACGTCGCCGGTAAAGCCGCCGCTGCGGGTGACCGTCCCGGCCACCTGGGTGGAGCCGCCTTGCGGCACGGTCGCCGAGGTCGGCGAGATGGAGAACCCGATCGCACCGGTTGGCGCGGTGTTCGAGTTTCCTGCACTGCACGCCCCCAGCACGGTCAGGGACGACAGGGCGGCCAGAAGCACCTGGCGCGGGTAAGTCGATGAACTCCGCATGACGGCTCCTTGGGATAGTACTGATGGCGCAATCCGGGGCCGTCGCGGGCCATTGGCCGGCGACTTGTCGACCGGCGGCATCGCGGCAGGTTGATGGCGGGCGGCGTACATTGGCCTGACCGGGGTTGCCGATGCCGCGTGGTATCGCCGTCATGGTCACAATGCTCATCGCAGTTGCGGGTCGTCACAAGACTCCACCCACGATGCGCCGGTCCTGGCCGACACCGACATTGTTGCTGTCGACGAAGCCGGCCTGGAAGGGAGAACCTGAGATGTTGAAACAGCGGACGATGCTTTCGATACTGGTCCTTGTTCTCTGCGCGCTGGTCGTGTGGTGGATGTTCGGCGCCTACTCGAGGCGCGGTCCATATCGCGGGCATCACTCGAACGATACGCCTTCGGCACTGCTCGCTCCGTCGAAGTCGCCAGGGCGTTCGCCGCGGTAGGATCGGCTGGCTGCGCGACACGGCCTGGACCGGACCGAACACGTTCATCGCCCTGGCGCAGGACGTCGCCATCGATTCGGAGCCGCCGCCGCCATGCGACGTTGCGCAGGATTTCGTGTTCGCGAATGCCGGACGGGTGGTGACCGGTCCAATCGCATCCGGGCGAGTCACGCTGCAACCGGTGAGCGGTACCGCGGGCGCCACCGGTCCTCCCTTGCAGAGAACGGCGCGGCGGTCGTGGCAGATCTGTCCGCGCATGCCAAGCGTGATCTACGCGCCGATCGGATCGGATGACGGCAGTTACCGCGTACTCAAGCCGTTGGATGGCGGGGAGACCAAACCGAACGCACGTGTGAAGTGTTGCCCGATCGCAGGCGTCGGACGTACGACGTGGCTACGGCCGCCAGTCCGTCGACATCGACATGCTCAAAGCACCGGACCGCCCGGCAGGTTTTCAGCATCTTGTTCACACAGGTAATGTTGCGACATGGGCTTCCTGCCTGATAGCACCATGACGGCGCGTCCTGGTTCGATGCGATATATCCGCGCTGGAAGGAATCGTAGCCCGACATCCGCGGCGGGGTGGCACCGAAGAATGACAGGACGGCGGTCATGTTGCGGAATTGATGGGAGCCTGAACGGGCGTAGCGCCGCGCGGCCGCGAGGTGCAGCGGCCCCGTGTCGCCGGTGATGAAGAGATCGGCGCGATCAATCAGTGCGGTATAGGCATCCAGGCGCATGTCGGTCGGAATGATGTGCACTCTGGCCTGCACAGGCGACGGCAGCGATTCGAGGAGTCGCTGTCCCACCCCGGCTGCCGTGTGACCCGCGCCCAGGAAAATGGTGGCAGGCGGGGACGTATCCTGCAGGATCTGTCCGAGCAGGTTCGACTGATGGTCGAACGGCATCATGTTGTACATCGAAGCGGCATCGGGGTTGAACATGATGATCGACGCGTCAGCGGCAACCGCCGCTTCGTGACAGAATGTCGCCGCGTTCCGGATGGCCGCATCGGACAAGGTCGTGCGAATGCCGCCAAAAGCTGCCGCGCGCGCGGGCCGCGCCACGGTGCCGAGCAACTGGCGAATGAACTCGTACTGCTGCAGGCTGAAGTGGTTGACCTGGTCGGGGTCGCCGTCGTTGCGGACGATGGCCGGCCCGTGGGAAAGTATGCTCACCACGGGCTGGTCCGCCCCGGCAAGGTCGCCGCGCGCCATGGCCGGGCACAGCACGATGGCAAGGTCATAACGCCCGTGGCGGATGATACGTCGCAGCGTCTGCATGTCTTCCGGCAGTGGGAACTGCGAACTCGCGAACAACGGAATCACACGCGTGATCTCGGGGTTCCCCTCTATGACCGTTGCGGCGGTGCGGTTGATGGCGTAGTCGACGGACGCATCGGGGAAGTAGTCGCGGATCGCCGTGGCGACCGACTGCGCCATCACGGCGTCGCCGATGTGGACGTCCGCAATGACAAGGAACCGCCCGAAGGCCTGCATTCGCCGCATGGTGCGCACGTCGCGTCGAGCGAACATTGCCGACAGGAGCCGGCTTCCGACGACGGGGCGCACCGAACCGTCCAGGAGTCGTCCACCAAGGCCTGGAGCGAAGTCCGTCATGCGGCTCGCACCAGCAAACAGGATTCGACGCATGCTGGCAAGTACGCACTGCGCACCTTACAGCACGCTGACACCGCGCGTATTCGTTGCCCGCGATGGCGCCGGAGCTGTCCTCGGAGGACGCACGCGACTATTGATCAGCATGTCCACCAATCCGCGGCCGAGGTGGCAGTGAGCAAGATTGTCCGGATCGGCGGGTTCGTCGTCGGGGCCGCCCTGCTGGCGTTCCTGGTGGTCCATAGCGGCCCCGGGCTGTTGTGGCGCACCATGGTGGGGTCCGCGTGGGTCGTCGGGCCGATCGTGCTGATCTGGGGCGTCGTCTACGCCTGCAATGCCCGCGCGTGGCAACTGCTGATTCCGGAGCGTCCGCCGGAATTCACCTTCGTCCGTGCGTTTCTGCTGACCATCAGCGCCTTCGCGATGAATTTTACGACGCCGGGATTGTCGCTGGGCGGGGAGCCCCTCAAGATGAGCGGTGCGACGCCGCTGTTGGGTCGCGACCGGGCGGTTGGGTCGGTGGTCGCGTTTCGATTGCTGCACGCGACCGCACACATGCTGGTGCTCCTCATGGCGATTATTCCGGCGGCGCTGCTGTTGCCGCACACCGCGGCGATTGTCGCGCTGCTGGCGAGCGCGACGATCGTGCTGTCGGGTGCGGTCATCGTGCTGCTGGCGTCGCATCGCGGTGGCGTGTTCGAGCGAGGTGCGTTGCTCGCGTGCAAAGTCTGGCCATTGCGCGGGTTCGCCACGCGGGTGGCCAGGAACCGCGGCCGGCTCCAGCAGCTCGATCGCGAATTGAGCGCGGTCCACACGGCACCCGGGTACTACAAGTGGGCCTTGGCCACGGAGGTCTGCGGCCGGATCGCGGGCACGCTCGAGATCGCGGTGATCATCTACGGCCTCGGGCTCGGACACGACATTGCACGGGCCTTCGTGGTCGGCAGTCTGACGTCGGTATTCACGCTGCTGCTGTTCTTCATGCCCTTCGAAATCGGGGCGAAGGAAGGCGCCGCCTATCTGACATTTTCATGGCTGGGCTTTGATCCAAAGCTGGGTACATCGGCGGCGCTCCTGAGCCGGATTCGCGAGCTGATCTGGGCGGCGATAGGAATCGGAGTGCTCCTCGTGATCGAGCCGGCCGGTCTGACGGTGGATTCCTCGCCATCGCGCTGACGCGATCCTGGTGCGTCGAAGGTCGCGCGATGGCGACCGTTGCACGAAGCACGGAGGGCGCTCGCCGGGGTGCGGATCATCGGTCGAAGAGACGGCGCATTGAATTCCCATGACACGCAGCCGCCCAGGCACGGTGAACACCGCGAATCACGTGGTCATGGCCAGCGCGGCGCCATGCAGCCCCCGACGTTGCCGCCGGATCTGCCATAGCGGTGCCACCCCTTTCCTGCCGGCACCACGGCATTAGCTTCCCCTCTAACTCAGATGGAGACGCTGGTGCTCGGTGCCGATGGCGGGTTGCTTCGCGGGACGCTCGACCTCCTGGTTCTCCAGGCGCTCTCCTGGGGACCGCGTCATGGGTACGCGGTGGCCGAATGGATTCATACGGTGACCGACGGCGAGTTGCTGGTCGAGGAAGGTCCGCTGTATACGGCGCTGCACCGGCTCGAGCGCCAAGGGTGGCTGGTCGCCGAATGGGGCTTCTCCGAGAACAATCGCCGTGCCAAGTACTACCGGCTCAGTCGCGCGGGGCGGATCGAGCTGCGCGGCGAACTGTCGCGGTGGGAGCGGTACACGCGAGCCGTCGCGAAAGCGGTGGCGGCGCCGGCGCCTCTCACCGCCTGACCGATGATGCGCCGTGCGTTCCGCCTCGGACTCGGCCGAGGACACATCGCCAGCGAAGTCGACGACGAGCTCGCCTTTCACGTGGACATGCGCGCCCGCAAACTGATGGCACTCGGCGTGCCCGAAGATGCGGCGCGACGTGAAGCGATCCGCCAGTTCGGCGACGTGCCGCGAGTTCGTGCGTCCTGTGTTTCCCTCGATGAAGATCGTGAGCGTTCCATGAATCGCAGTCGTCACGTCGACGAGCTGAGACAGGATCTCTCGTTCGCGGCACGAGCATTATGGCGCAACCCGGGATTCGCCGTGGTGGCCATCCTGACGCTCGCGCTGGGGATCGGCGCCAATACGGCCATCTTCACCTTGATCGACGCCGTGATGCTGCGTCCGATCCCGGTCCGTGCGCCCGCGGAACTCGTCGCCATCGGCGATCCGTCGCGAGTGAATTCCATGCATCAGGGCAGCGCGTCCAGCGACATTCTGTCGTATGGGCTGTATCGCGACATTGTCGAACGCAGCCGCGTGCTGAGTGGCGTGGCCGCGACCGGGACGATCGGCCGGATCGATGTGCGCATCGGCGGCTCGCACGATCTCCCGGAACATCCGACCGGCCGTTTCGTGACCGCGAACTATTTCGCGGTCCTCGGAGTCCCGGCAGCGATCGGCCGCGTGTTCGGCGCGTCGGAGGAAGGGACCGCGCCGGTATCGCCGGTGACCGTCATCAGCGACGCGTACTGGTCGTCGCGCTTTGCGCGCGATCCGGCGATCCTGGGCAAGACGATCTCGGTCAACCACGTCGTGCTGACGATCGTCGGCGTGACGCCGCCAGGATTCGAGGGCGAAGTCGTTGGCTCCCGGTACGACCTCTGGTTGCCGCTCAGCATGCACGCCGCGCTTCGCCCGCTCGATCCGCCGCTGTCCGACCGGATGACGTCGTGGTTGCTCGGGATCGGTCGCGTCGCGCCCGGGGTCGCCAAGCCGCAGGCGATGACCGCGCTGCGTCAGACGATCCATCAGGCGATGATCGACAACGCGTCGGCGAGTGACTTGCACGATGTCAAGGCCGACGTGCCCTGGGTGAGCGACGGCGCCCGCGGCTTTTCACGCGTCCGCAGCAGCTACGCCGCGCCCTTGCTCACGATGCTGGCCGGTGTCGGCCTGCTGCTCCTGATCATCTGCGCCAACATCGCCAATCTGCTGCTCGCGCGCGCCATTGCGCGGTCGCAGGAATTCAGTGTGCGTCTCGCCCTCGGCGCCGGCCGCGGACGGCTCATCCGCCAGCTGCTGACCGAGAGCGCGGTCCTCGGCATCGCGGCTGCCATCGTGGGTCTCGGGTTCGCCTGGGCCGGAAGTCGCGCGCTGCTGGTCCTCGCGGCCGGTGGCGGCTCGGCGATCCCGTTGGGGGTACACTTTGATGCCGGCGTGCTGGGCTTCACGCTGTGCCTGTCGATGATTGCGGTGGCGTTGTCCGGATTGCTGCCGGCCGTGCGCGCGGCCGGTCTCGATCTCGCCGGATCGCTGCGGGCGCGCGGTGTCACCGGCAAGATTGGCGCGCGCGGCCAGCGCTTCCCGATCGGCACGATGATGATCGCCGGCCAGATTGCGTTGTCGCTGGTGTTGCTGCTGGGCGCAGGATTGCTGGTCAGCAGCCTGCGCCGGCTGGAATCCGCGGCCTTGGGGCTCGATCGCGACCACATCCTGATGATCACCGTCTCGTCGGGTGAACGAGGATACAGCGCGGCCGCCATCGATCGGGTCACCGCCAATCTGCAGCGTCGTTTCGACCGGTTGCCCGGCGTGATCGCCGCATCGTTTTCCGCCAACGGGTTGTTCAGCGGCAGTGAGTCCCGCACCACCGTGGGCATTCCCAACTGGGTTGGCCGCACGGGCGATGACAGCGTGGCCGCCACGGATCAGATCGGCCCCGCATATGTGGCCGCCATCGGCGGACGTCTGACGGCCGGTCGTGACCTCACCGCGGATGATGCACGCGCGGGCGCGCCGAAAGTCGTGCTCGTCAATCAGTCGTTCGTGCGCTTCTTTTTTGCGGGCAAGTCGCCGGTGGGGCAGTTCATCCGGCTGGACGACACGATTCCGGCCACCATTGTCGGCGTGCTGGCGGACGTGCGTGATCACGCGCTCGACGCGCCGCCGGAGCGGCGCTTTTACACGCCGTATTCGGCGTCCGGCAGCGGATCGATGAACGGATTCGAACTCAATTTCGAGATACGCACCGCAGGCGACCCGGCGTTGCTCGCGGTACCGGCCGAGCGGGCGGTCACCGCGGAAGATGCGTCGCTGCAGTTCGACGACGTGTTGCCGCTCAAGGTCTCCATGAGCCGGTCGATCGCCGAGCAGCGCATGCTGGCACGCGTCGCAGCGGCATTCGGCCTGCTGGCGTTGTTGCTGTCTGCGATCGGATTATACGGCGTCATGACCTACGCCGTCACGCGCCGCACCGGGGAACTCGGCTTGCGGATGGCGCTGGGCGCCGAGCCGCGACGGCTGGTTGCGATGGTGGTCGGCGACGCATTCCGTCTGGTGGGTGTCGGGATCGCCATCGGCGCGCCGCTGGCGTTCATTGCGTCGCGCCTGCTTCGGCATCAGATGCAGAGCGCCGATCTCGATTGGCGGTCGGCGGTGGCGTCGCTGGCGGTGCTCACGATCGCGGCCCTCGTGGCGGCGCTTGTGCCGGCCTTGCGCGCCGCGCGGGTGGCGCCGTTGGCGGCGCTCCATCAGCCGTAGGCGGTGCCGTGGTGCCGGTGACGGACACTCGCGTGGCAGCGGCAACGGCACATGTCACGCTTGAGCACGATGCATGTTGTCGTTCGAAATCGGGGCGGGGGGATTTGAACCCCCGACCTCCTGCTCCCGACGCCCAGCCCGGCACAGAGAGGACCGTGCCGGGCTGAGTGTTGCTGGGCGGGTGCGTGCGCGTTGTGCGTGGATGTGCGTGCTATCGCCACAGGCACTACCAAGAGGCTAATGGTGGGCGGCGCGCGCTCCGCCTGATCCAAGAGCCCGCGTGGCTCCTTGTGAAGCGTTACCGCCGGTGATACTATCAACGATGAGCAAGGTTCGCCGAGGCGGTTTCATCTTCGTGACGTGGAAAGGCGACCACTCCCCCCGACACGTTCATGTGTACCGTGATGGCGAACTGATCGTGAAATGGGACCTTGAGGAGCAGGCTCCCATGAAGGGGCAGGCGACCAGCCGGATCCTGGCTCTCATCACCGAACTCGAAAAGGAAGGCTTGCTGTGAAGATCACTGCCGTGGAAGCCAACAACCGGAAGAAAGCCTTCGAACTTCGAACGGTTCGTGAGACCCTGGATTTTCCATACGCCAAGCTCGCGCTCCGGCCGACCGCCGCCGATCCGGTCGCCGAGGTGTTTCCAGATCCAGAGACCGGCCGCGAAGCGTTCACGTATCGGCTGGAGTCGGGCGCGGAAGATACGATCCATCTCGACGCCGTTCGTGAATACCACGAAGATCCGGCGTATCTGAACCAGCTGTTGCTGCACCGCCTCACGATGGAAGCTCGGAAGGCGATGGCAGAGAGTGCCCTTGCCAAACGGGAGGTCACCCGCCGGCTGGGGACGTCGCCGAGTCAGCTGTATCGGTTGCTCAATCCCGGTCACGCCGGCAAGTCAGTGGGACAGTTGCTCGCGCTCCTGCATCTCCTCGGTCGCGAAGTGGAAGTCGTTGTGCGGCCCAGGACCGTGGCGCCGCGCAAATCGGTCAGTGCAAAACAGCGACGTGCTCGGTCTCGGGTTCCGGCGTAACATCGCAACGGCGCATCGTGCGGCGATGGGGCTAGCTACCCGGTAGCGAAAACGCCGCCCGATGTACTCGGCGGCGCTTCGCTTGGATCCATGGATTCCAACGGATCCTTCGCGACCTGCGGTCGCTCAGGACAAGTCGGGGCGGGGGGATTTGAACCCCCGACCTCCTGCTCCCGAAGCAGGCGCGCTAACCGGGCTGCGCTACGCCCCGAACATCTTGATCCACCTCAACTTACCATGCCGCTGCGCGCGCGGGAAACGGCCGCGGCGCGCCCGGCGATCTCCACCGACGGGACGGCCAACATAGCCGGATACGCGGGCGGTTGGTAGCAGTGCGCCCGCACGCCAGCGAGCCGTCCGACGCGCGATCGTGCACGGACAGCCGCTCACGACCGGCGCCGCGCTTCGGCGTGACCGGTATGCGCCGCCGGCAATGTCCGTGGTGAACTTGACCATGCCCGCACCGTTGCACCTTGCGCGCCCCGGTACCGCTGGCGACGTTTCGAGCAGTCCCTTATGGCGTCGCGACGATATCGGCATCGCTCCGGCGCATCCTGCAGCTGCGGCGGTGCCATGCCTGCACATCGTTCCCGCTTCCCCGCGGATTGAGATGTTGCTGCCGCCTCGTCCGCCCTCCGACGCCCGGCGCCTCCGCACCCTGCAACGCTACGATGTGCTCGACACACCGCCGGAGTCGGCGCTCGATGACCTGACCAGGCTCGCCGCACAGGTCTGCGAGACTCCGATTGCGCTGATCTCGCTGATCGACCAGGACCGGCAGTGGTTCAAGTCCCGCGTGGGTGTGACGGCGACCGAAACGCCCCGCGATGTGGCGTTCTGCGCCCACGCCATTCTTGATCCCGATCTCACGATCGTGCCGGATGCCGCCAGGGACGAACGGTTCGCCGACAATCCGCTGGTGACCGGCGACCCGCATGTCCGCTTCTACGCCGGCGCGCCCCTGATTTCCCCCGAAGGCGATGCCCTCGGCACCTTGTGCGTGATGGATCGTGTGCGGCGAAACCTCAGTGACGCGCAGCGCGAGGCGCTGCGCGTCCTGAGTCGCCAGGTCATGACCCAGCTCGAGCTGCGCCGCAGCGCGACCGAACTGGCGGACAGTGAACGGCGCCTCTTCCAGGTCTTCGCCAACTGTCCGGTGGGCATCAGCATCAGCCGGGTGCGAGACCGGATGTTCGTCGACGTCAACGCGGCCTTCACCGAACTGCTCGGCTGGTCGCGCGACGAGATCGTCGGCCGCACGGGCGACGACATCCGGATGCTCGACGGTGCCGTCGCGGGCCCGTTCTGGTCGAGTTTGCGGAGTGGCGGGCACGTGCGCGATTACGAACTCGATATCCGGACGCACGCCGGTGACGTCCGCCGGGTGCTGGTGGGCGCGCAGATCGTCGAGCTGCGCGGCGAGCCGCATGCCGTGTCGACGTTCGTCGACATCACCGCGCGGACGCAATCGGAAATCGCGCGGAGCCGGATCGCGGCCATCGTCGATTCGTCCGACGACGCTATCATCGGCAAGGACCTCAACGGCATCATCACCAGCTGGAATGGCGGCGCGCAGCGGATCTTCGGATACCCGGCGGCGGAGATGGTCGGGACGTCGATCCGGCGGCTGATTCCCGCCGATCGGCAGGACGAGGAAAACCTGATCCTGGCCAAGTTGCGCCGCGGCGAAAGCGTGCAGCATTTCGAGACGCTGCGCCGGCGCAAAGATGGCCGGCTCATCGACGCGTCGGTGACCGTCTCGCCCATCAACGACGCCTCCGGTGCGATCATCGGCGTGTCGAAGGTGCTGCGTGACATCACCGCGCAGAAGCAGGCCGTGGCGGCGATCGAGGCGAGCGAGGCGCGATACCGCACGCTCTTCGATTACGCGCCCTGCGGCATCGTCATTTCCGATCGCGACGGCTGTTGTCTCGACGCCAACCGCTCGGCGTGCCGGATGCTGGGACGCTCGCGCGACGAACTGGTCGGGCTCCACGCCACCGACATCGTGGCCGGCGCCGAGGCCGGCGAAATCAAGCCCTTTCTTGCGAATGTCGGCCACGACGTCGAACAGCACCGCGAATGGCGATTGCATCGCAAGGACCAGACCGCGTTCGCCGCCGAGGTGACCGCCGCGGCCATTCCGGACGGCAGCCTGATCGCCATGCTCAACGACGTCACCGAGCGGAATCGCAGCAGCGCGCGGCTGCGGCGACTGGTCGATTCGCAGTTGCAGGGCGTGATGTTCTGGAAACATGACGGCACGATCGCGAGCGCCAACGACCTGTTTCTCACGATGATCGGATACACGCGCGACGACCTTGCCGCGGAGCCCGTCAACTGGCGCGATCTCACGCCCCCGGAATTCGCGGACGTCACCGATCGGGCCAACCGGCAGGTGGCCGCCAACGGCTTCTGCACGCCGTTCGAAACCGAGTACATCCGCAAGGACGGCACGCGGGTGCCGGTGCTGCTGGGCGCGGCCTCGTTCGAGGACGATCCGTCGGAGGGGGTCGCGTTCGCCGTCGACCTGACCGCGCCCAAGCGCCTCGAGCAGCAGTTCCTGCGCGCGCAGCGGCTGGAGAGCATCGGCACGCTCGCCGGCGGCATTGCGCACGACCTGAACAACGTGCTCTCGCCCATCCTGATGTCGGTCGACATGCTGCTCGAGACGATCGCCGACCCGGCGGACGCATCGCTGCTGGAGATGGTCCGCGCCAGCGCACTGCGCGGTGCGGCGCTGGTGCAGCAGGTGTTGTCGTTTGCGCGCGGGGTCGAGAGCCGGCGGATCACCGTCAACCTGATCCACATCATACGGGACCTGCTCAAGGTCATCTACGACACCTTCCCCAAGTCGATCGACACGCGCTTTGCGCGACCGACGGGGTTGTCGACCGTCACGGGTGATCCGTCGCAGATGCATCAGCTCCTGATGAACCTCTGCGTCAACGCGCGCGATGCGATGCCGGATGGTGGCATCCTGACCATCAGCATGGAAGACATCACGCTCGACGAGACCTACGCATCGATGAGTCCGGATGCCCGGCCCGGCGCGTATGTGCTGGTGCAGGTCGCCGACAGCGGCACCGGCATCGCGGCCGAGGTGCGCGATCGCATCTTCGAGCCGTTCTTCACCACCAAGGAGATCGGCAAGGGGACGGGCCTGGGCCTCTCCACCTGCCTGGCGATCGCCAAGAGTCATGGCGGGTTCATCAATGTGTACAGCGAGCGCGGTGTCGGCACCACCTTCAAGATCTATCTGCCGGCCAACCCGGCCGAGTCGGAGGCGGAGGCCACCGACGTCGAGGCGGACCGGGACTTCGATGGCCATGGCGCCGTGGTACTGGTGGTCGACGACGAGGAACCGATCCGCAACATCACCCGCTTCACGCTCGAGCGGTTCGGGTATCGCGTCATGCTCGCGAGCAACGGCGCGGAGGCGGTGGCGACGTATGCGCAGCACCCCGGCGAGATCGCCGTGGTGCTGACCGACATGGCGATGCCGGTGATGGACGGTCCGTCGATGATTGTGGCGCTCAAGGCCATCGATCCGGCCGTCAAGGTGATTGCGTCAAGCGGCCTGGCTGCGAACGCCAGCCTGACCAAGGCCACCGACGCCGGCGTGGTCGACTTCATCCCGAAGCCGTACACCGCCGACACGATGCTGGCGACGCTGGAGCGGGTGCTGGGTGGGAAGGAGAAGCGATAGCGCGGCAGCAGTGCGTGCGGCGGAATACCCGCGATGGGCCCAGAGGGATTCGAACCCCCAACCTTCTGATCCGTAGTCAGATGCTCTATCCAGTTGAGCTATGGACCCGATCTATCGGCGCCCCAACATAGGAGCGCGTCGGAGTCCGAACAAGGTGCGCGGCGGAAAGGTATCGCGCCATCGCATTTTGCTGCCCCGTGCTCCGGCGACATGTCCAGCTCGCCGCGGGCCGCAGCCACGGCGCCGAATGTCGCCATGAACTCGGTATCGCCGGCTTGGCCTGACGTGTCGAACTTTGACGGGCGGCGGGGAAGATGTTCCAGAGGGAATTCCGTCCGTCAACATCCGTTACAGGAGGGTGCGATGCATGTCAGGGCCGAAGGTCTGCGCTTCCTCGCGGCTGCAACGATTGCCGCGTGCGCTACCGCGCTTCTCGCGACGCCTCAGCGGGCGGTCGCCGCGCCGCGCGCGCCGATGGACCAGTCCGGTAACTGCCAACCGACGTCAAGCAGCGGATGCTTTTCCAGTTCGGACACCCTGGATGAATTCACACGCGACTCCTATTGCAGCGGCGCGGGATGCCAGACCTGCGCGCAGGTCGCCAACAAAATGTGCGGATTCCAGGAGAACTACGATCGGGCCTTTTAGGCCGATCTCGTGGCAATGATGACTCGGTTGCTTCCAGAGTCACTAACCGGCCGGATGCGGCTGGCTGAACGGGTCATCGGCTTCCCTGGAGCGGCGCGTTGGTGCGCGTTGGTAGTGACTCTGGTCGTGAGTGCGCGAGTCGCATCCGCGCAGGCGCGTCCCACATACCACCCGCCGCACTACCCGACTCCAACGGAGAAGCTGCCGGCGACACTGCCTGAAGCCGCGTTTCATCCGGTCGCGTTGACCGGTGCGCTGCTGACGGCGGACCCGGCGATTGGTCACGCGAATCGCTTGGCGGTGCAGGGCCGCTTGCTGTGGGTCGGTGACCAGTCGGGAGATCCTTATTTGCACGTCATCGACCGGCCCACCGGCGTGGTCCGGATGTCGTTCGCTCGCACCGGCGAGGGGCCTGGGGATTTTCACGACGTTACCCAGTTCAGTCGACGGCCCGGCGACACGGCCGGCATCTGGGTCTATGATCTGGATCTTCGGCGAATGACTCGCATCGCTGCGAGCCACGATCCGGGAGCGACGACGAGGGTGATCGGGGGACCCGGCGTGGTCCGGATCAACGGGACGAAGGTCCTCGCCGCCATCCGGATGTTGTGGCTGTCGCGCACGCGGCTGCTATACATCGGCTTCACTGACAGCAATCGGATCATGCTTGCCGACACGACCGGAGCCGTCGTGGCGGTCACCAGTGGTCCCCTCGTCGGCAGTGCCGACGTCACCAAGGAGGTGAGGGAAGCGGAATCGACAGGTGTCCTCGTGTGCGCTAGGCCTTCCGGCGATCGATTCGCCATCGCGTACACCTCTGCGTCTCGTATCGATCTGTTTTCGGGTAGCGGGGTCCGTCTTGCCAGCGCGAAGGTGCCCTTGCCGGCAGACAGCGAGGGCGACTTCTATCGTGACTCGCATGGTGCATGGCACAATCCCGCCCCGCGATACTATTACGACGGCTGCGCCGCCACGCCGACCCGACTCTACGCCCTCTTCGCCGGTCGCCTGGCGTCCGCCGGTCCGGCAGGGACGAAAATGTGGGACGCGGAGTTTGTCCACGTCTTCGACTGGGCCGGCAAGCTGCTCGCCGTGCTACAACTCGACCGCCTTGCAGAAGCGATCGCCGTCGCCGGCGATTCCGTGCTCTACGCGGGCGGAGAGGCGATGGACGGGATCTATCAGTATCGACTTCCGCCCTTGGGGCCACCTGGCGGCTGACCAGCATGGATGAGGAACGCATGACACTGCGCAAGAGGGCCCTCGACGGGTTGACCATCGCTTTGCTGGCCATCGCCGGCATGATGCTGCTGGGTACAGTCGCGGGTCGTTTGCGCGGCGACGACAAGAGTCTTTCCCCGCCCCCGTCAACGCCGCTGAAGCAGAATGATAGACTCACGCGCTGGATGGCCGAATGGAACAAGGTCGAGATCGATCCAGCCAGGTTCTATCGGCTGTCTCAGGGTGGCGACCGCATCGGCCCGGAGGATGCCGACGTCACCATCGTAGTATTTTCCGATTATGCATGCGAGCACTGTGCGGCGTTCGCCCCGACGCTGGAACACCTCAGGGCGCGATTCCCGGACCATGTGGCCGTGATCTACCGGCACTTCATCCCAATGCTGGCTCGGAGTAATCTGCGCGTGCATTTGGCCGCAGAGTGCGCGTATGACCAAGGTCGTTTTTCAGAATACACGCACGCGGCCTTCGCGCATCCCGACGTCATGGCGCGGCGGAACGGTTGGCGTAGCCTGGCCACTATCGCCGATGTACCTGACATGGCAACATTCGTTGCTTGCACGCGGTCCGAGCACGATATCGGCCGCATCCGCGACGACAACAAGACGGCGGTGAGCCTCGGCGTCACCGGAACGCCGACTTCCTTCGTCAACGGCTACCGAGTGGTCGGTGAGGCGCCATTCCCGTTGCTGGATTCTCTCGTGGCGTACCAGCTCGATCGATTGCAGCCCGAAGTCGGGCACTAGCTGTCGTCTTCGTGAAATCCGCACGGCAGCGCGACGGCGATCGGAGTCCTTCCTGCCTGGCGCAAATCGGTCCGGCAGTCGAGGACTCGTCCAGCGCACGTTGCAATACCGCGACGGATCGTCTTGCCACGCTCCACCGCAGGCTCACTATTGGCGGGGACGCGCTGGTGGAACTGACGGAGTTGGTCTTCGACCGTCTGGTCGATTATCTGCGGATGCACCGACCGGGATCGGACGATCAGTGGATTGAAGATGCGGTTGTCGACGCAATTCTTGAATACAACAACCGCCCGAATCAGGCCCGCGCCGAGCGTGGTGAGTGGATTTTCGGCCATTTGCGGCTTGCGGCCTGGCGAAACCTGCTCAATGCCGAGCGTCGAGAGCGGCGATTGAAGCGGCGCGAAGCGGGGTACGGCGCGGCGCGACTGGCACGCCGTCACGCCGCGAATCAACGCGTGATCCACTTATGGAGGATTCCCCATGCCGGCCGCGCGGAGCGAGCGCAGACCGGGCCACGAATGAATCCGCCGGCTTGGGAAAGCCTTTCCGGTCTGAGCACGTCTGATCGAGCGGTAATCGCGCTGATCACTGAGGGCGAACGGCGCACGTCGATGTACGCTGACGTGCTCGGCATCGCGAACCAGTCGGTCGATGATCAGCGCAAGTACGTCAAGTGTGTCAAGGATCGCCTGAAGGCGCGACTGCACCGCTGGAACGCGGCGATGGTCTCGCCTCGAGCTGATGGTGCGATCTTTCCGACGCACGATCGAGGTTGCTCGATCGGCGTTGAGATGTGACGCAGGGTAGCGGCGGTACGCACATCCCGATCAGGCGAGTCCGCACCGGCGCTGCGCCGGGCCGTTGCCCGCAATCAGGGGAAGATTCCCAACTCAACATAGCTCGCCGCCACCTTCCCGATCGCGGAGATGAACGCCGCCGTGCGCAGGTCGATGTCACCACCGTGCTTCTCGCGAACTTCGCGGATCTGGCGGTAGGCCTCGATCATGGCGTCCTCCAGACCCGAATTGACCAGGTCCTCTTCGCTGGCGCCGTGTGCGATCCGGCTGAGGTCCGCCTCGTCGAGTGTCTTGCCCGTTGCCTCGCCCAGCATCTTGAGGATGCCGCGATTGGATTGTTCCTCGAACCGCCGCTGCATCCGCCCGAACCGCACGTGCGAAAGGTTCTTCAGCCACTCGAAGTAGGAAACGGTCACGCCGCCCGCGTTGAGATAGAAATCGGGAATGATGTACACGCCCCGCGCTCGCAGAATCCGGTCGGCGTCGGCCGTCGTGGGGCCATTGGCCGCTTCGCCGACGATCTTCGCCTTGACGCGCGGAGCGTTCTCGGCCGTGAGCACGTTCTCCAGTGCCGCCGGCACCAGGATGTCGCAATCGAGCTCCAGGACGTCGGCCGCATTGGTGTGATCGGTTGCGCCGGCAAACCCCAGTAACGATCGCGTCTCTCTGCGGTGCGCCATCACGCGCTCGACATCGAGTCCCTTCGGGTTGCTGATCGCACCTTCGATCTCGGAAAGGCCTACCACGACGGCACCTTCTTCCTGCAGGAACTTCGCCGCGTGATAGCCGACGTTGCCGAGCCCCTGGACCACCACCCGCTTGCCGGCGAGCCCAGGGGTGAGGCCGAGCTTCTGCATGTCCGCAGCGATGCTGCACGCCTCGCGCAGCCCGAACATCACGCCGCGACCGGTGGCCTCGGTGCGACCGCGAATGCCGCCCTGGCTCACCGGCTTGGCGGTAACGCACGCCATGGCATTGAGGTCGCCGTTCGCAAGGCTCTGGTACGTGTCGGCAATCCACGCCATTTCCCGTGGGCCCGTGCCGTAGTCCGGAGCCGGCACGTCGAGCCCGGGACCGATGAAGTTCTTCTTCCACAACTCGAAGGTGTACCGCCGGGTGATGCGCTCCAGCTCGTCCACCGAGTACGTCCGGCTGTCGATCTGGATGCCGCCCTTCGCCCCGCCGAACGGCACGTCGAGGAGCGCGCACTTGTAGGTCATCAACGACGCCAGCGCCATCACCTCGTCGGCACTCACGCCCAGCGAGTAGCGAATGCCGCCCTTGGTGGGCATGCGATGATGACTGTGCTCGGCGCGCCATGCGTGAATCACTTCGATGGTGCCGTCGTCGCGCCGCAGCGGAAACGACATTTGATAGACGGCATTGCAGGCGCGGATCTGCGCCAGCAGTGTGGGATCGTAGTCGGTGAATGCGGCGGCGCGATCGAAGGCGGCGTCGACCTGCGCGAGGAAACTGGTGTGTTCGGTCATGCCCGGAACATAAGGCCGATGGCGCGTGGCGCGGCGCATTGGCGCTGCGCCGCGGGAGCGATCCCTCGCGTGCGCTGATAGCGATCCTTCGACTGCGCAGCGGTGCCGCCGCTGCTTCGCTCAGGATGGGCGGTACAAGACTCGAACTTGTGACCTCTACGATGTCAACGTAGCGCTCTAACCAACTGAGCTAACCGCCCGGGAAGTCGTTAGGCGTTAGTCGTCAGGCGTTAGCTGTGAGGGGCGAGTCGTTGGTGCGAAGGCGGTGATCCGCGCGATGAATCCCCGCCCCCTCCGCTGCCAACCGTCCGCCGCTACCATCTAACGTCTAACGTCTAACGCCTAACGCCTTCATGGCGGGGGTGGGATTTGAACCCACGACCTCCGGGTTATGAGCCCGGCGAGCTACCAGACTGCTCCACCCCGCGTCGACCATGTCCTGAGGGATCGAAGATCCCGAAGGATCTCTTGCCACTCAAGAATATCTCGCTTCGTTACCGCCACAGCCCAGAGCGGGAAACGGGACTCGAACCCGCGACCCCAACCTTGGCAAGGTTGTGCTCTACCAACTGAGCTATTCCCGCACGAAAGGCGAAGCTATCGCGGCGCCCGTCGTGATGCAACCGATCCACCCGTCCGCTGCGCTCGGGACAAGTGGAGGCGAGGGGGATCGAACCCCTGACCTCGTGAATGCCATTCACGCGCTCTCCCAACTGAGCTACGCCCCCATTACCTTTTCCGACGCCGCCACCATTGGCCGGTCCGCAGCGGGCCGTCAACCTATCCGGCGCGGCAAATCGTGTCAAGCAAATTCGGTCCATCTTTTGCGTTCCGTACTGTATCCATGCCATGATTCCGTGCCGATGAAACACTCCGACCCGGCCGATCCGCCGCCGCGCACTGGCACTGTCAGTGCGGTGACGCTGCGGCACTACCCCGATGATCTCTCCGTCGCCGAGATCCTCGCCGCCGAGGCACCGCCGGCACGCAAACCGCGCAAGCGCGACACCTCACGCTCCCTCGGTGTCTACGATGCCGACAGCGACATCCTCGATCAGTATCTCTTCGAGGTGTCGCGCACCCCGCTGCTGACGGTCTCGCAGGAAGTTGCCATCGCCCGGCGCGTGCGCCGCGGCGACGCCGATGCGATGCGCGAGCTGGTCACGCCGCAACCTGCGCTTCGTCATCTCGGTGGCCAAGAAGTACCAGAACCGCGGCATGGCGCTCACCGACCTGATCGGCGAGGGAAACCTCGGCCTGATGACGGCCGCGAGGAAGTTCGATCCCGATCAGGGCGTCAAGTTCATCTCCTATGCGGTCTGGTGGATTCGCCAGTCGATCCTGGCGTCGCTGGCGCGCCAGGGCCGCACCGTGCGTGTGCCGCTCAATCGCACCGCCGACCTGTCGCGCATCACGCGCGGCGCCGAGGCGTTGCGCCAGGAACTGCGGCCGCGAACCGACGCCCGAGGAGCTGGCGAGGTCGACCGGTCTCGCCGTCGACGTCGTGCAGGCGCTGTCGGCGCTCAACACCGCCGAGATCCGGCTCGACGCACCCCTCGATCCCGACGGCGATCGATCGCTGATCGATCGGTTTGCCGTCGAGCAGCCGGTCGATCCCGAAGAGGAAGTGATGCAGCGGCTTCCTGCGTCGAGGCGGTGCGCCGGGCGGTGCGGACGCTGCCGCCGCGCGACGCGCGAGGTGCTGACGCCTCTACTTCGGCCTCGATGGCGGCCGCGAACACACCCTCGAAGAGATCGGCGGCGATGCTCGGCGTCACCCGCGAACGGGTCCGCCAGCTGCGCGACCGCGCACTCAAGCGCCTGCGTGACGGTGAAGTCGGGGAGGGCCTCGGCGAGCTTCGCGGCGTGACGTACGGGCCGACGCTCAAGAGCAGCGGACCGTTATGGCTCGCCGCTCGTCCGCTCCCTTCTCGCGCCTGTTGTTATGTTCTCCCCATGCCCAAGAAACGCGCCGAACGCGAAGTCTCCGCGGGCGGCATCGTGTTTCGCCGAGATGCCGACGGCGTGCCCGGATTCCTGTTGATCAAGGACAGCTACCAGCACTGGGGCTTTCCCAAGGGCCATCTCGAAGACGGCGAATCGCCGGCGGTCGCCGCCACGCGGGAAACCCGCGAGGAGACCGGGCTCGAGCAGCTGATCCTGCACGGCCCGATCCGGGTGATCGACTGGCACTTCCGCTTTCGCGGGCGCTACATCCACAAGTTCTGCCACTTCTTCCTGTTCGAGTCACCCGAAGGCGAGTGCACGCCGCAGGTGGCCGAAGGGATCACCGCGGTGCGCTGGGAGCCGCTCGACCAGGCGCTCGAAGTATTGAGCTACGACAATGCACGCGGGGTGCTGCGGCGCGCCGCCGAAATGGCGCGCACGCTGAAAGCCGTGGGACGCGGCCGGCCGCTGTCCGGAGCCGGTGCCGCCCGAATCGGTCGCCACCGGCTGAGCTGAGTCGTGGCGGCCACCGCGGTTCTGCTGGAACGGCGACCCGCGTTGCAGTCCTTCCGTCGTGCGCTGCCGCGCACCACCGTGCGCCTGGTGTCGGCGCGATCGATCGCCCACCTCGACACGCTGTTGCGTCGGACACCCATCGACGCCGTGGTCATCAGCGCCGACGGCGCACGCGGCGCGGTGCTCGATCTGCTGCGTCGCGATTTTGCCGCCATGCCGGTGCTGGTCTACTTGTCGGTGCGTTCCGACGACGCCGACCTGTTGCGCCATGCCCATCGCGAACGCGTCGCGGCACTCGCCGTCGAAGGGCTCGACGAGCCAGTCCTGCCGCGGCTGTTGCGGGATTGCTCGCTCACGGCACGGCGACGGCCGAACTGCTGCCGCTGGCGCCGGCGCTCGACCTGGTGGATCCACTGCAGCAGCGCGCCTGGCGCGCTGATCGTCCGCGATGCACCGGCCGGGCTCGGCACGGCGGCACTGGCGCGGCAGCTCGGCGTGCGGTCGCGAGACGTTGTCGCGTCGCTTCGCCGCCGGACGCGCCCCGTCACTCAAGCGTGCCATCGATGTGGTCCGGCTGATTGCCGCCGCCCAACTGCTCGGCAACCCCGCGTACCACGTCGCCGACGTCGCCCGGCTGCTGCGTTTTTCGTCGGTGTCGTCGCTGCAACTCACCGCACGACGCACGCTCGGCGTCGCGGCGCGCGCCGTGGCTGCGCTCCCGACGGCCACCCTGGTGGAGTCGCTGGGCGCGGAGAGCGGATTTCGCTGGGAGTAGCGGCGGCATGACCAGGCTGGGCGCGGGAATGGTGCGCACCGACGGTCCTGCGGCTACCTTTTTGTCTTGAACGCCGCCCGGTTTGTGACTATTTTCACAAGCTGTTCTGGAACCGCTCACTGACCCTCAGCGATTGAGAGCCATGGCCACTGATTCGATCCTGCGCCCCGGTGAATTGAAGGAAGTTCTGCTCAAGGAAATCGAGGCGGCAGACCTCGGCTCCATGGATGTGAGCGACGTCGGCACCGTGCTCGAGGTCAAGGACGGCGTCGCGCTGATCTACGGCTTGCGGCAGCGCCATCGCGGGCGAAATGCTGGAGTTCACGTCGCGCGAAACCGGCGAGACGATCACCGGCCTGGTGCTCAACCTGGAGCAGGACTCGGTGGGCGCCGCGATCATGGGCGACTACCTCAAGCTCAAGGAAGGCGACGAGGTGCGCTGCACCGGCCGCCTGCTCGAGGTGATGTCGGGCCCGACGATGCTGGGCCGGGTGGTCGACGCGCTGGGACAACCGGTCGACGGGCTCGGGCCGATCAACGCCGCAGTCGGCGCGTCCGGTCGAGATGATCGCGCCGGGCATCATCGTGCGCCAGCCGGTGAACGAGCCGCTGCAGACCGGCATCAAGGCGATCGACGCGATGATCCCGATCGGCCGTGGCCAGCGCGAACTGATCATCGGCGACCGCGGCACCGGCAAGACGGCGATCGCGATCGACACGATCATCAACCAGAAGGGCACCGGCGTCGTCTGCGTCTACGTCGCGATCGGGCAGAAGCGCTCGACGGTCGCGACGGTGGTGGAGAAGCTCAAGGCGGCCGGCGCGATGGACTACACCGTCGTGGTGGTGGCGTCGGCGTCGCGAACCCGCGCCGCTGCAGTTCATCGCGCCGTACACCGGCTGCGCCATCGCCGAGTACTTCATGTACGAGGAAGGCAAGGCGACCCTCTGCGTGTACGACGACCTGTCGAAGCAGGCGGCGGCGTACCGGCAGATGTCGCTGATCCTGCGCCGCCCGCCGGGGCGCGAGGCGTATCCGGGCGACGTGTTCTACCTCCACTCGCGCCTGCTCGAGCGCGCTGCGAAGATCTCGCACCGATCCGGAGCGTCACCAAGCTCGACCCGCGCATCAAGGTGCCGGGCGGCTCGCTCACGGCGTTGCCGATCATCGAGACCCAGGCCGGCGACGTCTCGGCCTACATCCCGACCAACGTGATCTCGATCACCGACGGCCAGATCTTCCTGCAGACCGACCTCTTCTACGCCAACGTGCGTCCCGCGGTCGACGTCGGCATGTCGGTGAGCCGTGTCGGCGGCAACGCGCAGATCAAGGCGATGAAGCAGGTCGCCGGTCCGCTGCGGCTCTCGCTGGCGCAGTATCGCGAGCTGGAAGCGTTCGCGCAGTTCGGCTCGGACCTCGACGCCGCGACCCAGCGCCAGCTGGCGCGGGGCGCGCGCATGGTCGAGGTGCTCAAGCAGCCGCAGTACCAGCCGGTGCCGGTGGACGAGCAGATCGTGGTGATCTACGCGGTGACCAACGGGCACCTCGACGACGTCGACACGGCGCAACGTGCGGCAGTGGGAGCAGGACTTCCTCGACGTGGCTGCGCAGTTCGCGGCCGCAGGTGCTGGAGCACATCGTCGAACGCAAGGTGCTCGACGACGCGCTGCAAGCGCGAGCTCGACAGGCGCCATCGGCGGCCTTCAAGCCGATGTTCCAGACCGCCTGAGATGGCGACCAACCGCGCCGCTCAAGGGGCGGATCCGCTCGGTCAACAACACCCGCAAGATCACGCGGACGATGGAGCTGGTGGCCACGTCGAAGCTCAAGCGCGCGCAGGACCGGGTGATCGGCGGCGCGCCCCTATGCGCAGGCACTGCGCGAAGTGATCGCCGATCTCGCCACACCCGACCTCGCGTCGCAGTTTCCGCTGCTGCAGCACGCCGCCGCGGCCCACCGCCGGCGGTCCGGATCGCGCGGTGGTGATCCTGATCACGTCGAATCGCGGGCTGGCGGGCGGGTTCAATGCCAACCTGATCAAGGAAGCGCGCCGGCGCATCGACGGCCTCGAGCGCCGAGGGCTACCAGGTCGACCTGATCGGCATCGGGCAAGAAGGGAATCAGCTATCTTCAAGTACGTCGGCCGCGCGCTCCGCAGCCGAGCGGCTCGACATCGGCGATCGACCCACGCCGGAGCAGGCCGCGTCGGTGATGGACGAACTGATGCGCGACTACGTCGACGGCCGCGTTGGCGTGGTCGAACTGGTGCAGTCGCAGTTCGTCAGCGTGCTCAGTGGCGCCGCCGATCACCGTGCGCGTGCTGCCGATCGAGGCGCCGGCGCCGAGCGCGCAGGGCATGCGGCCCGACTACATCCTGTCGCCCGATCCGGCCACGCTGCTCGAGGCGCTGCTGCCGCTGTACGTGCGCAACACGCTCTACCGCGGGCTGGTCGAGACCGTCGCGGCCGAGCAGGCGGCGCGGCGCACGGCGATGAAGAACGCGACCGACAACGCTGGCGACCTGCTGGAGCGTCTCAAGCGGACGTACAACCGGCAGCGCCAGGCGCAGATCACGCAGGAAATCGCCGAGCTGGTGGGTGGCGCGGCGGCGCTCGAATGAAGAGAACCGAGAAAAGAGAAACGAGAAAAGGCGCCCCGTCGTCCCGACAGCGCCAGGTCATCGCTCCGATTTCTCGTTTCTCGTTTCTCGTTTCTCTTTCAACTGCGACCAACAACGACGAGATCCCTGCATGACCGCTACTGCCGCAAAGACCGAAGCTGCCACCGGCACCATCGTCCAGGTCATCGGCCCGGTGCTCGACGTCGAGTTTCCCCCCGACGCGGCTGCCCGAGCTCTACAACGCGCTCGACGTGTTCGACGACAGCGGCCCGGTGCCGGTGCACCTGGTGGCCGAGGTGCAGCAGCACATCGGCAGCAACCAGGTGCGCGCGGTGGCGATGAGCTCCACCGACGGCGTGATGCGCGGCATGCACGCGGTCGACACCGGCGCGCGCGATCACGGTGCCGGTGGGCAACGCCGCGCTGGGCCGGATTCTCAACGTGCTCGGCGATCCGGTCGACGGCGGGGCGCCGATCCCGAAGGACGTGGAGCGTTGGCCGATCCACCGTCCGTCGCCGCAAGTTCACCGCGCTCGAACCCAAGACCGAGATTCTCGAGACCGGCATCAAGGTCATCGACCTGATCGCGCCGTTCGTCAAGGGCGGCAAGATCGGGCTGTTCGGCGGCGCCGGCGTCGGCAAGACGGTCGTGATCCAGGAGCTGATCAACAACGTGCAGAAGGGGCACGGCGGCAAGTCGGTGTTCTGCGGCGTCGGCGAGCGCACCCGCGAGGGGAACGACCTCTACCTCGAGATCAAGGAAGCGGGCATCCTCGATTCCGTGCGCGCTGATCTACGGCCAGATGAACGAGCCGCCGGGCGCGCGCCTGCGCGTGGGGCTGTCGGGCGCTGACGGTGGCGGAGTATTTCCGCGACGTCGAAGGCCAGGACGTGCTGCTGTTCATCGACAACATCTTCCGCTTCACGCAGGCCGGCGCCGAGGTGTCGGCGCTGCTCGGGCGGATGCCGAGCGCGGTCGGGCTATCAGCCGACGCTGGCGACCGAGATGGGCGACCTGCAGGAACGGATCACCTCGACGCGCAACGGCTCGATCACGTCGGTGCAGGCGATCTACGTGCCGGCCGACGATCTCACCGATCCGGCGCCGGCCACCGCGTTTGCGCACCTCGACGCCACGGTGATGCTGTCGCGCGCGATTTCCGAGCTGGGCATCTATCCCGCGGTCGATCCGCTCGACTCGACGTCGCGGATCCTCGCGCCGCAGTTCATCGGCGAGCGGCACTACAACGTCGCCATCGGCCTGCAGCGCACGCTGCAGCGCTACAAGGCGCTGCAGGACATCATCGCCATCCTCGGCATGGACGAGCTGTCGCGAAGAGGACAAGCAGATCGTCGGGCCGGGCGCGCCGGCTGCAGCGCTTCCTGTCGCAGCCGTTCCACGTGGCGGAGCAGTTCACCGGCTTCCCCGGCAAGTACGTCAAGCTGGAGGATACCATCGCGTCGTTCGAGCGGGTGCTGTCCGGGCGAGTTCGACGACCTGCCCGAGCAGGCGTTCTACATGCAGGGCGGCATCGAGGACGTGATCAAGCGCGCCAAGGAGCTGCAGGGGTGATGCGCGTCACGGTCATTTCGCCGGAAGCGGCGGTGTTCGACGGCGAGGCCGAATCGGTCGTGGCGCCGGCATTCGACGGCGAGATCGGCATTCTCGCCAACCACGCGCCGCTGATGACGGTGCTGGGTCACGGGGAGCTGCGGGTGGAGTCGGGCGGCATGACGCGACGGTTCGCGGTAGAGGGTGGCTTCCTCCAGGTGGTACGCAATACCGTTCGCGTGCTGGCCGAGCGTGTCTCGGCAGTGAAGCATGGGTGATCTCCGCGGTCTGCTGATCAGCGCGCTGCTGATCAGCGCGCTGCTGGGCGTCGCGGTGGTCGGTGCGTGCGACGCACAATCCACCGGCACCCCGGTGTATCAGGCGCCGTATCGCGCCTTCGCACGAAGTGAAGCGGCCATCTCGCTATCGGAGCCGGGCACCGGGTTCGATCTCGAAGGGTCGTACCGCAGCGGCTTGAGCGGCACGGTCGACCTGGGATTTCGCGGCGGCATACACGAATACTCGCACGGGCCGACCAACCTCCTGCTGGGCACCGACCTGCGCGCGCGCCTGGCGACGCATTCCGAGTCGTTCCCCCTCGATGGCTCGGCCACCGTCGGGCTCGGTGTCGAAACCGGCCACGGCTCGACGGTCGGATATCTGCCGGTGGGATTCTCGATGGGGCGGCGGGTGCTGATCGAGGGGTCGGATATCTCGCTGGTGCCGTATGTTCAGCCGACGCTGACCTTCCTGCTGGGTGACGCCACCGGCAGCGCCTTCTCGCTGGGCTTCGGACTCGATGCGCGGGTGAATCCGCGGCTTGACCTGCGGTTCAGCGCCGCCGTGGGCGACGAGAGCGGCATCGCCTTCACTGCTGCATTCCTGCACTGAGAAACGGAAGACATCGATGATTCGTCGCGCGTTGGGTCCACTGGCTCTGGTCGCTGCTCTCGCCCTGCCGCTGTCGGCGCAGGTGCTGGGCATTCCGGTGGTCAATAACGGGGCTCCCACGGGGATCAACGTCGGCGCCGACGTCGGCTTTGCCAACACCGACTACTACGGCGGCGGGACGGCGGTTGGTGGCGCGCGCCAACCTGGGGCTCGGCTTCTTCGGCGTGAGCGGCATGCTCTCGCACTTCAGCCCCAAAAACGGCAGCGGCGTCTGGTCACCGGGTGCCGCGGCGACGTTGCGCATCATCGGAGGCCCGCTGATTCCACTGCGAGTGACGCTGCAGGCGGGTCTGGGCACCTGGAAGACGGACTTCGTGACGCCGGGGGGCGGTGGCGTCGAATCCGTCACCAACACTCACGTTCCGATCTCGCTCGGCGTTGCCGATCACGATCCCGAACCCGGCGTTCGCCCTCAAGCCGTGGATCGCGCCACGGATCGACGTCATGCATTACGGCTACAGCGGCGGCGGCACGCACGCGCACTTCGGCATCAGCGGTGGCGTTGACGTATCGCTGCTCAACGGTCTGTCGCTGCGCGCCGCGTACGACCGCGTCAACGATGCCCAGGGTGTGCACCCGAGTGTGTTCAGCCTGGGGCTGGGGTTCGCGCCGTAGTCGACGCATCGGCGCGGGGGCCGGATATCCGGCGCCGTCGACCGAATATTCCGGTGCCTATCGGGTCAAACGCGGCGAGTCTGGCGTGCCGATCACACCCACCAGCATTTCCGCTGTCCGTCGCGCCGCGCCGCGCTTCTGCTCGAGCGCGTGCCGCGCGGCCGCTCCCAGTGATTGCGTCACCGCCGCGTCGTCAAGACGCTGACGCCAGATGGTCGCCAGCGCACGCGCGCTGGCGTTCGCCGGTAGTCGCGTGAGCGCGCCCGCATCAGCCAGCAGGTGCGCGTCGGGGCTGTCGCGGTCCCGGGGCCCGATGATTACTGCCCGCGCCGACGCCGCCGGCTCGAACACCGAGTGAATGCCGCGTCGGCCGAATCCGCCGCCGACGTACGCGAAGGCGCCACAGCGATAGAGGCGGGCCAGCAGCCCCACCGCGTCGACCACGAGGACGGCGGGCGCCGCATCGGTGCCAAGCGCCGACAGCGTCGTGACCGGCGCGATACCGCGTCGACGCGCGTGCGCCATCAATGCTTCGATGTGCGGCGGTGTCGGATCGTGCGGAACCAGCAGCACCTGCGCATCGGGATGCGTCGCGCGTACATCGGCGAACGCCGCCAGGATCACGTGCTCGTCGGCGGGCCAGGTGCTGCCAGCGACGAGCGTGCGATCCAGCTGCAGCGGGAGCGGGTCGGTCGGCGGGCTCTGGTCGACGGCATCGAGCACCGAATCGATCCGCGGATCGCCGGTCACCGTAATTCGCGCGGGGTCGGTGCCGAGTTTGGCCAGCAGGTCAGCGCTGCGCCGGTCGACGGCCCCTGCCGCATCGAGCGCTGCGTACCCGGGCCGCGTCAGCGGCAACGACGGCCAGCGAAGTCGCTGACTCGCGGGACTCACCGTCGCGGCGATCATGGCGAGCCGAGCGCCGTGTTCGCGGGCGCGCACGGCGAACTCGGGCCACAGATCCAGTTTGGTCAGCACCACCAGGTCGGGCGAGGCTGCGGCCAGCATCCGGTCGACATCGTGGCGGCGATCGTAGCCCTGGTAGCCGTGCCAGTCGGCGCCAACGGTCTTCGCGAACGCGGCCGCCGACTGCGAGTAATGGGTGTAGATGAACTGCGCATCGGGGAGCAGCGGCCGCAGTTCGCGCAGCACGGCGCGCGCCTGCAACCCCTCGCCCACCGACGGCGCGTGGAACCAGACCAGCCGCCGTGCGCGATCGCGATGCGCACGCGCCCAGGCTTCGATCGCGTCAGGCGCGTCGACGCGAGCGACGTGTGCCGCGCGATGCCCGGTCAGGCGAAGCGCCGCTCCCGCGGTCGGCACGGCAATCCGTGTCATCACGCGGTAGAACGGCGAGGTGGAGGCCATGGTGGAAAGTAGGGGAGGGACGAGGGGCGAGCGGCGAGGGGCCTAACTTCTCTCCATGGCCACCAGCCAATATTTCAGCGCCACGCGCGCGCCGCGCTATTCGATCCTCCTCGCCGCGCCCTTGTGGGTGGCGTATGAAGCGCTGGCGTGGGCGCTCAACCGGCCCGGCGGGGCGGGGGTGCGCAACGGCGCCGACGTGATCCTCAAGGGGCCGTTCGTGGCGGTCGGCGGCCCGCGCGGGGTGATCGTGTTCGAAGCCTTGTTGCTGGCGATCGGCACGTTCCTCGTCGTGCGCGACATCCGGCGTCATCCGGGTGGACTGCGGCCACTGTTCTTTCCGCTGATGCTGGCCGAAGCGATCGGCCTGGCCGTCGTGGTCAGCGTCGTGCTCCGCTACGCCACCGCCACCGTGGTGCACTTCTTCACGTTATCCAACCCGGGAGGGCTCCCCCTCGCGGCGCAGTTGATGGTGTCGCTGGGGGCCGGGGTCTACGAGGAATTGCTCTTTCGGGTCATCCTCGTCACCGCGCTGACCGCGCTGGCGACTCGCGTCTTCCACTGGCGCGATCGGGGTGCGGCAATCTTTGCTGTTGTCGTGAGCGCACTGCTCTTCTCGGCGTTCCACTACGTCGGCGCCTACGGCGATACGCTGCGCGTGTCGTCGTTCGTGTTCCGCGCGCTCGCCGGGCTGGTGTTCAGCACGCTGTACGTGACGCGCGGCTACGGGATCACCGCGTGGACGCACGCGTTGTACGATATCGGCGTCACGCTGTTGGGATGAGAGAAGGAGCGCAGGCGGGACGAGAAAACGACCGCGACTACTTGCCCTTCGCCGTCTTTGCCTTGTACACCGAGTCGAGGATCGGGCGGAAGGTCTCGATCGGCGCGTAGCCGCTCATCATGCCGCCCTCGATGTAGAACGCAGGGGTGCTGTGTGCGCCCGAACGGGCCACACCGGCGAGGTCTTCGTCAACCATCTTCGTGCCAGTACCGGATTGCAGGCAGGTCTGCAGCTGCCCGCGGTCGAGCTTGAGCGTGGGCACCTCCGACAGAAAATACGGGACGGGATCCTTCAGCTGGTCCCACTTGTCCTGGGTGTCGTACAACATGTCGTGGGTTTGCCAGAAGCGGTCCTGGCGCGCCGCGCACGCGGCGAATTCGGCGGCCGCCATGGCGTTGGGGTGGATCGACGGAATCGGAAAGTTGATGAAGATCCAACGAATCTTGCCGGTCTCGATGTACTCCTTCTTGATCGCCGGAAACGTCTCGCGCGCGAACCTGCCACACCACGGGCACTGGAAGTCGGCCATTTCATAGACCGTGACCGGCGCGTTCTTGCTTCCCAGGGTGCGCGCGGCGAGCGTCGTGTCCTGCGCCGGAGCAGTGCCTGGCAGCCCGCCGAGCGCCAGCAGCACGGCGGCGGCGACCATGGGCCGCTGGCGTTGCACGCGGGAAACGGGCGGGGTGAAACTCATGACGACCTCAGCGAGTATCTTTGTTGCCGACCGGAACAACGGTGCGGTCCGGTGCGACGAAAGGAGTGCAGCCTCAGCGTGGTGAAAGCTATCGAAGTCGGTCTGGCGCTCCAACTTGGGCTGGCCGCGGCACTCGCGGCACAGCAACCCGCCGGCATCGACACGCTGTTTCCCGCGCACCCGGCGGGATTCGTCACCGACGCGGCGCACCTGCTCGACAATCCCACGGTGGACGCGATCGATGCCCGGCTCGATCACCTGCGCAGCGCCACCGGCGCCGAAGTCGCCGTGGTGACGCTGCCCACCATCGGCGACTACGACCCGGCCGACGTCGCGCGCGAGATCGCGCGCAAGTGGGGCGTGGGTCCCAATGCGCCGATCGGCGATCGCCGCCGGAACGCGGGCGTGCTGGTGCTGCTGGTGCCCCACACGTCGGAACACCAGGGCGCAGGTCCGCATCGAGGTCGGCCAAGGCGTCGAAGGCGCGATCACCGATGCGCGCGCGGGCCAGATCCGCGATTCGATGATCCCCGATCTCAAGCAGGCGCAGTACGGGCCCGCGCTCGACCTCGGCACCGCGATCATCAGCGACATTGTTGCGCGTGACCTGGGTCTGCAGGACAGTTCGCTGGTACGGCCGCGCGCCCCGCCGAGCACCCAGCACAACGGCGGCGGCGCACGCGTCGTGATGTGGCTGATCATCTTCATCATCTGGATCATCCTGATCGCGCGCCGGAACCGCGGTGGCCGCGGCGGACGTGGTGGTGGCGGCGGTGGACTTGGCAGCTGGATCGTGCCGTACATGATCGGCCGCAGTTTTGGTGGCGGCGGATTCGGCGGCGGTGGCTTTGGCGGAGGCGGGGGCGGGGGCGGCGGATTTGGCGGCTTCGGGGGTGGAGGCGGCTTCAGCGGCGGCGGCGCCGGAGGGAGTTTCTGATGGATCGCGGCGAACTCGACAAGGCGCTCGACACGTTTGCGCAGCAGGTGGGTGCACTCGACGGCCTCAACGCCAGCGTGGTGCTGTACGGCTCGGCCGCGCGCGGCGACTGGATTCCGGGTCGCTCCGATGTCAACCTGCTGCTGGTGGTTGACGATACCGCGCCGGAGGCGCTACGCCGCCTCACGCCCGTCGTCACCGACTGGCACACGCGGGGGTTCCTGCCACCCCTGATTATCGGTCGCGGCGAGTGGGCGCGTTCCGCCGATGTCTTTCCGATCGAGATTACCGACATGCAGCTGTCGCATCGCGTGCTGTGCGGCGTCGATCCGGTCTCCGGCATGACCGTCGATCGCGGCCGACCTGCGCGAGGCCGTCGAACGGGAACTGCGCGGCAAGCTGGTGCGGCTGCGCCAGGCGTACGTGCGCTTTGGCGAGTCGGGGGTGATCCTGGGCGGGTTTGCGGCGACATCGGTGCCGACATTCTTCGCGCTGTTGCGCTGCATCGCGGTCCTGCTCGGGCGCGAGCCCGGGCGCGAACGGCGTGACACGGTGCGCGCCCTGGGCGCGGAACTGGGCGCCAACGGCGAAGCGGCCCTCAGCATCGCCGAACATCGCAAGGAACCTGACTGGAACTGTGCGCCGGAGCTGTTCGTGCGATACATGGATCTGGTGTGCACCGCGGTCAATCTGGTCGACAACTTTCAACGTGGAGATGCGTGATGCTGCGTCGTGGACGTGTTACCACCGTGCCCCTGCTCGGTCTCGTGCTGCTCGCGAGCGGCTGCGGCTACAATCGCCTCCAGCGGCTCGACGAACAGATCAATCAGGCGCAGAGCCAGATCAAGGTGCAGCTGCAGCGCCGTGCCGACCTGATCCCCAACCTGGTGAGCACCGTCAAGGGCTACGCCCAGCACGAGGACACCGTGTTCATGGCGGTGGCCGACGCGAACTCCCGGTTGCTGGGCGCGGTCGGCAGCAACGATATCCAGAAGATGGGTGAAGCGAACGCGGCGCTGACGGCGCCCCTGGGACGCCTGCTCGCGTTGCAGGAGAACTACCCCGACCTCAAGGCCAGCGAGAACTTCCGGGCGCTGCAGGACGAACTGGCCGGGACCGAAAACCGGGTGGCGGTAGCGCGCACCGATTACAACACGGCGGTGCAGCAGTTCAACAGCTCGATTCGCCAGTTTCCGACCAACATCACGGCGAAGCTGTTCCACCTGAGCACGCCCAGGCCGTACTTCGACCTGACCACGCCGGGTGCGGCGAACGCGCCGGTGGTGAAGTTCTGACCGGGGGGCGCTAGCGGCCCGGTCATCGCGAGCGACGCGAGGGATCGTTTACCGGCCGAACGATCCCTCGCTCCACTCGGGATGACAACACCTTCGGTTCACTCCTTCGGAAACAGATTCTCCGGCTTGCGCACGCGCAAGCCGCCCACGTCGGGGTGCAGCGCCGTGTCCCACGCGTGCGCCGGCGAGCCGGGCTGGCCGAGCGCCGACCAGAGCGCCGCTGCCTTGACGGGCATGAAGGGAAATGCCATCACGGCAAGCCGCACCAGACACCGCACCAGTGCGCCAAGAGCGGCGTCGAGTTCGGGATCATGCCCCTGTTTGGCGAGCGCCCACGGCGCCGTGGCCACGATGTAGCTGTTTCCCTCGCTCACCAGCCGAGACACGGCCTCGGCGCCGCCCTTCAGATCGACGGCGTCCATCGCCGTGGCGTAGTCGCGGGCGACGACGGCGCCCGCTTCATCGAGCGGCGTGTCGGCCGCATGGCCCGGCATCACGCCGCCGCGGTACTTCTCGACCATCGCCGTCACGCGTGACGCCAGGTTGCCGATGCCATCGGCGAGATCGCCGTGGTAGCGGGCGTCGAAGCGCTCGAACGAAAAGTCGCCGTCGTTCTCGAAGCCGATCTCGCGCAGCAGGAACCAGCGCAGCGCATCGGGACCGTGGCGGTCGATCGCGTCGTCGAGCGAGATCGACGTGCCCTCGGACTTGCTCACCTTGGCGCCGCCCCACTGCACATAGCCATGCGCCCAGACCATCCGCGGCAGCGTCACGCCGGCCGCGAGGAGCATGGCCGGCCAGATGATGCAGTGGAACCGGGTGATCCCCTTGCCGATCACGTGCAGGTCGGCGGGCCAGATGTCGGTGTACGCCGCGTCGGGATAGCCGGTGGCGCTGAGGTAGTTGATCAGCGCGTCGAACCAGACGTAGACCGTCTCATCGTCGGTGCCGGGGAAGGGAATGCCCCAGGCGGCGCGGCTTCGCGAGATCGAGATGTCCTGGAGACCGTCCTCGAGCACGCGCAGCGATCTCGTTGCGCCGGATCTCCGGCTCGACGCGGAACCGGCCGTCGACGATCCGTTCGAGCACCGCATCGCGCCAACGCGACAGCCGGAAGAAGGTGTTGCGTTCGCGGGTCGGCACCAGCTCGCGCGACGGATGCTCGATGCAGCGCCCATCGCGAATCTGGCTCTCGGACTTGAACTCCTCGCAGCCGACGCAGTACAGCCCGTCGTACTCGCCCTCGAACACGTCGTCGGGGTGACGGGCGCGGATCGCCTCGATCAGCGCAATCACGCCGCGCGCATGGCGCGGCTCGGTGGTGCGCATCCAGTCGTCGTGTGAGCATTCGAGGCGGCGCCAGGTGGCGTCGAACGTGGCGCTCATCGCATCGAGCCATTCGGTCGGCGTCCGGCCGGCGGCGTCCGCGGCCTGGATGACCTTCTGCGCGTTCTCGTCCATCCCCATCATGAAGCGCACCGGCTCGGCGCGCAGGCGGTGCCAGCGCGCGATGGCGTCGGCGCCGACTTTCTCCAGGGCATGCCCGAGGTGCGGCACGCCGTTGGAGTAGTCGATCGCTGTGGTGAGGTAGTACGGCTTCACGCGCCGGGGGCGCTCGGGGCGGGCGGCGTGGCGCCACTCGCGGCGCGCTCCATCTCGTCGCGCAGGTCGATCGCCGGAATGATGCGGCTCCCGTGCTCCTCGCTCCGCAGCGCCACGCGTTCGCGGAAGATGTCGACGGCGATCACCTTTTCCGCACCGCGCAGCGTCTGCACCGTCTTGCCTTCCTTGGGATAACGCTTGCGCGACGCGAGATAGAACTCGTGCTCGTACTTGAGGCAGCAGAGCAGCCGGCCGCACCCGCCGGAGATCTGCGCCGGGTTGAGCGACAGGTGCTGATCCTTGGCGAGCGACAGGTTGACCGGCCCGGTGCCCGTGAGCCAGGTGCTGCAGCAGAACTCGCGGCCGCAGCGCCCCACGCCGCCCAGGCGTGCGGCCTCGTCGCGCACGCCGATCTGGCGCAACTCGATTCGCGTGTGAAAGAGCGTCGCGAGTTCGCGCACCAGGTTGCGGAAGTCGATGCGCGCGTCGGCGGTAAAGTACACCGTCAGGCGGCCGCGGTCCCACTGCCATTCGGCGTCGGAAATGCGCATGGCAAGTTTTTGTCGGCCGGCGCGTTCGGCGACCTGGCGGCGCACGTCGTCCTCGTTGCGTCGCAACTCCTCGTGCTGCGCCACGTCGTTCGGGCCGGCGCGCCGGAGCACCTGCGGTCGTTCGCTCGCCGGCGCCGCTGCCGGCTCCGTCGATCCCGTCGGTTCTGTCGTTTCCGCCGCGACCGGAGACGCGGTCCGGTGTCGTGGCGCAGCTGGTGCAGCCGCCGCACTTGGCGAGGGCCGCGTCGCCCACGCGAGTTCACCCGGCCGAGATCGATGCCGCGCTCGACCTGCACCAGCACCGGTTCGTGCAGTCGCAGCGGGGCGCTCAGTACGCTCCAGTCATAGAACCCACGGCGATTGCCCTTGAAGCGGACTTCGACCGTCTGCATGCTCATGCTTCGGCGTAGCTGCCCATGGCGGCGTACTTGTCGTGACGGCGCTTGACCAGTTTTTCGGGCCGCACGCGGTTGAGTTCGCCGAGCGTCTTGATCAACGCCTCGCGCAGCGCTTCGCCGGCAGCATCGGGATCGGTGTGCGCGCCGCCGAGCGGCTCGGGAATGATTTCGTCCACGAGGCCCAGCCGCAACAGATCCGCGGCGGTGACCTTGAGCGCCTCCGCGGCCCGTTCGCGCTGCGCGGCGTCCTTCCACAGGATGGCCGCGCAGCCTTCGGGCGAGATGACCGAATACACCGAGTTCTCGAACATCAGCACCTTGTCGGCCACGCCCAGCGCCAGGGCACCACCCGACCCGCCTTCGCCGATGACGACCGACACGATCGGTGTCGGCAGCGCCGACATTTCCAGGATGTTGCGCGCCAGCGCTTCCGACTGGCCGCGTTCTTCGGCGCCGAGTCCGGGGTACGCACCGGGTGTGTCGATCAGCGTGACGATCGGCGCGTGGAAACGGGCGGCGGCCTGCATCAGTCGGAGCGCCTTGCGATAGCCCTCCGGGTGCGGCATGCCGAAGTTGCGCTTGATGTTCTCCTTGGTGTCGCGGCCCTTCTGATGGCCGATCACCATCACCGATTGCCGGTTGAGGCGCGCCCAGCCGCCGACGATGGCCGGGTCGTCGCGGAACAGCCGGTCGCCGTGCAGTTCGATGAAATCGGTGAAGATGGTGGACAGGTAGTCGAGCGTGTACGGCCGCCGCGGATGTCGCGCGACCTGCACCCGCTGCATCGGCGTGAGCGCGCGATAGATCTCCGCGCGCTTGCTGCCGAGCTTCTCCTCGAGCGTACCGATCTCGCCGGCGACGTCGATGCCGCGCTCGGTGCCGAGGCGCTTGAGTTCATCGATCTGGCGTTCGAGCTCGACCAGCGGCTTTTCGAACTCCAGTGCGTATGCGATTGGCCATGCCGGATCACTCCGCGCGGATCAGGGAGACAGCATCGCCACCGAACAGGTCGCGCAAGGCGCGCAGGGCGGGCTCGCGCGCGCCGACGCGCAGTCGACGTGAGCGCAGCCGGGCCGAACCGCCGTTGCCGTCGGACCAGTCAATATAGAGCGGCGCCGCGCCCGGATGCGCTTCGCACACCCGCGCGACCGCCTCGGTGCCGCCGCGGGGCGCATGATCCGGTGCCTGCCAGCGGATCGCGACGCCCACCGACCCGGAGTTCTCCAGCTCGGTCAGGTCGCCGGCGCTCTCGATCACGAACGGCGCCTGTTCTTCGCCACGATCCCGCGGCGAGTAGCCGCCGCCCAGCACCATGGCGGCGTCGACCCGGATGACCTGGTTGAGCTTGGCCCACGCGTCGGGAAAGACGATCGCCTCGGCGGTGCCATGAAAGTCCTCGATGGTCACCCGCGCATACTCCTTGCCCGTCTTCTTGGAGATCTGCCGCTTGACGGCGGTGACGACGGCCGCGATCGACACCGGGCGCTCGTCCCATTGGCCCAGGGTCGCGGTGGTGCGCGTGCCAATCAGCGCGACGATGTCGCGATGCTGTTCCAGCGGGTGGCCGGAAATGAAGAACCCGATGCTGTCCTTTTCGCGCGCGAGCCGCTCGCTCTCGGGCCACGGCGCCATGTCGGGGAGCTCCCGCTTCGCCGGTGCCGGCGCGTGGGCTTCGCCGAACAGGGACACCTGTCCGGCGGCGATATCCTGCTGCAGCAACTGCGACTCCGCCAGCGCCGGATCGATCGCAGCGCAGAGTTGCGCCCGATGCCCGAACGCGTCGCACGCGCCGGCCGACGATCAGCGATTCGAGGACCCGCTTGTTGCACAGGCGCAGGTCGATCCGGTTGACGAAATCGAAGAACGACGTGAACGGTCCATCGCGCCGCGCCTGCGATGATCGACTCGATCGCGCCGCCGCCGACGTTGCGCACGGCCCCGAGGCCGAACCGGATGCGCGTGTCGCCCACGACGGTGAACTTGAATCCGGATTCGGACACGTCGGGCGGCAGCACGGTGAGTCCCAGGTCGCGGGCCTCGTTGATGTACTGCACCACCTTGTCGGTCGACCCGATTTCGCTCGAAAGCAGCGCCGCGATGAACTCGGCCGGGATAGTGGGTCTTGAGCCATGCCGTCTGGTACGACAGCACCGAGTACGCCACGGAGTGGGACTTGTTGAAGCCGTACCGGCCGAATGTCTCGATCATGCGCCGCCAGGTCGTCGCATCAGCCTCGGGCGGGCGACCCAGGGCCACACCGCGATCGACGAAATGCTGCAGCTCCTGCTGGATCAGCTCCGTGTTCTTCTTGCCGACCGCCTTGCGCAGCACGTCGGCTTCGCCGAGCGAGAAGCCGGCCATGATGTTGGCGATCCGCATCACCTGTTCCTGATAGGTGATCACGCCGTAGGTGGCGTCGCAGCACTTCTTCGAGGTCGGGATGCGGATAGGTGACCGGCTCCTGGCCCAGCTTGCGCTTGATGTACACCAGGTGCATCCCGGCGTCGAGGGGCCCGGGCGCAGCAGCGCGTTCGACGCGACCAGGTCGTCGAACCGATCGCACTTCATGTTGCGCAGCGTGTCGGTGCCGAGCGCCGATTCGAACTGGAAGACGCCCGCCGTGCGGCCGCGGCGGAGCAGCGTCGTAGACCGCGGGATCCTCGAGCGACAGCGGATGCCATGTCGGGCGCGGTGCCCGTGGCCGCCGCGATCATCTCCACGGCATCGTGGATCACCGTCAGCGTCTTGAGGCCGAGGAAATCCATCTTGAGCATGCCGACGTTTTCGAGCGAATCCATGTCGTACTGACAGATGATCGCGTCCTCGCCGGCGCCCGCGCCGGATCCCCGGGTCGGCGCGGTGCACACCGGGACATACTCCGACAGCGGACCGGGCGCGATCACCACACCGGCCGCATGCACCGACGCGTGGCGCGACAATCCCTCGATCCGCGAGGCGTACTGGAAGACGCGCGCCGACCACCTCGCTGGCGGCGGCGGCCGACTTGAGTTCGTCGACGCTGCTTGAGCGCTTCCGGAATCGTCAGCGCGAAGCCGGGCCCCGACGGGATGAGCTTGGTGAGCTTGTCGGCATCGCCCGGGGGCACCTTGAGCACCCGCGCGACGTCCTTGACGGCGGCGCGCGCCTTCATGGTGCCGAACGTGATGATCTGTCCGACCGATTCCCGGCCGTAGCGCTGGCGCACGTATTCGATGATCTCGCCGCGGCGTTCGAAGCAGAAGTCGACGTCGATGTCCGGCATCGAGACGCGTTCGGGATTGAGGAACCGCTCGAACAGCAGGTCGAACTTGAGCGGGTCGACGTCGGTGATGCCGCAGCGCGTAGGCCACCAGGGATCCGGCCGCCGAGCCGCGGCCCGGGCCCACCGGAATGCCGCGTTCGCGCGCCGCGACGATGAAGTCGTGCGACGATCAGGAAATACCCGGCGTACCCCGCCTGATTGATCACGCCGAGTTCGTACTCCAGCCGTTCGCGCACCTCGGGCGTGAACGGATCGCCGTACCGCTCGCGCGCGCCCTTTTCGGTCAGGTCCCGCAGCAGATGCCGTCGTCGGTGGCGTATTCGGCCGGCCGCGGAAAGTTCGGCAGGAAATACCGCTTCTCGAAATCGAACTCGCAGCGGTCGGCGATCTGCTGCGTCAGCGACAGGGTTTCGGGATGCTCGGCGAACAGCTGCCGCATCTCCTGCTCGCTCTTGACATACGATTCGTTGCCGGTGAAGCGGAAGCGCTTGGGGTCATCGAGGTCGGCGCCGGTGCCGAT
The DNA here is from genome assembly GCA_963796635.1 of uncultured Gemmatimonadales bacterium. Lineage (GTDB taxonomy): Bacteria > Gemmatimonadota > Gemmatimonadetes > Gemmatimonadales > GWC2-71-9 > Palsa-1233. The sequence continues at coordinate 326,083 of CAWCMH010000001.1, forward strand.
CGCCAGCAGGACGTCGTGGGCTTCGGCATCGTCGCGCGTGAGGTAGTGCGCGTCGTTCGTGGCGACGACGCCGAGTCCGAGATCGTTCGACAGCTCGAACATCCCGCGCGTCACCACTTCCTCGTCGGCAATGCCGTGCTGCTGCACTTCAAGGAAGAACCGCTCCTTGCCGAACGTCTGCGCGAACCACGCCGCGGATTCCCGCGCCTTGTCGTACTTGCCCTGCCGCAGCCAGAGCGCGACCTCGCCCGACAGGCACGCGGCGAGGCAGACGATTCCCTCGCTGTGCTCGGCCAGCACCTCGCGATCGATGCGGGGGCGGCGGTAGAAGCCCTCGACGTAGCCGATCGAACTCAGGCGGATGAGGTTGCGGTAGCCGGCCTGGTTCTGCGCCAGCAGCACCAGATGGGAGTAGTTGGCCGGCGCCCAGTTGGGACGGGACTGCTCGCGCCGCGGCCCGAACGCGAGATAGGCCTCGAAGCCGAGGATCGGGCGGATCCCCTGCTCCCGGGCCTCGTGGTAGAAATGCCACGCCGCGTGGAGGTTGCCGTGGTCGGTGACCGCCAGCGAATCCATGCCCAGCTCCTTGACGTGGCTGACCAGCTCCGGGATCCGGTTGGCGCCGTCGAGGAGGGAGTATTCGCTGTGGGTGTGGAGGTGGGCAAAGGCCATCGAAGGAATCGTACCGCGTTCCGGTGTGATTGTCAAAAGTTGTTGTCCTGCTTAGGCTTAGGTCGGTTCGTCCGACTGCCCTGGAGGGCCCTGTGATCCTGTCGCTGTCCTGATCCCATGCCCCGGAGAAGGCGTCTCAGAATGGGTTTGCTGATCGCTGCGGCAGCGCTGCTGCTGGGTTTCGGTGGTGCCTACGCCGCCTCGAGCGAGGTGCGCTATCTCAGTCGCGCCGGCATCGAGGAAACGCGCATCCTCATGAACCGCGTTCCCATCAGCCGGCTCGCCAATGACTCGACCATTTCGCCCGACCTGCGGGAGCGGGCCCAACTCGTCGTGCAGGTCCGGGCCTATGCCCAGCGACTGGGACTCGACGCCAAGGAGACCTATACCACCTACAGCAACGTGGGCCGCGACACGCTGCTGCTGGTGCTCACCGCGTCACCGCGGACCTGCATCTGCGCGGTGACGTGGCACTACCCCATCGTGGGCAGCGTGCCGTACAAGGGCTTCTTCAATTTCGACCAGGCCGAAAAGGCGGCGGCGAAGTACGAAGCGCGTGGGTACGACGTGAACCTCCGCCCGTCCGACGCATTCTCGACGCTCGGATGGTTCAACGATCCGCTGCTGTCGACGGCGATTTCCGTCGATTCGGTGGAACTGGCGGCCACGGTCTTTCACGAAATCGCGCACAACACGCTGTGGGTCAAGGGGGCCACCGACTTCAACGAAAGCTTTGCGCAGTGGGTCGGCTATCACGCGGCGGCCGAGTTCTTCCGCAGCCGCAACGACTCGCTCGACGCGGCGCGCGCCGATGGCCGCTGGCACGATGAGAAGGTTCTCGGCATCTACTACGCGCGGCTCGTCGCCCGTCTCGATTCATTGTACGCGCTGCGGCTGCCGCCCGCAGCCAATGACAGCGGGCGTGCGGCGGTCGCCCTGTGGAGCCGCGACACGCTGGAAACGGGCATCGGACCCGCGCTGGAGACGTACAGCATCGGCCATCCGACCGCGCGCCCGATCAATAACGCCGCACTGATCGGCGTGCGGCTCTATCGCACCCGCCTCGACCTGTTCGATCAGTGGTATGCCGCCAACAATGATGACCTGACGCGCGCCGTCTATCGACTCAAGCAGTTGCTCGAGGGCGTGCACGGCGACAGGGCCTTCACTCGCATGCGGGCGTCACTCGGCGACACCGTGTTCTCGACACACCCGGCGATCGACTCCGGGCAGTAACCGCTGCATTCATCCGCCGTCGCAAGAGGCCTCATCATGGACCAGCAGTTTGTGCAACGCGAACAGCCTCGCCTGCTCGGCGAGCTCACCGCGTTTCTCGCCATTCCGAGCATCAGCACGCTGCCGGATCACGCCGCCGATTGCCGCCGCGCGGCCGACTGGCTGGTGCAGCAGTTGCATCAACTCGGATGCACCGCATCGCTGCTGGAAAGTGCCGGCCATCCGATCGTGTGGGGCGAAAGTCCGCGCATCGCAGGCGCGCCCACGCTGCTCATCTACGGCCACTACGATGTCCAGCCGGTCGACCCGCTCGACGAGTGGATTTCGCCGCCCTTCGAGGCCACCGTCCGGGATGGACAGCTCTTCGCGCGCGGCGCTGTCGACGACAAGGGGCAGGTCTACTGCCTGCTCAAGGCGTACGAGGCCAGCCGCGACGCGGCGGGCAACCCGCCGCTCAACGTCCACTTCCTGATCGAGGGCGAAGAAGAATCAGGTGGGGAGGCGATCGCCGACCTGTTGCGCCGCGAACCCGAGCGCGCGCAGGCTGACGCCACCCTCGTCTGCGACATGGCGTACTACGCCAGGGGCTGGCCGGCGGTGTTCACGGCGTTGCGCGGCATCTGCTACGCCGAGATCGAGGTGCGGACCGCGCAGCGCGACCTGCATTCCGGTCACTATGGCGGTGTCGCCCCCAACGCGATCGAAACGCTCTGCCGCATGCTGTGCGACCTGAAGGGACGCGACGGCCGGATTGCCATGCCGCTGCTGTACGAACGCGTCGATCCCCCAACGCGAGCGGAACTCGAGGGCTGGAATTCACTGCCCTTCGATCCGCAGGCGTTCCTGCGCGACGAAGTCACCGGCACGGCGCTCACCGGGCTCGCCGATCGTTCGGTGTTCGAACGGACCTGGGCGCTGCCGACGTTCGAGATTCACGGCATTCGCGGTGGATTCACCGGCGAAGGGGCCAAGACGGTGATTCCCGCGGTCGCGACCGCCAAGGTGTCGATGCGGCTGGTGCCGGGCCTCTCGTACGAATTTGCCCGCGAGCGGTTGCGCGACGCCTGCGGACGGGTCGCGCCGGAGTATGCCACGATCGAGGTGCGGTTTGTTCACGGCGCGGATCCGGTGCAGGTCGACGTCGATGATCCGGCGTTCAGCCTGCTGGATCAGGCGTTCGAGGAGGTTGTCGGCAAGGGCACCGTCGCGATTCGTGCCGGCGGGTCGATTCCGGTGGTCACCGATCTGGCTCGCAGTGGCGCACCGGTCCTGCTCACCGGCATCGGCCTCCCCGACGACGGCCTCCACTCACCCAATGAGAAGGTCGACTTGCAGCAGCTGTGGGACGGGATCAACGTGTTTGCGAGATTCTTCGAGTTGATGGGGGGCAGGAAACAGGCCTGAGTCACTGCGGCCCCCCCGGTCCGATCTTGATGATCGTGGTGCCCCCCATCGGCGCGGCACCGCTCGGCATCGCGCCGCGGGCCCCGTTGGGCATCGTCATCGGCCGCGTCGCCGTGGGCGGGGGCAACATGCGGAGCTGCGCCGGAGTGAGCACCGCGCGCGCGCGCGTCTGGGCGTCGAGCAGCAACCGCTGGATCTGCGGTTGCGCCTTGCCGAGTTTGCCGCTCAGCTGCGCGTCGTCGATGCGGCGGCCTTTCTTCAGCACATAGTCGAGGACCGGGTCGAGCAGCTGAGTCGCTCTGGGCGCGGAACTGCGCGCTGATCGCCTCCAGCGTGTCGACCTGATTCTTGGTGAGCGCGAGCGAATCCTTGCGCGCGAGGATCTGCTGCACCGGATCGCGGCTCAACCGTTCCAGTTTCGCGCGAATCTGGTCCATGTCGTACGGCGGCTCATCCTTGCCGGGAATCAGGCCCATGCTGCTCGCCATCGGCGCGCGCGGCGGGCCGCCCAGCTTGTACTCCAGGCCGAGCTGCACCTGGAACGGCGGATAGCGATGGCGCGCCGACCCGAAGTTGGTCGGCTGGCCGAACAGCTGGTTGACCTGGTAGATGTAGCTCTGCGTGGTCGGATCGAAGCCGGTGACGTACAGCAACTGACTGTTTGCCTGGGTGCTCAGCGCGCCGCGTCCGAGCGGCGGTGTTCTCGAGGCCGAACAGGCGTACCAGCGCACCACTGGTGTTCTGCAGTTGGGTGGTGATGCGCAGCCGGTCGCCGCAGCCCGAAGCTGCGCGGCGGCTGCCAGTCGATGCGCAGGTCGAGCCGGGCCTGCCACTGCGTCGTGCAGCTGTTGATCCCGGCGAGCTGGCCCAGCTGCCGCTCGAGGCATCGCGCGTGCGCCGCTCGGCGCCGACGCCAGCAGCTGGTTCATCTGTTGCGCCAGCGCGGGATCCGCGGTCGTCGCCGGGTTGGGAATGTAGGCCACGTCGTCGTTCATGCCGTCGCCGTTGACGTCGCCTGCCACCGACGGCGTGAATGGCGTGCCGGAGTAGATGTTGAGGCGCAGGCTGAGGTTGAACCACCAGGCGCGGACGGTGGCGGTGGTGAAGATCTGGTGGGTCGGCTGACGTGCCAGCCACCCACTGTTTGGTGAAGGGATCACCCGCCGTGTAGCCACTGCTCCCGCCGAAGCTGAAACTGCTGAATCCGTCGCTGATGAAGACCACGTTGCCGCCGCCGAACCCGCCGAAGCCGCCGGCACCGAGGGCGCGTTGCTGGGCGCGCGAGTAGTTGTAGACGTACGTGAAGTTGAGGCTCAGCTTGTTGTGCCAGAGCGGATGCGGCGGCGCGAGACGTGGCCTGGAACTGCGGCGGTATAGCTGTGCAGGTCGGACACGATGTCGTTGACCGCGCCGTAGTACGGGTCGATCCGATACGCGTTGGGGGCGATCACGCCGGTCTCCGGCACGATGTCGTCCGGCGTCACGTAGACCGGCCGATTGTCCTCGCTGGCGAGGGTGAACTTCGGGGTGCGGGTCAGGTTGAGGTCGAGCGCGCTTGGCCGGTTGACGATGTAGTTGTAGAAGCCGGTGATCCCGAGCGTCCACTTCTTCGGCAGCCGGATGCCGTCGATGCCGAGGTTCGCCCGCCACGACGAGCTGCGTCCGGAACTTGGGATCATACACCTGAACGGTGGGCACGTTCGCGGAGAAGTTCGACGCGCCGGAGCCGTCGAGACAGCTGCTCGGCGCGGCGGCGGTCGGATCGCCCCAGTCGGGGATCGGCGTCGCGTCGCCGACGCAGGTCAGTATCCGCCGCGTGTTGGGGAGGCCGGTCTGGTCGATGAGCGAGGCGACGTTGCCGTTGTCGAGAAGGTGAGCCATACCCGCCGATCGAACCATTGACCGCCCAGCCCGGGCGCCACCGAACCGCGCGGCGTGCCCAGCATCGCCTGCAGGAATTCGGGCGGCAGGTTGGCCGGCAGCGATGCCCAGTGAGATCGGGCCGCCCTGGCCGGTCGTGCGATCCCATGCCGCGCCGCTTGGCCGACGCCCACGAGAAGCCCGAGGCGGGGTGTCAACAGCCGCGAATGCGGGAGCGGGCGGTGTGCACGCCGAATTCCTGCGCGGCGGCCGGGTTCTCGGTCGGCGTGGTCGAGGGAAACGCCGCATCGTACCGCAAGCCGCCCTGGAATTGCAGCGCTTTGGTCGCGTTCCACTCGTCGCCCAGCCAGAGCGCGCCAGTGGCGCCGCGCGTCGACCGGTCGAAGCTCGACAGCGTGAGCGTATACGACGCCGGCTGGTTGTTGATCAGGTCGGCAAGCGTCTGGTAGGAATACGACCCATACTGGTTGGACGACGAGTAGCTGCGGGTCCACGTCGTAGGTCGATATCCTGGCCGATCTTGACTCGATGCTTGCTGTTCGACGGGAATCCACGAGAACTCGTTCTGCGTGTCCCAGTCGTAGTTCGTGCTCCGGTTGACGCCGGACCCGCCGCCGAACTGCAGGCTGCCGAGTCCGGTGTGGCCGTCGTCGAACACGGTACCGACCCGCACGCTGGCGCCCGGCAATTCGGCATACGGCGCGTTGTTCGAAGTGCGAGTAGTTGAGGGTCGAGTTGACCTCGTCCAGAAAGCCGTGCACGTAGCCGGTGAGCTTGGCGCTGATGAACTGGAACGAGTTGTTGGAGTGCGAGCCCAGCGGCGGGTACGACGTGGGCGCGCGCCCCGGCGCGCCGAATTGTGCCCAGAAGCCGTTCTGGGTCACCCGCAGCGACGTCGTGGCGGTCGGGGTCCAGTCGATCACGGTGCTGGTGTTGTAGGAATGCGGACTCCTGGTTGTCGGGCAGTCCGCGCAGGGTGAGCGGGACGCCCAGCTGTCCCAGCGCCTGGGACACCGCGGCGATGGTGTCGGCGGTGAAGCCGTATTGCGAGATGATCGACTGCGGCGGCTGCAGCAGGGAGTACACGTCGGCGGTGTTGTCGCGGGCGTTCCATGAGAACATGGTAGTGCAACTTCTTCTTGATGATCGGCCCACCCACGCCGCCACTCACGGTGCCGAGCGTCGGCACCGGATTGGGCCACGCCGGATCGGTCCACGCCAGGTGGCTGTCGCCGAACGTGCCACGCGCGGTGAGCGCGAAGATATCGGAGCCGCCGCGCAGGAACGTTGCGGTCTGCGCCGCCCGAGAATCCGGCCACGCGCGGATCGGCCGATGTCTGGATGACCCGCGAGCCGCCGATCGCATCCTGCGGCACGTTGTTGCCGCCGAACTTGGCCCCGTCGATGGTGCCATTGTTGGCGCCGGCCCCCGCGCCGAGCACCGAATAGCCGGTCGAATCGCCGACGATTCCGGGAATCTGTCCGGCCAGCGACAGCAGGTCGGACGGATCGAGCGAAAACAAGGCGCCCTGCAGCAGGTTCTGTTCGATGCCGCCGACCGATGCCTGCCCCGCGGTCGACACCGCACGGCTGGTGTTGATGCGTACGGTGTCGAGCTTGAAGGCCATTTCGCTCATCACCATGTCGGCCACCAGAACGCTGCTCAGGCCGGTGCGCGTGACGCGCGTGTTGTAGGGCGCGTAGCCGATCTTGCGGGCGCTGACGAGGTAGTCGCCTTCGGCATTGGGAAAGAGCGCCGTGAAGATCCCCTTGTCGGTGGTGCGCGCGGTGAGGGTCGCCTGCGACTGCAAGCCGGTGATCGTGACGGTGACATCAGGAATTGGCGCGCCGTCAGTGCCGGTGATGCGGCCGCGCACGATTTCCGTGCTTTGCGCCGCGAGCCTCGCAGGGACGACCAGCAACCCCAGCAGTGTGATGACGCGGAGCGTCGACAGGATCCTCGAAACGGCGGTCCGGCTGTGGGGCGGCTGTGTCACACGGGCCATGCGGGGGTCCTTGGCGGTCAGGGAGCGGGCTGGGAACCCCATCGAGGTTCCGAAGAAGTACGGATGCCGACAATACGCAGAACGTCGCGAAGATGTTACGCCGCGGCCTCGCTCCCGCCGCCGCTACCCCTGAGATGCGTTGGCGTGGGCTGGCGTTGCGCCGGTGCCTACTCCACCCCGGCGCGCGGCGTGGCGGACACGGTCGCAAGGGCCAGGTGCCCGGCCGCGAGGCCCGGTGCGGTCGCCATGATATCGATGCTTCCGGCCGTGCGTGACGCCTGGACAATGGCGCAGCAGAGCCCATTGAAGGCCTGGCGTGACGTGCCCTTGTCCGATTCGTGACTGCTGGGATTGCCGTTGCCGACGCCGATCAACGCTCCGTCGCCGGAAATGACGAAGTCGATCTGGTCATCGGCGGTGGGCACCGTGCGGCCGTGGGCATCGACGACCTGAACCGTGATCACCGCGACGTCCTCGCCGTCGGCGCTGAGACTCGGTCGGTCGGCCTGCAGCGTGATGGCGCTCGCCGGTCCCGTGGTGTCGCGCGTGTCGCTGAGCACCTGGCGGTTGCCCTGGAACCCGCGGGCCTCGATCGTGCCGGGTGCGTACGGCACGGTCCACTGCAGCGTGCGAGTGGCGCGGCACGTCCTGCGTGCCAAGACTGACGCCATTCAGCAGCAGTTCGACCCGGTCGACGTTGGTGTGCACCCACACATCGATCGGCTGCCCCTCGCGGCCCGCCCAGTTCCAGTGCGGAAAGAGATGCAGTGACGGCGTGCTGTCCCACCACGCCTGGTAGTAGTAGAAGTTGTCCTTGGGAAAGCCGCACGTATCCATGATGCCGAAGTGCGAGCTGGTGCACGGCCATTCATAGGGTGTTGGCTCCCCGCGATAATCGAAGCCGGTCCAGACGAACCCGCCGGCCAGGAATGGCCGCGCGGCAAAGTACGACCACCATCCCTCGGCCGTCGCACCCCATCCCGGCTTGTTCACGTCGTACGCGCTCATGTAGCCACGTTGCTTGTCGTTGGCGTAGATGCCACGGGTCGACAGCGTGCTGGCGACTTCGGTGCCCATCATCGGCTTGGCCGGAAACGCGTGGTGGATCGCGTCGATGTCGCCGAGGAAGTAATTGAAGCCCTGCACGTCGACCACCTCGGTGAATCCCTTGCCCCAGCCGCCATTCATGGCGGCGGTCACGGGACGTGTCGGATCGAGATCGTGCGCCTTGCGGCGCATGCGTGCTGATCATGCGGGCGCCGCGGGCGTTGCCCTGATCGGCGCCCTCTTCGTTGGCCAGCGACCATGCGAACACGGAGGGATGATTGCGGTCGCGGCGCACCATGCGTTCGAGCTGGCTCAGGCCTTCGGGTTCGGGCGAGAACATCCGCGTTCTCGTCGAGCACGAGCAGGCCCAATCGGTCGCACGCGTCGAGGAGTTCGGGCGTGGGCGGGTTGTGCGAGGTGCGATAGGCGTTGCACCCCATCGCCTTGAGGCGTTCGACGCGATACGACTGCAACCGGTCGGGCAGTGCCGAACCCACGCCGGCGTGATCCTGATGATTGCAGGTGCCCTTGAGCTCGACGCGATGCTCATTGAGCCAGAAGCCGGAGTCGGCGTCGAAGCGCATGGTGCGAATGCCGCAGGTCGTGGCGTACTGATCGACGACGTTGGCGCCCACGGCGATCGCGGTCTCCAGGGTGTAGAGCGCCGGCGTGTCGATGGACCAGCGCGTTGCATGCGATACCGGTAGCCGCTGGGTCACAGGCTGCCGGTCCCACGGTCCGATGCGGACGGCCGCCGATTGGGAGGCGGCGACAGCGCGGCCGTCCGGACCCCGGAGCGTCTGATGCACGCGCACGATGACTGGGTCGTCGCTGTCGTTCGCGACGTCGGTGGTGGCGGTCACGACCGCGTGACCGCGCGGGTTGGCCGCCGTGGTGACAAAAGTCCCCGCGTGTGCGACGTGCACCGGCGCCGTCTTGTTGAGCCACGCATGACGGTAGATCCCGGCGCCTTCGTAGAACCAGCCCTCGCGTTCGGTCGCATCGACGCGCACGACCAGGACGTTGCTGCCGCCGTAGGTTGCGATGTCGCTGATGTCGGCGTGGAACGGTGCATACCCGCTGGCGTTGCGGCCGACGAGGTGGCCATTGATCGCGATCGTGGCGTCGCGGAAGATGCCATCGAAGTCGAGCGTGATACGCCGCCCGGCATCGCTAGCGGGCAGCGTGAACACGCGCCGGTACCAGCCGATGCTGGTGGCCGGGAAATCGCGGCCCACCGGATGATCGCCGTAACTGTTCAACTCGGGGTCGTCGACATAGGGCAGCTCGACGGCCCAATCATGCGGCAGGTCGAGCGCGCGCCAGTCGCTGGCGTCGAACCGCGCACTCGACGGGCTGAACAATTCCCCCGACTTGGCGAATTCGCTGTCCTTGCCATAGCCGAAGTCGCGCGCCGGATCTGCGGCGTGCCCGAAGTGAAAGCGCCAGTTGCGATCGAGCAGCAGGCGCTCGCGGGTCGCGGTGGCGGGTGCGGCGCCGGTCCAGCGCGGCAGTGCCGGCACGATCGCGGCTGCGGCCACGCCCTTGACGAGCTGGCGTCGCGTCCAGAGTGGCATGAGGAGCTCCCGGGAGGGTTGGGGGAAACTACAAGGCGGGAGGCGCGGGCGGCGACAGGCGAGAGGCCGCGCGGCGCTCGTGATGCGGTGCTCGTCGTTTCATCTTGCCGGCTGGACGTCGGTCCGCTTCACACCCATCTTTCGGCCCCGCCGTTCACCCGTCGTACAACCCGGGAATTTCATGACAGAGCCGCTCGCCCGGCCAGTTGTTGCGCCGGTGATTCCGTCCCGTGTGCTGCCGGTGCTGCCGCTGCTGTTCATCGGCAGCGGCTGCGCGGCGCTGATCTACGAAATCGTCTGGTTCCAGCTGGTCGAGCTTGTCATCGGATCATCGGCCATCTCCCTCGGCGTGCTGCTCGGCACGTTCATGGGTGGCATGTGTCTCGGCTCGCTGCTGTTGCCGCGCATCATCGCGCCGAGCGAGCATCCGCTGCGCGTGTACGCAGCACTCGAAGCCGGCATTGGCGTGCTCGGCCTGCTGATCCTGTTCGGCTTGCCCGCGCTCGGCACGTTCTACGCATCGATTTCGGCGGGTGGGTTCCTCGGCATTCTGCTGCGCGGCCTGTTCTGTGCGATCTGTCTCCTCGTCCCGACGGTCTTGATGGGCGCGACGCTGCCGGCCGTGGCGCGGTGGGTCGAGTCGACGCCGGAGGGCGTCTCGTGGCTGGGCTTCTTCTACGGCAGCAACATCGCGGGCGCGGTCATCGGTTGCCTGCTGGCGGGGTTCTACCTGCTGCGCGTGTTCGACATGGCGGTCGCGACGTACGTGGCGGTCGCGATCAACGCGGCGGTGGCCGGGGCGGCGTATCTCATCGCGCTGACGGCGCGGCACCAACCCCATGCCGTCGACCGCGCCGCCGTGCCGGTCGCGCCGCGGCACGCGTCTCGTGTATGTCGCGATCGCGATGTCGGGCCTGACCGCGCTCGGGGCCGAGGTGGTCTGGACGCGGCTGCTTTCGCTGATGCTGGGCGCCACGGTGTACACCTTTTCGCTCATCCTTGCCGTCATGCTGATCGGACTCGGCGTCGGCAGCAGCGCCGGCGCGTACATCGCGCGCGTCACGCGGGACGCCCGGCGGGCGCTGGGCTGGTGCCAGATGCTGCTCCCGGTGGCGATGGCCTGGACGGCCTACATGATCGCGCGGTCGTTGCCGTACTGGCCGGTGAACCCGTCGTTGTCGAGTAGTCCGGCGGTGCTGCTGCAGTTCGACATGATGCGTTGCGCCTGGACCATCCTGCCGGCGGCGCTGCTGTGGGGTGCCAGCTTTCCGATCGCGATCGCCGCGGCGGCCGCGCCGGGCCAGGACGCCGGACGACTGGTCGGCCGCGTGTACGCCGCCAACACCGTCGGCGGCATCGTCGGCGCACTGCTGTTCAGCATCGTGGTGATTCCGCAAGCGGGAACGCAGAACGCGCAGCGGGTGATGATCCTCCTCGCCGCGATCGCCGGCGCGCTGCTGCTGCTGACGCGCGCTGGATCGGCGCGTGTCGGTGCGGAACGGCGCCGGGTGCGGTGGATGGGGCCGGTCGTGTTCTCGGCGCTCGCCGTCGTGTTTGCCATGACCGTCGCGGCGGTGCCCGCCGGATTGATCGGGTACGGCCGCTTCTTCGCGACCTACAGCTCGATGCCCAAGTTCCTCTACACCGGCGAAGGGATCAACTCGTCGATCGCGGTGTCCGAACTACCCAGCGGCTACCGCAATTTTCACGTGGCGGGCAAGGTCGAGGCGTCGTCGGAGCCGCAGGACATGCGGCTGCAGCGGATGCTGGGGCATCTGTCCGCGCTGGTGCAAGGCGGGCCGCAATCGGTGCTGGTCGTGGGCTTCGGCGCGGGCGTGACGGCGGGCACGTTCGTGCTCTATCCGAGTGTCAAGCACATCGTCATCTGCGAACTCGAGCCGCTGATTCCCAAGGCGATCGGGCCGTATTTCACCACGGAGAACTACGACGTCCTGCACGATCCGCGAGTGACGATCGTCTACGACGACGCGCGCCACTACATCCTCACCACCACGCGAAAAGTTCGACGTGATCACCTCGGATCCGATTCATCCGTGGGTGCGCGGCGCGGCGACGTTGTACACCAGCGAGTATCTCGACCTTGCGCGCGCCCATCTCAATCCGGGCGGCGTGATGACCGAATGGGTGCCGTTGTACGAGAGTCATGCCGACGCGGTCAAGAGCGAGATCGCCACCTTTCTCGACGCCTTTCCGGGCGGCACCGTGTGGGCCAACAACGAGGATGGCCACGGCTATGACCTCGTCGTGCTCGGCCAGCCGGAGCCCACCCGGATCGATGTCGCGGCGATCGATCGTCGGTTGAACGACCCGGCGTACGCCCGCGTGGCACAGTCGCTCGAGGAAGTGGGGATCACCTCGCTGCTCGACCTGTTCGGCAATTATGCCGGGCAGCGCACCGATCTCGCGCCGTGGCTCAAGAATGCCGCGATCAACCGCGATCGCAATTTGCGACTGCAGTACATCGCGGGTCTCGAAAACAATGACTACGACAACGCCGACATCTACGACCAGATCACGCGGTATCGCCGCTTTCCCGATCAGCTGTTCACGGCGAGTGCCGACTGGAAGCAGGCACTCGCCACGGCCATGGGACTGACGCCGTGAATGGCGTCAGGCGCGCTTGATCAGCCGGACCAGATAGAGCAGCAACAGCGCACCGATGGTGGCCACGATCAGCTCGCCGAGCAGCCCGTAGCTGCCGATGCCGAACAGGGAAAAGACCCAGCCGCCGAGCAGCGCACCGATCACCCCGACGATCAGGTCGCCGAACAGGCCGAAGCCGCCGCCGCGCATGATCTTGCCGGCCAGCCAGCCGGCGCACAGTCCGATGAGCAAGAACCAGATCAATCCGGTGCCGTACATCCTGCGCTCCTTGATGGGGTGAGTGTATGATCGGGTGCGGGGACGCCCCACAGGGCGGCGCCCGCACGACCTCAGAGCTTGCGGCGGAGCTTCTGACTCCGCGGCCGCTCGTCGAGCCATGTCACGGTGCAGCTCAGGCGACCGACCTGGTGCCGGCTCAACGCCGCACGGGCTTCATCGGCGGTGTGCGTCGGATCGATCGGGATGAAGGTGAACAGCGATTCCTTGGTGCGCACCAGGTACTCGACCTCGGTCAGTGCCTCGCTGTGCGGCCCGGGAAAACGGACCTCGAATTCGCCGGATGGCGTGTCGCCCTGGGCACGCGGGTCGGGTCGCAGCTTGTCGAACTCGAACCACGCATTGGACATCACCGCGGTGCGGCCGGTCAGGTTGCGGATCTCGATGTCGAGGCGCAGCGGAAACTCGCCGTCGCCCTGCCCGATGTGCGTCGAGAAATTGAGGTGGCGGACCCGCGATCGGGGGAAAAAGATCAGCTTTCCGGCGACGACGGCTGATCCGGCGATCACCACGGTCTGGCCGGCCGACCAGAGGCCGTGATCGTTGGCCCACTTGAGCGAATCCAGAAAACTGGTGTGCATCGCGGGCTCCCCGGGGGAATCACGACAAAAGCTACCGACGAATGATGCGGGCCGCTCGGGTGACCGCTCGCCGGCATGGCGACCGACCGAAGTCTGCCGCCACGCGACGCGGAAGTATCATTCACCGCGTCGACCATGACGCGACCCGCCGATCGCGCGCTGACGCGCCGAACCTTTGTTTCCGCCGCTGCGGCAGCGGGGTTGGGTGTATCGCACCTGCTCGCCCGTGCCGGGCGCGCCAGCGCGGTGACGCTCGATGTGCCGGCGCGGGCGGCGGGCCCCGTGATCGCCGAAGATTTCATCGGCCTCTCGTACGAGGTGGAAGAGCTCGCCGACCCGGACTTCTTTGCGCCGCGCAACATCGGCCTGGTGCACCAGTTCAAGGCGCTGGCGCCGCACGGTGTGTTGCGGACCGGCGGCAACACGGGCGAATTCAGCTGGTGGCGGCCCACGCCGGACACGCCCGAGCCGACGCATCCGGCCACGCGCGTGGTTTCGGGTGAGCCGATTGCGGCGTTCTATCCGGTCACCGGCCGGGCGATCCACAATCTCGCCGCCTTTCTGGACGCCACCGGCTGGCGCTGCATCTACGGCATCAACCTGGGCACCAACACGCCGGCCCGTGCGGCCGACGAAGCGCGGTTCGTGTCGCGCGTCCTCCGCTCGCGGCTCGAGTACTTCCAGATCGGCAACGAACCCGAACTGTTCAGTCGTCATCTGCGCGATCCCGCGACCTGGTCGGCGCACACCTACCTGCAGGAGTGGCTCGACCTCGCTCGTGCGATTGGTGCGGCAGTGCCCGGCGCCCGTTTCGGGATCCCCGATCTTGGTGGCAGCCACGCCTGGATGAACGCCATTGCCGATGCGTGGCCGTCGGTCACCGATCGGCCACGTATTGCAGCGTTCACCCACCACTACTACTTCGACGGACCGGCCACCAATCCTGTGGTCACCATCCCGAATCTTCTCAAAGTCGCCACCATGGCCGGCGTGCAGCAGACCGCCGACGTCGCACGCAGCGCCGCGTCACGGATGGGCGTGCCAGTGCGCATGTCCGAAGGCAATACCTGCTACGGCGGCGGCAAGCCGGGAGTGTCGGATGTGTTCGCCGCCGCGCTCTGGTCCTGCGACTACGCGCTGTTGCTGGCCAGGAACGGCTACACCGGCGTCAATCTGCACGGCGGCACCGGTCAGGTGATCGCGAACGGCCTGGGCGGCACGCTCCCGGGTGACGCGCTCCTCGCGAACCAGGGCGCCACCGCGGCACAGGTGTCGTCGCACCCGCACCCGTTCTACTCGCCGATCGCGAGCTTCGGCGCGACCTACCTGATGGAGCCCGTCGCGTACGGGCTGCGGTTTGCCGGTGCGCTGCGTGGAGGCACGCTGATGCATGCCGGTTTCACCGCCGCGTTGCAGGCGTCGGGAGTGAACGCGACGGGATATGGCGCGGTATCGCGCCACGGGCGTCGTTGTGTCGTGCTGCTCAACAAGGATCTCGAGCGCGACCTCGATGTGGAACTCGACTTCGGCGACCGCGCGCATGGTCCGGTTGACATCGACCTGCTGCACGCGCCGGCCATCGACAGCCGCGAGGCACACATCACCCGTGTGCCCGGGCGACCGGCATTGAGCGATGGCAAGGTCGCGGTGCGTCTACTGCATGCATCGGGCGTGCGCGTGACGCTGCGCTGACGCCCCCCGTCGATCGCCCGCCGTTTCCTGCATGGGTGTAGTGCACTTGTGCCGCCGCGCATCGCCTCCCCGGTGCGGCCGCCTGCACGGCGCTGTCGGCAACACTCCGAGGCCTGCCCGATGCGATTCCTGATCAACGGATCACCTCACGACATCGAATGCGACGCGCGGATCTCCCTGCTTGACGTGCTGCGCGACCACCTCCGCATGACGGGAACCAGAAAGGGATGCAATCAGGGGGCGTGCGGCGCCTGCACAGTGCTGGCCGACGGCCACCGCATCGTGTCCTGCCTCGCGCTCGCGGTGCAGTATCAGGACCGGCAGATCACCACCATCGAGGGTCTCGCCGACGCCAACAGTCTGCATCCCCTCCAGCAGGCCTTCATCGAGCATGACGGGTTTCAGTGCGGCTACTGTACGCCGGGCCAGATCTGCTCTGCGCTCGGCATGATGGACGAGGTTCGGCGCAATGTGCCCAGCGCCGTGACGGGCGATCTCGTGACGGATCGCGCCGAGCTCAACCCCGACGAGATTCGTGAACGGATGAGCGGCAACCTGTGCCGCTGCGGCGCGTACAACGGCATCGTGGCGGCCATCGCCTCGACACACAGCGCCGGTCGCGCGCCGTGAGCGGCTGCCGGTACGTCCGTGCGGCAACGCCCGCGGCTGCGATCGACGAGGCCCGTCGTGATCCGGGCGCCCCGTTATCTCGCGGGCGGCACCAACCTGGTCGATCTCATGCACGAGTCCATTGCCCACCCGACGGCATTGATTGATGTCACGGGACTGTCGCAGGAGATCACCATGCGCCCCGATGGCAGCCTGTTCATCGGTGCCGCCGCCCGCAACACCGCGCTCGCCGCGGATCCGGGCGTGCGCGAGCGTTGGCCGCTGCTCGCGCGCGCGATTCTGGCCGGCGCCAGCGGCCAGATTCGCAACATGGCGACGGTGGGTGGCAACATGCTGCAACGGACCCGCTGCCTGCACTTCTACGGCGGTCGACGTCACGGACAACGGATTCGTTCGCGACGTCCGGCTCCGTCACTGGCCGAATGATCATGTCCCGGTGCATATGGACGTTCCCGAGATCGATGTGATCTGGACGGACATTCCCGATCCGCACTCGCCGATGGGCGTGCACGGCATTGGCGAGATCGGCATCACCGGCGTGGGCGCGGCGGTGGCGAATGCGATCTACAACGCGACCGGCACACGGCTGCGTGACCTGCCGCTGACACTCGACCGGGTGCTGGCCGCGCACCCCTGAACGCGCTGGCTATTCCCGTCGCAGCGCTTGCGCCGGATCGAGGCGCGACGCGCGTTGTGCCGGCAGCCACGCCGCGGCGACCGCCGTCGCCAGCAACGCGAGGGCCGCGGTCGCCAGCGTGACCGGATCGGTGGGGCTCACGTCGAACAGCACATCGCCCAGCACGCGTGCCAGCAGCAACGCTCCCACGAGGCCGGCCACGACGCCGATCGCCGCGTCGGTGACCGCGCCCCGGACCACCATGCGGCGCACGTGGGCGGGCCGTGCACCCAGGGCGAGCCGCACGCCGATCTCGCGCGTGCGCAGGCTGACCAGAAACGCGATGACCCCGTAGATCCCGGTGGCGCCGATCGCCATGGCGATGAGGGCGGCGAGCCCGAGCAGCAGCACGGTGAACGTCGTCCGTGACATGGCGTCGACGAGCACGTCATGCATCGGCATCAGCCGGTAGAGCGGCAACGCCGGTGCCAGCTGCGTCAGCGCGCGACGCACCGGTGCTGCCACGGCCGTCGGGTCTCCCGCGCTGCGGACGACGAACGCGACATTGTGCGGCGTCCACGCTGCGCCGGCGGCCGTCGCGGTCGTGACCGGGATGTAGACCACGGCGGGCGGCGGCTGGTCGAGTCCATCGTCATGCACGTCGCCGACCACGCCGACAATGGTCGACCACGGGTCGAGCGGGAACATGCGAATCCGCTTGCCGATGGCCTCACCGTTCTTCCAGTATTTCGCGGCGAATGCGTGACTCACCACGACGTCGCGCACGACGGTGGCCGAATCCGGGCCCATCACGGGCGCCGCGAAGACGCGGCCGGTCATCACGGGAATGTGCATCGCCGCGAAATATCCCGGGGTCGCGAACACCATGTGGTGAATCCCCGGTACCATGCCTGGTGCGAGCGGATGATCCTCGATGAACACGGCGCTGTCCTCGGCCGCCACCGCGTCGAGCGGCAGGTGCGTCGCCACACCGACGGCCTGCACGCCCGGAATCGCGCGGAGCGCGGCGGTCATCGAGACGATCTCGCGGGCCGCGTCGCGGGCTGCCGGATAGGTCGCCGTCGGCAGTGCGATCCGGAATGCCAGGGCGTGGTCGGCGTCGAAGCCCGGTGCCACGGCGTGCAGGCGGGCGTAACTCCGCGCGAACAGTCCCGCTCCGGCCAACAGCATCAGCGCCAGTGCGACCTGCGACACGACCAGGGCGCGTCGAACGCGATGCCGCTGGCGCCCCGCGGTGCTCGCCGGTGCATGGGTCATCAACGTGATCGCGCCGTCGGCGCGCTGCAGCATGGGCAGCACGCTGACGACAAGCGCCGCCAGCCCGCAGGTGACCAGCGCGAACGCCACCACGCGCGCGTCGAGATGCACATCGGCGAGGCGCGGCAACGCGGCGGCGGCGTGCAGCGATCGGAGTAGTCGGACGCCCAACGCGGCCAGGCCCACGCCGACCGTGCCACCTCCCGCGGCGAGCACGCTCGCTTCGGCGAGGTGTTCGGTCATCAACGCGCTTCGCCGGGCGCCCAGTGCCACCCGGATCGCCAGATCGCGCTGCCGGCTCTCGGCCCGTGCCAACAGCAGGTTCGCGACGTTGGCGCAAGCGATCAGCAGCAGCACGAGCACCGCACCGAACAGGATCCACAGCACCGGCGCCACGCTGCCGACCATCACATCGCGCAGCGGTTGCACCTGGGCGCGCATGTGCGTTGCGGTGATGCCGTCAGCGGTGAGACGTCCGGGAAATGCCGCCGGCACCTGCGGCAGCAGTCGCTGCAGGTCGGCGGTGGCCATGGCCACGGTGACGCCCGGCCGCAATCGTGCGATGCCGCGATAATCGAACGCCGCGGAATTGGTCTGGCCGGGGTCGAACGCAAGCGGCAGCCAGATGGCCACATCGGGTTCGGGAAAGCGGAAGGACGCGGGCATCACGCCGACGATGCTGCGGGAAATTCCGTCGACCACGACGCGCTGTCCGAGCACATGCTGATCGCCACCGAACACCCGCTGCCACAGCCCGCGCGAGATCACTACGACCGGCGGCGCGCCGGGACGTTCGTCGTCCGCCGACAGGGCACGGCCCGCGAGCGGTGTGCTGCCGAGGATGCCGAACGTGCTGGCGGTCGCGAACGTGGCCGCCAGGCGCTCCGGCGGCGCAGCGCGGTCGTTGGCACCGACGGCGGCGGTGTTGACGTTGACCGCGGCGGTGCGATACGCGCCCACGTCGGTGAAGACGTGATTGGCGCGACGATACAGCAGGTAGGTGGCGTCGGACTGGTCGACCTGCGTGAGACCGGCGACTGCGAGCGTGTGCGACAGCCCGACCAGGCGGTTCGCGTGCGGAAACGGCAGCGGACGCAGCAGCACGCCGTCGAGCACCGTGAACACCGCCGCGGCGCCGCCGATGCCCAGCGCGAGCGTGAGGGCGGCGGTGATCGTGAACGACGGCACCCGCACCAGGCGGCGGCCGGCAATTCGGATGGTGGCGAACATCAGGGTCTCCGGCGGAAACAGGCCTGCCTAGTATGGCCGGGCCGGCATGGGACCGGCAAGCGGCGCGTGATCAAACCGCGCCGGCCGGCCCGCTACCGGATCATGGCTGGCACGCGCCTATTCGTACCGCAACGCCTGAATCGGGTCGAGTCGCGCCGCGCGTTGCGCCGGCCAGAGGCCGAAGATCAGGCCGACCACGCCGGAGAACACGAAAGCCACCACGATCGGGATCATCGATATGTGGGTTGCCGTGCCGTATTCGCGGCTGACGAAGATCGATGTGCCGACGCCGACCGCGATCCCGAGAAGTCCGCCCACCACGCAGAGCACCAGCGCCTCGGTGAGAAATTGGCCCATGATCACGATGCGGGTGGCGCCCAGGGCCTTGCGCACGCCGATCTCCTTGGTTCGCTCGGTCACCGACACCAGCATGATGTTCATGATGCCGATGCCGCCCACGACCAGGGACACGATCGCGATGGACAGCAGCAACGTCGAAAACGTGTTGGCGGTGGCCTGCCGCGTGGCGAGGAAGTCCATTGGCGACATGATGCGGAAGTCATCGGGGTCGCCCGGCATGATCCGGTGCTGCGTGCGCAGCACGTTTTCGACGTCGACCATGCTGCGCTGCAGCGGCACGCCCGGACGCACCACGGCCGAGATGGATCGCAGCCGGTCGGTCCCGAAGACGCGAAATTCGCCGGTCTGCAGTGGAATCAGGATCTGCTCGTCGGGGTTGTCCCACCCTTGCGCGCCCTTCGCGCTGAGCACGCCGATGACCTCGAACGGCACCTGTCGAATGGAAATGGACTGGCCGATGATGGCGCGACGAGTGGTGCCCAGCAGGTTCGGCACATCGGCCCCGACCACGGCGTAGCGCTGCCGGGCGGCGTTGTCACCGCGGGTGAACATCCGGCCAGCCGTGATGGTGTAGTCGTGTGCGGAGGCGTAATTCGGCGTGGTGCCGACGATGCTGGTGTTGATGTTCTTGTCCCCGTAGATGACCTGCTGGTTGCGCTCCTGCTCCGGCACCACCGCCGATACGGTCGTCGCGTCGGCCGCCAGCGAGTCGGCGTCCTTGACGTACATCGCCGCGCGCGCCTGCGTTGCCACGTGGCCTTGCATGTGGCCCATGCCGGGATTGATGCTGAGGAGATTGGCGCCCAGGGCGTTGATCTGCGCCTGTACCGCCTGCTTCGCGCCGCTGCCCATCGCGACCACGGTGATGACGGCCGCGACGCCGATCACGACGCCGAGCATGGTGAGCATGCCACGCAACTTGTTGGCCCGGATGCTGCTGACCGCTTCGCGGAAGGTCTCGCCGATCAACATGATGCAGTTCCCGATTCCGGCACTACCAGCTCCCTTCGTGATGGCCGTGAGGTGCAGACAGTCAATGTAGCTACGCACCAGCGCGCGACGACGTTCGGTTCACCGGCGCTCGCGCCCATTGCTCGACGGACGGTCGGGCCTGCCCCGATCATGGTCACCAACTGCCTCGCGACTCCTGGCGCCGCGCTGCCGCGCCAACCGCGCTTCGCCGAACAGACGACCGGTCCGGTGCCGGGACGCACAACGGCCGTGGCCACGCCGCGGATGCAATGCGCCACCCGGGAAGCGTTCACGACGTTCGGCATGCAGCATCGCTGGAGCAACGCATCGCACCGTCAACCTGGGACGCAACACCTTGCAGCACGATGACACGCAGACGCGCTGCCTTCGCGACTGTTTCGTGACGTCACGACACGCAACGTGACGGGAGCTATTGCACTGGGCGCAGCCGACGGGTGTTCGTGCGGCGTGTGGGGCGGGGCGGGGCGGGACCAAACCCACGCGACGTGCTCGGGGTGCGATTCCTGTCATCATGGCGAAAGGTGCACGGGGCAATGTTGTGCGCCATGATGCATCGACACGACCATGCCTGACACGCCGCCGCGTGCACGATCGAGCGGGCGATTGCTGATCGCGGTCGCGGTGCTGGTGGCGATAGCACTGCTGCTCACGCCGCCGGGCCGGCGGGTCGTGACAGCGTTCATCAGGGCGTTACGAATCAGGACACCAGCGGCGGTGAGTGTGAATGTCGGTGTGGCCGCAGGCGCCGATCGTCCCATCCAGAGAATCTTCGTGGCGTTGCTCGCCGACAGTGCGACCAGCCTGGTTGACGACCGCGATCAGCCGGTGGCCGGCGTCGCCGGTGCGGCGCCACTGGTGGGATTTGTCCCGCGACGGATCGAGGCCCGCCACGACACGGCGACAGTCGCCGTGATCGGGGGAGGCCAGCTCGCGCTTGCCGTCGAGCGCCCGCTGCTGCTCACCATGCTGAGCGAAGCGGGTGAACGCGGGGCCAGCGTCCCGCGCTCGGCGGACGGCGCCCCGGTCACCGTGCGGACGCCCAGCGGCGTGCGCCTGCAATACGGGAACTGCCCGGCGGCGGCGAACGACACCGCCCGGACACGGCTCAACGACGGCGCGACGATCAGCCGCGCGGACTGCGTCGTCCTCACCGAAACGCCCGTCGCGGACGTCACGTTGCCGCCGGGGATCGATCCGGATCAATTGATGCGCCTGTCGCTCGAAGTCTTCGGCTTGACACCGGACCAGACCGCCATGTTGCAGCGCCGATTCCCGTGGCGAGCGATCCTGACCCTGTCGCTGCCGCGATTTACGCGCTCGTATGATTCCACGATGGTGCAGGGGCGGCCGGCTGCGTTGTTCACCACGGGTGGGCGGCGCGGTTCGAGTTACAACCTGGTCTGGGCCAGGGACAGCCTGGTGTTCTCGCTCGTCGGGTACGGCGCCCCGTCGACGGCGGTCCCGTTGGCGGAGTCGGTCCGATGATCGCAGAGCACGCGGCACTCGAAGCGCGCCACTTGCGCAAGACCTTCGGGAAGCACACGGCCGTGCGTGATCTCTCGCTGGCGGTGCAGCCGGGCGAGATTTTCGGATTTCTCGGGCCGAACGGTGCCGGCAAGAGTACATCGATCAAGATGCTCCTCGGTCTCGTCGCTCCCACTGCCGGGGAGGCGCTGGTTCTCGGTCGGCCGGCGAACGATGTCGAAGTGCGGCGCTTCGTCGGTTTCCTGCCGGAGGACTTCCGCTTCTACGACTGGCTGACGGCGGAAGAGCTCCTCCGGTTCCACGGACAACTGTCCGGCCTGACCGCGGCGCGGTTGCGCGGACGGATCCCGGCGGTCCTGGAGATGGTCGGGCTGACGGCGCACGCCACACGGCGGTTGCGGGGATTCTCCAAGGGGATGCTGCAACGGATCGGCCTCGCGCAGGCGATCATTCACGAACCGCGGGTCATCCTGCTCGACGAGCCCACGTCCGGGCTCGACCCGATGGGGCGACTGATGGTCCGTGACGTGATCCGGGCCCAGCGCGATCGCGGGGCCACGGTGTTCCTCAATTCACACTTGCTGAGCGAGATCGAGGTGACCTGTGACCGCGTGGCGTTTCTCCGCGATGGCGAGGTGGTCGCGAGTCACGATCTCGCCAACCCGGCATCACACGAGGTCCACGTGACGATCGAGACGGGCGGCGTGTCGCCGGCCCTGCTGCCCGAGTTCGCCACGCTTGCCGGCGCCGTGCAGGTCGCCGGCCCTCGGGTGGACTTCACGCTCGATGCGAGAGATCGGCTGCCGGCGATTGTGCGGTACCTCGTGACCCGGGATGTCGACGTGTTCACCGTGACGGCGCGACGTCCGTCGCTGGAGGAGCTGTTCGTCACGATCATGGGCGCGGACTCCGGCCAGTGAACGCCATCTGGTTGATCGCCCGGATCACCCTCCGGGAAGCGGGCCGCCGGCGCGTGCTCTGGACCGCCGCCCTTGCGGCGCTGCTGCTGCTGGCGGTCTTTGCGGTCGCGCTGCATCTGCAGGTGCTGGAGTTTCGCGCCCGCGCCATGTCGCCCTTTCGCCGGTACCAGGTTGACAGCGGCATGATGATGATCGGCCTGTACACCTGCGACCTGCTCGCGGTTGTGATGACGATCCTGACGTCGATCGACACCCTCGCCGGCGAGATCGCGTCCGGGACCATCCAGGCCATCGCCACCAAACCGATCGCGCGCACGGAGATCGTGATCGGCAAGTTCCTCGGCTTTCTCCTGATGAGCGCCGCGTACGTGGCGCTCACGTTCACCGGCACCGTGCTGGTGGCGCGCGCCGTGGCGGGTGTGACGCCCGTCCATCCGGTTCACGGGGCGCTCCTGATCATGCTGGAATGCGCCCTCGCACTCAGCGTGACGTTCGCGCTCGGTACGCGATTCACGGCGCTCACGACCGGCGTCCTGGCGCTCGGCCTGCAAGGGGTCGCCTTCATGGGTGGATGGCTCGAACAGGTGAGCGGCTTCTCGCAGAGCGCCGACATCGTCACGCTCGGCGTCGTGACGTCGCTGGTCATGCCAGGCGAATCGGTGTGGCGGCGGGCCGCGTACGAGATGCAGACGCCACTGGCTGGATCGCTGTCGTTTTCGCCCTTCGCCAACACGTCGATTCCGAGTACGCTGGCGATGGCCTACGCCGTGGCGTACCTCTGCCTGGCCTTCCTGCTCGCAGTCGCGCTATTCCGGCGCCGCGACCTCTAGCACGTCCGGAGAGCCAGCCAATCCGTGTCATGTTCCTGAAAGCTTCGGGGCCTAGGTTCGCCCTCAGCCATCACGCCCTTTCGGGAGTTCCCATGCTTCGCTTGCCCATCGCGGTTGCCGCGACGACCTTCGCCGCCCTCGTTATCACGTCCGGCCTCTCGGCCCAGGCTCCGTCCTACCACGTCATCAAGCGGATGGACCTCGGTCCTGGGCGCGCGGATTACATCATCGTCGATCCGGTCGGACGGCGCCTCTACGGGCTGAGTGACAAGGTCATCGACGTCGATCACGACAGCGTGATCGGTACCGTCACCGGCGGTGGCGGCGGCTACGTGATCGCCTCGGACGAGAATCGCGGCCTCGTGCGCAACGGTGTGGAGTTCGACCTCAAGACACTGGCAGTGACCGGCCATATCGACGCCCACGGCGATGGCGTTCGCTACGATCCGGTCACGCATCGCGGGTTCACGTGGGAGGGGCCCGACGCGTGGGTGGTCGACATGAAGACCGGTGCGTTGATCACCAAGTCGACCCTCGGCGACGGACTGGAATCCGGTGTGGCCGATGGTCGGGGCAAGCTGTTTCTCAACGTCGAAGACTCCGGTTACATCCGCCGGGTCGATACCAGGTCGCTCAAGATCGAGGCGACCTACCGCATCCCGAATTGCGGACGCGCGCAGGGGCTATCGATGGATACCCATACGCGACGTCTCTTCATGGCGTGCGACACCAACATGATGGTGGTCAACGCCGACAATGGCGACGTCGTCGCGCGGATCGGCGTGCCGAGCCGCTCGGACATGAACTGCTTCGACGCGAGCGCCAAGCTGGCGTTCAACCCCAATCGCGTCGACAGCACGTTGACGATCGTGCACGAGGATTCGCCGGACAAGTTTACCGTGGTGGCCAAGGTGCCGACTGGCGGCGGTGCGCGGACGTGCGCGGTGGACGAGAAGACGCACAAGGTCTACGTGTTCTATTCCGAGGGCACGTCCCGCGCCACGGCGCACCTGATCCTCGCCGTGATCGCCCCGTAAGCGGGGCGAGGGTCAGTTGGTTCCCACGTCGCTGGGAATCACGTAGAAGTTCTCGTCCACGCGGAACACCGCCGGATACGGCAGCCGCACGGCCATGCGCTGCCACTGGTCGGTCGGATGGATGAACGACAGCGTGGGCCAGTCGACCGTGACCTTGAGCGGCATGTCGAAGCCGGGCACCACGTTGGTCCAGCGATAACTCAGCGTGTCGCCCACGATGCGATACTCGAACGTCGGCACCATCGTGGTCCGCAGGTATTCGTCGAACACCTTGCTCAGGTCGGTGCCGGCCCGCTCGCTGATGTAGTGCTCGATCTGGTTGCCCATTACGGTCTGGTGCCAGAACGTCTGGTTGAGGCCGGTCAGGATGTTGCGCCACTTCTCGTCGTCGTTGACGATCTGGCGGATGGTGTGCAGCATCTCGCCGCCCTTGGAGTACATGTCGCCCGAGCCCTGATCATTCACGCCATATGCCGGAATGATCGGCCGGTCGTTGCGGATGCCGTGCCGGTTGCCGATGATGTACTGCGCCCCGGCGTCCTTGCCGAACAGGCACTCCGTGTACAGCCCCTCGGCGTAATTCGCGAAACTCTCGTGGACCCACATGTCGGCGTTGTCCTTGGCCGTGATGTTGTTGCCGAACCATTCATGGGCACTCTCGTGCACGATGATGAAATCCCACTTGAGGCCCAGGCCGGTCCGTGAACCGTCGCGCTTGCGGTAGCCGTTCTGGAACCAGTTGCCGTACGAGACCGCACTCTGGTGCTCCATCCCGGTGTTGGGGACCTCGAGCAGCTTGTAGCCGTCTTCATACCACGGATAGGGCCCGAACCAGTGCTCGAAGCACTGCATCATCGATCGGGCCTGGACCCACTGGCGCCGAGCCGCGGTCGTGTCGTAGTCCAGCGGCCAGAAATCCATCGTGAGCTTGCCCTTGAGCCCGTTGTAGGTCTCCTGCCAGTGCGCATACTGGCCGCCTGCGACGGCGATGGCGTAGTTGTTGATCGGGTTGGCGTCGAACCATTCGTACGTCGTGGTGCCGTCGGGGTGATGGGTGGTGCTGCGCAACCGCCCGTTCGACACGTCGATCATCGGGTCCGGCACCGTGAGCGCGATGCGCTGCGAATCGGGTTCATCCGCCTGGGTGTCCTTGTTCGGCCACCACACCGACGCGCCCATTCCCTGGTCGGTGGTGACCACCCAAGGTCGGCCGAGCGAATCGCGCGTCCAGGTAAAGCCGCCCTGCCAGGGCGGATTCCTGGCGATCTGCGGCCGGCCATGATAGTAGACCGTAATGGTCTTCGAATCGCCGGTACGCTGCGGGGATGTCAACGTCGCGAAGAACGCGTTGCTGTCGCGGCGGAAGTGCAGCTTGTGCCGGTCCTGCACCATGCTGTCGACCACGAGCGGCTCCATCAGGTCGATCTGGATCACGTTGTACGGCTTGAGCACGGTGTAGGTGATGCCGTTGTACCCGGCAATGCTGCTGTCGGCCGGATGGATGCTGACATGCAGGTCGTAGAACGAGACATCCCACCAGTTGCGCCACGGCGTGGTGAACGATCCCCGCAGCGTGTCGGCATGCGAACCCTTGGGCACATACTTCGGCGCGCGCCCGCCTTGCGGACGCACAATGGGCGTGTCGGCACGCTGGGCCGGCGGGGTGACGGGATTCTGGGCGATGAGGGGCAGGGCGGTGAAGACGGCGAGCGCGACGGCAGCCTGCAGGCGCATGACGAACGACCTCGATGGAGTGGCGTCCGGGGAAGCTAATCCTCCGCGCGCGCCGGCGGGCGACCCTTGCCGGCGTACTGCGCCTCGATGCGCGAGTACAGATCGTCGGCGCCGATGATGCCCTTGACCGACGCGATCACGCCCGCCACGACATCGTCGGCCCAGTATTCGTCGGGGCGCTCATTTGCCGGAATCTCCAGCGTCCGCTTGTGCAGGAACTGGATCGCGGTCTGCACCCACTCCGACTGGGCGGCCGCGACCAGTGACCACGAGCCCGTCGCGCGCAATTCCATCTCGGCCAGCACATCGAGCTGCGGCTTGAGTTCCCGGGCGATCGGCCCGGTGCGCAGCCGATTGGCGACCTCCATCAGCATGGCCTTGCGTTCGGACTCCTGCGGCTCGGGCAATGGCGCGAGATAATGGCGCTGGTCGGCCACCATTTCGGCGAGCCGGACGCACACCGCGCGAATAGCCGGCGTCAGCTCCGCGGGCGCTTCCGAGGCCCACGAGCCTGCGGCGCGCAGGATCGCGGCGATCTTGTCGTCGGCGGCCGCGGCCACGCGCGCGGGATCGAGCGGTTCAGCCATGGCGACGGAACGTGGCCGATCTCGCGGCCTGACCAGCAGTGCGGTTGAACGAACTCATGCAGGGCCAACTCCTTCGTGCAACAACATCGGGACGGCGCGTTCGAGTTCCTCAACCAACACGCGTCGCGGTTCCAGCGCAAACTCGCGCGCCGTACTCGCGATAATGGCCTCCTGAACCTTCGCGCGCAACGCGTCCGGTGCCCCCGGATTGTCAAGCTCTCTGCCGATGGACGTCATTGTCACGCCCGCAATGCCGCAGGGCACGATCAGGTCGAACCAGCCGAGGTCGGGGTCGACGTTGAGCGCAAAGCCGTGCAGCGTCACCCAGCGGCGCACGTGAATGCCGATGCTGGCGATCTTCCGGCCGCGCGTCCAGACACCGGTCTTGCCGGCATTCCGCTCCGCGGCGATGCCGCAGGCCGCCAGCCCGTCGATCAGCGCCTGCTCCAGCGCGCGCAGATACCAGTGCAGGTCGGCGCGGTGCTGCGTGAGATCGAAGATCGGATAGCCGACCAGTTGACCGGGGCCGTGCCAGGTGACGTCGCCGCCGCGCTCGATCTCGACGACATCGGCGCCGCGGGCGCGCAACTCCGCGACCGTCAGCGGCAGCGACGTGTCCTGCGTGCCGCGCCCGAGCGTGTACACCGGGTCGTGCTCGACCAGCAGCAGCATGTCGTGGGGCTGCGTCCCGGCAATCCGGGCTTCGCGCAGTGCGCGCTGGAGGGCGAGCGTGTCGCCGTATGTCTGGTGGCCCAGGTCGACCACGTCCAGCACGCGAGTCACTTCGCGGCGCTCACGAGTGTGCGCCGTCCGAGCCAGATCGTGAGCAGCAGGAAGATCACGGAGATGGCAACCAGCGCCCGCGCCCCGCCGATTGCCCGCCCGGCGTACGTCAGCATGCCGGCGAGGACCGTGCCGGCAAACGCGGCCACGAGCGACAGGCCGCCGCGCCGGTACGACGACGGCACTGGAAACATCATGGTCCACGTCACGACCGCGGCGAAGGCCGCACCCAGCAGTGAGCCGTAGATCATGAAGTTGACATCGAAGGAATGCGGATCGAGCTGCGTGACCGCGCTCGCGGTGGAGCCGGCCAGCAAGCGCAGTTGCACCAGCGTCAGCACGCCGAACCACGTGACACCGGCGCAGGTGCCGCATGCCATCGCGAGCACCGCGGTGTGGATGCGATCCTTGGTCGGTGCATCCGGCGGCAGCGGCGAAAACCGCGGTGGCGGCGGCGATACCTCGTTCGTCACGGCGCCGCGCCTGCCGGTCGACCTGTCGCGCCGCTCGGGGAAAGTTCCCTCGCTGCGCGCGGGATCAGATGTGCAGGACCCGTCCCATCGAATCGAGCGCCGCCTCGCCGATCGCTTCCGACAGCGTCGGATGCGCGTGAATCGCCAGGTCGACTTCCTCGACGGTGTATTCGTTGGTCCGCGCCATGACCAGTTCGCCGATCATCTCCGACGCATGCCCGTTGACGATGTGCGCGCCGATGATCTCGCCGTACTGCTTGCCGCGGATGATCTTGACGAACCCGTCCGTTTCGTCGGTCGCCCGCGCGCGGCCATTGGCGGAGAAGGGAAACCGCCCCACCTGATACTCCATGCCCTGCGCCTTGGCCTGTTCTTCGGTCAGTCCCACGCTGGCCACCTCCGGATGGCAGTACGTCACACTCGGCACGTCGGTGTAGTCGATCCCCTTGACCGGATGTCCGGCGATCACTTCGGCGACATGGGTGCCTTCGCGCGTGCCCTTGTGCGCCAGCATCGGCGGTCCGGCCACGTCGCCGATCGCGTAGACACCCTTGACACTGGTCTGCAGCGTGGTCGGGTCGACCTGGATGAAGCCGCGATCGGTCAGCTGCACGCCCACCTTCTCCAGCCCGATGTTCTCGGTGTTGACCGCGCGACCCGCGGCCATCAGCACCTTCTCGGCGGCGACCGTTTGCTGCTTGCCGGCGACCTCGACGTGAAGCGTGACTTCACTGTCGCTGACATCAGCCTTGACCACCTTGACGCCGGCCATCACGGTGATGCCGCGCTTCTTGAACACCTTGGCAATGGCGTCCGACGATTCGGCGTCCTCGATCGGCAGTATGCGCGGCAGCGCCTCGATCAGCGTCACCTTGCGTGCCGAAGGAACTGAAGATGTCGGCGAACTCGGTCCCCACCGCGCCCGCGCCGACGACGGCGAGCGTCTTCGGCGCCTGCTCCAGGAACAGCGCTTCGTCGGATGAGATCACGCTCTTCTTGTTGATCGCCAGTCCGACGCGGCGGGATGCCCTTCGCCCGCGAACCGGTCGCGAGCACGATCCGCCTTCTTCGCCGTGTGGGTGTCGTTGCCGACCTTCACCGTCGTCGGCCGAGGCCAGCACCCCGGTGCCGCTGATGACGGTGATCTTGTGCTTCTTCATCAGGAATTCGACGCCCTTGGAATTCTGGTCGGCCACCTTGCGCGACCGTTTCATGGCGACGCCGTAGTCGACCGTGACCTCGCCGGTCTCGATGCCGAGCGACTTGGCGTGGCTGCGAATCAGGTTGGCGGTCGATGCGCTGAAGAGCAGCGCCTTGGTCGGGATGCATCCGATGTTGACGCACACGCCGCCGAGCTTGTCCTGCTCGACCACGGCGACGGACATGCCGAGCTGCGCGGCGCGAATGGCGCACGGATAACCCGCGGGACCGCCGCCGATGATGATGATGTCGAACGAGTTTGATGGCCACGGAACCGGATCTCCTTGAAAAGCTACTAGTCGTTAGTCATTAGTCGTTAGTCATTAGCCATTCGTCAGCCCCTAACGACTGACGACTAACGCCTAACAGCTTCCTACCACACCACCGCCAGGGGATTTTCCAGCATCCCGACCAGCGTCTTCAGAAACGCGGCACCGGTCGCGCCGTCGATCACGCGATGGTCGCAGCTCATGGTCAGCCGCATCCGGCGCCGGGCGACGATGGCGCCGTTCACGACGACCGGCTTGGTCTCGATGCGTCCGACCGCAAGGATCGCCGATTCCGGGGGATTGATCACGGCGGTGAATTCGTCGATGCCGAACATGCCGAGGTTTGAGATCGAGAAGGTCGCGCCGGTGTATTCCTCCGGCTTGAGCTTCTTGTCGCGCGCGCGCGCCGCCAGCTCGCGCACCTCGGCGCCGATCTCGCCGCAGCGTCTTCTGGTCGGCGTGGCGAATCACCGGTGTGATCAAGCCGTCTTCCACCGCCACGGCCACTCCGACATGCACGTCATGCCACTGCCGGACGCGATCATCCATCCACCACGCGTTGACCCACGGATGCTGGCGCAGGGCCGCGGCGGCGGCACGAATGATCAAGTCATTGAACGAGAACTTGCCGCTCGCCCGTGGCCAGCAGGGCCTCACGTGCGTCGTGCGCGCGCTCCATGTCCGCTTCGGCGGTGAGGTAGTAGGTCGGGATCGGTCCGATCGACTGCACCAGCCGCTTGGCGATCGTCTTGCGCATCTGCGTCAGCGCGACATCGGTGAACCCGGCGCTCGGCCGTGGCGCCGCTGCGATCGTCGGTGCGGCGTTGGCCTGCTCGACGTCGCGCTTGATGATCCGGCCTTCGGGGCCCGATCCCGTCACCGCGTTCAGATCGACGCCGTGATCGGCGGCGATCCGGCGGGCCAGCGGCGACGCCTTTACGCGGCCGGACGCCGGGATCTGGGGATTTCGTTGGGGCGCCGGTTGGGGCGAAAGATCTTTCGCCCCTGCCGGTTCCGCGGCGATGTCGGCGTCGCGTCGGGCCGAAAGATCTTTCGCCCCTACCGGTCCGCCGCGATTTCGGGGTTCGGTCGGGGCGCCCCTCCGGGTTCCGATGCGACGCCCGGGATCGATTCGCCCGGCGTCGCCGATCCACCCCACCGTCGCCGCCACCGGCACCGTGCTGCCCGGCGGCGACCGCCTGCTTGCAGCAGCGTGCCGGCCGCGCGCGCCACCAGTTCCATGACCGCCTTGTCGGTCTCGACTTCGGCGAGCACGTCGCCCACCGCCACGGGTCGCCGGTGTTGCTTCTTCCATTCGACCAGGCGGCCTTCTTCCATGGTCGGCGAGAGCGCTTCCATCACCACTTTGGTCGCCATGATGTCAGTCCCGGTAGCAGACCTGGTGGACGGCCGCGGCGATCTTCGCTCGCGTCCGCCTTGGCGGCCTTTTCGAGCTGCTTGTTGTACGGCATCGGCACGTCGGCCTGGTGCACGCGGATGATCGGCGCGTCGAGGTCGTCGAAGGCGTCGCGCTGGATCACGTCGACCACCTCGGCGCCGACGCCGGCAAATCCCCAGCCCTCTTCGGCCACCACGACGCGGTTGGTCTTTGCCACCGACGCGAGGATGGTCGCCGTGGTCGAGCGGACGGATGGTGCGCAGGTCGATCACTTCGGCGTCGATGCCTTCGTCGGCCAGCGTCTTCGCGGCCGCGAGCGCGGGCGCCACCGTCTTGGAGTGGCAGACGATGGTGACGTCGTTGCCGGCGCGCTTGATGTCGGCCTTGCCGATCGGCATGAGATAATCGCTCGTCGGGCACCTCGCCCTTGATGTTGTAGAGCATCTCGCCCTCGATGAAGATCACCGGGTTGTCATCGCGGATCGCCGACTTGAGCAGCCCCTTGGCGTCGGCGGGGGTGGCCGGCATCACCACCTTGAGGCCCGGGATGTGCGCGTACCAGCTCTCGAACGCCTGGGAATGCTGCGCGCCGAGCTGCAGCGCGGCGCCGCCGGGGCCGCGGATCACGATCGGGCAGCCGATCTGGCCGCCGCTCATGTAGCGGATCTTGGCGGCAGCGTTGACGATCTGGTCGATGGCCAGCAGCGCGAAGTTGAACGTCATCACTTCGATCGACCGGCCGCAGGCCGACCATCGCTGCACCGACGCCGATGCCGGTGAAGCCCAGCTCCGCGATCGGCGTGTCGACCACGCGTCGCGCGCCGAACTCCTCGAGCAGGCCGCGCGACACCTTGTAGGCGCCGTGGTATTCGGCGACTTCCTCGCCGATGAGGAAGACGTTGTCGTCGCGCTGCATCTCTTCGCGCAGCGCGGCGTTCGAGGGCGTCGCGGTATGTCAGGACGGCCATCTCACCCCCAGGCGGATCTCTCCGCCAAAGGCCCGTCCTGATCCCGAGCGCAGCGAGGGATCGTCCGCCCGAGCGCAGCGAGAGATCTCCCCGCGAGCGCAGCGAGGGATCTCCTGCCGAGCGCAGCGAGCATCTGAGGTTACGCATACACATCGGTCCACAATTCCGACGGATCCGGATCGGGCGACTCTTCGGCGAACCGGACCGCGTCGGCGACCTCGGTCGGCGACGGCGGCCTCGATCGTCCTCGAGTCCGGCGTCGTCGAGCAGTGCCGAGCTCGCGCATCCGGGTTTCGAGCAGCACGATCGGATCGCGCTGCCGCGACCGGCTCGAGCTCTTCCTTGCTGCGATAGGTGCCGCTGGCCGCATCGGACATCGAGTGTCCCATGTAGCGGAACGTCTTGATCTCGAGCAGCGTCGGTCCGTCGCCGGCCCGGGCGCGCGCCACGGCGGCGTCGGTCGCCTCGCGCACCGCGACGACGTCCTGTCCGTCGACTTCGACGCCCGGCATGTCGTAGCTCGCGGCCCGGCGATAGAGGTCGGTAATCGCGGCGGCCCGCTGGACGGCGGTGCCCATGCCGTAGCCGTTGTTCTCGATGACGAAGATCGCCGGCAGCTTCCACAGCCCGGCGATGTTGAGCGTTTCGTGGAACGAGCCGATGTTCGCGGCGGCCTCGCCGAAATACGTCAGCGAAACCTGGTCGGTCTGCCGGTACTTCGCCGCGAAGGCGAAACCCGCGCCGAGCGGAATCTGGCCGCCGACGATGCCGTGGCCGCCCATGAAATGCAGCGACGGCGTCGAACAGGTGCATCGAGCCACCCTTGCCGTGCGAACATCCGGTCGCCTTGCCGAACAGTTCCGCCATCACTGCGCGCGGCGTGATCCCGCGCGCCAGCGCCTGGCCGTGTTCGCGATAGGCGCTGACCACGTAGTCGTCGGCGCGCAGCGCGGCGATCGTCCCGACGGCAACCGCTTCCTGTCCGATGTAGAGATGACAGAATCCGCCGATCCGGCCGATGGCGAATATTCCTCGCCCGCCTTCTCCTCGAACCGGCGGATCAGGATCATCATGTGCAGCCAGTCGCGATACTGGTCGGCGAACGGCGCGCTGGGGCTGCGGCACTGCGGCGTCATGATGCGTTGGCGGACGAGCCGTCCGGGCATCCCGTTCCGCCTGCGTCATCTGTTCCCACGCATGATACGACGACCGCGTCAGCGGCGAGGCCTGCACGTGCGCGAATCCCAGGTCGCAGCCCGATCGCGCGCGAGTTCGTCGAACTCGTCTGGCGTGTAGTACCGCACGACCGGCAGGTGCGCGCTCGACGGCCGCAGATACTGGCCCAGCGTCACGATGTTGACGTCGCTGCGGCGCAGGTCGCGGAGGCAGGTCAATGATTTCGTCCCACTCCTCGCCCATGCCAAGGATGATCCCGGACTTGGTCAACGCCGCGGCATCCATCGCCCGCGCGTTCGCGAGCAGACGGAGCGCCCGGTCGTAGCGCCCGCCCGGGACGCGCCAGGCGATAGAGCCGCTCGGCCGTCTCGAGGTTGTGATTGAGGATGTCGGGCTCGCGCATCCATGACGATCTGCAGCGCGCGATCCGATCCCTTGAAATCGGGGATCAGCACTTCGACCGACGTGTCCGGCAACCGGCGCTTGATCTCGGTGATGCACCCGGCGAACGCCTCGGCGCCGCCGTTCGGCAGGTCGTCACGATCGACCGACGTGATCACGACATGCTCCAGGCCCATCGCGGCGACCGCCTCGGCCAGCCGAGCCGGCTCGGCCGGGTCGAACGCCTTGGGAGTGCCATGGGACACGGCACAGTAGGCGCAGTTGCGGGTGCACACGTCGCCCAGGATCATGAACGTCGCGGCCTTGTGCTCCCAGCACTCGCCGATGTTGGGGCAGCGCGCCTCTTCACATACCGTGTGGAGGCCCAGCTCGCGCATCATGCGCTGAATCCGGAGGTAGTTGGGGCCGCCCGGCGCCTTGACCTTGAGCCAGGACGGCTTGCGGGGCAGTGTCGCCGGTGCGAGCGGCAGGACCGAAGCAGCAGGCGCAGGTGTGAGAGGAACGGGTGCTTGACGAGTCAATTGCACGAGCGGAACAGCCACCCGAACTCCTTCTCCTGCACGGGGTTGACGTGCCGCACGGCGCGGCACGTCAAAGATAGTCCGTTCCCGGAGGCGGGCGCTACAGACCGAAAGACGGGGAAGCGATTGATCGGCTAGGGCAGCCGGTCCGCCGCGAGATGCGTGGTCACGAGCATCGGCACGGCCTGCCCCGCCAGGTTCATCGTGGCCTTGCCCGTCCCGGTCGAGGTCGCATGGGTCGCCAGGGTGCCCGACGCGGCGGTCGCCTGGTTGGTGCCGTTGACCTGCAGATCCATCTGCATCTGGCCCGAACCGACGCTGGTGGTACCGATCCAGGTGCCGTCAAACTCGAGTGCGTCGCCGGTCCCGGGCTTGACCGTCCAGGTCGTCACCGTGTTCCCGGTCGACGTGGCGTTGGCAATTGTCGTGTCACTGCGCACGGTGTCGACCCAGGTGTCGCCCGCATGTGCGGTGCGCAAGCCGGCAAACAGGAGCGCCACCGCCGGCGCGAGCTGCGCGGCCTGCATGCTCATCGGCGTGGGAACGACACGGGAAGCGGGCCGTCCGTGAACCACCATCACATCGTATTCGGCGCCGCGCGGATCCGCCGTCATCTCGGGCGGGAGGTACTGCGCCGCCGATCCGCCGTCGAAGCTGCTCGAATCGATGCGCACATGCACTGCCTTGCCGCCGGCACTGTCGTCCAGGGTCACCGAGACGAACGCCGAGACCGTGATCACCACCGATTGATCGGGCTGGCCCAGCGCCGACAGATCGAGGTCGGATTTCGTCGTGCTGGTGATATGGTAGTGTGCGGTATCCATCCGGACCGGAGCCACCGGACCGAGTGCCGCGAGCAGCAGAGCCAGCATGGTTACTCCGTCGAGAATTTGGCGATGAACAATACCGGGGTCGTCGGCGCCGGAGAACCGCCGGCCGGTTCCTGCGTGATCGCCGTGGCAGCCACCGTGCCAGCCGGCATGGAGACACCGGTCAGCAGCGCGCGCCCGGACGAGTCGGGCACGAATGTGCGTGACGGCAGCGGCCTGCCATTGACGATGAACCAGAGTTGGTAGGCGCGGCCCGTCGGCAGCGTGGGCAGTGCGCTGGCCGACAACACGACCGAGCGCCGCACGCGGTTCACGTAGGCGCGAATGATCGGTTTCGCGGGACCGGTCGCTGCGAGCGTGACCACCTCGACCGACGAGTCGGTGAGCTGCGCGATGATCGAGTCGCGCGACGCCAGGTCGTCACTGCGTTCGGCCACGAGCACGGCCTCGTGTTGCGCGGCGCGGCGCGCGGCCCCGAGGTCGAACGTCAGCTTGGCCAGCACGACGAGCGACGCCGCCAGCCCGGCGCCGAGCCAGACGACCGCGCGTGACGAGCGGGAGCGCGGTGCCAGCGGAATCACGCCGGTGGCTGTGCCCGAAGCCGGTGCCCCGCTTGCGATACGGGCCATGACCCGTTGCTTGAGGGCCGGTGTCGTCGCGGCATCGCGGCTCAGCGCCAGCAAGGCGAGGGTCTCCAGCGTCGCGTCGAGTTCGCGCCGCAACTCCGCGTCCTGCGCCAGGCGCGCCTCGAAACGGGCGCGCTCGGCAGGTTCCAGCATGCCCAGCGCGTACTCCTCGACCAGGTCGCGGATGTCATCGGAGCGCGGAGTGGTCATGACGTCGCCTCCGGAGACAGTGGCTTGAGCAATTCACGCAGCCGTCGGAGGCCCAGCCGCATACGGGTCTTCACCGTGCCGAGTGGCGCGTCGATGCGCTCGGCGATCTCGCTTTGCGACAGCCCGTCAAAATAGGCCAGCTCGAGCGCGGTGCGTTGCGCATCGGGCAGCAGGGCGAGTGCGGCCTGTACGCGACGGCCGCGTTCGTCGGCCAGCGTCACGGCGATCGGCGACGGGGGTGGCGTGCCCATCCCGGGATTGATCGAAGTGCTGCTCGCCGCGTCGTCCAGCCGGTTGCGCCGGCCACGTGATCGCAGCAGGTCGAGCGCCCGGCTCCGTGCGATGGTCGCCAGCCACGAGGCCACCGAACCACGCTGCGATTCGAAGCGCCGCGCGTCGCGCCACACCTGCGCGAACGTGTCCACGACGACGTCCTCGGCGTCGGCACGGTCTTGCGTGATGCGCAGCGCCAGGCCGAGCACCGCGGCTCCGTACCGATCATAGAGCTGCGACATCGCGCTGCCGTCTCCTTTCACCATGGCCTGGATGAGAGGAGCATCGTCGCGGGGCGGGGGCTCGTTGGGCACTTGTGCCATGGGATGAACGGAGGGACTCCGATCGAGAACGGCCGTCGCCGGCGTGGATCGAAGCTACCGCTTCGCGACGGTCGGGTCTCAATCGACGCCGACCGACGCCGGACCGGGTGCGATCCGGCGGCGTTACGGGATATGCTCCGAAGACTTCCCAGATGACGTTGCATGGCAAGCATACGACACGGCCATGCCCTTGGATCTTCGTGGCTGTGCGTCCGGTCGGTTCGCCGCGCTTACCTTTCGCCACCGCGAACCGGCCCGGTCATGCCCGCTGACACTGTCATCCTTTCGATCGAGAATCTGGCAGTCCGGTATCCCACGTTCACGCTGGGGCCACTGTCCTGCACGGTGCACGGCGGTGAAACCGTTGCGCTGCTTGGCGCCAACGCCGCCGGCAAGACGACGCTCCTGCGCGCGATCACGGGTCGGCAGCGCGAGCGTGAGGGCCAGATCTACATCGCCGGCCGCGAACCGCGCGACGCGCCGGCGGCGTGGCGCGCCAAGGTTGGCTTTGCCGCCGAAAAGCCGCAGGCCAGCGGCGCGTTGCGGGTGCGCGAATGGTACGCCTTCCTCGCGGATTGCTACCCGACCTGGGATGTCAGCTACCAGCGCGAATTGACGACGCGCCTGGCGCTTGACGACGGCGAACGTATCTCTGCGCTGTCGCGCGGTACCGCCGTCAAGGCGGCCTACATCGCTGCCGAAGCCTACCGCCCCGATCTGTTGGTGCTCGATGAGCCCACCAACGGGCTTGATCCGGTGGTGCGGCTCGACTTTCTCGCGCTGCTGGGCGAATGCTTTGGCGACGCGCCAGCTCGCGCGCTGATCTTTTCCTCGCACTTGCTCGAAGACGTCGAGGCCCTGTGTGATCGCGCGCTGCTGCTCCGTGCCGGGCAACTGGTGGGCGAAATCCCCGGCGCCGAACTGTCAGCCGCACGTGCGTCGGGACAGCTGACGCAACTGGTGGCGCACGTGCTCCGCGACGTCGCGTGACGCGCGCCTTCGGTGCGTTGCTGCGGCGCGAAGTCCGGCGCGGCTGGCCGCAGTCGCGCACGATGCTGCTTACGGCAGCCCTCGCCGCCGCGGCCGCGGCGGTCGTGCCACAGGCCACGGCGGTGATCATCGGTATCTGCGGCGCGGTCGTGGCGCTGGGCACGCCCTTCGGACCGATCGGCGATCTGCGCCAGGACAAGACGCAGGGCTATCTCGAATTCGATCGACTGCTGCCGGTGGCGCATCGCACCATCGGCACGAGTCGCATGCTCGGTGTCGCCGTGCGATTGCTGCCCGCGCTGGCGCTCTGCGTCCCCCTGGTCATCGCGCTGGCGCGGAAGCCGGAGCAGGGGGCCCTCGCCGCGTCGATCGCCGGGCTCGTCACGCTCGGCGGCTGGTGCTTGCTGGTGGCCGCCACGTGGGCATTCATCGCCGTCAACGCGCGCTGGAATCTGCGGCGCCTGTGGTGGCTGCCGATGACGATTGCATTCGGCCCACGGATCATCATTGCGGTCCTGCCTCCCGCCGCCAAGGACGCGCTGCGGGATGTCGCGATATCGTTCGGGGCCACGGTCGGACATTTCGCCACCACGCCGGTCGGCGCGGTGTTGCTGATCGGGCTGCTGCTGTCGACGCCAGTCGTCGTGCTGCTGTTGTCGGTCGCGCTGTATGTCACGGCGCTGGAGCATTACCAGCACGACACCACCATCAGCGACGTCGCTCGCGTACCGGCGCCCCGACGCGAGCTCGGCGCGATCGGTCGCGGCCCGGTGCTCGCCGTGGCACGGTGTTCGATCCGGTTGGCCACGGAACAGCCGCAGCGACGCCTGATTCTCTTCGTCGTCTTTCTCGCCGGCCTGGTGTTCGGGTCGGTCGAGATCAAGCGATACGCCGCGTTCTATGTGCGGACGCTTGCGGTCATGCTGCCCGGAGCCGTGGTACTGCAACTCACGGCGGCGCGCGCGCTGGGATATCTCGAAGGCTTTCGCCAACTACCCCATCGGCCGATGGTGGTCGCGCTGGGTCACCTGCTCGCGCTCGCGGTGCTGGCCGTTCCAGGCGCGGCGATCTGGGTCCTGGCGCGCGCGATCGGCGGAACCGCGCCGACACCCGGCAACGTGACGGCGCTGTTCGCCTTGATCGTGACCTGGAGCTGGGTGGCCTGCGTGGGAGCGTTGTGGCTGACGCGGCTGCGGACACTGGCGCTGGCCGGGTCGATCGTTGCCCTGCTCGGGGCGTGGGTGCTCTACTTCGGATGGACGCGGAGCGACACCCAGCTGCACGCTGTGATCGCCGGTGTCTCGGCGTTGAGCGCGGCCAGCACCGCCGCATTGACGATCATGATGGCGCTGGCGGTGATGCTGGTGGGGCTGCCGCTATTTGCGCGGGGTGTCGACGAATACAAACCATCCGAGGCGACGCAACAGCGATCGGCCCTGTGGGCCAGCCGGCGGCGCCGGTGACGCGCCGGCACTACCAGTTCCAGAAGCGTTCCGGTCGGAAGGCGCGAATGTCCAGCGGCAGCGCGTCGCCCGCGATGGCTCGTGCGACCAGATCGCCGGTAATGCCTGACAACAGAATTCCGTTGCGTCCGTGTCCCGTGGCATACCAGAGGCCCGGCAGTCGCGGCTCCGGGCCGATGATCGGCAGGCCGTCGGGGGTGCCGGGCCGAAGCCCGGCCCAGGTCCGCGTTGCCTGCCCGGTTGCGACGCCGGCATAGGTGCGGCTGGCGCGCTGCCGCAGCGCGTCGATTGCAGCGGCGGTCGGAGTGGCGTCGAACCCGGCGTGCTCCATCGTGGCCCCCACCAGCATCTCTTCGCCGCGAGCCAGCAGGTAGCAATGGTCGCCGTAGACGATGGCGGGCGCAGCGTGCGCCGGCCACGGCATCGACAACATCTGGCCGCGCACCGGTTCGACGGACAGCGGTCGCGGGAGTTGCGTCAGTCGACCTGACCATGCGCCCGCGGCAATTACCACGATCGGTGCGGTGTAGCGGCGATGCTCCCCGATCACGCCACAGAGCCGGTCACCGTCGATGTCGAGCCCCACGACGGTGTCCTCGACCAGGCGTGCGCCATGGCGGCTGGCGTCAGCCCGCAACGCCGCGACCAGCCGCAAGGGGTCGAGCGCGCCGTCGTCGGGTGACCAGAAGCCGCCAAGACACGCGCCGAGCCACGGCCAGGTGTGGCGCACTTCGTCGGGACTGAGCCAGTCGGCGCGATGGGATTGCTGGCGCTGTAGCGCGACCGACGTCTTGGCGCGTTCGACGCCGTCGGGATCGTGCACCACCTGCAGGATCCCGCATTCGAGCAACCCGATATCGATCCCCGTGGCCTCGCCCAGCGGTCCGGCGTTGCGCCGGAGAAACCCGCGACCGGCCAGCGACAACTCGAACAACGGGTCGTCCGGGGCGGATTCGATCTGTGCCGCGAGCATGCCGGCAGACGCGCGCCACGCCTCGCCGCCGGCCGCCGGACTTTCCAGCAGCGTCACGTGTGTCCCACGGGCTGCCACCGCGCGGGCTGTCGCGGCACCGATCGCGCCGGCGCCAACGATCAGGACATCGGGAACGTGGGCCATGATGCGAGTTGAAACCCTGACTGGAAGGTCATCGTAGGTTGTTCCGATGCCAATATCGGCTGTAACCACTTTCTGCGGAGTCTAACATGGTTCGGACCATCGGTGGGTTCGCCGTCCTCGCGTTCATGGCAATGATCGGCCTGAAGGTGCTGGCCGGCGTGTTCGGGATGCTGTGGGGACTGGTGCTCACGCTGTTGTGGTGGGCGTTCATCGGGTTCGTGGTCTACACGCTGCTCAAGATCTTCGCGCCGGGGCTGGCGGCGCGGATTCGCAGCACGATCCGCGGCACGCCCGTCGCCCACGGTCTAGTCGCCTGCGTCACGGCGGTGTGCTGTCGCGCACCGTCGAGGAATGCAGGTGAAGGATCCGCCAGGCACCCTGCCGGTCCTGGCCGATGACCAGCGTGGCCCAGCCTTCGACGATGCGCTGCGCCGGATCGGCCGGGACCCAGCGGTATTGCGTGGTCCCCCAGACAAAATTGCTGGTCACGGCAAACCGGCTCGATCCGAGCTGGACACTGCCGTCGCCGCTGACGCCCGCCAGTAGCGGCGGATCGATCCGTGGCGCGCCGTCGGCGATGATCTCGGCGTTGTCGACATACACGGAATCGGGCTTGCGCAACGCGGCGTCGGCGGTAAACGCCGTGAGCACGAGCTGGTGCGCGATCGAGTCGGCGTAGAACGACCCCGGCGCGGCGATCACCACCGGCAGCGGCGGCGCCGTGGGATGGGCGCACGCCGCGCACAGCAAGGCCAGCGCGGCGGCGCGCCTCACGGCGTCCGCGAGATCTCGTGCAACTGCAAGGTCACCGTGCCTGGGTGCACCGAGAATTTCATCTGCACCGGCAGGCGCACGCCGTCATCCGAGATCCAGATCCGCGTATCGGCCTTCTGCGAAAAGAGGCCATTCTTGTCATCGACCAGCGGATGAACCTCCCAGCAACGGCGACGCGAACCGTCGGGCATGTCGATCCACTCACGGCCGACCACCGTCAGGACGACCGGATTCTTGTCGCGATGGAAATAGCGGGGAATCCGGTACACGCCGCCCTCTTTCAAGGTCAGCGTACGCACGTAGTAGAGAAACGCGAGATCGTCGAGCGGATGCTCGGGAATCGGATACGTGACCGAATCGTCATGGTTGCGGTAGAACCCCGAGTCCGGCCAGATATGGAAATCATCGTTCGCGTACTGATGCCCGTTCTCGTTGACCTGGTGCACGAAACGGCGCGAGCTGAAATCGGCAATCCCCGTCCACGACTCCAGCAGGTCGCGTTCCTTGAAGAAGGGAGCGCTCACGCTGGTGGTCAACCGAAAATCCCAGGTGGCCACGCCAGCAATCGTGTCGATGCTCGCGACGCTGAGGGTGGCGGACGCGACGTTGCCGAGAAACGGCGCGAGGCTGTAGTGGCCACTGAATTGCAGCGTCTCGCCCAGCGCAAATGGCGTACGGGTGACCGCGCTGGTGGCGGGCGCGCTCTGCAGCATCGCCGCGGCGATCAGCGCGGGAATCACGCGGCCTCCGGGATGGAGCGCGGCGTCCGCTCGGCACGCAATTCCGCCGGCGGGGCAACGAACGACTTCCGCGCGTGCCAGAGCGCGCGCGCGCGCGCCCACGGGCGGTGCCGGTGCGGGCGCACGGCGCGGTCGGCGCGTTCGATCACCGGGACCGTGTCGAGCCGGCGCCCGCCGGCCGCCGCCCAGGCGATCAGCTGCGCGTTGGCCGCCCAGTCCTCGACGGTGAGCCACGGTGGCATGCGATCGCGGAACGCGTTGCGCAGCGCGATCAAGCGGAACGCCGCGAATCCCGACACGATATCGCGCACGTCCGGCGTGCGGGCGCGCGCGCCAAGAATCCGCGGCGCCCATTGACGCACGCGTTGCTGCCAGCGATCTGCCTCACCGGTCACGGTCGCTTCGGCCACCACCACATCGGCGCCGCTGTCGAGGCGCTTGAGCAATTCGGGAATGTCGGCGGGATCCACGCGGAAGTCGGCGGGGACCAGCACGGCGGCGTCGCGCTTGTGACGATCGGACTGGCGCAGGGCCTCCTGCAGCAGTCGTTCGACCGTGGCGGCGTAGCCCTGCCGGGTCGGCGAGCGCAGCACCGTCAGCGGCAACGACTTGCCGTACGGCTCGAGGACCTCCGGCGTGGCGTCGGTCGACGCATCGTCGCCGACGAGCAGCTGGTATTCGCGCGGGGAATCCTCCAGCACGCGGCGAATCTTCCAGAGCACCAGGCCGACGGTCGCGGCTTCGTCATGACTGGGGATGCAGAAATAGATCATCGGGTTCCCGGTTGGGTGTCAATCGAACGATACACGTCGAGGGTGCGCTCCACCATGCGAGTGATGCCGAAGTTCGGAGCGGCGTCGCGCGCCGCCCGCGCGAGTTGCAGCCGGTGGACGTCGTCGCTCAGCAGACGTTGTACGGCTGCGGCGAGTTCCGCGGGCGCGTCGGCGGCACCAGCACGCCGCCGCCCTGCGCGCAGCGCCTCGGGCAGACCGCCGACGTCGCGTGGCGACGACCGGGATGCCGAGCGCCAGCGCATCCAGCACCGACGAGCCCAGCGCCTCGCGCCGCGAGGGCTGCACCGCGAGCGTCGCGCGGGCGAGCACGGCTGCGGGTCGGCGACGAAGCCGGCGAGCGCGACGATGTCGCGCAAGCCGCAGCGCGGTCGCGCTGCGCCTCGAGCCGCGCCGCGTTCCGGGCCCTTCGCCGAGCACGATCCAGCGGGCCTCGGGACGCGGCGTCGCGCACGTGGCGGCGGCGTGCGAGCAGCACGTCGATGCCCTTCTCGTGCTGCAGCGCCGCGACGCAGACGATCGTCGGCGGGCATGCCGGCGCCGCGACGCCGGCGGAGTCGACGGTGAGTCGCACGCCGTCGGGGATGACGTGGATGCGCGCGTCGGTCGACGCCGGCATCGCGCGACGCGCGTCCGCGACGCCGCGCGAGATCGCGATCACCGCCGCGCGCGC
Organism: uncultured Gemmatimonadales bacterium; assembly: GCA_963796635.1. Lineage (GTDB taxonomy): Bacteria > Gemmatimonadota > Gemmatimonadetes > Gemmatimonadales > GWC2-71-9 > Palsa-1233. Next base: position 368,781 of record CAWCMH010000001.1, read on the forward strand.
GCCGGTAGCGCTCCGGATGCCGGAGCGGCTGCGAGCGCGCGCCGCGTGACGACGAGCGGCGCTGCCGCGCCATCGCGCGGCGACGTCGGCGAGTAGCGTGCGCGTGGCTGTCGTGCGCGTGGACGATGGTGCCGCGGTCGAGTCGTGCGCAGCAGCGACAGCAGCACGCGCGGGGATCGAGCCCGGCACGCCCAGCGGCACCGGCTCGACGGCGACGCCGGCGGCGCGCGAGCCGCTCGGCGAGCAGCGTGTCGCGTCCGGTGACGACTGTGACGTCGACGCCGGGCCGGCCGCCAGCCCGTGCGCCAGCAGCAGCACCTGGCGCTGGCCGCCGCGCCATTCGCGGCCGCTGGCCACGTGCACCACGCGCACGGCTATTCGCGGCGCGCCGCGGCAATCAGCGCGGCGAACAGCTTGAGATCGGCGGCGTCAGGTTGCGCCACCAGCTCCTCGGGGTGCCATTGCACCGCCACCAGCCATTCGTGGGTGTCGGCGCTTTCGATGCCCTCGATCACGCCATCCGGGGCATGGGCCGTGGCCACGAGGTGATCGCCCAGCGCGTCGATGGCCTGGTGATGGAAGGAGTTGACGTCGATCAAGTCGCTGCCGAAGATCGTTGCGAGCCGGCTGCCCTCGGCGAACCGCACCGGGTGCGAGCGCACGTCGCGCGGCGTGGGGGAGTCGTGATCGATGTCGGTCGGGTGTTCGGACGGCAGGTCCTGGAACAGCGTGCCGCCGAATGCGACATTGCAGAGCTGGATGCCGCGGCAGATCGCCAGAATCGGCAGGTCGCGCGCGCGCGCTTCGGCGACCATGGCCAGCTCATTGGCATCGCGCCGCGGATCGACGGTGCCGAGTTTCGCGTGCGGCCTGGCGCCGTAATGGCACGGGTCGACGTCTTCGCCGCCGGTGAGCAGCAGCCCATCGCACTCGCCGAACAGCTCGACCGTCTGCTCGCTCGACATCGACGGCACGAAGATGATCGGCAGTCCCCCGGCGGCGAGGACGGCGCGGACGTAGTTGGCGTTCACGCCGACGCGCGGCTGACCGTCCCAGTCGCGCGTCACTCCAGCGACCGCGATGCGCGGCCGGCTCATCGCAGCGAATCCGGGAAGATCGGGCAGGTGGGATCGCGCAGCGCCTTGGCGTCGAGTCGCACGCCCAGCAGCGGGACCACCGTGTCGGCGATGGCGAGTTCACCGAGGTGCATGGCGCCGGGGACGGCGCGCCCGTTGAACGCCAGCACACCCAGGGCGCGATTGTCATCGTCGATCACCAGCACGCCGTACCCGATCTCGGCGTCGTGGGACACCGTGGCGGTCGTGCTCACCCGCCAGCCACCCGCGCTGTCGGTCGTCACGGTGCCGTGCCACGCGGGTCCCGCGACGAGCCGGATCGGCAACGATGCCGGCGCCTCGGCGGGCGCGGCGCCGAGGGCGTTGCCCTCGCCGAAAGCCTGCTTGACGGCGAGCGGCGCGGTCAGCGACTGAATGCCGCACGCCGCCGATCCGTTGCCGCGGCTGCAGGCGGATAGCGCCACCGCCGCCAGGATGGCGGCCCGGATGCCACTCATGCGGTACCTCATCCCGGAAATCTACTCCCGCCGATTCGAGCAGGTTGCTTGACCCTGCGGCTGCCCGGCGGGTAGCATTCGGCCTTCCCCGTCCACGTGCCGAATGGATCTCGACGACATCAAGGCGCAGCTCGACCGCATCTTTGCGGCCGGCAATCGTACCCCGTCGCGGGATCAGGCCGATGGCCTGCGCCAGGCACTGGTGCAGTTCAAGGTCGCCATCGGCGAGCTGCGCGAGGCCCTGGATCGCAGCGAACGCGAACTCGCCTCGGTGCGACGCGAAGTCGACGACTACCAGCGCCGGGGCGAGCTGGCGGGACGGATCGACGACCAGGAGACCGTGCGCGTCGCCGAAGAGTTCGCGACCAGGGCGCGCGCGCGTGTCGACCTGCTGGAACGCAAGGTGATCGTGCAACGCGATGAACTGGCGATGGCCGAACGGGATTACGAGGCCACCCGCCAGCAGTTCCAGCAGGCATCGCGCGGCGTGCCGCTCGATGCCGCGACGGGCGACGTCGCGTCGTCCGACCAGGCGCTGCTCGATCAGCGGGCCCGTGAGGCCGCCGTCGAGGCGCAGCTCGCCCACCTCAAGCGAAAACTCGGGGATACCAGATGACGGCACCGCGGCAGACAGGATTTTTCGGGCATCCAGCCGGCTTGCGCACGCTGTTCTTCACCGAGTTCTGGGAGCGGTTCTCGTTCTACGGGATGCGGGCGCTGCTGATCCTGTTCATGACCGCGCCGATTGCGGCCGGCGGCCTGGGCTGGAGTGTGGCCAAGGCCGGCCCGCTCTACGGATTGTATGCCTCGAGTGTGTACCTGCTGTCGCTGCCCGGCGGCTGGATCGCCGATCGCCTCCTCGGCGCGCGAAAGTCGGTGCTCGTGGGGCGGGATCCTGATCATGCTGGGCCACGTCTCGCTGGCGATTCCCAACGTGCTGGCGACGTTCTACCTGGGGCTGGTGCTCATCGTCCTGGGCACCGGGCTCCTCAAGCCGAACATCTCGACCATTGTCGGCAAGCTCTACGCGCCCGCCGATGAACGACGCGATGCCGGTTTCTCGATCTTCTACATCGGCATCAACCTGGGCGCGCTGATCGCGCCGCTGGTCACCTCCTTCCTGGCCCAGACGCCGGCATGGAAAGGCGTGCTCAGCAGTTGGGGCCTCAATCCAGCCTCCTCATGGCACTGGGGCTTCGGTTCCACGGCAGTGGGCATGCTGATCGGCTTGATCTTTTACGTGGGCGATCGCAAGACGCTGGGCGATGCCGGCATGGAACCGGTGGTGGCCAGCGTCGACGAAGCGCGCCAGATCCGTACGCGATTCTGGCGCGCCGTGGCGCTCGTCGTCGGCGCGATCGGGCTGCTGGTCGTGCTTAACCTGGCCGGCGTTATTCACCTGACCGTGCTGGCGATCTCGAACGGATTCGGCGTGTTCCTCGTAGGCATCGTGATCGCCTTCTTCGCCTGGCTCTTCCTGGGGACCAAGTGGACACCGGACGAGCGCCGGCGCCTGGTAGCGATCACCGTACTGTTCCTCGGTGCTGCCGTGTTCTGGTCGCTGTTCGAGCAGGCGGGGTCGACGTTGACGCTGTTCGCCGATCGCAACACGCGCAACCAGATCTTCGGGGTCACGTTCGGATCGGGCATGTGGCAGTCGGTGCAGCCGGCGTGGGTAATCGTCCTGGCCCCGATGTTTGCGTGGCTCTGGATCAAGCTCGGTCGCCTCGATCCGTCGAGCCCGGCCAAGTTTGCGTTCGGGTTGTTCTTTGCCGCGCTGTCGTTCGCGATCATGGTGCCGGCCGCGGCGCTCGCGTCCAACGGCAACCGGGTGGGCTGGTGGTGGCTGCTCGGCTCGTACTTCCTCGCGGCGATGGGCGAGATGTGCCTCAGCCCGGTGGGCCTGTCGGCGATGACCAAGCTGGCGCCGGCGCGCGTGGCGTCGCTGATCATGGGGGTGTGGTTCATGGCCACTGCGGTGGGGGACTTCGTCAGTGGCCGGGTTGCCGGCTTCTACGAGTCGCTGTCGGGGACGACGATCTTCGGCGTGGTGGCGCTGGTGACGCTGGTATTCGCCCTGATCCTCGCGCTGCTCGTCAAGCCGATCAAGCGCATGCTGGCGCGCAGCGAGTAGCGGGCCGCCGATTCAGCGGGGGGCGTGGGCGGTGGCGTAGGGCACGTCGGCCGGTGCCCCGCCCAGCGGCCAGTCATGTTCCTTGCCGACAAAATCCGGCCGCGGCCGCGAGCTGATATACGCCGCCACATTGACCGCGTCGGCCGAATCCACGGTCCCCGGATGATCGAACGGCATGCGTGCGTGCACGAACGCGGCTGCGGTTGCGGTCCGCGCCATGCCGGCACCGATCGTGAAACTCCGATCGCCCCAGAGCGGTGGATACACGCCGCCTCCCTGACCGTGATCGCCGTGACAGCGCGTGCAGGTGCGAGCAAAGACGGCGCGTCCCGCACTGGTATCTCCGCGAGTTGCCATCGGAGGCAGTCGCGTCGTCGCCGCGCCGACGGCGACGCCACGCGAAATGAACGCCAGGTAGACGACCAGATCGCGCAAGCTGCTGTCGGCCGGATCAAGCGCGCGTCCCGCGAGTGATCGCGCCAGGCAACTGTTGATCCGATCCTCGATGGTGGCGACCGACGCCGAGCGACTGCGGTACTCCGGATACCGGGCGTACACGCCGATCAACGAGAGCACACCGCTATCCCGGCCACCGTGCAGGTGACACGATGCGCAGCGCAGCGCATTGCCCACGTGGTCGGGGAGTGAGTCGCGCGTTGCCTCGAAGATGGCTTCGCCGCGGCGTACGCTGCGACCCAGCGCGCCGCTCGGCACCGGCGATCCGTCGGGTGCGCGCAGGACCGAGTCGGCGATCGTTGCGATGGCGACGGTGCGTGCCGGGCGGTGACAGCCGACGAGGGCCGCCGCCAGCGCCAGCACCCACACTGCCGGGCGCCTCACCACGCGCCGTGCCGTGCCCTACAGGAGCAGTTCGAACCCGATGCGGACGAGTCGCGGCGGACCATAGATGAAGATAGGCCAGGTGTAGTCGCGCGCGGCCGCCAGATACAAGGGCATCAGTTCGTTCGGGCCCGAGATGAGTCCGTCGCCGTTGAGGTCGGCGTAGCGGCGATACCGCGGCGACTCGTACGGAATCGGATTGGGATTGGCCTGGTACGCTTCGGTCGCGAGCGTGGTCAGGGTGGTGTTGTCGGGGTACGGCGTGCCGGTGTCGTGGCGCAGGCTGGTCAGCGTCGAGGTGTTCAGCAGATTGCGCACGTCGACGTAGATGCTGCCGTGCCGACCGCCGATGGTGAGCGGGCGCCGCAGCAGCAGGTCGACGTCCGACTGGTTCGGCAGCCGGCTGCCGTTGACCTCGCCGATCAGCGAATCGCCGGCGAGATTCGTCAAGGTGTACGGCAGGCCGGTGTAGTATCGCCCGACGGCCGAAAACTGGAGTCCGGCAAACGGCCGCACGCCCGCAATGGCAAAGCCACCCTGCGAGTTGATCTCGCCGGTGAACGTTGCGATCAGGGCCAGCCGCCGATCATAGTCGAGCGGAAACTGGTTGCGCGACGGCGGGATGGTATCGCCGGTGATCGGATTGATGTGGGTCCGGTCGTAGATGACGAAGGCGTTGCTCACCGTCGCCTCCGCATCCTGCACCACGCCCGACAGCCGGATCCCCCAGCCCTGTCGCAATTCGCGCTCGAAGATGAATTCACCGCCGGTGACGGTGCCCACGTCGGCGTTGACGAACCGCGACGAATCGGGGTTGACGTTGATCGGCACCGATGCGACGAGTCCGGTCAGGTGCTTGAAGTAGATGTTGACCTTGAGCGAGTTCTGGCTCGCCAGCCGCACGCGCGCGCTGAGCTCGAACTGGGAGCGCGGACTCGAAGCCGAGGTTCGGATTGCCCTGGCGGAATCGGCCGGTGCGGGTGGTGTCGTCGAAGGCGGCGTCGACCAGGTACTGCAGGTCGGGCGGTTCCGAAAACCGGCCGAAGCTGGCGACGACGCTGGCGCCCTTGATGGCGGTCGACACCGCGGCGCGCGGGTTGATCGACGACCGGGCATGGAGGGTGTTGTTCGCGAGGTCGGCACCGGGCGAGAACCCATCATACCGGATGCCGGCCGTGAACCCGAGATCCTGCGCCCGTGCCTGCGCCTCGACGTACGCGCCGGAAATCACCGGCGAGAAGTTCGACGCGGTCGGCGGCGGCACCGAATCACCCACCGGCAAGTAGGAAAATTCGCGCTGGAACGTCTTGACGCGCTGCGCGGCGTACAGCCCCCCGAACGACAACCCCAGCCGCTCGCCCAGGCCTAGTGTCGCGTCGAGTTGCGTGCGTAACTCGCCGAACTCGTTCCACGCCAGCTCGCCGTTGCCGGCGCCCGTCTTGAAGAACGCCGGCACGCCCCACGGCGTATTCGACGCGAACTGCGGCGTCCCGAATTCCGGGAGCGCCGCGCGCGTCGACACCGTATCCTGCCGCTGCGCGACGTCTTCGTCGAGAATGTGCAGGCGCTTGCCGGTGAAGGCGCCGAAGACGTAATCCGGATTGTCCACCGTGCCGCGCGCAAATGTCTTGTCGAAGTACCCCACGCGCAGGTCGCCGTACAGCGGGTGATGCTGCTCGACCGGCGGCAGCAGCTGCAGCTGCGTTGTCACCAGGGTGCCATCGGTGCGCGAGCCGCCGCCGAACTGCGGATCGTACTTGTAGGCGGGGTCGAACAGGTACGCCTGCTGCGTGGTGCCCAACGCGAAGAGGCGACCGGTCAGGCGCTCGGTGAGCGGCACCGTGATCTTGCCGCCGGCCGTCCAGGTTTCACTGCTGCTGTGCGGCAGCGGATAGGGCATCGTGGAACGTGGGTCGAGTGTGTCTGTCGGCGCGGGGGCCGTCGACGGATCGCCGTCGAGTTGCCCGTTGAGGTCGAGCACGCCAAGCACCTTGATCTTCGGCCCCAGCGGGCCGTCCGCTTCCAGCACGACGCGGTCGATGCCGTGATCGGCGGCGCCGGAGAGCGGGCGGTCGGTCTCGTAGGCGGCGCGTCCACTCCAGCTGTCGCCGCCGTCCTTGGTGGTGACGTCGACCACCCCCGAGATGGCCTGGCCGTAGCGCGCCGAAAATCCGTTGGTGATCAGGTCGGCGCCGGCGATGATGTCGGGCGGAATCTGGATCGCCGCCGCGCCGTTGGTCGTGGCGTCAAGCTGATTCTTCACGCCATAGCCATCGAGCACGAACTCCTGCTGCCCCGGACGCCCGCCGCGATAGCTCTCCCCCACGACGCCGGCCTGCATCTGCAAGGCGTCCTGCAGGTTGGTCACCGGCAGTCTCCGCAACTCGTCTGCCGTGATGCGCTGTTCGGTGGCGGTGGCCAGCGGGTCGAGCACCGGGTCCTGCACGCCCACCGCGTGCAGCTCGGCGAGCTGGACCGCAACGCGCGCCAGGCGCACGTCGGCGCGGGTGAATTCGGCCGCGCGCACCTCGATACTGTCGCGATGTTCGGGGCGATACCCCGGCAGCGTCACGTCCAGCCGGTGCAATCCCGGGGCGATGCCGCGCAGGATGTAATTGCCCGTCGTGTCGGTGGTCGTGGTGTACCGGTTGTTGTCGACGCGCACCTGCACGCCGGCGATCGCCCGGTTGCTCGCGGCATCGGTGATCGTGCCCACCAGGCCCCCGGTGGTCTGGGCGGCCAGTGGCAACGTCACCACGACGCTGCCGATCAGTGCCCCGCACAGGGTGCGCATCATGGCACGAGTCCTCGAAGCAGGTGGAGATTGGATACCGGCTCACCGAACGTCTGCAGGTGGCCCCAGACGCCCCCGAGCTGTACGGCGACGTCACCGGACGCCGGCGACATTCGCGGTGTGCTGACGATTTCGGACGGCGAGGTGTACAACGTCTGGCGGCCGGCGACGTTCAGCGTCACGCTCACGATCGCGCGGGGCCCCGAACCGATGCCCGGATACTGCGTGGCGTCACCGATCACTTCGGACAGGACCAGCGGATCGACGCCGACAATACACAGCGTTCCCTTGCACGACACGCCCACGAGTTGGTTGCCGGGCGCGGCCGCACTGTCGACCTCGACGGGCGTGCCACCGGCCAGCGGCACGCGATGCAGCGTGACATCCCGCTCCGTGAAAACAATGGAACTGCCATTTTCGGCGAGCGAATAGTCGGTGGCACCCAAGGTCCCGGTCACCACCTGCAGGGTCGCATGCCCGCCGCTGATGGTCCCCGCGACGACAACGCCGGCGTCGTCGAAGGTGGTATCGACCGGCCCGCAGCGCTGACAGTGGGAGAACTGGTCGAAATGCTGGCCGAGGGCCAGGAACGACGTGCTGTCGATCCATGTCAGTTCGGTGAGCCACGTGATGGTGATCGGCCCCAATGCGATCGGCAGTGTGGCCAGCGCCGTGCGGATGAAGGGGCGTGCCGTGTCGGCGAGCCAGAGCACCGGCGACGGATACAGGATTTGGCCTGCGACCGCTTCGACGTACAGCAGCCGGCCGTCGTGATTCACCGCATACCCCGGGAAACTGCTGATGCTGTCCTGCTGACCCGCACGCTCGTCGCACATCTGCCAGACGTCGGTGCCGCCGTTGGCCGGGAGAATGCCCAGGCACCGGTGCTTGCGACCCACCGGGCTGGACAAACGAATAGATGATGCCGGCCCCGTCGTTGGTCCACACGGGCCAGTAGTTCTGGGCAGGGTTCCAGGTCAGGCGCGTGTCGGGGCCGCCGCCGTTGGGACCCAACGCGTACGACGTCGGCGTGAACGCATCGCTGTGACACGCGACCGACAGGCATGCGATTGCTACGAGCAGGACTCTACGTCGCATCGGACGCTCGGGGTGACCGGTTCCGGATGGATAATCGGCAGGCACGCCAGTTCAGCGTGTTGCATAATGGATGGTGACTGAGACAAGGTACACCCGAGTTGCGGCAGTTGCACAGGTCGTGCGTGGCCGCGGCCCTCGCGTGGTCCATGGTCGAGGGAGCCGGCGCGCGAAGATCGACCAGGCCGGCGGCGTCAGCCGAACAGGCCGACCTTGCTTGTGGGAGTGAAGCCCGGGAACACCTGGGACAGGTCGGCGGGACCAAGATGTCCGGTAAGCAACTCACCGAACACGGTGCGGAAGTCGGTGGTCACCGCGAGGTCGCGGCCTTCGAAACGCTGCTCCGGCGCGAGCCCGGGCCACCGGCCCAGCACCTGGCCGCCGCGCACCGCGCCGCCCAGAATCATCATCGCCGTGCCATGGCCATGATCGGTGCCGCCGGTACCGTTTTCCTTGATTGTGCGTCCGAACTCGCTCATGGTGATGACGGCGACATCGCGCATCCGTTCGCCGAGATCCGTCGTGAAGGCCGCCAGCGCGTTGCCGAGTTCATCCAGCCGGCTGGCGAGCTGACCCTGGTCGGCACCCTGATTGACATGGGTGTCCCAGCCGCCGACGTCGACGAAGGCGATCTCGACGCCCGAGGTCGGCCTTGATGAGCTGCGCAATCTGCTGGAGCGCCACGGCGAGCGGGTTGCGGGCGTAGGCGGCACCGTTCGACGGGCCGACCGCCGCCGGGTTGGCGGCCTTGAGCATCTTGATCGCCTCGAAGCTTTCGGCCGACGACGAGGCCACCAGGCCGGTCGCCTCGCCCTGATACAGCTCCTCGAACGCCCGGGTGAGGCGGGCTTCGCCGCTCGCCTGCGCCGCCCGCATGCCAAACGTGCGCAAGTCCTCGATCGCCAGCGCGGGCGCGCTGCCCGACAACGTCCGCGGGAGCTCGGGTCCGAACGCGACCGCCCGGAATGGCGTATTCGCGTGCTCGGCGGCATGCGAACAGTAACGGTTGGCCCAGCCGTCGGGCGTGCTCTTCACATCGGGCGTGCCCGATTCCATGTAATCCTGGGCATCGAAATGCGAACGGCTGGTCGAGGGCGATCCGACGGCGTGGACAATGGCAAGCGTGTGCTGATCCCACAACGGCTTGAGCGGTGCCAGTCGTGGATGCAGCGCGAACGTGCCATCGAGGGAAATCAGCTGCTCCCGCGGCAGCGCGATGCGCTGGCGTTCCTGCCAGTAGTTGTTGTCGCCGGCGGGCACGATCATCGACAATCCGTCGACCGCGCCGCGCTGAAAGAGGCAGACCAGGGTCTTGCCGCTGGTGCCCGTGCGCCCGGTCCGCTGCAGCGCGTACGCGGCGCGATCGAGGAAGATCGGATCGGCGCCCAGCGACACGAGTGCGAGACCGCCCGCTTTCATGAATGCCCGTCGTGAAATCATTGCGAGATTCCGGATAGGGAAATGCAGGGGCGCATCATGATGCGTCCGTACGCGAGATCATTGGTGCTGGAATTCCGGCGAGCCGATCGCCATGCCGACCGCCAAAGCGCGCGCCGCCTGGGGATCGGTGATATCGGTCAGTTCCTGGAGAATCACACCCCGCGTGTGGTCGGTCATCGCTCCGCCGAGCACCGCATGGTTCACGGCTTCGACCAGCTGCGCGTGGTCTTCCGTGAGCGGTGCGACGCGATCGAGGTCCACCGTCACGCCGGGCATGTGCCCACTCGCGAGCTGGATGGCGAAGTTCCAGCGCGCCAACAGGGCGCCGCTGTTGATCCAGTCGGCTTCGCGTTCGCCGTAGCCGTCGGGCGTCTGCTTCTGGAAGAGGGGCTCGCCCAGCAGCGCCACCCGTTGCGCCAGGCGCGGCGTCGAATCAGGCACGCCGTGCACCGCGCGAACGGCGCTCGCGACAAACGCGAGCGGTGACCTGGCCTTGGCATGCAGGTTCGCCGAGGCCCAGAAGTCCGGCGATGCGATGATGGCGCGCATCACCTGCCGGATATCGCCGCCGCTGCTCTTCCACGCTCGCACCGCGTCGTCCACGCAACCATCCGGCGGCAGGTCGTTGACGAATCGTGCGCACAGTTCGGCGCTGACGTGATGCATCGTTGCGGGGGCGTTGGCCAGATACCGGAGCAACCGTACACCCTCGTCTTCCCCGTGTCCGGCCGGGTAGGTCATTCCGAGGACCACCTTGGCGCCATCGTCGTGCGCCGCGGCGCGGAACACGAACCCGGCGGTGCGGCGGTCGATCGACCATCCCGTCAGCACCCGCGCCACGGCAATCACATCCTGTTGCGTATAACCGCCGTTGACACCGAGCGTGTGAAGTTCCATCAGCTCCCGCGCGTAGTTCTCGTTGATACCGTGCGGCGCGCGAGCTGCGGCGGAAGCGTTCGGCGCGGCCTCCGTGGCATCGCCGGGAAACACGCCCGCGCGCCGCCCGCCGCGGCGCCCGCCATTTCGCGCGAACCGCGCGGCGAGCGCGTTCCGCCGCGCCGCGATCTTCTGGTCGGTGCCAGCGGCGACGCTCTCGGCGTTGTCGAGGTAGAAGAGCATGGCCGGACTGTGCGCGGTGGCGACCAGCAGGTCCTCGAACTTGCCGAGCGCGTGTGGCCGAATGGTGTGTTCGAGATAGTCGGCGAAATACGCCCGATCGACGCCCTTGTTGAGGTACACGTTGAAGTGGTTGGTCCAGAAATCGGCCAGCACCTCGTCGAGCTGGTGATCCGATTCCACGGCGCGCGCGACGGTCAGCGACTGCAACTGGGCGATCATGTTCGGCAGGCTGTGCCGGTCCGCTCGCTCGGCTTGGCGGATCGACTGGAGCGCCTGGGCGCGTTGCGCGGAATCGTCGCCGGCCTGCGCCGTTTTTGCGCGGGCACGATTGGCGAGCAACAGTTGCTGCATGTCGAGGTTGGAGGCGTGCGTGACCTCGTACTGGTCTTCCATTGCGGCCAGGGCGGGGTCTTCGACGTCTGCAAAGCCGAGCTGTCGGTCGACCCACGTGAGGACGCCTTCGCGCGCGACGCTGTCGACCTCGCCCGGAGTCGCCCCATAGCCGAGCCGATTCAGCACGTGCCGCGCCGAATCGGTCGGGCTCATCGGGGCCTGGCTCGACAAACGCCCGGCGAGGGCAATGCTGGCGAGGAGGGGGAGCACGGTTGCATAGCGCATGATCCGAAGACGACGAATCGTGACAGGTGTTAGGCGGCCAGTTGGTTTCATTCCGGGCATCCTTCCGATACCTTTGGTCCGGCTCGCACGTCTCACCCACGGACGCCGTTGGTCGATCGCCGACGCGCCTCGGAGGCATACCGCAATCATCGCACGCACATGTCGCGCCAGATGGCGCGCCGGCTTTCTTGTCTGTTGCGTCCTCGGCGTCTCGGCGTGCACCTGGCTGGGTCGGCTGCCCTACGACCCGGACGAAACCCCGCCCGCGCCGGATGGCGGGCGGATCCGGCCGAGCGTGGGCTGGCTGGCGACTCGCGAGGGCGATACCGCGAATCGTCCGCCCGACGGCTCGGTGGCGATCGACGTCGTGCACATCGACGGCCGCACGTTGCTGCAGCGGGTGCGCCATTTCCGCGTCGGCGAGCAGCTGTGGGGCGATTCCATCCTGCTCGACCGCAACTCGTTGCGGCCGGTGGAGACGTTCCGCTGGACGCCGCGTGGCACCTACGTTACCCGGTACAATCATCGGGTCGTGGCGCGCACGTTCACTCCGGTGCACGGGGGTGCGCAACATTCCACCGAGACGCTCGAAGTCGAGCCCTTCTCGGCGCTCGGTTATGACCTGCTCATCGCCGCACTGCCGCTCGGTGAGGGCTATCACGGCCTGCTGCCGGTGTCCGTCGATACGGCGTCGCGCGGGTGGAGCTGGTTGCACTTCCTGGTCCAGAAAGAAGTCGAGCTGCGCGAACGTCCCGATCAGCCTGATCGCGATACCTGGATCGTGGATTGTGACATCGGCGCCACCCGCTCGCGGCTGTGGATCGCGATGGACGGCCACACGGTCCGCAAGATCGAACAATTGGACGCCGACAATGACGTGCTCAGCGTCATTCGACGGATGCTGCTCACGGTTCCCGAGCGCACGCGGCACGCGGGCTGACGCTCAGGCCAGGAGCTCCCCGCGCAGCGTGGTGATCGCACGTCCCGCCAGAGCGACGCGATCTGCCTGCACCTCACACCGGACCACGCCGCCGCGCGGCGAGGCCTGATACCCCGTCAGCCGGGTTCGCTTCAGTACATCGCTCCAGTAGGGTGCCAGCGCGCAATGGGCTGATCCGGTGACCGGATCCTCCGGCACGCCGAGCGCGGGAAAGAAGCAGCGCGATACAAAATCCGCCTCCCCGCTTCCGGGTGCTGCCGTCACGATCACGCCGCGGACCGGCCACCGCGCAATCCGACGAAAATCCGGCCAGATGCTGCGCACAGTGTCTTCGTCGTCTACCACGCAGAGCAGGTCGAAGCTGCCCTGACGGACCACGCGCGGCATCACGCCGAGTGCCTCGGCAAGATCCGCAGGCGGAGCGACGTCGACGCTCCGGATCGCGGGGAAGTCGAGCGTCACCAGGCCGCTGGTGTCGCGGCGCGCGCTGAGTGGACCACTTCGCGTGGCGAATCGCGCGACGGCATCACGCGGCAGGCGGTCGGTCTCCCACAGATAATGCGCCGTCGCCAGCGTCGCATGACCGCAGAGGTCGACTTCCGCCGCGGGAGTGAACCACCGCAACGCGAAACCGTCTTCGCGCGGCTGCACGAAGGCGGTCTCGGCTTGATGCATTTCCATCGCGACCTGCTGCATCCACGTGTCTGGCGCCGGCTGGTCGAGCCAGACGACGGCCGCCGGATTGCCGGTGAAGGGACCGGCGGCAAAGGCGTCGATCAGGTGCAGCGAACGGCTCACGGCGCTTTCGGGCCCAGCCAGCTGGCGCGGAACGCGAGTTGGTCGGCCGACGGCGTGCGCCCGGCGTCTTCGTAGGTGACCGCCTCGAGGCGCGGGTTTTCGGCCACGACGATCGTCGTGGACTTCGGCCCGGCGAGGCCGGTGTACTCGACCGCCACCCGATCACCCGGCTTGTGAGCGGCCACCGCGGCGGCGAATTCCGCCGCCGTGGTGACCGGCTTGCCGTCGACCGAGGTGATCACGTCGCCGATATCGAGCCCGGCGTCGTACAGCGGTGTGCCGGCGGGTGCGTTGATCACATTGGCAGGTGCGTTGTCGCTCGCCGCCGGTGCGCCGCCGCGGCCTCCACGGCCGCCGCGAGCGCCGAACGCCGGGCGCCGCACCCAGGAACCCGCCGATCCACGGCTGCGCCGGGCGTCGGCCTTGCGCACGATGATCCCGGCGCGATCGAGCAGCGCCGCGTAGTCCGGCAACGCATGCCCCTCGACATAGCGCTTCCAGAAATCCATCGCCCACGCCGAGTCGCCGGAGGTCGTGATCAGCGCACTGCCGCGCGTCGTGCATCGAATAGGGAATCTCCGGCTTGCCGAAGTCGCGCCACATGGTGCGCATGAAGTCATCGAGCGACTTGCCGCGGGCCCGGAGGGAGAAGTCGAGCGCGATCGCGATCCCGGCGCCGTAGGTGTAATAGGAGATGAAGGTGTTGGGATCGGGCGCATCGGCCGCGGCGGCGCCGTCGCGGAACGGCGCCTGCTGGCTCATGCCGATCGGCCCGAAGTACAGCCGGCCCGGCGAGTTGGTGACGGCGTTGATGGTGGCGCCGACGGTGCGCACGATCGTTCGCCGCCGGCTCGACGCCGGCGCGCTCTCGAGCAGCGGGCCGTAATACTGCGTGAAGCCTTCGGCGATCCACAGCCCGTCGGTCATGTTGGCGCGGCTCGTAGTCGAACGGCTCAATGCCCTGCGGACGAATCCGCTTGACGTTCCAGGAATGGAAGTATTCGTGCGCGAGGGTGCTCAGGCCGCGGGTGCCGTCGCCATCCATGCTGCGGCCGGTCACGCTGGTGGAATTGCGATGCTCCATGCCGTCGCCGCCGCAGTCGGTGCGGTAGCACGCCACGAACGTGTAGGTGCCGTAGTCGAACTGCCGGAAATTCGCCGAACACCGCGCCTTCTTCGTGCACGATCTTGCTGCGCGCCGTCGCGCGTACGCGTCGATCGCCTGGGCCGCCGTCGGATCGTCGAGCGCCACGCGCCAGGTCTGCGTCCGCCCGTCGTGCGTCTCGGTCCACTGCCGCCACTCGATGTGACCGAGATGCGTCGGCGAATCGAAGAAGTACTGCATGCCCGGCGCGGTGAACGTCTCGGGATTCTTCGTCGGCACCAGTTGGGTCGCGATGGTCCAGGTCGGGATCGGGACGGTGGAAGGTCACCCGGATCGGCCGGGCCTCGAATCCCTTGACGATAGACAAATGTTCCCTGCGGCTGGATGTGCTCCTGTTCCGGATCGAAGCCGGAGTAGGTGCCGTTGCCGACGTCGGCGTAGAGCGTGTAGCTGGAAGGTCACGGTACCGTCGTGGCCGGTCACGGTCCAGCTGTAGGGATCGGTGATGCGCCACCGCTCAGGGGCTTGCCCTTGCCGTTCACGGCGCTCACATCGAAGACATTCTTGGCGTATTCGGTGAGAGCGTAGCGACCGGGCGACGAGCGCGCCATGCGTATGTGCAGCGGGCCCGGCGGGCAGCGCGGTGAACGTCGCGTTGACTCGGGCCAGGTGATGCACGGCATCGGGGAAGGCGATGTCGTAGACGATCGTCGGGCCCTTGTTGCAACAGAGACCGGATGGAGCTGGGCGGAGAGCGAGGCGGTCGAGACGATCGCGAGGGCAGCAGCGAGCAGGGAGGTGCGCATGGGAATCACGGGTTGGAGACGAGGGAAAGTATCACGATGGCGACCGGCGAGGTGGTAAGCGCTCCCTCGCTGCGCTCGGGATGACAGTGAGCACGGCGCACCGGATGGCGACCCCGGGGCAGACCGTGTCTATCCCCGAACCACCTCGGCCACCACTTCCGCGTAGTGACACGCCACTTCCCGTTCATCGACCATGCGAAGGCGCGGACGTTCGGCCGCGCAACGATCGTCGCGCAGCGGATGGAAGCAGCGGGTGACGAACGGGCAGCCGGGCGGCGGCGCGGCGGGTGAGGGCGGGTCGCCGGCGAGCACGATGCGTGCCGTCGACTTGCGCCGGGTCGGGCTCCGGCACGGCCGACACCAGCGCCTGGGTGTACGGGTGGCGCGGCGTATCGATCACCGTGCGCGGCGGCGCCGATCTCGACGATGGTGCCGAGATACATGACGGCGACGCGGTGCGCGATCTGCCGCACCAGCGCGAGGTCGTGCGCGATGAACAGGTACGCGAGGCCGCGCTGCGTCGCGCAGATCGAGCAGCAGGTTGAGCACCTGCGCCTGCACCGAGACGTCGAGCGCGGAGACCGGCTCGTCGCACACGATGAAGCTCGGCTCGACCGCGAGCGCCCGTGCGATGCCGATGCGCTGCCGCTGCCCGCCCGAGAACTCGTGCGGATACTTGCTCGGCATACGAGGCATCGAGGCCGACTTCGTCCAGCAGCTCGCCGACGAGCTGGGGGATCTCGCCGCCGCGGCGCGAGCCGGTGAATCTCGATCCCTTCGGCTACCGATGCGCCGACCGTGCGGCGCGGGTTGAGCGATGCGAACGGGTCCTGGAAGATGATCTGCATGCGGCGCCGCAGTGCGCGCAGTTCTGCCGGACGCGAGCGACGCGAGATCGATGCCGTCGAAGTACACGGTGCCCGCGGTGGGCTCCTCGAGGCGGAGCACCGTGCGACCGACGGTGGTCTTGCCGCTGCCCGATTCGCCGACCAGCGCCAGCGTCTCGCCGCGGCGCGATGGTGAAGGACACGCCGTCGACCGCCTTCACCACGGTGCGTCGGCGCGCGAAGGTGCCGCGACTGTCGAAGTACTTGACCAGGTGCTGCACGTCGACCAGCGGCAGCGTCATGCGGTCACTCCGAGCGCGACCCAGCAGGCGGCGCGATGGTCGGCCGCCACCGGGTCGCAGCGGCGGCTGCTCCACGCGGCACCGCGCGAACGCCAGCGGGCAGCGCGGATGAAAGCGGCAGCCGGTCGGCCATTGATCGGGCCGCGGCACGGTCCCGGCGATCGGGGTCAGGCGGCTGGTGGTGGCGTCGAGTCGGGGAATCGACGCGAACAAGCCCTGCGTGTACGGGTGGGCGGGGTTGGCAAACAGCGCCGCGTGTCGGCGCCGATTCGGCGATCGCGTCCGGCGTACATCACCAGCACCCGATCGGCGCGCCCGGCCACGATGCCAAGATCGTGCGTGATCAGCAGCACCGCCATGCCGCGGGCGGTGCGCAGGCGATCGAGCAATTCGAGAATCTGCGCCTGCACCGTGACGTCGAGCGCCGTGGTGGGTTCGTCGGCGATCAGCAACTCGGGCTCGGCGGCGAGCGCCATCGCGATCAGGACCCGCTGGCGCATGCCGCCGCTGAGCTGATGCGGATAACTCATCGATGCGTGCCGCGGGATCGGCGATGCCGACTTCGGCCAGCAGGCCGAGGACCCGGTCGCGCGCGTCACGCGACGACACCTTGGCGATGGGCGTGAATCGCTTCGGCGATCTGCGCGCCGACGCGCATCACCGGGTTGAGCGACGTCATCGGGTCCTGGAACACCATCGCGATGCGGCGCCCGCGATAGGCGCGCAGTCTCCCGCTCACGGAGTCGCGTGAGGTCGGTGCCGTCGAACAGCGGACGCTGCTCGACTCGGGCCGAGCGTCGCGCCGGGCGGCAGCAGGCGCGGATGGCGAGGCCGGTCAGCGTCTTGCCGCATCCCGATTCGCCGACCAGCGCGACGCAATTCGCCGGTCGACACGCGAGAACGACACGTCGTCGACCGGCACGAGCGGGGGCCGCGTCGCGCCGCGGAAACTGCAGATTGAGGTGGCTCACGTCGAGCAACGGCGTCATCGACAGGTCGGGTTGCAGGTAGCGGCGCAGCGCGTCGCCGAGCAATGTGGCCGCGGAGGTCGCCAGCACCAAGGCCGCCGCCGGCGCGAGCAGCAGCCACGGTGCGTTGGCGAGCTGGTCGCGCGCCTCGTACAGATCATGCTGCCCCAGGACGGATCGGGCGGACGGACGCCGACGCCGAGGAACGACAGTCCCGCTTCGAGCAGGATTGCGTCGGCGAGCCCGAGCGTGGCCGCCACCAGCACCGGCGGCATCGCGCCGGGCAGGATGTCGCTGCCGCAGCACGCGCGCGGAGGGCGCGCCGAGCGCCGTGGCCGCGTCGACGCAGGCGGCGTGCGCAGTCGCAGGGTTTCGCCGCGCACCAGCCGCGCGATCGCCGGCCAGCCGGTCGAGCCGAGAATGACCGCCAGCAACACCGATCGGCACGGCGCCGACGGCGGCGAGCACCACCAGCAGGACGATCACGCGCGGCAGCGCGAGTCCAAGATCGATCACGCGCGCCAGTGCCAGGTGCGCCCAGCCACGACTCGCGCCCGCCGCGAGGCCGAGCACGGTGCCGATGATCGACGCCACGACCACGGCGATGACGCCGATCGAAAGAGACACGCGCGCGCCCACGGTGAGTCGCGCAAAGATGTCGCGGGCAAATTGATCGGTGCCGAGCCAATGGGCATGGGAAGGGGGCAGCAGCATGCCGTGCGCGAGGTCGCCGCTCAACGGATCCGGCGCGATCATGGGCCCGGCGATCGCAACGATCGCGAGGAATACGACGCCGCCGAGGGCCAGCCTGCCTTCGCGCGTCACGTCGGACGTTGCGCCGGATCGACCACGTGATACAGCAGGTCGGCCACGAGCGATCCGAGCTGCACGACCGCGATGAGCACGATGCCGGCACCCATCACCAGCGGGACGTCGCGGTCGACCGTCGCCTGCGCCAGCAGGGATCCCACGCCCGGCCAGCGCAAACACGAACTCCACGAACACCGCGCCGGCCACCAGCATCGGCAGCCAGAGGCCGAAGAGCGTGACGATCGGCGTGAGCGCCGGCCGCCAGCAATGGCGCCACGCCACGAAGAACGGGCGCACGCCCCGCGCACGCGCGGCGAGCACCCACGGTTGTGCCGCGGTCACGAGCGCCGCGCTGCGCTGCTGCCGCAACGGAATCGCGAGTGGTCGCAATCACCATCGTGGCGAGCGGCAGTGCCAGGTGCCGCAGGCGATCGATCAGGACGGTGAGGACCGACGCCTGCGGCGACAGCAGCGGATCGCTCAACCCGGCCGCGGGAAACCAGCGCAACCGGATCGCGAACAGCCAGACCAGCGTCAGGCCGACCACGAACGCGGGCAGCGCGTACCCGATGATGGTTGCGGCGCTGGCGAGGCGCGCGCGGATCGACGCCGGATGCAGCGCGGTCCATACGCCGATCGCCAGGCCGAGCGTGAAATCGATCAGCAGCGTCAGCCCGCCAAGCAGCAGCGTCGGGCCGATCCGTTCCCCGAGTACGGTGAGCACGGGACGTTGCTCGCTGAGGGAGACACCGAGGTCGCCATGCACCAGGCCGACGAAGAATGCGCCGATCGTCTGCAGCAGCGTGCGATCGATGCCCCAGCGGGCGCGCAACGCGGCGACCACGGCCGGATCCGCCGGCCGATCGCGCAACAGCGCGGTGAGCGGGTCGCCCGGAAGCAGGTGCATCAGCGCGAGTAGCACCACGGCCGCGACCAGCGCTGTCGCGACAGCATCGCCGGTGCGGCGGGCCAGCCAGCGCATCATGTCAACCGTCGCGTGGCAGCGCCTCGCCGGGGCGCACCCGCCATTGCCAGATCGACAACCACGGGTGCGTCGGCCAGATGATCACGTGATCGAGGCGGCGGTGCACGGCGATGGGCGTGTGGGCCGCGGCCATGAAGATCGCCGGCCGCTCGGTGGCCATGCGTGCCATCACGGCGCGCCACGCGGCCGGTTGATTGCGGGCGGTCACGGCCTGCTGCACCAGCCGATCGAACGTGCTGTCGCACCAGTGCGCGAAATTGGTCGACCCGGGCTGGTGCGCCGACTCGCACGACCAGCTCTGCACCAGCGAACTCGGCGTCGGATCTTCGCCGACCCGGTTGATGATCACGTCCCACTTGCCCGTGGGCAGCCGCGCCCCGAACACCGGGCCCTCGACGCGATCGAGCGTGACGTCGACGCCGACCGCGCGCCACATCTGCTGCGCCTCGACGGCCGCGGTGTGCCGCATCGGGCTGGACGACGGATACAGCAGCGCGAAGCGGAGCGGGACGCCGTTCTTGTCGAGCACGCCGTCGCCGTTGGTGTCGCGCCAACCGGCCTGCAGCAGCAGCGTGCGCGGCCCGCGCCACATTCTGCGCGGCGGAGAAATTCTGCCCGGGAGTGATCCAGTTCCACACTTCGGATTGCGCCGCGAGCGGCGCGTACGCCGCGGGGTCGAAGATGCTGCGGGCAATCAGTCGTCCGGATCGAGTGCCAGCGCCAGCGCTTCGCGCACGCGCGGATCGGCGAACAGCGGATTGGCGCGCGACGTGTCATCGGGCGCGCGCGTGTTGAACAGGAATGACACCAGGTCGTTCGAGGCGACGTCGACGATGCGGGCGGTGGGTAGCGCCTCCACCTGTGCCAGGGCCGGCGGGGGAATGTTGTCGAGAATGTCGGTTTCGCCGGTGAGGAAGAGGTTCACGCGCGCGTTGGCATCTTCGACGTAACGGAACAGCAGCCGCCCGATGCCGGGCCGGCCGAGAAAGAAGGTCGTGTCGGCGTCGAGCTCGACGAACTGGCCCGGCTCGCGACGGACAAAGCGGTACGGGCCGTCGCCGATCGGATGCGCGATGAACGCCGACGTCGCGATGCTTTCCGCCGGCATCCGTTCGAGCAGGTGCGACGGCAACGGCTGCATCAGGAACGCAAAGGTGTACAGCTGTTCCGCCGAGGGCCGCGTGAAGCGCACCCGTACCGTCCGCTCTGACGTCGCCTCGACGCTCATGATCGACGCGAGCCGGCTCTGGTCGCGGCCCACCACCGGATTCATGGCGAGGTGCCAGGTGTAGACCACATCATGTGCGGTAACCGGCGCGCCGTCCTGCCAGGTGGCGCGCGGATCGATCTCGAAGACCATCGTCACGGAATCGACGCGGTGCCAGCTCCGCGCGAGCGACGGCAGCAGCGCGTCGTCTCCCGACACGCGGCCACCCGGCGCGAAGGTCGCGAGGTGGAGAAAGAGCTGATCGGACACGGCCTCGTTGGCCGCCTCGTTCTGCGACAGGATCGGAATCGGCAGCGTTGGTTCGCGCCCCACCGCATACACGACCGTGCCCGACGGTGCGCGCACGGGGGCCGCCGTGAATGGTCGTGCGCCGATCAGGCCAAGCGTCGCGAGCGTCAGCAGGACAGGACGATGATGCACCGATACCCCCTTGCTGTGCGGCGTCAGCGACGCCAAGTCCACGCCGGGTCGCGGAACTGCGGTTCCCACACGGCCGCTGCGGCGACCAGGTCGCCGATGACGTGGTTCGCGATCGGCGTGGCATCGCCGTCTCGCCACACCGTGGCAATCGCCGCCGAGATGGCCTCGCCATCGACCGGGGACTCCGGGGCGACGCCCGACTCCTGTGCCGGGTTCAGCGCGAATCGTGCCAATTGGGCGCGCCGATCGGCCAATGCAATGGCGCCGTGCTGCAACAGCGCCGGGCCGAAAACCGCCTGTGCGCTACCGATCGCCTTGCGAGTGCCCCACATCACCTCGCCACCGACGGCCGTGTCGAAACATGCGCCGGGCGCGAGCGTGGGCCGCTGCCGCGCCGGGGCCAGTCGGGCGGCGATCCCCAGCGACGCGGCCGCGCGGGCGAGCTGTTCGTGAATGACGCGATATGCGAGACGCAATCCGCCCAAGGCGGCCAGCGGCGCGCCGACCGCGTAGGTGAGATCGGCACGGTCGTGCCAGACGCCTCGCCCGCCGGTGGGGCGACGCACGCACGGTATTGCGGCGTGTTCGATCACCGCGCGGTCCCATGTGCGCCGTGCGGCTTCGTTGGCGCCGAAGGAAATGGTTGAATCGGCCCAGCGATAGAGCCGGTGGATGACGACGCCCTGGGCTGCGGCGCGATCGGCCGCCGCGCGATCGAGCGCCATCTGCTGCGGTCCGGGGCGCGGCACCGTATCGATCCAGTACCAGGCGGTCAGCGTTGCAGCTGCTCCCACACCGCGCGCGCGCGTTGCGTCAACCGGTCGCGGCTGCCGTCGTTGTCGATCACCCAGGTTGCCCGCGCCCGCTTGTCGGCGGCAGGAAGCTGGGCGGCGAGGAGTTGATCGGCTTCGCGCGGCGTGAGGTCGCGCTCCACGATCAATCGCCGGCGCCGCTCGGATTCGGGCGCATCGACCACCACGATCCCGTCGTACACCCGCGGATCGGCGGCTTCGAACAGCAGTGGAATCTCGACCACGACGAGTGCGATGCCGTGCGCCGCGGCATCGTGCAGCGCGGCGCGGCGCCGCTGCTCCAGCGCCGGATGGACGATCGATTCGAGCGTCGCGCGCGCGGCCGCGTCGTCGAGAATCCGCCGGCGCAACCGGCCGCGGTCGAGCGAGCCGTCGACATTGAGCATCTCGTCGCCGAACGCCGCGACGATGCCCGCCAGCACCGGCTGACCCGGCCGCTGGAGCTCATGCACCATGGCGTCGGCGTCGAGCACGGTCGCGCCCTGGGCGCGCCAGATCGCGGCGACGGTCGACTTGCCGGCAGCGGCGGTGCCGGTCAGGGCAATCACGCGCATCAGAGGAGGGCGACCTGGTCCTCATCGTGACGCGGGATCCGGAAGCAGTGCCGGCAGCGAGCTTCGTAGCTCTCGCTGCCGCCCACCATCACCACCGGTGAATCCCACTTGGCGGGCTGCCCGTCGACCAGGCGCTGGTTGCGGCAGGCCAGCTCGCCACACACGACACAGATCGCCTGCAGCTTGGTAACGTGCTCGGCGATCGCCATGAGGTGGCCCATCAGGCCGAACGGCTCGCCCCGGAAATCGGTATCGGTGCCGGCGAGAATGACCTGGATGCCGTGTTCGGCCAGGTGCGTCGCGACCTCGACGATGCCGACGTCGAGAAACTGCGCTTCGTCGATCGCGACGACGTCAATGTCGCGCAGATCGCCCGCGGCGCGCAGGATTTCCTCGGATCGGTCGATCGGCTCGGCGTCGACGGAAATCCCGGTGTGGCTCGAAATCCGGTATACGCCGGCGTAGCGTTCGTCGAGATGCGACTTGAACACGCGCACGTGGAGGCGCGCGATCAGCGCGCGGCGCACGCGGCGAATCAGCTCTTCGCTCTTGCCGCTGAACATCACGCCGGCGATCACTTCGATCCGGCCGGGACGGCTATGGAGGGTCATACGCGGTTCGTCAAGGGGGTGGCGCCGGGAAATCCGCCCGGCATGCGGCATGCAGCAGACCCCGGGCGGCAAACCCGCGCATCTTGCGGGATTGCGGACCCGACTCCCATATTGACGCGCATCGGGGCCGCACGGTCCGCGATCGATCCCACAGTCAAACCCAAGGAGCAGCGCATGAACAAGATGGAGCTCATCGAGGCGGTCGCGAAGGCCCGCGAGACCTCGAAGGCCGATGCCGGCGACATCGTCGACATGTTTTTCTCGACCGAGGGCCTGCTGGCTCAGCGAGCTGAGAAAGGGCGGCGCGATCGCCATCACCGGCTTCGGCAACTTCGAAGTCCGCAAGCGTGCCGCGCGCGAAGGCCGGAACCCGCAGACCGGCGAGAGCATCAAGATCAAGGCCTCCAAGGTGCCGGCCTTCCGTCCGGGCAAGGGTCTCAAGGATCTGGTCAACAAGGCGAAGTAACCAGCCAGTCCTCCCGCAGGACTTACGGGCCGCCCCGCTGGGCGGCCCGTCGGCTATCCACCCGGGCCAGCAGCTTGCGCCGGCGCAGGGTCAGGCCGGTGAGTCGCAGTGCGATGGCGTCGGCGTCGGGCGCGGGCACCTCGACCAGTGCAAAGGTATCCCTTAATTCGATCCGGCCAATGTCGGCGCGATCCATGCCCACTTCGCGCACCAGGATCGCGACCAGATCCGCAACCGTCGCATCGTCCTTCTTGCCCGCGCCGACCCACAGCTTGACGAGCGCGGCCGGTTCGGCGCGCCGAGCCGGGGCCGGCGCGTGCGTCGGCTGAGTCGGGGCGGTCGCGGTGCCGGTGCGAGTCCACAACGCGTAGAGTGCGGCTGCCACCTGCTGCGGATCGTGCTCCTCGAACAGCGGCGAGAGGGCGTAGAACGCGCCGGCCAGCTCGTGCCGGCCGATGGCCGCGACAATCTCGGCGCGTCGCGCGTGGTCGCGTTCGTGCATCCCGTCGGCAAAACCGGAGAGGTCGAGCGGCGTCTGGCGCGGGGCGATGCGGGCGACATAGGGGTCGGTTCCCGGGGGGACCAGCAGCGCCGCCTGTGCCGCGGCGTCAGCCGTCTGCATCACCGCCGGCGTGGGCAGGTCGTAGTAGAGCACGCAGCGCGCGGCGGCCGGGATCGTGGTGTTCACGCTGACGTCGCCGGGCAGCGAGCCGAACGCGTGGCGGATTATCGCATGATCGCGCGTGTCGGCGGTCCATATCGCCAGCGGGCGTTGCGGCACGCGGTGCGCGAACCCGGCCACCCGCTGGGCGCGCGCGCGCCACGGCGACGCGATCACGGTCGCCGGCAACGCCCGGGGGCCAGCTTCCTCGCCCCGGACCATCGGGACGGTTGCCGCCTTGCGGGCGTAGCGCTCCATCAACGCCTGGGACGCCGGCTGGTCGATGCGGGTCGTGATCACGATGCGCTGCGCCTCGCGCGGCATATCCTGCAGCACCGCCGCGAGCGCGTCGTCGTCGTCCCATGCCTCGGCCCACGCGAAGACCACCGCGCCGATCTCATCGGGGTGCAGCTGCGACTGCTGATGCAGTGCGAGTGCGCCGCCCGGTGTCGCGATCAGCACGTGGGCATCGCGGTCGGGTGCCGTGGACGCGCGGATGGCAGTCCCGTCGATCAACGCACCGACCGTCGCCGTCCATTCGGCGAGCATGGCGGGAGCCGCGAGAATCAGCGTGCGGACCGCACTCGACGCTGCGTGCTGCAGCACTGCGGCGAGCAGCGGACTGCACCAGGCCGGCGACGGCGGCAATTCGGCCACCAGGTTGTGGCCGCGCGCCGCCGCGGCAAAGCGTCCCCCTGCGTCGTCCGGCCATCCCAGCGCTGCCAGCCGCCCGGCTAATTGCTGCGCCACATCCATCCCGTCCACAACGCCTCGATTGTCAAAGGAACGCCGGCCGGGAACATAGCGGCATCGGTGTCGCAGCATCGCAACGCCGCAACTTTTTCGTCGCGCCTTGCGTCTGACGGGGTGACGTATGCGCGTCGACGCGACCACCTGATCGTCCTGAACCCCGGAGCCGGCATGCTCAGTGCGTGGATCGCCGAACTGCGTCACGCCCTGCGCGGACTGCGTCGCTCTCCCGGCTTCGCGATCATCACGATCGGCACACTGGGTCTCGCCATCGGCGTCAACGCCGGGATCTTCAGCGTCGTCAACACGGTGCTGATTCACCCGCTGCCGTATCACAATCTCGACCGGCTCGTCTACATCGCCGGCACGGCGCCCGGGTCGGATATGCCGGCGGAATTCGGCGCGTCCGCGGAACTGTACCTGCAGTACCAGCAGCGATCGAAGGTGCTCGACCACGTGGCGCTGTCGGGATGGTTCACCTCGACGTTGCGGGCGGGCGACCGCGTCGAACGCGTCCGCATGGCGCAGCCCACCTACGACCTCTTCGCCACGCTGGGCGCGCGTCCGGTGCTGGGTCGGTTGCCGGTGGCCGACGATGAATCCCGCGTCGCCGTAATCAGCTACGCGCTGTGGCAGTCGTGGTTCGGGGGCGATCCCGGCGTGATCGGCCGGTCGTACGAGATCTCCGGCGCGATGCGCACGGTGATCGGCGTGATGGGCAAGGACTTCCAGTTTCCCGTGGACGGGACTCTGGTATGGTTCCCCTACACCGTGCACCCCGAAAATCTCGATCCCGAGGGCCTCGGGTGGGGGATGGTCGGGCGGCTCAAGCCCGGTGTGACGTCGCAGGCCGCGGCGGCCGAGTTGACGATGCTCGCGCGTCAGGCGCCCGCACGTTTCGGTGGCCCGGTGAGCTACACGCGACTCATGTCGAGTTACCGTGCCATCGTGCGGCCGTTGTCGCAGCAGATGCTCGGCGACGTCCGGCAGCCGCTCTGGGTGCTGCTCGGCGCGGTCACCATCGTGCTGCTGATCGCATGCGCCAACGTCGCCAACCTGTTTGTCGTGCGTGGCGAAGGGCGGTTGCGCGAACTCGCGGTGCGCCGCGCGATCGGCGCTGGGCGCGGCACGCTGATCCGACTGCAGATGGCCGAGGCCGTGGTGGTGGCGCTCGGCGCGGGAGGCGTCGCCGTGCTCCTGGCGCTCGTCCTGCTCCCGGTCGTCGTCCACGCCGCACCGAGCGACATTCCTCGTATCGGTACGGTCCACGTCGACGTCGCGACGGTCGGGTACACGCTCGCCGCGGCCATGCTTGCCGCGCTCGCCTGCGGGCTCGGTCCGGCCATCCGCGGGTCGTATGCCGAATTCACCCGGCTGCGCGAGGGTGGTCGCGGTACTACCCACCGGCGGCCGTGGGTGCGGGACGCGTTGGTGGCAGGCCAGACGGCGCTGGCGCTGGTGCTGCTGATTGCCTCCGGCCTGCTGATGCGTTCGTTCGCCAAGCTGACGCACGTCAATCCCGGATACGACACGCGGGACGTGTTCACCTTCCAGATCGCGCCCGACCGCCCGTCGCTGCACGACGGGCCGACCTTCGCGCAATTCCAGGTCACGTTCATGGATCGGCTGCGTGCGCTGCCCGGGGTGCAGTCCGTGGGCCTGGTCGACAACGTGCCGCTCGACGAAGATCCCGACGTGGCGCGCGTGCGTGTCGACGGCGCGCCGAGCACCGATCCAGGCACCCTGGTCAACTACACCATTTCGGCGGGCGACTACTTCAAGGCCATGGGTATCGCGATCCTCCGCGGTCGCCCGCTCACCAACGCCGAGGCGACCACGCCGGGACACGTGGTGGTGAGCCACGCGGCCGCCACGCTGCTCTGGCCGGGCCAGGATCCGATCGGACACCGGCTCCAGTTCTCGGATGACACCACCTGGAGCACGGTCGTGGGCGAAGTCGGTGACGTGCTGCAGGATGGGTTCCGCGCCAAGCCGCAGCCGGTGATCTACACGTCGATGGTGGGCCAGACGCCGATGAGCTGGGCCGCATCGTCACCAGCCGAGGTCATCAGGACATCGCGCGCCGAAACGATCGCACCCGAGGTGCGGGCCCTGGTGCACGAGATTGCGCCCGAGGCGCCGATGTATCGCGTGTACACCATGGCCCAGCTCGCGCGGCGCACCGTGTCGCAGCTCACCTTCATGATGCTCACGCTCGGCATCGCGTCGTTGCTCGCGCTGGTCCTGGGCGCGGTCGGTCTCTACGGCGTGCTGTCGTACATCGTGGCCCAGCGCACCCGCGAAATCGGCGTGCGCATGGCACTCGGCGCCGAAGGCGCCCGGGTGCAGCGGATGGTGGTGGGGCAGGGTGCCCGCGTCGTCGGCGTCGGGGTCTTCATCGGCCTCGTCGTCGCCGCGCTCGCCACGCGCGCGCTGGGGTCGCTGCTCTACCACGTCGCGGCGATCGACTTCGTCACCTTCGTCGGCATGTCCACGGTGCTGCTGTTGATCGGCCTGCTGGCGAGCTACCTGCCGGCTCGGCGCGCATCCAGCGTCGATCCGGTCGAGTCGCTGCGCGGAGAGTAGCGGCGGTGGTGGCAGCGTCGCGGACGTGACGGCGACGGCTGCCGCTGCCATATTGTGGCGTGCCCCCAACGAGCCCGCGTGATCCGGTCGACGCCATGCGCGCGCAGCAGCGCGCGTCGATGCATGGTGGCGCGCGGTGAACGTGGCACGCTGGAACCGGATCGCCGGCGAGGCCGTCGTGATGGCCCTCATTCTGACCGCGGTGAATGCGATCTGGCCCAGCGACGATCGCTGGCTGCTCGACAATCTCATCATTGCGTCGATCGCCGCCATTGCCGACGAGGTGATCCGCCTGTTGCGGCGCGCGGCGATCCCGGGGTTCCGACGCCAGGCGGCTCTTCTTGCCGCTGGTGCCGCTGCCGGGTGGGGTGCAGCTCTGTGGTTGACGCGAGCGTCCCCGGCGCGCGTATCATGGATCGTCGGTGGCACCGTCGGCCTCGTGGGATTCCGCGCGGCTGCCGCAGGCCTCACGGCGTGGAAGGCGCGGCGCGGCGCACGCCGGAGCTGACGCCGCCCGATCGCGCGGCTCGGGTCGTCGACGATTTCCTGCTGGTCCGTCCGCCGATGCTGCGCTAGCTTACCGCGTCTCCTCCTCGGTGTCCGATGGATCTGCGCAACCAGCACCCGCAGCATCTCCGCGCCGCCGGCCAACTGAGCGTGCACTGGGCGGCGGCGGCATGTCGCGCGTCTTCGTGGCCCAGGAGGTGCGGCTCGGGCGAGCCATGCGAACGTGGGCGTGGTCACGCGGTCGAGGACTGAGGACGCGATGTTCGAATCCCTCAAACGCTGGGCGCACCAAGCGCTCACCGACGCACAGACGACCAACACGACGTTGCGGGGGATCCCCGTCGCCGTGATCAACACGCGCCCGGACATCGCCACCGATGACGTGCTGCATCGGCTCGATGAGGCGCTCGGCCTGATCGAGCGCCATGCGCGACATCACTTCCGGCGCATGCGGCGCGATTTCGCGCAGATCATCGTCGAACGCTACGCCTGTCGCGGCGCGTATTTTCCGGATCGGCGCACCTGTCTGGTGGAGTTGACGTTTACCGTCAATCGGGAGTTCACCCCTTCCCAGATCGCGGCCACCATCCTGCATGAGGCGATGCACGCGCGATTGCACGCGATGGGGTTTCCGCTGGAGTTCGAGGATCGCGCCCGCCAGGAGCGCTTCTGTCGCCGGGCGGAAATCGAGTTCGGGCACGCAGTCCCCGATGGGGCCGCCATCGTGGCGCGGGCAGAGGGGATGGGGACGTTGTCCGATGCCGAGGTGGCCCCCGCGATCGATCCGGCGCTGGCTGCCGAGCGCATCGCCGCGGCGGACCGGGCGGCGCTGCGCCGAATCCCGTCGTGATCGCCGCGCGCGCCATGTATTTCATCGCATGACCGAAGCGGCCTTCCGCAAGCTCGCCCTCGCGTTCGCCGATGCGACCGAGAGTGCGCACGGCAATCACCCGGACTTTCGCGTCGGCGGGAAGATTTTCGCGACCATGGGATATCCGGAGCCCGGGTGGGCCATGGTGCGATTGACGCCGGGCGAGCAGGATGCCTTCGTCACGGTGCATCCCGACATGTTCCGCCCCGTGAAGGGCAAGTGGGGTGAGCAGGGCTGCACCAACGTGATGCTGCGCCACGCGACCGTGGCGCCCGTGCGGGCGGCGCTGGCGTCGGCGTATCAGGCGCGACTCGGTGGCTCCGCCGGCAGTCGTACGCGCTCTGACCAGGTTCGCGCTCGCAAGCGCTGACTGGAGAGTGCGGTGCGGCGGCCACGTCGAGGGGCCTATCGGTTCGCCTTGTCGACCGCGGTCTTCATGCGCGCGTCGAAATCCGGAATGAAGCGCAGGAACCGCGCATCACTCACGTCCGGACTCTGGACGTACACAATTCCGCCATTCCGCGAGGCGCGATTCGACCAGCCGGGCGTGTCGAGAAACCGGGGATCCGCGGCCCACCGCGTTGCCGTACCGTCGAGCTGACCGGTCGCGGCATTGACGTGCGCCACGTTCCAGGACACACCGGTGCGATAGAGCAATTCCGTGGCGGACAGCCACAGCGGTTCGACACCGCCGACGGCGACGATCTGCTGGCGGGCGCCCGGCGGATACGAGGTCAGGTTGAGCTGTCCCGTGGTCTGCGATTGCCACGCGACATGTTTGCCATCGGGCGAGATCGCGGTAAAGACAGCATCCGGCATCAGCGTGTCGAACTTCACGGGATGCGCCGTCAGGTCGATCCGGATCGCGGGGTACGGCGTCGTCGAGCCTCGCACCAGCACATTCGCGTCGTCGTGATAGTCGGTCAGTTCGGGTACCAGCGCCAGACTCGACGCGCTGAATATCGTGTCCGGCGGCGTGGCGACATCCGGTGATCCGCGGAGGATCGCCGCTCGTTTGCCGTCCCAGGTGCGCACCAGGATGCGTTCCCCCGCGTTGTCCCAGAACGGGTCGCCGATGTACTCGTCCCGCAACCACGTCTGCCGCTGTCCGGTCCGCAAGTCGTAGATCCGTAGCTCGTGTCCTTCCGGGGTGATCACCACCGCGGCCACGCGATGCCCGTCAGGCGTCAGTTCGAATCGTTGAAAGTGCGCCGACTCGATCGGCAGTGCTGTCGGTTCGTGTCCCGGCCGGAGTTCGACCAGGCGCACGTCGGACATCGGGATGCCCGGAACGAATGCCAGCATTCCCCGCGGGGTCAGGTCCATCTGCCCCGCCCCATCTGCGTCGGCCTTGATGCCGCTCACCAGGGAGACCGACCGGCCGATCAAGTCGGTGCGGCGGTCGTACGGCGCCGCGCGGACATCGCCATCGATGCCGAGATAGACCAAATAGCGGTCATCCACGATGCGGAAGGCCTGGCCCGTCACGACGGCCGAACCGGCCGTGTCGCCCCGATCTCTGGCGCGAATCGGTCGAGTAATGCCCGTCGTGATGTCCTCGAACACGCCTTCACCTTGACCGCAGAGCAACCGTCGCTGCGACGCGACCCAGCTGCCATAGTAGCACCGCGACGCAAGCGTGAACGTCATTCCGTTCGCGTCGCTGGCACCCGTCTCCGCGTCGAGCCAATGAAAGGTCACGCCGTCGTTGGCGATGGCGAACAGGCGCGTCGGGGAAACCCAGTCAAGTGTCGTCGGTGGCGCATCCGCTTGCAGCAGGCGTTTCTGTTCGCCGCCGGTGACGGGCATGACCAGCACACGATTCGCGCTCACAAATGCCAGTTGCGATGCGTCCGGTGACAGTCGTGGCATCGTGCCACCGGCAGTTCCGCTGATGGGATGCGCGCTCGCATCGATCAAACTCCGGTACCAGAGCATGGTCGAGTCGCCGTGACGAACCGGATACACCACGAAGTCGCCGGTCGCTGCTACCGCGAGGTTGAGGACCGGTGCGCCGTACCCGGCCGACGCAGCGTCGGGCGCGGAACTCATCAGCGCACTGTCGGGGAGCGCGGCGTCGAACATCCGCGACTGCGGGGGGGCGGGGCGGGTGAGGGCCCAGAGCGCAACGCCGAGCAGGACGACGCTGGTAATGCCGAGGGCAATTGTCGTGCGAGGCCACCTGCGGCGGGTAGAACGGATCGCCGTTGGCATCGTCGCGTGCGTGGCGCCCGATCGGAGGGCGGTCGCGAGTTCAGCGGCGGTGGTGAACCGATCGGCCGGAAGCTTGGCGAGCGCCGTGAGCACCGCGTGTTCGACGTGTTGCGGGATGGTGTCGCGCAACACGTGCGGCGGCGTCGGCCGCTCGGTCATCACCTTGGCTACAATCGCCTGCACGCTGGAGCCGGTGAAGGGAGGATCACCAGTCAGCATCTCATATGTCACGGCGCCGAGCGCGTAGATGTCGCTGCGTGCGTCGATGGTCCGCTCGCCCATCGCCTGTTCGGGCGACATGTACTGCGGCGTGCCGAGTGAGAGGCCGGTCTGCGTCATTCGCTGACCGCCGGCCTGCTGGACCGCGAGCGCGATGCCGAAGTCGGCGACCAGTGCGTGGCCGCCCTGCAGCAGGATGTTCTCGGGCTTGATGTCGCGATGGATCACGCCCAGGCCGTGCGCGTAGTTGAGCGCATCGGCGACTTCGCGCGCGATCAGCACCGCGTCGTCGATGGGCAGCTGCCGTTCACGTTCGAGCCGGCTGCGCAGGGTTTCGCCGGTGACCAGCGGCATGACGTAGTAGAGCAGGCCGTCCGCGTCGCCCGAGTCGAGTAATGGAAGAATGTGCGGATGCTGCAGGCGCGCCGTGGTGCGGATCTCGCTCAGGAAGCGGTCGCCACCGAGGGCGGCGCCGAGATCGGCATGCAGCACCTTGATGGCCACGTCGCGGTCGTGCTTGAGGTCGTGCGCGAGGTACACGGTGGCCATGCCGCCCTGGCCGAGTTCGCGCTCGATGGTGTAGCGGTCGGCCAGCGCGGTGACGAGCCGTTCGAGACTCACCGGCCGTGGTCCTGGGCGAGGGCCGGGCCGGGCGCGTCGACGTTCATGGTTGGCCAGCGCAGTTGATGCGTCTCACTGTTTCATCCGCGAGCGCAACTCGGCTAACCAGTTGTCGACTTCGACCAGACGCATCGCCGTTGCTGCCGTGGTGCCCGGCGAATCCAGGAAGGCGAATCGGCCATCGGGCGTGACATCGAACGCCTGGTGGTACCCGATGTAGTTGAATCGCGTCGCGTCAAACAGCGGCGTGAGCGCGTTCACATGAAAGGTGGGATCAGCCGCGACCTGTGCTGCGATCAATCGATTCGCAGGGTTGACGAAGTACAACTGCTTGCCGTCGACCGACCACGCCGGAGACCCACCGCCGCCGTTCGATACCTGCCAGTGACTGCCGTCGCCGGTGGGAAATGGTCGCACGTACACTTCATCCCGTCCAGCGTCGTTCGACACGTAGGCCAGCCAGTGATCGTCGGGCGACAGCACCGGTTGCAACTCGGTAAACCGGGTGGTTGCGACCGGGACCGGTGCCGAGTCCTTCGTGGCGTTGATGGCGAGAATGTCGCCGTTGCCAGCCGCCCCGTTGTCGGTGCGGACCAGCAGCCAGCGTCCATCATGCGACCAGCTCACTTCCTGAATGGCGCGATCGAGGTGGGCGAGCCGGCGATCATTCCCGGCCCCGTCGGCCGCGTGTTCGTACACATCACCGCCGCTGCCGCTGTCGCGAATGAACGCCACCTCGCGCCCATCCGGCGACCACGCCGGCCGCCGATCGCGCCCGCTGAAGGTCAGCCGCGTGAACGGACCAGCGGGAAGCTGCTTGATCCAGATGTCGAGGCCGGCGCCCGCCGTGCTGACGCCGACCGCCGCGCGGTTTCCATCGGGTGAAATGGCGAATGAGTTGAACTGCCCGATCCACGACGGGTCGACTGTCGTCACGGCGCCAGCGCGATCGGCATACTTCAATGTCAGTTCGTTGCTATTCGCGTTGCCCACGCCGTAAATCAGGGTGCCTGAACGAGACCACGCCAGCACGATACGGTGGCCGCCGACAGCCACACCCTGCACGACCGGCGTGGCAGGTCCGCGGATCGCCAGCCGGGAGAGATCGAATGGCGCCACGGCTGCCACGCCGTCCGATCGCAGGTAGAGCAACTGGCCCGTCGGCAGATACCACCCGATCGCGGCGCCGTCAACGAGCGGCTTCTGCCGTCCGGTCTTGAAGTCGAGGACATGCAGGCTGGATGTGACACAGTTGGAGGCGCAGACCCCGATGACAACGCCGCGAGACGCCGGCAACGGCGTCGCGAACAACGGTGCGAGGCCGCCGAGCACGCTGTCCGGCAACGCGATGGACACGGCGCCACCGGCGCCGGGTACTCGCCGCAAGCCCAGCAACGACGCGCTGGTGTACAAAAGCGTTCCGTCGTCGAGCCACGCGATGCCGTAACCGACGCCGGCCGAGTCGGCAAGCGTGATGCTCGGACCGCCGTCCACGCGCACCTTCCTGAGCTCCCCTCCGGCGATGTATGCAATCCACTGGTCGTCGGGAGAGAAGACCGGATCGCTGGCATGCTCCGTCCCGGCGACCACGGTTGGCTCGAGCAGGTCGCGCCGCTTGATCCAGATCCGATCCAGCGTGTCGCCGACGAACGCGAGCAGCGACCCATCAGACGAGATCGCCAGCGGCGGGCCGACGCTGATCTGGACTTGGAGTGCAACGCTGTCGCCGAGCTCCAGATAGCGGCGTTCGACCGGTCGGTCACCGGCGCCGTGCATTCTGGTCCATGCCCACCCACCGAAGAGCAAAGCAATCAGTGCAACTGCGCTCGCCCATACGAACCGCCGTCGCCACATCGTGCCATCGGGTGAATGCAATGCGCCGCCCGCGAACGCGCGCGTCGTGATCGCCGGTCCGTGACCCGCCAGCGCCTCGGCGAATTGCGCCGCCGTGGCGAACCGATCGGCTGGCAGCTTCTCCAGCGCGTGCAGCACGGCGGCTTCAACAGCGGGCGGCACCGCCTTGCGTTGCACGCTGATGGCGCGCGGTTCTTCGGTCACCAGCCGCGCCACGATCGCCTGCACGCTCGGGCCCGTAAACGGCGGCTCGCCCACCAGCATCTCATACGTCACGGCGCCGAGGGCATAAATGTCGCTCCGCGCATCGATGGTGCGCTCGCCCATCGCCTGCTCGGGTGACATGTACTGCGGCGTGCCGAGCGAGAGACCGGTCTGCGTCATCCGGGCACCACCGGCCTGCTGCACGGCGAGGGCGATGCCGAAGTCGGCGACCAGAGCATGGCCCCCCTGCAAGAGAATGTTCTCGGGCTTGATGTCGCGGTGAATGACACCGAGACCGTGCGCGTAACCCAGCGCGTCGGCCACTTCGCGCGCGATCAGCACCGCGTCGTCGATCGGGCAGCTGCCGTTCACGTTCGAGCCGGGCACGCAGCGTCTCGCCGGTGACCAGCGGCATGACGTAATACAGCAAACCGTCGGCATCGCCGCTGTCCAGCAGCGGCAGAATATGCGGATGCTGCAAGCGCGCGGTGGTGCGGATCTCGCTCAGGAAGCGATCGGCGCCGAGGGCGGCGCCCAAGTCGGCGTGGAGAACCTTGATGGCGACATCGCGGTCGTGCTTGACGTCGTGGGCGAGGTAAACCGTGGCCATGCCGCCCTGACCGAGTTCGCGTTCGATGGTGTAGCGGTCGGCCAGGGCGGCGGCCAGCTTACTGCTCATTGTGCCTGTCCCCGGTGGCCGCCGGTTCGCTGCCGCAATTCCTGCAGCCAGTTGACCACCAGGATGACCTGGCGGCTCTCGGCCACTGGTCGAACCATCACGAAGCTCTGCCCATCCAGGGCGACGTCATAGTTGGGATGGTAGACATCGCTCTCATATGGTCCGTCCAGAAGCGGAGTGCGTCCTGTTACCGCAAGCGTGGGTGCGGTCGCGATGGTGGCCGCGACAATGCCAGTGCCGACGCGATAGAGTATCCGCTTCCCGTCCGCGGTCCAGAGCGGTTCGCCGCCGCCGGTCGTCGATACCTGAACCCGCCCGCCTGCGCCCGAGAGCGCCCGCACGTATACCTCTTCCCGGCCGGATTCATTCGATATGTAGGCGAGCCACCTGTCATCCGGGGAGACCCGCGGCTCCTTGTCATCGTTCACGCCGACCAGGATCGGCATGCGCGGTTGGTTGCCACCGAGAGCCATTGCGAAGATATCGCGGTTGTTGTTCGGCGTGTCGACGCGGTAGACGACTGTCTTGCCGTCGTGCGTCATGACGCCTTCACGGATCGGGTTCGAGTCCTTCACGATCAACCGCGCGTCGCCGCTCCCATCGGCGGGCTGCAGCCAGAGTCCATCGGCTGGAGTACGCGAAGACGACGTGTACAGCACCTGACGTCCATCCGGCGTCCACTCCGGCCGATTATTGAATCCGCCATGCGTGAGCCGTTCGGAGGTGTGATTCGCGAGATCCCAGATCCAGATATCCACGCTGGTCGCACCCTGCACTTCGACGGCGAGTCGGCGGCCATCGGGTGAAAGTCGTGGATGAAGGTAGTTTTGCACCGAGTCGATAAGTACCCGGGCAGTATCCTTGCCCACCGTCACCACCTGGCTCGCAATACCGCCCTTCTGGTAGAGTAGCGAACCATTCGCCGACAACGCGACCGGCGCGGTCCAGGCCGAGGCCGGAACGGCGAGACTATCGGAGACCTGAATTGGAGCGCCGGCCTGCAGCGTCCGCAGGTCGAACGGTGCGGCCATCAGCGCACCGTCGTTCCGAACATATAGCAGATAGCCGTCGACGAATCCGATCGCGCGGGCGCCGTGCAACGTCGACAGTGGCTTGGACTTGCCAGTCGCCATATCGACCACGCCGATGGTCAGATCAGCATTGCTGGCGACGGTACTGCTGTAAAGGAGCAGCCGACCGTGATCGATGGCGCGCGGGGCCAACTGCAGTCGTTCGCGCGACGCGCTGTCGAACTTCGAAAACTGCACGGGCGTGCCGCCGTCTGCCGACACACGCCACAGCCCGCGGCCCTCGGAATAGGTGCCGCGCGCGAAGACGATCTCGCGGTTGGAAACCCAGGTCAGCCCCGCGCCGACGCTGCCGCCATTGTCGATCGCGCAGAGCGTCGTCAGTGCACTGCCATCGAGCGCAATTTTCTGGAGCTTTCCGTCGGCGGAACGGAACGCGATCCACTTGCCGTCGGGTGAGAACTCCGGATTGTAGGCGCCGGCAGTCCCCGGAATTGCATGCGACACTAGCTGGTCCAGGCTCCGGAGGTACAGCTGCCATTCACCACTGGTTGACGTGGCGGCGTAGATCAGCCGACTGCCGTCTGGTGCAATCGCGAGCTCGGTTGCCACACCGGTGACCGGGAATGCGAGCTTGGTTCCCTCGACAGCCTGCAGCTCCAGCCGGACGACCGGTGCCGCGTCGGCGGTCGTCCGCGGCCACCACCCCAAGACTGCGGCGGTAGCCGCCAGACCGAATGCGATCGCCCAAGGCAGCGGCGAACGGCCACTCCATCGCGTGAGCGGCCGCGGTGCGGCCCCGGTGATGCGGAGCTGCGCTACACGCCTGCTCGCTGTCAGTGCTGTCGCGAAATCACCAGCAGTCGCGAATCGGTCTGCAGGCAACTTCTCCAGCGCCTGCATGACTGCACTCTCAACGTGTTCAGGAACCGCTTTCCGCTGCACGCTAATCGGACGCGGTTCCTCGGTCACCAATCGCGCCACGATCGCCTGGACGCTGGGCCCGGTGAACGGCGGCTCGCCCACCAGCATCTCGTAGGTGACGGCGCCGAGCGCATAGATGTCGCTGCGTGCGTCAATGGTGCGCTCGCCCATCGCCTGCTCGGGTGACATGTACTGCGGCGTGCCGAGCGAGAGACCGGTCTGCGTCATCCGGGCGCCGCCGGCCTGCTGCACGGCCAGCGCGATACCGAAGTCGGCGACCAGCGCGTGGCCGCCCTGGAGCAGGATGTTCTCGGGCTTGATGTCGCGATGGATCACGCCCAGCCCGTGCGCGTACCCGAGCGCGTCGGCCACTTCGCGCGCGATCAGCACCGCGTCGTCGATCGGCAACTGCCGTTCGCGCTCGAGGCGGCTGCGCAGTGTCTCGCCGGTGACCAGCGGCATGACGTAATACAGCAAACCGTCGGCATCGCCGCTGTCCAGCAGCGGCAGAATATGCGGATGCTGCAGGCGCGCGGTGGTGCGGATCTCGCTGAGAAAACGATCGGCGCCGAGGGCTGCGCCCAAGTCGGCGTGCAGCACCTTGATGGCGACATCGCGGTCGTGCTTGAGATCGTGCGCGACATACACCGTGGCCATGCCGCCCTGGCCCAGCTCGCGCTCGATGGAGTAGCGGTCGGCGAGGGCGGCGGTGAGGCGATGTTGCGTTTCGGTCAGTCGACGCTCCCGCTGAACGATCCGAATGTGAGATCTGGATTGATTGCGATCAAAGCTACTGCCGAACAGCCCGGCGTGAACGAATCGACGACCGCGCTCGGCTGCTTTTCAACAGCCTCCGGCCAGGGGATGGCGCCATCGCAGTCCGGGAAACCTGGCAAAATCGCGGTCCGTCGTCACAAACTCGCAGCCCGACTCGATCGCCGGCGCCGCCAGCAGGCATCCGGCATGAGGTTCCCCGGGCGTCGGCTTGCCGGCAAACTCGCTGGAAAACATCCCAGTGTCGAACGCTAACGGTCTGGCTACATAATTCGTCGCCCGTCGATCATCGATCAGAGATTGGGCAGTCGAAGTACATCGAGAATCTCCTGCGAGGCGGGCAGCCTGCGCACGGCGGGAAGCAGGATGGTATGCCGCACGAAAACCGGAATGGCCGGATCGCGCCGACGCAGCGCCTCGCGCAGCAGCGCATTGGCTGCATCGTCGTCGCCAATCAGCGCGGCTACGACGCCGCGATGGTGCGGGCTCATGTATCCGCGGCTTGCCCGCGCGTTCATCTCCAGCGAGATCGCCCGCGCGCCGGTCATGTCGCCTTGGGCGGCCAGCGCCATCCCCATCGACAGCAACGGCCACGGGTGCCGCCCGGTTGCGGCGAGCACGGCGTCGCCGGTGGCGACCGACGCGTCGTAGTCTCCGTTGTCGTATTGCGCCGACTGCAACGCCCACATCGCCAGGAACGAAGTGGAGTCGAGTGCACAGGCCCGATTCGCCCACTCGATACCTTCGGCGGGCAGGCCTCCCCAGCTGCAGCAGAACGACAGGATGGCCGCGACGTAGGCCGAGAGCGGTTCGCCTTGTTGCAGGATCCGGCATCCGGCGATCGCGCGTTGCTGCTCGCCACAAACAAAGAGCAGGTAGAAGAGCGAGTGCCACGCGTTGGCCTGCACATATCGCGGGTTGATCTCCAGCGCCCGCCGAAACGACCGTTCGGTGGCGACCCAATCCCAATCGAAGAGCAGGGCAATCTGTGCCGCGGCGTTGTGGGACTCGGCGAGATTCGGGCCCAGTTCGAGCGCCTTCGCTGCCGCTTCTCGTGCCGGAGCCGCCGCCTGCTCCGGCGCCAGCATGCCGTAATATCCCTGCAGCGAATATCCGTCGGCGACGCCCGCCCACGCGAGCGCGTACTTCGGGTCGAGCTCCAGCGCCCGGCGCATCATGGCGAGCCCATCCTTGATGGCGCCACCACGCTGGTAATAGCGCGCGCGTCCCTCGAGATAGGCTTGATACGCGTCGACATTGTCCGGCGCGCGCTCGGCGTTGTCAATCACGCCGCCCTGCTGGATGGTGGCCTTCATCTTCTCCGCGATCGCCGTGGCGATCTCGTCCTGCACCGCGAACACATCCTCGATCTCGCGATCGTACCGCTCCGACCACATGCGGAAGCCATCGGTGACATCGCTCAGTTGCGCCGTGATCCGCACCCGCTTGCCGGCGCGCCTGACCGAGCCTTCCAGTATCGTGCGCACGTTGAGCTGCTCGCCGATCATCTTCAAGTCCTGTTGCTTCCCCTTGAAGGAGAACGACGACGTGCGCCCGGCCACCCGCAGATCGGGAATCTGCGCCAGCGAATTGAGAATCTCCTCGGTAATGCCGTCGGCGAAGAACTCGTTGTCGGGATCGCCGCTGGTATTCGCAAATGGCAGCACGGCCAGCGACTTCTCCGGCGCCACGTGTTTCGGCGTGATCGCCTCGATTTCGTTGAGCGACGTGCACGAACAGCGCTCCAGTTTCGTAGCGGTCGATCGGCGTCCGGGCCAGCGCCTTGCTGCACCGCGCGCGCCACGGGGCGAGGAACACCCTCCCGCAGCGCGGCAACGTCGGCCGGCGTCTGCACGAACCGCTTGGCGATCACGGCCTGAATCGTGGGACCGGTGAATGGTTGTTCTCCCACCAGCATTTCATAGAGCACGCAGCCCAGCGAATAGAGATCGCTGCGTCCGTCGACAGTGTCGCCCGCCGCCTGTTCCGGGCTCATGTAGGCGGGCGTGCCCACGCTGGCGCCCGTCTGCGTGAAGGTCTGGGCTTCAACGCCACTCAACGCCTTGCCGATGCCGAAATCCGCCACCAGCGCGATGGCCGTCTTGCAGCAGGATGTTTTCCGGTTTGATGTCCCGATGAACCACGCCATGGCGATGGGCGTAGTCGAGAGCGCCGGCGACCGCAGCGGCGATCCGTACCGCCTCCTCGACCGGAAGCATGCGCTCGCGCTCCAGGCGGTCACGCAACGATTCGCCCTCGATCGCGGGCATGACGTAGTACAGGACGGTAAGAGGTCCCTCGCTGCGCTCGGGATTCAGCTGCGCTGAACCCGAGTCGAACAAGGAAAGAATGTTGGGGTGATTGAGTTTGGCGGCGAGCTCGATTTCGCGCAGGAACCGTTCCGGTCCTACGCTCTGGGCGATATCGTGGCGCAGCACTTTGATGGCGACCTTGCGGTGATGCTTGAGATCTTCCGCGAGATACACCGTGGCCATGCCGCCCTGGCCCAGTTCGCGCTCGATGGTGTAGCGGTCGGCGAGAGCGGCCGCGGGTTGGGCCGTAGAGAAGGCGGTCACGGTGCGTTCCGCGGCAGCGCCGCTGTCCAGTTCCGGACCAGGATCAACTGGAAAGATCCGGGGACATCTTCCGCCATGAGCACTCGTCCGTCAGGAGCGATATCGAAGAGTCCTGTGCTCTGCCCACCTCCTGAACTCAGTACCGCCGTCGTTTCAATGTCGCGACTGCCGGTGATTGCCAGCACCGGACTTGGTTGAATTGATACCGCGACCAGATTGCCGCGCTGGTCCCAGTAGTACAGCGTCTTCCCGTCCCGTGACCAGCGGCCGGCACTCGCCCCGCCGGTGGAAATGCGAATCCTGCCGGCCGCGGACGCCGTCCGCTGTACATAGAGTTCCCGGGTACCGGTTTCATCGGAATTGTACGCCACGAGCGTGCCGTCAGGTGAGGGAATCGGGGATGTCTGGTTGCCTTGCATCGCTGCGATCACCCTGGTCAACGAGCTATCGCCGGGCACGACGGCATAGATATCTCGGCCGGTTGGCTCGTCGCCATAGGTCGCGACGAGCAGTGTGCGATGATCCGGCATCCAGCGTGCATCGCCGATCGAGTGACCGAACGCTGCGCGGGAAAGCACCATGCGTTCCGGCGACGATGCGTCGGCCGGGCGTTCCATGGCGCTCTGCCGTGCTTCGCCACCGATCCGGCTCCAGAGGACGACCTTTCCGTCGCGCGACCAGCTCGGACGCAAGTTGATCGAGGCCGTCGTCAGTCGGGTACGCGCCGCGGTGCCGAGATTTTCGACCCAGATGTCCTTGTTCTCAAAGCTCATTGCTGTCAGGCTGGCGTTTTCCGAAAAGGCAACCCGGGATCCGTCGGGCGAGAGCGCGAAGCCCCAGATGTACCCCGTGATGTCCGTAGGGCCCGGGCGACGGCCATCCGGCGCCAGCCAGATCAGTTGCTCGCGCTGCAGTGCGCCGGCGATGTACATAAGCGTCCCGTTGTCCGCCACCGATATCTGCGGATAGATGCGGTTACCGGAATTGTTGCTGAGCGCGACGCGCGCGACCGCCGTTGCGTGACCAGTCGCCTCCAGGCGCTTCTCGTCGAACGATTCGACAAAGACCCCGCCGTCGGCGGCGACGCGCAGCAACAGACCGGACGGCAGCAGGCGGGCATACACGCCGGTGCCAATCACGGCGCTCTTTCCGGTGGCAAACGAGATCGCCTTGATCTGCAACGGCGTGGTATCGTCGGGTGAGGAAAGCGGGGGCACCCACAACAATCCGCGCTCGTCGGGAAAGATCGTCAAGGGACGATCCGCATATCCCGAGTCGAGACGGACCTTGGGCAGCGTATCGAGTCTGCCGCCGACCTCTCGCCGAACGACGATTCCATTGCCTCCGCGCGGCGCGTAGTAGACCCCACCGCTGGCGCCCCAGGTCGCTTCGCGCGCGCCCTGGAGCGGCACCACCTGACCTCCGTCCAGCGACACGACAGAATTGAGCAGGCCAGTCCCGGCGCTCAGGCCAATCAGCACCGACTGTCCGTCGGGCGACCATTCCACCGACGTGGTTCCTGTTGTCGCTGGAACCGCCGTCGCATCGAGCGCGTCCAGGCGGCGGATGTAGAGCTGGGTTTCTCCGGGCTTCTGGCCCGGGCCAACGTACGCAAGCCGCGACCCATCGTGCGACACCGCGATGGCGAATCCTGCGAACGGCGGTCGCAGTTGCTGTCCAGCGTTCATTGCCATCGCCACCCGGGTGACCGGCTCGGACAATCTCGCCCTTGGCCACCATCCCCAGACTGCCGCAATCGAGGCGACCGCAGCAACGACGCCGACCATGATGGTGCTGCGCGGGATATTTCGGGTGGATCCGCGGGAGCGCTGGGTCAGGACCGGCCTTTCGCCGCTGCTGACCAGCGCTTTCGCGAATCCCGACGCGCTTGCGAATCGATCGGCGGGAAGTTTGGCGAGTGCCGTGAGCAGCGCGTCTTCTACATGCTGCGGAATCGTGTCGCGCAGCACGTGCGGTGGCGTCGGTCGCTCGGTCATCACTTTCGCGACGATCGCCTGCACGCTGGGCCCGGTGAACGGCGGCTCGCCGACCAGCATCTCATAGGTGACGGCGCCGAGCGCATAGATGTCGCTGCGTGCGTCAATGGTGCGCTCGCCCATCGCCTGCTCGGGCGACATGTACTGCGGCGTGCCAAGCGAGAGACCGGTCTGCGTCATCCGGGCGCCGCCGGCCTGCTGCACGGCGAGCGCGATGCCGAAGTCGGCGACCAGTGC
Organism: uncultured Gemmatimonadales bacterium; assembly: GCA_963796635.1. Classification (GTDB taxonomy): domain Bacteria; phylum Gemmatimonadota; class Gemmatimonadetes; order Gemmatimonadales; family GWC2-71-9; genus Palsa-1233. The sequence continues at coordinate 410,728 of CAWCMH010000001.1, forward strand.
GTGGCCGCCCTGGAGCAGGATGTTCTCGGGCTTGATGTCGCGATGGATCACGCCCAGTCCGTGCGCGTACCCGAGCGCGTCGGCCACTTCGCGCGCGATCAGCACCGCGTCGTCGATCGGCAACTGCCGTTCGCGCTCGAGGCGGCTGCGCAGTGTCTCGCCGGTGACCAGCGGCATGACGTAATACAGCAAACCGTCGGCATCGCCGCTGTCCAGCAGCGGCAGAATATGCGGATGCTGCAGGCGCGCGGTGGTGCGGATCTCGCTGAGAAAACGATCGGCGCCGAGGGCTGCGCCCAAGTCGGCGTGCAGCACCTTGATGGCGACATCGCGGTCGTGCTTGACGTCATGGGCGAGGTAAACCGTGGCCATGCCGCCCTGGCCAAGCTCGCGCTCGATGGTGTAGCGGTCAGCGAGGGCGGCGGCCAGACGATCGAACGCCTCAGTCAGACGGATTCTCCCCGCAGCGCCAACAGCGCTTCGAGCTCGATGAGCTGCTCAACGTCCTTGGGGCGCCGCACCGCCTGTTTGGAGGCGATCAGTGCCTCCAACCTCAAGGCTCGGAATTCCACTTTCCCGATCGTCACCCGCTCCGAGGCGGCCAGTGCGGCGGGATAGTCGCCCACACCGGGCACCCGGTCCAGCAGATCGAGGTCGCCGACGTCGGTTGTCAGCGTCATGATGGGCGTGGTCCTGAGGGCACGGGTGTCGAGCACGAAGGGAAGGCCTGGCTCCACGCCTCGCAGGTAGGCGTGCCAGCCGGTGAGCAACACCACCAACCGCTCCAGGTTATCGGCTGCGGTATCGTAACAGATATCGAGGTCATTGGTCAGCCGCGCCGAACCGTGGATGGTTGCCGCCACCCCACCAATCACCACGAACTGAATCTCCTGCCGCACCAGCGCCGCAAGGATCTGCTCGAACATCGCTTAAGCCTCGGCCGGCGACGAATGGACGCGACGCACCCGACGGCGAAAGTCCTGCATGGCATCGAGCTGTGCCAACCGTTGTTTCGGCGATCGCCGCAGGTTGGCTCGGAGCAGCGAGAGATCCAGGCCATGCGCCGTCGCTCGCACGAGCGGGTCGACCGGTTCGGCGCGCCGACCTCGGCGCCGCGGCGCGTACATGGTCCGGAGCTGCGCGAGGCGGACATTGACGGCCGCCAGAATCCGGTAGACATCCACTTGAACCGCCACCACGGCGGCCGGGTCCCCGGTGACCGTCACCACCCCGCCCGCCGTGCCGAAGCGCCGGAGCGCTTCTGCCGCCATATCCCACGCCCGTGGCAACGGAACGCCAGCTTCCTGCTGGATCGCCAGCGCGACCGCCAGCCGGCGGGCCAGCGGCAGGGTGTAGCGCGCGGGGGTCTCCAGCACCGCTGCGGCATTGAGCAGCGTCTTGGGGGGCACCCCCACCACCAGCGCCAGCTCGGCGAGCGTCATTCTGCAAATATAGTCTGATAGTCAGATCGTTATCCATGTCCAGCGGTCGGTGAGGGCGGCGGCGCGCCGTTCGTTCATGACGTCGCCGCCGCTTCGGTGACCGGCCGGAAACGCCACAGTATCGATTGCTGGGCCCGGATTTCGGACACCACCGTGCCATCGGGATCCCACCCGCCCTTCATGTCGTGGCTGGGGCCCCGGTGGCAGCGACTGCAGCGTGCCGCTCCGCGGATCGAGAATCGCCACCGGCCAGAACCACGATGAAGGCGGCGCGACTTCCACGATGATGCGCCCGTCGGGGCCGACCGCGTTCGACGTCAAGTAGACCCCAGCGGCGAGCCGGTTCGCGGCGTTGCTCACGGCTTCCTCACGTCCATGATCCACACGTCGCTCTGGCGATCTTCCGCCGTGAAATAGAAATGACCGCCGCCCATGGCGAAATTGGCGCGATACGACGGATGCAACCTGGGGTCGAAGCGCACCAGCAGGCGCGGCGCACCGCCGGCCGCGGGCACCGACCAGATCGAGGCGTTGCTCATCGCGTCGTGCGACTTGAAGTAGATCTGCCCATTCTTGTCCCAGTAGGTCTGTTCGACAATCGGTCCGCCGGTGGCCGGGTCGACCAGCATCCTTCCGGGCCCGGAATCGACCGGGAAGACCTGCAGGTTTCCGCCGGTCAGCGTCGAGACCGCAGCGAGTGCACGGCCATCGGGCGACCACACGGCGAATCCCCCGCCCGCCAGGCGTTGTACCGGCTCGCCCCAGTGCCCCGATTTGTCGCGGCGCACCAGCCAGACGCCGCCGCCGGTCGCCATGTCCTTGAAGACCAGCGCGCGGCCGTCGGGTGACCAATCGGCGACCCCTTCCTGACGCGGCGTGTGGGTGACCTGCTGCACCGCACCGCCATCAAGGGGCATCACGTAGACATCGCGCGATCCGCTTCGGAAGGAGTGAAACGCCACTTCCTTCCCGTCCGGCGAGGTGACGGGGTAGAAGTCGTCGGCGGAACCGGTCGTGAGCTGCTGCGGTTCGCCGCCGGCGAGCGGCAACCGGAAGAGATTGGTGTTATTGGCAAGGTCGGACGAATAGAGCAGCCATTGGCCGTCGGGAGACACGCTGAGCGTTTCGATGTACTCGTTGGCGTCGGTGATCCGGGTCGCGGTCGCTGTGGACACCGGTGGATTCGATGGGATCGGCATTCCCCAGATGCTGCTCCGGATGGTGTAGCGGGAATATGCGATGCGCGTGCCGTTGGCCGCGAGAGAGATCGTCTGTGCGCCGAGGCCGGTCGTGAGCCGGCGCGGTGAGCCGGCGCCATGGCCGGCGCCCGTCACGGCGACCCCGTAGATGTCGCTCGGTCCGTCGCGATTGGAGATGAAATAGAGCCAGTGACTGTCGCCCGACCATGCCGGACTGTGGTTGAGCGCCAGACTGTCGGTGATCGCGGTCAGGGTACCGTCGCTCACGCGACACAACACGATCTGGCTGGGCGCAAGATTGCCGAAACCTGTCGCCGCTTCGGCGTACCAGGCGTTGCCCGTGGCGCAGGCCACGAACGCGCCGCTGGGCGACCAGCTGCACAGCGTCGGTTCCGGCATCTTCGCCAGCGGCCGAATCCCCGCGTCGGGCTCGCGAATGAAGAGTGAATCGCCGCGCGTGAACGCGATCCGTGTTCCGTCTGATGACCAGGTCGCACCGGTGATTGGCTGACCCGGGTTCGCCGGCACTTCTGGCCGAGCCGGCCCTCCGCCCGCGGGCGCCGAATAGGCACCGCCGTGAGCGAGAAACAGGATGCGGGTCCCGTCCGGTGACCATTGTGGGTTGGTTTCGGCGGCCGTCGTGTCGCCGGTGAGCGCCACCGGGCGGCCTTCCCCGATCGGACGCACCATCACGCGCGTGCGGAGCAATTGTCCGCTGGCATAGGTGACGGTGCGTGCATCGGGCGAAATGGACGGCGTGATCTCGAGCCCGGGATCCCAGGTCACGTGCGTGGCGTGCCCGAACTCGATCGGCAACGCGGTTTCGCGCGTCGCGACATGACTGCCAATGACATATCCGGCTGCCGCGACGATCAGGCCGGCCACACCGCGCACGGCAACGTGAAGGTCCGAGAACCGGCGAGGCTGCATGGACTCTGGCCGGCGCGCTCCGATTGGTGCGGTCGGTGCCGCCAGCGCGGCCGCAAACTCGGCGGCCGTCGCACACCGATCGGCCGGAATTTTCTCCAGCGCCGTGAGCACGGCGGCTTCCACCACGGACGGCACGGACTTGCGCTGGACAATGATTGGCCTGGGTTCTTCGGTCATCACCCGCGCGATGATCGCCTGAGCGGTCGGGCCGGTAAACGGCGGCTCGCCGACCAGCATTTCGTAGGTGATGCAGCCGAGCGCATACACATCGCTGCGCCCGGTGATCTCCCGTTCGCCCATCGCCTGCTCGGGCGACATGTAATGCGGTGTGCCGAGGGACATGCCCGTCTCGGTCATCCGGGTGCCGGCCGTGTTGGCCATGGCGAGCGCGATCCCGAAGTCGGCGACCATCGCTCGGCCATCGTGCAACATCACGTTCTCCGGCTTGATGTCGCGGTGGACCACGCCGTGGCGATGCGCATAATCGAGCGCGCTGGCGACCTCGGTCGCGATGCGCACGGCATCGTGCAGCGGCAGCTGGTGTTCGCGGGTCAACCGGTCGCGCAGCGATTCGCCCTCGATGTACGGCATCACGTAGTACAGGGCAAGAGGTCCTTCGCTGCGCTCAGGATTCAGCTGCGCTGAACCGGAATCGAAGAGCGGCAAAATGTGCGGATGCTGCAGGTTGGCGGTCGTCTTGATTTCGGCGAGGAAGCGTTCGGCGCCGATCACGGCGGCGAGTTCGGGCCGCAGCACCTTGATCGCGACATCGCGGTCGTGCTTGAGATCGTGCGCGAGGTACACCGTCGCCATGCCACCCGCGCCGAGCTCGCGCTCGATGGTGTAGCGGTCGGACAAGGCCGCGGCGAGCCGGGCCGGAGGGTCGGTCACGCGGTATCCCTTCGCCTGCGGCGGCAGGCAACATGCTTCGACGATGGTGTCAGCGGCGGTGACTCAAAGGTACCCGCGAGGCGATCCTGCGCCACTACTTCCGGGTCAGCGCGACCTGTTCGGCCAGCGCCGCCCACCGGCAGCTGATCGGGCCGATGGCTACGTTCCGCCGCCGCGCTATTCCGCGCGGGGCGCTACTGTCGGATCGATCCGCGCCCCGTCACACGGGTAGGTTGCCGTCGTCTCCGTGCTCCACGGCGTAGAGACCGACGCCGATGATCGCACCCGCCAGGCCGTTCGCCAGTAGCACGCGAGGCAGGCCCAGGACGTCCACGGCGACCGGCGTACCGATGCCCCAGCTGACGATGTACAGCAGTCCCGTGCCCGTGACGCCCACGTACGCCGCACCACTCCACACGGCCTTCCAGAATCGCGCACCGTCCAGAACGAAAGCCGCACTGATCCCGATGGCGGCGAACGTCAGCAGGTGTGCAACAGTGTACTCCGCCATCTCGAGGATGTTGATGGCGTCGGGGACCACCCCATTGGTACCCACCGGGTTATTGGTCGCGGCACCGAACAATCCCGACGTGAGCGCGGCGGGGACCGCAAGAGGGCGAAGGTGGATCGCCCCATCGAGGAAGAAGAGGAGCGCCACCGCGATGGCACCGATGAGTCCTCCCACGGCGCCGGCCTCCGCGCGCAGAAGAAATCGTGCGAGCCCGGTTGTTCGCGTCGCCTGCGTCATGATGCCTCCGCGTGCGGTCGAGGCGAATCACGGCTCGCCCATGGCCGCGGCGAATTCCGCGGCCGTTGCAGAGCGGTCGGCCGGAGGTTTTTCGAGGGCCGTGCAGACCGCCGTCCCGGGGTGGTCATTGGTGGCTGACGTCCATGACCCAAACGTCGCTCTGCCGGTCTTCGGTGACGAAGTAGAATGTGCCGGCGACGAATGCGAACACCGGCCGATACGAGGGATGCAGTGCCGCATCGAAGATCAGCAATGGCTGCGGAGCGCCGCCGGCCGGGCTGATGGACCAGATCGAGGGCGTGCCCTTGCTGTCGGTACTGGAGAAATAGATGGTCCCGTCAGCGCCCCAGAGCGCGCTGCCGGCGGTTGGCGTTGCCGGTTTCGATGCGTCGAGGATGGTGCGGACCGGTCCCGAATCGACGGGAACGACGAGGATGCTGCCGCCCCGGAGCGATGAGGTGAAGGTGAGCTGCTTCCCGTCGGGCGACCAGTTCGGAAAGAATCCGTATGCAACTCGTTCGGCCGGCTTTCCCCACGTGCCGGAGGACGTGCGACGCACTGTCCACACACCGCCGGATTCCACCATCATGGTGAAGGCGAGGGCCTGGTCATCAGGCGCAAAGTTGGCAAGCCCTTCCTGCAACGGGGTATTAGTAACCTGCTCCACGCCCCCGCCGTCAAGCCGTTGCACGAAGATTTCGCGCGACGTACCGGTGCGCCAGGAATGGAAGGCAAACTCCTTGCCATCGTGCGACGTGAACGGCGCGAAATCGTCGGCCGGGTTGTTGGTGAGCTGTTCCGGTTCACCACCTGTCGTCGGCACGCGAAAGATGTCGGCGTTGCCGGTGAGGTCGGAGTCGTAGTAGAGCCATTTTCCATCGGACGACACGGAGAACTGTTCGATATACTCGTTCGCGCCGGTGATGCGGGTCGCGGTGGTGGTCGCCTCGGGAGGACGCAGCGGTTTCGGGATCGACCAGGCGGAACTGCGCCGCGTGTACAGCGAATAGGCGAGACGATCGTTGGTGTGATCGGTGGATATCGTGTGCGCACCGAGTCCTGCGCTGAGCCGGGTGGGGGCGGCGTCGCCATGCCCGCTTGAACTGATGGTCGTCAGATAGATGTCTCGCGAGCCGTCGCGGTCGGAGACGAAGTACAGGTGCCGGCCGTCGGGAGCCCACGCCGGGCTGGTGTTGAGCGACGTCGAGTCGGTGACCGTCGTCACGGCACCGTCTCGAACCCGCACCAGTACAACCTGGCTCGGCGACAAGTTGCCGAAGAGCGCGCCCGCCAGTGAGTAGAGCGAATTGCCGGAGGTACACGCCACGTACGTGCCGACAGGCGACCAGGTACAGGTGCTCGGACCGGACACGGCCGCCAGGGTATGTACGGCCCCGTCCTGATCGCGCACCAGCAGGGAATCGTGGCGCGCGAATGCGATACGGTTGCCATCGGGGGACCACGTCGCCGATGCAATGGCCACGTCCGGCGCCCCGGGGATTTCAGGTTTCGCCGGGCCGCCGCCGGATGGCGCGCTGAACACGCCGCCGTGCGCCAGGAACAGGATCCGGGCGCCGTCGGCCGACCATTGGGGTGCGGTCTCGATGCTCTCGCTGTCGGCGGTGAGGCGGAGCGCACGGCCTTCACCGACCGGTTTTACCTCGATATGCGTGTGCGCCAACGGTCCCGTGGCGTAGGCGACCGCTTTGCCGTCGGGCGAGATGGCCGGCGTGATTTCGAGCCCGGCTTCCCAGGTCACATGGTGTGAGCGGCCGAGTGTCACGCTGGAGCTGTTGTCGTGACGCAGTACGCGACCGCCCGCAACAAACGCGATGGCGAGGAGCCCGAGTCCGGCGGACCACGTCGCGGCGCGAGCGGCAGTGCTCCGGCGCGTGGGTCGGGCGGCGAGGAACCCCGTCCGCGCCGGTGTCGGGATGGACAGGGCGCTGGCAAATTCCGCCGCGCTGCGATAGCGATCGGCCGGAGTCTTCTGCATGGCAATCTGGATTGCCACATCAACGGCTTCGGACACCGACGCCCGCTTGCTGCGCACCGACGGTGCCGGCTCGGTGACGACCTTGGCCACGATCGCCTGCGCCGTGGGCCCCGTGAAGGGGGCTTCGCCGCTGAGCATCTCGTAGGTCACGCAACCGAGCGCGTAGATGTCCGTGCGGGCGTCGAGATCGCGTTCACCCATGGCCTGTTCCGGCGACATGTACTGTGGCGTGCCGAGCGACATGCCGGTCTCGGTCATCCGCGAGCCGCCGGTCTTCGAGGCGGCGAGAGCGATGCCGAAGTCGGCGACCAGCGCATGGCCGCCGTGGACCAGGATGTTTTCCGGCTTGATATCGCGGTGGATCACGCCGTGCGTGTGCGCGTACTGCAACGCGTCGGCGACCTCGGTCGCGATCCGGATCGATTCATTGACGGGTAGTTGTTTCTCGCGCGTGAGCTTGTCGCGCAGCGACTCGCCGTCGACAAACGGCATCACGTAGAAGACCGTACCGTCGACGGTGCCCGAATCGAACAGCGACAGGATATGCGGATGCTGCAGGTTGGCCGTGGTCTTGATCTCTGCCAGGAAGCGCTCGGCACCGATCACGGCGGCGAGTTCGGCACGCAGCACCTTGATCGCGACATCGCGATCGTGCTTGAGGTCGCGGGCGAGGTACACCGTCGCCATGCCGCCCGCGCCCAGTTCACGAACGATGGCGTAGCGGTCGGACAACGCCGCTGCGAGTCGAGGCTGGGATTCGGTCAGTCGATGCTCCGGCTACACGATGCGACACGTTGGATGGCGGCGATCAAAGGTACTGCTGAAGAGCCTCGGCGTGGGCGACTCGGCGGCGGGGTGGGGAAGGTTCCGTCAGCGGCGCTTCGTCCACGGGTGGCGCCACCGCAGCCCGGGGCCCACATCACGAACCCGAGTTTCGTCGCGATCTGACTAGACTGACTAGTCAATATCGCGCAACTATCGTCGTGTCTTTCGCTGCAACTCCTGCAGCCAATTCTCGACCAGGACGATTTTGCCGCGCGGGTCGTCGTTGAGGTCCTTGATCATCACGAAATGCTGGTCGTCCGGCGCGATATCATACTGCTGGCGGTTGCGCGCGGTGCGGTAGCCGGCAATCGAAAAGAGCGGGCGGGGCACGCCGGTCACCAGTCCTGCCCCCGGTCCGATGTCGATAGCCACCATCCTGCCGTTCGATTCGTAGAACAGTTCGCGGCCGCTGCGCGACCAGCGCGGCTCGCTGCCGCCGTTGTTCGAAATCAGCCTGGTGATCCTGCCGTCGGGAAATGACGTGACGTACACCTCGCGGCGTCCCGTGGTCTGGTTGACGTACGCGAGCCATTTCGCGTCCGGCGACAGCGCGATCTGGATCGATACGCCCTTGCCGATGACGACGGGGACAACCGTCGTGTCGCCACTCATGCGCCGGGCATGGACGTTCGAATTGCCGCTGGCCTCGTCGGATCGGACGGCCAGCCACTCGCCGTCCCGTGAAAGTTCCGATTCCCAGAGCCCGTATTTGTAGTGCATCACAAGCGCCGGTGGCGCGGAGCCATCCGTCGGGGCAGTGAATACATCCAGCCCGTCAATATTGACGCCCCCGCGCATGTTCGACGCGAACAGCAGCGAACGGCCATCAGGTGCCCACGACGGCCGCCAGTTCACGGACCCGCTGTCGGTGAGCTGCTGCCGGCTTCCGTCGGCGTGGCGAATCCAGATCTGCGTGGTGCGATCACTGACGCTCACGGCCAGGGTGCGCCCGTCGGGCGACAGCGCCGGATAGTTGAAGTCCGCGATCCAGGTCGAATCCACCGGCTCGGCACGGCCATCAGCGGCCACCGTCATCAGCTCGGCCGGCGCGCCTGCATTGCTCCCCGCCAGATATAGAATCGTTCCCGATGCCGAGAGCGCGAACGTGCCGGGAACCACGCTGTCCACGACGGGTACCGGACCGGACGTCGTCGTCATGTGCTGGAGATCGAACGACTCGGCGTAGACGCCGCCGCCGCGGTCGGTGTAGAGCAGTTGCCCGGTCGATGCGTAGACCGGATTCACGGCTCCCGTCACTAGTCGGCGGGCGCTGTCCGCCTTGAAGTCGAAGACGTAAATATCGGAGGCGGTGCTGCAGTTGCCGGGGCATCCCGCGAACAGCACTCCGTGACTGCCGGGAAGTGGGGCGAGCGTCAGCATGTCGAATTGTTGGCGCGAACTGTCCGCGCGGATTCGGTGGCTGGGCCCGCCGGTTGCCTGGACACGGCTCAAGCCAAGGTGTACGTCGTAGTACACAATGGATCCATCATCCAGCCACGCACCGGACGGATACTCCGGGCTGGCGTCGGTGGCGAGCGTGATCGAGCCGCCCCCACTCGCCGGCAGCTTGCGTACGCGCCCGTCGATGGTGAGATATCCGATCCATGAGCCGTCGGGCGAGAAGAACGGCGAGATCGCCCCTTGAGTCCCGTCGAGCGGAACCGGATCGATCTCGCTGCGCCGCTTGCGGAAGAGCTCCAGCCCACCGTTGGCCGAATCGGTGAATACGATGGTGGCTCCGTCCGCGGCGATCGCCGCCTGGGTTCCTTCGTGATCCACGCCGGGCGACAGAAAGCGAGTCAGCGAATGTTGCCACAGGGCGATCCGCTGGCGCGTAACCGTGGGCGTCGGCGGTCGACGCAGCCAGCCTGCGAGTGCGAGGCCGCAGAGCGCAACGCACGCCGTCGCGAGGAGGAGGGTCGCACGAGACCGTGACGTGGTGTGCGCGATTGCCCGCGCGCTGGAGCCGCGCGTCGAAGTCGTGGCGAATCGCGGTTCACCAAGCGCTGCGGCGAATTCCGCGGCGGTGGCAAAGCGATCGGCGGGGAGCTTCTCGAGGGCCGTGAAGACCGCGGCCTCGACGTGCGGTGGCACCGACTTGCGCTGCAGCGTGAGCGAGCGTGGCTCCTCCGTCATCACCCGGGCGATGATCGCCTGCGCCGTGGGTCCGGTGAACGGCGGCTCGCCCACCAGCATCTCGTAGGTGATGCAGCCCAGCGCGTAGACATCACTGCGCGCGGTGATCTCGCGCTCGCCCATCGCCTGCTCGGGACTCATGTAGTGGGGCGTGCCGAGGGACATGCCGGTTTCGGTCATCCGGGTCCCGGCGCCTGAACTCGCGGCGAGGGCGATGCCGAAGTCGGCCACCATCGCGCTGCCATCGTGCAGCAGGATGTTCTCGGGCTTGATGTCGCGATGGACGACGTGGTGGCGGTGGGCGTAGTCGAGCGCGCCGGCGACTTCCGTGGCAATCCGCACGGCGTCGGCGACCGGCAGCTGTTTCTCGTGCGTGATCCGGTCGCGCAGGGATTCTCCCTCGACATAGGGCATCACATACCAGAGCATCCCGCCACTGTCCCCCGAATCAATCAGCGCCAGGATGTGCGGGTGCTGCAGGTTGGCCGTCGTGCGGATCTCGGCGAGGAAGCGCTCGGCGCCGATCACGGCGGCGAGTTCGGGTCGCAGCACCTTGATCGCCACCTTGCGGTGATGCTTGAGGTCCTCGGCGAGATAGACCGTGGCCATGCCACCCGCGCCGAGCTCGCGCTCGATGGTGTAGCGGTCGGCCAGGGCGGCCGCGATGCGCTCGATACTCACGGCGCATTCCTCGGAGGCCTGGCGCCGAATGAGCTCGTCCTGAGGAACTCCAGGCTCACCCTGGACACTCACGGTGCCGACGCGCCGAAGCGGCCGCGGCGAGGTGATCCATGCCGCTCATCGCACGCCGTCCACAGTGAACAACGAGGAGGAATAACGCGCCTGCACGTAGGCATGAATGGCAGGGTCATCATGCAACCGCAACTCATAGGCGTGACGCAGTTCCGAGCCGGCCGGCGGCGTGATGTCGATCAGTCGGGTGCGCTTCCCCGATGCGAGATCCACGCGATCGACCCGAAGCACCAGCGGATCGTCGCGATACACCCAGATCGCCGCATTGTCAGGACTCCACCGGGCCAGCTGATCTCCTGGAGTCGCGCCAGCCAGCACGCGCGCCGAGCCGCTTGTGACGTCGATTACCTCGAAACTGTCGCCGACCTGCGCAGCGATCTGCTGGCCGTTGCCCGATAGCGTGGCCTGGCTCGTGCCGTTGGGCGTGACCGGTACCGCCGATCCGCCGGCGATCGGCGCGACGAAGCATCGGGGTGGCTCGCGAGGATGATTGCCGCAGAAGAGATATCGTTTGCCGTCGGGGAAGAGGCCGGCCGAGCTGTAACTGATCGATTCAAACGAGCCGGGATGGAGCTCCTGTGGCGTCCCGGCGCCCGGCGGGTAGAGCAGCAGCCGCGGGGGCGTGGCGCTGATCATGGAAAGGATCCAGTTGCCATCGCGGGAAAAGGCCAGCGGCTCGCCCGGACCGAGCCGGACGGGCGGCGAGCCATCCAGCTTGCGCAACATCACGGAATAGGTCGCGCCGCCGGTGATGCCTTCGTCGGCGAACGCCAGCAATTTGCCGTCAGCGCTGAGCACAGGTTCGTCGGAGAGGTCCAGCCACCCGACATCCTGCGCGTCCGCGACGCCGGCGCCACGTGCGTAGACCAGATATCGATCATCATCCTGCGTGATCAGCCATTGCCCGGAGCGGGCGACATCCTGCACCGTGATGCCGCCCGCACTGGTCAGGGCGACGCGCTCGTGGCTGCGCTGGTCCAGGGCATACGCCGTCAACGACGAATACGAGCCGGCCTGGGCGAAGGCGCCGGAGTAATCCACCTCACCTCCGTCCGGTCTCCACGCCAGTCCTTCGATGGCCCAATGAAGCGGCGACTGTGCCAGTCGTCTTCCCTGTCGATCAATGATCAGCGTCGTGCCACGATCATCGTACGCAACTGGATGCTCCACGACTGCAACTTGCAGGCCCGACGGCGACACTCTCGGATCCGACAGATACCCGGCGGACTTCGCGATCACCGTACCGATCGGATACTCCAGTTGATCGATGCCGCCGACGCGCCGGATCACCGCCATCGCGCTTCCGTCCGGCGACCAGTCGGCCTCGCGCACGTCGGCGACCAGCTCGTGCGGTGCGGCACCGCTCATCGGCATGGTCGACAACGTGCCGGTGAACAGCCGATGTCCGAGAAAGATCGCGTGGGTGAGGACCGCCAACTCCCCGGCGGACGAGATCGCGAGCAGATGGGTGGAATCCTGACCGATCGGCTCGGCGGCCGCATACTCCGGCCGGATCACGTACAAGTGCGGTGTCGTGCCAGCCGCTCCGCCGCGCGTGGCGCTGAAGACGATCGTCCGCCCGTCAGGGGCGTAACGCGCCACGAGAATGGCCTCCGAGCGGAATGTCTTCTGCGTGAACCGGACGTCCCGCGCGACAACGCTGCTCCGCCGCGCGGCAACCAGGCCTGCGCCCAGGAGCGCGATCGCCGCCATGGCGGCCCACGACCACGGACTTCGGATCCATGCTCTTGCGTCAGGCCTTGTGAGTCTCCGGTGCCCGGGTTGCCCGGTTCGCACTGTGCCGAACGCCGGATTGCCTAGCGCCTCGGCGAAGTCCTTCGCCGTCGCGAAACGGTCTGCCGGCAGCTTCTCGATCGACTTGGCGACCGCCGCGGCCACATTCGGCGGCACGCTCCGGCGCAGGTGCGTGACTGGGGCCGCGTCCTCGGTCACGATCTTCATGATGATCTGTTGCGCCGACGACCCTGTGTGCGGTGGGTCGCCCGCGAGCATCTCGTACAGCACCGCGCCCAGCGAGTAGATGTCCGAGCGGCCGGTGATCTCACGGTCCGCGGTCGCCTGCTCGGGCGACATGTAGTGCGGGGTGCCCAGACTCAGTCCGGTTTCGGTCATGCGACCACCGGCGGCGGCGCTGACGGCGAGCGCAATGCCGAAATCCATCACCATCGGCCGGCCGTCGTGCAGCAGGATGTTTTCGGGCTTGATGTCGCGGTGGATCACGCCATGCCGATGGGCGTAGTCAAGTGCGTCGGCCACGTCGCGGGTGATGCGGACCGCGTCATCGATACCGAACTGCGTCTCGCGGTTCAGCTTTTCGCGGATCGTTTCGCCCTTGATGTACGGCATCACGTAGTAGAGCTGGCCCTCGGCGCTTCCGGAGTCGAAGAGCGGCAAGATGTGGGGATGACTCAGCGCCGCCGTGGTCTTGATCTCTTGCACGAACCGCTCGGCGCCCAGGACGGCGGCCAGTTCCGGCTTGAGGACCTTGATGGCGACATCGCGGTCGTGCTTGAGGTCGTGCGCCAGATACACCGTGGCCATGCCGCCCCGGCCGAGCTCGCGCTCGATGGTGTAGCGATCGGACAACGCCGCAGTCAGGCGGGCGAGTGGATCAGAATCCAGCTGACAACTCCGGCGCTACAGGGTAAGGAATCCTTCGCGTTGCGCGGCGGCCGTGAGACGCTCGTCGAACGAGATGAAGCTACCGTCGGGCGGCGATCCTGCCCATTCGATGGCCGCGGCGAGTTGCAGCGCGTCGGCCGATCGGAGCGGATGCAGGCGCAGCACGCGGAGCGCCTGCTCGCGCACCGCATCGCCCGGTTGCACTTCGAACCAGCTCGACTTCAGGGCCAGCAACAGCGAGCGCGCCCGGGTCTCGTCGGTTGTGGTCAGGACGCCGTCGCGGTGCAGCCGGGCGATGGCGGAGGCGCATTCGACGTGCGATCCCCACCAGACCACCAGTTCCTTGTCTTCGGTGAGCAGCTCGCGCGCGCGCGCGGTGCGGGACTGATCGAGGATGAGCGGGACGAGCGCGGAGGCGTCCCAGAACCTCACCAACCCTCGCTTCGGTCGGACAGCAACGCGGCGAGCGATCGTCCCTCGGCGTCCCGCGGGTGCGGCGTCTTCCAGAAGTCCCTCGGCAACGCATGCGTGGGCGGGATCAAGCGACCGCTGCTGATCAGCGCCTGACGGCGGCTGTCCTCGAGCACGCCGCCGCTGACGGGCGCGAGCCGGGCGATCACTCGTCCCCGGTCGGTGACCAGCACCTCGTCACCCTGGCGGACGATGTCGAGGTAGGCGCTGAGGCGAGCTTTCAACTCCGAGATGGACGTTGTCGTCATATGACTATAATGGTCATGACAAGATGACCTGTCAAGATCGCTGCGTCAGGCGGTCGATGCTCATGGCTTCATCTTCGCCTTGAGATCCGCCAAGAAGTTCTCGACCAGCACGACTTCCTGTTCCGCCGTACTCACTGGCCGCCGGATCATGACGAACCGCCGATCGTCCGGCCCGACATCGTACTGCTGCCGGTTGATGGCGTCGGCGTACCCCGCGACCGAGAAGAGCGGGCGGGCGCCCCCCGGCGCGAACCCGGCGCCCGCGGCGACCGGCAGGTCCATCAGCTTGCCGTGACTCTTGAAGAAGAGCTCCCGCCCGCTGTGCGCCCACTGAGGTTCGGTCCCGCCGCCCTGCGAGACGGGATACTTCACCTGCATGTCGGGGAACGACGCCACGTAGACTTCGGAGTGGCCCGAGCGGTCGGACGTGAACGCCAGCCACTTGCTGTCGGGCGAGAGCGCGAGTGCCGTATTGAAGCTGCTGTCGGAGTGGATCATCGTGAGCGTCGTGTCGCCGTGGAGACGTCGAGCATAAATCACCCCGTACGACGCGGCATCATCGGCCCGGTAGACGACCCATTCACCGTCCCGGCTGAATTCGACTTCCCATAGCCCTTGCTGAAGGTCGAGGAGGAGCCGCGGCGGCGTGCTGCCGTCGGTGGGGCTGAGATACACATCGTCAGCTCCGGCGTCCGACGAGACACCGTTGGCGGTGATGAACGCGAAGCTGCGCCCGTCCGGCGTGAAGTTCGGGCGCCAGCTTCCCAGGTTGCCGTGAGAGACCCGCAAACGGGATCCGTCAGCGCGGCGAACCCAGAGCTGTGTCACGGCACCGCGCACGCTGACCGCGAGGGTTTTCCCGTCGGGCGAGAGCGCCGGGTACTCGAAGTTCCCAGTCCAGTCCGAGGCGAACGGTTCCTCGGTGCCATCCCGCGAGACCCACACCAGCGTGGACCGGTTGAAGTCCTGAGTCCCGAGCGTCAAGAGCGCCATGCCCGATCGGGACATTGCCAATCCGTTCGGCGCCACACTGTCGGCGATGGACACCGCGCCGCTGGTGATCCTCAGATGCTTCAGGTCGAAGCCGACGGCGTACAGTCCGCCGTCGCGGCTGGTGTAGAGCAGTTGACCGGTGGGCGCGTACCAGCCGCCCGCGACATTGGGGATCAGGAGCAGGGTCGTGTCGCGCTGCATGTCGTAGACATAGAGCGCGGACGCGCTGGCGCAGTTGCCGGGACATCCCGTAAAGAGAACGCCCCGGCTTCCCGGCAGCGCCGAGAGCGCCGCGGGGTCATCGTAGTGGTCCTTTCGCGGCGGCCGCACCGAAGTGACCGGGCCGCCTTCGCCGGACACGCGTGACATGCCACCGCGGGTGTCCGGGAAGACAATCGTCCCATCGTCCATCCACACGCCGATTGCATAGGTCGGGTTTGCCGTCGTGGCGAGCTGGATCGACCCACCGCCGGAAACGCGGACCTTGCGGACGGTGCCTCCGTGTGTGATGTAGCCGATCCACTGACCGTCGGGTGAGAAGAAGGGGTCGGCGCCTCCCTGGGTGCCGGCAATTGGCGTCGCCCGGGTCTGGTTGCGAGCCTTGAGGAAGATTTGCGTGTCGTCTCCGGCCGAGTCGGAAAAGGCGATGTACGCACCGTCCGGCGAGATGGCCACCCGGGACTCGACGGTCTGCGAACTGGGATCGAGGAAATCCGAGAACGAAGCGTGCCAGAGAACGACGCGCTGCCGACTGGGCAGTGGCGAAGCCTGAGGACGCAGCCATCCCCAGAGCGCGACCGCAGCGAGTATTGCCGCCGTGACCGGCCACACGAAACGGATTCGCGGCGCCTTGTCCGACGTCGGTGCAATCGCAATTGTCCTGCGGTTTGTGACACTGGCATCGGTCAATGCGCTGGCGAATTCCGCGGCGGTGGCAAAGCGATCGGCGGGGAGCTTCTCGAGGGCCGTGAAGACCGCCGCCTCGACGTGCGGTGGCACCGACTTGCGCTGCAGCGTGAGCGAGCGTGGCTCCTCCGTCATCACCCGGGCGATGATCGCCTGCGCCGTGGGTCCGGTGAACGGCGGCTCGCCCACCAGCATCTCGTAGGTGATGCAGCCCAGCGCGTAGACATCACTGCGCGCGGTGATCTCGCGCTCGCCCATCGCCTGCTCGGGACTCATGTAGTGGGGCGTGCCGAGGGACATGCCGGTTTCGGTCATCCGGGTCCCGGCGCCTGAACTCGCGGCGAGGGCGATGCCGAAGTCGGCCACCATCGCGCTGCCATCGTGCAGCAGGATGTTCTCGGGCTTGATGTCGCGATGGACGACGTGGTGGCGGTGGGCGTAGTCGAGCGCGCCGGCGACTTCCGTGGCAATCCGCACCGCGTCGGCGACCGGCAGCTGTTTCTCGTGCGTGATCCGGTCGCGCAGGGATTCTCCCTCGACATAGGGCATCACATACCAGAGCATCCCGCCACTGTCCCCCGAATCAATCAACGCCAGGATGTGCGGGTGTTGCAGGTTGGCCGTCGTGCGGATCTCGGCGAGGAAGCGCTCGGCGCCGATCACGGCGGCGAGTTCGGGCCGCAGCACCTTGATCGCCACCTTGCGGTGGTGCTTGAGGTCTTCGGCGAGATAGACCGTGGCCATGCCACCCGCGCCGAGCTCGCGCTCGATGGTGTAGCGCTCGGCGAGGGCGGCCCTGAGCGTGTCGACGCTCACGGAGCCACTCCGCTCTCCGCAAACTCGCGCGTGAGCCGGAGGGCCTTGGCCGCGATGGCCTCGAAGCGCGCGGTGCCCCGGAGCGGTTCGAGGAAGGGGCAGTGCGTGGCAATGAAGTCGCCCGTGTGGAACCCGCTGTCCACTGCTTCCTCCAGCAGGTCGAACGCGCGCTCGGTGTCGCCGGCCATGGCGAACGACTCGGCGAGGTGAAACTTGTGGTGGCCGTCGAGGCCCTGGACGCCGCGCAACGTCGCCATCGCCTCCTCCGGTCTCCCCTCCATCGCGTGGACGAGCGCCGAGAGCTGGGCGGTGTAGGGCATCGCCGGGGCGTGCTCCCGGAGGACCGCAGCATCCGCGGCGGCCCCACTGACGTCTCCCGCGAGTGCGCGTCCGTAACCCAGACTCCACCGGATGATCACGTTGGCGGGGTCCAGCGCCAGCGCCCGCTCCATGCTCGGAAGGCCGGCTGCCACGTGCCCGTCCCACCACGGCATCAGGCCAGCCAGGAGCCAGGCCAATGGCGACAGCGGATCGGACGCCATCAATCGCTTCGCCGTGCGCTCACCCGCTTCGATGTGCCCGCAGGCAACCAGGCAGATACCGAGATAGAAGATCGCATCCGCGTCGTTGGGCTCGCGCTCCAGTGCGGCGCGAAGATGCCCGATGGCCTCGGGCATCGCCCCGCGTTCGTATCCGATGTATCCCAGCAATGCGTGCCCGAACGGTGCGTCGGGTGCCTGGTGGAGGAGGTTCTCCGCAACAGCGGTCGCCTCGTCGAGACCGCTCTTGTCAGTGGCCAGGCCAGCACGAACCCGGGCGACCTTCCCCCACGCGAGGAGGGCCTGCAGCGGTGCCGCGTCGCCCTCGATCGCCATCGCCTGCCGGACCATTTCCTCTCCGCGCTCGATCGACGCGATGTCGTAGCGCCGCATCTCCTGTCGGGCGCGAAGGAACAGCTCGAACGCGCGCGGGTCTTCGATGGGGCGCTGGGCGAGGTGGCGGTCCTCCTCGGAGCTCAGCGTGATGCCCAGCGCCGCGACGATCTCGCGGGCCACCCGCTCCTGCACATCGAAGACGTCGTCCATCGTGCCGCTGAACCGCTCGGCCCAGACCGGCGCGTCGGTGGCGGCATCGATCAACTCGGCGGTGATCCGGAGCGAATTCCCCGAGCGGCGCACGCTGCCAGAGAGCGCGTAGCGCACACGCAGCTCGCGTCCGAGGGCGGGAATTGGTTTGGTGGTGCCCTTGAGTTGCATCGATGACGTGCGCGACAGCACGCGCAGCGCTCGCACCCGGGCGAGACCGGTGATGATCTCCTCGGTGAGACCGTCGCCGAACTGCTCGTCCTCGGGGTTGGTGCCCTGGTTGCGGAACGGCAGCACCACGAGCGAATGCTTTTCTGCGACGGGTGCGGGTGCGGGCGTTACCGGCTCGCCCGCCAGCGCGGCGGCAAAGGCCGCGGCGGTGGCGAAACGATGGTCGGGATCGCTGGCGAGCGCCCGGGCCACCGCCGTCTCGCAACTGGCCGGCGCGTCGCCCCGCAGCGTCCGAATCGAGGGCGCCTCCGACGTGAAGCGCTTGACGAGGATCGCCTGCAGTGTGGGCCCGGTGAACGGCGGCTCACCGGTGAGCAGCTCGAAGAGGATGGCACCCAGGCCATAGACGTCGGAGGCGGGCGTGAGCTCGCGCTCGCCGGTCGCCTGCTCGGGACTCATGTAGGCGGGGGTGCCCACCGACGATCCGGTACGGGTGAGGCGGTCGTCGCCGGGGGTTTCGGCCGAGTGCGCGATGCCGAAGTCGGCGAGCATTGCGTGGCCGCGGGAGAGCATCACGTTCTCGGGCTTGAGGTCGCGGTGCAGGATCCCGGCCTCGTGCGCGTACTGGAGCGCATCGGCGAGCTCGCGCACCAGCCGGATCGCCTCGTCCACCGGGAGCGGTCCCTCGCGCTCGAGCCGATGGCGCAGCGTCTCGCCCGCGATGAGCGGCATGACGAAGTAGAGGAGGTCGCCCACAGCTCCTGAGTCGAACACTGGCACGATGTGGGGATGCTGCAAGTTGGCCGTGGTGCGAATCTCCCGCAGGAAGCGATCGGCGGCCAACTCGGCGCTCACCTCCGGCTTGAGCACCTTGATCGCCACCTTGCGATGATGCTTGAGGTCTTCGGCGAGATAGACCGTGGCCATGCCGCCCGCGCCCAGCTCACGCTCGATGGTGTAGCGGTCGGACAGGCTTGCTTTTAGCGCGTCGAGGCTCGTTGTCACCGGTTCGCGCCCGGACGCGCCGGAATCGGCCATCGTGGTGTCCCGGGGCACATGCCCTGACCGGCCTGCTTCACCATCGCGGTGAACCGCGGATCGCCTTTGAGCGGCGAGAAAATCGGATCGCACTCGAGCGGACCCGCAGCGATGTAAAACGAGTGCTTGTCGACCGCGCGCTGCAATGCATCAAGTGCCGCGCCTTTATTGCCCAGCGCGACCTGGGCGATTGCGAGATCCACGTCTCGCGATCCGCCGGTGATGGTCTGATCAACCAGGGCGGCCTCGTGCTGGGCCTCCGGCCATTTACCCGCAAGGGCGAATTCGACGACCCGGAATGCGCGGGCACTGGGCGCCATCGAGTCGGCCTGGAACAAGCGTTCGAACGCCGCCCCCGCGCTGTCGGGCTGATTGGCAAACATCATTGCTTCGCCGAGGTACATGTTGGCGTACGAGAAGCTCGGGTCGAGCTCGAGTGTCCGGCGCGCCGCGTCGGCGGCCTCCGTGATATCGCCCACCGCAGAGCAGCGAATAGCTGAGATCGTTATAGACCACGGGGGCCAGAGGATCGAGACTCGGCCGCGGTCTGCCCCTCGCGAATCGCTTCGTCGCTGCGGGCAAGCACGTTGAGGTTGTCGCCGTGCCACTGGCGGACCGCGGCGTTGCGTGGATCGGCGGCGATGGCGGCGGCGAACTCCGATTCGGCGGCGCCAGGCTGCAGCAGGCCAGCCATCGCGTTCGCGAGCGCGAGATGGCCGGCAGCCAGCGCGGGGTCGATCGCCAGGGCACGACGTGCCACGCGCTCCGCGTCCCGGAGCACGGAATCACCGGTCAGCTGCATGTACGCGGGCAACACCGACTCGACCGCCGCGACACCGGCGTACGCCCGGGCGAAGTTGGAATCCCGCGCGATGGCCTGCTTGAAGTAATCGATGGCGCGGCGCATGTTGTCGGCGCCACGCTTGGCGAAGAAGAATTGTCCCTTGAGATAGAGATCGTACGCGTCGACGTCGCTGGTGCCCCGTTCCGCTGCTGCATCACCGCCCGTGCCACCCACCGCGACGTGCAGCGCCTTCGCGACGGCCGCCGTGATCGAATCCTGCACCGAGGCAAAGTTGCCATCGGGCGGGAGCAGGTAGTCATGGCTCCAGAGGGCCGATTCATCGTCGACCTTGACCAGGTCGACCGTGACCGTGACATGGTCGGCGGTGCGCCGATACTCGCCCTGCAGCAGTGCCCCGACGTTGAGGAGCGTGCCGGCTTCGTGCACCGGCTTGCCCTTTTCCGCCTCGGACGATGTTCGCGCCTTGACGGTCAGGCCCGGAAGCTTCATCAGATCGTCGCGAACGTCGTTGGCGATGCCGTCAGCGAGGTAATCGTACGCGGTATCGTGTGCGACGTTGTTGAACGGGAGTACGGCGATGGTGTGGATCGCGGCGCCGCGGCGATGCCCCGGCCCGAACGCCCACCACGCGACCGCGGCCACCGCGAGGAGTAGCGTCACGACGACCATCGATCGCACTGGCACGCGGCGCGCGACGGCCCTTGTGGGTGCCGTGGCTGTGGGCGTCACACCAGCCGATGGTGTGGATAGCGGCTCGAGGGCGGCCAGCAGGTCGCTCGCAGTCTGGAATCGATCGGCCGGCCGCTTGGCGAGGCAGCGCATCACCACCGCTTCGACGGCCGGTGGGATCGCGGGCCGACGCTTGGCCACCGAGTCCGGTGCCTCGGTCACGTGCGCGGCAAGGACCTGTTGCGGTGTACTGCCCGTGAAGGGTGGTCGCCCGCTCAGCATCTCGTACGCCATCACGCCGACGGAGTAGATGTCGGAGCGATGATCGACGTGCGGATCGGCGGCGGCCTGTTCGGGGGACATGTACGTAGGCGTGCCGACGGCAACGCCGAGCGTGGTCACCGTGTTGCGACCGGTCGCTTCGCTGATCGCCTTGGCGACGCCAAAATCGGTGACGAGGGCGTGCCGGCCCGAGAGCATCACGTTGTCGGGCTTGATGTCGCGATGCACCACGCCGTGGCTGTGCGCTTCGACCAGCGCGTCGACGACTTCGGTGATTAATCGCACGGCTTCGTGGACCGGCAGCTCGCCCTCGCGCTCGAGGCGCTCGCGCAGCGATTGCCCCTTGATGTACGGCATGACGAAGTAGAGGAATCCGTCGGCTTCGCCCGAATCGAGCAGCGGGAGAATGTGCGGATGCTGCAGCTGGGCGGCGATCTTGATCTCGCGCAGGAAGCGCCCCGCGCCGAGCGACGCGGAAAGATCTTCGCGCAGCACCTTGATGGCGACGTCGCGGTCGTGCTTGAGATCGCGCGCGAGATACACGGTCGCCATGCCGCCCTGGCCGAGCTCGCGCTCGATGATGTAGCGATCGGAGAGGGCGGCGGTCAGGCGGTCGGCCGTCACTCGCCATCACCCGACGACGGGTATCCCGTCACCGACCGGGCGTCGTCGCCGTTACGGTGCGAAATTCAGCACGCTCCACACGGTGCCGGATGACGTCAGGGCGATGCCGACGGCGACCCTGGTATAGGTCGCGCTGGCCATGTTGGTGTAGTCACCGTGCGTCGAGAAGTCGCCGGGCCCTTCGTTCCACATTGTCTGCACGCAACCGGTCGCGAGCTGGGCGAGCGCCGTCCAAGCCGGGCACTCGTTCTGCGCGGATTCGCCGCAGTTCCCGAACGTCGAGTGCACCTGATTCGCGGCGGCGTCGGCGCTCGCCTCGCCGTTCGCGCAGGTCTCGCCTGCCGTCCACTCCGTGAGCGCGGGCAGCGAACTGTCGGCGCGAAGCTGGTTGATCCTGGCCACCACCTGCGTCCGCGTGGTGGTCAGGCTGTCGGTGCCCGTTGTACCGGTCGTCCCGGTCCCGCTGCTGCAGGCCGTCAGCACGGCCAGGGTGATGACCGTGAGTGTGGCTACGTCGAGGGCAGCTCGCCGCCAATAACGCATTGCCCGACTCCGGATGAGGACGAAGTGAAAGCTAGTGGCGAGTTGGTCGATCACGGCGCGATGGCCTTCAGTCGATTCCCGGATGGGTGGTCACGGCGTTGCGCCGTCGGGCGACGGTTTGCGCAACGGCGCCCGAGCCGCGACCAGGGTGATGTTGTCGCTGCCACCCCGTTCGAGCGCCAGGGCGAGCAGCGATCGACACAACTGTTCAGCCGATGTCATCCGCTCGATCTGCTCCCGGATCTCGGCGTCGGTGACGTGCTTGGTGAGTCCGTCAGTGGCCAGCAGAAGCAGGCAGCCGCGCGGAATGGCGATGCGGGTCACCACCGGTTGCGCCTCGCTGCCGCCGATGGCGCTGGCAAGCACATGACTCAGCGGGGAATGCGACAGCCGATCGGCGGGCATGATGCCCTGGTCGACCAATCCCTGCGCGATGGTCTGGTCGCGGGTTACCTGCAGCAATTCGCCGTTCCAGTAGCGGTAGCAGCGGCTGTCGCCAACCTGGGTCACGTACATCCAGGGAAACACGGCGACACCGAGCGTCAACGTCGTCGCCATGCGGGCGTCGACGCCCCCGCGCTGTCGCGCCTGCACGGCGGCATGCGCCTCGAGGGCGGCGGCGGTGAGCGCCTCATGGAATTCCTGATCGGATGACGCCCCGGCCGCATGATACGAACGCAACGACGCGGCGACGTATTGCGTGACGGTCGCCAAGGCGACGCGGCTGGCCTCGCCCCCGCCCGTGGCACCACCCACGCCGTCGGCCACGAGCATGAACGTCGCGATGCGTTCGCCACGCAGCGGCAATGCGTCGGCGTTGGGGAGGGAGGTCCCGTGCACCACGACCTGGGGGTGCACGGTGCAGAGCATGAAGTGGTCCTGGTTCTCGGTTCGCACGCGCCCCACGTGCGTCAACCCGAACATGTCGAGCTCGCGATCCAGCGGGCGGGCCTCTTGTTGGCTGTCGGGCATGGCGCCTCAGTTCGTCGACGTGCCCATCGGGAGTGCCAGCATCTTTTCGAACCGCGGATTGCCGCGCAGCGGCTTGAACATCGGGTCGATCTTGAGGTACCCGGGTGTGACATAGGACCGACTTTTCAGCAGCTTGTCGATGTCGTCGAGCGCCGTGTCGTTCTGGCCCAGGGTGAGCTCGATGCGCACCCGCTGGAGCCGGGTGTACGGGTCATTCGGTGTGCCCGGCACGACGTCCTGCATCGCCTGGGCAATCTCCTGGATCGCCTCGGCGGGGTGACCGGCATACGCGAGCATCACGGCGTAGAGTCCGCGCAACTGCGGATCCTTTGGTGCGGAGTCGCTCTGCTGCTTGGAGATCGCCAGCGACGAATCGGCGTACGCGCGGGACCGTGCGATGTCGCCTTCCTGCCGGGCTGCAGTCGAGAGCGATTGACTCCACCATGCACGGTCATTGTCGAACGCCGCCGGCGTCATCCGGAAGAGCAGGTCCAGCTGCTGCTGGTCGAGAATGAACGCCGTCTCCTGGTAGCCGGCGAAATAGGCGACCAGGTCGGTAATCGGCAGGCGCTGGAGGGCGTCCCGGATCACCTTTCGCGCACCGGCGGTGTCGCCGAGTGCCAGGTGACTGTAGACGACCCATTCGATCTGGTCGTACGATGTCGGATTGAGCGCCATCAGCTCCTGACCCGTTGCGACGGCGTCATCATAATGCCCCAGATAAATCTGGGCATGCACCAGGTTGCTCAGCGGGCCGGTTGCCCGCGGATCGATCTTGCGGGCTCGCGAGAGCTTGTCGAGGCCCGCCTGATAGTTGCCGTCCCGAATGTCGTAGTTCGCCGACTCGCCGAGCGCCCAGGTGTTATTGGAATCCAAGGCTAATGCGCGCGCGGTTTCGCGCCGGGCGGCGACCAGATCGGTGGCCACGTTCGAGTAATAGTTGGCGGCCACCATGTGCGTGACGGATGAATCGTTCGCCAGACGGAACGCGTGGTCGAGTGCTTCCTTGGCCCGTCGACCCACCGCGGCGTCCCGTGTGCCATTGCCGTACAGCGTGGACAGGCTGCTGGAGAGACCTTCCCATGCCGCGGCAAAGTTCGAGTCGAGGGCGACCGCCTGCTCAAAGTCGTTCGCGGCGGCGCGGGCATCGGACGCCGAAGGGCTGCTGATGGCCCTGCCCTTGAGGTAGAAGTCGTACGCCTCGGGGTTCTGGGTTGGCCTCCCTGCGAGCGCCTTGGCGTCGTCCTTGTGCACCACGGTGCCGAGTGCCGCGGCGACGCTGGTGGCGATCTCGCCCTGGATGTCGAACGCGCTGGCGCTGTCGGCGTCGAAGGTGTCGCGCCACGTCACGTCGCCGGTCTTCCCGTTGACGAGCTCGGTGACGACGCGCACCTGCCGCTTCCCGTCTGCACCCTGGCCCCAGCTCACCTTGCCGGTCAGCACCTGATCGACGCCGAGTTCGCGGGCGATCTGCGGACCGGTCTTGGTGGTGTTGCGATACTGATCGGCACTGGCGGAGGCGGTGACGGTGAGCTGGCTCAGCTGGGCGAGCTTGTCGCGCAGTTCGTCGACGATGCCGTCGGCAAAGTACGCTTCGCCGGCCGGTCCCTGATTGACGAAGGGCAGCACCGCGACGCTGCGCGCCGCGCTGCTCGAGGCGCCTTTCGCGCCGAAGTAGCGCCAGCCGGCGAGGGCGGCGAGCGCGACGGCGGTCGCAACAGCCCAGGGCATCCACGAGCGCGCGGACTTCGGCGCAGCCGCGGGCATGGCAGCAGCACTTCCGCTGGCAAAGCGCGCCTGATCCTCGGCACTGGTGAGGGCCGTCGCCATGTCGGTGGCGGTGGCGTAACGGTCGGCGGGCGCCTTGGCGAGCGCCACGAAGACGGCGGTGCTGATCGCCGGCGCGAGTGTCGCGCGCGTTTGCTGCAGCGGCCGCGGTGCTTCGGTAATGCTCCGCGCGATGATCGCGTGCGCGGTTGGGCCCGTGAACGGCGGTTCGCCGGCGAGCATTTCGTAGAGCACGCAGCCCAGTGCATAGATGTCGGTGCGGCCATCGACACTGCCGCCGCTGGCCTGCTCGGGACTCATGTATTGCGGCGTGCCGACGGCGAGGCCGGTTTGCGTCAGCGCTTGCGCGCCGCTTTCCGCCGCACGCGCGATGCCGAAATCGGCGACCATCGCATGCCCGGCGTTGATCAGGATGTTGGCGGGCTTGATGTCGCGATGGACGATGCCGCGGGCGTGCGCATACGCGAGCGCATCGGCGACTTCGCGCGCGATGCGCAGCGCGTCGGTCACGGGAAGCTGCTTTTCGCGCGCCAGCCGCGCCGGCAGCGACTCGCCCTCGACCAGTGGCATGACGTAGTAGAGTATCCCGCGCGCCTCGCCCGAGTCATACACCGGCAGGATGTTGGGATGCGACAGCTTGGCCGCGATCTCGACCTCGCGCAGGAACCGATCCGACCCGAGCGTCTGGGCGAGTTCCGGGCGCATCACCTTGACCGCAACCTTGCGATGGTGCTTGAGGTCCTCGGCCAGGTAGACCGTGGCCATGCCGCCTTCGCCGAGGACGTGCTCGATGGTGTAGCGGTCGGCCAGGGCCGCGCGAATGCGGGACACTTCGATCGCGCCGGTCGGCATGGTGCGAGCCGGCACGCCGGGCTCCGTCGGCGTCGGCGTACCGCAGTTGAGGCAGAAATGCGCCGTCGCGGGCAGCGGTGTCTGGCACGTCGGACAGAGCTGACCGTCAGTGGTCACTGGCCTACCTCAAGCGGAAAGGTGGAGCGGCGGGCCCGTCGCGAGGTGTCGTCACAAATGCAACGCCGCACGCCAAGCCTGTAATCTAGTAACCCGGCAGCGCCGCGTATATCAGCGTTGGGAGCTTGTTGGCGATATCCGCGCGGTAGGGCCGCTGGGTGATCATGAACACCAGGGACCGGGTCGAGGAAGCAGGTGCTGCCGCCCGCGCCGCCCCGCCCGCAGGAGCCGGCGGAATCCCTGTGCCGCGGCGCATTCGCTACTTCCCGCCGCCGCTCTCGGCGACGCGCCTGCGGAACTCCGTGATCCAGTTGGGCGAGATCACCAGCTGAAAGTTGTTCGCCTCGGGCGGAATGGCCAGCACTCGTTTGCCGTCACGCGAGACCTGGTAGCCGGCGGAGAAATATCCACCGTTGTTGGTCGTGCTGGTGAGGTTGCCCAGCAGGCTGTCGCGTCCCACCAGTGACAGCGTCGGTGACGTCGCCAGCCGTGCCCGCATCAGCGTCGTGCCCAGGACATAGTAGATCTGCGATCCGTCGGCCGACCACAAGGGTTGAAAACCGCCCGCGGCCGAGATCTGCAGTTTGACCGACGGATCGGGATACGATCGCACGTAGACTTCGTCCTGTCCGGACTCGTCGGTGACGAGGGCCACCCATTTTCCATCGGGCGAAAATTCCGGGTCGTGCACGTTGCCGCGCGACTGCACGAATGCATGCCGCACTGAGGGCGAATCGAGCGCGACCCGCAGGACGTCCCAGTTGTCGCCGTCGAGCCCGGTCACCAACAGCGACTTGCCGTCAGGCGACATGACTGCCGACTCGGTAGGGAACGGAATGTCGGTCAGGCGCGTGGCGGGTATCCCGCCAGCCGCGAGCTGTTCCCAGATCGTGGTGCCGGAATCTCCCGCCGCCGCGTACACGACGTGCTTGCCGTCGGGTGCCCATTCGACGGAATTCACCGTGCCGATCGTGGTGAGTCGTGACGAGGTGCCGAGCTTGAAGTCGTAGATCCACACGTCGTGCTGTCCCGCCGTGATGACCACTTCCGCCACCTGCTGTTGATCCGGCGAAAGCTTGGCGTAGTCGAATCCCCGCATATCCGGCGAAATCACGGCGGTATGTCCGTCGAGTCCGAGCCAGGTGAGGCGCGAACTGGTGCTCCCCAGCGACGACACCATGGCGCCGCCGGATGACACGAACACGCCGGAGTTGCCGTTGAATCCCGGCGTCACCGGCACCGGGTCGTGGACCGGAATCGCCGTGCCGACGGTCCGGGTGCCCGAGGCGTCCAGCCGCACCGCCATGATGGCGCCATCGGCCTGCACGTAGATCAGCATTCCGTCCAGCTCCGCCAGCGGCCGGACCCCGAGCAGGTTGAGCGGCGTGACGCGTCCGTTCAGCAGCGATGCAACCGCCAGACGAGCGGTGGCGAGACTGCCGTACCAGATGGTGAAGGCCACGGATTTTCCGCCGGTGAGCGAGATCGGCCAGACGTGATTGCGCTCGCCGTGCGCCGAGTCGGGCTGCGTCAGCGCGACGGCGGTTCCACCACCGGCATTGACTCGCGAAAGTCCGGCGAACTTGCCCTGTGTCCCGAGGATGATTTCGTTGCCCGGCGTCCAGGTGGCACCGTTGGCGCCAGCGGCGTCGGTAATGGTGACCGGCGCGGTGCCGTCAAGACGCACCTTGTGTTCCTTGCTGCTGCCTTCGAATGCCAGCCACTTGCCGTCGGGCGAGAAGTACGGCTGATAGGCGGTCGCCGTACCCGGTATCGATTGCGGTGCCAGCTGGTCCGTCCGCAAGACGTACAGGGATGGGACATTGCCGCGCCCGACGACGGAATACACCACCGTACCGCCGTCGGGTGAAATCGCCGCGGGCCACGGGAAGTTGTCGAACGGTCGCGTGCTGTCGGTGGTCGCCATGACAAAGCGGATGATTGGCAGGGTCGCCACGACTGGCTTGCGTCTCGCCATCACCGCAGCCGCACCGATCGCTGCGACCGCCACCGCGGCCAGGCCGATCATCACCGGGTCGCGGCTCCGAGGCCGGGGCGTCACGATGCCGACCGTGCGCAAGGCGCTCGCCGACGTGTACGTTCGGTTGCCGAGTGCCGCGGCGAACTCGCCGGCCGAGGCGAACCGGTCCGCGGGCAGTTTCTCGATCGCGGTCAGCACGGCCGCTTCGATCGATTCGGGAATGGTGTGTCGCTGCACGATCAGCGACCGCGGCTGTTCGGTGACGATCTTGGCGACGATCGCCTGGGCCGTCGAGCCGCTGAACGGGGGATCGCCGACCAGCATTTCGTAGCTGACGCATCCCAGTGCATACACGTCCGATGCCGCCGTGATCTCGCGTTCGCCCATGGCCTGCTCAGGGCTCATGTACTGCGGCGTGCCCAGCGACATGCCGGTTTCGGTCATCCGGGTCCCGGCGCTGCTCGCGGCCAGCGCGATGCCGAAATCGGCGACCAGCGCGCTGCCGTCGTGCAGCAGGATGTTCTCGGGTTTGATGTCTCGATGAATGACGCCGTGCCGGTGCGCGTAATCGAGCGCGCCCGCCACTTCGGTGGCGATCCGGACCGCTTCGCCGATCGGCAACTGCTTTTCGCGCTCCAGCCGGTCGCGCAACGATTCGCCGTCCACCAGCGGCATCACGTAGTATGCCGTGCCGCCGACTTCTCCGGAATCAATCAGGCCGAG
This sequence comes from uncultured Gemmatimonadales bacterium, assembly GCA_963796635.1. Classification (GTDB taxonomy): domain Bacteria; phylum Gemmatimonadota; class Gemmatimonadetes; order Gemmatimonadales; family GWC2-71-9; genus Palsa-1233. The sequence goes on from CAWCMH010000001.1 coordinate 439,375, forward strand.
AATGTGCGGATGCTGCAGGTTGGCAATCGTCTTGATTTCGCGCACGAACCGTTCGGCGCCGATCACGGCGGCGAGTTCGGGGCGGAGCACCTTGATCGCCACCTTGCGATCGTGCTTGAGATCCTCGGCGACGTACACCGTCGCCATGCCGCCCTGGCCGAGCTCGTGGTCGATCCGGTAGCGGCCGGCAAGTGCGGCGCGAATCCGCGACACCTCCAGGGTGCCGGTCGGCGCGGGAACGCCGGGTTCCGTGGACGTCGGCGTGCCGCAATTGAGGCAGAAGTGCGCCGTCGCTGGAAGCGGAGTCTGGCACGTTGGACAGAGCGGCGCGTCAACGGTCACCGGCCTACCTCGGGCAAGTGTGATGGAGAGGACGAAAGAACGCCGTCACGGCGGATCGCCGCAAGATGGAATTCCGCGTGGCCCCACGTAGCGGTTTCCGGATTATGCACGCGTCACTTAACGAGGTTCAACTTCTTCATGAGGGCGATGAACCTCGGCTCCGAGCGGAGCGGGTCCCACATCGCATCGTCCTTGAGCCAGACCAGCTGCTGGGAACTCTCGGCATAGGCCCGCTCCAGCTCGTCGAGCGCGCCGGCGTGATCACCGAGCCCGAGATGCACGTACGCCAGGTTGGACGCCGCCACCTGGCCATCAGGCGACATGGCCTTGAGTTGCTGCAGGGCCGCCATGGCGCCAGCCCGGTCGCCCGACTTCCCCAGGGCATACGCCAGATAGGCGGTGACAAAAGGCGGCGCGCCCATCGTACGCGCCTGCTGCAACTTCGCGACCGCCTCGGAAGCGTTGCCCGCTCGCAGCGCCATCGTCCCATCGTCGTATACCGGGAAGAAAAAATTCGGATCGAGTTCCTCGGCCCTCTGGTCGAGCGCGCGAGCCTGGGCGATGTGGCCGGAAAACTCGAGGGCCCCGACCGCGTCAATCAGGATTGACGGTGAAAGCGGATCGAGCGCCATGGCGCGCTCGCCTTCGGTGATCGCTTCGTCGAAGCGCCCGACGATGGCCAGCATCAGGCCGAGCTGATCGTGCGCGAACGCGTAGTTGGGATTCAGCGCGATCGCACGCCTGAATTCCCGTTCACTCCCGTCCCAATCGTATTCGAACCAGGCCTTGTACACCCCGAGTGATGTGTGCGCCTCGGCCGACATGCTGTCGAGCGCCACGGCGCGTTCTGCGGTTTCCTTCGCCTTCGGTTTCGCATCGGCGGCGCTGATGAATCCTTCGTTGAAGGCCGCCCAGGCGTAGCTATCCGAGAGACCCGAATACGCCGGGGCGAAATCCGGGCTCAGCGCAACCGCGGTATCGAACTGCGCGATCGCCTGTTGCAGGTTCAGGTCGCTGGGCCGATTGAAGAAGTAGCGGCCCTTGAGATACGCGTCGTGGGCGGCCGGGTCGACGGTCGGGGCGGCGGCAAGGCGCGACTGTTCGCGGGGCGTGAGTTGCACGTTGATCGCGCTGGCGATAGCCGACGCCAGGTCGGCCTGCAGCGCCAGCACGTCGCTCGACTTGCGCTCGAACGTCTGGGCCCAGAGGTGCTTGTCGGCGCGTGCATCGATCAACTGCGCGTTGATGCGCACTTCATCGCCGACCCGGGTCACCGAGCCTTCGACGACCGCGTCGACGTTCAGGGCCTTCGCGATCACCGGCGTCGCCGGGCGATTTGCTCCCTTGAATTGCATCGCCGATCCGCGCGAGGTGACACGCAGCTGGCTGATCGTGGCGAGGTCGCTGGTCAGCTCATCGGTCATTCCTTCGGCGAAGTAGTTCTGCGTGGAATCGGCGGAGTAGTTGTCGAGCGGCAGCACGGCGATCGAGTGGATAATGTCGCTCGACGCCACGGCGGTCCCGGTGGCACGCTGGTGGTAGAACCAGGCACCGACCAGTGCCGCGACGAGCAGTGTGCCGCCAACGAGGAGGCTGGTCCGAACGCCGGTCGACCGCGGGCGCGATGACGCCGCGGCGTCGGGCGACAGCGCATCGGCGAACTCGCGTGCCGTCGCGAAGCGATCGCTCGGCGCCTTGGCGAGGGCACGCATCACCGCCGCATCCACCGGGACCGGCACGGTGTCGCGCAATACGTTCAACGATGTCGGTCGCTCGGTCATGAGCTTGGCGATCATGGCCTGCGCGGTGGCGCCGGTCACCGGCGGCTCGCCGGCGAGCATCTCGTAAGTCACCGCGCCGAGGGCGTAGATGTCGCTGCGTGCATCGACGTTCCGGTCGCCCGCGGCCTGTTCGGGACTCATGTAGCTCGGTGTGCCAAGCGACAGCCCGGTGCCGGTGAGGCGGTCGCCGCCGGCTTCACTTGCGGCGAGCGCAATGCCGAAGTCGGTGAGGATCGCCTCGCCTTCGTGGAGGAGAATGTTCTCGGGCTTGATGTCGCGGTGAATCACGCCTTGGCGGTGGGCGTAGTCCAGTGCCGAGGCAATCTGTCGGGCGATGTTGAGCGCGTCGTCGACGCCAAGTTGCTTCTCACGCGTGAGCCGCGCGCGCAGCGACTCGCCGCGTACGTAGGGCATGACGTAGTAGAGGGTAGGCGATCCTTCGCTGCGCTCGGGATTCAGCTGCGCTGAACCCGAATCGATCAGGGTGAGGATGTGCGGATGATCGAGGCGCGCGGTGATCTTCACCTCGGCGAGAAAGCGTTCCGCGCCAAGCGCTGCGGCCAGTTCGGGACGCAGCACCTTGATGGCCACCTGCCGATCATGCTTGACATCGTGCGCGAGATACACGGTCGCCATGCCGCCCGCCCCGAGCGCGCGCTCGACGGTGTAGCGGCCCGACAGGGCCGCGCTCAGTCGCTCGACGCTCACGCGGTTGTGTCCGGGCGTGCGCCGGGGAAGGGCCCCACCACCGACTCGGTGCGGCGGACGATGCGCTCGAGCTCATCAAGCAGGCCGGGTTCTTCCTTCAGTTCTGCCAGCTCGGCCAGTTCTTGCCAGATCTGTGGCCACGCCAGACGGCCGCGCTGCTTGAGGATCACTCCCTCAACATCGACCCAGTCCTGGGGTCGCGCGGCAAAGGCCTTGTGCACGATCAGGTCCTCTGCAGAACAGGTCCGCAGCATGGCACCTGCGACGAGTTCAATGTTGCTGGATCGCTCGATCGTGCGTTCCTCGAACGGCATGGCCCCGAGTGCGATATCCAGGCCGAATCCGTCGACAGTGCGCAGCAGCACGACCCGGTTCCTGGCGGCGAACCCGACGGGATCCTCGATGCGGCTCTCGAATCGCGCCAGCAGCCGATCGGTATAGGCCGCTTCTGCGCCAAACCCGGTGAGCAGGGTCAGGTCGAGATCGTTTGTGAGTCGGGGTGTGCCCCACCGAAAGTTTGCCACACCGCCGATAAAGCAGAACCGCCAACCCTCCGCCGCAAACACGCGCTGCACCTCGGCGCCCGCCTGAAGCAGGGTCCTCATCAATATCCACGTTTCTGCAGGAGAGCCTGTTGCACCACCAGGCCGGAAGTCGATTTGTCATGGCCGAGGGACGACACGCACGCATCCTCGAGGTCGGCCGCAATCCTGGTGAGGTCCGCTGTGGCGAGTTCCTCAACCCGGACGCGTTCGAGCGCGATGGCCGCAGCGCGCCATTGCCGCATCCACGCCTGCCGTTGTGATCCGGATGGTGTGCTCATGATGGGAACCTACTGTTCAGCGATTGGTGCATGCAAACAAGGGTGCGACGAAGGCTGAGGAAATGCAGCCGCCTCAGCAGCGGCTTGAACCCCGGGCAAGCCGCGACGTTCTGGCGCAGCGGTCATTGGCCCGCCATCCGCCGCTTCAGCTCGTCGAGGAAGTTGAACACCACCACCACGTGCACCAAGTCGCCCGTGGTGCCCTGGATCATGAGAAAGCGTTGACCGTCAGGAGCCACGGCAAACTCCTGCGAAAATGCGTTCGAGAAAAACGCGCCGGCCGCGAACAATACCCGCGCTTGCCCCACCTGAAACGCCGGCCCGGGGGTCACCGGCACCGACACCATGTTGTTCGCTGCGTCGAGGAAGAACAGTTCCTTTCCGTTCGGATTCCACGACGGATTCGTTCCTCCCGCGGTGGACACCTGATACGGCGTGCCGGCGGCGTCCGGGAATGGCCGCACGTAGATCTCGCGGCGGCCCGAGACGTCGGAGCTGTACGCCAGCCACCGGCCGTCGGGCGAAATCTCCGGCAGCAGTTCTTCGGCTGGCGTGGCGACCAGAGCGCGCGGCACGGTGTCGACCCCGGGACGGATCGCCAAGATGTCGCCGTTTCCGGTTTCCTGATTGTCGGTGCGGAACACCAGCCATTTCCCGTCGGGAGACCACGTGGCGTCGCCGACCGTGCGCGGGTCGTGCAGGTCCGGCTGCGTGACGCCGGCGTGCCCAGTGAGGTTCACCAGGTACAACCGCAGGCTGGTCGAGCCGATCTTCGAGCGGTCGGAGAGGTACGCGATCTCGTCCGTTCCGGGCCGCCATGCGGCGCGCCAGTTGGTGGTCCCGTCGAAGGTGACGCGCACCTTGGGGCTGCCATCCAGCGCCTTCATCCAGAGACTGAACTTGCCATCGGGTCCGGCCATGGCGACGATGATCCGTTTGCCGTCCGGGGAAAGCACCGGGGTGTCGAGCTGGTCGTCCACCATGTCGCTCGCCACCGGTGTCGCGTCGCCGTTCCGATTGACCCACACCAGCCGATACGACTGGACGACGCCCTTGACGTAGGCGAGCGTACCGCCCGGTGACAGCGCCAGGTCCGGATATGTAATACCCGAGGCGAGTGTGTCGGCCAGTTCGCGCGCCGGCCCCGTGGTGCGCATCGACTTCACGTCGAAGGGAACCGCCCAGAGCACACCGTTTGCTCTGGAGAAGATCAGGTCGCCGGTGCGGGCATAAATGGCACGGGTTCCCTGCAGCAACAGGGTCACCTTGCCAGTGCGGAAATCCGCGGCGCCGATCGCCACCCGATCGGTACCGGTGGGATCCGACGCCGGAACGACGGAAACCAGCGCCCCTTGCGCGCCCGGCAGCACGGCTGGCCACGTATACCGGAGATCGCCCCGCTGTGCGTCCAATGGGACGACAACGTCCGGCGTGCCGCCGCGCAGCGAGACGCGGAGCAATCCCTTCAGGCCGCTCACGTACAGCATGCCGTCCGATCCCCAGTCCACGCCACCGCCGACGTCGGACACCGAGGTGAGGCCCGAGTCGGCGACCGTCGCCGGGAATCCTCCGGTCAATGGCAGCACCTGCAACGTGTGCGGTGGGGCGAGGTAGGCCACGGAATCGCCGCCGGGCGAGAAGACCGAACAGCAGGCTCCGCCGAGCGTCTGGGAGAACCGGGTGGCCGTCAGGCGATCCCACCGTCGGAGCCAGAGCTGGGGTTGACCGTTCACGCCGAGGCCCGAGTAGAGCAGGCCACTGCCGTCAGGGCGCAATGCCAGGAGCGGTGTTGGCACACTCTGGTACTGGGGCTGCTCGTTGGCGGGAAATTCGAGCATCACGCGCGTCGTGGCCGTCGCCGCAGTCTGATCGCGGCGCAGCAACGCGGCGGCGATCACGCCAACGGCGAGCGCCCCGACGCAGAAGCCGCCGATTACGAAGGGCAGCGCACGTCGCAGGCGCTGCGTCGGCGTGGCGAGACGGGCAGCGCGCGGCGACATGGCGGTCGCACGCGACGCGTCGCCCAGGCTGGCGGCGAACTCCGCGGCGGTGGCGAACCGGTCGGCCGGCAACTTTTGCAGCGCGACGTGCACCGCGTCGTCGACGTGTGGCGGCACCGTCTTGCGATAGGTCGTCACCGGCTCCGGCGTCGCGGTCATCACCTTGGCGACAATCGCCTGTGCGGTCGGGCCGGTGAACGGCGGCTCGCCGGTGAGCATCTCGTAGGTGACACAGCCGAGGGCGTAGACGTCGCTCCGCGCATCGAGCTCCCGCTCGCCCATGGCCTGCTCGGGACTCATGTACTGCGGCGTGCCCAGCGACATGCCCGTCTCGGTCATGCGGGTGCCGGCCTTGCTGGCGGCAAGCGCGATGCCGAAATCGGCGACCAGCGCGCTGCCGTCGTGCAGCAGGATGTTCTCGGGCTTGATGTCGCGATGAATCACGCCGTGCCGGTGCGCATAATCGAGTGCGTGCGCCACTTCGGTGGCGATGCGTACAGCCTCGGCGATCGGCAGTTGCTTTTCGTGCGTCAGCCGGTCGCGGAGGGAGATACCCTCGACGTAGGGCATGACGTAGTAGAGGACGGTGAGGGATCCCTCCCCCTCGCGGCGCTCGGGCTCGGGATGACTCAGGCGCGCAGCGCCTGAGTCAAACAGCGGCAGGATGTGCGGATGCTGCAGGTTGGCGGTGGTCTTGATCTCGGCGAGGAAGCGCTCGGCACCAATCACGGCGGCGAGTTCCGGCCGCAGCACCTTGATCGCGACCTCGCGATCGTGCTTGATGTCGTGCGCGAGGTAGACCGTGGCCATGCCACCGGCGCCAAGTTCGCGCTCGATGATGTAGCGGTCGGCGAGGGCGCGGTTGAGCGAGTCGAAATTCATCGCGCGCGCCCGGCACGCGGCCCGGCGCGCGGGTCGTCGTCTGCAGGCGTCACTGCCACGGGAGCAACCTCGGAATTGTCGCGGATGCGTGGAATATCGCGGGTTTCGTCCGAATCAGCCACTTGACCGAGGCCGGCCCGCGTCGCGATGCCTTCACGCCCGCGGGCTGCGCCGGCCCGGCCCGCCGTGCTACGGCTTGGCCCACCCGTTCGCCGCGGTGCGCGATTGATTGGTGCGGTCGATATCCGGAAAGACGCCGTCCGGGTCGATGGTGATCCCGATCACGTTCGCCGCGGGCGACAACGTCAGCGTCGCCTGCCGTTTGCCGGTGAGCCAAGCCTCGACCGGAATGGTGACCCGTTGCACGCTGCTGTCGCGGCGGGTGACCGCCAGCAGCACCGGCATTGGGGCCATGCCATGATCGCCGATGGTGACCACCAGGGAATCCCCCGTCACCGCGACCGAATCGATCGCCTGATCGAGCGGCCACGTGTGGTAGAACCAGGTCGTCCAGAACCAGGACAGGTCCTTGCCCGCTGCCGCGTCGACGGCGTTGAAGAAGTCATACGGCTGCGGATGCTTGCCGATCCATGCGGTGCCGTATGTCACGAGCGCCCGGTGCAGCACATCGTCGCCCAGCATGGCGCGGAGTGCCGACAGCACCTGGGCTGTCTTGTCGTAATAGATGGTGAGATAGAGATCCTGCGGAAACTGGTCTCCCGGCAGCATCAGGGGTGCCTCGTCGCCGCGGCGCGCCAGCGCGAGATACAACGTGCGCTGCCCGTGTTCGGAATCGTTGGCGCGCCCGCCGGTGCGATGCTCGCCGTACTGCGCGCGCATCGCCTGCGCCACGTCGAATTGCGTAAAGCCCTCGTCCATCCACGGGAAACGGGTTTCGTTGGAGCCCACCTGCATCGGAAACCACATGTGCCCGGTTTCATGCATGAGGTCGCCCGCGAGCGACAGCGTATCCGCCCATGGCTGCATCAGCGTCATCATCGGGTATTCCATGCCGCCGCTGTCGAGAATGCCCTCCATCGACGTCATCTTGTTCCAGGGGTACCGCCAGAGCCACGTCGACATCTGCTGGATGGCGTCGCGGGTGTACCGCGCGCCGCCGGTCGCCCAAGCCGATGCGTCGGGTGTCAGGCGATAGAACGAATAAATGTCGACGGTGTCCGGTGCGCCGACGTCGCCCGCCAGCGCGCGCGTCGCGTCCCAGGCATACTCATCGCTGGTGCCCCACGAGAAATCGCGCACGCCGGTGGCGACGAAGTGCCACCGGGCGGTGCGTCCGCCGGATGCGAACGCGCGACGTGCCGTGGCGTCCGGTGTGACCACCCGCACGGTGCGTCCGGTGCGGCGCGCCACCGCGAGACTGTCCCGTGCCGATGCGCTCAGCACGTCGGCGGCGTTCTGCAGCGCCCCGGTGGCATCGACCACCCACCCGTGGGGCACCGTGATGTCGACGTCGTAATCGGCCGGGTCCATGTAGAACTCGGCCTCGAGCAGGTAGGGGTCGGTGACCCAGCCGTTGACGTCGTCGTAGACGGCGATCTGGGGATACCAATAGCCCATGAAGTAGACGTTCCCGTCGCGGCCCTCGCGCCCATCGGCGGGTGCCGGCGCCGGGGTGTAACTCCACGCCATGTCGAGCGTGAGCGTGACGCCGGGTCGCAACGGTACCGACAGCGGAATGGTCATGATGGTGCCGTCGACGGCGTATTGTCCCGCGGCCGGGGGCGCGTTCGGCGCGGCCGTGATTGGCATCGCCGGGTTGCGGTCGGCGACGGGCGTGATCACCGATCCATCGACCATCACCGATTCGATCGTCACGCCACCGGTGACGGGTACGCTCTGGTTGCGGATCGATCCTGGCGCGAACGCGTTCTGGCGGAGATAGACGTACAATGTGCGCAAGGTGTCGGGCGAGAAGTTGCGATACGTCACGCGCTCCTTGCCACTCACGCGCGCGCTCGCCGAATCGAGTGCTACCTGCATGATGTACTGCGGATGCTGCACCCAGTAGCTGGGTCCCGGTGTCCCGGTACGCGTGCGCGTGCCCCGCAACACCGCTCGCGTGAAGCCGGGCGACTCGTACACCGGTCCGGGAACGGGCCGCGGTTCGCGCGCGGTGGCCGATGGGTCCACGGTCGGGGCCGGCAGCGTCTGGGCGCGTGCCGCCGTGGGCAGCGCAACGGCAAGGGCGAACACGAGACATTTCATCACTGGGGCCTGTGGGTGCGGGTGTAACACAGCTTCAAGATATGGCGTGTCGTTCCGCGCGCTGCGATGTCGTGACCCTCGGCCGGACACTCCAGTCGCGCCGGGGCTTCGCTCAGGATGACACCTTACGGCGTGATCCGCTCGCTGGGCAGCGTCATCGTGTGCGGCACCGTCTGATGATGCAGGATCGCTTCCGCCGTCTCGACCGCCTGCTTGCCGCCGGTGGGATACACGAACGTGGCGGCGAGCTTGCCATCCTTGACGGCCTGGCGGCCGCCGTCGATCCCCGGCAACCCGTCGATCCCGATGAATTTCATCTCGTGCTCGCGACCGACGGCCCGCGCCGCGAGCCACGCACCGATCGCCATCGGATCGTTGTGGGCAAACACCAGATCGATGTGCGGATGGGCGGCAAGCGCGGCCTCCATCTGCGTCATCGCCTCTTCACGCAGCCAGTTGGCGACCGGATCGTGGATGATGTGCATCCCCGTGTCGGCGGCGATGGCCTGGTGAAAACCCGCACTGCGCTCCTGCGCCGGTGTGGAGCCGGGCAGGCCGCGGATCTCGACGATGTCACCCTTGCCGTGCAGGATCGAATCCGCGAAGGCGCCCGCCGCGCGGCCGATGGCGGTATTGTCGGCGCCGATGAAGGTGGTAAAGCTGTCGCCCTCGATCTTGCGGTCGATGATGATCACGGGAATGTGTGCCGCATACACGCGCTCGACGACATCGGTGAGCGGTTTCGCCTCGTTGGGCGAGATGATCAGCAGGTCGACCTTCTGCTGCAGGAAGTTCTCGACGTCGGCGACCTGCTTGGCGTTGTCCTGCTGCGCGTCGGCATAGACGACGTGCAGGTCGGGATAGGCCTTCGCCGCCGCCGCGACATCCGCATTCATCGCGACGCGCCACGGCTCGGCCAGATTGGCCTGCGAGAAGCCGATCAGGAACTGGCCCTGGTGGCCGCGCGCGCAGCCGACCGCGGCGAGCAGCAGGAACAGCGGCGCGCGGCGCGCCATGCTACGCCACGCGCCGGCGCTGCAACCAGACCGCGACCACGATGATGACACCCTTGAGGATGAGCTGCAGATTCGCGTCGACATTGTTGAGCCCCATGGCATTTCCGATGATCCCGATGATGAGCACACCGACGATGGTGCCGCCGACCGTGCCCACACCACCACTCAAGGCCGTGCCGCCGATCACCGTGGCGGCGATGGCGTCGAGTTCGTACGCCACCCCGTCGTTGGGATTTCCCTGCTGCAGTTGGGCGCAGTGCACCAGCCCGGCGATCCCGGCGAGCGCGCCGGCGATGACATAGACGCTGACCGTGTGCCAGGCGACGCGTATCCCGGCCAGTCGCGCGGCGACCGGGTTGTCGCCGATGGCGTAGACATAGCGTCCCGCCCGGGTTCGCGCCAGATAGACGCCGACGACCGCCGCCGTGATCAGGAAGATCAGCGCCGGCGCCGGGACGAATGGCAGCACCGGTGCCGCCAGGAATCGCACGCTGGCCGGCGCACCGCCGGGCCCGAAGCCGAGTGGAATGGCCGACCCACCGCTCAGATACCGCGCGGCCCCGCGCGCGGCGCTCATGGTGGCCAGCGTCACGATGAACGCCGGCAACCGCCAGCGCGCCGTGATGATGCCGTTGACCCAGCCCCACGCCGCCGTCGCCGCGACGACCAGCAGGATGGTGCTGACGAAACCCATGCCGGCACGCATCCAGAGCAGCGCGCTCATCGTCGCGGCAAAGGCGAGCAGCGATCCCACCGACAGGTCGATGCCGCCCGCAATGATCACCACTGTCATGCCGACCGCCAGAATTCCCTTTTCGGCCACCTGCCGCACGATGTCGGTGAGGTTGCCGAGGTCCAGGAAGACGAGCCGACCGCCGCGCACCGGCGACGTCACGATCGCCAGCACCAGCACCAGGGCAAGACCGAACATCCCGGCATAGCGGCCCACTCGCCGCCGCCACCGGTCGCGACGCGGCGGGGGCGTCGCGGGCGGTGGCGGCTCATCGCGCGTCGGCACCGCCGGCCCCGATGCCGCCGCGAGCACGCGTTCCTCCGTGGCATCGGGTTGATCGAATTCGGCCACGATCCGTCCGGCGCGAAACACCAGCAGCCGATGCGACTGCGTCAGCACCTCCGACATCTCCGACGAGCAGAGCACCACCGCCATGCCCTGCGCGGCCAGCGCGTGGATTTCGGCGTAGATCTCCGCCCTGGCGGCAAGGTCGATCCCCCGCGTGGGTTCGTCGAGCAGCAGTACGCGCGGGGAAGCGAAGAGACAGCGCGCCAGCAACGCCTTCTGCTGATTGCCACCGCTCAACCATGCGATCGGCACGTCCGGGCCGGCGGCCCGGACACCCGCGTCCCGCATTCGCTCGACCATCGCGATGCGTTCACGTTGTCGATGAATCCATCCCAGCGCGCCGACTCGCGCGAGCGCGGACACGGTGATGTTGCGGCCCACGCTCAGGTCGGGGAAGATGCCGCTCGCCTTGCGCTCCTCGGGCAGCAACATCATGCCGCAATCGCGGGCGTGCGCCGGATCGTGAGGATGATACGCTTTGCCGTCGACGCTGATCCGCCCGGACGCCTTCGCCTCGGCGCCCCCGACCAGTGCGAGCAGCAGATCGGTACGGCCCGCGCCGATCAACCCCGCAAGGCCCACGATCTCGCCGGCGCGCACCACGAAGGAAATGTCGTGCAACCGGTCGCGGCCCGGACGCAGCGGATCGGGCACCTGCAAGCCGTCGACGCGCAGCACGTCGGCAGCGGCCGTCGGGACCGGCGGCAACGTCGCGGGGACGAAATCCCGGCCCACCATGAGGCGGACCATTGCCGGCTGTGTCAGGCCGGACGCAGGGCGTGTTTCGACGCGTCGGCCGTCGCGCAGCACCGTTACGCGGTGGGCGAGGCGCAGGACCTCATCGAGTTTGTGCGAGATGTACACGATGCCCACGCCGCGCGAGACCAGCTCGCGGATCAACCGGTCGAGCCGCGCGGCGTCGGCGTTGCCCAGGGCCGCGGTCGGTTCATCCATGATCAGGCAGCGTGCGTCGTACGACAGCGCGTGCGCGATCGCCACCATCTGGCGGTCGGCGGCGGGGAGGGCGCCGAGCCGGACTTCCGGCGTGATGCCATCGGCGCCGATGGCGTCAAGTTGCGCACGCGCGCGGCGGTTGAGCGCAGCCCGGTCGATCAACCCCGCCGCGGTGCGCGGTTCGCGACCCAGGTAGATGTTCTCCGCGACGGTGAGCGACGTGACCAGGTGGAGTTCCTGGGGAATCACGGCAATGCCGGCCGCGAGGGCGTCGCGCGGCGAGGCGAAGCGCTGGTCCCGGCCATCCACGATCACATCTCCCTGAAAGTCGGTGATCGCGCCGCCGAGGACGCCGACCAGGGTCGACTTGCCGGCACCGTTCTCGCCGATCAGCGCGTGCACTTCACCCGCACGGACGTCGAAGCCGACATCGGCGAGCGCCTGCACGCCGGGATATTGCTTCGAGATGTGATGCGCGCTCAGCACGGGGGGATGGTCACCCACGCGCGGCCACCTGATGACGGTCGAGCGCATCATCGAGATCGCCGACGAGGTGCACGGTGATGCCCATCGCCTGCGCCGTCGCGGCCTTGCGCACCAGCGCGCGTCGCGCCGTCGCAGCGTCGGGTGCGTAGACCACCTGGATGTGATTCGACTGATGCCGCGCCATCAACTCGTTGCGACCGACACCGTACAGTACTGCGTGCATGATCGGCCATTGCGGCGTGGTCGCCTGCCAGCGACGGTTGGTTTCCGCGGCGCTCAACTCCACTACGCCGCCGCGGCCGATGTCCATCGACAGGCCGTCGCCGCCCGCGTCGACGTGAATCCTGCTCCAGACGATCTCGCCGGGCCGGCTGACGCCCTTGAGTGTCGAGCCGCCGCGCGGGAAATACATCGCCGGCTGGCGCTCGCCGGTGGCACCAGCATAGCCGTCGATGAAATGTGACGCCGGGGCCGCCCCGGAGATCTCGAACACCCACACGAACTCATCGACGCCGCGTTCGGCGACGTGCGCGCCCCAGCGGATGTCGTGGAGCGTGGTCGATGGATCGAGTCCCATATCGCACCAGACGCGGTTCGTGATCAGCGCATCGACACCGGCGCACTCGTCCACCTCGTTGAAGTGCGGCACGGCGTCGCCGTCGAAGAGCACGGTCCCGTCATCGCCGCGGACCGGCGGGCGGTCGGGGTTGTTGAGCAGGCCCTCGGTCAGGTCGGATGCGACACAGGTGTCCTTGAGGCCCTGCTGGTACTGGATGCCGATGGCGGCGCAGCCAGACGCGTGCGCCATGCGCACCGCCGCGTCGTACATCTGCAACCCCTCGAGCACCTGGGCCTCGGTGAGTTCGCTGGCGTCGTCGCGGCCGAGGACGAAGCGCATCCCCCGCTGCACGAGCCAGCCGTAGTGGGCGCGCGCGCGCGCCTCGGGAACGTCCTGCATCGCTGCGTACAGCGCGCTCTGCGACAGCCGCTCCTTGAACAGGCCGATCCGGTGCAGCGCCAGATCGGGAATGATCGCGTTGAACATCCCCATGCAGCCTTCGTCGAAGACACCGAGCAACGCCTGGTCGCGGCGCAGTGCGTTGCCAAGCGTAGCACCGCGATCGGCATCAGCGGCGAGATCGGGGTCGACCCGTGCGGCGTCGAAGGGTTCCGCACGGGGCATGGCGTGGACGATCTGGCCGGTGCGAAGCCACGCGCCGATCGCGTCACGCGCGAACGCGTCGGTAAAGTGCTCGCTCCAGATCGTGCTGTAGCGGATGCCGGCCTTGGTAAGCGACCCGTTGAGATTGAGCATGCCGACGAGCCCGGGCCACTGGCCGCTCCAGTTGGCGAGCGTGAGAATCGGGCCGCGGTGGCGGGTCAACCCGGGCAGCACGTGACTGGTGTACTGCCAGACCGCTTCGGCCACGACGAGCGGTGCGTCGGCGTCGATGTGGCGGAAGACCTCGATGCCGCGCGCCTGACCGTCGATGAAGCCATGTCCGCGCACGGCATCGACCGGATCGCCGCGGACGATGCGGGCGCCGTGGTGCGCGAACACCCGCATCACGTCGGCCTCGAGCGCCTGCTGTGCGGGCCAGCAGATCCGGTTGGCCGCGGGGCGTGAATCGCCGCTGGCCACCAGCATGATGTCGCGGTCAGTCATGGGCGATCCTGGATCAGTAGCGCATTGGGGAAACGACACGGAACATTCGCCACGTGGCGCGGCGGTGAATCATATTGTATCCTCGACCGGCTGTATCGCCAGTAGCCGCAAGGAAATGCCATGACGCAACCACACCTGATCGTCCTGGGCGGCTTTCTGGGCGCGGGGAAAACCTCTGGTGTGGTCGCCTTGTCGGGGTGGCTCGCCGACCAGGGCATCCGCGTTGCGTGCATCGCCAACGATCAGGGCGAGGATCTGGTCGACACGACGCTGCTGCGCGCGCACGGGCTTGCCACCGAAGAGATCACCGGCGGTTGCTTCTGCTGCCGCTTCGATGCCCTGCTCGGTGCGGCATCGCGGCTCGGCGCCGCGGTGCGACCGGACGTGATCGTCGCCGAGGCGGTGGGAAGCTGCACCGATCTGGCGGCGACGGTGACGGCGCCGATGCGCCGGATGGTCGGCGACACGATGACGGTGGCACCGCTCAGCGTGGTGATCGACGCCGTGTGCGCACGCGGCGTTCTGGGACTCGACAGTGCCGACGCCTGGTCCACCGACGTCACCTACCTCTATATCAAGCAGATCGAGGAAGCCGACCTGCTCGTCCTCAACAAGTGCGACCTGCTCCCGGCCGCCGCCGTGGACGAACTCCTGACCGCACTGCGCGATCGCGCGCCATCGGCCCGGATCTTTCCGGTATCCGTGCGTCATGGGAGTGGCCTGCAACCCTGGTTCACGGAGTTGCTTTACGGAGCGCCGCGGCGGCACGACGCGCTCGACATCGACTACCACCGCTACGCGGCCGGTGAAGCGCGTCTCGGCTGGCTCAACGCCGGGTTCGATGTTCGTGCAGCGAGCCCGCGCGACGGGGATGCCTTGTTGCTCGCCGTGATGCGCGCGGTGCACCAGCGACTTCGCGAACAGGGCGTTGCGATCGCCCACCTCAAGATGACGCTGGCCGCCGAACAGGCCGATAATTCCCTGAGTCCGAGCACAGGACGGGATGAAGGCGCGGCTGTGGCGGCCATCCAACTCACCGCGACGGCGCGAACGCCCGAAGTGTCGTCGCGCCTCGCTCGCCCGATCGACCGCGGCCGAATTATCGTCAACCTCCGCGCGGAAGCGTCGCCGACAGTGCTGGACAGTGCGGTACGAGCGGTCCCCGCGTTGATTGAGCGGAACGACGCCGCGTGGCGACTGACGCTCAGCCGTCTCGACGCATTTCAGCCGGCGCCTCCGGTGCCGACGCACCGGGACGCCTGAGCGCGGGCGCTGCGCCCGTCGCAGCGCCGACGCGACGTCAGGTTCGATACCGGATCGCGTCCACCGGAATCGTCCCCGATTTCACGTCCAGAAATGGCTTGCCCTGGCGCACGCCCACCGTGCCGTAGCCGGTCGCGGTGCACAGGAACGCGCGAAAATCACCGGCGATCGCCGGCTGCAGATGCAGCGTGCGGTCGATCGCGTCGTAGCGGGCTCCGCTCAGCGCCTGGAGCAGCGCGTACGACGACAGGGCGCGCGCGTACCAATGGCCGCACTCGTACTCGTCGAATGGATTGCGCACCCGGCCATCATATCGCGCGCGACAGGTTCGCACGACCTCGAGGCCCGCGGCCGTCATCCCCGCCAGGATCATGTGCGACGCGACCTGGTATTCGATCCCGGTCCAGACTTCATCCGAGTAGACGAACGGCAACGACAGCGCGCCGCCGTGCGGCCAGGTACACAGGAGCACGCCGCCGTCGGTGCCGAGCGCGAAGCTGGGCCGCTGCGGGTTGGCGTGATCAGCGAGGTTCGTCTTGAAGTTGTAGCGATGGATGGCCGCCAGGTGACGCTTCACTTTCCCGGGATCCATGATCGATCCCACGCCCGTCACCAACGCGAGCCAGGCTCCGATCACCCCATCGGACAGGCAGCCGGGACCGTATTGGTACTTGGGTCCCTCGGCGTCGAAGACGGCGCGTGCTTCGGGCGAATAGTCGCGCAACCCGAACGGATCGGTCCCGTCATGCGCCGCGTGCAAGGTCGTCCACTCGACACGCTGGATGTAATACTCGCCGTTGAAGAGATCGCGGTTGGCCAGCGCGGTGCCGGCGTCGTGCAGTTGGGCGTAGCGTGACACGTCATCGTGCAGCGCGGTGCCCATGAGCACAGCAGCCTGGAGCGCACCCAGATAGATGCTGGTGCACATGCCATCGGGACCCCAGAACTCGATGTCATACGTGTTGTGATGCGGTTCGACCAGCCATCCCTTGTGATCGGGATCCCACGTCGCGATGCAGTAGTCGAGCGACCGTCGCACCCTGGGCCACAGCGAGTTGAGCCAGCGGGTGTCGCCGCTGATGCGCCACTCGCGGTACACGCGCATGATCCCGCCCAGCTGCCCGTCGGCCGCGGCCGGCTCGTCGTGGACGATCGGGCGGATGGGGAGCGCGGAACGGTACGCCTGATGGCCGCGCTCGTCCTGCGACGGGCCGAATTCCGTTTCGCGCATGCTGCGTTCGAGGTGCGGAAAGAGATGCGGGATCGCCTGCGCATAATTCCACACGTGCGAGCAGTTGCCGAAGCAGCAGCCGTTCGCGTCGGCGCAGCCCTCGTAGGCCCACAGCCGTCCATCGGTTTGGCGCAGCAGCGTGGGCGACTTGAGGATCGCGAGATTGGCGGCGACCGCCTCGATTACCTCGGGCGGGAGCGTGGTGTCGTAGAACGCGTCCCGGAACTGTCGCGTCGCGTCACGCAGCCTGCCGTAGTTGTCGCGCCAGTAGCCGCTCACCGCGTCGATGTCGCTGAATCGTCCCGCGTACCAGGGGCGGTGGAACTGCTCGGCCACCGGCATCGACGCCGGCGGTGGTACCGGATCTCGTCCCTCGCGGAGGTGCGATTGCGGCGCATACCACGCCAGCCGCAGTGTGACGGTATGACTGGCGCCGGGTGCGAGAGTGAACGGTACGAAAACCGATGCGCCGGGGGACGGTTCGCCCGACGTAAGCGGCGCACGTTCGACGATCGTGCCCGATTCGACATCCTTCCACGCCATCGTGAGCGGATCCCACCAGTCGCCGCGAAACCAGGCGCAATTGGTGGTGGCATGCACGTCGTCGACGGTGGCCTCGAAGGCGGCGTCCCGCCACGGCATCCCGGCCGGACCGGTCGACCAGAGCGTGAACCCGTTCTGGGCCGCACGTACGCCATGCAGATCCTTGTCGTCGACGGGCAGGAAGTTGCGCGCGTTGAACGAGAAAATTCCCGACAGGCGCCGGCGCGACGTGTTCGTCAAACGGTACTCCAGCGCCGCGACCGGCAGCGACGAATTGTCGGCATCGCCGGGAACGAACGGACTCCAGCCGGTGATCTCGGCCGAGAGCGGCATTTCCGGGTCGTGCAGCGTGACGACGCCAAACGGGAAGCGTGCCCGGAACTCCGCGTCGGCAAATCGTGGCAGTCCGAAGGTCGATCCGCCATCGCCCTGCGCGGATCCGCGCGCACCGAACACCTTCCAGCCGGGCACCGGACCTTCGAGCACGCGCGCGGCGGGAGTGGCGCCGTTCACATGCACCGCCGCAAAGAGGCACGGTTCATTGAACACGTCGGGGCTGTTGCGAATCGAGATTTCTGACAGCGCACCGAGACCCTCGAGGCAGATCATTCCGGCGCCAATGCCCCCCATCGGGAAGGCGACGCGATTGAGCTGCGGGCCGCGATACGTCCCGTCGA
This sequence comes from uncultured Gemmatimonadales bacterium, assembly GCA_963796635.1. Lineage (GTDB taxonomy): Bacteria > Gemmatimonadota > Gemmatimonadetes > Gemmatimonadales > GWC2-71-9 > Palsa-1233. The sequence goes on from CAWCMH010000001.1 coordinate 457,054, forward strand.
ACTCGCGCGGCGCGAGCGCCGGGCGTTGCTCGTCACCGGCTTCGGGTGTTTCAGCCGCGGCGACGCCTGGCACACCGGCCGCGCCAATGGTGCCGAGTGCCATTGCGGTGCGCTTCATGAATTCGCGGCGCGGAAACGGCGGGCGTGGTCTGGTCATGGGAACAATGGTGCGGCGGAATGTAGGGAAGGGCAAGGCGGGACGTTCGCGACTCGCGATGGCGCGACTGTCGCCTGCCACGTTCAACCCATCAGTGACGCTACGCCAGCTCTTCTCTCAACGCGGCGATCAGCCTTTCCACGTCCCGCCCCGAATTGAAGAGATGCGTCGAGATGCGGTGTCCGTTGAACCAATCCTTCGGCACCACCTTCACCACGACCTTGTGCCGGTCGAAGAGCCGGTGGTAGAGCGCGCCGGCATCGACCGCCTCAGGAAGCCGATAGCTCACCAGCGGTGAGGCGCGCGGTCCCGGCGGCGGACTGACGACATCGACCGCGGGCAGCGCCTGCAGGCCCTCGTGCACGCGGCGCGCCAGGTCGAGGTTGTGCGCCTCGATGTTCGCCGTGCCGATGCCCAGGTTGTAATCGATCGCGGCACCGAGCCCGAGCACGCCCGGAATGTTCGTCACCCCCGACGATTCCGAGTAGGCTGCGCGTCCGCTTTCGAGTGCGACCGGATCGACGGTACGACCCAGCTCTTCGCTGAGATAGAGCAATCCGGTGCCCTTGGGCGCGAGCAACCATTTGTGGCCGCTGGTGGCGTAGGCGTGGCAGCCGAGTGCCTTGACGTCGACGGCGATGCCACCCACGGCCTGCGCGCCGTCGACCACCGCGATGCACCCGTGTGCACGCGCCAGCGCCGACAGCTCTGCCACCGGCATCCGCAGGCCGTGCGACGTGAGCAGGTGTGAGAAGGACAGCACCCGCGTGCGCGGCGTGATCTGCTGCGCAAACCGATCGACGATCGCGTCGGTGTCGTGATCCCCGGCCGGGATCGCCACCACATCGATCACGGCGCCGGACCGTCGCGCGGCGTAGTTCCAGCCGACCCGGCCGCCCGGATGTTCCTGGTCGGTGGTGAGGATCCGGTCGCCGGGTGCGAACGTCATCCCCTGCGCCACCGAATTGATGCCATCGGTGGTGCACTTGGTCAGCACCAGTTCGCTGGTCTGGCAGTTGAGGAACGCCGCGGCTTTGGTGCGCACCGCGTCCATCGCCTTTTCCTGGATGCCATAGCCGTAGACCACCGGGTTGAGTTCGAGATCGTGCCATGCGGCGATGGTGCGTTCCATCACCGGCCGCGGCGTGGGTCCGAGCGATCCGGTTTGCAGGTAGGTGAGCCCGGGTGCGAACATGAAGTCGTGCGAGCCGGGGGCGATGCCGCGCTCCCGGGCCATCGCTGGCAACGCCGGATAAATCACGCCGAGCGCCGACATGGCACCCAGCGACGCGAGGAAATTGCGCCGGTCGAGCGGGGCGGCGAACGACTGCGGTGATTCAGTCATGGAAAGCTCCGACGGCAACAGCGGGTGATTCTCGCATTACCTGCTCGGCGGATTCGATCATCGCGGCCTGCAAGCTCTTACTGCATCAACTTTCGGGCGAAGTAGGTGAACTCCAGCGCGGTCGTGTGCGCGCGTTCCTTGAGATTGGCGCCCGAGCCGTGGCCACCTTCGGTCACCTCGAAGAACAGATAGGGGTCACCCATCGCGGCCATCTTCGCCGCGAACTTGCGCGCATGCTGGGGACCGACGCGATCGTCCTTGGTGGTGCTCCAGATCAACGGCTCCGGATAGGTCACCCCCGCGCGCAGGTTCTGGTAGGGAGAAATCGACGCGAGGAAGGCGCGTTCCGCCGGGTCCGAGACGCTGCCGTATTCCCCGACCCATGACGCACCGGCGTCGATTTTCTCGTAGCGCAACATGTCGAGCAGGGGCACCTGGATGTCCACCGCCCCCCACAGGTCGGGATGCTCGGTCAGCTCGACACCCATCAGCAAGCCGCCGTTGGACCCCCCCATGATGCCGAGATGCGGGGTGCTGCTGACGTGGCGAGCGAGCAAGTCGCGCGCGACGGCGGCGAAGTCGTCGTAGATCACCTGGCGGTGGGTCTTGAGTCCCGCCTCGTGCCACGCCGGACCGAACTCACCGCCGCCGCGGATGTTGGCGAGGACGAACACGCCACCATGCTCGAGCCACAGCTTGCCCGTCATCGCCGAGTAGCTCGGCAACATCGACACTTCGAACCCGCCGTACGCGGTCAGGATGGTGGGATTCGACCCGTCCATCTTCATCTGTATCGGATGCACCACGAAATAGGGAACGCGGGTGCCGTCGTTCGATGTTGCTTCGAGTTGCTCGACTGCGTACCGCGATGCGTCGAACTGCGCCGGGAGTGTCTTGCGTGACGCCACGGCATCGGTCCGCGTGTCGGCTTCCCACAAGCTCGTGGGCGTGAGAAACCCGGTGACCGAGACGAACGCCTCATCACCGTGAATGTCGGCATCGACGACACTGGTGGCGAGGTTGTCGGGGAAGGCGAGCCGCTTGCTGGACCAGGTCCCGTTGGCGGCACGCGAGAAGACGAAGATGCGACCGCGCACGTTCTGATAGATGGCGGCGACCAGCTGGTGGCGCGTCGACGCGGCACCGTCCACCGATTCCCGTGGGCCCGGGGTAAACACGGCGATCGGCCGGAGATGCGCCGGATCGTTGATCGCCTGCGCCAGATCGAACGACGCCAGCGATCCGGTCGGGATCGGCGTCGCCCCTGCGTCCCAGGTCTCCGAGAGCTTGACCACGACTTGCCCGTCGACCACCGCGACAAGGTTGCTCTTGAGCGGAACGGCGAGTCGTGTCACGCCGGTCGGTGTGACAAGATACGTCTCGGCTTCGAACGTGCTGATTGGCCGCAGGATGACGGTCGCGTGATGTCCCGCGCCATCCCACGCCGTCACGGGCGTGACACCGTAGCCGCCATCGGTGGCCGTGCCGCGAAAGATTTCGGTCGCATTCGCCAGCGATTGACCACGCACAGCCCGCTTGACGATGTACGGATAACCCGACGCGGTGAGGTCTCCGGGCGCCCATTCGCGGGACACGAGCAGCGTGTCGGTGCCCATCCACGCAAATCGCTGCTTCCCGTGCGGGAGTACGAATCCGCCAGCGACGAAGTTGCGCGTGCCGAGGTCGAATTCGCGGGCGGTGATCGCATCTTCGCCGCCGTCGGAAAGCGAGATCATGCAGCGGCGTTCGGCCGGCATGGCACAATTGGCGCCTTCCCAGACCCAGTTGGCGCGTTCGGTGCGCGCCAGTGAATCGAGGTCGAGCACGGTCGTCCAATCGGGGTGCGGCGTGCGATAGCTCGCCAGCGTGGTGCGCCGCCAGATGCCGCGCACGTGCGCGCTGTCCTGCCAGAAGTTGTACAGCGCGCCGCCGATGAAACTCACCCCGGGGATGCGATCGCTCGCCTGGGCAATCGCGACTGCATCACGATAAAGCCCGGCGTAGTGCGGATCCTGCTCCAGCACGCCCATGGTCCGGACGTTCTGCGAGTCGACCCACGCCATGGCGCGGGCGCCATGCTGCGCCTCGAGCCAGAGGAACGGGTCGGAAGAAGTGTCGGGTGCGGCCGTTTGCGCCGCGGCGCCAACGGCGCGCGCACAACTCAGCGCGAGGAGCATCGAGGCGAGGGTCGGCAGGCGCATGGACGGTGCATCCTGATTGGTGAGTGACGGGAATCTAGCGAGCGGGGGAACCTGCCGGTTTCGACGACACTCCCCCCTCGCTGGCGCCGAGCGCGCCGGGCCGCGAAATTCCGGCGTGCGCAAACCGGTCCTCGTCTTCGGCCTCCTCGGCGGGGCGCTCATCGCGACGTCGCCGCAGCATGACCCGGGGCATTGTCCGGGCACACTACACTCAATACATCAGCGGAGCGTCCGATGAAGCGAGTCACCGGTATTGGCGGGATCTTCTTCAAGGCCAGGGATGCCGCCGCGCTACAGGCATGGTACAAGGATCATCTCGGTGTCGATGTGCAGCCGTGGGGCGGTGCCGCGTTCGATTGGGTCGACGACGACGGCAAGCCCGTCGGCGGCACGACCGCGTGGCTGATCGCGCCGGAAACCACCAACCAGTTTGCGCCGAGTACCGCCGCGTTCATGGTGAATTACCGTGTGGAAGACCTGCATGCCCTGATCGCGGCGCTCAAGGCCGAAGGCTGTAATGTCCTCGACAAGATCGACGACTCCGACTACGGCACGTTCGGCTGGGTCATCGATCCCGAGGGGAACAAGGTCGAGCTCTGGCAGCCGCCGGCAGGGCAATGACGCCGGCGCGTGCTTGACGGATGCAACGCTTCGCCGACGCGCGGAGCATCGGGCATCGCGCCGTCACGGCGCGGTCCAGCGCCAGCCTTGCACCTCCGGCAGGTCTTCGCCACGCTGGTGGATGCAGGCGGTATGCTCGGCGATCTTTGCCGTCACCCATTGCCGATGCTCCGGAATCAGTGCCGCCAGCGACGGCACCCGCTCGACCACGTCGAGCGACAGATGGAAGCGATCCAGATCATTGAGCACCACCATGTCGAACGGTGTGGTCGTGGTGCCCTGCTCCTTGTAGCCGCGAACGTGCAGCAGGTCGTGGTAGTGCCGCCGGTAGGTGAGGCGGTGGATCAACCAGGGATAGCCGTGAAAGGCGAAGATGGTGTGCACCTCCGGCGGGAACAGCGCATCGAACGCCGCGTCGCTCAGGCCGTGGGGGTGCTCGGTCTGCGGCTGCAAGCACATCAGGTCGACCACGTTGACCACCTGGATGCGCAGCGACGGGATCCGTTCGCGCAGGATGGTCACCGCGGCCAGCGTTTCGAGCGTCGGCACGTCGCCGCAACAGGCCATCACCACGTCGGGCTTGCCCGCCCCGCGCGTGCCGGCCCAGCGCCAGATACTCGCGCCTGCGCGGCAGTGTTCGATGGCCGCGGCGAGATCGAGCCATTGCGGCTCCGGTTGTTTGCCCGCCACGACCACGTTGACGAAGTTGCGACTGCGCAGGCAGTGATCGGTCACCGCGAGCAGGGTGTTGGCGTCGGGCGGCAGATACACCCGCACCACCGCCGCCTTCTTGTTGACCACGACATCGAGCATCCCGGGATCCTGATGGCTGAAGCCGTTGTGATCCTGGCGCCAGACGTGCGACGAGAGGAGATAATTGAGCGACGCGATCGGCTTCCGCCACGGGATCCGGCGCGACGCGTCGAGCCACTTGGCGTGCTGATTGAACATGGAATCGACGATGTGCGCGAACGCCTCGTAGCACGAAAAGAAGCCGTGCCGTCCCGTCAGCAGATACCCTTCGAGCCACCCCTGACATTGATGCTCGCTCAACATTTCCATGACGCGACCGTCGGCGGCGACATGGTCGTCATCGTGCACCACGGTCGCCACCGAACACCGTGACGTGACATCGAACACCGCTTGCCACCGGTTCGACGACGTCTCGTCGGGGCTGAAGACGCGGAAGTTGTCGGGATTCGCCTGCATGACGTCGCGAATCAGCGCGCCCTGCACGTGCGTTGCGCCCACCGCGACCGCGCCGGGGGCCGTCACCGGCACGGCATACGCGTCGAGCGCCGGCAATCGCAGATCGCGCAGCAGGCGGCCGCCATTGGCGGCGGGGTTGGCGCCCATGCGCCGGTCGCCGAGCGGGGCGAGCGTCAGGATGTCGTTGCGCACGCGGCCGGCGTCGTCGAACAATTCCTGCGGCCGGTAGCTCCGCAGCCAGGCTTCCAGCTGCGCGATGTGTGCCGGCGCTTCGGCAAAGTTGGCCAGCGGTACCTGATGCGCGCGAAAGGTTCCTTCCACCTGCACGCCATCCACGACGCCCGGGCCGGTCCACCCCTTGGGCGTGCGCAAGATCAGCATCGGCCAGCGGGGACGCTCGCGGAATCCACCGTGGCGTGCCTCCGACTGGATCGCGCGGATCCGGGCGATCACCACATCCAGCGCATCGGCCAGCGCGCGGTGCACCTCGAACGGATCGGCACCCTCCACCGTGATCGGCTCGTAGCCGTAGCCGCGCAGGAGCGCGTCGAGTTCGTCGCGGCCGATCCGCGCGAGCACGGTCGGCCCGGCGATCTTGTAGCCGTTGAGGTGCAGGATCGGCAGCACGGCGCCGTCGCGCGCCGGATTGAGGAACTTGTTCGAATGCCAGCTGGTCGCGAGCGCACCGGTCTCCGCCTCGCCGTCGCCGATCACGCACGCCGCCACCAGCTCGGGGTGATCGAATACGGCGCCATACGCGTGCGACAACGAGTAGCCCAGCTCGCCGCCCTCGTGGATCGAGCCGGGGGTCTGCGGCGCCGCATGACTCGGAATGCCGCCGGGAAAGGAGAATTGCTTGAAGAGCCGCTGCAGTCCACGCTCATCCTGTGACACCTGGGGATAGAGCTCGCTGTAGCTTCCTTCGAGGTACGTGCTCGCCACCACCGCCGGCCCGCCGTGGCCGGGACCGGCAACGAAGATCATGTCGACGTCGTACTGCGTGATGACCCGATTGAGATGGGCGTAGACCAGGTTGAGCCCCGGCGTGGTGCCCCAGTGCCCCAGCAATCGCGGCTTGATGTGGTGCAGCGCCAGTGGGGTGCGCAGCAAGGGATTGTCGAGCAGGTAGATCTGACCCACCGCGAGATAATTGGCGGCGCGCCACCACGCGTCGATCCGGGTGAGCATGTCATCGGGGACCGCGGCCGAATGAGACGCCGCGATGCTGGTGCGTGCTGTCGATTGCCTGTCCACGTTGCCTCCAACCGGCCCCACGTTACCCTTGGCGTGGCGATTTTCCAAGGCACCAAATCGAAGGAGATACCGGATCGTGGCAACCACGGAGGCACTGCGCGGCGGGATCCTCGCGCTCAACGCCGGCTCTTCGAGCATCAAGTACGCCTGGGACGGCAACGTCGCGGTCGACGCCCCGCTGCGAGGCGCCGTGGAGGGCAACGCCGCCGCGATTCCGGCGCTGCTCGACGACCTTGCGCGCCACGGCGATCTCGCGTCGCTCGACGCCGTGGGCCATCGCGTGGTGCTCAGCGCGCGTCGCGACGCGGTCGCCGAACTGACGCCACCGTTGCTGGCGGAATTGCAACAGGCGGCGGCCACCGATCCGGAACATCTGCCGGCGGAAATCGCCCTGATGACCGCGCTCAGGTCGCGCTGCCCTGCCGTGCGCCAGTTCGCCTGCTTCGATGCCGCGTTCCACCGCACCATGCCGGCCGTTGCGCGCACGCTGCCGATTCCCGAGCGTTACACCGCAGCGGGCTTGGCGCGGATTGGTTTTCACGGCCTGTCGTGCGCCTTCCTGATGGAAGAGTTGGCGCGGACCGCCGGTGTCCCCACGGCGCAGGGCCGAGTCATCATCGCGCACCTGGGCGGTGGCTCCAGCATCACCGCCGTGCACCGCGGTCGGAGCATCGACACCAGCATGGGCTTCACGCCAACGGGTGGCGTGCCGATGGCGACACGGAGTGGCGATCTCGACCCCGGCGTCGTGCTGCGGCTGGTGCAGCTCGCCGGCGGTGACTGGTCGGCGGTCAGTCACATCCTCAACCACGAGAGCGGGATGCTGGCGCTCGGCGGCTCCGGCGACATGCGGCAATTGCTGGCTCGACAGTCACACGACGCGCGTGCCGCGCTCGCCGTCGACGTCTTCTGCTATCAGCTGCGCAAGCAGATTGGCGCGTTTGCGGCAGCCCTCGATGGCGTCGACACGCTGATCTTCGCCGGCGGCATCGGCGAGCACGCTCCCGAAATCCGTCAGCGCATTGGGAGTGGCCTAGGCACGTTCGGCCTGTCGCTCGACCCGACCCGCAACCAGGCCGGCGAGGCCGTGGTCTCCGGCGATGCCAGCGCTGTGGTCGTCCGCGTGATGCACACCGATGAGGAAGCCATGATCGTGCGCAGCGTGCGAACGCAGATCGCCACGCACGCCTCGTGACCAACCCAGCGGGCGGCAGCACCGGGCTGCACGGGCACATTGCGACGACGGGTCGCGGTTGAATCACATTTCTGCGCTCGACATGGCCGGGCGACTTGCCGTCGCCTCGCTGATCGGTCTCGCGGTGGGCACCGAACGCGAGTGGTCGCAACCAGCGGCCAGTCCGCGGCAGCGGTACGCCGGCACGCCGATCTTCCTCCTGCTCGCGATGCTCGGCGGCGTGGCGGGATTGCTCGCCACGCAGGACAGCGTGACCATTGCTGCGCTGCTGCTGGGCGGCGGCGTGCTGCTCAGCGTCATCGGCTACGCAACCGCGTCGCTGCGTCAGCGCCGGACGTTCGACGCCACCACCGGTGTCGCGGCACTCGTAGTGCTCGGCTTGGGCGCGCTAGCGGCGCAGAGCGATCTCAAGCTCGTGGCCGGTGCCGGCGCCGTGGTTGTCTTCGTGCTCGGCGGCCAGCGACGGCTGCCGGGGATCGTCGGCCGGATCGGGCAACAGGAGATGCACGCCGGGCTGGAATTCCTGGTGCTCGCGCTCGTCGTGCTGCCGCTGCTGCCTTCCGGACCGTTTCACGCGTTCTTCGATATCCGGCCGCGCGCGCTCTGGGCACTGGTATTGCTGCTCACCGCCATCAACGGCGCGTCGTACGTCGCCCGCCGGCTGCTCGGCTCGACGCGCGGCTACGGCGTCACCGGGCTGCTGGCCGGGTTCATCTCATCGACCGTGCTGACGCTGCAATTCTCCGAACTGAGCCGCCGCGAACCGACCCAGCTCGACGGGCTCGCGGTGGGCACCGTGGCGGCGTCGACTGCACTGCCGCTGCGTCTGCTGCTGTTGACGATTCTGCTGAATCCTCTGGTCGCGCGCGCGGCGCTCATCTACGCGATTCCCGCGCTGCTGATCGGGGGCATCAGCACGTTGGTCCTCTGGCGCGAGCGTTCGACCGTGATCGAGTCGGTGCCCGAGCCCAGGAATCCGTTGCGGCTCGGGGCGGCACTGCAGATTGCCGTCGTCCTCGAGATCGTGTTCCTCGCCGTCGGCTATGCGCGCGCCCATTGGGGCTCGGCCGGGATCGTCGGATCATCCGTGGTGTTCGGACTGGCCGACCTCGACGCGCTGACGGCGTCGATGGCGCGCCTCCCCGGCGGTGCCGTGATCGCCGCGACGGCGGCGCGCGGCATCGGGATCGGCATCCTCACGAACACCGTCGCCAAGGCGGCAATCGTGATCGCGACCGGCCCGCGTCCGCTGCAACGAAAGGTGCTGCCGGCATTCGGATTGACGGTACTGGGATTGGTCGGCGTGCTCTGGGCGCGCTGGTAGCGTGACATGACAGTGATCGTCGGCCGGCCACGTGACCGAGGAAAAGAAGGAGAGAAGGAGAGAAGGAGAGAAGGCGATAAGGCGAGAAGGAGGGAAGCAGGGCGGGGATGGCCTGCCGTCCTCAGGCCGTGGTTCCGCCCGCTCGTTGCCGCCACGCGGCATCGACGCTGAACGGTCCCGCGCCACAGGCGGCGAACAGCAGCCAGATGAAGCAATACAGCAGCGGCAGCTCGCCGTGATTCCGCCACCACCACAGGCTGCCGGCGGGGCCGGCATGCATCCAGAAATACGTCACCGCCATCTCGCCCGAGGCGATGAAGGCCACCACGCGGGTGCCGAGACCGAGGATGAGCGCCGCTCCCGCAATCACCTCGATCGCCCCGGCGGCGCCGAAGCGGCTGAGGTACACCGCATGACCGCCGTCCGGTCCGAAGCCGCCGAACCAGCCGAAGATCTTCTGGGCACCGTGGGTGAAGTAGGCGGCGCCTGCCGCGATGCGAAGCAGCGTCAGGGCAACGGGTTGGAAGCGCATGGCGGACTCCTCATTCGTGACCGCGGAATGTTAGCGACGCGGCATCGAGCCCGCGCCCCGGCGGCCGCCGGATGTCGCCCTGCGCCCCGCCAAACTGCCATATTGGTTGCACGACCTTCACGCCCGACATGAGGATTGTCATGCACACCCCACCGGACCGGATCGCTCGCCGTGCGTTGATTATCGCGCTCACCTTCGGGGCCTTGAGCATGATCGTGCGCGCGGCACCGGCGCAGGACAGCTACCCACGCCAGCCGGGCATCACGATCACGCACTACACGTTCGACCTGGTGCTCACCGACACGACCGACGAGATCCGCATGCAGGAAGTGGTCGACGTCGATCTCACGCGCGCGGGCATCGCGGGGATCGATCTCGATCTCTGCGGGCCGCGTCCCGCGGGCGCCGCGCCGGCGGAGCCGGGGGACCCCTGCGTCGGGCGCGGCGGAGCGAACGCGCTGTCGGGGCAGGCCAACACGGGCGGCGGGGCCAGCACCGGCATGACGGTCACCAGCGTCACCGACGGCGATCGACCGTTGACCTTCGCGCAGCACGGCGACGTGCTGCACATCACATTCGCGTCGCCGTCGCACGCGGGCGAGCACGTGTCGCTGTCGCTCGCGTATCACGGCATGCCGGCCACCGGCTTCCGGATCGGCAACAACAAGTACGGCGCTCGTTCGTTCGTCAGCAACGACTGGCCCAACCTGGCGCACGACTGGCTCGCGACCATCGACCACATCTCGATGAAGGCGCCCAAGACGATGACGATCACGGCGCCCGCGAAATACCAGGTCATCTCGAACGGCCTGCTGGTGCAGGAACTCGACCTCCCCAATGGCATGCGGCGCACCACCTGGGACGAGAAGGTGCCGATTCCGACGTGGGAGTTCTCGCTCGCGGCTGCGCCCTACGCGGTCGACTATTTCGGCGACTATCACGGCATCGCGATGTCATCGTGGGTGTTTCCGCAGGAGCGCGACAGCGGGCTCAAGGGATTCGCGACCTTCACGCAGCCGATCCTGGAGTTCTACATCGATCATATCGGTCCGTTCTCGTACGAAAAGCTGGCGCAGGTGCAGGCGAACACGGTCGGCGGCGGGATGGAGCTGGCGTCCGACATCTTCTACGGCTACAACGGCGTTCCCGGCCGGCAACTGCTGGCGCACGAAATGGCGCACCAGTACTTCGGCAACTCCGTGAGCGAGAGCGATTGGGACGACGTCTGGCTGAGCGAGGGCTTCGCCACGTACTTCGCCTTGCTGTACCAGGAGTTCCAGGACGGCCACGACGCGTACCTCAACGGCATCCGCCGCAGCGCGGCGAGCGCCATCCGCTATGCGCAGGCGCATCCCCAGTCCACCATTGTGCACCAGCACCTGCAGAACATTTCGCAGGTGATTGCCAACGACGCGCAGATCTACCAGGGCGGCGCGCAGGTGCTGCACATGTTGCGGGGCGTGGTGGGCACGCCGACGTTCTGGGACGGGATCCGGCTCTACTACGCCCGGTTCCGGAACAGCAACGCCACCAGCGATGACTTCCGGCGCGCCATGCAGGACGCCTGCGCCGCCAATCCCGATTGTCCGGCCGATGGTCGAGACCTCACCTGGTTCTTCCCGCAATGGCTCGACCGCGGCGGCATGCTCCAGCTCAACGGGTCCTGGCACTACGATGCGACCGCAAAGGTGTTGCACGTCACACTCGATCAGACGCAGACGCAGGGTCTCTATCGGATGCCGATCGCCATCGGCGTGGGGACTTCGGCGCCTGCGCTCCGGGTCGTCGTCGACAAACAGCACAACGACTTCACCTTTCCGATGGCGGCCGCGCCCGCCGACGTGACGCTCGATCCCGACAGCTGGGTGACGATGATGCAGGCGACGTTCGTCAAGAACTGATGCCGAGAACGATGTGGCACGCGGGTCGTGCGACACGAGCAACGAAAGCAGAGCAATGGAGATGACCGGGGCGTCTCGCCCTGCTAGCGGGCGGGATGGTCGGGGCCCGCCGCGAACCGCACGGCCTTGCGTTCGTGGCCCAGCCAGGCAACCAGCGCTGCCATGATGAACACCACGGCGCCGACGCTCGCCATCGCGCGCGCATAACTCACCTGCTGCGCCACGCGCGCTTCGAGCAGCGGAATCAGCCCCGCGAGCAGCGCGCCGCACTGGTAGGCGAAGCCGGGAAGGAAACCGCGCACACCGTCGGGCGAGAGTTCGGTGATGTGCGCCGGGATCACGCCCCACGCACCCTGCACCATGAACTGCATGACGAAGGCGCCGATCCAGAGCAGCGCCAGTGTGGGCGCGAATGCCCAGAGCGGGACCGCGACGACGGCGAGCAGGAGGGCCCCGACGATTGCGCGCCGCCGGCCGATCCGGTCCGAGATCACGCCGGTGACCACGCCGCCGATGATCGCGCCAAGCATCGAGAAGGCGGTCAACGCGGCGCGCATGTGCGGCGTGAAGTGCCAGTCGCGTTGCAGGAAGGTGGGATAGAGATCCTGCGTGCCGTGCGACGCCGCGTTCATCATCGCCATCAGCAGCGTGACGTAGAGCACCAGCTTCCAGTTGGCGCCGATCTCGCCGAAGAGTGCCTTCCACGAGACGTGGCGCACCTTCTGCCACACCTCGGATTCCTTGACACGGGAGCGGACATAGATGGCGAGCAGGGCGGGGAGTCCGCCGATGAAGAAGAGCGGACGCCAGCCGAAGTGCGGGAAGATCACGAAATAGCACGCCGCGGCGAGGAGGTAGCCGAAGGCGTAGCCCTCCTGCAGCAGTCCCGACAGGACGCCGCGCCGATTGGGCGGCGCGTGTTCCATCGCCAGCGACGCACCCACACCCCATTCCGCACCCATGCCGATGCCGTAGAGTGCGCGCAGGACGAGAAAGGTGGTGAAGGTCGGCGCCAGGCCGGTGAGCACTTCGATGATCGAGAAGAAGACCAGGTCGATCATCAACGGGATGCGCCGGCCGTAGCGGTCGGCGACGAGGCCGAAAATCAGCGCGCCGACCGGCCGGAACGCCAGCGTGAGCGTAAGCGAGAGCGCCACCGCCGCGTCGGACTTGCCGAATTCCTTGCCGATCGCGCCGAGGCACATCACCACGAGGAAGAAGTCGAACGCGTCGAGCGTCCAGCCGAGGAAACCGGCGACGAGCGCCGGGCGGTGATCGGTGGCGGGGATCAGGTCGGCCATGACGGTCCCTGGGTGAGCGAGCGGGTGGGCGTCAGGAATGGCGTGTCATCCGGCGCGGAGCAAGCTACTCCAGGAGCCGCGGATCGAAGGAAAACCGCCGCCGCGAACGAAGGGTGACGGGCACCTCGATGCGACCGGACAGGAGCCCGGCGCGAGGTTCGCTCAGCGCGCCACGATCGGCAGCGTCACATGCGTCGGATGCGCGGCGTCGTGCAGGATCCGCTGATGCGCGGTCACGAAGGTCGAATCGCGCTCGTTGTTGCCGCCGGTGTTGAGGTTGCGGTCGTACTTGGGGAAGAGTGCCGACGAAATGCTCACCCGCAGCCGGTGTCCCGGCTCGAACACTTTCGACGTGAACCAGAGATCGATGTCGTACTTGTTGACCTGTCCCGGCACGAGGGGGACTTCCTTGTCCATCCCCTTCCGGAAGCGCGCCCGCGCCAGCCCGTCCTGTACCCGCTCCGCGTGGCCGTCGGGGAAGACGTCGAGCAGCATGATGCCCCAGTCGGTGTCCTTCGCGTCGCTCGCCGCGTACACTGTCGCCGACATTTCACCGGTCACTTCGATCGGTTTGGTGAGCGGTGCCGAGGTGAAGATCAGCTCGTCCTTGCGCGACGCGTTGAGCGCGGTGTAGTCCTCGTTGAGCGACTCTTCAAGTTCGCGCGAGTCGATCAGGAACGGCGTCGGATCACCCGGGTTGTACGTGAAGGTGTCGGATGCGGCTCCCCTGGGCGGCAAGGTGTCGAGCCTGCCGTTGCCGGCGCTGGTCTGGGCGTTGCCGGCCGACGACACATACCAGTTGGTGGCGACGGCGCGCTTGAGCGGCCACTCGTGTTCCTGGCGCCACGTGTTGTCCCCCTGCACGAAGATGTCGACCGGCGGCAGCGTGTCGACGCCGTTGTTCCTGCCCAGCAGATAGTGGTCGAACCAGCGGAGCTGCAGGTCGCGGTAGTTGTAGCGCGCTTCGGGGCCGAAATCTCCCGCGACATAGTCGACGCCCTTGTGCGCCTGCGGGCCCATCACCAGGTGCCACGCGGGATGATTCGGCACCTTGAGCAATGCGTCGGTGTAATCGAGCGGTCCGCGCGAATCGTCGTGCCAGCCGGCGAGGGAAAGGGCGGGCGCCTTGACCTGGTCGATGTACGTGGTGGCGGCGTGGGCGCGCCAGTACGCATCGAGCGTCGGATGCGCGATCCAGCGATCCCAGATCGCGACATCGCCGCAGCCGAGTCGCTGCGGCAGCGTCGACAGCGGCAGATGCGTGATGGCTTCGCCGATGTCGAGTTCGGCGGTGTTGGTCGCCATGTCGCGGCCCTTCATCAGGCACACCCAGTCGACGTTGATCGGCCCGAACGCCATCGCCGCGTAGGGCACGATCCGCCACGGATCGCTGGTCGCGGCGGATGGCGCGATGGCAGCGAGGTGCGGCGGGTTGCTCACCGCGGCGAACCAGACCAGCCGCCCTTCGTCGGAGTGACCGATCATGCCGACCTTGCCATTGCTGCCGGGCAGTTTCGCGGCCCACTCGACCGCGTCGTAGCCGTCCTGCATGTCGTGGCTGTAGTCGCCGAAGTCCGCGATGTCGCCGGTGGACTTGCCGCGTTCCCGCACCAGCTGTCCCACGTAGATGTAGCCGCGCGATGCCCACCAGCGGCCCGCGGCGGGATTGCTGGCGCGATACGGGGAGCGCTGCATCACCACGCCGAACGGGCCGGGCCCGACCGGGCGCATGATCCAGGTTTCGAGCTTGACGCCATCGCGCGCGGTCATCAGCGTGGTCGTGTCGAGGACGGTCGCATACTGCGAATCCGACGCCGGCATCTTCCAGACCTGATAATCGGTGCTCCACCACACCCGGTGTGGCGCGGCGTACCAGCCGGTAGCGGCGATCCTGCAGCTTGCCGTTGTTCCACTGCAACCCCATCAGCGTATCGCCGTGCCACGCCGCGCGCATCACGGCACGCGTGTCCTCGGTCAGCACCACCGAATCGCCGCTCGTCGCGACCCGGGTCGCGGTGAGGATCGGCTGGCCGGTGCGCCGGCGCAGGTAGCCGACGTTGCCGGAGTCGCTGCCGGCAAAATGGGCGAAACCCATGCGCCGCCAGCCTTCGAAGCCGTAGTGTGGCGTTGCACTGAGCGCGATATAGACGTCCCAGTCACCGGCGAGCGCGTGACCCTGCGGCGCGCGGGGCGTGACGTACGCGCTCGTGGCCAGCCCGAGTACGGCGATCATCCAGCGGCGATGCGACAGCACCGATGCGAATTTCGACATGTCACGCTCCCTGCGGCATGCGTTTCGACCGCCGGCTGGCGGCCACCAGGATTCCCACGCCAAGCAGATTCATCAGCACGATCATCGACGCCACCTTGAAGCGCGAACGTCGTCACGCTGGTCACATCGATGATCGGGAAAGACGGACAGCACCACGTAAAGCAGCGTCATCAGCAGGCCCGACCACGACGCCGCCTGCAGCCAGCGCGGCGGCCGCGGCGTCACACCCCGCAGGCCGAAGATCGGGATCGCGAACATCACCAGGTATGTCAATGCGTAGAAAGTGCCGCCGGCGTTGAAGATCAACTGGAACGCCTCCTGCCGCCCGACGCCGATCAGGCTCAGCACCGAGATGACGAAAGAACATACGCCAACCAGCGCGATCGAGTTGACCGGGGTCCGGTACCGCGGATGCAGTCGCGAAAACCAGCCGGGCAAGCAGGCGGTCCCATCCGGCCACCATCGGCAGGCGGGTGACCGCCGTGTACGACACGCTGACCTGGGCGACTCGCATCGCCAGCGTCATCAGGATCGCGATCGTCACCAGCGGTCCCGCAATGCCGAACGGTCCGAAGCCGGCGCGGAGCACCTGTGGCATCGGCCCGATCAGGTCGATGTCGTTGGTCGGGATGTACGCGACGACCGTCGCCGTGCCAAGAATGAACATCAGCGCGATCGCGGGTGCGGCGATCAGCACCGACTTGCGTACCGCGCTCGCGGGCGCACGGGTCTCACCGGCAAGGATGGCGATGTATTCGAACCCGCCCAGTGCACCGAAGCCCAGCTTGCCGAGGATGTTGAGGTTGAAGAGGGAGAGCTTGGGCATCGCGGTGCGGAACGGATGGAAAGACGTGGAGGTGCCCGGTCGCGAGTCCGATGAACGGCAGCACGATCAGGATGCCGAAGATGATCAGCATGAAGATCGCCGCCGGTGTTGTGGACCCACTTGCCGACGGCCAGGCCGATCGTCGCGGCGATGGCCATCAAGGTGAGGATCACCGCCGACGACAGTGCCACGAACCAGGTGCTCGACGTCATCCACGCTGCACTCGGACCGAGCGCATACGCGAGATACGTCGCGCACTGCAGGCCGATTTCCGACGTGTACACGATGACGTAGAGCCAGAGATTCCATGCCAGCAGGAAGCCCACGGTGGAGTTGAAGCCGAGCTTGGCCCACTGGTAGAGGCCGCCCTTCGAGCGGCATCAACTGGTTCAGGTAGATGACGACGGCCGACATCGGCAGATAGAACAGGACCATCGCCAGCAGCCACATGACGACATGCGAGGGGCCCAGCTTGCCCGCGACGCCGATCCAGGTGAGCCCGATGATGAAGAGGATCTGCGTGAGCGCGAGATCGCGCACGCCGAGCTCCTTCTTGAGCTCCGCGCTGTGCGCCGTGACCTGCGCCTCGGCCTGTGCGAGGCCGGCGTTCGATGACGGACCGGCGCGGGTCACGGCAGCACCTCGCCGAGGATTTCCCAGTAGCGCGCCCACGCTTCGAGGCCTTCGTGCAGGCGACGGATCCGGAAGAATTCGTTGGGGGCGTGGAAGTCCTCGTCGGCGGTCGAGAACGAGAAATACACCGTGTCGAGGCCCATCACGCGCTGGAAGATTTCGGCGACGGGCACGGTGCCACCCATGCGCACGATGAGGGGATCGACACCGTAGACCGCATGCAGCGCCGTGCGCGCTGCCTGCAACGCGAAATGATCCGGGGCGATGTGCGCGGCGGGCGCGCCGTGATTCGCCGGCGTGACGGTGAGTCGCGTGCCCGCGGGGACATGCGCTTCGAGATGGCGCGTGACGAGGTCCACGATGTCGTGACGGGTCCTGATCGGGCACCAGCCGGCAGGTGATCTTGGCGTGCGCCTCGCTCGGGATCACCGTCTTCTGCCCGGGTCCCTGGTAGCCGCCCCACATCCCGTTGACCTCGAGGGTGGGCCGCGTCCACTGGCGTTCGAGCGTGGTGTAGCCGGGCTCGCCGACAGCGGCCGGCGCGCCGACCTGCGCGAGATATGTCGTCTCGTCGAACGGGAGCCGCGCGATGTTCGCGCGGTCGGCGGCATTGAGCGCACGCACCTGGTCGTAGAAGCCGGCCACGGCGACGCGCCCGTCGGCATCGTGCAACGAGGCGATCAGTTGCGCCATCGCGTGGAGCGGGTTGGCGACGGCGCCACCGTGACGGCCTGAGTGCAGGTCCTTGGCCGCGCCCGTCAGCGTCAACGCCAGCCCGGCGAGTCCCGCGGTTCGAGACGGTGAGCGACGGTTCGTCGATGCGCCACATGGCACCATCGGCCGAAATCACGACGTCGGCGGCGAGCATGTCGCGATGCTCCGTGACGAACGCTTCGAGATGGGGGCTGCCGATCTCTTCTTCGCCCTCGATCATGAACTTGACGTTGATCGGCAACCGGCCCGCGGTCGCGAAGAACGCTTCGGCGACCTTGATCGGGATGAGCATCGGGCCCTTGTCGTCGGAGACGCCGCGGGCATAGAGGCGGCCGTCGCTGCACGCGTCGGCGTGAACGGCGGGGTCTCCCACTTCGTCGAGCGGGTCGGGTGGCTGCACGTCGTAGTGGCCATAGACCAGCGCCGTCAGGCCGCCGGGCGCGCCGAGCCACTCGGCGTAGACGACAGGATTGCCGCGCGTCGCGATGGTGCGGACGTCGAGGGGGCCGGCGTTGGCAAGTTGCGCGGCGACGAAATGCGCGGCGCGCTGCACATCGCCCGCGTGCGCCGGATCGGTGCTCACGCTCGGGATCGACGCGAACTCGATCAGCTCGTCGAGGATCGCGTCGTGTCGCGTGTGGAGATGTGCCAGCACGCGGTCGAGGGGCACTCACTTGCCGCCGTCGATCGAGAGCACCTGTCCGGTGATCCACCCGGCGTACGTCGAGGCGAAGAAGAGCACGCCCCAGGCGATGTCGTGCGGCGCGCCGAGTCGCTTGAGCGCGATCTTGTCGATGAGCGCCTGCTGGCCGTCTGCGCCGTACGACGCCCACTGCGCTTCGGTGGTGGGATTCGACCGCACGAATCCTGGCGCGATGTTGTTGACGGTGATTCCCCACGGGCCGAGTTCATGCGCCAGCTGGCGCGTGAGTCCGATTTGCGCGGCCTTGGCCGACGCGTAGGCCTGGATGCCGGTGAGGGAAATGCCGAGCCCGGCACCGCTCGAGATGTTGATGATCCGGCCGAAACGTGCGGCCTTCATCCCCGGTGCCACCGCTTGCGACAGCTGGAAGGCGCCGGTGACGTTGACGTCGAAGATGGCCTGCCACTGGTCGGCGGTGACGTCTTCGAGCGGGCGGCCCACCTGTCCCAGTACGCCGCCGGCATTGTTGACGAGGATGTCGACGCGACCGCTCGGCTCCGCGGCCTCCTTCACGAAACGCTGCACCGCCTCGCGGTCAGCGCACGTCGAGCACGCGGGTGGAGCAACGGTCGCCCGCCAGCAGTCGCTGCGTGTCGCGCAGCTCGCCGTCGATCACGTCGCACGCCCACACCCGCGCGCCACGCTCGGCGAAGGCCACGCTGATCGCCCGGCCGAAGCCGTGGGCGGCGCCGGTGACGATCACGGTCTTGCCGGAGAACTCGATATTCACGCCGGGCTCACCGCGGCGAGGGTGTCGAGGTTCTCCAGCGACGAGCGAGCGCTCGCCGCGTTCGATCTCGTGGATCATGCGCCACCAGGCGCGCGGTGAGCGGCGTCGGCGACGCCCGCCTCGGCGCCGAGATCGACGACGATGCCGAGCTGCGCGTCGACTTCGGTCGGGCGCTTGCGGATGGCGAGGTCGCGCCAGATGCCACTGTGCGTCTTGGCCGACTTGCGGTTGTGGGCCACCAGCGCATCGAGCGATTGCGCGGCCGCGCTGGCCGGCGCGGTCGGGGAGATATGCCGGCCGGATCGAAGCCGTCGAACGCTTCGGGTGTGACACCGCGTGCCGCGGCCACCGCGAGAATCTCCGCGCGAGTGCGATGTAGAGCGCACGGTACTGTGGCATGGCCAGCGCGTCGGCGATCGATTCGTTGGTGAGTGCAGTGGCGAAGAGCATCGCGCCGTACGCTTCCTTGCCCCAGAGGTAGCCCCAGATGTTGGTCGTCGCGGTGGCGCGCTCGTCGAAGTCGCGCCAGGCGTCGCGCAGCGCGACGACGCGCGGTGTGACACGTTCGCTGTCCGGGCCGAATGCCTCGCCGAGCATCACGGTCCCGCGGCCGCCGTAGATGGATCACGCCCGGCTCGAGGTAGTCGGCGCCGAAGTTGACGAAGGCGCCCACCGTGCGCGCCTCGCCCACGGCGTGCGCGATGGCGAGTTCGTTGAGTCCGTTCTGCGCCGAGACGATGCAGCCATCGGGCGCGAGATGGGGCAGCAGGGCACGCACCGCGGCGTCGGTGTGATGCGCCTTGGTGGCAAGCACGATGGTGTCCCAGTTGCCGCTGAGCGTATCCGGCGTGCAGGCGGGAACGGCGCACGCTGAACGCTCGCGATCGGCCCCGTGATCCGGATGCCGTCACGATTGATGGCGTCGACATGATCAGTCACCGTGTCGACGACGGTGATGTCGTGTCCGGCGCGCGCCAGATACGCCGCCATGGTGCCGCCGATCGCGCCCGCACCCCAGATCAGGCCACGCGAACCCGCGGTCACTACGGCGCCGGCGCCCCAGCGCCGTCGAGCAGCGCGCGCGTCTCCTCGACCGCGACCTGCCAGAGCGCCAGCATCTCGTCGTCCGAGCGCTGGTAGAGTCCGCCGTAGTTGCCGTCGGGGATGTAGCTGCGCATCGCCACGGGATCGAGCATCGCGGACCGTGTCCATGTCGACCATCGGCCGCTGGAGTCGCCGGGCAGCTCGACGCCGGGAAGTCGCGTCCACGGAAAGTTCTCCATCCACGATCCGTGCGAGGCCACCGGATCGATCGCCTGCACCTTGGCCCAGGTGCTGCGGCGCGTTCCACCAGTTGTGGAAGAGCACCTTGCACCCGGGATGGTCGGCGGCCCACTGCTGCGGAAAGCTGCTGCACGGCGCCGTTGCCGCCATGGCCGTTGCAGATCATGATGCGCCGGAAGCCGCTGTGCGCCATCGCGTCGAGGATGTCGCGCACCACGGCGAGATGGGTCTCGACCCGCAGCGAAATCGAGCCCGGAAATTCGCGGAAGTAGGGTGTCACGCCGTAGGCCAGCACCGGAAACACCGGAATCCCCGAGCGGTTCGGCCGCGTCGGCCGCGACGCGCTCGGGGAGGATGCAATCGACGGTGAGCCGGAGGTAGCTGTGCTGCTCGGTGCTGCCGAGCGGAAGCACCGCGCGGTCGTCGCGCGCAAGGTACGCTTCGACCTGCATCCAGTTCGTGTCGCTGATGCGCACGTCGCCGTCCGGGGGGTTCGGGGCCGAATCAGAATACGCTGCGCCGTGGCGGGGCGGAAGGGCGGGAGCAATGCCGGTCGTGCTTGCCCGGCCGCCCGTCGCGGCGTACACTTCGAGCGGCTGGAAGGAAGCCGCCGGGTCCGCGGAAAGAGTTCAACTCACCTTCATGCATGCCTGGCCCGTCGTTGCGGCGAGGACCCCGTGCTGCCTGTTTGCGGACCCCAGGCCTTTGCATGGAGGCCCTGTGACCCATCCGCACTCTTCCCGTCCCAATCTCCAACACTTGCGCGGCCAGGCGAAATCGCTGCTCGCGGCGCTGCGCAGCGGTGATGCCGCTGCCGCTCGAGCGTTTGTCGAGCATCTGCCCAAGGCGCGCGGGCTCGAGCTCGCCGCCGTGCGCAAGGCCCCGTTCCGCCTCGCCGACGCGCAGTCGGTCATCGCGCGCAGCAGCGGGTTCGTCAGCTGGACTGCGTTGGCCCATCATGTGGAGGCACTGCGAGCGCTCGAGGGCGACTGGCATTTCGACTCGCTCGAGATCGACGGTCGCGCGATGCCTGCCGCGATGCTCGAGCGGTCACGGCTGCTCTTCGATGGGGAGCGCTTCCGGATGGAATCGCCCGAAGCCACGTACGACGGGCGTTTCACCATCGACGCGTCGACGGACCCGATGCAACTCGACATCGAGTTCGTCGAAGGTCCCGAAGCCGGCAACCGATCCCACGGGATCTTCGTTCGCGATCGCGATCGATTGACGATCTGTCTGGGACTGGTCGGATCGACCCGCCCGACCGCGTTCGCGACGCGCCCCGGAAGCGGGCATGCGCTGGAGCATCTCCGGCGGAGATCGGCCCGCCGGCCCGCAGGTGTGACCGGCGGCACAGCGAAGCCACCGTCCCCGAAGCGGGCACGCACGGCGTCCACTGTCGATCCCGCCGAATTTGCCGCGGCCGACACGCCGATGCTTCGCAGGCTGCAGGGCACCTGGACGCCGGTTCGACTGGTCACAAACGGCGAAGAGATGGCGGCTGACTGGCTGTCGTTCGGTGTGCGCACCAGCACCGGTAACGAGGTGCAGGTGATCTTCGGCGGGCAGCTGATGGTGCACGCCAGGATGCGCATCGACGACACCACCATGCCGATCGCCATTGACTATTTGCACCTCAAGGGCGCCGACACGGGCGAAGTGTCGCTCGGGATCATGGAGTGGGTCGGCGAGGAGGTGCGCTTCGTGATGGCGTCGCCCGGCGTACCGCGCCCGGCAAGCTTTTCCGACGACGGTGCGCGGCACACCTGTTCGCAGTGGCGGCGGAAGCCTTGATGCACCACCGCACCGAGGGCGTGGGGCGATCAAGGGCGGGGTGCCGAACGCGAGCGCGTCGGTGCCGACCCGAGGGTCAAGCCGCTGAGATACGCCTCCAGTGGGGGCGCGACGGTGGCAACGTACAGCGATGTCGGGACCGGCCAGGACAATCCTGCCGTACCTCCAGTATACCTTCGCCCCTCGTCCCGCGCCGTCGTTTCTCGTTTCTCTTTTCTCTTTTCTCGTTTCTCCTGTCCGTGTAGTCACTCCTCCCGCAGCGCAACCATCGGATCGACGCGGGCGGCGCGCCGCGCCGGAATCCAGCTCGCGAGCAGCGCAGCCCCGGCCAGCACCGTCACGCCGCCGACGAACGGGATGGCGTCGAGCGGTGACACGCCGAAGAGGAACGGTGTCAACGCACGCGTGGCGACGATCGCGAGCAGCAGGCCGATCACCACACCGACGGCCACGACCCGCATCCCGCCACCGACCACCAGTTGCATCACATCGTTCCGTGTCGCGCCCAGCGCTTGCCGGATCCCCATTTCACGAGTGCGCTGCGCCGCGGAGAAGGCGACCACACCGTACAGTCCGATCATCGAGAGCAGCAGGCCCGCGATCCCGAGCGCCGAGGTCACCAGCGCGGCGACGCGCTGCGGCAGCAGCACGATGGCCGCGCTCTGCTCCAGCGACACGACCGTGGGCGCGGGCAACGTGGCGTCGAGCGTGTGCACCGCCTCGCGAATCGATGGGGCGAGCGCCTGTGGATCACCGGTCGTCCGCACCATCACACTGATACCCGATGTCCAATCCTGTGCCAGCGGGATGTACATAAACGGCTCCACCGGATCACTGAGGTTGCTGAACTTCGTATCGGGCGTGACACCGACGACGGTGGTGGTGCGTCCGCCAACCTGCAGCGTCTTTCCCACGGCTTCCTGTCCGGGCCACACGGTCTCGGCAAAATCGTGGCTGATCACGGTGACCGGCGGCGCCGTCGCGTCGTCGGTTGCGCGGATGGGGCGCCCGTCGATGACCGGCAGGTGCAGCACGTCGAAGTATGCGCCGTCCACTTCGGCGAACCCGGCGGTGAGTTCGTTATCGCCGCGCGGCGAGCGATAGCCGGGGATCTCGAGGCCGAAGGCCGACGAGTTCATCGCGAGCGGAAGATTGCGGGCCCAGGCGACCGCGGTCACACCCGGGAATCGCACGAAGCCGCTGCGTGAGTTGCTGCGTGAAGACCTGGGCCCGGGTGGTGTCATAGCCGGAGCGGCTGACGTCGAACGCTGCCGTCGCAATGTGATCGATGTCGTAGCCCGGGTTCACCTGGTGGCCGCGCGCCAGCGCCTTGACGAACAATCCCGAGACGGTGAGCAGCAGCAGCGACGCCGCGAGCTGCGCGGCGACCAGCACGGTGCGCAGCCGCGACCGTGAATGTCCCGCGCCGGCGCTGTCGCCGCGGAGGCCGGTGTTGAGGTCGGCGCGCGCCGCACGCGTCGCCGGCAGCAGCCCGAACACGACGCCGGTGGCCAGCGCCACGCCCAGCGTCAGCAGCAACGTGTGGGGTTGCAGCGCAAGATCCAGCGACAGCGGCACGTTGGCCGGCAATGGAATGCGCGCCAGCAGTCGCGTGCCGACGACCGCGAATGCCAGCCCGAGCGTGCCTCCCATCGCAAACAGCACCACGCTCTCGGTGAGCAACTGTCCCAGCAGGCGCCGCGTCCCGGCGCCGAGCGCGAGGCGCACGGCGATCTCGCGGCGTCGGGCCACGGCGCGCACCAGCAGCATCCCGGTGACATTGACGCTGGCGATCAGCAGCACCAGGCCGGAGAGCAGCAGCAGCACCACGAAGAACGCGAGCACCGGGCGCGACACGTCGCTCGGCAGGCCACTCAGGTCGCGCAGCGTGATGCCGGTGAACTGCGGAATGCCGCGGGGGAGCGGCGCCTCTTCGCTGGCGGCGAACTGCTGCGTCAGGTGCGTCAGCTCGGCTCGCGCGGCGGGCCGGGCGACGCCGTCCGCGGTGCGGCCGACCAGCTGCAACCAGCCCGAGTTGACGTCATGCAGCATGTCGCCGCCTGGCTCCGCCGTGGCCTGCATCATGATGGGCACCCAGACGTCGATGCGCAGGGCGGGGAAGAGTCCGTCGAATCCCGGTTGCGCCACGCCGATCACCGAGAACTGTCGACCGTTGACCAGGAGCAGGTGGCCGATGACGCTGCTGTCGCCGCCGAATTGCCGCTGCCAGAACTCATGACTGAGCACGATGACGGGTCGCGCGTCGGGGATGCTGTCTTCATCCCTCGCGAAAAAACGCCCCAATGCGGCGTGCACGCCGAGGGTCGTGAAATAATTGCCGCTGACGAGATTGCCTTGCACGGTGGTGCCGGCGCCACCGTTGCTGATCGTGAGCGTGACCATGTCCCACGCGGAGATCCCGGTCATGTCGTGCGCGTGGTGCGTCAGGTACTGGAAATACGGATACGAGATCGAATGCGGTCCGCCCCCCTGGCCGTCGGTGCGCTCGATCGTGACGACGTGCGACAGATCACGCACGCCGGGGACCGGGCGCAGAATGGCCGCGTCGGCCACCGTATATATGGCGCTGACGGCGCCGATCCCGACCGCGATCACCGCGACGGCCACAATGGTGAACACGGGATTCTTGCGCAGCACACGAAAGGCGTAGCGCGCGTCCTGCGTTACGGTGTCGAGCATGCGGAGCTCACGGTGAGGGGTAATATCGAGAACATACGGTACCACCGCGCGGAGGTGTCAGGTGTTGCAGGCGTGCGACGCAAAAGTCATTTACGCGCCACCGCCCTCATCCTGACCGGCCGTCTCGCCGCCGTCGCGTTTCCGGCAGTATTTTCCTGCATGACCTTCCGTCGCTCACCCAACCTGTCGCATCTCAAGTCGTCGGAAACCGTGGCCATCAGCACCGAGGCAAAGCGCCGCAAGGCGGCGGGTGAGGATGTCCTCGACCTCGGCGTTGGCGAACCCGATTTCGACACGCCCGCTGCGGCCGCCACCGCTGGCATCGCGGCGATTCGCGCCGGCAAGACCCGCTATGCGCCCAACGTGGGGACGGCCGAGCTGCGGCAGGCCATCGCGGCGTCGCTGAGCCGGATGAGTCACGGGCGGCCGGTCGACGCGGACCGGCTGGTCGTCAGCAACGGGTCGAAGCAGGCGTTGTTCAATGCCTGTTTTGCCTTGTTTGGTCCCGGGGACAAGGTGCTGATTCCCTCGCCCGCGTGGGTGTCGTACCCGCAGATTGTCCACTTTGCGCGTGCCGAGCCGGTGATGGTCCCCGGCGATCCGGAGTGGAGTCTCAAGGTGAGTGTCGCCGACCTGGAGCGGTTTCGCGATGGCCACACTCGCGGCCTGATACTCTGCTCGCCGTGCAACCCCACCGGCGCCGTGTACACCCGCGCCGAACTTGCCGCGATTGCCGACTGGGCCGGACAGCACGACATCTGGCTCCTGAGCGACGAGATCTACCGGCGGATTCATTATGGCCCGGGTCCGGCCCCGTCGCTGTTCGACCTCGACGACGCCGTGCTGGAACGGAGCGTCATCTTCTACGGCGCGTCGAAGGCGTATGCCATGACGGGCTGGCGCATCGGTGTGTCGTACGCGCCGGTCGAACTCACCCGCGCGATGGCGGCGCTGCAGAGTCACGTGACCACCGGGGCGAATCAGCCGGCGATGTGGGCGGCGACCGCCGCGTTCAGCGATCCGCAGGTCGATGCCGATGTCGAGCGGATGGTGGTCGCGTTCCGGCGGCGCCGCGACTATCTGGTGGCGCGCTTCCAGGATCAGCTGCCGGGCATCGAATTCATCGAGCCGCACGGTGCGTTCTATCTCTTCTTCCGCGTCGACGGGATCGCGCCCGGGCGGTGTGCCGGCGGAGCGCAGTTCTGCGACCAACTGATGCAGCAGCACGGCGTGGCGATGGTTCCCGGCGGGGCGTTCGGCGATGACCGCTGGGTCCGGCTCTCCTTTGCCGTGTCGGATCGCGAACTCGAAGCGGCGATCGACCGGCTGGTCACGTTCATCGGCGCACTCGGTGACCAGGCTGCCGGCTGAATGGCGCTGGAGATTCACGTCCTCGCCGATCCCGGGCCCGTCCCCGAGTTGCGCTGGCGCTGGGATGCCGAAACCGACATCCTGAGCGGAAGCATCGCGGTCACCGTGCCAACCACCGGCTATACCGGTACCGTCGAACTGAATGACGACGACGGGTCGATTGCGGTCCTCGACGTGGCGGGCGGCCGGCTGGTCGGGCTCGACATCGTGATGTGGCCCGACATCCTGACGCTTCCCGGCCTGGCCGCCCCGGTCGAGGCGCGCGCCGGCCAGGTGATGATTCCCTCACGCACGGCCCGACGCGGCGTCGCCGCCCTCGAATTCGACACCACGCTGAGCGTCTGCGCCGATCCGGCCGAACGCACCTTTCATCTGCGCATCGGGACGCGGCGTCCGGTCGAGCCGGTGCGTCTCGCCGACCGATTCGTCGCCGAAGTCGATGCGTCACAGCGGCTCGCGGGATTCTGGCTGGAAGACGTGCCGCCGCCACCGGATCTCGCGTGACACATGGATGAGTTCGCGGCGTTGCGCCGCCGCCTGGCGCTGGCGGGCGGGCGGACGGTCGCGGGGTCGGTCGAGGCTCTGCGCGGTCGCAGCGAGGAGCCGGCGTACCGCGTGGCCACGCTGGTCGATCCGCCGCTGCGCCACCGGGCACTCCCCGGCGCGGTGCCGTGGCGCGATCCGGTCGGCTTTGTCGACGGCACGCAGCGCACGGCGCTGATCGGTTACGTCGACACGCTTCCGGTGCTCGGAGCGATCGTCCGCGCCGCGGTGCGTCTGCGACGCGACCGTTGCTTCAGCGTGGCGACCGAAACGGTGCGTCGCGTGGTCGTGGCGCGTCGCGAAGCGTTCGACACGTTTGCCGACATGCCACCTGGATGCACGGCGCTGGAAATTGGCGATGATGACGAGCCGCATCCCATTCGCGATCTCGACCTGGCGCGTGCTGCGGTGGACCGGGTCCGTGCCGCGGCCGAGATCGACGTGGCGCGACGCTTTCGCGCCACCGATGCGGCGAGCTGGCTGGTCGTCGACGGATCGCTGGCGGTGTCGCCCGAACTGAGCCACGATCCGCGCGCGGTCGGCGTGGTCAAGAGTCACACGATGCTGCCGTTTCGCGGCGACGAGCTCCGCGTCTACCTCACCGTTCCGGCCGGGGCGCGCACCTCGCGCTTCATGCCGCAGAGCCGGCAGGTGACCCCGGTGCACGCGTGGGGGTTGCGACTGCACGATCCGGCCGGGCGCGACCTGTTCCACGGGCTGGTGCGTGTCGAAGTCGCCGCCACCGCCGCGGCCGACGCTGCGATCGACGCGCTGTCGTGTCACCTGCTCGCCGAACGGTCGCCGCTCGCGCACGACCCGCGCGCCGACCGGTTGCTCTACGGCATTCACGACGTGGAGCGCTATCTCCGGGCGCTCGGTTGATGCCGGCCGTGCTCGGGCGTGTCGTCGCGACGGAACTCAAGCCGACCACGCCGCATCAATTCCATTTCTGGACCGCGCGCGACGCGACCTGCGGCATCGGGACCATCGTGCGCGTCGACGACGAGGCACGCACCGTGTTCGGCGTGATCACCGAGGCGTTTGCCTACGCCGACCTGGCGCGGCCCCTCGACGCCGTGATCGGCGCGGACGGCGACCCGGCGCGCATTGCCGACGAGCCGTCGCAGCGCCCGGAGATCCGGCTCTGGAGCGCCGCGGTGCTGCGACAGCTGCCCGACGAACCGCTGCAGCCGGTCCCGTTCGGTGTCGTCACCCTGGCGAGCGATGCCGACGTCCGGCTGGCACTCCGGATGGATGCGTATGTCGACGTCGAGCGTGCGACCGGCGTGCCGGTCGGCCTGTATGCCGCCGGCGGCCTCGCCGCGCCGGTGCTGCTCGACAGCGATTTCCTGCTGGGCCCCGAAGCGGCGCATCTCAACATCAGCGGTGTGTCCGGGCTCGCGACCAAGACGAGTGCCGTCACCTTCCTGCTGTCGAGCATCTTCCAGACCTTCGCGCCGCACAAGGGCTCGGTCGCCGCGCTCTGCTTCAACGTCAAGGGTCCCGATCTCTGCTTTCTCGATCAGGCCGCGCCGCTCGGCGCCGACGATCTGGCCATCTGGCAGCGGCTGGGCCTCAGCGCGGCGCCGTTTGCCGATTTCACCGTGTTCGCGCCGTTCAAGCCCGACGGTGTCAACCTGAACACATTGCGAACCAATCCCGCCATCAGTGATCGGGTGCAGCCGCTCGTGTGGGGGCTGCGCGAGATTCTCGATTATGCCGAGGTGGTGCTCAATCGCGACGACGTCGACGCGAAGTCCGATGCGCTGATCGATTTCCTCGCCGATCGCGTCGTCGGGAAGCGCTATCATGCGCCCGAGCTGCGTGACGCACCGTTCGAGGTGCAGAGCTTCGCCGATCTTGACGAATTCTTCCGCGCCATCTTCGACCTGCTCGAAGCCCAGGGTCGCGGCGACAGCTGGCGCACGCATCACATCGCCACGATCCGCAAGGTGCGCAACCGGCTGGGCAACATCGCCACGCGATCGAAGGGGCTGGTGACCGACGACGCCGTCGCCAACGACCTGCCGTGGGGTCACTTCCGCGACCGATCGGTGACCGTCGTCGATGTCGCCGGCGTCGACCCGCTGGCGCAGGACCTGGTCTTCGCCCGGATCATCTCGCGGTTGCGCGAGCAACTCGAGCGGCGCGAACTGGGTGTCGACCACCTGATCGTGTTCGTCGACGAGCTCAACAAGTACGCGCCCGCCGACGGTGCCGAGACGTTCGTCAAGCGGATGCTGCTCGACCTGTCGGAGCGCGGCCGGTATCTCGGCCTGGTGCTGTTTTCGGCGCAGCAGTTCCGGTCGCAGGTGCTGCGGCGCGTCACCGGCAACGCGGGCACGACCGTGTACGGCCGGATGGACAGCGACGAACTGGCGATGCCGGGGTACGCTACGCTGTCGCCCGCGGTGAAGGCGAAGCTGGCGTCGCTGCCCAAGGGGGAGTTGATGGTGCGCCATCCTCATTTCACCCAGCCGGTTTTCGTGCGGTTCCCGCGTCCGGCATCGCTCTCGGGGCGCGAGGGACTCGAGCGCTTTCCGCCCGAGCCCGACCTGCCGTTTGCCGACGCGGTGGTCCGGCGGTTGAAGGCGATCGACCCGACCATCGCGGGCGAGGCCGTGCGCGCGGCGATCGAGGGCCGGCCCGAACCGGAGGTTCGCCGGGCGCTGTCGGCGACGACACAACGCCGGCCGGAGAACGCACTGGCGTTCTTCCGGGGCTGTCTCAAGCACACCATCGCAGCGAGTCCGGTCGAGCCCAGGCGCGGGATTGCGCCGCTCCCTCGCGACGACGACGATCCGTACGCGCCATATTAGGGGATGCGTCTCGCGCATCTCGCCGACCCTCATCTCGGGTTCCGGCAGTTTCATCGGCTGACCGACCGGGGCCGGAATCAGCGGGAAGTCGATGTGGCGACTGCGTTTTCCCGCGCGATCGACGGGGTGATCGCGGCGCGGCCCGACGCGGTGGTCATTGCGGGCGACCTGTTCCATGCGGTGCGGCCGACCAATTCCGCCATCCTGCACGCGGTGCGCGAATTCCATCGGCTGCAGCGCGCGCTGCCCGGCGCGCCGGTCGTGGTGATCGCGGGCAACCACGACACGCCGCGCTCAAGCGACACGACATCGATCTTCGGGCTGCTGCATGAAATCGGCGTGCATGTCGCCACCGACCGCGCCGAACGCCTGGCGTTTCCCGAACTCGACCTCAGCGTCCTGGCGGTGCCGCATCAGTCGTTGTTTCTCGCGCCGCGTCCCGCCCTTGAACCCGCCGGCCCCGAACGGCACCAGGTGCTGGTGATTCACGGCGAGGTGCCCGGGCTGTTTCGCCGACGATCCGGCGCGCTGGGAACCGGACGGGGCGCGGCTGGATGCGCAGGATCTGTCGCCCGCGTGGAACTACGTCGCGCTCGGACATTACCACGTGCAGCACGAAGTGGCGCCGCGGCAATGGTATGCGGGGTCGCTCGATTACGTGTCGACCAATCCGTGGGGTGAGCTGCGCGAGGAGCGGAACGCGCCGGGCAAGGCGTGGCTGCTGGTGGACTTCGACACCGGCGCCATCACGCGGATGCCGGTGGCGGCGCCGCGGCGTTTCGTCGACCTGCCGTGGCTCGACGCCGAAGACATGACCGCGTCCGAAGTCGACCGGCTGCTGGCCGGCGCGGTGGCGAGCGTGGCCGGCGGCATCGACGGTGCGGTGGTGCGACAGGTGGTGCGCAACGTGCCGCGCGCCGTCGCGCGCGAGCTCGACCACGTCGCAGGTGCGCGCGTGGAAGGCGGCCGCGCTGCACTTTCAGCTCGACCTGCGGCGACCGGCGCCGGCGATCCGGCGCGTCGGCAGCGGCGCGCCCGGGCACCGCCAGACGTTGCCGGAACTGCTGGCCTCGTACCTTGACGAACGCGTCCTGCCACCGGGCGTCGAGCCGGGCCCGTTCGTGCAGCGGGGCATGGAGTTCCTCGCGGGCGGCGAGTCCCGCCGCCGGGGACGACTGATGCAACTCCGTCGACTGCGGCTGGTCAACTTCCGCCAGCACGAAGACACCGAGCTGCAGTTCGATCGCGGCCTGATCGGCATCGTCGGGCCCAACGGCGCCGGCAAGACCAGCTTGCTCGAAGCGATCGCGTTCGCGCTGTACGGCGTCGGCGGCAGCCGCGGGACCCGCAGCACCCTGCGGCGCCGCAATGCGCCGCCGCGCGCGCGCGCTTCGAGGTACAGCTCGAGTTCACGCTCGGCGTGCACAGTACGCACTCAGCCGCACGTTGACCATGGCCGAGCTGCGGCAGGACGGTGAAATCATCGCCAACAGCGGGACCGGCGCCGTGACGCGAGCGCGTCGTCGAACTGCTCGGCATGACCCGCGACGAGTTCTTCAACACCTACTTCACCGGCCAGAAGGAACTCGCGGTGATGGCGGCGATGGGCCGCACCGAGCGGGCGCAATTCCTGTCGCGGGTGATCGGGTACGACCGGCTGCGCGATGCGCAGGAGCGGCTGCGGCAGGAGCGGTCGGCGGTCAAGGCGCAGCAAGCGGGGATCGAGCAAGGGCTCGCCGATCCCGATGCGATCGAAGCGGAACTGACGCAGGCCGTGGCAGCGCTGGAGCAGGCGCGCACCGTTCGTACCACCGCGTTGACGCACGAGCAGGAAACCCGCGAGCGCCTTGCCGGGCTGACGCCGCGCTGGACCGCGGCGCAGCAGCGGCGCACCACATGGCAATCGCTCGACGGCGAGCGCCGTTTGATCGACAAGCGGGTCGCGGTGGCGCGGGAACAGTTCCGCACGCTCGATCAGCAGCTGGCGCAGGCGATCCACGCGCGCGAACGCCTGACACAGCTGCAGCCGCTGGTGGACGAGTGACAATCGCCTCTGCTCCGAACGCGAAGCGCTGGATGCGGCGGCGTTGGCCTACGCCAATCGCAGCCGCGGTCTCGCGCGCCGCGATCAGGCACAGCGCCGACTGGGCGAGCTCGACGACCCAGCTGACGACGCTGGCCGTCGGGCCGTCGATCGACACGCTGGCCGCGGCGCGCACCGCGGTGGTAGCGCACCGACAGGCGGGCGAGGAGCAGGTCGCCGAGCGCCGCACCCGCTGGACGCAGGACGTGCAGGAGGCGCGCACCCGGCTCGATGGACTGCGCGAGCGCTATCGCGAGATCAAGGAACAGCGCGAGCGCATCGAGGAGCAGGGACCGGAGGGGATCTGTCCGACCTGCGGCCGACCCCTCGGCAAGGATTATCCCGCGATGGTCGCGCTGCTCGGGCGGCAGATGGAGGAAGTCGAAACCGACGGCAAGTACTTCGGCGCCGCGGGTGTCGCAACTGGGTGACGAGCCGGCGGGACTGGCCGAACTCGTCGCAGAACAGACGCGGCTGGACCAGGAGCTGCGGCGGCTGACCGAGGCCCTGGGGCAGGCGCAGGCGCACCAGCGGCAGCGACAGGAATTGGCAACCGAACAGGAGGCGCTGCGCGAGGAACTCGCCGTGCTGCAGCGCGAACTGGCGGGTCCCGCGGGGGAGTACGACGCGGCCCGCCATGAGCA
Source organism: uncultured Gemmatimonadales bacterium (assembly GCA_963796635.1). Taxonomy (GTDB): domain Bacteria; phylum Gemmatimonadota; class Gemmatimonadetes; order Gemmatimonadales; family GWC2-71-9; genus Palsa-1233. Next base: position 489,210 of record CAWCMH010000001.1, read on the forward strand.
GGTGCGCAACCGCGTGGCCGAACTCGAACCCGCCCGTCGCGAGTACGACCAGCTGACCGGCGTGGCGCGCCGGGCCGAATCGCTGGTGGCCGACGCCGCCGTCGGCGGAGCAGCGCGCGTCGGTGGCCGAAGCGGAACTCGCGGCGCTCGACGAACGGATCGCCGCACTGGCGTGGGATCCGGCGATGTTCGACGCGCTCGAAGCCGCCGTGCGGGATGCGGAGGCGGCGTTGCAGTCGGCGCTGTTCGCGGTCCAGGCGGGGGCCGACCAGTTGCAGCGCGCCGAACGCGATCGCCAGCTGGCCCTGGCACGGCGCGCCGATCGTGCCAGCAAGGCCCGGTTGTCCCGCCAGCTCGGCGCCGACATCGCCCTGCTCGACGAACTCGATCGCGCCTTCAGCGAATTGCGCACCGAGCTCAACCTCGAGCTGCGCCCGGATCTGTCGGAGCGCGCCTCGGGATTCCTGGCCGATCTCACGTCGTCGCGCTACACCGACCTCGAACTCGACGAAGACTACGTCGCGACCATCATCGAGGACGGCGAAGTCAAGCCGGTCATTTCGGGGGGCGAGGAGGACGTGGTCAACCTGGCATTGCGCCTCGCCATTTCGCAGATGATCGCGGAACGGGCCGGTCAGCCGCTGTCGCTGCTGGTGCTCGACGAAATCTTCGGCTCGCTCGACGAGGAACGGCGCAGCGCCGTGCTGACGCTGCTCCGCGCGCTGGCCGACCGATTCCCGCAGGTCATTCTCATCACCCACGTCGAGGGCATGCAGGACGCATTCGACCGGTTGCTGCGAGTCAGCTACCGGGTCGAAACCGGCGTCAGTGTGGTGCGCGACGAGTCGCCGGAGCCGCTCGATGTGGCGGTCTGAGCGCACGCTCGACGGACCGATTGTTGCCACCGTGGCGGACATCGAGGCGCTGAATCGCATGTTCAGCGAGGCGTTCACCGAACGCTACCGGCGGGATGGGCTGTCGGGTGTGCGGGTGCCGTATCTCAACCCGCAGGTGTGGCAGTTCGCGATCGCCGACGCCGGCGCCGGCGCCATGACCTGGCGTGACGGCCGGGGCGAACTGGTCGCGTTCAACATGGTGCATCGGTCCGGCAGCGAAGGCTGGATGGGGCCGCTTGCGGTGCGCACGGACCGCCAGGGACACGGACTCGGGCGCCGCGTCGTCGCCGAAGGGGTGGCGTGGCTCGCAGCCCAGCAGGTCGCGACGATCGGCCTCGAAACCATGCCGCGCACGATCGACAACATCGGCTTCTACTCGCGGCTGGGGTTCGTGCCCGAGCGACTCACGGTGACCTTGCAGCGCGATCGACCGCGACGTGGCACCGCCGGCATCGACCTGCTGAGCGAGCATGAGCCGGCGGAGCAGCAACGCCTGATCGCGGCGTGCGCGGCGCTCACCGACCGGGTGGTTCCCGGGATCGATTTCACCCGCGAAGTCGAACTCACCCTGGCCGGGGGCCTCGGTGACGTGAACCTGCTGTACGACGACGGGGCGTTGACCGGCTTTGCGCTCTGGCACGCGGTGCCGCTGGCTCTGGGGCGCAATCGCGAAGAGCTGCGCGTGCTCAAGCTGGTCGCGCGCGACGATGCCACGGCGGAGCGCGTCGTGGCGCAGGTCGAGCACGCGGCAGCGGCGCAGGGGCTCGGGCGCCTGGCGGTGCGGTGCCAGACGCGGCACGACCGCCTGTACACGGCATTGATCGGCGACGGTTTCCGGGTGCAATGGACCGATCTGCGGATGACCCTGGCGGGCCGGCCGCAGGCCGACCGCCGCGGAGTCCTGCTTTCCAACTGGGAGATATGACCCCTTGGCGCGGGATTCGACGCCTTTAGCAAAGCGACGTAGATTCTGCGCCGCGTTGACCGGTTTCCGTCGAGCGACCTGAACGGCCGGGGGTCGCGTCGGGCATATACATGTCGGCCAGTGGAGCCTGCGATGTCGCGATTCTTCGTGTCGTTGTTCGGGATGCTTGCGGTGAGCGCGGTGGCGCTTCCCGCGCAACAGGTGGGTCAGAACATGCAGGTGAAGGTGAGCAAGGTGCGCATGCACAGCGGCGCGTCGGTCGACTCGGCCAAGGTGCGCGACCTGACCAAGGGCACCGTCGTGACCGTCGTGGCCACCGACGGCAACTGGGTCAAGGTCAAGCTCGCCGACCAGAAGACCATGGGCTGGATCCGCGACGACATGCTTGACGCCGCGCCAGGAATGAGCGGCGCCGACGCGACCGCCACGTCGGCCAGCGACAACGGCGCTGCCATGGCCGCTCCGCCGCCGCCCCCGACCCGGATGGCCCCGCCGCCGCCACCGCCAACCCGCACGGCCGCGCCGACGCCGCCGTTGACCACGCCGACCCCGCTGCCGGCGCCGCACACGAACATGTCGTCGCCGTCACGCGGGCAACACGGCGGCCTGGCGCTGTTTGGCGGATTGACGCAGTTCAAGTTTTCCAGTTCCGTTGCCGGCAACAACGCCAACGTGACGAATGCCAGCGGGTTCGTCGTCGGGTTGGGTGGCGTCGCGCCGTTGGGCGGCCACTTCGGACTGGAAATTGACGCGGACTACGCCCAGAAAGGCACCGCATACAGCTACAGCGGTACCAAGGGATCAACCCACGTCAACAACGCGGAGGCCGACCTGCTGCTCCGTCCGGTGTTCGGCAACGGTTCGGCCAAGCTCTTCCTGCTCGGCGGCGGTTACGCGGCCGTCGCGATCAATTGCAAGTACTCGCCCGCATCCTCCGGCGCTTGCAAGATCACCAGCGATGAAAACCGGATTGACTACGGCGCCGACGTCGGCGCGGGCATCATGTATGGCCGGATCGCGTTGCAGGGGCGCTACCAGATCGGCGTGGCAAATCTCAACAACAGCAGTACCAAGGCCACCGAGAAGATCAAGAACAAGGGCTTCGAGATCATGATCGGCTTCGTGCTCTAACGAGCGAAGGAGAGCAGGGGGGAGCGAGAGCCGTCTTGCAGCGCGGCGTTCTCTCGTTCCCTCCTTCGCTCGACTCTCGCACGTCAGTTCGTCACGGCTTCCTTCCCGATCACCGTCCAGTCATCGTGCCGGTGACCGTCGCCGATCCATGCATCCATCTCGCTGGCGACCGCGCTGATGACGGGGAGCTCCTCACCGTTGGCGTGGGCCGATTCCAGCATGAGCCGGGCATCCTTGCGCGCCATTTCCAGCGTCCAGGACGGATCGGCAAACTCGCCCTGGCGCATGCGGGCCGCGCGCGCAGGCGCCATCGCACCGGGATTGAACCACTCGAGCATCTGCGCCGCATCCTCGGTCGGGACATCGAGCGCCTTGCCGAGCGCGAACATGTCGACGAGGCCGCCGGTCATCGCGATCAGGAAGAGATTTCCCATCAACTTGATCGCGGCGGCACGCGCGGGTTCCGGGCCGAGATAGACCAGCTTGCCCGTCATCGGTTCCAGCGCCGGCGCGACCCGATCGAAGCGGGCGCGATCGCCCGACGCCAGCATCACGCCGGTCGCGTCGAGCGCGTTCTGCGGTCCCATGAACACGGGGGCGTGCACGAAGGTGAATCCGCGGGCGTTCCAGTCGCCCACGCGCTCGGCGGTGCGCGCCGGCAGCGTGGTGCTATGGTCGACGATCGCCGTGCCGGGCGTGAGCGCGCCGGCAATCTGTTGCAGCACCGCATCCACCGCGGCGTCATCGGACACGGCGATGTGCACCAGCGACGCCCCGCGCACGGCGTCGGCGGCGGCATCGAACGGTGTGGCGCCGATATCGCGTAGCGCGCGCGCCTTGTCGGGGGAGCGGTTCCACACCTGGACTGCTTCGCCGCGCCGGCGCAGCGCGCGAACAAAACCGGTGCCGAGCAGGCCAGTGCCGAGGAATGCGATCATGGTCATTGATCCTTGTCGAAGTGACGCGCCGGTGCGAACGGCTGGGCGCTGTTCGTCCAGTGCAAGTAAACTGGTCCGCTTCCCCGTGACGAAGGAGTGACGCCATGGCCACCCGGAAAAGCACGCGCGGTGCCGGCAAGACCGCCAGGAAATCGGCAACCAAGGCGACCGGGCGCGCTCCCAAAAAGGCCGCGAGCCGGACCGGCACCAAGGGCGCGGCCACGCGCGCGAACGCGAAGGGCACCGCCTCCGCGAAATCGCGCGCCGCGCCGCCGCTGGCCGAGTATCGGCGCAAGCGGGACTTCAGCAAGACGAGCGAGCCCGCCGGCGGCACGTTGACGCGGATCAAGCACCCGCTGCGCTTCGTGGTGCAGAAGCACGCAGCGAGTCACCTGCATTTCGATGTCCGGCTCGAACTCGACGGCGTGATGAAGAGCTGGGCCGTGCCCAAGGGGCCATCGCTCGATCCGGCGGTCAAGCGGCTCGCGATGCAGGTGGAGGACCACCCGATCGAGTACAACACCTTCGAGGGAATCATTCCGGCGGGAGAATATGGTGGCGGTACCGTGATGTTGTGGGACCGCGGCAGCTACACCTTCTGGCAGGACGATCCGGATCCCGTGGCGCGGCTGCGCGAGGGCTTCGCCAAGGGCGACTTCAAGTTCGTGCTGCTGGGGGAGCGGCTCAAGGGCTCGTTCGTGCTGGTGCGGCTGCGGCGCGGCAATCCCGACAAGCCGCAGTGGCTGCTGATCAAGCACCAGGATGAGTTTGCCAAGCCGGGATCGGACATCGTGGACGACGAAACGACGTCGGTCACGACCGGACGCACGATGGACGAAATCCGGACCGAGCGATCGCGGGTGTGGAAGTGAACCGGGTCAGCGACGGAAGTCGAGCGCGATGCCGCGGATCACGAGGATGACGCCGGCGGCCAGCGCGACGTGGATCCAGCCTGTCGCGGGCTGGACCACGAACTGCAGCACGATCCACACGGCAATCAGCAGCAGGCCTGCGACAAATTCGCGCATGAGTCCCTTCGGGTGTGCGTTGACGGACATCAGCCAGCGCCGTATTATATCGCCAGCTGGCGATGGCGAGGAACTTACGTTCTTGAGCCGATAAGTCCGCAGAAGGGCCCAGATGCTGCCTCCGACGTCATGCCCCACCAGGGGAAGGCGGACGATGTGGTGAGGGCGCCACGAATTTCTTCCGGGCTTCAAAACACTCCTCGCCATCGTCCAGCGCCGGCGCCGCGGCCTTTCGGTCGCGGCGCCGTGCTGTCTCCGTCGTTTCCCGCGCCGGCTGGCGGCGGTACCTTTGGCCATGCCTCGCGCCACCGTCGTGCGCCGCGTCCATTTCAACGCCGCGCACCGCCTGCACAACCCCGCCCGGTCCGACGAATGGAACCGGCAGACGTTCGGTCCGTGCAACAACGTCAATTTTCACGGCCACAACTACGACGTCGAACTGTGCGTCGAGGGCGACATCGAGCCGGACAGCGGCTACGTCATCGATGTGGGTGTGCTCAAGCAGCTCTTTGACGAGCACGTGCACGCCCATCTCGATCATCGGAACCTGAATCTCGATGTGCCCTGGTTTGCGACGCGCCTGCCGTCGACGGAAAACGTCGCCCGCTACATCTGGGAACAACTCGCACCGCGGATTCCCCGCGGCCGGCTGGCGTGCGTGCGGCTGTGGGAAACGCCGCGCAACTACGTCGAGTATCGCGGCGAATGAGCACCTCGCTCGCCGGGCGTCGGGTCCTGGTCACGGGCGCATCGCGCGGCATCGGTGCGGCCACGGCCCTGCGGCTCGCGGCGCTCGATGCACAGGTGATCCGGATGGCGCGCTCGGCGATGCCCGGCCTCGCCGGCGCGGTTGACCTCCGGGTCGACCTGGCGGACATGCGCGAACGCGAGGCGGCATTGCGCCAGGTCGTGGCGCTGCATGGCGTGCCCGACGCGATCGTCAGCAACGCAGGGGCCTTCCTGCTGGCGCCGCTGGAAGAGACGACCGATGCGCTGCTGCGCGAACAGCTCGCCATCAATCTCGAGGCGGCGTTTGCGATTGCCCGACACGTCCTGCCCGCCATGCGCGAGCGCGGTCACGGGCAGCACATCCTGATCGGCAGTATCGCCGATTCGCGGCCGTTTCCCGGGAACGCGGCGTACGCCGCCTCGAAGTACGGCGCGCGCGGATTGCACGAGGTCCTGTGCGAGGAGTTCCGCGGCAGTGGCGTGCGTTGCACCTTGATCTCTCCGGGCCCGACCGACACCAGCGTCTGGGACCCGGTCGATCCGGATCACCGCGACGGCTTCACGCCGCGCCGCGACATGCTGCGCCCGGCCGACGTAGCGGACGCGGTGGTCTACACGTTGACGACACCGGCGCACGTGCACATCGACACATTGCGGCTCGAACCCACGTGACCTGGTGGCCGCTGGCCGTGTTCGCATGTGCCGTCGCGCCCCAACTCGGCGCGCAGACGGCCCCGCTGGTACCCGATTCGGCCGGCATGCCGACGCACGTGCTGGTTGTGGCCCGCGCACCGGGCGGCGCCACCTGGATCGGCACCTACGGCCGCGGCATCTTCGTGCGCAACGAGCCCCGGGGTGTGCTGCGGCAGATCGCGCATGTCGCCAATGACAGCACGTCGCTGTCGTTCGATTTCGTCAACGCGCTCGCCTTCGGACCGCGCGGTGAGGTGTGGTATGGCACCGTCGGCAACGGGTGGGGCGTATCGCGCGACCGCGGGCATACCTGGAGGAACTGGACGCTCGACCAGCTCGGACCGGAGTGGCAGTACGTGGCACCGTCCGGCATTGTCGTGCACGGCGACACCGTCGTAATCGGCACCGCGGATGGGCTGCAGGTTACCACCGATGACGGCGCGCACTGGATTGCCCTGGGCGACACCGTCGGGCCGGCCGCCAAAGGTCCGGCCGACACGGCGGTCGAGGTCCTGCCGAGCGAGTACGTGCTGCGAGTGGCGCGAACACGCGTCGGGATGGACGGTGGATCATCTGCACGGCAGCGTGCGGCTTGACTTGGCGGGGTGCATGCAACGCGCGCACGGCGTGACAGCTGCGCGCTGCGTGCTGGCCTCGACGCTGCATGCACGCCATCCCGCGCCGGTGGGGCTGCGACCCGCGACCCAACCGCAGCCACAGAGTGCCAAGGGCTGGATGCCGTGGTTCGCCCGGCCGATTGCGGCGGAAGACAACGACCACATCGACCAGACGTATCGCTGGGGCTCGACCATGGGCGGCGTGTTTCAGCAGCATCAGGGCGTCGAGTTCAACAACCCTGATGGAACCCCGGTCCACGCCATCGGCGATGGCACGGTGGTCTACGCTGGACGGGCCGAAGCCGGTGCGCTGACGGTCGGCATCCGGCATGACACCATGCTGACGGTGGCGGGCCGGCGCGAATTCGTCTTCTCGGTCTACTACCACAATTCGGCGTTGCTGGTGCAGGTCGGGGATCGCGTGAAGCGCGGTGACGTCATCTCGCGCGTGGGCAACACCGGCCGGGCGACGAACGATCACCTGCACCTCGAGGTGTCGGTGGCACCGACCGATTCGGTCCAGCCGATCATCGACTCCCTGAATCGGTATCCGCCGTACACGACCAATCCGGAGCTGTGGATCACGCCGCTGCCCGGGACCGGGGTCATTGCCGGCACCGTGCGGGACAGTGCCGGGCGCGCCGTACCGCAGGCGCGGATCTACGGCATCGTCAAACCGCTGCCACGCGAGACCCCCTACGTGTACGCGGAGACGTACGGTGAGCACAACCGACCCCACCCGCTGTTTGGCGAACAGTTCGCCATTTCCGATGTGCCGGCCGGCGTGCAGCACCTGTTCGTGGTGATCGATGGGCGCCGGGTCGCGCGCACGGTGGTGGTGCGTCCCGGCGCGCTCACGTGGGTGGAATTCCGGCCCTGACGTGTTCATCGAGCTGACCGATCACCTGCGGTGCCCCGAGAATCACCCCGAAGCATTCCTGGTGTTGTTGCCGGACCGGATGGAGCAGCGCGACGTGGTCGCGGGCCACCTGGGGTGTCCGGTGTGCGGCTGGAGCACCGCGTGGGACGGTGGCATCCCCGATTTCGGCGAGCCGTGGCTCTCGGCCGGCCGGCCCGCGTTCGACGCTCCCGCGGCGCATGCGATGCTGGGCATCGACGGTCCCGGTGGCTGGATCGCGCTGGGTGGAAACGCCGGTGTGCTGGCGGAGCCGCTGATGGCCCTGCTGCCCGGCGTCAGCCTGGCGTTGCTGAACCCGCCCGCCACGGCGCGTTCTGTCGCTGGTGGCAGCACCATCGACGGGGCGCGGTGGCCGCTCAAGCAGCACGCCGTGCGCGGCGTGATCCTCGGCAGCGATGTTCCCGACCCGTGGCGTGACACCGCCGTGAGCAGCACGTTGCCCGGGTTGCGGGTGGTCGGTAGTGGTGACCTGCCGAGAACTGCGGCGCAAGTGCTGGGCAATGTCGGTGGGGTGTGGGTGGTTCGTCGTTAGGCATTAGTCATTAGTCATCAGTCGTCAGGCATTTGGCCCGCTAACAGCTAACGACTAATGCCTAACGACTAACGACTAACGACTAACGTTGCCTCTCATACAGGCGGGGCCTAGCTTTGCCGCATGGCCAATCCGCGGGAGTTTTCGTCGACATGAGCTGGTGGAAGCGGATCCTGACCGGTGAAGACGGCGCCGTGCGTCCGCAGCGTCTCGATTATCTCAACGAAGGCCTCGCCCTGGAGCGGCAGGGCGACTACGACGGCGCGATCACGTCGTACCAGCTTGCGCTGCGCGACCAGCCCGCCAACGTCAAGATCCTGCAGTATATCGCGATCGCCTTGTCGCGCACGGGTCGGCGGGAAGAAGCGATCCGGCACTACCGTCGCGCGCTCGAGCTGGTGCCGGACCTGGCCGGCGCGCACTACGGCCTCGCCTTCCTCCTGATCAAGCGTGGCGATACCGATCGCGCCTGCGATCACCTCCGCGCCTTCCTCGCCAAGCCGCCGCGCGATCCTGAAATGGCGCGTTGGGTCGACTACGCGCGCGAAACGCTCGGTGAACTCGAAAACGGCCAGATGCCGGCCGTGATCGCCACCGACCATGCCTGACCTTCGCCGGTACCGAACGCTGCTCGGGCTGATCGCGCTCCCGGCGTGCAGTTCGTTGCCGCAGGAGGCGAACGGCGTCGTGGCGCTCGACGTGACGATCCCCGACACGCTGGCGCTGGTCATCGGCGATTCGTTGCAGCTCCGTGCCGTCGCGCGCGACATCAACGGCGATTCCGTCACGGCGGACGTCGTGCGCTGGCGAACACCCGACACCGCGCTGGTCACGCTCGACTCGTTGAGCGGCTGGGTGGTTGCGAAGAGTGACAGCGGGTCGGCGCGGGTGCAGGCCAGCGTCGGCACGCTGCTGTCGAACGTGATCACGATTCCGCTGCGTCCCGATACGGCGACCGCCAGCCTTCGCGCGCGGTGAGCGCCGCGACGCTCAATCAGATCATCCTGGCCGTGCCGCGACGGTACCAGGATCATCCGGTCCTGCGCTTCCGCCAGGACGACGTGTGGCACGCTGTCGATGCCGTCACCTGGCATCGCCGCCTGCACTCCCTGCACGCGGCCCTCCGGTCCCTGACACTGGCGGCCGGCGCGCGGGTGGCGATCCTGTCGGAGAATCGGCCCGAATGGGCGCTGGCCGATGGCGCCTGCCTGACTGCGGGGCTGGTCGACGTCCCGATCTATCCCACGCTCACGCCCACGCAGATCGCGTTCATGCTGCGCGACGCCGGGGCCGCCGCGATCTTCGTCTCGTCACGGCACCACCTGACGCGACTGCTTGCGGTCCGGGATCAGCTTCCCGAGCTGCGGCATATCATCGTGTTCGACGCCATCGACGATCATGACGATGTCGTGTCGCTGGCCTCGTTCGAGGCGCGCGGTGACGCGCTCCGGGCGCGTTGCCCGGACTGGGAAGCCGATGCCTTGCGCACACGCCCCGACGACCTCGCCACGCTGATCTACACCTCGGGCACGTCGGGCGAGCCCCGCGGCGTGATGCTGACGCACGGCAACATCGCCAGCAATGTGGCCGCGGCGTTGACCACGTTCGAGCTGACATCGGCCGATGAATGCCTGTCGTTCCTGCCACTCTGCCACATCTTCGAGCGAATGGCCGGCTACTACTGCATGCTCGCGGCGGGCGCAGTGATCAACTACGCCACCAGTGTCGATACCGTGGCCGCGGAACTGATCGAAGTGCGGCCCACCGTGCTGATGTCGGTGCCGCGCCTGTACGAAAAAATCCATGATCGCGTGCTCGAACGGGTGCAGCAGGGCGGGGCAGTGTCGCAGCGGATCTTCGCGTGGGCGCGCGCGGTGGGCGCGCGTCGCGTCGACGCGCAACTGGCGCACCGCCCTCTGGCGACGACGGATCGGCTGGCGTGGCGCGTGGCCGACGCGCTGGTGTTTGCCAAGTTGCGACAGCGCACCGGCGGCCGGATCCGCTTCTGCGTGTCCGGGGGCGCACCGCTCAATCCCGACATCTGCCGCTTCTTCCTGGCAGCCGGCATCACGCTGCTCGAAGGATACGGGCTCACCGAATCGTCGCCGGTGATCGCGGTGAATACGCTCGCCCAGCTTCGGCCCGGAACAGTCGGCCCGCCGCTGCCGGGTGTCGACGTGCGCATCGCCGCCGACGGCGAGATTCTCGCCCGCGGTCCCGGCATCATGCTCGGCTACTGGCATCGGCCCGACGCGACCGCCACGGCGGTCGACGCCGACGGCTGGCTGCACACCGGCGATGTGGGTGCGATCGACGACGACGGGTACCTGCGGATCACCGATCGCAAGAAGGACCTGATCACGACGTCCGGGGGCAAGAACATCGCCCCGCAGCCGATCGAGGCACTGCTGCGCCAGAATCGCTACGTCGCGTCGGCCGTCATGCTCGGCGACGCGCGCCCGTATCCCATCATGGTGCTGGTGCCCGACTTCGACGTGTTACGCGCCTGGATGGCGGGGAAGGACATGCGCTATATCGACGCCGAGACAGCCGTGACAGTGCCTGCCGTGCGCGAGAAGCTCGAACGCGAAGCCCGCAAGTGCCTGCGCGACCTCGCGCAGTTCGAAGTGCCCAAGAAGTTCCTCATCCTGGCGCAAGACTTCACCATCGAATCAGGCGAACTCACCCCGACGCTCAAGGTCAGGCGCCGCGTGGTGGCCGACCGGTATCGCGACGAGATTGCGGCGCTCTACGCCCACGTGTAGGGCAATCTCCACAACGGACGCTCTGCCATCGGCGCTGCCGTCGCGTCTGCGTCGCAGATGGTAACCACTGCGTTGACAACGAGTTAGATCGCTACGACATGCCGGATCGGTGACTGTGGCACGGAGGCTGCACTGTCGCCGTCCGTCAGCAGGGACATAGCGCAGCGGCTGCCACGGCGATTCGTCGCCTGGCGGCCGTTTGTGCGTCAGGGTACCCATGAGCGATGAGCCGTGAGAGTCGGTTCGCGGAAGACCGTATCGTGCGTGCGGCCCGCTGGCCCGACTCGCGTCCTCATGGCTCACGGCTCGCACTGCGCGTATTGTTCGATGCGTTGAGCCCTTCTTCCTCGCAGCGGAGGACGTATGCCTCGAGCCCGCCCCGAACCCGCGCGCGATGTCCTGGAAATCGACTGGCCGTTCTTCGGCGAACTCTGCCGGGCGCTGGCCGTCCATGTGGCCCGCGATTACGACCCCGAAGTCATCGTGGGCATCGCCAAGGCCGGGGTGATTCCGGCCGCGATCATCGCCACCATGCTGCAACGCGATCTTGCCACGATCGCCATCAGTCGGGTGCGCGGGCACGACGAACCCAGCCTCCTGTCCGCGCCGCCGGAATCGGTGCGCGGGCGCCGGGTGCTGCTGGTCGACGAAACCTGTGACAGCGGCAATACCCTCAAGCTCGCCGTGCACGCGCTCAAGGACATGCGTCCGGGCGACGTGCGCACCGCGGTCTCATTCCAGACCGGGAAGTGGCAACCCGACTTTCACGCGTTCGTGACGGAAAAGGCGATCGTACTGCCGTGGGACCGCGAGATCGTCGATCAGGGCGCGCTGGTGCGCAAGTGACGTGACCGCGGTCGCTCAGGCGGCGTCGCTGGTCCCGTCCGGTGCGGCGGGCGGGGTAAATGCCGCGCGCCACGAACCCCCGGCGGCGACGATGTCGTAGACCGACGACAGGGTTTCGGCCGACGCGGCGAGAAAGCGGCACGCCGCATCGCCGCTCGAGCGACACTCCACTTCGAGGATCGCGACCGGCGCGCCGGCCTCCGCGGTGAGAAAGGCGGCGAGGCAGCCGCAGGTGAAGTAGCAGCCTGGATGTTCGGTACTGTCAGGCTCGGACTCGTACCACGCATCCGCACTGAGCAGCACCGCCTGCTCGCCGATCGCCTCGAGAGCGACGGTCCCCCATCCGATCGCAGCGCACACCTCGCCGAACAGCGGGCCGAACCAGCGGGCATCGAGCTGTGCCGAGCTGGTGAGCCCGGTGCGGCGCTGCAGCTGCTCACGCCATTCGCCGACCAGCGCCTCACCCGTGACGAACCCGGCGTCCTGCATGATGTCAGCGGCCACACCCGGGCCGGCGTCGAGCAGGCGGCGGCGCAGGCGGTGGAGTGATGCGGGTGCGATGAACAGGCTGATGGGATCCGCCGAAGTGGGTCGGTGCTGCGAACCTACGCCGGCGGACCGAGCCGTCGCAAGAGCTCGGCTTCGTCGATCACCTCGATGCCGAGTTGCTGCGCCTTGCTGAGCTTCGATCCGGCCTCCTCACCGGCGACCACGACACTGGTCTTGCGTGATACGGTCGACGTGACCTTCCCGCCGGCCGCCTCGATGCGCGCGGTCGCGTCGTCTCGGCTCAACGTCGGCAACGTCCCGGTGAGCACGATCGTCTTGCCGGACAACGGCCCGACCTGCGGCGCGATGTCGGGCTCGACAATGTTGACGCCGGTGGCGATGAGTGCGTCGACCAGGGCGGCGCTGCGCGGATCGTCGAACCAGGCGCGCACCGCGGCGGCAATGATGGGACCGACGCCGCTGGCGGACGCGATCGCGTCGGCGTCGGCGGCGCGCAGGGCGTCGAGCGATCCGAAATGCCGTGCCAGCCGCTGTGCCACGGTCTGGCCGACATGACGCACACCGAGTGCATAGATCAACGCCGACAGCGGCCGCTGCTTTGAGGTGGCGATGGCCGCGACGAGCTGTGATGCCGACTGCTCCGCGAAGCGATCGAGCAGCACGAGCTGGTCGACGGACAGCCCGTACAGGTCCGACGCCTGTCGAATCAAGCCGGCGCCGATCAACTGGCGGACGCGCTCGTCGCCGAGACCCGCGGATGTCCATTGCATCGCGGGACGCGAAGTGGATGATGCCTTCGACGATACGTCCGGCGCAGAGCGGGTTGGGGCAATACCGCACCGCTTCGTCGGGATAGCGCACCGCGGGCGTGCCGCACACCGGACAGGCGTCCGGCGGCGTCCACGGTACTTCGTTCCCCGTGCGGCGTTCGCGCACCGGCCCGACTACCTGCGGGATCACTTCGCCGGCGCGAATCACTTCAACCCAGTCGCCGACGCGGACGTCCTTCTGGGCGACCACGTCTTCGTTGTGCAGGGTCGCCGTGCTGATCGTCACGCCCGCAAGCTCGACCGGCTCCAGCATCGCGAACGGCGCGAGCGCGCCGGTACGCCCGACGCTGATGCCGATGTCGCGCAAGCGGGTGATGGCGACCTCGGGCGCGAACTTGCGCGCGATCGCCCAGCGCGGGTCGCGGTCGCTGATGGTGCCCAGTCGGTCCTGCAGCTCCCGCGGGTCGACTTTCACCACGACGCCGTCGGCGCCGAAGGGCAGCGACGGGAGCAGCGCTTCGAGCTCGCCGATGCGCGCCTTGGCTGCCGCGAGATCGGGGCACCATGTGCGATGCGGTTCGACCTGAAAGCCCCACGCCGCCAGCTGGTCCAGCGTGGCGGTGTGCGTGGTCGCGCCGATGCTGCCCTCGATCGGCACGATCTGGAAGGCAAAGCAGCGCAGGCGCCGGCTCCGCGTGGTGGCCGGGTCGAGCTGTCGCAGCGCGCCGGCCGCCGCGTTGCGCGGATTGGCGAATTCGGGTTCGCCGGCTTCTTCGCGCCGGATGTTGAGCTTGCGGAATGCCTCGAGCGGGAAGTAGACCTCGCCGCGGATTTCCATCAGCGCCGGCCAGTCGTTGCCGCGCAACGCGAGCGGGATATCGTCGATGGTGCGAAGATTGGCGGTGATGTCCTCGCCCACCCGGCCGTTGCCGCGTGTCGCGCCGATCACCAGCTTGCCGTCGGCATACGTCAGGCACACCGCGGTGCCGTCGATCTTGACCTCGATCGTGTACCCGGCGTCGACCACGTCGGGGGCCAGGCGCGCGTTGCGCTGTTCCCATGCGTCGAGTTCCTCGTCGCTGAACGCGTTGGCCAGCGACAGCATCGGCCGCAGATGCTGGTGGCGCGGCAGGTGGGTCGCGGGCGCACCGCCAACGCGCTGGGTCGGCGAATCGGCCGTCGCGAGGTCGGGATGTTCCGCCTCGATCTGCTGCAGCCGGCGGAACCAGCGATCATACTCTGCGTCGCTGACCTCGGGCGCGTCGAGCTCGTAGTAGGCGCGATTGGCGCGCGCGATGCTCCCGCGCAGCTCCGCCACCTCGTCGTGCAGCGCGCGATTCACCATGGACGGGCTGCCGCGGCGTGTGTCGCGGAAGTCAGGTACCTTTCGCGATCAGCCGTTGCGTATCGACGCGTCGGAGCGAGGAACGTAGGGAATGGCAGCACCGCGAATCACCGTCAGCAGAAGTGGGCGTGAATGGTTGTTCCGCGTCTGATCGAACGCAAGCGCGACGGCGGCGAGCTCGCCGCGCAGGAATGGCGCGACCTGATCGCGGCCTACGCCGCCGGCCAGGTTCCCGATTACCAGATGGCCGCCCTCGCGATGGCGGTGTTCTTCCGCGGCCTTGCGCCGGAGGAACTGTCCGCCCTCACCGACGCCATGCTCACCTCGGGCGACCGGCTCGATTTTACCGGCGAGGCGCGTCCGCGCATCGACAAGCATTCCACCGGCGGCGTCGGCGACAAGACGTCGTTGCTCCTTGCGCCGATGCTCGCCGCCTGCGGCGTGCTGGTGCCGATGATGTCGGGTCGCGGCCTGGGCCACACCGGCGGCACGCTCGACAAGCTCGAAGCGATCCCGGGGTTCCGGACCGGATTGTCGCTCGACGAAGCGCAGCAGCAGGTGCGCACGCTGGGCGTGGCGATGATGGGCCAGACGGCGCAGATCGCGCCGGCCGACCGCAAGCTGTATGCACTGCGCGACGTGACCGCGACGGTCGAGTCGATCCCGCTGATCGCGGCGAGCATCATGTCGAAGAAGCTTGCCGGAGGGACTCTCGGGACTGGTGCTCGACGTCAAGATCGGTTCCGGCGCGTTCCTGCCCGACCCCGACCAGGCGCTCACGCTGGCGCGCACGATGATCGAACTTGGCCAGTCGCGCGGGTGCCCCACGGTGGCGTTGCTGACGGCCATGGATCGTCCGCTCGGCGTGGCGTGCGGCAACGCCCTGGAAGTGGCGGAGTCGATCGCCGGGTTGCAGGGACGCGGGCCGGACGACTTGATGGCGGTGACATACGCTTTGGGCGTCGAGATGCTGTTGCTGGCCGGCATCGACACCACCCCGATCGCGGCGCGCCGGCGACTCGAGGGCGTGATCACATCGGGCGCAGCGCTGGAGCGTCTGGCCGCGCTGGTACGGGCGCAAGGCGGCGACGCGCAGACCATCGAGCATCCTGACCGGCTGCCGCGCGCGCCCGATTCAGCGCGACGTGCTTGCCGAAGCCGCCGGTGTGGTGCGTCAGGTCGAACCGCGCACGCTGGGGCGCGCCATCATCGAGCTGGGCGGCGGTCGGCGCGAAGTCACGGACACCGTGCTGCCCGATGTGGGACTCGAAGTGCCGGTCAAGCCCGGCCAGCAGGTGGCGCGCGGCGATCGGCTGGCCGTGGTGCACGCGCGTACCGCCGCCGCGGCCGAGCGTGGCGTGGCGGCTGTCCGGGCGGCGATATTCGTGGCGGATGATGCGCCGGACGTGTTACCGTTGATCGCCTGGCGCGTCACCGCCAGCGGAGCCACTCGACAGGGAGGCCAGTGATGCTGGGCACATGGATCGGAGTTGCGGTCGTTGCGTTCGCGCTGGTCTGGTTCCTGGGAATTGGCCGGCGCAAGCCGATCGTCGCTCCCGAAGACGATCTCGATACGCCGGTCGACCGCGATGAACTCGCCGAAGCCGAACGGGCCGTCAAGGACGACCCCGACGCCAAGGCCGCGGCCGACGCGGTGATCGATGATGATGAGGACTGGGGGCCCGGCAGCGGGCATTCCCCGATGCCGGGCGTGCTGCCGTGACGAGAAAAGAGAAAAGAGAAAACGAGAACAGGTGTCCGCGGGCCAGGTGGTGCCTTTTCTCGTTTTCTCTTTTCTCCCGTGTTAGACGTCCAGCACGCTGACGTACTGCGCGTTGGCTTCGATGAACTGCCGCCGCGGCTCGACGTCGTCGCCCATCAGTTCGTCGAACAGCTTCGAGGCCTCGACCGCGTCCTCCAGCGTGACGCGCAGGATCGTGCGGGTTGACGGATCCATCGTCGTCTTCCACAGCTGATCCGGATTCATCTCGCCGAGCCCCTTGTAGCGCTGCACGCCCACGTTGCCCTTGCCGCCATCCGCGAGGCGCTTGGTGAATTCGGCGCGCTCCTCTTCGGTGTAGGCGTAGTACTCCTCCTTGCCGCGCGCCACGCGGTAGAGCGGCGGCTGCGCGATGTAGATGTACCCGGCTTCGATCAGCTCCGGCATCTGGCGGAAGAAGAACGTCAGCAGCAGGGTCCGGATGTGCGCGCCGTCCACGTCGGCGTCGGTCATCAGGATGATCTTGTGGTAGCGCGCGTCGTCGAGCTTGAAGTCCTCGCGCACGCCGGCGCCGATGGCGGTGATCATCGCGCGGATTTCCTCGTTGCCGAGGATCCGGTCGATGCGCGCGCGTTCGACGTTGAGGATCTTGCCGCGCAGCGGCAGGATCGCCTGGAACGACCGGTCGCGGCCCTGCTTGGCCGAGCCGCCGGCGGAGTCGCCCTCGACCAGGTAGATCTCGCACAGCGCCGGGTCGTCGAGCGAGCAGTCGGCGAGCTTGCCCGGCAGGACGGCGTTCTCGAGGCCGGACTTCTTGCGCACCAGGTCGCGCGCCTTGCGCGCCGCCTCGCGCGCCCGGGCGGCGCTGACCGCCTTGTCGATGATGGCGCGCGCCACCGCCGGGTTCTCGTCGAGGAAGTTGCCGAGGTGCTCGTTGACCACCGCGCGGACGATGCCCTCGACCTCGCTGTTGCCGAGCTTGGTCTTGGTCTGGCCCTCGAACTGCGGCTCGCGCACCTTGACGTGGATGCACGCAGGTCAGCCCTTCGCGCACGTCGTCGCCGCTCAGCGTGAAGTCGGCCTTCTTGAGCGCGTTGGACTTCTTCGCCACGTCGTTGATCGTGCGCGTCAGCGCGGAACGGAACCCGGTCAGGTGGGTGCCGCCCTCGTGGGTGTTGATGTTGTTGACGAACGTGAAGGTGTTCTCGTTGTAGCCGTCTTCGTACTGCAGCGCGACGTCGACGTCGACGTCGTCACGCGTGGCGGAGAAGTGCACCGGCTTGGGATGCAGCACCTTCTTGTTGCGGTTGAGCCACGCGACGAACTCGACCAGGCCGCCCTTGTAGTAGAAGGTCTCGCTGCGCGGCTCGCTCGCCGCGTTCGTCGGTGAGCGTGATGCGGAGGCCGCCGTTGAGGAACGCCAGCTGCCGCAGCCGGTCGGCCAGCGTGGTCCACGAGAACTCCAGCACCGGAGAAGATCTGTGGATCGGGCTTGAAGGTGACGGTGGTCCCGGTGCCGGCGGCGATGCCGATGACGGTGAGCTTCTGGGTGGTCTTGCCGCGCACGAAGGCCATCTGGTGGCGCGCGCCGCCGCAGGTCGACCGTGACGGTCAAGCTGTTCGGAGAGCGCATTGACCACCGACACGCCGACGCCGTGCAGGCCGCCGGACACCTTGTACGAGTTGCGGTCGAACTTGCCGCCGGCATGCAGCACGGTGAGCGCGAGTTCGACGCCGGGAATCTTCTCGGTGGGGTGCAGGTCGACCGGGATGCCGCGCCCGTTGTCGGCCACCGTGATCGAGTTGTCCTTGTGAATGGTCACGTCGATCCGGTCGCAGAAGCCGGCCAGCGCTTCGTCGATGGAATTGTCGACCACCTCGTAGACCAGGTGATGCAGGCCGCTCTTCGCCGGTCGACCCGATGTACATCGCCGGGCGCTTGCGGACGGCCTCGAGTCCCTTGAGGACCGTGATCGATTGGGCGTTGTACTCGTCGTTGCCGGCGGCAGCCGTGTCCTTTGCCATGTATCCTCGCGTGCAGAGTGCTGAAGTCAATCCTGGTCGAGCGGTCCGACCAGCCAGCGGATGTGCTGGATCCGTCCCTTGCGATTGCCATTGATCCGGGCCAGGATCCGCGGCGCCATCAGTCCCAGTTCCGTGGCCCATCCGTTCGACGCCACCCGGACCAGCATCATGCCGTCCGGTGTCACCGACAGCGCGCGCGTGACTGCCGCGATCTGCGGGCCGACGATCTCCGGCCACGCCTGGATGGCCGTGGCGAGATCGATCCGTCGTCCCAGCCCCTGACGCGCGATCCACGCGGCGAGCGCGTCGCTCAGCGTTGCCGGCGGTTTCGGCCTGGTCACGCCGCGGTCGCAATCAGCCGGCGGATCATGCCGTCGCGCATTTCCCATCGCGGCAGGTCGAGATCGGGCGGCAGGTCCTCGTCGCGCGGCGCCGTGACGATCCGCTGTCCCGCGTGATCGGTCAACCGCCGCGCCAGCCGGCGTTGGCGTTCCCCATCAAGCTCGGCGAACACATCATCAACCAGCAAGCGCCGGCCGGACGCCGCGCGCCGTCGCCAGCGTTTCGAGTTCGAGCAGGCGCAACGCGATGCTGGCCGATCGCTGCTGACCGGTCGATCCGTAATGCCGCAGCCCGTGGCCGCCCAGGCCCAGCACCAGATCGTCGCGATGCGGCCCGACGTGGGTCTGTTCGCGCGCGAGATCCCGCGCCGCCGACGCCGCCAGGCGCGCCGGCCACGCGGCCGACTCGTCGAGTGCATCGTCACCCTTGTATCGCAACGTCATGGTGATCGCCTCGCCCAGTCCGTCAAGTTCCGCGCTCCATCGTTCGGCGGCGTCGCGCGACCCACGCGCGCCGGCGCGTCGCGACGTAACTGCCGGCCTCGCTCAACGCCGCATCGAACGCACCGGCCGATGCGACATCTCCACGACGCAGCGCGGCGTTGCGTTGCGCCAGCGCGGCGCGATAGCGGAGCAGCGCGTCGAAATATCGCCGGTCGGCGAGCGACAGCATCCGGTCCAGCCAGCGACGGCGTTCGGCGGCACCACCCTGCACCAGGGCCAGGTCCGTCGGAAAGAACCCGACCGCGAGCCACCGGCCGATCGTGCCGGTCACGGTGGCCTGTTCCACGCCATCGATGCTGATTCGCTTGCGCCGTTCGGCGGCGTAATATGTCGCCGCGATGACGCTGTCGCTGTCGGTCGTGACGCCGACATGAAACCCCGGCCCGCCAAAGCGTCCGACCTCGCGATCCGGCGCGCCACGCACCGAGCGAAACAGCACCGGATAGGCCAGTGCTTCGAGCAGGTTGGTCTTGCCGTGCCCATTGGGGCCGACCAGGGCCACGCCCGTCGCCCGGCAGCGCGCAACACCACGTCCGCCAGATTCCGGAAACTGCGCACCGTCAGCTCGACTGCGCGCACGGCCGTCAGCGCCCCGGAAATACCGGCGGCCGCTTGTCCGAGAAACGCGCGCGTCCCTTCGGCCTTGTCGCCACTGGCACACGCCGCGCCGAAATGCGTTGCCTCACGCGCAATGCGCCTGGTCGACCGGCAAGTCGAGTTCCTCGTCGACGGCCTGGAGGCAGAGTGCTACGGCCACCGGACTCTGGGCGAGGATAGTGCGCATCAGCGTGCGTGACTCCTCGATCAGCGCGTCCGCGGGGACCTTGCGATTGATCAGGCCGATGCGCAGGGCTTCGTCGGCATCAATCATGGCGCCCGTCAGCAGCAGCTCCAGCGCACGACCGCGGCCCACCAGTCGCGGCAGTCGCACCGTGCCGCCAAAGCCCGGGATCAGCCCGAGCTTCACCTCGGGTTGGCCGAATCGCGCATGCGGCACGGCGATGCGCATGTGGCACGCCATGGCGAGTTCGCAGCCACCGCCCAGCGCAAAACCGTTGATGGCCGCAATCACCGGCTTGCGACACTGCTCGATCTGCCGCAGCACCCGTGATCCACGCGTGGCAAAATCGACCGCTTGTTCCCGATCGAGTGCGGCGAGTTCGGCGATGTCGGCGCCGGCCACGAACGCCTTGGGGCCGGCGCCGGTGACGATCAATCCGCGCACCGCCGCGTTGGCCTCGGCGGCCTGCAATACCGCGCCAAGCTCGGTCAGGACGGTGGCGTTGAGGGCGTTGAGCTTGTCGGGGCGGTTGACCGTGACCAGGGCGATTCCGTCGTCGCCCGGGTGGTAGAGCAGGGTCGAAAAAGTCATGCGGAAAGATAGTGGAAATGGTGGGCCGCTCGCCCTTCGGCTCTTACCTTCCCACCCATGCCCGTCATTCTCGCCCTCGATCAGGGCACCACCGGCTCCACGGCCCTCGTCATCGGTCCGGACGGCGCGGTCCTCGGTCGCGGCTACCAGGAAGTGCCGCAGCATTATCCCGTTCCCGGTCAGGTCGAGCACGACGCAGAGGTCCTCTTTCAGTCGCTGGTTGCTGCGGGGCGCGCGGCCGTCAACGAAGCCGGTGTCGCCATCGACGCCATCGGCGTCACGAATCAGCGCGAGACGCTGGTGCTGTGGGATCGCGCCACGCTCGCCCCGACTGGCCGCGCCATCGTCTGGCAGGATCGGCGCACCGCCGAGCGCTGCGCGGCACTCAATGCCAGCGAGCATGCCGCGTTGATCCGCCGCCGCACCGGCTTGATCGTCGATCCGTACTTCTCCGCCACCAAGCTCGAATGGCTGCTGCGGGATCACGATCTCCGCACTCGAGCCGAGCGCGGTGCAGTGCGGTGCGGTACGGTCGAAAGCTGGATCGTTGCGCGGCTGACTGGTGGCATCGCGCACGTGAGCGATCGCACCAACAGCTGCCGGACCATGCTCGCCGATCTCGCGACCGGCGAGTGGAACGACGGGCTGCTCGACCTGTTCGGCATCCCGCGCGCGATGCTGCCCACGGTGGTGGGGAGCGCAGGCGTCGTGGGTTACGCCGATGCCGAGTGGTTCGGCGAACGTGCTTCCGATCTCCGGGCTCGCGGGCGATCAGCAGGCGGCGCTGTTCGGGCATGGATGTGTCAGCGCGGGTGCGGCCAAGGTGACGTACGGCACCGGCGCCTTCCTGCTTCGGTACAGCGGCGATGTGGCGCCCCCGCGTCCGGAGCCCGGCATCCTGGCGACGATCGCGGCAGGTCCCACCGGCGGTCTCGCCTGGGCGCTGGAAGGGAGTGTCTTCATCGCCGGGGCCGCCGTGCAGTGGCTGCGTGACGGGTTGGGGCTGATTGCCCATGCGAATGAAACGGCGGCGCTCGCCGCGAGCGTGGCCGACACCGGAGGTGTGATCGTCGTGCCGGCGTTCGCCGGGCTCGGCGCGCCATACTGGAATGCCGATGCGCGCGGCACGATCACCGGCATCACGCGCGGGACAACCCGTGCGCACCTGGTTCGCGCGACGCTCGAGGCGATCGCGCACAGCACCGCCGACCTGGTCGAATCGATGCAAGGAGTCGACGTGCTGCGCGTGGACGGTGGTGCGTCGCAGAACGACTGGCTGATGCAGTTCCAGGCCGACCTGCTCGGCCTGCCGGTGGAGCGCCCATGGGGCGTGGAACTCACGGCCTACGGCGCCGCACGCCTCGCCGCGATCGGCATCGGTGCGGGGCTGCCGCCGGCGAGCGAGCTGGGCGCGGCGACCCGTTTCATCCCGCAGCGCGGCGCCGGCTGGCGCACCGCCGTGCGGCAGCAGTGGCAGCGCGCGGTGCGTGCCGCGCTGGCATGGGCCGTCGAGGCGGAGCGGTGACGCGCCGCGGCCGGCCGGCCGGGCTATATTGATCGACATGAAACCGGGTACCAAGTTCGCGATTGGCGCAACAGTGATCGTCGGCAGCGTGGCGCTGATGATCGTCGAGGGTATCCGTACCACTGGCACCTACTTCCTCACGCCCACGCAGTTGATCACGCGCGTCGACCGCGACCCGCACTATCACAACATCGGGCTCAAGGTCAGCGCCAAGGTGGTGCCCGGTTCGATCCGGCGCGACCTGGCCGATCAGCGCATTGATTTCTCGATCAGCGACGGCACGCAGACCTTTCCCGTCACTATACCGGCCCGACGTCCAACATTCCCGACACATTCACCGATGCGAACGACATCGACGTCGTGGTCGATGGCAAGCTCGGCCGTGACGGCGTGTTCCACGCCACCGACGTGATCGCCAAGTGCGGCTCGCGATACAGGTGGCCTGGAAACAGCCACCCAAGTCTTCCTGATCCCCGGATGACTCTGCTCGGCACGTTCGCACTCTGGGCCGCGTTGTTGCTCGGCGTGCTGGAGTGCGCTGATTGCGCTCTTGGCGGGCAGTGGCGTACGCGCCCCGTAGCTGGCCACGGCCGTCACCCGCGGAGTGTACGCGCGTCTGCGCTGGCGTTGCTGGTCGCGGCGATCGCGCTCTGGCAGGGCATCTTCGAGCCACGACTTCAACATCGAATACGTCGGCGTCGTACACCTCGCGCAACCTGCCCGACCTACTACCTCATTTCGGCGTTCTGGGCCGGCCAGAACGGATCGATGCTGTTCTGGGCCGTCATCCTCTCGATCTTCGCGTCGCTGGCGCAGGCCCTGACGTCATCGCGGCACAAGGATCTGCTGCCGTACGTGGCCGGCGTGACCAACATGGTCGTCGCGTTCTTCATCGCGGTGATGCTGTTCGGTCACGCGCAGCCCGTTCCAGCGCATGGCGTTCACGCCGGCCGACGGCGCGGACTCAATCCGCAGCTGCAGAACCCCGGCATGGTGATGCACCCGCCGATGCTCTACCTCGGCTACATCAGCATCACGATCCCGTTCGCCTTCGCCATCGCCGCGCTGCTGGCGCGCAAGCTCGACGCCGGCTGGATCATCGCCATGCGCAAATGGGCGCTGGCCTCGTGGCTCTTCCTGTCGGTCGGCATCACGCTCGGCATGTGGTGGGCATACGTCGAGCTGGGCTGGGGCGGCGTGTGGGCGTGGGATCCGGTGGAGAACGCACCGTTGCTGGCGTGGCTCACGCTCACCGCGTTCCTGCATTCGGTGATGATCCAGGAAAAGCGCGGCATGCTGAAGCGGTGGAACGTGTCGCTGGTGATCGGCACGTTCCTGCTGTCGATCTTCGGCACGTTCATCACGCGGTCGGGCGCCATCTCGTCGGTGCATTCGTTCACCCAGTCCGACATCGGCTATTTCTTCCTGGCGCTGCTGCTGGTGGCGGCCGTGCTGTCGTTCACGCTGCTGTACACCCGCTGGCCGATGCTCGAGGCCGAAGTGCAGCTGGAGTCGCTGGTCAGCCGCGAATCGGCGTTCCTGTTCAACAACCTTGCGCTGGTGGGAATCGCCTTCTCGGTGCTGTGGGGGACGCTGTTCCCGATCATCTCCGAAGCCGTGCGCGGCACCAAGATCACGGTCGGCCCGCCGTTCTTCAACCGGGTCAACATTCCGCTGGGCCTGTTTCTGCTGCTGCTGACCGGCATCGGGCCGCTGATCGCCTGGCGCAAGGCGTCGCTGGCCAACCTGCAGCGGCAGTTCATTGCGCCGAGCGCCGTGGCGCTCGCCACGCTGCTGGTGCTGCTCGTGAGCGGCCTGCGGGACTTCTACGCCCTGGTGGCGCTGGTCCTGGCCGGGTTCGTGGTCGGCACGATCGTGCAGGAGTTCTACCGCGGCATGCGGGCGCGTCGCGCCCTGCACGGCGAAGACGGCTTCACGGCCTTCACCCACCTGATCGGCCGGAACCGGCGACGGTACGGCGGCTACATCGTGCACGTCGCGATCGTGATCTACTTCGTGGCCTTCACCGGGCTCGCCTTCAAGGTCAAGAAGGAAGTCGAGCTGCAGCCGGGGCAGACCGCGACGATCCGCTCGCCATTCGGCGACACCTACACGGCTGACGCACATGGGCGTGTCGCAGTATCAGCGGCTCAATCGCCACGCGACGTGCCGCCACGCTCAACGTGGTTCGCGACGGCACGCGGATCGGCACTGCTTACGTCGGAGAAGCGCCAGTACGTCGATTCGTTCGACAACCCGACCTTCGAATCGTCGACGGTGGTCGGGATCCGCAGTGATCTGCGCGAGGATCTCTACATCGTGTACGCCGGCTCGCCCGACGGCACCGAGCTGGCGCGCTACACCGTGATGATCAACCCGCTGGTGAGCTGGTTCTGGATCGGCTGCGGCGGTGCTGGTGCTGGGCGGCCTGATCACCATGTGGCCGGGCGGTCCGCAGGTGAAGACGATGCGTCGCCGCGCCGTGGTGCAGTCGGGATACGCCGTGCCGCTCGCGGGGGTGGCCGAGTGACGCTCTCGCGGCGCGACTTTCTGCACTGCAGCGGCATGCTGATGGGCGCCGCGGCGATGCGCCAGGACACGACGCATCGGGCCGTGCGCCAGGATTCTTCGGGCACTCCCGCCGACACGCTGGTCGAGCCGGCCGGACGTCTCGTGGCCGGTGTCGGCCCGCTCGACAACGATCCCGGCGTGATTGCCATCGAGCGCAAGCTGCGCTGCACCTGCGGTTGCACCCTCGACGTGTACACCTGCCGCACCACCGACTTCACCTGCACCTATTCTCCCGCGATGCACCGCAATGTGGTGGCACAGGTGCAGGCGGGCGTATTGCCGCCCGAGATCATCCAGTCGTTCGTCGACAAGTACGGCACGTCGGTGCTGATGTCGCCACCGGCGCGCGGGTTCAACCTCGCCGGCTACCTGGTGCCGGGCTTCAGTGTCGCCGCCGTCGGCATCGCGTTGGCGGCGTGGCTGCTGCGCCGTCGCGACGCCGGTGCGATCGACGCGACGCCGGCGGCCGCGGGCGTGACGCACACGCCGACCAGCGCCGAGCTGGAGCAGCTGCACCGCGCCCTGGACGACCTCGAGTCCTGATGCTCCTCGAAGCGATCGCGGCGGGACTCGTCGGCGTGGTCCTGCTGTGGCTGGTGCTGCAGCCGATGCTGTTTCCGGCCCCGCCGTCGCCGATCAACTTCGATCCGCCCGACGCCGAAGAGACCCCGCGCGGCCAGGCGCTGCTCGCCCTCAAGGAAATCGAGTTCGACCGCGCGACGGGCAAGCTGTCGGAAGCCGATTTCGACATGCTCAACGCCCGCTATCAGGCGGTCGCGGTCGCCACGCTCGACCGTGACGCCGCGGTGCCGCGCTGCCTCGAGCACGGCCCGCGGCACGAATCCGCGGCATGCTTCTGCGCCGAATGCGGTGCCGGACTGGTCGGTGCCGGCGACTGCTGCGTGGCCTGTGGCCGCCCGGCGGTACCCGGGGCCCGGTTCTGTTCCGGGTGCGGAATAACGATTAGACGTTAGGCGTTAGACGTCAGACGTTAGACGTTACACCCCTAACGCCTAACGTCTAACGCCTAATGTCTTCACGGTTTTCTCATCGTCGTAAACCACCCGGTGGTGACCGCGCCGTTCGACTTGAGCACCCAGTTGGAACTGCCCGGGGCGTCGCCGGTGATGCTTCCATCCACGGCGTTCCCGATGAAGTCGTCGTTGGTCAGGATGATGTCGTGCATCGCCGTCACCAGCGAGAACACCGATTTTGCCGCACTCAATCCGCGGGCGTACCACGGCGTTGCCTTGCCGCTCGTGAGCGCCTTGTAGAAGTTGTCGACCGCCGTGATCAGCGCCGAGACGCCACCCACGTCGACGTGATCGACGCAGGCTTCGTCGTCGTCCTCCCACGCAACAATGCGAATCGGCTGCCCCGGATGGCGGGCCTGGTAGGCGTTGTAGTCGGCATCGGAAATCAGCAGTGCCTGGCCGGTCCAGTCGAGCGTATTCTGGTCCCACGTGTACGCGCCCTTGGCGTGTTCGCCAGTGCAGGTGAGCTGGACCGACTCGGTACTGTCGCCGGTTCCGTAGATGTGGAACTCGAATTCCGGGTTGCCCTTGAGCCAGCTCTCGTAGGTGTCGTTGAAGTGGCTCTGGACGATATAGACGCCCGGCACGACGCTCGAGCCCGAATTCCCGGCGCCGCTTCCGGTGCCTCCACCGCCGCCGCACATGTCGACGCACGACATCACGTTCTCGGGATGACCGCGGGTGAAATCCGTTTCCTGCGGCACCAGGGCGAGCACCGGCGTGGTGGGCGGCGTGCGCGGGTCGAGCGCATGCCGGACGCCTGCCGCATCGAAACCGACCGGCGTCTCGCTGTCGCTGCCGATGGTGCCAACCAGATAGTTGGCGTCACCGTGCCACGCCGCGCGCTGCGCCGCCACCGGCAGGTACAGCTCGAGCCCGCGGGCGGCGTCGAGATCGGACAGCAGCTCCGCGGGTGTCGTGGCCGCGGCGCGCGCCAGCGTGGTGATCAACGCGCTCTGGTCGCTGTGCAGCAGCGCCTGATACTGCAGCTTGCCCTCCGGGGCATTCGACGCATCGAGCCGGTGCTTGATGGCGGCGCGCGTCGACGAGTCGGCCAGCGCCATCGCGAGCACCCGGGCCAGGTGCTCGCGCGCCGCGCGCGGCGTCGCGGCATGCGCCGCCGCCGGCTCGGCGGGTGACGCGGTGGGAGCGTTGGCGTCGGAGCAGGCCGCTCCGAACACCAGCGCGACAAACGGGAAAAGACGGCGGGACATGCAACACCTCCCCAGCTGAGGACCGCGACACGACGGGTGTGCCGCATCGCAGCCGCAGCTTGGGGAGGCCTGATCGGAACGTGGGCGCGCGACAGCGCGAACCGGCGCCGACTACTGCGTCACACCTCGAGGGAGTCGAGCCGCCGGCGTGCCAGCATCATGGGCACGGCGCCTGCGATGATGCACAACACGGCCGCCGTGGCAAACGCAATCCAGCCCGCGCTGGAGATCTGGCCTCCGGCGAGTCCCGCCTGTCGCGCCCGGAGATCTTCGGTCACCGGCAGCGCTTCGAGGACCACCACGGCACCGAGCAGCGCGAGCGCCAGCAGCATGAAGACCAGCCCGCCGAACGACGTGGCGATCTGCGCGGCGTTCTCGGTCTCGAATTGCGGAAAGAGTGCCCCCAGTCCCAGCGCCAGTCCGCCCACCGACAGCGTGAACGCCACCACGGTCGCCACGCTGACCACCATCATGAAGTGGGAGGCGTGCAGCAGGTTGTTGGTCGTGACGGTGAGGCCCAGCGCCAGCGCCAGCAGCGGCAGCACGCCGATGAAGTACTTGCTGCGCAGCATCGCGCGCGAGTCGAGCGGTGAGGAGCGCAGCAGCCAGAGCTGACGGCCTTCGAGCGAAATCGACGGGAATACCAGCCGCTCCGCCGTGCCGGCAATGACAAAGCCCGCCAGCCCCTGCGTCACGAACAGGATGACGGTGATCAGGATCGTCGGCACCTTCTCGCCGCTGAACAACGGCAGCATCTGCACGTTGAGCAGCATCACCGGCACCAGCACGGCCGAGCAGCACCAGTTGACTCCACTGCGTGCTGTCGCGGAAGAAGATGCGCAGGTCCTTGAGGATGAATTCCCGTCGCATCGGCGGCATCCCGACGAGCACGCGGGTGGCGAGTCCTTGCCAGCGATCGCTGTAGGCGAGGTGATCCGACCCTTCCTGCGCGTGGGCAAACCCGTGGATGTACCAGCGGCGATGCAGCGCCGCGCCCATCACGACGAACGCGGCGGCGGTGGTCCACAACAACGCAATCGGCAGCGGGTCGGCCACCCGCGTCAGCCAGTTCATGATCATTGCGCGCGCCCATTCGCTGGGCAGCAACGGATGCGTCGGCGTACGGAGCACGGCGATGAAGTCGACCAGGTTCTGGAAGCCATCGGGTCGCGCCAGCTGTTCGGGGGCGGCCAGCCGGATGAAGGCCACCAAGCCGCCCGCGGCGACCAGCGTGATGAGGCCGAGGACGTCGCGCGTGCGGCGAGCCGGGAAGACGTTCACCAGGCCCAGCGTGACGGCCGACCCCACCACGCCGGGAATGATCAGCAACGGGATGAGCGCGCCGATGGCCACCAGCGGAAACAGCGGGCCCGCGTGCCACGCCAGACCGTACGCGGTGAGCAGCGGCAGTGCCAGCAACAGCACCATCCACGACGAGTGCAGCACGGTTTCGATCAGCTTGGCGACGTAGAACCGTCCCCACTCCACCGGCGCGGCGACCAGCATGTCCAGATCGCGGGCCAGGAAGAAGGTCGACAGGGATCCGATCAGGTTCGACAGCAGCAGGATGGCACCGAAGGCGAGCAACGCCATGCCCAGCATCTTGCTGGCCAGCAGTGGCCCGATTTCGGGGACCGATTTGAAGTAGCTCACCATCCGCCAGCATATGCCGAACGCGATCAGCATGAACGCCGTGCCGGTGAGCAGCAGCAGGACGGTGCGCCCGCGCAACCGTTCGCCCGGTCGGCCGCGGGCGCGGGCCCACATGCTGCGCCACTTGGGCGCCGTGATCTCCAGGATGGTGGGTTGGCCGCGGAGCGGCGCCTCAGCCCAGAACGGCATCGAGATCGTGGTCCACATGACCGCCCGTGAGCCGCAGGAAGAGTTCTTCCAGGCCGGCGTGTTCGTCGGCCGCGTTGTGGCGCAGCTCCGTCATGGTGCCGCAGGCCACCAGCTCGCCCTGCCGGATGATGCCCACGCGGTCGCACATCTCCTCGACGATCTCCAGCGTGTGCGTGCTCATCAGGACGCTGCCGCCGCGCTCGACGAAGCTGCGGAAAATCGTCTTGAGGAGTCGCGCGCTCTTGGGATCGAGCCCGACCATCGGTTCGTCGACCACGATGACGCGCGGGCGATGCACCAGCGCGCTGGCGATGATCAGCTTCTGGCGCATGCCGTGGCTGTACGATTCGGTGAGTTCATGCTTCCATCGCATCAACTCGAAGATGTTGAGCAGCTCGTCAATCCGCTTTTCCACGGCCGGGCCGTCCTGGCCGTACAGCGACGCGGTGAATCGCAGGAACTCGGCGCCGGTGATCTTGTCGTAGACAAACGGCCGGTCGGGAATGAAGCCGAGATTCATCTTGGCCATCACGGGCTGGGCCATGACGTCGATCCCGGCGATCTCGATCCGCCCGGCCGTCGGCGCCAGGATCCCCGCGATCATGCGCATGGTGGTGGTCTTGCCGGCGCCGTTCGGGCCCGAGCAGTCCGAACAGCTCGCCGGGTCGGATCTCGAGGTCGATGCCGCGCACCGCGTCGAACCGTCCGTAGCGTTTCCACACCTGATGCAATCGGATCACGGCGTCGTTCTCCCGGGCAGTTCGGTCACTCGCGCATTGGCCAGCTGGAGCAGCATGTCGGCCGGCGCACTCGACCCGGCCTGCGCCAGCCGGATCAGGCAGGTGCTCGCGGGCGTCTGCTGCGTGACCGGATCGACCGCCGTCCAGTTGCCGACCCGTGCGTCCCAGACCTCGACCCACGCGTGCGTCAGCAGTCGATCACCGGCCGGGCAGACGCCGATCACATAGCGCGCTGACGCCCCGGCTGCGCGTAATAGAGCCACGAACAGCCTGGCGACGCCATCCGGGCTGCCGCCCCGGCGGGCCAGCGTGTTGAGCGCATCATCCGGCGCGCCCGACGCGGTGTCGACCCGGATCCGCCGCCGCACCGCCGCGAGCAGTGGACCGACCTCGGCCGCCGTGGGCGTTGTCGGCATCAATTGCGCTTGCAACGTGGCGACGGCACCGGCATCACTCTGAATCATCGGATCGGCGGTCGTGTCACTGTCGGCCTGGGCCGGATCGCGAGCGGGTTGCGCGAGCACGATGAGGGTGTCGCCATCGACCAGCTGGCGCCCGCCCGCCAGCCACGCGAGCAGCCGGGTGTCGATCGGCGTACCATCGCGATGCTGCACCAGGAATCGGCGCGTCCGTGTCGCGGTGTCGGGCATGCCCGCGGTCACCCAGCGCTCGAGCGGTGGCAGCTGGGCGATAATCGCCGGCGTGCGGGCGGCGAGCGTCTTCCGGAACTCGGTT
Organism: uncultured Gemmatimonadales bacterium; assembly: GCA_963796635.1. Classification (GTDB taxonomy): domain Bacteria; phylum Gemmatimonadota; class Gemmatimonadetes; order Gemmatimonadales; family GWC2-71-9; genus Palsa-1233. Next base: position 519,477 of record CAWCMH010000001.1, read on the forward strand.
TCGCTCAGGTCGAAATCGGTTCGCACCCACTGGGCACCGAACAGGGTCTGCTGCGCCGAGACGGTCCCGTGGTCACCGACCCACCACCGGAGCGGACCGGTCGCCGTGTTCAGGTCGACGGCGTGGACATGCGCGGAATCGTAGTGCGCCGCGACTCGACGAGCGGTGCCGACGATCACGCGGGAGCTGTCGGCAAACCGCAGCATTGAATCGCGGCCGACCCACACGGCCACACTCCGCCCGCCGATCGGCCAGCCGTCGAGCACCATGGTGTCGTGCCCTCGACCGGGTTTCAACTCGCCAGCCAGCGCGAGCCGGTAGGGCACGACCGCGAGCGCCCCAGGCGCCGCCCCGAGGTCGACGTGCCCTTGCGCCGTGATGCCGCCCGTCGTCCGAGCGGTGATCGTGTCACCGAACACCGCCACGGTCCAATTCACCTGGCGACCGTTGCTGGTGAGCTGGGACTGGATGCGTTCGACGTTGAGTGTCGCGCCCAGCCACGTTTCCGTCCGTCGAGTCATCGGCACCAACGTCGCGCCAATCGGAACCTCGCTCATCACCGACTCGGTGACGCTGTAGCCGGGCGACAGCGTGTCGAGCGTCAGCCCGCCATTGCCGATCTGCACCGGGCCGGCATAGATGGCGTACCACGCGGTCCCGGGTGCCAGGCGCAACGTTGCTTCGCTGGACAGGGCGGCTGCATCGCTCTCGCCGAATTCGCGCATTGCGAGCCATGCGAGGCTGGCAATCCAGGCCAGCAGGACGACAATGGCCGCCAGTCCACGGAACGACGGCCGGTAGAGCGTGAGCGAGGGCATGAGATCCCTGATATCAGCAAGGGCCGGGCCGGGGTGGCGGACTGTCCCGCCGGAGTGCGGGCGACCCCCGCGCCCGCGCCGCCGGTGCCCTTACTTTTCAGGGCTATGCCTGAAGAGTTCCTGACCGTCCGTGGTGCGCGCGAGCACAATCTCAAGAGCATCACCGTCCGTATACCGCGCAATGCCCTGACCGTGATGACCGGCCTGTCCGGCTCAGGCAAATCGTCGCTCGCGTTCGACACGATCTACGCCGAGGGGCAGCGGCGGTACGTCGAATCGCTGTCGGCCTACGCGCGCCAGTTCCTGGGCCTGATGGAAAAGCCCGACGTCGATTCGATCGACGGCCTGTCGCCGGCGATCTCGATCCAGCAGAAGACCACCGGCCAGAATCCGCGATCGACCGTCGGCACCGTCACCGAGATCTACGATTACATGCGGCTGTTGTGGGCGCGCGCCGGCGTGCCCCTGTGCCCCAACGACGGCACGCCGATCACGCGATCGAGTGCGGCCCAGATGGCCGACACGCTGCTGACCTGGCCCGTCGGTACCCGCATCGAGGTGCTCGGCCCGATCGTGCGCGGCCGCAAGGGCGAGTTCAAGGAAATGTTCGACGACCTGCGCAAGCAGGGATACGTGCGCGTCCGGGTCGACGGTACCACCCACGACCTCGGCAGCGTGCCGCCGCTGCACCGGCGCACCAACCACGATATCGCGGTCGTGGTCGACCGGCTGGTGCTGCAACCCGACGATCGCAGCCGACTGGTCGACTCGCTCGAAACGGCACTGCGCGCCGCCGACGGCCTGGTCGAAATCGTCCGGCATCCGGGCGGCGAGAGCACCCTCTTTTCCGAACGCTTCGCCTGTCCGGTGTGCGGTCTGTCGTTGCCCGAACTCGAGCCGCGACAGTTCTCGTTCAATTCGCCATTCGGCGCGTGCCCGGAATGTCTCGGCATGGGTACCGCGCGGATCCCGACCGTCGACCTGCTGCTCGGCGATCCCGCGATCTCGATTCTCGAGGGCGTGGTGCTGCCGTGGGGCGAGCCCAGCGGATACCTGCGCAAGGTCGTGCTGCCGACGCTGGCGCGCACCTTCAAGTTCGATCTCGCGCTGCCGTGGGGCCGGCTGCCGGCCGCGGCGCGCAAGGTGCTGCTGTACGGCGCCGGCAACCGGACGATCTCGTACGTCGCCGAAGGCGGCCGCGGCCGGGAGGTCGAGGGCGAGTGGGAAGGGATCGTCGCCAACGTGGCGCGCCGCTATCGTGAATCGCGCAGCGACTCCGTGCGCACCGACCTCGACGCGTACATGATCGAGCAACCGTGTCCCGCGTGTCAGGGGCAGCGGCTGCGACCCGCGTCGCTGGCCGTGATGGTGGCGGGGCGGAGCATCGGTGAAGTGGTGGCACTCCCGATCGATGCGGCCGTCGAATTCTTCCGCAGCATTCCGGTCGGGCGTGGCGGCAACGGTGCCGTCGATCCCGACATTGCGGGGCCCATCCTCAAGGAAGTGATCGAACGACTGGCGTTCCTGCGCGATGTGGGTCTCGATTACCTCACGCTGGGACGGTCTGCCGGCACGTTGTCCGGTGGCGAGGCGCAACGCATCCGGCTGGCGACGCAGATCGGATCACGCCTGGTGGGCGTGCTCTACATTCTCGACGAGCCGAGCATCGGCCTGCACCAGCGCGACAACGCGTTGCTGCTGGAGACGCTGCGCGGGCTCCGCGATCTCGGGAATACGGTGATCGTGGTCGAGCACGACGAAGACACCATTCGTGCCGCCGATCACGTCATCGACCTGGGACCGCGAGCGGGACGCTTTGGCGGCGAAGTGGTGGTCGACGGCACCGTCGATGATGTGATGCGGCATCCCGATTCGCTCACGGCGCGCTATCTCCGCGGCGAATTGCGCGTGCCGGTGCCCGCCACCCGGCGCCCGCGGCGTGATGCCGCCGCGTTGCGCATTGTCGACGCCCACGAAAACAACCTGCGGCACCTCGATGTCGAATTTCCGCTCGGCATGTTCGTGGCCGTGACCGGCGTGTCGGGATCCGGCAAGTCGACGCTGGTCACCGACATCCTGTATCGGGCACTGGCGCGGCACTTCTATCGCAGTCGCGTGGTCCCGGGCGCCCACGCGCGCATCGAGGGACTCGATCAACTCGACAAGGTGATCGATATCGACCAGTCGCCCATCGGGCGCACGCCGCGATCGAATCCCGCCACGTACACCGGCCTCTTCACGCCGATGCGCGAACTGTTCGCCCAGCTGCCCGAGGCGAAGATGCGCGGCTATGGCCCGGGCCGCTTCTCGTTCAACGTCAAGGGTGGCCGATGCGAGGCGTGCCAGGGCGACGGGCTCGTCAAGATCGAGATGCATTTCCTGCCCGACGTGTACGTGCCCTGCGACGTGTGCAAGGGCAAGCGCTACAACCGCGAGACGCTGGAGATCCGCTACAAGGGCCGCAGCATCGCCGACGTGCTCGAACTCACCGTCGCCGACGCGCTGGATTTCTTCGCGGCGCAGCGGCGCATTGCCGAAAAGCTCGACCTGCTCAACGACGTGGGGCTGGGCTATCTGCACCTGGGGCAATCCGCGACCACCTTGTCGGGCGGCGAGGCGCAGCGTGTCAAGCTGGCGACGGAACTGGCCAAGCGCGACACCGGAAAGACCTTGTACATCCTCGACGAGCCGACCACCGGACTGCACTTCGAGGACGTGCGCCTGCTGCTCGACGTGCTGCATCGACTGGTGGGGAAGGGCAATTCGGTGGTGGTGATCGAGCACAATCTCGACGTGATCAAGACGGCCGACTGGATCATCGACTTGGGACCCGAGGGCGGCGTCCGCGGCGGCGCGATCGTGGCGGAGGGAACGCCGGAAGACGTGGCGCAGGTCGCCGCGTCGCACACGGGAGCGTTTCTCAAGCGAGTGGTGAGCGGTGAGCCATGAGCCATCGGCGATGAGCCATGAGGACGTGATCGGCGCTAGCGTGCGCGGCGCGGGCATCGCGCTCTAGCCTCCCGTCACGTCCTCCTGGCTCCTGGCTCAAGGCTAGCGCCTCAGGACCAGCGGTCACGCGCATTGGTTGACATCACAGGGCAGGGGGGTATTGTGAGGATAGATCCTCCCTCGAGCTCTCATGTCGATCATGGTGCTGCAACACCGGACGACCACGATTGCCCCCGTTCCGCCCGACACCCTGCTCGAACCGGGCGCGATCCTGGTCTTCGGCGCGGACGGCGAGGCGACGCTCGACGATCTTTCGGCCTTGATCAAGCAGTGGCGCAGCAATCCATGGTGCGCCGTCGCGCTGCTTGCACCTGAAGTCGCGCGTCGGGCGATCCTTCGACCTTTGCTGCCGGAAGGCATGCGCGTCGAGGCCATCGGCGAAGCGGGCGATGTTGCAGCGGTGATTCGCGCCGGCGTGGCAGCGGCGATGCCATCGGACGTAGAATGCACGATGTATCTGGCGAATCGGCTTGGCGTGGCGGCGGCATCGGCAATTGCGAAAGGTGTTGACCCGAACTTTGCTGGCACCGGCGCACGGCGCGAACTGGCTCGCCGCGGGCTTCCGGCGCCCGGTTATTGGCGCAGTCTGCTCGGCACGGTGGCGTTTCTCGGAACCGCCTTGGCAAACCAGTATAGTCAGGCTATTGCTGCCGACATCGCGGGGGTGTCGATCAAGACGCTGTCGCGTCGGTGCGCGCACCTCTTCGGCCAGCCGTGGCGTGTATTGGTCGGTTTGGGAGTGTGGGAGGCCATGCTGGAGGTGGGGCTGCGACACGGCAGCTTGGTGGATGCACGCGAATCGCCGCGTCTGCCAGTGGCCCTTGGCAAACTAAACCATGAATGAACACCCCAAGTAGACAGATCTGCGCGAGATTGGTCCAGCGGTGGGGATGTTGGGCGCGGCGTTGGGCGGCGAATTTCTTTGGCATCATTGCCCGAGCCGTGGGCACATCCGATCAGAAGTTGTCGTGCTGCTGCTCAACTCCGCCGAGGTGCTTTCGATGAAATGGCTCTGTTGCATTCTGCCATGGCTCGCGTTCCTCGTAGCAATCACCGGGTGTGCTCCGGACTTGCCGCCACCCGCAGTGGCCGTGATCAAGCCGACGCCGGAGTACCTCTGCCATCCCGAAATCTATGGCTTCCCGGGCTGTGAATGCCCGCCGTACTGCGTGTTTCGGGATTCGACCAACGTGCAGTTCGTCGTCACGTTTCTGCATGACCCGCCGCATGACGCCGATGGGAATCCAGTGATCATCCCGCTGCTCACGGGCCATTCGTACAAAGGACTATTAGAGCCGAAGCCGCTTCGCACGGATACCGGTAAGGAGTGGGATTCAACACTGGCATTCACAATCGAAGTGGATACGAATGGCGTTCCCGCACCATCCGTCCAGCTCCACCTCTCCATAGATGCGGCGGACGACAGTGGTAACGGAGCAGCTGCGTCGTTCGGGCACTATCATGGCTCGAATTCAGTGCGCAAACCGACCGGATTTCTCTCGGATTCGTTGCCAATGACTCCTGCGACGTCGCCATACAGGGATACCGTCACTTACACACCGAGCCAGTACTCGGAGCCTGTTACGCTGACCATCTCCAGCTCGGCCGCCAAGGATACGCTCAGGAAGGCTTGGACCGTTGGCGTGGATAGTCTCGTCCACATGTCGGGACCTTACGTGACCCTGGTTGGTGAGATCGCGCCGCACCCTCACTCGCACTACGTTCGGCCGGGTACGATGGACGCACTCAACGCACTCGCCGCCAAGTGGCGCGCGGTTTACGGTACCAATCTCGAGCTCAATGACATGAGCCTGCAACATGGCGGCAAGTTTGATCTGAACCTGGACTGGCGAGTCGACACTGCAATGGTCGGCAAGTGCCTGCCTCACTGCGAACACCGTCTTGGCCGCAGTGCTGACATCAATGGGCTCTCACCGTCGGACACAGTCCCGTACCACTTGGTGGTCAAATGGTGGCACGACCTCGGCGCTCGGCTCAACGAATTTCCCGAGTCAGGCAAAGCTCATCTCCGTGACACGAGGCAGCCATGACCGCATTCAGGCCGATCTTCCTGCTGCTTGCGTTCGTGCCGGCTGTCGCGCGCGCGCAAGGTCGCTATCCGGGGGCATCCGTCAACGCGACGCCGCGCCTTCGAAGCGTTGTGCGAGTGGGCGATACCACAACGATCAGCTATTCCGTACTCGTCAGTGCATCGAGTCCTGATCGGTTATTCGGATTTACCATTTCACTTCCGTCGGTTTCAGCGACGGTGATTTCGCCGGCGCCGGAGCCCGATTGGTCTGCAACGAATTCGTTTGAGGGGCGCCAAGTCGCCGGCTGGTGGTCAATGCACACGATTGCTCCCGGAGATTCGACGCCGACCTTGGTGTTCAGGGGTGTCGGCATTGCAGGTCAAGCCATGGCGTGGCTTACGGGCGACAGCGCGACTAAAATTCCGGGAGACGACTCTACGACATCCGGCGGCGGCGGATTCCTAGACAGTCTGAGCGCCGTGACGACGGCGGTTGGTATCGTTCCCGCGCCGACGGACCCGAGTGCGATCGTCACGCTGCTCCGGACGCAAAGCGACACCTCCTGCACGCTGGGCTGGATCACTAGCAGCACGCTCTGCAGCACGCTGTACAGCGAAGCGAGCACCGATGACTACGCCAGCATCAGCGCCTACGGTGCATCCCTCGATTCGGCACGCAGCGCCGGGTCCGCTGTCAGCGACGCGGCCTTTTACCTGCTCAAGACCAACGCGACGTACGCACTGGCCCACATTGCCCCTCCGGCGTTGTCCGCGTACATCACCGGTGACACCGCCACCTCGATCTACACCGCCCATCCGAGCGGCGGGACCCCCGGGTATTCATACCTCTGGGAGTGGTGCGCCATCGATTGCGGCGGCGGTGAGGAAGTGCGCGCACCGCCGGGCAAGGGCGTCCACCCGAACGAGGTGGAGCATGGATGGCACAGCGTCGGCGGCAACGACGCGTCGCTATGCTGGACGATGTCGGACAGCACGCTGCGTCTTACGGTGACCGATGCCGACAGTCACGAGGTGATCGCCTACTACACGGTACCCGAGCTGGAACACGTCTGCTAGCGGTGTTCGGACGCCCTCACCGGCGCGCGATTCTGCCGGCGGCCTGAATCCGACGACGGATGCACGGTGCGGCCCGCATCGAGGCGGGCACAGGGACGATCCGCGCGTTGCCCGCGCCGCGGCGCAGCCACCGTAGTCCTGGCTGGTCCGGATCGGGTGCACGGCGGTGGAACATACGCTGTCCGCGTCCCTCGGCCCGCTGGTCCAGCGGCCTTATCACTAGATTACACCCATGACGTTCGACGCCATTGTCGCGTTGCTCACCTATGCCAATGACAATGAGCATGCCGTGCGCGTGATCCTGCGCGACGGCACCGAAGTGACCGGCACGCCGTCGAGCGTGGACCTGCACCCGACGGCATTCGAAGTGTTTCTGCACCCGGAGGGCGCTGCCGACACCGAAATCGGCGTCGCACTCACGGGCATCACCTCGGCCGAGCTGGTCTGACGATGGTCTCCCTGCTCGACATCATCGGGCCCGTGATGGTGGGGCCGTCGTCGTCGCACACCGCCGGCGCCTGCCGGCTCGGCCTCATCGCGCGCGCACTCGTGGGCGGCACGCCCGACGCCGCCAAGGTCGAGTTGCACGGGTCGTTCGCCCGCACCGGCACCGGCCACGGCACTGATCGCGCGATTGCCGGCGGCCTGCTGGGATATCAGCCCGATGACGAACGCCTGCGCGCATCGCTCGAAGCGGCCGAAGCGGCCGGTCTCAGGATCACGTTCGAGAACGTCAAGCTGCGCGGCGATCACCATCCCAACACCACGCGGATCACCGTCACGCGCGACGGTCGCAGCGCGGTACTGGTCGGTTCGTCGATCGGAGCCGGCCGCATCGTGGTGACCGCGATCGACGGATTTCCGGTCGATGTCAGCGGCGCGTACACCACGCTGGTCGTCGTGGCGCACGACGAACCCGGCATCGTGGCAAAGCTCGCGACCGCACTCGCCGAGGAGAGCGTCAACCTCGCCACGATGCGGGTCTCGCGGCGGCAGAAGGGCGGCGACGCCATTCACATCTACGAACTCGATTCGCCGCCGGGCGCAGCAGCGCTCGATCGCATCCGTGCCTTGCGCGCGGTGAAGACCCTCCGCGTCGTCGATCGGGTCGCCTGATGTACGATTCGCTGGTCGACGCCGTCCGCGCCGCCGAAGAACAGCAGATCTCGCTCGGCGAACTCGCCCTGCGCGTTGAAACCGACGAAGGGCTGCGCAGCCGCGAGGAGATCGAGAGCGGCTTGCAGCGTGCGCTCGACGTGATGCGCAACGCGGTCGACCGCGGCCTGATCGGTGACCTGCACAGCGTGTCCGGCCTGGTCGGCGGCGACGCGGAAAAGATGTCGCACGCGCACGGCCCGCTCGCGGGCACGGTGTTCACCGACGCGCTCGCGGCGGCACTCGCCGTGCAGGAAGTCAACGCCGCCATGGGAGTGATCGTGGCGGCACCAACCGCCGGCGGCGCGGGCGTGCTCCCCGGCGTGCTCCTCGGCATCGCGAAGCATCGTCATACCACCGACCAGCGACATGATTCTGGCGCTCGCCACTGCCGGATTGATCGGCGCGGTCGTCGCGGTGCGCGCGTCGCTGTCGGGCGCCGAAGGCGGCTGCCAGGCCGAAACTGGTGCCGCGGCCGGGATGGCCGCCGGCGCCGGCGTGGAACTCCTCGGCGGCACGCCGCGCCAGGCGATGCACGCCGTGGCCGTCACGATGCAGGGCACGCTCGGTCTGGTCTGCGATCCGCTTGGGCGGCCTGGTCGAGGTGCCTTGCGTCTACCGCAACGCTACCGGTGCGGCGATGGCGCTCGCCGGGATCGAGATGGCGATGGCCGGCGTGGAGTTTCCGATTCCCGTCGACGAGGTCGTCGATACCATGGGGCAGATCGGCCGCGACATGGACGTCCGCTACCGCGAAACCGCCGGCGGCGGACTCGCGGCAACGCCGACCGGCCGCCGGCTGGCGCGCGAACGCCTGGTGCAGCTCAAGCCGCGGAAAGGGAAGTAGTTAGCTTTCTCGCCGTTGCTGCATGAAACATCGCGCGGGCCCGTACAGCCGTCCGGAGCATCATGCGAGACGCGGCGGCACGACCTGAATCCGGAGGGACGGATGGACGTCGAAGGGATACTCGCGATCTTGCTGATCTTTGGCGGATCGGCGCCTTCGTCGGCGCTGGCGTTTTCGCCCATCGGCCGGGCGATCGCCGATCGCTTGAAGCACGGCAAGGTGCCGGTCGTCGCGCCCGGCGCTGAGGGCGATCCGGAGATCTACAACGAGCTGGATCGGCTGCGTGCCGACGTGAGCGAGTTGCAAGAGCGAGTCGATTTTGCGGAGCGGCTGCTGGCCAGTCCCGCCGATCCCAAGCCCGGGTTGCCGACATGAGTGAAGGAGCCAAGGTTCTCGTCGTGATGCTGGTCCTGCTGGTCCCGCTCGTCGCGGTGCTCAGCAAGAGCGAGATCGGCCAGGCGATCGCTGACGCGATTCGGCACAACAGCGGCGCCAACGAGGGTGCCGCGGCGCGCCGCGAGCTGGAGCAGGTGCGCACCGACATCGACCAGTTGCGCAGCGAACTTGACGGCGTGCACGCCGAGCTGGGCGAGGCGCATGAACGGCTGGACTTTGCCGAACGCCTGCTCGCCACGCATCACGACGGCGCGCCGCCCGGATTGACGCCATGAGAGGCGGCGAAGTGTTCGCGTTTCTCGCCCTCTGCGCCGTTGTCGGGCTGGTGCTCAGCCCGCTCGCGCGCGCGTGGGCTCGCCGCATCGAACGTTCCGCCCGCTCGCCGGAGGCCGACGCCGAGCTCGGCGACTTGCAGCAGCGCGTAGCCGAACTGGAAATGTCGCAGCAACGGATGCTCGAACTCGAAGAGCGCCTCGATTTCGCGGAGAGAATCCTGAATCAACGCGCCGCGCTGGACCTGCCGGAGCATCGGACGCCGACATGAGCAGCACCGGATCGAAGTTCATCGGCATGGTGCTGACGCTGGGCCTCACCGGCATGGCGATCGGCTTTCTCATCGCCATGATGGAGGAGGCGCACGGGGTGCACGATCCGACGCCGGTGTTCGGCATGGTGGCCGGCGCCGCCGTGTTCGCCGTGCTGCTTCGCGGGCCCGTAGGCAAGGCGATCGGCAAGATGCTGGAAGGCCAGAGCGTTCCCGATGATCGGCTGGTCGAGCGCGTCGACCAGCTCGAAGCCCAGGTCTTCGATTCCGTCGCGGACCAGCAACGCATCGCCGAGCTCGAGGAGCGCGTCGACTTTGCCGAACGGATGCTGGCACAGCGTCAGAATGCCGGGACATTTCCCGCGCCAGGCCGCGACTGATGGCTCGCGATCGCAGCAACGAATGGATTGGCGCCGCGTTTGTCGGCATCGGTCTCGGTGTGGCGGGCGTGGCCGGTGCGCTGGCCTGGGTCAGTTCCACGCTCGGGCCGCCCTCGATCCCCATCTGGCTCTTTGCGGTGATCGGCGGCGTCATCATGATGCGCGGTCCGCTCGGCAAGGCACTGGCCGACCGGATCGCCGGGCGAGCCGGGGACGGCGCCGTGGAACTGCCCCCGGAGTTGTACGCCGAGCTCGACGACATGCGCGCCCGGATGATTGAACTCGAAGAGCGCGTCGACTTTTCGGAGCGCCTGTTGACCAAGCAGAACAGCACTTCCCTGGAGCAGCCATGACAACGCGAGATGACATCCGGTCGTTTCTCGACCGGCTCAGCCTGCCGGTGGAATCGGTGGCCGAAGACATGTGGGTGGTGCGCACCAACGAGGGCGCCGAAGTCGTCGTGCATTACGCGCCGCCCGTCGTCGTGCTGCGGGTGCGCGTGATGCCGCTGCCCACCGATGCGGGCCGCGCCGGCGATCTCACGCGTCGACTGCTGGAATACAACGCACGCGACCTGGTGCACGGGTCGTACGGCATCGAAGGGGATCACGTGGTCCTGACCGACGCGCTCGAACTCACCGATCTCGATTACGAGGAATTTCAGGCCAGCCTCGATTCGCTGATGCTGGCGCTGGCGTCGCACATGGCGACACTCGCCCCGCTGGGAGGACACTGAGATGGGCATCCTTGACCGCTTCACCACGATGGTCCGGTCGAACCTCAACGACCTGATCTCGCGCGCGGAAAATCCCGAGAAGATGCTCAACCAGCTCATCACCGACATGCGCAGCCAGCTCGACAAGGCGCGGCAGCAGGTGGCGCAGTCGATTGCCGACGAGAAGAAGCTCGAGGCCGACGCCGCGGCGATGCAGAAGCAGGCCGAAGACTGGGAGCGCCGCGCCATGCTCGCCGTGCAGGAAGGCCGCGACGACCTCGCCAAGCAGGCGCTGATGCGCTACAACGAGGCGCTGCAGGGCGCGCAGCAGCTGCACGATACGTGGGTCAAGAGCAAGACCGAAACCGAATCGCTCAAGGCGTCGCTGCGGCAGCTCAACGACAAGATCGAGGAAGCCAAGCGCAAGAAGAACATCCTCATCGCGCGGGCACGTCGCGCCGAGGCGCAGCAGCGGATCCAGGATACGCTGGCCGGCATGGGCGACAAGAGCGCGTTCGAGTCGTTCGAGCGGATGCAGGACAAGATCGAGGCCAACGAGCGCCGCGCCATTGCGTCGGCCGAACTGCAGCAGGAGATGACCGGCGACTCGCTGGCGAAACAGTTCGAGCAGCTGGAGTATCACGGCTCATCGGATCAGCAGCTGCTCGAACTCAAGGCCAAGATGGGATTGATCGGCGGCGCCAAGGAAACCCGGCAGATCGGTCAGGGCGCCGCGGCCACGCCCGCCCCAGAGGCCGACGGCACGCCCGCGGGAGAACCGCCCGCGTCGTGAGGGAGCCGCAGTACCTGATCCTGGCGGATCACGACTTCGGGGTGATGACGTCGAAGACCGCCAACTGCGTGATCCGGTTTCAACCGGACCGGGTGGTGGCGGTGCTCGATCGCGCACTCGCCGGGCAGACGGCGCAGCGTGTCCTCGGCTTTGGCGGCGCGATTCCCGTGGTGTCATCCGTCCGCGAAGGACTCACGCTCGGCGCCAACGCCGTGTTGATCGGCATTGCGCCGCAGGGTGGGCGGCTGCCCGACGAGTGGCACACGTGGCTGCGTGAGGCGCTCGACGCGGGCTGCGATATCGTCAGCGGATTGCACACCTTCCTGGGGGACGATCCGGTGCTGGCCGCCGCGGCCCGCGCGCATGGCGGCACCATCACGGATGCGCGCCGACCGCCCGCCGACATTCCGGTCGCAACCGGCCTCGCGCGCGATGTCGGCGCCTACGTCGTGCTCACCGTCGGCACCGATTGCAACGTTGGCAAGATGACGGCGCAGGTGAAGCTTGTCTCGGAACTCAAGGCACGCGGCGTGCGCACGAATTTCGCCGCGACCGGCCAGACCGGCATCATGATCGAGGGCTGGGGCATTGCCGTCGACGCGGTCGTCGCGGACTTCATCGCCGGCGCCGCGGAACAGCTGGTCCTGCGCGCGGCGCGCGGCGCCGATGTCGTGCTGGTGGAGGGGCAGGGTAGCATCAATCATCCCGGATACAGCGGGGTCACCCTGGGCCTGCTGCATGGATCGTGTCCGTCGGCGATGATTCTGTGTCACCAGCCAAGTCGCGAATATCTGGGTGACTATCGCGACGGTTCCTGGGTGCGTATTCCGTCGCTGTCGCAATACGTACGCTGGTACGAGCAGATCGGCAGCGCGGTGCATCCGACGCGCGTCATCGGTATCGCACTGAACACTTGCGACATGGACGAGGCCGCGGCGCGCGCCGCTTGCGACGCGGCGGCGCGTGACACCGGACTCCCGGCGACCGACCCGGTGCGATTCGGTGGCGGCCCGCTGGTTGACGCGATCGTGGCCGGCGCCGAAGCTGCCGTGGCCTGACGGCCGCGGGACTTACCGACCGATCACGCCGATTTTCATGCCGACGAAAACATCGTACAGGGTTCTCGGCGTGGTCGGCTGGCCGAAATCGCCGAAGACAGCGCCCTCACGGTAGTGGTTGCGCAGCAGGCCGATCTCGACCGCCGGCCGGCCGGCGACTTTCCAGGTCGCACCGATGGCGAGCGCCAGGGTGAATTGTCCTGATTCCTGGTAGCGTGGCACCAACGGATCGTCGCCTGCGGGTCCGCCGGAAAAGATCACCGTGCCGCTCACCTGCGGTTCCCACGATCCCATGTCGCGGCCGTATTCCAATCCGACGTTCGCCGGCGCGATCCACGCCGTCTGGACACTCAGCGCCAGATGGTCACGTCCCGGTGCGAGCAGTGCCGACTTGAGGTACGGCATCAGGACGAATTGCGACCCCGACAGACCATGCTCGGACGCTGGCTCGAATCCGTTCTGCAGGTAGATTCCGACCGGGATCCCGAATTCCAGCCGGTCGTGAAACCCGAACGACGGCGCGACATACCCGAGATAGTCGGGCCCCTGCGGCTGACTGTCGCGCACCTGGTCGTGGACCGCGACGGCACCGGCGTCAAGATGAAATCCGGGATCGATGCGTGCGGCTTGAAAGGTGGGAAAGCATCCACCCAGCATGGCCGCAAGCAGCAACGGCATCGCCGATCGGGGCTGCAGCGCTCCGGGAGATCGCATGATCCGTTCTGATACGACATCGGCGCGCGAAGGTTGCAAGTCGCCCGGACCCCGCCAGCCGTCGCCCTCGCGCTGGATCACCACGATCCTGCTCTTTGCCGTGGCCACACGGGGGTCCGCCCAGGCACCATCGGCACGCGCCGCTCTCGCGGCGTGGAACGACTCGTTGCAGCGCATCGCGACGCCGGCCGCGTTGCGCGCCATGCCAGCGCGGGGCCCGCACGTCTCCGGCTCGCAAGCCGATCTGCGGCTGGCCGAGTACAGTTGCGTGCGGCGGCGCTGCAGCAGGACGATGACCTGCTCCAGCGCGTGCTGATTCGGCTCGACCTCGTCGCCGCTGCCCATCGCGACTGGCCGCTGCCCGAAGCGCTCATGTCGCAGGCGTTCTTTGCACTCAGCGACAGCGGCGCCCCGATGAAACTCTCCGCCGGACTGCACGAGGGCGAGCTGTACGAGGAGGCGGCGTGGCGCCACTTGCGCGATGCGATCGACATCGATCCGACGGGCGCGGCGGCGCGCGCCCTGGCACTCACCATTCTGGTGCCCGAAGGCGATCGTGAGTTGCGTGCAGACGAGCGTGACGTGGTGGCGCGCCTGCGTTCCGCCGGTGCTCCCGAAGCGGCGCTGATGGTCGTCGTTGGCCGCGACTTCCGGACGCGAAAGATGTACGACAGCGCGCTCGTCATGTTCGATTCGGCCATCGCGCTGGGTGCCGATCGTGGTGCGATCGATCTGGATCGGGCTCACGCCTTGAGTGCGCTGGGCGATTCGGCCGCGGCCGCGCGGGCATACTGGGATGGACTCGATCACGTCACGCCGGCCACGCGCGAGGCCTATCGCTACGACCTCGCGTGGATGATGCCCCCCGATTCGCTCGCACCATACGACAGCGTCCCCGGCGACTCGCTCGCCGGATGGATGCAGCGCTTCTGGGCGCGACGTGATGCCGAAGCGGCGAACCTGCCCGGACAGCGCCTGCAGGAGCAGTTGCGCCGCTGGACCTATGCGTTCGAGCATTTCCGGGTCGCGATTCCCTGGCGGCACACGCAATTCAATCACCGAGTCGAGTACGGATTCGAAGGAATGGATGCGTGCATCGGCAACGACACCGAGCTCTACGATCTGCTGGCCCGGGAGGAACCATCGCATCCGCATGACGTCCGCCACCGCGAGCCGTTGCTCGATCACCGCGGCCTGATCTATCTGCGGCATGGCGCCCCCGTTCGCCGCGTGTACGGCCCGGGAGAAGGCTTCAATGCCGACCTGCTCGCCGACACGATGCTGTCGCTCCCGCAGAGCGGCGCCGATCTCGGGAAAGCGACCCAGGATCCCACCGACTCTGCGCTGCCGGCCTACTGCATCAGGAACATCCGCGACACGCAGGCCGGGTGGCCGCTGGGGCAGAACGAAGCGTGGCTCTACTGGATCGATGGATCGTGGCGAGTGCTGAACTTCCGGGGCAGTTGCGCGCTGGGTACGTACGCGGCGACCACGTTGACGAGTTACCTGCCGGTGTCGGGATACTCGGTCGGCGACTGGCTGGCGCGGGCGGAACTCACCCCCGCCTACCACGACGCGGCGATGCAGATCTTCTCCTACCGCGGCTCGCAGCCGCTCACCTGCGTGCCGCAGGTCACCACGGCCATTACCGCCGGCCGTGCCGACGCCGATGTGGCCACGCGCACCGACAGTCACACGCCGTATATCGCGCGACCGTGGAATGCGGTGGTGCAGGCGTTCGCGCTGGGCAGCGGTGTCGATGGCAGCGGCGAGGCGCTGGTGACGTTCGCCATACCGATCGACTCCCTCGCGCCGCAGCAGTCAGAGAGCGGGGAGTTGACGTACGCCGTCACCACGCGGATGGTGGCGTACGACCGGCGCACCGGCCAGACCTTCGCGATCGACACGGTCCGCCATTTCCTGCGGCCGCCCGCTGGTCACCGCCACGGCTCGCTGGCGGGGTGGTTCGAGTTCGCGCTCGGACCGGGTGACTGGGACCTCGGCGTGCGCATGAACCAGGGGGTCGATTCCATCGGCACGTACGCGATGGCGCCGCACCTGCGCGTCGCCGGGAGCGATACGTTGTCGATGAGCGACATCGTGACCGGCAGCGCCACCGGATTGGCGTGGCCCGCGCCCGATGGATCGGACTTTCCGGTCAACGCCCTGGGGGCCTGGACCGTTGGCGGTAGCGCGGAGTTGTACTTCGAGCTGCGCGGTGTGCCGGCTGGTGCGGAATACCACAGCGTCGTCGAGGTGCGCGATCCTGCTGATGCGCGGAAGGACATGGTGCGACTCGAATTCGCTGATCATGCGAATCGGGCCACCACCACCGTGCGCAAGACGCTCGGCCTCGCGCAACTCAAGCCGGGCGACTATCAACTCGTCGTGACGGTGACGTCGGGTGCGCGGCAGGTCTCGCGGGCACAGCGCATTCTCGTGCTGCCGGCAAAGTGACGCCGTGCTGATCCTGCTGCTCGCCCTGCAGCAGTTGCCGGCGCAGGACTTCCCGCCGATCGATCACCCGGGCGTGGTGCCGGATTTCCCCGCGGCGATCGCGACGGCGTGCGGCGCGCGCGCGGATACCGATCGCGTGGCGTTGCGCAAGCGCGAAGATGCCGACGCGCAACGCGATGCGTGACGCCGGCACCGCGGACGCCTGGTTCCAGCTCGGTTGCGTGCGCGCGCAGCTTGACGCGGTGCACGCCTTGTCGCGCGACGGCCTGTTGATGGTGGCGGGGAATTCGTGGGCGCAAGGCGCCGAGCGCGCCATGCTCGAAGTATTGAAGACGCGGCCCGCCGACGAGCGGGCCAGCGAAGTCCTCGGCCTGTTGGTGCTCGAAGACCAGGAACCCGACAACCAGACCGCCGCACTCGCGGCGATCGTCAAGGCCGCCACGCTCGGCAAGTCGCTGCCGGCGACGCTGCGCGCCTGCGATGAGCTGGCGTTGCGCGTGGACGAGGACTCGACGTGGCGACGACGGTGCGCCATGCACGGACTCGCGCGCGGCGTCGATTCGACCTGGCACCTGCTGCGGCTGGCGCGGCTGAGCTTTCGCGCGGCCGACACGACCTCCGGGCATGCAGCAGTTCCTGGCGGCGGCGGAGGCGGCCCACGACAGCGCCGCCCGGCTCGAAGTCGACTGGCATCTGCAATGGTTCCTGACGCCAGCCGAGGAGCGGGAATGGACTACGCTGCCCGACTCGGCGTACGGCCACTGGGTGCGCGACCGGCTGATTTCGCGAGATGTGCGCGATGGGCAACCGTTCGGCGCGCGGCTGGCAGAGCACTTCGCGCGGCTGGAGTACGCGCTCGAGAACTTTCCCTTGCATTTGCCCGAGGTCTCGCAGCACGGGCGAGGGCTGATCGGTGTAACTCCGCCGAATAACCTGGACGACACGCTGGTGCGTGCGTTCTGCGAGCCGGGCCTCGTTCCCGCTCGTGCGTTCCGCGACTACAGCCGGTGGCAACGTGAGCTCGATGATCGCGGCGTGATCTGGCTCCGATTTGGCAAACCGGATCAACGGGTCGTCGCGTCGCCGACATGTGCGAAAAGGATCATCGGCAACCCGATCGGACCACCGTACGTGAACGGAGTCGGGGACACTGTCCAGCCCACTGCGGGCATTGCCATGAATGCGCGCGAAGTCTGGATGTATCACATCGACGGCAAGCCGCTCCTGCTCGATTTCGAACCGGAGGACTTCAGTGGCTCGGTGGCGCCCACTCGACTCGTCAGTGGCGTGCTCGGCTCATATCTGTGCGGCGTCGATACCTGGCGCTGCGCGCTGACGGAGCAGTCCATCGCTGGGCCGCCGTTGCATCCCGAAGACATCGAGCACGTCCGCGAGGACGACCAGGCGTTCATCAGCGAAGCGACCACGCACGACGACAATTCGGTGCGCGGTGAGCGGAACATCGCGGTGACCGCACAGTGGCACCGCCTCTGGGATCCGCTCTCGGGCGCGCCGCTCGCGCTGGTGACCTGGGCGGTGCCGGTGCATGATCTCGCGATACACACCGATGACTCGACGCCCACCGCGGTCCTCGACGTCGCGCTGCGGCAGTGGGATCCCGTCGCCAATGAGGCGCTCGATACCACCGTGACGCGCCGCTACACGGTGCCCGACACCAGCGTCAAGGATCCTGCGCTGAACGGGTTCGTTGCACTGCGCTCGTCGGCCGGCGTGTCGGCGTGGAGCGTGGTGGTGTCGCAGGTGGATCAGCGCCGCGGTCGCGCCTATGACGTCGATACGCCCGGTCTGGTCGATGGTCCCGTCGTGCTTGTCCGATCTCGTGCTCGGCGTTCCTGGCCAGGGGCTGGTCTGGGAGCTCCACAATGTCGCGATCCCGCTGGCGCCCACCGCGACGATGGCGCGGCATGCGCCCATCTCGCTCTACTACCAGATTCGCTGCGATGCGCCACACCCGGCAATGCCGACGACTGTGGCGCTCTACCGGGTGCAGTCGGGCCACGCCGACAGCGCGCAAGTGCCGGCATTCCAGGTGAGCTATCCGCAGGCGTTACACGCCGGGATCAACGAAATCGCCCCGACACTCGACCTGTCGCGCCTCGATGCGGGTTCCTACCGGCTGGAAGTGCGACTGAGCGACGCCAGTGGCCGCGTGGTCGTGCGTCGCGATGCGCGGATGGTGTTGCGGTGAGGTTGGCACTGGCAAAGTTCGGCGTGCTGGTGACGCTAATCGGCGTCGTGCCGCAGGTGCTGGTCGCGCAAGTGATTCGCGGCC
This sequence comes from uncultured Gemmatimonadales bacterium, assembly GCA_963796635.1. Lineage (GTDB taxonomy): Bacteria > Gemmatimonadota > Gemmatimonadetes > Gemmatimonadales > GWC2-71-9 > Palsa-1233. The sequence continues at coordinate 537,765 of CAWCMH010000001.1, forward strand.
ACACCACCGACAGCGTGACGCACCGTGGGATATCTGGCGCGCTGGTGGAATTGCGCGACTCCGCCGGGACGATCCTGCAACAGGCGTTCACCGGGCCGGTCGGCGAGTTCGGGTTCCTCGCCACGGCCGGACAGCGGTACTGGTTGACCATGGCGGCAATCGGCTACGCGCGCCACGCCCGCGTCCTCGTGCCCGACAGTCGCATGGCCGACACGGCAATCGCGATCCTGCTTGCGCCCGCCGTCGTCACCCTGCCCGAACTCGATGCGCTGGCGGGCAAGAGCGCGTGCGGGGCGTCGCATCTCAACGCCGAGACCTTCGGCGGCCTGCTCGACGGGGCGCGCACGTCGCTCCAGCTGATGGATGCCACGCTCAAGTCGCACCAACTCGCGTTCCAGACCCGCACGGTGCACAGCGTGGTCCTCGGGCACAGCCGCGACAGCGTGGTGCACGCCGACACTTCTTCAGACCGTCTGGAGGAGTGGCCGATTCGCAGCGTGTCGCTCGATTCGCTCAAGCGCTGGGGCTTCCAGCGGCCGATGACGGCCCGGGAAGGCACCGGACTGATCTGGTACGGGCCCGACCTCGAGGTGCTCTTTTCGGACTGGTTCCTCGACACGCATTGCTTCACGCTCGACCGGAAGCGCACGACGGGCGATACCGTGTCGATCCGGTTCGCGCCGGCCGGCCACGCCCGGAATGTCGATCTCATGGGCGAACTCGTCATCGACCGCTCAACGCTGACGCTGGTGCGACTCACCTATGCGCACCTGCACATTCCCGATGGTGTGCCGGACGGTGCGGCCGGGGGCGAGATGGCGTTTGCCGAGATTTCGCCGGGGCTCTGGGTGCCGGTGGAATGGTCGATCTGGGCGCCGATCACGCGCACGGTACGGCAGATCAGCCAGCCGACGATCATGGTCTATGGCCGGAGGGGTGCCGTGATGAGCGGCCCGCCGATGCGATCGATGAGTGTCGGCGGGGTGACGGTGGTCGGGAGGGATGTGGTGCACGGGGAGATGTTGCGCGTGCTGCCGGTTGGACCGTGACGGCTCCGCGCGCCGTTGACCGCGTTGCCGGTCCCCGACAACTTGGGGCATGCTGCACCCGTTGAACTGGCTGATGCTCGACCTGCGGTCCGTGATCGACCGGATGATGGCGCTCCTGGCCATCAATTATGTCGACGCGCGCCACACGCTGAGCCGCGTCCTGCTGATCTGGCTGCTGACATGGCTCGGCTGGCAGATCGTCAAGCTGCTCGCGCGTCGTGTCGTCGTGGTCGCCCAGCACCACCATGGCGACAGTATCACCATGCGCGAACAGCGGGCGCGCACCATCGCCCAGCTGATTCGCAGCACCGGGTGGGGTTTGCTGGTGGTGCTCGCGCTGTTCATGACGGTCAAGCAGTTCGTCGACATCAGCCCGCTGCTGGGCGGCGCCGCGGTGCTGGGACTGGCCGTGTCGTTCGGCGCGCAAAGCCTGGTCAAGGATTACCTCGCCGGTTTCTTCTTCCTGCTCGAGAATCAGTTCATCGTGGGCGATACGATCGAGGCGGCGGGGAAGACCGGCGTGGTCGAGCGGCTGACCTTGCGCGCCGTCACGCTGCGCGACCCCGATGGCACGATCCACATCATTCCGAACGGACAGATCGCGACGCTCAGCAACAAGACCCGCGGCTGGTCGCGCGCGATCGTCGACGTGGCCGTCAGCTACAAGAACGACATCGACCAGGTCATCGCCGGGTTGCGCGAGGAGGCGATGGCGCTCTACCACGATCCGCAGTGGACCGATCACTTCGACGCGCCGCCGCAGGTGCTCGGGCGTCGAGTCGTTTGCCGACACCGGGGTCACGGTGCGGACCGTGCTCCGCACCCGGCCCACCATGCAGTTCGACCTGGCGCGTGAGCTGCGCCGGCGGATCGTCATCCGTCTTGAACGCGATGGCGTCGAGGGCGCCCGCCTGCAACCGATCGTGCAGGTGCATACCGCCGCGCCGCCGGCGCCGAGCGTGGCGACCACCGCGCCCGACAACACCCCGCCGCTGCCGGGGATGTCGTGACGCTCCGCCTGTTCAACACCATGCTGCGATCGGTCGAGCCGTTCGTGCCGCTCGACGCCGGGCGGGTGTCGCTGTACACCTGCGGGCCGACCGTCTACAACTACGCCCACATCGGCAACTTCCGCACCTTCGTATTCGAGGATGTGCTGCGCCGCTGGCTCGAAGCGAGCGGCTACGACGTGCTGCACATCATGAACCTGACCGATGTCGACGACAAGATGATCACGGGCGCGCTCGCGCGGCACGAAACCATCGCCGATCTCGCGACGCCGTTCATCACCGCGTTCGAGGAGGATCGCGACTACCTGCGCATCCTGCCGGCGCACGAATATCCGCGCGCCACGGCGTACATCGCGGCGCAGGTCGCGCTGGTGTCCGACCTGCTCGACAAGGGCGTTGCCTACCGCGGCGACGACGGATCGATCTACTTCTCGATCGAGCGATTTCCCGCGTACGGCCGGCTGTCGCAACTCGATCGCCGCGAACTCCGCACCGGCGCGAGCGGCCGCGTGTCGACCGACGAATACGCCAAGGAGGACGCGCGGGATTTCGTGCTCTGGAAGAAGGTGCGCCCGGAGGACGAGGACACCGGCGCGGCATGGGACGCGCCGTTCGGACGCGGCCGTCCGGGCTGGCATCTCGAATGCTCCGCGATGGCGCTCGCCATCCTGCGCCGGCACTTTGGCCGCGACGTGCTCGACATTCACGCCGGCGCGGTGGACCTGATCTTCCCGCACCACGAGGATGAGATCGCCCAGAGCTGCGCCCACACCGGCGAATCGCAGTTCGCGCGCTACTGGATGCACGGCGAATTCCTGACGATGGCCGGTACCAAGATGTCGAAGCGGTACGGCAACATCCTCACCGCTCGCGACCTGCGCGAGCAGGGCGTCGACGCGGCGACCGTGCGGCTGCTCTTTGCCACGACGCATTACCGGCAGAAGCTGGATTTCACCGATGACGCGCTGGCGAGCGCGAAGGTCGGTGTGCGGCGGCTGGGCGAGTTCGACACGAGACTCGAGGAGACCGAGCTCGTGGAGCGCAGCGCATTCGACCAGATCGCGGTCGTGCTGGACGACGAGTTCAGCGCCGCCATGGACGACGACCTGAACACGTCGCGCGCGCTTGCCGCGCTGTTCGAAGCCGCCCGCAGCGGCAATCGCGCGCTGGATGCGGGGGCGCAACCGACGCAGGCGTTCGTGGCGGCGTGGCAGCGGTTGACCGGAGTGCTGCAGGTGGTGCCGGCTTCTATTGTCGTTCAAGGACTTCGCCTCACCGATACCGTCAGCGGAGTCGAGCTTGAATGGACAAAGTCGTACCCGAGCGATTCGTTCATGCAGGCTGGTTGGGCGGACCATTGGGCAAAGCAGCGGACCGTGGCCAAACGCGACGGTAACTACGCGGAATCCGACCTGATTCGTGCGTTGCTCGCCGAACACGGGTGGGAAGTTCGCGATGCCCGCGATGGGACCTTCACCGTCCGGCGCAAATAGTTCAGACCGCGCTGGTCGAGCCTGCGTTGACCGACTAACGACTAACGACTAACGACTAACGACTAACGACTTCGGGCTTCAGCCCGCCTGCCGCTACTGCGCCCCATTCCACGCCGTGAACGGCGGCAGGGTCTTGAACGGCGGCCCGACTTCGATCACGATATCCGTGTGGTCACCGAGCTTGATCGCGCGGGGATCGCCGGCGTAGACCTTTCCATCGACCCAGATCCGCATCCGCTCGCCCCTGCGCACGACGGCGCTTGCCGCCCGGATGCGCGAGAGCGGTTGCGTCCACACGTCGAAAAAGTTGCCCAGCGTGAACGACCGGTCGACCGGCGCTTCGATGTGAATGATCCCGTCGGGGGTGTGGGTGTGCAACCAGTAGAGGCACGGCACACCGGACGGGCGTCCGACATCATAGGGCACGGTGATCGGCTGGCCCTTGTCCAGGATGGTGAGGTGCTGGTGGATGTGGATCCGCTGCCCCTCCTGCGCGTCGCACGCCACGCCGCCGATGGTCTGCCCGCGAGCTCCGGCGAACTGCGCCCGGGCGGGGTGAATCGACCCAATGACGAGCGTCGCGGCGGCGAAGGCGATGATGGCGCGGAAACGCACCCGAAAGCGGTTTGGCATGGCGGACTATTGCCCCGGAGGTGGACGTGAGGCAACCCGGGCAGAAGGGAGTGTTGACGGGCCTCGACACACCCCGTAACTTGGGGGTCTGTCGGCGATTGGGGCATTCCGGCTGACGTAGCTCAACTGGTAGAGCACCCGATTTGTAATCGGGCGGTTGCGGGTTCAAGTCCCACCGTCAGCTCCAGTGGAGGCCGTGAGCGGGAGGAACGGGCGTCGACCCGGTGGGGTGGCCGAGTGGCTAATGGCAGCAGACTGTAAATCTGCCGGGCTTCGCCCTACGTAGGTTCGAATCCTACCCCCACCATGGCAGGCGATGTCGGGCGATGGTTGTGTGGTGCAGCGGATCGTCCATGAGGCACACGCGGGTGTAGCTCAGTTGGTAGAGCATCAGCCTTCCAAGCTGAGGGTCGCGGGTTCGAGTCCCGTCGCCCGCTTGCCACTTCACCGGGTGGAGTGGCAATCCTGAGGGAGCGACGCGACCGACGGATCGGCTGGGGGTCAACGCTCGCGTAGCTCAGTTGGTAGAGCGCATCCTTGGTAAGGATGAGGTCAGCGGTTCAATCCCGCTCGCGAGCTCTGAGAGGACGGGCACAATTCGCCGGGCGACGGGAACGATTCCGGGCCCGGCGCGTTTGTCGGGGTTGGGGCGGTCGGGGCGCCGGGGATCACGCAGGACCAGGTAGGGGCGAATGATCATTCGCCCCGAACAACGGGGATCGGGGCGCCGGGGATCACGCAGGACCAGGTAGGGGCGAATGATCATTCGCCCCAACAACGGGGATCGGGAAGGGGTCGAGATGTCGAAGGCGAAATTCGAGCGGACCAAGCCGCATGTGAACGTGGGGACGATCGGCCACGTGGATCACGGCAAGACGACGTTGACGGCGGCGCTGACGAAGGTGTCGGCCGACAAGGGCTACGGGACGAAGTACATCCCGTATGACGCGGTGGCCAAGGCGAGCGAGTCGCAGGGACGGCGGGATCCGACGAAGATCCTGACGATCGCGACGAGCCACGTGGAGTACGAGACGGCCGCACGGCACTATGCGCACGTGGACTGCCCGGGGCACGCGGACTATGTCAAGAACATGATCACCGGGGCCGCGCAGATGGACGGGGCGATCCTGGTGGTGAGCGCGGTCGATGGGCCGATGCCGCAGACGCGGGAGCACATCCTGCTGGCGCGGCAGGTGAACGTGCCGACGATCGTGGTGTTCCTCAACAAGTGCGACCTGGTGGATGATGCCGAGCTGCTGGACCTGGTGGAGCTGGAAGTGCGCGAGCTCTTGAGCCAGTACAAGTACCCGGGCGACGACACGCCGGTGATCCGCGGCAGCGCGATCAAGGCGATCGAGGGCGACGCGGGGTACGTGGCGAAGCTGCAGGAGCTGTATGACGCGCTGGACAACTACATCCCGCAGCCGGTGCGCGAGACGGACAAGCCGTTCCTGATGCCGGTGGAAGATGTGTTCAGCATCACGGGCGCGGGACGGTGGCGACGGGGCGGATCGAGCGCGGGCACGTCAAGGTGGGCGAAGAGGTGCAGCTGGTGGGGTTTGGGGCGGACAAGAAGGTGGTCGTGACCGGCGTGGAGATGTTCCGCAAGCTGCTGGATGAGGGGACGGCGGGGGACAACGTCGGGTTGCTGCTGCGCGGCGTGGAGAAGAACGAGATCGAGCGCGGGATGGTGCTGGCGAAGCCGGGGAGCATCCCGCCGCACACGAAGTTCGAGGCGGAAGTGTACGTGCTGGGGAAGGACGAGGGGGGGCGGCACACGCCGTTCTTCAAGGGGTACCGGCCGCAGTTCTACTTCCGGACGACGGACGTGACGGGGAGCGTGGAGTTGCCGGCGGGGGTGGAGATGGTGATGCCGGGGGACAACATCCAGATGACGATCGAGCTGATCACGCCGGTGGCGATGGACGAGGGGCTGCGCTTCGCGATCCGCGAGGGTGGGCGGACCGTGGGGGCCGGCGTGGTGACGAAGATCCTCAAATAGCCACAGGCTATTTGAGGACCCCGAGCCCCGCGAGGGGTCGGCCCGTGGGACAGCGATCCCTCGCTGCGCTCGGGATGACATACACGGAAGGATTGCGGCATGGCTGAACTGGATCCACAACTCGCGCCGGCGACGCCGGGAAAGCTCGCGATTGCGCGCGACTTTCTCGTCGATACGCGCATCGAGATGGACAAGGTCACCTGGCCGTCGAAGGATGAACTGACGACGCAGACCCGGCAGGTGCTCATCTCGTCGCTGGCGTTCGGAGTGGTCATCGGCCTGGTCGACTACATCCTCCAGCAGATCCTGATCAACGGCATTGGATCGTTGGCGCGGTGACGGAGACGATGACGGAGTATCGCTGGTACGCGATTCAGACCACGGCCGGGCACGAAAACAAGGTCCGCTCACTGCTGAGTCAGCGCATGAAGGACGATCCGCGGCCCGAAGGCCAGAAGCTGATCGCCCAGGCGCTGGTGCCGACGCAGGAAGTGGTCGAGATCAAGAACGGCAAGAAGGTGACCGTCGACCGGAAGCTGTATCCCGGTTACGTGATCGTCCAGATGGGGATGAGTCAGGAAGCGCAGCACGTCGTCAACTCGATCCAGGGTGTGATCAAGTTCGTCGGCACCAGCAAGGCGCCGCTGCCGCTGCGCGACGACGAAGTCAACCGCCTGCTCGGCATTTCCGAGCCGGAGACCGACGCGACGCCCAAGGAAGAGATCCCGTTCCTGCCCGGTCAGGCGGTCGAGATCACCGAGGGGCCGTTCTCGGATTTCAACGGCGTGGTCGAGGAAGTGCTGGCCGACAAGGGCAAGGTGAAGGTGTCGGTGTCCCTGTTCGGACGGCCGACGACGGTGGAGCTGGATTATTTGCAGTTGAGAGGACATTAGGAGTCAGGAGTTAGGGCTTGGGAGTCGGGTTTCGGCGCTGGCCGTCAGGCATCAGTCGGCGCGTTGCGTGCCTAACGCCTAACCCCTAACTCCTAACCCCTTCACCCGCGACCGCCCGGGTTCACTGGCGGCAGGTTCCGCGTGGGTTGCGGCACCGTTACTCGGCGTGGCGCCTGGCCAGGTGCACGTCGTGAAAGGAGCGACATGGCCAAGAAAATCGCAGCCATGGTGAAGCTGCAGTGTCCCGCTGGTGCGGCCAATCCCGCGCCGCCGGTGGGCACCGCCCTTGGCCCGCACGGGGTCAACATCATGGAGTTCTGCAAGCAGTTCAACGCGCGCACCCAGAGCCAGGCGGGCATGGTGATCCCGGTGGTGGTGACGATCTTCAGCGATCGCACTTTCTCCTTCATCACCAAGACGCCGCCAGCGCCGAATCTCCTGCTCAAGGAAGCCGGGATCGACAAGGGCAGCGCGGCGCCCAACCGCAACAAGGTGGGCACGGTCTCGCGCGCGTCGCTGAAGAAGATCGCCGAGATCAAGATGGCCGACCTCAATGCCTCCGACCTCGAGTCGGCGATGAAGATGATCGCCGGGACGGCGCGTTCGATGGGGCTGGAGGTGAGCGACTGATGCCCGAAGCCGGCAAGAAGTACCGCGCGGCCGTGGCCAAGGTCGATGCGGCGCAGCAGTACTCGGTCGAGCAGGCCGTGTCGCTGGTCAAGCAGACCAGCTACACCAAGTTCGACGGGACGGTCGATGTGGCGGTGCGCCTGGGCGTGGATCCGCGCCATGCCGACCAGGTGGTGCGCGGCACGGTGATCCTGCCTCACGGTACCGGCAAGAGCGTGCGGGTGCTGGTGATCGCGCAGGGCGATCGCGCGCGCGAAGCCGAAGCCGCCGGCGCCGATTTCGTCGGGCTGGAGTACCTGCAGAAGCTGCGGGACGGCTGGCTCGACGCCGACGTCATCGTGGCGACGCCCGACGTGATGGGCCAATTGGGTGCGCTGGGCCGGATTCTCGGTCCCAGAGGCCTGATGCCGAATCCCAAGGCCGGCACCGTGACGATGGACGTCACGCGGGCGGTCAAGGAGATCAAGGCCGGCAAGATCGAGTTCCGGGTCGACAAGACCGGCAACCTGCACGCGCCGATCGGCAAGGTCTCGTTCAGCGAGGAGCAGCTCGCCGGGAACCTGCGAACGTTCATGGAGACGGTGTTGAAGGCGAAGCCGTCGGCCGCCAAGGGCACGTACATCCGGTCGGCCACCGTTTCCGGCACCATGGGGCCGGGCATCAAGCTCGACACGGCGGGGTACCGATGAGCAAGACGCAGCGGCAGGGCACGATCGATACGCTGACCGAACAGATCAAGGATTCGCCGACGCTGTTCGTGACCGACTTCAGCGGCCTGAACGTGCTCAAGATGACCGAGTTCCGCCGGCGGCTGCGCGCCACCGGCGCGCAGTACGTCGTGGTCAAGAACACGCTGGCGCAACGGGCCCTCGCGGCCAACCAGATCGGCGCACTCGACGACCATCTGACCGGGAACACCGGACTGGTGTTCGCCGGCACCGACCCGATGGCCGCCGCCAAGGTGATCGGCGAGTTCGCGAAGGAACACGACAGGCCGACGGTGCGCGCCGGCTGGGTGGACGGCGCGGCAGTCGCACCGGCGTATGTGAAGCGGCTGGGCGAAATCCCGCCGCGCGACGTGCTGCTTTCACAGCTCCTCGGGGGCTTCAACGGGATTCTCTACCAGCTGGCCGGCGTGCTCGATGCACTCCGCGAACAGCGTCAGCAGGCCGGTCAGGCCGAAGGGCAGTCATAACATGGCGACGATGATGAGCAACGAAGAGATTCTCGAAGCGATCGGGCACAAGACCGTGCTCGAACTGGCCGACCTGGTCGATGCGTTCAAGACCAAGTTCAACGTGACGGTGGCCGCCGTGGCAGCGCCTGCGGGCGGCGCCGGCGCCGGTGCCCCGGCCGCCGAAGAGCAGACCGAGTTCACCGTGGTGCTCAAGGCTGCGGGTGACAAGAAGATCAACGTGATCAAGGTGGTGCGTGAGGTCACGTCGCTCGGACTCAAGGAGGCCAAGGATCTGGTCGACGGAGCGCCGAGCACGGTCAAGGAAGGCATCACCAAGGCCGAGGCCGAGGAGATGAAGAAGAAACTCGAGGATCAGGGCGCGTCCGTCGAGCTGAAGTGACCGGCGAAGCCGGTCATCCCGAGCCGGTGTTCGCCGGCGAGGGATCGACTGGTTTCAACGGACTCACTTACAGCGAGACGGAATGACGACCAGCACGGACCTCGAAATCCGGACGACGACAGAGCCGTCCCCCGCATATGGCGGGGGGCGCGGCTCTGCCGTCCCTATTAGCCAGGGATCTGCGCATGCCTGAGACGTTGCCAGTCATTTCGTTTTCATCGATGCAGGGGGCGATGGACATGCCTCACCTGCTGGACATTCAGACCAAGGCGTTCGAATCCCTCCTCGTGCCGGACAACGTCGAGGGGAACCGCCAGGACGTGTCGCTGGAGCGCGTGTTCCGCGACCTGTTTCCGATTGGCGACGTGAACGGGAAGTATTCGCTCGAGTTCGTCGGGTTCTCGCTGGGCGATCCCAAGTATACCGTCGAGGAGTGCATCGAGCGCGACATGACGTACGCCGCGCCATTGCGCACCAAGCTCCGCCTCGACGTGTTCGAGGAGGTCGATGGCCAGCGCCGGCTGAACAACGCCATCGAGAAGGAAGTCTATCTCGGTGAACTGCCGATCATGACGCCGCTGGGCACCTTCGTCATCAACGGGGCCGAGCGGGTCGTCGTGTCGCAGCTGCATCGCTCGCCGGGCGTGGTGTTCGAGGAAGCCACCCATCCGAACGGCCAGCGGCTGTTCAGTGCGCGCATCATTCCGTTCCGCGGGTCGTGGGTCGAGTTCACGATCGACATCCACGACGTGATCTACGTGCACATCGACAAGAAGAAGAAGTTCCCGGCGACCGCGTTGTTGCGCGCGTTCGGTTACGGGTCCAACGCCGACATCCTGCGTCTCTTCTTTGCCGAGAAGGACCTGGACATCACGGGCCGGGCCGATTCGCGCCAGGAGCGGCGCGAGATCGTCGGTGCCATGCTCGCGGCCGACGTGGCCGATCCGGAAGACCCCAAGGGGGAGCCGCTGGGGCAGATCGGCGACGAATTGACGCCCGAGCGCCTGCAGGCCATGCGGCACGTGGGGGTGAAGCAAGTGCGCGTGTTCGCGTCGTTCAATGTGCTCGACCTCCGCGAGGAGGAAGCGCCGGTGAGCAATCGCGATCGCAGCAATTACGTGCTGGCGTTTGACGTCGCCGAGCCCGAGACGGGCGAAGTGCTGGCCGAAGCGGGCAAGGAATTGACCCAGAAGCTGCGCGACAAGCTGCAGAAGTCGGGCGTGCACAAGGTCGAGGTGCTGCTGCCGGCGGCGCGCGGCGAGTCGCCGTTGATCCGCAACACGCTGGCCAAGGACCCGACGCATTCGGAGCAGGAAGCCCTGGAGCAGATCTACGCGTTGCTCCGTCCGGGCGACGCGCCCAATCTCGAGACGGCGCGCCAGCAGATCCAGAAGCTGTTCTTCAACCCCAAGCGCTACGATCTCGGGCGGGTGGGGCGCTACAAGATCAATCAGCGGCTGCGGCTCAAGGTCGACCCGAACCACACGGTGCTGACCGAAGAGGATTTCATTGCCATCGTGAAGTACCTGATCGACCTCCACGACGGTCGCGGGTACACCGATGACATCGACCATCTCGGCAATCGGCGGATCCGGTCGGTGGGCGAATTGATCGCCAACCAGTTCTCGGTCGGGTTGTCGCGCATGGCGCGGCTGGTCAAGGAGCGGATGAGCATCAACTCCGATCCGGAGAAGATCTCGCTCGACGACCTGGTCAATGCGCGCACGGTCAGTGCGGTGATCCAGGCGTTCTTCGGCAGTTCGCAGTTGTCGCAGTTCATGGACCAGACCAATCCGCTGGCCGAGCTGACGAACAAGCGCCGGCTCTCGGCGCTGGGGCCGGGCGGTCTGACGCGCGAGCGCGCTGGCTTCGAAGTGCGCGACGTGCACTATTCGCAGTACGGGCGCATGTGCCCGATCGAGACGCCGGAAGGCCCGAACATCGGCCTGATCACGTCGCTGTCGACCTTTGCGCGCATCAACGATCTCGGCTTCATCGAGACGCCCTATCGCGTGGTCAAGAACGGCAAGGCGTCCGGTGAGTTGCACTGGTTGTCGGCCAGCGAAGAGGAAGACTTCGCCGTGGCGCAGGCGAACGCGCCGCTCAAGGACGACGGCAGCTTTGCCGATCAGCTGGTGCTCTGCCGCCGCGGCGATGACTATCCGCTGCTGCCGCCCGGCCGGATCGACTACATGGATGTCGCCCCGGAGCAGCTGGTGTCGATCGCGGCGGCGTTGATTCCGTTCCTCGAGCACGACGACGCCAACCGCGCGCTGATGGGGTCGAACATGCAGCGCCAGTCGGTGCCGCTGCTGTTCCCGCAGGCGCCGCTGGTGGGCACCGGGCTCGAGTCGAAGGTGGCGCGCGATTCCGGTGCCGTCATCATTGCGCGACGCGCCGGCACCATCACGCGCGTCACGGCCGACGAGATCATCATCGACGCCGGCACCGCCGGGCACAACAAGTCCAAGCCCCTCGGGCGCCTGGCGCGGATCGACCGCTATCGCGTCAAGAAGTTCTGGCGCACCAACCAGGACACCGCGATCAATCAGCGGCCGCTGGTGCACCAGGGCCAGAAGGTGGCGGCCGGCGAGATTCTCGCCGACGGCGCCGCGACCGAAGACGGCGAGCTCGCGCTCGGCTCGAACGTGCTGGTGGCGTTCATGCCGTGGTACGGCCACAACTTCGAGGACGCCATCGTGCTCTCGGAGCGCCTGGTCAAGGACGACGTGTATTCGTCGATCCACATCCAGGAGCTCGAACTCCACGTGCGCGACACCAAGCGCGGGCAGGAGGAGATCACCCGGGAAATTCCCAACGTGTCCGACGAGTCGCTGATCGATCTCGACGAACGCGGCATCATCCGCATCGGCGCGCACGTCAAGCCGGGCGACATCCTGGTCGGCAAGATCACGCCGAAGGGCGAGACGGAGCTGTCGCCCGAAGAGAAGCTGCTGACGGCGATCTTCGGCGAGAAGGCGAAGGACGTCAAGGATTCGTCGCTCAAGGTGTCGCCGGGCATGAAGGGCACCGTGATCGACGTCAAGATCTTCTCGCGGGTCGAGGGCCCGGTGGTCGACAAGGACCGTGGCGAGCGGATCGGCGACGTGCGTCGCCACGAAGTCGAGGAGAAGGCGCGCATCACGCAGGCGATGCTCGACGAACTGGGCGAGCTGCTCGAAGGTCAGACCGTCGGGCTGATGCTGCGGTCGGGGACGGTCGAGGAGATGCGGGCGCAGGGCTTTGTGCTTGGCAAGTCGGCGCTCAAGGAGATCGACCTTGCCGATGTCGATCTCAAGACGCTGCGCGTCGCCGACAAGGCGGCCAACGAGCGCATTCGCGTGACGCTGGATGCGGCCACGGCGGAACGGGCCCGCGTCGAGGAAAAGGCGGAAGACCAGATCGACAAGATCCTGCAGCCCGACGAACTGCCGCCCGGTGTGATCCAGCTCGTCAAGGTGTACATCGCCGAGAAGCGCAAGATCTCGGTGGGCGACAAGATGGCGGGCCGTCACGGCAACAAGGGCATCGTGGCGCGCATCGTTCCCGAAGAGGACATGCCGTTCCTGCCCGACGGGTCGCCGGTCGACATCGTGCTCAATCCGCTCGGTGTGCCGAGCCGGATGAACGTGGGCCAGATCCTCGAAACGCACCTGGGGTGGTGCGGCCGGATCCTCGGCTTCAAGGCCAAGACGCCGGTGTTCCGCGGTGCCGAGGAGAGCGAGATCGGCGTGCTGTTGCGGCTGGCGGGATTGAGCTGGGCCTCGACGTCGCTGCGCCTCGCGGCGCGGGCGCCAGAACCCGACGCAGCCGGGGTCGAAGCGCTGGTGCAGGATCTCAAGGCGGCAAAGTTCGACGGCGCTACGCTTGACGGCACCGGAGTCGAGGCGCTGTGGGTCAAGGGCGCGTCGAAGAGCACGACCGCGCTGGCGCACGGGGTGGAGCAGTTCATCGTCGCGGCGGGTCAGGAGATCGCCGCGCGCGAGCGCAGCCAGCGGGAAACCGAGCTGGCCGCGCAGGACGCGTTGCTCGCCGGCGCCGACGCGCAGCACAAGAAGGCCTATCAGGCGGCGCGCAAGGCCGTGGCCGAGCGGGCCAAGGACAGCGACGCGGACATGTTGCGGTCGATCGGGCTCGACGCGGTGGCAGGACTGAGCCACGGCAAGCCCACGGCCGACGACTACGGTCGCGCGGCCGATCAGTTGATTCGCCATGCCGGGCTCACGCCGGCCGGCAAGGCCCGCCTGCGCGATGGACGGACTGGACAGGAATTCAAGGGCGATGTCACGGTCGGCACGATCTACATGCTCAAGCTGAGCCATCTGGTCGACGACAAGATCCACGCGCGCTCGATCGGGCCGTACTCGCTGGTGACGCAGCAGCCGCTCGCCGGCAAGGCGCAGTTCGGTGGCCAGCGGTTCGGGGAAATGGAAGTCTGGGCCCTGGAGGCGTACGGCGCCGCCCACGTGCTGCAGGAAATGCTCACGGTCAAGTCCGACGACGTGAACGGCCGCAGCCGGGTGTACGAGGCGATCGTGAAGGGACAGAACCTGCCGGAACCCGGCATTCCCGAATCGTTCAACGTGCTCGTGAAGGAATTGCAGGCCCTGGGATTGAAGGTCAATCTCGGGACGACGGCCGACGGGGAGGAATAAGGCATGATCGACTTTCGCAGCGGACGCGAGCCTCGGAGCTCGACGTTCGATTTCATCAGTGTCCGGATTGCATCGCCCGAGGAGATGCGCGGTCCGCGCGATCCCAAGGAGCGCGAGCGCCTGGAATTGCAGGGCCAGCGGGACTGGTGGTCGTGGGGTGAGGTGACCAAGCCGGAGACGATCAACTACCGGTCGTTCAAGCCGGAAAAGGACGGCCTCTTCTGCGAGCGCATCTTCGGTCCGGTCAAGGACTGGGAGTGCCATTGCGGCAAGTACAAGCGCATCCGCTACCGGGGCGTGATCTGCGATCGGTGCGGCGTCGAAGTGACCTTGAGCAAGGTGCGGCGCGAGCGCATGGGGCACATCGAGTTGTCCGTGCCCGTGGCGCACATCTGGTTCTTCAAGACGCTGCCGTCGCCGATGGGCAACCTGATCAACATCACGCTCAAGGAACTCGAGCGCGTGGTGTACTACTCGAGCTATATCGTCCTCGACGCGGGCAAGCAGGAGGTCGAGGAAAAGCAGCTGCTCGACGAGGATGAATACCTCGCGTTGCGGACCCGGGCGCGCGACGAGGGCGACACGGCCTTCCGCGCCGAAATCGGGGCGCCCGCGGTGCGCGAGCTGCTCAAGCGCATCGACATCAAGGCGCTGGCCGAGGAGCTCCGCGCCGGGGTGTCGGTCGAGACCTCGCAGCACCGCAAGAAGCAGATGCTCAAGCGGCTCAAGATCGTCGACGCCTTCCTGGGATCGGGCGACAACGGCGAAACGCCGAACGATCCGGCGTGGATGATCATGGACGTGGTGCCGGTGATTCCGCCCGACCTGCGGCCGCTGGTGCCGCTCGATGGCGGCCGGTTCGCGACCTCGGACCTCAACGACCTGTATCGCCGGGTAATCAACCGGAACAACCGGTTGCAGAAGCTGATCCAGCATCGCGCGCCGGAAGTGATCCTGCGCAACGAGAAGCGCATGCTGCAGGAAGCCGTCGACGCGTTGTTCGACAACGGCCGGCGGTCGAAGGCGATTCGCGGGCGCGGCAAGCGGCCGCTCAAGTCGCTGAGCGACATGCTCAAGGGGAAGCAGGGGCGGTTCCGCCAGAACCTGCTCGGCAAGCGCGTCGACTATTCGGGGCGCTCGGTGATCGTGGTCGGGCCGGAGTTGCGGTTGCATCAGTGCGGCTTGCCCAAGACCATGGCCGTCGAACTGTTCAAGCCGTTCATCATCCACAAGCTGGTGGAGAAGGGCATCGCCGAGACGGTCAAGCGCGCCAAGAAGATCGTCGAGCGCGAGAGCCCCGAGGTGTACGAGATCCTGGAGGAGATCATCCAGGACCATCCGGTGCTGCTCAACCGCGCGCCGACGCTCCATCGCCTCGGCATCCAGGCGTTCGAGCCGAAGCTGGTCGAGGGCAAGGCGATCCGGATTCATCCGCTGGTCTGCGCGGCGTTCAACGCCGACTTCGACGGCGACCAGATGGCCGTGCACGTGCCGCTGTCGTTCGAGGCGCAGCTCGAGGCCCGCGTGCTGATGGTGTCGAGCAACAACATCCTCAAGCCGTCCGACGGCCGGCCGATCGCCGAGCCGTCGCAGGACATGGTGCTGGGGTCGTACTTCCTGACCAAGCTGCCGCCGGAGTTCGAGGAGCAGCTGCGCGTGACCGGCCCCAAGCTCGAAGAGGTCAAGGCCCGGCTGTGGAAGGACGCGCCGCACTACAGCTCGATTGCCGAGCTGGAGATGGCGCTGCTGCACGACAGCGTGCAGCACCAGACGGCGATCCTGTTCTGGTTCGTGCCGCCGCCGGAATCGGTCGAGCCCAAGCCGCGGTGGATCCGGACCACGGTGGGCCGGGTGCTGTTCAACAACATCGTGCCGCGCGCCGTCATCGCCGAGCTCGGTTTCCGCGACGAGCTGATGAAGAAGCGGCAGCTGTCGGAAGCGGTGCTGCAGAGCTATCGCCGGGCCGGGCTCAAGGAGACGGTCGAGTTTCTCGATCGGCTCAAGCGCTTTGGCTTCGAGTTCGCCACGGGCGGCGGCATTTCGATCGGCATCGAGGATCTCGAGATCCCGCCCGAGAAGCACGAGTTGCTGAGCGAGGCGCAGCGGCGCGTCGAACGGTTCCAGAAGGCGTACAACACCGGCCAGATCACCTTTGGCGAGCGGTACAACAAGGTGATCGACGCCTGGACCCACGCCAACAACGACGTGGCCGAGGCGATGCTGACGGCGATGCGCAAGTCGCGCGGCGGCTACAACCCGGTGTTCATGATGTTCGATTCGGGCTCCCGCGGCTCGCGCGACCAGATCCGCCAGCTTGCCGGCATGCGCGGGCTGATGGCGAAGCCGCAGAAGAAGCTGACCGGCGGCATCGGCGAGATCATCGAGTCACCGATCAAGTCGAACTTTCGCGAGGGGCTCACGGTGCTGGAGTACTTCATCTCCACGCACGGCGCGCGCAAGGGCCTGGCGGATACGGCGCTCAAGACGGCCGATGCCGGCTACCTCACGCGGCGGCTCTGCGACGTGGCGCAGGATGTCACGATCACCGAAGAGGATTGCGGTACGGTGATGGGGCTCGACACGGCACCGCTGAAGGAAGGCGAGAACGTCGTCGAACCACTGCGCGACCGGATTCTCGGCACCGTGGCGAGCGAGGATGTCACCGATCCGCACGTGCTCGACGAATTCGGCGATCCGCGCCTGCTGGTGCAGGCCGGGCAGCTGATCGACGAGGAAATTGCGCAGCGCATCGATGATGCGGGCATCGAACACGTCAAGATCCGCTCGGTGCTGACCTGCGAATCGAAGCGCGGCGTGTGTCGCATGTGCTACGGTCGCAACCTCGCGACGATGGAACGCGTCGACCTGGGTGAAGCGGTGGGGATCCTGGCGGCGCAGTCGATCGGCGAGCCGGGGACGCAGCTCACGCTGCGCACCTTCCATATCGGCGGCACCGCGTCGCGCATCGCCGAAGAGGCGGAGCGTCCGGCGCGCACCGATGGCCATGGTGACCTACACCGACGACCTCGAGTGGACCGATGTGCCGGTGGAGTACGAGGACGGCATCAAGGCGTCGATTCGCATTGCGCTCACGCGTGAGACCGAGTCGGCGTCGGATGAAACCAAGGCCGGCATCGTGGTGGTCGACGCGCAGCGGCGGCCGCTCAACCGGTATCCGGTGCCGGAGGGCGCGCTGATCCAGGTCAAGGAGGGCGATCAGGTGTCGAAGGGCGACAACGACCGCCGCCCGTCGATCCTGTACACGTGGGATCCGTACAACGACCCGAGCATCATCAAGATCGACGGCGAGTTGCGCTGGAAGGACCTGGTGCCGGGCGTGACGTTGCGCGAAGAGCTGGATGAAGGGACCGGACTGCGGTCGGTCGTTGTGGTGGCCGACCCGGATCGCGAACTGCATCCGTCGGTGCTGGTGTACCACGCCAACCGCAAGGATCCGCAGGAGTACACCCTGGCGGAAGGCGCGCGCATCATCCTGGGTTCGCCCACCGATCCGGTGTCGCGCGCGATGGACCTGCCGGAGAATGCCAACCCGTGGTCGGAAAAGTTCCACGTCGAAGAGTTCCCGATCAACGTGGCGTGGCCGAGCAAGACCAAGAAGGAGAGCAAGGACAAGACCGTGTTCCTGTCGCCGCCGGTCAAGGTGAAGAAAGGCGTCACCATCACCAAGATCCCGCGCCTGGCGTACAAGACGCGCGATATCACGGGCGGCTTGCCGCGCGTGGCCGAATTGTTCGAGGCGCGCCGGCCGAAGGATCCGGCCACGATGTCGGAGATCGATGGAGTGGTCAAGTTCGGCGAGATCAAGCGCGGCAAGCGCGAGATCATGGTGTTCCCGATGGCGCCCGACGGCACCGTGCCCGAGGACGCGGAGGCACGCGTGTACGAAGTGCCCGCCGGGAAGCATCTGCGGGTGCACGAAGGCGATCGCGTCCGCGCCGGCGACCGGTTGACCGAAGGTCCGGTGTCGCCGCACGAGATTCTCGGCATCAAGGGACCGCGCGCCGTGCAGGAGTACCTGCTCAACGAGGTGCAGGAGGTCTACCGGTTGCAGGGCGTCCGCATCAACGACAAGCATATCGGCGTGATCGTGCGCCAGATGCTGCAGAAGGTGCGCGTGACGGATCCCGGTGAAACCACGTTCATGGAAGGCGAGACGGTGGATCGCCAGACCTTCCGGGACGAGAATGACCGCGTGATCAAGCGCAAGATGGCGCCCGCGGTGGCCGAGCCGGTGCTGCTGGGGATTACCAAGGCGTCGCTCACCACGCAGTCGTTCATTTCGGCGGCGTCGTTCCAGGAGACCACGCGGATCCTGACCGACGCGAGTATTCGCGGCGCGAAGGACGAGCTGCGCGGCTTGAAGGAGAACATCATCATCGGGCATCTCATTCCGGCCGGTACCGGGCATTACCGGTATGTGGACCTGGAGATCGAGCCGCCCGAAGGCTTCGAGCCGCCACCGCCGGCTCCGGTCGAAGTGATCGAGCCGCCGGTGGTTGACCTGGCCGCGCTGATGGCGGAGGAAGTGGAGGCGTAGGCACCGGCAGGGCTGGACGTGACGGGAACAATCGGCTCGCCCCACGGGTGGGCCGGTTGCTTTTTCGGGGCGGATCGGTCGGCGGTGCTGTCACGGTTGGCCCCCGGCCCTTGCTCCGAGGCGGGGTGCCGGGGTAGCGTGCCGGGTCGTTCGGACGCGCTCCGGCGGCGTCAACGCCGGATTTGCCGATACCAATGCCATGGGAAGGTGAGCCGCGATGCGAAACATGCATGCCTTCGGGATCGTCGGCCTGGTCATAGCGGCCGGGTGCAGCAGCAATAACGGTAACAACACCAAGACCGGAATCGTCGCCGACATCAAATCGGTGCAGACATCCACGGGCATTTTCGGATCGGTGCACACCGGCAGTCCCACACCGACCACGGGCGGCCCGCCGCTGAGCGCGCCAGTCAACGTGCAGTTCGTCAATGGCGGTACGGCGGCATTGCCGGTGTCGTCGTCGGCCGACTTCCTGCATCTGGCCGTCGCCGTCGACGGCGACGACGGGTATTACGAGATCACCTTCCCGGCCGATCCCACCTCGGCCGAGCTGCTGATCACGCTGCAGCAGGACGTCAAGGCCACGTCGCTCGGACTGTCGATCTCGGCGGCCGGCACCGACGGCCAGTTCGGCGAGCCGGCACATGTGCAGGCCACGGTGACCACCGTGGGGTCGGGCGATGTGCAGATCGCGCTGACGTGGAGCACGCCGTCGGATCTCGACCTGCACGTGGTCGGACCCGACTCCACCGAGATCTACTACGCCAATCGCTCGTCGCCGAGCGGGGGTGTGCTCGATCTCGATTCCAATGCGGCGTGTGAGGCGGGGACCGGCAACGAAAACGTGACCTGGCCCACCGGTCACGCGCCGTCGGGCACGTATACGGTGCGGGTGGACGAGTACGCCGCCTGCGGGGCGGATTCGACAGATTACGTCGTGACGATTACGGTGGCCGGACACTCGCCCGCGGTGTATCAGGGCACCTTCACCGGTCCGGGTGACTTTGGCGGCGCCGGCGCCGGCAGGCTCATCACGACGTTTACCAAATGACGGCCGCCATCACGCCCACGGGGAGTGCAGCATGATCGCCGATCGCTTCGACCGGTCGCGGGGGCTGGTGCGCCTCGCGACCGCGACCGCGTTGCTGCTGGTGCCGTCGATCGCGGTGGCGCAGAGCGCCACACCGATCTCGGTGCAGATCTCCGGCATGATCATCGGGTCCGGCAACCTCGGCGTCGACCAGAACTTCGGCAGTCAGGGCACGCGCCTTGGCTTCGAAGGCCAGGTGCGGTACACCAAGGCGCGCTGGTCGGTCGGCGCCGGTTTCGAGCAATCGACGGTACTCAAGGGCGACGACCAGACCAACCAGCCGGTTTCATTGCGATTGCGCGTGCTGTTCGTCGAACCGCGGTACGTGGTGCACACGCTCGGCAACAACGCTGCGATCTATCTGGCCGCGCGCGTCGGGCAGGGTACGCTGAGCCTGGCGCCGGATCGCGTCAACGCGGGCTCGGAGCATCACGCGGCGCTCGGCGGTGGCGCCGGTGTGCTGGTGCGCTTGACCGATCGCGTCGCGCTCGATGTCGGCAGCCAGTATTTCCAGTTGTTGTCGACGTCGACGACCACGAACTCGCCCCACTTCCTCTTCCTGCGCGCCGGTGGCAGCATCGGGCTGTGACAGAGGCGCCGGTCGTGCCCGGCGCGGCGGTCGACGATGACTGATGCAGCGGTGTGCACCGGCTGCGGCGAAGCGATCCAGGCGGACGAGCGGTATTGTCCGCGCTGCGGCGTGACCGCGATGTGGCGTCCGGGGGCGCGCGGCACGGCGGCCACCCGGACGCCGCCGGCGCCGTCGGCCGCGTGGGAGCGGGTGCTCGAACGCCTGCGGGACGCGACCGCCGGCGATTACGACATCCTGCGCGAACTGGGCCGCGGCGGCATGGCGGCCGTCTATCTCGCGCGCGAAGTGCGGCTCAGCCGCCTGGTGGCGCTCAAGGTGATGTCGCCGGCGCTGCTGATGGATGACGAAATGGTGGACCGTTTTCGCCAGGAAGCGGTGACGCTCGCCAACGTCAACCATCCCAACATCGTGCCGATCTTCACGGTGCAGGAACTCGACGACCTCGACTTCTTCGTGATGAAGTTCATCGAGGGTCGCGGTCTCGACGCCCTGATCCAGGAGGTGGGGCAGTTCCCGATCGACATGGTGCGGGCGCTGCTGTTCGAAGTCGGCAGCGCGCTGGCCGCGGCCCACCGGCGCGGCATCATTCATCGCGACGTGAAGCCGGCCAACATCCTGGTCGATGTCGACGGCAATGCCATCGTCACCGATTTCGGTATCGCCAAGGTCGCCGAGCGTCCCGGCCTGACGGCGACCGGGGCGACCGTCGGCACGCCGGCCTACATGAGTCCGGAGCAATGCCTCGGCGCCGAGGTGACCGGCGCGTCCGATCAGTATTCGCTCGGCATCGTCGCGTACGAACTGCTGACGGGGCGTGCGCCGTTCGGCGGATCGACGCTGGTGGTGATGCGCGCCCATATCGAAACCCTCCCGCGGTCGATCCGCGATCTGCGCCCCGATTGTCCCGAAGAGCTCGAGACGGCGATCATGCGCATGGTGAGCAAGACGGCCGCAGAACGCTGGCCCTCGCTGACCCAGGCGCTCGCGGCGGCCGGTGCGGTGGCCGTGAGCGAAGAGTCGCCGGTGCAACTGGCGCTGGCCGAACTGGCTTCGCGCGGTGTCACCCGCATCCCGCCCGATATCGCGGCGACGCCTCCACGCACGACACCGTCGGCGCGCGGTGCGCGGTCCCGCGCCGCGGGCTCGTCTCGTGCGACGCCGCCACGACCGGACGGCGGCGGAAAGCGGCGCGCGTGGTGGCTCGCAGTCCCGGCGTCGGCGCTCGCGATCGCGGCAATATGGGCGCTGCTTCCGACGCGGCATCCCACGGTGCCGCCGGCCGTACCGGACACGACGCCGATGTCCACCGTGGTTGCCCCTCCACCGGCCCCGGCGCCGCAGCAACCGTCCAGTGCGTCGGCTCCCGCGCCTGCGGCCGTCGCCGCCGCCGCCGTGCACATCGCGCGGCTGGATTCGGCCGCGCGAACATTGCACTTTGGCGAACAGCGCACGCTGCATGTACTGCGAGGGGTGCCGGTCCGGTGGAGTTCGTCGCGCCCCGAAGTGGCCGAAGTCAACGGACGCACCGGCGTTGTCATCGCGGGACGCACGGCCGGGCGGGCATGGATCGTCGCGGCGGGCACCGCTGTCGCCGACTCGGTGCAGATGATCGTGTCCGCCACCACGACCGTTGCCGCGGCCGATGCGCCATCGACCCGTGCTCCGGTTGCACCGCCACCGGTGGCGAGCGCGGCGACTTCCGAGCCGACGCTGCCGCCACCCCTGCCGCCGCCGCCGGCGGTGAACCCGCCGGCGATCAAGGGTGCGGCGTCCGGCCCGGACGGTGTCGCGGTGTCACACCTGGTGGAAGCCTGCCTTGGCGCCTTTAACAGTCGCGACCCTGCGAGCATCATGCGCGCCTACAACCCGCGGGACGATATCGACCAGCAGAATCTGCGGTCGCTTCTCAAGGCCGCGACCGGTGCCCGGTTCGCTGCCGGGCTGTCGAGCAAGGCCGCGCCGGCGCTGACCGATCTGGGTGGCGGCACGATGAGCCTGATCTTCTGGGCCACGTTCCAGGTCTCCGGAAATTTCGCGGTCGGCAGCGGGACGCGCGGGCCATTCGCGTTTGCCCTGGAGTTGCATCGCACCGATGGAAAGTGGTCGAGCAATGGGTGCCGGTCGACGGGGACGCTGAAGCTCTAGGTTGGTGTGAACCGTTGCATCACCTTGACAGCCCTCCGATTACACGTTAGAAACAATGTCAATCAAATCGTGACAACGTGTGCCGGACCAGTCATCGGCTGGGTTTTTTCACGGGTTCCTCCTTTCGCGGGGGTCGCGTATGAATCGGTGGGCGTATGTCCTGGCGCTGTTCGCGGCGGTATCGTTCACCACGACTGCCGCGGCGCAGGGTGCGACGGGAACCATTCGGGGGCACGTCGTCACTGACTCGACCTTGCGCGCATTGCCTGGCGTGACGGTCACCTACGGCACTCGCACCGCGGTGACGCAGCCGGATGGCAGCTACGTAATCAACGATGCGACGGTCGGCACCGACTCGCTCCGTGCGAGGCTGATCGGATACGTGCCGGTGACGCGCGCCGTGACCGTGACGGCGTCCGAGGTTACCACGGTCGATTTCACGATGACGCGTGCCGCGGTGCAGCTCGCCGAACTGGTGGCGACCGGGTACGGCACGCAGCGCGCGGGCAACATCACCGGCGCGGTGACACAGGTCGGTGCCGAGAACTTCAACCCCGGCCGCATCATCAGCCCGGCCAACCTGATCCAGAACAAGATCCCGGGCGTGCAGGTGGTGGACAACAACGAGCCCGGCGGCGGGCTGTCGATCCGGATCCGCGGAACCACCTCGATCAACGCCAGCAGTGAACCACTGTACGTGCTCGACGGCGTGCCGCTCGGCACCGGCTCGGGCGGCGGACTGTCGGCCGGCCGCGATCCGCTCAATTTCCTCAATCCCAACGATATCGCGAGCATCACGGTGCTGCGCGACGCATCGTCGGCGTCGATCTACGGGTCGAACGCCGCGAACGGCGTGGTGCTGATCCAGACGAAGATCGGGCAGGGCGCATCGCACGTGGAGTACAGCACCAGCTTCTCGTCATCGTCGGTGACGCGGCTGCCGTCGATGCTCACCGCCAGCCAGTTCGCGGCGGCGGTCCAGCAGTACGCGCCGCAGAACGCAAGCCAGCTGTTCGCCGACAATACCGACTGGTTTGGCCTGGTGGACCGGACCGCGTACGGCCAGGACCACAATATTTCGGTGGCGGGTTCGACGGCCAACTCGAATTACCGGGTGTCCCTGGCGTATCTCAACGAGGATGGCATCATCCGCGGCTCCAGCACGGAGAACGCATCACTGGGGATCAATTTCGAGCAGCATCTCCTGAGCAACAACCTGACCGTCACCGCGAACGTGCGAGGCTCCCGCGCGGTCGATCAGTTTACTCCCGGCGGGGTGCTGTCGAATGCGGCGCAGATGGGCCCGACGCAGCCGGTGCATGACACGGGCAGCGCCACCGGATATTACAACTGGCCCGGATTGAGCATCCAGTCGGCCGACAATCCGCTGGAGATCCTCGCGTACGCCACCGACCAGGGGACGACGTATCGCAGCGTCGGCAACGTGCTGACGGCGTATCGCATGCCGTTCCTGCCGGCACTCACGGCCACGCTGAACCTGGGCTACGACGTGACCAAGGCGGATCGCGAGACCTTCAACTCCGGGTTGCTGCACAATCAGGAAGCGTCGGGAACCAACGGCACCGATTACCGCGCCGACAACACCGCGGTCAACTCGGTGCTGGAGGCCTATGGCGACTACGCGGCGCCCTTCGCGTCGGGCAACATCGACATCACGGCCGGATACTCGTACGCCCAGTACCACGCGGTCTATCCGTACACCAGCCTGTCCGGTCTCAGCACGAACCTGCTGGGCACCAACGGCTTTCCGGCGGCGCAAACCGTGCAGAACGGCCTCGACATCGAGGACAGCCGGCTGATTTCGTTCTTCGGACGCGGCACGTACAACTATGCCGACAAGTATCTCGCCGACGTCAGCGTCCGGCGCGACGGCTCCTCGCGGTTCGGGCCCAGCAATGCGTGGGGGACGTTCCCCGCGGCGTCGGTGGGCTGGCGGCTGTCGCGCGAACCGTTCATGCGCGGCTCCGGGCTGTCCGACCTCAAGCTGCGCGCCTCGTGGGCGCGTACCGGCAACCAGTCGTTCGCCAACTATCAGCAGTACGCCGCCTACACCGTCAGCAACGCGCAGGCCGAAGCGCAGTTCGGCGATTCATTCGTGACCACGATCCGGCCGAGCGCCGTCGATCCCAACATCAAGTGGGAGGCGACCAAGTCGTGGGACTTCGGCCTTGATTGGGGCTTGGCGCACGAGCGATTCACCGGCTCGGTCGACTGGTACACCAAGACGACGGACGACCTGATCTTCACCGTCCCGGTCGCGGCCGGCACCAACTTCTCGAATTTCCTGACGACCAACATCGGCAGCATGCGCAACCGGGGCATTGAGCTGAACCTCAACGCCGACATCCTGCGCGGCGGGTCGCACGGGTTCAACTGGACGGCGAATTTCAATGCCAGCCACAACGCCAACGTGTTGCTGTCGATCAACCCGTACGGCGGCGCCGTGCAGCAGATCCTGGTGGGGGGCGTGGCCGGTGGCGTTGGCACGACGATCCAGGTGCTCGAACCGGGTCAGCCGATCAACTCGTTCTTCGTCTGCCAGCAGGCCTATACCGGCGGCAAGCCGACCGAGGGGAAGTACATCAGCCTGATGGGCGACAGCGTGGTGTCGGGGTGCGCCAACACCAATCGCCGCGCCGATCACAACCCGGCGCCCTCGTGGATCCTGGGCCACACGTCGTACATGGGATTTGGCAAGTTCGACCTGAGCTTCACGCTGCGGGCCTACCTCGGCAACTATGTCTACAACAACGTCGCGTCGAACCTGGGAGATTACGCCGAACTCACCCGCGGGTCGCCGTACAACCTGCAATCCTCGGTCCTGACGACCGGCTTCACGCAGCCGCAGTACCTGTCGGACTACTACGTCGAGAACGGCTCGTTCCTGCGGATGGACAACATCACGGTCGGGTACACGTTCCAT
Organism: uncultured Gemmatimonadales bacterium; assembly: GCA_963796635.1. Lineage (GTDB taxonomy): Bacteria > Gemmatimonadota > Gemmatimonadetes > Gemmatimonadales > GWC2-71-9 > Palsa-1233. The sequence continues at coordinate 563,036 of CAWCMH010000001.1, forward strand.
TACGCCGACGCCCCGATCCGCGTGTATGTCACGGCGCAGAATGTCTTCACGATCACCGGCTACAGCGGCGTCGATCCGACGGCCGGGCTCAACGGCATCGACAACAACATCTATCCGCGGTCACGCATCGTGACCGGCGGACTGAGCGTCCAGTTCTAGGCGGCACCATGCACTCGGACCTACCGGGGGGGATCGATCCATGAGCGTACGAATGTCTACGGTGCTCGCCGCCGCGGCTTTCGGAGTACTGTGCGTCCTGGGTTGCACCGATACCGTGGTGCTTCCCAAGAGCACCATCACGCAGGCCAACATCTTTGCCGATCCGAAGGCGTACGAAGAACTGCTGGCCAAGGTCTATGCCGGACTGGCCGTGAGCGGCCAGCAGGGGCCTGCCGGGAGTCCGGATATCCAGGGTATCGACGAAGGATTCTCTCAGTACATCCGGCTGTACTGGGAGACCGAGGAGTTGCCGACCGACGCCGCCGTCATCGCCTGGGGCGACATCGGATTGCCGGAAATGAATACCATGACCTGGACCGCCCAGAGCAACATGGTGGTCGCGATGTATTACCGGATCTTCTTCCAGGTCACCATGGCCAACGAATTCCTGCGCGAGACCAATCCCGACACGCTGACGGCGCGCAACGTCAGCCCCACCTTGCGGGCCACCATCCAGACGTACCGGGCGGAGGCACGGTTCCTTCGCGCGCTGAGCTACTGGCATGGTATCGACCTCTTCGGCAGCATTCCGCTGGTGACCGAAAACAGCCCGATCGGTGGCGCCCCGCCGGCCCAGGTGAGTCGCGACAGTCTCTACAACTACGTCGTGAGTGAGCTCAACGCGATCCAGGCCGACCTGCCGGCACCGGGCCCGGCCACGTACGGTCGCGCGACCACGGCCGCGGCGTCGATGCTGCTGGCCGAGCTCTATCTCAATGCCCAGGTCTATACCGGGACGGCGCAGTGGGCGTTGGCGCAGTCGTCCGCGGAGGCCGTGATCAATTCCGGCGCCTTCCAGATCGACTCGAACTTTCGCCACCCGTTCATGGCCGACAACAACACGTCGCCGGAGATCGTCTTTGCGGTACCGCAGGATGGAACCCACACGCAGACCTACGGCGGCGTGAATTTTCTGGTGCACGCCGAATGTGGCGGCAACATGAACAATTCGAGCTACGGCCTCGACGGCTGCTGGTACGGGCTCCGCCTGAAACAGCAGATGTACCACCTGTTCGATCCGTCGGACAAGCGGGCCTCGTACTTCTGGACCAGTGGTCAGACTGTCGACGTGACGAACATCAGCGACTTCAGTACCGGCATTCCGGCCCCCAAGTTCACGAATGTCAAGTCGACCGGTGGTTCGGGCTCGAACCCCAGTTTCGTCGACACCGACTTCCCGATGTTTCGACTGGCCGAAGCGTACCTGATCTATGCCGAGACGTTCCTGCGTGGTGGCGGCGGGACGCAGGCGCAGGCACTCGCGTACGTCAACACGCTTCGGGAGCGCGCCTACGGCGGTCCGGCGGGCGACATCACGGCGTCGCAGCTGACGTTGCCCTTCATTCTCGACGAACGCGGTCGCGAACTGCTGTGGGAAGCCCACCGGCGGACCGACCTGGTCCGGTTCAACGAGTTCACCGGCGGTGACTACATCTGGGCATGGAAGGGCGGCCCGGCGGCCGGCATGGCCACCGATGCGCACTACAATCTCTATCCGCTGCCGGCGTCCGAACTGGTTGCCAACCCCAACCTCAAGCAGAACCCCGGGTACTGAACGGTTCCGGGGCAAGTCCCGTGGTGGCGCAGCCCGATCGCTCCGGTGGTCGGGCTGCGTCGCGTTCGGCCTGGCAGCACATCGCCGTCACTGGCTGCCTGATCGTGAGCGGTGGTTGCTCGAGCAACGGCGTGACGGCCCCACCGGGCGGCACGGCGACTGGCCGGCCATCCCTCGCGACCACGTACCGTCCGTCTGGTCACGCCGCCGCCGGCGACGTCTTCGTCCAGCTGTTCGAATGGAAGTGGACCGACATTGCGAATGAGTGCGAGACCGTGCTCGGCCCGGCAGGCTTTGCCGCCGTGCAGGTGTCGCCGCCGCAGGAGCACAGTGTTGTCCCGACCCACGATTGGAGCGAGCGGTACCAGCCGGTGAGCTACCGCATCGATCGCAGCCGCTCGGGTTCGGGCGCCGAGTTCACGGACATGGTGCAGCGGTGCGGGGCCGCGGGCGTCGCCATTTACGTCGATGCGGTGATCAATCACATGACCAACTACCCCAGCCCCGGCGTGGGAAGTGACGGAACCGCCTATACCAAGTACGACTATCCCGGACTGTATGCACCGGGCGATTTCCATTCGTCGTGTCAGGTCACCGACTACGGCAATGCGGCGAACGTGCAAGATTGTGAACTGCTGTCGCTCCCCGATCTCGACACCGGCAGCCCGTCGGTGCGGCAGAAGATCGCCGGGTATCTGATCATGCTCGCCCGGCTTGGCGTCGGCGGGTTCCGGATCGACGCCGCGAAACACATCCAGCAGGTGGAGCTCGACGACATTCTTGCCATCGTCGATTCCACACTGCAGGCGGAGAGTCGCCCGCTGCCGTATTACTTCCTCGAGGTGAGCACCGGACCGGGCGAGGCGCTCGGGCCGAAGGATTACTTCGGCGAGGCGTATGCGTCGGGCGGCAGCGCCGACATCACCGAATTCATCTTCACCGGAGTGGACGACAAGTTTCGCGCTGCCGGAGGGCAGTTCCTGGCACAGCTCAATCCCGATGGTCCGCCGGGAAGCCAGTTCTCCGCGTCGGCGTGGGGGTTGATCCCGTCCGACAAGGCCGTGGTCTTTCTCGTGAACCACGACACGCAGCACAACTGCGGGCTCGGGTACCGCGACGGCGACCTCTTCCGGATCGCCAATGTCTGGATGCTGGCGCAGCCGTACGGCTACCCCAAGATTCTGTCGAGCTACGCGTTCAGCTGTCCGGCTGAGAACTCCATGGGCCCACCCTCCGATGCGCAGGGCAACACCAGCACGGTCCGGTGCGCGGCATCGATGGAAACCGCGGTCGACGGCGACTGGGTGTGCGAACATCGCGACCCGGCGATTCGCAACATGGTGCGGTTTCGCAGGGTGGTGGCCGGCACCGGCGTCAACCACTGGTGGGACAATGGCGGCAACGCGATCGCGTTTGCGCGCGGGGACCGCGGCTTTGTCGCGATCAATGGGGAGGCCGACTCGCTCGATGTCAGCCTGCAGACCGGACTCGCCCCCGGCCGCTATTGCGACCTGACCACCAGCACGCTGCTCACCGGATGCAACGGGCGCACCGTGACGATCGACTCCACTGGCACCCTGACCGTGACCCTCGCCTCGCGCCACGCCCTGGCAATCGATGCGGCGACACACTTGTAGCAGACCGTGTGCGCGCCGCATGGCGGGCCAGCTCGCGGTGGCGGCGCTCTGCTGTCTTCGGTCGGGGGCCAGAGCACAGCGCCCGGTTGACCGCGCGCCGGCATGGACGCGCGGCGCCGTGTGCTACGAGGTGTTCGTCCGATCGTTCTTCGACAGCAACGGCGACGGGGTCGGCGACCTGCGAGGCCTGATCGCCAAGCTCGATTACATCAACGACGGCAACCCGCATTCGACGCGCTCCCTGGGCGCATCGTGTATCTGGCTGATGCCGGTGATGCCGTCGCCGAGCTATCACGGATACGACGTCACCGACTACTACGGGATCCAGCCGGCGTACGGTACGCTGCGAGACTTCGCCGCGCTGGTCGCGGCCGCGCATCGCCGCGGCATCCATGTGCTGATCGACATGGTGCTCAACCATACGTCGGATCGGCATCCGGACTTCCAGGCCGCGCTTCGCGACACCACGTCGCCCTATCGGGCATGGTACCGCTTTTCGCCGGTGCCACTGGGGCCGGGGCCCTGGGGCGAGGACGCCTGGCACAAATCGCCACTGCGCGACGAGTATTACTACGGCGTGTTCACGCGCGAGATGCCCGATCTCAACTATCACACGCCGGCGGTGCGTACCGAGGCGATGCGGATCGCCGACTTCTGGCTGCGGCGGATGCACGTCGACGGCTTCCGGCTCGATGCCGTGCCGTACCTCGTGGAATCGGCTGGATGCCAGATCGGATGCCCCGGCACCCACGAGTTCCTGGCCGACTACGCCGCGCATCTCCACCACGTCGACCCGGACGCGTACACCGTCGGGGAGGTGTGGGGGAACATCGCGACGCTGATGCCCTACTACCCCGACCAGCTGACGTCGTACTTCGGCTTTGAACTCGCGGATTCGCTCATCGCCGCCGTGCGCAACGGCAGCGGCCAGGGTCTGCTGTCGGGATTCCTGCGACTACAGGCGGCAGAGCCGTGGTACCGGTGGTCGCCGCTGCTGAGTAATCATGATGGGACACGGTCATTCACGCTGCTTGGCGGCGACCTGCGTCGCGCCCGGCTGGCGGCCACGCTCCTGCTGACGTTGCCCGGTCTCCCGTTTGTGTACTACGGCGAGGAGCTCGGCATGCCGGGCGACAAGCCGGACCCGCGGCTGCGTACGCCGATGCCCTGGAGCGATGGTGCCGGTGCCGGCTTCACGACCGGCACGCCGTGGGAGTCGCTCCAGCCGGGATGGCAGCAGGCCAACGTCGCGTCGGAGTCGGCGGACTCGACGTCGTTGCTCAACCGCTATCGGCAGCTGATTCATCTGCGGCGCGAGAACGCCGCGCTTGGCGTGGGCCAGCTGGTGCCGCTGGATACCCGGAGCGACACCGTGATCGCGTACTTGCGTCGATCGGGCGGGCAGAGCGTGATCGTCGTTGCGAATCTCGGTGCGTCAGCCGACAGCACGGTGCGCGTGGAGGTGCCGAGCCAGCTGGTGCCGGCGGGGAATTATCGCCTCCGCGACCTGCTGGCCGGACAGGACGCCGGAATCCTGCGAATCTCGCCGACCACTCGATCGCCGTTTACGCTGCGCGGGGTCGCGGCGCGCGAAGCGCGCATCCTTGCGCTGGTACGGCAGTGACGCCGCCGCACCGATCAGTGCGGCGCCGCAGGCCGAGCCGGTTCCAGCACCAGCGTGCCATACGCGCCGAGCGCGACGGTATCGCTCCGCTGTCGCACACCGCTCAGGATATCGGTCAGGCCGGCGATCGCCGGGTTCGCCACGGCGAAGCGGACCGGCGCGTTCCGCGCATTGATGAGCACGATGGCGGAGCCGCGCGCGAACGCCATCACCGTGTCGGGATTGCTGGTGGTGATGGCGCGGAGCGAATCGGACACGAAGGGTTCGCTGCGGGTCAGCGTCACGATCCGCCGATAAAAGCGGGTCGCCGCGGCCGCGTGGGGCTGATTCCAGTCGATCGGTTCACGGTCGAACAGGCCGATCTGCTGCGGACTTTCGATCTCCTGTCCGTCGTACAGCAGCGGGCGGCCCGGCATGAGTGCCGCCGCGATGAAGGCGGCGCGGGCGCCGCGCTCCCCGCCAAACAGCACGATCGGCGGATGATCCGACGCCGTCTCGTCATGATTGGTGGTGAAGCGCAGTCGCTCGCCCCCGGGTGGCATCGAATCGAGATCGCCGATCACGCCGGTCACGTAACGATCCGCGGGTGCATCCTTCCACGACGCCTTGAGCTTGCCGTACGAGTCCCAGCTGTACGTCAGGTCGAACCCGAAGCGGTTCATCTTCGTGTCGCCCCATTCGGCCAGCAGGAGGATCGGACGCGCGACCGACGCGCGGACCGCCGGGACGGCCTCGCGCCAGAATGCATCGGGAACGAATCCGGCAGCGTCGACGCGGAATCCGTCGACATCGAACGTGGTGAGCCAGAAGCTCATCGCCGAAATCATCGCCGCGCGCAGGTCGGCGTTACCGTAGTCGAGCTGGGCGACATCGGTCCAATCGGTGAGATTGCCCTTGTCGTCACGCGGTACGGTGAGACCGCCTTTCGCGTCGCGCACGTAGAACCCGGGGTGCTGCGTGGCCCAGACGTTGTCCCACGACGTGTGGTTGGGGACCCAGTCGAGGATCAAGTGCATGCCGCGCGCATGCACGGCGCGCACGAGGGCGTGCAGATCGGCGGCGGTGCCGTAGTCGGGATTGATGCCATGGTAATCGCGCACGGAGTACGGCGAACCGAGCGGCCCCTTGCGGTGCAGTTCGCCGATGGGATAGATCGGCATCAGCCACAGCACGTTGGCCCCGGCGGCCTGGATGCGGCCGAGGCCTGCGATGACGCCGCGGAAGTTGCCGCTGGACGAAAAATCCCGGACATTCACTTCGTAGAGGACCGCAGTGCGGGTCCACTGCGCCGCGAGGGGTGGCGCGAGTGTCAATCCGGCGACGACGAACGCCCAGCCGCGGCAAGTCCGACCGAATGTCATGCGTATCTCCCGACGATGATGTGTCGCCACGAGGGTCAACTCCAATGATACGACTCACCGGCATCTTTGCCAGTCTGGTCATGCTGCACGGCGCCGGGGCGACGCCGCCGGGCCGGCTCCGCTTCTCGATGGATCCGGCGTGGCGGTTCCAGCTGGGCGATCTGCCCCAGGCATCCGCGCCGGCGTTTGATGACCGGAGCTGGCGCCGGCTCGATCTCCCGCACGACTGGAGTATCGAAGGCACGCCGACACAGGGCGCGCCAGGTGGCGGCGCGAACGGCTACTTCCCGACCGGGATTGGCTGGTATCGCAAGACCTTCCGGCTTCCGGTGGACCGCACGGGGCGCCGCGCGTGGCTCGAATTCGATGGCGTGTACATGAACAGCGATGTGTGGATCAACGGTGTGCACCTGGGGCACCGGCCGTTCGGCGCGATCAGCTTCCGCTACGACGTCACCGACGAGCTGCGTCGGGGAACGAATGTCATCGCGGTACGGGTCGACAACTCGCGGCAACCCAGCGCGCGATGGTACACCGGCAGCGGCATCGACCGGCATGTCTGGCTCGAACTGGTCGCGCCCGTGCACGTGGCGCACTGGGGCACCACGATCGTGACGCGCCGGGCGGATGCGGCGAGCGCGACCGTCGCGGTGACCAGCATGGTGCGCAATCAGCGCGGCACGCCGGTACATGGCACGGCGACATGGACGATTCACGACAGCGGCGGCCACGCGGTGGCACACACCGCGGTGCCGTTCGACGTTGCCGCCAACGATTCGGTCGTGCTGCACGATTCGCTGGTGGTGTCGCAACCCCAGCGCTGGTCGGTCGAACATCCCGTGCGGTACACCCTGGCGACCGCGCTTGGCAGCGACGGCACAGTGCTCGACACGACTATCGTGCCATTCGGCATCCGCACCACGGCGTGGAGCGCCGACAGCGGATTCATGCTGAATGGCATGCGTGTCAAGCTACAGGGGGTCAACCTGCATGCGGACGCGGGGGCGCTCGGCACCGCCGTCCCTGCACGCGTATGGCGCGATCGCCTGGCGGTGTTGCGGGCGGGTGGTGTCAACGCGATTCGCACGGCCCACACGCCGCCCGATCCCGAATTTCTCGACCTCTGCGACCAGATGGGCTTTCTGGTGCTCGCCGAGGCGTTTGACGAATGGACCTTCGGCAAGGTGGCGGCCGGATACCACCTTTATTTCGCGGAGTGGTCCGATCGCGATCTCAGGGATTTCGTCGACCGCGACCGGAATCACCCTGCGATCGTGTTGTGGAGCGTCGGCAACGAGATCGGCGAGCAGAGTGTACCGGGAGACGACAGCATCCTCCGGCGGCTGGTTGCCGTGGTCCATCACGAGGACCCGACGCGTCCGGTCACCACCGGCAACGACCAGATCGATGCCGACGGCCATCCGGCGCGGACCGCCTTTCTTGAAGCCGAAGACGTGGTCGGATACAACTATGTCGACCGATGGCACGAACGCCGTGAGCTGATGGCGGAGCCGGATCGCCACGCCCATCCCGACTGGAAGATGGTTGGCACCGAGAGCGGATCGATCTTCCAGAGTTTTGATGACCGACCGACCCTGGGCGACAGCGCCACCGTGCGCGCCAACTACGCCACCGGCATGATCGAGGCAGAACGGGTGCTCAAGTGGGTGACGCTGCACGACTACTTCGCCGGCAACTTCATCTGGACCGGAATCGATTATCTGGGCGAGAGCTTCTGGCCTTTCAAGGGCTTCTCTTCCGGTCTCGTCGACATCACCGGTCGCCCCAAGGACGCGTACTACCTCTACCAGAGCCGGTGGACCGACGCGCCGATGCTGCACATTGTGCCGCACTGGAGCTGGCCTGGGCGCGCCGGCCAGGCCGTACCCGTGCTGGTCTACTCCAACTGCAATTCGGTTGAACTCTTTCTCAACGGCCACTCGCTCGGCGAGCAGGCGATGGAATTTCCTGCCCAGGGGACGTCGGGCGGATGGAACAGCTATGCCCTGCCGCGGGTCAACAGCACGACCGATGACCTGCACCTCCGCTGGGACGTGCCCTATCAACCCGGCCTCCTCGAGGCGGTGGGGCGGAATCGCAACGGCGACATCACGTGTCACTCGGAAGTTCGCACGGCGGGAGCCGCGGTGGCGTTGCGTGCGTCCAGCGTCGATGACACCGTCACGACGGGCATGGGCGATGTCGCCATGATCCGCATCGCCGTCGTGGATTCGGCGGGGACGGTCGTGCCCAGCGCGGCGAACGATGTGCATGTCACCGTGACCAACGGCGCCGTGGTGGTCATGGACAATGCCGATCAGCGGGACCATCAGCCCTACCGGACGGATACGCGCCACGCGTACAACGGCTGGGTGATGGCGGTGATCCGTCCCGCCGGCCCGGGCCTGGTGCGCGTGACCGCGTCCGCCGCCGGCCTCCGCCCGGCTGACGCGACGTTCGTTGCGACCGCGGCACCACCTCAACCTGCGATCGGATCCGTCCGCTGAGCGTCGTGACGACGGTGACCTTGGCGTTCGTCGCGGTCGTGATCGGTGCCATTCCGTCCGCGGCGCAGCGTGCCACCGGTGCGGGGCCCCAGCGCGCCGAGCGTGCCGTCTATCTCGACAGCAGCGGTGTCATCCGTTGGCGGGACGACCGGAGCGAGGTGGCCCTGTTCGGCGCGAACTACGTGCTGCCCACGGCGTCGGATTATCGTGCCGCCGGCTCTCTGCACGCAGACCGCAAGGCGATGATCGACGAAGACATGGCCCAGTTTGCCCGGATGGGCTGGGACGGCATGCGGCTCACGTTCTGGGGCGACTGGGAGGCGAGCGACAGCGCCGGCAATCTGCTGCACAATGCCCATCTCGACCTGCTCGATTACCTGATCGCCCGTGCCCGCGCCCGTGGCATCTACATGCTGCTGAGTCCGATCCAGCTGTACAGCGCCAACTGGCCCGACGCGCTGCGCGACACGACGGACCCCGGTTTTGGCCGGCGCTATCCCAAGGACCGGATGGATTCCGACCCCGCCGCGATCGCGGCACAGGTGCGGTATCTCCGGCAACTGCTCGATCACGTGAATCCGTACACGGGCGTCGCACTCAAGAACGAGCCGGCGATCCTGTTCATCGAACTGGTCAACGAACCAGCGCAACATCCCGATCATCCGACCGCAACCGTTCGCTACATCAACACGCTGACCGATGCCGTGCGCAGCACGGGCTGCACCAAGCTGATCTTCTACAACGTGAGCCAGGATTTCCGGATCGCCGGCGCGATCCGTCAGTCGCGGGCGCAAGGCGTGACGTTCGGATGGTACCCCTCGGGGCTCAACGCCGGCCACGAGCTTTCGGGTAACTTCCTCCGCGCCGTCGACGACTATCCGCCGATGCGCGATACCACGCTCGCCCGTGTGCCGCGGATCGTGTACGAGTTCGAAACGCCGGACCTGCGAACCGGCTACCTGTATCCCGCCATGGTGCGGACCTTCCGCTCGGTGGGGGCGCAGTTCGCCTCGATGTTTGCCTACGACATGCTGCGCACCGCATCGCGCAACCTCGCGTGGCAGACCCATTACCTCAACATGGTCTACACGCCACGCAAGGCCGTGAGCGCGATCATCGCGGCCGAAGCCATGCGGCGCTTGCCGAGGATGCAATCGTATGGTCCGTATCCCGCCAACACGACGTTCGGCGACTTCCACGTGTCGGCGGACAGCAATCTCGGCGAACTGCTTGCGCGCGAAGTATTCATGTACGCGGGCTCGACGGCGGATGCGCCGCCGGATCCGGCCTCGCTGCAACGGATCGTGGGCTATGGTTCGTCGCCGCTGGTGTCGTACGGCGGCGAGGGGATCTACTTCCTCGACCGAATCCGTGCCGGTGTCTGGCGCCTCGAGGTGTATCCCGATGCGGTCCCGGTACGCGATCCCTTCGAGCCACCGAATCCGGACAAGATTGTGACCCGCGCGATCAGCCGCAGCTGGCCGATGACCGTCGCGCTGTCGGATCTCGGCGCCGAGTTCACCCTGCAGCCCGTGACGGGCGGCAATGCCGCCGTCGAGCGAGCCGATGGTGGTCGCGTGACGGTCACACCGGGCGTGTATCTGCTGAGTCGAGGGGGGCCAGTCGAGGTGGGCAGTTTGCCGACGCAGGTTGGTCGCGTCGGCCTCAGGGAGTATCACGCGCCGCCGCCGGATTCGTTGCCGCCGTCGGTGCAATCGCTGGGCGCGCCGGCGTTGGTCACCGGACGCGATGGAACTCTTGAGGTCAGGATTGCCGCGCGGACCGCGCCGGATTCTGCCACGCTCTTCCTCAAGCCCGCGGCCGGCGGGTTCTATCGTCCCTATCCGATGCACGCCGTCGCCGCGTACGTCTACGCTGCAACGATCCCCGCGGCGGCGTTGCGGGAAGGCGCCGACGATTACGTCGTGACCGCGTGGTGGGGAAACCGGCCGACGACGTTTCCCGGCGGTCTGCACGCACGCCCGTTCGATTGGGATTATTACACCCATGCGGCATGGCATGTCGACGTGGTCGGTGCCGACACGCCGCTGGATCTGTTCGATCCGCTGCACGACGCTGCGATGCTCGCGTTCAGTCGCATCGGCGACGGGGGCCGAGCCGGCCTGTTCCGGCTGGGGTACTCTCCCGTGAATGGTCGTCCGATTTTTCACTTCGAGTTGCCGGCATATTCCGGCGGCCGTCCGCTGGCCGACTACACGGCCTCGCTCGCGATCAAGGACCGGATCGATGCACGTGGCGAAACGATCACGCGAGGCAACGCCGTGTCCATCCGGGTGCGCGGCCTCGGTTCGCAGCAGGTGCTGCACCTGACGCTGGTCGAGTCCGATGGCACGGCGTGGAGTGCGCCGATCGATGTCGACAGCACGTGGACCGACCGACGGATTCCGCTCGAGCAGTTCGTGAGTGCACGCAGTGTGCTGCTACCCGAAGGCTTCCCGGGTGAATGGAATTACTGGCTGACTCCGCCCGCCAATCGTGGCGGCGCAGGCGATCGTCCTCGACTGGATCGGGTTGAACGACTGCAGCTGTCGTTGCGGTCCGATTCGGTGACGACGACTCCTCGTTCGGCCTACGGCGTCGAGGTCGAGACGGTCCGCCTGGACTTCGGCAAGCCATAGCGGACCAGCCATGCGGATTCCGACCGTCTTGCGCACCAGCGCCGCCGTGCTGGTCGTCGTCGGCTGTCGCGGCGCCGACATCACGATGCCGACGCCTGTCGGCACGGCGTCACGCCCGCTGCTCCTGGGCGCCGATATCTCGTCACTCGCCCGTATCGAGCAGTCGGGAGCGACGTTTCGTGACAGCGGGCGCACTGGCGACGCGGTCGACATTCTTCGGCGCCACGGCAGCAACATCTTTCGTTTGCGTCTGTTCGTGAATCCCGACGGCGATGACGTGGAAGTCAACGACTTGCCATACACGATCGCACTTGCCAGGCGGATCAAGTCCGCGGGGGCCCGTCTGCTCCTTGATCTGCACTATTCTGACACCTGGGGAGATCCCGGCCATCAAGCGATGCCGGCCGCGTGGGCGACGCTCGACTACGCGGCGTTGACCGGGCAAGTCGAGCGCTACACCGACAGCGTGGTCACGCAGCTGCGGAACGCTGGCGCGACACCGGACCTGGTCCAGCTCGGCAACGAGGTCGACGCGGGGATGTTGTGGCCGCTGGGCCGGGTGCACGGCGATTCCGACAGCACGGCATCGTGGGGTCGTTTCACGGGCCTGCTTCAGGCCGGGATCCGCGGCGTGCGTGACGCCGTGACGCCGGGCGATTCGGTGCGCATCGTGCTGCATTTCTCGCAGGGCGGCGACGCGGGTGCGACCGATTGGTTTTTCGATCATATTGCGGCGGCCGATGTCCCGTACGATGTCATCGGCGTGAGCTATTACCCGTGGTGGCACGGCAGCGTCACGGCGTTGCGAGCCAACCTCCACAGCGCGGCGAGTCGCTATAATCACGATGTCATGGTGGTGGAGACGTCCTATCCCTGGCGCAGCGGTGGTTGGGAATCGATGGCGTCTGACGTGAGCGCGATGACATGGGCGGTGTCGCCCAGCGGCCAGGCGGCATTTGTCCATGACGTGACCGCGGCGGTCGCGTCGGTGCCGGACCACCGTGGCCTGGGGGTCGTGTGGTGGTATCCCGAAGCGGTGGCGGTGCCGGACCTCTTCATCTGGGGCGGTGGGTCGTTGGCGTGGTTCGACGACGCAGGCAATGTCCTGGCCGCAGCCACGCTGGCAACCCCGTGATCCGCTCATGATGCGGACGACATTTTGTCCAGCGCTTTCGCGCACGCGGGATACGACATGGCCGAACTGACCGCGTTGCGCGCGCTCGCACGCGCGATGGGCGTCCACACGCAATATGCCGATGGACTTGGCCGTGAGGTTACGGTGACACCCGAGACGCTGCTCGCCGTGTGCCGAGCACTGGGTGCGCCGCTCGACGCGGTCGGCGATGCCGCGGACGCGTTGCGTGCACACGAGGCGAAGCGTGCCGCGCAATGGTTGCCCCCGGTCGTCATCGCGTGGAACGGTCAACGGGAGCCGATCGATGTCGGCCGCCCGATCACTGACGCGTCATTGCGAACGGAAGATGGGGCGGCGCTGCCGCTCCATTGGACTGGGCATCGACTGGATGTCCCGCCGCTTCCACTGGGCTATTACCGACTACGCGTCGCGTCGGGAGACGACGTTGCGACAGCCGCCGTGATCGCGGCACCGGTGCAGGCGTGGCGCCGCGCGGGGACGCATCGCAGTTGGGGCGTCGGCGCGCAACTCGCCGCGTTGCGGTCGTCGCGCAGCCGCTCAGTGGGCGATCTGCGGGACCTGCAGCGGCTCTGTGACTGGGTCGCCACCCAGGGCGGTGACGTCGTCAACCTGTTGCCGCTGCTCCCCACGTTCAATACGGCTCCCGCCGAACCGAGCCCCTATTCGCCTGTGACGCGTCTGTTCTGGTCGGAGCTGATGCTCGATCTCGGCGATGCGCACGTGTCGACATCCGCGCCGTCGCATCTCGACGTGTCGGCCGCTGCCCGCGAGGTGCACTACGCGCTGTCGGATTGCGTGCTAGCCGACCCGAACCTCGCCGACGCCGAGTTGTTGCGCTATGCCCGTTTTCGCGGCGCCCAGGCGCGGCTCGGCCGGAACTGGCGCGCCTGGCCGGAGCCGGCGCGTTCCGGTGCATTGGATCTCCGACACGTCGATGGCGACGTCGAGCGATTTCATCTGGTGGCGCAATCGCTCGTGCGTCGGCAGCTGCGTGAGTTGCGCGGCGGACTCGAACCGCGAGGCATGCGCCTGGGTCTCGATCTCGCGGTGGGCGTGCATCCGGATGGCTACGATCCCTGGTCGCGCCCGGAGCTCTTTGCGTCCGGTATGTCCGTCGGCGCACCGCCCGACGAGGGCTTTCCGAGCGGGCAGGACTGGGGCTTCGCGCCGGTGTTGCCCGATGCGTCGAGGCGCGAAGGCCACCGGTACATCGCGGCGTCGATCGCGCTCCAGGCGAGCCTCGCCGGCGTGTTGCGGATCGATCACATCATGGCGTGGATGCGGCTCTACTGGATTCCGGCCGGGTTTGGTTTGCATCAGGGCGCTTACGTTTCCTACCCGGCAGAAGAACTGTTTGCCGTCCTGGCGCTCGAGTCCGAGCGTCATCAGTGCGAAGTGGTCGGCGAAAATCTGGGAACCGTGCCGAGCGCGATGAATGATGCGTTGTGGCGCCACCGGATCTGGGGCATGTACCTGGCGGAGTTCGAAGCCGCGAAGCCCGAGCCGATCCGCGCGCCGGCGGAAACCGAGGTGGCCATGATCGGAACGCACGACACGCCGACCTTCGCCGGCTGGCTCACGGGCAACGACATTGGCGAGCGCGCGGCGCACGCGCTGCTCACGGCGGATGCGGTCGACACGGTGCGGGACGAGCGTCAGCGGGCAGTGTCACGACTCACCGCACTGGTCGAAGGCGACGCCGGCGTCCCGCGTGACTTGCTGGGAGACCTGCTTGACTGGTTGGGCAGGTCTGACAGCCCCCTGGTGCTCGCGTGGCTGGAGGACCTGTGGCTTGAGCCCGAGGGGGTCAACCTTCCGGGCACGTCATCGGCGATGCGCGCCAACTGGCAGCGGCCGATGCGGCGCGCGCTCGACGACATCGAATCCGATCCGCACATTGGCGCACTGCTGCTGCGGCTGGACCGGGCCAGGAAGTCCAGCGGAGCTCACCAGACACCCACCACCGCAGGAGGCTAAATGGGGTCCGTCGCTGCCATCGCGCCCGCCCACGTCCAGCCGAAACCCCGCCTCGCCTTCTGGGCCATCTGGAACATGAGCGTCGGGTTTCTGGGGATCCAGTTCGGCTTTGCGCTGCAGAACGCCAACGTCAGCCGGATCTTCGAGACCCTCGGCGCGAGTGTCGACCGGATCCCGATTCTCTGGATCGCGGCGCCGGTCACCGGCCTCGTGGTGCAGCCGATCATCGGCTACTTCAGCGATCGCACGTGGAACCGACTCGGGCGGCGGCGCCCGTTCTTCCTGGGCGGCGCCATCGTGGCGTGTCTCGCATTGGTGATGATGCCGAAGTCGTCGTCGCTGTGGATGGCGGCGGGGATGCTCTGGATCATGGATGCGTCCATCAACATCACGATGGAACCGTTCCGGGCCTTCGTGGGCGACAACCTGCCGGCCGCACAACGCACCACCGGATTCGCGATGCAGAGTTTCTTCATCGGCACCGGTGCCGTGGTCGCGTCCCTGCTGCCGTGGTTCCTGACGCGCGCGTTCGACGTCAGTAATGTCGCGCCCGCGGGAGTGATTCCCGATTCCGTGAAGTGGTCGTTCTATCTCGGCGCCATCGTGCTCCTGGGCGCGGTCCTCTGGACCGTGACGCGGTCGACGGAGTACTCGCCGGACGAGATGGCGTCGTTTGACGAGAACCAGGTGCGCGAGACCTATTCGCGTCCGGCGCGAACGCCAGCCGAGCGGGCTCGCGATGGCGTCACCCAGGTGCGCCGCGGTGTGGTGCTCGTGGTCGTCGGCCTGGTCGGCTCGGCGCTGCTGGTGCGCGCGGCCGCGGACCAGGTGCTGGTGTTGTCGGTGGGACTGGTCGCGGCAGGGCTGGCGTTGGTTGCCAGCGGCATGCTGCAGCAACGGGGTCGCGTCCACAATGCGTTCGTCACCATCCTCACCGACTTCGAGGACATGCCGCACACGATGCGACAGCTTGCGTGGGTCCAGTTCTTCTCCTGGTTCGCGTTGTTCGCGATGTGGATCTACACCACGGCCGCCGTCACGTCGCGCCTGTACGGCGCACCCGATGCGACGTCGCCGCGCTACAACGAAGGCGCCAACTGGGTCGGCGTCGCGTTTGCCGTGTACAACGGCATCGCGGCCGTCGTGGCATTCGGCATTCCGGTGCTGGCGCGACGGACCAGCCGCAAGACCGCGCACGCCGTTTGCCTCATCTGTGGCGCGCTCGGGCTCGCGTCGATCGGGATCATTGGCGATCCGCGCTACCTGCTGGTGTCGATGATCGGCGTCGGCATCGCCTGGGCCAGTATTCTGTCGATGCCCTACGCGATCCTGACCGGCGCGTTGCCGCCGTCCAAGCTCGGCTACTACATGGGTGTCTTCAACTTCTTCATCGTGATTCCGCAGATCGTGGCCGCCGCCGTGCTCGGCCTCATCGTCGGTCGCGTGTTCCACGGCGCCGCCATCGACGCGTTGCTGATCGGCGCGGTATCGCTGGTGGTGGCGGCCGGCCTGACCGCGCTGGTGCGCGACGCCGATGATCCGGGAGCTCGCACCTAGCAACGGCGCTCCGACGGCTGTGGGAGCGACTCCGCCGACGTCGTCAATCGGCACGATGACCCCACTCCCGAACTGGCTTGTCCATGTGTCCATCGTCATGGTGGCCCTGGGGCTCGGGTCGATGGCCTGGCGACGGCGGCCCCGGTCAACGCGGGGCTGCTGCGGGCCGGCATCAAGGAGCCGATGTAGCGCCGGCTTGCCGGAGTTGACCGCCTCAGGCGGTACCCCTATCTTGTGAGTCTGTGCCGAACCGGGCCCCGGAGACGGGGCCTTTGTCAACGTATCGCTTGGGACCTGATGCCGACGATTAATCAGCTGTTGCGCCACGGACGCCACGACGCGAACTACAAGGGCAAGGCTCCGCATCTGCAGAAGAATCCGCAGAAGCGCGGGGTCTGCACTCGAGTCTATACCACCACGCCCAAGAAGCCGAACTCGGCGCTGCGCAAGGTGGCGAAGGTGCGCCTGACCAACGGCATCGAAGTGATCGCCTACATCCCGGGTGAAGGGCACAACCTGCAGGAGCATTCGATCGTGATGATCCGTGGGGGGCGCGTCAAGGACCTGCCGGGTGTCCGCTACCATATCCTGCGGGGCACGCTCGACGCCGCTGGCGTCAATGACCGCCGGCAGTCGCGCTCGAAGTACGGCGCCAAGCGTCCCAAGGCGGGCGCTGCGGCCAAGGGGAAGAAGTAGATGAGTCGCCGCAAGAACGCGGTCAAGCGGCCGGTCCCCCCGATCCGCGCTACGATTCCCAGACCGTCTCCAAGTTCGTCAGCAACCTGATGACCGAGGGGAAGAAGTCGCTCGCCGAGGGGATCTTCTACAAGGCGATGGACATGATCGAGGAGCGCACCGGCCAGCCTGGCGTGGCGGTCTTCAAGCAGGCGGTCAACAACACCAAGCCGGCGGTCGAGGTCAAGTCGCGCCGGGTCGGTGGCGCGTCGCTGCAGGTGCCGGTCGAAGTGCGGCCGGAGCGGCGTACCGCGCTCGCCATGCGCTGGCTGATTTCCTACGCGCGGGCGCGCGGCGAAAAGACCATGGCCGAACGGCTGGCGGCGGAGCTGGTGCTGGCGAGCAAGGGCGAAGGCAACGCCATCAAGAAGAAGGAAGACACGCACCGGATGGCGGAAGCGAACCGGGCGTTTGCGCATTATCGCTGGTAACGTTGGGATTGGCGTAGGGGCGAATGATCATTCGCCCCAACAGAGGTCGGGGTAGGTCGGGGTAGTCGGGTCGGGGCAGGCAGGGGCGAAAGATCTCGCCCCAACAGTACGGAGAGATCCCTCGCCGAGACATCCGGCTCGGGATGACTTCTTCGAGGTCACATCCGGATGACGTGAGCGGCCAGGCCGCCCACCTCTCGTCCTTCGACAATCGCCGGGATGCTCGTGGAGCATCCTCGTTCGTGGCTCCGGCCCGAACGTGGCGCGGAGCGATACCACGGGCTCGGCCCGCAGGTCGCCCCGCTTTTTGGTTGGCTGAATCACTGGGGATCGTACATGGCGCGTCACACACCGCTCGAACTGTACCGGAATATCGGCATCATGGCGCATATCGATGCCGGGAAGACGACTACGACCGAGCGCATCCTGTACTACACCGGCAAGAACTACAAGATCGGTGAAGTACACGACGGGGCCGCCACGATGGACTGGATGGAGCAGGAACAGGAACGCGGCATCACGATCACGTCCGCCGCGACGACCTGCTTCTGGAAGCGGCACGGCGAGAGCGACACGGAAGGCAGCGGGCCCGAGTACCGGATCAACATCATCGATACACCGGGACACGTCGACTTCACGGTCGAAGTCGAGCGTTCGCTGCGCGTCCTCGACGGCGCCGTCGCGCTGCTCGACTCGGTGGCCGGCGTCGAGCCGCAGACCGAGACGGTCTGGAAGCAGGCCGACCGCTACGGCGTGCCGCGGATGATCTTTGCGAACAAGATGGATCGCGTCGGCGCCAACTTCGATCGCTGCGTCAGCATGATTCGCGACCGCCTCAGCAAGCGCGCCTACCCGCTGCAACTCCCGGTCGGGAACGGCGAAACGTTCACCGGGCACATCGACGTCATCGCGCGCCGGCAGTACATCTTCGATGACGCCACCATGGGCAAGAACTTCCAGGTCGTCGATCCGCCGGTCGAGTTTCATGCCGCGATCGAAGAAGCGCGGCATGCGGCGGTCGAAGCGGCGGTGGAATACGACGACGAGCTGATGCACAAGTATCTCGAAGGCGAGGAACTGACCGTCGACGAGATCCATCGCGCGATCCGCAAGGCGACGCTGGCGATGGAGTTCGTCCCGGTGCTGTGCGGCGCGTCGTTCAAGAACAAGGGCGTGCAGGCGCTGCTCGACGCGGTGATCGACTATCTGCCATCGCCGGTCGACGTGCCCGCCATCAACGGGCACCGGCCTGGCGACGAGACCGACATCGTCACGCGCCACCCCGATGACAACGAGCCGTTCGCGGCGCTCGCGTTCAAGATCGCGACCGATCCGTTCGTCGGCCGGTTGACGTTCTTCCGCGTCTATTCGGGCAAGCTCGAAGCCGGGTCGTACGTCTACAACGCGACCAAGGACAAGAAGGAGCGCGTGGCGCGCCTGCTCCAGATGCACGCCAACAAGCGCGACGAGATCAGCGAGGTGCTGGCCGGCGATATCGGGGCGGCGATCGGCCTCAAGGACACGCGCACCGGCGACACGCTGAGCGACGAAGACAAGCCGGTGATTCTCGAGGCGATGAAGTTCGCCGAGCCGGTGATCTCGATGTCGATCGAGCCGAAGTCCAAGGCCGACCAGGACAAGCTCACCATCGCGATGCAGAAGCTGGCTGAAGAGGATCCCACCTTCCGGGTGCGGTCCGACGCCGAAACCGGCCAGACGATCATCGCGGGCATGGGCGAGCTGCACCTGGAGATTCTGGTCGACCGGATGCGGCGCGAGTTCAAGGTCGAGGCCAATGTGGGCCGGCCGCAGGTCGCGTTCCGTGAGACGATCACCAGGCGCGTCGAACAGGTCGAAGGCAAGTTCATCCGTCAGTCGGGCGGCAAGGGCCAGTACGGTCACGTGGTGATCAACATCGAACCGGGCGAAGTCGGCAAGGGCTTCCAGTTCGTCGACAAGATCGTCGGCGGTGTGGTGCCGCGCGAATTCATCAAGCCGTCCGAAGCCGGCATGCGCGAAGCGCTGGAGAACGGCATTCTGGCCGGCTACCCGATGGTCGACGTCCGGGCCGAGCTGGTGTACGGCTCGTACCACGATGTCGATTCGTCCGAAATGGCGTTCAAGATCGCGGGCTCCATGGCCATCAAGGAAGCGGCGCGGCAGGCCGGTCCGGTGATCCTCGAGCCGATCATGAAGGTCGAAGTCGTGGTGCCCGAGGACTTCCTCGGCTCGGTGATCGGCGACCTGTCGTCCCGCCGCGGCAAGATCGGCGGCATGACGCAGCGCGGCGAATCGCAGGTCGTCACGGCCGAGGTGCCGTTGGCGGAAATGTTCGGCTATTCGACATCGCTGCGCAGCGCGACGCAGGGTCGCGCCGCGTACACGATGGAGTTCCATCATTACGAGGAAGTACCCAAGACGGTCGCGGAACAGATCATCACGAAGGCGGCGGGCAAGTAGTAGGGGCGAATGATCATTCGCCCCCAACAACGGGGATCGGGGCGCCGGGGATCACGCAGGACCAGGTAGGGGCGAATGATATTCGCCCAACAACGGGGATCGGGGCGCCGGGGATCACGCAGGACCAGGTAGGGGCGAATGATCATTCGCCCCAACAACGGGGATCGGGAAGGGGTCGAGATGTCGAAGGCGAAATTCGAGCGGACCAAGCCGCATGTGAACGTGGGGACGATCGGCCACGTGGATCACGGCAAGACGACGTTGACGGCGGCGCTGACGAAGGTGTCGGCCGACAAGGGCTACGGGACGAAGTACATCCCGTATGACGCGGTGGCCAAGGCGAGCGAGTCGCAGGGACGGCGGGATCCGACGAAGATCCTGACGATCGCGACGAGCCACGTGGAGTACGAGACGGCCGCACGGCACTATGCGCACGTGGACTGCCCGGGGCACGCGGACTATGTCAAGAACATGATCACCGGGGCCGCGCAGATGGACGGGGCGATCCTGGTGGTGAGCGCGGTCGATGGGCCGATGCCGCAGACGCGGGAGCACATCCTGCTGGCGCGGCAGGTGAACGTGCCGACGATCGTGGTGTTCCTCAACAAGTGCGACCTGGTGGATGATGCCGAGCTGCTGGACCTGGTGGAGCTGGAAGTGCGCGAGCTCTTGAGCCAGTACAAGTACCCGGGCGACGACACGCCGGTCATTCGCGGCTCCGCGATCAAGGCGATCGAGGGCGACGCGGGGTACGTGGCGAAGCTGCAGGAGCTGTATGACGCGCTGGACAACTACATCCCGCAGCCGGTGCGCGAGACGGACAAGCCGTTCCTGATGCCGGTGGAAGATGTGTTCAGCATCACGGGCGCGGCACGGTGGCGACGGGGCGGATCGAGCGCGGGCACGTCAAGGTGGGCGAAGAGGTGCAGCTGGTGGGGTTTGGGGCGGACAAGAAGGTGGTCGTGACCGGCGTGGAGATGTTCCGCAAGCTGCTGGATGAGGGGACGGCGGGGGACAACGTCGGCCTGCTGCTGCGCGGCGTGGAGAAGAACGAGATCGAGCGCGGGATGGTGCTGGCGAAGCCGGGGAGCATCCCGCCGCACACGAAGTTCGAGGCGGAAGTGTACGTGCTGGGGAAGGACGAGGGGGGGCGGCACACGCCGTTCTTCAAGGGGTACCGGCCGCAGTTCTACTTCCGGACGACGGACGTGACGGGGAGCGTGGAGTTGCCGGCGGGGGTGGAGATGGTGATGCCGGGGGACAACATCCAGATGACGATCGAGCTGATCACGCCGGTGGCGATGGACGAGGGGCTGCGCTTCGCGATCCGCGAGGGTGGGCGGACCGTGGGGGCCGGCGTGGTGACGAAGATCCTGAAGTAGGGGCGAATGATCATTCGCCCCAACAATGACGACGGGGAAACGCGCATGCCAGACAAAATCCGGATTCGCCTCAAGGCGTTCGATCACGTGGTGCTCGACCAGGCCGCGGCGGACATCGTGCGCACCGCCGAGAAGACCGGGGCGACGATTTCGGGACCCATTCCGTTGCCGGTCAAGACCGAGCGGTGGACGGTGCTGCGGTCGCCGCACGTGGACAAGAAGAGCCGCGAACAGTTCGAGCTGCGCACGCACAAGCGGCTGCTCGACATTCACGACTCACGCCCGCAGACCATGGACGCGCTGACCAAGCTCGACCTGCCTGCCGGCGTCGACGTCGAGATCAAGGTCGAATAGTCCATGGCCACCGGAATCATCGGCCGCAAGCTCGGCATGACGCGCGTCTTCACCGACGATGGCTCTGCCGTGCCAGTAACCGTGATCGAAGCGGGCCCGTGTCCCGTATTGCAGGTGCGCGAGTCGCAGGCGCAGCTGGGGTGGGGCCGCAAGAGCGCCATTCGCACCAGCAAGGCCGAACTCGGCCACGCGAAGACGGCGGGACTCGATTTCGCGCCGCAGGTGGTGCGCAGCTTTCCCCTCCACGGCGAAGATCTGGCCGCGGGCGCCACGATCACCGTCGAGATGTTCGCCGCCGGTGACATGGTCAAGGTGACCGGGACGACCAAGGGTCGCGGCTTTCAGGGCGTGGTGCATCGCTACGGATTCGGAGGCGGCCCGGCATCGCACGGCAACACCCGGCATCGCAAGCCGGGCTCGATCTCGCCGGGCACCGACCCGTCGCGCGTCATCAAGGGCAAGCGGATGCCGGGCCATATGGGTGCCGCGCGTCACACTGAACTGGGCCTCACCATCGTGAAGATCGACGCCGAGCGCAACCTGCTGTTCGTGCGCGGCGCGATTCCCGGCTCGAAGAACGGGATCGTAACGGTCGCCAAGCAGGGAGGCAGGAGTCGCCATGATTGACGCGCCGCACTATTCCGCGACCGGCTCGAAGCATCCCCAGGCGTTTGCGCTGCCCGAGCACACCTTCGACGGCAACGTCAACGAGGACGTGCTGCATCAGGCGGTGAAGACGCATCTGGCCAATCAGCGCCAGGGGACGTCGAAGACCAAGACGCGCGCCTTCGTGTCCGGCGGCAACCAGAAGCCGTGGAAGCAGAAGGGGACCGGCCGGGCGCGCCAGGGCTCGACGCGGGCACCGCACTGGCGCGGTGGTGGCATTGCGTTCGGGCCGACGCCACGCGATTACCGTGCGGACAGCAACCGCAAGGTGCGCCAGCTGGCGCGCCGGTCGGCGCTCAATGCGCGCGCTCGTGAGGGCATGCTGCACGTGGTCGACACGTTCACGCTCGACGCGCCGAAGACCAGCACGCTGCTCGGATTGCTCGCCAAGCTGTCACTGACGGAGACGCGGACGCTGATCCTGACCGACGGCAGCAAGCCGACGGTGTATCTCAGCGGGCGCAACGTGCAGCACATCGACGTGCTGCCGTTCACCGATGCCACCGCGTACGACATTCTGCGCGCCGACGCCCTGGTGATCGAAAGCGACGCCCTCGGCAACGCGACGCGTGACGAAAATGCCGCGGGCGCGGCGAACCTCGCCGGGGCGCGTGGTCGTGCGCCCGCACGGAAAAAGTCCGCGGCGAAGAAGTCGGCCGTCGCAAAGGCGCATGATCATGCGCCTCGGGCGAAGCCGGCCGCCAAGAAGACCGCCCGCAAGACTGCCAAGAAGTCGTCGAAGAAAGCGAGCGAGTAAATGGCTGACCTGCACACCGTGCTGGTGCGCCCGTTGATCACCGAGAAGAGTTCTGCCGCGTGGCAGGACCGCAAGGAGTACGTCTTCGAGGTGCATCCGGCGGCGACCAAGGGCCAGATCCGGGAGGCGCTGCAGCAGTTGTTCGGCGTCACCGCCACCAGTGTCCGGACCATGCAGATGCGTCGCAACGCCGCCGTGCGCGGCCAGGCGCGCGGAGTCACGGCCCGCTGGAAGAAGGCGATCGTCACCCTGCGTCCCGGCGACACGCTCGCCGTGTTCGAGAGCTGATCATGGCCATTCGTCAATTCCGTCCGATGACCGCCGGCACCCGCTTCCGGTCGGTGGCGAGCTTCGATGAGATCACCCGCGGCACGCCGGAAAAGGCGCTGCTCGAGCCGATCAAGTCGAGCGGCGGCCGCAACAACAAGGGCCACGTCACCTCGCGCTACATCGGCGGCGGGCACAAGCGGATGTATCGCAAGATCGACTTCAAACGCAACAAGTTCGGCGTGCCGGGACGGATCGCGGAGATCGAATACGATCCCAACCGCACCGCCCGCATCGCGCTGGTGGTCTATGCCGACGGCGAGAAGCGCTACATGCTGCACCCGGCCGGGCTCAAGCAGGGTGACACCGTCGTGAGCGGTCCGGGCAGCGACGTGCGCATCGGCAATGCGTTGCCGCTGGCCGAAATGCCGCTCGGGACCGTGGTGCACAACATCGAGGTCAAGATCGGCAAGGGCGGCGCCATGGCGCGGTCGGCCGGTCAGGGCGCCCAGGTCGTGGCGCGCGAAGGCGACTACGTCACCCTGCGCATGAAGTCGTCGGAAATGCGGCTGGTGCACGGGCGCTGCCTCGCCACGGTCGGCGAAGTCGGCAATGGCGAGCACGAATTGCTGTCGCTCGGCAAGGCCGGCAAGAGCCGCTGGCTGGGCCGGCGTCCGCACGTCCGCGGCGTCGCGATGAACCCGGTCGACCATCCGCTCGGCGGTGGCGAAGGCAAGACGTCGGGCGGACGTCCGCCGGTGTCGCCGTGGGGCAAGCCCGAAGGCACCAAGACGCGCAAGCGCAAGAAGAATTCCAATCGACTCATCGTTCGCGGCCGGAAGCGCGGGAAGGCGACACAGTAATGGCGCGCAGCATTCGCAAGGGTCCGTTCGTGCAGCAGGCGCTGCTCGACAAGGTCGGTGTGCTCAACTCGCGGAACGAAAAGAAGGTCGTCAAGACCTGGAGCCGCGCGAGCACCATTCTTCCGGAGTTCGTCGGGCACACGTTCGCGGTGCACAACGGCAACAAGTTCGTGCCGGTGTACGTGTCCGAAAACATGGTCGGCCACAAGCTCGGCGAATTTGCGCCGACGCGGCTCTTCCGCGGCCACAGCGGCAAGCTCGTGGCCGACAAGAAGGCAAAGGCGGTCTGATATGGAAGGACGAGCCATTCAGCGGTCGGTCCGCCAATCGTCGCGCAAGATGCGGCTGGTGATGGACCTGATCCGCGGCAAGAACGTCAACGAGGCGTACGCGATCCTCCAGTTCAACAAGAAGCTGGCGGCCCGGCAGATCGCCAAGACGCTCAAGTCGGCGGTCGCCAACGCCGAGCAGCATGCCGATCGCGCCAACGAGTCGTTCGACGTCGATCAACTGGTCGTGGTCGACGCCCAGGTGCAGATGGGCTCGCCGCTCAAGCGCTTTGGCACGGCGGCGCAGGGCCGCGCCACGCCGATCCGCAAGCGCACCAGCCACGTGCACATCACCGTGGCGTCGAAGCAGGAAGGGGCGAAGTAATGGGGCAGAAGACACATCCGATCGGATTCCGCCTGGGCGTGACGCGTCAGGCGTCGTCGCGCTGGTACGCGTCGGCCAAGGACATGCCGACCCTGCTGGCCGAGGACCGCCTGATCCGCGACTACATCCAGAAGCGGCTGGGGCACGCGGCGATCGCCGAGGTCCAGATCGAGCGCAAGCCGGGCAAGGTCACCGTCACGATTCACACCGGCCGTCCCGGTGTGGTCATCGGCAAGAAGGGCGCCGAGGTCGACAAGTTGCGCGAGGAACTGGCCCTGGTGCTCGAGCGCCAGATGCACCTGACCCGCGAGGTGGCGGTCAACGTCGAGGAGATCAAGCGGCCGGAAATTTCCGCCAAGCTGGTGGCCGACAACATCGCGGCGCAGCTGGAGCAGCGCATCTCGTTCCGGCGCGCCATGAAGCGCGCGGTACAGAGTGCCATGCGGATGGGCGCGCAGGGGATCCGGGTGCGCGCGGCCGGCCGCCTGGGCGGCGCCGAGATCGCGCGGGTCGAGGGTTATCGGGAAGGCCGCGTGCCGTTGCACACGCTGCGCGCCGACATCGACTACGCCACGGGCACCGCCATGACGACCTACGGCACCATCGGCATCAAGGTCTGGGTGTTCAAGGGCGAGATCGTCGAAGACATGAGCGGCAAGACCTACAGTACCGGAGCCTGAGCCATGCTGGCACCCAAGCGGATCAAGTTCCGCAAGACGTTCAAGGGCAAGACCAACGGCATCGCCACGCGCGGCAACACCGTCGCGTTCGGCGAATGGGGTGTCGTGTCGCTCGAACCGGGCTGGGTCACCGCGCGGCAGATCGAGGCGGCGCGTGTCGCGATGACGCGCGAGATGAAGCGCGGCGGCAAGGTGTGGATTCGCATCTTCCCCGACAAGCCGATCACCAAGAAGCCGGCCGAAACCCGCATGGGCAAGGGCAAGGGCAATCCCGAGGGCTGGGTCGCCGTGGTCAAGCCGGGGCGCGTGCTGTTCGAGGTCGACGGCATCGAGGAATCGCTGGCCCGCAAGGCGCTGGCACTCGCCGAGGCCAAGCTGCCGGTCAAGACCCGGGTGATCCGGCGCGAGGAGATCTGAGCATGGCCGACAAGAGCAACCTGCGCCGCAAGCGCGACGAATTGCGTGAACTCAGCGTCGAGCAGCTCGAAACCAAGCTGGCCGAGGTGCGCGAGGAGCGCTTCAAGCTGCGCTTCCGCTCGGCGACCGAGTCGATCGAGAATCCGATGCAGTTTCGCAGCCTGCGCCGCGATGCGGCCCGGCTGATCACACTCCTCGCGGAAAAGCGCAAGGCAGGCACCAATGGCTGATGAGACAACCGCCCCGTCCCGGTTGGCCCGCAAGACGCGGGTGGGGTTGGTCGTGGGCGACGGCATGCAGAAGACGGTGACCGTGCTGCTGGAGCGCCGGCTGGCGCATCCCAAGTACGGCAAGCAGGTCACCCGCAGCAAGAAGGTCAAGGCGCGCAACGATCACGAGGCGAAAGCCGGCGACACGGTGCGCATCATGGAAACTCGTCCGCTGGCCAAGACGGTGCGCTGGCGCACGGTCGCGGTTGTCGAACGCGCGCGCTAACGCCGGGGAGAGATCGCCATGGTGCAACAGGAGAGCATTCTCAAGATCGCGGACAATTCCGGGGCACGCCGTGCGCTGGTGATTCGCGTGCTGGGTGGGTCACGGCGCCGCTATGCCTCGCTCGGCGACCGCGTCGTCGTGGCGATCAAGGACGCCATCCCGACCGGCCAGGTCAAGAAGGGCGAAGTGGCCAAGGCGGTCATCGTCCGCACCGCCAAGGAAGTGCGGCGCAAGGATGGTTCGTACATCCGCTTCGACGAGAACGCGGCCGTGCTGATCAACGACCAGGGCGAGCCGCGGGCCACCCGCATTTTCGGCCCCGTCGCCCGTGAACTGCGCGAGAAGCGGTACATGAAGATCGTGTCGCTCGCGCCCGAGGTGCTGTGAGATGAAGCCACTGGTGATGAAGAAGGCCAAGCGGTCCCGGCCCGGCGGACGGGTGGCGCGGCAGCGCATGCATGTCACCAAGGGTGACGTGGTGCAGGTGATGTCGGGCGACGACAAGGGCAAGCGCGGCACCGTGCTGCGCGTCTTTCCCAAGACCGGGCGTGTCGCCATCGACGGCATCAACCTGGCCAAGCGGCACCGCCGGGCCACGCAGACCACCGAGTCGGGGATCATCACGTTCGCCGCACCGGTGCATGCGTCCAAGGTGATGCTGATCGATCCGCAGACCAACCTGCCGACGCGGACGCGCCGGCATACCAATCAGGACGGCACCGTCGACCGGCTGGCCAAGTCGGGTGTCGCGATTCCGAGGAACCGGTGATGGCAAAGACCGACGACGCAGCCGCCGCAGGCCAGCCGGCCGCGAAGCCCGCTCCGACCAAGCGCGAGGGAAAGGCGCCGGCGGCGCGCGCGCACGGCGGCGGACGCAAGGAAGCCGCGGCCAGCATGGCGACCGACGCCGAACCCAAGGCGAGCATCGGCAAGCCGCGCATGCAGCGCTTCTACGAGGACACGGTGCGCGGGCGCCTGGGCAAGCAGTTCGGCTTTGGCAACCAGCATCAGGTGCCGCGGATCACCAAGATCGTGATCAACGTCGGCATGGGCGAAGGCGCCAAGAATCCGCGCCTGGTCGATGCGGCGGCCGAGGAGCTCGCCGTGATCACCGGCCAGAAGGCCGTGATCACGCGAGCCCGCAAGGCGATCGCCAACTTCGGCTTGCGCGCCGGGTTGCCGGTGGGCGCGTCGGTCACGCTGCGTGGCGCGCGGATGTACGAGTTTCTCGACCGGTTCATCAACTTGACGGTGCCGCGCATCCGCGATTTTCGCGGACTGCCCAACAAGAGCTTCGACGGGCGTGGCAACTACACCTTCGGGGTCAAGGAACAGACCATGTTCCCCGAGATCGATTACGACAAGATCGAGCACGTGCATGGCATGGACATCACGCTGGTCACCAACGCCGGGCGCGACGACCTGGCCATGGCACTGTTGCGCGAATTCGGCTGGCCTTTCCGCGGTGAGACGCCGCACGCCCCGCGTGCGGCCTGAAGGAGACACGAGATCATGACGATGCAGGGAACTTCGAGGGGCGGCGCCGCATGAGCATGACCGATCCGGTCGCCGATATGCTGACCCGCATTCGCAACGCCTGCTCGGCGGGGCACCGGCGCGTGGACATTCCCGCGTCGAAGCTCAAGCACGAACTGGCGCGGCTGCTGCGCGACAATCACTACATTGCCGACTACAAGATGCTGGAGGACGGCCACACCGGCACGCTGCGGCTGTACCTCAAGTATCACAACGAGTTGCCGGTGATTCGCGAACTGCAGCGGGTGTCCTCGCCCGGTCTGCGGCGCTATGTGAAGTGTCGCGACCTCCCGCGCGTGCGCAACGGCCTCGGCATGGCGATCGTGTCGACCCCCAAGGGGTTGATGAGCGACCGCGATGCCCGCACCGCCAACCTCGGCGGCGAACTCGTCGCCGTGGTCTGGTAAGGAGCGCGCATGTCACGCATTGGTAAGCGACCGATCGCGCTGCCGGCTGGCGTCACCGCCAGCATCGAGGGCAACGCGGTCACGATCAAGGGACCCAAGGGCACGCTGTCGCGCCGGCTGCCGGCCGACATGACGGCGGCCCTCGACGGCAACGTGCTGACGGTGGCGCGGCCCAGCGACGCGACGCAGCACAAGGCGTTGCATGGCCTGTCGCGGACGCTGGTCGCCAACATGGTGGAAGGGGTGTCGACCGGGTACAAGAAGACGCTCGATATCCAGGGCGTCGGATACAAGGCGGAGCCCAAGCCGTACGGCATCAACCTGGTGGTGGGCTTTTCGCACCCGGTGGAGATTCGCGCCCCCGCCGGCATCAAGCTGGTGGTCGAAGGCGGCACGCAGGTGCGCGTCGAAGGCATCGACAAGGAACTGGTCGGACAGATCGCGGCCGAAATCCGCGGCGTGCGTCCGCCGGAACCCTACAAGGGCAAGGGCATCCGCTACGCCGGCGAGATTGTTCGCCGCAAAGCGGGCAAGACGGGAGCCAAGTAATGCGTCCGATTCACGGGCCCAAGCGGCGGCATGAGCGGCGGTATCGGCGGCATCTGCGCGTGCGGCAGCGCGTGGCGGGCAGCGCCCAGCGTCCGCGGCTGGTGGTGTTCCGCTCGTTGAAGCACATCTACGCGCAGTTGATCGACGATCAGCTCGGGCGTGCGCTGCTCGGTGTCACCGACACCAGCGAAGGGATCGCTGCGGGCGATGCCGGCAAGATCGGCAAGGCCAAGGCGGTGGGGCAGCTGCTGGCGCAGAAGGCCAAGGCGGCCGGTATCACCGCCGTGGTCTTCGATCGCGGGGGATATCTGTATCACGGCCGGGTCAAGGCTGTGGCCGAAGGCGCCCGCGAGGGCGGATTGGAGTTTTGATGACGATCGACACGAATCCGGAAGAGACGCCCACGGCGGCGGAATCGAACGCGACACCCGCGCCCGCCGGCAATGGCGCCGACAGCGGCGCTGCGGCAGCGACACCAGCACCGAGCGCGCGCGCCGGGCAGGGCAGTCATTCCGGCGCCGAGGGCGGCGCGTCCTCGGCGCGGTCGAGTGGCGGCGGCGTCGGCACGCACGGCGGATCGGGAGGTCGCGGGCGCGGCCGCGGCGGGCAGCAGGGCGGTCGCGGCGGTCAGGGTGGCGGCCGCGGTGGACGGGGCGGCGGCCGGCGTGACGAGCGTGGTGACAACCAGAATGAATTCGTCGAGAACGTCGTGTCGATCAATCGCGTCGCGAAGGTCGTCAAGGGCGGTCGCCGGTTTTCGTTCAACGCACTGGTCGCCGTGGGTGACGGCAAGGGTCGCGTCGGGATCGCCACCGGCAAGGCCAACGAAGTGGCCGAAGCGGTCCGCAAGGCGATCGAAGCCGCCAAGCGCGGCATGGTCGACCTGCCGCGCGCCGGCACCACGATTCCGCACCAGATCATCGGGGAGCACGGCGCCGGGCGTGTGCTGCTCAAGCCCGCGGCGAGCGGCACCGGCGTCATTGCCGGTGGGCCGATCCGCGCGGTGCTCGAGTGCGCCGGCATCACCGACATCCTGACCAAGAGCCTCGGCTCGAACAACCCGCACAACGTCGTGCGTGCCACGATGGATGGATTGCAGCATCTGGTGTCGGCCGCGCAAGTGGCCCGCGAGCGCGGCGTCGACGTCGACGCGCTGGGCTATCGCGCCCGACAGGAGGCTTGACGCAATGGGTAGAAATCCGGTTGTCGGCCGTCAGGGCCCGGCGCATCATGCGGCGGTGATTCCCGAGGAAAAAGATGCCAAACGGCTGCGAGTCAAGCAGATTCGTTCGGGGATCGGACACGCCGAGACGATGAACCGCACGCTCAAGGCCCTGGGGCTCAAGCATCATCAGGCCGAAGTCGAGCTCGAGAACACGGCCACGGCGCGCGGTATGCTGTTCAAGGTGCGTCACCTGGTCGAGGTGACGCCGGTCAAGACAAAGGGTCGCTGATCATGGCGCAGAAGAAACACGACGACGAAATTCCCGTCGACCGCATCACGCTGTCGAACCTGCGGCCGGTGCCCGGCTCGCATCGGTCGCGCAAGCGGGTCG
Source organism: uncultured Gemmatimonadales bacterium (assembly GCA_963796635.1). GTDB lineage: Bacteria > Gemmatimonadota > Gemmatimonadetes > Gemmatimonadales > GWC2-71-9 > Palsa-1233. The sequence continues at coordinate 593,477 of CAWCMH010000001.1, forward strand.
GGCGCGGCCCCGGCTCGGGGCTGGGCAAGACGGCCGGCAAGGGCAACAAGGGCCAGAAGGCGCGGTCGGGTGGCAATACCAACACCGGCTTCGAAGGTGGCCAGATGCCGATGTACCGGCGCCTGCCCAAGCGCGGCTTCACCAATCCGTTCAAGGTCACCTATCTCGCCGTCAACCTGCGCGATCTCGACAAGCACGCCGGCAACGACGTGTCGCCCGAGAGCCTGGCCGCTGCGGGACTGATGCGCAAGGCGAGCGATCCGGTCAAGTTGCTGGGACACGGCGACATCGGCCGCGCGCTCAACGTGAAGGGTATTCGCATGTCGGCGTCGGCTCGCGCCAAGATCGAGGCGGCGGGCGGCCGCGTCGAGGGCTGATGACAGCGCCGCGGATGCCCCAGATCGACGAGGAGCTCAAGAAAAAGCTCCTGTTCACCGCGCTCGCGATCCTGATCTACCGCATCGGCGCGCACATCACCGCGCCGACGCGTGGATGTCGCCGCGCTGTCGGATTACATCAAGAACTCCGCCGGGAGCGGCACGCAGACGCTGTTCTCGTTGTACGACGCCCTGGGCGGCGGCCTCTCGCGCGCCACCATTCTCGCGCTCGGCATCATGCCCTACATCTCGGCGTCGATCGTCTTCCAGCTCGGCGGCGGCGTGATCCCGACGATCGGCAAGATGCAGAAGGACGCCGAAGGGCAGAAGACGCTGACGCAATGGACGCGCTACCTCACCGTCGCGATCTCGTTCTCGCAGGCGTACACGTTCACGCTGTTCATCGAGAACATCCCGGGCGCCGTCCCGTATCCCGGCTTCATGACCCGCTTGATCATGGTCACGACGCTGACGGTCGGCGCGATCTTCGTCATGTGGCTCGGGGAGCAGATCACCGAACGCGGCATCGGCAACGGCATGAGCCTGCTGATCACCGTGTCGATTCTGCAGCGCGTGTGGCCGAGCGCGATCCAGGGAGTCAGCTACGTCCGCGAGGGCGTCGTCTCGCTCACGGGCATCGTGGCCCTGCTGGCCGTGATGGTGGCGATGATCACGGCGGTGGTGGCGATGACGCTGGCCGCCCGCCGGATCCCGATCCAGATCCCGCGCAAGGTGATGGGCCGCGGCCGCATTCGCGAAGGGCAGAAGACCTTCATCCCGATCCGGCTGATCACCGCCGGCGTGATGCCGATCATCTTCGCCCAGACCGTGATCATCGTGCCGGCCACGGTGGCGCAGTTTACCGGCAACGACATGCTGCAGGGCGTCGCGAGCTTCCTCACGCCGGGCGGCTGGGAATACAACATCCTGTTCGCGGTCCTGATCGTGGTGTTCTCCTACTTCTACACGTCGATCGTGTTCAATTCGGTTGACCTGTCGGAGAACCTCAAGAAGCAGGGCGCGTTCATTCCGGGCGTGAAGCCGGGCGCGGCCACGGCCGACTACATCGACGGCGTGCTCGGCCGGATCACGTTCCCGGGCTCGCTCTTCCTGGCGGTCGTGGCGATCATCCCGATCGCGATGGCCAAGGCCGTCGGGATCCAGCAGTTCCAGTTCGGTGGCACATCGATCCTGATCGTCGTGGGCGTGCTGCTTGACACCCTCGCGCAGATCGAGCAGCATCGCCAGCTGCGCCGCTACGACGGCTTCATGAAGTCGGGCCGCGTCAAGTTCCGCGGGCGCCAAAGCCGGTTCGGCATGTGAAGGAAGGCGTTAGGCGTTAGTCGTGAGGCGTTAGTCATTGGTTGTCAGGCATTGGCGAGGGGTGGTCCGACGTCCGGGAATGCAAGCGCCGCGCAGTACATCCGCGAACGAAGCGCTAACAGCTAACGACTAACGACTAACGACTTCATGGACATCCTCCTCCTCGGTCCTCCCGGCGCCGGCAAGGGCACTCAGGGCGCGCTGCTCTCGCAGCGACTCGGCCTGCCGCGCCTGTCGACCGGCGACCTGCTGCGCGATGCCGTGACGCGGCAGACTCCGCTGGGCCTCCAGGCCAAGGCCATGATGGAAGCCGGCGAGCTCGTCAGCGACGATCTCATCCTGGGCGTGATCCGCGACGAACTCGGCAAGCCGGCCGCCGCCAACGGCGTGATTTTCGACGGCGTGGTGCGCACCATCCCGCAGGCCGAAGGCATGGACGAGGTGCTGCAGGGTCTGGGCCGCGCACTCGATCATGTGCTGCTGTTCGACGTCGCGGATCATCACATTACCAGCCGCATTGCGCTGCGGCGGCAGGCCGAGCAGCGCGCGGATGACGATCCGGCCGCGGTCGATATCCGGCTGGCGGCGTACCGTGCCCAGACGGCACCATTGGTCGATTGGTATCGGGCGCGCGGCAAGCTCACGCGCATCGATGCGGTCGGCACCGTCGAAGACGTCGAGGCGCGGGTCGGTCGCGCGCTGTCGCTCTCATGATCACCATCAAGTCGGAGCGCGAAGTCGAGACCATGGCGCGCGCCGGGCGCATGGTGTTCGAGACGCTCGAGTTGATGCGGTCGATCGTCAAGCCGGGGATGAGCACGGAGGATCTCGATCGCGAGGCGGAGAAGTTCATCCGCTCGCATCCGGGCGCGAGTCCGTCGTTCAAGGGACTGTACGACTTTCCCAAGACGCTGTGCACCTCGATCGACGACGAGATCGTGCACGGCATTCCGTCGAAGAAGCGCGTGCTGCAAGAGGGTTCGATCGTGTCGGTCGATGTGGGCGTGTGCATCGATGGATTGCACGCCGATTCGGCCACCACCATTCCCGTGGGCGCGATTGCACCCGAGACGCAGCGGCTGCTCGACGTGACCCAGCGGTCGCTGTATGCCGGCGTGGCCGCGGCGCGCGCCGGCAATCATGTCGGCGACATCGGTGCCGCGGTGCAGCAGGTCGCCGAAACGGCGGGATTCGGCGTGGTGCGCGAACTGGTGGGGCACGGGATCGGCACGCGCTTCCACGAAGATCCGCAGATTCCCAACTGGGGCACGCCCAAGCGCGGCCCGCAGCTCAAGCTGGGGATGACGCTCGCGATCGAGCCGATGATCACCATCGGCAGCCCGGTCACTCGCACGCTCAAGGACAAGTGGACCGTGGTAACGCAGGACGGTTCGCTGTCGGCGCATTTCGAGCACACGGTGCTGGTCACCGACGGAGAGCCGCGGATTCTGACGCGGTAGGCGCTGCGCCTTATCCTGACCGAACGTCGATCAACAATTGTCATCCTGAGCGAAGCGCCGGCGCAGCCGGTGCGCAGTCGAAGGACCTCGGCGCATGCGACGCTGGGAAATTCGTCAGCCCGCAGGGCTTCGCCGTGCCGAGCCGTCGCTTCAGCGACGCCGGCCAACCCCGGAGCTTCGCCGTGCCGAGCCGCCTGCGCTCGGCACAGCACAGCGTCGCTGCCTGCGCGCCGGGTCAGCGCCTGTCTCTCGTGGACACCTCGGCGCGCACCGCAATCATCCGATCGCGCTCACGTCCCCGTCGCGGTGATCGTCGTCGAATCGCCGCCCAGCGGCTGCAGCACGACCGCGCGCAACTGGTTCACGCCCGGTGTCGGTCCCAGGGTCCAGCTTCCCACTGTCGCGACGCCGACGGCGTTCACGACAGCCGTGTCGCCCGTGATGGAACCGCCACCCGATAGCACCCGGAACACGACCACGAGACCGGCTTTCTCGACGGCGTCAGGTGAATCAACGTTTGCTTGCGGCGCAATCGGCAGCGTAGTGCCGGCAGGCGCCTGCTGCCGGTCCGTGCTCGCGACCGGTAAGATGCGCAGACGGCCCAGCACGTTGGCACTGAACGTTGCCGGGCTGCCCGTTACGTTTGGTGCTGTAGCAATCACCGTGCTGGTGCCGGTCAACCCGGACACCCTCCATTGTCCCACCGTCGCAATCCCGTCACTTCCGGAGGTCACGGTGTCGCCCGTCACCGACCCGCCGCTGTAATCGGGTACCGCAAACGTCACAGTGACTCCGACCACCGGCGCGCCGTGCGAGTCGGTAATTCGAACGGCAGGAGACACGGGCACAATCGTGGCCGGCAGAACATCCTGGCCGTTGCCGGTGTCAACTGCCATGGTACCGGTGGGCGTTGTTCCGCCGCCGCCCGACGGCGACGCGTTGCTGCTGCAGGCCGCGACCGCGGCGGTCAATATGGCGAGACGCGCCGTCAATGTTTGTGTCGGTGTCATGGGAGGTATATCCGCTACTCCGTCCCCGTCGCGGTGATCGTCGTCGAATCGCCGCCCAGCGGCTGCAGCACGACCGCGCGCAACTGGTTCACGCCCGGTGTCGGTCCCAGGGTCCAGCTTCCCACTGTCGCGACGCCGACGGCGTTCACGACAGCCGTGTCGCCCGTGATGGTGCCCCCGCCGGCGATTACGTGAAAGACGACCCGCAACCCGGACAGGGATTCGTTGTTTGGCGAAAACAACGAAACCTGCGGCGGCATCGCGATCGCGGTGCCGGCCGGCGCCTGCTGCATGTTGGTTCCATTCGCTGGCTGCGCCAGCATGTGGCCCCAGATGGTGGCCGTGAACGTCACCGGGCTCCCAAGGACGTTCGCGGCGGTCGCTTGCAGCTCGGCCGTGCCGGCATAGAACGAATTCCAGTGCTCTGCCGACGCCGTCCCGCTGGAATCGGTCTGGACAAGGCTGTCGCCGACTGATGCGCCGACTGTCTGGTTCCGGAAGATCACCGTCACGCCAGGGACCGGTTGCCCGCTGGCATTCGTGATCCGCACTGTGGGGTTGACCGGCGCGTCCGTGTTCGCGAGCACCGTCTGGTTGGCGCCGGTGACTACCAGCATGGTATCCTGTGCGCCCGGATTCATGCTGCCTGTGTCGGAGCCGGCGTTGCTGCAGGCTGCGAGGATTGCGCTCAGGACTGCGCCGACGGTCCAGCTTCCCCGCGCCGCACGGCGCGCCGTGACGTTAATTCTCACAACCATTGACGTAGCGGTGGCAATGGTAGACTACAATTGGCACCTGCTTGTAGCCGGCGCCGGCGGCCAAGCTGATCCACCCAGTTCCAGTCGCGTGAGTTTCAATCGTCACGTACACCTCAGCGCTGTCACCAGGATCTAGAGAGAGAGGGTTTGGATATGTTGGCCCATCGCCGTTGCTCCCCGCTTCCACGCAGTCGTTCGAGCAATCGCCCGTGGCGACGGTCGCGACACTGATCGCGGTGTCTGCTGTGTTCGGTCCAACCTCAAATACGATGTCGCCGTCCGGCGGATGTGCGTCTGTGGAGTCCGGAGCATACACCGTGTCGTTGCTGATGTACTCCAGTGATGTGACCCACGAAAGTCTGACGTTCAGGTCCGGCCCCTCACACCCCTCAATGCAATCCGGATGCACGCGATGCGCCGCGACGGGTTTCGCCTGGTCCGGCGACGTGGGACTATCTTGACAGGCCACGGCGACGGCGGCGATCATGCTGATCAACAACCACGAACGGGTGCTGCGGTTCAGAACTCGGCCGGGGGGGGGCGGGACGATGTACTTCTTCATGGGTGGCTCCGGAAGCGGTTCCCGATAGTGTACCACATGTCCCGAGATCCGCAAGACATTTTCCGTGGCGCGCGCAGTTCGATGCCGCACCGCTTGCGAATCACCTGTCAAATCATGCTGTGCGCGCTGTGCGCATCATGCAACCACTCATCGCCATACACCTATGCGTACGGGCTCGGGCCCAATGGCACCGGCTCCGACGTGTTGCTCACCTACAATTCGCAACCCGATTACTGGCCGACGCTCACCGGCGACAGCACGGGAATCCTGTATGCCTTCGTCTCGGTCGAGGCGGGCGCGAACCCGCACCACCGCTGCATCGGCGTCATGCCGGTGGGCGGCGGCCAGCGCTACTGGCAATGGTGCGACGATGCCGCGACGCGCACCGATTCACTGGGAAGTTTTCCCGCCTACGCCATGGCGGCCGACGGTCGACTGATCTACGTCGAGACCAGCGTCGCCGTGCGCTTTCCGTTCGCGCCGCCCGATACCAGGCTCTGGCTCGCCGATTCGGCGTTCCCGTACCGCCGGCGTTCGCTGCTGACCTTTCCCGTCACCGTCGGTGACAGCACCGTGAACTGGCTTGCCGACCTGACCTGGACCGGATCGCACACCTTTCTCGCACTCGCAGAGCGGATGGTGCCGCTCGGCCACTGCATCTGCTCGCTGTTCGATTCGGTCTTCTACGGCGAATCGGTGGTGCGCGGCACGATCGACAGCAACGGCGCGACGCTGGCGCCGATCCCGGGGACGATCGGCGCGACGGGCTACTCCCAGGCGGAGAATGGCACCAGCATCGTGTTCACGCGTCTCAACAGCGCCGACCTGCTACGCGTGCCGGCCGTCGGCGGGTCACCGGTCGTCGCGGCGATGACGACCTCCCGCCCGGGCGTTCAGGTGCTGGGCGTCTCGTGCCGCTCGGACAGTTGCGTCGTCGCCGTTGGGCCGGCACGGACGGCGGCCGACGGTGGTCCGTCGATCGGCAGCCCGTTCGAACTGCGGCGCGTTTCACTCGCCACCGGAGATACCACCCTGCTGCTGACGCGCGGCGGCGGTGCGTTGATGAATCCGCAGCTCACCCCATCTGGCACCATCGTCGCGGGGTTTGGGCAGATGATGGGACACCTGCAGTCGTACAGTTCCCCGGCGGTCGACTTGCACCTGTATTCGGTGCCGCCCTGAGCTGCCGCAGTCACACCGTCCGCCGTCGCAGCTCCTCCAGCAACCACCGATGCATCCCCGGATTTCCCGCGACGATTCCTCCATGCGCGACGCCGGCGTCACTGCCGTCGAGCGCCGTGATCACGCCGCCAGCCTCGCGAATCAACACGATGCCCGCGGCCTTGTCCCATGGGGCGAGCGTCAATTCCCAGAAGCCCTCGAACTCCCCGGCCGCGACGGACACCAGGTCGAGCGCCGCCGAGCCAGCGCGCCGCACGCCGCTGGTGGCGGGGAAGATGCGCGCGCATTGCTCCAGATATGTCGGCAGGTCGCCGACGGACTTGAAGGGGAATCCGGTCCCGATGAGCGCCTGTCCCGGGTCGTCGATGGTGGACACCCGCAGCCGCGTCCCCCCTGACCAGGCGCCTCCGCCACGCCACGCGGTGTAGCGCCGATGTGCCGGCACATGGAACACCGTGCCGGCGACGACGTCGCCATCGACGGCGGCCGCGATCGAGACGGACCACCACGGATACCCGTGCAGATAGTTGGTGGTACCGTCGAGGGGGTCGACGATCCACACCAGACCATCGAGTGACGACGAATCCGGCGTGAATTCCTCACCCAGCACGCGACTCGACGGATACGCCGTCATGACGTCACGCGTGATCAGCTCCTCGGCGTGTCGATCGACCTCGGTGACGAAATCGTGATGCCCCTTGGTCGTCCACGCATCGGCCGCCGGTCGCGGGGCGGTGAGCAGGAAGGTGGCTGCCCGCGCGGCCGCCCGTTCGGCCGTGCGTGCGAGCGCAGCGGCGTCGAGTCGCGTCAGCGCCCGAACGGATCGCCGGCGACCGCCTCCGTGTGCAGGGCACAGCGCCATCCGTCGGCGCGCCGCAGCCACACCGAGGCGTCGTGTGCCTCGAGCGTCAACGCCTTGCCGTCCACCTCGAGTTCTTCGTGCACGTGATAGCCCACGAGCGCCGTGTCGTGGTTGACAAACCGGATCTGCATCGTCTGCTCGTCGAATGCAAACGTCTTGAGTGTCCACTTGGTGTCGCCCGTCATCTTTTCCATCGCCGCCCGGCCGATCGCTGACACGCCCTGCGCGCCCACCACGATGCATCCCTCGTCGGTCAGCTCGGCGGCGATCCTGCCATCCTTATCGCGCATGGCGTTCCAGAAGCGCGTTTCGACCGCACGAATCTCGTCTTCCCTGGTGGTGTCCATCGTCGTCTTCCTCACAGTCTGAGTCGTCAATACCGGATCACCCACGGGAAGAGACGGGCGAGCCGGTTCCCTGGTTCACATCGGCCAACGGTGCACGACTCCGCTGGAAGGTGGCTCAACGTCTCGGGGCGGTCAGTGCGATAAAGTCTGCTCGATGGCGGAGCGCCGCCAGCGCTGGTTCCTGGTCCAGCCACCGCGGCCAGATGCCCGCGTCGAACGCCTCGCGCAGCCGGGCCATCGCGTCGTCATCACGGCCTTGCAACGCCGCGATCCGGGCGCGATAGATACTGGCCGACCAGCCCGCGCGGCTCGCCGGCTGCGCCGCCAGCCAATCGTCCATGGCGTCGGCCAGCGCGGTGTCACCCGACTCCGCCGCCACGCCGCCGAGATTGCCGCGAAAGTCAACATTGCTGGAATCGTCGGCGACGAGCCGCTCGAGGATCCGCTGGGCGTCCTGGTATCGTGCCAGCATCTCCAGCGACGACGCGACGATGAGCTGTTCTTCGGGCGAGTCGCGTTCGGCCGCCGGGCGAGCCTGATACCACGCGACGCCGCGCGCGGCCGCCTGCCGCGACGCGACGGTGTCGCCGTGGACGGCGAATTCGCGCGAAATCCAGTTGATCACCCATCCTGCCGTCATGGTGAATTCCGGCCGTCCGGATGTGTACGGTGCCAGTCCGATGCTGGTGGTGGGTTCGACCGGAAGCGTAAGTGCGCTGTCGAGCAGCACCAATGCCGCCGTGGGCCGGGACAGGGCGGCCAGCGCCGAGCTGCGGAGCCATGCGCGCCCCAGCGGCGCACCCGGCGGCACCCGGCCGGCGACCGCCAACTCTTCGCGATGGCGACCGAGCAGGTGCAGTGCCTCGGAGATGGTGCCGAAGTAGGCGAAGTGCGTGCTGTCGGCCATCCAGCCGAGGTCGGTCGATGGATCGACGCGCTGCAGCACGTCCAGCGCGCGGGCCGGACGATTGGCCCAGAGTGCGGCGTCTGCGGCCGACATCTGTTCACTCGAATTGCCGCGATCGAGATCGGCGCGCTCGAGCGTGAGTTGCAGCATTTCGTCGTTGCGCCCGTGGCATCGTGCGCCGGCAATCTGCAGCGAAAGCTGATCGAGGTGGTCGAGGGGAGTGGCGCGGTTGTCGAGAGCGGCGGTCAGGGAATCGACCAGTGGACAGTTGGCGAAGTTCGCGGCGGCAACGGCCGCCGCGAGTGCCGCCGCGGGGAAGGCGGAATCCCGCTGCGCCGCGTCGAGAAACAGCGCCTCGGCCTTGGGCCCGTCGCCGTGCCAATAGGCGTCCCAGCCCGCCACGTAGGACTGGTACACGTCGAACGGCGGCAACTCGGCAACGCGCGTCAACCCCTGCGTGGCCTTCGTATCCACCGAGGCCGCAAGCGCGGTCATCACGCGCGAACGTAATTCGTCAAGCGCGGCGACCGGCGTGTGTACGCTCGATCGGATCGGTCCCACGACGCGAATGATGCGGCCGGTGCGAACATCGGTGACCGTCGCCTGGACGAGCAAGGTGTCGGCCTGGCGGTAGTAGGCCCCCGACACGACCACGGCAGCCCCGGTGCGGTGCGCCAGCGTCATCGGATCGCTGGCGGCGCCGCTGCGTGCGGCTCTGGACATAGACCGCGCGCGGGTCCACCACGTCGATCAACTGGGTCTGCATCAGGCCCTGGACCAACCAGTCCTGCGTCATGCGGCCGAGCGATTGAAGCGTCGAATCACCGGTGCGATTCTCGAACACCGTGATCAGCGCACGCGGGCGCGTCACGGGTTCTCGCGGTCGGTGACGAGCGACCAGCGCGATGATCACGCCGGCCGCGACCACCACCACGGCCGCCAGGGCAAGCAGGCGTCGCGGCGCACGTTCGATCGGTACCGCATCGCGATCCGACCCGTCGGGGCGTGGTACTTCGATCCGCGCGGCCGCTGGTGCCGAGTCGGGCGCCGAGTCACGTGCGGTGATGCTTGCCGGTGCAGCCGGTGATGGTGCGGCGTGCGATGGCTGGGGCACCGGCGCCGGGACGGCCTTCTTCCGTGCCCCGCCCTGGATCGCTGCCGCCAGCGCGCGACACTCCGCACTCGGGGCGGCCTTGAAGTCGGCCGCCAACTGGCGGCTGAACGCGTCGTACAGCCGCAGCGCGCTGCCGGTGTCGCCGTTGTTGTCGCACAGCGCCATGGCCCGCATAAGCCAGCTCTCGTCACCGGGGGCCATCCCGGAGGCACGCTGGGCCCAGTAGGCTGCGCCAGCAAGATCGCCGCTCCGTTCCGCGCGATCGATGAGAGATCGAATCGCCTGCATCACCAGGGCTGCCACGCGGCGCCGTTCGGCGCTCAGCCACTCCTCGAACGCGTCGCCGGTATGCGGCACGTGGAAGCCGGCCAGCAGGTCACCATGATAGCGGTCGATGGCGTCTTCGAGCCGGCCGGCCGTGATGGCCTCTTCGAGCAGGGTGACGTCGCAGGTGAGCATGGCCGGGTTGATCGAGACGGCATCGTCGCCCCGAGTCACGATGACGTTGTCGCCCAGGGCTTCGCGCAGGTGGTAGAGGGTGTTGCGCAACGCACGCCGGGCCGCAAACTGGTCCATGTCGGCCCAGAACAACGCGGCGAGCGTGTCGCGCCGGTGATAACCGCCGCGCGCGCCGAGCGCCAGATAGGCCAGCAGCGCGAACCGCTTGGATTGTGCCGGGAGGGACGTCAGCTCGCGCCCGCCCGGGCCGCGAAGGGCGTGCAGTCCCAGCAGGCTGAGCTCGAGCATGACCTGTCGAATGTACGTCGCGCGGTGTCGCCCAGCAACGAACGCTCAGCCCACGGCGGAGCGACGCCCGTTCCGTAGCTTGCCCCCGCGTGTCACCATCCACCGGAACCGGAGCAGGAAGATGATGTCGATCCACAGAGTGCGAGCGACCGCCGCGGTGTGCGGCATGGCCGTGTGGCCTGTTCTGGCGGCGTGCGGCGGGCCGTTGGGCCACGTGGGCCAGCAAGGTGCCCACGATCCCTGCACGCTGCTGTCGGCCGCCGAGGCGGCGCCGTACGTCGGCCCGCTGAGCACCCCACCGTATCGCGCGAGCGATGGCGTCGCGGACGTCCGCGGGGACCAGTGCATGTACCGCGGGCACGACGGACGTGAAATCGCGGTCGAGCCCGATTGGAACGGCGCTGCGGCGAGTCGGACCGCGCAGCAAGCGCCCGCTGGCCTCGATAGCTCGCTGAATCGATCGGGCGCGGGCAACATGGCCGCGATGGGTGAGCGGGTGATGAAGAAGGAGCCTGCCGGTCCGTGGGATGAGGCCACGTGGATCCCGGGCGGGATGCTGATGGCGACCAAGGGAGACGCCATGGTCAACATCGACGTCGGCGCCGCGAGTGGCAAGGAAACTGACGCGGTGGCGCTCGCCGGGATCGTCCTGCCGCGATTCACCCATCCGCTCGCGTATGACGGCGCCAAGGCCGTGGCGCTTGCCCCAAAGCCGCCGGTCCATCCTCCGCACGCCTGCGACTTCATCCCCCGGGCCCAGGTCGAGGCGGCGATCGGTCCGCTCGACGGCACACCGTCGTCGGATGATGCGGAAACATCCTGCACGTATCGTGTCTCCACACCCGAGGGCGTGCGGGAGTATCCGGTTGAATTCGTGTGGCAGAATGGCGAAAAGAATTACGCCATGCTCAAACACGGCATGTCGACCTTCGGCGAAGCGACCGGCCTGCCCAGCACCTCGGCACTCGACACGATGACGCCGCCACCCGGCATGCAGAAGGTGATGGGTGGCATGATGAAGATGCTCGGCGGCGCCTCGAGCGCGGGCAAGGCACCGGGCGCGTCGAGCACGGTGGGCTTCCGCACCGACACGACCCTGACCGGACCATGGGACAACGCCTCGCTGCTGCACGGCACGCAACTCATTGCCGTGCGTCACGACGTGTTCGTCGGCATGACCCTCGAATCAGCTGACTACGCCAAGGCCCGGGCGCTTCTTGCCGCGATCTGTTCACGGCTCTGACTACGACCTTCACTCGAACGGAGCATATCATGCAGCGAATTTCGACCCGGCACACGATGCTCGCCGTAGGTGCGGTGATCGGAGTGCTCAGCGGATGTTCCTCCGACAACGGCACCGGCAGTGACGGTGGCGGCACCACCGGCTGCACCATCACGCTGACCGGCGCACAGACAGGCTCGCCGCCATGTTCCGGCGTCACGGTCATCTGGACCAGCGACGACAACAAGTTCGCTTTCGGATTCTACACCGCCACGGGCGACACGACGGTCACCGGGTCCCTGGCCGCACCGGGCGAACCGGCCAAGACCACCTACCAGAGTACGGATGCCACCCTGCTCGGGTCGGCCGTGGTCGATAACGGCGAGAACGGCTGGTTGGCTCAGTCGGCCGATCCGTCCAGCGACACACCGGCGGTCGGGAGCTTCACACTGACGATCACGTCGCTCAGCACCATGGTGTCCAACAGCGACGGCAAGGTGTACACGGCGCATGGGACGTTCACCGCGACCCTCCCTGCGTCGACCGATACCGGCGCGACTGGGACCGTCATGATGAAAGTCACGTTCTAGCATCCAGTAGACCGGTGCGTTGGCGGTTTATTGCCGGCGCACCGCCCGGCGCCTAGTTTGCCAGCAATGTCCCGCGTCTTTTCCGGCATCCAGCCGTCCGGCGAATTGCACATCGGCAACTGGCTCGGCGCGATCCGGAATTACGTCGCGCTGCAGGAGCAGTACGAGTGCCTGTACTGCGTCGTCGATCAGCACGCGATCACCAATGCCTACGACGCGGCGACGCTGGCCCAGCGGACCCGCGACATGGCGATCAGCCTGCTCGCGGCGGGAGTCGACCCGACGCGGGCGGTGCTGTTTGTCCAGAGCCATGTGCCGGAGCACGCCACGCTGTCGTGGCTGCTGACCACCGTCACACCGCTGGGCGAGCTCGAGCGGATGACGCAGTTCAAGGACAAGTCGCAGCGGACCGAATCGATCCCGGCCGGATTGCTGGCGTATCCGATCCTGATGGCCGCCGACATCCTCCTCTATCGCGCCGACAAGGTGCCGGTCGGCGAAGACCAGTTGCAGCATCTCGAGTTGGCGCGCGAAGTGGCCCGTCGCTGGAATGCCCATTTCTCGCCCGATGCGCCGTTCTTCGCCGAGCCCGAACCGATCCTGTCACCGGCGCGCCGCATCATCGGCCTCGACGGGCAGGCCAAGATGTCGAAGAGTCTCGGCAACACCATCGCGCTCACCGAGACACCCGACCAGATCTGGGAAAAACTGCGGCCTGCGATGACTGATCCGGCGCGCAAGACCCGCAAGGATCCCGGCACCCCGGAAGTGTGCAACCTCTACGCGCTGCACCGATACTTTTCGCCCGAGGCCACCGTCGAGACGGTGGCCGTGAACTGTCGCACGGCGGGCTGGGGCTGTCTCGATTGCAAGCGGGTCCTGGCCGACAACATGAGCGCGACCCTGGCGCCGATCCGGGAACGTGCCTTGGACCTGGCCGAGCGCCCGGCCGACGTCACGGACGTGCTGCACCAGGGCGCCGTGGTGGCGCGCAGGCTCGCCGCCGAAACGCTCGGTGTCGTGGTCGACCGCATGGGCTTTCTGCCGGAGGCTGGATGAGCAGCAACAACAATTCGCCGATGCTCGCGCGGGTGCTCAAGGCGGCCGTGCTGCGGGGCGCGTCCGACGTGCACGTCAAGGCGGGCGATGTCTTTCGTGCGCGGGTCGAAGGGGAGCTGGTGCCGCTGACCAAGCAGCGCCTGACACCCCAGCAGACGCGCGGGCTTGCCGCGATGTTCGCCGATCTGTCGCCCGACGATCCGCGCCTCGATACGCTGCGCGACCTGGATTGTTCGTGGGGCGTCCCAGGGGTCGGCCGCTTCCGGGTCAACGTGCTGCGCCAGCGGTCGTCGTTCATGATGATCCTGCGGGTGATCCCGTTCTCGGTGCCCACGCCGGAAGGCCTGGGGCTTCCCGAAGTGATCACCGACGTTGCGGAGTCGCCCAACGGGCTGGTGCTCATTACCGGCGCGGGAGGATCGGGCAAGACGTCGACCATCGCGGCAATGGTGCATCACATCAACCGCAGCCAGCAGCGCCACGTCGTGACGCTCGAGGATCCGATCGAGTTTCTGCACCGCGACCTGTCGAGCTCGATTTCGCAGCGCGAGATCGGCACCGACACCGACGATGTCGCGTCGGGCCTGCGCGCCGCGCGGCGACAGGATCCCGACGTCATCGTCATCAGCGACTTGCGCGACCCGGTGGCAATCGATCGGGCGATCCGCGCCGCGGAATCACACCAGCTCGTGCTGGCGGCCATCACGGCGCAGGACGCGGCGACGGCGCTGATCCAGCTCGAGGCCACCGTGCCGGCCGAGGAGCGTGAGGTGGCGCGATCGCGCCTGGCCGGGGCGCTGCGCGCCGTGATCGCACAGAAACTGGTGTCGAAAGGCAAGGGCGGCGGACGGCAGCTCGTGGTCGAATGGGTCGAGGTCACGCCGGCAATCCGCGACGCGATCGCCGCCGGCGCCGACGCGGTCGCGTTGCGCAAGGCGTTCGAGAAGGCCGCGAAGGAAGGCAAGGCCGAGCTCTTCCCGCGCACGTCCGACCACGCGAAGTCGGCGAGCTGATGTTCGATCGCAAGCACAACTGCGTCGTCGTCGTGGGGGCCCAGTGGGGCGACGAAGGCAAGGGCAAGATTGTCGACGTCCTCGCCGAGCAGGCCGACGTCGTGGTGCGCTATCAGGGCGGCGCCAATGCGGGGCACACGGTCGTCGTCGGCGATCGGCAATTCGTGCTGCACCAGATTCCGTCGGGCATCCTGCACCCGCGCGTGCGGTGTGTCGTTGGCAACGGCGTGGTGCTCGACCCGGAGACGTTCTTCGGCGAGCTCGACGCGCTCGGCGCCCAGGGCGTCGACGTCACCGGCCGGTTGTTCGTGTCCGATCGCGCGCACGTGGTGCTGCCGTACCACAAGCTGCTGGACCAGGCGAGCGAGCGGCAGCAGCAGATCGGCACCACCGGGCGCGGGATCGGACCGGCCTACGAAGACAAGATCGGGCGCCGCGGCGTCCGGGTCATCGATCTGTGCCGCATCACCGACGCGCGCGGCTTTCTGCTGCCGCGCCTCGAACGTGCCAACGGCCTGCTCGCGATGATGGGCGCCACGGCGCGCGCCGACGTCGACGAGCACGTGGAGCTCTTCGGCCGGCTCGGCGCCCGGTTGCTCCCGCTGGCCACCGATACCGGGCTGGTGGTGTACCAGGCGCTCCGCGCGGCGCAGCGCGTGCTGATGGAAGGGGCACAAGGTGCGATGCTCGACGTCGATCACGGCACCTATCCGTTCGTCACGTCGTCGAACACGACGGCGGGCGGTGCGGCGATCGGCGCCGGCATCGGGCCCACCGAGATCGACGGCGTCCTCGGCGTCGTGAAGGCCTACACCACGCGCGTGGGCAACGGGCCGCTCCCCACCGAGACGCCCGGTCCCTTGCAGCAGCAGTTGCGCGACCTGGGTGGCGAGTTCGGCGCCACGACCGGGCGGCCACGCCGGTGTGGCTGGTTCGACGCGACGGTGGTGCGCTATTCAGCGCGCGTCAATGGCATCACCGGCCTGGCGGTGACCAAGCTCGATGTGCTCGACACCTTCGACGCCGTACCGGTATGCGTGTCATACCGCCTCGACGGCGATCCGTGCGACGACGTGCCGGGAGATGTCGCCGCGCTCGAGCGTGTCGTGCCGGTCTACGAAAACCTGCCGGGGTGGCAACGCAGCACGTCGGCGGCGCGACGCATGGCCGACCTGCCCGCCGCGGCGCGCGCGTATCTCGATCGCATCGAGGATCTGGCCGGGCAGCCGATCCGCTACGTGAGCGTCGGGACGCGGCGGGACCAGATCATTCAGGTCTAGGGAACGGGAAGAAGGAACAATAGAGCGAGGGTTCGCGCCGCTGTCATCCCGAGCGTAGCGAGGGATCGCTTACCTGCTGAACGATCCCTCGCGATGCTCGGGATGACAGTGAACCGGCCCGGCTCCCCTTGTCCTACTGCGACTGCAACCGCGTGAAGTAGCTCGCGATGCCGATGTTGTTCAGCCACACCGGGTCGATTTCGTAGTACCGGCTCGGGACGAAGCGGCCCGTGGTCGGGAAGTACGGCGGGGGATTCACCGCGCCGCACGCGTCGTAGGTGTGCGCTTCGTTCCAGCCATACTGGCCGCCGCCCCAATAGGTGGCGTAGTCGATCCGGCCCTCCGCGAGGCCGCCGGTGACCCGGACGCAGCCGTTGGTGGCCGCATCCTCGATCACGCACATCTGGTTGATCGCGGAGATGTCCCACGTGGCATTGGGCGTACTCGGTTCACCGCCGAGCATGCCGGAGTTGTTGGTGCCGTCACCCGGGCCGAGGACGCCTTCGGCGTACCAGTTCCCGGTCACCCCGCCGTTGCCGGCGGCGAGCAGGAACATGTTGTAATTGGCATCGCCGGTGTCGTCGAAACCACCGTAGACCTTGCCGGCCACGCGAAACGGTGTCTGGATGTTGTTGTCCTCGATCACCACGTTATTGGTGGCGATCGCGCCAAAGATGTCGCCGGTGGCGCTGCAGTCGGTGCCGGGGGCGTTCTGGTAGAGCAGGTCGTCGGCCATGACGATGTTGCCGGTGGCGAACACCGACACGCGCCCGCGCAGGCGGCCGCTGAGGGCCACGTTGCCTCGCACGAAGATCACGCCCTTGAAGTTCGGGTTCGCGGCAAGCGGGATCAGGTAGGCCGCATCGCCGGACCGGACCGTGTTGAGGCCGGTGTAACTCTGGTTCCGCTTCTTCCAGAATCCGAAGACCGACGTGGTGGTCGAATCCGGCGTCAGCGTATCGCCGGTGATCCACGGAAACAGGTGCGGATCGCCGCCGAGATAGCAGCGGCGGGTCGAAGAGTCGGCCAGGAGCGCCTGCACCGACGAGCGGGCTTTCACCGCCGTCCCGGAATCCGCGTTGACAGCCACGTAGACGCTGTCGGCGGTGTGGAACTCGAGCGTGTCGGTGCCGGTGATCGAAACCTTCGCGCCGCAATTGCGCGAGTACATGTTCGGGTTGGCGTTCGTGGAGACCGCTGCGTTCGCCAGATGCTGCGGTACCGCGGTCGCGCCGTCGGTCCAGGGCCAGCGACGCGCGGTCGCGTAGGCGAGCGCCGTGTCCGGCGTGACGCCGGCCGTGTTGTTCGCCACCCAGACCCGCATGAACCCCTCGTCGGGATCGATGACGCCGTTGCCGTTGACGTCGATGGTCACGAATTCGATGCGCACCCGCGGCATAGTCGGATTGGCGGAGTCGGCGGCGATGTCGTAATCACCGTTGGCCGCGTCACCATCCTGGGCGTACTGCTGCATCAGGTTGATGCGTGCGGCGGTCGGCCAGGGAACCGGGTTGACGCCGGTGTGGTAGCCCTGGGTGAACCGACCCGACGCCGCGCCACTGAACGTGCCCACCACGTTGACCGACGAAGCGAAGAAGGTCCCGCTGCCCGACGAGCAACCGGTCTGGATGTGCAGATTGTTGTTCGAGAAGAACGGCCCGTTCACCGACTCGCCACAGCCGTACATCACGCCGCCATTGCTCCAATTGTTGATCGCGACGGCGAACTTGGCCCACGATTCCTGGGTCAACAGCATGCGGCGGGCGGCCACGGCACCGCGGGCGTCGCTGATGATCGACAACGCGCTGGCGAAATTGCTGCCGTACTGGCCGGCCGTCGCCGCGCCGCCGGTGCGACCACCGGTGCGTCCCACGTAGAGGGACTGGGTGATGCGCGGTAGCGTGTTGCCGCTGGCATCCTTGACGGCCACGTTCGAGGCCAGCGTGGTGTAGCCGGTGACCGGGAGCAGGGAATCGAAGATGCCGCGATTGATCGAATCGCGCACCACTTCGAGTCCGCCGTCGGCCGACGCCTGCAGCTCGGCTTCCTTGGCGTTGTAGCGGGTGGAAAGTTCGGCACCGGAGGCGAGCAGGATGCCGCCGATGGCGATCGCACCGATGGCGAGCGACAGCAGCAGCATCATGAACAGCGCCGCGCCGCGGCGATTCCGTACGATACCCATGCGAGTCCGCCTGTCGCTCATGTGCTGGGAGTGACGTTGATGGTGGTCATCGTGGATTCCGACGGCGTGCAATCCTGCGCCAGCACGCCGAAGGTGTATGCAACGCCCGGCGTGTTGCCGGCAATCTCCTGGGTGTAGCTGCTCTGGCCCCCGACGGTCCGGACCACCGTGAGCGGATCCGACCAGACGGTGCCCGATGCCAGCCGGCGATACAGGATGTACTGCAGCACGTCGTGTTCACCCGCGTCCTGGTCGGTCGAGGCGGTCCAGGTCAGCCAGAGGCGCCCGCTGCCCGGAATCGTGTCGACCACGGTGAGCGCTCCCGGGG
Organism: uncultured Gemmatimonadales bacterium; assembly: GCA_963796635.1. Lineage (GTDB taxonomy): Bacteria > Gemmatimonadota > Gemmatimonadetes > Gemmatimonadales > GWC2-71-9 > Palsa-1233. The sequence goes on from CAWCMH010000001.1 coordinate 611,800, forward strand.
CGATCGGGACGCGACCACAGACCGACGGAACGGGAATGCCGTTATTCGGCACCTGGACCGTCGTCTGCACGTCGCGAAAATGCTCGTCGCTGCCCGTCAGCCCGTTGGTGAACCGGACGTTGATGCGGACGGCGCGGACCGAATCGGGCCGCACGTAGTTGGCGCTGTCGGTGCTCGAGATCCCCGTCGTCAGCACGCGGCGCTCGAGCGGCAGGTTGGCGGCGGGTTCGGTGATCAATGTGTCGCCGGTCGACAGCGTGCGGCGCTGCAGATACTGGAAGAACGGCAGCCCGCTCGGGTGCGCCAGGATGTTGCGGGCCACCACGGCGGGCGTCCCGTTGTTGATCCGCTGCCAGAGAATGAAGTCATCGGTGCGTGCCGTCGATGAGTCCGGTGAGAAATACAGGATGTACGTCTCGGCAGGCGACGGCGCGCCGCTGCCGAGCAGGTAGTTGTCGGTCGGATAGGTGTACGACGTCCCGGGAATCAGGGCGGCGTCGCTCACGTCCCAGGCGATTGTCTCCGCGACCGGGGTCTCCGGGTTGAAATACGCGGCCCAGCGGGTGTCAACCGTGTCGCGCTCGATGTAGTCGGCGTTGAAGGCCAGCACCGCCGTGTCGCCATAGACCAGCACCGGTTGCGAGTTCGGCACGCCCGCGCCCATGGTGCGAATCACGCGCTCGGCTTCTTCCAGCGTGCCGCGCGCGTTCTGCATCATGTCGTACCGTTCGGAATTGGTGCGGAAGAACGTGCTCTGCGAGCCGAACAGCGCGAAGCCCGCGCCCATCACCGCCACGGTCATGGTCATGGCGATGAGCAGTTCGATCAACGTGAAACCGCGGCGGTTGCGCCGAACGAGGCGTGGCATCATGGACTCGCGATGACGGAGGTGACGGCGACCGTGTCAGGCATGCTCGGATCGGTCACCCGCACGGTCACCGTGGTGCGATCGCGGGCCGGGGAACCCGACTGGTCGCGGGCGACGACGGTCTTGCGACGCATGTGCGGGTAATCGGTAAAGCCGGTGGTGTCCGCGCCGGTCCCGGCGCCGTACAGGGTGGCCAGCCGGGTGTAGCGCGGATCGGCGCGGATCAGCTGCAGGCGATCCGACGCCACGCCGGCGGCCACCACCCGCACCGACGAATTGGTCAGTGATTGCGCGAACGTGGCCGAGAAGCGCGCCACGCCCAGCGCGAGCACACTGAGAATGACCACGGCGACCAGGACTTCGATCAGCGTGAATCCGCGACGCAGGTTCGTCAATTGGCTCGCCTCCACGTTCCGGTGGCGTAGGTGTACCACACCACGCGCCCGGTCGCCCGGTTGATCGAAATGGCACGACAGTGGTGACAGGCGGCGTCGAGCCCCGGCCCATGCAGATACACCGTCCCGCTGGTGCTGGCCGAGCCATCGCGCTGGAACGTCACCGTGCTGAGAGCCGTCCCGTCGTCGGGCGACGGAACCGGGTCGGCGCTCGCCTGGCCGTAATAGAAGTTGTTGTCGAGCGGGACGGTGCGGAGCCGCTCGCCCGCCCCGGCCGCGCCGTCGTTGTTGGCATCTTCGAGAATCTGCATCCGGATCGAATCGGGGAACGTGACCACGATGTTCGCCTGCAGCGACAACGCCAGTCGCTGCGCGTTGGCCAGTTCCGCCATCGCGCCGCGCGCCGCGGCGTCGGCCTGATATTGGGTCCAGTCCAGGCGACTGAGCGCCATGGCCGACAGGATGCCGATCATGACAATCACGATGAGCATCTCGATCAACGTCATGCCGCGTCGGCCCGACCTTTGCTGGCATCGAGCGAGTCCCGGCTGGACCTGTTTAGGCTTCACCATAAGGGGACCTTGGCCAGCAAGAATCCTGCCGTCTCGCTACGTTGCAAACCCTGCGGGACCGTTCTCAACCTGAGGCAGTATCGACTGATGGCTGACGTTTCTGCAATGGATAAGCTGGTCTCTCTGGCAAAACGCCGGGGCTTCGTCTTCCAGTCGTCCGAGATCTACGGGGGCCTTGGTTCAGTTTGGGACTACGGTCCCCTGGGCGTAGCTCTCAAGCGCAATATCAAGGATCGGTGGTGGCGGTCCCTGGTGCAGGAGCGCGAGGATATCGAGGGGCTGGATGCCGCGATCCTGATGCACCCGCGCGTCTGGGAGGCGTCGGGTCACGTCAGCGGGTTCAGCGACCCGATGGTCGATTGCCGGACCTGCAAGGGCCGGTTCCGGGCCGACAAGCTGGCCGACGCGCGATGCCTGCAGAAGCCGAGCAAGCGTCCGGGCGAGTACAGCGCCTGCGACCTGACCGAGCCGCGACAGTTCAACCTGATGTTCAAGACGGTGATGGGCCCGGTCGAGGAGACCGGCTCGGTGATCTATCTGCGCCCCGAAACGGCGCAGGGAATCTACGTCAACTACGTCAATGTCCTCAACGCATCACGACAGAAGCTCCCGTTCGGCATCGCCCAGATCGGCAAGGCGTTCCGCAACGAGATCACGCCGGGGAATTTCATCTTCCGCACGCGCGAATTCGAACAGATGGAGATGCAGTACTTCGTCAAGCCGGGCACCGACGACGAATGGTTCGAACGCTGGCGCGCCGTCCGCATGGCGTGGCACGAGGGGTTGGGCCTGAACCCGGCTCGCCTGCGCTGGCACCAGCACGCGCCCGATGAACTGGCACACTACGCCAAGGCGGCCTACGACATCGAGTACGAATTTGCCTTCGGCTGGCAGGAAATCGAGGGGATTCACAACCGGACGGACTTCGACCTCGCGCGGCACCAGGAACACTCCGGCAAGAAGCTGGAATATTTCGAACAGGCGACCGGTGATCGATTCCTGCCGTACATCATCGAGACCTCCGCGGGCGCCGATCGCGTGGCGCTGACGGTCATGGCCGACGCCTACCGCGAGGACACCGTCGACGGCGAGTTGCGCGTGGTGATGGGATTCACGCCGCAGGTCGCGCCGATCAAGGTGGCGGTGCTGCCGCTGGTCAAGAAGGACGGCATGCCGGAACTCGCGCTCGAACTGTATCACGATCTGCGGCGCACCGTTCCGGCGTTTCACGACGACGGCGGCGCCATCGGCCGGCGCTACCGGCGGCAGGACGAGATCGGGACGCCGTGGTGCGTCACCGTCGACGGCGACACCGCTGCCGACCGCAGCGTGACGATTCGCCACCGCGATTCGATGGCGCAGGAACGCATCGGCCTCGATAAGGTCAAGGAGTGGGTCGTGGATGCACTCGATGCGAATGCCTGACGCCTAACGCCTAACCCCTAACCCCTAACCCCTAACCCCTAACGCCTAACGACTAACTTCTTCCCATGACCTACGAAACCACCACCACCCTGTCCGCCGCCGAGATCCTGGCCCGCGCCAAGCGCTTCTTCGCCGAACGCGTGCCGCAGATGGCGGCATTTCCCGAGCACGAATCGCTCAATTCGCTCACGCTCCGCGGCCAGGGCGGCGAGGAAATCGCGCTGGCCGTGTTCGATCGCGAGGGCGTGACGCATGTGCGCGCCTCGACGCTCCTGTTCGATCAGCCCGTGGATCGGTTCCTGTCCACCTTGCGCGCCCCAGCGGCTGCAACGTGAGCGATCCGCTGCGCGTCCGGGTGCGGCTGCTCGAGGCCTGGAACGACGTTGATCTCGTGCTGCCGGCCTCGACGCCAATCGGCGATGTCAAGCGACAGGTCCTCGATGCCGCCCACGTCACCGCCGACCCGGCCGGTTTCCTGGTCAAGTTCCGCGGCGCCGAACTCCCGGACGAACGTCGTACCCTGGGCGGCGCGGGCGTCCCAGACGGCGCTGCGTTGATCGTCTTGCGTCGCCATCGCGTGCCGGTCCGCTGACGCGCGCATGCGCGTGTTCAGCGCCGCCGCCTGTCTCCAGCATGATCAGGGCGCCGGTCATCCGGAACAGCCCGCGCGACTTGAGGCGGTACTGCAACGCCTGTCGCGTGAAGGCATCACCGTTACGGCCGCGCCCGCGGCACCCATCGAACAGCTGCTGGCCTGCCACGATCACGGGTATCTGGACCGCGCCGCGCGGCTAAGCACCAGTGGCGGCGGGGAACTCGGGACCGATACGGTGCTCAACGGAGCCAGCTGGGCGGCAACGCTGGCCGCGAGCGGTGCCGCGCACGCCGCACTGCTGCATGCGCTCGACAGCCGGGAGCACAGCGCCTTCGCGGCGATTCGACCTCCCGGGCATCACGCACTGCGCGATCGCGCGATGGGATTCTGCATCGTGAATCACGTAGCGGTGCTGACGGCGGAGGTGCGCCGCCGCGACCGCGAGCGGGTGCTGATCGTCGATTGGGACGTCCACCATGGCAACGGCACCCAGGCGCTGGTGGCCGACGAGCCCCGCACCCGCTTTGTGTCCATGCATCAGTGGCCGTGGTATCCCGGCACCGGTGCGGTCGACGAACGCGGCGTGGGCAACTGTTTCAATGTTCCGATGACCGCCGGTTTGCCGCCGGGCGTCTACGTCGACTCGCTGTGGCGCGCCATCGAACGCGCGACCACCGACTGGACGCCCGATGTGGTGCTCATCAGTGCGGGGTACGACAGCATGCGGGGGGATCCGCTGGGCGGGTTCACGCTCGAACCCGAGCACTACGCGACCTGGATGACGCGGTTGCGTGCGCGGTTTCCCGACGCGCCGATCGTTGCGTTGATGGAGGGCGGTTACGCGCCGGCCCGGCTCGCCGATGGCGTGGTGGCAACCATCGCCGCCGCGTAGCCTCGCCGCGCGGCCCCCGCGCTAACTTTCCCGGCGTCGTCACCCCTCACGGCTCATGGCGGGCACCGTGCTTCGACTGACATCGGAAGTCCTGACATTGCACACGCGGCATCCGTTCGTGATCGCGCGCGGCAGCCAGACCGAATGCCGCACCGTGATGGTCCGCATCGTTGATGGTGACGGCACCGAAGGATGGGGCGAGGCGGCGCCGTCGCGGTATTACGGCGAAACGGCCGACACGGTGCAGGCCGCGCTCGCGATCTACGGGTCGCTGCTGGGCGACGATCCCTTTGCGCTCGACGCGATCGATGCACGTCTTGCCGCCGCGCTCGGCGGCAACGCGGCGGCACGCGTGGCGATTTCCGCGGCGCTGCACGATCTCGTGGGCAAGCGACTGGGTGTCCCGCTCTGGAAGTTCTGGGGACTCGACCGCGGCCGGATGCCGCTGTCGACCTTCACGATCGGGATCGACACGCCCGACATGATCCGCCGCAAACTCGATGAAGCGGCGGAATATCCGGTGCTGAAGGTGAAGCTCGGGGGGCAGCGACGACATCGGTGTGCTGCAGACACTGCGCGACGCTACCGACCGCGAACTGCGCGTCGACGCGAACGCGGCGTGGACGGCGGTGCACACGTTGCAGATGCTGCCGGTGCTGCAGGAATTCGGGGTCACCCTGCTGGAGCAACCGGTGCCGCGCGACGACCTCGACGGACTGGCGCGGGTCCGGCGTCAGGCGCGCGTGCCGGTGATCGCCGACGAGAGCTGCCTGACGGCCGCCGATATTCCGCGCCTGGTCGGCCGGGTTGATGGCATCAACGTCAAGCTGGCCAAGTGCGGATCACTGCGCGAGGCATTGCGCATGATCGCGATCGCGCGCGCGCATCACCTGACCGTGATGGTGGGCTGCATGATCGAATCGTCGCTCGGCATCACGGCGGCCGCGCACCTGACGCCGCTGGTCGATGTGGTCGATCTGGATGGCGCGGCGTTGACGCGCGACGATCCCTTTGTCGGTGCGACGATTCCCGCCGGGCGGGTCACGCTGCCCGACGGGCCCGGCCTGGGCGTCACGCGACGATGACCGACCGCTACGCACAGGTGGCGCTGCCGCTGCCCGTGCCCGAGCCATACACGTATCGTATTCCACCAGTGCTGGCCGACCGCGCGCTCCCCGGGGCGCGCGTCGTCGTTCCGGTCCGGCGCCAGGAATGGATCGGCGTGATCACGGCCGTCGACGTGCCGCCACCCGCCGCCGCGGCGCGCGACCTGCTGGCGGTGCCCGATGCCGACGTCGCGCTGCCGGCGCCGTTGCTGGCACTCGCCCCGCGCGTGGCGCGCTACTACGGCGCACCGGTCGGCATGGTGTTGCGATCGATGTTGCCCGCGGCGATGTGGGGACACTCGGTGGTAACGGTCGCGTTGCTCGCCGATGCGAGGCTTCGGGTCGGCGGGACCGCCGAGCGCGTCGTCGACTGGCTGGCGCGACGCGGCGGCACGGCGACGGTGGCCGCGCTCGCGCGGGGGCTGCGCCGGCCGGTGTGGGATGTGCTCGACCGGCTGCAGCGCATCGGGGCGGTGCAGCTCGACGTGTCGAGTCCGACGCGTCGATGCCCTGACGGCAACGGTCCGCGTCGCCGTGCTGCGGGAGCCGTCGCTGACGTTGATCGAGCGTGACCAGCGTTTCCGGCGTGCGCCGGCACAGCGGGTCGTCTATCAGTTGCTCGACGAACTCGGCGGCCGGCACCCGGTGGTGCAGTTGCTGCACCAGGCGCAGGTGGGGGCCGGGGCACTCCGGTCGTTGGAGGCGGCCGGACTGGTGGCCATCGAGGAACTCGAAACGCCGCGGGACCCGTTTGCCGGGCCGGTTGCTCCCAGCCCGCCGTTGCAGCTCACGCCCGATCAATCGGCCGCGTTGCAGACACTCGACGGATTGCCACCCGCCGCCACGGCACTGCTGTTCGGCGTGACCGGCTCCGGCAAGACGCAGGTCTACCTCGAACGCGTGCGCCACGCGCTGGCGCACGACCGCGGCGCGATCATCCTGGTTCCCGAGATCGCACTCACGCCGCAGACGGTCGGCCGCGTGCGGGCGATGTTTCCCGACCAGGTGGCCGTGCTGCACAGCGGGTTGTCCGACGGAGAGCGCGTCGACGCGTGGCGAGCCCTGCGCCGTGGCGAGCGACGCATCGCGGTGGGCCCGCGTTCCGCCATCTTCGCACCGGTGGCGGCCCTCGGCCTCATCATCATCGACGAGGAACACGAAGCCAGCTACAAGAACAGCGAGACGCCGCGCTATCACGCGCGCGAAGTCGCCGCGATGCGCGCCCGCATCGAGGGCGCGGCGGTCATCCTCGGCACCGCGACTCCGTCACTCGAATCGTGGATGCGCGCGCGCGCGACCGATCGCGTGGTCCGCCTGCCGGTGCGCGTGGCGTCGCGGCCGATGCCGCCGGTCGAGATGATCGATCTGCGCCGCGAGCCGCTGGTGTCGCCCGCGAGCGGCGGCTTGCCATGGGCACAGCGACTGGACGACGCGCTGCGCGATACGCTCACGGCGGGCGACCAGGCGCTGCTGCTGCTCAATCGGCGCGGCTGGGCGTCGTACCTGCAGTGCGCGGCCTGCGGTACCGTGGTGGATTGTCCCAACTGCAGCATCTCGCTGACGTTGCACCGCGCGCCCGAGCGGCTCCGCTGCCACTACTGCGACTATCAGTCGCCGGCCCCGGCGCATTGCGCCGTGTGCGGTGGCACCACGGTGCGGGCGGTCGGCGCCGGCACGCAGCAGCTCGAGCGGCTGGTGGCGGAGCGGTTCCCGGCCGCGCGCGTGGCGCGCATGGACCTCGACACCACCGGCAGCAAGTGGTCCCACCACCGGATTCTCGATCGCGTCGGACGGCGCGATGTCGACGTGCTGCTCGGCACCCAGATGATCGCCAAGGGCATCGATTTTCCCGATGTCACCCTCGTGGGCGTCGTCGACGCCGACACCGCGTTGCACTTGCCCGATTTTCGCGCGGCAGAGCGGACCTTCCAACTCGTGGCACAGGTGGCGGGACGCGCGGGACGCGGTCCCAAGGGCGGTCGCGTCCTGGTGCAGACGCGCCAGCCGGAACACCCGGCCTTGACCTGTGCCGCGGCACACGATGCCGAGGATTTTCTCGCGCGCGAACTGGTGCTGCGCGAATCACCGGCGTATCCGCCGCACGTCGCGCTGGTGCACGTGGTGCTCAGCGGCACCGATCAGGCCGCAGTGCAGCAACGTGCCGTCGCGCTGGCCGATTGGTGCGAGCGCAGCATCGCGCACAGTGCGCTGCCGCTGCTGGTGGTGGGCCCGGCGCCGGCGCCGATCGAGCGAATCAAGGACCGCTGGCGCATGCACCTGATCCTCAAGGGGCCGTCGGCAGCAGTGGGGCGCTGGGTCCGGGCCGCCGCGCCGCGCCTGGCGCACCCGCGCGGCGGTGTTCGCATCAGCATCGACCGCGATCCGATGTCGCTGATGTAGCGTGGCTTTTCACCGGCACGCGTCCCCGCACGCCCGCGATGCCCATACTCCACCGTGGCTCGGGATCGCGATGAGCGGGAAGCGCACGGCGCAGCAATAATCTACCTTTCGCCTGCGATGCCCTGGCTTCCCGATACCACGCAGCCGCCGTTTGCCGATGCACCGGCGGCAGAGTTCGCTCCGGCACCTGCCGACGGCGTGCTGCCCGACAACTTCTTCTCGACCTCCAACCTGCCGACGTACGTCCGGATGGCGGCGGGTTGGCAGGCGCCGGCGCGCCCGCGCATGGATTGCGCGGTCGTGGCCCGCGATACCGGCCTCGATACGGTCGAGCCGCGCCGGGTGCAGCGCGGCGACGCAGTGCTGGTCGCGCGGGACGAGCACGGCAGCGAGGGCGTCGTGGTGGACAGCGACGGCTTCCTCGCCGGGAGTCCCGGTGTCAATGAATTCCAGTTCATGGGCACGGCGGTGTCGCGTGAGCGGCCGGTGAATTACGAAGACCTCGCTGAGCGATTGCGCGCGCAGAAACGGGACGGCGGCTACGTGGTCTGGGTGACGGGACCGGCGCTGGTGCACTCCCGCGCGCGGAACGATTTCGAGTGGATGATCCGCCACGGATACGTGCAGGCGGTGCTTGCCGGCAACGCCGTCGCCGTGCACGACATCGAGGCCGCCATGTTCGGCACCACCCTCGGCATGGACAACGCCGGCCGCCCCACGCAGGGCGGGCACGGCTCGCACATGCGCGCGATCAACGCCGTGCGGCGCGCCGGGTCGATTGCCGCGGCGGTCGCCGGCGGGCTGGTGACATCGGGCATCATGCATGCGCTCATCACGCAGAATATCCCGTTTGTCCTGGCGGGCTCGATCCGTGACGACGGTCCGCTCCCGGATGTGATCACCGACAACCTCGTGGCCCAGGACGTCATGCGGGAGCACACGGTCCGCGCCACCGGTGCGGTGTTCGTGGCGACGGCGCTGCATGCCATCGCCGTCGGCAACATGCTGCCGGCGTTTCACACCCACACCGCCGATGGCCATCCCGAGCCGCTGATGACGATCTGCGTCGACCAGACCGAGTTTGTCGTCAACAAGTTGCGCGATCGCGGCACGCACCAGGCATACGGCGTCGTCACGAACGCCCAGGACTTCATGCATATTCTACGCATGTATCTGCAACCATGCTGAGCGCGCCCGACCCGCTGCAGCCAGGCGAGGGGCCCCACTGGGAGCGGCTCACCACGTGGCTGCGCGAACGGCTGCCGGTCGAGGAAATCGATGGCGTCTGGGTCTTTCGCGTGCTCCGCCACGACCCGCGCGAGTTCGGCACCGCGGTGCTGAGTCGCGTCGACGGCGACCGCCGCCGGATCTACACCGCCTCGTACACGGCCACGATCAAGGGGAAGCAGCGCGGCAATTTCGAGCCGCAACTGACGGAAGTCGGCAGCGGGCCGCTCGAGGCGCTGGAGGCGTTGCTGGCCCTGGTACCGGTGCGCGCCGAAGATGAGGAGCCGCCGGTTGCGGTGCCGTGTGTCCGATGGTTCCCGCCGGTCCCGGTCGCCGACGCCGCGGGCGACGCCATGCCGTTCGATGCCTGAGGGGGATGCCGCCGCCAAGTTGCTACTCGTGCGTTTTCATCGCTGGCTGCGCGACCGGCATCAGCCGATCACGCCGCAGCGCGATCGGGTGGCCCAGGCAATCTTTGCCGGCGGCGAGCATCTGTCGGTCGATGGCATTCAGCGCCGCCTGCGCGATGAGCGGGTGCGGGTCGGGACGGCCACGATCTACCGCGCCCTCGACGTGCTGCTCGAAAGCGGGCTGGTCCGGGCGCACGATTTTGGCGAAGGTTTCAAGCGTTACGAGGCGTTGCGCTCCCCGGGGCAGCATGGCCACCTGATCTGCTCGCGCTGCGGTCGCGTCACGGAGTTCGCCACCGATCGGTTCGAGCGCTTGCTCCCGCTCGTCGCCGACGAACATCAGTTTCAGCATCAGACGCATCGGGTCGAGATCCGCGGCCTCTGCCGCGTGTGCCGCGATGCGGATGCCGGCGCCCTGTCGCGCGCCAGCCGAACGCCGTAACGCATCGCGCGGCGCCGGCCGGTCGTCAGGTCAGCTCGGCTTCCATTTCCTCGCGCATCAGCAACTCGGTGTAGCGGCCCCCGGCCGCGACCAGGTGATCGTGCGTCCCCCGCTCGACAATCCGCCCGCCGTCGAGCACGATGATTTCCTGCGCCGCGCGCACCGCCGAAAACCGATGGGACACGATCAGCCGGGTCCGGCCGGCCGTGGCGCGTTCGAGCGCGCCGAGGATCTCGGTCTCGGTGTGCGCGTCGACGGCGCTGAGCGCATCGTCGAACACCAGCACGCCGGGTTGGCGCACCAGTGCGCGCGCAATCGCCGCGCGTTGCCGCTGGCCGCCGGACAGGTTGATGCCGCGCTCGCCCAGCATGGTGTCCCATCCGTGTGGCAGGTCCGGTAACGCGGCGGTCAGCTGCGCCACCTGTGCCGCCGCGTCGAGCGCGTCGGAATCCGGGGTACCGAGCAGCACGTTGTCGCGCAGCGTGGCGCTGAACAGGAAGGTTTCCTGCGGCACCACGCCGATGATCCGCCGGAGGTCTTCGAGCGCGAGGGTTCGAATGTCGACGCCGTCGATCGTCACGCGGCCCTCGTCGGGATCGTAGGTGCGGGCGAGCAACTCGACCAGCGTCGACTTGCCGCTGCCCGTCGCGCCCACGATCCCGACGACCGTGCCGGCCGGCACCGCGAACGACACGTGGCGCAAAGCCCACGGAGAGTCGGCCACTCCCGGATAGCGAAACGACACGTCCTCGAACGCCACCCGTCGCGGTGTGCCGGCGTCGCCGAGCGAGACCGGTTCGGGCGGCGACGGGACGTCGGGCGCGGCATGAAACAGGGCGTCGACGCGATCGGTCGCCGCGTCGCCACGTTGCAGCAGCGTGATCGCCCATCCCAGGGCGATCATCGGCCAGATCAGGGTGGCGAGATACACGCCGAACGCGACAAAGGCGCCCACACTGATCTGTCCGTTGACGACCGCCCGTCCGCCGAGCACGAGGGCCACGATCGCGCCGATGCCGCCGAGCAGCGCCAGCAGCGGATTGAACACGCCCTGCGCCCGGGCCAGCGCCATGTTGCGTTCCTGGTAGCCGGCGGTCAGCGTGTCGAACGTGCCGGCCTCGGCGGCCTCCTGCGCATACGCCCGCACCACGCGCACGCCGGCGAAGTGCTCCTGGACAAACGCCGACATGTCGCCGAACTGGTCCTGCACCGCGAGCGACCGGCGATGCACCTCCGACCCGAGCAGCGTCATGACGATCGGCAACCCGAGCGTCGGCAGCAGCGCCCAGAGCGTCAGCGAGGGCGAAATCAGCAGCATCATCGGCACGATCATGATGGTGCGCACCGTCGTGTCCACCAGGTACATCACGGCCGGCCCCGCCACCATCCGTAGCGCCAGCAGGTCGTTGGTGGCGCGGGCCATCAATTCGCCAACCGGAAACCGCTGGAAGAACGGTGCCGACAATCCCATCAGGTGACGGAACAGGTCGTCGCGCAGATCGGTCTCGACGTAGCGCGAGGCGCCGTTGAGCAAGTAGCGCATGCCGAAGCGCAGACCGCCGCCGACGAGCGACAGTACTGCGAAGATGAGCGCCGCGCCCCGGGCGCCGGTCCAGTCGCGCGCCACCAGGGCGTTGATCGAGTTCTCGACGAAGTGGGGACCCAGCGTGGCCAGCAGATTGGCGAACAGCAGGCAGGCGAAGCCGGCGGCATACGCCTTGGCGTACCGCCGGAAATAGGAGCGCAATCGTCGGAGTCCCCGCACGTCGGGGAACATAAGGAGGGGCGCGGATCGCCCGCGGGCGTGCGGTGCTACCGGATCATCGTCGAGCCAGGACCGCGATCAGTATCCGGCCGGCGCCCCGCCGCCGCGCGGATCGCTGACGCCCTGCCAGCCACTCGCGGTACGGATGATCGCCTCAACGTCACCGCCGCCGCCAAACGCGACCGTGTGTCCCATCGTGCGCAGCGAGTCGATGACGGCGGGCCAGAAGCCGTCGCGGTTGAGCTCGATGCGATCCGGGAGGCCCTGATGGTGCTGGCGCGGCGCCGCCACCGCGTCGGCCAGCGTCATGTGATGATCGATCACGTTGCTGATGACGTGATACACCTGGGTGATGATCGTCGGGCCACCGGGCGTTCCGACCACCATGAACAGTTTCCCGGTACTGTCCAGCACGATGCTCGGCGTCATCGCCGACAGCATCCGCTTGCCCGGCTTGATGTCGTTGATCTCCCCTTGCACCAGTCCGAACATGTTCGGCTTCCCCGGGAGCGTGGCGAAATCGTCCATTTCGTCATTGAGCAGGAAGCCGGCGCCGGCCACCATTACCGACGAGCCGAACGAATTGTTGAGCGTCGTGGTCACCGACACGGCATCGCCCATGTCGTCGACCACCGAGTAGTGGGTGGTGTTCGGCCCATCCTTGAGGGTGGCCTCGTAGGCGGGCGTCGGCGTCGCGTGGTGGGGGTCGATCGTTGCGCGGACCGTGTCGGCGTAGGCCTTCGACAGCATCTTCGGCAGCATGGGCAACGCCACGAAATCCGGATCGCCGAGGTAGCGATTGCGAAACGTGAACGCCCGCCGCATCGCTTCGGATTCGAGGTGCAGCAATTCGGTTGAGCCGAACGGCGGCAGCGGACGGTACCCTTCCATGATGTTGAGAATCATCGCCAGCGTCGCGCCGCCCGAAGACGACGGCGGCATCGACACGACGGTGTAGCCCCGGTAGGTGACATCGATCGGATCGCGCCACTTCGGCTGATACCCGGCGAGATCCGCTGCCGTGATGATGCCACCGTCGCGGTGCATTTCGGCCACGATCTTCGCCGCGACCGGCCCCCGGTAGAATCCGTCGCGGCCGTGGTCACGAATCGCCTCGAGCGTGCGCGCGAGGTCGGGCTGCTTCAGCACCGCGCCAGGCGCGGGCGCTGCGCCATCGATCGTGTACGCGGCCACCGCCGCGGCTGAATAGCGGCGCATCTGCCGCAGCCCACCTGCGAAGGCGCGAGCGTGGAACGAGTCGACCACAAATCCGTCGCGCGCCAACCGGATGGCGGGGTCGATCACCCGGGCGAACGGCAGCTTGCCGAAGCGGTGCTGTGCCGCCACCAGGCCCGCGACCGAACCCGGCACGCCGGCGGCGAGCGCGCCGTAGATGCTGGTGGTGCCGATCGGATTGCCGGCCGAGTCGTGGTTGACCCGTGGCTGATCGTTGGCATCGCGATACATGTCGCGCGTCGCCGCGGCCGGCGCCGTCTCCCGGTAATCCAGCGCGTAGCTCTTGCCGTCACGCATGCGAATCATCATGAAACCGCCGCCACCAATGTTGCCGGCTTCGGCGTGCGTCACTTGCAGGGCGAAGCCAACCGCCACGGCAGCGTCCACGGCGTTCCCACCGGCCTCGAGTATGTCGCGGCCGACCTGGCTCGCGATCGCGCTCCCCGAGGCGACCATGCCATGCGTGCCGTCGGCCACGCGGGCCTTGCCGGTGTACGGCCACGACGGGGGGATCGCGGCGCGCTGCTGCGCGGCAAGCGGGGCCGCCAGCAGGAGCAGCAGCGGAAGCGAGCGACGAATGGTGGCGATCGAAACACTCACGGCAACCTCGCGTGCGACCGAAGGGGAGAGCCGATAAGTTAACTCCGCCATGCCGTCGCCCTCCGCCAGATCGCTGCGCGCCACCGAACGTCCGAATCCCCGGTCGCAGGAGATCGACACCCTCGGCCCGCTCGAACTGGTGGACTTGTTCGTCGCCGACGACCGCGGCGTGCCTGACGCAGTGGCGCAGGCTCGTGCCTCGATCGCCGCCGCAATTGGTCTGGTCGAGTCCGCGTTCCGCGCGGGCGGTCGACTGTTCTACGTTGGCGCGGGCACGTCCGGGAGGCTCGGTGTGCTCGATGCCTCGGAGTGTCCGCCGACGTTCGGGACGCCGGCCGAGATGGTGCAGGGGATCATCGCGGGCGGTCCCGAGGCGCTGGTCCGCTCGATCGAAGGGGCGGAAGATCACGACATGGACGGTGCCACCGCGATCGATGCGGCCGCGGTCACCGCGCGCGACGTCGTGGTGGGGATTGCCGCGAGCGGTAGTACCCCGTTCGTCCACGGCGCCTTGCACGCCGCCCACGAGCGCGGCGCCGCGACGGTGTTCTTCACCTGCGCGGAGCCGCCACCGGCCGCCGCAGCCTACCAGGTGGTGATTCATGTCGACGTGGGCCCCGAACTGATCACCGGGTCGACGCGTCTCAAGGCCGGCACGGCGACCAAGCTGGTGCTGAACATGTTGACCACCGGCGCCATGGTGCGGATTGGGAAGACGTGGGGACACCTGATGGTCGATCTGCAGGCGACCAATGCCAAGCTCCGCGAACGCGGCGAGCGGATCGTGATGGACGTGACCGGCGCCGACCGCGACACGGCGCGGGACGCCATCGCCGCGGCGCACGGACGCGTGCGCACGGCGATCGTGATGCTGCACCGCCACGTCAACGCGGCCGACGCCGACGCCCTGCTCGCGGCGGTCGACCGCCGCCTGCGTGCCATTGTCGGGGCACCGCCCGCCGTCGCGACGTCCGATGACTGAAGCGCCGTTGCTGATGGTCGGCGTGATGTCGGGAACGTCGCTCGACGGCGTCGACGCGGCGATCGTGCGCGTGCATGGTCCCACGCGCATCGCGCTCGCGGGATTCGCGCACCGGCCCTACAGTGTCGCCGAACGCCGGATGATCGAGCAGGTGCTCGCCGGCGCGAGCCCCCGCGACATCGCGCGCCTGCACACGGCGCTCAGCGAGTGGGCGGCCGACGCCGTGGATGTGGCGCTGGAATTGTCACACGTGCGCGCGGATACGATCGCGGCCATTGCGATGCATGGGCAGACGATCTGGCACGAGCCACCGCTCGTGAGTTGGCAGCTGGGCGAGCCGGCGGTGCTGGCCGAACGGTTCGGCGTGCGCGTGATCCACAACTTCAGGGCGCGGGATGTCGCCGCCGGTGGGCAGGGCGCGCCACTGGTGCCGATGGTCGACGCGCTCTGCTTTGGCGCCGCGGATCATCCCAGGCTACTGCTCAACCTGGGGGGCATGGCCAACGTCACCTGGGTCGCGCGCCAAGGCGACCTCGACCATGTGATTGCCGCCGACACCGGGCCGGGCATGGCGATCATCGACGCCGTGGCTCGGCGCGTGGATCCCTCGCTCGACTGCGACCGTGACGGCGTCCTCGCCGTGCGCGGCACGGTGGACCGTGCGGTGCTCGCGGAGCTGCTCGAGGATCCCTTCTTCCGCGCCGCGCCGCCGCGCAGCACGGGGCGCGAACATTTTGGCCAGGCCTTTGCCGATGCGCTGCACACGCGCGTCCCGGGTGTCGACGGGGTACGCACTGCCGTTGCGCTGACGGTCGAAAGCATCGCGCAGTGCTGCCGGAACCATTTTCCCGCCGCGGCGGAAATGGTGGTGGCCGGGGGCGGCTCCCATCACCCAGTGCTGATGCAGCAACTCACCGAGGCGGTGCGGCCGGATGGTGTCGCCGTGCGCCGGTTCGACGAACTCTTTTTTGCAGCCGATGCCAAGGAAGCCGCAGCGTTTGCGTTGCTGGGCTGGCTCACGCTGCACGGACAGCCGGGCAACGTGCCGCCGGCCACCGGCGCATCCGGTCCGCGGGTGCTCGGCTGCGTCACGCCGGCGTGACGTGGATGGAACGGCGCGGGCAGATGTTGATGGTGCCGGGGTGCGATGGTGCTCCGGTCAGCGGCCCAGCAGCAGGGCGATCGCGATGATGCCCATCGCGACCGCGAGCGCGGCGAGTGCCCACCCGGTGGGTGATCCACGCCGGCTGACGGCAGGGACGGACGGCGGCGTGGGGCGGGGCAGGGCCGGAATCGCCGCCGTGGGTTGCAGGCCCGGGCGTTCGGTCGCCATGTCGAGTTCGTGGTAACCGGGTGTGTCGGTCGCCGTTTCGGGCAGACCGTCGCCGTCGAACCGGACCGCCACGACCGTGATGTTGTCGGGGCCGCCGCGCTCGTTTGCCATCGTCACGAGCCGGTGACAGATGCCCGACAGATCCGGTTCTTCCGCCACCACCGCGCTGAGTTCGTCGCGTCGCACGAGATTGGACAACCCGTCGCTGCAGATGATCAGGATATCGCCGCGCTGCAACGACTGCCAGCTGATGTCGACGCGAACGAGCGCGTCGGGGCCCAGGGCCTGCAGGATGATGTTGCGTCGCTCGCTCTGCTGCGCCTGTTCCTCGGTCAACTCGCCGACATCGATCAGCCGTTGGGTCAGCGATTGATCGCGCGTCAACTGCCCCGTGACCCCGCCGCGCACCATGTAGGCGCGCGAGTCGCCGATCTGGGCGAGGTAGAGCCGGTCACGCCAGATGCCGGCGACCGTGGCCGTGGTACCCATGCCGCGGACTTCGGGGTGTTCGCGCGCATAATTATGGATCTGCAGATTGGCGAGTTCGACCGCCTCGCGCAGGCGGTGGACGAAACTCGATTCCGAGCGGTGCTGGTCGATGCGCCAGGTATCGAGGAAATAGCGATGAATGCTGTCGGCCGCCATTTCACTCGCGACTTCGCCGGCGGCGGCGCCACCCATGCCGTCGGCGACGAGGTACAGGGCGCCGCGCTCGCTCAGATCCTGCTCGCCGGCTTGCGGCTCGCGGATCGGCGACGTCTGGCTCAGGTCGGCAATGAGGAAGGTGTCCTCATTGTGGTCGCGGCTGCGGCCCAGATCGGTCAGGGCGTAGAACGAAGCGCGAATATGCGGCGTAGTCCCACTCCTGGTCGAAACCCCGCGAACCCGGGATGCGGCAAGATAGAAACCACGCCAACCGGCGGCAACCCGAATCCGGCACCATGACCTTATCGGCTCGGCTCGGTATCATCGCTGGTTTGCTGCTGGCCGTCAGCGCCGCAGCCGCCAGGGCGCAGGGCGACAATCTCCCCGCGGTCCCCGCCGTGCACGGTCCGCTGCGGCTCATGGTGGCGTACCCGTCGGCGGGCGCGAGCGTCGACGCGCGGGATTCGATCTTCCTCTTCGGCACGGTCGGCAACGGCGCCGCGCTCCTGACTGTGGATGGCGAACGCGTGCCGGTCGCGGCCAACGGCGCGTGGATCGCCTGGATCGGCGTGCCACATGACTCCGCCTTCGTGGTGCGGTTGCATGCCCGTCTCGGCGCGGATTCGGTGACGCAGGCGCTGCCGCTGGTCCACGCCGGCTGGGTTCGGGAGGTCGGCGCCTGGGTGGACCGGACGTCGCTCGAACCGATCGGCGACGTGCGCCTGCGCGTCGGTGCCACGATCGCGCTGACCGTTCGGGCGGCGACCGGCGCGACGGTGCGGTTGCGGTTCCGCGGATTTCCGCCCGTGGCGCTCGTTCCGGACTCGGTGCCGCCGCCGGTGCCCGAAGGCATTCGCGCGTTCGACCACGATGTGCGCAATCTCGTCCGCGCGCCGGAGGGCCAGGAATACATCGCGACCTTGCCGGCGAACGTCGGTGCCCGCGCGGTGAACCTGTTCGATCGGGCCCCGAGCCCGCCGCCGCCGATGCTCGAAGTCGCCCTGCACGGTGATACGACGCGCGTACCGTGGCCCATCGCGATTCATCGCATCGCGTCGCTGCCGGTAGCGGTGCGACTCGCGCACGCCGCGCCGGTCGGTGATCCGACCGTCGTTGGTCGCGCGCTGCCCGGCGGCACCTATGCCTGGTTCTTTCCGCCGGGCACGCGCACGCGCGCGGACCGGCGCATCGGCGACGAGATCCGGGTGCAGCTGGCGCATGACGCCATCGCGTGGGTGCCGGTCGACGCCGTGCATGCCCTCGGCTTCGCCGACAGCAACCGCGTCGCGGCCATGGGCTCGCTCACGCTCGTGGCGGACACCGACCGCTCGACTTTGCGCGTGCCGCTCACGTGGCCCGTCCCGTTCCGCGTCGACGAAGACTCGCAGTCGCTGGTCATCACGCTGTACGGCGCCGCGTCCGACGCCAACTGGACCCGATACGGCGCGGGCCAGCGCTTCGTCCGGCGCCTGACGTGGCAACAGGTCAGTGACGATCGCGTCGCACTGCACGTCGACTTCGACCGACCGTGGTGGGGGTGGCGTGCGCGTGTCGACGGCACCGACCTTGTGTTCGACTTCCGCCAACCGCCCCGCGTGGATGCGTCGCGGCCGCTGGCCGGCCGGCGGATCGTGGTCGACCCCGGGCATCCGCCCGGCGGGGCCTGTGGTCCGACGGGCTGGTGCGAACCCGAAGCCAATCTCGCCGTGGCCGAATTGGTGCGCGACGGTCTGGAGGCGGCCGGGGCGCGCGTGACGATGACGCGCACCAACCTCGCGTCGGTGACACTCGATGCGCGGACGGGACTGGCCGATTCACTCGACGCCGACCTGCTGGTGTCGCTGCACAACAATGCGTTTCCCCAGGGCGTCAATCCGCTGACGAACAATGGCAGCACCACGTTCTTCAACCATGTCGCGTCGCTCCCGCTCGCGCGCGACGTGCAGCAGCGGCTGGTCGCGAGCCTTGGCGTGCGCGACCTTGGCGTGGCCCGCGGCGATCTCGCGCTGGTGCGTCCGACCTGGTATCCCGCGGTGCTCGTCGAGGGGCTCTACCTGATGCTCCCGGCGCAGGAGGCCGCGCTGCGCAGCCCGGTCGGGCAGCGGTTGTATGCCGCGGCAGTGGTCGCGGGCGTCACCGACTTCTTTCGGCAGCTGGCCACTGCGTCGCCGCATTGATCCGCGCCGGGCGCGTCCGGAACTTCGGGGCGCCTGCTCGACGTAGATTCAGAAATGCAGTTCCTCACCCGCTGGCGACGCACTGCGCCCGCCGTGGCACTGCTGGGTGTGAGTGCCATCGCTCGCGGGGCCGCGCAGGCCCCGCTGCAGCGCGCCGCGATCGAGGCGTTCCGTGACTCGCTCGCGGCGGTGCAGGACTCGGTGACGCTGCTCGCCATCGAACGCCGCGGCATCGATCACGCCCGCCGGGAATTGCGCGATAGCGCAATGGCCCACGTGCGGCTGGGATTCGTGGCACTCCGACTCGGCGATCTTGCGGGTCGCAAGCACTTCGAGGATGCCGCGTCGGAGTTTCAGTGGACCATCGACCTGCAACCCCGGTGGCCGTACGGCTGGCTCGGCCTGGGCCTCGCCGAACTGGGCATCGGCGATGCCGAGTTCGCCTTGCTGCGCGGGTTGCAGACGGCGCTCGGCAAGGACGCGCTGACGCGGTCGGCCGACGACTTCGCGCGGAGTGCCGAGGTCGATCCCGCGTTCACGCGGGGCCTGGTGGAACTGGCGAACACGGCGCTGCGGCAGCGGATCAACTTGCGCCTCGGTGTGGCCCTTGCCGCCCTGCGCCGCGCCGCGCCAACGCCCGCGGGGCACGATCCGCAAGTCGAACTTGCCCGGGCGCGCGTCGAACGCGAAGTCGGCAATCCCGATTCGGCGCTGGTCGCCGTTGATGCACTCAACGCCGCACGGCCGGACGATCCGGTGGCGCTGCTCGAGCTGGCGCGCGTGCGCTTTGCGCTGGGCCGCAACGATGGGAACGGCCCGTGGTACCGCGGGCTCGCGTCGGGCGATTCCACGGCGACCGCGCTCTACCGGCACGATCTGCGGTTCGTGCTGCCGGACAGCACGCTGCACGCGTTCGACGCCGCGAGCGCCGCCGGCCGCGCGGCGTTGATGCGCCGCTTCTGGTCCACACGCGACGAGGATGAACTGCACACCTCCGGCGACCGTCTGATGGAGCACTACCGACGACTGGACTATGCGCGGCGCGCGTATCGCGTGGCCACGACCCACCGGCATTATGACATCGTCGAACGCTACCGTCCGTCTGTCGTCGACTTCGATGATCGCGGGGTCATCTACATTCGTCACGGCGCGCCGGACCAGCGCGTGTCGCTCGACCTGCCGGGCCTGCCGTTCAACGAATCGTGGGTGTACCACCGCCCCGGGCGCCCCGACCTGCTGTTTCACTTCGTCGCGCGCGAGGATGTCACGGACTATCGCCTGGTCGAGAGCGCGCTCGACATTCTGGGCTATGAGAACGCGTTGCGACTCGCCGGCACCGGCGATGTGCAGGGCAACGACGCGCCGGTGCGGTCGCGCGCGTCAAATCAATTCGCCCGGATCTCGCTCGACAGCGCCGCCCACCTGCGGCAGCGCGCCAGCGACGCCGCGATGTCCGCGCTGGCCGAGGAAATCTTTCGTTCGCGGCTGCCGCTTAATCCGATCTATCAACGGCTGCTCATCTCGGGCCCCGGAGGGGCCAGCGGCCTGCTCGGTGAGGAACGTGCGTTGGGCAGCCGGAGCATCCGCGTCGGCACCACGACCGACGACTGGACCCGCCAGTACGATCACCGATTGCCGGCGTCGATTCGCGTATACGCGATGGCGGCTGACAGCGCCTCTTCGCAACTGCGCGTCGCGTTCGCGATCCCGATGTCGGCGACGCCGGGGGCCGGCGGTGCGGTGCGTGTGCGCGCGTCCGCGCTGGCAGTCGACGGTAGCAGCGCGTCGACACTCGATAGCCTGATGACCGGCGCCGCGGCCCGATCGGTCAGCGGCGAGGCCGATGCCGTCGGGGTGGCCGCGTTCCCCGTGGCCGCCGGATCGACGCTGGTGCGCGTCGGCGCGGAAGCCGGACGGGCCGGCGTTACCAGCGGGCGCGACACCGTCGCGGTGACCGCTCCCAATGCCGCCGGGCTGGGGTTGTCCGACATCGTCCTCGGTCGCCGCAGCATGCCGGTCACGTGGGTCGCCATCACCGGCGATACGGTGCGCGCCGATCCGACCGCGCAGTTCTCGCGTGACGAGCCGATGCAGCTCTTTGCCGAAGTGTTTCGCGCGCCGCTGAATGCGCCCTACCGCATCGAGCTGACGGTGCGCCATCCGGGACACCGCTCCATCTTTCAACGACTCGCCGGCGTGTTCGGGGCGAGCAGCGTGGCACTTCGGGTGGCATTTTCCGGCCGCGGATCCGCCCACACTGCGGCGATTCAACGCGAGATCGACCTGCACGGGCTGAACCCGGGTGAGTACGTCATGGAGCTGACCGTGTCGGCCACAGGACAGGCGCCGGCCACGCGACGGGAAGACTTCACGGTGCATCCGTGACTCGCGCCACGCGTTGCGCGCGCGTCGTGCTTCCCCTGCTGCTCGCGCTGGCGGGCCGCGCCATCGCCCAGCAACCCGCCGAACGTGCCGAGCTCGCCGCCTTCCGGGACACCGTCGCCACCCTGGCCGACAGCAGCACGCTCCTGCGGCTCGAGGCCTGCGACATCGACAGCGCCCGCCTGCGCCGCAATGACGCCCTCCTCCACCTGCGCCTCGGCTTTGTCGCGCTGCGCCTGGCCGACGTGACCGCCAATGCGTCGCATTACCGCGACGCCGAGGGTGAGTTCCAGTGGGCCACTGAACTGCAGCCGCGGTGGCCGCTCGCCTGGAACGGTCTGGGGCAGTCCGAACTGGCCGAAGCGGACCATGGGCTCTCGTTCATGCGCGCGGTGTTCACCGCGCTGGGGCATGACGTATACGAACAGCCGGCCCGGGACATCGCGCACAGCGCCGAGGTCGATTCGACGTTCGTGCGCGGTGTGGTCGGCTTGAGCGATGACGCGCTGCGCCACGGCGTCCACGCGTGGCTGATGGCGGCGCTGCGCGCACTGCGTGATGTGGCGCCGTTTCCGGCCGCGCACAATCCGCGGATGCTGCTCGCCCGCGGCCGCATCGAACGCGAGGTCGGATCCGTCGATTCGGCACTGGTCGCGTTTCAGGCGCTGGTCAATCTCCGTCCGGCGGATCCTGCGGCCCTGCTTGAATTGGCGCGCACCCGCTTCGAGACCGGCCGGCTCGACGGCGTCCAGCCGTGGTATCGCGGCCTGCTGCTGGCCGACAGCATCGCACTGCCGATGTATCGCTTCGACCTCTCGCTCGTGATGTCCGATTCGGCGCTGCAGGTATTCGATACCACGTCGGGCGCGGCGCGCGTCGCCGACGCGCGCCGCTTCTGGGAGACGCGCGACCCGGAATCCCTCAATTCGAGCGCCGAACGTCTGCGGGAGCATTACCGGCGCATCGACGTCGCGCATCGTGAATATTCGATGCTCCCGTCGGGCAATCGCTACGATTCGCTGCGGACGTTCGCGCCCACCGGAGCCGAATTCGATGACCGTGGCCGGGTCTACGTCCGTCACGGCGTGCCCGACGAAAAGACGTCGTTGTCGCTGGCGGCGTTGCCGCCCAATGAGACCTGGGTGTATCACCGGCCGTCGGGCGACTTGATCTTCAACTTCGCCCAACCCGACAGCGCCCAGGGCTATCGCGCGTACGAAAGTCTGCTCGACATCGCCGGTCTCGGAGCTGCGGCGCAGCGCACCGGCCAAGGCAACGTACAAGCGCGACTGGACAGCGGGGCACCGCTGGTGACATACGGCGCCGCGTGGAGCGCGCAGACCGTCAACGAACTGCTCGAGTCGCGCCAGTCGATCAGTCCGGTCTATCGCCAGCTCCTCACCGCCAATCCGCATGATGTCACCGCGCTCGAACGCACCGAACGCCGCGAGGGTCGGCGCGAACTCGCGCTCGGCCTGCAGACCGACGACTGGAAATTCGGATACGAGCTCGGGTTGGACGCCGACGTCGATGTCCTGGCGGTCGGCGGGACCGCGGCGGCTCCGCAACTCCAGGTGGCCTTCGCGATTCCGGGGTCCGCGCTGTACGCGCCGCCGTCGAGCGGCCAGGTCATCTACCCGGTGCGCACCAGGGTGTCGGTGCGGACGGCGGCCGGCGACCTGGTTGCCTCGGTGGACTCGCAGCGGTATTTCGCCGCCGCGCACGCGCTGTCGCTGGGCGATCATCTGCTCGGCCGCGTGGCGGTACCGGTGCCGCCTGGCGACTACGTGGTGCGCGTTGCGGTGGAAACGCCCAGTCGTGGCACGGTCGTCACGCCTCGGACGGTGCACGTCGCGGCGATGACCGCGCCGGCAATTTCGGTTTCCGATATTGCGCTGGGTGCCCGGAGCGTGCCGCTGCCGTGGCTGGTTGGTCGGGACACGGCGTGGATCAATCCGTTGCGGCGGTTCAAGGCGTCCGAACCGATGCAGCTCTACTTCCAGGTCGGCGGCGTCTCCGCCGGGCTCGATTTCCACGTCCAGCTCGCGATCCTGCGCAGCGGACATCGTGACGCCCAGATCTCGTTCGGCTACAACACCGTCGCCACCGCCGATCCCGACGGCGTCCGGCGCACGGTCGATCTCGGCGATCTGTCGCCCGGTACGTATACGCTGCGCGTAACCGTCTCCACGGCCCGCGGCGGTCGCGCGGTTCGCGAGCGCAGCTTCACGGTCACGCGATGAGTTGCGGTCGGGTCCGACGGCTCGCAGTGGTCCTCTGCCTGTTCGCGCCGGTCACCGTCGTGGCGCAGTCACCGTCCCAACGCGCGGCATTGCGCGCCTTCCGTGATGACCTCATCGCGACGCACGATCGCGCCGCGGTCGATACCGTGACACGCCAACTCGACGATTCAATCGCCCATCATCGCGGCGATGCCATGATTGCCATGCGCCTTGGTTTTGCTCAGCTGCGGCTGGGCGAACTCCGGCAGGACGAGGCGCCGTTTTTCGATGCCGAGGTGACCTTCGGGGAGGTGAGCAAGGCGCATCCGGATTGGCCGCTCGCGTTCGAGGGGCGTGGGCTGGCGCGGATGAATCTCGCGCGCACCCAGTCCGCGGTGGTCCACAAGATCGGCTTTCTCGTGGGTCCCGATCATGTGCGCGAGGCGGCCAGCGATCTCGCGCGGAGTGCCTTGCTCGACTCCGCCTGTGTCGATGGACTGCTCAAGGCGATGAATCTTGCCGCGGCCGACCATGATCCGGCGCGCGGCCGGGTGGCGTTGGAGGCATTGCGGGACGTCGCCGGCGCCCCGGTTGCCGACCAACCCGGCGGTGGAACTCGCGCGGGCGCGTGCGGAGTTGAATCGCGGGCATCTCGATTCGGCGATTGCGGTGGCCCGCAGACTGCTCCAGCGCGAGCCGGATAACCCGGCCGCCGTGATGGTGCTTGGCCACGCGCAGATGGCCTACGGCATCACCGCCGGCGCGGATCTCTGGTTCCGCGGGCTCGCCCTCGCCGACTCATCGCTGCTGCAGGTGTACCGCAACGACCTGCAACTGGTCTTCCCCGATTCGGCACGCCGGCGATTCGACGCGCTGGCGGGGGCTGCCCGCGCCGCGTATGTGCGCAACTTCTTCGAACTCGATGACCCGCAGCAGATCCGCACGGCCGACGAGCGGATTCGTGAACACTATCACCGCCTCGACACCGTGCGGGTGGTGTTCGAACTGCCGGGCCGCACCTACCTCGCCGATGCGGCGACCCGGTACGATCCCGATCGTCACGGTCTCGACGAACGTGGCCTGGTCTGGCTCCTCCACGGCGATCCCCACGAACGCACCCACATCGGCGCAACCGGCATTCCACCCAATGAATCGTGGCAGTACCGCGTGCCGGACGGTGGCGAACTCCTGTTCCACTTTGTCGTGACGGATCACGTGCGTGGCTATCATCGCGTGGCGAGCCTGTTCGACATTCTCGCGCTGAGCGCGGCAGCCCGCGTCACCGGCCAGACCGACATGCGAGCGCGGACGATGCGGGGCGAAGCGATCGAAACCTACGGCGCGGGGTGGACGGCACAGACCGCCGAAGAACTGCTGTCATCGGCGCAGGACATCAGCCCGACCTATGGGCACATGTACGCGAAGGGCAAGGACAGCGCTGCCGCCCTGCAGGCGCACGAGCGCGCCGTGGGCGACACCAGCCTTGCGCTGGGCGAGACGTGGGCACTGCACTATGAGCTGCCGCTCCGCGCGTGGATCGAGCCGGTGGCGGTGGGTCGCGATGTCGGCGGGCCCTTGCTGCAGGTCGCGTTCGCGATTTCCGGCGAGACATTGTACGCGCCGCCCTCCGCCGGCGCGGTGGTGTATCCCGTCCGCATGCGCGTGTCGGTCCTCGGCGACGCGGGACTCGTGGCGCGGGTGGACACGCTGCGTCGATTCATTGCCGCACATCCGGTTCCGGTCGGCGGTATGCTGCTCGGCAGCCTCCCCGTGCATGTCCCACCCGGCCGGTATATCGTCCGCGTCGCGCTCGAGTCGACCGGTCGCGGCATGGTCGCGCCGCCGGACACGGTCGTCGTTGCCGCGCTGGGCCCCGGACCGCTGGAGATTTCCGGAATCGCCCTCGGCCTGCGCAACGAGGTGCGGTGGGTCAGCCCGGTGGGCGACAGCATCTGGTTGAACCCGCGACGCGATTTTGCTGCCCGCCAGCCCATGCAACTCTATTTCGAGGTCGGGCCGCTGAGTCCCGGCGCGCCGTACCACGTCGACATCGCGGTGCTGCGGGCCGACGACCAGCGGCAGGAGCTCCGGATCGGGTTCGACGAAAAGGCGGCGCGGCCCATCGACCGGTTCCGGCGCAATGTCGACCTGAGCCGGTTCCACCCCGGGGACTACCAGCTGCGGGTCACCGTGACCACGGCGTCGGGCGGCCGTGCCGTGCGGCGTCAGGGGTTTACCGTCGTCCGGTGACGAGGGCCGCGGTCAGCAGGACGCGGTGAATGTTGATAACTTGTCTAAGTGATTGATTTGTGTTGTGGCAACTTGATTCGCGGGTCCTTGCTGGCGATCACCGCGCATTGTGTCGCCCCGACTTTTTCCCTAGCTTGGTCCTCCTCCAGTACAGTCTGGGCATACACCTGTGGCAATTGAAGGCGAGGCAGCATGAATCCGTCTCCGGTGCGAGGCGCGGTCGACCTGTCGTCGAACGCGATCACCGTCCTCGAGAAGCGCTACCTGATCAAGGACGACGCCGGCCAGCCGGCCGAGGCACCGGAAGACCTGTTCTGGCGGGTGGCCTCGACCGTGGCGGCGCCGGACGCGAAGTACGGCGCGTCGTCCGGCGCGGTGACGGAGCTGGCGACGGCGTTCTACGAGCTGATGGCGCATCGGGTCTTCATGCCCAACTCGCCCACGCTGATGAATGCCGGCCGCCCGCTGGGGCAGTTGTCGGCGTGCTTCGTGTTGCCGGTTGACGACACGCTGTCGAATGGCGAGAGCGGCATCTACGACACGCTGCGCGCCATGGCGCTGGTGCATCAGTCGGGCGGGGGCACCGGCTTTTCGTTCTCGCGCCTGCGCGCGCGCAATGACATCGTCCGTTCGACCATGGGGGTCGCTTCGGGTCCCGTCTCGTTCATGTCGTTGTACGACTCGTCGACCGACGTGGTGAAGCAGGGGGGGACGCGCCGCGGCGCCAACATGGGCATTCTGCGGGTCGATCACCCCGACATCCTCGATTTCATCGACTGCAAGAGCGACACGACCAAGATCACCAACTTCAACATCTCGGTGGCGATCACCGACGCATTCATGGACGCGCTCGCGCGTGACGCGGCGTACGACCTGGTCGATCCGCGCACGCATCAGGTGACCGGACAGCTCCAGGCCTCGGTGATCTGGCAGAAGATCATTCATGGCGCGTGGCAGACGGGCGAGCCGGGCGTGTTCTTCATCGACCGCGCCAACCACTACAACCCGGTGCCGCAGCTGGGGTCGTACGAGGCGACCAACCCGTGCGTCACTGGCGATACGCTGGTGTACACCTCCGAAGGCCTCATTCCCATCGCCGAGCTCGCCGCGTCGGGCAGCGCGCCGGGGGTGACGCTCGATGCACGGTTCGACGCGGGAACGGTCGGTCCGGCCGGTGTGCCGTTTGCCACAGGCGTCAAGCCGGTCTTCCGACTGACGTCCGTCGAAGGCCACGAAATTCGCGTCACGGCCGATCACCGCTTCATGACGGCCCGCGGCTGGGTGGCCGCGTCCGACCTGGCCGTCGGAGATGCGCTGCATCTGGTCAATCGCAAGGGTGCCTTCGGCGCGCAGGGTACAGCGCAGGAGGGGCGCGTGCTCGGCTGGCTGGTGGGCGACGGACACGTCACCGGCGACAAGGGCCATGGCGCAGTGCTGGGCTTCTGGCAGGACGATCGCGCGCTTGCGGAGACATTCGCCCACGACGTCAATGCCATGATCGGTGTATCGGGTCGCGCTGTCGGTGTGGTCGACATTCCGTCGCGCGGCATGGCGACCGTGAGTTCGCTGCGGTTGCGCGAGACCATCGCTGCCAGGTTCGGCGTCACGGCGAGCACCAGGTTGAGCGGCGTCCCGCCCGCCGTGCTTCGGGGTGCCGAAGCGATGCAGCGCGGTTTTCTGCAGGCGCTCTTCACGGCCGACGGTCACGTCGCCGGCCACCCGGACAAGGGCGTGTCGGTGCGGTTGACCTCGATTTCTTCACCACTGTTGCGCGACGTGCAGCGTATGCTCCTCAATTTCGGAATCGCGTCGCGCATCTACGCCGATCGCCATGCGGCACGGGTGATGCCGTTCGGTGGCGCTGACTATGCGTGCCAGCCGGATCACGACCTGGTGATCGGTCGCGACAACGTGACCCGGTTCGCCAGCGAAGTCGGGCTGCTTGGTTCGAAGATGGAGACGCTGTCACAGCGCCTCGCCGAGTATGGCATGCGCGGACCGTACCGCGAACGATTCACCGCGCGCTTCGCGTCGCTTGATCTGGTGGGCGAAGAAATGGTGTACGACCTGACCGAGCCGCTGACGCATTCCTTCGTGGCCAACGGCTTCGTGGTGCACAACTGTGGCGAACAGCCGCTCCTGCCCTACGACGTCTGCAACCTGGGCTCGATCAATCTCGGCGCCTTCGTCACCGAGCCCGGCGACATCGACTGGGAGCGGCTGCGGCGCGCCGTGCAGCTGAGCACGCATTTCCTCGAGAACGTCATCGACGCCAACCACTATCCGCTGCCCGAGATCACCGCGCTGGCGCAGCGCATCCGCCGCATCGGCCTCGGCGTGATGGGGCTCGCCGACCTCTTCATCCGGCTGGGCTTGCCCTACGACTCCGACGACGCGGTCGACCTGGGGCGCCGGATCCAGCAGTTCGTCGACGACGAGGCCAAGAACGAGTCCGAGCGCCTCGCCACGCTGCGCGGTGTCTTTCCCGAATGGGAAAAGAGCATCTGGGGGCCCGACGCGAGCTGCGCGCGCGACGCGGATGGCGAACGCATCCGGCCGATGCGGAAGCTCCGCAATTGCAACGTCACCACCGTGGCGCCGACCGGCACGATTTCGATCATTGCCGGCTGCTCGTCGGGGATCGAACCGCTCTTTGCCGTCGCGTTCATGCGCAACCAGGCCAACGTGCTGATGCCGGATGTCAACGAGGATTTCGTCGCGATCGCGCAGCGGGAGGGCTGGTACAGCGAGGATCTGATGCGCCGGATCGCCGAGCACGGACACATCAACTTCACCGAGGTGCCCGCGCGGTGGCAGCGGGTCTTCGTGACGGCGAACGAGATCGCGCCCGAGTGGCACATCCGGATGCAGGCGGCGTTCCAGGAATACAACGATTCGGCGATTTCCAAGACCTGCAATTTCGCGAACGACGCCACCGAGGAGTACGTCGAGCAGATCTATCGATTGGCCTATGAATTGGGGTGCAAGGGCGTCACGGTCTACCGCGACGGTTCGCGCGACATGCAGGTGCTGTCGACCGGGTCCACCGCGAAGAAGGTGCACGAGCAGGCCACCGCGTCGGGGGCGTCACAGGCGCGCGGCGACTTGCAGATGCATGGCGCGTCGGCAACGACCACCGATGAA
Organism: uncultured Gemmatimonadales bacterium; assembly: GCA_963796635.1. Lineage (GTDB taxonomy): Bacteria > Gemmatimonadota > Gemmatimonadetes > Gemmatimonadales > GWC2-71-9 > Palsa-1233. The sequence continues at coordinate 640,868 of CAWCMH010000001.1, forward strand.
CCAGCCGATCCCCGCGCCGTCGCGGCCGATGCGGCCGCCAACGTGGTCGAGCTCGAGGCCGAAATCGTGCAGCTCCGGCAGATGGTCCACGAACTCGAGAGCGAGAACCTGCAGCGCCGGCAGAAACGGTCGCGCCCCGAGCTGTTGCGCGGGTCGACGCGCCGGGTGTCGACGCCGCTGGGCGACCTGTACGTCACGATCACCGAGGATGACAAGGGCCAGCCGTTCGAGGTCTTCATGTCGCTCGGCAAGGCCGGCGGCGCGTTGATGGCCGACGTCGAGGCGGTCGGTCGGCTGATCTCGCTGGCATTGCGTTCGGGCATTCCGCTCAAGGCGATTCACCGCCAGTTGCGCGGCATCTCGTCCGATCGGGCGATCGGGCTCGGCCCCAACAAGGTGATGAGTGTGCCCGACGCCGTCGGGATTGCGCTGGAGAAGTACGCGACCGACAAGATGGGCGTGCAGCAGGAACTGCTCAGCGTACCCGGCGCGTCACCGGCCGACGCGATGACCACGGTCGACGCCGACGCGCCACCCGTGCGCGTTACCGGCAATGCGGGCGAACAGATGTCGCTTGGTGGGATGCATGAGCCGCTGGCCGGGGCCTGCCCCGACTGCGGGTCGCAACTGGAATACGCCGAGGGCTGCGCGAAATGCCATGTCTGCGGCTTCTCAGAGTGCGGTTGATCGTGATGACGGGCCGCAGACATGGCATCCCGAGCGTAGCGAGGGATCAAGGCGGCTTCTCAGAGTGCGGTTGATCGGCGGACTCTGCTCGCCGGTCTCGCTCGATGACGCCGTAGTGCCCGAAGGGGGATCCCGACTCGCGGAGGGACCCCCTTCGTGGTACTCGCCTGCGCCAGCGAACGACATCCGCCTCCCCCGGCGGCGCACCGTCCGCAGCGCATGGAGGCCTTCATGATTCGGCACGACGTGGCAGCGCTCATCGTGTTGGCGGCATGCACGCACGTCGCCTCGGGGCAGCGTGTGTCGCACTACGACCCGCGCGCGGCCTTCGACGAGACGTTCCTCAGTGCGCCCGGCACGGTGTATCGCAGCGGTAGCGGGGCACCGGGGCCCGCGTACTGGTCAAACCGCGCGAACTACCGGGTCATTGCATCGCTCGACACGGCACGGCACGCCATCACCGGTCGCGAGACGATCACCTACGTCAACAACAGCCCCGACACTTTGCACGTGCTCTGGCTGCAGCTCGACCAGGATCGGCTGGCCGCCGGGTCACGCAGCCAGCGCATCAACCCCCTCGCGACGCGCGAGACCCCGACGGGCGGATTCACCCTGGCGTCGGTGCGCATCGGGTCGGCGCAGTCATTGGCCGCGGCGGACTACCTCAGGACCGACACGCGGATGCGCATCATCCCGGCACGGCCGGTTGCGCCGCACGGCGGGAGCGTGCGCATCGCGATCACGTACTCGTTCGTCATCCCGCAGGGTGAAATCGCGCGCGACGGCTGGATTGCCTCGAAGAACGGGTCGATCTTCGATGTGGCGCAATGGTATCCACGCATGGCGGTCTACGACGATGTCCGTGGCTGGAATACGCTGCCCTTCCTCGGCAACGGCGAGTTCTATCTCGATTACGGTGACTACGACTATTCGGTGACGGTGCCCGCCGGGTTGCTCGTGGCCGGCGCCGGCGAGCTCGAGAATCCCGACAGCACCCTGAGCCTGGCGGAGCGCACGCGGCTCGACCGGGCCCGACGCAGCGACACGACCGTCATGATCCGCACGGCGGCCGAAGTCGAGCGGTTGGCCGGGCACCCCGTCAACGGTACCCGGACATGGCACTTCCGCATGCGCAACACCCGTGATGTATCGTGGGCCGCATCGACCGCCTTCCTCTGGGATGCCGCGCGTGTCAACGTGCCGAGCGGACGGGCGGTCATGGCGATGTCGGTATATCCGGTCGAGAGCGCCGGTGACTCGGCGTGGGGGCGGTCGACGGAATACCTGAAGGGTGCGATGGAGATCTTCTCGAAACAATGGTACGAGTATCCCTGGCCGGTCGCCGTCAACGTCGGCGGACCGGTCGGCGGGATGGAATATCCCGGCATCGTCTTCTGCGATTACGCATCGAAGGGCGCCGACCTGTGGGGCGTGACGGCCCACGAGATCGGGCACGACTGGTTTCCGATGCTGGTCGGCTCCGACGAACGTCGCTACGCCTTCATGGACGAGGGCTTCAATACCTTCATCGATATCTACGCGTCGGATGCCTTCAATCACGGTGAATACGCGCCCAAGCGCGACGGCGAGTACGCGCCCAAGGGTGGCGATCCGGCGCGCGAGTTCGTGCCCTGGCTGCTCGATCCGGATGCGCCGCCGATCCTCACGCCAGCCGACGCCGTGTCGGAGACCTACCGGCACGCGATCGAGTACTACAAGCCGGCGCTCGGCCTCGTGATGCTGCGTGAGCTGATTCTCGGCCACGACCGGTTCGATACCGCCTTCCGCGAATACATCCGCCGCTGGGCGTACCGCCATCCGACGCCGGACGATTTCTTCCGTACCATCGACGATGTGGCCGGCGAGGACCTGGGATGGTTCTGGCGGGGCTGGTTCGTCCGGCGGTGGGGCGTCGATCAGGCCGTCGAGAAGGTGGCGTACATCGACGACGACCCCGCGAAAGGTGCGCTGGTCACCATCGCCAATCTCGACTCGCTGCCGATGCCTGTGACGGCACGCGTGCGCGAAACGTCGGGACGCATCCACACCGTCACGTTGCCGGTCGAGATCTGGCAGAACACCGGCACGTGGACGTTCGACGTGCCGACCACGACGCCGCTCGATTCCGTCATCGTCGATCCGGACCATCAGCTACCGGATATCCATCCGGAGAACAACGTGTGGGTCCGGCATCCATAGGTCGCGGTCCACGAACGCAGGAGACGCGATGTTGATCATCGGCCAGCGTGCAACGCGGTCGCAGCAATTCACGGCGGAGCACGTGCGGATGTATGCTGAAATCACCGGCGACTACAATCCGTTGCACTTCGATCCGGTATTTGCGGCCGCGACGAAGTTCGGCCGGCTGGTGGTGCAGGGCGGGCTGACGACCGGCCTGCTGCACGCGCTCGTGGCAACCGACCTTCCCGGGCCCGGCACCGTGTTCCTCAGTCAGAACTGGAAATTCACCGCGCCCGTGTACATCGGCGACACCATCACGGCCGAAGCCGTCGTCCTCAAGGTGCACGAGACCAAGCCGGTGTCGCAGCTGGCAGTTCGTGTCTGGCGCGAGGATGGCGAAACGGTACTCGAGGGCGAGGCCTGGTGCTATCGATTTGGTCCGGTAGGACAATGAGCACGCATGCTGCGGACATTCGGCTGGGAGGGTCCCGGTGAACACACGGCGTCAGTTCCTGATCCAGGCTCCGCTCGCGATTCTCACCACCGTCGTCGCGTGCCGCGATCACGAGGCGCCGCAGGCGCCGTCGGCCGGCACACCGGCACCAGGCGCCCCACCAACGTTCGGGACCGCCCCGGGGGCCGGGCCGGACGTGACACCGGCAACATTTGCCGAGGCGGAGAAGCTGGCGCAAGTGACATTCACGCCGGCGCAGCGCACGCAGGCGGCGGCGTCCTGGCGCCAGTCGATGGCGCCCTATCTCGAGCGCCGCACCGGGCCGCGACAATTCGCACTCGCGCCGACGGATGCGCCGGCCGCCATCTGGAATCCCGTGCTGCCCGGTGTTGTCACCGGATCGTCGCGCGATCGCTTCGTGCGCAGTGCCGACGCTCACGCGCCGCTCCCCGCGCAGGATGTCGACATTGCCTTCGCGCCAGTGACAAGCCTGTCGCGCTGGATCGCGTCGCGTGCCCTCGCGTCGGAGCGGCTGACCAGCATCTATCTCGACCGCATCGCCCGCCTCAACGCCAAGGTCAATGCCATCATCACGCTGACGCGCGATCATGCGCTGGCGCGTGCGCGCCAGGCCGATGCCGAAATCCGCGCGGGCAGGTACCGCGGTCCGCTGCACGGCATTCCGTATGGCGTCAAGGATTTGCTCGACACCGCGGGCATTCCAACCACCTATGGCGCGGCGCCATTCCGCGATCGCGTGCCGGCGGAGGACTCGGCAGTGGTGCGGCGGCTCGATGACGCAGGCGCGGTGCTGGTCGCGAAGCTGTCGATGGGCGCCCTCGCACTCAACGACATATGGTTCGGCGGCCAGACCTTGAATCCGTGGGTGCTCGAGGAGGGCGCGTCGGGATCGAGCGCCGGTCCCGGGGCCGCCACGGCGGCGGGCTTCGTCGCGTTCGCGATCGGCAGCGAAACCGACGGCAGCATCGTGAGCCCGTCGATGCGCTGCGGCGTGACCGGATTGCGCCCCACGTTCGGGCGCGTCGCGCGCTCCGGCGCCATGACCCTGTGCTGGTCGCTCGACAAGCTCGGCCCCATGGCGCGCAGCGTCGAGGACACCCTGCTCGTGCTGCAGGCGATCAGCGGGCCGGACGCCGGCGATCCGTCGAGCGTGCCAAGCCGGCTCGATTTCGACGCGACGGCACCGGTGACCGGCCTCAAGATCGGATACATCGCGCCGTGGATGCAGCAACCGCCGGCCACCGACGTGGATCGCGCCGCGCTCGACGCCATCAAGTCCGTGGGCCTGGTGCCCGTGCCCGTCACGTTGCCCGACTGGCCCTACGACTCGATGATGCCGATTCTCTTTGCCGAAGGCGCGGCCGCGTTCGAGGACCTGACGCTCGACAACCGGATGGATCAACTCCGGATGCAGGTCAAGGACGCATGGCCCAACCTGTTTCGTCAGTCGCGCTTCTTTTCGGCGGTCGACACCGTGCAGGCCGACCGCATGCGGCGACGGGTCGCGATGGAAATGGCGCGCGTGTTCACGCAGGTCGACCTGTTGCTGGTGCCGTCCCTGCGCGATGAGCAGCTCACCATCACCAATTTCACCGGTCATCCGTCGCTGACACTGCGGGCCGGCTTCGTGAACGTGTCCGAAGCCCGGAGCGACTGGGCGCCCGATCCGGCGCATCCGTTGCCGCATTTCGATCCGCCGCGCCGCGTGCCGCACGGTATCACGCTGGTGGGACGGCTGTTCGACGAGGGCACCCTGGGTCGCGTGGGGCTGGCATTGGAACACGCGTTCGGCGTGACTGGCGAGCGGCCCGCCGGGTTCGCGTGACCCGCGTGTCGTGCAGCTGAGCGTTCGGCATCTGCGCGTCGCCGTCGCGGTGGGACTCGCCATCGCGGTCGCATATCCGATGGTGATCGTGGAGTTGCCGCAGCCGGAGCGAGCGCCCCGCGTGCTCAGTGCGCCGCCGCCGGCGCAATACCGCATCTATCTGGCCGACTGGGGTCATCACACGTCGATCATCCTTCCCCAGCCCGTCGCGTGGCAGTTCGGCCCCGCCAACGACCAGGATGCGCCATTTGTCGAGTATGCCTGGGGTGACCGGCGCTATTACATGGCGTTGCATCCGGGCGCCCTCGCCGGATTGGCCGCCCTGTTTCTTTCCGGCCGGTCGGTCGCGTACGTGCAGGGATGGCGCACGCCACCCGATCCGTCGGCGTGGCCAGGCTTGTCGCGCTACGAGCGCACCGTCGATGCGTCGCAATTGCGCGCGTTGGCTGGCACGCTCGCGATGGCGGTAGACCGTTCACGGCAGTTTCCCCCGGTCGAGGGATACGCCGGACGATTCTACGAGGGGTTGCGGCGCTACTCGTGGTGGTACGATTGCAACCGGTGGACCGTGGCCCAGCTGCATCGCGTCGGGCTCGCCCGCACCGGTGTCGGCGTGGTGTTCGCCAGGCAGGTGGCCCGACGCCTGCGGGGCTTTGCCGTTACGGCATCGTCATCGGGGCGGTCACGAAATTGACGTTTGCCTCGACGCACCACACCGTGACCGACCGGTACTGCGTCAAGTCGACGCCGCTCGGAATATCGTAGGACTGCGCGCCACTCGCGCTCTTGAGTGGCCCCAGGCTGACGTGCTGAGCGTCGAGCACACCCTGGTTGTCGGTCTCGTCGGGCGCGGCGACCAGCCAGACCTCGAGGTTCGGATTGGCCTGCGTGGCGAACGTGCTCGTCAGCCGTAGCTGTGCGCTGCCGCCGGTCAGATAGATTGCGGCACTCCCTGCGGCCGTGTGTGCGACGGAATGGAAAGCGCCGGTGTACGCGGGCGTCTGCGACGAGCCTCCGGATGATCCCGTGGAGTCGGACGCTGCGCCGGCTGAACACGCAGCCAACAGTGCCAGGCACCACGCGATGCCGGGTCGTTGTCTCGGAGCCATGCTGATGGACACGTCCAATGCTGCGCCGCGGTACCGATTCTGTCAATGAGCGCGTCGAACTCAACGAGGATGAAGATGAAAGCCATCGCCCTGGGCACCATGATGTTGGTCGGCGTCGCTGTCGCGGCACGCGCGCAGGCGCCGACTCCGATCGGCCGCTGGGACATCACCGTGACCCCGCCCGCGCCGGCGCCGGCGTTCCCGTCGTGGCTCGAAGTACAGTTGTCGGGCGTGAAGACGCTGGTGGGCCGGTTCGTGGGCCAGTACGGCAGTGCGCGACCGATCTCGCAGGTCTTCTTCAGCGGCGACACGATGCACTTCACCATCCCGCCACAGTGGGATGCCGGCAGCGACCTGCGATTCAGCGCGACGCTGCGCAACGATTCGCTGATCGGTACGATGGTCGACGCGGCGGGGCACAGCATGCCATGGATTGGCGTGCGGGCGCCGCTGCTGCACGCCGCGGCGCACGTCACCTGGGGCACGCCGGTTGCGCTGTTCAATCATCGGGACCTGAGCGGGTGGATGCCGAGCGGGAGCGTGAACCAGTGGAAGGTGATCAACGGTGTGCTCACCAGTCCTCGGCCGGCGAGCAATCTCATCACCACGCAAAAATTCCGGGACTTCAAGCTGCATGTCGAGTTCCGCTATCCGGCCGATGGCAACAGCGGCGTGTATCTGCGTGGGCGCTACGAAGTGCAGGTTGAGGACACGCGCGGGCAGGAGCCGGCCGACGATCATCTCGCCTCGATCTACGGCTTTCTCGTGCCGAGCGAAGAGGCGGGACTGCCGCCCGGTGCGTGGCAGACATTCGACATCACGCTGGTGGGTCGGATGGTGACGGTGGTGCTGAACGGACACCAGGTGATCTGCAATCAGGCGATTCCGGGGATCACCGGCGGTGCGCTCGACAGTAACGAGGGTGCGCCGGGGCCGATCATGCTGCAGGGCGATCACACGTCGATCGAGTACCGCAACGTGGTGATCCAGCCGGGCCAGTAGCGACCCGCGGGCATCGGCCGATGCGGGGCGCTTGGCCCGGGCGTCAGGGTTGGGGGCCCGCCCGCGCCACCCGCAGGTACCGGTCGGCCACCTGCATCAGGCGGTCGTCACCGGCCGCGTCGGCGTGCGCGCGCAGATCCTCGACCAACGGCACTAGCGCCGCCTCGCCCCAGCGGATGCCGGTGGCCGCTTCCGCCGACGCGATGTCGCTGTGGGCCGCGCCCTTCAGCAGGGCGACCGCGGCCGCGCGCGCAAAGGCGGGGTCGCCACGATCGGGCAGCTCGTAGGTCGGCGGCGGCGGCTCGTGGCCGTCGTCTTCGCGGACAAACGCGCGCGACATCAGTGGATCATCCGCCGCTGCCGTCCAGCACGGCGCTCGCTCGATCGAGCACCGCCGCCTCGGCGCGCAGCGCCGCCGCGACGCGCGATACGTCGCCGTCGATCTCGCCGAACCGGTCCTGCTCGATGGCTTCCCGCACCGCCGGCATCGTCTTGACGCCGTAGCCCGTGTAATAACCCGGGGCGTACAGTTCATGGACGTACCACGGCCGTCCGGGAAGGCCCACGGAATCGGTCAGTGCGCGTTCGCTCTCGAGCAGGATGGCGTTGACCCGCATGACGGTGGTGTCGGGAATGCTGTCGTCGCGCGCCCGCGCCTTCATCACTGCGGCCGCGTACCGGTGCGCACTTGCAGTCAGTGCATCGGCGGCGTTGTCGAGGGGTGCAAAATTGAAATGCGGCGGCACCGAGTCGCGCGGCGGGGCAACGGTGGGCTCATGCGGGTCCGACGTCGCCGCGAAGACACCCTCATCCAGCTCCTCATTGCGTTCATGCGCCGCGTCGGCGCGCGCGCTCGCCAGCTCCTTGAGTTCGTCGACGTACCCATGCACGGTCGACGCGAGGTCGCCGAATTCGTACGGAATCAGGCGGGCGTCGGCGAGGCGCATGATCGCGGTGCCCACGGTCTGGGCCAGTGCCCGTCCGTACACGAACGACGTGTCACTGAAATGCGTGTACCAGTAGAAATCGTCGTACGCGGAGTGGTAAATGCCGCCGCGGGTTTCGCCGTCGAACCCCAGGTCGAGCGACGCGATGCCGAGATGCTGCAGGAAGGGGCTGTAGTCGGACCCCGAACCCAGCGCGCCAATGTGGAGATCGGGATCCTGCCGGGCCTCCCGACGGCTCGCCGCCGATCCGTTCTCGATGTCGCGCAGCTGGTCGCGCTTCCACAGCGACAGCCCCGTTTCGGGATCGGTGATGTCGCGGGCCACATCGTTGATGAAATGTTGGAGGACGTGCGATCCGCTCATGCCGAGATAGCCGCGGTCACTGTTGTCGGTATTGAGATAGGCGACCGCCTTGGCGCGCAGTTCGTCGGCATGGGTTTCGACCCACTCGGTCGAGCCGAGCAGGCCTGGTTCCTCGCCATCCCACATGGCGTAGACGATGGTGCGGCGCGGACGCCAGCCCTGCTTGAGCAGGGCGCCGAGGGCGCGCGCCTCGTCCAGCTCCGCCGACAATCCCGATAACGGATCCTGCGCGCCGTTGACCCAGGCGTCTTCGTGGTTCCCGCGGATCACCCACTGATCGGGCTCGACGCTGCCGGGAATCGTGGCGATCACGTCGTAGATCGGGTGCAGCGACCAGTCCGACTTGACGCGCAGATGCACGCGCGCAGGCCCTGGACCAAACCGGTAGGTAATCGGCAACCCACCCCGCCACGACGAGGGAACCACGGGGCCGCCGATCGCCGCGAGCAATGGCTGGGCGTCGCCGTACGACAACGGCAGCACCGGAATCGTGGTCAAGGTCTTCGCGTCGGCCAGCGAAAGCCGCTTGGCGTCCCGGGTCGCGCCGACGCCTGGCGTCAGCGGATCGCCCGGGTACGTCGGCATGTCGGCCACGCTGCCGCGCTGCACGCCATCGGCGGGCCGCATCGGACCGGCGGGGAACACGGCGCCGTCGGCATAGCCGTCGTCGCGTGGATCGGAATAGATCAGGCACCCCACCGCGCCGTGCTCGGCGGCGACCTTCGGCTTGATCCCGCGCCACGATCCGCCGTAGCGCGCGATCACGATGGCACCCTTGACGGAGATGCCATGACGCGCGAGTTCGTCGTAGTCGGCCGGCACGCCGTAGTTGACGTAGACCAGCGGTGCCGTGACGTCGCCGTCGGCAGAATACGCGTTGTACGGCGGCAACTGCTCGCTGTGCTGCGTCGATGTCGGGTCGCCGGGCACGGCCGGCTCGTTGAGTGCGGCCGTGAAGTGCGTCGGGGCCACCAGCTCGACCACGCGCTCGAGCGGGGTCGGAAAGAGTACGTCGAACTGCTCGATGTGCGCGTCGAATCCATCCGCCTGCAACTTTGCGAGTACCCATTGGGCGTTGGCATGATCGTAGGGCGACCCGACGTGGTGCGGCCGCGCCGACAAGTGGCGCATGTATTCCCGGATCGAATCGGGTAACGGGACGGCCTGGAGCCTGGCTTCCCAGCTGCGTTCGGCGCGGGAGCCGTCGGGCGAGAAGCCGCGGAGGCGGCTGGTATCGGCGCGAACGTCGCGCGAGTTCGGCATGGCGCGCGCCGGGACGCGTGCGGCGGCCAAGGCAACGGCGGACCCGGCGGCCACGGCAAGACTGGTCAGGCGGTGCATGCGATGCTTCCCGGAGGATGGACCGGGAAGTATCGCACCCGTGGGGCACGCTGTCGACCGCGGCTGGCGGAGACGCCGGGGTCGGGGCACGGGCTCGCCAGGATCGAGCGCATCATGGTCGTGAGAATCGGGAATCGCGTGGCCCCGTGCTGATGGAGGCGACTTCACGGGGGAAACGTCAGGCGCACGGGCTCATCCCGAACCGGTTTTGAGTGTAGTTTTTCGGAGCACGCCCCCCACATCTCGAGCGCTTGTTGCCGACGCCGGCCGATCTCCCCGGTCCACAGACCGTTACCCAACTGCTGCGCGAGGCGCGCGCTGGCCGTCCGGAGGCATTGGACCAGCTCCTCCCGCTGATGTACGCCGAACTGCATCGCATCGCGGAACGCCACATGTCGGGGGAGCGGCCCGATCACACCCTGCAGCCGACCGCGCTGGTCAACGAAGCATTTCTCCGGCTGCTGGGCGGCACGCAACACGGTTTCGACGATCGCACGCATTTTCTCCGCGCCGCGTCGCGCGTGATGCGCCGTGTCCTGGTCGATCACGCGCGCGCGCGGCAGGCGGCCAAGCGTGGGCCGGGCATGCAGGTCACCCTCGATGATGCCCTCGCGGGGCACGGCAACAATACGCTCGACATGCTGGCACTCGACGACGCCCTCGCGCGACTGTCGGCCGTCGACGCGCGCTGGGGGCAGGTCGTCGAGTTGCGATTCTTCGGTGGGTTGACCGTGCCCGAAATCGCCGAGGCGCTCGGGACGTCGCCCGCCACCGTCAAGCGCGACTGGCAGTTCGCCAAGGGGTGGCTGGCGCGAGAACTGGAGATCGTGCCGAGGCAGGGATCGTGACCGCGGACCTCACGCGAGTGCGCCGATTGCGCGAACTGTTCGACGCGGTGATCGACCTCCCGCCCGATGCCCGGCGTACAGCGCTCGCGCAACTCGCCGGCGGCGACGCGGCGCTGCGCCGGGAACTCGAGGAAATCATCGCCGCATCGCTCACCACTGCCTCGGCGCTGCAGTCGCCGGGCGATGCGGCGGCCGCGTTGATTCCCGCGGGCGCGGCGTCGCTGGTGGGTGAACGCCTCGGACCGTACGTCGTCACGGCGCTGATCGGCATGGGCGGGATGGGTGCGGTGTACGCCGCCGTGCGCGCCGACGATCAGTACCAGCAGCGGGTGGCGATCAAGTTGATGCAGCGGGACATCGACTCCGACGTGACGCTGGCGCGATTCCGCCGCGAGCGCCAGATCCTCGCCACGCTGAACCATCCCAACATCGCGACCCTGCTCGATGGGGGCGTGACGCCGGATGGGCGACCGTTCCTGGTCATGGAATTCGTCGATGGCGCGCCGATCACCGCATGGTGCACGGTGCACCGGACGCCGTTGCGCGATCGCCTGGCGCTCTTCCGGCAGGTGTGCGATGCGGTGCAGCACGCCCATCGCAACCTGATCATTCACCGCGATCTCAAGCCGGGCAACATCCTCGTGACCACGGATGGCCGCGTCAAGCTGCTCGATTTCGGCATCGCGAAGCTGCTGGCAAGCGTCGATACCGATCCCGGCGATGTCCCGCTGCCGCTGACGCGCGGAGGCGCGCGGGCGTTCACCCCCGAGTATGCGTCGCCCGAACAGATCCGCGGCGAGCTGCTGACGACGGCGTCGGACCTGTATTCTCTGGGCGTGATCCTGTTCGAGTTGCTGACCGACCGCCGGCCGCACGTCGTGTCGAGCCGCGCCCTGGTCGACATCGAGCGCGCCGTGCTGGATACGCCGGTGCCGCGGCCCAGTTCGGTGGTGACAGACGTCACCGCGGGCCATCTGCGGGACCGCGGCCGCGGGCGCGTGCGGCGGCGCCTGCGTGGTGATCTCGATGCGATCGTGCTGACGGCGCTGCAGGGCGATGCGCGCCGGCGGTATGCGTCCGTCGAAGCATGCAGCGATGACGTGCGGCGATACCTCGCCGGCCAGCCGGTCCGGGCGCACCGTGACTGGGGCGGCTATCGATTCCGGAAATTCGTGCAGCGCAACGTGGTGGCGAGCGTCGTGTCGGTGGCACTCCTGGTCGGCCTGGTGGCCGGTGCGGTGGTGGCGATGGTGCAGGGGCACCGCGCGAGGGCGGAACAGATCCAGGCGCAGCAGGTGAGCGCATTTCTGCGCGGACTGCTTGCCTCGGTGCAACCGGACAATGGGCGTCGCGACGTGCAAGTGTCGGAAGTCCTCGACTCCGCGGCGCGGCGGATCGACGATCAGCTGTCAGCGTCGCCGGACGTCCGGGCCGAACTCGAAACCGTGATCGGGGAGAGTTATCAGGGGCTCGGCCGCTTCGACGATGCCGAACCACACCTGCGGCGAGCGTTGCAGATCGACGTGGTCACGAAGGGCGGGCGCAGCGCGCAGGCGGTCGTCGACCTGACGCGGCTGGGAGAGTTGTTCCTGGCCAAGGGCGAGCTCGACAGCGCGCAGACGATGCTTCAGCGAGCCGACGCCATGCGGGCGTCAGGCGTCGCCCTGCCGGACACCGTCGCGGCGCTCCTGTTCGGCGACGAAGGGTCGCTGGCGCATGATCAGGGCCGTGAAGCCGACGCCGAGCGGCAACATCGTCAGGCGCTGGCCATCCAGCGACGCGCCTACGGCGCCGGCAGCGATCCGGTCGCGCTCTCGCTGCACGATATCGCGGTCGCCGTGGGAGACCAGGGACGGCTTGCCGAAGCCGAAACACTGGCGCGGCAGGCGCTCGCGATTCTGCAGCACAATCATCACGGCCCGGACGTGCGCGTCGCGGACGTCGAAGACGCGCTGGCATCCACGCTCGATTACGAAGGCAAGTCCGTCCCGGCCGAAAGCGCGTATGTGCAGACCCTCCGATGGCGCCGGGCGCTGCTCGGGCCCGACCATCCCGACTACAACCACACGTTGTTCAACTATTCGATGTTCATCTTCGACCAGAAGCGCTATCGCGAAGCCGCCGAATACTCGCGCCAGATTCTCGCCTTGCGTGGCAAGTCGTTGCCGGAAAGCCATCCGTCGATTGCCGCCGCGCTCCAGACGCTGGGACGCAGCCTCGACCAGCTCGGCGATACGGCGGCCGGCGGCGCCGCGTTGCTGGAAAGCCTCGCACTGCGCCGCAAGTATCTGGGCGACAGCAGCTGGGGCGTGGCCAGTGCCGAAGGCGTGCTCGGCGAACATTACGTGCTGCTGCGGCAGTACCCGCGCGCCGAACGGACACTGCTGGCCGCCGAATCGCTGTTTGTGCGCACCATTGGTGCGGCGGACGTGCGCACCCAGGTGAACACGCGGCGGCTGGTGGCCCTGTACGCTGCCTGGCATCGGCCGGCGCTCGCCGCGCGATATCGCAGTCAGCTGACGGTGGTGGCGCCACAACCCTGACGAGGGCGCCCGGAATCGGCGCTGGTCCAGTCGGCCGGCGCGACGCTGGCGGACGCCAGGTTCGCCAGTGTCATTGCCCCGGTTGCGGTCCTCGCGTTGATTGTCGGGCGGGCAACCGGCCCCTCATCAGCTGAAAGCCACCCATGCGCGTGCGCACGGACGTATCCGGCGCGTCTTCGATTCCGACGTGACCGAAACCACCGCCAAGACCTACGCGCGGGAAACCGCGATCGCCACCGGCGTCCTCGCCGTCGTGGCCACGCTGGCGGCGTGCTATTTCGGGCGGGTGGTGTTCATGCCGATCGTGCTCGCATTGATGCTGACAACGGTGTTCCGTCCGATCGTGCACTGGCTCGAACGCGCGCGCGTGCCGCCGCCCGTTTCGGCGCCGTTGCTGATTCTGGGCCTGCTCGTCATCATCGCCGGTGCCGTGCGCAACCTCGCGCCTGCCGTGCAGGGCTTCGCGACACAACTGCCGCAGGCCGTCGATCAGGCACGAGACAAGTTGCGGACGTTGCCCGCGCCGTTCAACGGGCTGGCCCAGGCGATTCCGAGCCTGCACGCCGTGGCCCCCGCGCTGTCGAACGACTCGACCCCCCGGTCGACGCCGGCGGCGTCCCCCGCCCAGGCGCAACGTTCCGCGGCCACGGGCAACACGGCGACGCCAGACACCGGCCCGTTGATCGGACGCGTGTTCGGCACCGCGACCGAGCTGCTCACCGGGACGTTGCAGACGCTGCTGCTCCTGATCTTCTTTCTGGCCGGCGGCAGTAGCTGGCGGAAGCGGATGGGACGCAGTCGCGGCGCGGCGGCGGTGGCCGAAGTGGGGGAGGAAGTACAGTCGTGTGTGGCGCACTACCTGCGCATGACTACGTTGATCAACATCGCGCAGGGCGCCGCGGTCGGTCTGGCCACCTGGGCGATCGGTTTTCCCGCGCCCGTCATCTGGGGCGTGCTCACCTTTGTGGCGGAATTCTTTCCGTACCTCGGCGGCATCACGATGGTGACGCTGCTGACACTGGTGGGATTTGCGACGACCCACGGTACCGGCCATGCGTTGCTGGGACCGATCCTGTATCTGGTGATCACCACGGTGCAGAACAATGTGGTCTCGCCCGTCGTGTACGGGCGCGGCCTGGAACTCAATCCGGCGGCGATCCTGATCAGCGTGATCATCTGGTGGTTCGTCTGGGGCGCGGCGGGCGCCTTTCTCGCCGTGCCGATTCTGGCAACCTTGCGGATCGTCTGCGACCGCCAGGGCGGCGCGCTCACGCCGCTGGCGCGCATGATGGGTAGCTGACGCTCGATGGTTCAGCTCGTCGCGGCCATCGCGCTGTTGCGGTTCGGACGAGAAGTGTTGATTCCCGTCGCGATTGCGTTCATCCTGGCGATTGTGTTGCGCCCGCTGGTGCGCCGCATGGAAGCCCGTCACGTACCGACGCCGGTGGGCGCCGGCATCCTGATCGTCGGCGGGCTGGCGTTGCTCTGGGCGGTCGGGTACGCGCTCACGCCGCCGATGCAGAACTTCGCGCGGCAGCTGCCGCAGGTGGCCGAAACCGCCAGCGCCAAGCTCAAGACGTTGCCCCGCCCACTCGACCGACTGGGGACCTTCCTGTCCTCCGAGACGGCGGCGATGCGCGACAGCGGTCCCGCGAGTGACACGGCAGCATCGCATCGTGATTCCACCGCGGGCGCATCAGCGACGACAGCACCGTCGACAAGCGCGGTGCATGTCCTGCCGATTCTGTCGAGTATTTTCGGCACCGCCGCCGAGATTGCCAGCGGGTTCATCGAAATTCTGTTGTTGACGCTGTTCTTCCTGGCGGCGGGGAACCACGTTCGCCAGCGGCTGGCCCAGCGCGGTGCCACGTCGCCGCTGGCGCGCGCCCTGGTCGACGTGGGCGACGACGTCCAATCGATCGTGTCGCGCTACCTGTCGCTGCTGGCCCTGATCAATCTGGTGCAGGGGACGTTCATCGCGATCGCCATGGCGATCATCGGCATGCCGGTCCCGCCGGTGTGGGGTGCGATGGCGTTTGTAGCCGAGTTCTTTCCGTATCTCGGCGGTGCCACGATGGTCATCCTGCTCACGTTGGTCGGCCTCGCGAATTCCAACGGTCCGCACGTGCTGCTGGCGCCGGCGTTGTATCTCGTCGTGACCACGGTGCAGAATTCCCTCGTGAGTCCGGTGACCTATGGGCGTAGCCTGCGCCTCAACCCCGCCGCCATTCTGGTGAGTGTGATGGCGTGGTGGGCGGTCTGGGGTGTGCCGGGTGCGTTTCTCGCCGTGCCGATTCTCGCGACGATCCGGGTGGTCTGCGAGCGCCAGAAGGGGCCGTGGCTGGCGCTCGCCGCGCTGATCGAAGGATGACGGGTCGCTTGCGCTGCCGTCCCCTGCTGTGCCACTATTCGCGCTCATGCTGCTGAACTCCCCGCTGCTGCGTCGATTGTCCGCCGGTGTGATGGCCGTCGCGACGCTCGCCACCCCTGTGTCGGCGCTGGCGCACGCCGAGGCGATGTCAGACGGCGCGCCCTGCGCCTCCATGACGATGCCGGGGCACACTGCGCCCGGTCATCACACGCCGGGCCAGCTGCCCCCATGCTGCAGTGCCGCGTTCGCCACCCTCGGGATCGGCGGACTGCCGGCGGCGCCGAACGCGCCGGTGATCGTGAGCGTGGAGACGGCGGCGCGTGCTCCGCTGTTCGTGGCGCTGGATCGGCTGGCCAGCACACCGCAATTGCTTCCTTTCGCCCAAGGTCCTCCGCGCCGCTCCGCCTGAGCCGGTTCCGGATCGCCGGAACCGTCGTTCCGATCCGATCCGAATCTCACGCTCACGGAGGTCCCGGTGGTCAGTCGTTTCTCGCTGCTGGTACTGCTTGCAGTACCCGCCTCGCTGTTGGCGCAGCAACCCGCCCGATCCGATACGACGCGCGGCGACACGACGCGCATTGGCAATGACACGTTGACCCGCACACCGGTGCAGATGCAGGCCATCACCGTCACTGCGGCCGCGACGCCCCAACAGGCGCCTGTCAGCGTCATCCGCATCACGCCGGCCGTCATCGCGGCGACGCCCGCCACCAACCCCTGGGATCTGTTGCGCCAGGTCGCCGGCATCGAGGTGCACGAACAAGGGCAAGGGCCGGGATTCGCATCCGACGCGTCGATCCGCGGGTTTTCGTCGGATCACTCGACTGACATCGCGCTCTGGATCGACGGCGTCCCGATCAACGAGCCCGTCAACGGCCACGCCGAGGGGTACGACGATTTCAGCCTGCTGATGCCGCAGGCCATCTCCAGCATGGAAGTCCTCGAAGGCCCGACCAGCGCGGTTTACGGCAACTTCGCGATGGCGGGTGTCGTCAACGTGCTCACGCGGGAGCGCATGAGTGGCAGTCAGCTCACGCTCGACGGCGGGTCGTATGGCAAGGTCGATGGCACCTTCTTCACCGGCCTCGACAAACCGGCGACGGGGCTCGTGCTCGGCATTCGCGGCATGCGTGACGGCGGTTGGCGGCCCAACAGCAACCAGAAGCTGGGGCAGTTCTACGGCCGCCTGGTGCAACAGGTCTCGAACAGCACCGTGCTCGATGTCGGCACCCAGCTGTACGCCGCGGGTTGGGATTCGCCCGGGTTCCTCACCAACGACCAGTACGACGCCGGCGCGTTCGACAACGTATCGAACACCACCGACGGCGGCTTCAAGCGGCACGCGATCGAGCGCGCCAGCCTGCGCACGGTCATCAATCCCAATACGTCGTGGCGGACCACCACGTATGGCACGCAGGGCGACTGGAACTTCTATCTGACCGTGCCCCCCGAGCCGGGCAGCGGCGAAGGGTCCGGCGGCCAGACCGAGGAAGTCGACAATCGCCACGGGTGGGGCGCGACCAGTGCGCTGACGTGGTCGCGCGCTCGCGTACAGGTGACCGTCGGGGGCGAAGGCCGCCTCGACATGTCGGATTACCAGCGCTGGTTCACCACCAACCGCACCCGGGACTCGTCGGACGCCTTGATCGACGCACGGCAGCTTTCCGGCGCGCTGTTTCTGCAGTCGAGCGAAGACCTGACGCAGCATTTCCGGGTCACCCTCGGTGGCCGGTACGACGAAGTCGGCACGCGATCGTCGCCGCTTGATGACGCCACGGTGTCGGCGTCGCACGGCATCTTCTCGCCCAAGGTCGGCGCGCTGCTGCACGTGCGGTACATCGGCGACATCTATGCCAACGTGTCGCGCGGCTTTCGCAGCACCGACGGCGTGATCGAGGATCCCACCTTGCCGTTCATCACCGAGTGGGCATACGAGACCGGCGTGCACGTCGTGACCCACGGCGTGACGGCGCACGTGGCACTCTTCCGCACCGACGTCAGCAATGAACAGACGTTCGACCCGATCACGCTCTCTGATGTCAATGGGGGGCGCTCCCGGCGGCAGGGTGTTGAAATCACATTGACCACGCCGCTCGGTGCCTTTGCTCGACTCAACGGCACTGCCACGTTCACCGACGCGAAATATCGCGACCAGGTGACCGACGCCGGTGACAATCTGGCCGGCACGACCGTCGCGAACACCGCCAAGTATGTGGGCAGCGCGGCGCTCGCCCTCGGCAAGCTCTCGGCGCCGTGGTCCGTGCGGTTGTCCACCAATGTCGAAGGCCCGTATACGCCGTTCGACGAGCCGGGCGTGCAATTGCCGGCGTACGCGTTGTTCCACGCATCGGGGCGCCTGCTCGTCGGCAGCAACACGGTCCTGCGACTGGAAGTCCGGAACCTGTTCGACAAGACCTACCCGGAGCTGGTCGCGGGCGGGTTCACCACGCCGGGCCAGCCACGGTCGGTGTATGGAGGCGTGAGCTATTCGATGTAGGATTGGCCAGCGACAGCGGCGCGGCGATGCCGTACGACGCACGGGCTGCAACCCTTCGCAGCCCGTGCGAGTCTCACCACAGAACCGCGGTACGCTCACCTGACGCACGGGATCCGCCATGCTGCGTGACGTTCGTTATGCCGTCCGACGGTTCCGTCAATCGCCGGTGTTCAGCTTCGTCATCGTCGCAACCCTGGCGCTGGGAATCGGTGCCAATTCTGCCATCTTCTCGGTGGTCAACACGGTGCTGCTCGCACCGCTACCCTACCGCGCCCCGGGGCAGCTCGTCACGATCTATCACTACTATCCCACCCAGAAGATGCAGGCGCCGGTGTCCGCGGCCGGTTTTCGCGACTACCACGAACAGACGCATTCGTTCGCCGACGTTGCCGTCGAGTCCGGATGGCGCGCCAACCTCACCGGTCAGGGCGAACCGGAGCCGCTCACCGGCCGGAAGACGACGGGGCGGTTCTTTCCGATGCTGGGTGTACCCGCGTTGCTCGGACGGGGGCTGTTGCCGGACGATGAGAGCGAACATCGCCATGTCGTCGTCCTCAGTCACCGGCTGTGGGAACGTTCGTTCGGGGGCGATCGGGGCGTGATCGGCCGAATGATCACGCTCAACGAGGAAGGGTATCAGGTCGTGGGCGTCATGCCGGCCACGTTCGTCGACCCGTGGACGCCAGCGACCGATGTGTGGGCGCCGATGCAACTCACGCCGGCCAACTATGCCGCCGGCTACACCAACGAGTATCTGCAACTCACGGCGCGCCTCAAGCCCGGTGTCACCGTCGCGGCGGCGGCCCGCGAGATGACGGCGTTTGCCCAGCGCCTCAAGCACGACCGCCCCGCCGAATTTCCGTCCGACTGGACCCTGTCAGTCGTGTCGATGGCCGATGTGCAGACCGGCAACATCCGCCCGGCGCTGCTCGTGCTGCTCGGCGCCGTCGGGTTCGTGCTGCTGATCGCGTGTGCCAACGTCGCGAATCTGTTGCTTGCCCGGGCGGCGTCACGCCGCCGCGAAGTGGCGGTGCGCACCGCGCTCGGCGCGCGGCCGCGCGACCTGATCCGGCAACTGCTCGCCGAGAGCCTGTTGCTCGCGGTGTGTGGAGGCGCGGCGGGGCTCGCGGTCGCCTACGTGAGTATTCGCGGACTGATCGCCGCCAATCCCGCCAACGTGCCGCGTCTCGCCGACATTCATGTCGACGGGCACGTGGTCTGGTTCACCGTGACCACGGCGATGATCACAGGCGTCGTCTTCGGCCTGATGCCGGCGATCGGCATCGTTCGCGGCGCCGGGCAGCACGACGCGTTGCGCGAGCGGAGCGGCACGTCGGACCGGGGCGGGCAGTTGTTGCGTCGCGGCCTGGTGGTGGCGGAAGTCGCGCTGGCGTTGACCCTGTTGACCGGTGGTGGCCTGCTGTTGCGATCCTTCGCGCGCCTGTCCGCCGTGGAGACCGGCTTCAATCCCCATCACGTGCTGACGTTCGGTGTGGCGCTGCCGCCGGCCAGATATGCATCGGACACGACCAGGACCGCGGCATGGACGGAGCTGATGCACCGCCTCGCCGCCGTCCCCGGAGTGCAGGCGGTGGCGGCAACCAGCGTCGTGCCATTCGGCGGCAACTGGTCGACGACCAGCTACAACGTCGACGGATTCACGCCAGCCCCCAATGCAAATGGTCCGTGGGGTGACTATCGCATCGTTACGCCGGGTTTCTTCGCCACGATGGACATGCCCATCGAACGCGGGCGTTCCCTTGCCTGGACTGACGACGATCATGCCGTGCTGGTCGCGGTCGTCGACGATGAGTTCGTGCGCCATTTCATCGCGGCCGGTGCGGACCCGATCGGAAAGCGGCTCTACTTCGGCAACGCCACGCCCGACAGCACCACCCGGTTCATCACGATCGTGGGCGTGGTGGCGCACACCAAGCACGAATCACTCGATGCAGCCCCGCGGCCGCAGCTCTACGTGCCGGTCGCTCAGCAGGCCGGCAACGGCGGCGTCGGACGAATGGATGTCGTGGTGCGCACCGCGCCCGCGCCGCTGAGCCTGGTACCGGCGTTGCGTCGTGCGGTGCACGAGGTCGACCGCGACCTGCCGATGGCGTCGGTGACGACGATGGACGATCTCGTGTCGGCGTCGATGGGCCAGCGGCGGCTCTCGACGATTCTGCTCGGCGTGTTCGCCGGGCTGGCCTTGCTGTTGGCGTCGCTCGGGATCTACGGCGTGATGTCGTATGCCGTTGCCCAGCGCACGCGCGAAATGGGTGTTCGTGTGGCGCTCGGCGCCACGCGCCGCGATGTCCTCGCGATGATACTTCGGCAGGGACTGTCGCTCGCCGCGTTCGGCGTGATCATCGGGCTGGTGGGTGCGGCCTTCGTCACCCGTGTGATTGCGGGGCAACTCTATGATGTGACCCCCACCGATCCCGTCACCTTCGTCGGCACGACGGTGCTGCTGCTCCTGGTCGCCGCCGGCGCGGTGATGATCCCGGCGCTCCGCGCGACGCGTGTCGATCCGGTGATCGCGCTCCGAGAGGAATGACGCCGCGCCGCAACGGCTTTCACGCCGGACGCATCTGACATTGCAGTGTCCGGTTTTGGGACACCGAGTCGCATACTGGGACATTACCGCCAGTAACGCGGCCTGGAGCTGGATCGTAAGTGCTGGTGGAACAAGCAGTTGGTGATTCAGCCCGAAGGTACGCGACTTGCCTTGGTACCCATGTGGCGAGTGCCTGAACTGGTTCCCTGAACGAAGGACGTCGCGTGGACGTTGCTCGACCACCGAAAAAGAAAACCAAGCGCAACATCGGCATCGCCGTTGGGGTGGTGGCGCTCGTCGTCGCCTGGATCTTCATCAGTCGACTCAAGCCGGCCGCTCCCACGGTCGACATGGCGGTCACGATCATCGACTCGGTGCGGCAAGGCGACATGACGATTGAAGTGCGCGGTCCGGGCACGCTGGTGCCGGAGCAGATCGTCTTCGTGCCGGCCCAGACCAGCGCGCGCGTCGACCAGCTTGTGGTGCAGTCGGGACAGGTCGTCAAGGCCGGCGACATCCTGCTCAACATGTCGAGTCCCGATGCGGAGATCGCCGCGATGCAGGCGGATCAGGGGTTGACCCAGGCCAAGGCGTCCCTGATCACGACGCGCAGCACACTGGCCAACGACGAACTGAGCCAGGAAAGCACCGTGGCAACCACCAACACGGCGTACGTAACCGCGGTCCAGAACGCCCGCGCCGCAGACACGCTCGCCAAGAAGCACCTGATGGCCGATTTCGACGTCGCGACGGCGCGCGCATCGGCGCAGGAGCTCACGACCCGGCTCGCCAACGAGAAGAAGCGGCTGCAGATCATGCAGCAGTCGGCGGATTCACAGATCGTGGCCGCCGAGTCGAACGTGCGCCAGCTCACGAGCATCGCCAACTTCTACCACGAACGCCTGAACGCGCTCGTCGTCCGCGCACCGGCGGCCGGTGTGGTGCAGGGGCTGACGTTGCAGCCGGGGCAGTACGTCACCGAGGGCCAGACCTTGCTCAAGGTGGTGCAGCCGGGCAAGCTCAAGGCGCAGCTGCAGATTCCGGAGTCCCAGGCCAAGGACGTCAACATCGGGCAGTCGGCGAGCATCGACACGCGCGGCAACGGTCTGATCGCGGGGCACGTCTCACGCAAGGATCCGTCGGCGGTGGGCGGCACCGTGACCATCGACGTGGCGCTCGACGGCGCGCTGCCGGCGGGCGCGGTGCCGGATCTCAGCGTCGACGGCACCATCCAGATCCAGAAGCTGCACAACGTGCTCTACACCGGCCGCCCCGGATACGGTGGCGCGTCGGGCCCGGTGGGGCTGTTCAAGATCGTCGATGACGGGCATGCCGCCGAACGGGTGCAAGTGCTCCTCGGCCAGAGTTCGGTCACGTCGGTGCAGATTCTCAAGGGGCTGCATGCCGGGGACAAGGTGATTCTGTCGGACATGTCGCAATACGATGGGGTGGACCGCGTCAGACTCAAGCAATAGGAGCAGGCCATGACGACCGTGGGTGATCCGCTGATCCAGCTGCAGGGCATCAAGAAGGTGTTCTACACCGACGAAGTCGAGACGCATGCGCTCGCCGACGTGCATCTCGAGATCGGCCAGGGCGAATACGTTGCGATCGGCGGTCCCTCGGGATGCGGCAAGACGACGCTGCTCTCGATTCTCGGCCTGCTCGACACGCCCAGCGACGGCCAGTATGTGCTTGATGGCCGGCCGGTCGCCGGCCTCGACGCCGCCGAACGCGCGCGCGTCCGGAACCGGCAGATCGGCTTCATCTTCCAGGCGTTCAACCTGATCGGCGATCTCACCGTGTACGAAAACGTCGAGTTGCCGTTGACGTACCGCGGCATGAGTTCCAGCGAACGCAAGGAGCGCGTGCACTCGGCGCTCGAGCGCGTCGGCATGGCGCACCGCGTCAAGCACTTTCCGGCACAGCTCTCCGGCGGCCAGCAGCAGCGTGTCGCCGTGGCGCGCGCGGTGGCCGGCGATCCGGCGATTCTTCTGGCCGACGAACCGACCGGTAACCTCGATTCGGTCAACGGCGAAGCGGTGATGGACCTGCTGCGCGAACTGCATCGCAACGGCGCCACCATCTGCATGGTGACACACGATCCACGCTACGAGGCCCACGCCGACCGGTCGATTCACCTGTTCGACGGGCGGATCATCGACGAGAAGGCGGCGGCGGCGGCAGGGCTACCGTGAGGAACTAACCATGGCCCATGGCCTGTCGTTGCAACTCGGCTCGTAGCTGAAATCATGTCTGTCTTGCTATCCGACCTCCGCTTCGCGATCCGTCAGCTCGTCAAGCAGCGCGCCTTTACGCTGGTCGCGGTGGTCACACTGGCGCTCGGCATCGGCGCCAACACGGCGATCTTCAGCGTGGTCTATGGCGTGCTGCTGCGGCCGCTGCCGTATCCCCATTCGGACCGCATTGCGGTGGTGTCCGCGGTGTACGGCGGTGCGCCCACAACGCTGGGCGCGACCTGGCGCCAGGCACAATTCTTCGGACCGCGTCACACCGGCTTCGAGCAGCTGGCCGTGGTGACGTCGGTCGGCTTCAACCTGATGACCGGCACCGAAGCCGACCGCGTGCACGGCCTGCGGGTGTCGTCACCGTTCTTCGACGTTCTCGGAGTGCGTCCGATGCTCGGTCGCGCGTTCAGCCCGATCGAGGACACGCCCGGCGGCCCGGATGTCGTCGTACTGAGTTACGGCATCTGGCAGCGCGCCCTTGGCGGTGATCGCGACATTATCGGCAAGGCGGTCCGCCTCGATGGCAAGCCGTTCACTGTGATCGGCGTGCTGCCGGCCGACTTCCGTTCGCAGTTCTCGGCCGAGGTGTGGACGACGTTGGCGCAGGTTGCGCCGACGCTGGGTGGTGGTTCGAATCTCGAACTGATCGGGCGAGTCGCGCCGGGCCGAACCGTGGGTCAAGCCGACGCCGCGATGCGCGGGCTGTCGGCCGACTATCGTGCCGCGTTTCCGGATCAGGTGTCGAAGGATTTCGTGCTCGGCGCCACGCCGTGGCGCGACGTCCTGGTTCAGGACGTGCGCACGCCGGTGCGCATCGTTTTCGGCGCGATTCTCTTCGTGCTGCTCATTGCCTGTGCCAACGTCGCGTCGCTGCTCCTGGGGCGCGCGGCGGCGCGTCGTCGCGAGCTGTCGGTTCGCGTTGCCCTCGGCGCGTCGCGGATCCGGATGATCCGCCAACTGCTGACCGAAAGCATCGTGCTCGCGTTGGCTGGCGGACTGCTGGGCGTGCTCGTCGCAGCGTGGGGCCTCCATCTGCTGCTGGCGGTGTTGCCAGGCGACCTCGCCGGTGCGGCAATCGGCATCAACGGCTGGACGCTGGCGTTCGCCTTCGGCCTGGTACTGCTCACGGGTGTCCTGTTCGGCATTGGTCCGGCATGGCAATCGACGTCGGCGGATCCGCAGGCCGCCTTGCAGGAGGGCGCGATGCGAACCACCGCCGGCCGCGGGCAACATCGCGTACGTGACGGCCTGGTGGTGGCCGAGGTGGCGCTGTCGCTGATGCTGCTGGCCGGGGCAGGGTTGATGATCCGGACCGTGGGCAACCTGATGCACGTCGATCCCGGCTTCGACGCCGACCACGTGGCGAGCGCCGAATTCTGGTTGACGGGCACTCGCTACACGTCACCCGCCGCGATCGGCAGTCTGTACCAGCAGATGGTCCAGCGTGTCTCGAGGATCGGCGGTGTCCGCGATGCCGCCGTCGTGGAAGCCGGGCTGCCGCTCGAGCGCGGCGGCAACATCCCGATCTGGCTCGAGGGTCAGGTCATCAAGAGTCGCGGTGGAACGGACTTCCGAGCCATTACGCCGGGGTATTTCGCCACGCTCGGCGTGCCGCTCATCGCGGGCCGTCGGTTCGGCGCCCAGGATGGTGTGGACGGCCAGCCGGTCATGCTGGTCAGTCAGGCCTTTGCGCGACAGTTCCTCGCCGGCGGCGCGGTGATCGGCCGTCAGATGCAGGTCGGCGGCACCGATGCGCCGTTGCGCACCGTGGTCGGAGTCGTGGGCGACGTCCGCTCGTTCGTCGACGCACCGGCGCAGCCGACGGTGTTCATTCCTCAGGCGCAGACGCCTATCGGCGTCACGACACTCTTCGGGGGCTGGTACCCGGTGCATCTTCTCGTGCACACGACTGGTGATCCCGCGGTGGTGGTGCCCAGGCTGGCAGGCGTGATCCACGCGCTCGATCCCGACGTGCCGGTCGGTCAGGTGCGCACCATGGCCCACGTGCTGTCGCAATCGGTCTCGTTCCGGCAGTTCATCACGCTGCTGCTCGCGATCTTCGCTGGCCTCGCGGTCGTGCTCGCCGCGGTCGGAATCTACGGGTTGGTGGCATACGTGGTGACGCAGGGCACCCGTGACATCGGCGTCCGCATCGCGTTGGGTGCGAGCGCCGGCGGGGTGCTCTGGATGGTGGTGCGCCGCGGCCTGCTGCTCGCCGCGATCGGTGGTGTGCTCGGGCTGGTGGGCTCGGCCGCGCTCACGCGTTTGCTGGCGAGTGAACTGTACGACGTCCGGCCGGTGGACCCGTTGACGCTGGTGGGGGTGTCCCTGCTGGTGGCCGTCGTGGCGGCAACGGCAAGCTATCTCCCGGCCCGCCGGGCGGCGCGCGTCGATCCACTGATCGCGATGCGGGCGGAGTGAACGGCGCCCACCGTGACGCATGGCTAATGCCTAATGCCTAATGGCTAATGCATAATGCGTAACGCCTAACAACTAACAGCTAACAGCTAACGGCTAATGACTTCATGATCTCCCTGCGCAACGTCGAAAAGAGCTATCCCCTCGCTGGCGGACGGAGTTACGTCCTCCGCCAGATCAATCTCGAGATTCATCAAGGCGAGTTCATCACCATCATGGGGCCGTCGGGCGCGGGCAAGTCGACGCTGCTCGCGGTGCTCGGCATGCTCGACGGCCAGTGGACGGGCGAGTACCGGCTGCACGACCACCTGGTGCACAAGCTCGATGCGCGCAAGCGGGTCGCGCTGCACAAGCAGTACGTCGGCTTCGTGTTTCAGCAGTACCATCTGCTGGACGATCTCACGGTGGCCGAAAATCTCGACATTCCGCTGTCGTATCGTGACATCAAGCGGTCCGAACGCCAGGCCGTCGTCGCCGACACGCTCGATCGCTTCGGCATCGTGGCCAAGAAGGATCTCTATCCCACGCAGCTCTCGGGCGGCCAGCAGCAGCTCGTCGCCGTGGCGCGCTCGGTGATTCACAAGCCCTCGCTGCTGCTGGCCGACGAACCCACCGGCAACCTGCATTCGGCGCAGGGCCGCGAGATCATGGAGCTGTTCACCGCGCTCAACAAGGCCGGGACCACCATCATCCAGGTGACCCACTCGGAGGAGAATGCGAAGTACGGCAATCGGATCATCAACCTGAAGGACGGGTGGGTGGTGTGACCCCCCTGCGTTCGCTCCGGCGCAGTCCGCTGTTCGCGACCACGGCGATCCTGACCCTTGCGCTCGGGATCGCGCTCGTGACCGCGGCATTCTCGCTCGTGGACGGCGTGCTGATCCATCCGCTGCCGTGGCGCGACGCCGGGCGTCTCGTCCAGCTGGGGCAGACAAACGGGCAGGGCCAGCCTGGCGGCGTGTCGTATCCGAATTTCCTCGACTGGCAACGTCAGATGCCGGCACACGTGTTCACGGGCATGGGCTACGCCCGCGGGCGGGGCACGTCGCTCACGCGCGATGGCCGGACCCAGACCATCATCGCCGCGTTCGTCTCGCCGGGATTCCTCGCGGTGATGCAGCCGCGCCCGTTCCTGGGGCGGATGTTCGGCCGCGACGAGGAAGCCCGCGGCGAGCATGTTGCAGTGCTCTCGTACGCGCTCTGGCGCGATCAATTCGGTGCCGATCCGCGCGTGGTCGGCCGGACACTCGCACTTGGCGAGGGGGTGTTCACCGTGGTGGGCGTCCTGCCCCGCGACGCCGACTTTCCCGAGTGGGGCCAGATCATCCTGCCGATCCAGACGATCGCAGCCACCGAAACCGTGCTGTCCGCGCGCGATTTCCACGCCGACAGTCGCACGGTGGCGCGCCTTGTGCCGGGCGTCACACTCGCGCGCGCGCAGGCAGAGCTCGATGCCGTCGCGCACCGGGTTGCCGCCGCATACCCCGCCGACGACAAGCTCTGGCCCGGCGCGGTCGCGATGTCGCTCAAGAGCTACCTGCTCGGCAGCGCGCCGTCACAACTGGTGATCCTGTCGGTGGCCATGGCGCTGGTGCTGCTGATCGGCTGGGTCAACGTGACCAACCTGGCGCTGGTGCGCGCGACATCGCGACTGCGCGAATTCGCCATTCGGGCGTCGCTCGGCGCATCGCGTACCCGGCTGGCCCGGTCGATTGTCGTCGAGCACCTGATGTTGTCCGGCGTTGCCGCGCTCCTTGGCGGGTTCGCCGCGACGGCGGTGCTTGGCCTGATTCGCGGCTTCGCGGCCGGGGCGCCGGGCTCGAGCGCGGTGGCGGTCAATGCGCGCGCGTGGGCCTTTGCCGTCCTCGTGGCCATGGTGACGACGGCCGCGAGCGCGGCGCTGCCCGTGCTTCGCGTCACGCGTGCGGATCTCTCGGAGCCCCTGAAGGATGGCACCGGCGGGGCGGGGCAGAGCCGGCGACAGCAACGCGTGCGCGCCGCCCTGGTCGTCGGTGAGATCGCCATCGCGCTGATGCTGGTGATCGCCGCCGGCCTGCTGGTCCGGAGCTTCTGGCGGCTGAGCCATGTGAATCCCGGCTTCGATACGCACGGGCTGGTCGCCATCGATCTGTCGCCGCCGGGAAAGCGCTACGCCGAGCCGGCGCAGGCGGGCGCCTTCTACCAGCAGGTGCTCGCGCGCGTGCAGGCGATTCCCGGCGTCGAGAGTGCGGCGTTGACCAATCACTTGCCGCTCAACGGCGCGTCGCTGCCGACCACGGTCGAGATCCCCGGCCGACCCGCCGATCCGGCGCACGATCCAAGCGTGCTGTTCCGCACGCTGTCACCCGACTACATCGGCACGATGCATATCCCGCTGCGTCGCGGCCGCAACTTCACCGCCGCCGATCTCACGTCGGGCACCGCGATGATGGTCAATGAATCGTTCGTCAAGGCATTCTGGCCCGCGGACGATCCGATCGGCAAGCAGGTCATGCTGCGTAAGTCCGCCCAGGGATACTCCGACATGGGCGATCCGCTGCCGGGCATCGTCGTCGGCGTGATCGGTGATGTGCATCATTTCGGCCTGTCGACACCACCGGTGCCGGAGATCTACATCCCGTATCTGCGCAACCCGTGGGGCCACATGGTGGTCGTCGCGCGCGCACACGGCGATCCGTCGGCACTGATTCCCTCGCTGCGCCGGGCGATTCTCGGCGTCGATCCCGCGACGATCCTCACCGGCGGGACGATGGGCGGCTTCATCGTTGTCGACGACCTGCAGGACAACGGTCTGAGCAGTCGTCGCTTCGACATGCTGCTGCTCGGTGCGTTTGCCGCGTGTGCGCTGCTGCTGTCGGCGATCGGGATCTACGGATTGATGGCGTACGCCGTTGCGCAGCGCCGGCGCGAGATGGGCATCCGACTGGCCCTCGGCGCCCGCGCCGCCGACGTGCTGCGCATGATGCTGGGCTCCGGCGCGCGCCTCATCGGGATGGGCGTCGTGGGGGGATTGCTGGGCGCGTTCGCTCTGACCCGCGTGGTCGCGAGCATGCTGTTCGGCGTCAGCACCACCGACCCGGTGACGTTCGTGGCGATGACGGCTGTGCTGGCGGCGGTCGCCCTGCTGGCCTGCTATCTCCCCGCGCGGCGGGCCAGCCGGGTCGATCCGGTGGTGGCGCTGCGGGAATGACGACCTGGCCGGCCCTGACGGCGGCTAACGCCTAATGACTAACGACTAACGACTAACGGCTAACTAACCACAATGTCGTCATTCCTGCAGGATCTCCGGTACGCCGTCCGCGGCCTCCGCGCGCACCCGCTCTTCACCGCCATCGCGGTGCTCACTCTCGGCCTCGGCATCGGCGCCAATACCGCCATCTTCAGCGTGCTCGATGCTGTGGTGTTGCAGCCGTTGCCCTACCAGCAACCGGACCAACTGATTGCGATCACGCGCGACGCCGGGCACGTCGAGCAACTGTCGTATCCCGACCTGCGTGACATCCGCGCCGGCACCACGACCGTTGGCAGGGTCGCACCGTTTCGTTACTGGCTCTTCAATCTGAGCGGCCCCGACCATCCCCAGAGCCTGCTGGGGGTGTACGTCGGCGATTCCGTCTTCGACGCGTTGCAGGTGCATCCCGCACTGGGCCGGTTGTTCCGAGGCGATGTCGAATCGACATCGGCGGTGCACGAAGCCGTGATCAGTTACGCACTCTGGCAACGCCGTTTCGACGGCGACCGGTCGATCATTGGTACGACCGCCGTGATCGACGGTCAACCGACCGCCATCATCGGTGTATTGCCGCGCGACTTCCAGTTTCCCGATCTCGTGCCCGCCTCGACTCCGCTGCCGTCACGCGAGCCCGATGTCTACATCCCGGTGGGGCTCGAGAGCTACAACGATCTCGACACCCGCGGCAACAACAACTACTGGGCCATCGCGCGCCTCCGTCCGGGCGCAACGCTCAACGCCGCCGTGGTGGACTTCTCGCGCATCGCGACGACCCTGGCGCACGACCATCCGGATCACGACAAGGGCATGACCCTCGTCCCGGTGCCCCTGCAAACGCAGATCGTCGGCCCGGCCGCCCGGCCGATCGGCATCCTGTTCGGCGCGGTGGTCCTGGTGCTGTTGATCGCGTGCGCCAACGTCGGCGGCCTCCTGCTCGCCCGGGCCGTCGAACGCCGCCGTGAGGTTGGCATTCGCAAGGCTCTCGGCGCATCGACCACACGACTCGCACGGCAGTTGCTGACCGAGAGCATTGTGCTGGCACTTGCCGGCGGCGCGCTCGGGATCGGGATCGCCGCATGGGGCGTGGCGCTGGTGCGCGCCGTGGCGCCCACGAATGTGCCGCGCATCGACCAGGTCGCCATCAATCCCGCCGTGCTGCTCTTTGCCCTCATCGGTTCGGTCATCGCGGGTGTGCTGTTCGGACTGGCTCCGGTGCTGCTGCAGCGCCGCGATCCGCTCGCCGCCGTGTTGCGGGAGGGTGGTCGCACCGGTAGTGCGGCGTCGCGGCGATGGCGCGCGGTGCTCGTGACGGCCGAACTCGCGCTCGCGATGGTCCTGCTGAGCGGCGCCGGACTGCTGTTGCGGAGCTTCGCCCGGTTGAGCCGCGTGGATCCCGGGTTTGACACCCGCAACCTGATGACCATGTTCACGCTGCTGCCGCCCAGCCGGTACGCCGACGACACCCGCATCGCGGAGTACGAGCGGCGCACATTGGCGGCACTCAACCTGCTGCCCGGTGTCGTGGGTGCCGTGGCCGTCAATACGCTGCCGCTCAGCAACATCGGCAACAACACCGACGTCGACGTGGTCGGCCATCTCGCCGCGACACCGGCCGAGCGGCATGACGTCGCGTATCGCCTGCTGGGCGGACGATACTTCCACGTGCTGGGGATTCCGATTGTGAGCGGCCGCGACTTCACCATCGCCGACAGCGCCGGGGCACCACGCGTGGTCATCATCAACCAGGCCGCCGCGAAGGAATTGTTTCCGCACGAGAACCCGCTTGGTCACCAGCTCGTCGTCTACACCGGCGACGACACCGCCCGGACGATCGTCGGGGTCTCGCGTGACGTGCACGGCATCGCCCTCGATTCCGCCGCGCAACCCGAAGTGAGCATGCCGTTTCAGCAGAAGCCGGAACTCATTCTCTCGCTCGCGATTCGTACCCGGAGCGATCCGCGTCTGGAGCTGCCGGCGATCCGGCACGCCCTCGCCGGGATTGATCCCGACCAGGCGTACTACGCGGAACGCAGCATGGACGACCTGCTATCGGCGTCCCTCGCCGTGCGTCGCTTCGACCTGCAGCTCGTCGGCGCGTTCGCGGCACTCGCGTTGATTCTTGCGGCGGTCGGACTCTACGGCGTGATCGCCTTCTCGGTGACCCAGCAGCGCCGCGAATTCGGCATCCGGGCCGCACTGGGTGCCGAACGCGGCAGCATCACGCGCATGGTGCTGCTCGAAGGCGCCCGCCTCGCGGCCATCGGCGCGGTGGCGGGACTCGTTGCCACGCTGTTCATGGGTCGGCTGCTCCAGGGATTGCTCTACCAGGTGCCCGTGACGGATCCGCTCACACTCGTGGCCGTCACGGCATTCCTTGCCGCCGTGGTGCTGGTGGCGTGTTACCTGCCGGCACGGCGTGCGAGTCGCGTGGATCCGGTGACCGTGATGCGGGAATGACGAGCTCGCCATGGACCATGCGGGCGCGGCTGCCGTCTAACGCCTAATGTCTAACGCCTAACGCCTAATGTTAGTCTTCCCCATGCCCCCCGCCCGGATCCTCATCGCCGACGACGATCGCGACGTCCTCGAAGCCCTCAAGTTGCTGCTCAAGGGCGAGGGCTACGTCGTCGACACGGCGATGTCGCCGGCCGGGATCATGGCCGCCGTCGCGTCGCACGATTTCGACGCCGTGCTGATGGACATGAACTACACCCGCGACACCACCAGCGGCAGCGAGGGGCTGGAGCTGTTGCAGCGCGTCCAGCAGCTGGACCCCACGCTGCCGGTGATCGTCATGACGGCGTGGGGGAGCATCGAGGGGGCCGTGGCCGCGTTGCGGGTCGGGGCGCGCGATTACGTCGAGAAGCCGTTCGACAACACCCGGCTCTTGCACGTGTTGCGCACGCAGATCGAGCTCGGGACTGCCGTGCGCCGCAGTCAGCGCCTCGAAAGCGAGAACGCCGCCCTGCGGCCGGTGGGGGCGCCGACGTTGATTGCAGAGTCCGCCGCGATGCAGCCGGTGCTGCGATTGATGGAGCGCATCGGGCCCTCCGATGCCAACGCGCTGATCACCGGAGAGCACGGGACCGGCAAGGAGGTTGTCGCCAACTGGCTGCATGCCGCGTCCTCGCGCGCCGCCGCGCCGATGATCACGGTCAATCTCGGCGGACTGTCCGAGGGTGTGTTCGAAAGCGAGTTGTTCGGGCACGCCAAGGGCGCATTCACCGATGCCAAGGTCGAACGCATCGGCCGGTTCGAGCTCGCCGATCGCGGCACGCTCTTTCTCGACGAGATCGCCAACCTCTCGCTGGCGCAGCAAGCCAAACTGTTGCGCGTGCTGCAGACCGGCGAATTCGAGCGCGTGGGCACGTCGCGCACGCGGCGCGTGGACGTGCGCATCCTGGCGGCGACGAATGCCGACCTGCACGCCGAGGTGGCCGCGGGACGGTTTCGGGAGGATCTGCTCTTCCGGCTCAACACCGTCGAGATTCACCTGCCGCCGTTGCGGGACCGGCGCGACGACATTCCGCTGCTGGCGCGGCATTTTCTGCAGCAGTTCGCCACCCGGTACCGTCGACCGATCACGGGCTTCGCGCCGGACGGCATGCGCGCCCTGCTCGACGATCCCTGGCCTGGCAATGTGCGCGAACTCGCCCATGCCATTGAACGGGCGACCCTGTTGGCCGAAGGCGATGTCGTCCGAGCGGCAGACCTCAACACCGGCACCCGCACCAGCTCGGCGCCCCCGCTCGACCAGATGAGTCTCGAGGATGTCGAGCGGCTGCTCGTCACCAAGGCGCTCGAACGGCATCATGGCAACGTGTCTCTTGCCGCGCACGCGTTGGGTCTGTCGCGGAGCGCGCTGTATCGGCGGTTGCAGCGGTACGGGCTGTAGCGATGAGCGATGCGCTGATCGTTCATGCCCCCTCGCTCGTCACGTAGCTTTCCCCATGCCCCTCTCCCACGAACGTCAGGTCACCCTGCTCGTCGTTGCCGCCAGCGTGCCGGCGATGGTGGTGGCCATGGTGCTGCTGTGGACCGGTACGTTCAGTGCGCGCACGCAATGGACACTGACCGTCCTGCTCGTCGGGTGCGCCGTCGCGTGCACGCTCGCCTTGCGCGAGCGCGTCGTGCGGCCGCTGCAAACCTTGTCGAACATGCTCGCCGCGATTCGCGAGCAGGATTATTCGCTTCGCGCCCGGCGATCGAGTGCCGACGATGCCCTCGGCCTCGCCATGCTCGAACTCAATGCCCTGATGAACGAATTGCGCGAACGGCGCCTCGGGGCGCTCGAGGCCACGGCACTGCTCCGCCGGGTCATGGGCGAGATCGATGTCGCGGTCCTGGCGTTCGATGGCCGGGGGGCCGTGCGGCTCGTCAACGCCAGCGGTGAGCGCCTGCTCGGCCAGCCCGCCGAACGAATCCTCGGTCGGCGGGCCGACGCCCTTGGCCTTGCGGACTGCCTGGTAGGCGACGTGCCCCGGCTGGTCACGCTGCAACTCGCCGGCGCGAACGGTCGCTGGGAATTGCGACGCGGTGCCTTTCGTCAGGGCGGTCGGCCGCATCAGTTCGTGCTGCTCGCCGATGTCACGCGCGCACTGCGCCAGGAAGAACGCCTCGCGTGGCAGCGCCTGATTCGCGTGCTGGGGCATGAGATCAACAATTCGCTCACGCCGATTCGCTCGATCGCCGATCGGCTCCGGCAGCTGCTCGGTCGCGCCGAGGATCCGCCCGAACTCCGCGACGACCTCGGCCGTGGATTGGGTGTGATCGCCTCGCGATCCGAAGCGCTGACCCGCTTCATGGCGTCGTACACCCGGCTCGCGCGATTGCCGCCGCCGCGCTTCGGTGCGGTCAACGTGCACGCATGGGTCCAGCGCACCGTGCGCCTCGAAACCCGGGTGTCGGTCGACATTCTCGGCGGTCCCGATGTGACGCTGCGCGGCGACGGCGACCAGCTCGATCAATTGCTCATCAACGTCGTCGCGAATGCGGTGGATGCGGCCCTCGTCACGTCCGGCGGTGTGCGCGTGCGCTGGGACGCCGC
The DNA here is from genome assembly GCA_963796635.1 of uncultured Gemmatimonadales bacterium. Classification (GTDB taxonomy): domain Bacteria; phylum Gemmatimonadota; class Gemmatimonadetes; order Gemmatimonadales; family GWC2-71-9; genus Palsa-1233. Next base: position 674,554 of record CAWCMH010000001.1, read on the forward strand.
GGCCGACACGGTGTCGCTCATCGTGGAGGACGACGGTCCCGGACTGCCCGATTCGGCCAACCTGTTCGTGCCGTTCTTCACCACCAAGCCCGGCGGCACCGGCATCGGCCTGGTGCTGTCGCAGCAGATCGCCGAGGCGCATGGCGGTAGCTTGCTGCTCGTGAATCGACCTGGGCAACGCGGTTGCGAAGCGACGCTGGTGCTCCCGCTCGGTCCGAGCCTTGCCGCATGACGTCGACCCCGCGAGACGTATCGTGACCGAACCGATGACCGTGCTGATCGTCGACGACGAGCCGGCGATCCGACGGAGCATGCACGGAATTCTGGCCGACTGTCGCGTGCTCGAAGCGGCGACCGGCCGCGCGGCGATCGACCGGATGCGCATCGATCATCCCGGCCTGGTGATCCTGGATCTCGGTCTGCCCGACCTGTCCGGCGTCGAAGTCTGCGTCGCGATCCGGGCCTGGTCCTCCGTCCCCATCCTGGTCCTCTCCGCGCGTCACGGTGAAGACGAAAAAGTCCGCCTGCTCGATGCGGGCGCGGACGACTACCTCACCAAACCGTTCAGCGCGAGTGAACTGCAGGCCCGGGTGCGCGCGTTGCGGCGCCGTTTCTCGACGACGCAGCCGTCCGAAGGGGTGATTGCGATCGGCAGTCTGCGGCTCGACATCGAAGCGCGGCGCCTGGAACGCGACGGCGACCTGATTCCGCTGACACCGATCGAGTGGGAGTTGCTGGTCACGCTGATGCGCAACGCCGGGCGCACGATGTCGCATCGGCGCCTGTTCGCGGAAGTCTGGCACGGACGCAACTTCGGCGATGCGCCGCAGTATCTCCGCGTCTATGTCGCCCACCTGCGCCGCAAGATCGAGCAGGATTCGGTCCGCCCGCACTACCTGTTTACCGTACCGGGCGTCGGTTACCGCTTTGCCACGCCCGCGGAGGCGGCGGCGGATTGACGGCGCCCCGCGGGACACGCTGGCTGCTCGGGGCTGTCGTGCTCGCCGGGGTCACGCTGGCCATGCTGGCGCTTCGCACCCGCCTGGAGAAGGCGCACGTGGCCATGATTTATCTCCTGGTCGTGCTCCTCGGAACGGCGAGTGGCGGGCGGACGCTCGGCTTTACGCTGGCCGGCGCGGCATTTGTCCTCTTCAACTGGTTCTTCCTGCTTCCGTACGGCACGCTGCGCATCGGGAACCCGCTCGACTGGCTGGTCCTCGTCACCTTCCTGGCGGTGAGCGCCACGACTGCGCAGATGCTCTACCGCTTGCAGCGCGAAGCCGTGCTCGCGCGCCGCCGCGCCGACGAAGTGAACCAGTTCGCCGTGATTGGCGCCGAGACGCTCAACGCCGCCCGGCCCCAGGCCGCGCTCGATGCCATCGCCGACACCATCCGCGAGGCGCTGCATCTCGATCGTTGCAGCGTGACCGGGCTGGTGCCCGCGGCGAGCGGCACCGATCCCCTGGTGATCTGGACGCTCGAGCGAGGTCTCGTGGCGGAGCGACTCGCCGATGGAACCAGCCACCTCACCGAAGGCGTCGAGCCGGCGCGCCACGCCGGCGAGCCGCCGGTCGCCGTCTTCGTGCCGCTTCGCGTGCGCGATCGGACCGTCGGCGTGCTGCATCTTGCGGCCGCGGCGGGCGTCAGTCCTGGCGATGCCGAGCGTCGTTTTCTCCGCGCGATGAGCTACTATGCGGCGCTCGGTATCGAACGGACCCGCCTCGCCGGCGAGGCGGATCGGGCCGAGGGGTTGCGCGAGGCCGATCGCCTCAAGGACGCGCTGCTCGCCTCCGTGTCGCACGATCTGCGGACCCCGCTCACCACGATCAAGACACTGGCGCACGAGATGCGGAGCAAGGACGATCGCGCCCTGACCATCGAAGAGGAAGCCGACCGCCTCAACCGCCTCGTCGCCGATCTGCTCGATCTCTCGCGGTTGCAGGGCAATGCGCTGCCGCTGCACATCGAACTCAATGCGGTCGACGACCTGCTCGGTGCCCTGGTGCAGCGGACCCGTGGTGCGCTGGGCGATCGGACGCTCGACATTCGCCTCCCCGACGGCGGGACATTGCTCGTCGGCCGGTTCGACCTCGCCCAGTCGCTGCGAGTTCTGGTCAACCTCGTCGAGAATGCCGCCAAGTATTCGCCGCCGGGGCCGCCGATCACTGTTTCCGTGGAGCGGATCGGCGGTCGACTGCGGATCGCTGTTGCCGATCGCGGCCCCGGTGTGCCGATGGCGGAGCGCGAGCGGATCTTCGAGGCGTTCTACCGTCCGGCGAATGCGGTGGCCGACAGCGGTTCGTCGGGACTTGGCCTCGCGATCGCCCGAGGTCTCGCCGAGGCCCAACAGGGAACGCTGACCTACCGCGATCGCGAGGGCAACGGCAGCGTCTTCACGCTCGAGCTCCTCGCCGCCGACCTTCCCGCGCATCTCCCCACGGCTTAACGCTTCTTTCACGCCGCCTGCCATGCGGCGTTAACGCCGCAGTGGATATGCTGCACCCGTCTCAAGACCGGGGCAGGACGTGAAGGACATCACCTACATCGCCGGGACCGTTGTGTTTTTCGCACTGATGCTCGCCTACGTGCGCGGCTGTGCGGCGCTCGGGCGCCGTGGTGCGCCCGAAGAGGAGGCACGATGACCGCCGGCACGCTGGTGGCCCTCGTCGTCGCCGTCGCGACCCTGGTCTACCTCATCTACACGCTGCTCAGGCCGGAGAAGTTCTGATATGACGACCAACGGCTGGTTGCAGATCCTCTTCTACTGTGTCCTGCTGTTCGCGGTCACCAAGCCGCTCGGCTGGTACATGGTGCGCGTCTACGATGGCTCGATGCGGTGGCTCGGCTTCATCGAGCGCCCGCTCTATCGCATCTGCGGCGTGAATCCCGACGAGGATCAGCACTGGACCGCCTACGCCGGCGGCCTGCTCTTCTTCAGCGTCGTCTCGATGATCCTGACGTACATCGTGCTCCGCTTGCAGCACGTGCTGCCGCTCAACCCGCAGCACCTCGCGGCTGTCACCGATCGCCAGGCGTTCGAGACCTCGGCGTCGTTCACCACGAACACCAACTGGCAGTCGTACGGCGGCGAGACGACCATGTCGTACTTCTCGCAGATGACCCAGCTGGCATTTCACAACTTCACCTCGGCCGCGGCGGGCATGGCGGCTGCCATCGGCCTTACCCGCGGGATTGCCCGTCACGGCTCGGAAGCAAAAGGCCGCATCGGCAACTTCTGGGCAGACGTGGTGCGCGGCACGCTGTACCTCCTGCTGCCGCTCTCGTTGATCCTGTCGCTGGTGCTGGTGCAGCAGGGCGTGATCCAGAACTTCGCGCACTACGTCGAGGTCACCACCCTCGAAGGGGCGAAGCAGGTCCTGGCGATGGGCCCCGCCGCCAGCCAGATCGCCATCAAGCAGATCGGCACCAACGGCGGCGGCTTCTTCAACGTCAACTCGGCCCACCCGTTCGAGAACCCGACGCCGTGGTCGAATTTCATCGAGGTCTTCTCGATCCTGGCGCTCTCGGCCGGGCTGACCTGGACCTTCGGCCGGATGGTCAAGAAGCAGGCACACGGCTGGGCCCTCTGGGCCGCGATGTTCGTGGTCTTCTTCGGCGGCACGGCGATCACCTACCGCGCCGAGGCACGCGGCAATCCGATCCACGCGACGAAGGGCGTCGACGTGGTGGCGAGCAATATCAATCCCGGTGGCAACATGGAAGGGAAGGAGGTCCGCTTCGGCGTCGCCAATTCGGCACTCTGGGCCGTCGCGACCACCGCTGCGTCGAATGGCTCGGTGAACTCGATGCACGACTCCTTCACGCCGATCGGTGGCATGGTCCCGCTGGTGATGATCCAGCTGGGCGAGGAGATCTTCGGCGGCGTGGGCTCGGGACTGTACGGGATGATCATGATGGCGGTGCTCACCGTCTTCATCGCCGGGCTCATGGTGGGCCGCACGCCGGAATACCTCGGCAAGCGGATCCGGGCGCGCGAGATGCAGATGGTGATGCTCTACGTCCTGATCTTTCCGATGGCGATCCTGATTCCCACCGCGGTGTCCGTGCTGATCAAGCCGGGACTGGCTGGGCTCAACAACGCCGGGCCGCACGGTCTCTCCGAGATCCTGTACGCGTTCACGTCGACGGCGGGCAACAACGGCAGCGCCTTCGCCGGCCTGACCGGCAGCACCTACTACTACAACACACTGCTCGGCCTCAACACGCTGATCGGGCGCTTCGCGATGATGGTCCCGATGATCGCGCTGGGCGGGTTCCTCGCGGAGCAGCGCATCGCCCCCGACTCGGCGGGCACGTTCCCCGTGACCACCCCGCTCTTCGTCACCTTGCTGATCGGCGTGATCCTCATCGTCGGCGCGTTGACGTTCTTCCCGGTCCTTTCCCTCGGTCCCATCGTCGAACACCTGCTGATGGGCGCCGGGAGGCTCTTCTGATGCCACTCGCCAAGCGACCGCTCTTCGACCCGCCGATCGTGCGCCGCGCCATGCGCGACGCCGTAGCGAAGCTCAGTCCTCGCCACATGGCGCGGAATCCGGTGATGTTTGTCGTGCTGATCGGCAGCGTCTTCACGACCGGGATCCTGGTACGCGATCTGATGGCCGGCGGCGCCGCCATCGCCTTCACGCTGCAGATCGCCCTCTGGCTCTGGTTCACCGTGCTGTTCGCGAATTTCGCGGAGGCGATGGCCGAGGGGCGGGGCAAGGCGCAGGCCGATGCACTTCGCAAGAGTCGCCATGAGACCCAGGCGAAGAAGCTCGCCAGCGCTGCGCGCCGCGACCAGTACGTCGCCGTCCCGGCGGGGCAGCTCCGCACCGGCGACATGGTGCTCTGCCTGCCCGGCGATGTAATTCCAGGTGACGGCGAAGTGATCGAGGGCGTCGCCTCGGTCGACGAGTCCGCGATCACCGGTGAGTCCGCCCCGGTCGTTCGTGAATCCGGCGGCGACCGCTCCGCAGTGACCGGCGGCACGAAGGTCCTGTCCGACTACCTCGTGATTCGCATCACCGCCAACCCGGGCGAGACCTTTCTCGACCGGATGATTGCGCTGGTCGAAGGCGCCAAGCGGCAGAAGACCCCCAACGAGATCGCCCTCACCATCCTGCTGTCGGGCCTCACCGTGATCTTCCTGCTGGCGGTGGTCACCCTGCAGCCGTTTGCGATCTACTCCGGCGGAGCCGTGGCGATTCCCGTCCTGATCGCACTGCTCGTCTGCCTGATTCCCACGACCATCGGTGGCCTGCTGTCGGCAATCGGCATCGCGGGCATGGACCGGATGATCCAGCAGAACGTCATCGCCACCAGCGGTCGCGCGGTCGAAGCGGCCGGCGATGTCAACACGTTGCTGCTCGACAAGACCGGCACCGTCACCCTGGGCAATCGCCAGGCGGTGGAGTTCCTCCCGCTGCCGGGCGTGCCGGTCGAAGAGCTCGCCGATCGCGCCCAGCTGGCGTCGCTCTCCGACGAAACGCCGGAGGGGCGCAGCATCGTGGTGCTCGCCAAGGACCGCTTCCATCTTCGCGGACGCACCGTGGGCGAGACGCCCGAGCACGAGCAGATGCGCTTCGTGCCGTTCTCGGCGACGACGCGCATGAGCGGCGTCGACATGGGCGCCGTCGAGTTGCGCAAGGGAGCGGGCGACGCCGTGGCGCGCTGGGTGACTGGCGCGGGCGGCCACGTCCCGGACGAACTCGGTGCGATGGTCGAGCGCATCGCCCGGCAGGGCGGCACGCCCCTCGTGGTGGCCGAGCGCGTGGACAGCGTCATGCGCGTCCTCGGCGTCGTCTACCTCAAGGACATCGTCAAGGGTGGCATGCGCGAGCGCTTTGACCGGCTCCGCGCCATGGGTATCCGCACCGTGATGATTACCGGCGACAACCCGCTGACCGCGGCCGCGATCGCCCAGGAAGCCGGCGTCGACGATTTCCTGGCCGAGGCAAAACCAGAAGACAAGCTGGCGCTGATCCGGCGCGAGCAGCAGGGCGGCCGGCTGGTGGCCATGACCGGCGACGGGACGAATGACGCGCCGGCACTCGCCCAGGCCGACGTGGGTGTAGCGATGAATACCGGCACGCAGGCGGCGCGCGAAGCCGGCAACATGGTCGACCTCGATTCCAATCCGACCAAGCTGATCGAGATCGTCGAGATCGGGAAGCAGCTGCTGATGACCCGCGGCTCGCTCACCACCTTCTCGATCGCCAACGACGTGGCCAAGTACTTCGCCATCATCCCGGCCATGTTCGCGGTGACGTACCCGGCACTCAATGCGCTCAACATCATGCACCTGCATTCGCCGGAATCGGCCATTCTCGCGAGCGTGATCTTCAACGCGCTCATCATCATCGCACTGATTCCGCTGGCCCTGCGGGGCGTGCGCTACCGCCCGACGGGAGCGGCGGCCATCCTGCGCCGCAACCTCTGGATCTACGGTGTGGGCGGCATCCTGGTGCCGTTTGCGGGGATCAAGATCATCGACGTCCTTCTCGTCTTCCTCCGGCTGGTGTGACCATGATCACCAAGCAGCTCCGTCCCGCGATCGTGATGACCCTGGCGCTCTGCGTCATGACGGGTGCGATCTATCCGGCCATCGTCACCGGACTGGCCCGGTTCCTCTTTCCGCGTCAGGCCAGCGGGTCGCTCGTGACTGTCAATGGGCGCGTCGTCGGCAGCGCGCTGATCGGCCAGCCGTTCACCCGCGCCGAGTACTTCCATCCGCGGCCCTCCTCGGCGGGGAACGGCTATGACGCGTCGGCCTCGAGCGCCTCCAACAAGGGGCCCACCGACCTGAAGCTGGCGGACACTCTGGTGGCCGGCGCCATCGACGACGCCGTCAAGAATGATGGGGCGGTGCGGGGTCGGATTCCGTCGGACATGGTCACCGGCTCCGGATCCGGGCTCGATCCCGACATCTCGCCGGCCAATGCGTTCGTGCAGGTCGCCCGGGTCGCCAAGGCGCGCGGCGTCGACAGTGCCCGGGTTCGCGCCGTCGTCGACCGGCGCCTCGCCGGCCGCCAGTTCGGCTTCTTCGGCGAACCGCGCGTCAACGTCCTGCTGCTCAACATCGCGCTGGATAGCGTGCTCCCGATGCGCGCTGCCGCGCACTAAGGAGTCTCACGTGTCTTCGCTCTTCCGGTTGGGCGGCTTGATGACGGTCGTCGCGCCGTTGTCGATCGCGGCGCAGGCGCCCGATTCCGGCGCCGCCGCTCCGGCGACCACCATCTCCGGCTATCTGACCAGCAGCTATACCGCATCGAGCCACGATGCGGACGGGACCCTCGTCGGCCGTCTCTTCGGCCGCGACCACGACCAGTTCATGTTCAATGCGGCCGACGTCGTCTTCGAGCGCATCCCGGCCACCGACCGCTGGGACGCCGGGTTCCGCTTCGAGCCCACCTTTGGCACCAACTCCGCGGTGGTGAAATCGGCCGGCCTGGATCTCGGGCCCGATGCCGACATCTGGCAGGCGTACATCACGCTCAACATTCCCCACTCCGGGAACCACTACTTTCAGGTGAAGGCCGGGAAGCTGGCGACGCTGATGGGCCTGGAGGTCTTCGAGGACGTGCAGAATCCCACCCTCGACGTCGGCAACCAGGACATCTTCCTCGAGCCGTTCACCGAGACCGGCATCGAGTTCGACGGCAAGTTCGGCTCCCGCGTCGATGCCGAACTTCGCGTCACCAATGGGTGGGACTTGGTCGTTGACAACAACCGCGCCAAGAGCGTCATGGTGCGACTCGGACTCACGCCCGACGCCGCGACCAGCGTCGCGCTGGTCGGCTACACGGGCCCGGAGCAGGCGGGCAACACCAGCAACGCGCGCAGCGGCGCGAACCTTCTCGCCTCGCATCAGTGGGGTGCGGTGACCGGGTGGGTGCAACTCGACTACGGCGAGGAGGCGGGTGTTGCCGCATCCGGTGGGACCGCGAAGTGGTCGGCCGCGGGCGCCTGGCTTCGCGCCGACGTCGCGCCGAAGGTGTCCGTGGGGTTTCGGGCTGATTATATGAACGACCGTGACGGCGCCCGCACGTCGGGCGTCCTGGGATTTCCCGCCAATGCCGGCCAGCAGTTGTCGACCGTCACCGCGACGCTCATCCTCAAGCAATGGGCGCACGCGCTGGTTCGTCCCGAGCTTCGTTACGACCACTCGACACTCGCCGTCTTTGACAGTCACCACGATCAATTGTCGATCGCGGTCGGTATGTCCTATCTGTTCGGGGTGAAGTAAGGTGCAGCGGTCTGCCAAGCTGCTGACCGCCCTGGTGGCGGTGACGGCCTGCCACGCCGACCACGCCGCGTGGAAAGCGCGGCTTGCCGCCGCGCAGGTGCAGCGTGTCACCGGCGAGTGGCAGATCGAGTTGCACATCGACCTTCCCGACACCAGCTCGCACCCCGTGGCCACCGGCCATCTCGCCCTCACCGCCAACGACGCCGGCGTCGACGCCGCGGGACTCGGCGTGCGGCCATTCCTGTTCGGCACGTACGACATCGACTTCACGCCGCTCCACTACCAGCCCGGATCGCCGTCGGGCATTCCTGCGGTCATCGGCGTGCTGCACGGCGATTCGCTGGTGATGCGCCTGGAGCCGCTGTCCGACCTGCCGATCGACTTGCGCGGCGTCGTGTCGGGCGACTCCGTGACCGGCCGCTGGAACGTGCACGCGCGCGCCGCCCCGGGCGCCAACGGCGAGTTCACCCTGCGGCGCCGGTAGCGCGCGTATGCCCGATGCGATGCCGGATGCCATGACCGGGCCGTCGTTCGCCGATGTGCTGCACCGTCGCGAGCGTGGCAAGCTCAAGATCTACATCGGCTCGGCGGCGGGCGCCGGGAAGACCTTCCGCATGCTCAACGAGGCGCACCTGCTGCGCCAGCGCGGCGTGGACGTCGTCGTCGGGTACGTCGAAACCCATGGGCGCGCCGAAACCATTGCCCAGATCGGTGATCTCGAAGTGATTCCCCGCCGGCGGATCGAATACCGCGGCGTGGTGCTCGAGGAAATGGACCTGCCCGCCGTCGTGGCGCGCCGTCCCGAGGTGGCCATCGTCGACGAGCTCGCGCACACCAACGTGCCCGGGACCGGACTGCAGAAACGCTGGGAAGATGTGGTGGCGCTCCTCGACGAGGGGATCAGCGTCATCTCCGCCGTGAACGTGCAGCACCTCGAGTCGCTCAACGACGTGATCCAGACGACCCTCGGCGTGACCGTGCGCGAGACAGTTCCCGACTGGCTCCTCACCCTTGCCGATCAGGTGGTCAACCTCGACATCTCGGCCGAAGACCTGCGGCAGCGGCTGCTCGAGGGAAAGATCTACGGCGCCGAGAAGATTCCCACCGCGCTCGAATCGTTCTTCACCGAAGCGAACCTCGCAACGTTGCGCGAACTGGCCTTGCGCGAAGTCGCCGCGTCGGTCGATCGCAGCCGCGGGGAGATCGCGGCGCGTCGCGAGCCGGCGCCGGCGGTCGCGCGTCGCACCGTCGACCGGGTCCTGGTCGGCATGTCCAGCCATCCCGAGTACACCGCCACGCTGCTGCGACAGGCAAGTCGCATCGCCGGCCGGCTCAATCCCGACTGGTATTGCGTCTGGGTGCAGACGCCGGCGGAGAGTGCGGCCCGCATCGATTCAGCGGTGCAGCGCAAGCTGGTCGACAACATCCAGCGGGCCCAATCGCTCGGCGCGGAGGTCGTCAAGGTCGAGGCGGAGGACGTCGCCGGCGCGTTGCTCAAGGTCGCCCGCGATAAGAGCGCCAGCCTGATTCTCGTGGGCCAGTCGCGGCGGTCGTGGTGGCGGCATGTCACCCGCGGGTCGGTGATCGACCATCTGGTGCGCAACGCCGACGGTGTCGACGTGCTGGTCGTCGCGCTCGGCCGCGATCGGGCGGCGTCATGAGAATCTCGCAGCGACTCTATCTGGCCGTCGTCCCGGCGATCGTGGGACTCGCGGTCGTGGCCGCGCTGGCCTACTGGGGCGATCGGTTCCGCCAGGCGCCGGAATGGTTCGTGGTGGTGGCGGCGGTGGCGGCCACACTGTCACTGGTGCTGGCCTGGCAGAACACCCGCTACGTCGCCCGGCGGATCGCACGGCTCGCGGGCCCCGGGCGGCCGGAACGCGGGTTGTCGCTCTCGCCGCTCGGGCTGATGCGCGATGCCGCGTTGCCGCGCCCGGGCGCATCACCGGACGAACTCGACTCGATCGAGGATGTCGTCGATCACCTCAACAGCGCTGTCACCGTGGCGGAAGCCGACCGTCGTGCCCGCGAAGCCGAGGCGACCACGCGGATGCAGGAGTACGCCGTGCTCCTCGGTGAGGCGGCTGGCGCGGTGCGCCAACAGCTCGACCAGTGTCGCATCGCGCTGCACATTCTGCAGGAAGGCCACTTCGGCCCCCTCAACGACCAGCAGGATGAACTCGTGGTGGCGGCGCGCACGGCGGCGGATGCCGCCGAGTTCGAAGCGACGCGCCTCGACCAGATCGCCCAGCTCGATCGCGGCGGCCAGGCCGGGCGTCGCGACCCGATCCGCGTCGGCGATATCCTCGGCAGCCTGCGACCCCAACTGGAAGCCGACGCCGCGCGGGCAGGCGCCTCGTTGACGCTGGACATCGGCGCGGGTTTGCCGCGCGTGTGCGGGGACCGCGTCCGGCTGCAACAGGCGGTGGAATTGCTGCTCCGTCACCTGGTGCGTCACGCCCTGCCCGACTCCAGCTTGCGCATCACCGCCACCGCAGATCACGGCGTCGTTCGGATCGCGCTGTTTGGGGCGTCATCGCCCACCCTCGACGCCGACGTTGCGCTGGCTCGCCGGATCCTCGCCGCGCAGGGTGGGGTCATCGAAGTCCGTGACGGCGTCACCGAACTCGGGCTCACCATCGCCTGACCAGCACACCACGCGGTCCGCTTCCGCCACGTGCTCGTGCCGCACGCCCCATCGTCGCCCCTCGCCCTGCGCATCGCGCCTCCCTTACCTTTCCGCCACACCCAAGGAGCCCAGATGCCCGACAAGGATGCCCCGCTGACGTCGATCTCTCCGGCGCGCGCCGCGCAGGAACTGGCCAAGCTGTCCGCTGCGCACAAGGCCGGCGAGCTCAACAAGCACGAGTACGAACACAAGTTCGCCCGCATGGTGAGCGAACTGCGCGACCGGCGCATTTCGGGCAGTCGCGCCGAGATCATGGAGGCCATCGAGCCGCTGCGCCGTGACGGCACCATCTCGGCGGCCGAATGGGACCGCTTCGTTTCGCAGCTCGGCCTGGTCTGACGGCACCGCGCCGGTGACTGTCGTCACGCGACGCGCGACGCCGACCGTCATGGTCGGTGGCGTGGCGATCGGAAGCCTGCATCCGGTGGTGGTGCAGTCCATGACCAACACCGACACGGCTGATGTCGAGGCCACCGTGGCGCAGGTCGCGTCGCTCGCGCGCGCGGGCAGCGAGCTGGTGCGGGTCACCGTCAACAACGACGCCGCGGCGCAGTCCGTCCCCGCGATCGTGGCGCGCCTGCTCGACGCCGGGCGTCATGGTGCCGATCGTCGGGCGACTTCCATTACAACGGGCACCTGCTGCTGACGCGCTATCCCGAGTGTGCGCGGGCCCTCGCCAAGTACCGCATCAACCCTGGCAACGTCGGCGGCAAGCGCCACGATGAGCACTTCAGCGCGATCGTCACCGTCGCGCTCGAGTACGACAAGCCGGTGCGCATCGGGGTCAACTGGGGGTCGCTCGATCAGGCGCTGTTGACCCGGATGATGGACGACAACGCGCGCGCCGCCACGCCGCGCGCCGCGCGCGACGTGATGCTCGACGCGATGGTCGAGTCGGCGCTGCAGTCCGCCGCCCTGGCCGAACGGGTCGGGCTGGCCCACGATCACATCGTGCTCAGCGCCAAGGTGTCGAACGTGCAGGACCTGGTCGACGTGTACCGGCGTCTCGCCAGCCGCTGCGATTATCCGCTCCACCTCGGCCTGACCGAGGCCGGACTCGGCAACAAGGGCATCATTGCGAGCACCGCGGCCCTCGCGATCCTGCTGCAGGAGGGCATCGGCGACACCATTCGCGTGTCGTTGACCCCTGCGCCGGGCGGCGATCGCAGCGAAGAAGTGCGCGTCGCGCAACAGGTGCTGCAATCGCTCGACCTGCGCCACTTCACGCCGCAGGTCACGTCCTGTCCCGGGTGCGGCCGTACCACCAGCACGTTCTTCCAGGGCATGGCGCAGGAGATCCAGCAGCATCTCCAACGGCGCATGCCCGAGTGGCGCGACGCGCACCCGGGGGTCGAGGAGTTGAAGGTTGCCGTGATGGGCTGCGTCGTGAACGGCCCCGGCGAATCCCGCCACGCCAACATCGGGATCTCGTTGCCGGGCACGTTCGAGGACCCGGTTGCACCGGTGTTCGTCGACGGCGAATTGCTCCGGACGCTGCGCGGCGATCGCATCGTACCCGAGTTCATCGAGATCCTCGAGGAGTATGTCAGCGGGCGGTATCGCAGCGAGCGGCCATGAGGCGCTCATGGCGGTAGGCATGCTGGCCCAACTCGACGCCACCCTCCAGCACGCACCACTCACGGCGCTGCCGGTCCTGTTCGTTGCCGGGCTCGCCACGTCGCTGACGCCGTGCATCTATCCCATGATTCCGATCACGGTCGGCGTGCTCGGTGGCACCGGCAATGCGCGGCGTTCTCGGCGGCGCACCGCCGCGGCCACCGCGGTCTACGTGCTCGGCCTGGCATTCGTCTACGCGACGCTCGGTGTGATCGCGGCACTCACCGGCACCCTGTTCGGGACGGTTTCGTCGAACCGCTGGGTGTACCTGGCATTCGCCAATTTGCTGCTGCTCGCGGCACTGGCCATGTTCGACGTGCTGCCGATCCGTGCGCCCGGTCGCATCGTGGCGTGGGCATCGGGACTCGCCGCGGATTCGCTCGGTGGCGTGCTGCTGCTGGGAGCCACGGCCGGCCTGGTCGCCGCGCCGTGCGGCGCGCCCGCGTTTGCCGCTGTCCTGGGCTGGGTGGCGCAGAGTCACCAGAATGCCTTGTGGGGTTTTGTCTGCCTGTTCGTCTTTGCCCTCGGCATGTCGACCGTTCTCGCCGCGGTGGGTTTGATGGCCGGCAATGTCGCGCGCCTGCCGCGCAGCGGCGCGTGGATGCTGTGGATCAAGCGCATTGCGGCCGTGATCCTGTTGCTGATGGCCGAGTATTATCTGCTCAAGGCGGGAGAAGTGTGGTGAAACGGATTGCGATACTGCTGACATTGGCGAGCACCGCGCTGCTCGCGCCGCTTGCGGCGCAGGCGCCTGCACTGGGCGCGGTGGCGCCCGTCGTGACGGTCAACGATCTGTCGGGAAAGCCGGTGCGGATCGTGGTGGCGCCGGGTCACCGCGCCGCGGTGATCGAGTTCTGGGCCACCTGGTGCGAGATCTGCCATGCGTTGCTGCCCGAGATGCGCGCAGCCCATCAACGCTTCGGCGATCGCGTCGATTTCTACGGCGTCGATGTCACCGTCAACGATCCGCTCCGGCGCGTCGCGCGCTACGTCGCGGAGAATCATCCGCCGTTCGTGGCACTGTACGACGACAAAGGCGCTGCTGTGCGCGCCTTCGGGGCCGAGGCCACGTCGCACGTGGTCATTGTCGACGCGCACGGCCGCATTGCCTATGCGGGCGACGGCTCGGATCAGCGGATCACCGCCGAACTCACCCGGATGCTCGGCCAATGAAATGGTGCCTGGTTCTCACGGGGCTGCTGGCGCCGGTTGGCGCGCTGCACGCCCAGGACACGTCCGCCGTCAAGCTGCACGTGACGCTCGAGGAAGGTGCGCACACCGGCCGCGACGCGCCGGCCATCGTGCTGCCCTACGCTACGGCGGACAGCGCCGGTCCCGTCGATCAGCCGTTCGATCTCGCCAAGGAACTCGGTCACGTCGTCGTGCTCGTGTTCTATCCCGGCGACATGTCGTCGCAATCGGTCGCGCAGTGGCAGGCGTTCACGCATCACGAAGCGTCGCACCTCGCGCGTGACGTCGTTTTCGCGGGCATCGCGCCGGCAACCGTGGCAGAGCAGGTCGCCTTTGCGCGCCGGACCGGTGCGCCGTTCAAGTTTCTTGCCGATCGCGATCGGCTCACCGCTCGTCGGTATGGCATCTCGCGCACTGCGCTCGCCGTGGTGGTTGTGGGGCGCGATGGTCGCGTCACCTGGGTCAACGATCGGTTCGCGCCCGCCGACCCGGCTGGCTACGTTGCTCTCGATGCGGCGATCGACGCTGCACGGAAAGGGTCTGGATCTTGACCGTCACTGCCCGCGCGGTCGGGTTGCTGGTCGCCGGCAGCGTCATCGTGTCGGCCCGTCTCACGGCGCAGGCGCCCAGCCCGGTTCAATGGACCTTGAGCGGGGCGCGGGGCGGCTATTGCATCTGGTACCTGGCCGATTCCGCGACGGTACGCCGATTTGTGCCGAAGCACGTGACGCTGACCACGGCGGGAGACGGCGCGGCACTGACACCTTTTCTCGCACGCACCGTCCAGGACGAGCCCCGTTTCGCCGGCTGGATTCCGGGATCGATCTGCCTGCACTTCTATGCGAAGATCAGTCGGGACGGCAAGGTGATCGCCGCCGCCGACCCCGGCCACATGCTGGTCATTGCGACCAACGCCGTTGCCGCGCACGCGGCCGAAGGTGTGGCGGGTGCCACGTTGTACCTGGTGAACTTCATGACCGACGACCGGTCGGTGCAGAAGGCGGCCCAGGACGTCGGGGTGGACATGGACAAGGTCTCCGTGACCACGCGGGTCGGCACGGAGGGCGGCGACTCCGACGTCGTGATCGAGCTGGGTGGTGTGGTGATCAACTGGACCGGCCACCCCTCCGGCGAGCCGAGTGTCGGAACGACACACTCCATGTCCTTCGGATACGCCGGCGCCCGCACTGTCAAATGGCTGCTCCGGCTCGATCAGCAGCCTGCCGGCAGCCGCGTGATGGTAGGCTCGTTGCAGATCAGCGGCAAGAATGCCCTTGCTACGGCCTTGAAAGCCTCACCGGTCCGCGATATCGGTCCCGAGCTGTCCGGCGGGACGGCTACTCTGACGTTCCAACCGGCACCAAAGCACTGATTTCCGGTTCTGAGCACGGACATTGCTCCTCTCCAGCTCGGCTCGGTGTACCGATCGCGGCTCCTCACGGGGCCAAGCGGTCACGACGCCAGCACTGCCGCACGGCGTAACTTGTTGCGGTAAAAGAAGTTGATTGGTTGTCCCGGGCTTCGCACCCGGGAAGGTAAGAGCCGGTACCAACGCCGTTTCGGGCGAATGGCGCCGGGGTCGTGCGATGTCAGTTTGACGCAGTGTTTGCAGTCGGCAGGATGTCAGCAGGCAGCACAAGCAGGTTCATTCACTCATCAAGGAGCAGGAATGTTGAAGTTCTACCGCAGCGCACTGATGGCTGGCGTCGTAGCCCTTGGCCTCGCGGCCTGTGGCGATGATGTCACCATCGCGCCGCCCAGCAGCGGATCGGGAGGGGTGAGCTCGGTTACCGTCGCCCCCACGAGCGCGACCGTCACGGTCGGCTCGTCGATCCTTCTGACTGCGAGCGTCGTTGCCGATTCCGGCAAGACCGGCGTGTCGTGGGTGTCGAGCGACAATACCGTCGCCACCGTGGATGCCAGCGGCCGCGTCACCGGCGTCAAGCCGGGCAACGTGACCGTCGTTGCGACGTCGACTGCCAACACCGCCTACAGCGGTGCGGCCGCCGTCACCGTCGTGCAGTCGCCCCCGGGCGTCAATTCGTTCACGCTGACCCCGACCACCGTCACCTTGGCCCTGGGTCAGTCGGCCACCATCGTCCCGAATTTCTCGCTTGATGCGGGCGTGGCGACTCCGACCGTGACCTGGACGTCGTTGACGCCGTCGGTTGCGACGGTTGACCAGTCGGGCAAGATCACTGCGGTGGCTTGCACGGGTGGCTCGACGTGCTCGGCCGTTGTCACTGGCGGCATCACCGTCGGCGGCGTCACCGAGACGCAGGCTGTGGCTGTGACGGTTACCGCCACCACGCCGGCGTCGATTTCCATCTCGGCGATCAACGCGGGCGCGGGTCAGCCTGGTGCCGGTCTCCCGGTCACCCTGACCAACGTCAAGGGTCAGATCGACGTGGTCACCAACCTCACGGCCGGGACCGCGGCGCTTGACTCGCTGGTGCTCTACATGAAGCGCGGCAACACCTTCGTGACCGCGGCCAAGCAGAACTTCGGCGGCACGGTGCCGTCGAGCGGCAACATCACGTTGTCGATCAACACCGCCAACTTCACCAAGGATTCGACCACTGGTGTGGCGCGCGTCGACTACGTCAATGGTCCGACGACGCTGCTGGCCAAGGTCTTCGCAGCGGGTTCGTCGAGCGCGACCGATTCGGTCTTCAATTGCCAGACCGGCGCCGGCGACCAGACCTGCTCGGTGGTCAACTCGATCGTCCTCAACAACACGGACGGCTGGGCGGCCGACCTGACCAAGCCGATGCGTTCCGCGTCGGATTCAGGCGGCGCGAGCGCCAACGTTGGCAAGACCTACTGGGGTGGTCCGGGCGCCGCAGGCGAAGCGACCGCGATCCTGTATCCCGTGGTCTACGATGACAACCCGACCGCGACTCCGGGCTCGGCGCTCAACCGTTGCGGCAACCAGAATGGCGATGGCTCGGCTTGCATCTCCAGCGTGACCTGGACGCTCGGCAGCACCCAGATCTCCTCGGGTCACTGCCCCGATTCCACCCAGACCGCCCAGCCGTTCAAGCTGGTCTTCGGCTCGACCGGTCCGGACGTGACCCTCGATTGCTCGGGTCACCAGAACATCCTCTCCCGCCGCGACAACATCATCATCAACAACGGCGTGCTGGATGCGCAGTCGAACAACTACCCGAACACGTACAACGACAGCACCGGCTCGCACGCGATCAACCTGATCCCGAACACGGTCGTCTTCGGCGCCACGCCGGATTCGATGCGCCTCGATTGGGCTGGTCCGTCGGCCGTGCAGCGTCCGACCGGCGAAGGCTGGGAAGAGCAGCACTGGGTCAACGCAACCTGGACGTTCAACCACGACGGCACGTTCGTGGCTGACGGCGGCGTTGGTCCGGCCGATTCGAGCTGGCACGCCTACATCGGGACCAACTTCGATTCGCTGGTCACCAGCGGCGCCCAGTTGGCGGAAACCAACACCAATACCGCGTACACCTTGCGCGCGACTGCTGCCGACCGTCTCGGCAACGCCAGCTCGTCGGCCGAGGGCACCTCGTTCGGCGTTGACAAGACTGCGCCGGCGTTGCGCTATAGCGCCACGACTGCGCCGTCATCCTACACGACCGCGATCTACACCAGCGGCGGTTCCGCGTCAGTGCTCGATTCGAGCACGTACGCCGCATTCCAGGGCGTGTACGGCACCAACGTCCTCACGGCTGGCGCGCAGGATCTGTTCATTGGAAGCGCGGCTGGCGTCAACGACTCATTCCGCGTCGAAGCTCTGGACAGCCGTTCAGGCCTCTACCGCGGTATCGAGACCGTCAATCGTTTTGCCCAGGGCGGTGCTACGGGCACGACGTCGTCGGTCGTGAGCGTGAACTTCACCATCGACCAGACGCCGGACAATTTCAACGGCTTCCTGCCGGCGACGATCGATGGTTGGCTGCCGCTGCACGCCGAAGGTGTCACTGGCGGTTCGGCTGCGCCGGGGTACTACACCACCACCGGTTACGTGGTTGACAAGGCCGGTAACGCCTCCGGATGCCCGGTTACCCGGGCGGCCGACGGCGCCGACGGTGGGGCCTGCACGGCCGCGCCGGCGAGCAGCACCAACGTCTTCGCGCGCCGCACCCTGGCGCTCGATCCCGGCCAGCCGCAGGTCACTGGCGTGAGCCCGAACAACAATTACGCGGGCAACATGCCGGTCACCTTCACCCTCGGGTCGCAGAATGACCTCGAGGTGATCGACGCCAAGCTGCGCCTGCAGTACCCGAACCTGACCATCGGTGATGGGGCCGGTACCGTTCCGGCAGCCGGCGGCCTGGTCTGGACGTACGCGCTGAGCAACACCGTTCTTGCTGCGTCGCCGAATGGCAACACGTACGCTGGTCCGGCGTCGGGCACCGGTGCGAACATCGGGTACTTCATGCCGATCGCGCTGCGCTTCGACAACAGCATCATCAACCCGTCGATCACGCCGCTCACGCTCGACATGTTCACGGACAACGTCCAGGAAACCTGCACCGGCGCCGCTGGTCACGCGACTGGTCCGACGACGGCGTCGGATTGCGGTAACACGGCCTACTTCGTCGGCGATCCGATTCCGACTGACGCGGGTGGCATTGCTCTCGCCATCCCGACCGACGTCGGCGTGCAGGTCCGTGACGTCTTCGGTTCGTGGATCTTCAACACGACTGCCAGCGCGGTCACTGGTGTCTCGGACGAGTTTGTTTCGCCGATCCTGTCGGCGACCGTTCAGACGCCGGCGACGACGTACGGTGTCTCGTACTACGATCCGGGTGCTGGTCACGCCTGCCCCGCTGGTGGCGCAGTTCAGGCTCCCGGCTCGCCGACGTGCGTTGGTGGCGGCCTCAACTTCCGCGCCGACAACACCCTGACCACGGCCGGCACGAAGGTGTTCCGTGCCACCGAGGTCCTCAGCCAGTCGTTGCCGACGTTCGACCGCGTCGATCTCTTCGGCTTGAATGCCCAGCAGCAGTGGGTGTTCCTTGCCCGGATCGTCGTGCCGAATCCGGTGTCGGTGGGTGCTGCATGCCCCGCCAGCACTCCTGGGACTCAGGGAGTCGTTGGTTGTGACAACGGGTTCGAACGGTACTGGCTGTACACGTTCACCAGCGTACCTGCTGGGTTCACTGAATACCGCGCCATCGGTGTAGATGCCAATGGTTCGGGCCTCGCCTCGACGGTCCACCCGTAAGGGTCCGTTCCAGGCAGGACCAGTACAAGCCAGCGGCCCCGGGAAACCGGGGCCGTCTGGTTTTAAGTCAGCGACCTGGTACGAGAGATGTGATCGTCGGCGCGCGCTCCGGCGGCGCCGCGCGACTAGCTCAGTAGCACTTCGCCTTGATGTCGACCGGGGCGGAGCGTACGTTGAACGGGTAGGTGATGTGGACCTGCTCGGACAGGCTGAGCTGCACGCCGCGCAGCGTGTCCGCCCAGTCGTCCGGCTCCAGCGCGACACGCGCCACGGAGTCGGCCGGGAGTTCGATCTGGCGGAGCGGACTGTGGCTGCTGTCGCTCCGCTCCCAGCGGTATTGCACCACACCAGTCACCCCGCGGGCTACCAGATTCGCCTCGGCGTGCGGGCGCACGGGGCATTTCGGATACAGGCTGTCGGCGTTGCGAACCGTGGCCGAAAGACTCGACACGTCGATGGTCTGTCCGGGCTGGCGCTCGCGTGGGGCGAGCGGCTTGACGCCACCCGGCGTGCCCGCCCGGCCGTGACACGCGAGCGCCAGCAGGACTGCAGATGATTCGATCAGAAGGGCAGGGCGCACAGGACCTCCGCGGCGTGTATGCCGCTGGCGTGGATGGAACGGAACCCGGGCAGAGCGTTGAGCGCATCGAATGTGATTGGACTGGAGCGAGGGGACAAGCGGCCAGCCGCAAGCCGCGAGACGTGAGGGCGGAGCCCTTCAGCCTCACGGTTCACGACTTATGGCTCAACCTCAATGACCATCCCATCGTATCCCGGCTCCACGCCGCTCGGCAGCTGCGCCGCCAGCTCGACGTGACCGGTCTCGTGGGTCAGGTGCGTCAACACGGTGCGATCTGCCCCTACGGCGCGAGCCACGTCGATCGCTTCGGTAATCGATTGATGCGTCGGGTGCGCGCGCCACCAGAGCGCGCTGAGCACCAGCACGCGCACGCCGCGAAGTTGCGCCACGGCCGCGGCGTCGACCTCCTTGGCGTCGGTGACATAGCCGAGCGGTCCGATGCGATAGCCGTAGACGACCACGGACCCGTGCGTGAACGGGAGCGGCAGCACGTCGGTGCCGGCGACCACAGCGTGCTGTCCGGCCGCGAGCGGATGCAGCGTCAAGCGCGGCTTCGACGTGCCGGCGGTGGGCACGACGCGGTCATCGAAGATGTAGCCGAATGTCGCCCGCAACTGGTCGATGGTGGCGGGCGGGCCATACAGCGGAATCTCCGCGCCCTCCATCACCGAGAAGCTGCGCAGGTCGTCGATGCCGTGCACGTGATCTGCGTGGCCGTGCGTGTAGAGCACGGCGTCGATGCGCCGCGTGCCGGCGCGCAGCAGTTGCAGTCGCAACTCGGGCGGCGTATCGATCAGGATTGCCGCTGCTCCAGTCTCGATCAGCGCGCCCGACCGGGTGCGCTGATCACGGGTGTCCCCCGACCGGCACACGGTGCAATCGCAGCCGATCTGCGGCACGCCCATCGACGTACCCGTGCCGAGCAGCGTGAGCCGCATGGTGCTACAGCGTCTCGACCTTGAGGAGGTTGGTGGTACCCGGAATGTCGAACGGCACTCCGCACGTCACGACGATGCGCGAGCCGGTGCTGGCGAATTCGCGCGCCAGGATCTCGGTGCGCGCGATTGCCCACATCGGATCGTAATGCTTGATGTGCGGCATGAGAATCGGCACCACGCCCCACACCAGGCCCAGCTGCCGGAAGGTCTCCGGCTCCGGAGTCAATGCCAGGATCGGCACGCGCGGCCGGTACGACGACACCGTGCGGGCGGTGAACCCACTCGACGTGAAGCAGACGATCACCGCGGCATCGAGCAGCTCGGCCGCGGCCGATACGGCCACGGCGATGGCGTCTTCCGTGGGCGTCTCCCCTGCCGTGGTGCGGGCGAAGTGCGGCGCCGGAATCTGCCAGCGCCGCCGCTCGCTGTCGTGGACTTCATGTCGGTGTGCCTCGACTTCGCGGGCAATGCGGTCCATCGCGAGCACGGCTTCGAGCGGATAATCGCCCACGGCGGCCTCGGCCGACAGCATCACCGCGTCGGTACCGTCGAGAATCGCGTTGGCCACGTCGGACGCTTCGGCGCGGGTCGGGCGTGGATGCGTAATCATCGACTCCAGCATCTGGGTGGCGGTGATGACCGGCTTGCCGTGGCGGTTGGCAAGCTGGATCAGTCGCTTCTGCACCAGCGGCACCGCTTCGAACGGCAGCTCCACCCCCAGGTCGCCGCGGGCCACCATCATCGCGTCGGACGCCTCGAGGATACCGTCGATGTTCTGCAGGGCGGTGTCCTTTTCGATTTTCGCGATGAGTTTGACCGAGCGAGGCACGATGCGGCGCAGGTCTTCGAGATCCTCGGGCCGGCGCACGAATGACACACCGATGAACTCGATGCCCAGGGCCACGACGCGCTCGACTTCCTCGCGATCGTGCGCCGTGACGGCCGGCGCGCTCACCATGGCGCCAGGGAGGTTCATGCCCTTGTTGGCCTTGAGCACGCCCCCGTAGTGCACCACACCTTCAACGACGTCACCGCGAATCGCCGTCACGTCGACCCGGAGCAACCCGTCATCGAGCAGGATCACCGAGCCGGGCTGCACATCGCCGGCGAGCGCAGCATAGGTGGTGGGAATGTCGGTTTCGCCGGCGTCCGCCTCGGGTGCGAAGCGAACCGTGTCGCCGACCGTGAGGGTAATCGGCGCGGGCAGCGCGCCCACGCGAATGCGCGGTCCGTGCAGGTCGACGAGAATGCCGGTCGGCGATTGACGCTGGTCGCGCACGGCGTGCAGGAGGCGGATCCAGCGCTCACGGATGGCGGGGCTGCCATGCGACGCGTTGACGCGCACGATGTCGACGCCGGCGTCGAGCATCGCGATCAGTCGTTCTTCGTTTTCCCAGGACGGGCCCAGCGTGGCAACGATCTTGGTACGGCGCACTCGTGTGGTGCTCATCGGTGACAACGGCTCCAGATGGGGTCCCGGAACATAGCCGGGCGAAGCCGCCCCGGCAGGGCACGAACGTCCACGTATCGGGAAAATGTGGACCGCGGTTCCCACATCTTCCACGCCTGACAACCTGTTGCGGCACGCCGGGTTGCCCACTGCCCCGGGTGCTGTCCCCACACCGGTCGTCCACATTGCCGGGACCGGCAGGTTTTCCCGATTTCCCCTCCGCACATCTGTGGACGGGAAAACTTGTCCACGTGTGGAAGTGGGGAAAGGCGTGCAACCGGACGGCCAACCTCATGATTCACGGACGCTTGCCCCGCCGACCGACGACGTCGCCAACGCCTTTATCGCGACGCGGCGATCCACAAACGATGCACATGGCCGGATCGTGTGGATAACGGACCGCCGCCCCGCGCCGCCCAACGGTTGTTTACATTTCCCGCGCCTTCAATTCAGGGATTGATGCCGTGACGATGTCAGCCGCCGACATATTGGGCGACGCGATCCGGGTCGCGCCGGGTGGGGTGGAGTGCCGCGAGCCGCAGACGCTGCAATCCGAGCGCATGGATCGGGTGGCACACCTCGCCGTGTTCGGCGACGAACTGGCCCGCGATCAGGCTCGTGCACTGCTGTGGGACCTGGGTCAGGCGGTCGGCGTGCGCGTCGCGTCGATTCACGATCTCTATCTCGCCCGCGGCCGTGGAGAGTGCGGCGGCTTCACGGTCCCGGCGATCAATGTCCGCATGATGGCCTATGACACGGCGCGTGCCGTGTTCCGTGCGGCGATCGCCCGCCGGGCGGGCGCCCTGATTCTCGAGATCGCCCGTTCCGAAATCGCGTACACCGATCAACGCCCGGCAGAGTATGTCGCGGTCATGCTGGCGGCCGCGTTGCGCGAGGGGTTTCGAGGGCCGCTGTTCATCCAGGGCGATCACAGCCAGGTGAACGCGAAGAAGTATCAGGCCGATCCTGCGCTCGAAGTCGCCGAGGTGGAGAAACTGATCGGCGAGGAGATCGCCGCGGGCTTCTTCAATATCGACGTCGACACCTCGACCCTCGTGGACCTGTCGTTTCCGTCGCTCGACGAACAGCAACGCGCGAATTACCAGCGCGCGGCCGAAATCAGCGCGTTCATCCGCGATCGGCAGCCGCCCGGGGTCACGATTTCGATCGGCGCCGAGATCGGCGAGGTCGGCACCCAGAACTCGACCGTGCCCGAACTGCACGCGTTCATGGACGGCTACCTGCGCACGCTCAAGTCGCTCGGCAACTACGAAGGGACCAGCAAGATCTCGGTCCAGACCGGCACGTCGCACGGCGGCATCGTATTGCCAGACGGTTCCATTGCCGCCGTCAAGCTCGATCTCGCGGCACTGGAAGCGCTGTCGAAATCGGCGCGCGACGACTACGGCATGGCGGGCGCGGTGCAGCACGGCGCGTCGACGCTGCCGAGCAACGCGTTCGGCAACTTCCCGCGTATCGAGACTGCCGAAATCCACCTGGCGACCAACTTCCAGAACATCATCTTCGATCATCCGGCGTTGCCGGCCGAACTGCGGACGGCGATGTACCGGTGGCTCGACGCGAATGCGGCGGGCGAGCGCAAGGCGACCGATTCGGATGAACAGTTCTATTACAAGGCCCGCAAGAAGGCGATTGGGCCGTTCAAGCGCGCCGTGTGGGACTTGCCTCCGGTTGTTCGTCAGCAGATCGGGGCGGATCTCGAGCAGACGTTCGGCTTTCTCTTTGATCAACTGCGCATCGGCGACACGGCCGCATTGGTCGGTCGACTGGTGACCGCTCCCGCGTTGAGCCACGGCGCGCTGGTGCATGCCGGCGGGGTCGCCGAGGATGATCCCGACGCCGGCGAATAGGACTCAGCCATTCACAGGGAGCAAGGTGTGCGCGACGATCGCGATGTGACGGTAATCGAAACCGGATCTTCCGGACTGAAATGGTTCGTCATCGGGGCCGTCCTCGGTGCGAGCCTGGGGGTGTTGTTTGCACCCGAAGCCGGCGACCAGACCCGCCGCACGCTGGCGCGCAAGGGAAGAAAGCTGCGCGCCCGGGCGGAGTCTGCGGTCGAGGATCTTACCGACGACGTGCAGGCCCGCGGCAAGCGTCTCAAGGAGTCAGTCCACGAATTCGCCGACGAGGTGCGCGGTGGCGTCAGCGAAGCAGGCCGGAAACTCGAACGCGGCGCGGCGGATGCTCGCGAGGTGATGGAACGGCGGCTGGCCGAAGCGCGGTCGCGTGCGCGCGCCGCTCTCGACGCCGGCGACGAGGACGACGAGGATGTCGTCGAGGAGGACGACGAGATCGAGGAGACCGAGGACGACGACACCGACGACGACGACGCGACCGACGAGGATGAGTAGTCGATGATGCCGAGTCGGGCTGAGTGAGCGCCACGGCGGCGCCGCCGCCACCCGGGTCGCTTGGCACCGGCACCGTGTCGGTCCCCGCACCGGTGCCGCTGCTGACCCGCATCAGCCAGACGCTCGAGCGTGCCAATCTGCCGTTGCTGGCGTCGGCGATCGCGTTCGACGCCATGCTCGCCGTGATTCCGCTCGGCATCCTCGTCGTCGCGGGCCTGGGTTATCTCCTGTCGCATACCAGCCTGGGGGCTGCCGACCCGACCGCCGTCGTCACGCGCTTCCTTCCTGAGCACGTGCACGGCCCGAATGACCCGTTTGCGCTGATCGAACGGCTGATCGGCGAAATCCAGAACTATCGCAGCCGGCTGACCTGGATCGCGGTGCCGCTCTTCCTGCTGCTCAGCACGCGCGTCTTTGCGGCCGTGCGTCTCTGCTTGTCACAGGTCTTCCAGGTGCGCCAGCGTCCGGTGCACGGCCACTTCGTCTGGAGCTACGTCGCCGGCTACCTGCTCGGCAAGGCGCGCGACGTGGCCATCGTGGCGATCGTGCTGCTGCTCGCCTTGGCCAGCACGTTGACGACCACCGCGCTGACGGTGGCGACGGCGAGCGGCGTGCAACTGGAACCGCAGTGGCGATTCCTGGTCACGGCCGGAGGTCGGCTCGCCGGACACGGGGTGGCATTTCTCTTCGGCATCGCCCTGTTCGTGCTGCTGTATCGCTATGCCAGCCCCAAGCGCCTCGCCTGGGGCGGCGCCCTGATCGCGAGCGTGGTCGCGACGCGTGGGGTTCGAGATTGCCAAGCGTCTCTATGGCCTGTACTTGCACCAGGTGTCGCACGGCGGCCAGTACTCGGTCGATGTCGACGCCGGCGCGGCGCTGCTGTTCATTCTCTGGTTGTGGTACATGTCCCTCGTGTTCCTGATCGGTGCGGCGGTGGCTGACGTGTGGGACCACGCGCGTTCGGCGCGCGCCGTCGAACATCTTCCGGTGACGCCGGCCTGACCCGGGTGCGCGCCGGCATCGCGTTGTCGTGGGCGCTGGGCGCGGCCCGCCTCGCGGCGCAGACGCCGTCCGCGCCGGCGCCGAGGCACGGCCCCGCGTCCGTGTATTTCGCGTTCGCTGCCACTGCGGGATTCGACGACGTCGCCTTGATCCGCTTCGGCCCCGGGGGCGCTTCGGTGCAGCATCACACGACTGTCGCAATTACCGGCGTCGCGGCCGGGCTGCGGAGCGTTCGGGTGGCGCCGGATGGACGCACGTATTACCTGACCAGCGCGCGCGGCTTTCCCAGCGGGGAGCTGCTCAAGGTTGCGATCGCGGCTGACAGTTCGGCGACGCACGAGCGCGCGCCGCCCGATACGGTCAAGGCGCAGGAGCCGCTTGGCGTGATGCCGTCGGCGATCGCGGTCACCGCGGATGGACGTACCGCATGGGTGACGAATCGTGGCGATGCGACTGCCGGGTCGCGCGGATCGGTCTCGATCGTCTACCTCAATCGGATGGCCGAGCTGGCCCGGATCGCCACTTGCGGCGATGCGGCAGGCTCGGCGCTGAGCCCCGACGACAGCCGTCACTATTCGGTGTGCGGCCGCGACGACGCCCTGGTCGAGATCGACGCGCATCATCTCACGCCGACGCGATGGTTCAGCGTCGCGGTGGGCCACGAACACGGCGACTCGGCGGGTGCGGCGTGGCCGCCCGCGGCGGATTCGTCGGGGCCCAGCTGCGATCCCGACTGGGTGACCGTAGCGCCCGATTCGGCGCGGCTGTACGTCGCCTGTCGCCGGTCGGGCGATGTGGTCGAGGTCGACGCCGTGCGCTGGACCATGCTCCGCCGGATCGCGCTGGGCACGGCGGTGCTCCAGTGCGCGGTGACGCATGACGGCCGGACCCTCGTGGTGGCCGACTCAGTCGACCAGTCGGTCGCGCTGGTCGATCTCGCCAGCGGGCGCGTTGCCGCACGGATCATGATGCCGCGGGTCATGCCGGAGATGGCCGTCGTCCCAGCGCACGCGCGCGACCCGATGATGGCGCTGCTCTTTGGCCGGATGGCGCTCCCGCGGGCTCCGGTCGGCCTGGTGATAACGCCCGATGATCGGTACGCGATGGTGGCGGTCACCGGTGTTGCCGGGGAACCCGGCAGCGTCCAGATTGTTGACCTGCAGTCGCATGCGATTGTCGCGGACGTGGCGATCGCGCCTCGCGCGACCGCGATCGACTTCTGGAAGATGACCCCGGTACATGGTCCCTGATTCGGGCAACGACGACTCGACCGCACAAATGGTGGCTGCGCTGTACGGCGAACTGCAGGTGATCGCGCATCGCCTGCTGCGCGGCGAACGTGACGCGCACACCCTGGAGACCTCCGCGCTGGTGCACGAGGCCTTTCTCCGACTTGCCCGTCAGCATGCCAGCGCGTGGCAGAGCCGCGCCTACTTTCTCGGCGCGGCCGCGACCACGATGCGGCGCGTGCTGGTCGACTACGCCCGGAAACGCAATGCCGGCAAACGTGATGCGGGCGTCCAGACGACGCTGGTCTCGGTACCGGCAGGAATCACCGGCGGGGATGCGCTGGATGTGCTTGCGCTCAACGACGTGGTCGACCGACTCACGGCGTTCGATCCCCGCCAGGCGCGTGTGGTCGAATTGCGCGTTTTCGGCGGCTTCGACGTCGACGAGGTGGCGGATATCATCGGCGTGTCGCCGCGGACCGTCAAGAGGGACTGGCGGTTTGCGAAGGCGTGGCTCGCGTGTCAATTGACGCCGGCGACCTGACGCCCGACGCGGCCCGCTGGCGGCGGGCGCGCGACATCTTCGACCTCGCCGCCGACCTTCCGAACGAACAATGGGATGCGGTCGTTGCCCGCGAGGCCGCCGACGACCCGGCCTTGCAGGCCGACGTGCACCGGCTGCTGGAAGCGTTTCGGGCCGACGCACTGCATCTCGACCAGCCGAATCTGCAGCTGGGCGATGTCGACGATCGGGTCGATACCGTCGTGTCCCGCTATCGCCTGGTCCGGCTCGTCGGGCACGGCGGCATGGGCTCGGTGTACGAAGGGGTGCGGATCGCGGGCGACTTCGATCAGCGGGTCGCCGTCAAGTTCATTCGCATGATTGGCAGCGGCGGCGAACTGGTGGCGCGCTTTCATCGCGAACGACAGATCCTTGCCACGCTCGAGCATCGCAACATCGCCCGCCTGCTCGACGGCGGGACCAACGATCGTGGCGAGCCGTATTTCATCATGGAATACGTCGAGGGGATGCCGATTACCGCCTGGTGTGACGCGCACACGCTGACCATCCCCGAGCGGTTGCAACTCTTCCTGCAGGTGTTCGCCGCGGTGGAGCACGCCCACGGCCGCCTCATCGTGCATCGGGATCTCAAGCCGGCGAACATGCTGGTCGCCGACGACGGCAGCGTCAAGCTGCTCGATTTCGGCGTCGCCAAGCTGCTCGGCGCGCAGGACGGCGATGAGCTCACGACCGTGGCGCAGGGCCGTCCGGTCACCCCCGAATACGCCAGTCCCGAACAGCTGCGCGACGAGCCGGTCTCGGCGGCCAGTGACGTGTACTCCCTCGGCGTCGTGCTGTACGAGTTGCTCGCCGGGCGTCGACCGTATCAGGCGGAGAGCCGGTCTCCCGTCGCGGTGCTGCGCGCGGCCGAAGGCGAGTGGCCGCGTCCCAGCGCCGTCGCCACCGGCGATGCAGCGCGCCACAGCCGCGAAGGCACCCTCCAGCGGTTACGGGCGCGATTGAGCGGCGAGCTGGACAACGTCTTGCGCAAGGCGCTCCGCGCCGACCCCGACGAACGCTACCGTTCGGTCGAGCAGTTTGCCGCCGATGTTCGCTGCTATCTCGAGGGCAAACCGGTATCGGCCCAGCCGGATCGCTGGCATTACCGGTTGCGCAAGTTCACCGGACGTCATCGCGCCGGGGTCGCGGTCGCGGGCGTGGCGATGGCCGCGTTGGCCAGCATCGCGATCGCCATTGTGACGCAGGCCCGGCGTGCAGAGGTCGAGCGGAACTGGCAGTATGCCGTGACGGCGGCGTCGAGTCTCGACGCCTTGGCGGTTGCCCGTATCCTGGGCGGCGAGGTGGTGGCGGCGGACACGTTGCTCCGCCGAGCCGAAGCGCTGTGCTCGTCCCGCCCCGCGTTGCGCGACCTCACCGTCAGTTGCGTCGAGGTGATGCATGATTATGCCATCACGGCGCTCTGGCACGGCGACGTGGCGCAGGCCGACTCGATGCTCTCGCGAGTCTACGTGCTCACCCGCGATGCGCCATCGCCCAATCCTGTCGCGCTCGCGCGCGTCACATCGGAAATGGGCCAGGTCCGCGATGCAGAGGGCAATTATGCCGCCGGCGAGCAATTCTACCAACGAGCGGCGCCGCTCTTTGCCAAGGTGCGGGCCGACCGCAGCAGCAGCGACTGGATGCAATATCTTGGCGAGTACGCCCTCTGTCTCGAGTATCAGGGCCGATTCGCGGAGGCGGACTCGCTGGTGCGCCTGCAGATCACGGCCGGCGGCACCACCGGCGACGTACTGCTGCATCAGGCCCTCATCCACGCCGAGGAGAACCGGCTCGATCTGGCTGGGCCCGAGATCCGGCGGGTGGCGCCGATGATGGCGGAGGAACGCAGTGATACCGGTGGATTGATCTACGTGATGATGATGACCGCCGACGGGCTGGTACGCTCCCGCGTCGGCGACCTGGATACCGGCCTTGTCGACCTGCGCATTGCGTTGGCCGTGGGATCGAGACACTACCGACCCGACGATCCGCGGCTGGCGCACGTGCAGGATGTGCTGGGCCGGGTATTGCTGGCCCGTCACCGCGCCAGGGAGGCCGCGCAGTATCTGCAACCTGCCTTCGAGACCTTTCGCAAGCAGTTCGGTCCCACCCACCCGCAAACCGTGGCGACGGCGGCGGCGCTGGCGGAGGCGATGAAGAAGCCGTAAGGGATGCGCCGGGCGGCCGGAGTCGTTGCCAGCGCGTGATGGGCGCCGCTCGCGTCCTCCCGGCACCGCTCAACCGGCTCGACCCATTCGGGCCGTGTCCCCTCCAGCGCCGCGGGTACATTGACGGTGACCACTCTTCCGGGACCCGCCAATGAAGCTCTCGCCACATGCGGCCGTGCTGCGCGCCGTCGTCCTGTCTCTGATGGCGGCGGTCGCCGCCTGCTCGTCCAATACGCCAGCGTCGACGGGCACCGGTGGCACGCCGGCCACGATCCAGGTCGTTACCGGCGATGGGCAGTCGGCTGCGGCCGGCTCGGCGCTGCCGGTTGCGCTCACGGTCATGGTCAAGGACGCGTCCGGGACCGCGTTGTCGGGCATCACGGTGCATTTCAGCGTGGATTCGGGTTCGGGCTCGATCACGACCGCGTCGGCGACGACGGCCAGTGACGGCGTGGCGAGTGCGGGCACGTGGACGCTGGGGTCGTCCGCGGGTACCACCAACGTGGTGACTGCCACGGTCGCCGGCCTTGCTGCGGTGAAATTCCATGCGCAAGCGCTGGGAGCGACGGCCACCACACTGTTCAGCGCCCAACCGACCGGCGCCGGTGGCGGAACGCTGACCTACAGCAAGCCTGGCGACCCGCTCAATGGCCTCACCATTACCGTACCGGCTGGCAGCTACCCCGGCACGGTGTCGTGGACCGTCGTGGCGGATTCGACCATCAAGGCGCCGTTGCCGGCCGATGTCTCCCAGGTCGGTCCCGCGCTGGTGGTCACCAACGGCCAGGGCTACTCCGACAGCATCATCACGCTGACCATGCCGATGTCGATCGACACCAGCGATGCGCTGGTGCCGTTCTACTACGACATCGCCACCCAGACCCTCGAGCCGATCGCGCTCCTCGCCCGCGACGCGACGTCCGCGACGCTGGCCACGCGTCACTTTTCCGGCGACTTGATGGCGGTGAAGGGCAACGGCTCACTGCGCTCAGGTGCGTCCTTGCGCGCGCCATTCGGCAGTGTGGTGATTGTCTGGGCGGCGGCTCCGTTGGTATCGCTGGCAGGTACCTGGAATTCGGGCTTCGCTCCGGGGCACGACGACTGGGAGTTCATTAACTACGGCGATTACATCGACCCCAACGGTGATTGCGAGGGCATGTCGGTGAGCGCGATGTACTACTACTACTTCGTCGGCAGTCGGAGCGGCCCTTCGTTGTATCATCAGTTCGACATGTCGCTTCCCAATCCCTGGGACAATGTCCAGGGGATCCGCCTGGTGGGATCCATCCAGGGTGATTACAAAACGAGCTGGACGGCGACCTCCAACCAGCTCTCCAGGCTCAAGGCCCAGGCGCAAAGTCATGGCGTCGCGCTGGGCGAGTTGACGTCGACGTGGATTGCGTTGACGTTGAAAACCACACACCAGCCTGTACTTCTGTCGCTGCACGGTCCGGTTGGCGGTCATGCCGTGATCGCGTACGCCGCAGTAGTGGATCCCCAGAACGGCATCGTCGTTTCGTTCGCCGATCCGAATTTTCCGGGCACACTGCGCACCATGAGTTTCCGAGACGGGGCACTGACCGCGCCGATCCAGTTGCAGGTCAATGCCCATAACTCCGCGTGCCTCTTTGATGAAGTCTATGCAGTGGGGGTGACGAGCAACGTGGCGCTGACCAGGATTCAGTCGCGTTGGGCGGAATTCAAGGCTGGGAATGCCGGGGCGGACCGGATTCCCCCACACACCATGGAAATCTTCGACTCGCTCAACCGGGTGTGGAACCCGTTGAACGACGGGGACACCGTGCGCACTACCATCGATGTTCTCCAGCTGCGCGTGCGCTGCGGGGGGTGCCCGCTGCCGATCCCCGGGGCGATCCGACTGATGCACAGACCATGTACGTCTTCAGCGACTCCGGCCGGAACAAGCTGGCTGGCGACAATCCCGCGGTGGTGCTCGCCCCCGGCAACGTGCAATACGTCGGGGTCGCCATGGCGGCCAGCCCGTATGGCGATCCCGCGGGGGAGCTGGGGTTCCTGGACAGTCGGACATTCACGGTCGTCTATGCGCCATTCTTTATCTCGCCCAGGGTCCTCGACGGCGAGGCCGGCACGCCGTATACCTTCACCGCGAGCAATGGCGGCGTGGCCAACGTGCGGCGCGCTTCATCTGGACCTTTGGAGACGGTACCGATTCAGTCATCGTGACGGGCGACAGCACCGTGACACACACCTTCGTTGCTACCGGGGCGCTGACGGTCTCCGTGCGCCTGCTTGACGCCCACAGCACGCTGCTCGGCCGCTATTCGATCACCGTCACCATGAAGAACTACATCGTCTGGCAGATCACATCGGTGCAGTCGGCGGCGGCGTCAGTGGGTGCCGACGTGCTGACCGGACGGTTCGACAGCACGGTGGATCGCAATCAACGCACCGGGCTGTCGGCAGTGCAGAACTCGCCGACGCGCACCTATCTCTTCGTCTCCGATTCGGCCGATTGTCGTGCGGCGGTGGTCGAACAATTCGCCGCGGGCGATCCGATCGTGTACACGCTATCGGTGCAGGAGGCAAAGGTGGTGGTGGCGGCGAATTGCACGGCCAACCCGGCGCGCTACGGCGGATCGTTCCACCTCGACTCGCTCGGTCACGGCACGCTCACAGGCACAGTTGGCGACGATGTACTCGGTACCGCGGCGTTTTCGGTAGGGACGGTAACGATCGGAGCGGGAGCGATCAGCGCGTCGATGGCGGGTGCCACGCTGACCGGGACGCTGCACTGGAGCGAGGACTATGGCAGCGGAGTCGGGACCTATACGGTTCAGTTCACCGCGACGCAGGTGCAACCGGCACCTGGCGCGGGGCTGCGCACGCGCGTGATGTCCGCGCGATCACCTTGACGCGCGAGCGCGCGGCGGCAGCAGCGCCAAGCGCTACTTCGTGACCGGCAACTTCGCCGACCACTCCGCCGCTTTCGCGGGCTTGCCCCACGCGGTATAGAGCGCAACCAGCCGCCGAGTGTTGATTGCCGTGCGAGCATTATCTGCCCCCAGGCTGCGCACGAACTGCTGCTGAGCCTCCGTCAGGATCGCTTCCGCCCGTGGATACTGCCCGACCGCCGTGTAATGCTCGCCCAGCGATCCGTCGGCGCTGGCGATCAGCCAGCTGTCGGCGGCGAGATATTTCTGGCGGAGCGCCAGGCTTTCGCGCAGTGCGCGCTCCGCGCCGGCGGGATCGCCCAGCTTGTCCAGCGAGCGTCCGAGTGTCTGCAGGGCTGCCGCCACGGCCGGATGGCTTTCCGGCAAGGTCTTCCCCCGGAGTGCCAGAATCTCCCGGGCGTACTGCGCTGCCTCGCGGTATCGTTTCTGATCGAACACGAACCCGGAATAGTTGAACAGCGTCAGTGCGTATTCGGGGTGGTCGGCGCCGAGCACCTGCTTGCGCAGCGCGAGCGTCTCGCGATACGCGCTGTCGGCCGCTGCCGGCTTGCCCTCGAGGTCGAGCACGCCTGCCAGATCGGCCAGCACGCCGGCAACGCGATCGTTCGCCGCCGGGTTGTTGGCGCGGGTGATCGCCAGGGCCTCGCGATGCAACGATTCGGCTTCCGCCAGCCGTCCCTGCACGCCGACGGCGACGCCGATGTCGTTGATCGACATCGCCGCCAAATCGCTCCGTGGTCCGATCACGCGAGCCTGAATGGCGAGCGCCTGCCGGTGGAAGCGTTCCGCGGCGGCATCGAGCCCCTGATTGTGTGCGACGCTGCCCAGGTCGCCGAGCACTGATGCATACAACGAATCGGCGGTTTCGCCGCGGTGCTGCTGCAGCGCCAGCGCCTGCTGGAACATGTCTTCCGCGCTGTCGAGCGCGCCCTGGTCGAGGTACAACTCTCCCAGACTGCTGAGCCCGATCGCGGTCGACCGGCTCGCCGGACCGGTCGATCGTTGTCGCAACATCAACCCGGTTTTGAGGTGCCGCTCGGCGTCGTCATAGCGCCCGAGCCCGCGGTAACTCTCGCCGATCACCGTTTCGATCTCGGCGCGCACATCGGGTTGGGCGGCGAGGTCGTGCGCCATGCGTCGCGCCGCGGAGTCGAGCACCTGCGACATCGATGCATCGCGCCGGCCCGTTTCCGGCCGCACCGACGCGAGCAGGTGCTGGAGGAAATTGCTCACCTGTTCTGCCTTCTCCTGTTGCGCCCGGGCGTTGGCTCGCTCGGCGAGCGCCCGGCGAGCCTGCATCGCAGTCGCGATCGTTCCGCCAACCAACGCGATGACCACCAGCGAGGATGCGATCACCGCTGCGGTGTTGCGCTGGGCGAACTTGGCGAGCCGGTAACCGGCCCAGTCCCGCTGGGCGCGCACCGGCAACCCTTCGAGGTAGCGGCGCAAGTCGTCGCCGAACGCTTCGACCGACGGATACCGCCGGCTCGGGTCGACGTGGAGCGCGGTCAGCGTGATGCTGTCGAGTTCGCCGTGCAGTCGCTGGCGCACGCGCGCGGGACTCGGCTCGCCGAGCGACGCGACTCGCGTGGTCGGTGATGACCGAACTCGGCCGCGGCGCCGG
The DNA here is from genome assembly GCA_963796635.1 of uncultured Gemmatimonadales bacterium. Lineage (GTDB taxonomy): Bacteria > Gemmatimonadota > Gemmatimonadetes > Gemmatimonadales > GWC2-71-9 > Palsa-1233. The sequence goes on from CAWCMH010000001.1 coordinate 708,363, forward strand.
CGTGTCGAGCACCGCGCGCTCGATGTCCGCCAGCGCGCGACTCTTCGGCTGGTGCGGCCGGCGGCCGGTGAGCAATTCGAAGAACACCACACCGAGCGAGTAGAGATCGGATGCCGTGGTCAGCGGCGCGCCGCGGATCTGCTCGGGCGACGCGTACTCCGGCGTAAACGCGCGAGCACCACCGCGCGTGAGCGGCAGCGCCGTGTCGGCTTCATCGCTCGCATCGACGCCGAGCAGCTTGGCGATGCCGAAGTCGAGCAGCTTGACCGTGCCGTCGTCGGTCACGAGGATGTTGCCGGGCTTGAGGTCGCGGTGAATGACGAGATTCTTGTGGGCGTGATGGACCGCCGCGCAGACCTGGCGAAACAGCGTCACGCGGTCGCGGAGCGACAGGGCACGCGCCGCGCACCATGTGGTGATCGGCGCGCCGTCGACGTACTCCATGACGAGAAAGGGGCGGCCGTCGGGCATGACGCCGCCGTCGAGCAGCGTGGCGATGTTGGGATGCTCGAGCGACGCCAGGATCTGGCGCTCGCGGCGGAATCGTGCCAGCGTGAGCTCCGAATCGATGTCGCGTTGCACGATCTTGATGGCGACACGTTTCCGGTATTGATCGTCCGTCGCGGGTGGCTTCATAGACGGCACCCATGCCGCCCATGCCGATCAGGCGCACGACCGTATAGGCGCCGATCCGTTCGCCCACGATCGAACCGGCGCTGGACGCGGTCTCAGCGGTGATCGCGATGGCGGGGGACTCGAGAACCGGCGCGGTGCGCTCCGAACGCAGGATCACCGCCTCGACCTCGCGCCGGAGTGTCGTGTCGCCATCGGTCAGCCGGTCGAGCACGGCCGGACGTTCGTCGGGCGGAAGATCCATCACGGCGTCGAAGATCGTGCGTATGTGCTGCAGCCGTTTCGCAGCGTCGTTCACGGCGCCGATCTCAGGTCCGCGTCGATTTCGTTCGCCAGCCATCCGCGCGCGAATTGCCAATCGCGCTTCACCGTGGCCATCGAGGTGCCGAGCGCTTCGGCGGTCTCGGGAATGGAGAGCCCGCCGAAGAAGCGGAGTTCCACCACTTGGGCGCAGCGCGAATCGGCTTCAGCCAACCGAGTCAGCGCGTCATCAAGGGCAAGAATATCGAGCGCCTTGCCAGGTGCCGCGACGAGTGCATCGTCGAGCGTGACAAGAAGGCCGCCGTCGCCGCGCTTGGCCGCGTGCCGCTTCCGGCCATGGTCCACCAGCACGCGGCGCATCGCACCGGAAGCCGCTCGGAGAAAGTGCGTCCGGTCGTCGAATTCGCCCGGTGTCCCGCCCACCAGCCGGAGGAACGCCTCGTTGACCAGCGCCGTGGGTTGCAGCGTGTGCCCGGTGCGCTCGCCCGACATGTGCCGTTCGGCGATGTAATGCAATTCGGCGTAGACGAGGGGAAGAAGCTGCTCCATCGCCTGCGGATCGCCTTGGCGCACCTCGCCCAGCAGGCGGGTGATGGTCTGGGGCGCGGACGGCTCGGCCGGCATGGGTACCAAGATCTCGATGGCGGTGGGGTGAGCTCAAAGCTAGCCCCGGAACGGCAGCCAGTGAGCCGATCCGGGCCGGTCATGCGCTCTAGGGGCGACTCCAGCTCCGGACCCGTCCCATGCGCCATGTTCTTGCCGCCACATTCGTCGTCGTCCTGGCCGCCTGCGGCAGTTCGCTTCCGACCAGCGGCACGCCCTCGTCGACGCCGGCCTCGGTGGCCGTGATGGCTGGCGACGGCCAGCAGGCGCCGCCGGGCACGGCGGTGGCAATCGATCCTGCCGTGATCGTGAAGGGCGCATCGGGGGCGCCGGTCTCGGGCGTCACGGTGACCTTTGCGGTGGACTCGGGCGGTGGATCGATCACCGGGGCCACGGCAACGACCGGCAGCGACGGCGTGGCTGCCGTGGGCGGCTGGACGCTGGGAGCGGTGGACGGGCGGAACGTGCTGCGCGCCACCGTCGGTACCCTTGCGCCGGTGCGGATTACCGCCATCGCCACCTCGGCAGCCACCGTCACCTATCCGACGATGTCGATCGGCACCGGCGGCGGCTCGATCAATATCTCGCAGGCCGGGCCGCTCAATGGGTTCAACTTGACGTTGCCGGCGGCCGCATTCTCGGCGGCAACGCAGTGGACTGTCTCGTACAGTTCGAACACAGCGGTGCCGAGGACGGCCGGCGTCAACCCGATCACGCCGTTGATCGATATCTCCAGTTCTGTCGGCAGCTACGCGTCGTCGTTCATGACGCTCACATTGCCGGTGACCGTGCCGACCGGCATGGTGCCACTCGTCGTCCTGCGTGATCCGGCGAGCGGTACGATGGAGGCGCTGGTTACCCATCAGGTGAATGCCACCACCGTGACTGCCACGACGGCGCACCTCAACGGCGCTCACCTCATGGATACAAGCGCCACGGCATCACTTCGTCGCGCCTCGCTCCGAGCCGGCTTCGATATCCAGGTGTTCGTGACCGCACTCACGCCGGCGCAACTGGCTGCCAGCTATGACACACACTTTCGTCCCGGCACTGACGACTGGGATTTCGAGAGCGTGGGAACCGAACAGGAACCGGACGGGATCTGCGCTGGAATCTCGGTGACCGCGATCTGGTATTACTTCGCGCATCGCAAGAGCCGCGGCCCGCTCTTTGGCTCGTACGACCGGGCTCGCGGCGTGTGGGGAAGTGCGGTCACCGGAATTCATTGGGCCTCGCTGGTGCAGCATCGCCTCGAAGTCGGTGACTTCAAGGCGCTCAACGACTACATCAATGCCCTTGCCGCGGATGGCAAGCGCGACGTGGAGATGTATAACGCCCTCAAGGCGAACATGATGATCACCCAGCAACCGCAGCTGATCGCGCTCTGGGCCAGCACCGGCGGGCATATCGACGCGACCATCGCTGGTCATTCGGCGATCGCGTGGAAAACGGTCGGTTCCACGATCTACATTGCCGACGCGAGTTTTCCCGGCAATCAGACGACCAATGCCACCTTCGACGGAACACACTTCTCGACGTTCGTGGCGCCGACACATCTGGGCGACGCGCCGATCACCTACAACGAGATCGCCACCGTCGGACTCTCGCAGTCGATTCCACTCGACACCCTCGCCGCCGACTGGGCCAGCGTCTCCGACAGCACCATCAATCAGGACGCCTTTCCCACCTATTCCATGCGCAGCAAGTACGGTGCGTTCGCCGATACGGTGTGGCTTGCCGACACCCTCCGGATCTGGTCGGAATGCCCAATCTGTACACCGGTGCAGACTTCACCTGATGTCCCGGAGGCCCAGGCATCGCTCACCGCGATCAAGTTGCATCAGTACAGCCACGCGGCGTGGACCACCGCGCCCGATCCGACGACGTACGCCCTTGGCATCCGGATGGACCTGCAAGCCTCTCCGGCCAACACCACTGGATTCTGGTATGCCTACGGCTACGAGATCGATGGAACGCACGGCACGGTGGCGGAGACGCCCGGCGGTCCACAGACCGGGATCAACTTCGTCTGGCTGGATTGGCATATCGACCTCTTCATCAAACTCGGCGTCAGCATCCTGCCGGTACCGCCCAAGCCGTTCGTTACCACTCCGTACACGTTCAACGCGAGTATCACTACCGGCACGCGACCGGGGCATATCACCTATCAGTGGGATTTTGGCGACGGCACCGCGCAGGTCACCAAGACCGACGATTCAACCGCCGTCCACACGTACGCGACGGTCGGTACGTATCCCGTGAAGGTCGTGCTCCTCGATCCCAACACGAAGCAGCCGATGGTGACGGCCACGGCCTCCGCGGTGGTGACCGATCCCGACTTCGCCTGGCAGCTCACCTCGGTCACGCTCACCAGCTCCTCGCTGCCACCCGGCGGCATCGGACCGCTCCCGAGCGACACTGCCGTCAAGAAGCTCTTCGACAGCTGGGTTCCCGACTTGCAGGGTTCGCCCACCAGCTGGCTTTTCTATCTGGCCAATGTCACCCCCGGGCCGTGCCGTTCGCTCTTCCTTGAGCAATTCCCGGCGGGGCAATTCGCGCCGGTGCTCGACAGCACCGGCGACAACCTCAGAGGATTCTTCGCATCGAACTGCGACAGCGCCCCGTATTACGTCACCACGTTGACCTTTGGCACTCCGGGAAATGGCGTGCTGACCGGAACAGCTGCTCCCGGTACCCCGCCCGAGAACGTGACAGTGCTTCCCGGCGGATCGGTCAACGCCGCCATGAACGGCACCACACTGCAGGGGACCTTCACCTGGCCGGCAGCGTACAGCAACGGAAACGGTATCTACAGCTTCTCGTTCACGGCGACGAGAGTGCTGCCGCCACCTTGACGAATGACGTCGGCGCGCCACGGAGGGCGCTCGGCGGCTTGGCTTGCAGCGCCAAGCGGATCCATGGCGAGCAGCCCCGCCTCCAGACGCGGCGATGCCGCCGAGCCGGGGCAGGTCCGTGCGGCTGCTATATTCCCGGTGCCCCAGGTCCGAAGGGTGCCGGCGCGCGAACCGCGTCAGAGCCTAGCGGCAGCAGCGCTAAGCGATGTCCGGTGTTGCTTCGGGGTGCCTGGGGCACCTTATAGTCGTTAGGCGTTAGTCGTTAGGTCATTAGGGGTGTGACGTTGAGAGTTGCGTGTGCGCCTCCCTGTGACCCTGCCCGTCGAAACTGCTGACGCCCGACGCCATGACTTGCCGACCTAACGCCTAACGTCTAACGCCTAACGCCTTCCATGCCCATCGCCCTCGCCCGCCGCTATCGTCCCCGCCGCTTCGCCGACCTGGTCGCCCAGGATCACGTGGCCGAAGGCCTGCGCGGTGCCGTCGCCAAGGGCCGCGTGGGGCACGCCTATCTGCTGACCGGACCGCGTGGCGTCGGCAAGACCACGGCGGCGCGCATTCTCGCCATGGCCCTCAATTGCGAGAACCGCGGCGAGACCGGCGAGCCCTGCGGCGAATGTGATTCGTGCCGCAAGATCTGGAACGGATCGGCCGACCTCGACGTGGTCGAGATCGACGCGGCGTCGAACCGCGGAGTCGATGACGCGCGCGACCTGCGGGAGCGCGCGATGTACGCGGCGTCGCAGGCCGGCCATCACAAGGTGTACATCGTCGACGAAGCGCACATGCTCACGCGCGAGGCGTGGAACGTGCTGCTCAAGATTCTCGAGGAACCACCGCCGGGCGTGGTCTTCGTCTTCGCCACCACCGAGCCGCAGAAGATCGGCAACATGGCGGCGCCGGTGCTGTCGCGGTTGCAGCGTTACGATTTTCGCCGCATTGGTCCGGGTCCGATCCAGCATCGCCTGCGCGAAGTCGTCGATGCCGAACGGCTCGACGCCGACGAGGATGCCTTGCGCGTGATCGCGCGCTACGCCGACGGTGGCATGCGCGACGCGCTGTCGGTGCTCGATCAGGCGCTGTCGTTCGGCGAGGGATCGCTCACCGCCGACCGGGTGCGCAAGGTGCTCGGACTGATCGATGACGATGCCTACGGCGCGCTGCTGTCGGCCGTGGCCGAGCACGAACCCGCCGGCATTTTTCCGGTGATGGATCGCGTCGTGGATTCGGGAGCCGATCTCGCGGAATTCGCCGGCGGACTCGCCGAGCTCTTGCGCGGCATCGTGATGGTGCATGTGGGCGCCACCCCCGACGGGCTCCCCGACTCCACCCGGCAACTCCTCGCATCGCTGGCGCCTCGCCTCGCCGCGGAAGACGCGGTGCGCATGCTCAAGCTGCTGGGTGATGCGGAAGTGGCGATCCGCCGGAGCGCGCAACCGCGCATCGCACTCGAAACCTTGTTGCTGCGCTGGGCGATGATGGACCGCGCCGTGGACTTGCGGGCGATGTTGACCGGCGCAAGCGAAGAGCGAGCGGCGCGAGTTGCGGAGCGCGGGACGACAGCGGTGGCAGCGAACGCGATGGCGGCGGAAGGCCGCACCCCTGCCGGTCACGCGGCCGGCTCCTCAGCTCCCGCTTCCGGGCCCTCGCCTTCCGACAGCGCGACAGGAGATCCATTGCCTGTCGCCTCTCGCCCCTCCTCTGCCGCAAGTCCGACCACCGACCCCGCGACTCTCGCGTCCCGCCTCTCGTCGAACTGGGACACGATCCTGGGCACCGCGACGCGCCAGAGTCCCCTCCTGGGCCAGGCGTTGGCGCACGCCACGGCCGAGTTTGGTGCACCGGGAACCGTGATTCTGCGGTTCGGCCCCGATAGTGCCCTCTTTCAGGAGGGCGCCACGCGCCAGCAGGGCACCATCGAAACGATCCTGAGCGCCGCACTGGGGGCAGCCATCGTCGTCCGGCTGGCGGCGCTGGCGCCCGCTCCCACGGCGCCGGTCAAGGCGTCCAAACGGCTGTCTGCCTCCGAGGAGCGGGGCGAGCGGCTGGCGCAGTTGCGGAGCCGCGATCCCGCGCTGGATGCGGCGGCCAACGCGTTAGATTTGGAGCTCGTGGATGAAGACTGATCCGGGGGCGACGCCCCCCGATGAAATCTTGACGAGGCAGGTCTCCTTGGCTGACGTTACCAGAATTTCCCACCCGCAGCCTCGCGCTGACGCTGATCGTCGGCCGGACGCGGATCTCAAGCGGACGGCCCAGGCATCGGCCGGCGCCGGTTTGGTGCAGGTCCGGGTCGACGGTCGGGGGACCCTGCGGTCGCTGGTGATTGCGCCCGAGGCGTTCGACGGCCGAGATGCCGACCTGCTGGCCGACCTGATCCTGGCGGCCATCACCGAAGCGCAGCGGCGGCTCGACGACAACGGGTGAGTGCTCTCGACACGCTGATCTCGGAATTCGCGCGACTGCCGGGCATCGGGCGCAAGACCGCGCAGCGGCTGGTCTACCACCTGCTGCACGAGCCGCGCGATCGCATGCACGCGCTGGCGACGGCCCTCACCGTGGTCGCCGAGCGGGTGCACGACTGCAGCGAGTGCGGCCAGCCCACGGAGAATCCGGTCTGCGACATCTGTCGCGATCCACGCCGCGATCCGGCGCTGCTGTGTGTGGTCGAGGAGCCGTCGGCGGTCGCGATCGTCGAGCGGTCCGGCGCCTTTCGTGGCCGCTACGTGGTCCTCGGCGGCCGGCTCTCGCCGCTCGATGGGATCGGGCCCGAGGCGTTGCGTATCGGCCTGCTCGAGCACCGCGTACAACAGGGCGAAGTCCGCGAGGTGATCCTGGCCACCAACTCGTCGCTGGAGGGCGAGGCCACCGCCACCTATCTGCACCAGTTGCTGGCCGCCCACGGCGGCATCCGCGTTTCGCGGCTCGCGCGCGGGCTTCCGGTGGGCGGCGAGCTGGAATACGTCGACGGCGTGACGCTGACTCACGCGTTGACAGCGCGCGAAGAGGTGCGATGATGGCCCGTGCGCCGTGGCCGGCTTTTCTTGGCGCGGTGGCCGTGGGAGCAGCCCTGGGGTGGGTCTGGGCACAGCACACCGACCGCACCCAGAGCCGGAACCTGTTTGCCCCCGAGCGCTGGCGACGGTTCGCCGCCCTTGGCTGGCTGGCTGCTGAGGACGATCCTGAACGAATCGGTTTGCTGCATGACTACCTCGCCTGGGAGACGGTACCGATGCTGAGACAGCGGGGTCAGCGGGTGCTTGCGGTGCTGGAGCGGCACGGATGACGGCGCCCCGCGCCACCTCGTGGGCGTTCGGCGAAGAGGATTCGGTCCGCATCCAGGCGCTGCTGGTGGAGTTTCTGCGGGATGCGTCGGCGCGGACCGCGTTGCTCGTCGATCGCGCCGGCCAGATGCTGATCACGGTCGGCGAAGCACCGACGTTCGATCCCACCGCGTTCGCGTCGCTCACGGCGGCCGATTTCTCCGCCAACGACCAGCTCGCCCGTCTCCTCGGCGAGGGCGACTTCGGGACGCTGTTCCATCAGGGCGAAAAGGAGTCGCTGTATCTTGCCGACATCGCGCGCCGGGTGATCCTGGTCGTGTTGTTCGACAACCGCACGACGCTCGGCCTGGTCAAGTTGCGCATGCGCGCCGCGGTGCAGGAACTCACGGCGGTATTCACCGAAATGTTTGCGCGGGACACCGGCACATCCGGCCACGTCGACGCCTCGTTCGTCGGCGACGCCGAGGACGAACTCGACAAGCTGTTCGGCCCCAGCTGAGAGGGACTGCACGACATGTCTCTGGTCAACTACGCGTCGCGCGAGATCAACTGCAAGATCGTCTACTACGGCCCGGGACTGGGCGGCAAGACGACCAATCTCGAGTACGTCTACGAAAAGGTCGCGCCGTCGTCGAAAGGCAAGCTGATATCGCTCGCCACCGAAACCGAGCGCACCCTGTTCTTCGATTTTCTTCCGGTCGACCTCGGCACCATTCGTGGATTCCGCACCCGGTTTCATCTCTATACCGTGCCGGGACAGGTCTACTACAACGCGTCGCGCAAGTTGATCCTCAAGGGCGTCGACGGCGTGGTCTTCGTGGCGGACTCGCAGATCGATCGCACCGAGGCCAATCTCGAGGCGATGCAGAACCTGTACGACAACATGACCCAGCACGGGTATGACCTGACACGCCTGCCGTTCGTGATCCAGTACAACAAGCGCGACCTGCCCAACGCCGCGCCCGTGGCCGTGCTCGATGCGGCACTCAATCCCGGCTGGCCCGTCGACGACGCCGATCGCCAGAAACTGACGCCCGATCCGTATCGGCCCGGCGAGTATCTGGTCCGCGAAGTCGACGGCGTCTGGATCGAGCGCGTACCCACGTTCGAGGCCGTGGCGGTGCGGGGGGACGGCGTCTTCGACACGCTCAAGGCCGTGAGCAAGCTGGTGCTCAAGTCGCTCGGATGAAGCGCGACACGCTCTGGACCCTGCCGAACACGCTCACCATCGCGCGTATTGCCATCACCCCGGTGATCGCGTCGCTGCCGTTCATCAATGGCTACTGGCCCAAGCTGGCGTGCTTCGTGATCTTCGTGGCGGCCGCCGTCACCGACGTCATCGACGGACGGCTCGCGCGCCGGAACAACCAGATCACGGACCTCGGCAAGTTTCTCGATCCGATCGCCGACAAGCTGCTGCTGTTTGCCACGCTGGGACCGATCTGGTGGATCTCCCGCGAACGGCAGGCGATGTACGACATCCCGGTCTGGGGCAGCATTCCGCTCTGGGTCTGCCTGTTGCTGATCGGCCGCGAGATCGCGATGACGGTGTTCCGCGCCTGGGCTCAGACGCGCGGCGTGATCATCGCGGCCGAAATCGCCGGCAAGACCAAGGCGGTCCTGCAGAATGTGTTCATCGGCGGCACACTCACCTGGTTCGCCTTTCGCGACATGGTCCGTCCGTTCGGCTGGGAACATTCTCGGTTCGCGCAGTACTGGCATGAATTTCACGGCGGGTTCGTCGCGGCCACGCTCAGCATCGCGCTGACGCTGACGATCTACTCGTTCTTCGCGTATCTGGTGCAGTACCGGCGGCTGTTCACGCTGTCGCTGTGAAGGCTGCCCGGGGCAACGGAGCAGGGAGAATCGAGACCACGGCTGTCATCCCGAGCGAAGCGAGGGATCGCTTTCCAGTTGAGCGATCCCTCGGTCGCTGCGCTTCCTCGGGATGACAGTCGCCGCCATCGAACTCGTCACCATCGGTACTGAGCTGCTGCTCGGCTTTACCGTCGACACCAACGCGGCGTTTCTCGGCCGCGCGCTGAGCGAGATCGGCGTGCCGGTTACCCGCCGAGCGACGGTGCTGGATCGTCCGGAAGCCATCCGCACCGCGGTCGACGAGGCGCTCGCCCGCACCGGTGCCGTGATCACGACCGGTGGCCTCGGCCCCACGCGCGACGACATGAGCAAGCTCGCGGTGGCGGACTTGCTCGGCTTGCCGCTCGAATTCAACGACGACGTGTGGCAGCAGGTCCTGGCACGATACGCCCGTTTCGAGCGAGCGCCGGCCGCGTCGAACCGCTCGCAGGCGATGGTGCCGCGCGGGGCCGTCGCGTTGCCCAATCGCTGGGGGACCGCGCCGGGCCTGTGGATCGAGACACCGCGCGGCCTCGTCGTCATGCTGCCAGGTGTGCCACTCGAGATGCGCATGCTGACGGAACACGAAGTGCTTCCGCGGCTGCGCGCGCGCGGCGGCGGTACGTCGGTGCGCTCGGCCACGGTGCGCACCGTCGGCATCCCCGAATCGACGCTGGCCGAGCGCATCGCAGAACTCGAAGACGCGCTCGCCCCGCTGACGCTGGCCTATTTGCCGAGCGTGCACGGCGTGGATCTGCGCATCACGGCGTGGGATCTTCCGGGTGACGACGCGGTCGCGCGCATCGATCGCGCGAGCCGCTGGTTGCACGACGCCGTGCCCGAGCACATCTACGGTGAGGGCACGACCGACCTTGCCGCGGTGGTGCTCGACCAGGTGCGCGCCGCGCGCGCAACGCTCGCCGTGGCCGAGTCGTGCACCGGCGGATTGCTGGGCGGCCGCATCACCGCCGTCGCCGGATCATCGGATGTCTTTCTCGGCGGCGTGATCGCCTATGACAACCACATCAAGCAGGAATTGCTGGGGGTCGACACCGGGCTCATTGCGCAGCACGGCGCCGTGTCGAGCGAGGTCGCTGCCGCCATGGCGACGGGAATCGCGGCTCGCACCGGTGCGTCCGTGGCGGTGTCGATTACCGGCATTGCCGGACCCGGCGGCGGCTCGCCGGAAAAGCCCGTAGGCACGGTCTGGATCGGACTGGTGCACGATGGCAAGGTCGCGACGCACAAGAGCGTCTTTGGTGGCGATCGCGAGGAGATCCGCGCACGGGCGGTGCAGGGGGCGCTGATGGGGGTGTGGCGGCAGTTGCGCGTCAGCTGACGATGTTTCGCCGGGACGCGCCGTCGTCCGTTCGATGCCAACCGGCCGCCGATCGACATTAGCTTTGCCGGCATGACTTCCTTCTCATGCTGGGCGGCCCTCGGTAGCCTCGCTGCGGCCGCGGTCGTGGCGGGGCCTGTCGCGGCGCAGGTGCGTCCTGGGGCCACCGCCGCCGGCCCCCGGATCGAAATCTCGTTTGCGCAGGCCGCGCACCCGGCACCGATCACTGGCCGCGCGTACGTGGCGTTCACCCGGACCAACGACAGCCGCCGGACACCGATCGATCAGACCGGCGAAACCGGCGTGCCCTTGTTCGGCGTCAACATCGAGCAGTTGCGTCCAGGCGCGGTCGCCACGATCGACGCCAACGCATTCGGGTATCCGGTGCGCACCCTGCGCGACATCCCGGCCGGCGACTACTGGGTCGAGCCGTTCGTCAACGTCTACACCAGGTTCGCGCGCGCTGACGGCCACACCGTCTGGCTGCACATGGATCAATGGGAAGGCCAGGATTGGAAGCGCTCGCCGGGCAACATCTACGGTGACGCCGTCAAGATCCACTGGGATCCCGCATCGAGCTCGCCCATCCGTCTGGTAGCCGACAAGGTGATCCCACCAGTCGTCGTGCCGCCCGAAACCGACAACGTCAAGCGCATCAAGATTCAGAGCGCCATTCTCACCCGGTGGTGGGGTCAGCCGATCTACCTCGGCGCCACGATTCTGCTGCCGCGCGGCTATGCCGAGCATCCCGATGTGAAGTACCCGGTGGTGTACGACGAAGGTCATTTCTCGCTGCGCGCGCCGAACGGCGGTTCGAAATGGCTCGCCGACAGCCAGCCGCGCTTCATCCTGGTGACGCTGCAGCATCCGTCGCCGTATTACGACGATTCGTACGGAGTCAACTCCGCCAACAATGGCCCGTACGGCGACGCGATCATGCGGGAGTTGATTCCCGCGGTCGAGCAGCGATTCCGGGTGATCGGTCAGCCGTGGGCGCGGCTGCTCACCGGCGGGTCGACCGGCGGCTGGATTTCGCTGGCGCACCAGATCATGTATCCCGACTTCTACGGCGGGACGTGGTCGCTCTGTCCCGACGGGGTCGATTTCCGCTATCACCAGATCGTGAATGTCTACAGCGACAGCAATGCGTACTGGCTCGATCGCGGGTGGATGAAACTCGACCGGCCCGACGTCCGCCGTCCCGACGGCAACGTCATGACAATGATGAAGGACGAAAACTGGTTCGAGCTCGCCGTGGGCGACCACTCGCGTTCCGGGGGCCAGTGGGACATCTGGGAAGCGACCTATGGGCCGGTGGGGAGCGACGGGTATCCGCAGCGCATCTGGGACAAGCAGACCGGCGTGATCGACCATCAGGTGGCCGACTACTGGAAGCAGCATTACGACCTGCGCAACATCCTGCAGGCCAACTGGGCGACGCTCGGCCCGAAGCTCGCCGACAAGATCAATGTCTATGTCGGCGACATGGACACCTATTACCTCAACGATGCCGTGCATCTGCTCGATGACTTCCTGAGCCAGGCGACCAACCCCAAATGGACCGGCGAGATCATCTTCCAGCCGCGCGCACCCCACTGCTGGGGCCCGCCGATGCAGGACCTGCTGGCGAAGATGGCCGCGCAGATCGATCGAGACGCGCCAGCGGGGGCGGATTTACGGAGTTGGAGGTACTGACCTACGGCTTGGCCGGCTGTCATCCCGAGCGCAGCGAGAGATCGGTCCGTGCGCCAAGCGATCCCTCGGTCGGTCCGCTTCCTCGGGACGACGTTCGTCCCCTGCCATTCCGGCATTGCGCCAAGGCACGTCCATTGCCCTGTTTTCCGTTCTCAGCAAGTGGAGTGATCCGTAGATGCCCGACAACAATCCCGGCGACCTCGCCGCGAGTCCCGACGACGACCTCCCGATGGTGGAATCGGCCCCCGAAGTGGAGTGGGAGGCCGGGGAGAGCGCTACGGCCGACGAGGCGCGGCGCGCCGTCGCCCAGGCCGAAGACCGGCTGCTGCGCCTGGCGGCCGAGTACGACAATTACCGCAAGCGCACGGCAAAGGAGAAGACCGAGGCGTTCGATCGCGGCGCGAGCGCGCTGATCACCCGCCTGCTCGACGTGCTCGATGATATCGACCGTCTCGCCGCGAGCGATGCCGCGTCGACGTCTGCCGACACCTTCCGGTCGGCGTTCGAGCTGATCCAGAAGAAGCTGCGCAAGGATCTCGAAGCCGCCGGGCTGGAGCGTATCGATCCGGCTGGTGCGCCGTTCGACCCGACCGTGCACGAGGCGGTGGCGGCGGTCGCGCCGGAAGCACCGGCGCAGGACCACACCGTGAAGGCGACATTCCAGACCGGCTATCGTTTCAAGGGAAATGTCGTGCGCCCGGCCCGGGTGCAGGTGTACTCGTCGCACGGAGTTGCCTGAGTGGCGACGCAGGATTTCTACAGCGTACTCGGCGTACCCGAGTCGGCGTCGGCGGCCGAGATCAAGAAGGCGTATCGCAAGCTTGCCAAGCAATTCCACCCCGACGCCAACCCAACTAATCCGCAGGCGGCCGAGAAGTTCAAGACGATATCCGAGGCGAACGGGGTGCTGTCGGATCCGGAGAAGCGCGCCAAGTACGACCAGATGCGCAAGCTTGGGGCGTTCAGCGGCGGTTATTCGCAGCGCGACACCGGCGCACCGCGCGGTGGCCGACCGCACCCCGGTGAACAGTTCGACATGGGTGATATCGGGTCATTCGGGTTGGGCGACATCTTCTCGTCGATCTTCGGTCGCGGCCGGCAGCAGGCCGCCGAAGCGCCAGCCGCGCCGGAGCATGTCGAAGTCACCGTGTCGGTCCCGTTTCGCACGGCGGCAACCGGCGGGAAGATCCCGATCGCTCTCGCGATGAATGACGTCTGTCCGACGTGCGGCGGCAGCGGCGCGGAGCCGGGGACGACGCTCACGACGTGCCCCGAGTGCAAGGGCACCGGCGTGATCTCGTTCGGGCAGGGCGGCTTTGTGGTCAATCGGCCGTGCCCGATGTGTCGCGGTCGAGGCAAAATACCCTCGCAGCCGTGTCACACCTGTGGCGGCACCGGCGAACAGCGCACGCAGAAACAGTTGCTGGTGACCGTGCCGCCAGCCACAGACAACGGTACGCGCGTGCGGCTGAAGGGGCAGGGCCCTCGCACTCGCGCCGGCGGGCCAGCGAGCGATGTACTGATCACATTCCAGGTCGAACCCGATCGATTCTTTTCGCGCGACGGACTCGACGTCCTTTGCGAAGTGCCCGTCGCGCTGGCGCAGGCATTGATGGGCACCACCATCCAGGTGCGCACGATTCGCGGTGCCAAGGTCAAACTCAAGATCCCGGCCGGCACGCAGCCTGGACGCAAGTTCAGGATTCCGGGACAGGGGCTGGAGAAGAACGGCCAGAAGGGTGACCAGATCGTCACGGTGAACGTCAAGTTGCCTGAGAAGCTCACGGCCGAACAGGAAGCCGCGCTCAAGGAGTTCGCGGAAAAGATGTAGGCGAGAAAGGGGCGAAGGGCGGCGAGTCGAGCCATCGCTCGCGCCGCGCGGACGGTTATCCTGGATTCGTTCGCACGAGCCGCACCGCAAAAACTGCCGGAATCCTGCTCCCCGCTGCCGCGTCGAAGCGCACCGTCATGGTCGACTTGCCGTGCGAGAGGCCCGGTGCGATGCTCCAGCTGTCGTCGTAGAAGCCGATCACGTCGTCGTGCGGGGTGAAGTCGCCGACCGGCGTCCCATCGACGGACACGGTGAACCGCGGGGCCGGTCCAGGCGGCAATGATGTGTTGTGGAAGGTGGCGATCAGCCGCAGTGTGTCGGCGCCGGCTGTCGGCATCTGGTAGGAAAACCATCCCGTACCGCCGCGTCCCCGACGGTCGTCCGCCTCCTGTACCGCGCGATCGGCTGGCTCGCTCTGGTAGTGCATCGCGGATTCTTCGTCGCGATTGCCCGGATGCACCAGCGCCACGGTCGCGGCATTGATCGCCTGCTCGTCGGCTCGTCGCTCGGCGTCGACGCGCACGCGTGACGCGAACTCGTCGGGCGATACTGCATCCCAATACACCGCGTATTGCCGCTCGTATGTTCGATAGAACGGCTTGAGCGCCACGGCAACTGGCTGGTCGGGCGCGTCGACCGTACGCGCGGCACTGGCAATGGCAAAATCGCCGGGCTGCCCTGCGGGCGTGATCCATTCGTCGAGCGGCCGGTCGGCTGCCGTCAGCGTCGGCGGCCGCGGCGTCGAACGGGGCACGTGATCGCCCGGCGCCCGCGGGCCCATGTCGCCAGCCAGCACCAGCGGACCCCACATCACGGCGGCGACGGCTTGGTCGTCGGGCGTGGACGAGAGGCGCAGTGATTTGGGCATCGTGAATTCGACGACATCGCCGTTCTGCCAGGTGCGGTCGATCGTGACGTACGAACTCACCGGCGGCACGACATCACCGCGCACCGCCCGCAGCGGTGGGGCGGCGACCGGCTGGCCATTGACTTTGAGAACGTATTCGTCGCCGCTCCACCACGGCCGTCGGACCAGGAGCTGGAACGCGCGCGGGTGCACCATGGTGAGCGTGAGCTTTCCCGCGTCGCCATCGGGGAAGGACGTTTCCATCGCCACGTGCGCGCCGACGCTGGCCAGCTCCGCGGTGGAAGGCGTGAAGACGTTGACCCAGACGGCCGGATGGTGACGATCGGTCGATTCGAAGTAGACTCCGAGTCCGTGCAGTCCGTGATTTTCCTGGCCGGTTCCGCAGCAGCAAGTCCAGTCGTGTTGCATGTCCTGGTACTCCTGCTGCTCCCGGTGACCCACGGGCACCATGTAGCTCACGACGCCGTTGGTCGGATCGATTGACGCCAACGCGTGATTGAAGAGCGCCATTTCCTGATAGTCGGCATAGAACGGATCGGGGCGCGCCGAAAACAGCATACGCGTGAGCTTCAACATGTTGTACACGGGGCACGATTCCGCTGCGCGTCCATCGACGCGGTTCGCGAACCGGTCGGCGGGCCCGTAATACTCATCGAGGCCGGCCCCGCCTGTGACGTAGCTGTGGTGCTGCACCGCGCTGTCCCAGAAGAATGACGCGGCCACGAGATCCTCCCCGTCACCGGTCGAGAGATAGCGCGTCGCCGAGCCGATCAGCTTGGGAATCTGACAGTTGACGTGTTTTCCGCCGAGGACGTCTTCGTGGCGCTTGAGTGGGTCGGTGAACGCGCGATGCTCGAACTTGTACGAGAGATCGAGCCAGCGGCGATGGCCGCTGTCGGTGGCAAGATCGGCGAGCACCTCGTTCATTCCGCCGAACTCCGTGTTGAGCATGTGCTGGATCTGGGTGTCGTCGAGCGGGGCGAGGATACCGTCGGCCCACGCGGCAAAGCGTTCGGCCACCGTCAGCGCGGTGCGGTTGCCGGTGTGACGATACGCATCGCGCAATCCCGCGAACGTCTTGTGCAGCGTGTACCACGGCGACCAGAGACCGTTGAGGTCGAACGACGACGAGCGGATCTCCCCCTTCGAGAGTCGCCCGAACGCCTCGCGCCCGTGCTCGAGTGCCGAGAGGTAGCCGTCGCCGTTCTTGCGCTGGACCAGGTCGAGCTCCCCGACCATGTAATCGGCGCGCGCCTTGAATCGCGAATCGCCCGTGGCGAGGAACATGTACGAAATGGCCGACAGGTGATGCCCGGCGATGTGGCCGGTCAGGTTGTGGCCCGGTCCGTCCCATCCGTCGTACGGTTGCGCTTTGGGTGCGAGGCCCGCTCGCGTGCGGTAGAAGGCGAGCATCCGGTCGGGGTCGAGCGAGAGCAGGTATTGCGCCGTGACCTGCTGGGCGCGTTGCAGCGGACCGCCGGTGAGGCGGATCCGGTCGAGCGGCACCGGCACGGCGAGCACGCGCGGGCGCTTCGGCGCGGCCACGCGGTCGCTGAGGTCGACGAGTCCCGCGGCCCGGACGCGATGCTGCGCGGCGAGGCCGATCGCGAGTGCCGAGGAATGCAGGAAATCACGTCGCGATCCAGCCATGAGACAGTCGCGGAAGAGGAGCGCTCAGAATACCGGGTCGGGGAGGGGTGGGCAATGGCCGGGATGCCGGCGCCCCGGGCGACGGCGCAGCTACCGAATTACCCCTCCGCCCAGCACCTGTTCGTCGTGCGAATACACGACCCCGGATTGGCCCGGGGAAATCGCCCGCACCGGCGTGTCGAGTGCGAGTTCGCATGCGTCGCCGTCGCAACGCGCGACAATCGCGTCGACGGCTCGCGATCGGTAGCGCACCTGGATCTGGCAGCGGTCTCCCGGCGCCGGCTGCGCGCCGAGCCAGTTGCATTCGTCGAGCCTGACCACGCTGCCCAGCAGCTCATCCTCGTCGCCGACGACGACTTCGCGTGTCCCGGGACGGATGCCGACGACGTACAGTGGCAATGCACGACCCCCGGGCAACCCCTTCCGCTGGCCGACGGTGTAGCGGGCAAACCCATTGTGTTCACCGACGACTTCACCCGCGGTGGTGACAAAGGCGCCGGCGGCTAGCGCCGGTGCATCGGGCGGCAGATGCTGCTCCAGCACGCCGACATAATCCTTGTCGGGCACGAAACAGATATCGACGCTCTCCGGCTTGTCGGCGGTCGCCAGCTGCATCGTGCGCGCGCGCTGCCGGGTGTCCTGCTTGGTCAGTGCGCCGACGGGCGTCAGCATTCTCGCCACCACCGCGCGATCAATCCCCCAGAGGAAATAGCTCTGGTCCTTGGTGCGGTCGGCGCCGCGAAACAGCTTGCCGTCGCGCGCGATGGCATAGTGGCCGGTGGCGATAGCGTCGCAGTCGAGCGCATCGGCATGCGCGAGCAGGTCGCGGAACTTGGTGAACGAGTTGCACCGTACGCAGGGAATCGGTGTGCGCCCGTGCGCGTACTCGTCGACGAAGTTGTCAATCACGCTGTGCGAAAACCGGTCCTCGAGATTGACGATGTAATGCGGGATGCCGAGGCGATGCGCGACGGCACGCGCGTCGGCGATCGAATCGAGCGAGCAGCAGGGACGGTCTGGGACATCGCTGCCGTAACAGAACAGCTTCATCGTGGCCCCGATGACCTCGTGCCCCTGCTCGACGAGGAGCGCCGCGGCGAGCGATGAATCGACGCCGCCGCTCATCGCGACCAGGACCCGCTGCCGCTCAGTCACCGCTGAGGGCGGTGCTGAGCTCGCGCACCCGCGCCACGACGCCGGGAAACGCAGCGATGACTCGGTCGACGTCCGCGTCGGTGGTTTCGTGTCCCAGGGACATCCGGATGGTCGCGAGGGCCAGCGACCGATCGACGCCCATCGCCTCGAGCACGTGCGACGGCTCGACGGCGCCTGTCGAACAGGCCGACCCGCCCGAACAGGCGATTCCGGCCATGTCGAAATGCATCAGCAATGCGCTGGCGTCGGCGCCCGGGACGGCAACCGACAGCACATGCGGCGCGCGTGTCGCGTCGGCGGCATGAACGACGAGATCCGGCACGGCCCGCTGGAGTGCGGCGGCGAGGCGATCGCGCAGCGCGTGGAGCCGCGTGACGTGCTGGTCGAGCTCTTGCCGGGCAAATGTCGCGGCTCGACCCATCGCGACCGCGCCGGCGACGTTCTCCGTTCCCGGCCGAATGCCGTACTGCTGACCGCCACCGTGGATGATCGCGTCGATGATCGTGCGATCACGCACGATCAGTGCGCCGACCCCCTTCGGTGCCCCGATCTTGTGACCGCTGATCGAGAGCAGGGTGCACCCGGCGTCGTTCATGTCGATCGGTACCTTGCCGAAGGCCTGCACGGCGTCGCTGTGCAGCGGCACGTCCGCTGCGCGACATCGCGCCCCGATCTCGCGCATCGGCTGGACTGACCCGACCTCGTTGTTCACCCACATCACCGACACGAGTGTCGGCTCCTGCGCGAGCGCCGCATCGAGTTCGTCGAGGTCGATCGTGCCACTCTGGTCGACGCCCAGGATGATTTCCTCGCCGCCCAGCTCGACCACGGCGTGTGCGGCCGCGAGGACCGCCTTGTGCTCGATGGCGCTGGTGACCACCCGCATCGGGCGGCCGTGCGAACGTGCCGCGAGCGCCGCGCCGATGACGGCGAGATTGTCGGCCTCGGTGCCGCCCGACGTGAAGATGACCTGGTTCGGCTCGACGCCGAGCGCCTGGGCCACCTCGCGCTTGGCCTGTTCGAGGCCGGCACGCGCGTCGCGTCCGAACCGGTGCGCCGACGACGGGTTGCCCCACGACGCGTTGAAGAACGGCAGCATGGCCTCGAGCACATCGGCGCGAACCGGCGTGGTGGCGGCGTGGTCGAGGTAGACGAGGTCCATGCCGAAAATATAGGTCGATCGGCGGGAGAACGAGAGAAGTGTCTGTTTCCTTCGCTCCGTCTGTCTTCTTTACAGGCTTCCGACGCCCATGGTCACCACGTCGTCGACGCGGATGGTCTCGTGGCTCCAGAACGGCTCGGCGTATCGCGTACGGATCAGCGATCCGTAATGCGCGTTCTGCGTCGCGATCAGCTCGACCAGCGGCTGGCCGGTGGGATGCAGTTCGCCGGCCTGGGTTACGCCCTCGAACTGCGACGTGAACGCCATCACCGCCTGCAGCTTGCGATCGAATTGCGCCGAAATGTCGACGGCGAACGTCGGCTTCACGTTGTCCTCGCGGAAACTGATCGCGTAGCACAGCTTCGACGGGCGAAACCGCTCGCCGTCGCCCGGGTAATTGCGCAATCCCGACAGGAAACACGCATCGCGCGCAAGCTGGGCCGCCGCACGATGATCGGGATGCCGCCCCTCGGTGTATTGCAGGATGACTGTGTGCGGGCGCAGTCGGCGCAACTGGTCGACGATGACCCGCCGTGTCGCATCGGTGTTGTGCAGGTGCCCGTCGGGCAGTCCGGCGTTGCTGCGCTCCGCGAGGCCGAGAATCGCGGCGGCACGCTGGGCTTCTTCGTGGCGCAATTCAGGCGACCCGCGCGATCCCAGTTCCCCGCGCGTCAGGTCGAGCACGGCGGTGCGGTGCCCCTGATCGGCCGCCCGCAGCAACGTCCCGCCGCACAGCAGTTCGGCGTCGTCAGGATGGGCCATGATGGCGAGGAGATCGACGGGCATGCCCGGAACCTAAATCGGGACGGGGCCGGTGGGCGCGCGTCGGGGCGGGTCGGGGCGCGTCGGGGTGGGTCGGGGCGCGTCGGGCCGAAAGTAGGGACGAAAGATCTTTCGCCCCTACCCGCCCCAACCGGCGCCCGCCGCATTTGGATATCCGCCGGTTATTCGTACCGCAAGGCCTCGACTGGATCCATCCGCGCGGCGCGATTGGCGGGTACCACGCCGAAAACCAGCCCGATCCCGATGCTCGCACCGGTGGCAACCACGGCGCTCCAGACGGGCGGCCCGCTGTGAATGCCGAGCACGGCCTTGAGAATCTCGCCGCCGACGAGACCCACGCCAATGCCAAGGAGCCCGCCCACCGCCGTGAGCGTGGCGGCCTCGATCAGGAACTGGAACAGGATGTCGCCGTGCGTGGCACCGACCGCCTTGCGGATGCCGATTTCGTGCGTGCGATCGGTGACCGAGACCATCATGATGGCCATCACGCCGATGCCGCCGACCAGCAGCGCAACACTCGAGAGCGCAATCATCACCAGGAAGAACGCCGACGTCAGCGTGTTGATCGTGTCGAGAATCTGGTCCTGCGTCAACAGGTCGAAATTGTCCGGGGCACCCGGATGGAGTCCGCGTTCGCGGCGCAGCGCGGCCACCGAGGCATCCTTGGCCGCGTCGATCGACACCCCGGGCGCCGCGAGCACCACGATGAACAACGCCTGGGTCTCGTCGTAGTGGAAGTTCTGCTGGGCGGCACGGAAGGGAATCACGCCGCCAGTGACACCGCCCGGTGGCTGAAAGATGTTGGCCGGCGTGGCGAACACGCCGATCACCGTGAACGCGCGATCCCCGATGCGCACCACGTGCCCCATCGGGTCGACGCGGCCGAAGAGGTGGTCGGCCACGTCGTTGTCGATGACCACGACCTGCGCGCCCCCGGCGAGTTCGGCGTTGGAGAACCAGCGCCCGCGCAGCAGTGTGCCGCCCTCGACATCGAGATACGCGTTGTCGGCCCCCCAGATCAGCAGGCCCTGGGACCGCGTCCCCTGGTATTCCATCCGCTGCTGTACCTGCGCCCAGAGCCCGGCGTGTCGAAGCAGCGGCACCCGTACCAGCGCGGCGACGTCGTGCTCGTTGACGATCGGTCGCGCCCGCACTTCCGGCGGCAGGTTCTGCGGATTGAGCGGCGTCTGGGAATAGAAGCGGATGACGTAGAAGGTCTGTGGCGACGAATTCTCGAGCGTGGCGAAGATCTGGCTCCGGATCCCTTCGACCAGCGAGGCCATCACCATCACCGTGGTCACGCCGATCACCACGCCGAGCACCGTGAGGGTGGACCGCAGCTTGCTGCCGCGCATCGAGTCGAGACTCTGGGCCACGGCCTGCCCCATCGCGCTCAGGCGCAGCATGTCATTCCTGTCGCAACGCCGTGATCGGATCGAGGCGAGCGGCGCGCGTGGCCGGATACACGCCGAAGACGATGCCGGTGCCGGCGCCGAGCGCGAGCGCGACGGCAACCGACCAGAGCGTCACCGTGGCGGGCAGCGGCGTGAATGCCGCGACCAGCTGTGCCATTGACCATCCGGCCAGGACGCCCAGGCTGCCGCCGAGCATCGCGAGCATGACGGTCTCGACCAGGAACTGGCGGCGGATGTCCCGCTGCGTGGCCCCGATCGCTTTCCGGACGCCGATCTCACGAGTGCGCTCGTTGACCGACATCAACATGATGTTCATGATGACGATGCCGCCGACTACGACACCAATGCCGACCACCGCCGGCACCACCGCGAACAGCAGCGCGGTGAGTTGCTTCCAGAAGCTGATCAGCGCGTCGGCCTTGTCCACCGTGAAGTTGTCGGCCTGCGTCGGCCGCAGGCGATGGGCGACGCGCATCGCCTCCTCGGCGCGATTCATCGCGGCCGGAATCGCCACGGCGCTCCGCATCTTGACCGACACGACGGTGGTCTGGCGCC
The DNA here is from genome assembly GCA_963796635.1 of uncultured Gemmatimonadales bacterium. Taxonomy (GTDB): domain Bacteria; phylum Gemmatimonadota; class Gemmatimonadetes; order Gemmatimonadales; family GWC2-71-9; genus Palsa-1233. The sequence continues at coordinate 730,309 of CAWCMH010000001.1, forward strand.
GGCCCCAGATCGACTCGAATGTCGACAACGGCAGCAGCACGAATCCGTCGAACGACTGCCCCAGCGTCTTGCCCTTGCTCGCGACCACGCCGATCACCGTGAACTGACGCTCGGCGATGCGGATCTTCGCGCCGATGGCGGCGGCGGGTGACACGAAGAGCTTCGTCGCGATGTCGTGACCCAGCACCGCCACCGGCCGCCGCCACGCGACATCGGGCTGGGTGAGCGGTTCGCCGGCGGCGAAGTGGTAGTCCTGCACCAGTTGAAAGGGCGGGGTGACGCCGAAAACCTGCACGTCGCCGACCGTGTTATTGCGGTACTTGACGTCGGCGACCGGCGTGGGCCATCCTGATTGCAAGGCGACCGCTTCGGCGTCGGGGAGCGCACGCGCGACAGCGCGGGCGTCGGCCTCGGAAATCTTCGGCCGGAGGCTGAACAGCCGCATCGAGTCGTCGTCCGCCAGGCCGAGCGAGATTGGCGTGCGGCGGACCTGGAACGCGTTGGTGCCGATCATCGCGGTCGTCAGGTCGTCGCGCACGTACGCGTTCATCCCCTGGATCACCGCGACGACGGTGACCAGGAACCCGACGGACACAATGATGCCGAGCAGCGTGAAGAAGGTGCGCAGCTTGGCGCTGCGAATGCTGGCGAAGGCGAGCCGCAGGGCTTCGCGATAGGGCATGGTGGAAGAGAGGGGCGGGACGGCGAACAGACAAGTGAGGATATGGACTGTTCTGTCCTTATTCCCCCTTGGGTGTGCCTCTTTTCTCGTTTCTCTTTTCTCGTTTTCTCGGGTTGTTGCCTACTCGTATCGCAGCGCTTCCACGGGGTCCAGTTTCGCCGCCTTGTTGGCGGGGTACAGGCCGAAGAAGATCCCCGTGACCGCGGACGCGGCAATGGCCGCCACGATCGACCACAGCGGGATGGCGGCCGGGATGGGCGTGAAGTGGTGCACGCCGTAGGCCACCAGGGCGCCGAGGACCAGTCCGCACATGCCGCCCAGCATGGTGAGCGTGGCCGCTTCGACGAGGAACTGGAACAGGATCTCGCCGCGAGTGGCGCCGAGGGCCATGCGCACGCCGATTTCGCGGGTGCGCTCCGTCACGGAGATCATCATGATGGCGACCACGCCGACGCCGCCGACCATCAGGCCCACGCTCGACAGGGCCAGCATCACGAGGAAGAATCCCTGCGTCATGCTGTTGAACGCATCGAGGAACTTGTCGCCGGACACCAGGTCGAAGTTGTTGTCCTGGTCGGGCTTGAGCCCGCGACGCACCCGCATCGCCGCGGTAACCTGGTCCATCGCGTCGGCCTGGCTCACGCCCGGTTGCGGAAAGACCACGACGTTCATCCAGCCGCGATCGTACGTGGCCGACTTGACGAAGGTGGTGTGCGGAATCACGAACCGGAGGTCGGTGCTGCTCGCGAACAGGCCGGCTGGGTCCTGATACAGCCCGACGATCGTGAAGGGCAGGCCGAACACCTTGATCACCTTGCCGATCGGGTCGACGCCGGGCATCAGCGCCTCGGCGGCATGGTCGTTGATCACGATGACGTAGGCGCCCGACACGTCGTCGACCGGCGTGAAATTGCGTCCTTCGATCAGCTCGCCGCCGCCGACCCGGAGCCAACTGGGATCCTGGCCGTCGACCGACACCGAACTGAGATTGGTGGTCCGGTAGCTCACGGCGGAGTTGGCCGACTCGCTCACGTTGACGTCGGCCACGTCCGGGAGGCGCCGGATCATTTCGGCTTCGTCACGCGTGACCTGCGGCCGGCGTTGCCACGCCGGGTTCCGGCCCGACAGTTGAATGCCGGCGCGGAAGAAGCGCATCACGTAGAACGACGTCGGGCCCGCGCGCGACACCATGTCGGTCACCGAACTCTGGATGCCGTTGATGGTTGACGCCATCGCAATCACCACCATCACGCCAATCGCGACGCCCAGGATGGTGAGCGACGCGCGCGTCTTGTTGGCGCGTACGGCGCTCAGCGCCAGCAGCACCCCTTCGCCGCCGCGCGCCAGCAGGTTGCCACGGCCGAGCCCGCTCATTCGTGCCCCAAGGCTGCGATCGGGTCGAGGCGCGCCGCCTGGCGCGCGGGATAGACGCCGGCCACCAGGCCGACGGTGATGCCGAGCCCCACGGCGAGCGCCAGCGACCACGGCGCCACCGCAGCCGGCAACGGCGTCCATGCGCGCACCGCGAACGCGAGCAGCAGCCCCGTCCCGATGCCGAGCACGGCCCCTGTCAGCGACAGTGTCGCCGACTCGACGATGAACTGCGACAGGACGTCACGATTGCGGGCGCCCAGCGCCTTGCGAATGCCGATCTCGCGCGTGCGCTCGACGACCGACATCAGCATGATATTCATGATCACGATGCCGCCGACCACCAGCGAGATGCCCACCAGTCCCGGCAGCGCGAGGAACAGGACGCGGGAGATCTTGCCCCAGGCGGACAGCGCATCGGCGGCCGTGTCGATGTGAAAATTGTTGGCCTGTTCCGGCTTGAGCCCGCGCCGGATGCGCATGAGCACGGTCGCCTCGTCGATCGCGGCCGGCATCTGCGCCGGGTTTTCGGTCTGGATCTGCAGGTCCTCGATGTCGTGCGGGCGGTCGATCAGTTGCCGCACCGGCGATGTGATCGGCGTCACCACGAACTTGTCGAGCGACATGCCGAACAGCGTGCCCTGCGATTCCACCACCCCGATGACGCGCTCCGGAATTCCGCCGATCGTGATCGTCTTCCCGACCGGCTCCTGTCCATCGAAGAGCGAGTCGGCCAGCGTCGCGCCGAGCACCGCCACGGCCGCGTCCGCGGACACCTCCTGCGGCGTGAACGCCCGTCCGTCGGCGATGTTCCAGTGCTTGATGTCGAAGAACTCGGCGTCGACCGCCTCGACGTCGATGCCGGTTGCCACGTTGGCGCGGTAGGCCACCGTGGCGCTGGTTCCGCGCTCGCGGGCAAAGTGCGCCGGCGTGGTCATCCGGCGCTCGAGGTACGCGGCGTCATCAAGCGTCAGCCGTGGCCGCCGTTGCCACTCCTTCCACATCGCCTCGGTCACGTTGCCGAAATTCATGTCCGGCCGCACGCGGACCTGGAACGTGTTGATGCCGCCGATCGCGTTGGCGAACTTGTCGGTCATGTACACGTTCATGCCCTGCACGATCGACACGACCGCGATCAGGAACGTGACACCGATCAGCACGCCGATCAGCGAGAAGAAGCTCTTGAGCTTCTGGGCGCGGATCGACGAGAACGCCAGGCGTACCGCTTCGAGCAGCGGCACCTTACGCTGCCGCCGTCCCGGCGGTCGCGCGGGCTGGGCTCATGGCTTGGCCGGCGTGGACATCACGGGCGCCGCCTTGACACGCGTCGAATCCTTCATGTCGCGGATCACCTGATACGTGCCGGCGACCACCGTGTCGCCCTGCGTGAGGCCGTCGAGCACCTCGAAATAGTCGTCCCCGGCAATGCCCACCTTGACCGGCCGGAATCGCGCCAGGCCGTTGCGTACCACGAATACGCCGTCCTGTTCGGCCGGCTGCTTCGTGGTGTCGCCCGGCTGGCGGGTCATCGGCTGCGTCTCGTGCGTGTCGCCCGGCACGGCCGGGGCGGCCCGCGCGGTGAGCGCAATGATGGGAATACTGAGCGCGTTCTTGCGCACGTCGGTGATGATGCGTGCCGTCATGCTCAGGTCGGGGCGCACGTCCTTGGGCGGGTTGTGCAGGGTGACTTCGACGTCGAAATCGACCGCCTGATCGGTGCTGCTCGTGGTGGTGGTCGAGGTGGTCGACGCGCTGTTGCCGATCTTGGTGACCTGGCCGACGAACGTGGTATCGGGGAACGCGTCGATCGACACCGACGCCGAATCGCCCAGTGCCAGGCGCACCACATCGGTCTCGTCGACCTTGACCTTGGCCAGGATCACCGACAGGTCGGCGATGCGCATCAGCAGGCCGGTCTCCTTGGAGAACGTTCCCGGAACCGCCACTTCGCCCTCTTCCACTGCGAGTCGCACCACGCGCCCCGAGATGGGCGAGTAGATCATGGTGCGCGCCAGGTTGTCCTGCGCTTCCTTGAGCGACGCCTGCGCCTGGGCCACCTGCGCATCGGCGGACTTCACCAGCGCCTGCGCCACATCGTACGCCTGCGTCGCCTGTTCGACCGATTCCACCGTGATCAGCGCCGGCGACGTCTTCTTGAGTTCATTCTGCCGGTCCATGGTGCGCTTGGCCTGGTCACGGTTCGCGACCGCCTGCACCTCGCCGGCGTTGGCCTGCGCCAGCGACGCTTGCGCCACTTCGACCGCGCCCTTGAATTGCGCCTGATCGAGCTCGATCAGCAGCTCGCCCTCCTTGACCATGTCGCCTTCCTTGACATGGATCTTGAGGATGCGCGCCGTCACGTCGGCCGAGATGTCGACGTCAGTCTTCGCCTCGATCTGTCCGCTCGCCGTCACGGCTGCGACCAGGTCGCGGCGACCCACGGCTTCCAGCCGCACCGCGGTGGCGCCGTTCGCCTTGCGCTCCGCGCCCAGGACGATCATTCCCCCAACCACCACGACGGCGATCACCACGATCACGCCGATCCGGGTTCCACGCGACATCAGCTTCTATCCTCTCAGCGAAGGGGGCGACCGACCGCCGACTCGAGCGCGACGACGGCCAGGTGGTAGTCGTAGACCGCGGTAACGTAGTTGGCTTCGGCCTGCGTCACGGTGTTCTGCGCGGTTGCGAGGTCCAGCGCCGAACCATTGCCGATCCGGTACCGGTCCTGCGCCAGCTGCAATTGCTGGCGGGCCGCCACTCGATTGGAATCCTGGATCTGCGTCAGGCGCCAGTCGGTGTTCACCGCCAGCAGTTGCGACTGGATCAGCGCGCCGGTCGCGAGCCGTTGCGCGCGAAGATTTTCCAGTCCCGCATCGGCGGCGGCTTCGGCCTGCGATGACCGCAGCGACACCGAGTACGCGTCCCAGATCGGCAGACTGAGCCGCAGGCTGAGCGACAACGGGCTGCCGGTGAAGTTGAACGGAAAGACGGAGTTGTTCGTGTGGATGCTCGCGATCTCCGACGGCAGCAGCGCGTTGCCGGTGGCATCGAGCCCTGCATACGCCTTGCAGTCGGGAATGATCGCGCCCTGGATCGGCGTGGTCAGTCCTTCGATGATTTCGTTCTGGAAGGCGCAGTTGGCTTCGGCGCCCTGCGCGCTCGACAGTCGCTGCGAAATCAGCAGGTTCTCGTTGGTGAACTGTTGCGTGTATCCGCTCAAGCCGGCGCTGAGCGACAGGGTGGGCAGCCGATCGAGATGGGCCGCCTTCACGTTCAGCTCGTTGGCCCGGTCCTGTGCCTCGAGGGCGCGGATCTGTGGATTGTCGGTGCGCGCCGTGCTGAGCAGGGTCGCCAGGTCGAAGTGGGGCTCGACCAGCGGATAGGGCTCGATCAGGGTCAGCGAGTCCACGTCGACGTCGGCCGGCAGTCCGATCAGCTGCACCAGCGTGATCTTGGCCTGCGTCTCCGCCTGCTCCGACTGCAGCAGCTGCGCCTGCGCCGTGGCCATCGTGGTCTGCGCCTGCAGCACGTCGATCAGGCTCGCCTGACCGACCAGTTGCCGGTTCTGCGCATACTGCAGAAAGAGCGTGTCCGATGATACCTGCCGCTTCGCCACGTCGACCGTAGCCTGCGCCCGCAGTACGTTGAGGTACTGCGCGGTGACGTTGGCGACCAGCGTCACCCCGGCGGAACTGATCGTCGCCTGCGTGGCGTGCAACTGCGCCCGGTCGATGGACGGGGTCAGCAAGGTGCGGGCGCTGAGCTGGACGCCGGCGCTGAAACCGTAGCTGGAGGTCAACGTCGGCGAACTGGGAAAGACCGTGCCGCCGAACGTCTGGCTGCCGGCACCGGTGTAGCCTGCGCCCCCGCTGACCGACAGCGTCGGGAACTGCGCCCACTCCGCCTGCTTGACGGCTTCGGCGGCGGGCGCCTCGGCCGTCGCCGCCTGCAGATAGGCCGGGCTGTTGCGCTTGGCGAGATCGAGCGCTTGACTCAGCGAGAGCTGGTGCGGCACCGTCGCCGGTGTTTGCGCTGCCACCGGTGCAACGCAACTGATGACCAAGGCAGCAACGGCCCAGCGGCGAATCGTCATGAGACGTCCTTCAACAAGGTGTGAGGTCCCGACGGCAACCCGTACGGTGACGGAATGACTGAGTTTCACGCTGATACGTCCAGCCCTGCGCCGACGTTGAGCACCGCGTTCTGGATCGGCGTGGCGGTCGTCATCGCGCTCACTGGCGAAGCCGCGCTGCAGGCGACGTGGTGGTGGCTGACACTGGCCGCCGTCGGCGCGTCGGTGCTGATTCGATGGGCACCGCAGGAATATGGTTGGCGCTCCCTGCTTTTGCGTTCCGGCCTGGCCGTGCTCGCCGCCACCTGCGCCGTGGCCGCGGTGCGCATGGGCCATCTGATCTATCATGCTGGCGCGCTGCAGCGCGAGGCGGTCGCCGGGGCGACGGGGCAGCGGGACGCACTGTTGCGATCGGCCATCGCCTCGGGCACGCGTGCGGCCAGCGATGCGCTCGATCGCGCCGATCGCGCCACGCCGGGGCAGCCCCCTCGCGTCAGCGACCTGCTTGGCCGCACCGGACTGGAGACGGCCATCGCGGTGATCGCCGGCGATACCGTCATCGCCGCCGCCGGACCGCACCGGATGCAGCCGATCATGCGGGCCGGCCCTGCCGCACTGGTCAGCACGCCGTTTGCCCGGATGCTGGTGCTGCGCGCGACGCGCGGCGATCGGCAGGCCCAAGCGATCGTGCTGCTGGATTCACTCCCTGGACTTCCCGTTGCCGGGCCGTCGCTCGCCGCCCGGGTCCGGGGATGGGGCGTCCAGTGGCAATGGAGCGGTCCGGACGACGGCGCCGTCGAATATCCGAGCGTCGCCGCGGCGTTCGCCGCCGTGGTCGCGGGGATGCAGCCGGTGCCACCGGATCGCGCGTTTTTCGTCCAGCGCGAAGCCCGGATCGCACGCGAGCTGGTCGGCGTCGCCTTGGTGCTGCTGGCGCTGGTGATTGTGGTCGCCTCTCGCCATCGGGTGACTCGCGCGGGGGCGTTGCTGATTCCGCTCTGGGCGCTGGCCCGGTCCGGGGTGGGGGATACGGCGTTCACGTCCAGCATGATTCGCGGCATACTGGTCGCCGTCGCACTGCTGCTCGGCGCCACGGCGCTCTGGCAGATCCATCCCCGGCGCAGCCGTAGCGGCGTCGCGGCGGCGTGGCTGCTGCTGATCGCAACCGTACCGTTGGCGGCGTTCGCGGCGCGCGCCGTGGTGCCGGCAGGCGAAACGCTGTCGCTCTGGTCCGGTTTCGCGTGGCAAGCCGTGGTCAGCCTGGGGACGACCGGCCTGATCGCACTTGCGGCGTCCGGACTTCAGGCCGCTCCCGATGCGCGACCCGGTGCGTGGTGGGGCGCCTTGACGATCGCCGCCACCGTGCTGGTAGGCCTGACGGGCATTGTCGCGTGGAACCCCGCGGGCTGGCCCCTGTGGTACGTGCTGCTGTGGATCGCACCGACGTTGCTCATGCTCCCGGCCACGACGCCACGGGTGCGGCTGGTCGCGATGACGACGATTGCGGGCACGCTCGCCGCGCTCGCGACGTGGTCGACATCGCTCGATCAGCGGATGGCGCTCGCCGCCGCCGACCTGAGCCGGCTCGATGCGCCGGCTGACAGCGCGACCGCGCAGGCACTGGGTCGGTTGGCGGTGGCGGCGCGCGCCGCCCACGCGACGCGCGTCGACCGGCTGTTCGCCGTGTGGGAAGCGTCGCCGCTGGCCCGCCAAGGCGTACCGACCTACCTCGCGCTCTGGTCGGCGAGTGGGGTGCAACGCGAAATTGTTGCGCTCGACTCCTTGAGCGTGGGCTGGAATGAGCTCGCGCCGCTGGTGGCAACGGCGGGGCCGGGCCCGACCGAGATCGGATTGCGGCGCGGGGTGGGCCACCACGAGGTCGTGATCGTACCGCTCGCGCCCGACACGGTCGCGACGGTCACCATCGGGCCCCGTTCGAGGCTGCTGACTCCCACCACGTTCGGATTGCTGGTGGGATGGCGCGCACCGTCCAGCAATCCACCCTACCAGATCGACCTCTCCCCCGATCCGGCGGCGCCGACCGATGGCATCTTTCGCCGAGCCAACCGGTTTGTGTACGCCGATCGGGTGATCACCGCCGGCGACGTGCCGCGCGGCGTGCGTGCCGTGATCGAGATGCCGACGCCACAGCCGTTCCTGGTGCGCGCGTCGCTCTGCGTGCTGCTCGATGTGCTGCTGGCCATCGCCGTCTGGCTGCTGCTGGAGCGGATCACTGGTGCGGGGCCGGGGTCTGCCGTGTCGATGCTGCGGCGTTCCTATCGGCGCACGGTGGCGGCGACCTTGACGGCGTTCTTCGTGGTCCCTGCCGCGCTCTTCACGGCCGCATCGGTGGTGCGGCTGCACCAGGAATCGCAGGAGGCGCACGCGGCCGAACTGACGGGCGCGATCCGTGATGTCGCGATCGACGGCGGCCTGTCCGTCGCGGCCATGGCGCGACCGAGCGACGACTCCCTGGCATTCATCGGCGACAGCGCCAATGCGGCCGTGGGCGTCTATCGTCACGACCGCCTCATCGCGGCGAGCGACCCGATGCTGGCGGAGCTCGGCCTCCTCCCGCCGGTCATCGATCGTGCGGCGGCGGTCACCAACGCGGCCGATCCCTATGCGATGACCGGACCATTTCCATCGGCGCCATTGCGCATCGGGGCGATCGACGTGTCGCCGCCCGGTACCGTGTTGCTCAGCGAAATCCCCGGCGGCGACCATGGGCTCGCCCGCGAGCAGATCGACCAGGCGCTGCGACTCCTGCTGGCGGTACTGGCCGGCGTCGTGGCGTCGGGGTTGGTGGCAGAGTGGATCGCCCGCGCGCTGGGGCGCCCGATCGATACGCTTCGTCGCACGGCGCTGGCGATCGGCCGCCAGGAGCCGCCGCCCCCGGCCACCGATGTCCCGGCGGAATTCGTGCCCGTGTTCGCGGCCATCCATCAGATGGAAGGCGATCTTCGCCAGACCGAGGCGGAGCTGCGCGCCGGCCGCGCGCGCACGGCGGCGATTCTCTCGACCGTGACGACGGGCGTGATCGGCGTCGACGCGCACGGCGACGTGATGCACGCGAATCCGCGCGCGGTCGCGTTGCTCGATCATCCGTTGCGACTGGGTGCCGCGTTGCGCGACCAGCTGCCTGCAGCGTGGCAAGGGCCGATCGACGACATGGCCCACGCGCTGCATCGCGATCCGCACGCCCCGGCCGATCGCGAGGTCGAAATCGGCCGGCAGCGCTTCGCCGCCACGATGGCGGCGTTGGGCGACGGTGGGTTGGTGTTGGCCATCACCGACATCACCGAGTCCTCGCGCGCGGCGCGAATCGTGGCGTGGGGGCAAATGGCCCGCCAGGTCGCTCACGAGATCAAGAATCCACTCACGCCGATGCGACTCGGCCTGCAGCACCTGCGTCGCGTGCGTGCCGCTCCCGCGCCGGAGGATCCCGAACTGGTCGATCAGACGATCGAGCGACTGCTGGTCGAGATCGAGCGGCTCGATGGGATTGCCCGATCGTTCGCCCGGTATGGCGCGCTGCCTGAGGCCACCGTCCCGCTCGACGCCGTGGCGCTGCGGTCGGTGGTCGACGAAGTGGCAAAGCTGTTCGCGCTGTCGGGCGAGCGCCCGGTCATCGTGGTGGCCGGAAATCCGTCGGGCACGGTCCGGGCTCGCCGCCCGGAACTGGTGCAGGTGGTGCTCAACCTGCTTGACAACTCGCGCGAGGCGGAGGCGTCGGAGGTGCACCTCGATCTGGAAGACAATCTGCTCCGGGTCGCCGACAACGGCCGGGGGATTCCGCCCGATCAATTTGGGCGTATTTTCGAGCCGTCATTTTCCACCACCACCAGTGGAACCGGATTGGGTCTGGCAATCGTTAGACGGCTGGTCGAGGGATGGGGGGCGACGATCGCGGTGGAGAGCCCGCCAGGGAGCGGCGCTCGCTTTACCGTCCGGTTCGTTCCCCAGGACGCCCCCGGCCGTGAATGAGCAGCGGTAATAGCGTTTCAACCGGGCGCCCCGGACGGGCGTATTGGTACGAACCCGTGGCGACCGATGTCGGGAGCCTCCCAGCGGGTCAACCCGAAGCACTGGAGTCCTGTTTATGAAGGCACGTTTCGCATTGCTGGCGATGGTCGTGGCGGCCGCGCCGCTCGCCGCGCAGGGTGGCGGTGGCATGGGTGGCATGGGAGGGATGGGCGGCGGTCGCATGGCCCGCGGCGTGATGAATGTCGACACCATGGCCGTGGTGCTCGGCCTCGACGAAGCGAGCAAGGCCAAGTATCAGGCGGTCGTCGACGACTACAACAAGAACAACATGGCGATGATGCAGTACATGCGCGGTGTGCGCACCGACGGCGGCGAAGTCGCGCCCGACTCGATGACCAAGATGCAGGCCATGCGTACCAAGGTGAACACCGATCTCCGCGCCATGCTCAATGCCGACCAGCAGAAGAAGTTCGATTCCGTCGTGGCCGCAACGCCGCAGCGCGGTGGTGGCCGTCGTGGCGGTGGTGGTGGCGGCGGCGGTGGCGGCAAGTAATTGATGCGCCGGGTCGCGGTCGTCGCGATCCTGGTGGCCGGGTGCCAGGGTGGTCACAAGCCGCCTGCGGCACCCGGCCGCGTTTCCCCCCTCGTCGGCAACGGTGTTGCCCCGGCGCAATTTTCCGATCTCGCCCCGGGCGACACCGCCGGCGTGATCGCGATGATGCGGCAGACCATGAGCACCATCAACATGCAACTCGATTCCATGACGCGACGCGACACGACGGTCACGCTGCCCGGCGACTCGGTGCCGCACCGGCTCGTCGTCTGGCAGCAGCACGGCGAAGTCCGCAAGCTGATGGTGACCGGCGTCGATTCGACCGGCCAGAACAACGGCGAAACCGATGTCTGGTTCACGGGCGGCGACGTGTCGGTGATCGAGCAAGTCTCCGACTTCTATGCGTTCGACTTCGGTCGCATCGTGCTCTGGACCGACGACGCCATGGACCCGCGCACCGATGTCACGTCGGACCTGGTGATGGCGCGCGAGACGCAGCTGATGGATGTCGTGCGCCGGTGGTTGATGGTGTTCGGCGTGGCGCTGCCGTAGGACGCCGGTCGCTGCGAGAGGCCCGCGGCCAAGGCCGCGGCTCGGCCACTGCCAAGTCGCTGACGCGACTGCGTCACACCCGTGGTTTCGTCGCCAATGGCGGCCTGCGAAGCCGGCGCGGCCAAGGCCGCGGCTCGGCCCCGCGAAGCGTCGCCAGCGACGCTGTTGCGCCATAGCCCGCAGGGCATCGCCCGGCCGAGTCGTCACTCCTGTCCCGAGCAACGCGATGGATCAGCGGCGCCGGCGTCGAACGCGTCTTGCGCCCATCACGCCGGGACTGCCGCGTTTATTGGCCCACCCGTGCGTCGCATCGGTACGCGATGACGTCGGGTTCGGTTGATCATCGTGCGACTCGTTCCTCGAGGCGCCGCTGCTTGCTCGCATCCGTTCCGCCGCCGTGCTCGGCGTTGAAGCGCTCGCCGTCGATGTCGAAGTCGACATCACCAACGGGCTGCCGTCGTTCACGACGGTCGGCCTTCCCCTCGGCGCGGTCAAGGAGGGGCGCGAGCGGGTGGCGGCGGCGCTGAACAACTCGCAGTATCAATTGCCGCTGCGACGCATCACCGTGAATCTCGCGCCCGCCGACGTGCCTAAACGGGGCAGCGCGTTCGACCTGGCACTCGCCGTCGGGATCCTCGCCGCGAGCGGTCAGATCCCGGATACACACCTGTCGCAGGCGCTCTTTCTTGGCGAACTCGGCCTGGAGGGCGATCTCCGTCCGATTCGCGGCGCGCTGCCGATTGCGCTCGCGGCACGCAGCATGGGCTGCGCCGAAGTGATCCTGCCCGCGGCGAACGTCGCCGAGGCCGCAGTGGTGGGTGATGTCGCGGTGCGCGGGGCGGCGACACTCACCGACGTGTGCGATCACCTGTCGGGCGCGCGCGAACTGGCGGCGGTGCACACCGACGTGTGCGAGTTGATGCGTTCACCGCCACCGGGCGAGATCGACTTTGCCGATGTCAAGGCGCAGTCGGCGGCCAAGCGTGCGCTCGAAGTGGCGGCGGCCGGATCGCACAATGTGCTGTTGATCGGTCCGCCCGGCACCGGCAAGACCATGCTGGCGCGCCGCCTGCCGGGGATCCTGCCGTCGCTCACGCTGGCCGAAGCGCTCGACGTGACGCGCATTCACAGCGTGGCCGGGTTGCTGCCGATCGGCCAGGCGATCGTGGTGCAGCGGCCGTTTCGCGCGCCGCATCACACGGTGAGCTACGCCGGCCTGATTGGTGGTGGCAGCGTGCCGCGGCCCGGCGAGGTGTCGCTGGCGCATCATGGCGTGCTCTTTCTCGACGAGGTCGCCGAGCTGCCGTCGAACGTGCTCGAAGTACTGCGACAGCCGCTGGAGGACGGCCAGGTCACGATTGCGCGGGCCGCGATGACGCTGTCGTATCCGGCGCGGTTTCTCCTGATCGCCAGCATGAACCCCTGTCCCTGCGGCTTCCTGGGCGATACGTCGCGGCAGTGCTGTTGCCCGCCGATGACGGTGCAGCGCTATCGGTCGCGCATCTCGGGGCCGCTCCTCGATCGCGTCGACATTCACCTCAATGTGCCCCCCGTCGCGTATGACGATCTCGCCGCGCGCAGCGCGGGCGAATCGAGTGCCACGGTGCGTGCACGCGTCGAAGCGGCGCGGGATCGGCAGCTGGCGCGCTTCCGGCAGCATCCGGGGATCTATGCCAATGCCCACATGGGCCCGCGCGAGTTGGCGCGGTTCGTCCGGGTCGATAGCGCCACCGAGCGGGTGCTCAAGGCGGCGATCGCGAAGCTGGGGTTGTCGGCGCGGGCGTATCACCGGGTGCTGAAGCTCGCGCGTACACTCGCTGATCTCGCCGACGTTGATGAGGTGGGGCCAGCGCACGTGGCCGAAGCGATCCAGTATCGGGTGCTGGATCGGGGCGGCCACGGGTGAATGGCTGGAACGATCTGCCGATCAGCGCTTTTCGCTGGTCGACGCTGTGACGTTCGCGCTGATGCGTCGCGAGCGGGTCCGCGTCGCCTTCGCGTTCGACGAGGACGTCCGTACGGCGGGATTCGCGTTGCTTCACGAGCGGAACCGGTGATTGCCGCGGCGTATCCCGCCTCACCGTTCGCGCGACTTCACGTACTATTCGGGATGACGAAAACACCGCGCGCTATTGCTCCTGCCAGCCGACGGATGCTGCTGGCGTGGTTGGTGGCTGGCACCGCCGACATCGTCGTGGCTTGCACCTACTATCCCCTCACGTACGGTGTGCATGTGCAGAACATCCTGCAAGGGATCGCGGCCGGGATCCTGGGTGCGGGCGCTTTCGATGGCGGCGTCGCCACCGCCTCGCTCGGCCTTGCGTGCCACTACACGATCGCGCTGATCTGGACGGTCATTTTCTTTGCGCTCTACGTCCGGGTGCCCGCCATGTCGCGGCACCGCGCGGTCACGGCCATCGGCTATGGCGTGCTGGTTTCGGTGGCGATGACGTTCGTGGTACTGCCGCTCAGTCGAGTCGCACCCCGACCATTCGATCCCGGATTCTTCGCGGTCGCCACCCTGATCCTGGTCGGCACGATCGGTGCGCCGCTGACGTGGTTCGCGTCGCGGCGGTAGGCGCTTCCGCGCCGGCGCGTTCGGACAGCGATCCCGCCCTTCGCCTCGCGTTCGCGCGACCGGCCCACGCGCCCTTGCCATCGGCGTCCCGGAGCGGAAGTTTATCTTGCCTGTGTCTGCGTCGTTCTGAACTTCCCGCCTGGAGTCGTCATGCCGTCTGGTATTATCCTGCGCCGAGCTGTGCCGTGGTCCGTCGCGCTGCTGGGGGCGCTTGCCACCCGTGCCGTCGGTCAGAAGGCCGCCAGCCGCATTCCGATTCCGAACATCCCGGTCACCACGTACACGTTGCCGAACGGGCTCACCGTGGTGCTGTCGCCCGATCATTCCTCGCCGGTCGTGGCGGTCGCGGTGTGGTATCACGTGGGGTCGAAGAACGAAAAGGCCGGGCGTACCGGCTTTGCGCACCTGTTCGAGCACATGATGTTCACCGGTTCGGAGCACATTCCCAGCGGCCAGCACGTGAAGATTCTCGAATCGGTCGGCGGGGAATTCAACGGCACGACGGACAACGATCGCACGCTCTATTATGAAGAGGTCCCGGGCAACCAGCTCGTCACGGCGCTCTGGCTCGAGTCCGACCGGATGGGCTTTCTGCCCGAGGCGATGACGCAGGAGCGGCTCGACGTGCAGCGCAATGTCGTCAAGAATGAGCGGCGACTGCGCGTGGACAATCAGCCGTTCGGTCTGGCCGATGAGCTGGTGAGCGGGGCGCTGTTTCCGCCGGCCAATCCCTATTCCTGGCCCGTGATCGGATCGATGACCGATCTGTCGGCCGCGTCGCTGGACGATGTCAAGGAATTCTTCCACCAGTACTACGCTCCGGACAATGCCATCCTGTCGATCGTCGGCGACATCGACCTGGCGAAGACGCGCGCGCTCGTGACGCGCTACTTCGGCGACATTCCGCGCGGCCCGGCGATCGAACGGCCCACCGTGCCGCCCGTCACGCTGACGGCCGACAAGCGGCTGGTGCTGGAGGACGCGCGGGTCAAGCTGCCGCAGTTGCGCATGGACTGGCCCACGGTCGGCGACGATGCGCACGATCGCTTCGCCCTGTCGGCGTTGGCGTCGGTGCTGACGCTCGACCGGACCAGCCGGCTCACCAAGCTGCTCGTGTACGACCGTCAGCTGGCGACCAATGTCTATGCGGCGAACGGGACCTACGAAAACGCCGGGCAGTTCGAGATCAGCGTGACGCCGCGGCCGGATGCCTCGCTCACGGACATCGAGACCCTGATCGACAGCGTGATTGCCGGCGTCATCGCCGCACCGCCCACGGAGCAGGAGGTCACCCGGGCGCGCAACTATCGGGCGGTCAGCAGCATCGTCGGCCTGCAATCCGATCTCGGCAAGGCGTTCACGCTGGCTGAAGGCGAGTCGACGTACGGCGATCCGCTGGCAGAGTTCACGCAGCTGTCGGACTATGCCGCGGTGACGCCGGCCGACGTGCAGCGTGTCGCGCGGAAGTATCTCTCCGGTGGCCGGGTCGTGCTGAGCATGGTCCCCGCCGGCAAGCTCGACCTGATTGCCAAGCCCGATCTGCCCTACACCAACGCCACTCCAGCGCCGGCGGCCAAGCCATGACCCGATACCATGCTGTCTCCGCGACCTTGCTGTTCGCGTTCGCCGCGGCGGCTCCGCTCGCCGCCCAGGGCACGCTCGACCGCACCAGGCAACCGGCCCCGGGTCCAGCCGTCGCGCTGCATTTCCCGACCATCGTGCGGCGGACGCTGTCGAACGGGATTGGTGTCGCGGTATTCGAAAATCACGAGTTGCCGATCGTCTCGGTGCAGGCCGTCGTCAACGTCGACGGGTTACTCGACCCGCTCGACAAGGACGGTCTCGTCGCGGTGCTGCAGCAGATGCTCCCCGAAGGGACCACGACGCGCACGGCCGACCAGCTTGCGGCGGCGTTTGCCGATCTGGGCAACAACGTGAGCCCGACCGGCTTCACTACCATCACGCCGAATGTCGACCGTTCGCTGGCGTTGATGGCCGACATGCTGATGCATCCGGCGTTCCCCCAGGCGTCGCTCGACCGGATTCGCGCCAACCAGATTGCCGCGCTCAAGCGGGCGCAGGAAAACCCCAGCTACATCGCGCAACGCGTCTTCGCGAACGCCGTGTATGGCACCGGGCATCCCTACGAGCGCGTCCGCACCGAAGCAAGTCTCAACGCCATCACCCGCGACGCGCTGCTGCAGTTCCACGACACCTATTACGTGCCGCAGAACGTCCAGATCGTGATGGCGGGCGACATCAAGCCCGACCAGGCGGTCGCCATGCTCGAACGCACCTTCGGCCAGTGGCCGCGCGGCGGCACACTCGCGACGTACGATGTGCCGCCCGTACCTGCCGGGAAAGCGACCACGATCTACCTGTACAATCGGCCCGGGTCACCGCAGAGCGTGCTGATGGCGGGTGAAATGGGTCCGGCACGCGACAACCCGGATTATTACGCCTTGCAGGTCATGAACGCCGATCTGGGCGGGATGTTCGACAGCCGGCTCAATCTCGACCTGCGCGAGAAGCACGCCTACACCTACGGTGCCAGCTCCGGCTACCAGTTCCGGCGCGTCCCGCTGCAGAGCACGTTCACGGCGAGCGCGGCAGTGACGGCGGCCAAGACCGACAGTTCGCTGATGGACATGATGAGCGACATCCGCGGCCTGCGCGGCGCCCAGCCGATCACGCCCGACGAGCTCCAGCTAGCGCATGACAATCTGACGCTGTCGCTGCCGTTGCGCTTCGAGGGGATTTCGTCGCAGACCGCCGCGGTCGCGGGCCTGCTTCGCGACAACCTGCCGCTCGATTACTGGGATCACTACACCGACAACGTCAATCGCGTCACGGCCCGTGATGTCACGAACGCGGCCGACAAGTATGTCGATCCCGATCATCTCTCCATCGTCGTGGTGGGCGACAGCGCACAGGTGGCGGGGAAGCTCGAGGCGGCGCACGTCGCGCCGGTGGTCGATGTCGACATGCAGGCGAGGCCGGTGGCCAAGCCGTAGGGGCCGCCTGGCGCTGCCGTTGTCGTGCGGCGTGACGCCGCGCTTATGCCCCGGGCTCGAACTCCTCCCGCGTCAGTTCGCGCAATTGCTCGCGGGCGAGCGTGGCGTCGCGGGTGCCATCGAATTCCCGAGCGAATCGCCCCAGCTCCCGCTTGAGCTGCTCCCGCGCGCCGACACGCTGGTACAGATCGATCAATCCACGCCGCGCGCGCGCCTGAAGCGCCGGTGCGCCATTCCTGGCGCAGGCCGCACGGTAACATGCCTCCGCGCGGTCGTCGTCGTGCAGCGACTCGAAGAGTGCGGCGAGCCGCAGGCGTGCCTCGATGTCGTCGGGATGTTCGTCGATCAATGCACGATAGGTCGTCACCGCGCTGGTGAAATCACCCTGCGCGATCATCGCCTCCTGCACCGAATAGCCGGTGGCGTGGGCCGGTCCACCCTGGGGCGCCAGGATGGCCTGGAGGCCGCGGTCACCGGCCAGGAGCACCAGCCGACTGATTCCCATGAATCCCAGGAAGAGCAGCGGGTCGATCAGCAGCAGGGCGATGCAGAGTTGCCCCGTGCCGATCCGGCCGGTGACCCGCAACGCCGCTTCGGCCACGACGCAGAGCGCGGTCGGGAGCACCGCCATCGCGAACGGCCATCGCGCCATCAGATCGGTGTCGCCGGCGCGGTCCGGCTGCTTGCGCTGTGGCGTCGTTGGCACCCGGCTCAACCTGCCGAGTTGTATGTTGCGTTGGGACACATGTACGATCTCACCTCAGCCGCGGCGGGGCGTCGCAGTCATTGAGCCGTCGCGTTTGCGGCCTGCACCGATGCGTCGGCGGCCGCCTGATTTCGCATCCGCCCCACCCCCACCAGGATCGGCGGCAGCAGGAACATCACCCCCAACGTGCCCGCCACCGTGCCGCCCGCCGTCGCCAACGCAATGGCACCGAACAACGAATTCGATTTCGTCCCGATGGCCATCGGCGTCAGCGATGCCAGCGTGGTCAGCGTCACCAGCACGATCATCGTGACCCGATCGGTGGCCGCGTGCAGTGCATCGGCGATGGTCAGCCTGTTGCCGTTGCCCTTGCGTGCCGCGAGTGCCGCATCGATGAGCAGGATCGAATGATTCACCGCCAGGCCGACGACGAGGATCACGCCCACCGCCGCCTCGCGCGTGAACGCCGTCCTGGTGATCCAGAACGCGGCGACCACGCCGCCCAGCGCCATCGGCAGCGCCAGGAACACCATGGCCGCGGCCCACACCGAGTCGAACACCAGCGCGACCGCGAGCAGCACCAGCACGATGCCGAGGAAGAACACCGCCGTGAGTCCCTTGGACGAGTCGTCGCTGCCCCAGTATCCCTGATCGTCGGTCACGGTGTAGCCGGGCGGCACGGTGATCGACTGCATGAACGCCTTGTGGGTGCGGTCGGCGAGCTTCTGCGGCCCGCGGAAGTCATAGCTCAGGATCCGGATGTACTGCTGATTCTCGCGCTGGATGGCGGCCGCGCCGTTGACTTCACCCACCGCGCTCACGTCGCCGATCCGCACCGGCGCGTTGAGCGGATTCGACACGAGTCCTTCGCGCAGTTGCGCCATGTCGCGTGCACTCGCGCCGGCCGCGCGCAACTCCACGGGAATCTGGTCGTCATTGATATCGAGGATCGTCCCGCCGCCGGTGCCGGAAATCTGCTGCTGCACACTGCGCGAGTAGTCTTCCGCCGTGGCACCCACGCGACCGAGTGCCACGCGATCGGGGGACAGCGACACGCTCACCTGTTGATCGCTGTTGCCGTACGATCCGGCGTTGATGTTGACGTCGCGGACGCGCGGGATCTCCTGCAACCGCGCCTTGAGGTCGAGCGCGAGCTGCAGGACCCCTTCATACGAATAGCCCAGGATGCGGAGCCGCTGCGAATACGATCCGCCGCCGCCCGATCCGCCATAGAAGCCGGGGCCTTCGGGCTTGGTGACGGAGACCGCATCGGTCCCGCCGATCAGGACGGCGCGCTCGGTGAGCTTGTCGGACATGACCCACGGTGCGTCGGATGCACTCCCTTCGGGGGTGAACTCGACCACCACGTCGCCCGATCGCGGACTGCCCTGCGACTTGACGAGGGCCACGCCCGGTTGCCCGACGGCCTCCTGCTCGAGCTCGGCGACGATGTGCTCGACCTGCTCCGGATCGGAGCCGCGCGGAAAGGTCACGCTGGCGCTGATCGTCGTGCGCGTGTCGGCAAAGTCGCGACCCCAATCGACCTTGGGCACCTTCTTGATGAAGGCCCACGTGAGGACGGCGACGGCGACGAGCGTGAACGCCATGCTGACATGGCGCCAGCGCAGCGTGCCGCCCACCATCCGCTCGTAGAGGCGCCCCAGGCGTGCCCACCCGTGCGTGCGTCCGCCCTCGCCGCGACCGACGGCCGGGACGAACACGAGCGCCGTGCCGACCGACCAGAACAGCGCGACGGCGAATGCCGTGGCAAACGGCGTGAACAACGCCCGCGTATTCCCCTGCAGATACAGGAACGGCAACAACACGACGGTGGTCGTCAACGTCGACCCCAGCACCGCCGGCGCAATCCGCCTCCCGGCTTCGGCGCGATCGTCGGGCGTGTTCCGCGCGCTGCGCAGCCGTTCGACGACCACCAGTCCGTTCTGCACCAGGATGCCGATGCCCATCCCCAGGCCGGCCAGCGTGAGCAGGTTGGCGGGGATGTGCGCGAGATAAAGCGTCAACGCCGCGCCAGCGATCGCGATGCCTGCGCTGCCGATCACCAGCACGCTCGCGGGGAAGGAGCGCAGCGTGATCAGCAGGACGAGGAACACGGTGAGGAAGGCGATCGCGCCGCGCAGGATCAGCTCGCGCAGGCTCTTGCTCAGATCTTCGCTCGCATCGCTGCTGACCTTGAGGCGCACCCCCGGCGGCATCAGCGCCTGCAACGCCGGCATCACGGCGCGCGCGCGCGCGGCCGTCTTGATCGCGTCGGCCGTGGGCTGCCGGTACAGCGAAATCGACACAGCCGTCTGCCCGTTGAGGCGATAGAAATTGCCGCCGGCATCTTCCTCCGGCCGGATCGACGCGACGTTGCCGAGCAGGAAGGTGCGCCCCGCCGACGCCGTCACCGGTAGCCGGCTCAGGTCGGCGATCGCCTGCGGCTGATCGTGGACCGACACGCTCAGCGCCATGGTGCCGCGGTCGACCTGGCCCAGCGCGCGGATCTGCACCGCCTGATCGATGGCCTGCTGGAGGTCGCGCGGCTCGATGCCGAGCTGATGCAGCAGCGACGGATCGTACGACACAGTAATCCGGTTGTCGGCGCCCCCGTTGGTGTGCGTCGACGAGATCCCCGGCACGCTGGCGAGTCTTGGCTTGAGGATGTCGTCGACGATCTTGCGCAACGCACCCGGCGTGTAGGGCCCGACCACGTTGATCTCCAGCAACGGTTGTTCCTGCAGGTTGGCGGGCGCGTAGTTGGCGACCGAGATCTGCGACGCGCCCTGCGGCAGCTGATCGCGCAGCGTTTCCATCCGCTCGAGAATCGCCAGCCGCGCCAGCGTGACGTCGGTCTTCGGGTCGAGATTGACCTGCACCGACGCAAGCCCCTGCGTCGACATCGAACTCGTGCTGCGCACGCCGCGGACGCCCTGGACCAGTCCCTCGATCGGGGATGTGAGATACGTCTCGACCAGCTCGGGTGCGGCACCGCCCCAACTCGCCGAAATCGTCAGCCGCGGAAACTCGACCTGACTTCGGGTGGCGAGCGGCAGCCGGGTGAATGCGACGCCGCCGGCCACGAGGATTCCGGCCGCGAGTGCCCAGAGTACTGCCGGACGGTGGGCGGCCCAGTGAATCATGCCGTCGCGAGCTCCGCCCGGCGCGTGCGGGCCTCCGCCGCGCGTTCCTTGCGGCGTTCGATCAGCGCATAGAGCGCCGGCATCAGGAAGAACGTCACACCGAGCTGCGTGACTGAACCGCCGATCACGCCGGCGGCGAGCGGCTGATAGAGCGCGCCGCCGGTGCCCAGGTTCAATACCAGCGGAATCACGCCGGCGATGGCGGTGAAGGTGGTCATGGTGATGGCGCGCAGCCGCTTGTGGCCGCCGCGAATCACCGATTCGTCAATACCGAAACCCTGCTCGCGGAAACGGTGGATCGCGTCAAGCTTCACCACCGCTTCGTTGTCGGCCATGCCGATCATCACGACAATGCCGATCAGGGACACCGCGTTGAGCGACTGACCGGTGATCCAGAGCAGGAAGATGCTTCCCGCGCCGGCGATCGGCACCGTGGTCATCACGATCAACGGTGAGGTGAACGATGAGAACTCGCCGGCGAGCACCAGGAACATCAACGCGGCGGCGAGGATCGCGACGAGGCCGAGCTGTCGGGTGGTCTCGCGCTGCTCCTGATCGGCGCCGGTGACCTGCCAGCGCACGCCAGTCGGGAAGCTCAGGGCCGACACGGCGGCCGACACGTCACGCGACGCGCGCGAGGTGCCGCCCTTGGCGACCACACCTTCCACCACCGACACCGGCCGCTGGTCGACGCGCACCACCTCGATCGGAGCGCGGGTTTCCTGCACGGACACCAGATCGCGCAGCGGTACGCCTTGCACCGTCGACGCCAGGGCGGTCTCGAGGTTCTCGTTCGCCGCGCCGGCATAGCGCACGAGGATCGGAGTACGCCGATCGGTTTCCCGCAAATCCTCGGCGGACACGCCGCCCAGCGCGCCCTGCAGCGAGCTCAGGACGTCGTCGATCTGCAGGCCGCGCTGCGCGATGCGATCCCGCAGCAGGCCCACATCGATCACCGGTTCGGTGCCTTCGTACGCGGCGCGCACATCGGCCAGCGTCGGCACCTGGGCGAGGGCGGCCCGCACGCGCGTTGCGGCGGCTTCGGCCTGGTCAGGCTGCTGGGCCGAGACTTCGACGCGCACCGTGCGACCTTCGCGGCCGATCAGCGAGCCGAATTCGGATTGTCCTGCCAGATCGATGGCGAGTGCGCCCTGCGCCAGGTCGGGCACGGCGGCACGCAGGCGCGCGGCGAAGGTCGTTGCCGCCATGTGCGCTGGCACCGGAAAGACGAACATGGCTGTGGCCGACGACCCGACCTCGGCGCCGCTCAACACCTCTTCGTCACTGGCGACGCCGATCCGGGCATAGGTGCCCTTGCTGCCGAGGGCGGCGGCGGCGGCCTGCAGTCGGTCAGCTTGACGAATCGTCTCTTCGATGGCGGTGCCGGGCGCGAGGCGGAGTTCGGCCGTGGCGGTGCCTTCGTCCACCTGCGGCAGGATCTCGCGCGGCAGCCGCATCAGCAGCACCAGCGTGACCGCCACGCTCACCACGGCAATGCCCACCACGCGCCACGGGTACTGCAGTGACCAGCGCAGCCCGACGTCGTAGACGTGTTCCATGCGCGCGCCGATGCGGTCCAGTAGCGGCGCATGGTCGTTTGCCCCCACAGGGATCGCGGCGTGCGGATGTAGGGGCGAATGATCATTCGCCCCTACGACATCCGTTGCGCGCGGGGATTCGGGCGAATGATCATTCGCCCCTACATGGACGGCTGCGGCTTCCCTCTCGCGCATCCGGCGCTTGTGTCCCCACATCGTCAGCACCGGCATCAGCGTCAGCGCCAGCACCAGCGACGCCATCAGCGTCACCACCACCGAGATCGACAGGTCGCGGAAGAGCGCGGCCGACAGGCCCTGCACGAACACGATCGGGCCGAACACCAGCGCCGTGGTCAGCGTGCCGGCAATCAGCGGCGCGCTGACCTCGTCGGCCGCCACCCGCGCCGCGTCCTGATCGCCCATCAACGCATCGCGCCCGCGTTCGGTCGCCTCGGCGACGACGATCGCATTGTCGACGAGCATGCCGACTGCGAGGGCCAGGCCGCCCAGCGAGAGAATGTTGATCGTCACGTGGAACAGCTGCATCAGTGTCAGCGACACGAACACCGACAATGGCACCATCACACCGATCGCGAGCGACATCCGCAGATCGCGCAGGAAAAGCAGGATGATGAGGATCGACAGGATTCCGCCGACGATGATTTCCTGCCACAGGTTCGACAGCGCCGAGCGCACGAACTGCGCCTGTGCCGAGACGACCTTCACGTGCACGTCGGGAAAGTCGCGCGCCAGCAGTGCCAGCGTTTTCTGCATGTCGCCGGTCACCTTGACCGTATTCGACCCGGCATCCTTGTACACCACCAGGCCCACCGCGGGCTTGCCGTCGAGCCGCACCACGGTGCGCGGATCGGCACTGGCGGGCGTGACCGTCGCGATGTCCGACAGCTTGAGCCCGCCGGCCGCCGGGCCGATCGGCACGTCGCGGATCTGATCAGGCCCTTGCAGTTCGGTGAGTGTACGCACCGAGAAGCGGAACTGGCCGCGCCGTACGGTGCCCCCCTGATCGGTGACGTTCGAATTGATGATCGCCTGCGACACTTCCTCGGGCGTGATCCCCATGGCCCGCGCGCGATCCGGGTCGATGTCGACGCGGATCTCGTCGCTCGGCGCGCCCACGACCGCGACGCTCGAAATCCCGGCGATCTGTTCCAGCCGGCGCGCGTGCACATCCTGGGCGGTGTTCGCGATCGCGCGCAGGTCGCCCGGACCGGTGAGCGCCAGCACCGCGATCGGTCGTTCCCCCGGATCGGACGTCAGCAGGGTGGGGCGTTCGGCGGCTGCGGGAAGTTGCGAGCGCGCATTGTCGAGATGCTCGCGCACCGACAGCACCGTCTTCGCCATGTCAGTGCCCCACGCGAACTGGAGCGTGGTGTTGTCCTCGCCGTTGCGGCTCACCGATCGGACGCCTACCAGGCCGGGCGTGGCCGACACGGCCTCCTCGATCGGTTCGGCGATGAAGCGCGACACCTCCTCTGCGGCGGCGCCCTTGTACACGGTGCGCACGGTGAGCACCGGCAATGCCACGTCGGGGAGCAGTGACACCGGCATCTGCGAAATCGATACGGCGCCCAGGAGCACGAGCGCCAGGGTTGCCGAGATGGTGGTGACAGGGCGCTTGAGTGCGGCGGAGCTCAGGGACACGACGAAGTCGTCCCGAGCGAAGCGAGGGATCCCTTACAGGACAACGCGAGCCCGAGCGAAGCGAGGGACGACAGCGTCTTGTCCCCCACGCCTACTGGTTTCCCGCGGCGTCCCGCCGGACCGTCAGCGTGATCGGCGCCTGATGCGACAACGTGATCTGTCCATCCGTGATCACGATCTCGCCCGGCTTGAGCGGAATCTCGTTACTGGCGCTGTCGGGGAGGATTTCCGTTTCAGTGCCGTTGGTGCGGCCCGCATTCACGTAGACCCACTCCGCGCGACCGTCCCGGGCGACGAACACCAGCGGGCGGTTGTCGCGCTCGATGATCGCGCGGGCGGGGACGATGATCCGGTTGGTGAGCCGAGTCGCTTCGAGGCGGACGTCGGCGTACATGCCGGGGCGCAGTTCGCCGTTGCCGGTGATATTGATGATCGCCCGGCCCGCGCGCGTCACGGTGTCGACCAGCGGCAGGATCGCGGCAATGGTGCCGCGCACCGGCTTGTCGGGAAACGCGGCAACCGTCACCCACGCCTCGCCGCCGACGCGCAGCAGCGGCAGGTCATGTTCGAGCACCTGGGCGTCGACGCGGAGGTGCTTCATGTCGACGATCGTCGCGACGTCGGCGCCGTCGCCGATGTGATCGCCGACGGCCACGGCAACGCTTTCGATCACGCCGTCGAATGGTGCGGTGATCACGGCGTGCCGGCGGGCGAGTCTGGCCTTCTCCAGCTGGACTTGCGCCGCGTCGGTGCCATCCAGGGCGCGGAGGAACTGGCGCCGTTGGGCGCGCATCTGTCCTTCGGTCACCGAGTCGGTGTAGGCGTCACTGTTGTACTTGACGTTGGCGGCATCGAGCGAGGCTTGCGCTGCCTGGACATCAAGATCCAGCGGCTTGGGGTCGAGCGTGAGCAGGGTGTCGCCCGCACGCGACGTGATCCCCGGCATGCACCTTCACGGTCTCGACCGTGCCGCTGGCTTCGGCCTTGAGATCGGACCGTGCATCGGTGCGCAGCTGCCCGGTGGCCGACACGGTGAGCACCAGGTCGCCCTGGCGCAC
This sequence comes from uncultured Gemmatimonadales bacterium, assembly GCA_963796635.1. GTDB lineage: Bacteria > Gemmatimonadota > Gemmatimonadetes > Gemmatimonadales > GWC2-71-9 > Palsa-1233. The sequence continues at coordinate 755,228 of CAWCMH010000001.1, forward strand.
CGGTTGCCCCACGACCGGGAGCGCCAGCGTGCTGCCGGATTTCGATGAGTCGGTGGCAGCGGTGAGCGGGTCGTTGCTGTCGGCGTCGGCCTTCGACTTGCTGCACGACGCGAGACAGGCAACGGAGGCGAGCACGAGCGCAGGCGGAGCGTGAACCGATCATGGGACCTCTGACTGCCGCCGAGGGCAAGCGGTGCGAGGTGCGGGTGCTGGCCGCGCGACATCGGTGCGGCGAGCAACGTGGCATTGAGTCCGGTGGACTGCGAAACCTGACGGGGGTGTCCCACCGGAAGTTTCCGCAAGAGGGATAGTCGGCACGGCGGCGGCGTTGCGCAAGGGGGCGATTGCGGAAACGTACATGGCAGGCCGGGCGCGGCCTCTGGCGCGACGCGAGGAGCGACGTCACATTGGAGACGCCTGCCTCGTCCCGTCTTCCCTGGCGAACCGGAGGGTGCCTCAATGCGACCTCTCATGCTCAGCGCCGTCGCCGTCGCCGCGCTGTTTGCCGCCACGCCACTCGCTGCGCAACGGGTCGACGGGCTCCACGCGGGATTGGACCAGTTGGAAAGCCGTGCAGCCACCCCACAGTTTGCTGGCGACCGCGCGCGCGTGCCGCGCACAACTTTCATTTCTTCCGGATCTCGTGAGCCGCCGCCAGCGGCCGATTCGCTGGTGCATCGTCGGAGTTACTGGCTGACGGGGATGGTCGTCGGTGCAGTGGTCGGCCTGGTCAGCGGCCTCCAGCTTCAGCATCAGTTGTGCGGCGACCCGGGCGCCAATCCATGCACCGGCACGGACCATCTCGTATTTGTGATTCCCATGACGCTGCTCGGCTTTGTCGGCGGCCTGATCGGGTCCTCGATCCATCGACAATAGGCGATTCGCTGGCGAGCCAGGAAGCGGCGGTGCCCCGGTTGCCCCCAACCCGACCGCCAAGCATGTTGCAGCCATCCATTCACACGCCGAGACCGCTGTGGCTGATTCCCGCGAGCTGTTCCGCGCTCTCACGCGCGGTGGTTTCCTCGGGTGTGAGCTAACCGCTGCGGCCGCTTTCATCCGCGCGGCCCGCCGCCTCGCGCTGCCGGTGCTGACAGTCCTCGCAGTCGCGTGTCGTCGCGGGCCGGTCGCAAGCAACGTCCCGGTTGTGCCGCACGCTGTTGCCGTGCGCATGCCGTCGGTCACCCGGATGCCACTGACCATCGCGAACGCTGACGAGCCGGACATCGGCTACGTCGGTGTCGCAGTCGCCGCGAACGGCGACGTCGCATATGTCAGTTCACGCGTGGTGGAGCCCGTCATTCGCGTCGTTGATTCCACGGGCCGCTTGATCGAGGCAATCGGCCGACTCGGAGACGGGCCCGGGGAATTTCGCACGCCCAGCCGCCTGTGGGCTCGGGGAGATACGCTGATCGCGACGAGTCGTCCTGGCGGCATCTTCGCGGAGTACCTGTTGTCGGGCCGCTTTCTCCACGAGTGGCGCTCCGGCTTGACTGATGTGACGCTCGACCTCGCCGGTGATTCGGCCGACCATTTCGATCCGACCCGCCCGCTAAACGGACACGTGGTGGAGGTCCGCCGTGCGGCGCTGGACGGGGGCGGCGATCATCGAATTCTGCCAGGCACCGATTCGCTGATCGCCTCCGCGTTGCGACCGTCGCGTCTCACCACATTGGGCTTCACATTGCCCTACTCGTCGGCGACGGGTCGCATTGTCCTCGGCGACGGCTTTACCTGGCGCATTCGCGTCTACGACGGGTCGGGGAAGCCGCTGTATCACATTCATCGGTCGTTGCCGCCCCGATATCGCGGTCCGCGCGAACTCGCCGAGGCCCAGGCCTCGTTGCGACAGATGGCGGGATTCCGCGGGCCGGCGGGTCAGCGCGCGCCACCCGTTACCGCGGAGGACATCGCCGCGCTCGCGCAGGAACCGATGCCTTATTTCGGCAAGGCGCCATTCTTCGTCGACGGGATGGGGCGGCTCTGGGTCTTCGGGACCGCTCGCGACTCGACCGTGGCCGATGTCTTTGCCGATTCCACGTACCTCGGCCACGTCATGTTCCCCTGCTACAATCCTTACGGCTTCCGATCGGTGACTGGACACTGGATCGCGATGAACTGCATGCTTGATGACGACGCGCCGCTTTCGTTCGAGCTGCAGTTGTACCGGATTGTGGAGCCGGTGAGGAGCGATTCGGGGAAACCGACGTTGTACAGGTGTGGATGGATGAGGAGCCAGTCTCTCACCGGCGCGGCAGCGCTGAACCCGCCGGATCGTTGAGTCACGCCGGGCGTGGCGCATTGGCCTCTCACGGTGGGGGGTGGCTGACCTTGATCAGGCGTCCGTGATCGGTCCACAGCCACGGCGCGCCTATCCTGCCATGCAATTGGAATCGTGGGTCAAACGCGGCGCACAGTCCTGCGTCCGTGTAGATCCGTGTTCGGCATCGTGACTCCCACTCGATCGTTTGAGGCCTCCTTCATGCGGTGAGAACTCGCAAGATCTGGCCGCGGGAGTTGTCGGAGTCGCGCCCGTTGACATGGGTGGGGGCTGACTTGTAACATCATTTCGCCTCGCCTCGCCTCGCCTCGCCTCGCCTCGCCTCGCCTCGCCTCGCTCGCCTCGCCGTGGCGCCGTGGGTACAACTGGGTGGGAGGGCGGGGCAGTCGACGCGTGACATGCTGAGGCCCCAGTGGCATCTGCGCAGCACCATGATCGGGAGTGCGATGGTACTACGCGCGCGGAACAATCCGCTCGTCTCGCGCGGCTTTTGAGGTCATGCCCCTCGAAGCGTATCATCATCGGCCTCGTTGCCGAGGGGCTAACCAACCCGGAGATCGCGGTGCGGGTTGGTCGGTCCGTGGACAACGTGCACACGCTACTGCAGCAGGCATTCGACGCAGTCGGCGTGCACAATCGCACCAAGCTCGCCGTTCTGTATGCCGGGCTGAAGCCCACGCTGCAGACTTCGGACTCATGAGGTACTGAAGTCGCCCATATGGGTGATCCCGCAGGAATTCACCCGTTTGGGTGGTTGCTCACTGCACCTTCGGCTTGATACTGTCCTATGGCGGCGCTGTCACCGGCCGACCCCAGGCTTCATTCCAACGAATCGGTACCTCGATTCCCCTACCGGAGGCAACATTGGGAGTCGCGATCGTTACATCACTGCTCGGGATTCTTGTCGGGACCAGTCATCCCGCTCACCGTCCGACGGCCAACAACTCCACGCTGTCTGCGATCAGCCCAATGTGGGCGAACATTTCGGTTCCGCTTAGCGCGACCGAGCAGTCAACATGTGTCGACTGTATGTACACCGGTTGTCCGCTTCAGTATCACTGGGCGGAAGCCGAGGTAGGCGGACCAGATCCCGACTTCCTGTGGAAGAACGCGCATTCGGATTGTCTCGGGGACCCGCCGGACGGTATGTGCTCCGGGCACCCGATGTGCTCCTCATCAGCGCTTCCATCGGATTCCTTACTCCGGGTCTTGGCAAGCCAGTCCATGGATGGCAGCCGCTCCGCCTTGAGCGAACTTTCGGTCGAATTCCCCGATCATGTTCGCTTGAACCGGGCGTGGAACGTGATCGAAATAGTGGGGTGTCTCACGAACCATTCCGTGTTCGGAACCATTCCCGCGGAAACGGTTCCCGACATCGCGGCCGCCTTGGCGGAATGACGCATGATTGGACCAGGGGCGGTTCCGCGGCCGGTCATGGCGGCGCTAGTCGTTGCGACCATGCTGGCGGTAGGTGCCGATAGCGCCGCCGCGCAGCAGCCTCGGTTGGCTGGGCCTGTTACCCGCATCGGCGACGCGCCCTCATGCCGGACGTGTCACTTGATAGCCGTACCCGTCGGTCAGCTCGGTGGCAACGGTGGCGACGTCGATGACGCCGGGGGATTCGTCGCCATGCAGGCGCTTCCCGATGGTTCAATCGCCGCCCTTCCATTTCGCGCGATGGAGGTGTGGAAGTTGGCCCGCGATGGGCGGATCATCGCGCGGTTCGGCCGAGCGGGTGAAGGACCCGGTGAATTCAGGCGCCCGTTGGAGCTTGTCACCGGAGCTGGCGATTCGCTGTACGTGTTCGACAATCAACTCGCGCGGGTGTCGGTCTGGACGGCTGCCGGAGCATACGTCCGGACCTTTCACCTGCCGAACGCCACGGATGCGTTCCTTCCGATCGGCGGCGATGCGGCGTTCGTTGCAGGTCACGTCTATGGAGGCACGAACCTCACGCAGTTGATGTCGGCGTTTCCGCTGCACTTCGTCCGGAACGACTCAGTGCAGTTCAGCTTCGGTACCCCGATCAGGAGAATAGACGCACGCGAACCTTTTCAATTCAGCCGATTCCTCGTTGGATACCACGGCTCGGTTCTCGCCCTCCATCACTCGTATCAGTACGCCGTCGACGAGTGGGATCCAACAGGTCATCTGGTCCGCCGATTTATTCGTGAACCGTCGTGGTTCACGTCGTTCACGCATTTCGCCGGAGCGAGTCCGGACACGCCGCCATCTCCTGCGGTTGCCGGGGCCTGGCTCGAGGGTGACCAACTTTGGATCGTTGTATCGCGCGCCGCGCCGACTTGGCGCGAAGCTTTCGCCAAGCAGCCTACCCGCGGTGAAGGGGGGCAGGTGTATTATCAGACCGAACACCCCGAACTGCGATACCAGAGCGTCGTCGATGTTATTGATCTTCGTCGACGCGCTCTGGTCGCGTCGATGCCGCTGCCATTCGAGGTCGGCTACGTCCTTGGGCACCGGCTTGTTGGCGAACGACGCTACGATGGGAAAACCGGAGACTACGTGCGGCTTTATGAGCTCCGGCAGGTACGCTGAGGCGGAGTAGGGGTCGGCCTCACGACGCTGAACTCCCGTCGCCGGACGGGTGCACCGAATTGCGCTGCCCAGTCGGGGGCAGTACCGTAATTCATGCCACGCGCCGACCGTCCTTCCGAAGCCTGCTCTGTACCCCAATTCGACGAGGCACTTTGGGAAGCGTAGGTTTACTTCCCAACGGAGGGTCGTCGGATGGAAACGCATCGACGGAAGGCAGACGGTCGTCGCATCTTCACGCCGCAGTTTAAGCGGGAATCGTCAACCACATCGTAGGCACCCCAACATACCTCGTGAACGGTGATAGGATCGTTGTCGAGGTGTCGTTTGCCGTGCTGAACGCTGGCGTTGCTCAGCAACTTGATCGATCGCCCTCGTCGGGTTTGCGTTAGCATGATCCGACGACGTGGCCCAGCTCAGCCACGCCCGTTGGGCAATATCTGGGCGCGCACGTTCGCGATGGATGGCGCACCCGCCGCTTTGGATGTATTACGATCCGCGCGGCAGATTGACGGCCACGGTCATGGTGCCACCGGATCTCGACGTACTGGAAATCGGGATGGATTACCTGCTCGCGCAGTTCACGCGACGTGATGGGACCGATGAGGTGCGGGAGTATCGTGTGAGGCGGTAAGCGTCCTCGAGCCTCGGTCACCGCGTCATTGCATCCGTTGGGTGGGGGGCCCGCACTCGCCACAGGCATCCGCCACCCGCTTGCCCCCAACCCGACCGCCAAGCATGTTGCAGCCATCCATTCACACGCCGAGACCGCTGTGGCTGATTCCCGCGAGCTGTTCCGCGCCCTCACACGTCGCCGTTTCATCGAAGGCGGCGCAACCGCCATGGCCGGTCTGGTGGCGCTCCCGTCGCTGGCCCGCGCGCATGCCGGCACCGATGAGTTCTCGCTCGCGACCGACGGGATCGATGCTGCATGGTCCACCGCTGGCGGTGCGTTCCGCGTGACGCGCCTGGTCGATAGGGTCGGCAACCGCAGCATCACTCCCGCGCCCGATCCATTCATCCTCAAACTCAAGGACGGGAGCAGCATTGCGGCGTCGGCGATGCGGATCCGCAGTGGTCCGCACCACGAGTCGCTGCACGCCGACCGGCACGCGTCGCGCCACGCCGAACGGCTCGGCGGCAGCGCCATGCGCCTGGAACTTGAGCACCCGACGACCGGGCTGCGCGCCACCTGGCGCGCGGTCGGCGAGAGATGGCTCGCACTATCTGCGACAGGAGGTGACGCTCACGCCCGCACACACAACGGTGCCTGTGAGCGAAATCATCCTGCTCGATCTCTCGTGCGACGGTGCCGGCGTGGTCGGCGAAGTGCAGGGATCGCCGGTCGTCGCCGGGCAATCTCTTTTTCGGCTTCGAGCATCCGCTGTCGCACACCAGGTCGACGATGGGCGCGTGACGGCGATCGCTGCCGCGCGAACTGCCGCTTCGGCCGGGCACGTCGTTTACCGTCTCGTCGGTGATCGGCACGTCCGCGCCCGGCCAGTTGCGCCGCGACTTTCTCGCCTACCTCGAACGCGAACGCGCGCATCCGTATCGCACCTTCCTGCACTACAACTCGTGGTACGACCTCGGCTACTTCAACAAGTACGACGAAGCCGGCGCCCTCGACGTGATCCACGCCTTCGGCGACGAGTTGCATGTCAAGCGCGGTGTCACGCTGAATTCGTTCCTGTTCGACGACGGCTGGGACGACTCGAAGACGCTGTGGCACTTCAACAGCGGGTTTCCGCACGGCTTCACCAACCTCAAGCGCGCCGCCGCGGAGTATGGCGCCGCTCCGGGCGTGTGGCTGTCGCCGTGGGGCGGCTACGGGCAGCCGCGCAAGGATCGGCTGCAGTACGGCAAGGCGCAGGGGTACGAAACCAACGCCGGCGGTTTCGCGCTGTCGGGTCCGAAGTACTTCAAGCTCTTTCACGACACCTGCGTCGACTTCATCAAGCGGTACGGGGTCAACCAGTTCAAGTTCGATGGGACCGGCAACGCGTCGCACGTGGTGCCGGGCAGCGCGTTCGACAGCGATTTCGACGCGATGATCGCGCTGATCGGCGATCTCCGGAGGGTCGAGCCCGACCTGTTCGTCAACCTCACCACGGGCACCTTTCCGTCGCCATTCTGGCTGCGCTACTGCGACTCGATCTGGCGCGGCGGCGATGACGACTCGTTTGCCGGAGTCGGTACGCCGCGGGAACAGTGGATCACCTATCGCGATGGCGACACCTATGCCGGCATTGTCAAGAAGGGGCCGCTCTATCCGATCAATTCGCTGATGCTGCACGGGATGATCTACGCCCGGCACGCCGGCAAGCTCGCCACCGATCCCGGCAACGATCTGCGCAACGAAATCCGCGCCTATTTCGGCACCGGCACGCAGCTGCAGGAGATGTACATGACGCCGTCGTTGCTCTCGACGCAGAACTGGGACGACCTCGCGCAGGCCGCGAACTGGTCCCGCGGCAACGCCGGCACGCTGGTCGACACGCACTGGGTGGGTGGCGATCCCGTGAAGCTCGAGCCGTATGGCTGGGCGTCGTGGTCCGCCGAGAAGGGAATTCTCGTGCTCCGCAATCCGGGCGACACGCCCGGCACCATTGATATCGATGTGGCGCTCGCCCTCGAACTTCCGGAAGCTGCGCCGCAGCGCTACACCGTGTCATCGCCGTGGCACGAATCCACGACCGCGCCGCGGCGTCTTGCCGCGGGCGCACCGCAGACCTTCCGCCTGGCGCCGTTCGAGGTGCTGACGATGGAGTTGCAGCCGGTGCCGGCCTGACCGCGTTGCTGCGCCGCGCCGGCTCCCCTTAGACTCCTGCATGCTCGCCGGCCTGTTCGACGACGACGCCCGCGACACCCGGCGCCGCATCATCGCGCTCTACATCCTGCTGCTGCTCGGCAACGGCGCCGCGTGGGCGTGGGCATTGATCGCGTTCCGCCACTTTCCCTTGCTGCTCGGCACTGCCTTGCTGGCCTACGGACTGGGCCTCCGGCACGCCATCGATGCCGATCACATCGCCGCGATCGACAACGTCACTCGCAAGCTGATGCACGAGGGCAAACGCCCGGTCGGTGTCGGCTTCTTCTTCTCCCTCGGCCACTCGACCGTCGTGGTGCTCGCGTCGACGGCGATTGCCGCCACGGCCATGGCGCTGAGCACACGGGTCCAGGCGTTCCGATCGGTGGGCGGCGTGATCGGCACGCTCGCGTCGGCGCTCTTCCTGCTGGTAATCGCCGCGATCAACATCGTGGTCCTGGTGTCGATCTGGCGCACTTTTCATCGCGTACGGCACGAGGGACGTTACGTCGAGGAGGATCTCGACGTGCTGCTCAACGGGGGCGGCATTCTGGCGCGCGTGCTGCGCCCGATGTTCGCGATGATCCGCCGGAGCTGGCACATGTATCCGCTCGGACTGCTCTTCGGGCTCGGGTTCGATACCGCCACCGAGGTCGGATTGCTCGGCATTTCCGCAGCGGAAGCGGCACGCGGCCTGCCGATCTGGTCGATCCTGGTGTTTCCGGCCCTGTTCACCGCGGGGATGTCGCTGGTCGACACCACCGACAGCGTGTTGATGCTGGGCGCGTACGGCTGGGCGTTCAACACGCCGATTCGCAAGCTCTACTACAACATGACGATCACGTTTGTATCGGTGCTGGTGGCGTTGCTCGTTGGCGGGATCGAGGCGCTTGGGTTGATTGGCGACCAGCTCGGACTTACCGGGGGCTTCTGGCGTGCGATCGGATCGCTCAACAGCCACTTCGGCAGCATCGGCTACCTGATCATTGCCGTGTTCGTGGTGAGCTGGATCGTGTCGATCGCGATCTACCGCTTCAAGCGCTACGACGACCTGGCGATCGCCAAGGCCGACTGATCGCCACCTTCAGCGGAAGAGTGCTGCGAGCGGGATGACGAGCGGCACCACGCTGGACGACGGCGCCCAGGCGAGTGATTCGCGTTCGATGCGCGGCCGGGTGTTGTCGGACGTCCAGACTTCCACGAACTCGGCGTTCAGGTCGACTACCCAGTATTCCGGCACGCCCGACCGCTGATAGTGCAGGCGCTTGCTGAAGCGATCGGCGCGCGCGGAACTCGGCGACACGACTTCCACCGCGAGGAGCAGGGCGCGGATGTCGCTCCAGGATGCTGTCGGCGTAATCGGTGGTGGCACGACGAAGACATCGGGTTGCACCAGTGAATCCGGCGTCAGCGAGATGTCGGCCGGCGACATGAGCACCATGCCGACGTGCGTGGCATCGCAATACGCCTTGAGCGCGAAGTGCACGGCCGACACGACGTACTGGTGCCGCAGCCGGGGCGCCGGTGTCACCAGCAGCTCGCCGTGGACCGTCTCGTACCGATTGCCGTCGTCGGGCAGGGCGCGTACGTCGTCGGGGCTGTAATACGACGCGAGGAGCATGAGCATAGTATCGTCTCGGCGTAATCGAGCGGGCAAGGGGGCTGCATCGGCCCAAGGTGATGCGATCGCGGCCATTACCCGTGTCGTTCCAGCGCCGGAATGAACGTCTTTACGCATGAATCACGCGGTCGCCCGCGAAACCTGCCCGCTGGGCCCGGCGTTACTTTGCAGGTGCGGTCTCAACTTCGAGGTCAGTTCATGGCTAGACGGTTCTCCCGTTGGCAGCGCAACATCATGTTGGTGGCAGCGATCATCGCGATCCCCCTCGCGTTCGGCGCCCTGCGCCGTTCCGGCTCGGCCGACCGCAATGGGGCGACGGTGCTGGGGCAGGTGTTCCAGATCGTCACGCAGCGCGCCATCGATTCGCTGCCGGAAGATTCCTTATATATCCGCGCCGCCCGCGGCCTGGTGAATTCGCTCGACGATCCGTACGCCTCGCTCTACAACCGCAAGGAGAGCGAGGATTTCATGCGCAACGCCATCGGCAACGATTATGGTGGCCTGGGCATGGGCATCTCGCAGGAAGACTCGGTCGTGGTCGTGGGTGACGTGTTTCCCCAGTCGCCCGCCGAACGTGGTGGCGTTGAACGTGGGGACATGATCCTCGGCATCGACAGCACACGCGTGGTGGGGTGGTCGACCGACAAGGTGTCGCAGCACCTCACCGGCAAGGTCGGCACACAGGTGACCGTGACGTTCGGGCGGGTCGACATGCCGGCGCCCATCACCACGACCTTCACCCGCGCGGTCGTCCATGCCGCGGCGGTGCCGTACACGCTGCTGCTCGACGATCACGTGGGCTACATCCCGCTGCAGCGCTTCAACCAGAGCGCCGGCCTCGAAGTCGCGGAAGCGGTCAAGAGTCTCGAAGCGCGCGGGGCCGATCGGTTCCTCGTCGACTTGCGCGGCAACGGCGGCGGTGAGGTGGATCAGGCCGTCAAGGTGAGCAGCGTCTTTCTCCGCAAGGGTCAGGCGGTGGTGACCCAACGCGAGCGTGGCGTACCACCCAACACGCTGGCGACGGTCGATCTGCCGGTGGCGCCGAACGCACCGCTCGCGGTGCTGGTCGACGGCAACACGGCGTCGGCGTCGGAAATCGTCGCGGGGGCGCTGCAGGATCATGATCGCGGGCTGATCGTCGGCTCGAACACGTTCGGCAAGGGAATTTTCCAGGCGGTCTACAATCTCGACGGCGGTTTCGTCCTCAAGCTGACCACGGGCAAGTGGTACACGCCGAGCGGCCGGTCGATTCACCGCGATCGGAAGATGATCGATGGACGATTCGTCGTGGTCGACAGCGACAGTGTCAACGCCGCGCCGCCGCTGGTGATGCGATCGGATGCGGGGCGCAAGCTGCTGTCTCGTGGCGGCATCACGCCCGACGTCACCGTCCCGCTCGACACGCTGTCGAGTCCGGTGCAGGCGATGCTGCGCGCGTCACTGCCGCACCTCGCCGCGATCCGATCGGCGATCTTCGACGTGGCGCGGGGCCAGCACGGCAAGGTGAGCCGCGACTTCACCGTGACGCCCGCATTGCGGAGCGAAGTGCGCCAGCGGATGGAACAGAGCGGTATCAAGATGCCCGATAGCACCTTCAACGGCGGTGCGTCGTACCTCGACGAGCTGTTGACGGAAGAGTCGCTGCGATTGACCTACGGCGACTCCGCTGTCACGCGTCACGCCCTGACGCAGGACTCCACCGCGCAGCGCGCCATCGAGCTGCTCCGCGGAGCGCACGTCCAGCCCGATCTGTACAAGGAAGTCACCGCGGGGTAGCGCTGTCGCAGCGCTTGTCATCCTGCGCGGTGGCGGTGCCGCCGCTTCGCTCAGGGTGACAGCGCTCCACTCCACATGACGCGCTTTTCAATCCGCGTATATTCTCCCCGCTTCACCTGACAAGCCGGCGTTTCCTGATGATACATTACGGAGGCAACATGTCCCGCATGATCGGGTCGCGGCGCTCACGCGTCGTGGTGTCCGTCCTTGCCACACTCATGCTGGTTGCTGCTTCCGCCCTTCCGGCACAACAACGCTCGCCGCGGCCAGGTGCGGCGCGATAGCACCGGCGCATGTCGCGACGCAGCGCAACGACTCCGCCTACACCGCGCAGATCAGGGAATTCCTCTCCGATCCGCGAATCTCGACCGACCTCGTCGATCATCTGCCGGCGTCTGCCACGGTGCCGACGCCGCTCAAGTATCTGGGACACATCATCGGGGCGCCGGGTGTGCTCGACCACGTCGCCGACATCCACGGCTACATGCGCGCCGTGGCGAAGGCGTCGCCTCGCGCCAAGGTGTGGAGCATCGGCACGACCGACCAGAACGAGGAAATGATCGTGATGGCGATCGCCGACGCCCGGACGATCGCCCAGCTCGACAAGTACAAGGGCTATCTCCACGAACTGACCGATCCGCGCAAGACGACCGAAGCGCGCGCACAGCAACTGCTGCATACCGCCAAGCCGATCTACTGGATCACCAGCGGGATGCATTCGACCGAGACGGGCGGTCCGGAGATGCTGATGGAGCTCGCCTATCGGCTGACGGTTGAAGAAACGCCGCTGATCCAGAACATCCGCAACAACGTCATCGTCTTCATCACGCCGGTGGTCGAGCCGATCGGGCGCGATCGCGTCGTCGATGCCTTCAACTACAACAAGGAATACGGCGCCACGAGGGGCCGACTGAGCCTGCCATACTGGGGCAACTACGTCGAGCACGACGACAATCGCGACGGCATGGGGCAGATGCTGCCGCTCACGAAGAACATCACCCGCACCTTTCTTGAGTGGACGCCGCAGATCCTGCACGACCTGCATGAGTCGGTGACCTACCTGTATGTCTCCACCGGCACCGGGCCGTACAACGAGCAACTTGACCCGATCACCGAGGACGAATGGTGGTTGCTGGCCGAAAACGACGTCATGGAAATGGCCAAGCGCGGTGTCCCGGGCGTGTGGACCTACGATTACTACGATGGCTGGGTGCCGAACTACATGTTCTTCATTGCGCACACCCACAACGCCACCGGCCGCTTCTATGAGGTCCAGAGCTACACCGACACCAACTGGGTGACGCCGCCGCCGACCACCACCAGCCGCGAATGGTACCGGCCGAATCCACCGCTGGCACGGATCAAGTGGAGCCCGCGGGCCAATACCAACATCCAGGAGTCGGCGCTGCTGTTCGCGCTCGATCGCGTGGCCCGGGATCGGGAGATGTTTCTTGAGGACTACTGGATCAAGAACAAGAACGCCGTCGACAAGGGCCGCCACGGCCCGCTGTACGCGTGGGTGATCCCGGCCGGGCAGCACGCTGCCGAGAACGCCGCCGAAGCCGTCAACGACCTGCGGGCCCAGGGGCTGGAGTTCCATCGGGCGACGACGGCGTTTGCGGCCGGCAAGGTGAGCGTGCAGCCGGGCGACTACATCGTGCGGGGCGATCAGCCGTATCGCACCCTCGCCGCCATGTATTTCGCGCTGCAGAACTTCGCGCCCGACAATCCGGCGCCGTACGATGACACCGGCTGGACCTTTCCGTTGATGCGCAACCTCACCGTGCTCGAGGTGACCGACTCAGCGATTCTGCGCGCACCAATGACGCCCATCACCGCCGATGTCACGGCTCCCGGCGGCGTGCACGGCACCGGCAACGTGATCGTGGTGGCCAACAATCAGGACAACACGCTGGTGACGTTCCGCTTTCAGCATCCCGAACTCAGGATGCGAGCGGCGGAAGCGCCGTTCGATGCGGCGGGTCAGCATTTCGATGCCGGCGCGCTGATCATCGCCGACGCCAGTGCGGCGCAACTCGATCCGGCCCTGCGCAAGCTGGGTTTGTCGGGCTGGGCCGTGGCGTCCGCGCCGTCGGTGGCGGCCCATGACCTCACGGTCCCGCGCATCGGCTTCGTGCACAGCTGGACCAGCACGCAGGACGAGGGCTGGGTGCGCGGCGCGCTCGACTATTACCACGTGCCGTACACCTACTTCGGCGAACCGTTGCTCAAGCGGGGGAATCTGCGCGGCCGATACGACGTGATCATCTACCCGACCGGTGGCAATGGACTCCGCGCCGGGCGCGGTGGGTTCGGGGGTGGCCGCGGCGGCGCGGCCGCGAGCAACGCGCCGACCGGACCGGTGCCGTACGTGAAGAGCGCGGAGTTTCCGAGCTTCGGCACTCCGGACTCGACTGAAGATCTGCGCGGCACGGCAGGCCCGGAAGGGATGAAAGCGCTCTACGAATTCGTGCAGCAGGGTGGCACGCTGATCACCGAAGGCGGCACCGTGGCGATCTTTCCCGATCTCGGCCTCACGCCAGGTGTGCGGGTGGAATCGACCGCCGGCACCAACCTGTTCGCGCACGGGACCATCCTGCGTGGCCTGATCGCCGACTCGACCAGTCCGCTGGTGTACGGCTACCAATACCGCCAGGTGCCGGTCTACTTCAGCAACGGCCCCGTGCTCGCAACCGGGCAGGCCGCGACGACGGTGGCGACCACGCCAGCCCCACCGGCTGCAGGCCGCGGCGGCCGGGGTAGTTCGGTGAGTCAGTACACCACGCCCATGGCGCAGCCGGATCGCCTCACGCTGTCCCCTTGGGACCCCGGCAACAGCGGGACGCCGTACGGGCATGCCGAGCCGGCGAGCGATTCGACTGCTGGCAACAGCGGCCGCGGCGGGCGCGGTGGCTTCGGCGGATTCGGGGGTCGCGGCGGTGGCAACGCGTCACCCGATTCGCTCGTCGGTGTCACGCCGGGACCCGACGCCAGCACGCGCGTCGTGATGCGTTTCCCCGACAAGGCCTCCGACATGCTGCTCTCAGGTACCCTCGCCGGCGGCGACGTGCTGGCCGATCGCGCGCAACTGGTCGACGAGTCGATCGGCAAGGGACACATCGTGATGTTCGCATTCCGGCCGTTCTGGCGCTGGCAGACGCAGGGCACCTTCGCGATGGGATTCAACGCGATCGTCAACTGGGATCATCTAGACGCGAGGTAGAACGGAGAAGGGGGAAGGAGCTAGCGGGCGCCACCACTGCTGTCCGGCGCCGTCATCAGCATCCACACATGGACCGGCTCTCCCGTTTCGCCCGGACTGCGGTCGTCGCAGACGCCTTCGAAGTCGCGGCCGTTGCGGCGGCTCAGGCGGCAGGAGAGAATCGAGCTCATCCCCAGGTCCCAGTCGAAGGTTAGCACGTTGTGCTTCACCTTGGCGTCATCCATCTCGTAGTTGACCCCGCTGCGCCCGCGCATGGTAATCAGGATGTGCTTGCCGCTGTGGCTCACGTCGTACGAGACGCGGATGCTGTCCTGGTCCGGCTGCTGCAGCCAGCCATGCCAGAGCCCGTTCGGCATCTGGTTCGCCTGCGCCGAGGCGGGACGCGCCAGCATCACGACACCGGCCAGGAGCCACAGCGGGTGAATGGCGCGGATCACTCGTCCACCGGGCGCTGGCGGTCGCGCTTGATGGTGCTGCGGCGGCGTTTGGTTTCCAGCCGCGCCCGCCGTGATGCGGCCGGCGGCCGCGTCCGCTTGCGTCGTTTCGGGACCACCAGCGCGCGGGCGACGATGTCGCTGAATCGCGCGACCACGGCCTCGCGATTGCGCAACTGACTGCGCTCCTCTTGCGCGACCAGGCGCAAGCGTCCGCGCGAATCCACGCGTGACGCCAGCCGCTCCAGCAGCAGCGCCCGCTGCTGCGCGTTGAGCGACGGCGACGCGGGGATGTCCCAGACGAGTTCGATGCGCGACGACGACGTGTTGACATGCTGGCCGCCCGGCCCGCTGCTGCGCGTGGCGCGGAGCAGCAGTTCGCTGCGCGGCAGCGCCAGCCCGCCCGGGATTGCCAGCGTGTCTTCGTCGGCCATGCTGGACGCTAATCACGCCGACGTCGGCGCGATAGACGGCTCCCGGCGGAGCGGCGGTACCTTTCAGGATGCGTTGTCTCGGGCGGCTGGTCTTCGTGGTGGTCGTGGCGGTGCTGCTGATCGCGGCGTGGGTCTACCGTGCCAACCTGAAGCAGGTCGCGCGCAACGCGCTCGCGCCCACGGCCACCGGCGCGGTTGGCCGTCCCTCCGCCGGGGCGGAGCGCCGCGCCATGCTCGCGCTCGATTCGCTGCAGCGCCCCGGCGTCGACTCGGTACTCCTCACATCCGATGAGATGGCCGCATTGCTCACCCGCGGCGCGCCGTTTCTCCCCGGTGAAACGCGCGATTCACTGACCGTACGATTGGGCGACCGCCGCCTTGATGTGCGCACGGTGATCGACAGCGCTCGCATTCCGGTGGCGCTGCGGCGGCTGATCCCGGGACATCTTCCTGCGTACGAATCACTCGAGGTGTCCGGGATCTTCATGCCGGTCCAGCCGGGGCAGGGCGAGTTCGACGTCAGCACCGCAAGCGTGCATGGCGTGCCGCTGCCGCGTCCGCTCGTGCGCGACCTTGCCCATCGGCTGAGCGGCCGCGACGGCGAGCACATGACCGTGTCGTTGCCCGCCGCGGTGGCGGGATTCCGGGTGCGGCCCTCGGGGGTCGCGATCTATCGGCAGCGACCGGCCCGATGAAGGGCCGCATCCTGGTCGTCGACGATGAGAAGTCGATCCGCGACGTGCTGGCGCAGGTGCTGGGATACGAAGGCTATCAGGTCGGCACGGCAAGCTCGGGCGGCGAAGCGCTGACGGCGTACCGCGCCGAGCCGTTCGACCTGGTGATACTCGACGTCAAGATGCAGGGTATCGACGGCATCGACACGCTGCAGCAGCTGCGACTACTCGACCCCGACGCGCGGGTGATCATGGTGTCGGGCCATGCCACAGTCAGCACGGCAGTGCAGTCCGTCCAGCAAGGCGCGTTCGACTTCCTCGAAAAACCGCTCGATGCCGATCGCCTCCTGGTCACGGTGCAGCGCGCACTGGAGCACCGCTGGCTGGCCAGTGAAATCGCCCGGCTGCGCGAGGGTCTGGCCCAGGCGACCGACATGCGATCGGCGATGGTCGGCGCGAGCGACGCGATGCGCGCGATTCGCGCGTTCGTGGGCCGCGTGGCGCGCACCGACGCCCGCGTGCTGATCAGCGGCGAGAACGGGAGCGGCAAGGAACTGGTCGCACGCGCCATCCACGAGGAGTCCCGGCGTGCGGGCGGCCGGTTCATCGAGGTCAATTGTGCGGCGATTCCCAGCGAACTCGTCGAGAGCGAACTCTTCGGGCACGTGCGCGGCGCGTTCACGGGCGCGGTCGCCAACCAGGCCGGAAAGTTCGAGGCGGCCGACGGCGGGACCCTGTTCCTCGACGAGATCGGCGACCTCGCGCTCAACGCCCAGGCCAAGATCCTGCGCGCGTTGCAGGAGGGGGTGGTCACGCGCGTCGGCGACACGCGCCCAATCACCGTCGATGTCCGCGTCATCGCGGCGACCAACCGCGATCTGGCGCAGGAGATCAAGGCCGGACGGTTTCGCGAGGATCTGTATTTCCGGCTCAACGTGATGCCCATCGCAGTGCCGCCACTGCGCCAGCGGCCTAGCGACATCCCGGCGCTGGTGGCGCATTTCGTCGCGGTGCTGGGCACCGGACCCGGGATGATGCCCAAGGATTTCACGCCCGAGGCCATGCAGGAACTGCGGCAGCGGTACTGGCCCGGCAACGTGCGCGAATTGCGGAATGCCGTGGAGCGGTTGCTGATCCTGTCGGCGGGACACGAGGTCACGCACGCCGACGTGATGCGCGCACTCCCCGTTGCCGATCACGAGGTCGACCTGCGCACGCTGCAGGTCGGGATCGACGACGCGACCTTGCCGCAATTCCTTGACAAGGCCGAACGCGCGTATGTTGCGGCGCGACTCGACGACAGCCACTGGAACATCAGTGACGCGGCGCGTGCGATGGGCATTCCGCGGTCGAACCTGTACCACAAGATCGAGAAGTACGGTCTCGAACGGGAGGATGGATGACCGGGCCTCGCAACTGGGACAAGGAGCTGGCCGACATCGATCGCGTCATCGCACAAGGCGGCGCGGCACCACCGGCGGGCGGCCCGCCGGTACGGGTAGCGTCGGGCGGCCCGCCGCCGACCGGGGGGGCGCGGCCGGCGCCGGCGCCAGTGCGCAAGCGCGACCTGGTCGGCGTGTGGTTCAAGGTGCTGCTCGCCGCCGCGGGCGCCGCCGCGCTCGCCGCGTGGCCGTACCGCAAGAGTTGCGGCACGGGGTTGTATCTGTACCTCGCGCTGCTTACCGTGATCGCGGTGGCCGCGCTGTGGGCGGGCTACGCGTCGTGGCGGCACCGGCGCGGCGCCGCCCACGTGATCGCGCTGCTCGTGCTGCTCGGCGCGCTGGTGCTGACTGCACTGCAGATCCTGCCGCGGATCGGATATGCGGCGCACGCGCTGACCTGGACCTGTCATCTACCTGTGAGCTGACCTGCATGGCCAAGACGTTCAAGAATTTCATCGGCGGCAAGTGGGTCGCCCCCCGCACCGGGACGTACTTCCAGAACCGCAATCCCGCCGACACGACCGACGTGATCGGGCGGTTCCCCGACTCGGGCCCGGCCGATATTGCCGACGCCGTGCGCTCGGCGCAGGCGGGCTTCGACCGCTGGTCCCGGACCCCGGCGCCGCTCCGTGGCGACGTGCTGCGGCGCGTCGGCGACCTGCTCTCCGAGCGCAAGGACGAAATTGCTGACGCGATGACGCGCGAGATGGGCAAGGTACTGGCCGAGACGCGCGGCGACGTGCAGGAAGGCATCGACACGGCGTACTACGCCGCGACCGAAGGGCGCAGGCTGTACGGCAGGACCGTGCCATCGGAGCTGCGGCAGAAGTGGGCGATGTCGATCCGCCGCCCGATCGGCGTGTGCGGGTTGATTACCCCGTTCAACTTTCCGATGGCGATCCCCACGTGGAAGGCGTTCCCCGCGCTGCTCTGCGGCAACAGCATCATTCTCAAGCCCTCGGAAGACGTGCCGCACACGGCGCACCTGCTGGTCGAGATTCTGCTCGAGGCGGGGCTGCCGCCCGACGTCGTGCAACTGGTGCATGGCGGCGACGCGGCTGGCCGGGCCCTGGTGAATCACCCGGCGGTGCCGGTGATCTCATTTACCGGTTCCACGGCCACCGGCTCTGCGATCGGCGAAGTGTGCGGCCGGATGCACAAGCGGTTGTCGCTCGAAATGGGCGGCAAGAATGCCATGATCGTGATGGACGACGCCGACCTGGAACTCGCCATCGATGGCGTATTATGGGGCGCGTTCGGGACCACGGGTCAGCGCTGCACCGCGACGTCGCGGCTGATCGTGCATCGCAAGGTGCACGACCGGTTTGTCGCCGATCTGGTCGACGCGGCCGGCGCCATGCGGCTGGGCGACGGTCGTGAGGCGCGGACCGACGTGGGGCCGCTGATCCACGCCGCCGCGCGAGCGAAGGTCGAATCCTACCTGCAGCCGGGCGTCCTGCGTGACGCGGAGATTGCGTGCGGCGGCAGTCGCCCGCGCGGCGCCCGGTTGAGTGATGGCTATTTCTTCCGGCCGACAGTGGTGACCAACGTCCGGCCCGGTTCACGCCTGGCGACCGAGGAAATCTTCGGCCCGGTGCTGAGTGTCATCCGCGTCAATTCGTACGACCAGGCCGTCAAGGTCAACAACGAGGTGCGCTACGGTCTGTCGAGTTCGATCTATACCAACGACGTCAACCTCGGCTTCCGCGCGATGGAAGATCTGCAGAACGGCATCACCTACGTCAACGCGCCGACGATCGGCGCCGAGGCACATCTCCCCTTCGGCGGTGTGAAGCAGACAGGGAACGGGCACCGTGAGGGCGGTTGGGAAGTGTACGACTTCTATTCCGAAACCAAGGTGTGCTACGTCGACTATTCGGGCGTCCTGCAGCGCGCACAGATCGACACGTACGACATATGACGCCGTCCGCGAACTCCTTCGACATCTCCACCGGCGCCGACCTGCAGGAAGTCGACAACGCCGTCAATCAGGCGCTCAAGGAGATCGCCGGGCGGTACGACTTCAAAGGGACGCACTGCACCATCGAGTTCGACCGCGACAAGGCGACGATTGCCTTGCACGCGGACGACGAGTTCCGCATGGACGCGCTGCTCGATGTGGTGCAGGCGCGCCTGATCAAGCGCGGTGTCCCGGTCAGGAATCTCAAGGTGGGCGACCCGGTCCAGGCGACCGGCAGTTCGGTGCGGCGGGTCATCACGCTGACGCAGGGGATTCCCGGCGATACCGCCCGGCAGATCCAGCGGGCGATCAAGGATGGCGGATTCAAGAAAGTCCAGGCGAGCATCCAGGGCGACGAGCTGCGGGTGACCTCGCCCTCGCGCGACGAATTGCAGGCCGTGATCGCCTGGCTGCGCCAGCAGGAGTTCGACGTCGAACTGCAGTTCGGCAACTTCCGCGGGTGAGGTTCGCGCGGCGGCTCGGCGTCGGCGTGTTGCTGCTGTCGCTGGGCTCCTGCGCGCCGTCCGAATCGGCGCCCGCGGCCACGCCGGCGACACCCGCGGCGCTGCCGGCCGGGCCCGTCATTCGCATCGGCATCGTGGTCAACGCTGACCGCGCCGTGGTGGCGTCGGATGGCGCGATCAATATCACGGATCCCGACGAGGGCCTCGTGCGCACCACGGCACCGGGCGCAGCGTTGACGGTGACCCGCCATGGCGGCGACGTCACCGCGCGCGACGGCGATGCGTCGGTCCAGCGTGCCGTACTGCGGCTCGACCCGGCCGACAGCAACGCACCGTTGCGGATTGATGGACGCGCCTACCGGGGAACGCTCGAGCTGCGGCGCGGCGACAGCGGTGTGTCGGTCATCAACCGGGTGGCGCTGGAGGAGTATCTGGTCGGCGTCGTCGGCGCCGAGATGGGACAGCGTGCGCCGGGCGAGGCGGCCGCGTTGCAGGCACAGGCGGTGGCGTCGCGCACGTACGCGATCCGGAATATTGGGCGGAACGCGGCGTCCGGGTACGATCTCGCGGCCAATGTCAGCGACCAGGTGTATGCCGGCGCGATCAACGACAATGCCCTCGCGGCCGCGGCGGTCGCCGCGACGCGGGGCGAGATCCTGACCTGGAACGGTCAGCCGATCGACGCGTTCTTCTTTTCGTCGTGCGGTGGGCGCACCGAAGACGGCACCGCGGCGTTCGCGGGGGCCGATCGGCCGTATCTGCGCTCGGTCGACGATCACGACGGCAGCGGCATCCCGTGGTGCATCGACGCTCCGCGGTTTCGATGGGCCACGACGTGGAATGGCGACGCCCTCGCGGCGACGTTGCGCCGCACGCTCGCGGCCGAGCACCTGCCGGTCGGCCAGGGCGAACTGCGCGACATCGAGGTGCTGCATCACACCGCGACGGACCGCGTGGCGTCGCTCGCGGTCACCTGGCAAAGCGGGCGCACGGTGGTGAGCGGGCAGGGCATCCGTCGGGTGCTGTCGCCGCCCGAAGGCGGTTGGCTGCGCAGCACCAACTTCACGCTGCGGATCGACCAGGACGGCGGTCGCATCGAACGGGTCGAGGCCGACGGTGTCGGCAATGGCCATGGCGTGGGCATGTGCCAGTGGGGTGCGATCGGCCGGGCACGAGCGGGACAGGATTACCGCACCATCCTGTCGAGCTACTTTCCGGGCACGGAAATCCAGCAGCTCTACTAGTCGGAAGGGATCGCCGTGATGGCAGAACACATTCGTCTGGGCATTGTGGGTGCGGGCGCCGTAACGCAGGTCGGGCACCTCCCTGCGCTCAAGCGCGTCCGCGACGTCGACGTGGTCGGCATCTGCGACAGTGATCTTCCCAAGGCGCGCGCGCTTGCCGATCGCTTTGGCGTGGCCGACGCCTTTGCCGACATCGAGGAACTCCTCGACTACGAGGAGGGTCTCGACGCCCTGCTCATCTGCACGCCGAGTCACCTGCACGAATCGCATGCGCAGGCAGCACTGGCCGCGGGATTGCACGTCTTTGTCGAGCGGCCGATGGCGCTGTCTTCAAGCGGTGCCCAGAAGTTGCTCAAGGCGGCGCAGAAGCACGAGCGCGTGCTGATGGTCGGTGCGAGCCAGCGCTACCGCCCCGACGTCCAGCAGATCCGCTCGTTCGTGCAGAGTGGCGAGCTCGGCGAACTGGAATCGATTCGCGCGTGGTGGTTCATGGCGCGCGCCGGCCGTTCCGGCCTGGGCTGGCGGCAAAAGCAGGAGCTGGCGGGCGGCGGCGCCATGCTCGATCTCGGGCTGGGCGTGCTCGATCTCGCCATGTGGCTGGCGGGCTTTCCCGAAACCGAGCGGGTGCTGGCGGCCTTCCCCGAGCGCGGGCGCGAGAAGGGTGTCGAGCCGTCGGGCACCGCGATGATCGTGCTCGACGGCGGCGTGTCCATCCAGGTCGACGTGTCATGGCGCTTTGTCGGTCCGGGAGAACGCTACGGACTTGCCCTGCGCGCATCGCACGGTTCGGCGCGCATCAACCCGCTCGCCATCTGGAAGGATTTCCACGGCATGGCCAAGGACGTGGCGTCGTCAGGCGCGCACTCGCGCGAGACGCCATTTGCGCTGGGCCTCCGAGCGCAGTGGGCCCATTTCGTGGCCGCCGTGCGCGGCGAATCGACGGCCCCGTCGGTGCTGGAGCATGTCAAGCTGCTCAAGCTGATGGAGGCGATCTACAGCTCCGCCGCACTGGGCAAGGCAGTGACGCGGTAGTGTCGCGGGGCCACCGGATGCTCACATTGCTCGTCGCCATGGTCGCGCTGCTGTCGCGTGCCGGCGCCGCGCAGGCACCGGCCGCGGGCGACCACCTGCAGATTTACCTGATCACCATGGGGCCGGGCGCGGATGTGTACGAACGCTTCGGCCACAACGCCATCTGGGTGCGCGACACCATGACGCATCGCGACCTGGTCTACAACTATGGCACATTCGACGTCCCTGACGGCTGGACCGGCATGCTTGCGTTCGCGGGCAAGTTCGCCATGGGCCGGCCGCGCTACTATCTCAGCGTCGCCGACATGCAGGAGACGCTGGCGACGTATCAGTACGTCCAGCGCGACGTGCTGGCGCAGCAGCTCAACCTCACGCCGGCACAGCGCGCCAGCCTTGCGGCCCGACTGGCGCAGAACGCCGAACCGGCGCATCGCTATTACGCGTACGACTATTTTCGCGACAACTGCTCCACACGCGTGCGCGACATGCTCGACACCACGCTGGGCGGCGCGCTGCACCGAGCCACGGTCGACCGGCCCGCCGATGGCACACTGCGGTTCTACACGTTGCGCGCCATCGCCAACGACAAGCTGCTCGACCTCGGCATCGACGCGGCACTGGGTCCGCGCGTCGACCAACGCATCGATCAGTGGCACGAGATGTTTCTGCCGGCCAAACTGGCCCAGCGGATCGATGAGCTCACCGTCCCGGGCCCCGACGGCAGCCCCGTTCCACTCGTGGCGACGACCTTCCCGCTGCTGTCCATCGGTCGATATCATGTGGCGGCCACGCCGCCGGCCTGGGACGTGCCGCTTGCCATCATCGGGGTGATTGTGAGCGCGGTGATGTTGCTGGCGTGGGTGCCGGGCGTCGCTGGCGTGATGGGCGAAGTGACCGCCACGGTGTGGCTGCTGCTCATGGGGCTGGGCGGGCTGTTGCTGCTGTTCTTCTGGTGGATCAGCTACAACGTCTTCACCTACACCAACCACAACCTCTTCATCGTGTCGCCGATCGCGCTGGCGGTGCTGCCGTCGGTGTGGTATCGCATCCGTGGTCCGGTGCCGCGGTGGCGGCGCGCGGCGGTACACCTGCTGGTGATCTCGGTCGGCATCGGCATCGCGATCGCGATCGTGCCGATCGTCGCACCGCAGGATCGGGCGATCGTGCTGCTGGCCGCATTGCCGACGCTGGTCGCCGCGGCCGTGGCGGCCCGGAGACTGCGGCCGGCGCTTCCGGCCTGATCCGCCACGAGGGGCCGAAACAGCCGCGAACGGGCTGCGCAGCTGATCCCGACCGTAGCGGGCCAGCCTTCCGGAGGACGCGTGCGCGGGACGAGGGGATCCGCATGGCCTTCCGTTTTGCACATCACTTCGGTATCTTGCCGGGCTATCATGGTGCCACTTCCGGGACCATGGCTCAACAACTGTGAGGCATCCAGTGAAGCCGAATCTGCACCCCGTCTACCAGACCATCACGGCGCATTGCCAGTGCGGCAATACGTTCGAGACCCGCAGCACCGCCAAGTCGATCAGCGTCGAAGTCTGCGCCCAGTGTCACCCGTATTTCACGGGCAAGCAACGCCTCGTGGACACCGCCGGGCGCGTGGACCGCTTCCGCCGCAAATACGCCACGGCGCCGGCGACCGAGCCGGCCGCCAAGCCCTGATCGCGGTGCGCCGGACGCGCTGACCGATGGACAGCCGACTCCGCCAGGCGCTCGCGCGGGCGGAGGAGGTCACCCGCGAGTTGTCCGAGCCCGCCACGGCGGCCGATCCGGCGCGCCTGCGCGCGCTCGGCCGCGCTCACGCGCAGCTCGCCCCGTTGGTGCGGGCAGCCGAGTCCCTGACGCGCGTGGAACAGCAGTTGCGCGACGCCCAGGAAATGGCGGCGTCGGCCGATCCCGAGATCGCGGCACTCGCCAGCGACGAGGTCCGGCAGCTTGAACTGGCCGCGATTCCCTTGCGCGAAGCCGTCCGCCAACTGCTCGTTCCGCCCGATCCGCACGATGCGCGCGATGTGATTCTCGAGATTCGCGCCGGCACCGGCGGGGACGAGGCTGGCCTCTTTGCCGGCGACCTGCTTCGCATGTACACCCGCTTTGCCGAGCGTCGCGGACTGCGCATCGAGCCCATGGAATTGCACCCAGGCACCATGGGCGGCGTGCGCGAAGCCGTCGTCGCGGTGCGCGGCGCAGGCGCCTACGGATTGCTGCGCTGGGAGTCGGGCGTGCACCGGGTGCAGCGGGTTCCCGCCACCGAAACGCAGGGGCGGATTCACACGTCGGCGGCGACCGTGGCCGCGTTGCCCGAGGCCGAAGAGATCGACGTGCGGATCGATCCGGGCGACCTCAAGATCGACGTGTTCCGTTCATCGGGTCCCGGTGGACAAAGTGTCAACACCACCGACTCGGCCGTGCGGATCACTCATCTGCCCAGCGGGATCGTGGTGCAGCAGCAGGACCAGAAATCGCAGCTCCAGAACAAGCTCAAGGCCATGGAAGTGCTGCGTGCCCGGCTGCTTGACCGGATGATCTCTGAGCAGGAGGCGGCGCGCTCGGCCGAGCGGCGGTCGATGGTGGGCACCGGCGATCGGTCGGCCAAGATCCGCACCTACAATTTTCCGCAGAGCCGGATCACCGATCACCGCATCAACCTGTCGGTCCACAATCTGGTCGACGTGCTCGACGGTCGGCTCGACGAGCTGGTCGAGGCGCTGCGTCTGGCCGCGCACCGCGAGGACGACGATGGTTGACGTCGAACCGCCGACGACCGCGGTGTCGCTGATCCGCACGGCGACCGCACTGCTGCACGATGGCAGCGTGGCCGATCCGCGGCGTGAGGCGGTGCGCCTCTGGCAGGCCGTCGGCGGCGGCTGGCCCGATCTCGACAGCGCCGCGATCGCGCCGGATCTCGCGGCGAGCTACCTGGCGGCGGCGCACCGGCGAGCCGCCGGCGAACCATTCGCCTATGTTGTCGGCAGCACCGGATTTCGCCACCTGACACTCCGGTGCGACCGTCGGGCGCTCATTCCGCGGCCGGAAACCGAGGGACTGATCGACGCGGCGCTGTCGTGCGTGCGGTCGGGTTCGGCCGTCGATGTCGGTACCGGGACGGGCGCGATCGCGTTGTCGCTCGCGCACGAAGGCGAATTCGATCGGATCGTCGGCATCGATCTGTCGGCCGACGCATTGCGCCTCGCTCGCACCAACGGCACGGGATCGTCGGTGGTGTGGGTGCAGGGCGACCTGGTCGCTGCAGTGGCAAGCGATTCTGTCGAGCTGATCGTCGCCAATCCGCCGTATGTGAGCGAAGCGGAATACCGCGAGCTCGACGGATCGGTGAAGGATCACGAACCGCGGCTCGCGTTGCTGGGCGGCACCGACGGCCTGGATCCGACACGCCGCCTGCTGCGCGACGGCCGCCGCGTGTTGCGGGCCGGCGGATGGCTGGTGCTGGAGCTCGATTGCCGGCGCGCACGTGTGACGGCTGAACTCGCGGTCGCGGCGGGTTGGCAGGCCGTCACGGTGACGGATGACCTCTTTGGCCGGGCGCGTTATCTCGCGGCTCGGCGGGGATCGAATCATGATTGAGGACAAGGCGCAGGAACTTGGCCGCCTGATCGGCCAGGCCCCGGAATATCAGGCATTGCGTCGGGCGGAGCAGTCGTTGCGCGACGACGCCGAAGCCCAGAAGCGGCTCGAGACGATTTCGCGGTTGACGCGCGAGTTCGACGAACTCCTGGCACAGGGCCAGTCGCCGGACGAAGCGCGCGCCAAGGAATACGAGACGACGCTCCACGATTTCGAACTCTCCCCGACGGGCCAGAGCTATCTCGTGGCGCGCGCCAACGTCGACAAGCTCATGACGCGCGTCAATCAGATGATCGCCGATGGCATGGAACGCGGCGCGACCAGCGGCATCATCACGCTGTGACGGCGCGCGGATGGTTTGTCGTGCTCGAAGGGCCCGAGGCCGCGGGCAAGTCGACGCTGTTGCGCGGCCTGACGCAACAGATGCGCGAGGACGGTGTCGACCCGCTGATCGTGCGCGAGCCGGGCGGCACGCCGGTGGCGGAAGCGTTGCGCCACGAGCTCCTCAGTGCGGCGCGCACCTGGACGCCGGAGCGTGAGCTGCTTTTTCTCGTGACGGCGCGTGCCGACCTGGTGTCGACGGTGGTCGAGCCGGCGCTGGCTGCGGGCCGCACCGTGCTGGCCGATCGGTTCGATCTGTCGACGTTCGCCTATCAGGGCGCCGGGCGCGGGCTGCCGGCCGATCAGGTGCGCTGGATCAACGCGGCCGCGACCGGCGGATTGCGGCCCGATCTCACCTTGGTGCTCGACGTCGATCCCGTCGAGGCGCGCGCCCGTCAACAACGCGCGGGCCACGGCCTCGACCGCTTCGAACGCGAACCGGACGACTTTCATGCTCGCGTCGCGGCGGCCTACCGCGACGCTACCGGGCCCGGCGTGCATCATCTCTCCGGCGATGCGTCGTCCGATGATGTACTGGCCCAGGCATGGGACATCATCGTCCACGCCCGTCCGGGCGTCTACCGGCCGCGACAGGCGTCAACCGCAATGCGAGGATCGACCGGATGAAGCAGCGTTGGGGCGTGATCGTGGTGGTGGCCGTGCTTTCGTTCCTGACCGGCGGCTGGCTGCTGCGCGGCGCCATGCCGCAAGCGCAGTTGCGCGGACCGCAGCTGCTGCAGACGGTACTCCAGTACATGAGCCGTTATTACGTCGACTCGATCCCCAATGACAGCCTCTACCAGATGGCGGCGGCCGGAGCGGTGAAGGAACTGGGTGATCCGTATTCGACGCTGGAGCAGGATCAGGATTACCGCGCGCTGAGCGAGGAGACCACCGGCAACTACGGCGGGCTGGGCATGCAGATCGACGTCCGTGACGGGTGGATCACCGTCGTCGCGCCGTTGCCGCAGACACCCGCGGAGCGCGCCGGCATTCTGGCGGGCGACCAGATCGAGCAGGTCAACGGTACGTCGACGCAGGACATCAGCCAGGACCGGGCGCTCAAGCTCCTGCGCGGCGACGCCGGCACGCACGTGCAGCTCAAGGTGCATCGCCCCGGGATCGGTCAGCTGCTGTCGTTCTCACTGGTGCGCGAACGGATTCACAGCTCGTCGGTGCAACCCGGAGTCATGCTCGGCGACAGCATGGGCTACGTGCGCCTCAACACGGTGAGCGACAGTTCGGCCGTGGAATTGCGCCGGCAGGTTGACACGCTGCTCAAGCAGGGCATGAAGGGGCTGGTGCTCGACCTGCGCCAGAATCCGGGCGGCCTGCTGACACAAGGCATTTCCGTCGCGGGCATGTTTCTCGATCCGGGCCGCAAGATCGTCGAGACGCGCGGCCGCATGGCCGACATGAATCATGTGTATGCCGACAGCGCGCCACAGCTCTGGCCGACGTTGCCCGTAGTGGTGCTGGTCAACGAGTACACCGCGAGCGCGGCCGAAATCATCGCCGGCGCGCTGCAGGACAACGATCGCGCGGTGGTGGTCGGCACGGCGACATTCGGCAAGGGCCTGGTGCAGACGCTCTGGTCGTTCGGCAACGGCGAGGGGTTCAAGCTCACCACCGGTCGCTGGTACACGCCGAGCGGCCGGACGATCCAGCGCATCGCGAAGGACCAGGCGGATCAATACCAGCTCGCCGAAGCCGAGGCCACTCGCGCCGATGGTCACTGGCTCGACTCGCTGCCGTCGTTCCGGACGGTGAGTGGCCGCATCGTCAAGGGCGGCGGCGGGATCGTGCCGGATCGCATTGTACGATCCGATACGCTGACCCGGGGTGAGACCGACTTCATCGCAGCGCTGGGCAGCAACGTGTCGACCTATCAGGACGCACTCGTGGCCGAGGCCCTGCAGCTCAAGGCCAACCATGGCGTCGCCAACCCGGATTTTCCGGTGACGGACGCCATGCGCCAGGCCGTGCTCGATCGCATGAAAGCCAAGGGCGTCACGCTCACGCCGGCCGAGATCGCTGGCGGGACAACGCTGCTCGATGATCAGCTGGCGTATCAGGTCGACCGTTACGTCTTCGGGCAGGGCGCGGAGTTGCAGCGGCGGACCGCCGACGACCCGCAGGTTCGTGCTGCGCTGGCAATGTTGCGCGAGGCGCCGACTCGTGCCGGCCTCATGGCGCAGGTCTCGGGCGGTCCGTCGGAGCGGTGATCGCACCGCGCATCGCCGTGGTCGGCCCGGGCCGCGTGGGACTGTCGCTGGCGCGGGCCCTTGTCGCCAGCGGCGCGACCGTCGCGGTGCTGGGCCGTGAGGCGGCGGCGCTCCCCGAGCCGCTTGAGCCGGCCTCTCCGGTCTGGGAACCGATCCTCGGCGCCTCCGACATCATCGTGGTCGCGGTTCCGGATGACGCCATTGGAGATGTGGCGCTCACGCTCGCCCGCGGTGGCGCCGTCGGCGCAAACCACGTCGTGCTGCATACCTCCGGGCTGCATGACCGCTCGGCCCTCGCGGCGCTCGCCGGGTCGGACGCGGCACTGGGCTCCTGGCACCCGCTGCAGACGTTCACGAACCCCGCGGGAAACCCGGAGCTGCTGGCGGGAGCACCCGCCGTCATCGAGGGTGACGCGCGCGCGTGTGACGCCGGTCGCATGGTCAGCGAACGCCTCGGCATGGCTCCGGTGCTCGAGATCGCGGCCGACCGCAAGGCCTCCTATCATGCGGCGGCGGTGTTCGCGTCGAATTACGTGGTGGTGCTGGCGGACATCGCGGCGCGCCTGGCTCGCGACGCAACCGGGACGGCGTGGCCCCAAGGATTGTTCCTGCCCCTGATGCGCCAGACCGTGGACAACCTCGCTGGCGGTCCGATCGCCGCGCTCACCGGCCCGGTGCGCCGGGGCGATGTTGGCACGATCGAGCGGCACCTGCGGGCGCTGGAAGGACAGGAACGGGTGATCTACCTGGCGCTCGCCCGCGAGGCGTTGCGCATCGCACGCGAAGCCGGCCTCGACGCGCTCGCCGCGGAGGCAGTGGAACGGGTGCTTTACTGAGCGACGACCTTGGTCCCGCCGGGGGGATGGCAGACAAACGTCGCCGGAGGAATCGACGGATTGATCCGGATCTGGGACAACTGCAGGATGCGTTTGGTGTCGCGTGACTCTTCGATCTCCAGCTTCCGCGGCATGTTGGATTCGCGATCGAACCAGATCGTGGCGCGGCGGAACGGGAGATCGGTGCCGATCGGCTCCATCAGTACCGCATCGGTCATGTGCCCGTCGAGCGTCTCGCTCTTCACGTAGGTGATGCGATAGCGATCGGTGGCGTCATCCAGAAAAGTGCCCAGCAGGTTGCTGCCGTATGTCGGATGATTCTGCAGCGGATATCGCAGCACCTGGCCGGGCGTCTCGCTCGGGGTGTAGACCCAGAGGTATCGACCGTCGGCCACAATCGCATCCTTGGGCGGGTCGGTGAAGCGCATGGCGAAATGGTTGGTCCCCTCCTGGTACAGCGTGCCCTTGCCATCGACCATCTGCACCATCTTGTCTTCGAAATGCTGATGGAAGGTGGCTTCGAAACTGCTCAGCGCCTGGTAGGCACGGGTGGCGCGCTCGACGACGGCGACGCCAGGATCGCCGCCTGACTGTGCACGAACGCCGGGCGTGACCAGTGCGCTGAGCGCGAGGGCAAGCACCGTGGCGCGATTCAAACCGCGCTTCCCGCCGTGGCGACGGACCGACCGATGACCTCGGCAATCGCCGCCACATCATGCATCATCCGGTCGAACTGTTCGGGATACAGGCTCTGCGCGCCGTCGGACAGCGCGCGTTCGGGATTGGGGTGCACTTCGATCAGCAGTCCGTCGGCGCCGGCGGCCACCGCGGCGCGCGCCATCGGGGCAACCATGTCGCGGTGCCCGGTTCCGTGACTCGGGTCGGCGATGATCGGCAGGTGCGACAGGCCGTGCACCACCGCGATGGCGGCAACGTCGAAGAGATTGCGCGTGGTGGTGTCGAACGAGCGAATGCCGCGTTCGCAGAGGATCACGTCGGGATTGCCTTCGGCGAGGATGTATTCGGCCGACAGCAGCAGCTCCGTCACGGTGGCGGCAAGCCCGCGCTTGAGCAGCACGGGTTTGCGCAGATGCCCGCATTCCTTGAGCAGCGGATAGTTCTGCATGCTGCGGGCGCCGATCTGGATGATGTCGGCGGTGCCGGCCACCAGCGCGAGGGTCTCGGTGTCCATCGCCTCGGTGACGATGAGCAGCCCGGTTTCGCGCCGCGCCAGGTCGAGCAGTTCCAGGCCACGCGCGCCCATCCCCTGGAACGAATACGGCGACGAGCGCGGCTTGAACGCGCCCGCACGGAGCACGGTTGCGCCGGCGGCCTTGACGATGCGCGCGGCGGCGAGAATCTGCTCTTCGCTCTCGACCGAACACGGCCCCGCCATGACGACGACTTCACGATCGCCAATGACCGTGCCGTCGGGGAGCGCGATGCGGGTCGGTTCGGCGCGCCATTCGCGCGACACCTGCTTGTAGGGCTTGGAGACGTGGATGATCTCGGCCACGCCGCGCAGGCCACCCAGGGTCGACGAATCCACGCGGCCGTCGTTGCCGACCAGTCCCACCGTGGTTCGTTGCCGGCCCGGCATCGGTCGCGCTTCGTAGCCCATCGCGACGATGGTCGATACCACCTCGGCGATGTCGGTCGCCGTGGCATCCGGCTTCATGACGATCAGCATGATCGAAACATAGCCGCGTCAGACCGGCCCGGCGTGCTCCGCGATGCGCACGCCGACGATCGAGGACACGCCGAGTTCCTGCATGGTCACGCCGTACACCGTATCGGCCGCCTGCATGGTCCGGGGGTTGTGGGTGATCACCAGGAACTGCGTCTGCTGCTTGAATTCATCGAGCAGCAGCAGGAAGCGGCCGACATTGGCATCGTCGAGCGGGGCGTCGACTTCATCCATCAGGCAGAACGGACTCGGCTTGGTGAGGTAGATCGAGAACAGCAACGATACCGCGACGAGCGTGCGCTCGCCCGACGACAGCAGGTGGATGCGCTGGGTGCGCTTGCCGCGCGGCGCAGCATGGATCTCGATCTCGGATTCCAGGGGATCGTCGGGATCCGTGAGCCGGAGTTCGCACTCTCCGCCACCGAACAGCGTCTGGAAGACGTGGTGAAAGCTGGCGCTGACGGCATTGAACGTTTCGAGGAACAGCGTCCGCGCGGTGCCGTCGATTTCCTTGATCGCCTGCAGCAGCGACTGGCGCGCGGCCACGAGGTCGTCGCGTTGCGCTTGCAGGAAGGCGAGGCGCTTGCTCTCGTCGGCGTGTTCCTCGATGGCGAGCGGATTGACCAGGCCGATCACGTCGAGTGCGTTGGCGATCCGCTCGGCCTCCACCTCCAGGGCATCGATGTCGAGGTCGAGCGACGGCGCGCTGTCGACCAGCGCCTCGAACGGTCGCTTCCATTCCGCTTCAATGCGTTCGACAATGCGCCGGCGCTGCGCCGCGGTCTCGGCGACGTCGAGTTCCAGCCGGTGATGCTCCTCGGTCAGCAATTCCACGGTCCGGCGCACGTCGGCGAGATCCGCTTCGCGCTCGGCGAGCGCCTGTTCGGCGTCGCGCAACACCGATTCCGCCTCGGCCATCGCGGTCGTGAGGGCGCTGGCGCGCTCGTGCAGGTCGTCACGCCGTGCGGCCCAGGCGGTTCGCTGCTGCTCCACCAGCACCATGTCGGCGTCGAGACGGCTGATCTCGTCGGCGCGGGCGCGGCCACTGGCCTCGGCGTCGACAATCGTCTGCCGGCAGCGGGCGATCGTCTCGGCGGCCGAGCGGAGCCGGGCGCCGATATGGGCATCCTGCACCTGCCATTGTGCGCGGGCGTCGCGCGCCTGTTCCTGGTCGGTTTCCAGGGCCGCGAGTGCAGCGCGGGCGGTGCGCAACTCGTCGTCGAGTCGATCCCGTTCGCCGCCACGCTCGCGTAGCGCGACCTCGACTTCGCCGCGGCGCGCTTCGGCGCGCTGCTGCCGCTCCGCGAGGCGGTCGAGTTGGGCCACGGCGTCGGCCAACTCGCGATCGAGATTGATGCCGTGTCGCACGGCATCCTCGCGCGCGGCAATCGCCTGGCGCTCGCGGTCGCGCGCCTGCTCGGCCTGCTGATCGGCCTCGAGGCTCGCCGCCTCGAGCGTGCGCAATTCGTGCTCGGTGGCGGCCCGGCGCTCTTCGGCCGTCGCCAGCGCCTCGGACGCGGTGTCCACCTGCTGCTTGAGCGCCTTCAACTCGGCCCGGCGCCGAATCGGACCACTCGACGGTGACGTACCCGTGAGGTACACCGCGCCATTCGCGCGGCGGACCGCGCTCGCGTCGGTCACGCGAGATCCACCGACCAGCGCGGCGGTCCACGCGACAGCCACCGGCTCGACCCGAAGCCGCTGGTCGACCTCGCCGCCCGGCATGTCGGGCCCCGGATCGACCGGCAGCAGCACCAGTGCACCCGGATGCGCCGTCGCATGCCAGGCTTGCACGGCCGCGACCGTCGCGCGATCACGCACGAGCACAGCCTGCGCGAAGTCGCCCAGCAATTGTTCCGCAACCTCGGCCTGATCGTTGTCGGTCGTGATGAAATCGGCGAGCGGCCCGAGCACGCCGCCGCCAAACTCGTCGCGGTGGGACAGCAGCGCGGCGGCCGCGGGCGCGAGCCCGACGCGGTCACGTTCCAGCGCCTCGAGCGCCGTGCGTCGCGCGGTGAGCACGGCGACATCTTCCTCGAGCGCCCGGCGCTCGGCGACTTCGCGCGCTTCGCGATCCCGGGTCTCGCGCAAGCGCAGGCGTGCCTGCTCGGCCGTGGCCGCGCGGTGACGCAGCTCGTCGGTGTGTCGCAGCGCCGCGTGTTCCGTTTCCGTGGCGCGCTCGGCGGCCACGCGTCGTTCGCCGGTGAGTTGCGCACGATGGGCCTCGCCCTCGCCGTGACGCTCGCGCAGCGAGGTCAGTTCGCCGTCGAGGGCGGTGCGCTCCCCTTCGAGCGACCGCAACTGTTCGGCGGCCTGTTGCAACCGGTGCTCGAGCTGGCGCACGGCATCCCGCTGCGCGTTGAGTCGCTGGCGCACGGCGTCCTCGGCGGCGGTGCGGCCAGCCAGTTCCTGCTGGACTTGCGCATGCTCGGTTTCGGCGACGGCGTGTTCGTCGGTGGCGACCTGCAGCTCGCGATGCGCCTGTTGCAGGCGCAATTCCAGATCGTGACGCTCTTCGGCGGCGCGTCGGCGGCGGTCGGTGGCGTTGATGATCCGTTCCGCGGCCAGTGCCAAATCACTGTCGACACGTTCAAGCTGCAGGCGCAGATCCGCGAGCTCGTCCGCCACGGCCGTGCGATGCCGCTCCGCGCCCTGACGATGCTGCGCCGCGGATTCGCGGGCCGCGTCGACCGTGTGGATGCGCGACCGATGCGTCGGCAGCTGCGCCGTCAATTCCGCGTGGCGCTGCTCGAAGCTGATGGCGTCGTCGGCCAGTTGCGCCAGCCGCTTGCGTCCGAGCGTCATGGTCACCGCGAATTTCTCCTCGTTCAACGCGGTGTGCCGTTCGGTCTTGCCTTTCTGGCGCGCCAGCGAGCGAATCTGCGACTGCACCTCGGCAATGAGATCTTCCAGCCGTTGCAAGTCGGCTGCGGTTTCATCGAGCCGGCGTGCCGTGGTATGGCGGCGGTCCCGATACAGCCCGACGCCCGCCGCTTCCTCGAACAGCGAGCGCCGCTCTTCGGCGCGGTCGGACAGCAGCAGGTCGATCATCTTCGCTTCGATTACGACGCCGGCGTCACCGCCCAGTCCGGTGCCGCGCAGCAGGTCCTGCACATCACGCAACCGTGCCGGGGCGTTGTTGAGCAGGTAATCGCTCTGGCCCGACCGCGACAGGCGGCGAGTGATGACGACTTCGGTGTACGGCGTCGGCAACTGGCCGTCGCTGTTGTCCAGATACAGCGACACTTCGGTGACGTTCACCGGGCGACGGCTCGCCGCGCCCTGGAAGATCACGTCCTCCATCTTGCCGCCGCGCAGCAGCCGCGCCGACTGTTCGCCGAGGACCCAGCGCACCGCATCGGAGACGTTCGACTTGCCGCACCCGTTCGGGCCGACAATGGCGGTGACACCGTCGTCGAAGGACAACGTGACGGTGTCCGCAAATGACTTGAAACCGGACAGCTCGAGCCGGGTGAGTTTCATCGCCTGCAGGGTGAAGGTTCAGGACTGGGCCACGACGCTCCATCGGCCGGAATTGGCCGCAAAGATAGCAGGAGCGGTCAGGGTGCGCCGCTGCCCGGCGTGATGATGAAATACGAGCGACCCAGGCGTTTGCCCACCGAGTCGGCGTCGCTCCGAGTGGTGTACGGTCCGACCACGACGCGGTAACCTTCGGTCGCCGTCCCCGGGTCGAGAACCTTGGCCGGAAAGCCGCCGTCCTTGAGTTGCTGCGCGAACGCCTTGGCCCAGTCCGGATTCTGTGACGACGACACCTGGAGATACATCGGCGCGTCGCCGGGCACCGCCGCCTTGGCGGCAGCCGCGGGCGGGACGGCGGCCGGGACCGGCTTGGCGTCCGGGCTTGACGGCGGGGCGGGCGTCGCGGGCGCTGGTGGCGAGGTTTGCGCCAAGGCGGTCGTTGCCGGTTGTTCGACGATCCAGGGCAGCGTGAGGTAGCGGTCCGCGGCGCCGCCCAGCAGGACGCCAACGTTGTGGCTGGTGTCCTGGTTCAGGTCGACCGCGACGAGGTCCGCCTTCGAACGAACCAGCAGCGTCCTGCCGTCGATGACCTGCGGCAGGTTGTCCCCCCACGGCGCCACGCGCGTGCTGGCCAACGCCCAGCGCGCGAGATCGATGACCCACAACTTCTCGTCGGGGCCACTGGCCAGAAGCCAGCGGCCACTCCGATCGACCCGCAGCGCCTCCACGGCGGCCGGCAACGGCAGTTCCTGAAGCACCTTGCGCGTGAATCGGTCGATCATCACGAGTCCCCCGGTCTTCCGCCCGACGTAGAGCCGGTGGCCCGATGGTGAAAACGTGGCGACGGTTGGTGTGTCGCGCAGTCGAACGGTGTGCACCGACGTCGGCTTGCGCCCGCGTTCGAGCCGGCCGGTCGGATCGGCGAAGGTGACCCCGCTGTCCGTGACGATCGCGACAAGATCGCCGATCCAGGTGGTCGTGACCCGGCCGGCGGGCACCGCGAGATGGCGTACTTCGCCGGTCGTCCCGAACACGGCGAGCTGGCCGGGACGGTTGCCCACGGTGATGACGTCCTCGCCGGGACCCCGCAGCAGCACCGCGCCGCGATCGACCACGGCCTTCAAGGGCGACAGCCCGCGACTCCCCATGCGCAGCACGTGTCCGGCGGTGTCGATGCCCAGGATCGTGCCGTCGGGGGTCGTGACGAATTGCTTTGCGCTGGTCGGCACGTCGCGCCAGCGGCGCGCCTGCATGTCGAGCGCGATCAGGTGGCCGGCGTTGTCGAGCGCATACACCGTCCGCGCTTCGGGCACGGCGCCGAGCAGTCGGGCGATGGTGGGCAAGCCGCCGGTGATGACCCATTCGCGCGGCGTGAGCGTGGTGGCGCGCAGCAGTTCGGCGGTGCCGCCGGCACGCACGATACGCAACAGCGAGGCATCGCTGGGGGGCGTCGCTACCGACGCCGGCAGGTGCTTCGATTCCGGCGGCACGTCATGCCCGCCACATCCGGCGAGCGCGGCGACGGCCAGGAGCGCGAGTCCCGCACGGCGTTGCATCAGCTCAATATGCGGGGCCGAACGAGATCGTCCAATACGGGCTGACACCGGGACGGTTGAGCGGCTTGGCGTAATCGAACCGCAGCACCACGAACCCGAGCGCGTTGATCTTGATGGACAATCCGACCGATTGCAACGGCGTGCGCACCAGTTCCGGCGACGTGCCGGACGCCCGGTTGAAGGTGAACGTGGTCGAGTCGTTCATCGCGACTCCGGCGTCGTAGAACAGCGCGCCCTCGATCGGCGGGAACAGGTTCGGCAGCCAGTGCATGTACTGCTGCGTCAGGATCGGGAACCGGATCTCCGCATTGAACACGGCAATCGACGAACCCAGCAGCTGGTCTTCGGCCGCACACCCGGTTTGCGATCCCGGATCGGCCACGGTCAGCACGGCGCATTCATGCCGGTCGAACGACCCGGCGGTCCAGCCGCGAATCAGGTCGGGGTAGCCGAGGTATTGCTGAAACTCGTCGGCGCTGCGACCCGTGCGGCCCAGATAGAGTGCCCGGGTCGCCAGCGTGAAGGGCCCGGCCACGCGATCATACCGGCGATAGTCGAACGTGGTTTGCAGATAGGTCCAGCCGCCGATCGCGGGGGCGACCTCGATGCGGGACCGCCGGCCCAGGAATGGCCCGGTGTAGCCCTCGATCGAGTTGTCATACACCCACGCCAGCGACGGCTGGACAAAGCCGGTTTCCGACAACACCGTCTTCTTCGTCGAGGGATTCTCGGTCAACAACCCGGAGCTGGGATCGAACGGTTCGAGGTAATCCAGCACCGCGTCTTCAACGTTGGTGACGTGCACGCCGGCTTCCAGTCGCTGGAACCGCGACAGCGGGTAATAGCCGGTGGCGAAGCCCGAGCGCAACACGATGCGACGGATCTCGGTGACGTAGGTGTCTTCGCTCGGACTCGGCGACCCGACCAGATAGCCGGACCCGTTGTAGAAGAAGTACGGGTCCTGCGAGATGCCGACCGCCCAGTTGACGCGCCGGGTCAAATTGACGTACGCCGCGAGCACCTGGGCCTCATCGATGCGCCCGTTGACGTATCCGCTGAACAGCAGCTCATGGTCGCCCAGCATGTCGGACAACTGCACCGTGGTCCCGCCAAAGAAGCCGTTGCCGAAATTGCTGCGGGCGTACCCGATGCTCGGCCGGGCGACGTAGTCGGGCGTGAACACCGTCTTGTACGGCCGCATGGCGAAGGTGTTGGTGTCGGGCAGGCGACTGGTCGTGTCGATCAGCGCGGCAATCGACAACTCCCCCGACGGGTGCTCGGAGTTGGTTGCTTGTGCCACCGAATCGGCCGGGCGCAATCCGGTCGCCGAACGGTACAGCGACGTGCCGCCGGCCGTGACGACCTTCGTGGTGTCAGCCGGCGGCGGCGTCACGGTCGGTGGCGTGGCATTGGTGCCCGGCGTGGCGGCGACCACCGCGGCCGGCGACCACGGCTCCTTGCGGCGCGACTCGGGGTTGGACATCACGTAGACGTCATAATCGCCGTCTTCGTAGTACACGTACGCGAGCTTGTCGGACTGGCGAGCCCACGACAGGACCGGTGACAACGGCGTGATGCCCTGCGCGCCGGTGAAGAAGTTGGTGATCTGGTACGACAGGCCGCTGCCCACGTCATACAGGTAGATGTTGCTCACGCCGGTGCGATCCGAGATGTACGCGATCGTGTGCCCGTCGGGCGACCACTGCGGATCGGAATTCTTGCCGTGATCCATGCCCTGCAACAGCTCGATCGCTCCGGTATTCAGGTGATAGAGCGCGAGGCGATAGTTCCCGAAATGCAGGGTCTGGAAATTTGTCTCCGGGCCGCGATCCGTGGTGAACGCGATCGTCGTGCCATCGGGGGACCACGCCGGATTCAGGTCGGCGTATTTGTCATGCGTCAGCCGCCGGAGATGCCGGCCGTCGCGGTCGACGATGAACAGGTCCGACAGGCCGCCGTCGTATCCGGTGAAGACCAGTTGCTTCCCGTCCGGACTCCAGTCCGGCGTGGTGACACCGCTCAGGTCGGTGTGGATGGTATTGACGCGCTGGTTCTGCGCCACGTCGAGAATGATGATGTCGTCGTGGGCGCCGTTCTTCCCGGCAAACGCGAGGTACTTGCCATCGGCCGACCAGCTCGCCGACGAATTGATGAACCGGAACGTTTCGTAGTTCGAGCTCCAGGTCGACTTGAACAGCCGGTGATCGGCCTTGCCGGTCGCGACGTCGGCCAGCCACAGGTCGACGAAGTAGAAGTTCTTCTCGGAGAAGTACGCCACCTTGGTCCCGTCGGGCGACAGCGCGGGCGCCAGGTGCAAGGTCCCTTCGCTGCGTGCCTTGGTGAGCACCGTCTGCGAGATCACGCTCGCCTTGTCGGCGTCGGGAAGTTGCGGCAGGTATTCGCGCGCGACGGCATCGCGCCACTGGTCGCCCAGTTGCTGGAAGTTGAGGCCGATCACGCGACGGAACGCGCCCTCGAGCGACCCCGAGCGCGAGGCGGACAGAATCGCGCCGATGGCCTCGTCCCCCCAGCGCTGACCCACGTATGCCAGCAGCGCCTGACCGAACCGGTACGGAAAGATGCGCGGGTCGGTCTCCAGCTGGTGAATCGTCGGGATCTTGCCTTCCTGCGCCGCGTCCCGCAGCCACATCGCGGTGTTCGGATCGATGCCGCCGATCGAGAGGTATTCCGCCATGCCTTCGACGAACCAGAGGGGCGGATTGAGTGCGATGAGCGTCTGCACCCCGCCGCCGGCGCGACCGCCCGACCAGACATCGTACTGGAACTGGTGCGTCATCTCGTGCTGCAACACGTGCTCCACATCGGCGTACGAGCCGGTGAGCGGGATCACGATGCGATGCTTGATGAAATCGGTGAAACCGCCCACGCCTTCGGCCACTTCGTCGGGCTGCGTGTTGGTCTGCTGGAAATCGGACAGCGAGGCGTACAGAATGATCGGCTTGCGCTCGCGGAACTCGTGCCGCAGCACCGTGCTCAACTCGGTGTACGAGCGCTCCGCCATGCGCGCGACGTCGAGCGCCGCACTGTGTTCAACCTGGTAGTAGTAGAGGTCGAAGTGCTCGGTCTCGAGCACCTTGAAGTGGAACCGGGAATACTGGACCTTGTTCTGGCCAAAATACTGGGCGTGCGCGGTCGCAGGGACCAGCGCCAGCGCAGCCAGCCACACCCACACGAGGCGGCGCATCGGTCGAGCCTTTCGTCCGGAGCGGACGGTCACGGTTCGGAGAGCAGCACGGGCGCATCCTGCCACAGGCGCTCCAGCTGATAGAAGGCCCGCGTCTCCGGGTGGAACAAGTGCACAACCACATCCACGAAATCAAGCAATACCCAGCGTCCGGCCTGAAGCCCCTCGATATGATGCGCCGGATGCCCGGAACGCTCCAGCGACTGGACGACGCCGTCCGCGAGACCGCGCACATGCGTATCCGACGTGCCCGACGCAATCACGAAGTAATCCGTGGCGTTGCTGAGCCCGCGCAGGTCGAGCACGACCGTGCGAACTCCCTTGCGATCACCGATGGCATGGACCGCACGGCGGACCGCCGCGGGTAGCGGGCGGGCGCGCCGTTCAGCCACGAGATTTAACCCCGTCCGGGCGGAATCGGTTCACCCGCCGCCCCCGCGCCCGGTGGTGCGGTTCTTCGGTCACGGGACGGCCGCGCTATTCGCCAGCGACCACCTCGACCTTCACATCGGCGTGGACGTCATGATGCAGCTTGACCGGCACGGAATGGAATCCCAGCTGCTTGATCGGGTGCTCCAGTTCGATCCGGCGCCGGTCGATGTCGATGCCTTGCGCCATCAGCTTTTCGGCGATATCGGCCGTGGTGATCGAGCCGAACAGGCGGCCATCCTCGCCGGCCTTGGCCGGGAATCGCAGCGTCACGCTGCCGAGACGCCCGGCAAGCTGTTCGGCGCCGGCGCGCTCGCTCGCATTGCGAACCTCGCGGGCGCGCGTCTCCGCCTCCATGCGTTTCTTGTTGCCGGCAGTGGCCTCGAACGCCAGGCCCTGGGGCAGCAGGAAGTTGCGAGCGTAGCCCGGCTTGACGCGGACCATCTGGCCCGCCTTGCCGAGGGTGGCGACATCCTGGCGCAGAATCAGATCGATCATGACAGAGCTCCTGAAGGCGGCGCCAGCCGGCGCCGGAAGTCGAGCCACGTGTCGGCCACACCCAGCAGGGTGAAACCGGTGGCCGCGAAAGGGAACATGGGTAACATTACCACCGCCAGCACGCCGAGAAAAAGCGGCGATGCACGGCGCACCGCAATGCGTGCGATCGCCAGCCCGCGCAACGCATACGCCGCGACGACGACCAGCAGGACGTTGTCCGCCGCCAGGGTCAACGCCGCCGAGCCGTGAATTAGTGCCGCGCCCACCGCGGCGACCAGCAGCCAGACCAGCTGGTCGTTGAAGGTGAACTGGCCGAGTCGCGCGGCCGGGGGGCCGAGCGGGCGGCGCGCGATGCGCTGATACCAGTACCACGACAGCCAGCTGCCGAGCATCGCCGTGAGGCCGAGCAGGGCCGGGTAGATCGTGGCCATGGTGGTGAGCGTCGTGGCCAGTTGCCAGGTTCGGTCGTCGACGCCGGCCGGCTGGAGGGCGGCGCCGGTCACGGCAGGCGGCGCGCTCGGCAACGACGCGAAGAGTTGACGCCAGCTGTTCCAGGTCTGGGTGATGAAATCGTTCTGCAGGTCCACGAAGCGCAGATGCAGCACCATGAACCAGCCGAGCATGGCCAGGCTGGCCAGCGCCAGCGCCAGCATCGCCCGGACGAACAGCGACCGGATGCCGGCAAGGCTCATCACGGCGAACGCGCCGATGTAACAGACGCCGGCCGCGCGGATGGTACGTTGTGTGAGCGAGCCGGGAAGCTGGAACCACGCCATCAGGCCGAGCGTGCACAGCCCGATCCAGAACCATTCCCGCGCCGTCCGTGGTCGCGACAACAGGAGCAGCGCGCCCAGCGTACCGAGAAAGAACACCGGACAGATCTGCACCGCGCCGATCAGGTACACGGCCACG
The DNA here is from genome assembly GCA_963796635.1 of uncultured Gemmatimonadales bacterium. Taxonomy (GTDB): domain Bacteria; phylum Gemmatimonadota; class Gemmatimonadetes; order Gemmatimonadales; family GWC2-71-9; genus Palsa-1233. The sequence continues at coordinate 795,969 of CAWCMH010000001.1, forward strand.
AGGAACAGTGGCAGCCACGGCGAACGGCGCTCGCTCTTCGCGGGCGCCGGAGCGGTATCGGTCAGCCGGTGAACCCCTTGATGTACGGCAGCAACGCCACTTCGCGGGCGCGCTTGATCGCGGTGCTCAACTGGCGCTGGTGGCGGGCGCAGGTGCCCGATAGCCGACTCGGCAGAATCTTGCCGCGTTCGGTGAGAAACCGGTTCAACAGGCGTTCGTCCTTGAAGTCGACCACGCGGACGCCGGACTCGCAGATCGCGCAGCTCTTTTGCGGGCGGGCCATTATTCCTCTTCCTCCCCATCCTTGGCCGTGGGCGTCGGTGCCATCTGGGCACCTTCGTCCAGCACGATCAGGTGACGCAGCAGTCCTTCGTCGAGCCGCAGCGCGCGCTCGAACTCGGGCAGCATCTCGGCGGCAGCGGAGAACTTGGTGATCACGTAATAGCCGGTGTCGCGACCACCCACCGGATAGGCGAGTGTCCGCTTGCCCCAGTGATTCACGTCGACGGCGGCGTCGGCGTCCTGGGGAATGAGCGCGTGAAAGCGATCGAGTTTTTCGGTGACGGCCGGTTCTTCGAGCGCGGAGTCGAAGATGTAGACGGCTTCATAGCGACGAGCCAAGGGCACCTTCCTTCGGTCTGGGTCGCCCCGGCGCGGTGCAGCGCCGAGGAGGATGGATGTGAGGTCCCGAAGATAGCCGAGCCCGACGGGATTGCAATCGCCACCACCGGCACGGCGCTCAGGCCGCCTAGGGGTGCTGCAGCAGGATCCAGCGCATCTCCTGATGCATGTTCGGCTCCGGCCGCTGCACCAGCACCGAATCGCCGGCATACAGCAGCAGGTGATAGCTGCGGGGAAGAATGACGCGCCCGCGCAGCGACCCTTGGTCGCCGAGGAGGTAGAAGTCGAGCGAATCGCGGGCCGGGATCTGGGCGGCGATCAGCAGGATCCGGCCGTCGCGTGCCGCGACGACCCCGCTCAGGGCGGGATGATACTTGCCGCTGTGGGCCAAGCTGGAGTCGAAGCTGCGCATCGCGTCCGGGTTGTGACGCGACGCGTATTGGGCCCGGATGGCGTCGATCTCGGCGGGCGTGATCGGCGGACCGGGCATGTCACCGGACAACGTCCAGCGCGCCGCGCCGGTGTTCGACTCGCGCCGCACCGTGAACGAGTCGCCCGGCGTCCATACGATGTCGCTGTCGGGCAGAATGGCGTACGATGGCAACGCCGGGAAGAGTGGCAGGGCCGCGATCGGCGCGCCGTCGCGCAGCCGCAGCCACGGGAGCCGCCGGCTCAGCACGATGTGACCCGCGGTATCGCCGGGCGTGTCGAGTTCGCGAACCTGAAAGGACGCCACCGAATCGCCGGCGGGTGTCGCGATGCGCTGCATCATGGCGATGCTGCCGGTATATCCGACGGCGCGCAGGTTGCTCACCGGAGGAATCGGCAGCGCGCTGACGAAGCTGCCCGCATCGTCGTAGCTCATCGACTGCGACCGCTGCGCGTCGATGACGACGTAGTTGCCGGCGACGCGCGCCACCGAGACGGGCAGCGCGTATTGTCCCGGCGCATCGCCGACCTCGCCGATCGTCAGCGGATCGGTCTTGCCCGGGGTCCAGACCTGCACCGGGCGGTTCCGCTCCCAGGTGGCAAACTGGCGATCGTTCATCCAGTTCGCCGTCGCCAGTGCGATCGGGCAGGGCGACTCGCCGTCGGCCTGGCAGATCAGGGTGCCGTCATGAGCGCTGAATTGCGGCACCGAGTCGAGCGATGCCGCCGAAATGTGAAGGGTGACGGCGGGCCCGAACGACGCCGGCGGCCGCGCCGGGGGCGCGGAACGACATCCCGCCAGCGTGACGGCGGCGACGGCGGCTGCGAGCCGCCAGACGCGCTGATGCATCGGGGGTAACACCACGGCAGCTCCTCGATGGTGCATCGTCATCGGTGATGCATCATGGATTGAAACGGAACAGCATGACATCGCCATCCTGCACGACGTACTCCTTGCCCTCGGCGCGCGCCAGGCCCTGTTCCCGCGCGTGCTTCCAGCCGGCGGCGCGGATGAAGTCTGCGTACGCGACGGTCTCGGCGCGAATGAACCCAGCCGCAAAGTCACTGTGAATGACCCCGGCGGCCTCGGGTGCGCGCGCGCCGCGACGAATGGTCCACGCGCGGACTTCCTTTTCACCGGCGGTGAAATAACTCTGCAACCCGAGCAGGTGATACGCGGCGCGCGCCAGGCGATCAAGGCCCGATTCAGTGATGCCCAGGGCGTCGAGAAACGTCGCGCGATCCTCGATCGGCAATTCGGCCAGCTCCGCCTCGACCTTGGCCGAGAATACCACGACTTCGGCCGGCTCGGCCTCGTCGGCAATTACACGCCGCAGGCGCTCGACATGCGCGTTGCCTCCACTCAAGTCGTCCTCGTGCACGTTGGCCGCGTACAGCGTGGGTTTGGCGGTGAGCAGGTTGTAGCCGCGGAGCAGCGGCGCTTCGTCTTCGGTGACGGTCACGGTCCGTGCCATGCGGCCCTCGCTCAATGCGGCAACCAACCGTTCCAGCAGGCCGCTTTCAAGGCGGGCGGTCGCGTCGCCGGTCCGCGCGGCCCGCTGCGCCTTGTCGAGGCGCTTCTCGACGGAGCCGAGGTCGGCGAGTGCCAGTTCCGTGTTGATGATGTTCCGGTCGCGCACCGGATCGACGCTGCCCATGACGTGCTGGATGTCGTCGTCATCGAAGCAGCGGATCACCTGCACGATCGCGTCGACTTCGCGCACGGTCGCGAGGAACTGGTTGCCGAGGCCCTCGCCTTGCGACGCGCCCTCGACCAGCCCGGCGATGTCGACAAACTGCACCGTCGCGGGCACCAGCTTCTGCGGTGCGACGATCGCGGCGATGGCGCTGAGCCGGGCGTCCGGCACCTCGACCACGCCGGTGTTCGGCTCGATCGTCGCGAACGGGTAGTTCGCGACCAGCGCACCAGCCGAGGTGAGGGCGTTGAAGAGGGTCGACTTGCCGACGTTGGGAAGGCCGACGATACCGAGGGAGAGCATGGAAGTTGTTAGTCGTTAGTCGTTAGTCGTTAGTCATTAGACATTGGGGGTTGGGGTACTCGCGTGATTCGGGACCGGCTCGCGTCGGACAGAGCGAGGGTTGCCGGTGCGAGGTGCTACGATGCAGTCATGAGCGACTATCGACGATTGGCGGTGTGGCAGCGCAGCTATCAATTCGTGCTCCAGGTCTATCGGGACAGCTCGGCGTTCCCGACGGACGAACGGTTCGGGTTGACCAATCAACTCCGGCGCGCGGCAGCATCGGTGCCGTTGAACATCGTCGAAGGCTCCGGTCGCGCCAGCGACAACGAATACCGCCAGTTCCTTCGCATCGCACGCGGGTCGTCGAACGAGACGACATGCCTGCTGATGCTCGCGCGGGATCTCGGATACCTCGCCAGCAACGTTGCCGAACCGCTCGTGGATGAATCCGAACAACTGGGTGCGATGCTCACCGGCTTGATTCGCGCGCTGGCACGCAAGCCCGCTAACGGCTAACGGCTAACGCCTAATGCCTATCTCCCCAATGACGCAAACCACGGCGCGAACACCAACGCCACCACCGCCGTCACCTTGATGAGAATGTTGATGCCCGGCCCCGAGGTATCCTTGAACGGGTCGCCGACGGTGTCGCCCACGACTGCCGCCTTGTGCGCCAGCGATCCCTTGCCGTCGTGCGCGCCCGCCTCGATGTATTTCTTCGCGTTGTCCCACGCCCCGCCGGCATTCGCCATCATCAGGGCGAGCAAGGCGCCGCTCAACGTGGTGCCCGCGAGCAGGCCGCCGAGCGCCTGCACGCCGAGCACGCTGCCGACCACGATCGGCATGCCGACCGCCAGCACCCCGGGCGCCACCATTTCCTTGAGCGCCGAGCGCGTGGTGATATCAACGACGCGCGCCGAATCGGCCTGCGCGGTGCCTTCCATCAGGCCGGCGATCTCCTTGAACTGACGCCGCACTTCCATCACCACGCCCTGCGCGGCGCGGCCGACGGCGGTCATCGTCATCGCGCCGAACAGAAATGGCGTGATGCCGCCGATGAACAAGCCGATGACCACCATGTGATTGGTGAGGTCCAGCGACAGCACCGTGCCGGTATGCGCTTCGATCGACGACGCGTACGCGGAGAACAGCGCCAGCGCGGTCAACACCGCGGACCCGATGGCGAAGCCCTTGCCGATGGCGGCCGTCGTGTTGCCCAGGGCGTCGAGCGTGTCGGTGATCTTGCGTACTTCCGGTCCCAGGTGACTCATCTCCGAAATGCCGCCGGCGTTGTCGGCGATCGGGCCGTAGGCGTCGACCGTCATGATGATGCCGACGGTGCCGAGCATGCCGACGGCGGCGACACCGATGCCGTACAGCGACGCGAAGTGATTCGCGGTGAGGATCGCCGCGCACACGACCAGCAGCGGGGCTGCGGTGGACCGGAGCCCCACGGCCAGCCCGCTGATGATGTTGGTGGCGGGGCCGGTGAGCGACGCGTGCGCAATCTCGCGGACCGGGCCGGCCGACGTGTAGTGCTCGGTGATCAGCCCGATCGCCACGCCGGCGAGCGTCCCCATCAGGATCGCGAAGAACGGCCCGGAGGCTGGCCGTCCGTCGGCGGTCACCGGGAACGCCGCCACCAGGAACCAGGCCATCACGATGAACAGGGCGGCGCCGAGCATCTGGACGATTCGGAGTGCCGCCGCGGGCGCGCCGCGCTTGAAGAGGCGCATCGAAAAGATGCCGATCGTCGAGGCGATCAGGCCGGCCGCGGCCAGCGCGAGCGGCAACGCGATGGCGTTGACGCGCCCGGTGTCGGCGATGATCGTGCTGGTCGATGCGATCGCGATCGCGGCGACGACGGCGTCGACATAACTCTCGTAGATGTCGGCGCCCATGCCGGCGACGTCACCGACGTTGTCCCCGACGTTGTCGGCGACCACCGCGGGGTTGCGCGGATCGTCTTCGGGAATGCCGGCCTCGACCTTGCCGACGAGATCGGCGCCCACGTCGGCGGCCTTGGTGTAGATGCCGCCGCCGACACGGGCAAACAACGCGATCGACGACGCGCCCATCGCAAAGCCGCTCATCGTCTCGGCAAAGTTGCTGAATTGCGCCGGTGTGATGGTGGCGGCGCCCAGATTGAGCACCTTGTCCAGCACGACGCCGAGGCCGAGCAGGCCGAGCGACGCGACGGCGAGCCCCATCACGGCGCCGCCGTCGAAGGCGATTTCGAGGGCGCGAGCCTGGCCGTGCGTGCGGGCCGCTTCGGTCGTGCGCACGTTGCACTTGGTGGCAGACTTCATGCCGATGAACCCCGCCGCCACCGAACAGCAGCCACCGAACACGAAGGCGATCGCGATGCCCACGCCGATTTTCCACGCCAGCAGCAGGGCGACGACGACGATCACCGGTGCGAGCACCACGTACTCGCGGTGCAGGAACGCCATCGCGCCGGTTTCGATCAGGCCGGAAATCTCGCGCATGCGCGGCGTGCCGACCGGCTGGCGCTTGAGGTACACGTACATCGTCAGTGCGGCGAGCAGTCCCAGTGCACCGAGGATCGGGATGTAGCGGATGTATTGCTCAAGATGCACAACGGACTCCATCGGGTAAACCGCGGCGCCCGGGCGTCAGCGGTTGAAGCGATTCATGGCACGTTCGATCCCGTCCATCACCCAGCATTCCACTGCTTCCGTCATCGTGCCGAGCGTCGCGCTGAACGCGGCCCGCTCGGCGTCGGTCATCCGGCCCAGCACCCAGTCGGCCAGGTCGTCATACTCGGGCGGCTTGGCCCCGATGCCGATCCGCAGTCGCGGATAATCCTGGCGCCGCAACGCCCCCTCGATGCTGCGCAGCCCGTTGTGCCCGCCCGCCGAGCCCGCGCCCTTGAGGCGAAACTCGCCCGGGGCAAAGGCAATGTCGTCGACCAGCACCAGCAGATCGTCGGCCGGGTTCCACGTAGGCGACCGCAGCGGCCGCAGCGCATCGCCACTCGCGTTCATGAACGTCGTCGGCTTCAGGATGCGCACTGCGACGCCGCCCACCGTGCCCGTGACGGCGACCGCATCGTCCGCCCGCCGGAACGGACCCAGCTGCCACTGTGCGGCCAGGTGATCGGCGAGAAGATACCCGGCGTTGTGCCGCGTGGCCTGGTACTCCGGGCCCGGGTTGCCGAGTCCGACGATCGCCTTGGCCACCTATTTCGCTGGCGCGGCCGCCTCGGGTTCGCCTTCCTCGCCCTTGCCCTTCTTGATCACTTCGGGCGCGCCCTCGACCGGGGCCACCGGGGTGGCCGCGATCTCGGCGCGCGACGCGATCACCGACACGATCGACACGCCGTCATCGTTGACGATCTCGCCGTTCGCGACCGTGATGTCGCTGATGTGGATCGCGTGGCCGAGCATCAGGTTGGTGACGTCGATCTCGATGTGATCGGGAATCTCGCCCGGCAGCACCTTGAGTGTGATGCGATGCAGGTGGTGGTCAAGGACGCCGCCCTGGTTGCGGACGCCCTCGGCGGTGCCCACGATGTGCACCGGCACGTCGACCTCGATCGCCTCGTCGGCGACGACGGCGTACAGGTCGAGGTGAATGACGTCACTGCGCCGCACCGGATTGCGCTGGACCTCGCGCACCAGCGCGCGGATGGGCGCGGCCCCGTCGATCGACACGTCGAGCAGCGCGGCTTCGCCACCGATGGTTTCCAGCAACCGGCCCAGCACCTGATGGTCGACCGCGAGCGCCTGCGCCGCGATGGATGAGCCGTAGATCACGGCCGGCACCTTGCCGGCGCGCCGCAAGGAGCGGGCGGCACCCTTGCCGGTGTTGCTGCGCGATTCCGCGGCGAGATTCACTGTCTGCATGGTCCTCGATCTCCGTCAGTCGAACAGCGACGACACCGACTGGTCGCTGTGGGTGTATCCGATCACTTTCGCCAGCATGGCGGCGATCGACAGCACCTTGAGCGCGGGAAAATGCCGCTCCGGTGGTAATGCAATCGTGTTGGTGACGGCGACTTCCGTCACCGGGCACTCCGACAGCCGCTGCACCGCCGGTCCCGACAGCAGCGCGTGCGTGGCACAGATGTAGATGTCGCGCGCGCCGAGCTTCTTGAGCGCGTGCACCGCCTCGGACATCGTCCCGCCGGTGTCGATCATGTCGTCGGGGATGATGCAGTTCCGCCCCTCGACCTCGCCGACCACGTTGACGGCGTCGACCACGTTGGCGGTGGTGCGACGCTTGTCGATGATCGCCAGCGTGCCATTCAGGCGCTTGGCAAAGCCGCGCGCCATCTTGGCTGATCCGACGTCTGCCGCCACCACGGCGATGTCCTTCAGTCCCTTCTGCCGGTAGTGCTGCGTGAACACCGGCGCCGCGTACAGGTGATCGACCGGCAGGTCGAAGAACCCCTGCAGTTGATGCTGGTGGAAATCGACGGCGAGCACCCGATCCGCGCCGGCAATCGACACCATGTTGGCCATCAGCTTGGCCGAAATCGCCACCCGGCCCTGATCCTTGCGGTCCTGCCGGGCATACCCGAAGTAGGGAATCACGGCGGTGATCCGCGCCGCGCTGGCCCGCTTCGCCGCGTCCATCAGGAGCAGCAGCTCGATCAGGTTTTCGGCCGGCGGATTGGTGGGCTGGATGACATACACGTCCCGGCCCCGCACATTCTCGTCGATCTTGACGAAGATCTCGCCATCAGCAAACCGCCGAGTAGCCACGTTGCACAGCCTGGTCTCGAGCTGTGCCGCGATCTCCTCGGCGAGCGGCCGGTTGGCGGACCCGCAGAGCAAGAGCATGGGCTTCGGGGTCAGCGTCAATTCAGCCATAACTGGAGCCCGACAAGATAATTGCCGGGGGAGAGTGGGTCAAACGGCGCGGGTTCGGAGGTCGCCGATCAGTGCAGGCCGCGAGGACCGACCCGCCGCGTCACGTCCCGAACGTGACGTCGATCCGGACCAGGATCCGTTCGTCCATCTTGAGCACGCCCAGCATCTTGCTCAACCCGCTCACCCCGTAGTCCTTCACATCGAGCGTCACGGCGCCGCGAAAGCGGCTGGTGCCATCGTGCACCCAGACCCACCCCGGAATACTGTCGGGCCGGGTGGTTCCGTGAATCCGGAACTGTCCCCGCGCGGTCACGGCGACCGAATCGCCGCTGGGCTGGCCCACCGCCAGCTGGGCCAGGTCGAAGCGGATCGTCGGGTAGTGTGCGACGTCGAGCGATTTGGCCATGTCGCGGTCGCGATGGCCATTGTGGGTGGTGAGGGTGCTCGCAGCCGTCTCGACCCAGCCGGTCACGTCGGCCAAGGACGCGCCGCCGGTAATCCTGCCGGACATCGCCGATGTGGTGCCGGTGAATGCACCCAGCGTGGCGTGGGCGTCGAATGCCAGGGTGCCGTGGCTGAGCGGCGCGTCGACCACCACCTGCGCGGGGAGTGCGGTGTGGATGCTCAATCCCGTCAGGCACAGCACCCATGCGATGCGGCCGATCATGCCTGCCTCCTCGAGAGCGGTGCGCGCACGACTCTCCGCGCAGCGACTGCGTTCGCCGGTGCGGCGCGCAGGTCGTCCGGTAAAGGTGGTCTGGGAGGGCTGTCGGTGCGACCGGCGGCGCGCTCGCGGTGCGAGCGCTTCGCTCGGGATGACGTCGCTGTGGGGGAGACCGATCCCTCGCTCCGCTCGGGATGACCAGGAGCGCGCTTTGCGCGCCGCTGGTCATTGCCCCTCTTGGAATCGAACCAAGATTCACGGCTCCAAAGGCCGCTGTCCTGCCGTTAGACGAAGGGGCACTGCTGCGCCGCCAATTTAGCTAGCCAGTCTCCGTCTTCACCAGCACGCCGTGCTTCGTGCCCAGCTCCATCGCCGCATCGTCGCGATCGCGGGCGTTGCGATACACGGCGAACAGCGCCGACCCCGAGCCACTCATCCGGCAGAGCAGTGGACGCGTGCCCGTGAGGGCCTCGAAGGCGCGGTGAATGGCCGGGAAGCGGCCGAAGATCGCCGACTCGAAATCGTTGCCCGCCAATCGGGCGACATCGCCCCAGTGGCTCAGCACGTCGGCGTCGAGCGCGACACTGCCACGCCCATCGCCCGTCTGTCGCGCCTGGTCGAGCCAGCCATATGCATCGGCCGTCGCGATCGGCGTCGGCGGAAGCAGTAACAGCACCGGCGCCGCCGGTAGCGCCGGTAGCCGCAGCATCCGTTGGCCGTGACCCCACGCGAGTGCGGTCCCGGTCTCCAGCATGAAGAACGGCACGTCGGCCCCCAGCCGATACGCCATGTGCAGCAGCTCGGCACGCGGAATCGCCTGATTGGCGAGCTGATTCACGGCGAGCAGCGCGGCGGCGGCATCGCTGGAGCCACCGCCGAGCCCGGCCGCGGCGGGAATACGCTTGTCGAGCCGCATCACCACGCCGAAGCGACGGCCCGTGGCCTGCAACACGGCGTCAGCGGCGCGCCAGGCCAGGTTGTCGCGCATGGCCCCGACGTCGGCGCCAGTGACATCGAGCGTGATTCCCTCGGCGGCGCGGTGGACCGACAGCGTGTCACGCAGCGCGAGCCGACAGAACAGCGTCTCGATGCCGTGATAGCCATCGTGTTCGCGCGCCAGCACCCGGAGGAAGAGATTGACCTTGGCGGGACAGTCGCGCGCAATCGTGTCCATCATGACGCTACACTGGTCGTCGCAGCCGCCGGGCGGAGCCGCACGCCGGTCCGGATGGCCGCGATTGCCCCGAACAACGTGATCGGCACGAAGGTGGTGACGTGAAACAGGATCGCGTACGCGAGTCCGTGCGCCTGATCGACGCCGTACAGCAGCAGGGTGGCGTAGATCGCCGTCTCGAACACGCCCGCGTACCCAGGGGTTGACGGCACCGCAATGCCGATCATCACGGCCCCCTGCAGCACCAGGGCCCCACTGAACGGGACCGCAAAGTCGAACGCCTTGAATGCGAGGTAGAACCCCGCGGCGTTGACCAGCCAGATGATCACCGACCAGCCGATGATCGGCGCGGCTCGACCCGGATCGCGCAGCGCGCCCAGCCCGCGCAACACCTGGTCGACGAAGGCGACCAGCTGGCGCGCGACGCGTCCTGACGGGAGCAGGCGCTCGAAGATCCGCAGCGCGGTTTCGCGCTGCCACGCCGCCACGATCGCCGCGAGCATCGTGGCCACGCAGATGACGCCGATCCACTCGGCCTTGGCCCCCATCGTGGTGGCCCCGGTCAGGTGGCCGCCCAGCAGTCCGATGCCGAGCAGCGTCACCACCACCAGCGCATCGAGCACGCGCTCGACCGCGACGCTCGACAACGCGGCCGCGAACGACACTGGTGCGAGGCGGCTGATCGCGGCGACCCGCAGGAATTCCCCGGCGCGCAACAGCAGCACGTTGTTGGCGGCGAACCCGATCGCGATTGCCTGCCACAACGATCGTGACGGAATGGCCGTGCCGTCATCGCGGTGCAGCAGCAACTTCCAGCGCGGGACGCGCAAGGCGAACGGCAGCGTCGCGACAACGACGGCGAGGGCCATCGGCAGCACCCGCGCGGTCCGGATGATGCCCCAGACCTGCGACAGCGGTTCCTTCCGGAAGGCCCACCAGACCAGGGCCGCGGAAATGACGACGCCGGCGAGGATCTGCAGCGCGCGCGTGCCGCGCCGCTCAGGCGGCATCGCGCGCCAATGGCACCAGGTCGAGGAGTTCGTCGATGTGGGGCCGCAGCGAATCGAGCGTGGTCGCGCCACCGCGCAGCAAGTCGCGAATCTGGATCCGAACCTCATCGGCGCGGACGAGCGCAGCGGTGCCCCGATAGAGCAGCGCCGTGATCGGCACGATGTCCGCGCCGATCAAGCCGGCGATGGACGCGGTCTCGCCGGCTCGCTGGCGCTGCACCTCGCGGCGCCGGCCGAAGGCACGTTCGAGTGTCGACGGTTCGCCGGGAGCGCGGTCGGGAATCCGCGGCGGGGGTGGCGGCGCGAGGGACTCGATTGCGACCACGTCGCGGAAATCGTCGGCCGCTGCCGGCCGCGCGGCGTCGAGCACGACCGCCCGCGCGTCGTCCGGTGCGAGCGATGCGATGTCGACGATGACCTCGATCGCGTCGTCCGGCGCAAGGGACGCGATGTCGACGACGTCATCCGCCCAGTGATCCGGCGCGAGCGATGCGATGTCCACGACATCGTCGCTCGAATTGTCCGGCGCGAGCGCGGCGATGTCGACCACGTCGTCGTCCACATCATCGGGCGCCAGCGATTCGATCGAGACGATCGGTGTGCCTTCCGATGCCGCCTCGTGGCCCGCGGGTGCGGCAGCGGTCGGTGGCACTGGCGGTGGTCGCAAGGCGTGGCTGGCGCGGTGGCGCCGGCACGCCGAGGTCGAAGCCACCGGCCGGGGCGCCGGCACTCACCATCATCAGCGACGTGACGATGGCGTCGCGCCGACTGGTCAGCGCCAGCCGATCGTGCATACCGCCGGCCTCGACCAGAAACCGGCCACAGCCGCGCAGCATGGCGATGAACGCGTCGGGCCGCTGAGTGGCCACCTCATTGCTGATCGCGGTCGAAATGGTCTCGGCGAGTGGCGCCAGGAAGTTTCCGGTGGTGCTCCGCGCGGGCATCGCCGTGAGCGTGCGGTACAGCACGAACAGGCGCAGGTCGCGGGCCGCCGCGGACGCCGGTCGCGCGAGCGCATCGGCGGCCGCGAGCAGATGATCGCCCACACTGACGAGCTCGACCGGGATCGGGTCGCCGGGTGGCAGCTGCGACGGCGGCGTGCCGGCGTGCACGATCGCGTCGACGCCCTCGGGGGCCAGTGACGCGATCGGCACAACGTCGGCTTCGCTCGCGTAGCACTGCAACAGGCGGTGGGCGATCACCTGCAGGTCCGGCGGCGGTTCGACCTGGCCCGTGTCGGCGACCATGTGCGCCATGAGGGACAATGCCGCGGCCGCTTCGGCAAAGACGCCGGCCACGTCGGGCGGCGCGGGAAAGTCGCTCAACAGGGTACGCGTGGCGACTTCCATCGCGTCGAGCAATTCGGGGAGCGGCGACAGCTCCGCCGACCCACCCAGTCCGCGCAGTGACTGCATCCGCTCGAGCACGCTTGCGAGTGCGGCGGCGGGCGGCGTGGGCGCAAGCGCATGCGACGCCCGCTCGAGCGATCCGGCGATCAGCGCCGATTCGCGCGCGATGAATGCGCGCACGCCGGGCGTGAGCGTCGACGGCGGCGCGGGGGCCGGGCGCGCGGGACGTCCATGCATCACCTGTTCGAACTGTTCGACGAGTTGCAGCGCCTGGCGGTCGTCGGCCGCCTGCCAGCTGGATCCGCGCGACACCAGTGCGCGCAGCGCGTCGAGCCCGGCGATCCAGGCCTCGCGCGCGTGGGGCTCCCACGGCAGCGCATGATCGCGCACCTGGCGGGCGATGGCTTCGAGGCCCGCGGCGGCTCGCGCATAGGTGCCCAGGCCGGCCATCAGCGCGGCCCCGCGCAACGCGCGCGCGCCGCGAAGCAGGCGTTCGGCGTCGGGCCGGTCGTGGGCCGCGGCGAGCGGTGCCAGCTCGGTCAGGTACTCGTTCGCCTCGAGCGCAAAAAATTCGGCGCGGCGACTGGCGCTGCTCACCCGCGCTGCTCCGTGATCGCGGCTCGCATTTCCCGGACGGCCTGTTCCATGCCGACAAAGATCGCACGACTCACGATGCTGTGCCCGATGTTGAGTTCTTCGAGCGCGCTGATGCGTGCCACCGGCGCCACGTTGGGGTAGGTGAGACCATGGCCGGCGTGGACCGCGAGGCCGAGCGACGCGGCGTAGTCGGCGGCGTGGTGCAACTGCCCGAGCGCCGCGTCACTCTCGCGCCAGTGATCGGCGTAGCGTCCGGTGTGCAATTCGATGGCGGGAACGCCGAGGTCCTTGGCCTGATCGATCGCGGACGTGGTCGGGTCGATGAACAGCGACACGTGCACGCCGGCCTGGTCGAGTTGGCGGATCGCACTCCGCAGTCGGCTGTCACGCGTCGACAGGTCGAGTCCGCCTTCGGTGGTGATTTCCGCGCGTCGCTCCGGCACGAGCGTGGCTTGAAACGGATGCAGTTCGCACGCCAGGGCGACGATGTCCGGATGGACGGCAAGCTCGAAATTGCACACGGTGGCCGCAGTGGCCACGATGGCGCGCACGTCGGCGTCGTTGATGTGACGCCGATCTTCCCGCAGGTGAAAGGTGATGCCGTCGGCCCCGCCGAGTTCGGCGGCGCGGGCGGCCAGGGCGGGGTCGGGTTCGTCGGTCTGGCGGGCCTGCCGCACCGTCGCGACGTGATCGACATTGACGTGCAGACGCATCGGTCGCATGGACAGTCCGGGGTATTACGTTTCGGCCAACCACTTGGCGAGGAGGCTGCATGCTGTTGGCAAACCTGTCGCGCGGGGCCACGCTCGTGTTGCTGACAGTATCGGCGGCCGCGGCGCAGGCCCCGCAGGCGGCACCGTCGCCGGCGCAAGCCGTGGAGGAGTTTATGCGCGCCGTGGCAGACAGCAACCTCACCCGCATGGCGCAATTGTTCGGGACCCGCAAGGGCTCGTCGTACGACACCCATCAGCCCCCCAAGTACGAGGAGCGGATGTTGACCATTCAGCTCTTTCTGCACGGGGTACAGGCGCACGCGCTGGGCGACCTGCCGACCGCGCACGGCGGCCGGACGGTCACCACGCAGCTGTCGCACAACGCCTGCCGCGTGACGATCCCGGTCGTCACCGCCCATACCAAGCACGGCTGGGTGGTGGAATCCTTCGACCTGGCGCAGGCGGCGCAAATCAACCGGCCCTGCCAGAACGGGAACGGCCAACCCTGACCCGGTGTTCTAGCGCCATGGCAACGTACGGGCTTATTCGGTGAGTTCGATCAGCGTGCCGCCGGTCGCCCGTGGATGGACAAAGGCAATGCGATGTCCGCCGGCGCCGGGGCGGGGCTGTTCGTCGATCAGGGTGAACCCGTGTTCCCGGCAGGCCGCCAGCGCGGCGTCGAGGTCGGGGACGCGGTAACAGATATGATGGAGACCGGGACCGCGACGAGCGAGGAAGCGGCCGATCGGAGAGTCGGGCGATTCGGGCTCGAGCAGCTCGACGGCGGCATCGCCGAAATCCAGGTGGATGATCCGGGCACCGTCGGCCACTTCGGGACCGCGCACGGAGACGTGCAGGACCTCGCGATAGAAGGCGACGGCGGCGTCGAGATCGGCGACGGCAATGCCGAGATGGGCAATGGTCGGGGACATGCGGGTGAACCTAATGCGGGATCACAAGGAGCGGCGAGAGCGATGAGTGAACACACGGTGGCAGTGACGGACACGACGTTCGACGGTGAAGTGACCGGTTCCAAGGGACTGGTGCTCGTGGATTTCTGGGCAACGTGGTGCGGTCCGTGCCGCATGATTGCGCCGACCCTGGACGCGCTGGCGAAGGATTACGCCGGCAAGATCAAGGTGGCGAAGCTCGATGTCGACGCCAATCAGCAGACGGCCATGAAGTACAACGTACGGTCGATTCCGACGTTGGTTTTCTTCAAGGACGGCAAGCACGTCGACACCCTGGTCGGCGCCCATCCGCGGCCGGCGCTGGAAGCGAAGATCAACCAGCACCTGGCGGCCTGAGCGAGGTCGGCGGCGCCTGAGCGCCGCAGCCGGGGTTCGGTTTTCTTTCAGGCATGGCCGGAACCCTGTATGTCGTTGCCACCCCGCTCGGCAACCTGAATGACCTGTCGCCGCGCGCCGCAGCCACCCTGCGCGCGGTCGACACGGTTGCCGCCGAAGACACCCGCCGCACGCTGGGCCTGTTGCACGCGATCGACGCGCATCCCAGGCTGCTTTCCTACCACGCCCACTCCGCCACGACCCGGCACGACGCGCTCCTCGACATCCTGCGGCAGGGCCGGGACGTCGCGTTGGTGACCGACGCCGGCACACCCGCCATCAGCGATCCGGGGGTGGATCTCGTGGCGGCGGCCTGGGATGCCGGATTCAGCGTGGTACCGATTCCCGGTCCGTCGGCGGTGGCGACGGCGTTGTCGGTCGCTGGGGTGAGCGGCGATCGGTACCTGTTCCTCGGCTTCCTGCCCCGCAAGGGGGCGGCGCGTCGGCGACTGCTTGAGCGCGTCGCCGGCGAGCCGTGGAGCGTGGTCATGTTCGAAGCGGCGCCTCGGCTGGTCGAATTGCTCGGCGATCTCGCGGCGGTGTGCGGGGGCACCCGCGCGGCCGTGGTGACACGCGAACTCACCAAGCTGCACGAGGAGGTGCGTCGCGGCACTCTCGACGCGTTGCGAACGTACTACGAGGACCATGCCCCGATTGGCGAACTGACGGTGGTCGTCGCCGGCAATCCTGTGGACGCCGCGGCCGGTGACGTCGCGGACCCGGCGGAAGTGATCGCGGCCATTCGCGAACAACTCGCCGCTGGTGCGTCGCGCAAGGATGTGGTGCAGATGGTGTCGGTGCGATTCGGACTCCCGCGCAATGAGGCCTATCGGTGTGTGACCGAGCAGGCATGAAGGCGCTGCTCGCCTGCCTCGTCGGGCTGGGCGGTGCGGTACCGCTCGCGGCGCAAGGCGCCCGGGTGACGCCTGCCGCGGCGATCGGACGACTGCACTACGACGGCGGTGGCGACTGGTACGCCAATCCGTCCAGCCTGCCCAACCTGATCGCCGCGATCCGGGAACGCACTGACATCCCGATCGCGCCCGCCGAGGTGGTCGTCAAGCTCACGGATCCCGCGTTGTGGGACGTCGCGTTCCTGCATGTCACCGGTCACGGCAACATTCACTGGAGCGACAACGACCTCAAGATCCTGCGCAAGTGGTTGATGCAGGGCGGTTTTCTGCACGTCGACGACAACTACGGCCTGGATGCGTCATTCCGTCGCGAGATCAAGCGGCTGTTTCCCGACCGTCCGCTGGTGCAGGTGCCGCTCGACCATCCGATCTATCACCTGATCTACGATTTCCCCGCCGGCGTCCCCAAGATCCATGAACACGACGGCAAACCGGCGCAGGGCTTCGGCATCTTCATCAACGGCCGGCTCGCCGTGTACTACACCTATCAGAGCGATCTCGGCAACGGCTGGGAAGACACCACGGTCTATCACGATCCGGCCGCCAAGCACGAAGCCGCGCTGCGCATGGGCGTGAATCTGTTCGCGTACGCCGTGGGATACGGCGGCCGATGAGCGGATCGGTGCTCGGGCACGCGCTGGATGATGTGGCGCGGCCATGGCGCGCGTTGCGCGGCACCGCCGCATGCGTCGGTGGCGTGGCGGTGGCGGCGTTGGCGTTCGCCGCCACCGCGTGTTTGCTGCGGTGGCAGGTGGCGAACGGACCGGTGGCCACGTTGTGCGCCTGGAGCGCGGCGCTGGTGGCGATCGCCGGCGCGGCGTGGTTGGCCTGGCGCGCCATGGGCCGCCTGAGCGCTCGCGTCGTGGGACAGTACCTCGAGCAATCGGGCGAGTGGCGCCGCGGTGCGCTGACGACGCTCCTCGACGAGTCGGCGCCTGGCACGAGCGCCGGTCTGCACGGTGCCGCCGTGGAGCGGCGCGCCGGAGAAGTGCAGGCCGCGGCAGCAGGCGCCCTGACGCCGGTCGTGCGCCGCGAACGTCGCCGCACGCTCGGCGCCGCGGCCACGCTCCTCGCCGCCGCGATCGTGCTGATTGCTGCGCGGCCGACCGACGGCGCCGCCGCGGCGCTCTGGCATCCATACAACGCGTGGCGCGCGCTGACCGCACCGGTGCAGCTGCACGCGCGACGCAGCAGCGTCGGCCGCGGCGACCGCGCGGTGCTCGACGTGGCGGCGTTCGGGCATCGGCAGGCCACGCTGTACCTGCGCGCGCCTGGTGAAGCGTGGCGAACGTCGCGGATTTTGCTCGATGGGCGCGGCGACGCTGCCGTCACCACGGCGCCACTCACCGCCGATCTGGTGGCACAGGTCGAGGCCGACGGACGGCGGTCGCCCGAGATCCGTGTCGCGGTGCGGCTGCCGGCCTTTCTTGGCAGCGTGACGGCGACCGCGCACTACCCGGCGTATCTCGGACTCGACGACGAAACGCTGTCCGTCAGCGGCGACACGCTGGTGCTTCCGGAAGGCACCCGGCTGGCGTTGCAAGGCCGCGCCACGACGGCATTGCGCGGCGCGACGCTGCAGGGCCCGGACGGCGTCGACAGTCTCGCGGTGCAGGACGCGGCGTTCCACGGCACGTTGATGCCGCGGCAATCCGGGCGCTGGCAGCTGCAGCTGACGACCGTCGGCGGCGACTCGTTGCAGGGCCAGTTGCCGACGTTGCCGCTGCAGCTCGTCACCGACAGCGCCCCGGCGGTGGAGATCGCCGTTCCGGGTGCCGACACCGTCGCCACGTCGGCCATGTCGCTCGGCCTGGTGATTGGCGTCCGGGACGATCACGGAGTCACGTCGGCATGGATCGAATTCCATCGCGGCACGTCCGGTCCCGTGGAGCGCACACCGCTGCCGCTGCCGGCCGGCACCGTCGACCGCGCGCTGTTGACGGCGGCGCTCGATCTCGCGGCGCTCCACCTGTCGCCGGGTGACACGCTGCACTACATCGCGGCGGCGATGGACAACGCGCCCGCCCATCACATCGGACGGTCGCGCGAGTTCGTCGTCCGCATTCCGACCGCGGCGGAGCAACGCGCGGCGCGCGATCGCGCGACCGAACAGGCGGGCGCCGCGTTCGATTCGGTGGCCGGCGAATCGGCGCACGCGCAGCAAGCCGCGGACGACCTGTCACGCGAACGCCAGCGTGCGAGCGACAGCGACGGCAGCCCCGACGCCAGCGGGGCGGCGCCGCTCAGCAGCGACGCGGCGCGCAAGGCCACGACGGTCGCCCAATCGACCCAGCGCGTGCTCGACGATGCGGCAACGCTCCAACGCAACCTCGAGCAGCTGCGCGAGATGGCGCAACGTGACGGCCCGGCCGACTCCGCTCTGGCGCGCGACCTGGGCGAGATCAACCGCCTGCTCGATCAGGCACTGTCGCCGGAACTCCGCGCCCGCCTCGCCGCATTGCAGCAGGCCATCACGGCGCTCGACCCGGCGGCGACGCAGCAGGCGCTGCAGGCCCTCGCCCAGCAGGAGGCGCAGTTGCAGCGCGCGATGGACCAGGCCCGCGAGTTGTTCAAGCGTGCGGCGCTCGAAACCTCGATCACCGACCTGGCGCAACGCGCCTCGCAGCTTGCCGATGAACAACGTGCGTTGAGTCCCCACCCGGGGAGCGACACTGCCGCGGCCGCGCGGCGCGAGGCGGCGCTCGCATCGCGGACGGACTCGCTCGCCCGACGGGTCGACAGCGTCGCGACGCGCGTGCCGTCGACAAGCACCCAGCAGGGCTTGCACGAAGCCGGGGCGATGGTCCGGCAGGCGTCGACGCAGATGCAGCAGCAGGCCGCGGCCAACTCGCCGACGCCGACGGCGACGGCCACCGCCGCGGGGAAGCAGGCCGAGTCGGAGTTGCGCAACGCGGCGCAGCAGATCGCGCAGAACGGCCGGAACATGCAGGCGCAGATGCGCGCCGACGTCGAACACGCCATCGAGCGCGCCCTGGCGGAAACGGCGCGGCTCACGCGGCAGCAACTGGCGGTCGCGGCGGCCATGGCGCAAGGCGCCATGCTGCTGCAGGCACGAAGCACCCAGGGCCTGATCGAAGAGGGCGCCGGGAAGGTGGCCAATCAGGTCGACGCCGCGGCCAGACTCAACGCGCTGATGTCGCCGCAGGCGGGCATTGCGCTGGCCGAGGCGCGCCAGGACATGCGCGACGCGGTGAGTGCCGTGTCGAAGGCGAACCCCGACACGCGGGCGGCGGCAGGCAAGGCGAACGATGCGGTGGACGCGTTGGCGGTGGCAGCGTTTGCGCTGGTGCTGTCGAGGGATCGCGTCAATGGATCGCAATCCGGCAGCGGCGTGCCCGAAGCGATGGAGGAAATGCAGCGCATGGCGGGGCAGCAGGGCAATCTCGCGCGGCAGGGGGGCGCCTCGCTACAACAGGGGTTCGGCAGCGCGCAGCAGTTGATGCAGCTCGCGCTGCAACAGCGGGCGCTGGCACAGCAACTCGATCGCATGCGCGCGAGCGGTCTGCTGCCCGGGGCGGGCGATATGGCGCGTCAGGCGCACGAGCTGGCGCGGAGCCTTGAAGCCGGGCAACTCAATCCCGATGTGGTGCAGGAACAGCAACGGCTCTACACCCACATGCTCGATGCCGGCCGCACGCTGCAAGGCCAGCAGGATGACGTGTCGCGCGAGCGGCACGCGACCACGGCCCGGGATGCGCCACCGGCGATTCCGCCCGCACTCGATGCCAGGATCCGCTATGGCATTGGCGAAATCCGCTTGCCCAACTGGGATGCGCTGCAGCGACTGCAGCCGGAGGAGCGGCGCCGCGTCGTCGATTACTTCCAGCGCCTGACGCAGACGCCGGCGACCGCATCCGGCGCGGACACCGCACCGGCGCATCCATGAAGCGCGTGGTGCATTCCGGGTGCGTGCTGCCGATTGTGCTGTCGCTGGGGCTGGCGGCGCGTGCGCCCGCGCAGGTCATTGGCGTGCGCGCCCACGATCCCACGGCGGTGGGCCGCGCCCTGGAGGCCGAGCGGCATGGGGCGTGGAGCGATGCCGCAGCGCTCTACGGCGGCATACTGCAGTCCCAGCCGGCGAACGGCGCGGCGTTGACGGGCATGGAACACGTCCTCCCCAAGCTGGGACGCCGGGCTGCACTGGATTCGCTGATCCACCGGGCCGTGGCAGCGGACTCCACCGATGCCGAGGTGCTCGGCGTCGCCACGCGCACCTTTGCCGCCGAGGGCCGCGCGGACTCGGCCGAGAAGTATGCAACCCGCTGGTCGCGCACGTGATCCCGGGGACGACGAGCCGTACCGTGAATGGTCCCAGGCGGCGCTCGACGCGCGTGACGTCGCCCAGGCGCGCCACGCGCTGGATGTCGGGCAGGCACGACTCGGGCACGGAGCGCTCTCGATCGAGCGGGCGGAACTGCTGCAGCGCACCGGTGACATCGCCGGCGCGGCGCGAGAGTGGGCCGCTGTGGTACATGCGACGCCGCAATTCCGCGAAGGCACGGTGGGCGTGCTCGCGCAGGTCGCGCCCGCCGAGCGCGATACGGTCCGTCGCGTGCTCGGCGCCACGCCCACGCTCGAGGCGCGGCAGATGCTCGGGTTGTTGACGCTGCAGTGGGGCGACCCGGCCGCTGGCGCCGCGATGGTCCGGGCGGCGCTGCCGGCGGACAGTGCTGCGGCCAACGCGCTGCTGGCCCAGGTGGTGGACGACCTGAAGCCGCACGCGGATCGCGCGTCGCAACTCGCGGTGGCGTCGACGGCTGAACTGCTCGCGGCGCGGCAACCGACGGCGCAACGTGACACCACCTTGCTGACGGCGGCCCAGGCCTTCGCCAACGCCGGTGACGAAACCGGCGCGCGCCGGGCGCTGGCAATGATGCGCGGCACGCCGGGGCCAGGCTCCGCCGAGTCGACCAGCTCACGCGTTATGATCAGCGTACTGATCGCGGAGCACCATCCGGCGCAGGCGGAGAGCTTGCTGACTCGACTCGGTCGCAGCATCGATCTCGATGAGCACGATGCACTGGCGCGTCGCATCGCGATGGCGTGGGCGGCGACCGGCGACTTCGCGCGGGCCCGCGCGCTGGTCGCCACCGATTCGAGCATCGAAGCGTTCGACTTGCGCGCCCGCTTGAGCCTGTATCAGGGCGATCTCGGCAGTGCCGCCCTGCAATTCAAGATGGCCGGTCCCTACAGCACGCCGCGGGATGCCGCGGTCGATCGCGTCGAACTGTTGAGCCTGCTGCAGGGCGTGGGACAGGACTCGTCGCCGCCGCTCGGTGCGGCGTTGCTCACGCTGGCCCGCGGTGACTCGGCGCGTGCGGTGACTCAGCTGGCGGCTGCGGCGCCGGCGTTCGGGGCGGTCGGCGCCGCCCAGACGCGGCTCATGGCTGCGCGCATCGCGCTGGCGCGGCACGACACGAGCGGCGCCGTGCCCTTGCTGCATGAAGCCGACATCAAGGAGGCCCCCGCGGCAGCCGCGCTCGCGCGGCTCGATCTCGCGCGAATCAGCGTGGCGCGCGACAGCGCCCGGCAGGCGGGCGCCGCACTGGCGCAGCTGATTATCGACTTTCCCGAGAGCGCGGTGGTGCCCGAAGCGCGCCAGTTGCGCGACTCGCTGGCGGTGCCCGGTCGAGGAGTGCCCTGATGCGGCGGCGTGATTTCATGCGTACCGGCGTCGCCGGCGGCGTGACACTCTTCCTCCCTCGCCACGCCTGGTGGCGGGGTGCGTCGCGCCGGGCCGCCGGGTCGGTGCTGGTGCCGATGGATGATGCGCAAGAAGATCATCTCAAGGCATACGGTCTGGCGTTCCGTGCGCTCGAGCGCGGGGAGCGGGGCGAATGGTGGCTCAACTACCGCGGTGGCGCGTTCTGGTTTCCGGCGTCCGATGCCATGCAGCGCGATGCCGCGCTGGCCGGGGTGACGATCGAACCGATCGACGATGCGGCCGTGAACGACGCCCGCGGCCAGATCGCGGCGAGCAACATGGACACGATTCCCCTGGAGAAAGTCCCGCGCGTCGCGGTGTACGCTCCGCCCGATGCGCCGCCCTGGGATGACGCCGTGACCATGGCGCTCAAGTACGCCGGGATTCAGTACCAGCGTGTCTGGGATCCGGAAGTGCTCGGCGTCGGGTTGGGCGATTTCGACTGGCTGCATCTGCATCACGAGGACTTCACCGGCCAGTACTCCAAGTTCGTGCTCACGTCGGCGGGCGCGCCCTGGCTGCAGGAGATGATGGATCTTTATCAGCGCACGGCCACCCAGCTGGGTTATGCCAACGTCCCCGATGTCAAGCGGGCGGTGGCGCAACGCATCGCGGCGTTCGTGGGGCGCGGCGGGTTCCTGTTCGCGATGTGCACGGCGACCGAGACGCTCGACCTCGCACTCGCAAGTGAGGGCGTCGATATCGCCGCCGCGTACGCCGATGGCACGCCGATGGATCCCGACGCGTCGAGCAAGATGCACTGGGAGCAGGCGCTGGCCTTTCACGACGCCCAGCTCTTCCTGTCGCCGGCCATCGCGGCGTTCAGCGATATCGACGGGCACCTCGTGAATACACCGCAACGCCAACCACTCGGGGCGTTCGAGCTGTTCAACTTTTCCGCCAAGATCGATCCGGTCGCGACGATGCTGGTGCAGAACCATCGCCAGGTGATTCCGGATTTCTACGGCCTGACGACATCGTTCCGCCGCACCCGCGTGAAACCGGAGGTGGTGGTGCTGGCGCAGGAGCCCGGCGCGCCGTGGGTCAAGTACATCCACGGGGAGCGCGGCAAGGGTACCTGGACGTTCCTCGGCGGGCACGACCCCGAGGATCCCGAGCACGCCATCGGGAACGCGCCAACCGATCTGTCGTTGCATCCGCATTCCCCCGGCTATCGGTTGATGCTCAACAATGTGCTCTTTCCCGCTGCCCGGAAGCGAGAACTCAAGACGTGAGCGATCGCGACTTCCGGAGCAGCGATGACGACGACCGCGCGCCTGCGCGCGCACGGACCGTGACGCCGCTCGACCCGTTCGCGGTGATCGCGCTCCTCGGCGAGGATGGGCCGATCGCGCGGCTGATGGGGAGCTATGAGGACCGCCAGAGCCAGCGCGACCTGTCGGCGTACCTGGTGGATGCCTACAACGACGGCGGCGTGCTGATGCTCGAAGCCGGCACCGGGGTGGGCAAATCGTTTGCGTACCTGGTGCCCGCGCTGGCGTGGGCACGCGCCAACCACGAACGCACCGTCATCTCGACCAACACGATCAATCTCCAGGAGCAGCTCGTCGGGAAGGACCTGCCGCTGCTCCAGCGCGCGCTCGCCGACGACGACTATCAGCCGTCGTTCGCGTTGCTCAAGGGGTGGCGCAACTATCTCTGCCGAGCGCGCCTCGACATGGCGACCGCGTCGCAACATTCCCTGCTCGAAGGCAACAAGCTCGACGAACTGCTGGGGTTGGTGGCGTGGGCCGCGCAGACCAGCGACGGCACGCTGGCCGACCTCCCGGTGCCGCCGGCCGGAGAGCTGTGGGACGAGGTGTCGGCCGAACCCGATCTCTGCACTCGCAACAAGTGCCGGCACTACGACAGCTGCTTCGTGTTCCGCGCGCGTCGCCACGCTGCCCATGCCGATGTCGTCGTCGTCAATCATCATCTGCTGGCGGCCGATCTCGCGGTGCGGCACGCGTCGGACAACTGGGATTCCCCCGCGGTGCTGCCCGACTACCAGCGGTTGATCCTTGATGAGGCGCATCATCTCGAAGACGTGGCCGCGGGACATCTCGGCTCGCAGGTGTCGAGTCGCGGCGTGCAGCGCGTGCTGAACCGCCTGGAGCGGCGCGGCAAGGGACTGCTACCCGCGCTGCAGCACGACCTCATGAGCAGCGACGACCTCCTCGGTCGTGCGTCGCTCGACCTGGTGCGCGAGCGGCTGATCCCTGCCGTCACGCAGGCACGTACGGCGGTCGAGGCGTTGTTTGTCCGGCTGTTCGACCATGCGGCCACCGGCGCGGCGGGGCAACTCAGGCTGGACGACGATTTCGCACGGCACCCGATCTGGGACGCCGGGCTGACGCGCGAACTCGATCATACCGTCGGCGCCTTTCGCGTCATTGCCGACCTGATCGAGACCGTGGCCGAGCGGATGACGCAGGATGACCAGACCGAGCGACGCCAGCGATTGATCGACGAGTGCCGCGGCGTGGTGCGGCGGTTGGGCGCGGTGGCGGACGGGCTCAACGCCACGCTGCGGCCGGCGGCCGGGCGGCCGCCCGATGTGCGCTGGATGGAACGAAGCGGCTTGAAGACGCCGACGCTGCAGCTCAGCGCGGTGCCGCTCGACCTCGCCCCGATGTTGCGCGAGCTGCTGTTCGATCGCGTCACCACCGTTGCGTTGACCAGTGCCACGCTCGCCGCCGGTGGTGAGTTCAGCTTTCTCGCATCGCGCATCGGGCTGGCCGGTGAAGGATCGCCGCTCACGACGCAGGAGATCTTTCCATCGCCATTCCCCTACGAAGACCACTGCCTGCTCGGTGTCCCGGACGACATCCCCGACCCGCGCGAGGATGAGGCCGCCCACGACGCGGCGGTGGCCCAAGTTGTCAGCGACCTGGCGTGGGCGGCAGATGGGGGCCTCTTCGTCCTCTTCACGTCGCACGCGGCGCTGCGGCGGGTCGGTGCGATCGTGCGCCAGGAGTTGGGAAGTCGCTTTCCGATCCTGATGCAGGGCGAGGCGCAGCGCGATCACCTCATCCGTCGCTTTCGCGACGCCGGCAACGCGATTCTGCTGGGCACCGATTCATTCTGGGAAGGCGTCGATGTGCCGGGGCGTGCACTGCGGGGCCTGGTGATCGCCAAGCTACCTTTCAAGGTGCCGTCGGAGCCGTTGACGGCGGCGCGACTCGAGCGCCTCACCGAACAGGGCGAGGACGGCTTCTTCGGCTACCTGCTGCCGCACGCCGCGCTCAAGCTCAAGCAGGGGTTCGGGCGCCTGATCCGCGGTGCCCAGGATGTCGGGGTCGTGGTCCTGCTCGACCGCCGCATCATCACCCGGCGGTACGGTGCCATGCTGCTCGAAGGGTTGCCGCCGGCCGAGCGGGTGATCGGATCGTGGGCGCAGGTGCGCACCAAGTGCGAGGATTTCTTCGCACGTCATGGAATCGGAGCTGCTACGTGAAGCTGACACGTCCCGGCAAGATCGTCTGCGTTGGCCGCAACTACGCGGCACACGCGCGCGAACTTGGCAACGACGTGCCGTCGGAGCCGCTGATCTTTCTCAAGCCGCCGTCGTCGTTGATCGGGTCGGGCGAGGCGATCGTGCTGCCACCGCAATCCCATCAGGTCGAATACGAATCCGAGATCGGCATCGTGATCGGCCGGACCGCGCGCAAGGTCGCGCAGGCCGACGCGCCGTCGCACGTGCACGGATTCTGCTGCGCCAACGATGTCACCGCGCGCGACCTGCAACGCACCGATAGTCAGTGGACCCGCGCGAAGGGCTTCGACACCTTCTGCGCCATGGGTCCCGTGGCAACTGACGTCGCGTGGGATGACCTGCAGGTGATCGGCCGCCTCAACGGCGTCGAAAAGCAGCGCGGGTCGACCCGGGAGATGATCTTCGGGCTGTCGCAGATCATCGAATACATCAGTCATGTCATGACGCTCGAATCCGGCGACCTGATTCTCACCGGCACGCCGGCCGGGACCAGCCCGCTGCACCCCGGGGATGTCTTCGACGTCGAGATTCCCGGGATCGGCGTGCTGCGCAATCCGGTGCAGGCGGCGGCTGCCGCATGATCCGTCCGAGCGACCGCGTGGCCCGACTCCCGGGATATCCCCTCGCCGCAATCCCCGCGATCAAGCGTCGTCTCCTGGCGCAGGGGGTTGACGTGATTGATCTTGGCGCCGGCGACATGGACGGACCGGCCCCCGCGGCCACCACCGACGCGCTGCGGGAAGCGCTCGGAGTGACGGCGTTGCACAAGTACGGGTTTCAGCAGGGGCTGCCGGCGTTCCGCGAGGCAGCGGTCGGCTGGGTGGAACGGCGCTTCGGACAACGGTTCGACGCGACCACGGAGATGCTGCCGCTGATCGGATCGAAGGAGGGCCTGACGCATCTGGCGCTCGCGCTCTGCAATCCCGGCGACGTGGCCATTGTGCCCGAGCCCGGGTATCAGGCGTACATCGGCGGTGCGATTCTCTCCAGCGCGGAACCGGTGATCGTCCCGCTGCGCCCCGAGCAGGATTTCCTGGTCGAGCTGGGCGCATTGCCCGAAGAGACGCTGCGCCGTGCCCGCATTGTCTACGTCAACTATCCCAACAATCCCACGGCGGCCATCGCGCCGCGCGATTATCTCGAGCGACTGGTCCGTACCTGTCGCGCGCACGAAATCGTGCTGGCGTATGACAACGCGTACTGCGACATCACGTTCGATGGGTACGTGGCACCGAGCATCTTCGAGATCGAGGGCGCGCGCGAGATCGCCGTCGAATTCTTCTCGATGTCGAAGTCGTTCCAGATGACCGGGTGGCGGGTGGGCTTCGCGATCGGATCGGCACCGTTGATCTCGGCGCTGACCAAGGTCAAGAGTTACATCGACACGGGGCCGTTCCTGGCGCTGCAGCAGGCCTCGGCATGGACACTCGACCACGCCGAAGCACTCAACGCGCCGATCGTGGCGGAGCTGACGCGGCGGCGTGATGGTGCCGTTGCGGCAATGCGCGATGCAGGTTTCACGGTCGCCTCACCGCAGGCGGCAATGTACCTGTGGATCCCGCTGCCGCCGGGGCTGGCGTCGGCGCAATTCTGCACGCGTTGCGCTCGAAGACGAAGGGGTGGTCACGTTGCCGGGCAGTGGATTTGGACCCGCCGGCGAAGGTTTTTTCCGGATCGCGCTCACGGTGCCGCCCGACCGACTGCGCGAAGCGGCGATGCGACTCGGCCGCGCGCTGGCATCGTGTGGAGCGCCGACGCTTGCCTGACCGCGATTTCGAGTTGCCGCGCGGCCGCCGGGTGCCGTGGTGGGGCTGGCTGCTTGCCGCGGCGGTGCATGTGGCGCTGCTCGTCGCGGTGCTGGGGCATTACCGACAGATCAGCCTGTTCACCCCAGCTGTTGGCAAGATTGCGCCGCAGGACGCGTCGGCCGCGCTGGCATTGCCACGTCCGGCCTCGATCGCCGCGCTGCATCACCCGCGCGCGGCACGGTTACCGCTCGTGACGCCGTCGGCGCAGCCGCCGGAGCCGTTGCTGCCCGCGACGATCGTCGCCATGGCGCGCGCGGTGACGCCGGCGACGGTCGACACGCCGCCGTCGGGCGCGTCGCTGTATCCGCACTACGGCACGGGCAAGTTGTGGGTCGAACCGTTGACGGAGACCCCGCGCACGATTGCGCGCACGCTGACGGGAAAGACCGACGCACAACTCGATGACAGCGCCATCACCGCGATGGTGCAGACGTATCTCAACCAGATGGACCGGGAGGAACGCGAGCACCCGTCGTCGTTGCCGAGCTGGACGACCAGGATCGGCGGCAAGACGGTGGGGCTCGACCAGCGATGGATCTATCTCGGACCACTCAAGGTGCCGACCGCCTTGCTCGCGCTGCTGCCGATTCACGTGCAGGCGAACCCCACCGAGGCCGAATTCAACGCCAAGCTGCAGGTCATGCGTGACGACCTGATGGAAGCGGCGCGGCGCGCCGCGACGTATGATGACTTCAAGGAAGCGGTCAAGGAACTGCACGCCGAGTCGGAGCGCCAGCGGCAATTCAAGAAGAACCAGAGCATCCCGCCACCTGTGAGCAAACCGGAATGAAGTTGATCGATGTCGCGGAAACCATTGTCGTCGTCATTTCGGCCGATCTCGATCCGTCGTCGGATGATCACCTGGCCGCATTTGCGTTGAAGGACGCCGTCAATGGCCGCGGCGCCGGACACCCGTACCGGCGCGCCGTGATCGTCACCGACATGGCATGGTTCGAGACGCCGATGTTCCACGACAGCCCCACCATTGCGATCGGCGGGGGCGCTGTCAACGGGGTGGCCGGTCGATTCAGCGCCGAATTGCCGACGGTGTGGTCCGATCGCGACCGGTGCGTGATTCAGGCGGAGTTTGGTGAGGTCACCAAACGGGCCGCGTTGTGGGGCGCCGACGCCGCAGCGACGACCGCTGCCGTGGAGGCCTTCATCGCGCGCGGCTGGCTCGACGAATTTCTGGATCGGTGCTGGCGCTTTCGCGCCGGCGCCTTCGCCTGAGGACATCGTGTGATACACTGTCGTCATCTCGCCGTGCTCGCGTACACCCTGCCGTGGGCGCTCAGTGCCCAGATGGTTCAGCCGGTGGTCAAGCCCCTGGGTCCGAATCCGGCCTTTGCCGCGATCACCGGGCCGATCGCGACGATCCTGTCGGGCGAGCGCGCATACGCCACGGTCAACTACGTGCAGCAGTTCTATCGCGACCCGGCAAGCCGCGGATTCGATGCCTCGATCGACACGGTGATCCAGCTGCTGCGGCGCGCGGGGTACGTGTCCCAAGACAGCGCCACTCCGTCCGATCGGCTGACGTACCGGGTCGAGTCGCGGCCCATGCCGGGCCTCGTCTGGTCGCCACTGGCTGCCTCGATCACGCTGGAGGGCCGGAGCGGTCCGCTGGAGCAATGGTCGACCAATCACAACATGTTGCCGAGCGGATCGTGGTCCACACCGCCCGAAGGGATCGACGCCGCGATCGTCAACGTCGGCGCCGGGACGGATTCCGAGCTCGATCGCGCGGACGTGCGCGGCAAGATCATCTACAGCGAGGCGCCCGCCGGTGGTCGGGGGCGGCGCGGAGGGCCACGCACGGCGGGTATCGTGGAGCGTGCCGCGCAACGGGGCGCCGTCGGCGCGCTGCTGGGGCAGCGGCTGCCGGCCTACAATCAGCAGGAGCAGAACCGAACCGCCATCAACTTCCAGACCAACAACCTGCCATATGACACGACCGCGAAGATCTTTGCGATCAATGTGTCGCTGGCCGCGCGCGACTCGCTCAACGCCGCGCTGGCGCGCGGGCCGGTGCGGGCCCATGTCGTGACGGCGACGGTATTCGAGCAGCGGCCGGAGCGCACGCTGATCGCCGAAATCCGCGGGTCCGTGGCGCCCGACGAGCGCTTTGTGTACTCGGCGCACGTGCAGGAGCCGGGCGCCAACGACAACGCCACCGGCGTCGGCCTGCTGGCGGAGATGGCGCGCACCGCGGCCGTGATGCTGCGCCGCCGCCAGATCAATCCGGGGCGCACCATCACGATGATCTGGGGCGTGGAGATCCAGCAGACGCGGCGCTACATCGCGGAGGACAGCGTGCGTGCGCGCGGGATCAAGTGGGGCATGTCGCTCGACATGGTGGGCGAGAATACCGCACTCACCGGCGGCAGCTTCCTGATCGAGAAGATGCCCGATCCGTCGAAGATCTGGGTCCGGGGCGAGGACCAGCATACCGAGTGGGGCGCCGGGCAGCCGATGACGCAGCAGGACATCTGGCCCTACTGGTACAATGACTTCGTCAAGCAGCGTTGCGTCGACGAATCGCAGCGCACCGGCGGAACCTGGGTGGTCAAGGCGAATCCGTACGAGGGCGGCAGCGACCATTCGCCGTTCATCCAGGCGCGCATTCCGGGGGTGCTGATGTGGCACTTCACCGATCACTTCTATCATGATGACCTCGATCGCATCGACATGGTGAGCGCGACCGAACTCAAGCATGTCGGCGACTGCGCGCTGGCGACGTCGCTGATTCTCACGGCGGCCCACCACCCGGAGTATGCCCGCGCCGCCCTGCGCGAGTTGACGACGATTGCAGAGCGGCGGCTCGCGGCCGAAGCGGCGATCTCGCGGGACACGCTGGCGAGCGACCCCGCCGACACGGTGCAGCAGCGGACCATCCTGGCCGCGTGGCGTGACTACTTCGTGGCGGCGCTGGCCAAAGTGCCCGACATGACGCTGCCGCACGAGGCGCTCACGGCCGACGTCGACGCGGCCCAGGCGCGAGTGCGCAGGGCGGGGGATCGGGCGCTCGGTTCGCTGAAGCGGATATGACCCAGCCAGCGAAAAACACGATCTGTCTCTGGTACAACGGCGACGCGGAGGATGCGGCGCGGTTTTACGCCCGGACGTTCCCGGATTCTTCGGTGCGGGCAGTGCATCTCGCGCCGGGGGACTACCCGGCCGGCAAGCAAGGCGACGTGCTGACGGTCGAGTTCAGCGTCCTCGGCATCCCGTGCCTGGGCCTCAACGGCGGACCCTCAGTCACGCACTGCCAAGCGTTCTCCTTTCAGGTCGCCACCGCTGACCAGGCCGAGACGGACCGGTACTGGAACGCGATCATCGACAACGGCGGCGAGGCGAGCGTGTGCGGCTGGTGCAAGGACAAGTGGGGCGTGTCGTGGCAGATCACGCCGACGGCGTTGACGCAGGCGATCACGGATCCCGATGCGGCGGTTGCCAAACGTGCGTTCGACGCGATGATGGAGATGAGCAAGATCGATATCGCGGCGATCGACGCCGCGCGGCGCGGGTGAGGCGCGATCGATGATCGATTCCACACGGAGGATGCCGGCGGCGCTCTACCTCGTGACGATGATCGTCGTGATCGTCGGCGTCGATGTGCTGTTCTTCCGGAACCGTGTCTGGGAGCGGCTGATGGTGAACGTCGGGATCGTGCTGGTGTTCCTGGCGTTCTATCTGCGATTCATCCGGAAGCCATAACCGCGACCGCCCGCTACCGTTGATCGCCGGCCATCGTCGGATCGGTGACACTCCACGCACCCGTCTCGACCCGGCCGGCATACCGATAGCGCTGATGGCCGCACCGCACCTCGAAATCGTACCATCCGTGGCTCGCGGTGGTGCGGACCTCTGCCGCCGCGGTGGCGTGCGCACGCACCTGAAGGCGCTGCGGCGCCGCGCCGTAGGATCGGTCCTCAATCACGGCCGTGCCCGGCTGTGACCCTGGATTGGCAAGCCGCACGGCAATGCCGCCCGACGCGTCCGCGCCGCTCTGGAAGTCGACCGTGATCTGCCACTCGTCTGCATCGTCTGCGCCGATGAACTCACGCATGAATCCGTTGGGGCCGTCCACGCGAACGTGATAGTGACGGTCTGCCGGCCAGCGATCGTTCAGCGTGTGGCCTGCTTGCACCGCGTAGGCGCGGCAGGTCATTCCCGGGTCATAGCTGTATGCATTGAACGGCGCGCCAGCCGATCGCGCACCGAACGCGGCGGTGCGCGCTTCCATGATCACCACCAGGTCGTTGCCGCTTCGCGTGGCGTTGACGTGCAACTCGTACGGCAACGGACACGACGGTCGGGTGCCCGGTTCCTGCATGCCGGCAACGTCGACGGCTGTCGCCGTCGGGTGCGGGGCGCGCGGCGGGCCGCGGAACTGGGCCGCGTGAATGCGTTCGACCGTGGCGTCGCGTGCCAGCGCGATCGGCAGCGGAAACGCCGCCTCGTCCCAGGACCGGAATACCGACGTCAGATCGCCGCACACCACCCGGCGCCAATCGGAAATATTCGTCTCGCGGACCGACGTGCCCCGGGCCGCAAGCCAGCGTTCAAGCAGTCGCAGCACCGAGGTGTGGTCGAAGACTTGCGAATTGACGCACCCGCCGCGGCTCCAGGGTGACGCGATCACCAGCGGTACGCGGTAGCCCAGGCCGATGGCGGATTCGCGACCATGGGCGCCCGCCCATTCAGCGGCGGTGTCGAGCCCGTCGGACGCTCGGCCGGTCTCGGCGCGAGTCGGGTGGGGCGCGGTGAATGGCGGTACGTGATCGAAATAGCCGTCATTTTCGTCGTAGCAGAGGACCAGAATGGTCTTCTGCCACACCGCCGGATTCTTCGTCAGGACGTCCAGGACCTCGGAGACGTACCACGCGCCATACCACGGTGCACTGGGATGATCCGAGAAATTCTCCGGGGCCACCAACCATGACACGGCGGGCAGCGTCCCGGCATCGACATCGGCGCGAAACTGGTGCAGGATATCGCCGGCCGGCACGGCGACCTCGCGCGAAACGTCGCCATCGCGATAGTGCAGCGTCGCCAGCGCGCGAGACTGCGGGTCGCCGCGGTTCGTCGTGAAGGCGCGTTCGTGCAGCTCGCGAGCGCGGGTGGGAAGCGCCGCCCATGCGGCGTCGGTGTACTTGGCTCGTTCGGCGTGCGCGTCGACCAGCATCTGTTCGAGATCGCGGACCTGCTGCCGGCGCTTCGCGACTTCCTTCGCCGACAGTCCCGCCACCGTTGCCGCCGCGTCCGCCGCGGCGATTCGTCCCGGTAGCTGGTCGATCAGTCGGGGCAGCCATGCCCGCCGGCTCGCGCCGAACCGCACGCGATACTGGGAAAACCACTCGATCGGATTGTCGCTGAAGTTGGAGAGCCAGGGCTCTTCATCGTCGCTGAAGCCGGAATCGATGTCGATCTCGTTCTGGTAGATCCGCCATGACACGCCCGCGTCCTGCAGACGCTCGGGGAACGTGGTCCACGAGGCCTCGCGGTCGTAATCGGTGTCGCTGTTCTCGACGCGCGCGACGTCGTTCACGTCACGCCGGATCGTTCCGGTCCAGAGGTGCAGACGGTTGGGCGTGGTGCCGGTGAGCGACGAGCAGAAGGCCTGATCGCACACGGTGAATGCATCGGCGAGCGCGTAATAGAACGGCAGGTCGTCGCGGCGATAGTGCCCCAGCGTGAAGGCGGGCAGGGCCTTGTTGGGCTTGGCGATCAGCCACTGGTCGTAGCGCCCGCCGTTGCGCGCGTCGATCTGGTCGGGCCAGTTATGGGGCAGCCCGCCGATCCAGGTCGCGTCGGTGTTGGCGATGTCGAGGCGGAACGGGGGATACGTGGCGCCGTGCGCATCGGTCTGGAACCAGACCGGACGGCCGTTGGGTTGGATGTGCACGCGGGGGTCGCGGAAGCCGCGCACACCACGCAGCGCGCCGTACAAATGATCGAACGAACGATTCTCCTGCATCAGCACGACGACGTGCTCGGCGTCCTGCCAGGTGGTGCCCCGGAGCGGTGCGATGGCGTGGGCCCGGGCGATGGCATCGGGGATGCGTCCCCGCGCGAATGCCGCGGCCGACCATGCGGCGGCGCCGCGGAGAAAGTCGCGGCGGGAGGGCGGCGTCACCCCTTCGCGCGCACCAGCTCCGCCATCGCCTTGCGCGCCTCGGTGACGCGCGGCTGCAAGTCGGGGTCGGCGTTCTTCCACAGGTCGATGAAGCGGCCGTAATAACCGATGGCGCGCGTGGTGTCGCCGGCCTGCAGGTACAGCTCTCCGAGCCGGAACAGTGCTGGCGCCATGTAATTGGGATCAATGTCGAGGTGCCCGTTCACCGTTGATTCGACATACGTCGACAGGTACTTGCGTGCCGAGTCGGCATGATTGCCGCGATCGAACGCCACGCCGAGCAAGTATTGGGTGCACGCCGGGCACTTGGCGGTCGGCAGGCCGTCCGCTTCGTTGTCGCCGCGGCGGAAATAGGCAACGGCGCTGTCGGATTGTCCTTCGGCGATGGCAATGAGTCCGCGAGTGCGCGCCAGAGGCACGTATTCCTGACGTCGCTGTACGGAGTCGAGGCGGGCGACATGCTGGTTCATCAGCGCGCGCGCCTTGCTCGCCTCGCCGAGTTGAGCGTACATCCGGGCCAGGTTCAGGCTCGGGTCGATGGCGAGCGGCATTGACGTCACCGGCGTCGTGCGCAGGGCCGCGTCGAGCGCGGCGACGCCCTTGGCGTCATCGCCGCGCAGCCAGTCTGCTGCCGCCTGCCAGGTCGCAATCGCAATGGCACTCGCGGTATCCGCGCGCAACCGGGCGCGCAGTTCGATCGCCGTGTTGTTCGTCCGCTCGGCGTCACGGAGACGGCCCCATAGCATATCTACGTTGACCAGCCCACCCATCGCGTCGGCTCGGCGCGGAGCGCCGACACTGTCGGCCATGACTTGTGCCACTGCGGCGGCCGAGTCGTACCGGTGCTGCACCCAGAATTCCATGAATCGCAGCGGCCCGATCGGATAGGAAGGTGCCCGACGCTTCAGGATCGGCAGGATTGAGTCGAACGCCTTGTAATTTCCCGTCTCCGTGAATTCCGTGGCGATGTTTGCCAGCAGGGTACCGTTGGCCGAATCGTCGCTGAGCGCGAGACGGTACATCTGCTGTGCGCCCGCGTGGTCCCGCATTTCATCAAGTGTTACCGCGAGTGTGTTCGCGGCGTCCATGTTCGATGAATCGGCGGTCACGGCGCGCCGGAGTGCGGCAACCGCCTTCGTCCGATCCGGATCGACGAACTCGTAGTACGATCCCTCGACGTTGTATCGCTCGGACTCGGGGAGCTTGCCCCGCAGCCGGAAGCCGGTTGTGAGCGCAGCGCGGGCTTCAGCATTGTTCGCGGCGCCCCCGATCGATTGCAACGAGTAGGCGAGCTGCACCCACGCCATCGCGAACGAGCTGTCCTGGCGGATGGCATCGCGGAAGTCCTGAGCGGCCGCGGGGTAGTCTCCCACCACGTCGTTGTCGTGCAGCCCGGCCGCGTAATCCCGCAACGCTTCCAGCGAGCCAGTGGTCACCTGTTCCAACGCCGGTGCGTCGTGCACCGACTTGAGCGACTCCCCGATCCTGCCCCGCAACTTCTTGGTCAACCGGTCCACCACCGGGATCAACTCGCCGGCGTCTTTGGCCGATTCCGTATACGACGCGAGCTCGTTCCCGCTCTCGGCCGCCACGAGCCGCGCCGTCACGACGTAACCGGTACCCGCCGGAACCAGGCTGCCCGCGACCACCGCCTTGGCGCCGCTGCGCTGCGCGATCTCGCGCGCTGTGGTGAAATCGATCCGCGCGCTGTCCGGCCGCTTCATCTGCTCCAGCGTCGCAATCACGGCACTGGTGGGCATCACGTGCACCGCATTGCTCTCGGAAAGATTGGTCCGCACTGCCTCCGCGATTGTCGCACCGAGGGAGGCATCGGATGGCGGCGCGTCGAACGCCGCCACCACCACCCTGTCGCTGCTTGAGAGCTTGCCCGATGCCAGCAGCGAACCGGCCGGTCCGATGCCGAGCTCTCGCATGCCCATGTAGCCAGCAATCAACAGCACGAACACGCCCACGGCGATCATGCCGCCGCGCGCGGTGCGCTGCCATGACAAGTGCGGGCTTGCCTTGATCGCCAGCGTGGCCATGGTGCCCTGGGCGGCGGTGGCCCGGGTACCGCCCGGCGTGAAGGTCGGGGTGGCAATGGCCGCGCGGTGTGTGACGTACTGCGTGTACGCGGTGAACAGCACTACCGGCAACCCCAGCGCCATCACCACCAGCGCGCCCGGGAAGACCCAATCCGGAAGTCCGATGGCAATGATCGCCGCGCGGGCGAGCACGGCGACGGCGACCAGTGCCACCGCGTACAGCGCGAGCGCTCGCCAGACCATCGCTCGACCGCCGATCAGGATCGCCGGCATCGCGGCACTCGCGCCTGACGGCGACGCGACGGCGTCCAGGCGGTGCAGCAATTCTGTCGCCGTGGCCGGGCGGGCGTCGGGATCCTTGGCGAGGCATTGCATCACCAGGGCGGCGAGTGCCGGCGGGCAATCGATGCGGAGCAGGTTCACCGGGCGCGGCGTCTCGCTCATGTGCGCCGCGATGAGCTTGTGCATCGGCAGGCCGGCGAACGGCGATTGGCCCGCCAGGAGTTCGTACGCGAGGCAGCCGAACGCGTAGATGTCGGCGCGATGATCAGTGGCGGGATCACCGGCGGCCTGCTCTGGCGCCATGTATGCCGGGGTTCCCACGGCGGTGCCCAGTTGCGTCAGCGTGGCGCCGGTCGGGCCTTCCGACGCGGCCGCGATCGCCTTGGCGATACCGAAATCGGTGACGACCGCCGTGTGTCCCGACAGCAGCACATTGTCCGGCTTGATGTCGCGATGCACCACGCCGCGTTCATGCGCGTAGACCAGCGCGCGCGTGACGTCGCGCAGGATGCTGGTGACTTCGGCGATCGGCATCGGTCCCCGGCCGAGGCGGGCCCGCAGACTCTCGCCGTCGATGTACGGCATGGTGTAGTACGGCAGGCCCTCGATGTCCCCGGCCGACAGTACCGGGACGATGT
Source organism: uncultured Gemmatimonadales bacterium (assembly GCA_963796635.1). Classification (GTDB taxonomy): domain Bacteria; phylum Gemmatimonadota; class Gemmatimonadetes; order Gemmatimonadales; family GWC2-71-9; genus Palsa-1233. The sequence goes on from CAWCMH010000001.1 coordinate 831,739, forward strand.
TGGCCTGCTGCAGCGAGGCCGCCAGCTGGATCTCGCGTTCGAAGCGCGGCGTGGAGAGGCCGGCCGCGAGTTCGGGCGACAGCACCTTGACGACGACCTTGCGGCCGAGGCGATGTTCCTGGGCGACGAACACCCGGGACATGCCGCCGCCGCCCAGCTCGTGTTCGAGCGTGTAGCCCGAAGCGAGCGCGTCCTGGATACGGGCTCGTAAGTCGGTCAAGGGAGCGGCCGCGTTGAAGGAATGATCCGCAAATATATCTATCGGCCGGTAAAGTGCTCGCCCCGTGCGCCTTGAGCCGGCCGAGTTCGACGTCCGCCGAGTTGGCCTGCCGCTATCCCTTCGCGCGCACCAGCTCGGCCATTGCCTTGCGCGCGTCGGCGACGCGCGGCTGCAAGTCCGGATCGGCGTTCTTCCACAGCTCGATGAAGCGGCCGTAGTAGCTGATTGCGCGTGTGGTGTCGCCCGCCTGCGCGTACAACTGGCCCAGCCGCAGCAACGTGGGTCCGAGGTACACGGGATCGATGTTGATGTGAGCTCCGTCGCGCATGGTCACGTAACTGGTCAGGTACAGGCGGGCCGAATCCGGTTCTCCGCCGCGGTCGAATGCCATGCCAAGGAAGAGTGGCGTACACGACCTGCACTTGCCGGTCGGCAATCCGTCGGCTTCGCTGTCCCCGCGACGCAGATTGGCTACCGCGCTGTCGATCTTGCCATCGGCCATGGCAATCATGCCGCGAGCTCGCGCCAGTGACACGTAGTCCTGCCGTCGCGCAAGCGTGTCGAGTGTGGCCTCGTCCGCCTTGAGGACGGCCCGCGCCTTGGCGGGTGCGCCGAGTTGCGCATACGCCGCCGCGACCTGGCCAATGCGCTCGCCGGACGCCGGGACGCTGCCGATCGGTGCTGCGCGGAGGACGGAGTCGAGTAATGACACTCCTTGGGCCGGGTTGCCGCGCACGATGCCTTCCAGTAGCGCGTTGGTCAAGACATCACCGTACGGATCGACCGGTCCGCCGGCCGCCCGCACGCTGCTCTGGGCAGCCAGTGCGAATTGTTGTTGGCCATCGCGCAGTCGTCCATGTACGACGGCGACTGCGGCGACACCGCGCTCTGCGTTGGCGGCGCGACCCGGATTTGCGCCGGCAATGTTCGCCCGCGCGACGCTGGCCGCGGAGTCGTAACGTCCCGCCGCCCATAGCGCTCCGTAGCGAAGCCGCATGGTCGGGAAGGGGATCCGGTTTGTCGCGAACACCGTCATGATCGAATCGAACGTCGCGTCCTGCCCGGCGAGATAGTACGACAGCGCGAGGTTTGCGAGAATCGTACCGTTGTTCGGCTCATCCACCAGCGCCAACCGATACATCGGGACGGCTGCATTCAAGTTGCGGCTTTCCGCCAAGGCAACCGCCAGCGAATTCGCCGCGTCCGCGTTGCTGGAATCGAGGGCCACTGCCTGCTGCAGCGCCGAAATCCCCTGTCGGCGATCGAGCGCCGTCATCACATAGTACGCACCCTGAACGTTGTAACGCTCCCGGTCGGGCAACCGGCTGCTGAGCTGAAACGCCTTGGTGAGCTCGGCATTCGCCTGCGCGGCCCGGGTCAGGCCCCCGAGCGTCTGCAACGTGAACGCCAGTTCCACATGGGCCATCGCAAAGTTGCTGTCCTGACGGATCGCGTCCCCATAATCCTTGGCGGCGGCAAGAAAGTCACCTTGGACGTCGTTCGCGAAATTTCCCGCGGCGTAACTGCGAAGCGCTCCCAGGGACGCCGTCGTGACCTGGTCCAGCGGTGGCGCCTCACGCACCGACTTGAGCGACTCGCCGATGCGTCCGCGCAGCTTTCGTGTCAACCGGTCGACGGTCGGAATGAGGTCACCCGCGTCCTTCGCCGATTCGCTGAATGACGCCAGATCGTTCCCGCTCTCGGCCGCCACCAGCCGGACCGTCACGACGTAACCGCCACCGGTCGGTACCACGCTGCCCGCGACGACGGCCTTCGCGCCCGCGCGTTGCGCGATCTCGCGCGCGGTGACCGCGGTGACACGCGTGGTATCCGGGCGCTGCATCTGCTCGAGCGTTGCCACGACCGCGCTCGTGGGCATGAGGTGCACGGCGTGGCTTTCGGCGAGATTGGTCCTCACCGCTTCGGCGATCGTTGTGCCGAGCGAGGAGTCGGCGCCCGGGGCGTCGAACGCCGCCACCACCACCCGATCGTTGCTCGACAGCTTGCCCGATGCCAGTAGCGATCCGGCCGGCCCGATGCCGAGCGCGCGCAGCAGCATGTAGCCGGCGATCAGCAACACAAACACGCCCACCGCGGCGATTCCCCCGCGCGTTGTGCGGCGCCAGGACACATGCGGGCTCGCCTTGATGGCCAGCGTCGCCATGGTCCCCTGGCCGGCAAGCGACCGCGTGCCGCCCGGCGTGTAGGTCGGCGTCGCCGTGGCCGCGCGCCGCGCGACATACTGCGTGTAGGCCGTGAACAGCACCACCGGCAATCCCAGCGCCATCACGATGAGCGCACCCGGGAAGACCCAGTCCGGCAGCCCGATCGCGATGATCGCCGCGCGCGCCACGATCGCGACGCCGATGAATGCGGCGACATAGATCGCGAGCGCGCGCCAGAGCAGGGGGCGCCCGCCGATCAGCACACCCGACACGGCAGTGTTGCCGCCCGACGTGGTCGCATCGAGCTGGTGCAGCAATGCCGCGGCACTTGCGGGCCGCAGCGCAGGATCCTTGGCGAGACACTGCATCACCAGCGCGGCGAGCCCGGGTGGGCAATCGGGTCGCAGTTCGTTGACCGGGCGCGGCATCTCGGTCATGTGCGCGACCAGCAGCTTGTGCGGCGCGAGGTCGGGGAACATCGACCGGCCGGCCAGCAGTTCGTACGCCATGCAGCCGAAGGCGTAGATGTCGGCGCGATGATCGGTTGCGGGGTCGCCGGCCGCCTGCTCCGGCGCCATGTATGCCGGGGTTCCCACGGCCGTGCCGAGCTGCGTCAGCGTGGCGCCGGCGGGCCCTTCGGCGGCGGCCGCGATGGCCTTGGCGATCCCGAAATCGGTAACCACCGCCGTGCGCCCCGACAGCAGCACATTGTCGGGCTTGATGTCGCGATGCACCACGCCGCGTTCATGCGCGTACGCCAGCGCGCGAGCCACGTCACGCAGAATGCCGAGCACTTCCGAAATCGCGAGCGGCCCGCGGCCGAGCCGCACCCGCAGGCTTTCGCCTTCGACAAACGGCATGGTGTAGTAGGGAATGCCGTCGATGTCACCGGCTGTGAGGACGGGCACGATGTTGGCCTGCTGCAGCGACGCCGCCACGCGGATTTCGCGCTCGAACCGCGGCACCGACATCGCCGCCGCGAGTTCGGTCGAGAGCACCTTGACGACGACCCGTCGCCCGAGCCGATGTTCCTGGGCGACGAACACCCGGGACATGCCGCCGCCGCCCAACTCGTGTTCGAGCGTGTAGCCCGAAGCGAGCGCTTCCTGGATACGCGATCGAAGATCGGTCAAGGCACCGGCCGGGGAGACGAGGGAAGGACGCAGAATAATAGGGACGGTATGCAGCGACGGGGAGGGGTGGCGGACGCATGGGCCTCGCTCCCGGTACCACCGCCCGCCGGATCGCTTGAGGCCGAATGGAGCGCCAGAGCAGCGTCCTGACAGTAGCTCAACGGAGCAACGATTCGCGCTCCGTCTCTCCTTCTCTCCGGTTGTTATCGCCGTTCAAACACGAAGCGATAGTGATCGAACAGCAACCGCTCGAACGCGATCGTGTTGGCGCTGATCCCCGAGGCAAACGCCTGACGAAAATCCCGGCTGGTCAGGTAACGCGGCACCAGCGTCGCGTAGATGAGCAGTTTCCGCAGCGATTTCCTGGCGAACCGCAGCCGCCACTGGCGGATCGTCTCGATGTAGTCGAGCCGACCACTCTCCTTCATGACGAGCGTGAAATGCGAGGCGGCGTTGCGTTCGACCTGCTCGGCGCCGTACGGCAGCCACGAACCGGGAAACGTCTTCTGCAACAGCGCCAGCACGTGCGCATCGGAGAGGCGTGGGGCATTGATGTCGATCGCCTCGTACGGCAGCATGTTCGGCCCGAACACCATCGTCTGCAGATAGAACCGGCCGCCCTTTGGCAGCAGCTCGGCGACGGTCGCGAACAATCCGGCAATAGATCGCGTCCTGCTGACCGGCCTGCCACTCCGCGATGGAACAGAAGTGTTCAAACGCGCCCAGGCTGACCACGCCGTCGAACGGCCCGAAGGTGTCCCGCGTCACCCGGCGGGCGTCGCGCAGATGCGCGTCGAGCCCGTGCCTCCGACAGGCCTCGTACTGCCCTCGCGACAGTGTGACGCCCACACCCGGCACGCCGTGCGCGCGGAAATAATTCAGCATGGCGCCCCAGCCACAGCCGAGGTCGAGGACGCGCCCTCCCGGCGGCAACGCCAGCTGGCTCAGCGCGAGTTCGTGCTTGCGGCGCTGCGCCTCTTCCAGCGTCATCGAGAAATCGCCGCCATATCGCGCGCAACTGAAGTCGGCGAGTTCGCCGACGCTGAGCCGGAACAGGCGGTCGGTCAGGGTGTAGGCGAAATCGAGATCGATACGCGAGGCCATGAGCGGAAATTAGTGACGACACCCCGACCAGCAGGAGCGGTCGCATGGTGAGCCCACGGTCGTACCGGCGCGGGGACCGTCAACCGATCGTTGGTCCCGGTCCGGGCCGGTGATGTGCGAAGCGCCCCGGATGTGATCCGGAGCGCTTCAACGTACATCGAGGTCGCGCTGCGACTACGCCGCTGTGCGCGTCTTCCGGCGCCGTGCCATGCCGGCGAGTCCGACCAGACCGGTCCCCAGCAACGGAAGCGTAGCCGGTTCCGGAACCACCGGCGCCCCGTTGGAGAATGTTGCACTGAACGCGATATCGGGGGCGAGCCCGACGGCGTCCCACGTGCTGTTGGTCAGTGCGCTGAAGTCCGCGCCATTGTTGTCGTACACGAAGCCTCCGCCAGGGATCGACGTGAGGCCCTCGATCGCCTGCATCTCGGCGGTCGAATTCGGATTGTCGGCGATGAACTGGCTGGCATTCACGAACGCGACATACAAACCGCCGGGAGTCACCGCCGTTCCGCCGGTGTTGAACGTGAATGTCGTCGGGCCACCCGACGTGCCATCGGTCAGGGCGCTCTGATACAAAATCGGCCCCGTCGCCTTGGATCCGTCCCAGCCCATCAGGTATGCGTAGAACCGAAGGTCTGCGCCGTCATCTCCAGTGCCCGGGTCGAAGCCCTGGAATTGAAACGTGAACTGATCGAGCTGGTTGTACCCCACCGGGGACAGGAAGGTCTCGCCGTAGGTGGCCGTGTTGGGGCCGCCAAACGGATGCCAGTACGGACCATTCGACCCGGTACTGATGGTCTGTGCGGCGGCGCTCGATGCGGCCAGCGCGCTGATGACGGCAGCGCACGCAAATGCACGGAGTGACATGGAGCCTCTGCTGTGGTAGAAGATACTTATCGCATAACGACGGAATGCAAAGACGATACCAGCCCGGCGCTCGCCAGAAAATTCCTGCGCGGCTCGCCATCTCGCGACTGATCAACAAGTTGCGCACACGACCGCCGGCGGCGCCACCGCGCTGCCGTCCGTGGTGTCGCGCGCCGTCGACAGCGAGTGTGGCAGTTCGTCAGCAGATCGGCACCGTCACCGCGGTCTTCGGCGGCGCGACCGGCTTGATGCCGTCCTTGGCAAGCACGCCGTTCAGCGTCGGCAGGTCGCGAGCGACCACCGCCTGCCACGAAGTGGCGGCGGCGCGCAGATCCTTGCACGACGACGCCCACGCGGCGGTCATCGACGGCGAGGGTGCCATGTCCCCCCCGTCCAGTGCGTCCAGATCACGCACCAGGGTGCCGTTGAGCGCCTGCATGGTCGGGTGCGTCGTGCCGCCGCGCCCGCCGCGCCCGAATCCGCCGCCGCCGCGTCCACCCCGACCGCCCGTGCTGCTTCCCGTCACGGAGTCGAGTCGCGCCTCGAACATATGCATTGCCGTGTCGGCGTCGGCGGGCGCATTCGTGATCGCTGCGATCGCGGCGCGCATGGTGTCGGCGTCCTGATAGGCGTTCCACGCGTCCTGGATGCCGGTGTAGATCTTCATCTGCAATGCGTGCTGGGCGCGCAGGGCGAGCGCCGTCGCCGGCGAGCGGGGATCATTGCGGACAGTCACCCGCTGGGAATAGCTCTTCCCATTGACCGTCAGCTTGACGGTGTACACGCCGGGCAGTGCGAGCGGCCCTTCCGGCGACGCCGGCGTGAGCCCGGGGTTGGCGTTGATGGCGAACGAATGCGAAAACGACGGCGGATCGTCGTAACGCACATTCCAGTTCGTGCGATTCAATCCGGCGGCGGCCGGCAGTGGCTCCGGAAGCTTGAGCCAGAAGTTGGGCTCCGGTGGATGCGCGAATTCCTCGGGTGGCGTGATCGCGGCGCTCGACATGTGCCGCACCACGTGACCGGTGGAGTCGAGAATCTCGATGGTGACGTCGCCACTCGGCGCGGATGCGAGCCAGTAATAGATCAGCGCCCCGTCGGGGGGGTTGAGCGAGTGCGGGACTTCGGGCGGGAAGGGCGTATCCTGACCGACGTTGCGGCGCACCCGTACCGCCTCGCCCGGCTTGAACAGATGCGCTGCTTCGCCGGCCGTCGCAGCGGTCATCTGGCGCAACGGCGAGATGTCGTCGAGAATCCAGATCGCCGCGACCGTAGGTCCCCACGACCAGGTCGTTGTCCTTGATCACCGCGTCGCGGAACGACGACGGTCGGCAGGTTGAGGCGCAGCGACTGCCAGCTGTCGCCATCATCGAACGAGACGTACATCGAGCTCTCGGTCCCGGCAAACAGCAGTCCCGCCTGCTTCGTGTCGGCGCGGATCACCCGCGCAAAGCTCCCGCTCACGAGGTCGGTGGGCAATCCGTTGATGATTTCCGTCCAGGTCTTGCCGTAGTCGCGCGTGCGGTAGAAATACGGCTGATAGTTCCCCACGGTGTGCAGGTCCACCGCCGCATATGCTTCACCCGGATTGACGTGCGACGCGTCGATGGTTTCGATGTCGGCGTGCGTGGAATCGGGAAGGCCCGCGATACTCGCGTCCTCCCAGGTCCTGCCGCCGTCACGCGTGACCTTGATGAGGCCATTGTTGGTGCTCACCCAGATGACGCCGCGGGCCACGGTCGACGGCGAAATCGACTCGATCGAGCCGCCGGCCGGCCCGCCGCCACGTCCCCCGCGACCCGCCGTCGCCGTGTCCGGCGGCGGCGTGACACCCTTGGGGTAGCCGAGGTCGGGCGACAGTCGCGTCCAGTGAACCCCGCCGTCGATCGTCGACATCAGGTACTGGAAGCCGGCGAACAGCTGATGCTGGTTCCACGGCGACCACGCCAGCGGGTTGGTGGACGTGCTGCGCAGGTGAAGGGTCGGGTCGAGTGACGGCGACACGTTGATGGTCTGCTCGCTCGGGTAGGTGATCTTGAGCGATTCCCGAGCCGGTGGCGTAGACGATGTTCGGATCGAGCGGATCGGCGGTGATCGATCCCCATTCCCAGCCGCCGACCGGGCTCCAGTCGAGCGGCGTGATCTCGCCGAAGTTGCCGCGGCTCCGCACCCGGATCGCGCCGGCGTCCTGCTGTGGCGCATAGACCCAGTACGGCCACGAATTGTCGACCGAGATGTGGTAGACCTGTTCGGTGGACTGGTTGTACCACGGGCTCCAGGTGCGGCCGCCGTCGAGCGTCACGGTGCCCCCCTGGTCCATGCCGAGCAGCATGCGCTGGCCGTCGGTCGGATCGATCCAGAGTTGCTGCGGATCGTCGCCGCCCGGGGCGCCCTTGAATCCGGTAAACGTGTTGCCGCCGTCACGTGACACGTAGCTCGAGGTGTTGATCGTGTATACGACGTCAGGGTTCCCCGGATCGACGTACACCCCGCAGTTGTAGCCGCCCTGGCCGTTCCGGATCCGGGTGTCGGTGGAATCCATCTGTCGCCAGGTGGACCCGCCGTCATCGGAGCGATAGAGACCGGAATTCTCGATCAGGAACATCCGCTGACCGTCGGTGTGGTTCGCGACCGCCACGGACACGCGGCCATTGAGCGCCGGGATGCCATTGCCGGTGAGTTCGTGCCACGTGAGCGCCTTCATCGGTCGACTTGAACAGATGCGTGCCACTGGGGCCGCCGAACGCGCCGCGCGCGGTGGAACCCGGATCGACATAATGCTGGTCGGTGGCCGCGAGAATCACCGACGGCTTGTCGTGGGCCGCGGCGAGTTTCACCGCACCGATCTGGTCACTCACGAACAGCGTGCGGGTCCACGTCGTGCCGCCATCCGTGCTGCGAAACACCCCGCGCGCCTGCGACTTCTGGTGGACGTTGCCCTGCGCGGCCACCAGAACGACGGCCGGGTTTTCGGGGTCCACGAGGATCGACGGGATCTGCGTGGTGGAATCCAGGCCGATGTGCTTCCAGGTGGCGCCGGCGTCGACGGATTTGTACATCCCGTCGCCTTCGTCGATCGCACCCCCGGTGATGATGTCGCCCATGCCGACGTAGATCACATTGGTGTCGGACGGTGCCACTTCCACCGCACCGACCGAGGAGGCTGCCGTGATCGCGTCGAAGATCGGATTCCATGTGGCGCCGGCGTTGGTGGTTTTCCAGACGCCGCCTTCGGGGAGCCCGGCGTAGAAGACGCCCGGTTCGCCGACGGCGCCAGTCACCGCTGCCACTCGCCCGGCGCGGAGCGGACCGATGTTGCGCCAGACCAGGCCCGACAGCAGTGCCGGCTTGACGGGCGTGTGTCGCGGGGCCGGTGTCGCCGCCGTGCCGAGCACGACAAATCCCAGCGTCAGGCCGATGGCCACGCGCTGGGAGAGAGTTGAATCGGACATGGTGATGGAGTCCTCGATCGGGGTAACGGTGCCGGAACAATGATATCGTATCCGGTGCGCGAGCGACAGCAGTCCGCGAGCGCGGGCGGGCGGGCCACGGGCACTGCATCCGGCCACGCACGCGGCGGTTCCGAATCTCCAGAGGGTTGATGCGTACCCCGAAGGCTGCGACGGCTGCGACGGCTGCGACGGCTGCGACGCAGGCGTTATGATTGGCTCACCCCACAACGCATCGACAAGGATTCGTCATGACCGCGCTCAACGCCACCACACTTGGCTGCTCGATCACGTGCAAGGATCTCGACGCCTCGCTTCGCTTCTATCGCGACGCCCTCGGCTTTACCGTGGCGACGCCCTTCGAGCGCGACGGCAAAGTCGTGGCGGCCGTCATCTCCGCCGGCGAGATCCGGATTGTCCTCAACCAGGACGATGGGAAACTGGGGTGGGAGCGAATCAAGGGGCAGGGGTTCTACCTGCAGATCAATGTCGCGGCGCCGGGAGATGTCGACGCGGCTGCGCAGCGCATCAAGGCGGCCAGTGGTAGCCTGCTCAGCGAGCCGGAAGATCGGCCGTGGGGCGCGCGCGTGTTCCAGTTCAAGGACCCCGACGGGTTCAAGCTGGGCGTGTCGACGCCACTGTGATCGTCGGCCCAGGCCGCACCGTGCGCGCGCCGTGAGAATCCGTACGTGATGTCGACTGGGATGGCATACTTCGCGTCATTTCTTGCTTGTGCCGGCGTGCTGCTGTTCGTGCCACAGGGCGCGGCGCTGCGGCGAGGCGTCGTGTAGGTGAAAGCCGCAGCGTGCCTCGCACTCGCGGCCGCCACCGTCTTGGCCGCCTGTGATCACGCCGCGCCATTTGCGCCCGTAACCCTGGGCAACTTCGTGCTGCGCATCCCGCGGGCCGGCGGGCGGATCGCGGGTCAGCACGCACGATGGATCGCGAATGGTGGCGGCATCGTGTACTTCGGCGCGTGCCTCACCCCTGAAACTGTCGTCGGGACATTCAGTGCGCCGAGCATCATGGTGCTGTCCACCGACAGCACCCGGCCCTGGTGGGAAATGTGCGAGCGTGACGTGACGCTCCATGCGCCCGCGGATTCTGCGGTGCGTTTTTCCGACCTTGCGATGGACGGCCGCGGTCGCATCCTCTATGTGGAATCCGTCACGGCGCGCAGCGCGATTCCATTTCCCGCGTTCACCGAAACCGATCTGTGGCTCACCGATTCGTCGTATCCGTTCACGCGGCGGCGCACGCTGCTGCGGCTGGCCGATGATACCACCGGAAGCGCGCCAGTTCCGGCCACGGTGGTCAACTGGGTGACAGATCTGTCGTGGGTCGACGACAGCACGTTCGTCGCGGTGGGCGAACACGTACCGCCGGTGGTCGGCGCGTTCCGCCCGGCGGTCATCGGATTGGTGCGCGGCGGCATCGGGCCGTCCGCCACCTCGCTCGAAGCGATCGCGGGTACCGACGGCGCGTCGACGTATTCACTGGCTGCGCCGGCGCGCGCGCTGGTATTCAGCCGTGCGTCGGGGCTGGTCGAACAAGTTGCCTTGGACGGTGGTGCGCCCACGACGGTGGCCATGATTCCCGACACCGCGGGCGTGATCGTGGATTTGTCATGCAAGCAGCGACGCTGCCTGGCGCTGGTCCGCGACCCGGATGACTCCCAGGCGTTCTGGGCGTTGTCGTTGGATGCCGGTACTCCGACGCGCGCGGGTACGGCGTCGCCAGCGATCCTGAGCGCAAGAGTGTCGCCAGCGTCGAATGTGGTTGTCGTGCAGGACTCATCGGGATGGTCGCTCAACGGCGGGCTGTGGCCACCCTGACATAGACCTTCGCATTTTTCCGCGCCACTGGGCGTGATCGCGGTACCTGTACGCGCGGTGCCCGCGGCATCTTGCGCGCATGACGACGGCGCGCATTCCTCCCGAGCAATGGTCCGACCCGCGGCACCGCGATGGCTTCGAGGCCGAGGTGGCCGCCGGCCGCTGGCTCCAACGCCGTGGCTGGCACATCGAGGTGCAGCGCTTCCGGATGGGCCATCACGACATCGACCTCGTTGCGCGCCGGGACGAGTTGGTCGCATTCATCGAGGTCAAGGCTCGACACACGACTCGCTTTGGCGGCGGCGAAGAAGCCGTCGGTGCCCGCAAGCGTCATGCGCTCGAGCGGTCGGCGTGGTGCTGGATCTTGCGCCACGGTCGCACCGGGGATCAATACCGCTTCGACGTGATCGTGCTGGAGGGTTCGCCGGGAGCCGGGCAACGGATCCGGCACTTGGAAGACGCCTGGCGTCCAGGCTGGCGATAGTGGAGCGTATTGCTACACCTCGACACTATTGCTTCGGATCGTGTTCGGTTGTATGTTGTGGATGTGGAGCAAAACGATGCACGTTTGGAGTCGTTAGGCATTAGCTGTTAGGCGTTAGGCAAACACGTCATATCCCGAGCTAACGCCTGCTAATGCCTAACGCCTAACCCCTAACGCCTAACCCCTAACCCCTAACCCCTAACACCTTCTTCCCAAGGACCCGTCCCATGCCCGCCACCGATGAATCCAAGCTCGACGCCGACAAGCGCAAGGCGCTCAACCTCGCCATTTCGCAGATCGAAAAACAGATCGGTCGCGGCGCGATCATGCGCATGGGGGCTGACCGTCCCCGCGTGAGGGTCGCCGCCATCTCCACCGGCGCGATCAACCTCGATGCCGCGACCGGCATCGGCGGCATCCCGCGCGGTCGCATCACCGAGATCTACGGCCCCGAGTCATCGGGCAAGACGACGCTCTGCCTTCATCTCGTCGCCAACGTGCAGCGCGCCGGGGGTGTGGCCGCCTTTGTCGACGCCGAGCACGCGCTCGACATCGAATACGCCAAGCGGCTCGGCGTCGATATCGAAAATCTGCTGGTGTCGCAGCCCGACACGGGGGAGCAGGCCCTGGAAATCGTCGAGATCCTGGTGCGTTCCGGGGCGGTCGACCTGGTCGTGGTCGACTCGGTGGCGGCCCTGGTACCCAAGGCCGAGATCGAGGGCGAGATGGGCGACTCGCACATGGGCCTGCAGGCGCGCCTGATGAGTCAGGCGTTGCGCAAGCTGGCCGGCGCCATCAACCGGACCAACTGCGCCGTCGTGTTCATCAACCAGCTGCGCGAGAAGATCGGCGTGATGTTCGGCAACCCCGAAACCACCACGGGCGGCAAGGCCCTCAAGTTCTACGCCTCGTTGCGGCTCGACATCCGCCGGATCGGGCCGGTCAAGGAGCGCGAAGCGGTGATCGGGTCGCATGTGCGCGTCAAGGTGGTGAAGAACAAGGTCGCACCGCCGTTCAAGCAGGCCGAATTCGATGTGATGTTCGACGAGGGGATCTCGCACACTGGCTTGCTGGTCGACATCGCCAGCGAATCGGGGATCATCCAGAAGTCGGGCGCATGGTATTCCTATGGTGACCAGCGCATCGGGCAGGGTCGCGAGAATGCCAAGCTCTTCCTCAAGGACAACGCCGCACTGTTGGCCGAGGTCGAGAGCAAGGTGCGTGAGTCGCTCGGAGTCGTTGCCGCGGCCGGCGCCGGCGTACCCGACGAAGACGAACCCGAGTGATCGTCGACAGCCTGCTCCCCGATCCGCGACGTCCGGGGAGCACGCGGGTTCTGGTCGACGGGCGTCTGGCGTGGACCGTTCCGGCCGATGTGGTCGATGCCCTCGGTCTCCAGCCCGGCAGTGCGGTGCGTGGCGAGGCGATGGAGCGTCTCAGTCGCGCCGCCGATGAAGAGGGCGCCCTGCGCGCGGCGTTGCGGGCGCTCGAGCGGCGCGCGCACGCCGAACGCGAACTGGCGATGAAGCTCGAGCGCAAGGGCCACGCCGTGCAGGGCATTCGTGACGCATTCGCGCGACTGCGCGGTCTCGGCCTCCTCGACGACCGCGCCTTTGCCCGCAACTTCGCGGCCGCCAAACGCGACCGCGGGCGCGGTCCCCTGCGCCTGCGCCATGACTTGCTGCACCTGGGCGTCGATCGCGCGCTGGTCGACGCCGTATTGCGGGACCTCGACGCCGACATCGCCGACCCGCTCGCGCAACCGCGGGCCCTCGCGGCCAGGCGCGCGCGCCAGCTGGCCGGCTGCTCCCGCGAAACCCGCCGGCGTCGCCTGCTGGCGTTTCTCGCCCGTCGCGGATTTCGCGGCCACGACGCGCACGGCGTGGTGAGCGAGGTGCTCGACAGCGGCGAGGGAGCCGGGAGGAGTGGGGCGGCGGGTGTGAGTCATGCGGACACGCCGTTGAGTTAGCCGGCTGGCAAGCTGGGTGTCGGACATCCGCCCGGGCGGCCACCCTCCCCGGCCGCAATAGATTGCAGCATGGATTCTGCCGCAATTCGCCGCAAGTTTATCGAATTCTTTGTGGCCAACGGCCATACCGAGGTAGCGTCGTCGTCGCTGGAGCCGCGCGACGACCCGACGCTGCTGTTCACCAACGCCGGCATGGTCCAGTTCAAGCGAACCTTTCTGGGTCAGGATCCGCGCAGCTACACGCGCGCCACCAGTTGCCAGAAGTGCGTGCGGGCGGGAGGCAAGCACAACGACCTTGAACAGGTGGGCCTGACCCGTCGGCACCATACATTCTTCGAGATGCTGGGCAACTTCTCGTTCGGCGACTACTTCAAGCGCGACGCGATCCGCTATGCGTGGGAGTTCGTGACGTCACCGCAGTGGCTCGGCATGTCACCCGACCGCCTTCGCGTGACCGTGCATCACACCGACGACGATGCCCGGCAGCTCTGGCTGGAGCATTCCACGCTGCCCGCCGACCGGATCTACGGCCTCGGCGACGCCGACAACTTCTGGCAGATGGGCGACACCGGCCCCTGCGGGCCGTGCTCGGAAATCTTCGTCGACCTGCAGTGGCGACCGGGCGACGTGCCAGCCGTGATTCCGCAGCCCGAGTTCGAGTCCCAGGCCGAGGCGGGGCGCTTCCTCGAGATCTGGAACCTGGTGTTCATGCAATTCGACCGCTCGGCCGACGGCACGCTGACACCATTGCCCAAGCCCAGCGTCGATACCGGCGCCGGGCTCGAACGGGTGACCGCGGTGATGGAAGGTCAGGACGACAACTTCCACACCGACCTGTTTCAGCCGCTGATCGATCGCGTCACGCAACTCATCGGGCGGCCGTATCCGGGGGGCCCGGAAGGCGAGGGCCTGTCATTCCGCGTGCTCGCCGATCACGCTCGCGCCGCGACGTTCCTGATTCACGACGGCGTGTACCCGGGCAACGAAGGACGCGGCTTCGTGCTGCGGCGGATCATCCGGCGCGCCGTGCGTCACGCGTGGCTGATGGGCCAGCGCGAGCCGATGCTGTGTCAGCTGGTTGCCGACGTCGTGCAGATCATGGGCGACGCCTATCCCACGCTGCGTGACAAGCAGCCCGAGATCACCGAGTGGATTCGCACCGAGGAAGCCCGCTTCTTCGAGACGATCGAGGCCGGCATGAACCGGCTCGAACAGATTCGCGCATCGGGCACCACGCGCATCAGCGGCGACGATGCCTTCAAGCTGTTCGACACCTACGGCTTCCCCATCGACCTCACGCAGCTGATCACGGCGGAGTGGGGCATCGACGTCGATGGCGAAGGATTCGATCGCGCAATGGAGGAACAACGGAGCCGGAGCCGGGCGGCGCGGACTGGCAACCTTGGCCGGTCAGCATCCGTCGGCGTGACGGGCAGTGCCATGCTTCACGGCATGTTCGGGGTCGATCCCGCAGCCGCGCAGATGTTCGTTGGGTATGGCCGTACCGCTGTCGAAACCGAGGTACTTGCCGGTGACTCGACCGGGGACCACGTCGATCTGGTGTTGCGCGAGAATCCGTTCTACGCGGGTGGCGGTGGTCAGCTCGCGGATACCGGCACGGTCACCGGCGATGGTTGGTCCATGCATGTCGAAAGCGTTTCCAGGGACGAATCCGGTCGCGCCGTACTCCACGGACCGGTCACTGGTGACCTCAAGGGTCCGTTCACCGTGACCGCACAGGTCGACGAACCACGCCGCCGCGATATCGAACGCAATCATTCCGCCACGCACCTGGTCCACATGGCCTTGCGGCGCGCGCTCGGCACGCACGTGCGACAGCAGGGGTCGCTGGTCGAGCCGGGCCGCCTTCGATTCGACTTCTCGCATCACGGCCCCGTCGACGCGTCCCAGCTCGCCGACATCGAAGGGGCCGTCAACGAATTGATCCTGGCCAACGCCGAGACGGACGTGCAGGAAATGGCGCTGCAGGACGCACTGAAACTCGGCGCGATGGCGTTCTTTGCCGACAAGTACGGCGACGTGGTGCGCGTGGTGCGTATCGGTGACTCGATCGAGCTGTGCGGCGGCACGCACGTGCGCAGCGCCGGACAGATCGGGCTGTTCCGCTTCACCGGCCAGGGCGGCGTCGCAGCGGGCGTGCGCCGGATCGAGGCGACCACCGGCCACGGCGCCTACAGCGACATCAAGTCGGTCGACGAACGAATCGCCACGCTGGCCACGTCGCTGCGCGCGCACCCCGATCAGCTCGAACGCAAGATCGAGGCGTTGCTGGCCGAGCGCGAGCGACTCGAGGCCCGCCTGGCGGAGGCGATCAAGGGCGGCACGAGCAGCGAAGGGCGGGAGTTCGATGCGGGCCCTGTCCGCCTGGTTGTCACGCCCACGGTCGCCGAAGGCCGCGCGCAACTGGGTGAAATGGCCGACGCCTTTCGTCAGCAGCGCCGCAACAACGCCATGCTGGTGCTCGTCAATCCCACCGCACCCAGCGCGGTTTCGGTGGCCGTGACCGATGACCTCGTCGCCGCGGGCAAGGATGCCAACGCGCTGGTCAAGCTGCTGACCGCGCGTTTCGGCGGCCGCGGCGGGGGACGTCCGACATTCGCCAGCGGAACCCTCGGCGTGCCCGACGTGGCAGAGGTCGCGGCAGCAGAATTTCCCGATATTATCCGCGGATGGGTGGCCGAGTGACGGATGCCGCCGACGCGTGGTTTGCCGAGCGCACCACGGGGGCGCCATCGGCGTTGCGCGAACGCGCGGCGACCTTCTTTGCAGCGGCGACGTCCGAGGACCTGGCCGCGCGGCTCGCGCTCGCCGGTGAAGCCGCGCTCCGTGACGCGACCAATGGCGGTCGCGCGCGCGCTGCCGCGCTCGATCTTCTGGCGGCCGACGCCTTGATCACGCTGGCGCTGCTCGCGACGGCCGAGCGCGCGCCCGACCAGCTGGCGCGGGTGGCGACCGACCTGCGGCGGGACGCGAGCCCCACCGCATGATCGACCTGCATTCGCACGTGCTGCCCGGTGTCGATGACGGATCGCGGTCGGTGCAGCAATCGGCGCGCGTGCTGCGAATGTTCGCGAACAAGGGCATCACCGACGTCGCCTGCACGCCCCATCTGCTGGCCTCGAAAGTTGCCGAGGGATGGCCCGCGTCATATGAGGACGCGTGGTCCGCGCTCGCGACCGAGGTGCCACCGGGCATGCGGCTGCATCGTGGTGCCGAGGTGATGCTCGACCGGCCCGTTCCCGAGGCCGCCACCGAGCGCAAGGTGACGCTCGGCGGCTCGCGCTATCTGCTGGTGGAGTTTGCGCGCATGGTGCCCGCCGAGATCGTCGGGCGGGCGCTCGCCGAAGTGATCCGCATTGGCCTGGTGCCGGTGCTGGCGCATCCCGAACGATACAGCTCGTGTTCGGTGCCCACGGTGCGCGCGTGGCGCGACCTGGGCAGCGTCATCCAGGTCGACGCCACCACATTGACGCTGCCGCGCAGCCGCGGCGATCGCGCGCGCGACATCGTGCGGGAAGGCCTGGCCGACATTCTGGCCGCGGACAATCACGGCGACGAGCGCAGTGTCGCCAACGCGCTGGATTGGCTCACCGAGCACGACGGGGCCGAACAGGCTACGCTGCTGCTCGAAACCAATCCGCGCGCGATTCTCGATGACATCACCATCTACGAGGTCGATCCGCTGCCGTTGCGGCGGTCGATGTGGCGATCGGTACGCCGGATGTTCCAGTCCGAATGAGTGATGCCGATCGGATCGCCGCCGGCTTGCGCCAGCTGGCAGCCGTTGTCACCCGCGTGAGCGACAACCTCCAGGGACTGGAGGCCATCGTGGCCGAGATGCGCCGCTGTCTCGTGAATGACGGCACGTTGTTCTTTGCCGGCAACGGCGGGTCGGCCGCCGACGCCCAGCATCTCGCGGCAGAGTACGTGGTGCGATTTCGCCGCGGCGCGCAGCGGCCGCTCCGCGCGATCGCGCTGACGACCGATACGTCGGCGCTTACAGCGGCCGCGAATGACTTCGGCTTCGATCAGGTCTTCGCGCGACAGCTCGAGGCCCTGGCTCGCCCAGGCGACGTGTTGACGGTGCACACGACGTCCGGAGACAGCCCGAACTGTGTCGCCGCCGTGCAGGCAGCGCGCCGGCTTGGCGTCGTCACGGTCGGCATGCTCGGCGGCACGGGCGGAGCCGTAGCTGCATTGGTCGATCATGCGTTCGTCGTCGCTGATGCCCCGGTCCACCAGGTGCAGGAAATCCATCTGGCGGTGCAGCATCAGATCGCCGCCATACTCACGGGTGAGCACGGCGGGTGATCTCCCTCGCAGGCCAGCGGGTGCTGGTGACCGGCGGGTCGCGCGGCATCGGCCGGGCGACTGCCTTGATGTGCGCGCGCGCCGGCGCCGACGTGGCGATCACCTATCACACCCGCCGCGCCGATGCCGAGGCGGTGGGCCGCAGCATCCGCAAGCTCGGTCGCAAGGTGTATGTCGGTGGCGGCGATCACGCCGACCCGGTGCGTGTGAGCCAGATGTTCGCGGAAATCCATGCTGCGTTTGGCGGACTCGAGGGGTTTGTTGCCAATCACGGCGTGTGGCCCACCGCCGACACTCCGCTCGCCACGATGGCGCCCGAACGCTGGCGCGACACGATCCGCATCAATCTCGATGCGGTGCTGCTGACCACCCGCGCCGCCCTCGGTTTGCTGCGCGATCGGGGCGGCGTCGTGATGGTGGGCAGCACCGCCGGTCAGCGTGGCGAAGCCTTTCACGCCGACTACGCCGCCACCAAGGGCGCGTTGATGTCGCTGGTCAAGTCGCTGGCGGTCGAATGCGCGCCCCGGATCACGGTGAATTGCGTCGCGCCGGGCTGGGTCGACACCGAGATGTCAGCCGACGCGTATGCCGGCGACGGTCGTGCGCGCATTGCGGCCGGCATTCCGGTCCAGCGCATTGCGACGGCCGACGACATCGCCGGGCCGATCGTGTTCCTGTTGTCGGACCTCGCGCGCCACATCACCGGCGAAGTGTTGAACGTCAACGGTGGCAGCGTCCTCTGCGGATGACCGGGACTCGGCGATCATTGCCTGATCGGCTGCCCGACACGATTGACGTGAGCCCTTCAGTGACACAGATCCTCGCCCGACTCGAGGCCGCCGGGTACGAAACCTGGTGTGTCGGCGGCGCCATTCGCGATGCGCTGCTCGGCGAATCGCACCAGGACGTCGATCTGGCGACCGCGGCGCCGCCGGACGCCGTGCAACGCACCTTTCGCCGCACCGTACCGGTCGGCATCGCGC
Organism: uncultured Gemmatimonadales bacterium; assembly: GCA_963796635.1. Lineage (GTDB taxonomy): Bacteria > Gemmatimonadota > Gemmatimonadetes > Gemmatimonadales > GWC2-71-9 > Palsa-1233. Next base: position 850,283 of record CAWCMH010000001.1, read on the forward strand.
ATGGCACGGTCGGCGTGCTCGACGAGGACAACGTGCTGCACGAAGTCACCACGTTTCGTCGCGACGTGCGCACCGATGGGCGGCACGCGGTCGTGGAGTTCGGCACGTCGATCGACGCCGATCTCGATCGCCGGGATTTCACGATCAACGCCATCGCCTACCATCCGATTCGCCACGCCTGGCGCGATCCGCATGACGGGTTCGGAGATCTGCGCCGGGGCGTCGTTCGCGCCGTCGGCGACCCGGCGATACGCTTTCGAGAAGACCGGTTGCGGATCCTGCGGGCGGTCCGGTTCGCGGCGCGGTGGGACTTCGCCGTCGATGCTGAGACGTGGACCGCCGCGCAGGCGCAGGCGGCGGACACGCAGGCGCTGTCAGCCGAGCGCGTACGCGAGGAGTGGATCAAGGGTGTGGCCACCGCGATATCGGTCGATGCGCTGGTGCGGGCATGGGTCGAGAGCGGTGTGGCCGCCGTGTGGATGCCCGAGTGCGATCTCACGCGCGCGAACAATCACAGCGACGATCGCGATCCGGTGCGCGCCACCGCGCGCTACTGCGCGCCGTGCGCGGCGGTGTGGCGTCGCTTCAAGGGGGCGCTGCACGAGATTCAGCGGGCCGAGGCGATCGACCGCGGCCCGGCGGCGCCGATGTCCGCGTCAGCCCGCGACGTCCGCCGCTGGGCGGCACAGGTCGGGCCCGCCGCGACAGATCTGCACCAACTGGCCCTGGCCCGGAGCCCGGACGCGGCCTGGCTCGCCACGCACGATGACATCATCGCGCGCGGTGACCCGGTCAGCCGTGCGCAGCTCGCGGTGACGGGTGACGATCTTGCTGCTGCTGGCGTCGCGCGCGGCCCGGCCATGGGCCAGGTGTTGTCCGATCTGCTCGACGCCGTGATCGATGATCCCGCGTGCAACACCCGCGCGACGCTCTTGTCGCTCGCGCGGACCCGGGCCGACGGTGAGTGACGCGCCGGGCTTGTTCACCCCGCCGGAGCCGCTCGCGGCGCGCATGCGGCCACGCACGCTGGACGAGTTTGTCGGCCAGCACGACATCCTCGATCCCGGCAAGCCGCTGGGCGATGCCATCCGACGCGGCGACGTGGGAAGTGCCATCCTGTGGGGACCGCCGGGCACCGGCAAGACGACGCTGGCTCGGTTGATCGCGCACTACACCGACCGGCATTTCACCGGCTTCAGCGCGGTGACCGAGGGCGTAGCACGGGTGCGCGAGATCCTCAAGGAAGCCGACGATCGCCGCCGCCTCGGCCGGGGCACGATCCTGTTCTGTGACGAGATCCACCGATTCAACCGCGCGCAGCAGGACGCCTTTCTAGGGGCTGTCGAAAGCGGCACGGTGACGCTGATCGGCGCGACGACCGAGAATCCGTCGTTCGAGCTCAACGGTGCGTTGTTGTCACGCTGCCGGGTGTGGGTGCTGGCGCCGCTGTCCCCGACCGATCTGCGCCTGTTGATCGACCGCGCCGTGTCCGACGTCGACCGCGGCCTCGGCGCAATGCACCTGGCGATGTCGGACATCGCCCGCGAGACGCTCGCAGTGCTCTCCGACGGCGACGGTCGCCGGGCGCTGACCGTGCTCGAGGCGGCGGCCCAGCACGTGGGCGTCAATGGGCAGATCGACGAGGACGTGATCACCGAGACGCTGGCGCGCCGGGTGCCGATCTTCGACAAGGATCGCGAGCAGCATTACGACCTGATCTCTGCGCTGCACAAGGCGGTGCGCGGCAGCGATCCCCAGGGTGCGCTCTACTGGCTCGCGCGCATGCTGGCCGGCGGCGAAGACCCGATGTATCTCGCGCGGCGGCTGGTGCGCATGGCGTCGGAGGACATCGGCCTCGCCGATCCGTCGGCGCTGGCGGTGACCATCGCGGCGCGCGATGCGTGGCACTTTCTCGGGTCGCCTGAGGGTGAACTCGCCTTGGCGCAGGCCGCCGTCTACCTCGCCACGGCGCCCAAGTCGAATCGCGTGTACACGGCGTGGCTTGCCGTCGCCGCGCGCGCCGCCGACACACCCGCGGCGCCGGTGCCGCTGCACATCCGGAATGCCCCGACCGGCTTGATGAAGGACCTGGGTTACGGCGCCGGGTATCAGTACGCCCACGATTTCCCGGGCGGCTACGTGCCGCAGCAGTATCTCCCCGACGAACTCGCCGATGAATCGTTCTACCAGCCGTCGGCATTCGGATACGAAAAGCAGATCGCGGCGCGGCTGAAATGGTGGGCAGAGCACGCAGGTGCCGGCGGTTGAACGCGGTGACCGCATGATCCCACGCGCCTCGCGGCGCATTATGCTTCCGCCGTTTCGCGGCGCGCGCGCCGTGCGATCGCGGCACGGTACCGTCGCAGGCTCGAACCCGAGGTTGTCATCAGTCGATTGATCGAAGTTGCGCCACGCGTCGAACGCGCGATTCTCGTGGCCGCGCCCCGCAAGGGGTCGCCCGAAGTCGCCCAGGTCGATGAGCACCTCGACGAGCTGGCGGAGCTGGTCGATACCGCCGGCGCCGTCGTCGTGGGCCGCCTGATCCAGCAGATCGCGTCGGCCCACGCCGCCACGCTGATCGGGGAAGGGAAGGTCGAGGAACTGCGCCTGCTCGTTGGTGAAACCGGTGCCACCCTCGTCGTGGTCGACGAGGACCTGACGCCGACGCAGGGGCAGTCGCTCGAGGAAGCGCTCGGCACCCGCGTGATGGACCGTACCGAGGTGATTCTCGACATCTTCAGCTCCCGCGCCCGCACGTCGGAAGCGAAGCTGCAGACCGAGCTCGCGCAGTTGCAATACATGCTGCCACGCCTGACCCGCATGTGGACCCACCTCTCACGCATCCGCGGCGGCATCGGTTTGCGCGGACCGGGCGAGACGCAGCTCGAAACCGATCGCCGAATGATCCGCCAGAAGATCGCCAGTCTGCGCGAAAAGCTCGGCGAAGTAGCCACGCACCGGGCGACGCTCCGCGCCGGCCGGGCCCCCGCGCTCACCGCCAGCCTGATCGGGTATACCAATGCGGGCAAGTCGAGCCTGCTGCGCGGACTCAGCGGCGAGCACGAAATCCTGGTGGAGGATCGCCTGTTCGCCACGCTCGATACGCTCACGCGCGAGGTCACGCTCGGCGAGGGTCTGCGGATCCGCGTGAGCGACACCGTCGGTTTCATTCGCAAGCTGCCGCATCACCTCGTCGCGTCATTTCGCGCCACGTTCGAGGAGTCGCGCCACGCCGATCTGCTGCTGCATGTCGTCGATGCGTCACACCCGGCGTGGGAAGATCATGTGCGCACGGTCGAGGGTGTACTCAGCGAACTCGAGCTCGACCATGCGCCGCTCGTCATGGTCTTCAACAAGCTCGACGCCGTGGAATTTCCCGAGGCGTTTGCCCAGCGCGTTCGCACCGAATTTCCCGGCGCGCTCTTCACCACGACCATGCGCGTCGACGGGTTGCAACCGCTCAAGGCCGAGCTGCGGGGCCGCGCCGAAGCGTTGCGCCCGCTGGTCTGGCTCCATCTCGATCCCGCCGATGGACGGCGCGTGAGCGCCGTGCACCGGATGGGGGAGGTGCTGCAGCAGCGCTTCGACGACGGGCAGCTGGCGCTGGCGATGCGGCTGGAGCCGTGGCGGGTGGAGCAGCTTCGTCGCGAGGGCTGGTGCATCGAGTTCGATCGCACCGATCACGTACTTCCCGGAGAACCTTCATGACGCAGTTGGTGACGGGTGCCGCCGGCTTCATCGGATATCACGTGGCGGAGCGGCTGCTCGCGCGCGGTGAGCACGTCGTCGGGCTCGACAATCTCAATGCCTACTACGATCCGACGCTCAAGCAGGCGCGGCTGGAGCGCCTGCAGCGCCACGCGAATTTCGAACTGGCGCGCATCGACCTGGCGGATCGCGCCGCGATGGAGGCGTTGTTCGCCGCGCAGTCGTTCGATCGCGTGATCCACCTCGCCGCGCAGGCCGGAGTGCGCTACTCGCTCACGAATCCGCACACGTACGTCAGCAGCAACGTGACCGGCTTCCTGCACGTCCTCGAAGGCTGCCGTCACCATGAGGTGCCGCATCTGACATTTGCGTCGACGTCGTCGGTGTACGGGCTCGACACCGCGATGCCCTTCTCCACGCACCAGAACGTCGACCACCCGGTGTCGCTCTACGCGGCGACCAAGAAGGCCAACGAACTGATGGCGCATTCGTATGCCCACCTGTATCGCTTGCCGGTGACCGGCTTGCGGTTCTTCACCGTCTACGGTCCGTGGGGCCGGCCCGACATGGCCCTGTTCCTGTTCACGCGCGCGATGCTCGCCGGCGAGCCGATCGAACTGTTCAACCAGGGCGACATGAGCCGCGACTTCACCTACATCGACGACATCGCCGAAGGTGTCATACGCGCGTCGGATGTTCCGGCCACGCCGGCCGCCCGGTTGGTCCGGTGACAACCCGGATCCGGCCACGAGCAGTGCGCCCTACCGGCTCTACAACATCGGCAACAACCAGCCGAACTCCCTGCTCGAGCTGGTCGCCGAAGTGGAACGCGCCCTGGGAAGGACCGCGACGCGGCGGCTGCTGCCGATGCAGCCCGGCGATGTGAAGGCGACCTACGCCGACGTGGACGACCTGGTCCGCGATCACGGATTCCGGCCGGCCACGCCGCTGCGGCAGGGCGTCGAGCGGTTCATCGCGTGGTATCGCGAGTACTATCGCGTCTAGGGGCAGGCTATTCCGGCGGGGTCGCCGCGGTGGCCGCAACCTGGTGCCACAGGTCCACCAGTCGGTCAGCGGCGGCGGCATCGGTGAACTGCTCCAGCACCCGCTCCCGGGCGGCCGCACCGATCGACGCACAGCGCGCGGGATCTTCGACGATGCCCTGCACGGCCCGCGCCAACGCCGCGACGTCGCCTTCGTCGATGATCAGGCCCGCGTCGCCCACGGCATCGGGCAGCGCGCCGCAACGACTCACCACCGGTGCCACACCATGCGCCATCGCTTCCAGGACGGCCTGTCCGGTGGGTTCAACCCAGTCGGCCGTGGAACGCGACGGCGCGACCACCACATCGATTTGCGTCCAGATCGCGGGGAGTTCGCTGCGCGGCACCACGCCGAGCCATTGCAGGCGTGCGGCGAGCCCCAGCCGTTGCGCTTGCTGTTCGATCGCTTCGTGTTCCGGGCCGGTGCCGGCGATCACCAGGCGCCAGGGACCATAAGTGGTGCCGAGCGCATCGAGCAGCAGGTCTGCGCCGCGTTCCGGCACGAGGCGGCCGATCAACCCGAACGTGACGCTATCTCCCGGGGAGCGCTGTGGGGCCCACGGTGGGATGGTGAGTCCGCCGGACGGGAGCACCGCCCGCGGACGCCGGTCATCCGCCGATACCGCGCGGAGCAGATGATCCAGCGCGGGCCGACTGACACCGCCCAGCGCCGCGGCCTCGCGTCGAATCCGATCGGCTTGCCAGCGACCAGTGAAACTTTGCGGCTCGCCGCGGCTCGAGGGGCCCACCAGTACGTACGGGATCGCCAGCGCGCGCGCGGCGGCGGCCCCGGCTTCGGCGGTCGGCGTCCACGGGTCGCCGGTGATGTGCAGCAGGTCGGGTCGAACGTCGCGCATGGCCGTGCGCAGCCCGCGGCGTGACCAGCGCAGGTCGACCGGGTTGTCCCGCGCGCCGCGGGCACTGACGAAAATCTCGCTCGTGCCGGGCGCATCGGTCGCGGGGCGCTCGGCGCGGACGACCAGCGCGTCGACGCCATGGCTCGCGATGGCTCGCAGCACGCCGGGTACCGGCGGACGGGTCGAAAGCATCAATACGCGCACGAGACAAAGATGGACCACCTGCCGCTAACTTGCAGCCCATGCGGATTCTGCATCTGGCGAAGTACTACTGGCCGCGCTCCGGAGGGATGGAGCGCGTGGTGCAGGGACTCGCCGAAGGCGCTGCGGAACGCGGTCACGAAGCCGAAGTCGTCGCCGTGACCGCCTTCGGCGGTCCGCGCCCGGGCCAGCGTCGTCGGGCGACGGTCACGCGCGTCTGGTCGTTCGCGCCGGTCGGCTCGCAGGAGCTGGCCCCGGGCTACGTGCGTGCCGCGTGGAAGCGGGCCGACGTAATTCATCTGCACCATCCCAACTCCCTGGCCGACGTCGCCTACGCGTTGCGGCCCTCGCTCGCGCCACTGGTCGTCACGCAGCATGCCGATTATCCCAGCTTCAAGTACCGCCTGCCGTCGAAGTACGCGCTCTGGCGCGCCGAGGCGATCGTGGTGCCGAGCAAGGCGCACTTGGCGCTATCGACCGAGCTGCGGGGCTTCGAAGACAAGGTCGTCGTGATCCCGTTCGGTATCGATGAGCGACGCTGGGAACTGGTCCCGCCGCCGCCACCCGGCAACCCTCCGCGTGCACTGTTCATCGGGCGGTTGCTGCCCTACAAGGGGGTCGACTTTCTGCTCCGGGCCTTGGAGCAGGTCCCCGAGCTGCGGCTCGACATCGTCGGGTCGGGGCCCGAACTGCACCGCCTCCGGACGCTGTCGCGCGCGCTCGCGGTCGAGGACCGGGTCAAGTGGTGGGGGGAATATCCCGACGAGGACCTCCCGCGCCGGATGGCCGACGCCGACTTTCTGGTCCTCCCATCGGTCACGGTGCAGGAGATGTTCGGCATGGTCCTCCTGGAGGCGATGGCTGCCGGACGGCCCGTGATCACCACCGAGCTTCCATCCGGGGTCCGGGAGGTGAACGCTCCTGGCACGACCGGCCTCGAGGTGCCAATCCGCGATGTCGAAGCGCTGGCCGATGCCATGCGCCGCATGGCAGCCGACGGGAGCTGGCGAGAGCGCCTGGGCGCAGCAGGGCGGGACCGGGTGCGGCAGCGCTTCAGCCTGTCGGCGATGGTCGAGGCGCACCTGGCACTCTACCGGCGGATTCGCGGTCCGAAATCGGTCACTTCGGGGTACGATCCAACCGCGCTACCGGGCGTTGGTGATAGGGTGAGGGGTATACGCTAGCCGTACACGATTCCATAAACAACTTGATATGTGTTGTGTAACTGATTCATATCAAACGTGTTATGCAATCAACATAAAGCGTTTTCTCTCGCACGAGCAAGCGATGTTGATAACGTCTTTTGGTAAGTGGTGTGATGGGTGCGTCGATGTGGAAAACCAGCGCTCCGTTGGCTGGACAGGACCAGGCCCCGTAGCTCAGGCGGTTAGAGCAGCGGACTCATAATCTGAAGGTCGAGGGTTCGAATCCCTCCGGGGCCATCGTGTTGCCACTCCGTGGGAAGAGTGGTATCATGCGCGACCGCGAAAGCGGGCGATTAGCTCAGCTGGTTAGAGCGCGCGCCTCACATGCGCGAGGTCGGGGGTTCAAGTCCCTCATCGCCCATCGGTCTGAACCACCCCGCTGGGTGGCGTAGGATCGCCGAGTCAGTCAGTGAGTGGAGCCTCCCGGGCTGGCTCGGAACGGCAGGATGCATCAGGCGACCGCATCGATCTACCGGTGCGGTCGCTTTTTTTGTGGACAATCGCGGTGTGGACAGTTCACCTGTGCATGGCTTCCAGCACTTCGCGGGGCGACACCGTAGCCGTCGCCCGCTTGCCCACGCCGATGCTCGCAGCCACGTTCGCCAGCCAGGCGGCTTCGTCGACGCTCCCGCGCCCAGCGAGGACCACGGCCAGCCACGCCGCCACGACATCGCCGGCCCCGGAGACATCAAACACTTCCCGCGCCAGACTGGGGGCGCGTCGTACCACGCCGTTCGGGCTCGCGAGCGCCAGCCCTTCGGCGCCGAGCGTGAGCAGCAGGTGTTCGCACCCCAGCCGACGACGGGCGTCGTCGAGGTCGGCGTCGGTGTCCATGGCGTGCGCCGCGAACGCCGCCTCGAGTTCCCGACGATTGGGCTTGAAGACGGTCGCGCCGGCGTACGCGAAGAAGTTTCGCTGCTTGGGGTCGACGACCACCGGAATCTGTCGGGAGCGGGCGGCGGCAACGAGGTCAGCCGCCATGGCGGCGTCGACGGTGCCCTTGTCATAGTCTTCGATCAGCAACACGTCGGCTGCCGCCACCGCGGCGTGGGCGGACGCCATCACGGTGTCGCGCACGGCGGCCGGCAGCGGCTGCGTAACCTCGCGGTCGAGCCGCACGATCTGCTGGCCGCGGGCGACGATCCGCATCTTCGACGTCGTCTGCCGGTCCACGACAGTCACGATACGATCGGTGCCGATGTCGCGCTGGCGCAAGATGTCGACCAGGGCGCGTCCGGCAGGGTCGTCGCCGATCGTGCCGATCAGCAGGACCTGGATGCCGGCGGTGGCCACCGTCGCTGCGACGTTGGCCGCACCGCCCGGCAGGAACGGTCTCGGCGTCGACGGCCACCACTGGCACGGGAGCTTCGGGGGAAATCCGGTCGGCATCGCCCCACAGATAGTGATCGAGCATGACGTCGCCCACCACCGCCACGACACGGCCATGGGCCTGTCCGAGCACGGCTTGCGCGCGGTCGCTGGTCACCGGTTCGAGTGATTGAGTCACGGTAGGCTCCCGCGGCAAAGCTAAGCGGGGACTCCGACCCCCGTCGCGGCGCGGGTATCTTCCGCGCCGCATGACCGACTTCTTGGTTGCGGTGAGCCGCGGGACACTGATCGAATCGACGCACGAGGTTGCTGCGGTGGTGGTCGACGCGGCAGGGCGCACGCTCGCGCAGGCCGGTGACCCGGAACTTGTCACCTATTGGCGGTCGGCGGCCAAGCCATTCCAGTTGCTGCCCCTGTTACGTGATGGCGGCCTGGAACACTTTCACCTTGACGCCCAGATGCTGGCCCTCGCCTGCGGATCGCACAACGCGGAGTCGACCCACCGCGAGGTGTGTCAGCGCTGGCTGCAGGTCATCGGCCTGCACGAGGCCGACCTCGCCTGCGGCGGCCATCCGTCGCTCTGGCCCGCGCTCGCCGACGCCATGGTGCACGACGACATCACCGCCACGCCGATCTGGAGCAATTGTTCCGGCAAGCACGCCGCCATGCTCGCGCAGGCGCGGCTGCATGGCTGGGGGACGTCGGGTTATCAGGCGCGACCGCATCCGGTGCAGGAACGCATCGCCGAGATCATGAGCGAGTGGACCGGGATCGGCCCGAGCCAGCTGCAGTGGGGCGTCGACGGCTGCACGGCGGCGGCGGTGGCGCTGCCGCTGCACGCGATGGCAACCGCATACGCACGACTCGCCACCAGTGCCGATCCATCGGCCGCCGCAATTCGTACCGCGATGATGACGGAACCGTACATGGTGGCGGGCGAGGAACGACTCGACACCGCGTTGATGCAGGCGTGGCCCGGGGCAGTGATCGCCAAGATCGGTGCCGAAGGAGTGTACTCCGCCGCACTGCCGGGACTGGGCGTCGGGCTCGCGCTCAAGGTGCACGATGGCGACATGGCGAGTGCCGGCATTGCACTCCTGGCGCTGCTGGTGATCATCACGGCCCGTCTGGGTGCGGACAGCAGCTGGCCGGTTGACACGCTCGCCCCGTGGATCGCGCAGGACATCCGCAGCACCCGCGGCGACGTGGTGGGATCGCGCAGCGCCCACGGGGGCCTGCAGTGGCTGTGACGGACGAGCTCGCCGAAGCCGCGGGCCCGATTGTTGAACTGGCGGCGACGATTGCCACGGGAGACGTGACTTCGATTCGCCATGCGGCGCTCGCCGCCGTCGAGGCCGGCGTCCCCGTCGCGTCGATCGACGAATTGATGCTGCAATCGGTGCTGACGGTGGGCTGGCCGCGCGCGCTGGTCGCCGCGGACGTCTGGCGCGCGGCCGCCGGGGAGCCGGCAGATGACGGCACGTCGGACGTCGACGCCGTCGAGCGCCGGAACCGTGGCGAGGCCGTCTGCCGGATCATTTACGGCGCGCAGTACGACCGGCTCCGCGAGAACGTGCGCGCGCTGCATCCCCGGCTCGACGAATGGATGATTGCCGACGGCTACGGACGCACCCTGTCACGACCCGGGCTGTCCCTCGCGTTGCGTGAGCTGTGCACCGTCGTGCAGACCATCGTACTCAACACGCCGCGCCAACTGCATTCCCATCTGCTGGGTGCGTTGCGCGCGGGGGCGTCGGTTGAGCAAGTCGACGCCGCCGTGGCGTGCGGCGGCGCCCTGCTGCCCGAGCCGGCGCGCGCGCCGATCCGCGCGCTGTGGCTGCAGGTGCGCTCGCGCTGGGCCGACCCGGCATGAGTTTCGTCGACCGCGTCGTCGTCGACGTGTGGGCCGGGGCCGGGGGTGACGGCGCCTCATCGTTCGCCCGCTTCAAGTACAAGCCCAAGGGCGGTCCCGACGGCGGCGACGGCGGCGATGGCGGGTCGGTCTACGTGCGCGCGGTGCCCAACCTCGCGACGCTGCTCGATTATCAGTACCAGGGCGCGTGGCGCGCCGAACGCGGCGGTCATGGCAAGGGGAAGAACATGACGGGCGCGTCGGCACCCGATGTGATCTTGCCGGTGCCACCCGGCACCGTGGTGGTCGATGAGGTAACTGACCGCGTCCTGGGGGAGCTCCTCGTCGAAGGCGATCAGGTGCTGGTAGCCCAGGGCGGTCGGGGCGGCCGGGGCAACGCCCGCTTTGCCAGTGCCACGCATCAGGCACCGCGGGAATGGGACGAAGGCGGCGCGGGCGAGCATCGCCGCCTCGTGCTGACGCTCAAGCTGATCGCCGATGTGGGTCTCGTCGGCGAGCCGAACGCGGGAAAAAGCACCCTCCTTTCGGTAATCAGCGCCGCCCGGCCGCGCATCGCCGACTATCCGTTCACCACGCTGGAACCGAACCTCGGCGTCGTCGGGCTCTCCGGCTCGCGCACCTTCGTGGTCGCCGACATCCCCGGCATCATCGAGGGTGCGCACGCCGGCAAGGGTCTCGGGTTGCGGTTTCTGCAGCACGTGGAGCGGACGCGGCTGCTCGCGTATCTCGTGCCGGTGGACAGCGAGGATCCCGGCGCCGTGTACGAGCGGTTGCGACACGAGGTGCGCGAGTACAGCGCGGCGCTGGCCGACAAGCCCCACGTCGTCGTGCTGACCAAGCGCGACCTGCTGCCGGATGACGCCGTGGTGCCCACATTGGCCGCCCTCGACGCGCGTCACGTGTGGGTGATTTCCAGCGCGTCGGGACAGGGCCTCGACGAGGTGCTGGAAGGTCTCTGGTCGGAAGTTGCCAACGTTCGCCGCAGCGAGGACACCACCGATGAAAACGCCGACGCCGAATTCTGGAGGACTATCGACGAGCCCTGAGGCGGTCGAGCGCGACGCCTACATCGCGCTCGCGCTGGTCGACGGCATGGGCGCCGCACACCTCGGCGGATTGCTGTCGACCTTCGGATCGGCGGCCGGGATCGTGCGCGCGGCACGTCGACGCGCACCGGATCGTGACGACCTGACCGCACGGCGACTCCGCCTGGCCCGCCAGGCGTCGCCCGACGATGCGTCGCGATTGAGTGCCCAGTGTGACACGGTTGGCGTGCGTCTGCTGCTACCATCAGATCACGATTTCCCCGCGCCGTTGCGCTCGATTCCGCACCCGCCGTTGCTGCTGTTCGGCCGCGGACGGTTCGAGCTGCTGCGGATGCCGGCGGTGGCCATCGTGGGCAGCCGCAACCACACGCGATACGGGCAGGAGGTCGCCGCGATGCTCGCCGGTGGCGTGGCCGGTGCCGGCGTCGCGGTGGTGAGCGGGATGGCGCGCGGTCTCGACGCCGTGGCGCACGGGGCTGCGCTCGATGCCCGCGGTGCCACCATCGGCGTGCTCGGCAATGGACTCGGCGTGGTGTACCCGGCCTCGAACCGTCAGCTCTACGATCGCGTCGAAGCCGGGGGTTTGTTGCTGACGGAACACCCGCCCGGCGAACGTCCGACGGCGGGAAGTTTTCCGCGCAGGAACCGGCTCATCAGCGGCCTGGCGACGGTGGTCGTGGTCGTCGAAGCCGCGCAAGGCTCCGGGACGCTCGTGACGGTCTCCGCGGCGCTCGAGCAGGGACGCGATGTCATGGCGGTGCCGGGCCCGATCACCGCCCCCACATCGGTCGGCACCAACCAGTTGCTGCGCGACGGCGCCGAGCCGGTGCTCGGTCTCGATGACCTGCTGGCAAAATTCGCGCTCGCGTCGCCGGCTGCCGACACGACGATCGCGGGCCCGCCCGCGACCCTTTCGCCCGACGAAGCCCAGGTCTATGGCGTGTTGTCCCGTGAGCCACGGCATATCGACGACATCGCGATCGCCGCGGCGCTGCCGATCGGGTTGCTGCTCGGCGTTCTCTGCGGCCTCGAATTGGGCGGCTTGGTCGACCAGCTTCCGGGCAGCCTGTTTCGGCGCACGCGCTGACCGGCAACGCGCGACGACCGTCCGGCGCGGCGGTGCGGGTGCGTCTACACTTCGCGGGTGCATCTCTACGTTCACGTGCCGTTCTGCGCCCGCCGTTGCTCGTACTGCGATTTCGCGATTGCCGTCCGCGCGGTGACGCCCGACGCCTCGTTCGTGCGATGCGTGGCGCGCGAATGGCGGGCCCGGTGCGACATGGTGCCCGCCGACGCCGCCATCGCCACGATCTATTTCGGCGGCGGCACACCGTCGCGTCTCGATCCGTCATCGATTGCGCAGCTCATCGACGCGTTTGCCGCGGATCGCCACGTCGCGCCGGATGTCGAAATCACCCTCGAGGCCAACCCGGACGATGTCACGCCCGCTCGCGCGGCCGGTTGGGCGGCCGCCGGGGTCAATCGCGTATCGCTCGGGGTGCAGAGTCACGATCCCGCAGTCCTGCGCTGGATGCACCGGACACACCAGGCGGAGCAGGTCGCGCCCGCCATCACCCGGTTGCGGGATGCGGGCATCGGGAATGTTTCGGTTGACCTGATCTTTGCGCTGCCCGACGCACTGCATCGCGATTGGGCGCGGGATGTCGACCTCACGTTGGCGCTCGCCCCGAGTCACGTCTCGCTTTACGGCCTGACAATCGAGCCCCACACACCGCTCGCCCGCTGGCGAGACCGTGATGCGACGCTCACGGCACCCGACGATCGCTATGCAGAAGAGTATCAGTACGTACATCGCGCGCTGGTGGAGCACGGATTCGAACACTACGAAGTATCCAACGCCGCGCGGCCCGAACGGCGCTCGCGGCACAACAGTGGCTACTGGAGCGGGGCCGACTACCTCGGGCTGGGGCCGTCGGCCCACTCGCTGATCGGCGGCATTCGGCAGTGGAACATCCGTGAGTGGGCCGCATATCAGCGCGCCGCCGATGCGGGCGAGCCGGTCGAAGCCGGGCGGGAAGGGCTCGACGCCGCAGCGCAGGCGATGGAGCGACGCTACCTCCGGCTGCGCACCCGCACCGGCTTGCCCCTTGACGAAGTCGGCGCCGCCACGGTGCGCCGGTGGTGCGACGCCGGCTGGGCCACGCGCGCCAGCGACTCGGTCCGGCTCACCGTCGAGGGGTGGCTGCGGCTCGACGCGCTGGTGATCGATGCCGGGAAATCCTAACTTTACCCCATGCACGATCAGGCATCGTTGACCGAGCGCGAACTCCGGGTGCTGGAGGCCGTGATCGAGACCTACATCGCCACGGCGGAGCCGGCCGGCAGCCACACCGTGGCGCGTCGATCGACGCTGGGCATTTCGCCGACCGCCATCCGCAGCACGATGAGCGATCTCGAGGTCAAGGGCTATCTGTATCACCCGCACACGTCGGCGGGTCGCATTCCCACCGACCGCGCCTATCGGCTGTACGTCGATGCGATCGTCCAGAGCGTCCCGCCCGGCTCGTCCGCACGCGAACACCTGGAAATCGAGCTGTCGGCCGGCCTGTCCAGCGATGACCTGCTCGCGCGCGCGGCGCAGGTCCTCGGCATCCTGACCCAGGAACTCGGCGTCGCCGTGGCGCCGGCGCTCGATGACGATCGTGCTCGATCGCGTCGACCTGGTGTCGGTGGCGTCGGATCGCTTGCTGCTGGTGCTGAACCTCCGCAGCGGCACGGTGCGGACCATCTTCATCCGGCTTCGGGGCAACGTGGGTCGGGGCGACATCGACGCGGTGCAGCAGCTGCTGAACGAGCGCCTCGGCGGCCTCGCCCTGCGCGAGGTTCGCGCGACGTATGCCGACCGGTTGCGCGACGTCGCGCGCCTCGAACGATACGGCGCAGCTGCTCGACATCATTCTGGCTGAAGGGGACGGGATTGTTCGACCCGCATGAACCGCGCGACACCGTGATGCTGGGGAGCGCGCGGCTGCTGGTCGACCAGCCGGAGTTTGCCTCGAGCGAGCAGATGCGCACGCTGTTGACGCTGACCGAGCGTCGCGAACTCCTCCTTGCCGCGTTGGCCGAGCGCAAGCGGGAGGGGCTCACCGTGACGATCGGAGGGGAACACGAGGAACCCGGACTCGCCGCATTTACGTTGGTGACATCCACATATCGCCGTGGGGATGCCACCGGCGTGATCGGCGTGCTGGGTCCCACCCGCATGCCGTACGACAAGATTGTCGGCCTGGTGGAACATACCGGCCGGCTGATCGAGGGGTTGATGCAGTGAGCGATCTGTACGCCGTGCTGGAAGTGTCGCGCCAGGCCACCGACGACGACATCAAGAAGTCGTATCGCCGACTGGCGATGCTCTACCATCCCGATCGGAACGCATCGGACGACGCCGAGGCGCGATTCAAGGAGATCGCCGAGGCCTACCAGGTGCTCAGCGACCCGGAGAAGCGCGACCATTACGACCGGTTCGGCAGCGCGCCGTCGTCGGCCGGCGGGTTTGGCGGAGCCGGATTCCAGCACATCGATCTCTCCGAAGCGCTCAACATCTTCATGCGCGATATCGGCTTCGGTGGTCTCGATGGCATCTTCGGCGGCGGCGCGCAGCGCGACCCGAATCGCGGGCAGGACATCCAGGTGGCCGTGAAGCTGTCGCTGCAGGAAGTCGCCCTCGGCGCCAAGCGCAACGTCCGGCTCAAGACGCTGGTGCCCTGTGCGGCGCTGTGGTGGCACCGGCGCCGGCAACGGCACCCGCCCGGTGACGTGCAGTAGCTGCAATGGATCAGGCGAGGTCCGGCGGGCGGCGCGCTCGATGTTCGGCCAGTTCGTGCAGGTGGGGCCCTGTCCGACCTGTCGCGGCGAAGGCCATGTAATCACCACGCCGTGCGAAGTGTGCCGCGGCGAAGGTCGCAACAAGGGCGAGCGCACAGTGGCGGTCGACATCCCCAAGGGCGTGTCGTCGCAACATTACCTCACGCTGCGCGAGCAAGGCACGCCGGGTCCGCGCGGCGGCCCGGCCGGCGACCTGATCGTGATGATCGAGGTGAAGCCCGACGATCGGTTCGAACGCAACGGCGACGACCTGATCGTCGAACTGCCGCTGTCGTTTTCGCAAGCGGCGCTGGGCATCGAGGCGACGGTACCGACGCCGTACGGCGATGAGGCGTTGACGGTGCCGCCCGGTACGCAGTCCGGCACGACGCTGCGCCTGCGCGGCAAGGGCTTGCCGCGACTCGGCACGGCGGCCACCGGCGATCTGCATGTGAACGTGTTCGTCTGGACGCCCGACGATCTCACCGACGCGCAGCGGGCACTGTTTGCGGAACTGGCGCGACACGAGGGCGATGGTCCCCGACGCAAGGACGGCTTCTGGTCGCGCCTGAAGGAAAAGATTCGCGCGTGACGCCGTCGTGGTGGCGGCTGCGCATCACCATCGCACCCACTGTCACCGACGCCGCTGCGTCGTGGATCGTGCAGCGCACCGGGCAGGGCGTCGAGCAACCGGACGACCGGACGTTGCTGACCACGGTGAACGATCACGCCGACGCACAGACCCTCGTCGCGCGACTGACGCAGCTATTTGCCGCGTCGGTGGAGTGTGACGCCGTCGATCCGGTGGATTGGTCCACGCGTTGGCGTGACGGCATCATCACCCGCCGCTTCGGCCGCCTGGTCGTGACCCCGTCGTGGCTGCCGGTCACCACTCCCGCCAATGCTGCCGTTATCGTGATCGATCCTGAATCGGCATTCGGCAGCGGCGAGCACGGGTCGACGCGCGCGGCGCTGGCGTTGCTGGAACGCCACGTGCACGGCGGTGAACGCGTACTCGATTTCGGCAGCGGCTCGGGCATCCTCGCGATCGCGGCGGTGCGTCTCGGTGCCGGACGGGCCATCGGTATCGAGATCGACGAGGAGCTCGCTGCCGATCGCCGACGCCAATGCGGCGCGCAACGACGTTGCCACGCGGACGTCGTTCGTCCACGGCTCGGCCGAAGCGCTCGGGCCGTTGCTCGGTCCTGCCGACGTGATCTGTTCCAACATTCTCCGCAACGTGAATACCCGGCTGGCGCCGTTGATTCGGTCGCTGCTTGCCGAGCGGGGCACGGCGATCTTTTCGGGTATGGAAGCGGCCGAGGCGCCGCTCTTTCGCCCCGCACTTGGCGACGCCGGTTTCACCATTTGCGATGAGATCGGTGACGCCGGCTGGTGGGCCGTCGCGGCGCGTCACGCATGACGCTCGGCGTCCTTGTGTCGCCAGGAACATTGACGATGCACGGTGACATTGTGCTCGACGCCGCCGAGCAGCATCACCTGCGCGTCCGTCGTGCCGGCGTGGGCGATCGGCTGGTGTGCTACGACGGCGTGGGTGCGACGGCACCTGGCGTGGTCGCGCCGGCTGGCAGCGTCCACGTCGAGGCGGTGGTGCATCACCCCGCGCCGACGGCGCTGCTGCTCGCGGTCGGCGCCGGCGACAAGGACCGCTTTGTTGCGTTGGCCGAGCGGTGCACCGAGCTGGGCGTCACTCGATTGATTCCGCTCGCGACCGAGCGGGCGCGCGCGGTGCAGACGCGCGTGCAGCCCGCAACAGTGGAGCGCGCCCGGCAGCGCGCCCGTGAGGCATGCAAGCAGAGCGGGGCGGCGTGGGCGACCGTTGTCGATGAACTCACGCCACTCGAATCGCTGCGTGATGCGCCGGCGGGCCTGCGCTGGTTCCTGGCCGACGCGGCCGGCGAGGCGATGCCCGCCCTCCGCGGGACGGAGCCCGTGGCCTGGCTCGTCGGCCCCGAAGGCGGCCTGTCGGAGGCCGAGGTGGAATGGTGCCGCGAGCAGCTTGGCGTGCAAGGCGTGCGCGTCGCCGAGCACACGCTGCGGTTCGACACCGCGGCGGTTGCGGTGGCAGTGGTGACACTTGACCGGCGATACGCCGGGAAGGGAGGGCCTGCTGACTGACTGCATCTTCTGCCGGATTGCTGCGGGAGACATTCCGGCCGACGTGGTCGCGCGCGCCGACGGAGCGCTCGCGTTTCGCGACGTGCATCCGCAAGCGCCGACGCACGTGCTGATCATCCCCACCGCGCATGTGGCGTCGACCGCGCACGCCGGCGAGGCCGCGACCGACGTGCTGGGCCGGATCATGGCGCTGGCGGTGCGGGTTGCCGCCGATCTCGGGCTCGAGCGCACGGGATATCGGCTGGTCGTCAACACCGGTCGGGACGGTGGCCAGACGGTAGATCACCTGCACGTGCATGTGCTGGGCGGGCGTCAGATGACATGGCCGCCGGGATGATCCGTGACGGCCTGCGTTGCCGGCCGGGGGCAGGCGAGCTATGTTTCATAGCTGTCGAATACACGCCCCTGCCGGGGCCGAGAGGGGTGATTTCAGTACATGTCGGAAGTCATCATCCATGAGGATGAGAGCTTCGAGCGGGCCCTGAAGCGCTTCAAGAAGAAGTGTGAAAAGGCAGGCATTCTCTCCGATTTGCGCAAGCATCGGCACTACGAGAAGCCCAGTGAGAAGCGGAAGCGCAAGATGAACGCGGCGCAGCGCAAGAACCGTCGCGGCCGGCCGGTGCATGCCTGACCTGCTCGCGCGGCTGCGCGCCGACCAGATGGTCGCGCGCAAGGCGGCCGACAAGGACCGGACCCTGGTACTGGGAACGGTCCTCGCTGCGTTAATGAACCGCGAACTCGACACCGGCGCGCCGTTGAGCGACGGCGACGCCGTCGACCTGCTGCGCAAGCAGATCAAGCAACGACTCGACTCGGTGGAGCAATTTCGCGCGGGGGGCCGGGATGACCTGGCGCAGCGTGAGGAATTCGAGATTGGCGTACTGCGCAGCTACCTGCCCGCCGATGTTGACCCTGACGAGATCCGCGCCGCGGCGCGGGAAGCCGTCGCGACCGGCGCGAACGACATTGGCAAGCTGATGGCCGTGCTGATGCCGCGCTTCAAGGGACGCGCCGACGGCAAGCTGGTCAATCAGATTGCTCGCGAGGCGCTGCAGCAGCAATGACCGCAGTTGACGGCGCGGAGCGCGACCCGCCGCTGCCTCCCCACGATGGTACGCCCGAACGCCTCGACCCGGCCACGGTGGGTGCCGCCCTCGAGGCACTCGAATTTGCCGACACGCTCGACGTGATCGCGTCGTTCGCCGCCGGGCCGCTCGGTGCCGCGGCGATCGGTGCGCTGGCACCCACTGCCGATCGTGACTGGATTGCCTCCGAACTCGCGCGCGTGGGCGAAGTGCTGGCGCTGCTGCGCCGTGGTCTCCGCCTTGAGGTGGCGGCCGTCCCCGACGTCCGCACCGGGTTGAACCGGTTGCGTCTCGACGGGGCAGTGCTCGAATTGGTCGAACTGGTCGCGGTGCGGCAGACGCTGTCGGCGGCGCGCGCGGTGGCGGCCGAGCTTGAGCGTCATGCCGAAGCAGCGCCGCGGGTGGCGGCGCTGCGCGCGCCACCGGTCGATCGGGCCGTCGAGCGCGCGCTCGAGCGGGCGGTGAGTGACGACGGCGAGCTGCTGGATGGCGCGAGCCCCGCCCTCGCCGCCGCCCGACGGGCAGTGCATACGGCCCGCGAGCGACTGGTGCGCCGCCTCGAAGTGATGCTGCGGGATGCCGACCCGGCAGCCGTGCCGCCGGGTGCCACGGTGACGATGCGGAGCGGGCGGTATGTGATTCCGGTCCGTCGGGATTCCCGCCAGCGTCCCGACGGGATCGTCCACGACGAGTCGGGCAGCGCCGGCACGTTGTTCGTCGAACCGACCGCGGCGATCGAGCTCGGCAATGCGTTGCGCGCCGCGATCGTCGAGGAAGAGCGCCAGACGCTGATTGTGCTGCGCGAACTCACGCAACTGCTGCGACCGCATCGGGCGCCGATCATGGCGTTGCACGCGATGGCAGTCGCCGTCGACAGCATCGTGGGTCGCGCGCGCTGGGCGCACGACGTCGGCGGAGAGGTGCCCTCACTGGCGGCGCCCGGCCACGCCGTGCAGTTGCGGGGTGCGCGGCATCCGCTGCTTCTCGCGCGCGAGGTCGCGGTGGTGCCGTTCGACTTGATCCTTGAGCCGACCGAGCACACGGTGCTGATCTCCGGCCCGAACACCGGCGGGAAGACGGTGCTGCTCAAGACGGTCGGGCTGGTGATCGCGCTCGCCCAGTCGGGCGTCGTACCGCCGATCGGGCCGGACAGCGTCGTTCCGGTGATGATGCGAATGTTCGTCGACATCGGCGACCATCAATCGCTCGCCTCCGACCTGTCGACCTTTTCGGCGCACGTCGCGGCGCTGCGCCAACTGCTGGACGGCGCCGACGCGTCCACCCTCGTGCTGCTCGACGAAATCGGATCGGGCACGGACCCCGCTGAAGGCGGCGCGCTGGCGACCGCCGTGCTGGAAGACCTCACGGCGCGGGGCGCGCTCACGCTGGCGACCACCCATCTGGGTGCGCTGAAGACGCTGGCGACCCGGGTTCCCGGCGTCGTCAATGGCTCGCTGCACTTCGACGCCGCGACACTCACGCCGACGTATCGGTTCGTCAAGGGCGTGCCCGGTCGCTCCTACGGCCTGGCGATCGCCCGACGGCTTGGCGTGGATGCGCACGTACTGGCACGCGCGGACGCGCTCGTGCCGGCGGGTGAGCGGGAACTGGATCGCCTGCTCGCCGAAGTCGAGGCGCGGCGTCACGCCCTCGATGGCGAGGAGGCCGCACTGCGTCAGCGTGCCGAAGACCTCGCGCAGCGGGAGACGAACGTCGCCGGCATGACGTCGACCCTGGACGCGCGCGAAGCCGCGCTGCGGCAGGAAGAGAAGACGGCCGAACGCGAGCGGGCGAGGCAGGCGAAAGCGTACCTGCTCGAAGCGCGCAAGCAGGTCGAGGCCGCCTTGTCCCTTGCGCACGGCGCCGCCGACGAAGCGACGGCACGGCGCGCGCGGCAGCTGGTGGAGGACGGCATCCGCGCCGAGGCGCGGCGGCTCGACGAACCGAGCGTCGTCGACGCGGGCGCGGCGAGCGCGCTGCAACCCGGCGGGCGGGTGCGTCTCAATACCGGTGCGACCGGGGACATCGTCGAACTGCGCAGCGACGGGCGCGCGGTGGTGCGCGTGGGCGTGATGCGGCTGGTCGTCGCGGCCGCGACGCTGACGCCGTTGCCGCCAGCGGCTGCGCCACGGGCGCGGGTGGCCGCCGGCGACGCGGTCGACGCCGAGCCGGTGTCCGACGTCGACCTGCGCGGCATGCGTGCCGACGAAGCGCAGGCGGCGCTGGTCGGTGCGATCGATCGCGCGGTGCTTGCCGATCAGCCCCAACTCGCAATCATTCATGGCATGGGCACGGGCGTGTTGCGCGAGGTGGTGCGCGAGCTGCTGGCGGCCGATCGTCGCGTCGCCTCCTACGACTTCGCGCCGCGCCAGCAGGGTGGGGCCGGCGTCACCGTGGCGACGCTCCGCTGATGGCGCGCATTCCCGACGACGTCATCGAACAGGTCCGGGACGCGGCCGACCTGCTCGAAATCGTGCAGGAACAGGTTTCGCTCAAGCGTACCGGCAGCGATTGGCGTGGTGCCTGCCCCTTTCACGGCGGCTCGCATCGCAACTTCGCGGTGATTCCCCGCCAGAACCGGTATTACTGCTTTGTCTGCCACGCGACCGGGGACGTCTTCACCTGGTATCGCGAACGGTTCGGGATGGACTATCCCACGGCGGTGCGGGAAGTGGCGCGGCGGTACGGGGTCGCGATTCCCGAGTCGAGCGAACGCAGCGGTCCCGATCCCCGCGAACCGCTCTTCCAGGCCTGCGATGCGGCCCAGGCCTGGTTCGCGTCGGTCCTTCGCGACGCGGCCGAGGCGGAACCGGCGCGGCGCTACCTGGTGCAGCGGGAGTTCTCGCTCGATGTCGCGGCCACGCTGGGCCTCGGCTATGCCCCGCGCGGCAACGATTTCCTGGCGGCGATGAAGCAGCTCGGCATCGGCGACGACGTCATGGTCGAGGCGAGTCTCGCGACCCGGCGCGACGACGGGACACTCGCGCCGCGGTTTCGCGGGCGCCTGCTGTTTCCGATTCACGACATGCGGGGACGCGTCGTGGCGTTCGGTGGTCGCCTGCTCGGGCCCGGCGAGCCGAAGTATCTCAATTCGTCGGAATCACCGATCTTCCACAAGGGCGAACAGCTCTACCACCTGCACGTGGCCCGCAATGCGATACGCAAGATCGGGTTCGCGATCGTCGTCGAGGGATACTTCGACGTGCAGCGCCTCGCGCTCGCCGGTATCGAACAGGTGGTGGCGCCGCTCGGCACCGCGCTGACCGATGCGCAGGCCGCGCTCCTCAAGCGGTACACGTCCGATGTCGTCCTGCTCTACGACAGCGATGCGCCCGGTCTCAAGGCGACCTTTCGGGGCGCGGATACCTTGCTGGCCGCAGGGTTGCGGGTACGCGTCGGCACGCTGCCGCCGGGGCACGACCCCGACACGCTCGCCCAGCGCGGCGGCGCCGCTGCGATCGACCAGGTGGTGGGCGACGCGGTCGACGTCCTCGAGCGCAAGCTGCAGCTGCTCGACGGCAAGGGATGGTTCGACGACATGCATCGGAGCCGGGAAGCCCTGGACCGACTGCTGCCCACGCTGCGCGCGCCCGCCGATCCCGTCACCCGCGAGATGTACATCACCCGCGTCGCCGAACGCCTGGCGATCCCGCGCGACGCGATCGCCGCCGAAACTGCGCGGCACCGCACGCCGGTGCCGGCCGTGCCCGGTCCGGTCCCGCCGCGGGAGCCGCGGGCGGGCCCTCCCCGTCCGCTGCGACGCGCGCCCGGCGCCGAGATCGAACGGAAGCTGCTGCGCCTGGTGCTGTTCGACCGCGGCTGGCGCGACCGTGCGCGTCGGGAAATCGAACCGGACCGGTTCACCGTGCCCTCGTACCGCGCGATTTTCGCGGCGTTGCGCGAATTGCCCGACGACGCGCCGGTGGGCGATGCGCTGATTGACCTGGACGTCCGATCGCGCGAGGCGTGGCAACAGCTGGTCGAGCAGGGCGTGCCCGGCGACGGCTACAAGCCCGACCTCGAATACGCCGGTGCGCTGGAGGCGCTCAACGAAATACACCGGTTTCCGGAAATCGCCGCGGAAAAGGATCCCGCTCTGCGTCAGCAGCGCTGGTCGGCGTTGAGCAAGGAAGGGCAAGCGCGGTATAAGTTGTATACTCAGATGCGGCCGCGCGCCGGCCGCGATGATCCGCCAGCCGAGGAGTAGTCTCTGATGCATCCCGATCTGCCCAAGTTGCTCGAGGTCCAGGCCAAGGACGGTCGGCTGGCTGCACTCGACGCACAGGCGGCGACACTGTCCGACGAAGCGGCCGCGCTCGACGCCGTGCTGCAGCAGGGGCGCAGCGAGGTGGCCGCAGCGCAGCGGATGGCGGATGATGCGACCCGGCGCCGCGACGAGGCCGAGCAGAAGCTCGAAACCCAGCGGGTGCAACACGAACGCCGGCGGCAACGGCTGGAGCAGGAACGCAATCCGCGGGTAGCGGCGCAGTTGCTGGCGGATCTCGAACTTGGTCGCAGCATCCTCGCGCAGGAAGAAAGCGACTGGGTCCGCGCCGCCGATGAGGTGAGCGGCCGCGCCAAGACGGCCGCGATGGCATCGGAACGGCTGGCGACGATGGAAACGGAGCAGGCCGCCGCGCGTGCCGACCTGGTCGAACGGCAGACCGCACTGGACCGGGAGCTCGAGGTAGCGCGCGCCGAGCGCGAGACGGCGGCGTCGCACCTCGACCGCACGCTGCGCACGCGATACGATCGGCTGCGCCGCTCGCGCAACAAGGAAATTCTCGTCCCCGCCAACAACGCCACGTGCACCGCCTGCTACACGGCCATCCCCCGTTCCCGCATCGGCCAGCTGCAGGCCGAAGGGATCCTGATCGACGGCTGCGAAATGTGCGGCGCGATCATCTATCTCGCCGAGGCGCTCGCCTGATCGCTGCGCCGCGGTGGCGCGTCGCGGCGGTGCCCGATGCGGCGGCAGTCGGCCGCCTGGCCGGGGCGCTCGGACTGCCCCTGCCGCTGGCTGCGTTGCTGGTACAGCGCGGCTTCGATACCGTCGACGACGTGCGTGCGTTTCTGCGCCCCCGCCTCGACACCCTCGCCGATCCGTGTGATCTGTCCGGGATGACCGAAGCCGTCCGCCTGATCGTCGACGCGGTGCAGCGCGGCCAGACCATGCTGGTGCACGGCGATTATGATGTCGATGGGCAATGCGCGGCCGCCGTGCTGACGCGTACCCTGCGATACGTCGGTGCAGACGTGCACGCGTTCCTGCCGCATCGCATGGTCGATGGCTACGACTTCGGCGCGGCCGGCCTGGCGGAAGCGGCCCGCATCAATGCGTCGCTCCTCATCACCGCCGATTGCGGCATCACGGCCGTCGAAGCGGTGGCCGCGGCGCGGGCCGCCAACCGCAGCGTGATCATCACCGACCATCACCTCCCCGGCGCAGCACTTCCCGATGCCAATGCGATCGTGAATCCGCAACAGCCCGGCGACGCCTCCGGGCTGCACATGCTCTGCGGCACCGGCGTCGCGTTCAAGCTGGTGCAGGCCCTCGTCGCACCGCTCGGGCTCCCGGAATCGTGGGCGCTGCATCTGCTGGATTTCGTCGCGCTGGCCACGGTGGCCGATGTCGTGCCATTGGTCGGCGAAAACCGGATCCTCGTGAAGCATGGGCTCAAGCTGCTGGCGCGGAGCCGGTGGCCGGGACTGCGCGCGCTCGTGGACCGGACCCGACCGGGCGGGGGCGAGCTCCGTGCCGCGCAGGTGGGCTACGTGCTCGGCCCGCGACTCAACGCGGTGGGGCGCATCGCCAGCGCCACTGACGGGTTGCAGTTGCTGTTGACCGATGATCCACTCGAGGCCGATCGCCTGGCGGACCAGCTGGAGCAATGCAATCACGAACGCCAGCAGCTCGATGCGCGCATCCTGGACCAGGTGCTGCAGTTGATCGATCGGGAATACGCCGACGCGGACCAGCATCGTGCGCTGGTGCTCGCGGCCGACGGCTGGCATCCCGGCGTGGTGGGCATTGTCGCCTCGCGCGTGGTCGAACGCCTGGGCCGACCAACATTCCTCATCGCGACCGACGGCGAGACCGGACGCGGGAGTGGTCGCAGCATCGAGGGATTCGATCTGCACGCCGCGCTGTCGACGTGCGGCGACCTGCTGGAGCGGTATGGCGGGCATCGCATGGCCGCCGGGCTCACGATTCGTACCGATCGCATCGCCGCATTCCGGGAGCGCTTCAACGACGCCGCCCGGGCGGAACTGCGAGTTGAGGATCTCGGTCCGACGCAACGGGTCGACCTCGAGCTCACGCTCGACGAGGTGACCGACGATCTGGAGCGGTGGGGGCGCCATCTCGAGCCGTGCGGCATGGGGAATCCCGCTGCGGTATTCGGGGTGCGCAACGTCAGCCTCGATCGGGTGCAGATCGTCGGCCGGAACCATCTCAAGGCAATCCTCACCGCCGGTGCGGCCCGGTTGGAGACGATCGCCTTCGGGTGGGGCGACCGGTGTCCGGACGCCAGCGTGGTCGACGCGGCGTTTCGCCTCGAGCGCAACGAATGGAATGGCCGCAGCGCACTGCAGGCGCGCACGGTGGCGTTCGGAGCGGCCCGGCCATGACCCGCATCGTGAGCGGCACCTGGCGCGGGCGGCGCCTCGCCGTGCCGCGCGATCGCCGACTGCGGCCCACCGCCGAGCGCGTCCGGGAGGCATGGCTCAACATCCTCGCACCGGAGCTGGCGGGCGCGACGGTGGTCGACCTGTTCGCGGGCACCGGCGCCCTCGGGCTCGAAGCGCTGTCCCGGGGCGCGCGGCACGCGACGTTCGTCGAGGCCCATCGTGGCTCGCTCGACGTGCTCGCGGCGAACGTCGCGTCCCTGGACGCGGCCGAGCGCGTCACGGTGCAGCGGGGTGATGCGCTCGACTTCGCGGCGTCGCTGGCGCCGCTGAGTTTCGATCTCGCGCTGGCCGATCCGCCCTTCGATACGGACGCAGCCGAGCGGCTGGTCGCCGCGTGGCGGTCCACGCCATTTGCCGCGCTGCTCGCCGTGGAGCATCCGCGCGCGCGCACGATCGCGGGCGACGACACTCGTCATTGGGGAGACATCGCCGTGACCTTCCTGCGCCACCGATGACCCGCACCGCGATCTATCCCGGATCGTTCGATCCGCCGACCTGCGGCCACGAAGACCTGATCCGCCGGGCCCTGGCGCTGACCGATCATCTCATCGTGGCGGTTGCGATCAATCCCGCCAAGGCGCCGCTGTTCAGCGTCGACGAGCGGATGCGGTTGCTGACCACCCTGGTGGGCAACGATCCGCGCATCGAGCTCGCGTCCTTTGCCGGCTTGCTGGCCGAGTTTGCGCGCGCACGCGACGCCGGCATGGTGATTCGCGGGCTGCGCGCCGTCAGCGACTTCGAATACGAGTTCCAGATGGCGCTGATGAACCGCAAGCTCAACCCACAACTCGAAACCGTGTTTCTCGTGCCGGCCGTCGATCTCACGTATCTGTCGTCGTCGCTGGTGCGCGAGGTGGCGCGCTACGGCGGTCCGCTCGACGGCCTGGTCAGCGCACCAGTGGCGACGGCGTTGCGAGCGCGGTTCGGCCCGTGACGTTTCGCGCGTCGGTGCGACGACGCGCGACGGGACGCCACGCGCGCATCGTCCTGCCCGAGGGCGACGACCCGCGCATCCAGTCTGCCGCCACGACACTGCGATCCGCGCAGATCGCCGAGCCCGTCGTGCTCGGCCGCCATGGCCATGACATCCGCTCGCATCCGGCATTCGCTGCCGTCGCCGAGCATCTGCACCAGCGTCGGCCCGAGCGGGTACGCGATGCGCAACACGCGCGCGAACTGGCGGCCGACCCGCTGCGCTTCGCGGCCGGGCTGGTGGCACTGGGCCTGGCCGATGGCTGCGTGGCCGGCGCGGCCACGCCGACGGCCGACGTGCTCCGGGCGGCCCTGTGGTTGATCGGTCTCGCGCCCGGCCAGCAGTCGCTCAGCGCGGCGATGTACCTCGATGTGGCCGGCCGGTTGCTCACCTTCACCGATGTGGCGGTGGTCCCGATTCCGTCGAGCGAGCAGCTGGTGGATTCGGCGGCGGCCGCCGCGCGCGATCGCGTGGCCCTGGTGGGCGACGCACCCGTCGTCGCCTTCCTGTCGTACAGCACGCACGGCAGCGCCGCGGGCCCGGACGTCGACCGGGTCCGGGCCGCTGCCGCGCTGTTCCGGGAGCGGCACCCCACGATCGAATCCGATGGCGAGCTGCAGCTCGATGCCGCGCTGGAGCCCGACGTTGCGGCGCGCAAGTGCGCGGCGTCGCCAGTGTCCGGGCGCGCCAACGTGCTGGTGTTCCCGAGTCTCGATGCGGCCAACATCGCCTACAAGCTGGCCGAGCGCCTCGCCCGCGCCACCGCCGCCGGGCCGTTGCTGCAGGGATTGGCGCGCCCGATGTCCGACCTGTCGCGCGGTGCCGATCCCGACGATATTGTGGACGTCGCCGCGATGGTCGCGCTGCAGGCGCACGTCGCCGGCGACTGACCTCCAGGAGCCACGCCATGCCATTCGTCACCACCCATGCCGGCAACAACGTCACGCTGGTCACGATCGAGGGTCAACTGATCGTCGCCAACCGCCAGCAACTCAAGCAGATCGTGCAGGATGCGCTGGATGGCGGATCCCGGCGTTTCGTTTTCGATTTTACTCCCACGCCGTACATCGATTCGTCGGGACTGGGCGCACTGGTGTCGATCAGCAAACGGGTGCGCGAAGCCGGGGGCGAACTGCGCCTGGCCGGTCTCAACGAAGATCTCCGATCGCTGTTCGAACTCACCAAGCTCGACACGTTGTTTGCCATCTCGGACACGGCGGCCGACGCCGTGGCGGCGTCCTGAACATTGCCCATGCCCGCGCTCCCGTCCGACGGCGCCGCGTCGGGTCGCGTGCACCTGACGCTGGCGACGGACCTGTCCCAGGTGGGTGCCGTCGTCGACACGGTCTGTCGGTACTGCGATGGCCATGACGGGTTGTCGCGCCGGGCGCGATTCCGGCTCTGCACCGTGCTCGCCGAGGCGGTCGCCAACGCGATGCTGTACGGCAACGCGGGCAATGCGGCGTTGCAGATCACCATCGACGTCAACCTGCTGCACGACCGGTTGATCGTTGCGGTCACCGACGAAGGCGACGGTTTCGACCATCGCGCGGTGCCGTTGCTGTTCGGGGAAGAATCGCTCGAAGCCACGCGCGGACGCGGCTTGTACATGATCCACCGGCTGGCCGATCAGGTCACTTTCAACGAGCGGGGAAACACCATCTGGATGACGCTGTCGCGCCGCTGACCGCGTTGACCGCCATGTTGCCGTCGCTCGGCGCGCTGACGCGTTCGACCTTGCGGCTCTGGCGGCTCGACGGGGCGGTGTGGCACCTCTGCGCCGGCGAGACGCCAGCCGTCGGCGGTCGACGCGACAGCACGGCCCGGGTCGCCGTGCCCGGCGCGCCGGGGATCTTTCTCGAAATCGCGCCCGCGTCGGGCGCCGAGCGCATCGATGTGACGGCCCAACTGCTGGCGGTGGCGCAACGGGTCATCGACGACGAACGCAGCGCCGCCGCATTGACGTCCGAACTCGCCGCGCGGTATGAAGAGATCGACCTGCTCTACACAATCGGCGAATTGCTGGGCCGCTCGCGTCCGGTCGCCGATGTCGCCGCGATCATTCTTCGCGAAGTCACCAGCGTGATCGGCGCCCGCCAGGCGGCATTGCGTGTCCACGACGACGCGACCGGCATGCTGCGTTCGGTGGCATCGCTCGGCACCGATCCCGCGCGCATGCCCCAGGATGTCGATGTCGCCGATGCGGGCGTGGTGGTCGCCCGCGCCTTCCAGAGCGGGCGCATCGAAACCGGCACGCAAGCGAACTGGGTGCCGGGCGAAGTCGTCGCCGTGCCGATCAGTTATGCCGCGCCGGGACAGCCGGCGCGCGTGATCGGGACGCTGGCGTTGGCCGATCGCGCCGGCGGCGGGCGCTTCACGCGCGAAGAGACCCGCCTGATCGCGGCGGTCGCGACGCAGATCGGCGCGGCCCTGGAAAACGCGCGACTGGTCGAGCTCGAACGCGAGCAGCAGCGCCTGGAGCACGAGCTGGAGCTGGCGCACGATCTGCAATTGCGGCTGATGCCCACGCCCGCGGCCCTGCGGGGCGACGCCGACGTCTCGGTGCGGTCCGAAGCGGCGGAATCCGTCGGCGGCGACTTCTACACCTTCGCGCGCCTGGGGCGCGGCCGGGTCGGCATCATGCTCGGTGATGTCGCGTCGCACGGCCTCTCGGCGGCGCTGATCGCGGCGGAGGTCCTCGCGGCCGCCGGCATTCACGCCAACTCCACCACGCCACCGGACGAGATGCTGACGCTGCTGCGTGATTCGCTCGCCGCGGAACTCGAGAAGACCGAGATGTTCCTGACGATCTTCTACGGCATCCTCGATCCCGGTGCCGGCCGGCTGATTTACGCCAGCGCCGGGCACCAGCACGCGTTTCGCCTGCCGGCGGTCGGCCACGCCGAGCGGCTCGCGCCGACCGCACCGCCGCTCGGGCTGGTGGAGACCGGCCGCTTCGGCCGCGAGATGGTGCGCGTGGAGCTTCGGCAGCGATGTGCTGATCCTGTTCACCGACGGGCTCGATCGACCAGGCGGACGCTGGCGGGCGAACGGTACGGCGAAGCGCGCCTGCTCGCGTGCATCGAGTCGACGCGCGCATTGGCGCCGGCGGACGTGACGCACCACGGTATTCGCCGACGTCGGCGCGTTCGGCGGCACGCATGTCGATGACCGCACCCTGCTCGTGTTGCGGATGTGACGGTCTCGCCCGCAAGGCGCTCGGCCAGCACTTTCTTCACGACCCCGCGTTGCTCGATCGCGATCGCTGCCGCGACCGGCGCCGGGCCGCACGATGTCGTGCTCGAAATCGGCCCCGGACCCGGCGGGCTCACCGATGCATTGCTTGACCGCGGCGCGACGGTCGTGGCCATCGAACGTGACCCGCGACATGATCGCCGGGCTTCGTCGCGCGGGTTGGGCGCGACGTGACGCCATGATCGTCGAAGGCGACGCGCTGGCCCTCGACTGGCACGCATTGGTCGCGCCGTGGCTGCGATCAGGGGCGTCGCTGGATCGTGGCCGGCAACATTCCCTACAACATCACGTCGCCGCTGCTCGCCAAGGCACTGACGGCACCGTTGCCGTCCAGCATCACGTTCCTGGTGCAGCGCGAAGTCGCCGATCGCGTCGTCGCCGTGCCGGGCGGCAAGGCGTATGGCGCGCTCACCATCGGGGTGCAGACGGTCGCGTCGCCGACCCGACTCTTTTCGGTCGGGCGCAGCGCGTTCAAGCCGGCACCGCAAGTCGATTCGGCGGTGCTCCGGCTGGTGCCGCACGCCGAACCGTTGCTCGATCCCGCAGCGCTGGCAGATTTTCGCCGGCTGGTGACGTCGCTGTTTTCGTATCGTCGGAAGCGCATGCTGAAGGCGGTGCGCGAAGCCTTGACGATGTCGGCCGAAGACGCCCGCGCCGTGCTGGATCGGGCCGGGATCGATGCGGACATGCGTCCCGAGCAGATCGATGTGGACGGGTTCGTGCGGCTGTTTGCGGCACGCGACGAGGGCGCCACGTCTCTTGACAGAAGCGGTGCTTTGGGCGATTAGTTGGATTCGCCACGCCACGCCGCACGCCACGCCACGCCACGCCACGCCACGCCACGCCACGCCACGCCACGCCACGCCACGCCACGCCACGCGGCGCAGCGGGCTCTCCCGAGACCAGGGGGCTGGATCATGCGTAGATCCTCACGCGCGCATCGCCATTCTAAAGCGGAATCGCACCGTCCGACCGTGCTCGTTGCGGATGATGAAATTGCGTTTGCCAATGTGCTGGCCAGGTACTGCAATCGTACCTGGCGCGCGCTACCAGTGGTGACCCGGCTCGCCGAACTGGAGCCAGCGCTCCACCGCGAGCACGCCGACGTGATATTGCTGGATGTCATGTTCCCGTGGGGGGAGAGTTCGGTCCCCCTGCTTCCGCGGTTGTGTCGGTCTTTTCCCGATTCGAATTTCATCATCCACACTGCCTTCCCGGAACGGGCGCCAGTCCGCCTCGTGTTGGCTGCCGGCGCGTCCGGGTATCTGCTCAAGACTGAAGGCGATGGTTTACCGGAGGTCGGACGTGCGATCCGCGAGGTCCTCGATGGAAAGGTGTACGTGCAGCAATCCGCGCGCGCTCAAGAGCCGTACGCGATCGACTCCACTGTGCTGGGCAGGCCGATCCCTGCGGACTGGGACCGGGATATTCGGGTTGTGATGGATAAGTGCGGATTCAGCCGCGCGTCGGCCGAGGTCGCCGTACTGCTGCATCATGGCGTCATTCCCAAGGCGATCGCGTCATGGCTCGGGATAAGCCTCCACGGCGTTCGCGGCAGGTTCAGGCAGATCTACCAACGCCACGGCTTGCGGGGAGCCAACAAGGTACTGCTGCTAATTGAGCGGACCTTGACTGAACACGACCGATAGCGGAGCAACCACCTCGAAGTTGTATACCGTTATCGGTACGCTCATAATGGTCGGTTGTGCACGTGGGCAGTCTCCCCAGATTTCATGGGCGTTCAGTAATCGGTCGCACATCACGAGTGCTAACCAACAACGTCGGAGTAGCCCATGCGATGCCTCAGACTTTCGATGACCACCCTTGCTGCCGTACTTGCATTGACCCTCTGCAAGTCGTCAGCCTCGGCCGAAACCAATGGCGGGTTCGGGCTATGCTATGAATGGGAGGGTGCCACGTCCCAGCACCAGTTTTATCTTCCAGGAGCTTGTTACGACGGGGCGCATGCCGACGTGCAATACGGTTTGTGCAACGTGCATAATGGTTATCCGGGTTTCTACTGCGGCCAATAGTGCTCAGTTCCTTCGTCACTTAGATCGGGGCCGCAGATGCCGATATCGAATTCGGCCCCGCTGCGCACTGCGATGATCGTTGAGAAGCGGCGGACTGGCTCCGTGCCACCGTAGAGCGAACCGCAGCCATGGACGGGTGTCGCAAGGGTTCCCGTTGGCGCGGGGTGCCTGTCGGAGCGGCAAGTTGCCAGTTGCGGTGCTAGCTACGGCTGGCGGCTGCGCGCCGCTTTGGGCCCGATAACTTCGAGAGGAGCGAATAACGTGGCCGCAGCGCGCAATGTCCTGGAGAGGTTCGTCCTGACAGTCAACGGGGTATTAGTCCTAGGCGCGCTCATCTACCTGCTCGGGGATTCAGATAGCATCGTTCGCCAACTGATTCAGCGAACCTGGCGTGCCCATCAGGCGAAGGTGGCACTCCGGCGAGCGTGGGAGGAAGTGTCGCACGGCGGCTACTGGTATAATCCGCCTCAATCAGCGGTTCCACCCGATACCGTTGTCGTGTTTTCCGACTATGAGTGCCCGTACTGTCGACAGCTTCATAGGACGCTCGTGGAGGTCAGTCGCACGAGAACGCTGCCGGCGATCCGATACCGGCAATTTCCGCTTCCTATGCACGACCGCGCGAGACTCGCCGCCCGAATTGCCGTTTGTGCTGCACGCTCGGGCGACTTCATGCCAGTTCACAGGTACTTGATGGAAACCAGCGCATGGCAGACGGAAGATTCCAGCGCGCTCACCGCTGCGATTCCCGTGCGAGATACTGTCGCCCTGATCGCCTGTTTGGAGTCTTCGTATCCCGATCGACTCATAGCCGACGATTCAGCCGTCGCCGCGCGACTGGCGATTCGGGGAACGCCAACGATCGTCACCCATGGATACTTGGTGGAGGGCGGGCTCACAGACTCGCAGATCGAACGACTGACGAGGCCGAAGCGATGATCCAGCGCGAGCCATGCATTGGCTGTGGAATCCAGCCGGATACCTCGAGGCGACGGACGCCTGGCACATCGGTCGACCTGCGGTTCTTGTTGCTGATTCAGGTGCTGTTGGCTACTCGCGTGCCGGCACAGGCCGCGCGAATCATTGACAGTGCGGGCGTCATCACTGTCAGCAATCCAAGCGTTCGCTCGGCTAGGCTCGTGTATCGACTGGCCGACACGCCTTCGATCGACTTTGGTGGAGAGCACGCCGACTCGATGTACGAGCTTTCTCCACTCGCCATCTTCGATGCCTATCGGTTGCCCGGCGGTGAAATCGCGGTCCTGAACGGCTATCAGGTCAGGATCTTTGATTCGGCCGGACGTTACCTCAGGTCACTCGGCCGGGCTGGTGCCGGACCGGGCGAATTCCAGTCGGTCATCAGCGAGTTGTGTCCATTGCGATCGGACTCGGTCGTTGTGATCGAAGGTACCAGGCCGCGGTTCAGTGTCTTCGCCGGGGCGAAGGCGTTCGTGCGCACTGTAGCATACCAGCCGGGCCACGTCACGTACCACGGCTGTCTACACGATGGTTCCATGATCGTACAAACGGCGGCGGTGTCAGGAAATGGCGCGCCGTCAGCGCAGTATGTATTGATGGGTACCGACGGGCGCGTTATACGGACTCTGGGAATCTGGCCAGCGAGAGACGTGACGACCATCCTCCCAATCGAATCAAGTATTATTGGTCACGATGATCAGATTTACGTCGGTGCCGGCAAGTCGTTCGAATATCGCGTGTACAATGCCTACGGTGTGCTCGATCGAATCGTTCGCACTAACGATGCCCCGGACCGATTCACTGACGCCGATGCCGATCTTGTCGTCGCGAAACGCGATCCCGCGGGGAGCATCTCCGTCGCTCGCTCACCAGATTCGAGACGGCTACGGCGCCCTGCGGCATCCGCGAACTTGGCCCGCATATTCCCGAATGATCGTCGACGCTGTGGGACGAACATGGTTGGCCGACCCATCCCGAAAGCGCGGCGCCTTGGCCGCCTGGACCGTGTTCGACGCCACCGGCAAACTCCTCGGCCGGGTGGATCCCGCCGCGAGTGTGATCGCCAGAACGTATGACCACGTTCAAGTCGTGCGCTGGACGCCGACTGAGGCGGTCGTCATGTATCGGGACCACGACGGTTTCTCGCACGTCGCATTGGTGCCCCTGTTGCCGGCTCGCTGATGACGTGAGTTTCGCGAGTATCGCCGCCATGCCGGGCGAGATCTCTATTCTCAGCGTCGTCCCTGTCGCCATACTTGCCCCACACGCCCGCTCGTGAAACATTTCACAAATGCTCCATCGCAAGATCGCCGACTCCACGGTCCGCCGGTTGGCGATCTACCTGCGGTTCCTCGAGGAATTCGAGCAGCAGGGCGCCGCCACGTTGTCGTCGGACGCCCTGGCGCTGCGCGCCGGCACGACCTCGGCACAGGTGCGCAAGGATCTGTCGTTCTTCGGATCGTTCGGCAAGCGCGGACTGGGTTATGATGTGCATGCGCTGGGTGAACGGCTACGCACCATTCTGGGGCTCACGCGCCGCTATCGCGTGATCGTCGTCGGCGCCGGTCGCCTCGCGGCGGCGCTGGTGCGATATTCGGGGTTCGCCGCGCGCGGTTTCGACATCGTGGCGGTGGTCGACGTCGATCCCGCGCACATCGGCACGCGGTGGGGTGACCTGGTCATCGGCGATGTCGCCCGGCTCGAAGCGATCACCCGGCGCGAACGCGTGGAAGTCGCCATGCTGGCGACGCCCGCCGATCCGGCGCAGAGCCTGGTCGATCGGCTGGTGGCAGCGGGGGTGCTGGCCGTGCTCAACTTCGCACCGGTGCAGCTGCACGTGCCGCCCGGGGTCGACGTCAAGAATGTCAACCTGGCCGTCGAACTCGAAACCCTCGCGTACGCCATTCAACATCGCAACGATCAACGATGATGCCATGCATGGATTGACAGCTCATCCGGCCGGAACCCTTGTGGAGCGTGCGTTGGCCCGCCTGCGCGCGGGACCGATGGCGTCCGGCGTGCTGGCCACGGAAGTGCTCGGTCTTCCGAACGCGCCACGCGCGGTGGCAGAGCGATTGGCCGCCGCGTTGCTCGGCGCCGATCCGCGCGTCCGCCAGCAGCCGGATGGGCGCTGGGCGCTCGTGGCGGTGGTGCAGGGATCGCCGCTGCTCGAGGAATGCGCCTTTGCGGTCGTCGACGTCGAAACGACCGGCATGCGATCGGGGGGCGACGATCGCATCACGGAAATCGCCGTCGTGGTCGTCCACGGCAACCGTCGCGAGATGGTGTTCGATTCGCTGGTCAATCCGGGCCGGCCGATTCCGCCGCGCATCTGTCAGCTGACGGGCATCACGCAGGAGATGGTCGCGGACGCGCCGAGCTTCGCGGACATTGCCGACCAGATCGTGGCCGCACTGGCGGGACGGGTGTTCGTGGCGCACAACGCGCGGTTCGACTGGGGGTTTGTCGGCGCGGAAGTTCGTCGCGCGCGCGACCTGGCGCTCGACGGACCGCGCATCTGCACCGTGCGGCTGGCGCGCCGGCTGGTGCGCGGCGAACCGTCGTATTCGCTGGGCGCGCTGGCGGTGCGGTTCGGTCTGGAGTTCACGGCGCGGCATCGGGCCGCCGGCGACGCGCTCGTCACAGGAATGCTGCTCGAACGTCTGCTGTCGCACGCACGCGAACGAGGCGCCCGCACGCTCGCCGACCTCGAAGCGCTGCATCAGATGGCGCTGCACCAGCGCGCTGCATGACCGGTCCATCTCCCACCGATCGGCCTCGTGTCACGACGATGCGTGTCGGTCGGCTCACCGTGCATGCACTCGAAACGGGCATCCAGCGCCTCGATGGCGGCGCGATGTTCGGCGTGGTGCCCAAACCGCTCTGGCAGCGGCGGATTGCGAGCGACGAGCGCAATCGCATTCCCCTGGCGATGCGCACGCTGCTGATCGAGCACGACGACGGCCTGGTGCTGGTTGACTCGGGTCTTGGCAACAAGGAAGGCGACAAGTTCCGCGACATCTACGGCGTGGACAATGCGGGCGCCAACGGGCGCACCGCACTCGAGGATGCGCTGGCCGAACTCGGCCGCCGGCCCGAAGACGTTCGTGTCGTACTCAACACGCATCTGCATTTCGATCACGCGGGCGGCAACACCTGGATCGCCGCGGACGATCGTGCGCGGCGTGTGCAGCTGTCGTTTCCGGCCGCCGAATACGTGGTGAACCGGCGCGAGTTCGACTGGGCCACGCACACCAACGAGCGGACGCAGGCGAGCTATCTCGATCACAACTTCGTGCCGGTGGCGGAGGCGGGGAAGTATCGTTGG
The DNA here is from genome assembly GCA_963796635.1 of uncultured Gemmatimonadales bacterium. Classification (GTDB taxonomy): domain Bacteria; phylum Gemmatimonadota; class Gemmatimonadetes; order Gemmatimonadales; family GWC2-71-9; genus Palsa-1233. The sequence goes on from CAWCMH010000001.1 coordinate 885,851, forward strand.
CTCGAAGGCGACGACGACCAAGTCGTGCCGGGGATCAGCGTGATCGCCACGCCTGGCCACGTGCCCTGGCACATGGCGGTGCGGGTCGAGAGCGACGGCGAGACGCTGTTGTTCCCGGCCGACGCGATTCCCACGGCGCATCACCTGCCGCTGGCCTGGATCATGGGGTACGACGTGGAGCCGCTGCGGACGCTGGAGACCAAGCGGCGGCTGCTGCAGCGTGCCGTCGAGGGCGGGTGGCGGGTCGTGTTCGAGCACGACGCCGGCACGGTGGGCGGGCGGATCGTGGCCGGGGACCGGGCGGCGGCACTGGCGGAGCGGATCGCTGCGCCGGAGCGGCCGGGAGCCGCTGCGTAAGCGCTTGCGGCCTGCGTGGGTGGGCGCAGGCTTGCCTTGCAGCTCCTGACCCGCTATTGTTGTCATCGATCAAGCGGACGGTCAGCCCGTCCCACCTCGAGCCTTCGGGCGATCAGGTCCAAGAGTCATAAGCATCCGGTCCTCCGGGACCGCGGTGCGCCTCTCTGGACACCCCGCCTTGTCGCGGGGTGTTCGTGTTTTCGGTCCTTCAACCAGGAATGGCCCACTGTCATCCTTCGAACGTGAGCGTCGGGTACGAGTCAACCGGCAGATCCGGATTTCGCCGGTGCGGGTGGTCACAGCAGAAGGAGAACAGCTCGGCGTGCTGCCGATCGACGAAGCCATGGCGGCGGCGGTCGAACGGGGCCTCGACCTGGTCGAGGTGGCGCCCATGGCGCGGCCGCCCGTGGTCAAGATCATGGACTACGGCAAGTACAAGTTCGAGGAAGCCAAGGCGGCGCGTGCCGCCAAGAAGAAGCAGCACGTGATCCATCTCAAGGAAGTGAAGTTCCGGCCCGGGATCGACGATCACGACTTCGACTTCAAGACGCGGCACGCGCGCGAGTTCCTGGACGATGGCAACAAGGTGAAGGTGACGATGATGTTTCGCGGGCGGCAGATCGCGCACACCGAGCTGGGCAAGGCGGTGCTCGATCGCGTGTCAGCCGCCCTGGCCGACGTCGGCAAGGTCGAGCAGGATCCCAAGCTCGACGGCCGCAACATGGTAATGGTGCTGGCCCCGAAATAGGCACCAGACGCCGACCACACGGAGAGAGTGATGCCGAAGCAGAAGACCAAGCGTGCCGCAATGAAGCGGTTTTCGCTGACGGGGAGTGGCAAGATCAAGCGCAGCCGGGCCAACAAGCGCCACATCCTGACCAAGAAGACGACCAAGCGCAAGAATCAGCTCGGCAAGTCCGCGCTGGTGAGTTCGGCCGATTATCGGCGCACCATCAAGCTGCTGCAAGCGTGAGGAGCTGAGCCATGCCACGAGCCAAGGGCGGCGTCGCGCATCACGCGCGCAAGAAGAAGATCATGGCGGCTGCCAAGGGCGGCCGCGGTGCTCGCAGCAAGCTGTACAAGGCGGCCAAGGAGAACGTCGAACGCGGGCTGGCCTACGCCTATCGCGACCGTCGCAAGAAGAAGGGCGATTTCCGCCGGCTGTGGATCACGCGCATTGGCGCGGCCGCGCGGATGCACGAGATCTCCTACTCGCGCCTCATGGCGGGCCTCAAGGCGGCTGGCGTCGAGATCAATCGCAAGGTGCTGGCCGACCTGGCCGTCACCGACGCGGCTGCCTTTGCGAAGCTGGCCGAGGTAGCCAAGGCGCAGCAGCACTGAGCCCGTCCGACGACGTCGCCGTCCTGCGCGACCGCCTTGGCGCGGTCGCGTCGCTCGGCGCGGCGGAGCTTGATGCCGAAGAGATCGCGATCCTCGGGCGCAAGCAGGGAATCCTCACCGCACAGCTGAAGTCGCTCGCCACCTTGCCGCTCGATGAGAAGCGGACGCGGGGCGCTGCCATCAATGCGCTCAAGCGCGAGTTCGAGACCGCGTTCGCCGCGCGGCGGGCCGAACTTGCCCGGACCGAACGCCCGGCGGACGACGCCGACGTCGACCTCACCATGCCGGGTCGCATCACATGGGCGGGGACGCGGCATCCGGTGTCGCTGGTGATCGATGACATCGTCGCGATCTTCCGTGAACTGGGTTTTGTCGTCGCACTCGGGCCCGAGATCGAGAACGAGGAGCGCAATTTCACCGCGCTCAATTTCCCGCCCGACCATCCGGCGCTCGACATGCATGACACGTTGTACGTCGACAGCGGCGATGCCCGGCTGCTGCTGCGCACGCATACGTCGCCGGTGCAGGTACGCGTGATGCGTGCCGGACCGCCGCCCTATCGCGTCGTCATTCCGGGACTGGCCTACCGCAACGATCCGTTCGACGCGTCGCACGCGCCGGCGTTCGCCCAGATCGAAGGGCTCGCCGTCGACGAGGGCGTGTCGTTCGTCGATCTCAAGGCCACGCTGACGCACTTCGCGCACCGGTTCTTTGCCGACGACATGGCGGTGCGCTTCCGGCCGTCGTTCTTCCCGTTCACCGAGCCGTCGGCCGAGATGGACGTCGCGTGCACCATCTGCCGGGGTGCCGGCTGCGCCGCCTGCAAGGGGAGCGGCTGGATGGAAATTCTCGGGTGCGGCATGGTGCATGAACAGGTGCTTCGCAACTGCGGCGTCGACGCCGAGCGCTACACCGGGTTTGCGTTCGGCATGGGGCCAGCCCGTATCGCCATGCTGCGTTACGGACTCCCCGACATCCGCGCGCTGTACAGCGGCGACATGCGTCTGCTGGCGCAGTTCGGCGAGTTCGGACGATGAACGTTTCCCGTCGCTGGCTGGAAGCGTTCCTGCGGACACCACTCACCAGCCGGGACATTGCCGATCGACTGGCGATGCTGGGCGCCCCGGTCGACGCGATCGAACCGGTCGGTGCCGATCTTGGCGCGTTTGTCGTCGGGCTGGTCACCGACGTGCGTCCGCACCCGAACGCCGACAAGCTCCGCGTGACGACGGTCGATGACGGCAGCGGCAGCAGTTTCAGCGTGGTCTGCGGCGCGCCGAACGTCACCGCCGGTGCCCGGTACCCCTTTGCGCGCCTTGGCACCACGATGCCCAACGGCATGGTGATTGAACGGCGCAAGCTGCGCGGTGAAGCGTCGGAAGGCATGCTGTGTTCGGCGCGCGAGCTCGGGCTGGGCGAGGATCACGACGGCTTGCTGACGCTCGCCACCGATGCCGCGCCGGGGACGCCGCTCCCCGAGGTGCTGGAGACCGGTGCCGACGAGCGCCTGGTGATCGACGTCACGCCCAATCGCGCTGACCTGCTCGGCCACAAGGGGGTCGCGCGCGAGCTGTCGGTCGCGCTGCAGCGGCCGTTCCGCCTGCCCGCCATTCCGGACGAGCGGGCGCTCGACCTGCCGACGCCCGAGCGGTACGGTGACGAGGCGCCGGCCGGCGGAATCCGCATCGCCATCGACGACGTGTCGGGCTGTGGGAGGCTGCTGGCCGCGGTGATGCGCGGCGTGCGGATCGCGCCGTCGCCGGCGTGGCTGGCTGATCGCCTCGCCGCCGTCGGCGTTCGGTCGATCAACAACGTCGTCGACGCGACGAACTACATCATGTTCGAGCTCAACCAGCCGATGCACGCGTACGACGCGACACGCCTGGCGGGTCCGATGCTGGTGGTTCGAAGCGCGCGCGACGGCGAACGGTTGACGACCCTCGACGGCATCGACCGCGCGCTGCCCCCCGGGACGCTGGTCATCGCCGACGCCGAATGCGTCATCGGCGTGGCCGGCGTGATGGGTGGCCGCGACAGCGAGGTCACCGATGCGACCACCGACCTGCTGCTCGAGTGTGCGTGGTTCGAGCCGGCGCGCGTGCGTCGAGCGGCACGCGCGCTGGGGTTGTCGACCGAAGCGTCGCATCGATTCGAGCGCGGCACCGATCGGTGGGGGGCGGTCGACGCAATCCGGCGTTGCGTTCGCCTGATCGCGACGGTGGCGGGCGGCGAACTCGATGGCCCGGTGGTGGATTGCTTTCCGGCGCCGACGCACCCACCGCGCGTGTTCGTCCGGCCGGCGCGCGTGTCGCAGGTGCTTGGCGTCGATCTCGGTGTGCCCGAGATGGAGAAGCAGCTCGTGGCGCTCGGTGCCACGGTCGTCAACAAGCCCGGCGACGATCGCATCGCCGTGGATGTCCCGGGCTGGCGACCGGATATCGCGACGGAAATCGACTTGATCGAAGAAATCGCGCGGCTGTACGGGTACGACCGGTTTCCCGCCACGTTGCGGGGTTTCCGCCCGGGCGCTCGTCGCGACGATCCGTCCTGGACGGTCACCGGACGGTTGCGCACGGCCCTGGCCGCCGCGGGGTTGGCCGAAGCCACCACGTTGCCGATGGTCGATCGCGCCGGCCCGGACGCGCCGCGCGTGCTCAATCCACTCTCCGCCGAACACGCGTGGCTGCGCGATGCGCTGCTGCCATCGCTGGTGCGCCAGGTCGAGGCGAACTGGGCGCAGCATGTGGGCGATATCCGACTCTTCGAGCTCGGCACGACCTTCCGGGCGCCGGAACAGGGCGAGCCGGTCGAACAACTGCATGTGGCGTTCGTCGTCACCGGTCGACGGGAGCCAGCGCACTGGACCGACCGCAAGGGCCGCATGTGGGACCGCTGGGACGTGCGCGGCATGTTCGAACGCGTCCTGGAACTGGCGCATCCCGCGGCAACGATCCATGTTGCAGCGGGCGATTGGGTCGCGCGCGATGCGAACGGGCAGACGATCGGCCGGTGCGGTCCGTGCGCGGCCGATGCCCCGCCGTGGGCGGCGCCGCTGTTCGGCGGCGAAGTCGCTGTCACGGGCCACCCGCCCGTGATGACGCGCTACCAACCCGTCGCGAATTTTCCGGCCGTGGAGCGCGATCTTGCGTTGCTGCTTCGACTCGACCAGCCGGTCGACGATGCGTTGCGGATGTTGCGCGATCGGGGTCGGCGTCATGGACTGGAGGCGGTACGCGTGATCGATGAGTACCGGGGCGAGCCGCTGCCGCCGTCGCAGCGCAGCGTGACGATCCGGCTGGTGTTTCGTTCACCGTCGGCCACCCTGACCGATGCGGCCGTCGATGCGGCCGTCGACCGGTTGCGGACTTCGCTGGAGCGCGAGTGTGACGTCGCCATACGTTCGGCCTGACGCCGCCGCGCTCGCGGACGTGGAGCGGGTGGTCAGCCATCTGATCGATGAGCTGGCCGGCTGGCGCCGGCGCTGCCAGAAGGCAGAATCGGAATTGCAGGCGCTGAAGGGACAGGATGGCATGGTGCCTGGCGGAGATGTCGCGCGGACTCGTGGACGGCTCCTCGATCTGGAGCGCGAGAATCTCGACTTGAAGGAGCGGGTGGACCGGGCGCGCGTCATGGTGCTCCAGCTGCAGGAGCGGCTCGCGTTCCTCGATGCCGAAGCGCCGGCGGCGACACCATGAGCCCGGCGCCGCCGCGAACGCTGGTCAAGGTGCAGGTCGGCGGCGAAGAGCTGCAGCTGCGAACCGAGCTGCCGCCGGAGTACGCGCGCGACGTGGCGGCGCACTTCGACGATGCGCTGCGGAAGATTCGCGCCGCGTCCCCGTCGCTCGAGGCGTACAAGGCCGCGATCCTGGCGGGATTGTCGGTCACGGACGAGCTGTTCCGTGCCCGGACCACGGATGCGGAACTGGCCGCGAGGATGACCTCGCTCGCGGACGAAGTCGGTCGACTGCTGCCCCCGACCAAACGGACTGCGCGGACACCGTCGCGCGATTGACGACGATCCGGCGCGTGACGCGCTGGTGGAGATACATGCCATGATGCTGACCATTCTCGCCGCCGCCGCGGGCGGCGTTCTGCTCGGTTGTGTTGCCGGTATCGGGGCCTGGAACGGCTACCTCAGCCGCAAGCGGCGTTCGGCCGCCGCCGTGATCGAGGCGGCCCGGCAGCAATCCGACCAGTTGCGGGCCGACGCGGAGCGCTTCGCCGCCGACACCCGCCACGACGCCACCCGCCGCAGTGATGTCGAACGCGAGCGGCAACTCGTCGCGGCGCGCGAGGAGGCGGTCGGGATCAAGGAAGAGGCCGCGCGCGAAGCCGCGCGTCGCCGGGAGGAGCTCGACCAGGCGGAACGACGCCTCGCCGTTCGTGAAACCGGAATCGGCGAACGGCAGGACCGCGTGCAGCGCGACGAGCAGGCGCTCGACCAGCGCCGCGCCGACCTGACGGCGCGCGAAGTCGATGTCGCGTCGTTGCAGGCGGGGCTGCAGAGCCGCGATCGCGAGCTGCAAGCCCGACTGGAGCGCATCGCCGCGCTGACCGCCGAAGAAGCCGCGCGCGAGATCCGCCAGCAGGTCGAAGACGAAGCCCGGACCGAAGCGGCGGCGCAGGCACGCGACATCAAGGAGAAGGCGCGCCGCGACGCCGAAAAGGAGGCGCGCCGGATCATCTCGATGGCCACGCAACGCCTGGCGGCGGAGCACACCGCCGAAACGACGGTCGCCACGGTCGCGTTGCCGAGCGACGAGATGAAGGGCCGCATTATCGGGCGCGAGGGACGCAACATCCGCGCGTTCGAGCTCGCGACGGGCGTCGACGTCATCATCGACGACACGCCCGACACCGTCGGTATTTCGTGCTTCGATCCGATCCGCCGCGAGGTCGCCCGGCGCGCGCTGGAGGCGCTGGTCGCCGACGGCCGCATTCACCCCGGGCGGGTCGAGGAACTCGTCACCAAGACGCAGGCCGAACTCGATCGGCAACTGGTCGAACTCGGCGAACAGGCCGCGTACGATGTTGGCGTGCACGGACTGCATCCGGAGCTGATCCGGCTCATCGGACGGATGCGCTACCGGACGTCGTACGGCCAGAATCTGTACGAGCATTCCAAGGAAGTCGCGTGGCTCGCCGGGATGATGGCGGCCGAACTGCACGTGGACGTGGCGCTCGCCAAGCGCGGCGGCCTGCTGCACGATATCGGCAAGGTGCTCACGCACGACCACGAGGGCACCCACGTACAGCTCGGTGTGGAGGTCTGCCGCAAGTACGGCGAAAGTGCGGCGGTGATCAACTGCATCGAGGCCCATCACGATGACGTCCCGCACGAAAGCACCGAATCGGTCCTGGTGCAGGCGTGCGACGCGATCAGCGGCTCGCGGCCCGGGGCACGGCGCGAAGCGTTCGAGAGCTACGTCAAGCGGTTGACGCGACTCGAGGAGATCGCGGGCGGGTACCCCGGCGTCGATCGGACGACCGTGATCCAGGCGGGGCGCGAAGTTCGCGTGATCGTGAAGCCGGAGCAGATCACCGACGACGCGGCGCAGGCGTTGTCGGAGACGATCGCGCGGCGCATCGAATCCGAGCTGCAGTACCCGGGGCAGATCCGGGTTACCGTCATTCGCGAAACGCGGGCGTCGGACATCGCGAAGTGACGGCCGGCATCATCGATGGCGCCGCCATTGGCGCCGCGATTCGCGCCGAAGTGGCCGACGGTGCCGCTGCGCTGGCGCGACGCGGCGTGACGCCCGGCCTCGCGGTCATCCTGGTCGGCGAAGATCCACCGTCGCAGATCTACGTGCGCTCGAAGGCGCGCGCCTGCGTCGAGGCCGGCATGCAGTCGCGCGTCGTGGCGCTGCCGGCGGACACGCCCGAGGTCGACCTGCTCGACACGATCGACCAGCTCAACCACGATGTCGCCGTGCACGGCATCCTGTGCCAGCTGCCCCTGCCATCGCATATTCGCACGGATGTGGTCGTGCGACGGATCGATCCCGCCAAGGATGTCGATGGCCTGCATCCGATGAACGTCGGCAAACTGGTGCTCGGCGATGCCACCGGGTTCAAGCCCGCGACACCGTTCGGCGTGCAGCAACTGCTGCTGCGCAGTGGCATCGCGACGAGCGGTGCGCGCGCCGTGATCGTGGGCCGGTCGCAGCTGGTCGGGCGCCCGTTGTCGGTGTTGTTGAGTCTTCCCGGTCCGGGCGGTGACGCCACCGTGACGGTGGCGCATTCCCGCACGCGCGGCCTGGCGGCGGTGTGCCGTACCGCGGACATCCTGGTGGTCGCGATCGGGCGGGCCGAGTCGATCGGCGCCGACGCGGTGCAGCCCGGGGCCGCGGTTATCGATGTGGGCACCACCCGCGTTGCCGACCCGACGCGCCCGCGCGGCTACCGCCTTGCCGGTGACGTGCGCTTTGACGAGGTGCGCGCCGTGGCCGGCGCGATCACGCCCGTGCCCGGCGGTGTCGGCCCGATGACGATCGCCATGCTCCTGGTGAATACGCTCCAGGCGGCGGAGGCGACGGCACGGGCATGACCGCGTTCGATGACGCGTGGACGATTGCCCGGCTGGCGCGGACGCTCAAGCGGCGTGTCGAACAGGACGCGACGCCGATCTGGGTGCGCGGCGAACTGACCGGATGCAAGCGGTACCCGAGCGGGCACTGGTACTTCTGCCTGCGCGACGCCACCGCCAAGGTCGACTGCACCCTGTGGAAATCGGCCGCGGCACACTTGCGTGCGCCGCTCACCGACGGCGCCGAAGTGTTCGCGCTCGGATGTGCCAGCGTGTGGGAAGAGCGCACGGCGCTGCGATTCAATGTCTCCCAGGTCGTCCCGGCGGCCGCCGTCGGGGCGCAGGCGCAGGCCGTCGAGCGCGTCAAGCAGGCGCTGCTCGCCGACGGTCTCCTCGACCCGGGCCGCAAGCGGCCGTTGCCGCGATACGCCGCCCGGATCGTCGTGATCACGTCGGTGGCCGGTGCGGTGGTCCACGACGTGATTACGGTCGCACGGCGCCGGTGGCCCGCCGTCGAGCTGCTGGTGATCAACAGCGCGGTGCAGGGCGAGGGCGCCGCCGCCGAGCTCGTGCGTGCGCTGGCCGTGGTCTGCCGGCTCGACGGCATCGATTGCTGCATCATCGGGCGCGGTGGCGGAGCCAAGGAAGATCTCGCGGCGTTCAACGACGAAGCGGTGTGTCGTGCCATCGCGGCGTGCGTGGTGCCGGTGATCAGTGCGGTGGGGCACGAGGTCGACGTCACGCTGGCCGACCTCGTCGCCGACGTGCGCGCGGCCACCCCTTCGCAGGCGGCGGAGTTCGCGCTGCCCGATCGCGTCGAGGTCGCGGGGCGCGTGACTGCCAGTGCGGCGGCGTTGTCACGCGCGGTGCAGGCGATGGTGCAGGCGCGCACGGCCCGCCTCGAGCGGACGCGCGATCGGCTCGGCGCAGCGTTGCTCGATCAGTTGCATGGCTACGAACGGCGATTGCTGGCCGCGGGAGGACGCCTGGCGCCGGGACTCGCGCGCCATGTCATCGAGCGGCGGGCGCAGCTCGGTCGCCTGGCGGCGCAGCTGGACGCGCTGTCCCCCGTGGCGGTGCTCGGGCGCGGCTACGCGCTGGCCCGGTCGGACGGCCGCGTGCTGCGCCGCGTCGGCGAGTTCACCCCGGGACGATCCTTTTCGTTGACAGTGACCGACGGCACCATTGCCGCGCGCGTGGAGGACACATGACGGAACCGACGCTGGGCGCCGATCTCAAGCGACTCGAGGAAATCGTACGGGCGCTCGAGGACGAAGGACTCGACCTTGAGACGGCGCTGGCCCTGTTCGACGAAGGGGTGACCCGCTTGCGCGCGGCGCAGGCGCGTCTGGCCGACGCCGAGATCCGGGTGCGACAGGTGCTCGACGATTCCGCGACGGGCGACGGTGCGCTGCGGATCGAGGACCTGCGCACGTGAAGGCTGCCGTCGCAACGGCTGACCGGGCGGTCGGCCTGCTCGACGAAGCGCGTTGCCTGGTCGACCACGAGCTCGATCGGTGCGCGGCGGAGCTTGCCGCGACGGTCGCTCCGCCGCTGGGTGAGGCGCTCGCGTACGCCTTGCGCAGCCCGGGAAAACGCGTGCGCCCCGCGCTGGTGCTGGCCGCCTACCGCGCCGCCGGCGGTCATTCGGCCGCGATCGCCGGGGTGGCGACCGCCGTCGAAATCGTGCATACCTATTCGCTCGTGCATGATGACCTGCCGTGCATGGATGACGATGGCGTGCGCCGGGGCCGCCCGACCACGCATTGTGTCTTCGACAGTGCGACGGCCGCCCGGGTCGGCTATCTGCTGGTGCCGGTGGCCGCCGAGACGCTGGCGCGAGCGGCTACGTCGCTCGACCTCGACCGCGACACCACCCGTGCGCTGGCGATCGAGCTGTTCGAGGCGGGAGGGATTCGCGGCATGGTCGGCGGGCAGTGGCTCGATCTTGAGGCCGAGCGGCGCACGCTCACGCTGCCGGAACTCACCGCCGTGCACCGCGGCAAGACCGGCGCGCTGATTCGTGCCGCCGTGGGGCTCGGCGCGATCGCCGCCAACGCGACGCCGTCGGCGCTGCGGGCGCTGCGCGCCTACGGGGATGACATCGGCATCGCCTTTCAGATCGCTGACGACGTGCTCGATGCGACCGGTACGTCGGAGGCGCTCGGCAAGCCGGCCGGCCGCGACGTTGCCCTCGCGAAATCGACGTATGTCAGCGTGCTCGGCGTCGAGGCGGCCCGGCGCGAAGCCGCGCGGCACGAGCAGAGCGCGATCGCGCACCTGGCCGATCGCGCCCTCGCGACCGACGCCCTGGTCGCCCTGGCGCGATATATTGTCATGCGACCGTCATGACCGACAACGCGCCCGGTTCGACCCCGCTGCTTGACCGCATTCACGGCCCCGCCGATGTGCGCGCGCTGTCGCGCGCCCAATTGCCGCAGCTCGCCCGCGAGATCCGCGAACGGCTGATCGACTGCGTGTCGGTGACGGGCGGGCACATCGGTGCCTCGTTGGGTGTGGTGGAGCTGGTCGTCGCCCTGTTGCACGAGTTCCACTCGCCCGACGACAAGATCGTCTGGGACGTCGGCCATCAGGCGTACGCCTGGAAACTGCTCACCGGTCGCAACGACCGCTTTCCGACGCTGCGCACGGCCGGCGGCATCTCCGGATTTCTCAAGCGTGACGAAAGCGAGCACGATCAGTTCGGCGCGGGTCACGCCGGGACGGCGATGTCGGCCGCGCTGGGCATGGCCACCGCCCGCGATCTCCGGGGCGAACAGCACAAGGTGATCGCGGTCGTGGGGGACGGTGCGCTGACGTGCGGCCTGTCGTACGAAGGCATGAACAACGCGGGGCATTCGGATCGCGACATCCTGCTCATCGTCAACGACAACGGCATGAGCATCTCGCCGAACGTCGGCGCGATCGCGAAGCTGCTGGGAACCATCGTGGCCAATCCCCGCACCGATCGCGTGCGCGAACGGATCAAGCGCGTCACCATGCGGCTGGGCGATGTGTTTGGCGATGGCGTGGTGGGTTTTGCGCGCAACGTCGAGGAGTCGGTCAAGAATCTCTTCTCCGAGGGCATGCTCTTCGAGGAACTCGGGTTCCGCTACTTCGGCCCGATCGACGGGCACGACCTGAACAAGTTGTGCGAGACGCTCGCGTTCGTCGGGCCGATGGGCGGGCCGCGCGTGATTCATGTGCTGACCGAAAAGGGCAAGGGTTTTTCGTTTGCCGAGGCCAACCGCGAAAAGTGGCACGGTCTCGCCGCCTACGATCCCAAGACGGGCGAAGCGCGCAAGAAGCCGAGCGGCCCGCCGACCTGGACCCAGGTGTTCGGCGATTCCCTCGCCGCGCTCGGCGCGGATCATCCGGAGGTCGTGGCAATCACGGCGGCGATGCCGAGCGGCACCGGCACCAACGTGTTTGCCGCGCGCTGGCCCGACCGCTTCTTCGATGTCGGCATCGCCGAAGGCCACGCGGTGACGTTCGCCGGCGGCCTCGCGACGCAGGGGATCCGGCCGTTCGTCGCCATCTACTCCACGTTTCTGCAGCGCGCCTACGACAACATCATTCACGATGTCGCGGTGCAGCGGTTGCCGGTCGTGTTCTGCATGGATCGCGCGGGGCTGGTCGGAGAAGACGGCCAGACGCACATGGGGCTGTACGACATCGCATACATGCTGGCGGTGCCGGGGATGACCGTGACCGCGCCCAAGGATGCCGACGAGCTGGTCGGGTTGCTGCGGACCGCGCTGGCACACGATGGTCCGTTCTGTACCCGCTATCCTCGCGACAAGGCGCCCAGCGATCCGGCGGCAGTCGGCACCGTCAAGCCGGTGCCGTACGGCTCATGGGAGCTGCTGCACCCGGGCAGCGACGTCGCAATTCTCGGGGTGGGCACGATGGCACTGCCGGCGCTCGAGGCCGCCGAGCAGCTGGCCGCCGACGGCCTCAGCGTGGCCGCGGTCAACGCACGCTTCATCAAGCCGATGGACGACGCGATGCTCGACGTGCTGGTGCGGACCTGCCGGCTGGTGGTGACGGTCGAGGAGGGAACCGTCGTCAACGGCTTCGGCGCCGTCGTGGCGCGGCGGCTCCAGGAGAGCCATCCCGACGTGCGCGTGGTGGTCATGGGCGTCGCCGACGAACTGATGCTGCAGGCCCCGCGCGCCGAGCAGCTGGCGACGCAGGGCCTCACGGCCGCGGGCATCGTGGCGCGCGTCCGGGCCGAACTTCCCGTACACACCGTGGGCTGACCCCACCATGCGGATCGGGTTGGTCGGCAACCCGCGGTATGCCGGTCTGCAATCGGCGCTGGCAGAAACCGTGCGCCTTGCCGACCAACACGGCTGGGTCCTTACCGCCGACGGCGAGCTCGCGACGCTCGGCCGCACCACCCTCGGTGCGTTGCTTCCCGACCAGATCGATTTGATGGTGACGTTCGGCGGCGACGGCACGCTGCTGCGCGGTGCGCGTCTGCTGCGTGGGCGTGACGTCCCGATCCTCGGCATCAATTTCGGACGCGTCGGCTTTCTCACGTCGGTGGCGCGTGACGGCGTCGCCCGCGCGCTGACGTCGTTCGCGGAAGGGACGTACCGGCTGTCGCGACGCAGTGCTTTGCGGGCGACGCTGCAACCCCTCGGCGGCGCGACAGCCGTCGAACACTTTGCGCTCAACGACGTGGTGCTGCACAAGGGTGGCGTGGCCCGCGTGGTACGGTTCCAGGTGCTCGTGGATGGCGATCCGATGGGGCCGGTGTCGGGTGACGGCCTGGTGGTCGCCACGCCGACCGGGTCGACTGCCTATTCGCTGAGCGCCGGTGGACCGGTGGTGGTGCCGACGCTCGACGCGATTCTGATCACGCCCATCTGCGCCCATTCGCTGAGCGTCCGACCGCTCGTCGTGCGCGCCGACGCCAAGATTCACATCCAGCCCGTCGACCCGCGACCGCGCGACTTGCTGGTCTCGTTCGACGGCCAGCACACCGCCACGCTGGGGCCGCACGACAACCTCGAAGTGCGCATCGCCGCCGAAGAGGTGGTGCTGGTGCGCTTTGGCGAATCCGACTTCTTTCGCACCCTGCGGGACAAGCTGCAATGGGGTGACCTGGTCGACCGCGAGCCGTGACGCTGAGCACATTGCGCGTGCGCGACCTGGCGACCATCGCCGACGTCACGCTCGAACTCGGTCCCGGCCTCAACGTCCTGACCGGCGAGACGGGCGCCGGCAAGTCGATCCTCAGCGACGCCCTCGCCCTGCTGCTCGGCGATCGCGCGGATCGCGCCATCATCCGGTCGGGCGCGGTGCGCACCGTGGTCGAAGGCGTCTTCGACGGGGTCGCGCCGGCGACCCACGCGTTGCTCGATCAGCATGGGATCGACACCGACGACGTGCTGGTGATCCGACGTGAAGTAACGCGCGAGCGGCGCTCCCGTGCGTGGATCAACGGCTCTCCCACGACGGTGGCCGTGCTTACCGCCATCGGCGAATCGCTGGTCGACCTGCACGGCCAGCACCAGACCGTGGCACTGCTGGACTCCGCCACGCAACGCGCCCTGCTCGACGCCTACGGTCATACCGACGCAGCCCGCGCGCTGGTGGCAGCCACCCATGCCGAACTGTCGGAGTACCGGCGCCAGGCGCGCGAACTCGCTGCGCAACGCGACGCAGCGCAACGTCGCGCCGACTGGCTGCAATTTGTGGTGCGCGAAATCGACGACGCCCAGCTGCATGTGGGTGAGGATGACGCGCTCGAACGCGAGACTCGCCGCCTCGCGCAGGCCGGCACGCTGTCGGAACAGGCCCAGCGTGTCCTCGGGGCGGTGGATGACGAGGATGCCGGTGCCCGCTCCGCGCTGGGTCGCGCCGATCGCGCGGTGCGAGCCCTGGAGCGGATCGACGCAGACGCGGCCGCCTGGCGCGCCCAGCTCGATGCCGCCTATGCCGCCGTCGACGAATTGGCGCGGTGTGCCGCGGACTATCTCCGCGATATTGCCGACGATCCGGAACGCCTCGCGCAGCTCGAAGCCCGCCGCGACCGCATCGCCGATCTCCGCCGAAAGCACGGCGCGACGATCGCCGACGTGCTCGCGACCCGCGACGCCGCGCGGCGTGAACTCGTGCTGCTCGATACCGCGGAGGTCGACCTGCGTGGATTGGCGGCTCGCATCACGGTGGCCGAGCAGCTGCTGGCTGCACACGCCCGCGGATTGACGCAGGAACGCACCGAGGCTGCCGGCCGCCTGTCGCGCGACGTGTCCCGTCTGCTCCCACGTCTGGGCATTGCCGGCGGGGAATTCGCGGTCGAGATCGTCCCGCTTGATGCCATCGGCGGCGAGGGCGCCGACCGGATCACGCTGACGGTCCGGCTGAATCGCGGCATGGAGGCGGGGCCACTCGCGCGTACGGCGTCGGGCGGTGAGCTGTCGCGCGTGATGCTGGCGCTCAAGGTCGTGCTCGCGCGGCAGGACGCCGTGCCCACCCTGGTGTTCGATGAAATCGATCAGGGGGTCGGCGGCGAAGTCGGTGGCCGGATCGGTGAAGCGCTCGCACGCGTCGCCGCGCGCCACCAGGTCCTCGTGCTGACCCACCTGCCACAGATCGCGGCGCGCGCCGACCGGCACCTCCGCGTCGCCAAGGCGACGCACGAGGGCATGGCGACGAGCGACGTCGGAGTGCTGCACGGCGAAGACCGCGTCCTGGAACTTGCCCGCATGCTGGGGGACGCCGACAGCGACGCCGCGCGTCGATTGGCGCAGGCGCTGCTCAACGGAAAGGTCAGTGCCTGACGATCGGTCGGTAGAGTCGCAGACTGACTCGCGTCGTCAGTGCATCGGGAAATACCCCGGCCGAGGTGTGAATCGTGCGCTCGATCGACCAGGCGGCTTCGACCGGCAACCCATTGCCGCGCAGCCCGTCGCCACCAGGGTGCGAGTAGCTCACGCCGAATCCCACGATCACGGCATTCGCAGCCGATGCGGCGTCGAACATCGATGCGTCGATGCCGGCGATGGGTGTCTGGCCGCTGAGATACGTCGTGCGGCTGGCCGATCGCCGCCAGTACTGGGCCACGCCAACCAGCGCCAGGTGTGGCGCGAATCGCACGAACGGGCGCAGCGTGATTGCCAGGCTGTCTCCCGGCTCGGAACGCACGGCCGCGATGTTGTCGGTCGAGACCACCAGCTGGTCGGGTGCGGAGAGTCGCGACACGACACTGGCGATAAGGGCGTGCTGATAGCTCGCTTCGACGCGCAGGCCCAACCGGCCGCGTCCCGATTCACCGATCGCCTCGAAGCGCACGGCCGGGTTGGGGCTGCCGGTGCCCTGATCGAGCAGCTCGGCGGAGTCGGGAACGGACCCCGTGGGCAGCCGCACCGTGCCGCGCAGCCAGACGTCGTTCCAGCGCGGCGCGCCGGCGCTGTCATCCGAGATCAGCTGATAGGCGAGCCCCGCCTCGATGTCACCCAAGCCGTACTTCGGAAACCTGTTGGGCAGGGCGAAGCCGTACTGCGTGCTGTCCAGGGCCGCCACCTCGACCGACGTGATGGCCGTGCTCGGCAGCGCCGGAAGGGCGGTGAACCCCGGCACGTTCAGCTGGGTGCTCAAGGCGGCCTGCAGCGTGGCGAGGTTGGCGTCGAGCGTAGTGCTGTACGGGTCGGTCGCCAGCGGCAGCAGCACGCTGGACTGCGTCGGGTCGCCCAGCAGCGCAAACAGCGATGTGCGCAGGGCGGTCGCATTCGAAAGCGTCTGCTGCGCCTCCGCGAGCAACGCCGGATCGCCGGCGTAGGTGCCTTGCTGGAGGTTCTGTGTCAGTGTGGCGAGCGCCGCGTCGAATTGCGTGAAGAACGCGCTCGTCTGCTGCTGCCCGGTGGAGTTCTGCGCTGCGACATTCGCGGGGTTGAGTCCCACGCGGCCGACGAAGGTATCGGCGATCGCCGCAACGCGACTGCGGACGTACACGACCGGAAACGTGACGAACATCGTCAGGCGCCGGGTCAGGCCGTAACCGAAGTTGATGTCGCCGATGCCATGTTCGCGGGCGGCCACGGTGGTCGCGCCGAGTGACAGATCGCCCACGGGAACGCCGAGCACGGCGGACAGCCGGGTCTGCAGGGTCGCGGTGAGCGGGTTGACCGGGTCGACGAGCGCGCCGAGCGGGCGGCGGACGCCGTTGTCCCAGACCTGGTCATTGGGGTAGAACGCGCCGATGAGGCCGATCTCCAGTGCACCGTGGGGAATGGTGATCATCGGTAGCTGGGCCGGCAGGCGGACTGCGACCAGCAGCAACGGCAGCAACAGGGCGCGACGACACGTCATCGCGGCAAAGCTAGTGAACTCCGCGGGAGAATCAGAGCGATGTACTATTGATGGCGTGCTGCTCGGGTGGCGAAACGGCAGACGTAGGGGTCTTAAACACTCCAGGGGGAAACCCCGTGCGGGTTCGAGTCCCGCCCCGAGCATCGGTTCTCACATGTCGAGGGGATTCTTGCCGGCGAGGGCGTTGGCGACCTGATCGGGAAAGCGGCGGATGTCGATCGGCTTGCTGATGTAGCCGTCAAATCCGGCTTCAAGGGCTTTCTCCATGTCGCCGGCCATCGCGTTGGCCGTCAACGCAATCACGCGCAGGTCGCGGAAGTCGGAGTGGCGGATCTCGCCCACCAGCGTGTAGCCGTCCTTCCCGGGCATCTGGATATCCATCAGCACCAGGTCCGGTCGTCCCGCCGTGAGCGTGGCAAAGAGGTCATCGCCGCCGTTGATGCCGGTGATGGAATGGCCCTTGAGGCTCAGCAGGGTGCGGAAGAGTTTCATGTTGTCGGGGCTGTCTTCGACGATCAGAATGGCGGCCACGCGTGCTCCCGGGTCGTGCCGTTGTCCGGCGTTGGCAGGAAAGATACGATTGAACCCGTCCATTCACCGGATCGCGGAGCCAGCCGCCTGACCTCTTCTCGCCCCACCCGTGTTACCGGCACCCATGAGGTCCCCGGCGACAAGAGCATCACCCATCGCGCCTTGATGCTGGCGGCGCTGGCGCCGGGACGCTCGGTCCTGCGCGGCGCGCTCACCTCCGAAGATGCCCAGTCCACCGCACGCGTCCTGCGACAACTTGGCGCGCGGATTTCACCGCTGGCGCGTTCTCGCACGACGGTCGACGGCGCTGCCCGCTTCTCGGCGCCGGATCAGGTGCTGGACTGCGGCAATTCCGGTACGACGGTGCGCCTGTTGCTCGGCCTGCTCGCGGCGCACCCATTCGAGGCGACGGTCACCGGCGATGCGTCACTACGGCGGCGGCCGATGCGACGCGTCACCGCACCCCTCTGCGCCATGGGCGCGACGATCGATGAGTCCGGGCACGATGGCCTGCCGCTCACCATTCGGGGCGGCGCGTTGCGGCCGTTGCAGTGGACGCTGCCGGTCGCATCGGCCCAGCTCAAGAGCGCCCTGCTGCTCGCGGGCGCGGTCGGCGGCGTCGCGGTGGATCTGCACGAACCGGCGGCGAGCCGCGATCACACCGAGCGGCTGCTGCGCCAGTTCGGCTGGCAGATTGACAGCGGGCCCGCGGCGGTGTCGCTGCGCCCGAGCGGCGCCTTGCACGCGTTCGACATCGACATTCCGGGCGACCCATCTTCGGCGATTTTCCTGCTCGCGGCGGCGGCGCTGGCGAGCGCGGGTACCGTCACGCTGACGGGTGTCGGCCTCAACCCGTCCCGTATCGCGTACCTCGCCGTCCTGCGCGAGATGGGCGTGACGGTTGCGGTCCACCGCACCGGCGAAGAGTTCGGCGAGCCGCGCGGCACGCTGTCGACCGGAAGCGCCGCGTTGCGCCCGGTGCAGGTCGCGGCCGCCGACGTGCCCGCGATGATCGACGAAATTCCGATGCTCGCGTGTCTCGCCGCGCGCGCGCCCGGCGCGAGTCACTTTGGCGGGCTGGCCGAATTGCGCGTCAAGGAAAGCGACCGTCTCGCGCTGCTGGCGGCGAATCTCGACCGCGTCGGCATCACGGTGCACGTCGAGGGCGACCACCTCACGGTCGTGGGCACCGACCAGCCGTTGCGCGGTGCGGTCGTCACGGGCGGCGATCACCGGATGGCGATGGCATTCGCGGTCCTCGGGACGCAGCCGGAGTCGGACATCCGGATTGACGATGTCGGGTGCGCCGCCGTGTCGTTTCCGGGGTTCGCCGACACGCTCGCGGCAGTGTTCGAGCCATCGCGGTGAGCGCGCGCGTCATCGCGATCGATGGTCCGGCAGCGTCGGGCAAGTCATCGACGGCGTCGGCCGTGGCGCGGGAACTGGGCTTTGTCCATCTCGATTCGGGCGCGCTGTATCGCGCGGTCACCTGGCTCGCGGTCGACGATCACGTCACCGACGGCGGCGGCGATGGTGCAGCGCGCGCGCGCTGCCGATGTTCACCTGAGCGCGATTGGCGGCGAGCTGACGGTGCACATCGCCGGCATGGCGGATGCCAACTCCGCGATTCGGCTGCCGGTGGTCGACGCGCACGTGTCGGCGGTCGCGGGTCTTGCCCCGGTGCGGGCCTGGGTCAACGAGCAGATTCGCTCGGCGATCGACCGGCTGCCCGGGGCGGTGATCGATGGCCGCGACATCGGCACCGTCGTGGTACCCGATGCCGCGCTCAAGATCTACCTCACCGCAGCGCCCGAGATCCGGGCCGCGCGGCGCCTCCGCCAGCTCGGCGACAACGACCCGGCGCACCTGGCCGCCGAGACCGCCGACCTGCTGCGTCGTGACCGGCAGGACACACAGCGCGCCGTGGCGCCGCTGCGGCAGGCCGCCGACGCGATCGTGGTCGATACCACCTCGCTCGACTTCGCCGCGCAGGTGGAGACGATCGTGACGCTGGCCCGGCGTCGCGGACTGGGGTAGTCGGGGACTCCTCGCGCGAAACCGACGTCGGTTATATTGCCGGGCTCCCCGTCGTCCGACGGGGGCCGAGGAACGTTCCTCATCCCGCGGTCTCGCCGCGGTTTTCCCGCAGTTGCTGGAATCCTCCATGCCCGATACCGAAACTCTCCCCGCCACCGAGCATCGCCTCGAAACGCCGACCGGCCTGCGGGTGCGCCCGGACCTGTACGACGAGGACTACTCGGACACCGAGTATCAGGACATGCTGGCCCTCTACGAGGGCACCATGTCGCAGATCGTCGAAGGCGAAATCGTCAAGTCGAAGATCCTGCGCGTGACCGACAATGCCGTGATTCTCGATGTCGGTTTCAAATCCGAAGGCTCCGTGCCGCTCGACGAGTTCAAGGATCCGCAGAACCTGCAGGTGGGCGACGAGGTCGAAGTCTTCCTCGAGCATCTCGAGGATCAGGAAGGCGCCGTCGTCCTGTCGAAGAAGAAGGCCGACTTCATGCGTGTCTGGGAGAAGATCCGCCAGGCGCACGAAAGCGACCAGCCGGTCGAGGGCACCTTGATGAAGAAGATCAAGGGTGGCGTCGTGGTGAACCTGATGGGCGTCGACGCATTCCTGCCGGGTTCGCAGATCGCCCTGCGGCGCGTGCCGAACATCGACGAGCTCCTCGGCCAGACCTACGAGTTCAAGATCATCAAGCTCAACAAGCGGCGCCGCAACATTGTCGTCTCGCGCCGCGTCATCCTCGAGGGCGAGCGCGCCCACAAGCGCGAGCACCTGATGAAGGAGCTCGAAGTCGGCCAGGTGCGGAAGGGCGTCGTCAAGAACATCACCGATTTCGGGGCGTTCATCGACCTCGGCGGCGTCGACGGCCTGCTGCACATCACCGACATGTCGTACGGTCGTGTGTCGCATCCGAGCGAGCTGGTCGCCATCGGCAAGGAAGTCGAGGTCAAGATCCTCGACATCGACTGGCAGCGTGAGCGGATTTCGCTCGGCATGAAGCAGTTGCAGTCCTATCCGTGGCAGAACGTCGCCGAGAAGTATCCGGTCGGCTCGCGCGTGCAGGGCAAGGTGGTGTCGATCACCAATTACGGCGCGTTCATCGAACTGGAGCCGGGGATCGAAGGCCTGGTCCACATCAGCGAGATGAGCTGGACGCGCAACGTGCGTCATCCCAGCAAGATCGTGTCGATCGGTGAAACCATCGACGCCGTCGTGCTCAAGGTCGACGAGGGCGAGGAGAAGATCTCCCTCGGCATGAAGCAGACCGAACAGGATCCGTGGATGATCCTGCCGCTCAAGTATCCGGTCGGCACGCGGCTCACTGGCAAGGTGCGCAACTTGACGTCATTCGGGGCGTTCGTCGAGATCGAGCCTGGGATCGATGGCCTGATCCATATCTCCGACATGTCGTGGACCAAGCGGGTGCAGCATCCGTCCGAGGTGGTGAAGAAGGGCGACTCGGTCGACGTCGTGATCCTCAACATCGACGCCGACAACAAGCGCATTTCGCTCGGACTCAAGCAGGCCACCGACGATCCGTGGCTCACGATTGGCGAGCGGCTGCCGGTCGGCACCGAGCTCGATGGTGTCGTCATGCGGCCGGTCGACAAGGGCATCGTGCTCGACCTGGGCAACGACATCGAGGGCTTTGCGCCGGCGTCGCAGATGGGGATTCCGGCCGACCAGAACCCCGAAGATGCGGTCGTGCCGGGCCAGCGGGTCAAGACCAAGATCCTCGAGGTCGACCCCATTCATCATCGCGTGGTGGTGGCCGTGATCGACTATCCGGCCGACGGCATTCCGGAGCCCGGTTCGGTACCGGTCGCGCCGGTGATTCCGCCCGAGGATGATGACACCGAAGGCTACGAGCAGTACAAGGAGCTGGCGAACAAGCCCGTCGAGGGCTGAGCAGCCGAGCGACCGGTTCAGGACAGGAGTCGGCCGACGTGAAGAACGCCGGCCGATTTCCGCTGTGGCACCGGGTCGCCTGTTCGTTACAGAGCTGCTGTGGCGAGCCCACAACATTGTTGCCGTGGGAGCGCGACGTTTCACCGGGTTGGGACGTGCCGAGTCGCGATGGAACGATCATGCAAGTCATTGTGATGTCGATATTTGCACACATGACACTGCTATGTCATTGAGTCTGGCCCGGGCTCTGCATGATTACGGGCTATCGATCGCGATCCTCACTCAAATCAGGACTCTGAATCATGCGCAAGATTTCATGTCTGGCCCTCTTGGCAAGTGCGGCGGTCGTCGCACCGGCGGCAGCGCAGGGAGTTGCGTACGACAACTCTAACCAGAGGCAGGTAAGCAGCCTCCCAGGATTCCTGACGTCCTTCAACCAGCTCGGTGGCATGGCGGTGACCTGGACCGACGCGTCGGGCACCTGCACGCAGAACTGGGGCGTGCTGTCAGGCAACACATGGGGAGTCAGCGGTGCGAACTGCGCCGACGGCAGCGACTTTTCCTTGACCGCGAACGGACCCAGTCAAGCATATTTCTCGTTGTGGTCGTTGCACGGAACCGGGGTGACCGAGTTCTCGATGTACGCCCTGTCCGGCAACGCGGTGTTCGACGATGGCAGCAACCCGAGCACTCCCGGGAGCAGCTTGGGCAACGCCTACAATTACTGCGCGCTGAATCTCGGCTTCTTCTGTCTGTTGAACACTCCGGACCACTGGTCCACAGTGGCGACCTACAGCGACGAGGTCGGTGTCGGCGGAAACGCTGCGTACGGTGACCTCTGGGGCAAGCTGACCGTGGACTTCGGTTCGGCCTTCGGCGATCCATATGCGTGCGGGACGAGCTCGCACCCGGATAAGGTTTGCTACCAGGACGATGTGACGTTCGTTCAGGACGCCGATCAGGCCGCTGGTGGCTCTGCCGGTGTTCCCGAATCCGTCACCCCGGAGCCCGCCTCGATGTCGCTGATGGCGATGGGCTTGGTCGGGATGATCGGCGCCGGCTACCGCCGCCGCCGCCGCAACGGCTGATCCGTAGTCCAGCAGCATACGCGAATGGGCCGCCGGCAGTCACTGGCGGCCCGTTTTGCGTTTGGTACGCTCGCATCAGCTTTCGCCGCCATGCAACTTTGGATATTCGTTTGCGTCACGCCGTTTGCCCCGGCGTTTCCCTGCGCTAGAATTCGGGCGCCATGACAGACATCCTGCAGCGCCTCGAAGACCTGCATCATCGTCAGGCGCTTGCCGACGAGGGCGGCGGTGCCGCACGGGTGTCGCAGCAACACGCCAAGGGCAAGCTCACCGCGCGTGAGCGCCTCGACTTGCTGCTCGACACGGGGTCGTTTACCGAGATCGATCGGTTCGTCACCCACCGCGCCACCGGATTCGGCATGGAAGCGCGGCGCCCGCCGGGCGATGGCGTCGTGGCCGGTTGGGGACGCATCGACGGCCGCACCGTGTATGTGTTCGCGCAGGACTTTACCGTGATGGGCGGCTCGCTGTCCGAGACGAACGCCGCCAAGATCTGCAAGATCATGGATCTCGCCGTGCGCAACGGCGCGCCGATCATCGGCCTCAATGATTCCGGCGGCGCGCGGATCCAGGAGGGCGTCGCGTCGCTGGGCGGTTATGCCGACATCTTTCTTCGCAACACGCTGGCGTCGGGTGTGGTGCCCCAGATTTCGGCCGTGCTCGGCCCGTGCGCGGGCGGCGCGGTGTATTCACCGGCCCTGACCGATTTTGTGTTCATGGTGCGCGGCGTCAGCTACATGTATGTCACCGGACCGGACGTGGTCAAGACCGTCACCCACGAACAGGTGACGCACGACGAGCTCGGCGGCGCCGACGTGCACGCCGAGTTGTCGGGCGTGGCGCACTTCGTCCACGCGAGTGAACCGGAATGCCTCGACGCGATCCGGACGTTGCTGTCGTTCCTGCCGTCGAACAATCTCGACGACGCGCCGCGCGTCGTTGCCACCGATCCGCTCGACCGCCGTGACGAGCGACTCCTCACGCTGATGCCCGCTGCGGCGTCGACGCCGTACGACATGCGCGACGTGGTGACGCTGGTGGTCGACGACGCCCGGTTCTTCGAGTGCATGCCGGCGTTCGCCGGCAACATGCTGACGGGCTTTGCCCGGCTCGCCGGGCAATCGATCGGGATCGTTGCCAATCAGCCGGCCGTGCTCGCCGGCGTCCTCGACATCAACGCGTCGATCAAGGCGGCACGCTTCATCCGCTTCTGCGACGCCTTCAACATTCCGCTGGTGACCTTCGTCGACGTACCTGGATTTCTTCCCGGCGTCACACAGGAACACAACGGCATCATCCGTCACGGCGCGAAACTGCTCTACGCCTATTGCGAAGCGACCGTGCCGAAGCTCACGGTGATCACGCGCAAGGCGTACGGCGGCGCGTACGACGTGATGAGTTCCCGGCACATCCGCGGCGACGTCAACCTGGCGTGGCCCAGCGCGGAAATCGCCGTGATGGGGGCGAAGGGCGCGGTGGAAATTCTCTACAAGGAAGCGATCCGATCCGCGGTCGACCCCGCGGCCGAGGCGTCCCGCAAGACTGCCGAATATGAAGCGGCATTCGCGACGCCTTACCAGGCCGCGGCACATGGCTACATTGATGATGTGATCGACCCGCGGGACACTCGGCCGCGCTTGATCGACGCCCTGCAGACGCTGGCCAGCAAGCGAGACCGAAACCCGCCCCGGAAGCACGGGTGCATTCCGCTATGACGTCAATGACATTGCGCCGCCGCATGGCAGCTGGTACGTGGGCGATCGTCGCCGCGGCTGCGGTACGTCCCGTGTCCGCGCAGACGCCGGTGGATGCGGTGACACTCGCCACCACCACCCTGCAGCGTGCCGAGGCGTTCCTGGCGGCGGGCCGTCGCGACTCAGCGACGGAACTGCTCGGGCGTCATCTCGCGGAGGATCGCGCGGACGGCCGGGCCTGGCTGTTCCTCGGCAAGATCTACCTGGCCGACGCCCAGCGGTGGCACCGGATCGGGCACCCCGATAGCATGTCGGCGGGCACGATGCTCGACTTCGCGAGCACGTCATTCGAGCCGGCGCAGGAACTGCTGACCGATTCGGGCGGCGTGTTCCGGGTGCTGGTGGCGGTCGAACGCGCCACGCTGCAGATCGAACGCAACGGCTGGCAGGGTCTCGCCGACTTGTCGGTGCCGCCGGAGGAAGTGCCCTTGCCACCAGTGCTTGCGGAGCTGGGGCGCAACCTGTTGACGTCGTGTCCCCGCAACGGCGTCCTGCTCACGGGATCGCTGGCGGAAACGGCCGCCGTCTGGGGCGTGCGGCTGCTGGGAACTCGCAGCGACGTGATCCTGATCCGACCCGATCTGTACCGGGTCGATGGACGCTACCGAGCCCGGATGGCCGCGGCGATCGGCGCCGATTCAAGCAGCGACCTGCCGTTGGCGATTGCAGTGGCCAGCACCGCGCGGCCGGTCTGTCTGGCGCCCAGTGTCGATGAGATTCCGGCGCCGAACGTCACGTGGCATGCGACCCGGATGGTGCTCGCGTCGGCCGCGCCCGACAACGCAATGATGTCGCAGCTCAGCGTGTTCCATTTCGGCCGCACCGGGCTGGTCGGGTCGGTATGGACCTCGGCCGCGCGCGACATCTACGACCTGGCGGCGCGCCGCAACCCGGCGCTGTGTCGCGGAGTGTTCCTCAACACCGATAGCCCGTCTCCGCCCGCGATTTCCGCCTGCACGCCGTGACGGCCCCGGGCCTCCGGCGCGTTCTCATTGCCAACCGCGGCGAGATCGCCCTTCGGATTGTACGGGCCTGTCGCGACGAAGGCCTGCAAAGCGTCGCGGTCTACTCCGACGCCGACCGCAACGCGCCGTTCGTGCGAGCCGCGGACGCCGCCGTGCATCTGGGCGCATCGCCGCCCGCCGACAGTTATCTCGACATCGCCAAATTGATCGACGCCGCGCGCGTCAGTGGAGCCGACGCGGTGCATCCCGGCTACGGCTTCCTCTCCGAGCGTGCTGCGTTTGCGCAAGCCGTCGACGACGCCGGTCTGATTTTTGTCGGGCCGCCGGCGACCGCGATCGCCGCGATGGGCGACAAAACCTCGGCGCGCCGGTTGATGCAGCAGGCTGGTGTGCCGATCGTGCCGGGCACCACTGAACCGGTACGGGATGCCGCCACCGCCGCGGCGGCGATCGCCGACATCGGCTATCCGGTGCTCGTCAAGGCGGCAGCAGGCGGCGGTGGTCGCGGAATGCGGGTCGTGCACAACGCGGCCGACCTTCCTGGCGCGCTGACCGCGGCGGCGAGCGAAGCGCGCAAGGCGTTCGGTGACGACGCGATCTACCTGGAGAAGTTCATCGAGCGGCCGCGTCACGTCGAGATCCAGGTGCTGGCCGACCATCGGCGCACCATCCATCTTGGCGAACGCGAGTGCTCGATTCAGCGCCGGCACCAGAAGCTCGTCGAGGAGTCGCCGTCGGTCGCCGTCGATGCGGGGCTGCGCGAACGAATGGGAGCCGCCGCGGTGGCGGCCGCGCAGGCCGTGGGGTACCGCGGCGCCGGCACCTGCGAGTTCCTGTTGGCGGCAGACGGCAACTTCTATTTCCTCGAGATGAATACGCGCATCCAGGTGGAGCATCCGGTCACCGAACTGGTGTACGGTGTCGACCTGGTGCGCGAACAGTTGCGCATTGCGGGTGGGCGGCCGATGTCGCTGCCGGACGGTGCGCTGCAACCGCGGGGCTGGGCCATCGAATGCCGCATCACCAGCGAAGATCCTTTCAACAGCATGTTGCCAAGCGGCGGCACGGTAACGTGGCTGCGATCGCCGGCCGGCCCCGGCGTGCGGTGGGACAGCGGGATTGCGACCGGCAGCGAAGTGACGCTGTTCTACGACTCGCTCCTGGCCAAGCTGATCGTCTGGGCCGGCGATCGCGGCCGCGCGATTGACGTCATGCAGCGCGCGCTGGATGAACTCGTCGTCGTCGGGGTTACCACCAATGTGCCGTTTCATCGGCGGCTGCTCGCCGATGCCGATTTCGCCCGCGGCGACATCGACATCCAGCTGCTGGATCGACGGCCGGACCTGCTTGCGCCTGAGCCCGATCTTGCCGCGATGCGGTGCGTGGCAATCACCGCGGCGTTACTCGCGGATGCGAGCCGCACCCGGCCGCGCCGGGTTGCCAACAGCTCCGCCGCGGCAGCCGGGAGCGCCGATTCTCGCTGGACAACGGCGGCCCGTCGTGACGGCCTTGGCTGACGTGGCGACGGCCGACGTCACCATACGGGCCATCGCCGCGGGCGGCGACGGCGTCGGCACGCTGCCGGATGGGCGCACCGTGTTCGTACCGCGCGCCGCACCGGGCGACGTAGTGCGTCTCCGCAATGTCCAGTGGCATGCGCGGTTCGCCCGAGCCGACATCGCCGACATTGTCGCGGCCGGCAGTGACCGGGTCACGCCGGCGTGTCCGCACTACATCCACGAGCGGTGTGGCAGTTGCCAGTTGATGCATCTTGCGCCCGGCGCGCAGCGCGCGGCCAAGGCGCGGATCGTGGGCGACGCGTTCCGTCGCATCGCTCATCTCGACATCGACGACCCACCGGTGGCGCCGTCACCCGATGAGTGGCGCTACCGCAGCAAGGTGACCTTTGCAGTGCGCGACGGCGTCGTCGGGTATCACCCGGTCAACCAGCCCGATCGCGTGTTCGATGTCGTCGATTGCCTGATCACCGACGCCGGGTTGATGGAAATGCATGCCGTGGTCCGTCGCGAGCGCGCGTTGCTGCCCCGCGACGCGGCGCGGCTGACCCTTCGTCGCGATCGTGACGACGCGCGGCATGTGCTGGTGTCCACCACCACCGGCGATGCCTGGACGACGGCCGCCGCGCTGCACCGCGCCCTTGCCGCGGCCGGGGTCGACGCCGTCGTGTGGTGGCAGCCACCCGACGGCCAGCCGCGTGCGATGGCCGGCAGCCCCTCGCCATGGCCGGTGACCGCGTTTGCGCAAGTGCATCCCGCGATGGGGGACGCGGTGCGAGGTCGCGCGATCGACGCGCTTGGTCCGGTGACCGGACGTCGCGTCTGGGATCTCTATGCCGGCACCGGCGACACCTCGACTGAACTTGCGCGCCGTGGCGCGGTCGTGGAAAGTGTTGAACGCGACGCGCGCGCCGTGGCATACGCCGAGACCCGCGGGCCAGCCGGCGTCCGGCGTCACGCAGCCGCCGTGGACGACGTAATCGAACGCCTGGGTCCGGCCGACCTGGTCGTTACCAACCCGCCCCGAATCGGGATGACAGCCGCTGCAACCGGAGCCGTGGGGCGGGGGAGTGTGACACGAATCGTGTACATCTCGTGCGATCCCGCCACGTTGGCGCGCGATGCGGCGCGGCTGACTCCGCGATTCGCACTCGCGCGCGTGGACGCCTTCGATCAATTCCCGCAGACGGCGCACGTCGAGTGCGTCGCAGTGTTCGAGCGGCGATGAAATACTTCGTAACGATCGGTGCCCAGACCATGCTGGTCGAGATCGCGGGTGATCAGGTGACCGTCGACGGTACGGTCGTGACGGCGCAGCTGGCGACGCCCAGTGATTCTCCCGAGCTGCTGACGACCATTGATGGCATTGCGCATCGTGCGGCCCTGGCCGGCGAAACCGACGGCGTGTGGCGGCTCGTCTCGGGGGGGGCGGTTCACGACGTACGGGTGGAGGACGAGCGACATCGTCACATCCGGCTCCTGGCGGGGGCCGCCAGGGCGCAGAGCGGTGATGCCGTCCTCAAGGCGCCGATGCCCGGCCTGGTGGTGCGGATCCTGGTGCAGGTCGGTGATCGGGTTGCCGCCGGCGCGCCGCTGATGGCCCTCGAAGCGATGAAAATGGAGAATGAGCTCAAGGCGGCCGCTCCGGGAGTCGTGCAGGCGGTGCGTGTGGCGCCGGGACAGGCCGTCGAGAAGGGCCAGCCGCTGATCGAGCTCGCCGCGCTGGCGCCGGCTGCCGAGAGTTGACGAAACCCCTTGTCGGCGGCTAGCTTGGCGGGCTGGCTGGGAGACTGTTCCCGGCCCCGATCAAGGACCGGCGGACACCGAACGATGAAGACCTTCAGCGCCAAGCATTCCGATCTCAGTCACGACTGGTACGTCGTGGACGCGACCGACATTCCGTTGGGACGCCTCGCCACCGCCGTCGCGCAGTTGATTCGCGGCAAGCACAAGCCGACGTTCACGCCCCACATGGATGGCGGTGATTTCGTCATCGTGCTGAACGCCTCCAAGGTGAAGTTCACCGGGCGCAAGGCGTCGCAAAAGGAATATTTCCGGCACACCGGCTACATGGGCCACGACAAGTACACCGTCGCGCAGGACATGCTGGCCAAGCATCCCGATCGCGTGATCGAGAAGGCCGTGTTCGGCATGCTGCCCAAGAATTCGCTGGCGCGGCAGAAGCTGCGCACCAAGCTCAAGGTCTACGGGGGCGCCGAACATCCGCATGCCGCGCAGCAGCCGCGGACCTTCACTGTCGCTTCAACCGCAAAGACCAACTGATGGCTGCTTCTCCCGAATTCCGCTGGCAGGCGATCGGCCGCCGCAAGACGAGCGTGGCCCGCGTCTATCTCACGCCGGGCACCGGCAAGTGGGATGTCAACGGTCGTACGCTGGGCGATTATTTCCCTCGGCCCTCGCTGGTGCAGCACATCCAGCAGCCGTTTACCGCCACCGACACCCTGGGCACGTTTGACGTCAAGGCGCATGTGGTCGGCGGCGGCGTGGCCGGCCAGGCCGGGGCGATGCGCCACGGTGTCGCGCGCGCGCTGGTCGAAGCCGATGCACAGCACCGGGCCAAGTTGCGGACGGCGGGCTTGCTGACCCGCGACCCACGCGCCGTGGAGCGCAAGAAGCCCGGCCGTCCCGGGGCCCGCAAGCGATTCCAGTTCAGCAAGCGTTAGCCGTCGGGGCGAATGATCATTCGCCCCAACACACGCGCACCACGTTGATGCGCGCAGCCCTTCGGATCCCGATGTCGTTGCGGGTGCCCCTCGTGGGTCGCGGCGATGCGCGACGGATCCGTCGCTTCAACCCGATCGAGGAGTAGTACCGCGTGGCCATGCCTACGATGCAGGACCTGCTCGACGCCGGAACCCACTTCGGCCATCAGACCCGCCGCTGGAATCCCGAAGATGCGGCGGTTCATCTTCGCCGAACGCTCGGGCATCTACCTGATCGACCTGCAGAAGACCGTGAAGCAGTTGCAGCTCGCCGCCGACCTGGTCCGGAGCGTGGCGCTGCGCGGCGAGAACATCCTCTTTGTCTGCACCAAGCGTCAGCTCAAGGCCGTCGTCGAGAACGAAGCCCGCAACGCCGGATGCCATTACGTCACGGAACGGTGGCTGGGCGGCACGCTCACCAACTTCCAGACCATCAAGAAGCAGATTCGCCGGCTGCGCGACCTCGAGCAGGGCGCGCAGGAAGGTGATTTCGAGAACTACACCAAGAAGGAGCAGCTCCTCTTCGGGCGCGAGCGCGAGAAGCTGTCGCGCAACCTCGAGGGGATCAAGATGATGGGGCGGCTGCCCGGCGCGCTGGTGGTGATCGACGCGAAGAAGGAAAAGATCGCCGTGCAGGAAGCCAACCGACTCAACATTCCGGTCGTGGCGATCGTCGATACGAATGCCGATCCCGATGTTATCACGGTGCCGATTCCGGGCAACGACGATGCTATTCGCAGCGTGTCCCTGATCACGTCGGCGTTGTGCGATGCGATCCGGGAAGCACGGACCCAGATGCCGGTGCGCGACGTCTCGCTCGATGACGAGGCGGAGACCTATTCCGCCGGCGAAGGCGACGGCGCGTCGGAAGAGGATCGCAAGAAGCGGCGCCC
The DNA here is from genome assembly GCA_963796635.1 of uncultured Gemmatimonadales bacterium. Classification (GTDB taxonomy): domain Bacteria; phylum Gemmatimonadota; class Gemmatimonadetes; order Gemmatimonadales; family GWC2-71-9; genus Palsa-1233. Next base: position 915,811 of record CAWCMH010000001.1, read on the forward strand.
GCGGCGCAAGCGCAAGGCACGCCCCGAGGCAATCGCCGCTCGGCTCAAGCACGAACCCACGGCCGGTGGCGAAGGCAGCGGCGATACGTTGGCGTGAAGGAGGGGTGAGGGGTTAGGGGTTAGGCATTAGGCGTTAGTGGTTGGACGCCCGACACCTGACGCCTAACTCCTAACCCCTCACCCCTAACCCCTAACCCCTAACGACTAACGGCTAATGGCTAACATCTCCACCACCGACATCTCCGATCTCCGCGCTCGCACCGGCGCCGGCATGATGGATTGCAAGAAGGCGCTCGAGGAAGCCCACGGCGACATGTCGGCGGCCGCCGAGCTGCTGCGCAAGAAGGGCATTGCCAAGGCCGAGAAGCGGGCTGGGCGTGACGCGTCGCAGGGGCTGGTGATCATCGAGGCCACCGGCGAAACGGCGGCGATGATTGAACTCGATTGTGAAACCGATTTCGTGGCGCGGACTGACGGCTTTCAGCAGGTGGCACAACAACTGGCCGAGCACGCGCTGGCGTCGAGTCCGGCGGGCGTGAGTCTGGAGGCGTTCCTGGCCGAATCGGTCGATGGCACGTCGATCGATACGATCATCAAGGAGACGTCGGGGAAGACCGGCGAGGCCGTGACGCTCAAGCGCGTCGCGCGGTTCGGCACGCCGGCCGGCGTGGTCGGCGTGTATCGCCACCACAACCGGCAGGTTGGCGTAATCCTCGAAATCACCGGCGCGTCGGGCGACGCGGCGATGGTCCTGGCCAACGAGATCGCGCTTCACATCGCGTCGGCCGATCCGGTGGCCGTAACGACGGCGGATATTCCCGCTGGCATGCTCGAGCGTGAACGCCGGATCGCGGAGGAGCAAGTGGCCGCCGAAGGGAAGCCGGAGGCGATTCGCGGCAAGATCGTCGAGGGCAAGCTGAAGAAGTTCGCCGCGGAGCGCGCGCTGGTGGAGCAGCCGTTCGTCAAGGACGATTCGCGCACCATCGGGCAGATGCTGGCCGAGATGGACGGCGCGACGGTGACGCGCTTCGCCCGGTTCAAGGTGGGCGAAGTCTGATGGCAACAGGCTACCGTCGCGCGCTGCTGAAGCTCTCCGGCGAAGCATTGGCGGGCGGCAAGGGCGGTGGCCTCGATTACGAAGTGATGCGCACGTTCGCCGCCGAGATCCGCCAGGTGCATGACATGGGCGTGAGCCTCGGCCTCGTGGTGGGCGGCGGCAATATCGTGCGGGGCGTCAACGCGACCGCGCACGGGCTCGACCGTGTGTCGGCCGACTACATGGGCATGCTGGCTACGGTGATCAATGCGCTCGCGCTGCAGAACGTGCTCGAGTCGGTCGACGTCCAGACGCGGGTACTCACCGCGATCCGGATGGAATCCCTGGCGGAGCCGTACATCCGCCGGCGGATGATGCGCCATCTCGAGAAGGGCCGCATCGTGATCTTTGCCGGGGGCACCGGCAATCCGTTCTTCTCGACCGACACCGCTGCGGTGCTCCGCGCCCTCGAGATGGAAGCGGAAGTCGTGCTCAAGGCGACCAACGTCGATGGCGTGTACACCGCCGATCCCCGCACGTCGCCCGACGCGACCCTGCTCGGGGAGTTGACCTTCCAGGACGCGCTGGTCAACGGCTACGCCGTGATGGATGCCAACGCGTTCGGCCTGTGTCAGGCCAACGCACTGCCGATCGTGGTCCTCAACATCAACCAGCCGGGCGCCATCGCGCGGGTATTGCGCGGTGAACGCGTCGGCACGCTGGTGACATGACTCTCGCTGAAATCGTTCAGGCCTCCCACGACGGCATGCGCAAGGCCGTCGACAATACCCGCCGCGAACTGCAGGGCATCCGCTCCGGCAAGTCGTCGCCGCAATTGCTCGATGTGGTCCGCGTCGAGGCGTACGGGGCGCACGTGCCGCTGTCGCAGGTGGCGCTGGTGAGCGCACCCGAACCGCGCATGCTGACGGTGCAGCCTTTCGACAAGGGCCTGACCCAGGCGATCGAAAAGGCGATTCGCGATGCCAATCTCGGGCTCAACCCGCAGTCCCAGGGCAACCTCATCCGGGTGCCGCTGCCGGCGCTGTCCGAAGAGCGCCGTCGCGAGCTCATCAAGATCTGCGGCAAGTTGATCGAGGAGGGGCGGGTGGCGGTGCGTCAGGCGCGCACCGACGCGATGAACCGCATCAAGAAGGCCGACAAGGTCAGCGACGACGAGAAGACGCGAGCCGAAAAAGACGTCCAGAAGCACACGGACGAGGCCGTCAAGCAGATCGACCAGCAGCTCAAGGCCAAGGAAGCCGAAATTCTCGAAGTGTGAACCCGCCTACCGATTCTCCCCAGCTTGCGTCGCTGCTCGCCACGGGCGGCGTTCCGCGCCACATCGCGATCATCATGGATGGCAACGGCCGCTGGGCCCGGGATCGCGGCTTGCCGCGGAGCGCGGGCCACCACGCCGGCATGGCGTCGGTGCGCGCTACGGTGGAGGGATGTCTGCAGGCGGGCGTCGCCGTGCTCACACTGTTCGCCTTTTCGCAGGAAAACTGGCAGCGGCCCCCCGAGGAAATCGATGCGTTGATGGCATTGTTGCGCGAGTACGTGGCGAGCGAGGCCGCCGAACTGCGCCAGCGCGGCGTCGGTGTGCGAATGCTGGGTGATCTCGATCGACTGACACCGGCCGCGCGCGCCGCCGTGATGCACATCGAGTCGTCGACCGCGGGTGGGCGCGCGCTCGCGCTCAACATCTGCATCTCGTACAGCGCACGCAGCGAACTGGTGCGCGCGGCCCGAACACTCGCGACGCGGGCGCGGGCCGGCACGCTCGATCCGGACGCCATCGACGAGGCGATGATCAGCGCCGCGCTATACACCGCGGAGTGGCCGGATCCCGACCTGCTGATTCGCACGTCGGGCGAAATGCGCTTGTCGAATTTCCTGCTCTGGCAGCTCGCCTATGCCGAGTTGTACGTGACGCCCGTGTTGTGGCCCGACTTCGGCCGCGATGACCTCTTTGCGGCGATCGTCGACTACCAGCAGCGCGAGCGCCGGTTCGGCCGGGTCCACGCGTGATGGATGCCAACATGGTGCGGCGCGTGGCGTTCGCGGTGGTCGCCATCCCGGTGCTGCTGTTGCTCGTCTGGTTCGGCGGATGGCCACTGGCCGTGCTCCTGGCCGTGGCCGGGTACCTGGGCGCGCGCGAGATGGTAGCGCTGGCCCGTGAAATCGGCGTGCGGCTGTTCACCACCACCATCGTGGTCGTGGTCGTCGGATCACCGCTGCTGCTCGCGTGGGCATTGGTCGCGCCGGGCGTGCGGTTTGCCGTGAGCGATTGGACAGGATTTGCGTCGATCGGCGTGGTGCTCTGGGTCATGACCGTGGCCGTGTTCCGTCGCTTGCCGGCCGAGCGACCGCTGGCGTCGATCGCGATCACGTTGTTGACCATTGTGTATACCGCGGCGCCGTTGCTGGCCCTGTTCTACATCCGGCATGCGCAATGGCCGACGCGTTCGTGGAGCGGGGTGTCGGCGGTATTCTTTCCGTTCCTGGTCGTCTGGGTGTGCGACACGGCGGCGATGTCCGGCGGACGGCTGGTTGGTGGCGCCCGCCTGGCACCGGCCATTTCGCCCGGAAAGACGCGGGCGGGCGCGATGGCCGGCGTGATCGGCGGCGGCGCGGTTGCCGCGGCGTACGCCGCGCTGGTCTTTCCCCGAGCGGACATCGCGATGGGTGTCGTTGCCGCGACGGTGCTCGGCGTCGTGCTCGCCGTCATCGGCCAGATCGGGGACCTGGCCGAGTCCCTGATCAAGCGCGAGGCGGGGGTCAAGGATTCCTCGACCCTGATTCCGGGACACGGCGGCGTGCTCGACCGGCTCGACTCGCTGTATTTCGTGCTGCCCATCACTGCGGCGGCGTACCACCTGCTCGGGCTGTTCTGATGGGAGCGCCGTCGCGTGGCGTGGCAGTATTGGGCAGCACCGGTTCGGTCGGTGCGTCGACGTTGCGCGTGCTGGCGCGGCACCGCGATGCGTTCGACGTCGTCGCGCTCGTTGCGGGCTCCAATCGCGAGCTCCTGGATCAACAGGTGGAGCAGTGGCATCCACGGATCGCGGGACTGGTGCGCAGCGAGCCGGACCGTCGGTATCACACGGGACCGCACGCGCTGGTGGAAGCGGCGACGCACGTCGACGTGTCGATCGTCATCAACGCCGTGGTCGGCGCCGCCGGACTGGATGCGACGCTGGCCGCGCTGCGCGCCGGCAAGCGGGTGGCACTCGCCAACAAGGAATCGCTGGTGATGGCCGGGCCGCTGGTGGCCCAGGCCGCGCGAGAGGGCGGCGGCGAGATCGTGCCGATCGATTCGGAACACAGCGCCGTGCTGCAGTGTATCACCGCACAGAACTGCGACGCGAGCCGGCTGACGATCACGGCCTCGGGCGGGCCGTTCCGCACGTGGGAGCGGGACCGGCTCGGCAGCGCGACGGTGGCCGATGCGCTGCAGCATCCGACCTGGCGCATGGGATCGAAGATCACGGTGGATTCCGCCACGCTCGCCAACAAGGCGCTCGAGGTGATCGAGGCGCATCACCTGTTCGGGTTGGCGTATGACGACATCGACGTGGTGGTGCATCCGCAGAGCATCGTGCACGCGCTGGTGGAGTTCATCGATGGCGGCGTGCTCGCCCAGGTGGGATTCCCGTCCATGGAAGGTCCGATTCTGTACGCACTTACGCATCCGCACCGACTCGCTGACGACAGCGCGCGACGGTTCGATCCGGTCGCGGCCGGGCCGTTGACCTTCGAGGCACTGCGTCACGATTGTTTCCCGGCATTCGCGCTGGGTGTCGCTGCTGGTCGCGAGGGTGGCCTCGCGCCGGCGGTGTTCAACGCGGCCAACGAGGTGGCAGTGCAGGCCTTTCTGGCTGGTGCTGCCGGATTCGGCGACATCGCGCGCGTGATCGACGTCACGCTCAACGCGGTCAACGCGACCGGGCCGGTCACCCTCGAGACCGTCTGGGCGGTCGACAGCGAAGCCCGTCGCGCCGCGGAGGCCGCGCTGGCATGATCGGCAACGTGGTGTACACGATCGCCATTCTCGCCATCGTGCTCGGCATTCTGGTGTTCGTGCACGAACTCGGCCACTACATCGCCGCCAAGGCGTTCGGGGTCTGGGTGCATCGCTTCGCCATCGGCATTGGCAAGCCGGTGCCCGGCCTCACCTTCCATCGCGGCGAAACCGAATGGGCGATCGCCTGGTTGCCACTCGGCGGTTACGTGAAGATGGCGTCGCGCGAGCTCGATCCCGCGGCCGGCGCGCTCGAGGGCCCGGACGACGACAACGCCCACGTGCCGCCGAATCGTGTCTTCGAGGCCAAGCCGGTGTGGCAGCGCCTGATCATCATCCTCGCCGGCGTGACCATGAACGCCGTGTTCGCGCTGCTGATCTTTACCGGACTCGCGTGGAAGAACGGCGAGCACTACGACCCCACCACGACCGTCGCCGCCGTCATCGACAGCGAGCTGCCGGCGCAGGCCAAGGCCGTGGCGCAGCTGGCGCCTGGCACCCGGATCGTTTCGATTGACGGGCACCCGGTGACGTCGTGGGACGACATCATGCAGCGGATCACGGAAGGCTCGACCAACGAGATCGTCCTGCACTTCGATCACGCCCCCGACCTGACGGTGCCGTTGCATCGCGATGACCTGGTCCAGCGTGCGGCCCTTGCCGGCGCCCTTGAGCCGGTGACGGCGCCGGTCCTGGGAGAAGTCGACGCGGGGATGCCGGCCGCGGAAGCCGGGCTCGCGGTGGGAGATTCCATCATCGCGGTCGACAGCACGCCGGTCCGCTCGTGGTCCGATATTGTCGCCAGGATCCAGCCGGCGGCCGGCCAGGCGGTGTCGATCACGGTGATGCGTGATCGCGCGCGTCGCACGTTCACCGTGACGCCCCGGTCGGGCCATGCCAACCCCGCCGATCCCACGTCGCCCGTCGTGGGGCGGATCGGGGTGGCGGTGCGCACGCCGTACGTCGCCAGGGCGCTGTCGCTGGGTGGGGCGATCCAGGCCGGCGCCGACGCCTGGGCCTCGGCCGCCGGGACGATCTACCGCACCTTGCGCGGCGTGGCCGACGGCCGGGTGTCGACCAAGGAGGTCGGGGGGCCGATCCTGATCGGCCAGATGGCGGCGCAACAGGCCCGCGCCGGCCTGGACCCGCTGCTGGCATTCATCGCGTTGATCTCCGTCAACCTGGCGATCGTGAACCTGCTGCCGGTCCCGATCCTCGACGGCGGCTCGGTGGTGTTCCTGCTGGCCGAGGCGGTGATCCGCCGGCCCCTGCCGATGCGAGTGCGTGAAGCCCTGTCGCTGGCCGGGTTGGCATTCCTGGCACTGCTGATGGTGGTGGTGTTCAAGAACGACATCGCCCGGCTGCTGGGCCATTGAGGAGGTGGCGGTTGCCACGGTTGGCGGGGCCGGGTATAATTGATGGCTATCGGAGAGATGATAAAATTCGCGCAGTCAGACCAGGAATGAAGGCATGATCGCAAAGCAGCCCGTCATCGAGCAGCACCGCCAGCATGAAACCGATACTGGATCCGCCAAGGTCCAGGTCGCGCTGCTGACGGCGCGCATCAATGACCTCACCGAGCACTTCCGCACCCATCCCAAGGACCACCATAGTCGTCAGGGATTGCTGAAGATGGTCGGGACGCGGCGCCGGCTTCTCAACTACATGAAGAGCCGTGATCTCCAAGCCTACCGATCCCTGGTCTCCGAACTCGGCCTCCGGAATTGACCGGTCGCTGACACTGCAGGGCGCCCCACGCGAGCACCGTGGGGCGCCTTTGTCGTATTGGAGTGCTCATACGCAGTGAAGGAATATCGTGCAGCGCATTGAAACGCAGTTCGCCGGCCGGCCACTGGTCATCGAGACCGGTCGTCTGGCCAAGCAGGCCGCCGGTTCGGTTCTGGTGCAGTTTGGTGACACCGTCCTGCTCGTCGCCATCACGGTCTCACCCAACATCTCGTCGCTGCCGTTCTTTCCGCTGACGGTCGAATATCGCGACAAGCATTACGCCGCGGGCAAGATCCCGGGCGGCTTCCTCAAGCGCGAAGGTCGCCCGACCGACGACGAGATTCTCTCGTGCCGCGTGATCGACCGCTCGATCCGGCCGCTCTTTCCCGAAGGCTTCAAGAACGAAGTCCAGGTCTTCGTGACCGTGATGTCGGCGGACCAGGAGAACGACGCGAGCATTCCCGCGCTGATGGGCGTGTCGGCCGCGTTGTCGATGTCCGAGGTGCCGTGGAACGGACCGATCGCCGCGGTACGCGTCGGCAAGATCGAGGACAAGTGGGTGCTCAATCCCACCTTTCAGCAGCTCGAATTCTCCAGCATCGATCTCACCGTCGCGGGCTCGGCCGATTCGATCCTGATGGTCGAGGGCGGCGCGCTCGAGGTGTCCGAAGCCGACGTGCTCGAAGCGCTCAAGGTGGCGCAAGTCGGCATTCGCGAGCAGGTCAAGCTGCAGCAGGAATTGATCAGCGGTAATTCGGTGCCCAAGATGAAGTGGTCGCCCGCGCTCAAGGACGAGGCACTCGTCAAGAAGGTGCGCGCGCTGGGCGAGAAGTCGATGGCGAAGGCGATGAACGCCAAGGACAAGGCAGGTCGCGCCGCCGCGGTCGCTGCGGCACGCGCCGACGTGCTCGAGAAGCTCGCCGAGGAATATCCCGAGCAGGCCAAGGCAATTGGCGGGGAACTCGACGACGTCGAGTATGCCGTGATGCGCGAGCAGATCCTCACCAAGGGGGAGCGCGTCGACGGCCGCGACGGCGATACCATCCGTCCGATCACGGTCGAGGCGCACGTGCTGCCGCGGCCGCACGGCTCGGCCCTGTTTACTCGCGGCGAGACGCAGGCGCTGGCGGTGGTGACGCTGGGCACCGCGGATGACGAACAACGCCTCGACGGCATCAACGTCGCCGGCATCCACACCAAGTCGTTCATGCTGCACTACAACTTTCCACCCTACAGCACCGGCGAGGTCAAGCCGATTCGCGGCACGTCACGGCGCGAGATCGGACATGGGGCGCTGGCAGAGCGCGCCTTGCAGCCGCTGCTGCCGCACTTCGAGGACTTCCCGTACACCATCCGCATCGTGTCGGAAATTCTGGAGTCGAACGGCTCGTCGTCGATGGCGACGGTGTGCGGTGGTTCGCTCGCCCTGATGGATGCGGGCGTGCCGATCAAGTCGGCGTGCGCCGGCGTGGCGATGGGGTTGATCAAGGAAGGCGATCGCGTCGCGATCCTCACCGATATTCTCGGGACCGAAGACCATCTGGGCGACATGGACTTCAAGGTGGCCGGGACCGAAGCGGGCATCACGTCGATCCAGATGGACATCAAGATCGCCGGGCTGTCGCTCGACCTGATGAAGGACGCGCTCGACAAGGCGCGCAAGGGCCGGCTCTTCATCCTGGGCGAGATGAACAAGGTGCTGTCGGCGCCGCGCGCCGAGATGTCGCCGTGGGCGCCGCGGATCATCACGATCCAGATCAAGCCGGACAAGATCGGCGATGTGATCGGGCCCAAGGGCAAGACCATCCGCGGCATCCAGGACGCCTCGGGTGCCAAGGTCAACATCGACGACAGCGGCCTGGTCACGATTGCCGCGGTCGGGCAGGACGCCGGCAACAAGGCGCGCGAAATGGTGATGGCCATCGTGGCGGAGCCGATCGTCGGCACGGTCTACGAAGGGCCGGTCAAGAGCGTCACGGCGTTCGGCGCGTTCGTCGAAATCATGCCGGGCGTCGAAGGCCTGCTGCACATTTCGGAACTCGATCACAAGCGGGTCGAGAAGACCGAGGATGTCGTCAAGAAGGGCGACATGGTACAGGTCAAGCTGCTGGAAGTGGACGAGCGCGGCCGGATGCGGTTGTCCCGGAAAGCGCTGCTCCCCAAGCCGTGAGCGGCGCCGGCGGGCGCCCCGTGCAGCTCGACGACGCGCTCTTTCGCACTGACGCCGCCAACGGTCTCGTGGTGCTGACCGAACGGATCACCTCCGTTCGGTCGGCCGCGATCGGCATCTGGGTCCGCACCGCCAGCGGACACGAACCCCGCGCCCGCATGGGCGTCTCCCACCTGCTCGAACATCTGGTCTTCAAGGGCACCGAGCGTCGCACCGCGCGCGAGATCGCCCTCTCCCTCGAGGCGCGCGGCGGCTCGCTCGACGCCTTCACGTCGCGCGACCATACCGGGTACCAGGCCCACGTACTCGATGCCGACGTCCCGCTGGCCGTCGACGTGCTCACCGACCTGGTGCGTCGTCCGCTGCTGCGGGACAGCGACCTGGCACTCGAACGCAACGTCGTGCTCGAAGAGCTCAACGGCGTGCTCGACACGCCCGACGATCTCGTTGGCGAGCTGTGGAACGAAACCATCTACCCCCACCACCCCTACGGCTACTCGATCCTCGGCACGGCCGAGACCGTCAGCGCGCTGGGCGTCGGCGATGTGCGCGCCGTCCATCAGCGCGGGTATTACCCGGGCAACTGCGTCATCGCGGCCGCCGGCAACATCACGCACGAGCAGGTGCTGGACTGGCTCGATCGGGAAGGGTGGTTCGACGGCGCCGCGCAACCGCCGCAACCGGGCGTGGCCGCGGCGGTGGCCATGCGCGGTGTCACCCGCAACGAGTCACGCGACCTGCAGCAGGTCCACGCGATCGTCGGCACGGATACCGTAACGGCGGCCGACGATCGGCGCTGGGGCATGGCGTTGCTCACCACCGTGATCGGCGGCGGCATGTCGAGTCGCCTGTTCCAGAAGGTGCGCGAGGAACTGGGGCTCTGCTACGCCATCCACGCGTGGCACGCCGGGTACCGCGCCGCCGGGGTATTCGGGATTTATGTTGGTACCCAGCCGGCGACGGCCGACCAGGCGCTGGCGGTGATCGCCGACGAGCTCGGCCGGATGACGCGCGACGGGATCCCCGACGACGAGCTGCAGGACGCCAAGGGCCAGCTCAAGGGCGGCTTCATGCTGGCGCTGGAGAGCACCTCGAGCCGGATGAACCGGCTGGCGGTGCATGTGCTCAACGAGGAACCGTACCGCAGCATCGACGACGTGCTGCAGCGCGTCGACGATGTCACCGTCGCGGAGTGTACGGTGCTGGCGCGGGAGTTTTTTGCGCCGGAGCGGATGACGACCGTCCGGCTGGGACCCGGTTGATGTGCGAGTGATCCGACCTTTTCCGCGCGCGCGATGCGCGCAAGCGAGACCACGATGAAGATCGGCGTGCCGAAAGAGATCAAGACCAACGAGAACCGCGTCGGGCTGGTGCCGGCCGGCGTCGAAGTGCTGGTGCGCGAAGGTCACGCCGTGATGGTCGAGACCGGGGCCGGTCTCGGCAGCGGGTTCGGCGACGATCGCTACCAGGCGGCCGGCGCGACGATCGGTGCCGACGCCGACGCCACCTGGGCGCAGGCCGACATGATCATCAAGGTGAAGGAGCCGATTGCCGTCGAGTGGCCGCGGATGCGGCCGGGCCTCGTGATGTACACCTACTTCCACTTCGCGGCCGACCGGCCGCTGACCGATGCGGTGATGAAGTCGGGCGCGATTGCCGTGGCGTACGAAACCGTGCAGCTCCCCGGCGGCCACCTGCCGCTGCTGACGCCGATGTCGGAAGTGGCCGGGCGGCTGGCGGTGCAGGAGGGCGCCAAGTACAACGAGAAGCTCTTCGGCGGCCGCGGCGTGTTGCTGGGCGGCGTGCCGGGCGTGCCGCCGGCGCGCGTGGTGATCATCGGCGGTGGCGTCGTCGGCATCAACGCGGCGAAGATGGCCGCGGGCCTGGGCGCCCATGTCACCATTCTCGATACGTCGCTCGACCGGCTGCGGTACCTCGACGACGTGCTCCCCGCCAATGTCGACACGGTGTTCTCGAATCGCCACAACCTGCTCGACGCGGTGCGCGACGCCGACCTGATCATCGGCGCGGTGCTGATTCCCGGAAAGAAGGCGCCGCACCTGATCACCCGCGAGGATCTCAAGAGCATCCCCGATGGGTGCGTCATCGTGGACGTGGCCGTCGATCAGGGGGGCTGCGTCGAGACCATCAAGCCGACGACGCACGAGAATCCGACGTATGTCGTCGAAGGCGTGCTGCACTACGGTGTCGCCAACATGCCGGGTGCCGTGCCGCGCACGTCGACGCTGGCGCTGACCAACGCCACGCTGCCCTACGCCGTCAAGCTCGCGAACCAGGGCTGGCAGGAGGCCTGTCGGCGAGATGGCGCGCTCAAGCTGGGCCTCAACATCGTCAGCGGCAAGATTGTCTATCCCGGCGTCGCCGAAGCGTTCGGGCTCGAGTCGGTGGCAGTGGATACGGTACTGTAGGCGACTGTCATCCCGAGCGCGGCGAGGGAAAATGGGGAGGAGAAGGCGGCCGCCCCGCTGTCATCCCGAGCGCGGCGAGGGATCGATTCGTGTCGACGCGATCCCTGAGTCGTTTCACTCCTTCGGGATGACAATTCATGTCCACCCCAATCGAAATCCTCATCACCCGCCTGCCGCGCGGTGCCGGCCTGCCGCTGCCGTCGCGCGCCACGGCAGGCGCGGCCGGGATGGACATTGTGTCAGCAGTTGACACAACCCTCGCGCCCGGTGCGCGCGCGCTCGTTCCCACCGGCTTTGCGGTGGCGGTGCCGGCCGGCTATGAATTGCAGCTCCGGCCGAGGTCGGGCCTGGCGCTCAAGCACGGCGTCACCCTGCCGAATACGCCGGCCACGATCGACAGCGACTATCGCGGGGAACTGCAGGTGATCCTGATCAATCACGGCGATGTCGATTTTGTGATCGCCCGCGGTGAGCGCATCGCGCAATTGCTGGTGCAGCGCGTCGAGCCCGTGACCTTCCGCGAAGTCGACGCCCTCCCCGGCACCGTGCGTGGCCACGGCGGCTTCGGGAGCACGGGGCGGTGAAGCTGGCGCGCGCGCGATGACGCTGCCCATCCGCTGCCCCTGGGCCACGACGCCGCTCGACATCGTCTATCACGACACGGAGTGGGGCGTCCCGGTCCATGACGACCGCACCTTCTTCGAGTTCCTGACGCTCGAAGGCGCCCAGGCCGGGCTCAGCTGGTCGACGATCCTCAAGAAGCGCGACCACTATCGCGCCGCGTTTGCGCAGTTCGACCCGATCAAGGTCGCGCGGTTCACGGCGGCACGGGTCGAGAAGCTGATGCGCGATGCCGGCATCGTCCGCAACCGGCTCAAGATCGAGTCCACCGTGAGCAACGCCGCGGCCTTCCTGAACGTGCAGCGGGAATTCGGATCGTTCGACCAGTACATCTGGCAATTCACCGATGGCGCGACCATTCGCCACCGCCGGGCCACGAGCCGGCAGGTGCCCGCCACGTCGTCCGAGTCTGATGCGATGAGCAAGGATCTCACGCGGCGTGGCTTTCGCTTTGTCGGCAGCACGATCTGCTACGCGTTCATGCAGGCCACCGGCCTGGTCGACGACCACGTCGCGACCTGTTTTCGCGCGGCGCGCCGACCGCGGGTCGCGTGACGCGGTAGCGCGTTTCCTTTCGCGACAGGTGGCGCGCCGGCGCGCGCCTGTGTACGATTCGCCCATTCCCGCGCTGGTCGACACTGTCGGAGCCGATATGACATGAACCACTTACGCATGATGCCTCGCACGCGCGCGCTGATCGCCGCGCTCGTGCTGGCGGCCCTTCCCGCACTGGCTCGCCCCGCCGCGGCACAAGCCCCGGCCAAGGACTACACCCCCGCCGACGTGAGTTTCATGCAGGGCATGATCTACCATCATGCGCAGGCACTGCCGATGTGCGAAATCGCGGAATCGCACGGCGCCAGTCAGAAAGTCGCGCTGTTGTGCAAGAAGATCATCATTTCACAGCGCGAGGAGATCGCGTTGATGCAGCACTGGCTGGAGGATCGCCATCTCGGCGTACCCCAGCCGACCACCGACACGATGATCTTTCACGATTCGACCGAAGCCGCGATGGCCGGCATGCACATGATGTCGGGCATGCTCACGCCGGCGCAGATGCACGCGCTCGACCAGGCGCATGGCACCGCGTTCGATTCGCTGTTTCTCGTCGGCATGATTCAGCACCACACCGGCGCCATCGTGATGGTGGCCAATCTCTTCAACGCGGGGTCAGGGCAAGGGGCGGACATCTTCGCCTTCGCGACGGATGTCGACGCCGCGCAGCGGGCCGAAATCGGTCGGATGCAGGGCTTGTTGAATTCACTTCCAGGGAGCGACTAATCATGCGTCAATCGGTCTTGTCTGTACGCCGCGCCGGGGCGGTGCTGGCGGCGGTGTCCCTCGCGGTCGTGTCGGTCGCCGCCGCGCAGGGCGGCACGGCGAACGTGAACGACCCCCGCGTCGGCCTGCATACCGGTTTCGACGACGCCGGCATGGCGTCGAAGAACATGCGGTTGATCGCGCACCGCGGCAAACCCGACACGCTCGATGGCGCGGGGGGCGCACGCGGGTTGACGTACGCGAATTCCGACATGGCCTTCGAGGGCAATTACGCCGTGCAGGGAAACTTCAGCGGCTTCTCGATCTGGGACATCAGCAACCCGGCGATGCCGACGCTTCGGGCCGCAGAGTTTTGCACGACCGGACAAGGTGATCCGTCGCTCGTGGGTCACCTGCTGTTCATTTCGTCCGAGGGCACCGGTGATCGTACCGACTGTTCGAACGCCGGCGTGAAGGGGCGCGTGAGCGCGGACCGGATGGTCGGCGTGCGCATCTTCGACATTTCGGATATCGATCATCCGAAGAAGGTGTTCGATGTGCAGACGTGTCGCGGATCGCATACCCACACCGTGGTTCCGGATCCCAGGAGCAAGAGCGACGTCTACATCTACGTGTCCGGCATGGCCGGCGTTCGCTCCGCCGAGGAAATGCCCGGCTGCAACGACTGGCCGATCGATTCGCTCAACTCGGCACGATACCGGATCGACATCATCAAGGTGCCGCTGGCGCATCCCGAGGAATCGAAGGTCGTCGGCGCGGGGCACATCTTCGAAGACATGCTGGCGGCCAAGGGACACGGCAATCCACCGGGCGACACCACGGAGCGCGCCGGACGTGGTGGGCGCGGCGGCCGGGGTGCGGCCGCCAACGCGAATTTCCCGCTGCCCGCCGCGATGGCCGGACCGGTCCTTGACAGCATCGTGAAAGCGCGTGGCGGCAGCGGCACGCCGACGGAAGCCGACACGGCCGCGGCGCGCACGGTGTTGCTCGCGCGCTTTGCGCGCGCCGGCGGCGGCGAGGGTCGCGGTGCGCCCAACCAGTGTCACGACATCACGGTCTACCCGGCGATCGGGCTCGCGGGCGCGGCGTGCGGCGGCTACGGCATGCTGCTCGACATCAAGGACCCGGTCAATCCCAAGCGGCTCGATTTTGCCGGCGATACCAATTTCGCCTTCTGGCACTCGGCCACGTTCAGCAACAGCGGCGACAAGGTCCTGTTCACCGACGAATGGGGCGGCGGCACGCAACCCCGGTGCCGTGACATCGATCCGCTCGATTGGGGCGGGGACGCGGTGTTCACGCTGGCCGATGGCAAGATGACCCAGCACGGCTACTTCAAGATGCCCGCCGCGCAGACCGAGCAGGAAAACTGCGTGGCCCACAATGGTTCGCTGATTCCGATCCCGGGGCGCGACATCATGGTACAGGGCTGGTATCAGGGCGGCATCGATGTGTTCGACTTCACCGACCCGAACCATGTTCGTGAAATCGCCTACTTCGATCGCGGCCCGATTCCGAATCAGCCGCAATTTGCCGATTCGCAGTCCACGCGCGAAGTGATCGGCGGATTCTGGTGCGGCTATTGGTACAACGGCCATATCTACGGATCCGAAATCGCGCGCGGCCTCGACGTATTCGACCTGGAGCCGAGTGAATGGCTTTCGCAGAACGAGATCGACGCGGCCAGGCTGATCCACATGGACACGTTCAATCCGCAGAGTCAGCCGAAGATCGTCTGGCCGGCGGCGTTCCCGGTGGTGAAGTCGTATCTCGATCAGCTCGATCGCGACAACGGACTGCCGCTGGCGCGTCGCGAGGAACTCCGGCGCGAGATCGCGACGGCAGAGAAGGGGTCCGCCGCGACCCGCGCCGCGACCTTGACGAAGATGGCAACGCAGCTCGATCAGGACGCGAAGTCGTCATCCGATCCGCAGCGGGTCGGCTGGATGGCCCAGGCGGCGCGAGATCTGGCGCACGCGTCGTCGGGCGGCAAGTCGACGAAAGCCGGGATGTAACGCTCGTCGCCACACCGGTCGTGTAGTACAGCGGCGTGCTCGTCAGTGTGACGTGCACGCCGTTCTGTTCCTCTCGCCGCGGGCGGTACGCCGTGGGGACTTGATTGCCGTCGCGTTCCCGATCTCAGGTCTCGGGTGTGGGTCGTGATGCCGTGAGCTGAGAGCCGTCACCCGCACGTTCGTTCGATCAAGGCGTCACTGAAGTGACGGCTCGGCACAGCGAAGCCCGGAGGGCTACCGGATTCAGAGCGTCGACGGCCACCGCTTCCGGAGCGGGCGTTGATGAGCCGGCGCCGCGAGGATTGCATCACGAAGATCCCGAGCCGGCGAATCGCAGGCCGCGGAGGAAGTGGTGGCCGCGAGCCGGTCGCAAATACCCCAGGGCTTTCGAGGGCGCGTTCGGTAAGCGATCCCTCGCTGCGCTCGGGATGACATTCCGGGTGGCGCTTCAGCCCCTGGTCCGCCGAGCGGCCTGCCCTGAGCGCAGCGCAATGTCATTCCGCGACCAGCGCGCTACGGCTCGTCATCCCAGTTCATCACCGCATTCCACACCATGTTGAACTCGCCGTGGTTCTGCCAGCGGTAAATCGGGTTGTTGGTGAAGAGGATCACCCGTCCATGGCCATGGTACGCGGCGGGAATGTCGGCGGCAAACGCGCGATCCTTGAGCGAGTCGGCGTTGACCATGAGTCCCGACAGCACACTCGCCTCGCCGCCGACATACCGTGCCAGCACGTTCGCCGAGTCGGCGACGCCGGCGTGCAGCGTCTGGCCGCCGACGTATTTCACCGGGATCTTCTGCTTGAGGTAGCCGTAGAAGATCGGGTCGCCCGTGGGCTCGATCTGCGCTTCGACGATCGGATTCTGCGACGTCAGGCCGGGCACATTTTCCAGGTCGACCGTGTGCGCCCACCCGAAATCGATCGGAAAGCGCGCGGCCTGTCCAATCGCGATCAAAGTGCCGCCCTGGTCGAGAAAGTCCTGGAACGCGTCGACGCCGGGTCTGGCCGAAGCCGCCGCTCATGTCGGGTGTCGACCCGTACATCCCCAGGAACTTGTACTTCTCACTTTGCTGGTAGGGCTGCGGATGCGCGGCCGGCTTCTGCATGACGGCTTGCCGGGTGATGTTCTGGTCGGCCATCAGAATGACGTCGTAATCCTTCTTGAGATTGCCCTGGGCGATGCGTTCCTTGAAGATCAGGTCATACGGCACGTGGAAGTTGTCGAACGCCTGCCGGTACCAACCCAGGTCCTGCGTACTGTTCCACTGCGAGTAGATCGCGACGCGCGGCACGTTGGCGCTGTGCATCGGGACGGTCGGTAGACAGTCGAGCGCCACGGCGGTGAGGCCGAGCGAATCGATGGCGGCGCGAATCGGCCCGGCGTCGGTCACGTTGCTGATCACGAACGAGCCCGCCGGCATCTCGACATGATCGACCGTGAACGTCTTCTCGGCGATCTGCATCGGTAGCGTGCGCAGCAGGTAGCGGAAGGTGATCATGTTGTTCGAGCCATAGTCGGCCACGGCGATACCGGCGGAGCCCTTGCCGGCTGATCGTGCCCTTGACCGTGGCCCATGTCACCGGCGTCGTCGCGACCTTGAGGATCGCGGAATCGGCAACCGGCGACCACGTCGACCAGCATCTCGAGCCCCATCGACCAGCCGCTGTCGTCGTACGTGCTCAGGCGCGGATCGGGGAAGATCTGCTTCTCGAGCAGGTTCTTGACCAGGCGACCGTACGGCTGATTGCGCTTGATGACGTATGAGCCAGCCTGGTACGTCGAGTCGCCGACCCGGGTGTCGCGATCGATGACGCCGACTTCGATCCCCTGGATCCGCAGGATGTCGACCAGCTGCGGCGGCGCGCGTCATGTCGAGCTGCTTCGGGATGACGTAACCCGCAGGGCGCCCTGGTGCGCCAGTCGTCGATCGAGTTGCGAGTCTTGACGTAGAAATTCTGCAGCACGACGTTGGGGAACATCGCCGTCAGCTGCAACGCCGAGAGGATGCCGGTTTCCATGTAGTTGGTGTTGTCGCGGCGCGTGAAATTCGCGATCGCGTCGGGCGGGATCGGGAGGCCACGATACCACTCGCGATCCTGCGTCCCGCCCTTGCCGGTCGGTGGCGCGCTCTCACGTCCGCCTCCCGGAGGCCCGCCCCGGCCGCCGCCAGCCGCGCCGCCTCGACCCGCCGGCAGCAGGACCGATTCGCCGGTGTCCGCGCTCTGCGCGCCGCGACCCACGCGGCCGGCGCGTCCGCCCACCACGGTCGCACTGTCCGCGGTCGCGCCGCGGCCGCCGCGTCCCCGCCGCCCGCCGGCCGCGCTGTCGGGAGCAGCGCCCCCGCGCCCGCGGCGACCGCCGGCCGCAACGGAATCGCGCCGCCCCGTGCTGTCGCGTCGTGCCGCCGCGGTGACGCTGTCGCGCCGCTCCTGCGCGGTGTCGACGTCGCGGCCCGACTGCGTCTCGTACATCTTCATCATGCCGTTGTGGTTGTACGCGATCGAGCCCAGATAGCCGGGCGACCATCCGTCCATGAACGCGAAATCGTAGACACCGGGCATGCCCCACTTGGTCATCTGCGCCATCTCGAAGTTCGCGAACCACGGCAGCTCGGCGAACAGGATCGGATCGAGGTTGGGATTCTGCGGCGGCCCGCCGCTGTAGTCGTACATCAGCGATTCGGATTCGTGCAGGTCGTGCATGATCGGCGGGTGCGCCGTGAAGTACCAGTTGGCGATGTCGCGCATCTGGATCAGCGAGAGATTGATGTCGCGGTTGTTGTCGTGATAGACGTACTTGCCCCAGTAGGGAAGCGCACCGGCGCCGCTTCCGCCACGCCCTCCCGGAACAGCCCCCGCGGCCACCCGCACCCCGGCCCGCGCGGGCCGTCGAGTCGGCCGTCGGGCAGCGGAGTCGGCGGTCTGGCGAGCCGCTGTCGGCCTTGAGCATCGAATCGACGTCGAGACCGTGATAGAACCAGTCGACATTGCGGTCGCGGCCATCCGCATCGGCGGCGGGCGTGACCGACACATAGACGTTGTCGCGAATGCGCGTGATCAGCGGCGAGGTTTCGGTGGCGAGCCGGTAGACGAGCTCCATCAGCATTTCGGACGGGCCGGTTTCGCCGCTATGCAGTCCGCCGAAAAGATGATAGTCCGGCTTGGTGGTGGCGATCAGTTGCTGGATCTGCGCGTCGGAGAGCCCGCGCGGATCGGCGAGTTTCGCGAGATTGTTCCGGTTCTGCTGCAAGTGCTTCATGTTCTCGTCGGACGACACCCACACCACCACCAGCTCGCGCCCTTCGTCCGACTTGCCGATCGTCTCGACCTGCACGCGCGGCGTCGCCTTGGCGAGCGCCCGGTAGTACTTCAGCATGTCGGCGTAGTACGTGAGTTTTTTCGGCGCCCCGATATCGTACCCGAGGACGTCGCGCGGGCTCGGGATTCCCTTGACGAGGGGCAGGTGATCGACGAGCGGCGAGCCGTACTCGGGCTTGCCGGTCCACGCCTTGTAGTGCGCGGCGAAGTCGCGTCCTGCGTCTGATGCGGGTCACGGGTCTCGGTCGCCATCTGCTGGGCAGAGAGCCGTACCGTGAGTCCGCAAAGCAGGACGACAAACAGCCGGACGGGCCGAAGGGGTGCTGCAGTCACCATTGCAATTGTTCCGGATGAGGTAGTCAGCCCTGAAAATAGCGGAGCCGAGCGGGATTTGAGAGAGCCGGCATGGGTGCGACCGGGTACTCGCACGCTTCCGATCGCCGGGCATCGTCCGATCCTGCACGGTATCGCCGTCATCGGCCCGACCGCCTGTGAGCAATCGCTCACATGGTTGCCAACCGCCGCTCCCGCAACGCGTTGTCTTGCTCGGCTTCGCGTGTTCTTGTAGCTTCGCGCATCGTTCCTGGGGGCCGCCACTCGCGTGAATCTGTTCAAACTCGGATCATTTCTTCCCGCCAATGAAATCGCGGTCGATCTCGGCACCGCGAATACGCTGATCTATGTCAAGGGCGAAGGTATCGTCCTGAATGAACCGTCGGTGGTCGCGATCGAACGGTCGACGGGTCGCATCAAGGGCATCGGGCTCGAGGCCAAACGCATGCTCGGGCGCACGCCGGAGAACATTCTCGCGGTGCGTCCCCTCAAGGACGGCGTGATCGCCGACTTCGATGTCACCGAAAAGATGCTGCGCTATTTCCTCAAGACGATCATCGACAAGCATTTCTTTCGCGTCAAGCCGAAGGTGATCGTCGCGGTGCCGTCGGGTATCACCGAAGTCGAGCGGCGCGCCGTGCGCGACTCCGCCGAAACGGCCGGGGCGAAGCAGGTGTTGATGGTGGCGGAACCGATGGCAGCGGCGATCGGTGTCGGGCTGCCCGTGGAAACGCCGACCGGCAACATGGTGATCGACATCGGCGGTGGCACGACGGAGATCGCGGTGATCGCGCTGTCAGGCATCGTGTCGGACACGTCGATTCGCATCGGCGGTGACGAACTCGACCAGGCGATCGTGCTGTTCATGCGCAAGAACTACAATCTGCTCGTCGGTGAGCCGACGGCCGAGCTGATCAAGATCAAGATCGGATCGGCATATGCGGCACCCGAAGAGCGCGAAATGGAAGTCAAGGGTCGCGACCTGGTGTCGGGCATTCCCAAGACGGTGCGGGTGCATTCGGTCGAGATTCGTGAGGCGGTGCAGGAACCCATTGCGTCGGTCGTCGACGCCGTGCGGCGGGCGCTGGAAATCACGCCGCCGGAACTGGCGTCGGACATCGTCGATCGCGGCATCGTGATGACCGGCGGCGGCGCGTTGATCCGCGGCCTCGATCAGCTGCTGTCGCATGAGACCGGGTTGCCGATTCATGTCGACGACGACCCGCTGACGTGCGTGGTGCGCGGCACTGGCAGGATTCTCGACGACTTCGAGAAATACCGCAGCGTCCTGACGACCTGACGATGCGGGGGGCGGAAGGGCAGGAGACGGCTCGCGGCGATCTGCGGATCCTGGCGGGTTGTACTGCGCTGGCGTTGCTGGCGCTGGCGCTGCCGCAGCGCTGGTCCTACGCCGTGGCGTCGGCGATTCGCGGCACGGTCCTCCGCCCGGTCGTCGCGCTCAATGCGCGCGCGACACAAGATCGCTCCGCGCGCTTCAACCTGGCCGGACTGCAGCGCAGCAATGACTCCCTCGCGGTGCTGGTCCAGGAGCAGTACGCGCTCCGCAGCGAGAACGACCAGTTGCGCGCCCTCGCCGGCTTGCGGGCGCGATTCCGTCATCACACCGTCGCCGCCGATGTCCTGCATCGGCCCACCGTGACCGACACCCGCATGCTGTTGCTCGACACCGGCACCAGCGACGGCGTCCAGCAATTCGATCCGGTGGTCACCGCGGCGGGTGTCATCGGCTACATCGCCAACAGCGGGCCGCATGCGAGTTCGGTGCTGACGTGGGCGAGCCCCGACTTCGCCGTGTCGGCCGTGACCGCCGACGGCCGTGTCAGCGGATTCATCCAGCCGGCGGCGCAGCTGGACCGCGCCGGGCCGATCCTGGAATTGCATGGCGTGGCGTTTCGGGATTCGCTGCGCATCGGTACCGTCGTGATGACCGCGGGCATGGGGCGGACATTCCCGCGCGGGATCCCGATCGGGCGCATCATCTCGGTGGGCGCCGATGTGATGGGATATGATCGGGTCTACCGGGTGATCCCATTCGCCAATCCGGCCTACGTGAGTCACGTCGTGGTACTGGTCCAGCCGCGCGACTCGACATTTCCGGCAGCGGCTCCCCCCCCGGCGCCATCGGCGGCGCCGCCGACGTTGGGGCACTGATGCCGCTCCGCATGGATGACCTGGGCCGATATCGCAGCCGCACCGGCGACCGGGTGCGCTTCGGGTTCGTGCTGCTGTTCCTGCTGTTGCTGGAGTTCTACCTGCGGCCCTCGCTGGTCGAGGGACGCGCGGTGCCGGACTTCCTGGTGCTGGTGCTGCTGCTGCTCGCCATTCGCGAATCGCCCGGTGCGGCGGCGATGACGGGGTTGATCATCGGTCTGGTGGTCGATGTGCTCACGCCGGTGCACTTCGGGGCCGGCATGCTGACGTATGTGCTCGTCGGCTGGGGCGCGGCGTGGGGTCGGTCGATCTTCTTCGCCGACAATCTGCTGGTCAACGCGGCCCTGTTCTTCGTGGGCACCTGGGTACGCAATGCGTTGATGCTGGTATTCAGTGGCACGCCGATCGCCCAGTTGCCTGCGCAGCTGCTGGTCTGGTCGCCGCTGCAAGCGTTGACCACCGCCGCGGTGGGTGTCGCGGTGGTGGCGATCTTCCGCGACTGGCTTGCGATCCGGATCGAGGCATGAGCGCCTTTTCGTCGTGGGAAGTCGCCCGACGTTCGCGGATCATCCAGGGCGTCTTCCTGCTGGCATTCTCCGGGTTGGCCGCGGCGTTCTTCAAGGCGCAGGTCATCGATCACGCGCACTACAGCAACGCGTCGGCCGACACCCACCTGCGCCGCATCCCGCTCGAGGCGGCCCGCGGCGACATCCTCGACCGCACCGGTGTGCCGATCGCCGAGAATGTTCCGGGATATGCGATCAAGCTGCTCGCGCCGAGCGAGGACTCGTTGCGCGCGGTCCTGGCACGACTCGACGGGTTGATCACCGACGACACCATCGACGTCGACGCCGTCGTCAAGAGTTGGCGGCAGGCCCGATATCAGCCGGCGCTGGTGTATGCCTCGGGGCGCTACGACGTCGTGGCCACACTCGAGGAACATCGCGCGATTCTGCCGGGATTGGTGATCCAGCGCGAGCCGCGCCGACGGTACCCGGATTCCGATGCCGTCGCCCACCTGGCCGGGTACGTCGGTGAGGTCAGCAGTGACGAGCTCGACAACGGCACGTTTCCCGACGCCAAGCCGGGTGACATCGTCGGCAAGCAGGGCCTGGAGGTCGACTACGATTCGATCCTGCGCGGTCGCCCCGGCGTGCGTTTCGTCGAGGTCACGGCCAAGGGACAGATCATCAACGACCAGCCGGAGACCGCGTCGCTGCCCCCGGTGCCAGGCCGCGTGCTCCATACCACGATCGACATGGACCTGCAGCGCTTCATCGACTCGATGTGGCACCAGGACCTCGCCACGCGTCGCGGCGCGATCGTCGCGATGACGCCGACCGGCGAAGTGCTCGCCTACGCATCGTATCCGTCGTACAACCCCAATGATTTTATCGGCGGAATCGATCCGGACACCTGGTCGGCGTTGAACGACGACCCCAACCGGCCGCTGTACGACCGCGTCATTCGCGCCACCTATCCACCGGCGTCACCGTTCAAGCTGGCGTTGGCGGCGATCGCGCTGCGGCACGGGCTGACGATGGACACCAGGATGCCGGTGCCATGCACGGGCACCTATCAGTACGGCAACCGGA
Organism: uncultured Gemmatimonadales bacterium; assembly: GCA_963796635.1. Taxonomy (GTDB): domain Bacteria; phylum Gemmatimonadota; class Gemmatimonadetes; order Gemmatimonadales; family GWC2-71-9; genus Palsa-1233. The sequence goes on from CAWCMH010000001.1 coordinate 938,532, forward strand.
TCTGGCACTGCTGGAATCCGCGTGGTCACGGGAGCCTGACCCTGCGCGGTGCCATCGCGACGTCGTGCGACATCTACTTCTATCAGCTCGGTCAATTGCTGGGTGCGGACACCATTCTCGCCGGGGCCGCGCGTCTCGGCTTCGGCCACCGGTCCGGCATCGACCTCGCGGGTGAGTCCAAGGGCATTCTCCTGCCCGATGTGAAGGCCTACGTCAATTCGCGAGGCTCGTTCTGGGGCAACGGCGAAACGCTCAACCTGGCGATCGGGCAGGGTCACCACACCGAGACGCTCATCAACATGGTGTCGTTCTACGCCGCGCTGGCCGGCAATGGCGTCAAGTACGCGCCCCGCGTCATCGCGAATCAGCCACCGGTGGTCACCGACAGCCTGCACTTGACCGCCGGGCAGTTGGCCGACCTTCGCGGCGCGATGGTCGACGTCGTCAATGCCGGCACGGCCACCGGCGACCTGGCGCACGAAGCCGGGTTGAAGCAATTCCAGATCGCCGGCAAGACCGGGTCCGCGCAGGTGACCGGCCAGAAGGACATGGCGTGGTTCATCGCGTTCGCACCGGCCGACAGCCCGCGGATCGTGGTCGGGATCGCGGTGGAAGAGGGCATTCACGGCGCGCTGGTCGCCAAGTATCCGGCGCGCGCCATCGTGCACTATCTCACCGGCAAGACCGTCAAGGCCGATGTCCGCACCGTCACGGAGGACACCGCCCACGCCAGCGTCGACACGACGGCGACGCCACCATGAATCGGGGTATTGATCGCCGGCTGCTGGTGATCGTCGCATTGCTGGCGCTGTTCGGCGCGCTGACACTGTACTCCGCCGGTCAGACCGATCTGCCGGCGACGGGCCACGGCTTGCGTCAGATCCGCTGGCTCTGGCTGCTGCAGACCTTCTGGCTCGTGATCGGCACCGCCTGCGGCGTCCTGGCGTATCGCACGTCGTTCCGGCTGCTGGAGTGGGCAACGCCGTGGCTGTACGGCCTCAGCCTCCTGCATGCTCGCGCTGACGCTGGTGCTTGGCAAGGGCGCGGGCGACGCTGCCAGCAGCAAGAGCTGGCTGTTCGGCATCCAGCCCGTCGAGATCTCGAAACTGGCGACCGTACTGATGCTGGCCCGGTGGTTTGCCGCGCGGCGCGAGCCGCCGCTGACGTTGCGCGGGCTGCTGCCGCCAATCCTGATCGCGGGCGTGCCGGCGTTGCTGGTGCTCAAACAACCCGACCTGGGCAGTGCCATCGTGTTCGGCGCCATTCTGCTGGGAGTGATGTTCTGGGCTGCCGTGCCGATTCCCAACCTCGTCCTGCTGGCCTCACCGGTCGTGTCGCTGCTGCTGGCCTGGAGTACCGGAATGTGGAGCGCGTGGATGGTGGTGCTCTTCGTGCTGCTCCTGTTGTGGCGGCCCTTTTTCGTCGAAGGGCTCACCGTCTACCTCGCGAACTCCGCGATCGGGGTGCTCGGGCCGGTCCTCTGGCGTCATCTCGACAGTTACCAACGGCAACGCATCCTGTCCTTCCTCAATCCCGAGCAATACCGGTTGCACGGCGCCTATCAGGCGTTCGAGTCGCACATCGCCATCGGATCAGGCGGATGGCTGGGGACCGGCTTTACGCTGGGTCCGCAGAAACGCTCCGGCTACATCCCGGCACGGGAAACCGACTTCGTCTTCGCGGTGGTCGGTGAGGAGCTCGGCCTGATCGGCGTGCTGGTGGCGCTGGGCTTGTTCGTGGCCCTCCTCTTTTCGCTGGTGCGCATCGCGCGCAACGCCAGCGATCCGTTCGCCTCGCTGGTGGTCTTCGGCGTCACCAGCGTGATCTTCACGCACATCTTCGAGAACGTCGGGATGACCATCTCCGTGATGCCGATCACCGGGATCCCGCTGCCGTTCTTCTCCTACGGCGGATCCTTCCTGATCGCGATGGCGTTTGGTCTGGGACTCGCCTTCCGGGCGGCAGGGGAGGGACGGGCTGCTGGCTATCTTGAGTCCTGACAACGACTTGGCTGTCAAGCCCTTGCGCGGTTGCTGATTTCGGAGCACGTTCATGCAGCGACGCGAGGCTCCCCAGGTTTCTCGCCACCCAGGGTTGTATGGCCGTTATGGCGTGGTTCAAGAAAGAGCGCAAGCACCGCACTGCGCCGCGCGAGCGGCTGGAAATTCCCGCCGACGCATGGGAAAAGTGCGAGGCATGCGGGCACGTGGACGTCCGGGAAAAATTCCAGAAGGCGTTGAACGTCTGCCCCGAGTGCGGAACCCACAAGCGCTTCACGGCCGAGGAATACGTCGAGCTGCTGAGCGACGAGGGGAGCTGGAAGGAGCTCGACGCCGAGCTTCGTTCGGGTGATCCGCTGCTATTCGAACATTACGCCGAGCGCTTGATCGCCGCCCAGAAGAAGGCCGGCACATCGGACGCGATCTATACCGGCGCGGCCAGGATCGACGGCCGCCCGATCCATCTTGGCGTCATGAACTTCCGGTTCATGGGTGGGTCGATGGGGTCGGTCGTGGGCGAGAAGATCGCGCGCCTGGCTCGGCGATCGGCCGACAAACGCTTGCCGATGGTGCTGGTATGCACGTCTGGTGGCGCCCGGATGCAGGAGGGCGCCTTGTCGTTGATGCAGATGGCGAAGACCTCCGCGGCGATTTCGTTGATGAAGCAGGCGGCGGTGCCCTTCATCACCATCCTGACCGACCCCACCACGGGCGGTGTGTCGGCCTCATTTGCCATGCAGGGCGACGTAATCCTGGCCGAACCGGGGGCGGTGATCGGGTTCGCCGGGCAGCGCGTCATCAAGCAGACCATCGGACAGGACTTGCCCGAGGGGTTTCAGACGGCGGAATTCCTGCTCGAGAAGGGGCAGATCGACGACGTGGTACCTCGCGCGTCGTTGCGAGAGACGACATCACGCCTGTTGCGGCACATGCGCGGGCAGAAGCTGAAACGCGGGGCTCCTGACGCGGCCGCGTGACGCCGCATATGGCCTACCAGTCCGCCCTGGACTATCTCTTCCCGCGCACCACCCAGATCAAGTTCGGCCTCGACACGACGCGCGCGTTGCTCGCGGCGGTGGGGAATCCGCAGGACCAATTTCCGTCAATGCACGTCGCCGGTACCAACGGCAAGGGCAGCGTGTCGACGCTCATGGCCCGGGCGCTCCAGGGCGCCGGGATGCGAGTGGGCCTGTACACTTCGCCGCACCTGCTGTCGTTTCGCGAACGGATCCAGGTCGACGGCGTGCCGATCTCCGAGGACGCCGTGGCCACGTGGACGGACGCGCTGCGTCCCACCATCGACGCACTCGATGCGACATTCTTCGAAGCCACCACCGCCATCGCCCTGGCGCACTTTGCCGCGCGTGATGTCGACATCGCGGTCGTCGAGGTGGGACTTGGCGGGCGACTCGACAGCACCAACGTGATCGATCCGCTGGTCAGCGTGATCACCCACATCGCGCTCGATCACCAGAAATACCTCGGCGATACCATTGAGGAGATCGCGGCCGAGAAGGCCGGGATCGCCAAGGCCGGTGTGCCGCTGGTGATTGGCGAGCCGGATCCCCGGATCGCCGCTCTGGTCGCGGATGCCGCGCGTGCCGCGATCGAGTCCAACGGAACCGCCACGGGGCGCGACGGACCATTCGTGTCGGTCGTGGTGCCGCCCGACATCACGCTGGACGGGCCCCCTGCGGCTCGCCGGCCGCCATCAACGGCGCAATGCCGCGGTCGCCTTCGCCGCGTTGCAGCAACTCCCGGCCCCGCTTCGGCCGGACCGTGCGACGATCGATGCCGCGTTCGCGACGGCAACCGTCCCGGGCCGATTCGACCGCCGCGGCAAGTGGCTCTTCGACGTGGCCCACAACCCCGACAGCATGCGCGCCCTGGTCGACACGCTCCACGACATGCCGCAGCCGCGCCCGATTCATGCGCTCGTGTCGATCCTGGGCGACAAGGAATGGCCCGAGATGCTGGTGGCGCTCGACACGGTGATCGACGTCGGCATCCTGACGGTGGCGCCGAGCGCCGACACGCGGCGCTGGGATCTGGCGTGGCTCGAACGGTGGCTCGCCGACCCGGCAGCGGCCGCCAGCGCGCGCGCGATGGCACTTGCAGCCCGATTTCGACGCGGCGCTTCGTGATGTACAGGTCGGAGCGGGCACGGTCCTGGTCACCGGGTCGTTTCACACGGTGGGGGATGTGATGGGGGCGGTGGGGATAGGGGCATGACGTCCGTCAACTGCCCGAATTCTGCGCCGCTGCCCGGCGGGAAATTCGGCGGCGATCACCCTCAGCGACGGCGGCGTGGTCGCACCACAAAGGTGGTGTACAGATCCGGATAGATCCAGAACACGATCAGCGCGAGTGCACTCGCCGCATACCATTCCCATTCGCGAGACATACCGTTGTCGACTGCGCCGAACACGAGCTGTCCGCTTTGGTCGAGCAGGACCATGGTTCGTGCGGCGATCATGAGTTCCGCGATAACGCCAACGACGAGGTCAGAGAACCGGAGCGACGCAGCAGGCTCGATGGCGTTGGACGCGAGCACCAGGCCGGCGGTGAACAAGAGCGTGCTCGACAGGGTCACAACCAGCACTCGCGCGGCAGGAGTCGTATCGCGCCGCTCGGGTGAAGGGTATGCGGCAAGTCCAGCCATCAGCGCCAAGGGTCCGATCAGAAGAGCGACGCACCAGGCGGCCGCCTGGAGATGCCACAGTACGCCAGAGACTCCGCCAAGTATCATGCCTTCCGACACGGCCGCGCACACCACAACCCCGATCAACAGCGGGTTAGATGTGTCGTCTCTCTCCATGTGTGAGTGGTCATGATGGTTTCATCCGGCCGAAATCCGTCAGCTGCACTCGCTCTGGTTGGGCGCCACCATCGCCTCCCGTCTGGATCTGTCAATCGCCTTGAAGCGTGCGCGAACCTGCGAAACAGCGATGACGCACGTGAATGACTAGTGAATCACAAAGGTGCTTTGCCGTGTGAGCGTAGCGCCGTCGGTGTCGGCAAGGGTTAATTGCAGGCGATACGCACCTTTGCTGAGCTGCGAGAGGTCGAGTCGCTGGTCGACCACCTTCCAGCTGGCGCGCGCCGGAGTATCGAAGCGGATCTGCAGGATAAGCGTCGCATCACCATCCCCACCGTCACTGTGGCAGATGGTCAACGTTGTTCGCAGGGCAGGCCGAGCGATGGTGCTGAACAACTCGTAATAGAGATGTACGGCGTCGCCGGGGTGAAATCCTCCTGGGGAAGGCAAGTACATTAATAGCGGGCCACTAATCACGCCGCGGCGCCCGCTCTGCTCGGATCCCAAAATCGGCACGCTCAGCTCGAGCGCGGGTTGGTGACCGAACGTCGCGCCCGGCATCCGGGTGAGGTTCACCGCCGCAGCGTCAGTCCAGCAGGTGTGGTCCGGACCGGACACGTGCGCGGCGTGCGGCGCCGCAACAACCTGAGCCAGCAGGGTGAGATGAATCAGCATCGTACCCCCGAGCGAGGGATGAGCAAAGCATAGCACCGCGCGCGACCCTCCTGGGGGGCTTATTTTGCGCCGATGCCCTCCCAGAGTCTGCCCGGTTTTCGCGAGTTCGCCCCCCAGGATTTCGCGCTGCGGGCGCACATCTTCGCGGTCTGGCGCGACGTGGCTCATCGCTACGGCTTCGAGGAATACGACGGACCACCGCTGGAGCCGCTGGACCTCTATACCGGCAAGAGCGGCGACGAGATCGTGGGGCAGCTCTACAACTTTACCGACAAGGGCGACCGCGCCGTGGCGCTGCGCCCCGAGATGACGCCGACGCTGGCGCGCATGGTGGCGGCCCGGGCCAACGGGATGAAGAAGCCGATTCGCTGGTTTGCCATCCCGCAGCTGTTTCGCTACGAGCGGCAGCAGCGCGGCCGGTTACGTGAGCATTTCCAGCTCAACTGCGACCTGATCGGTGAAGCCGGTCCGCTGGCCGACGCGGAGATCATCGCGCTGGCGATCGACATGATGCGCGGCTTCGGGCTCACGGTCCGCAGACGTGCGGGTGCGGGTGTCGGACCGGGCCTACGTGCAGCAGCGCCTGGACCAGATCGGTGTCGATCGCGCTGCGGTGCCCGAGGTGTTTCAGGCGATCGACCGCGTGGAGAAGAATCGTCCGGCGGCCGAGGAGATGCTGCATCTCGCCGTCGGGCGCACCCAGGCCGACGAGATTCTGGCCTTCGTGCTCGGCGCGCGGGACGCATCGGCAGCCGTCGTGCCTGAGGATGCGCCGCTCGCGGCGGTCTTTGCGGCGCTCGACAGTCTGGGATTCCGGGATTGGGTCGATTTCGATCCGACCATCGTCCGGGGACTGGCGTACTACACCGGCACCGTGTTCGAACTGTTCGACGCGAAGCGGTCACTGCGCGCGATCTGCGGCGGCGGCCGCTACGACAACCTGCTCGAGCAGGTGGGTGGTCACGGTCTTCCGGCGCTCGGCTTCGGCATGGGCGACGTGGTGCTCGGCGAATTGCTCAAGGATCGCGGCCTGCATCCCGCCATGCCCCCCAGCATCGATGCGTTCGTGGCCAGCGTCACCGCGGATGACGTGCCCGACGTACTGCGCACCGCGCGGGAACTGCGCGACGCCGGCGTGCGGGTCGAGTACGCGCTCGGTCACAACGCCGTCGGCAAGCAGCTCAACCTGGCGAACGCGCGTGGCGCACGGTACGCCGTGGTGATTGGTCCCGACGACCGCGCCGCGGGAAGCGTGCAACTCAAGGACCTGGCTCGCCAATCGCAGGAGACGGTGAGGCGCGCCGCTCTCGTCTCTCGTCTCTCGTCTCTCTTGTCGGGTGCCTCGCATGGCTGACTCGAAATCGCTCACGACCCGCGCCGAGGATTTTTCGGCGTGGTACAACGAACTGATCATGAAGGCCGAACTGGCCGACTACTCGCCCGTGCGCGGCTGCATGGTCATCCGGCCGAATGGCTACGCCATCTGGGAGCAGATGCAGCAGGCCCTCGACCGCATGTTCAAGGACACCGGGCCACCAGAACGCGTATTTCCCGCTTGTTCATTCCGCAGAGTTTTCTGGCCAAGGAGGCGCAGCACGTCGAGGGCTTCGCGCCCGAGACCGCCGTGGTCACGCACGGCGGCGGCAAGGAGCTGGAAGAGCCGCTGGTGGTGCGGCCCACGTCCGAGACGATCATCTACGCGATGTACGCCAAGTGGATCCAGAGCTGGCGCGACCTGCCGGTGCTGATCAACCAGTGGGCCAACGTGGTGCGGTGGGAACTGCGCACGCGCCTGTTCCTGCGCACGACCGAATTCCTCTGGCAGGAAGGGCACACCGCGCACGCCACCGAGGCCGAGGCGGAGGCGGAAACGTTGCTGATCCTGGAGATCTACCGCCGGTTCATGGAAGACTGGATGGCGATGCCCGTGATCACCGGCCCCAAGACCGACTCCGAGCGCTTTGCGGGCGCCCTGCGCACCTATTCCTGCGAGGCGCTGATGCAGGACAACAAGGCGCTGCAGGCAGGTACCTCGCACAACCTGGGACAGAACTTCGCCAAGGCCTTCGGCGTGCAGTTCCAGACGGCGGCGGGCGGCCTCGATCACGTTTGGAGTACGTCGTGGGGCGTGTCGACCCGACTGGTGGGCGGCCTGATCATGACGCACAGCGATGACAAGGGTCTGGTGTGTCCGCCGCGCCTGGCGCAATGGCAGGTCGTGATCGTGCCGATCTGGAAATCGGACGACGATCGCGAGCAGACGTGCCGGGCTGCCGAACTCATGCTCGCGGAGCTGCGTGCCGCAGGCTTGCGCGCCACCACCGATCTGCGCGACATGAAGCCCGGGGCCAAGTACTACGAATGGGAAGCGCGCGGCGCGCCCTTGCGTCTCGAGCTGGGGCCCCGCGACCTGGCCAACCACAGCGTGATGCTGGCACGCCGGCTGGGCGGCAAGGAGGCGGTGTCGATGGATGGCCTGGCGTCGCGACTGATCCAGGAGCTCGAGTCGATGCAGCGCGCGTTGTTCGACGCGGCCAAGGCCCGCCAGGACGCCGCGACCCTGCGCGGGCCCAAGTCGAAGCAGGAGTTTATCGACTTCATCGACGGCAACGGCGGATTTGTCTACGCCGGCTTCTGCGGCGATCCCGCTGTCGAGGCGGAGATCAAGGAGCAGACCAAGGCCACGATCACGCTGCCTGCCGCGGAGAAGAGTTCCGGTCGCCGGTGGCGCCGACCACATGCATCTGGACCGGCCGTCCGGCGACGGTGGAAGCGGTGTGGGCGCGGGCGTACTAGGGCTGCGTCTCGCCGACGCCAACCTCGCGCACGACGGCAGCGGCGCGCTGGCGATGGGCGGCGTGGCCGCTGCGCGACATCGCCGAGGCGGTGGGTACGCCGACGTACGTGTACGATGCCGAGGGCATGCGCGCCCGCTACGCGTCGCTCGACGCGGCGTTCGGCGACGTTGCCGCACCGGATCTGCTACGCCGTCAAGGCCAACTCGAATCTGGCGATCCTGCGCCTGTTCGCGAGACTGGGTGCCGGCGCCGACATCGTCTCGGGTGGCGAGCTGTTGCGCGCGCTCGCCGCCGGATTTGCGCCGGCGCACATTGTCTTCAGCGGCGTGGGCAAGACCGACGAGGAACTGCTCGCGGCCATGACGGCCAGCGTGGGCCAGATCAATGTCGAGTCCGTTGCCGAAATGCGCCGACTGGCGGTGCTGACCGACTTGCACGATATCGACGTCACTGTCGGTGTCCGCGTCAATCCCGACGTGACCGTCGATACCCATCCGTACATCACGACCGGCAAGGGCGGTCTCAAGTTCGGCGTGCCGCTCGATCAGTTCGGCGACGTGCTTGCCGTCATTGACGGATCCGGCCGCCTCCGCCTGGGTGCGATCGCGATGCACGTGGGCTCGCAGCTGCTCACGGTCGATCCTTACGGCGCCGGGCTGGATGCCTTGCTCCGACTCCTGCACGACGCCCGCGCGGCCGGCCACGCGCCCGACGTCATCGACCTCGGGGGCGGCCTCGGCATTCGCTACCGCGACGAAGTGCCGATGACGCCGACCGAATGGATCGCGCCGCTCCATGCCGCGCTGCGAGCGAGCGGATGCGCCGTGCACATCGAACCGGGGCGCTACCTGGTGGGCAGTGCGGGCGTGATGCTGACGCGCGTGCTGTACGGCAAGCGGTCGGGCGGCCGCGAACTGGTCGTGGTCGACGCGGCGATGAACGACCTGATCCGCCCGGCGCTGTACCACGCGTGGCACGACATCGTACCGGCGCAAGATTCAGGCGCGCCGAACGTCACGCTGGACGTGGTTGGACCGGTATGCGAGACCGGGGACTTCCTGGCATTGGAGCGCGAGATGCCGCGAGTGCAGCAGGGGGAGCTCGTGGCGGTGCTCGGCGCTGGCGCGTACGGCTTTGCGATGAGTTCGAATTACAACACCCGCCCGCGCGCCGCCGAAGTGCTCATCGACGGGGGGCGCTGGGCGGTGATCCGCCCGCGCGAACGCCTGGCGGATCTCTTTCGCGACGAGATCGCCGAACCGTTTGCCACCGAGGGCGCATGAATCATCCCGACGGCGTACTGATCATCGATTTCGGATCGCAATTCACGCAGCTGATCGCGCGGCGTGTGCGGGAGCAGCGCGTGTACTGCGAAATTCATCCGCCGTCACGAACGGTCGACTGGATTCGCGACTGGCACCCCAAGGGCGTCATTCTCTCCGGCGGACCCAATTCGGTCTACGGCGAGGGCGTGCCGACCGCCCAGCCGGCGCTGCTGGCGCTCGACACGCCGGTGCTCGGGGTGTGCTACGGCATGCAGGTCCTGGCGCAACTGTCCGGGGGACGCGTCGTACCCGCGCCGCGCCGGGAATACGGTCGGGCGGAGGTCACCGTGCGGGGCGGCAAGTTGTTCAAGGGATTCGGCGACGGCGGCGTGACGCCGGTGTGGATGAGTCACGGCGATCACGTCGATGAAGTGCCGCCGGGATGGCGCCTGACGGCGTCGAGCAGGAACGCGCCGATTGCGGCGATCGAGCACCAGACCCTTCCGCTCCACGCCGTGCAATTTCATCCGGAGGTGGCGCACACACCGCGGGGTGGGGAGATCCTCGCCAATTTCCTGTTCGACATCTGCGGCTGCACGCCGGATTGGACACCGGAGAATTTTGTCGATTCGGAGGTCGCCCGGATTCGTGAGCTGGTCGGTGCGCGGCGGGTGATCTGCGGACTGTCGGGCGGGGTCGATTCCTCGGTGGCGGCGGCACTCGTGCACCGGGCGGTCGGCGATCGGCTGACCTGCATTTTCGTTGACCATGGACTGCTGCGGCTGCACGAACGGGCGCAAGTCGAGCGCACCTTCCGCGGCAATCTGGGGATCGACCTCCGCACCGTGGACGCGGCAGACGAGTTTCTCGCCGATCTGGCGGGTGTCGACGATCCGGAGGTCAAGCGCAAGCGGATCGGCCACCGGTTCATCGACGTCTTCGCGCGCGAGGCGCACGCGCTGGGCAGCGACATCGGATTCCTGGTGCAGGGCACGCTCTATCCCGACGTGATCGAATCGTTCTCGCCGACCGGAGGACCCTCCGTCACCATCAAGACGCATCACAATGTCGGAGGCTTGCCGGAGAAACTTCCGTTTCAGTTGATCGAGCCGCTTCGCGAGCTGTTCAAGGACGAAGTCCGCCAGGTCGGGCGCGAGCTCGGCCTGCCCGAAGAGATGGTCGGCCGACATCCGTTCCCGGGCCCCGGGCTGGCGATCCGTATCCTTGGTCCGGTCACCGTGCCGCAACTCGATCTGCTGCGCGCGGCCGACGCGATCTACCTGGAGGAGATCCGCGCGGCGGCATTGTACGACGACATCTGGCAGGCGTTCGCGGTGTTGCTGCCGATTCGCTCGGTGGGCGTGATGGGTGATGGCCGCACCTACGAACAGGTCATCGCGCTGCGTGCCGTGACGTCACGGGACGGCATGACCGCGGATTGGTTTCCGTTTCCGCCGCAGATTCTGGCACAGATATCCAACCGCATCGCCAACGAGGTGCCCGGCGTCAATCGGGTGGTGTACGACGTCAGCAGCAAGCCCCCGGCGACGATCGAGTGGGAATGACCCGCCGCCGGGCGGCGGGTCATCCCGAACGCGCATGGCGCGTGAGGGATTGCGGTCACCGGAAGTGATCGTTTCCGAAAATCGGAAACGGTCGCCGTCAGGTCCCCCGCTCGTCCAACAGTGCAAGGAACTCCTCCACCGTCGTGAGTGCCGCGAGACGCTGCGGCATATCCGGGCCCTTGGCAAATTGGGCGAGGCGGCCGAGCACCGGCAGGTAGCTGTTGGAGACTTCCACCGGTGGCGCGACAATCAGGAAGATGTTGTGGACCGGCTGGCTGTCGATGGCGCCCCAGGATATGCCGGCTCGCGACCGCCCGAAGGCGAGCCGTAATTCGGGCACGATGCCGGCACGACAGTGCGGAATCGCGATGCCGCGTCCCATCCCGGTCGAGCCCATCTGTTCTCGCCGCTCCAGCAGTGCGATCAGCGAGTCGGCCGTCGGGTCGTCCACCCGCAGCAATGTGACTAACCGGTCGAGCGCTGCGGCGGCGTCGGGCGCGCGCAGGTCGAGGTCAACCGCATCGGGCGAGAAGTAGTCGCGCAATCGCATGCGGGAAGGCTACACCGATGGCGAGCGCCATTCAACGCGTCGGCAGATATAGATTCGTGTCCATGCTGTTTCCCTACCGCACTGGCAGCGCCATCCCGCTCTTCCTGGCCCCGATGGCCGGGATTTCGGAAGCGCCGTTCCGCCGGATCTGCCGGCAGCACGGGGCCGACGTGGTGCTGACGGAATTCCTGAACTCGGAGGCCATTCGCCGCCGGATCAGCCGGACGCTGGAAGGGTGTGAATTCGACGGGATCGAGCGCCCGATCGGCATCCAGATCTACGGCGCCGATGTGGAGGCGATGGCGCAAGCCACCGCCCTGGTCACGGAGCATTATCAGCCGGATTTCGTCGACATCAATTTCGGATGTCCGGTGAAGAAGGTGGTCCAGCGCAACGGCGGTTCCGGCTGCCTGCGCGACATGGATCTGGTCGAGCGCATCATCCGCGCCTGCGTCGCGGCCACGCCATTGCCCGTGACGGTGAAAACCCGCAGCGGCTGGTCCGACGAGACGCGCGACCCGGTAGGCATCGCGTTGCGGATGCAGGACGCCGGTGCCCGGGCGTTCACCTTGCACGCGCGGACCCGCACCCAGATGTTCGCGGGCGACGCGCGCTGGGACGAGATCGCAGCGGTCGTCGACGCGCTCGCCATTCCGGTGATCGGCAACGGGGACGTGAACACGGCCGAGGACGTGCTGCGAATGCAGCGCCACACCGGTTGCGCCGGGATCATGATTGGTCGCGGGTCGTTCGGGAATCCGTGGCTCTTTCGCGATGCCCGCGCCCTGCTCGACGGCGGGCCGGTGCCGCCTGCGCCCGGTACGGCCGAGCGCTTTGCCGTGGCGTTCGAGCACGCCCGCCTCGCCATCGAACTGCAGGGCGATTCGCGCAAGACCGTGGTCGAGTTCCGCAAGCACTTCGGCTGGTACACCAAGGGCCTGCACAGTGGTGGCGCGCTCCGGCAGCAGCTCTTCCAGGTCGAAAGCATGGTCGAGGCCGAGCGGGTGTTCGCGGAGTATCTGGAGCGCGAAGCGTACAGCCTTGCCTGACGTCGCGCCTAGGAACAATTCGGGCGGCCCGCTAGTTTACACCGCACGGGGGCGACTGGCTTCGACGGATTGGTAGAAGGCATCGCCGCGTGCCCAGGTCCGAGGTCCTGGATAATCCCTTCGGATGAACCACAATTGCCAACTCTGATCTGGCGATGGCTGCGTAAGCTGAGCTAACGCTCGCTTGACGCTCCTCCGATGTCCGCAGCCCGTCCGGGGCGTCGGCATCGGATCGAAAATCCGGACTAGGACGCGGCCGTCCTCCACGGTCACGGACGAGCACTGACGGAGGTCAACGCGGGGAAGGACGGCTCCGAGCCGGCCCCGTGCCAAGCGTGAAGCGGAGCCTACGCACGTAGATGCGGTCCCGGAAGCTGATTCGGACCAGGGTTCGATTCCCTGCGCCTCCATCAACACACAACTGCTCGGGCGGTCATTCCGAGCGCAGCGAGGGATCGATCCGTCACGGGTCGATCCCTCGCTCCGTTCGGGCTGACAACATGTCCGCCTTATAATCCCACGCATGCCTATCGCCCCCGCCGCTCCCCGCCATCCTGTCACCACCGTCCGCCACGGCGAGAGCTTCACGGACGATTTCGCCTGGCTCCGCGATCGCAATGACCCGGCCACCGTCGCGTATCTCGAAGCCGAGAACCGCTACGCCGAGGCGGTGCTGGCACCGACCGAGCCGCTGCAGCAGCGCCTCTACGATGAAATGGTCGGGCGCATCAAGGAGACCGACCTCTCGGTGCCGGTCAAGCGGGATGACTACTGGTACTACACCCGCACCGAACAAGGCCTGCAATACGGGATCCACTGTCGGCGCGCACACCGCATGGCGGACGGGCCAGAGGAGGTGCTGCTCGACCTCAACGATCTGGCGCGCGACAAACCGTTCATGGCGCTCGGCGATTTTGCCGTCAATGACGACGCCACGTTGCTCGCGTACAGCACGGATGACACCGGCTTTCGGCAGTACACGCTGGTGATCAAGGACCTGACCACCGGCAAGCTGCTGGATTTCGCGCAGGAGCGTGTGACATCGGTCGCCTGGACGACCGACGGTCGGCAACTGTTCTACACTGTGGAAGATGCCGTCACCAAGCGGTCGCATCAGCTGTGGCGGCACGATATGCAGGGCGCCGCCGACGACCCTGGTCTATACGGAGTCGGACGAGGCCTTTTCCGTGCACGTGCAGCGCACGCGCAGCCGGGCGTGGCTGTTGTTGCACGTCGCCAGTCACACCACGTCGGAATGTCGTGCCCGCCCCGCGCGTGCCGACGCGGGCGACTGGCAACTCCTGTTGCCGCGCCGCCAGGACATCGAGTACGACGTCGAACATTTCATCTGGCCCGCGAATCCGGAACCGCTGCGCGACACGTTCCTCATCCGGATCAACGATACCGGTCGCAACTTTCGCATTGTCGCGGCGCCGGTGGGCGACGTCCGGACGGCGACGCTGCGGGAACTGGTTGCCCACCGCTCCGACGTCATGATCGAGAGTCAGACTGCTTCGCACGCTATCTCGTGGTGAGCGAGCGCGAAGGCGGTGTGCCGCAGCTGGCGGTGGCCCGAGTCGATGGTCCCGGATTCCAGCGACTCGCGTTTCCCGAGCCGGTGTACGAGGCATACCTCCATGCCAACCCCGAATGGGATGTCGATACGATCCGCATCGGGTATCAGTCGCTCGTGACGCCGGCCTCGGTATTCGAATGCAATCTGGCCACGCGGTGAGCGAACGCTGCTCAAGCAGCAGGAGGTCGTCGGCGGGTACGACCCGGCCGCGCTACGTCTCCGAGCGCCTCGAGGCGACGGCCACCGACGGCGCCACCATCCCGATATCGCTGGTGCGGCGTCGCGACGTTGCGCTGGACCATTGCTCGCGCCTGCCTGCTCGAAGCCTACGGTTCGTACGGCTTTCCGTACCCGGTGGCGTTTTCGTCGAACCGGCTGTCGCTGCTCGACCGGGGCATGGTCGTGGCCATCGCTCACATCCGCGGCGGCGGGGAGTTGGGCAAGGCGTGGCACGACGCCGGTCGCATGCAATACAAGATGAATACGTTCACCGACTTCATCGCATGCGGCCGAGCGACTGGTGGCGGTTGGCGCCACTCGACCCGATCGGCTCGGCATCGAGGGCGGCAGTGCAGGGGGACTGCTGATGGGCGCGGTGGTGAATCTGCGCCCCGACCTGTTCGGCGCGGTCGTCAGTCAGGTGCCATTCGTCGACGTGATCAACACCATGTCCGACGCCGACCTGCCGTTGACCGTTGGCGAATACGAGGAGTGGGGCAACCCCGACGTGCCCGAGCAGTTCGCGTGGATGCGGGCCTACGACCCGTACCAGCAATCTCGTGCCGGCCAATTATCCGGCGATGCTGGTGCGCACATCGCTCAACGATTCGCAGGTGATGTACTGGGAACCGGCGAAGTACGTGGCGAAACTTCGCCTCATGAAGCGCGATCGGCACCCGCTGCTGCTGCTGACCAACATGGGCGCGGGGCACGGCGGCGCGTCGGGACGGTACGATCGGTTGCGCGAGATCGCCGGCGACTACGCGTTCCTGTTGTCGGCGCTTGGCGCTGAGGGGCCGACGCTTGCCTGAGCGCGGCGCGGCGGACTACGAGACGCCGTCGCCCAGGGCGTCCCACGCTTCGAGTACGCGGTCGAGCGCCAGTTCGGGCGTGTCGGCGACGGCGGTCAGGTGGCCCATCTTGCGACCGGGTCGCGCATCGCGCTTGCCGTAGAGATGCAGTCGCACCCCCGGAATCGCCAACGCCGCGCTCCCACCGTGGCGGGCCGTCGTGCCACAGGTCGCCGAGCAGGTTGGCCATCGCGACCGGTGACAGCGCGTTCGTGTCGCCGAGCGGCAACCCCGCCAGGCAGCGGACCTGCTGCTCGAACTGGCTGGTCGCGCTGGCGTCGAGCGTCCAGTGGCCACTGTTGTGCGGACGGGGTGCCAGTTCGTTGACAAGCAACGTACCGCCATCGGCGACGAAGCATTCGACACCCATGACTCCGACATAATCCAGCGCATTGACGATCGCGCCGGCGATGCGACACGCAGCCGCCGCGGTCTCGGGCGGCACCATCGCGGGCACGACGGTGGTATGGAGGATGCCGTGGCGATGGACGTTCTCGGCCGACTGGCCAGGTCACCACGGCGCCATCGGCCGCGCGCGCGACCATGACCGAAACCTCGCGCTCCAGCGCGACGCGCCGTTCGAGGATGCATGGCGCGAAGGCGAGCCGTTCGTGCGCCGATGGCGAGACGCTCGGCCGACGTCACGATCGCCTGGCCCTTCCCGTCGTAGCCCATGCGAGCCGTCTTGAGGACGCCCGCGACGCCGCCGATGGCCTGCCACGAGGTTTCGAGCTGATCGCTGCTGCGGATCGGCGCCCACGACGCTGTCGCGATGCCCAGGCCGTTGAGAAATGCCTTTTCGTCCAGGCGATCCTGCGTCGCCGCGACGGCGTCGGCGGACGGGCGCACAATGACGTGCGCGGCGAGCGCCCGCAGCACGTCGGCGGGAATGTTTTCGAACTCGATCGTCACCGCGTCGCACACCGCAGCCATGTCGGTGACCGCCTCGACGTCGGTCCACGACCGTGCAATGTGGATGTCGGCAAGCTGCGCCGCCGGGGCCAGTGGATCGGGATCGAGCACGGCCACCCGATAGCCCATGCGCCGCGCCTCGGCGGTGAACATCCGGCCGAGCTGGCCGCCGCCGAGGACGCCGAGGACGGCGCCAGGCGGGATCACAACGGATCGGGCAGGGAGAGTGCGCGCACCTTGGTATCGAGACCCTGCCGGAACGCCGCCAGGCGCGCAGCCAGTGCGGCGTCATACCGGGCCAGCATCCCGATGGCAAAGAGCGCGGCATTGTGGGCGCCGGCATCACCGATGGCGAAGGTCGCCACCGGCACGCCCGACGGCATCTGCACGATCGACAGCAGCGAGTCGAGTCCCTGCAAGTGCTTGCTCGGCACGGGCACGCCCAGCACCGGTACGATCGTCTTTGACGCGAGCATGCCGGGCAGGTGCGCGGACCCGCCGGCGCCCGCGATGATGCAACGGAGACCGCGCTGTTCGGCTTCGGCGGCGTAACTGTAGAGCAGGTCGGGCGTGCGGTGCGCCGACACGACGCGACTTTCGTACGCCACGCCGAACTCGACCAGCCGGGCCGCGGCGTGCTGCATCACCGACCAGTCGGAATCGCTGCCCATCACCACCCCCACCAGCGGCTCGCTCATGCTTCCGCACCCACCAGCGGAGCGCTGTGGCGCAGCTGGACCAGATCGAGCTGTCCGGGTGTGGGGTAGTCGCCGGAAAAGCACGCGTGACACCACGCGGTGCGTCGCCCGGCGGCATCGATCATCTCGTCGAGCGTGAGATATTCGAGTGAATCCACGCCCAGGTGCTCGCGGATTTCCTCCCGCGAATGGGTCGCAGCAATCAGTTCTTCGCGATCCGGCGTGTCGATCCCGTAATGACAGGGCCCGGTGATCGGCGGCGATGCGACGCGCAGGTGCACTTCGCGGGCGCCCGCGTCGCGAATCATCTCGACGAGTCCCGCGACTCGTCGTGCCGCGCACGAGCGAATCGTCGATGACCGCGACCGATCGCCCGGCGATGACGCCGCGCACCGGATTGAACTTGATCTTGACCTTCTCGACCCGCAGCGCCTGGCTCGGATTGATGAAGGTGCGACCCACGTAATGATTGCGGATCAGTCCGTGCTCCAGCTTGGTTCCGGACACTTCGCTGTAGCCCAGCGCCATCACGTTGGAACTGTCCGGTACCGAAAAAACCACGTCGGCGTTCGGGCGCCGGATGAAAGCGGGCGAGCTGCCGGCCGAGTTCACGGCGCACGTGGTCGACCGATTCACCGAAGATGGTGGAGTCGGGTCGCGAGAAGTAGACCAATTCGAAGATGCATCGGGACACGCGGCGCGGCGTCAGCCGCGGCAGATCGGTGATGGTGCCGGCGTCGATCCGGACGAATTCGCCGGGTTGAAGTTCGCGGACGGCGGTCGCACCCACCAGGTCGAGCGCGCAGGTTTCCGACGCGACCACGAAGCCGGTGCCGACGCGTCCGATGAGCAGCGGCCGGAATCCGCGGGCATCGACGGTGGCGTAGATCGCGCGCCCCACGCTGATCACCAGCGAATACGCGCCGTCGACCTGCTCCAGGGCGTCGCGAATCTGGCCTTCGACGGTCGGGGCGCCGGAGCGCGCGATCAGGTGGACCAGGACTTCGGTGTCGCTTGTCGACGCGAACAACGCGCCCTGGCGCACCAGCGCGTCGCGTATTTCCGTGGCGTTGGTGAGATTGCCGTTGTGCGCCACGGAAAGTGGCCCGGCGTGGTAATTGACGAGGTACGGCTGCGCGTTGGCGAGTACCGTGCTCCCGGCGGTCGAATACCGCGTGTGTCCCACCGCGACGTCGCCGGCCAGCTCGCGGAGCGTGGTTTCGTCGAACGCGTCAGACACCAGGCCCATGGCGCGATGCAGTCGCGCCGTCCCGTCGCGGTCGATGGCCACAATGCCGGCGCTTTCCTGTCCGCGATGCTGCAGCGCGTACAAGCCCGAGATACGCGACGCGTGCCGCGTCGCGAATGCCCGATACGCCGATCACGCCGCACATGCTAGGGCTCCGTCCCGGCGACCGACGCGGGGGTCATGCGGCGGGGGATGGCATTCATGTAGATGTCCCGCAACCGCGGCACCGGCCATGCCCACACGTGCGCGCCGCGCTCGATCCGCAGCGTCGGATCGCGCCCGTCCACCAGGCCGAGGTAATGGCAAGCCGTGTCATGGTCATGTGCCAAACGCTGCAGCGCGGCCACATGTTCGGGGGCGCAGGAAATCACCGCCCGCGCCATGTCTTCGCCAAAGCACCAGCCGAGGTCGCTCACCGATTCGGCGTGCTGCGCCAGGTTGACCGTTGCGCCGTGGAAGCCTCCTGCCCACGGGCCGCCGATGCAGCACTCGGCCAGCGCCACCGCAAGGCCGCCGTCGGACAGATCGTGCGCCGAACGCAACATCCGCTGGCTCGCCGCAGCCACCAGGAATCGCTGCAGTTGCCGTTCGGCCGACAGATCCACCGGAGGCGGTGCACCGGCGACCACATCCAGCACTTCGGCCCACAAGGCGCTTCCGCCGAGGTGGCCGCGCGTCGTCCCCAGCAAGAGGATCGCATCGCCGTCGCGCTGAAAGTGACTCGGCACTGCGCTCGCGACATCGGCGAGCAGGCCGATCATGCCGACGGTCGGGGTGGGGTCGATCGGTCCGCGGGGACTCTGATTGTACAGCGACACGTTGCCGCCGGTGATCGGGGTGTCGAACGCAACACAGGCATCGGCGATCCCGCGGCAGGCTTCCACGAACTGGAAGTAGATGTCCGGCAATTCCGGATTGCCGAAGTTGAGGCAGTCGGTGACGCCAAGTGGCGTGGCGCCGGTGCAGGCAATGTTGCGCGCCGCCTCGGCCACAGCCGCCTTGCCGCCTTCGTACGGATCCAGCAGTACGTGCCGAGCGTTGCAGTCCACCGTCATCGCCAGGCCGAACGACGTGTCGGCGACCCGCAGCACGCCCGCGCTGCTGCCGGGCGTGACCACGCTTCCGGCGCGCACGGTACTGTCGTACTGCTCGAACACCCAACGCTTGCTGGCGATGGTGGGCGCGTCAAGCAATCGTTCGAGCGCGGCAATGATCGGTGGTGCATCGCTCGACGGGTGTTCACTCCGCCGTTGACGTGCCGCGTCCGACTCGCGTGCCGGCGGATCGTACATCGGACACCCGTCGACGAGTTGCTGTCCCGGAATCGCGGCCACGACGCGATCGTCGTGGATCACCCGGAAGATGCCGTCGTCCGTAATCCGGCCGATCGGCGTGGCGGACAGGTCCCATTTCCGACAGATCGCCTGGACGTCGTCCACCCGGTCGGGCTCGGCGACGACCAGCATCCGCTCCTGCGATTCCGACAGCATGATTTCGTAGGGCGTCATGCCGGCCTCGCGCACCGGTACCAGGCTGGTGTCGAGCTCGACGCCGACCCCGCCACGCGCGGCCATCTCCGCCGATGACGACGTCAGCCCGGCGGCGCCCATGTCCTGGATCGCCACGATGCATCGGCTCGTGATCATTTCGAGCGAGGCTTCGAGGAGCAGTTTCTCGGTGAAGGGATCGCCCACCTGAACCTGGGGCCGGCGCTGTTCGCTCTCGGCGCTGAGGTCTTCCGACGCGAACGAGGCGCCGTGAATACCGTCGCGGCCGGTGCTCGCGCCGACGGTCAGCAATACGTTGCCGACGCCCTCGGCGCGCGCGCTGATCAGGTCGTCGGCGCGAAGGATCCCGACCGCCATGGCGTTGACGAGGGGGTTGCCGGTATAGCACGGCGCCACGCACACCTCCCCACCGAGCGTGGGTACGCCGATGCAGTTGCCGTAATCGCCCACGCCACGCACGATCCCGGCGAGCAGGTATCGGTTGCGCGCGTCGTCGAGTGGCCCCACCCGCAGCGAATTGAGCAGAGCGACCGGTCGCGCGCCCATGGTGAACACGTCGCGCAGGATCCCGCCGACGCCGGTCGCAGCCCCTTGATATGGTTCCACGGCGCTGGGATGATTGTGCGACTCGATCTTGAATGCGACGGCCCATCCGTCGGGCAGCCGCAGCACGCCGGCGTTCTCACCAGGGCCCTGCAGGACCTGCGCTCCGGTGGTCGGAAAGCGCCGCAACACGGCCTTGGTGTGCTTGTACGAACAATGTTCCGACCAGAGTGCGGAAAAGATGCCCAGCTCCGTGAACGTCGGCGTGCGACCCAGGAGTGCCAGGATCTCGCCGTATTCGCGATCGTTGAGCTTGTGTTCCCGCACCAGAGCAGGGGTGACGGCGGGTTCACCAGGCATGGGCTCCACGTCGACCATCGTGCTCACGCGTGCACGGCGCCGGCGAATGCCACGAGCGACGTGAAGAAGCGCAAGCCGGCTCGTGACGCGGGGTCGACGCCGGCGTCGCGCTCGGGATGCGGCATGAATCCCACGACGTTGCCGGCCGCGTTGCAGATGCCGGCGATGTCGTCTGCCGAGCCGTTCGGGTTGGGCGCCACATCGCCGCCGGGTTCCGCGACGTACCGGAGCACCACACCACGATCAGCCGCCAGCGCCGCGAGCGTGTCGGTCGACGCGACGTAGCGGCCGTCGCCATGCGCGACAGGAACCCGCAGCACGTCACCGACCCGGAACTCGGTGGTACATGCGGTGTCGGCCCGCTCGATGCGGATCGCGACAGGCCGCGACACGAATCGCTGGCCGAGGTTGCGCTGCAGCGCGCCCGGGAGCAGGCGCGCCTCACAGAGAATCTGGAATCCGTTGCAGATGCCGATCACGGCACCGCCGGATTCGGCCAACGTTCGTACGGCGGTCATCACGGGCGCAAACCGCGCGATCGCGCCGGACCGGAGATAATCGCCGTACGAAAACCCGCCGGGCAGAATCACGGCGTGCGCGTCAGGGAGCTCGTGGGCACGGTAATCGACGAGGCAGCCCTCGCCGCCGGCGCGGCGCACGGCCATCAGCGTTTCGGTTTCGCAATTGCTGCCGGGAAACCGGATTACGGCGATCGAGGTCACGCGGGCAGCACCTCGACCGTGAAGTCCTCGGTCACCGGGTTGGCCAGCAATCGCTGACACATCGCCTGGGCCGCGGTCCTGGCGGCATCGAGGGACGTGGCGTCAAGAGTGAACTCGATCGCCTTGCCGACTCGCACATGGCCCACCCCGGCAAAGCCAAGCGCGTGCAACGCGTGGTCCACGGCCTGCCCTTGCGGATCAAGCAAGCCGCCGCGCGGTACCACCCGGACCTGCACGTGAAAGTTCATGGGCGTGGTCGCGCGGCCGTCATCGTGTGTGTCCTTCCACGGCCGGTCGCGGCCTGGCGGCGGATGCGCCGTGTCCGTCGTCATCGTTGTCGCGGTGATCCGCCAGATTCACGAACAGTGCACGAACCAGCCCGAACGCAACGTACGTCATGCCGAAGAGGAAGAAGTAGTAGTCCGGGACGGTCAGCGCGCCGACCAGCATCGACACGTAGATCACCAGGCCGACAACCTGCCCCGTGGAACGGAACCCGGCCGAGGGGAACCGCGGGTACTTGACGTTGCTGACCATCAGGGCCGCCAGCAACAGCATCAGAATGACGGTCCATTGGTGCTGATTGTTGATCAGGCCCAGCGAATGCTGGTACCAGGTCGTTTGGGAAAATGCGTACGAGACGGCGAGGGTCGATCCTGCGGCGGGTGACGGCAGGCCCGTGAACCACGCCGAGGGCCGGCCGCCGTGTGCCGCGTCGACGTTGTAGCGCGCCAGCCGGATCGCTGTGGCGACGACGTAGAGGAAACAGAGCACCCACGCGAAATGGCCGACGCTCGACGAGAGTTCCTCGAAATAGATGAGCAGCGCCGGCGCCACGCCGAACGAAATGACATCGACCAGCGAATCGAGCTCGGCGCCGAAACGGCTGCCGGTGTTGGAGGCCCGTGCGACGCGGCCGTCCAGACCATCCAGGATGCCTGCGAAGATGATGAACCAGCCGGCCCAGAGAAAATTTCCGTTGTACGCCGAGACGATGGCCCAGAAGCCGAAGAACATGTTGCCGAGCGTGAAGGCGCTCGGCATGACCACGACCACGCGGCGCATGCCACGACGCTGCGACGTGGCCGGCTTCATTGCCATTCGGCGATCACCGTGACACCGGCCTGCGTAATATCGCCCTCCGTGACCATCACGCGAGCGGCGGCCGGCACGAAAATGTCGACGCGCGATCCGAACCGGATCAGCCCCATGCGTTCCGCCTGATGCACTACGGTACCGACGCCGTGGTCCGTGACGATTCGCCGGGCAACGCTGCCCGCGATCTGCCGGGTCAGGAGCTTGCCGTGCGCGGAGTCGATCCCCACGTCACTGTGTTCGTTTTCCAGGGCCGCCTTCTCGCGACCCGCATGCGTGAACACGCCCGGACGGTAGTCGCGGTAGATGATGGTGCCATCGACGGGGTACCGGTTGACGTGCACGTTGAAGACGTTCATGAAAATCGAGATGCGCTGCGCCGGCCCACCCACGACGACGGGTTCGTCGATCGGGATGACACTCACAACCCGTCCGTCGGCCGGGGCAATGATGACGTGATCGCCGCGCACGCCGTGGCGGACCGGGTCGCGAAAGAACGCCACGACCCAGACTGCCACCAGCAGCCACACGATCGCCGCCGGCCAGAACCACACCAGCAAGGCGATCTCGATGGCCCATGCCAGTCCGATCCACGGCCAGCCTTCGCGCGCTATGGGCACAGTGTCTCCGTTTCGAGTTCGCGCTCCGTCAACATGCGGTACGCTTGCCGGTACCGGTCGCTCGCCGCCGCGATCACCGCCGCAGGCAGCCGCGGCGGCGGGGGATTGCCGTTCCACCGGCCGGCCGCGCGCTCACCTGCCAGCCAGTCGCGCAGCGGCTGCTTGTCGAAGCTTGCTGGCGCACTACCCGGAGCATAGTCGGAAGCAGCCCAAAAGCGCGACGAATCAGGCGTGAGGAGCTCGTCGATGAGCACCGGATGTCCATGCGCGTCGAGACCGAACTCGAACTTGGTGTCCGCGACGATGATGCCGCGTGCCGCTGCGATGTCGCGTCCGGCTCGATACAGTTGCAGCGAAGCCTCCCGGAGCTGTTCGGCCAATCCCGGCGCGAGCGCCGCCGCCATAATCGCGAATGACACGTTTTCGTCGTGTCCGCTGGTCGCCTTCGTGGCCGGGGAGAAGATCGGCTGCGCCAGCTGTTCGGATTGACGCAACCCGGCCGGCAACGGCTCGCCAGCGAGAGTGCCCGATGCGCGATACTCGCTCCAGGCTGAGCCCGCGAGGTAACCGCGCACCACGCACTCGAACTCGATCGGTGCGAAGCGACCGACCAGCATGCTGCGGCCGGCGAGTGCCGTGGCGTCCTCGCGCACGGCCGGGACCCTGGCGACGATCTCGTCGATGTCGGCCGAGATGAAGTGCGACGGCACCACGTCGTGCAGCGCATGGAACCAGAAGGCCGACAACTGGGTCAGCACCCGGCCCTTGTCCGGAACCGGTTCGCGCATGACGACGTCAAAGGCACTGACACGATCGCTGGCGACGATCAGCAGCCGGTTCTGGCCGGCGTCGTACACGTCCCGCACCTTGCCGCGCCGCCACAGCGGTAGCGGTGTGCGGCTCTGCACCATCGGCCCGCTCATACCGTGGGATCCGTCTGCGGCGCGACGGTCGCGATCGCGCCGGCCCGTGCCATCAGGGGGTCGAGAAAGTCCTCGAGAAATTCCGTCACTTGTTGCGGCGCGCGGCCGACGTACAGGCGCGGATCGAGGTCGCCCGACAGTACCTCGGCAGGCACCGCGCGGAACGCGGGATCCGACGCAATCCGTGCCTGCAGGTCATTGGTTCCTCCCTCGGCCACTGCCGCGGTCGTCGCCATCGCGTGCCGACGAATCACCTCGTGCAGGTGCTGCCGATCGCCGCCGGCCTGCACACCGCGCATCAGCCACCGCTCGGTGGCCATGTAGGGCATCTGCGCGGCCACGTGTGCGGCGATCACGCCGCCCCGCACCTCGAGCCCGCGGCTGATGTTGGCGGCGAGCAACAGGACGGCATCCGTCGCGAGGAAGGCCTCGGGCAACGTGAGGCGACGATTGGCCGAGTCGTCGAGCGTGCGCTCGAGCCACTGACTCGCCGCGGTGTTCGCGCGCGCTGGCCTGCAGCGAAATCACGTGCCGCGCCAACGCACCCATGCGTTCGGCGCGCATCGGATTCCGCTTGTACGCCATCGCGCTCGACCCGATCTGCTCGGTCTCGAAGGGCTCGAGCACTTCGCCTTCGTGCTGCAACAGCCGGAGGTCCGCGCCGAACTTCGTGGCGGATTGGGCCACGCCGCCGAGCATGTCGACGACCTGCGCGTCAAACTTGCGCGGATACGTCTGGCCCGTCACGGCGAAGGTGTCGTCGCCCCCCAGCTTCTTCAGCACGAGGCGCTCCAGGCGCCGCACCTGTTCGCCGTCCCCCTGGAACAATTCAAGAAACGATGCCTGCGTGCCGGTGGTCCCCTTGCAGCCGCGCAGCCGCCAGCAGTCGAGCAGGTGGAGGGCGCTTTCGACGTCCAGCGCGAAATCCTGCATCCACAGCGTGGCACGCTTGCCGACCGTGGTGAGCTGCGCCGGCTGGAAATGGGTGTACGCGAGGCACGGGGTGTCTCGATGCGTCGTGGCGAAGCGGCGCAGCGCCGCCACCGCGTCGAGCAGCCGGCCCAGGATCAGTCGCACACTGTCGCGAAGGATCAGGCCGTCGGCGTTGTCGGTGACGAACGCGCTGGTGGCGCCAAGATGCAGGTACGGCCGCGCGGACGGCGCCTGCTCGCCGAACGCATGCACATGCGCCATGACGTCATGGCGAAACCGCTGCTCGAACACCGCCGCCGCCGCGAGGTCGGCGTCGTCGAGGTGCGCCCGCATGCCCGCGATCGCGTCGGGCGGAATCGCGATGCCGAGTTCCTGTTCCGCCTCGGCGAGTGCCAGCCACACGCGGCGCCATTGGCCGATGCGATGCGATTCGCTCCACAACTCCTGCATCGCAGCCGAGGCGTACCGGGTCGACAGCGGTGACTGCCAGTGCGTCGACGTCATTGATTCATTCGCAGCGGCAGGCGACTGAGCTGGTGATCCCGCTCGATCCAGAGGTAGAAGACCTGTCCGGCGCGCTCGGCCGCCAAGGCGTGCGCGACATCGTCGGCGGTCGCCAGGCGTTGCTGGTCGATCCCGACGATCACATCACCGGCGGCCAGCCCGGTCTGCGACGCGATGTCGGGCTGGATGTGATAGATCAGCGCACCCGACGGGCTGCTGATATTGCGTTCGGCGCGCACCGCCGGAGTGACCGTAATCAGATCGAGGCCCTGCAGGACTCGCACGCGCGGCGCCGTGACCGTCGGCAGATCTGCCGTGACGATGCGGCGTTCCGACGTGACGCCGGCCGAGCGCACCGTCACCGCCACCGGATCGCCGACGTTCAGGTCGAGCAGCACCGCTTCCCAGTCGAGAAAGGTGCGGAGCTGGCGGCCGTTCGCCTTGACGAGGATGTCGCCCGGCTTGAGTCCGGCGTGGGCCGCCGGACCATCGGGGCTGACCGTCGCGACCGTCACACCGCCCGTTGTCTTCCAGTCGCCAAGCTGGTGCGACGTGTTCACCTGCAGGCCGGGCCATGCGCGCCGCACCGAGCCATTGGCAATGATCTCGTCGGCTGCATGCACGACGCGCTCGATCGGAATGGCGAAGCCGATGCCGACCGACTCACCGGAGTTCGAGAAGATCGACGAGTTGACGCCGACGACTTCGCCGAGCGCGTTGACGAGGGGTCCTCCGGAATTCCCCGGGTTGATCGCGGCGTCGGTCTGGATCATGTCGACGTACAGGCCCTGCAGGTCGCCCGTCGGCAGGATGTTGCGACCGGTGGCACTGATGACGCCGGCGGTCACCGTGGGTTCCGAGTTGCCCAGCAGATACGTGTAGGGATTGCCCAGCGCGATCGCCCACTCGCCGATCATCAGGTCGGTCGATTTCCCGACCGTCACCACCGGCAGGTGGTGCTTGTCGATCTTGAGGACGGCAATGTCGGTCACCGGATCCTCGCCCAGCACACGAGCTTCGACGTCGGTACCGTCAGCGAGCGTGACCGTGATCTGCTGGGCGTTGTCGACCACGTGCTGATTGGTCACCACGATGCCATCGGAGCGCAGCACGAACCCGGTGCCGAATCCCTGCGGCGTCGACTGTGACGCGCCGAGAAACCAGTCCATCGGCCCGGGCTGCGGAGTGGGCAGGATGACGTGAATCGACACGACCGCCGGCGCGACGCGTGCCGCGGCGTCGACGATCGCGGTGCGGCGCTGGGTGTTCAGTCCCTGCGTGGCCGTGACACGTGCGGCCGGCGTTGACGGCATCTGCTGCGCATCGGCACGGGCCGCTCCGCGGCACGCCACGAGGAGCACGGCGATGGCGGCGGCGACACCCCGGGACATTACCATGTGGCGCATTCGCCTTCGAAACAGGAGTCGGGATAGCTCGCTGACACGAAGGTCAGCCCGGCGGCGGGCGCCGGGGCGCTGGTCGCGCTGTTGTCGGTGCGGGTGAGCAGCTCGGCGAGATCGGTCGCGGGCCGGCGCGTCAATCCGATGTCCACCATGGTCCCGACCAGCATGCGTACCATGTGATGGAGAAATCGGTCCGCGGCCACGGTGAACCGGAGCGTGCCGTCGTGGCGCTCCCACCGCGCTTCGCCGATGGTGCAATCGTAGTGGGGCTTGGGTTCACCCACGGCGGCAAATGCCCGGCAGTCGTGCGTGCCCAGGAGCGCGTCGGCGGCCTGCTGCATCGGCGCCAGGTCGAGGGGTCGGGCGAGTGGCCACTGCTGCCGGGCGCGGAACGGCGAGCGCGCTACTGCGGTCACGCCAACGTCGTAGCGATAGCGCCGGCCGAGGGCTGCGCGCCGGGCATTGGTGCCTTCGCGCGCTGCGCGGACTTCGCGCACGGCGACATCAGATGGCAAGACCGCGTTGAGTGATCGCAAGGCGTCGCGGCAGGTCCAGCGCTCGGGCATCGTAGTGCTGACGGGCATGGCCAGGGCGTGCACTCCCGCATCGGTGCGGCCGGCCGCGACGGCAGCGCACGGTTTGCCAGCGAGCTGCGACACGGCTCCTTCCACCACCTGCTGCACCGACCGTCCATGCGGCTGGCGCTGCCAACCGCAGAAGTCGGTTCCGTCGAACTCCAGGAACAGCAGCAGGGCACGCTCCATGAAGTGGCCAAAAATAGTCCGCCCACGAGGCAGCGGCAAGCCGCGCAAACCGTTGTCAACATTGACAAAACGCGTGACCTGTTCCTACGCTTGCGACGATGACACGGCCAGACCAGCAGGCTGACTCCCAGGCAACCACGCGCGACGTCGCGCATGCGCTCGAACGTCTCCGCGTCGGCGCCGACCTCGACGAGGCACTCGCCGAGTCAGTGTTCCGTCACGTGATTGCCGGGCAAGTTGACGACGCGACGATCGTGGCGCTGCTCGACGGCCTGCGCACCAAGGGCGAAGCTCCGGCGGAAATCGCCGGCGTGGTCCGCGCACTGCGCGCGTCGATGCTGCGGGTGGCGCACGTGGCGCCGGAACAGCTCGTCGACACGTGCGGCACGGGCGGCGGACGGATCACGACCGTCAACATCTCGACTGCCGCCGCGTTCGTCGCGGCCGGTGCCGGCGTGCTCGTCGCGAAGCACGGCAACCGCAGTTTCACGTCGCGTTCCGGCTCCGCCGATGTGCTCGAGGCGCTCGGCATCGCCATCGATGTGTCACCCGAGCGCGCGTCCGCGCTGCTCGCCGAGCACGGGATCGTCTTCCTGTTCGCGCCAACGTACCACGCCGGCGTACGCCACGTCGCCGCGGCGCGCCGTCGCCTCGGCGTCGCCACGATCATGAACCTCGTGGGCCCCCTGGCCAACCCGGCCGGTGCCGGTCGCCAGGTGGTCGGCGTGGCAGATCCGGAGCGCGGCATGGTGATGGCGGACGCGCTGCGTCGGTTGGGCACCATCCACGGATTGGTGGTGCACGGTGAGGCCGGGCTCGACGAAATCGCACCGACGGGCGGGTCGATCATGTGGGAAGTGACCGGTGACAGCGTGCGGCAATGGCGGCTCGATCCGGACGACTTCGGGCTGGCGGTCTCGTCGCTCGATGGCCTGGCCGGCGGCGATCCGGCCGACAATGCCGCGATCCTCGACGAGCTGTTGCGAGAGCCCGACGCCGCCGCGCCCGCGCTCCGGTCCGCGGTGCTGCTCAATGCCGCCGCCGCGATTCACGTCGCGGGGATCAGTCGATCGTTCGGCGCGGCGGTGGAAGCCGCCGACGCGGCCCTGCGGGATGGTCGCGCGTATGCCCGCGTCCGTGTGCTGCGGACGCGTCGCCCGGACGGCTAACTTGCGTACTTGCGGATGACGCCCACCACGACGCCCTGGATCAGCACGTCGCGTTCCTGGTACCGCAACGGGTGCATGGTCGTGTTCGCGGGTTGCAGCCGGATCCAGCCGCCGGGTTCGCGGTAGAACCGCTTGACCGTCGCTTCGGAACCGTTCACGAGGGCAATCACCATCTCACCGTTGTCGGCCGCCTCGCGCCCGTTGATGACGACGAGATCGCCGTCGCGGATCTGTTCATCGATCATCGACTCGCCCCGCACGCGCAGGGCGTAGTTCGGACCTCGCCGCGGCAGCATCGAATCGGCCACGGCAACGACTTCGCCGCTCATGACCGATTCGATCGGCAGGCCAGCCGCCACGGCGCCGAGCAACGGGATTTCGGTGGCACCGGCAGTCCCGCGTGCAGGCAGAACTTCGATCGACCGGCTTTCATTGTAGTTGCGGCGGATGTAGCCCTTGCGCTCGAGATTGGTAAGATGCTCGTGCACGGTGGCGAGTGACTGATACTCGAAGTGCTCGGCAATCTCCTCGAAGCTCGGCGCATAACCGTTCTTGGCGATCATGCTCGTCAGGTAGTCGAGGATTTCGTGCTGCTTCCGGGTCAGCGACACGGCGCGCTCCGGTCGGGGGTGGCGAAGAGAACCCGAACAATGTTACCCGAAGGTAAACCGAAACGCAAGATGCCTGTTCTTGATGCGATCATCGACGCCGCCCGGCGTACGCTGCCCGCACTGCATGCCCGACGCGGGGAGATCGAGAGGTCAGTCGCCGGACGGGGTCCGGCGCCGGGTCTGCGGCGCGGCATTGCGCGGCCACCATGTCGCGGTGATCGCCGAGATCAAGCGTCGCTCGCCGTCGGCCGGGGCGATCGATCTGGCGCTCGATCCGGTGACCCTCGCCACGGAGTACCAGCGCGGCGGGGCGGCGGCCGTCTCGGTCCTGACCGAAGCGGATTTCTTCGGCGGCAGCGCGAACGATCTGCGCGCGGTAGCCGACGCGGTATCGTTGCCGGTGCTCCGCAAGGATTTCATCGTCGACGAATTGCAGTTGCTCGAAGCCCGGGCGGCGGGCGCCGCGGCCGCGCTTCTCATCGTGCGGATTCTTGCGCCCGAGCGGCTGCGGACGCTGCTCGCGTTTGCGCAGGCGATCGGCCTCGAGGCACTCGTGGAAACGCATGGTCCGGCGGAATTGCAGACGGCACTCGACCAAGGCGCCACTGTCGTCGGCGTGAACAGTCGCGATCTCGACACGCTCACGATTGACACCGGTCGCGCCTGGAAACTTCTCCACGAAATTCCGCCCGGCATCGTGGCCGTCGCCGAGAGCGGGATGAGTACCGTGGCCGACGTGACCGCGGCGGCGGCGGCGGGGGCAGATGCGGTGCTGATCGGGTCGGCGTTGGCCGGCGCCGCTCAGCCCCGCGTGCGGGTCCGGGAACTGTCCGGCGTGATGCATCATGCCCGTTGAGGCCAAGATCTGCGGGCTGACGCGCCCGGGGGACGCGGTACTCGCCGCGGGCGCCGGGGCGCGGTGGCTGGGCGTGATTTTCGCAGGTGGTCCGCGAGTAATCAGCGTGGCCGGGGCCCGGGAGATCGTGGCCGCTGTCGAGAACACGCCGGTGCTGGGCGTCTTCGGTCTCCAGTCAGCCGACGAGGTCATGGCGATCGTTGCCGAAGCCGGTCTGGCTGGGGCGCAGCTGACCGCGCCGAACTCGGGGCTCGCGGCCGCGCGACTGCACGAGGCCGGCTTGCACGCCTGGCAGGTGTGGCCCGTCGCCGCGCCGGACGCGGTCGAGCGTTTCGTTCGGTGGCCGGGTGCCGACGCCGTGCTGGTCGAAGCGAGCACGCCCGGCGGCAGTGGCGGCAAGGGAATCAGCGTGCCGCTCCGGGTGGCGCGCGCGGCCCGCGACGCCGTGCGAGATGTGCCGTTCGTGCTTGCCGGCGGCTTGCGGCCGGATACGGTCGGCGAGGCGATTCGCGTCGTCGAGCCGGATATCGTGGATGTAAGTTCCGGCGTCGAGTCGGCGCCCGGAATCAAGGATCCGGAACGCCTCACCCGCTTCCTGGAGATCGTTCGTGCCGCAAACGCTGCCGCGTGAACGCGCGGTCGACGGTCGCTTTGGCCCGTACGGCGGCCGCTACGTGCCGGAAACGCTGGTCGCCGCGCTCGATGCGCTGACCGAGCTCTACGACGCCGTGCGCGAGGATCCCGCGTTCTGGGACGAATACCACGCCCTGCTGCGGGATGTCGCGGGCCGGCCGTCGCGCCTGTCCGAAGCCCCTCGTCTCGGCGACCGCATCGGCGCCCGGGTGCTGCTCAAGCGCGAAGACCTCAATCACACCGGGGCCCACAAGATCAACAACGCGATTGGCCAGGCGTTGCTGGCGCGGCGGATGGGAAAGCGTCGCATCATCGCCGAGACCGGGGCCGGCCAGCATGGCGTGGCGACCGCGACCGTCTGTGCCCGCTTTGGCCTGGAGTGTGTCGTCTACATGGGGGCCGAAGACGTCGCGCGCCAGGCGCTGAACGTGTACCGCATGCAGCTGCTCGGGGCGACCGTGGTGCCGGTGACCTCGGGAACTCGCACGCTCAAGGACGCGACCAACGAGGCCTTGCGCGACTGGGTAGCGAACGTGCCCACGACGCACTACATCATCGGGTCGGTGGTGGGGCCCGATCCGTTTCCGCGCATGGTGCGTGATTTTCAGTCCGTCATCGGCCGCGAAGCGCGCGCGCAGGTGCTCGAACGCACCGCGACGCTGCCGGCGACCGTGGTCGCTTGCGTCGGCGGTGGCTCCAATGCGATCGGGATGTTCGCGGGCTTCCTCGACGACGTCGACGTCGAGCTGGTGGGTGTTGAAGCGGCCGGCGAGGGCCTCGAAACGGGCCATCACAGCGCCACGTTATCGGCGGGGCGTCCGGGTGTGCTGCACGGATCGCTGTCCTACCTGTTGCAGGACGCCGACGGTCAGGTGATGCCGGCCCATTCCATCTCGGCCGGCCTCGATTATCCCGGCGTCGGTCCCGAGCACAGCTGGCTCCATGACGCCGGGCGCGTCGCGTATCACGCCGTCACCGACGCCGCCGCGCTCGCCGCGTTCGAAACCATGGCGCGCCTGGAAGGCATCATTCCGGCGCTCGAAACGGCGCACGCCATCGCATGGATCCTCGCCTCGGCCGGGCGGTGGCGGCCTGACCAGATCGTCCTGCTGTGCCTCAGCGGTCGCGGCGACAAGGACGTGGCCCACGTCGCGGCCCAGCGCGGAGCCGTGGTGTGACCGCGCGACCGAGCAGCGCGCCGGCGGACAGCGATGTCCGCGCGATCGAGGAACTGTTGCGTGCGCTGAGCAAGGGGCAGCGCGCGCTGCAGATGTACCTGCCGAACAATCCCGTGTACCAGCGCGCCATGGAGCAGGTCGCCGACGCGTTCGGTCCGATCTGGGGCATCACCGGCCGGCTGATCCTCGACGTGCAGGAGGATCAGATCACCTGGGACGAGGTGCCGGTCTATCACCAGCCGTCGCGCAGCGAAGGTCTCGCGTGGCAATTGTACAAGGATGGCGTGCGGCGGGTGACACTACTGCCCGGTGTCGAGGCCGACGAAATCCAGCGCTTCCTCCAGGTGCTGAACCGGTCGCGGATGCTGCCGGCCGACGCGGGCGATGACCTGCTCACGTTGCTGTGGGAGCAGGAATTCGTGCTGATCTCCTACCTCTTCGTCGAGGTCCTCGGCGACGGCATCGAGTTCGTGCAGGAGAGTCATCCGCGTGACCCGACGGAATCCCGCGCAGGCGGCGGTGCGAGCGCTCGCGACGAAGTGGACGCGGCGCCCGCCGAGGACGCCGAAGGCGCGCCGCAGCCCGACGGGACGCGCGGCACCGTCGACCTGAGCGAGTTCGATGCGACACCGTACTTCCTCGATGACGCCGAAATCCGGCTGGTGCAGAGTGAGCTCGATGAGGAATATCGTCGCGACATCCGCGACGCCGCGATCGCCGCCTTGCTCGATATCCTCGAATCGCAGGCCGATCCCGCCGTGCGGCGCGAAGTGGTCGATCTGCTCGATGAGGTGCTGCCCGGCCAGCTGTCCACCGGCGGCTTCCGGGCGGTCGCGCGCATTCTGCGCGAGCTCCGCGTCATCGCCGCGCGCGCGGCCGGGCTCGACCAGGACCTGCACCGCGCGGTGCTGTCGTTCGAGGAGCGCCTGTCGACGCCGGAGGTGCTGGAGCACCTCTTCAGCGTGCTCGAAGACATGACCCGCCGGCCGGCCGACGACGACATCGGCGAGGTGATGCGCGAACTCAAGCCGACGGCGCTGCCGATCGTGCTCGGACACCTCGGCCGCATCGCCGACCCGGCGGTGCGTCGGGTCCTCGAATCGAGCGTCGAATCGATCGCGCGCAGCCGGCCGCAGGCCATTTCGGAAATCTTTGATGCCGGCGATGACGCGACACTCATTCCGGCGATTGCGCTGGTAGGCCGGCTGGGCCTGACACAACTGCTGCCCGCGATCATCGGCTATCTGGAGACGGGCGACGAGGCGACCCGCGCGGCGGCGGTGCGTGTACTGGGAGATTTCGGTACGCCCACGGCGGTGGCCGCCATCGAAAAGGCGCTGGCCGATCCGGAGCGCGGGGTGCGCCAACTCGCACTCACGCTGTTGATGGAGCGCGGCGGGTCGGGCGGCCTGTTGCGCCAACTCGACGCGCTGCTCTTCGACGACGACGAGCGGGCCTGGGAACGCAGCGAACGGCGGACGCTGTTCGAGGCGTACGGGCAGATCGGCACGGAATCGGCGCTGCCGCGGTTGCGCGATATTCTGGAGCCCCGCGGCCTCTTCCGTCGCAAGCGGTCGCCCGAGGTCCGGGCGTGCGCGATCTTTGCGCTCGGCAAGGTCCGCACCTTCGACGCCCGCATGCTGGTCGACCGATTCACCGCCGATCGCGAGCCCGTCGTGCGCAGCGCGGCCAATGCCGTCCTCCGGGATTGGCTCCCGTGACCGATCCGGTCGCCGCCGACGACGCGCTGGTGCGCCAGACCGGACGCGCGCTGCTGGTGTCGCTGCATGGCGCCCAGCGTACGCTCCGGCTCTACCCGGTCGAAAACGCGGCCGTGCAGCGCGCGCTCGACGAGTTCCTCGGCACGGCGCTCTCGCTGTCGCATCTCGAAGGCAGCGTCGAAGTGCGGCTGTCCGGCGACTTCATCTTCATCAACCAGATCCGGCTCCGCCTCGGTCTCGACAACTTCGCCGCGTTCAGCGGGTTCGTGTCGCTGATGAAGAGCTGTCACGTGGGGGTGCTGCGCATCGAGGACGGTCTCAGCCGCCGCGAGTGCCAGGCCTTCCTGTCGATTCTCGGGAGTCTTCCCGCCGACGCGGAACCGGAACAGCGCCTCGAAACACTGATGCAGCGCATGCAGCAGGCCGACATCGTCCGCATCAGCGTCGGGCCGCCGGGCGAGTCGTCGACCGGCAGCGACAGCGATGGCGACGGAGACGATAATCTCGAGCGCGCCAAGCGGACCTATGCCCATGGCGTCGCGATCGCGCGCGATGTGGTGCAGGGCGTGCGCATGGGACGGATGCCGAGCACACGCCGCGTCAAGCGCGCCATCCAGGTGATCGTCGACCAGGTCATGGAAAACGAGTTGTCGATCACCGGGCTGACCACGCTGCGGGAATACGACGAGTACACCTTCACGCACTCGGTCAACGTCTGCATCTTCGCCGTGGCGCTGGGCAAGCGGCTCGGCTTCGATCGCCTGCAATTGTACGACTTGGGGCTGGCGGCGCTGTTGCACGATATCGGCAAGGCGCGCCTCGACCAGCACCTGCTCAACAAGAGCGGCGCCCTCGACGAGCAGGAATGGCGCGCGATGCAGTCGCATCCGTGGCTCGGCACACTGACCTTGTTCCGGATGCGCGAAGGCGAAGACCTGCCATACCGCGCCATCCTGGCGGCGCACGAGCATCATATGAAGATCGACATGAGCGGCTATCCGCGGCCGGTGCGCGCTCGACGGATCGGCCTGTTCACCCGGCTCGTGGCGGTCGCCGATGGGTACGACGCGGCCACCACGCGACGCGTCTATCAGAACGTGCCGTGGGAACCCGATGCGGTGCTCAAGGAAATGTGGTTCAACCCCGGGCGCGGCTACGACCCGACGCTCGTCAAGGCGTTGATCAATCTGCTCGGCATCTACCCCGTCGGCACGTGCGTGATTCTCGACACGTTCGAAGTCGCCATCGTCGCCGGGCCAAGCCCGGATCCCGAGCAACTGCACCGACCGCTGGTGCGATTGGCCGTCACGGCCGACGGCGCGCGCATCGATCCGCCCGGGCAGCTGATCGACCTGTCGATCGCGGCCGGCGACGGCTCCTACCCGCGCACCATCGTGAAGGTGACCGCCCCGGAGCGGTACGGCCTGGTGACGGGCGATTTCTTTGTCTGACAGTCCGATCGCTGCGGGATGGCGCGCCATCCGTGCGGCGGATCGCCGGGCACTGATACCGTACCTGACCGCCGGGTATCCGACGGTGGCGGATTCGTGCGACGCGTTGCGGGCCATCGATGCCACGGCCGATTTCATCGAAGTGGGCGTGCCGTTCAGCGACCCGCTGGCCGACGGCCCGACCATTCAGGCGTCAACGTTTCGCGCACTGAAGAACGGCATGACGCTGGCCGGCACGCTCGCGTTGATCGATCGCGCCCAGCTTGCCTCGCCGGTCGTGTTGTTCAGCTACCTCAACCCGGTGCTGCAGTACGGCGTGGAGCGACTCCTGATCGACGCCGCGGCGGTGGGCATCGCCGGCATACTGCTGACGGACGTTCCGGCGGGCGCCGATCCCGCGGTCGAGTCGGCCATCGAAGCGTCGCCGCTCGACCTGATTCGGTTGCTTGCGCCCACCACGGCCGACGAGCGGATGCAACAGACCGTCGCCACCGCGCAAGGGTTTCTCTACCTGATCGCGCGGCTCGGCGTCACGGGCGCGTCCAGCGAACTCGCGAGCGGGCTCGATGCGTCGGTGGCGCGCGTGCGCGCGTGTACTGCGCTGCCGATTGCCGTCGGCTTCGGCGTGTCGACACCGGCCCAGGCGCGCCACGTCGCACATGTCGCGGACGGCGTCGTGGTCGGGAGCGCGTTGGTCGATGTGCTGGGTCGCGACGGCGTCGGCGCCGCGGCAACGTTTCTCGGCGCGTTGCGTGCCGCGATCGATGCACATTGAGCGCGAGACTCCGGCGTGGATCGCCCTGGGCAGCAACCTCGGTGATCGTGCGGCGTGGCTGGCATTCGGTCGTGCGGAACTTGGCGCGACCCACGGCGTGCGAATCGTTGCGGCCACCGCGCCGGAGGACACCGCGCCGCTCGGCGGGCTCGATCAACCGGACTATCTCAACCAGATGCTGCTGGTGATGTCGTCGATCGATCCGGAGACGCTGCTGACGGCGTGCCATGCCATCGAACGGCGCGCCGGACGCGAGCGCGGCGAACGCTGGGCGTCGCGCACCCTCGATATCGATCTGGTGCGTTTCGGCGACGTGGTCTGCGACGATCCCGGCCTGACGCTGCCGCATCCCGGGCTAAGCGACCGGGCGTTCTGGATTCGCGAAATGGCCGCGTTGGAAGCCCGTGACTGAACGTCGCCTGACCATCGCGGACCTGCCGTCGCGGAAAGCGGCGGGCGACAAGCTCGTGATGCTGACGTGCTACGATGCGCTGTTCGCGCACCTGCTCGAAAGCGCGGGCGTCGACCTGTTGCTGGTGGGCGATTCGCTGAACCAGGTGCTGGCCGGGCGCGCGTCGACGCTGAGCGCGACGCTCGACCAGATGATCTACCATGCCGCCAGTGTGCGACGCGGTGCGACGCGCACTCCCGTCGTGGTCGACCTGCCGTTTCTGACATTCCAGGTCAGCCCTGAAGAAGCGGTCCGCAACGCCGGGCGCGTGCTCGCCGAAACCGATTGTCACGCGGTCAAGCTCGAGGGTGGTGCCGCGATGGCGGACACCGTGACACACCTGGTGGCGCGCGGGATTCCGGTGTTCGGCCACCTGGGCTTCACGCCGCAGTCGGTCAACGTGCTCGGAACCCGCGTGCAAGGCCGCGATGCCGTGTCGGCCGAGCAGCTGCACCGCGACGCCCTCGCACTGGAGCGGGCTGGCGCCTCTGCCATCGTGCTCGAGCTGGTACCGCGCGCACTCGCCACCAGCGTCTCGGCTGCGTTGCGGATTCCGACCATCGGCATCGGGGCAGGTCCCGGGTGCGACGGGCAGGTCCTCGTGCTGCATGACATGCTGGGCTTGAATCGTGAGTTCACGCCGCGATTTCTCAAGCAGTACGCTGCCCTCGGCGACGACGTCGTGGCGGCGGTCACGGCCTACGCGGCCGACGTGCGCAGCGGACGGTTTCCCGACGCCGCCCACTCCTTCGACTGATACGTGGAAACCGTCGACACCATCGCCGCCCTGCGGCAGCGGTTGGCTCAGGTCCGGGCGCAGGGTCGACCGGTCGCGCTGGTGCCGACCATGGGGTACCTGCACGCCGGGCACATGCGCCTGGTCGATGTGGCGCGCGATGCGGGGGCATGCGTGGTGCTGAGCATCTTCGTCAATCCCCTGCAGTTCGGCGCGGGCGAAGACCTCGATCGCTATCCGCGCGACCTGCCGCGCGACGCTGCGCTGGCCGCGAGCCATGGCGTCGACCTGCTGTTCACGCCGTCCGTGCAGGAGATGTATCCGGCCGCGGCCGCGGTGCGCGTGACGGCCGGCGCCCTGGGTGATGTCTGGGAAGGCGCGGTCCGGCCCGGTCACTTTGACGGCGTGCTGACGGTGGTGGCAAAGTTGTTCAACATCGTGCAGCCCGACCTGGCGTACTTTGGTCAGAAGGACGTCCAGCAGTTGATGCTGGTGCGCCGCATGGTGCGCGACCTGAACGTGCCCGTCACGATCCACGGCGTGCCGACGGTGCGGGATCCCGATGGCCTGGCGCTGAGCTCGCGCAATGTGTACCTCTCGCCAGCCGAGCGTCGCTCGGCGCTGGCGCTCTCCGCCGGCCTCGGTGCGGCGCAGCACGCGTGGCGCGGCGGTGCGCACGATGCCGGCGAGCTGCGACGTGTGATCGAGGCCGAACTGCATCGGCCGGGCAATGTCGTTGCGGACTATATTGCGATTATCGACGCCGAGACGCTCGCGCCGGTGACGAACGTCACGTCCGGCACTGTCGTGGCGGTGGCGGCCCGTGTCGGCGCCACACGATTGATCGACAATCTCATCCTTTCGCCGCCGGACCCGTAGATGCGCCGACGACTGCTCAAGTCCAAGATTCACCGGGCCACGATCACGTCGGCGGAGCTGCACTACGAAGGCTCGCTGACGCTCGACGTTGCGCTGATGACGGCCGCCGACCTGCTGCCGCACGAGGAAGTGCAGGTGGTCAACGTCAACACCGGCGGCCGGTTCCTGACGTACGTGATTCCGGGAGTCGCCGAGTCGGGCGTGGTGCAACTCAACGGCGCGGCCGCGCGACTGGGGCTGCCGGGTGACCTGGTGATCATCATGGCGTTTGCCGATGTCGATGATGCGGAGGCCGCGGCGATGCGTCCGGCGACGGTCTTCGTCGACGCCGCGAACCGGGTGATCCCCGGATCCGACGTGCCGTGAGCAGCGACCCGCTCGACGTGGTGCCGGACGGCGACGCGTTGCCGGTATGGGCGATCGTGACGCCGCTGCGGCGGGCGCACATCGAGCGCGTGGTCGCGCTGCTGCGGGCCTGGGCCGTCGCCCTCCGCTTGCCGAGCGACGAGGCACGCCGCTGGCTGCGCGCCGGATGGCTGCACGACGCGTTGCGCGACGCGCCCGAGGATGAGATGCGCCGATGGGCTCCCGACGTCGACGGGCCGGTCGAGTTGCGGCACGGACCGGCTGCCGCGGCGCGCGCCGAACTCGAAGGCGAACGTGATGCCGATGTGTTGAGTGCCGTTCGGTGGCATTCCGTGGGTTGGGAAGGGTGGGGACGTACCGGCCGGGCACTCTACTGCGGGGATTTTCTCGAACCTGGACGCAGCTTCGACCGGGTCGAACGCGAGGCCCTGGCGCGCGCGTTTCCGGACTCGCCCGACGCCGTCCTCCGTCAGGTGGTTCGCCGCCGCCTGACGTACGCCGAACAGCAGGGCTGGGTGCTGCCGCCGGAGTCGATTGCGTTTCGGCAAGCCGTGTGTGGATGACCGCGCGTCGCTCGAACCTGCTGGTACTCGCCGTCACAGTCGTGGCAGTTGTCGTCATCGCCGTCTGGCGACTCGAGCGTCCCGCTGCAGTCGGGATCTCGACGGCGTCGAGCCGGCCGGCGCCATTGCCCGAACATGTGACGGTGGAAGTGCTCAACGGGACGACGGTGCCAGGTGCCGCGCGACTCGGCACGGTGCTGCTGCGACAGGCCGGGCTCGACGTGGTCTATTACGGCACCGCCGACCGCCAGGCGCGAACCGTCGTGCTCGTGCGGCGCGGCGACACGACTGGCCTCGGCCGCACGCTGGCCGTCCTCCGTCATGCCGACGTCGTTCGGGAGCCAGATGCGTCGCGCCTGGTGGATCTCAGCGTGGTGCTTGGCAGCGATTTCACCAAGACGGCGATGAACGCGGCAAGCAGCCGGTGAGCTCTGGCGTCAGCTCTTCTTTGTCGACGACTTCTTTTTCGACGCCTTCTTGCGCGGCACCTTGGCGCCTTTCTTCCGCGCCTCCGACAATCCGATCGCAACCGCCTGCTTCTTGCTCTTGACCTTGCCGCCGTGACCGCTCTTGCCGCGTTTCAGCGTGCCTTTCTTCCGTCGATGCATGGCGCTCTTGACGCTCTTCGACGCGGCCTTGCCGTACCGGCGTTTCCCCGACTTGCTCGACGTGCTGGACTTCGATTTGCGTGCTGCCACATTGCCTCCCTGAATGAGTGGAATGGAGCCGTGTCAAGTGACGACCAATCCACGTCCACTCACACGATCCGGCAATTCGCCGAGCCCCATGGCTTCCCCTGGGCGACGGAACCGACATGACGCACAACAACGATGGGCTCCTCGAACAGGTACGTCGTTCGTTGCTCGAACTGCACCAGCGACTGCTTGCCGCTGAACGGATCGCCTGGGAGGCGCTGCACGGTCGGGTGGCCGGCAACGCCGAGTTCCTGCAACTCGCGCTGCGCGACCCGTGGTTTCTGTGGCTGCGGCC
Organism: uncultured Gemmatimonadales bacterium; assembly: GCA_963796635.1. GTDB lineage: Bacteria > Gemmatimonadota > Gemmatimonadetes > Gemmatimonadales > GWC2-71-9 > Palsa-1233. Next base: position 978,511 of record CAWCMH010000001.1, read on the forward strand.
GATGACCGCGCTGATCGCCGCAATGGATGAGGTGTTTCTCGACGCGGAGTCCGATCCGGACCACGACGCGCGGATACCGACATTGCTGAAAGTGGCCCGGGACCTGTTGCATCCGGATGATCAAGGCAGCGACTTCCAGCAGCGCTATTTCGACCTCGTGCAGCGATTTCCCGACGTCGCCGTGGCGCACGGCGCGTTCATGACGGCGCTGCACGCCGCCGAGCGCTGAGGGCGAGCACCAGATCGGAGACATTGGTGCCGGTGTCGCCCGTGTGAAGCAAGGCGTCGACGGACGCCAGCGCAGGATAGGCATCGTGCCGTGCGAGATCGGCCGCGGGCGTGCGACCGGCGGCGGCGATGCGCTGCCAGGTGTCCCGGTCCACGACGGCGCCCGCCGCATCGGTGGGACCATCGCGGCCATCGGTGCCCGCGGCAAGCAGCGTGACGGTACTACCGAGCTCGTCGAGCCGTTGCGCCGCGGCGAGCGCAAGCTCCTGTGACCGGCCGCCGTGGCCACGATCGGCGCCGAGCGCGACGGTGGTTTCGCCACCCCAGATCAACAGCGTGTCCGGTGCGGCGTTGCTCGCCGCCTGCGCGACCACGCGGCCCATCGCGGCGGCAGCTCCGTCGAGCCGCTGCGGCATCACGGTCGCCGTCAGCCCGAGCTGTTGTGCACGAGTCGCGGCGCCATCGAGTGCCGTCCGGTTGCTCGCGACGATGACCGGATGCACGCCGGTCAATCGTGCATCGGGCGGTTTGGGCGTCTCGATCGTGAGCGCGTGGCGCACCGCGCCACCAAGACGCCGATCGAGCCCGTGCTCCTGAGCGAGCGCAATCACGCGGGCCGCAGTCCACGCGTCGCCGGTGCACGGCCCCGAGCCGATCGTGGCCACGTCATCGCCCGGCACATCGGAGATGAGCCAGACATGCCGCGTCCGCCCTGCCAGTGCCAGGGCGAGCCGCCCGGCACTCCATCGGGTGACGCGCTTGCGCACTGCGTTCGACTGCTGAATGTCGAGACCCGAATCGAGCAGCACGGCGAAGGTGTCGGTGACGTCATGTTGCGTGAGACCGGCGAGTGGCCCCGCGATGAGCGCGCTGGCTCCACCGGAAATGGCGACGTGGACGTCGGCGTGAGGGGGAATGTCGCCCATCAATTGCGACAAGGCGTCAGCGGCCGCTTCGGACGCGGCGCCGGGAAGCGGATGGTCGCCTGCCATCGCTCGAAGGCCGCCGGGCGGGCTGGCGCAGGGTGTTCGCGCGACAATCAGACCACCGGCTACGCCGCATTGGTGTGCGCCGAGCCAGTCCACCAGCCCGCGCGCCGTTCCGACCGCCGCCTTGCCCACGCTGATGATCCAGCTGGCCCCGCTGGGCGTGACGCCGGTCAGCGTGCGGCGCATCGCCTCGGCCGGCTCCACCGCGGCCAGCGCCGCGTCGTAGCAGGAACGCAGCACGGCGGCAGGCGCGGCGTCGGCCGCTGAGGTGACTCCGGCAGGCATTCCGTCAATATTACAGCCTCTTCAATCGGCCGAGTCATGCCCGGACGCCTCCATCTGTTTGTTCCCGGACCCACCAACATCCCCGACCGAGTGCTCCGCGCCATGCATCACGCGTCGGAGGACCATCGGTCTAGTGCGTTTCCCGAGCTGGTGCGCCCACTCCTGGCTGCTGTCAGACGCCTTTTCGTGACCGAGGCGGGGCAGGTGGCGCTGTTCACGAGCAGCGGATCGGCCGGCTGGGACGCCGGGCTCACCAACACGCTCGCGCCAGGCGCCGACGTGCTGTTGCCGTGCGCCGGTCAGTTTGCGACGCTCTGGGCGGATGCGGCGCGCCGATTGGGCTACCAGGTGCAGACCCTCGACGTGGCGTGGGGCGACGCTCCGTCGCCTGCGCAGATCGAACAGGTGCTGCGCGATGACGTCGACGGCCGCATCCAGGCGGTGCTGATCGTGCACAACGAGACCTCGACAGGCGTCACCGCCGATCTCCCTGCCATCCGCCGCGCCATCGACGCCGCCGAACACGGCGCGCTGTTGATGTCCGATGGTGTGTCGGCGATCGGATCGCTGCCATACGATCACGACGACTGGGGCGTCGACGTGGCACTCACGGGTTCGCAGAAGGGGCTGATGCTGCCCGCCGGCCTCGCGTTGATGGCGTTTTCGCCACGGGCGCTGGCGCGCCTCGATCACGCATCACCGCGCGCGTATCTCGACCTGCGACCGATGTTGGCGCAGAATGCGCAGGGGTATTTCCCATATACGCCATCCATTCCGATGTTGTACGGACTGAGGGAATCGCTTGCGACGTTGTTCGATGAAGGCATGGATCACGTCTTCGCGCGGCACCTGCGGCTCGCGCGGGGCGTTCGCGCCGCAGTGTCGGCGTGGGGATTATCGATTTGCTGTCGCGACCGCGCCCGCGAGTCGAACACCGTCACCACGGTGCTCACGCCGCAAGGCATTGATGCCGCGGCGATGGTCCGGCACGCGTTCACACGCTACGACCTGGCGCTGGGTGGCGGGCTGGGGCCCCTCGCGGGCCAGGCGTTCCGGATCGGACACGTCGGCGACCTCAATGAAGGCATGCTGCTCGGCGCGCTGGGCCTGGTCGAGATGGCGCTGCGCGATGTCGGTGTCCCGGTCACACCCGGCGCGGGAATGGCCGCCGCCGAGGCAGCGTGGATGGAGGCCGCGTGACCCCGCGGCCTGTGGTGGTCGTGACCCGCCGCCTGCCAGTCGAGGTGGAGGATGCGCTGCGCGATCGATTCGATGTGGAGCTGTCCCGACACGACGTGGCGATGACGGCGGAGCAGTTGCAACTCGCGCTCGGGCGCGCCGATGCCCTGCTGTGTACTGTCACCGATCGATTGACCGCCGAAGTCCTCGCCGCCTATCCGCTGCGCACGCGAATCATTGCGAACTTCGGCGTGGGCTATGACAACATCGATCTCGCGGCGGCGCAGGCGCACGAGATCGTCGTCACCAACACCCCGGATGTGCTCACCGATTGCACCGCCGACCTGGCCATGACGCTGATGATGATGACGCTGCGGCGCACTGGGGAAGGCGAGCGCGAAGTTCGCAGTGGCCGTTGGCAGGGGTGGCGGCCGACGCACTTGATGGGACATCGCGTCACCGGGCGTACGCTCGGGTTGATCGGCCTGGGCCGGATCGGTCGAGCCGTCGCCGCTCGCGCGCGCCAGGGGTTCGGCATGCGCGTGATTGCGTTCGACCCGGCGACCCCCAACGCTGCCGACGTCGCACCGCTGGGTGTCGAGCTGCGGCCGTCGCTCGAGGCGGTGCTCGCCGAGGCCGAGATCGTGTCACTGCATTGCCCGAGCAACGCCACGACACGCAAGCTGATGAACACCAGCCGGCTGGCCCAGATGCCGCGCGGATCGTACGTGATCAACACCGCGCGGGGCGACGTCGTCGATGACGATGCGCTGATCGGCGCGCTGATGTCGGGCCATCTCGCCGGCGCCGGACTCGACGTCTTTCAGGGCGAGCCGCAGATCGATCGCCGCTACCTCGGCATGGACAACGTGGTGCTGCTGCCGCATCTCGGCTCGGCCACCCGGGAGACGCGCGTGGCGATGGGATTGCGCGCCGTGGCCAATCTTGCCGCCTATTTCGACGGGGTGCCGGTGCCGGACCGGGTGGCCTGATCGAGGCGGCGCTGCGTGTCGACACCCCGTTGTATTTAGATGATTGTACAAGTATCTTGTTCGAATGCTGGACGGGACATTTCGGGCCCTGGCTGATCCGACGCGGCGGCGCATCCTGGCGCTGCTGCGTGATGCTGACCTGCCGGCGGGCGAGCTTGCCGCGCACTTTGCCATGAGCTTTGCCTCGGTGTCGCACCACCTGCAGGCGCTGCGGGCTGCCGAGCTGGTACAGACACGGCGCGAGGGGCAGCACATCATCTATTCGCTCAACACCACGGTGTTCCAGGACGCCCTGCAGCACCTGCTTGACATCGGCGGCGTTGCTGCCACGCCGCCGTCCCGTTCCCGACGAGGCAAGTCATGATCCGCAAGTTGTGGCCCGGACTTCTCGCCGTGGCGGCCGCCGCCGCATTCGGCTTCGTGAACGCGTCGCACCTTCCGGCACGCGTGGCGAGTCACTGGGACCTGCATGGCCAGGTCAACGGCTGGATGTCGCGAACCCTGCTGCTGCTGCTGTTGCCTGTCATGGCGATCGCCATGACAGGCATCCTGCTCATCGCACCGCACCTCGATCCCAAGCGGCGCAATTTCCCGTTGCACGCGGGTGCCTACTGGATCGTGAGCAACGGCGTGCTGATCCTTCTCGCGGCCGTGCACGTGTTCACCATCGGCTACAACCTCGGCTGGCCGGTCAACATCAGCGCGGCGATCGGTGTCGGGGTCGGACTGCTGCTGATGGTGATGGGCAACGTGCTCACCCGGGTGCGGCCCAACTGGATCTTTGGCGTGCGCACGCCGTGGACCTTGTCGAGCGATCGGTCGTGGCGCGAGACGCATCGCATCACGGGGTATCTGTTTGTGCTGGTCGGACTCTTCGTGCTGGTGACGGCGGTCACGGCCCCGCGCGCGGTAACGATCGTGCTGGTCGTCGGCGTGCTCGGCGCGGCCATTGTCGGGGTCGTGTACAGCTATTTCGCGTGGAAACGAGATCCGGATGCCGACGGCAGGAACCCATGACTCGGAGCAACCGCATGACACGAGCGTTCGCCGGAACACTATCGATCGGTGTATTGGTAACCGGTGCCGTCACGGCCTTGGCCGCGCAACTCCCCACCGATCACGGCGCGTTTCTCATGCGCCGAGGCAGCGACACGATCGCGGTCGAATCGTTCGCGTACCACGGCGACTCGCTGCGCGGCAGCATTCGCGTCACCGGCGCCCCGCGACTCGACTATGTCGCGACCTTGCGCGCCGACCTCACGCTCAGTGCGCTCGGGATGCAGGTGTTCCCGGCCGGCGCCGCAGCGGATGCCGCGCCCGCGCAGCGCATCGAATTCGCCATGCACGCCGACAGTGTGTCCGCCAGCGTCAACGGCGCGCCACAACACTTCGCGGTGGCGCCTGGTGCGGTGCCGTTGATCAACAATTCGTGGGCGACGATGGAACTGCTCACGCGCCGCGCGCGGCGGGCCGGGGGTGTCTACACAGCGCCGGTCTGGGCGCTGTCCAATGCCACGCCGCTCAGCGTCGTGATCACGCCGGTCGGCGGCGACTCATTGACGGTCGCCGTCGCCGGGCAGGTCACCCGACTTCGCGTTGATCCCGCCGGCCGGATCCTCAGCGGAACGATCCCGTCGCAGAACATCGAGGTCATGCGTGCGAGCGCGGCGCCGCGTGAGACGTCGGCGCCGCGCGACACGGCCGCGCTTCCCGCCGGGCTGGCCGAGCGCGCCATCGTGGTGCCGGGGCCGGTGTCGCTGCCGGGCACGCTGACACTGCCGGCCGGACAGGGACCCTTCCCGGGCGTGATCCTGGTGCACGGTTCCGGCGCCGGCGACCGCGATGAGACGATGCCCGGTGTACCCAACAAGCCCTTCCGTGATCTCGCCTGGGGCCTCGCGCAACGGGGCGTGGTCGTGCTGCGCTACGACAAGCGTCCGCACGTCGATCCGCAATGGTTCGCCGGCAAGTCGTTCACCGTGTTCGACGAAACCGTCCAGGACGCCTTGAGCGCGGCCACGGTGCTGCGGCGACAGCCCGAGATCGATTCGCGGCGCACGTTCATGCTGGGGCATTCACTCGGCGGCATGCTGGCGCCGCGTATTGCAAAGGCCGACGGCCGGTTTGCCGGGATCATCATCCTGGCTGGTGCGACCGAAACTCGGCTGGTCGACCAGATCGTGCGACAGCTCGCGTATCTCGATTCACTCGCGCCCGCCGGGACGCCGAAACAGAGCGCGGCGTTCGCCCCGACGGCCGCGCGCATCCGCGCACTCACCCCGGCCGACACCAGCGACAAGACGGCGTTGCCGGGCCTGGGCGGAACCGGCCCGGAGTACTGGCTCGATCTCGATGCGTATGACCCCGGTGCGGTGATGCGCACGGTCCACGTGCCGGCTCTCGTGCTGCAGGGGATGCGGGACTATCAGGTGACTCCCGACCAACTCGATGCATGGCTGACGGCGGTCGGACCACGCACCGACATCACCGTCAAGCGGTACCCGACGCTGAACCACCTGTTCATGTCGGGCACCGGGCGTCCGTCACCGGCCGATTACAATGTGCTGGGCCACGTCGATCCAGTGGTGATATCAGACATTGCTGCGTGGATCGTGCGACAGCCGCCGGCGAGGAACTAGCTGGCCGCCGCGCGCCGCCTCCGTTCGGTGTTGACGCGCAGCTGACCGCACGCCGCGTCGATGTCCAGTCCGCGGCTCCGCCGCACCACGGCTTCCACGCCGCGAACCGTGAGCTGGTCGCGAAAATGGGTCAGCTTTCTCGAATCGACGGGGACCAGGCCGGGAGCCCCGCCAGGATGCAAGGGCAGCAGGTTGACGTGGGCACCCAGCCGGCGCGCCAGCGACGCCAGCGCGACGGCCGCCGCGTCGCTGTCATTGCGCCCGGCAATCACCACGTATTCGAACGTGATCCGTCGACGAAACGTCGCGGCCGCTTCGAGCACCGCGGTGAGCGGGTATTTCCGTTCGATCGGCATCAGATCGTTGCGCGCCGCGGGATCGGCCGCGTGCAGCGAGATCGCCAGGCGGAACTGCTCCGGGCGCTGCGCCAGGGCCAGCATGCCGGGCACGATCCCCACCGTCGATACGGTGATGTGCCGGGCGCCGATGCCGAACCCGTCCGGGTGATTGAGCGTGGTGAGCACCACGTTCACCGCGTCCCAGTTGAGCAACGGTTCGCCCATGCCCATGAACACGATATTGGTGGGCTTGTCCGCCGGGTCTGCGAGCATCAGTTCGCGCACCTGACCGGCGATCTCCCAGGGCAGGAGGTTTCGCCGGAATCCCATCCGTCCTGTCGCGCAGAACACGCAGCCCAGCGCGCAACCCGCCTGGGATGAAATGCACAGGGTGCGTCGCTTGCCGCTCGGGATCAGCACCGACTCGATCTGCTCACCGTCGGACAAGGTCCAGAGATACTTGCGGGTGCCGTCAAGCGACTGCTGCACCACGGCGGCTGTGAGCCGCGGCAGCGGCCAGGACTCGTCGAGCGCCCGCCTCAGTGACGCCGGGAGTTCGCTGGCGTCGCTCCAGCGTGCGATCGGCGCCACCCAGAGCCTGCGGAGGATCTGTCGCGCCCGGTACGCCGGCAGGCCACGCTCGGTCGTCCATGATTGCACTCGGGCTAATGCCGTTGGCGGGTCGAGATCGAGGAGCGTGGTTGCAGCGGCCATGCGTCAAATAGTAAGGTCGTGTCGTGCCGCGCCCGCGCCGCCGGCGCTCTGCCGGACTCGCAATGCGTGGAATTGATTCCGATCGACTCTGCCATCCGCCGCCGGTTGTCGCGCATGCGGCTGCGCCCAAGTCATGATGCCGCAGCATGATACCAACGCCACTTCATGTGATCTGTAACGTGCATCGCTGACGCAGGTTTCTTGCCCGGAACGGGCTGCGACGGTTAGCTTGACCGTCCAATTTCCGTCGAGTCAACACTGAGCCACCCCCCGTCACCGTCCGCTGCCACGTCGCTCCGAACGCACTATTGCGGCGCCCTTTCCAGCGAGGACGTCGGCACCAAGGTCACGCTCGGCGGCTGGGTACACCGGCGCCGGGACTTGGGCGGAATCGTGTTTCTCGATCTGCGCGACCGCACCGGACTGATTCAGTTGTCGTGTGATCCGGACTGGACCGCGCCCGAGGACTTGGTCGCTGCGGCGGGCGCATCGCCGGAAACGGTGCTTTCCGTCGAAGGCGAAGTCGTCCGGCGCGCCGAGCCGGCTCGCGATGTGACGATGCCGACGCGCGAGGTCGAGGTTCGTGTCTCCCGCCTCCGCGTGGTCGGGCCGGCCGTGACGCCCGCCATTCTGGTCGCGCGCCGCGAGGGCGAAGAATTGGCGGCCGAGGAACTTCGCCTGGAACACCGCGTGCTCGACCTGCGCCGGAGCGAATTGCAGCGCAATCTGATCTTGCGCCATCGCCTGTTGCAGCGCGCGCGCCGCACGCTCACCGACCTGGGCTTTCTCGAGATCGAGACGCCAATCCTGACCACACCGACGCCGGAAGGGGCGCGTGACTATCTCGTGCCCAGTCGGGTGCATCCGGGCGAGTTCTATGCGCTGCCGCAGTCGCCACAGCTGTACAAGCAGCTGCTGATGATTGCCGGTTTCGACCGGTACTTCCAGCTGGCGCGCTGCTTCCGCGACGAGGACCTGCGGGCGGACCGTCAGCCGGAATTCACGCAGATCGACATCGAGGCGTCGTTCGTCACCCAGGCTGATGTCCTCCCGCTGGTCGAACGGGTGCTGGTGGACTTGTGGGCGGAGGCCGGGTACGAGGTGACCGCGCCGTTCGTCCGGTTGTCGCATCACGATGCGATGGAGCGGTTTGGTGTCGACAAGCCCGACTTGCGATATGATCTCGAGATTGACGACATCACGCCGTTGCTGTCGGGCGATGTTGCGCCGTTTGTGCGCGAGGCGGTCGCGAGCGGCGGTCGGGTGCGCGCCCTGGTTGCTCCGCTGGCCGCCGCCCTGTCGCGCAAGGACCTGGATCAGCTGGCCGCCGCCGCCAAGGCGGCGGGCGGGGGCGGCCTGATCTGGGCGCGCCACGCGGACGCGGGGTGGGAAGGTCAAGGTGTCAAGGCGCTGAGCGTCGCGACGCTGGAGCGGATCGGCGCGCCGGTCGGCAGCGTGTGCCTTGCCGTCGCGGGTGCCGACCGGAATACCTCGGCCGCACTGCACGCCGTGCGCACCGCCCTGGTGCAGCGGCCGGATGTCGCACCGCGCAGTGCGCACGCGTTCGCGTGGGTGGTGGACTTCCCGTTGTTCGAGCACGATCCCGCGTCGGACACGTGGGTATTCACCCATCATCCATTCACGTCGCCGCATCCCGACGACCTGAGCCGGCTGGGCGACGAACCGTGGCGGTGCCGGGCGTTGCACTACGACGCGGTGTACAACGGCAACGAACTTGGCAGCGGGTCGATCCGGATCACCGACGCCGCGCTGCAGTCGACTGTGTTCCGGTTGCTCGGCATCAGCGCCGAGGAGCAGCGCAAGCGGTTCGGATTCCTGCTCGATGCATTGGCCTCGGGCGCGCCGCCACACGGCGGCTTTGCGCTCGGATTCGACCGGATCGCGATGCTGCTGGCGGGTGGCGGGTCGTTGCGCGACGTCATCGCGTTTCCCAAGACGGCCGCCGCGCGTGCGCTGCTGGAGGGCGCGCCCGTCGCGGTCGCGCCGCGGGATCTTGCCGCGCTGCATTTGCACGTCACGGTGGAATGAGTCCGGATCCGCAACGGCGCTCCCTGCTCGCCGACGGCGCCGATCCGCTGCTGCTGGCGGGCGTGAACGAGGCCAACTTCGTCGAGTTGCAACGGGCGCTGGGCGTACGGGTGTCGCAACGCGGCGACGCGGTCACGCTGATGGGCACCGGCGATGCGCTGGCGCGCGCCACGCCCGTGGTGCAGGGGCTCATTGACCTGGCACGCAGCGGGCAGGCGATCAGCGCGGAAGATGTCTTCCGCCTGGCGAGCCACGGTGACGTCGGTGCCCTTGGCGCGCCCGACGCGCCCGGCAAGATCGTGTTGCCCGGGTTGCGCCGCGCCATCATGCCCAAGACACCCGGGCAGCGCGAATATCTCCGCCTGATCGACGAGCACGACGTGGTGGTCGGGATCGGTCCCGCGGGCACGGGCAAGACGTACCTCGCCGTCGCCAAGGCGGTGGAGTCGCTGGCGCGGAAGCGGGTCCGGCGCATCGTGTTGGCGCGCCCCGCCGTCGAAGCGGGCGAGTCCCTCGGCTTCTTGCCGGGGGACCTGCAGCAGAAGGTCGACCCGTACCTGCGGCCGTTGTATGACGCGCTCGAAGACATGATGCCCAACGACCGGGTGCAGAAGGCCCTCGATACGCGGGTCATCGAGATCGCGCCGCTCGCGTACATGCGCGGCCGGACCTTGTCCGATGCGTTCATCATCCTGGACGAAGCACAGAACGCCACCGGCGCGCAGATGAAGATGTTCCTCACCCGACTGGGCGTGAACAGTCGCGTGGTCGTGACCGGCGACAAGACCCAGGTCGACCTGGCGCGGCGCGAAGACTCGGGCCTGATTCAGATCGAGCGGATCCTGCCGGGTATCGCCGGCATTGCATTCCATTACCTCGATGAACGCGACGTGGTGCGACACCGGCTCGTCAAGGACATCATCCGCGCCTACGCCGATGACCAATCGGGATGATCGAGGCACCCGCGCGTTGTGCGGTGCACGGGCATGGTGCTGTGTCGCAGGGTGCAGCCCTGGTGCGACGTGCCGTCGCCACCGTGCTGGCCGGCGAAGCGCGCCACGCGGACATCACCGTGACGTTTCTCGGCCCCCGACCGATGCGTGATCTCAATGCGCAGCACCTGGGCCACGCGCGGCCCACTGACGTGATTTCGTTCACGCTGCCGCAACCGGATGCGTCCGTGGTCGGCGACGTCTACATCTGCCGTTATGTCGTCGCGAGACACGCACGGGCGCACGGCTGTTCGGTGCGAGAGGAACTGCTCCGCGTCATCGTGCACGGGGTGCTGCACGTCCTCGGCCATGACCATGCCGACGATGCGACGCGCACGACCGGTGCCATGTGGCAGCTTCAGGAACGGTACGTTGCCATGCTAAGATGCCCGAACTGATCCGCGGGCTGCCGGCGCTTGCCGGCCTGGTCATGCTGCTCGCCGCCGTGATCTCGCTCGCCGGCGAGGGCACCGTCGAACTCGCGGGGCGTGCCATGGGGTTCGACGCTGACAACGCGGCGATGCCGGTCGCGCGCGCGTTCCACGTCATGCATCTCACCCTGCTCACCGTCGCTGCGGCGCTCGGGGCCACGGCCATGAGCTGGTGGTCGTACCCGGTGATCACCGCGCTACTGCGCGTGCTGCTGGTCGCCGTGCTCGTGTGGGCGGTCGGTGACCTGGCCCCCCGCACGCTGGCCGTGCTCGCGCCTGAGCTGGTGCCCTATGCGCGGATCGCTGCCCTGCGGCTGCGACCGGCATTCCTGCCGCTGCTCGCGCTGGCGACGCGGCTGGATCGCCGGAGTCCACACGTGCCCGAGCCGGCCAGCGCGGGCCAGTCGTCGCACGACATGGCGTTGGGCGTTTTTTCCCTGGCCGACACGACCGTCTCCGAGGTCATGACCCCTCGCATCGACATCGTCGCGGTCGACGTGGCGGACAGCGAGGAGCAGGTGATCGCCACGCTGCGCCGCAGTGAACACGCGCGGGTGCTCGTGTTCGATGCGCATCCCGATGCGGTCGTCGGCGTGCTCCACGCCCGGGACATGCTGTCACGTCTGCATAACGGCACCGCCACGCACGACCCTTGGCAACACCTCATCCGTCCGGCCGTCTTCGTGCCCGAAGCGAAGCGGCTCGATCGTCAGCTGCGCGACTTCCAGCGCGGCCGCGGCCATCTCGCCGTCGTGGTCGACGAGTTCGGCGGCACGGCCGGCCTGCTGACGCTGGAGGACGTGCTCGAGCAGATCGTCGGTGAGATCCAGGATGAACACGACGTGGACGAAGTCGAGCCGCTGCTGCGCCACGACGACGGACACTACACGGTGCAGGGCGGCGTACCGCTGGCGGAACTCGAGGTCGAACTGCAGCACGATTTCGGCCACGAACAGGTGGCGACGGTGGGCGGACTGGTCCTCGCAGCGCTGGGCCACGTGCCGCGCACCGGCGAGGAACGGGATATCGACGGATGGCGCTTCGTGGTCGAACTGGTCGTGCGGCGACGCGTGCGACGCGTGGCGATCTGGCCGCCGGCCCGTGCGACGCGTGACGAATCATGAGGTGGCTGCTGCTGCTGATCGGATTATCTCTCGCTTTTGCCGGCTCGGCGGCGACCGCCGCGCTCGTGACCACGGCGCGAGTGGCGCTGGCCGATGCGATCGGGCGCCGGCTTCGGGGCACCCGGGAGTCGCTCGGCTGGCTGGTGACGACGCAGCGTCAGGTCACGGCGTCGACCGCGGCGACGTCGCTCGGTGTCGTGCTCGTCGGGGCGGCGATTCCGGGATTGTTTCGCCACATGAGCGACGTCGAGATCGCCATCCTGGTCATCGTCCTCGGCGTTCCGGTGACATTGCTCGGCGGATACCTGTTGCCGCGCTGGCTCACGGTACCCCGCGCCGAGCGCGTGGTGGAATGGGTGCGGCCGGTGCTGCGGGGGTGGACCACCCTGCTCGGCGTCGCGTTGCCGGTGCATCAGCGCGATTCGCGCGACGATGTGCGCGCGCTGGCGCGCGAGGGCAGTGCCTCGGGAGTGAGCGGCGACCAGTTGGCGATGGTCGGCGGTGTGATGACGTTTGCCGGCCGGCCGGTGCGCGCAGTGATGACGCCGCGCACCGACGTGGTCGCGCTGCCCCAGGATGCCGCGTATCCCGACGTCGAGGCGGTATTCACCGAAAGCGGCTACACCCGCGTGCCGGTCTACGGTGCGACGCTCGACGAGATTGTCGGGATGGTGCACGCGTTCGACCTGTTCAAGTACCATCCCGGCGATCCGCTGCCGCTGCGACCGGTGTCGTTTGCCCCCGAATCGCGCGCGGCCGCCGACGTGTTGCTCGACATGCAACGTGAACGTCAGCACCTCGCCGTGGTCGTCGACGAATTCGGGGGCACGGCGGGCATCGTGACGCTGGAGGACCTGCTCGAGGCGCTCGTCGGAGAGATCGCCGACGAGGACGACGCCGTGTTGGCCCCGCCGCCGCCGACGGGCGACCTGCTCGAGGTCGACGGTTCGATCGCGCCGGCGGCGGTGGCGGAGCACTTTGACGTGGCGCTGCCGGTGACATCGGCCGCGTCGTTCGGTGGGCTGCTGGCCGAACTTGCCGGCCGCATCCCGCAGGCCGGCGAGCGATTCGTGCTGCGCGGCATCGAAATCGACGTGCTGGGCGCCACGCCTGCGCGGGCGGAACGGCTGCTGTTGCGACGGCAGGTTCCATCACCGGTCGACCTCGATCGCCTGACGTCGTGAATGTCCTGGAACGGCGGCACTGCGCTGTTGTCGGTTTCGAGGGCGGTGGTAGCTTCCGACATGCTTGATGCGATGCTCGTCGATCGGTTGATCGCGGGAAACGTGCCGGCGCTGGCCCGGGCGGTGTCGATCGTCGAGAACGGTCGGGACGGCTTCGAGGAATTGCTGGCGGCGCTGCACCCGCGGCTCGGCCGGGCGCGTCGCATCGGAGTGACCGGTCCTCCCGGGGCGGGCAAGTCCACCATCACGGAACGCCTGGTCGCCGCCTACCGCGCCATCGACCTGCGGGTCGGTGTCGTGGCGGTCGATCCCAGCTCGCCGTTCACCGGCGGTGCGCTGCTCGGTGACCGGATCCGGATGGAGTCCGTGGCCCTCGATCCCGGCGTCTACATCCGCTCGATGGCGACGCGCGGGTCGCTCGGCGGCGTGGCCACGTCGACCGGCGAAGTGTGCGACGTCCTCGACGCGGCCGGGTTCGACCGCATCATCGTCGAAACGGTGGGCGTGGGGCAGTCGGAGCTCGATGTCGCGCGCATGACCGATTCGACCGCACTGATTCTCGTTCCCGAGTCGGGCGATGGCATCCAGACGCTCAAGTCGGGTGTCATCGAAGCGGCCGACATCTTCGTCATCAACAAGCGTGATCGTCCCGGCGCCGACAAGTTGCGCCGCGACGTCGAGACCGCGCTCGATCTGCGGATGGGCCGGGCGTCACGAATGGGCCGGGGACATCACGGGGCCGTGGCCACCACCAGCATGCCGGCGCCGGTCGACGACACCCGCTGGCGGCCACCCGTGCTGCTGACGGCGGCGATCAACGATGACGGCACGCAGATGCTGCGCGACGAACTCGATCGGCACTGGCAGTGGCTGGACACGTCGGGCACGCTGCAAGTTCGTCGTCGCGAACGCATCGCGCGTCGCACGCACGATGTCGTCGACCGCGCGATGCGGCGGTGGCTCTGGCGTGAATCGGATGCCGACAGCCTCATCGCGGCGCGGCTCGGCGATCTCGCGGCCGGGCGCACGGCGCCGTATGACGTCGCCGCGGAGATCGTCGCCGGCCTCAAGGAAGGAGCTCGCGTGTGACCAATCTCGCCGACCACGATGCGCTGCTCGACCGGCTCGCCACGCAGCAGCACGAACTCGACCAGTTGCGCGCCGAAATCGCCGAATGGAAGGCGCGGGTGGCGGCGATGCCGCATCGCACCGACAGCGACTTCACGACCATTTCCGGACGCGAGCTCGACGCGGTCTACGCCCCGATCGATGTCGCCGCGCCCGAACCACCGCCCGGCGTCTACCCGTTCACGCGCGGCATTCACGCCAACATGTACCGCGGGCGCCTCTGGACCATGCGCCAGTTCGCCGGATTCGGCACCGCCGAAGACACCAACCGGCGCTACAAGTTTCTGCTCGCTCGCGGTCAGACCGGATTGTCGGTGGCCTTCGATTTTCCGACTCTGATGGGCTACGACTCCGATCACGCGCGCTCCGAGGGCGAGGTCGGCAAGTGCGGCGTGGCGATTTCGTCGCTCGCCGACATGGAGACGTTGTTCGACGGGATCCCGCTCGACCAGGTCTCCGTGTCGATGACGATCAACGGACCGGCCGCGATCCTGTTCTGCTTTTTCGTGGCCGCCGCGGAACGACAGGGCGTGGCGATCGACAAGTTGCAGGGCACCATCCAGAACGACATCCTCAAGGAATTCGTGGCGCAGCACGCCTGGATCTATCCCGTCGAACCGTCGCTCAAGATCATCGTCGACCTGTTCGAGTGGACCAGTACGCACACGCCGCAATGGAACTCGATTTCCATCTCCGGCTACCACATCCGCGAGGCCGGGGCGACCGCCGCGCAGGAGCTGGCCTTCACGCTCGCGAACGGGTTCACGTACGTGGAACGCGGCGTCGCACGTGGGCTCGATATCGATCGGTTCGCGCCGCGACTGTCGTTCTTCTGGGACGTGCACAACGATTTCTTCGAGGAGATCGCCAAGTTGCGCGCGGCCCGGCGCATCTGGGCGCGACACTTGCGGGAACGCTATGGCGCCCGCGATGAGCGGTCGCTGCGGATGCGGTTCCACTGTCAGACCGCCGGCGTGTCGCTGACGGCGCAGCAGCCGATGAACAACGTCGCGCGCGTCGGATACCAGGCGCTCGCCGCGGTGCTCGGCGGGACGCAGTCGCTGCACACCAACGCGATGGACGAAACCCTGGCACTCCCCACCGAGCTGTCGGTGCGCGTCGCGCTGCGCACCCAGCAGATCCTGGCGTACGAAACCGGCGTGGCGAATGTGGCCGATCCGCTCGGTGGGTCGTACCTCGTGGAAGCGCTGACCGAGCAGCTTGAGTCGGAGGCGGAGGCCATCTTTGCCGAAGTGGACGCGATGGGGGGGACCGTCGCCGCCATCGAGGCGGGATGGTTCCAGCGCGAAATCGCGCGGTCGGCCGCGCGTTATCAGCAGGAGGTCGAGGCCGGACGCCGGCTGGTGGTCGGCCTCAACGCCTTTGTCGAGGCCGACGAACCGCCGTTTGACATTCTCCGGATCGACGACACAGCCGAACGCACCCAGCGCGATCGCATGGCGGCCCTGCGCGCGTCCCGTGACGCAGCGCTCGTGGCGACGCGGCTCGACGCCCTGCGCGCCGCCGCGGTGGCCGACGTCAACATCATTCCGGCGATGCTCGAGTGCGCCCGGGCGTATTGCACGCTGTACGAGATTCGTCACGTGCTCGAGTCGGTGTGGGGCGCCTATCGCGAGCCGGTGTTCTTCTAGCAACGAAATGGGAGCGTCCGATGGCCAAGCGTCGCCATTCGGTGGAATCGCAGGACGTGCTGCACATGCAACCTGGCCCGGCGCCGGTGGTGAGCTGCTATCTCAAGCTCGAACCCCGGGACCGGGTGCGGCAGAAGTACCTGACCAAGGCCAGAAACCGCGTCAAGGCACTCGAGTATGCCCTGCCGTCGATGGGATGGGACAAGGCCGCGCAGGAGGAGATTCGGGCAGACCTCGCCCGGATCATCGCGCTGCTGTCCGACCCGGCCGACCTCCCGCACACCCAGGGCATCGCCATCTTCGCGAGCGGTCCGTTGCATCTGTTCGAGGTGCGACCGCTGCCTCAGGTGCACCGATCACGCCTCGCCGTCGATCACACGCCGCTGGTGCGCGAGCTCGCCGCCAGCGAGGCGGAATTCGGCCGCATCTTCACCGTGACGCTCGATCGGACCACCGCGCTCATCTGGGAAGTCACGGCACTCGCCGCGAAGGTCGTGCACAAGGTGACATCGGATTTCACGCGCGGTGGCCGGTATCACGCCGCGGGTGCGCGCAACGATGCCACCGGCGAGCACGCCTACCACAATCGGATCCGCGACGAGAAGCGCCGGCATCTCGACGCCGTCGCGCGCGCCTTGTTCGAGCTCGATCGCACGTCCCCAGGCCATCAGATCGTCATCGCGGCACCGGGCACCGAGGCCGCGGCGTTCGAGCCATTCCTGCACAACTATCTGGCCGATCGCCTGATCGGCATCGCCCGCATCTCGCCCAAGGATGCCACGCCCGAAGCGGTGCACCGGCTCACGATGGACGTGCACGCGCACCACGCCCGAATGGAGGAATCCCGCCACGTCGATGAACTGGCCGAGGGGTTGGGCACTGGGTGGGCCGTCAACGGTGTTCGCGAAACGTTGAACGCACTGGCGCAAGGCAAGGTGCGCTTGCTGCTGGTTCGCGGTGACGCCGCGCTCAACGGCTTCCGCTCCGCCACCACCGGTCGCCTGTCGACGCTGGCGCGTGACCTGCGGGCCGACGGCGAGGTGCAGCCCACCGTCGACGTGATCGACGATGCCATCGAAGAGGCCCTGCGCCAGCATGTCGCGCTCGATGTGATCTACGACGAGGCGCTGGCGCCGGCGGTCGACGGACTCGCCGGATTGCTGCGCTTCAAGTGATCCCCGCCACGGAGTTGTCATGATGGCTGTGTCCGATGCGGCCGCCACGCGGCCGGTGCGCGTGCTGGTCGCCAAGCCCGGTCTGGATGGTCATGACCGCGGTGCCAAGGTGGTCGCCGCGGCGCTGCGCGACGCCGGCATGGAAGTGATCTACACCGGGCTGCACCAGACGCCCGAGATGATTGCGTCGGCGGCCGTCCAGGAGGATGTCGACGTGGTCGGTCTCTCGATCCTGTCGGGCGCGCACATGACGTTGTTCCCGCGCGTCCGGCAGTTACTGGTCGATCAGGGGCGCGACGACATCCTGGTCACTGGTGGCGGCATCATTCCGCAGGAGGACATGGACGAACTCCAGCGGGCAGGGGATCGGCCGGCTGTTCGGGCCGGGCACCCCCACCACCGACTTGATCGCGTACGTCCAGGACTGGGCGCGTACCCATCTGCACGACTGAGCACGATGGCATCTTCCGGCGCTGAACGCGAGTCGCGGCTGCGCGCGTTGAGCGACGAATATCGCGCGCTCGCGGCCCGGATCGGTCAGGGCGGCGGTCCGGCGCGCGTGGAGCGTATGCACGCCCGCGGGCAGTTGTCACCGCGTGAGCGCGTGGCCCGCTTGCTCGACCCCGACGCACCATGGTTCGAGATCGGCCTGCTGGTGGCGTACGATCGCTACGAGTGGCGACGCCCCGGCGGCCGGTGTCATCACCGGCGTGGGCGTTGTCGCCGGGCGCGAAGTGGTGGTGGTCGCGAACGATGCCACGGTGAAGGCAGGTGCGTGGTGGCCGGAGACGATCACCAAGATCCTGCGCGCGCAGGAATGCGCCATGCGCGAACGCATCCCGATCGTCTATCTGGTCGATTCCGCTGGCGTCAATCTGCCGTACCAGGAAGGCGTCTTTCCCGGGCAATACGGTGCCGCGCGCATCTTCTACTACAACTCGCTCATGCGGCACTATCTGCACGTGCCGCAGGTCGCGGCCGTGATGGGTAGCTGCATCGCCGGCGGCGCTTACCTGCCGGCGCTGTCCGACGTGATCTTCATGGTCGAGGGCACCTCCTTCATGGGCCTCGGCGGCCCGAACCTCGTCAAGGGCGCGACGGGGCAAACCGTCGACGCGGAGACACTCGGAGGCGCGGAGACGCACACGATCGTCAGCGGAGTCGCCCATTATCGCGCCGCTACCGATGCCGATTGCATCGACCGGATTCGCGAGTATGTCGGACGCCTGCCGCGCCCTGCCGCGGTCGCTCCGCCGTCGCCATCGCGGGCGCCGCGTCGCGATGCCGCGTCGCTCGACGAGGTGCTGCCGCACGACCATCGCCTGTCGTACGACATGCGCCACGTACTCGATGCGCTGGTCGACGCCGGCGAGATCGACGAGTTCCAGCCCGACCGCGCGGCCGAGTTCATCTGCGGTCATGCGCGCATCGAAGGGCAAGCCATCGCGTTGATCGCGAATCAGCGCGGGCTGATCAAGCGGCCGGACGGGGAGCCGCCGCGGTTCGGCGGCATCGTCTACGCGGAAAGTGCGGAGAAGGTCGCCTATTTCATTGACAACGCGAACCGCGAACGGTTGCCGTTGCTCTTCGTGCAGGACGTGAGCGGGTTCATGGTGGGTCCCGATGCCGAGCACAACGGCATCATTCGCGCGGGTGCACGGTTCGTCGAGGCGATGGCGACAGCCGTGGTGCCCAAGCTGGTGCTGACGATCAACCACGCGTCGGGTGCCGGCTATTACGCGATGGCGGGGCAGGGGTTCGATCCGGACTTCATCCTCTCGTGGCCCACCGGGCGAATGGCCGTGATGGAAGGCGAGTCGGCCGTGATGGCCGCGCATGGCACCGCCATCGAGAAGGCGCGCAAGGCGGGCCAGCCACTCGATGCGGCGACGCAGGCGTCGATCGACGCGATGCGCGCCGACTACGAGGCGCAGCTCGATGCCCGGTACGCGGCCGCACGAGGATTCGTCGACGCGATCGTGCTGCCGGAGCAGACCCGCGCGACGCTGGCATTCCTGCTCCGCGTCGTGACGCTCAATCGCGGGCCGCATCTCGGGCCGTTTGTGCTGGAAGGAGTTTCGGCGTGAATCGCGCGGTTGCCCTGATCGCGGTGGCATCGATCTGCGCGGCGTGCGCCGCGCATCCCGCGGCGGTGCAGCAACCCACGCCGCAGCCGCCGGCGACCTCGGCACCTGTCGTGGTGCCGCCGTCGGCGTCGCCTACGCTGGCCGAACAGTGCGCCCAGAACGGTGGCGCTCACTGCCTCGCGCCCGCCGACAACGTGGCGCTGCACGACTCCGCCACTGCCGCGTATGCCCGTGGCGAAATCGCGTTGCGTGCCACCGGCGTCGATCGGTTCGCGGCGGCGCACCCTGCGTGGAACGGTGCGGGCGTCTTGATCGCCATTCTCGACAGCGGCCTCGATCCGGGCGTACCGGGCCTCGCCACGACGACGGCTGGCGGCCCGAAGATCCTCGACCTGCGCGACTTCTCGGGCGAAGGGCGCGTCAGCCTGCACCGCCTCGTGCGCCGGGGTGACACGCTCGTCGTCGGCACGCACCGGCTCGGCGGCGCCACCCATGTCGCGGCCCTCGCCGGCGCTGGAGCGATCTGGGGTGGCGAACTGATCGAACGCACGCTGGGGCAGGCGCCGGCCGCCGACCTCAACGGCAACGGCAACATCGATGATTCGCTTCCCATGGTCGTCGCTCGGACGCCCGATGGATGGGCACTCTTTGTCGACACCGAAGGCGATGGCACCCTCGCCCACGCCGAGCCGATTCACGATTTTGCGGTGGCGCACCAGTTCTTCGGGTGGCATCCGCGTACGCCACACACGCTCGAACGGCTCCCCACGCCGGTGGATCTCGCCGCCAACCTCGCCGATTCCGCCGGGGTACCGCAGCTGGATCTCTTTTTCGACACCAGCAGTCACGGCACTCATGTGGCCGGCATAGCAGCGGGCCATGATCTGTACGGCGTTGCCGGGTTCGACGGCGTCGCCCCCGGCGCCAACCTGATCGGGGCCAAGATCGCGAACGACGCCGACGGTGCTGTGACCGTGACAGGTTCGATGGTGCGCGCGCTCGACTACGTGATCCGTTTCGCCCACGATCGCGGCATGCCGCTGGTGGTGAGCATGTCGTTTGGTGTCGGCAACGAGGTCGAAGGCACCGCCCGCATCGATCAGCTGATCGACTCGGTGCTGGCTGCCCATCCGGACGTGCCGATGACGATCGCCGCCGGCAACGACGGTCCGGGCCTGAGCACGATCGGCATGCCCGGCAGCGCCGCACGAGTGATTTCGGTGGGTGCCACGCTGCCGCTGCTATTCGGTGGCCTGCCCGCCAGCACGACACTCGCCGATCCGGTGGCATCGTTTTCCAGTCGCGGCGGCGAACTGGCCGCACCGGACATCGTCACGCCCGGCATGGCCTTCTCGACGGTGCCGAATTTCGCGCGTGGCCAGGAAACCGAAGCGGGCACCAGCATGGCAACGCCCTACGCCGCCGGACTGCTGGCCCGCCTGGTGTCGGCGCTCCACGCCAGCCATCGCACCGCCAGCGCGGTCATGCTGCGCCAGGCATTGCGCGTGTCCGCACGCGCGCTTCCCTCCGGCCATGTGGTCGACCTGGGCGCTGGCCTTCCGGATCTCTTCCGCGCGTGGCAATGGCTCGATCAACCGCACGACCTGCCCACGATCGCCGTCGATGTTGGCCAGGTCATGGGGCGCGGTGGCGTACTGCTGACCGTACCGCTCGGCGCCGCGAAGGGTGGTGTTGGCGCGCGCGTCACCCTGCGGCGTACCGACACGGCCGCAACGCTGGTGGTGCGTTTGCACGCGCCGGCGGCCTGGCTCCGCATCCCGGAAACCGTCGTGCTCGATCATGGACGGAGCACGTTCACCGCGGCGATCGCATCGGAGGCGCTGTCATCGCCGGGTGAGTCGACCACGGCGATCGTCGTCGAGGGCCAGGACAGCACCGCCGGTCCGCTCGCGGTGATTCCGGTCACCGTGCGCGTCGCATTCCCGGCCACCGGTCCGGTCACTCCCGACACCGTGTCGCCACCGCCCGGCGGCACCGGACGCGTGTTTGTCGCTGCGGACTCGGGTCGCGGGTTGCAGGTGCAGGTTGCCACGTTGCATGCCGATGAACGGGTCGAAGCGTCGCTGCAGGAGCCGGGCGGCATGCCGTTCCGCGATGGCGCGTCGGTCGTGGCCGGATTCGCCGAGGGCGCCGGGTTGTATGATGTGGGCGCACAGGATGTCGTGGCCGGGGTGTACGAAGTCGACGCGATCGCGAGCCCCGTCGCATCATCTTCCGCTACCATCACGGTGCACACGGCGCCGGTGCGTCTCGGCGCCACATTCATGCACGACACGCTGCATGTGACGGCCCGCAATCTGACCGCCCGGCCGGTGCCGGTTCGGCTGCGCGCCGGTCTGGTCGGGGCCGAGCACGACACAACGCTGACGCGCCGCAGCGACGCGCCGGTGCGATTGGTCCTTCCGGTGCCGGCGTGGGTGACCCACGTGATCGTCGACACGCACATGCCGCGAGATCAGTGGTCGCGATTTACGGATTTCGGGCTGATGTTTCTCGACCACCACGATCGCCAGTTCAACGCAGCGCCGATCAACTACGCCTTTTCGCGCGCGTCGTTCGATCCGCCCGACAGCATCATCGGCGACAGCATGGTGATCGTGCTGTCGCCGGCGTTCGCCGATCCGGAAGGTCCGCATGACTGGACCATGACGCTGAATGTCCGGTATTACGTCGGCAAGCCCTATTCGCTGGACGGGGGAGGTTCGCCGATGCGACCGATCGCTGCTGCGGCGGTGCGCGAAGACCGGTTTGTGCAGGCGCCGCTTCCGATCGCGCTGTCCACGGGCTTCACGCCCTTGATCACCGTGGTCGCACTCGAAGGCGAAGATCGCATCTGGACCCGCGAGGTGATGTTGCCGGAGTGGTTGGCCCCGCGATGACCGCTGCACGCACGGTGCGCATCGCCGCCGGGCAGGGATTCTGGGGCGATTGGCTCGAGGCACCCCTGCGACAGGTGCGGGGCGGTCCGATCGATTATCTGGTGCTCGATTACCTCGCTGAAGTCACCATGTCGATTCTCCAGAAGCAGCGAAGCCGCGACCCGGACGCCGGTTTTGCCCGCGACTTCGTCACCCAGCTCGAGCGGATCCTGCCCGATATTGCCGAGCGCGGCATCCGGGTTGTCTCGAACGCTGGCGGCGTCAATCCGCGCGCGTGCGCGATCGCGTTGCGTACGGTCGTCGACCGGCTCGGCCTCGGCGACCGGATCCGGATTGCGCTTGTCACCGGGGACGACCTCATGGATCGATTGGACGCGTTCGCGGCGCGGGGCGAGCCGCTCGCGAACATGGACACCGGTGAACCGTTGAGCCAGGTGCGCGCGCACGTGCGATCGGCCAATGCCTATCTCGGCATGGCCCCGGTTGTTGAAGCGCTGCAGCGTGGCGCGAACGTGGTGATCACGGGACGTGTCACCGACACTGGCCTGACACTCGGCCCGCTGGTGCATGAATTCGGCTGGGCGTTCGATGATTGGGACCGGATCGCCGCCGGCACCATCGCGGGCCATATTCTCGAATGCGGGGCACAGAGTTCCGGTGGCAATCTGCTCAAGAATTGGCGTCGCGTGCCGCACCTCGAGGACGTCGGCTTCCCCATCGCGGAGGTTTACGCCGACGGGACCTTCGAGGTCACCAAGCACCCCGGGACCGGCGGCGTGGTGAACGTCGCGTCGGTGTCGGAACAACTGGTTTACGAGATGGGCGATCCGACCGACTACATCACGCCGGACGGTGTGGCCGACTTCACGACGATCCGGTTGCTCCAGGCCGGGCGCAACCGGGTGCACGTCTCGGGTATTCGCGGCCGGCCGCGCACCGCGATGCTCAAGGTGTCGATTGCGTGGTTCTATGGATACAAGGCGGTGGGGACCCTCGTGTATGCGTGGCCCGACGCCGTGGCGAAGGCGCGCGCGGCGGACCGGGTGCTGCGACGACGGCTCGATGAACTGGGGCTCGAGTTCGAACAGGTGCTCACCGAACTGGTGGGCGTCGACGCCACGCACGGCCGGCTCGCGGGACCGCCCGATCCGGACATCGCCGAAGTCACATTGCGAGTGGGCGTACGTGCCCGGGACCGAGCGCCGGTCGAGCGCTTCACCCGCGAAATCGCGCCATTGGTATTGACCGGGCCGCCGAGCGTCACCGGATTCGCGGGCGGGCGGCCGCGCGTCGAGGAGATCATTGCGTACTGGCCCGCGCTGATCGCACGCGAACTGATCGAGCCGGAGGTGCAGGTGGAACTGCTGTGACCGCGACCGTAGCGCTGCAATTGCGGTACTTGGCGCATGCCCGATCCGGCGACAAGGGCGACACCGCCAATGTCGGGCTGATTGCGCTTGCCCCGGACCTCTATCCGTTGCTGTGCCGGCAGGTCACTCGTCGGCGTGTGGCGGCGCATTTCAAGGGCATGGTGCAGTCGGTGGAACGCTTCGAGCTGCCGAACCTCCACGCGCTCAACTTCCTGTTGCACGGCGCGCTCGATGGTGGCGGCACCATGTCGCTCAAGACGGATGCGCAGGGCAAGGTATTTTCCACGGCGCTCCTGCGGATGACCATCGAGGTGCCGCGGGCGGTCGCGCGACGGTGGCGGGCCGATGGCTGACGTGCTGCTCGCCGATTGCGTCGACGGCGTGTTTACGCTGACCCTCAACCGCGACGAGAAGCGCAACGCACTCAACGCGTCCATGCTCGATCGCCTGGCCGAATCGCTCGCGCGCGCCGAACTCGATCGCGACGTTCGCGCCGTGGTCATTCGCGGGGCGGGCCGGGACTTCTGTGCTGGCGCCGACCTCGGCGAGTTGCTCGCGTCGGTCGAGCAGACGGTGGAAGTGAACGAGCGCGCCGCCTTGGCGCTGGGCGAGATCTTCCTCGCGTTGCGCCGGTTGCCCAAGCCGACGATCGCGGCGGTTCATGGTCGCGCCCTCGCCGGCGGCGCCGGGCTGGCGCTCGCGTGCGACGTGGTGGTCGCGTCCGAGGCCAGCCAGCTCGGGTTCCCGGAGATCCGGCGCGGGTTCGTCCCCGCCATGGTGATGACGCTGCTGCGCCGCGCGGTCGGCGAAAAGCGCGCGTTCGAGCTGGTGGCCACCGGTCGCGCCGTGAGCGCCGTCGAAGCCCTTGGCATGGGTCTGGTAAGCCGCGTCTTCACCGGCGACAGCTTCGATGCCGAAGCGGCGTCGATCGCCCGTCAACTGGCCGACCATGCCGGGAGCGCCTTCGCGCTCACCAAGCAGCTCTTTGTCGAACTGGACGGCCGCAGCGTCGAAGAAGGCATTTTGCTTGGGGCGCGCGTGAATGCCATGGCGCGCACCACGCCAGATTTTCGCCGAGCCGTGCAGGCGTTTCTCGACCGATGAGACGGATCGGCCTCGGGGCCGCCGCCGCGGGTGTGACGCTCGCCGTGCTCGCGATCCTGCGTGACGACCGCCGCATTGCCTGGGTGGCGATCGGCGTGCTCGCCGCCGCCATCGTGCTGCGTGGCCTCACCCGCTGGCGCGCGGCACATCCGGCCGACCCGGACGACGAGCCTCCCGCGTAAATCGCGCGCCGGTTCGCATTGCGATGCACCCGGCGCGGCGCGGCGCGTTCCGATATTGCGGCATGCCTTCTCCGCTTGCCCGCGCCCGCGAGATTCTCCGCCAATCGTTCGGTCACCGGGAGTTCCGCCCGTTGCAGTCGCGAATCATCCATCATGTAATGCACGGCCGTGACGTGCTCGGCGTGCTGCCGACTGGCGGTGGCAAGTCGCTCTGTTTCCAGATCCCGGCGCTGGCGGATGCCGGATTCACCCTGGTGGTGTCACCGCTGATCGCGCTGATGCAGGATCAGGTCGCGTCGCTGCAACGCCGCGGCATTGCGGCTGAGACGCTGAACAGTTCGGTTGACGCCGATCGCCAGGCCTCCATCCTTGCAGCAGCGGCGGCCGGCGAGCTGCGCCTGCTGTACCTGTCCCCCGAGCGGCTGCCGCGAGTTGTCGACGAATTGCGCGCGCGGCAGGCGTCGGTGGCCCGCTTGGCCGTCGACGAGGCGCACTGCATCGTCGAGTGGGGGCACGACTTCCGTCCGAGTTATCGGGCGCTCGGCAGGGTGCGCACGGCGCTCGGACGGCCGCCGTGTGTCGCGCTCACCGCCACGGCAACGCCCGATGTGCGCACGGAAATCAAGCGCGCGTTGGGGTTCGGGCGCGGCGCGCATGACGCGATCGGATCGTTTGACCGGCCCAATCTGCGCTTCGACGTCGTGCCCGTGCACGGTCGCGACGATCGCATCGCCCGGCTGGTCGTACTGATGCGCACCGTCGCCGGGGCCGGCATTGTCTACGCACCCACGCGCGCCCTGGTCGACGGCCTCACGCGCGTGCTCCGCGACAGCGGCATCGCGGCGGCGCCGTACCACGCCGGCATGGAGCCCACGGAGCGGCGCGACACCCTGCGACAATTCTTCGCCGACGATGTACGAGTCGTGGTGGCAACGTGCGCCTTCGGGATGGGCATCGACAAGGCGGGTATTCGTGTCGTGGCGCACTGGACCATGCCTGCGACGCCCGAAGCGTACTATCAGGAAGCCGGTCGCGCCGGCCGCGACGGGGCACCGGCTCGCGCGGTGCTCTTGCACCATCCGGTCGACGCCGCACTGCCGCGCCGCCAACTCGATGCGACCTTTCCGCCCGAGCGCGTCGTGGAGCAGCTGTGGCGCGATCCGTCACGGCGGAATCGCCACCCCGCCAGCGTGGTGGCCGCCGCCGACCGGCTCGCGGCCGAGCTGCGGCCCGAACGCGGGCATGTCGACTGGGCCCCGGTGCGCCGCCGCCGGCGGGAGGCCGCGCGCCGCATTGACGCAATGGTCGGCTACGCGCAGGCGCGACAGTGTCGACGGCGCGTCCTGCTCAGCTGGTTTGGCGAATCGATCGACCGGTGCGGCGGCTGCGATCGCTGTCGCCGCTAGTGCAATGGCTCGGCGCCCAGCGGCGTGATCTGCCACCGCGGGCCCGAAATGCGCTCGCCGAGCAAGGTGGGCGGTCGTGACACGCTGCCCGCCGCGAGCAGGTCGCCGGCGAACGGATCGGCCCTGGTGTAGTCGACCTGATATCCCATGTCGGCCATCGTGGCGATCGTCAGCTTTGACAGCGGCATCGGTACGCCGGGTGCTTCGATGTAGCCCGTCATCAGTTCGGTATGAAAGACCGACTCGCGCCAATGCGCGTCGCGTGTGCCCGCGCCGCCCGAGTTCTCCAGCGGGATGGGTTGGCCCGAATAATCGAGTTGCGGAGCGAACGATGGCCAGAGTCCGAGTGCCTGCGGGCCGATGAACAGCGGGTCATTCGTGCCCAATCCCTGGGTCAGGTCGAGCGACGACCAGAGTGTGCCGAACCCCAGCACGTGGGCCATCTCGTGAGTGATCACGGCGGTCAGCTGGCCGGTACCGAGTAGCGCCTGCAAGTCGGCCGAATCGAATTCCATGTTGCCGAGCACCGGTAGCTGCGATTCGGAGCGCGTGGCGCAGGGACTCGCATCGCCGAGGATGTTGCCGACGCCGTCGATCGGCGACACTTCGGCGAAAATCACCAGGTCGGCGATCGTCTCATGGACGGCAGGTTGTGACGCCGCACACGCTCCCGCGGGCAGGTCGACGGAGACGGCCGGCAGATGCGCGGTGATGATGCCCATCCACCGCTGCGCGGCCGCCACGAACGCGTCGCGTACGTCGGGCGTCATGGTGGTGAGGAAGCGCAGGTCGATCAGAAACCGGGGCGCCACGCCCGTCGCGGTGAATGTCACGGCAGACGTGCCCAATGTCGTGGTTGCGATGAGCGTGCTCGCGCCGTCGAGCCCCAGCCGCCAATCCAGCGGTGCTGCGATGCCGGCGGTGTCGGTGTAGGCCACCGGGCCGGTGACGGTCGCATCCCCGGAAGCCAGCGCGAAGGTCACCGGAACGCCAGCC
Organism: uncultured Gemmatimonadales bacterium; assembly: GCA_963796635.1. Classification (GTDB taxonomy): domain Bacteria; phylum Gemmatimonadota; class Gemmatimonadetes; order Gemmatimonadales; family GWC2-71-9; genus Palsa-1233. The sequence continues at coordinate 1,005,655 of CAWCMH010000001.1, forward strand.
AGCGGCGCTCCCCCCACGCCGGTGACTCGAACCCGCGGTACCGCCGTCACCGGGAACGACAGGAATCCCGACTGCGATGTGGCGGATGTCGCCACCATGGTCGGCGCGCCGGTCAGTGCTGTCGCAGTGAACACGAACTGACCGCCGCCCGCGATCGACGCGGTGAGCCGGTTATCCCCGGCGGTGGGCCCCAGACGCCACGCGCCCGCCTGGGCGACACCACTGTCATTGGTCGTCGTTGCCGGCGTGCTCACCGACCCGCCGCCAGCCGTAACCGTAAACATCACGGATACGCCGGCGATCGGATTGCCGTACGCGTCGACGACCTGGATTGCGGGATTGGGTGACACCACCTGGTCGACCAGTGCCACGAATCCGGATTGGCCACTCGAACGCACCGTCGCGGGCGCGCCAGCCACCGCCTGGGCCGCGACCACTGCGCTCAATTCCGTGTTGTCCACCGATACGCCGAGCGTGTTGCTGCCCGGCGCCGTCCCGAGCACCCATGCGGCCACGGCCGCACGACCCTGCGCATCTGAGACCACCGAATCGCCGAGCACGGTGCCTCCGCCGGTCAACACGGTAAAGCGAACCACGGCGCCGCCTACGGCATCGCCCTCACCATCGATCACCCGCACCATGGGCGCCGTGATCACGGCCGTACCGACCGGCGCCTGCTGGTTGGCCCCGGCGACCACGGCCAATTGCTCGGGCGCGCCAACCAGCCGATAGTCGCCGCGACACGCCGCGACCATCACGCAGATCAGCGCCAGGTCTTTTGATCGAATGGCCAAGTACACCCTCCAGGGTGAGCGCCTCGTGGTCGGCAAGCGGGGCTCGGCGGACCAGCACCGTCTTGCCATTGTCGGTCAACGTTCGTGCCACGGACAGTAGCCGATACACTCAACCGACGATGTACCTCGCGCTGCGGGACGGAACCGTTTTCCGCGAACTCCGGTTCCGACCACTCCGACCGCTGGATGCGCTTGTCGTAAGTCACGGACTGCCATAAGTTTACCAGATGCGATCCCACCCAGAGCCTTTCAATACGCCCCCGCGACGATTCGCTCGCGTCGGGGCGGGGTCAATCGCAGCACGTTTGCTCACCTTGGTTCGGCATCTCCACCGTTGCGTCAGCGCTCGCACTCCCAGACCCGAGCGACAGCCACTGACCGCAGACCGATCCGTCACCGTACCGGACGCCGTCGACGCTTTCCCGTCACGTGCGCCCGCTACTGCCGGAATGGGTTTGCGCCGTCCGCGGCTCTCACACGGAGTGCGGCAGAACGCCCGATGCCGACGTCCATCCCTTTCATCGGTGAGGGCCGGGCCCACAGGCCGCGGTGCTCCCAGAGAATGCCGTGAAGCGCGAAATCCTGATTTCTGGTACGCCGCGCGAAACTCGCGTGGCCATCCTCGAGGACGACAAGCTCGTCGAACTGCTGGTCGACCGCCCGGACCACCGTCGCACCGTTGGTGACATCTATTATGGCCGGGTCGAGGCGGTCCTGGGCGGCATTCAGGCGGCGTTCGTCGACATCGGGTTGGAGAAGAGTGCCTACCTGCACGCCTCCGACCTGCTCGAGCCGGAAGACGACGATGATCCGGACGAGTCGCCCGAGGACGTGGATGTCGAGCCCGACGCGACCGATACGGCCGAACCGGCGGTGCAGGCGAAGCGTCGCGGCGACGGAGGCCGGCGTGAAATCGGCGCCCGCGGCGCCGTTCCGGACATAGCAGAACGGCTCAAGAAGGGCGAAATGCTGCCGGTGCAGGTGACCAAGGAGCCGATCTCGACCAAGGGCTGCCGCGTCACCGCACAGATCTCGCTGGCGGGCCGCTTCCTCGTGTACATGCCGTACGCGACGCGGGTCGGCGTCTCCCGCAAGATCGAAAATCGCGAGCAGCGCGCGAAACTGCGCGAGATGGTGTCGGGACTGGTCCCCAAGGACGCCGGCGGCGTGATCGTGCGTACCGTCGCCGAAGGCGTCACGGAGGATCATTTCCGGCGCGAGATCGAGTCGCTCGTCACCACGTGGAAGAAGATCAAGCGCAAGCAGCAGTTCAGCCGCCGCGGACCGGCGTTGCTTCACCGCGAGGCGTCGCTGACCCGCAGCCTGGTGCGCGATGTCTTCTCCGCCAAGGTCGATGCGCTCTGGGTCGACTCGCGCGAATTGCATCGCGAGATCTGCCAGTACCTGGAATTGATCGATCCGGACCTGCTCGCGCGCGTGCATTACTACGACGAGCCGGCGCCGCTGTTCGATCGCTTCAACATCGAGCTGGAGATCCGCGATCTGTTCCAGCCGCGCATCGACCTGCCGAGCGGCGGCTACCTGATCATGCAGCCGACCGAAGCCCTCGTGTCGATCGATGTGAACACCGGGCGCTACACCGGCAAGCGCGATCCCGAGAAGACCATCTTGCGCACCAATATCGAGGCGGCGCGCGAGATCGCGCGGCAGATCCGCCTGCGTGATGTGGGCGGCATCATAGTCGCCGATTTCATCGACATGGAAACCAAGGCCAACCGTGATCGCGTGCTGCAGGAGTTGCGCACGCACCTGGGCCGCGATCGGGCGCGCACGCGGGCATACGCGGTATCGGAGCTGGGGTTGATCGAGATGACGCGTCAGCGGGTCCGGCCGTCCCTCTGGGCGTCGATGACGCGGGACTGTCCGACCTGCCACGGCACCGGGCGGGTGTTCTCGCCCGAAGTCGTCACCCGGCGGCTCGAGCGGGCGCTGCGTCGGGCCGGCAGCGACAAGAAGGAGCGCCGTCTGGCGATCCGGTTGCATCCCGATGTGGCGCTCTACCTGCTGGAGGAGGAGCCCAAGCTGGTGGGCAACATCGGTCGACAGGGTGGCCTGGAACTGGAAGTGCGCGATGACCCGATGCTGCGCCTCGACGAGTTCCGGCTGCTGTCCCGCCCGGCAGGCCGGGACGTGACCGAGCTCTATGCGGTGGCGTAAGCGGCGCGGCGCTTGACCGGCCGGCCCGTCAGGCCTATTTTGCATGGCTACTCACGACCGGATTTCTGTTGATGTATGCGATCTTCACAGCCCTGGGCAAGCAATTCCGTGCCGAAACCGGCGCGACCCTGCGGTTGCCGCTGATGCGGGACAAGGCACCGGGCGACAAACTGGTGTTCACGGAAGTGCTGCTCGGCTCGTCGGGCGAGACCATCACGCACGGCGTGCCGCATATTTCCGGCGCGTCCGTCGCGGCGGAAGTCATCGGCCACAGCAAAGGCGAAAAACTGTACGTGTTCAAGTTCAAGCGTCGCAAGAACTATCGGCGCAAGACCGGGCATCGGCAGAAATTCACCGATGTCCGCATCACCGACGTCGTGCTCGGCTGAGGTAAATCATGGCACACAAGAAGGGTGTCGGCTCCAGCCGCAACGGGCGGAATTCCAACCCGCAATACCTGGGCGTCAAGCGCTTTGGTGGCGAGCGTGTGACGGCGGGGAGTATTCTCGTCAAGCAGCGCGGAACCCGGTTCCACGTTGGCAACAATGTGTTCAAGGCCAAGGACGATTCGCTGCACAGTTACATCGATGGCGTGGTCAAGTTCGAGCGGAAGGATCGCGACCGGCTCAAGGTCTCGGTGTACCCGCTGGACGCCACGGCCAACTAGCAGCGTCACGCGCCCGGTCTGCACGGCCCCCGGTTCGGGGGCCGTTTTCGTTTACCGGGATGCGATCGCCGCGCGGATCCGCTCGGGCCAATCGCCGCAGATCCCGTCAACGTCGAGCGCAACCAGGCGCTTGATCTCATCGGGGTCGTTGGCCGTCCACGCCACGACGCCGATGCCAGCGGCGTGACACCTCGCGACCAGGTCGTCGTCGACGAACGAAGCGGCTTGCCAGAGCACCTGCGCCCCGGCGCCGACGACCTGCGCGACCGGGTCGATCGGGTAGGAGCACGAAAGCACGCCGCAGGTCAGCGCGGGAGCCTGGGCGTGGATCCGGGCCACGATCCGGTGATCGAATGCGTGGACGTGACACGGCGCAGTCCCGTTCGCGGCGATGGTGGCGAGCAGCCGGTCGTCGGACGTTGGCGGCAGCGTTTTCAGCTCGATCCACACCTCGACCGCGCCGAGGATCGCCAGCGCCTCTGTCAGCGTCAACGGCGCCGAGCCATCAGCGAGCCGACTGGCGCGGACCCTGCGGGTCGACATGTCGCTGATCCGCTCGCCCGAGGGCAGGCGAGCATCGTGATGCACGATCAGTTCGCCGTCGGCGCAGGCGTGAACATCCAGCTCGACGGCGTCGCAATGCGCCGGGTGGCGCAGATCGGCCGCGAGACGGAACGCCTCGGCCGAATTCTCGAGCGCGTGGCCGGACGCGCCGCGGTGGCCGATGACGGCGGGGCGTGCGGCGGTGCCTGGACGTGAGGAAATCATGTGGACGCCACGTGGACGCCGTGGAAATCACCTGACATGTCGTTGTCCAACACGTTGATGCAACGGCACTTGGCTGATGTGGAAAGTGCGCCGGCGTGCGGAGGGAACGCGGCCGGGCCACGTGCCATGGCGGGAGCTGCGGCGACGTCGCCACGGGGCGTTAACATGTGCGTGTGGCCGGCGTCACCTGCAGGAGAAACCTGGTGACCGATGCGATACCGCCTGACCCCGAACTCGTACTGGCCTGGCGCGCTGGCGACGAGGGTGCCGCCAGTCAACTGGTGCACCGGCACGCCCGGTCGCTGGCCCGGTACCTCGCGTCGTTGGGCGCGCCCGCATCTGACGTGGATGACCTGGTACAGGACACGTTCTTCAAGGCGTTCCGCGGCGTGGCGGGTTGGCGCGGCGACGGATCGTTCCGCGCATGGCTCTTTCGCATCGCTGGCAACGTGCTCAAGGATCAGTTCCGTCAGACGCGGGGGCGCTTCTTTCTGGAGCTCGAGGACGACCAGCTGACCGATTCGGCGGACCCCGCCGGCGACCTCGCGGCCACCGAAGCGGCCGCTGTCCTGCAGCGCGGTCTGCTGCGATTGCCGCGCCTGCAGCGTGAGGTTTTCCTGCTGCGCGTGCAGCAGGGGATGGAATATGGCGAAATCGCCGCGGCCGTGGGCAGCACACCGGGCGCCGCGCGGGTTCACTATCATCATGCGGTCAAGCGGTTGAAGGAGTTGCTGGCGTGAGCGAATGCGAGCTGAGCAGTGATCGGATGCATCAGGTTGCTCATGGTGGAGCGTCCTGGACCGCGCGCGAGTCGGCGCATCTGGCCGGATGCGCGCGGTGCCGCGACGAGTGGACGCTGGCGCGTACCGCCGCCGACCTGCATCGATCGGTGCGCATCGATCCGGACCAGGTGGCGCAGCGCGTGCTCGCGCGCCTGCGCGACGAACCAATCGCCCCGGTGGCCGTGCGCCGGCTGCCCTGGCGCGCGGGCGTGATCGGGCTGCTGTCGGCGGCCGCGTGCCTCGCGCTCGCCCTGGCCCTGCCTCGGCAGTCGCCCCGGACGGTCGCGACGGCCACGGTGGCTGATACCCAGGTCGCTGTGTTGCCCGAATTGCAGGCGCTCGACACAACCCAGCTCGAGGCGTTGCTCAGCGCACTCGGGCCGGCCGCCGGCGATGCCACGCCCGGCGTGCCCCACCTCGAAGACCTGACCACGGGCGAGCTGGAGCAATTGCTTCGCGCCGAAGGAGGAGAGTGATGCTGACCAGACACGTACGCTGGATGGTGCTGTTGTTTGTTGGTGTCGCCCCGCTGGCCGCCCAGCGCGCGGCGCGTCCGCGCGCCGCGCTGGTGCGCGACATCGAGCAGATCTTCATGACACAAGCCAGTCGCGAGATGGGGCTGACGCCGGCGCAGGAGCCACCGTTCCGGCGCGTCGTGGAGACGTGGGCGCAGAAGCGTGCCGCGCTCGAAAGCGAGGAGGCGCAGTTGCGCCAGTCGCTCAGCACCCAGCTCACGCCGGGGGTCGCCGCCAATCCCGACAGCGTCACGCACGATGTCGACGCGCTCAACGCCAACCGCGTGGCGTACGCCGAAACGTTCACCGGCGAGATGCGTGACCTGACGCCGATTCTCACGCCGGTGCAGCGGGGACAATTCCAGATGGCCCGCGATCGGCTGTTGCAGCGGATTCAGCAGTTGCAGCAGCAGCGTGCCGGCGGAGCACTCCGTCAGCAGGTGCTGCAGCAGCCTTGACGCCACGACCGCACGCTGCCTTCGTTGGGGCGCGCCCAAGTGGCGGAACGGTATACGCGGCGGACTCAAAATCCGCTTCCCGCAAGGGATTGTGGGTTCGAGTCCCACCTTGGGCATGACACTGGCAGGCTGGTTTATCTTCTCGGCGTGGTAGCCTCCTCTTGACCGGCCGGGAGTTCATGTCGCTCGCAGTATCCCACCGCGTCGCCGATCCGGCGACCGTTACAAGCCCACTGGTGATCGTGCCAATGCCGACGGGCGGATTGCCCGAATCACTCCAGGCGCTCGACGCGGCGTGCCACGGTGCGCTGCAACGCTGCATCGCGACCGGCGATTTCACGGGCACGGCCGACGAGACCGCGCTGATCTATCCCGACGGCGCGGCCACGCGCGTGCTCCTCATCGGTATCGGCACCGCGGCCCAGGTGAACGATGCGGCCATCCGGCGCGCGGCGCAGATCGCCGGGAAGCGTGCCCGGCTGCTCGGCGTGCCGAGCGCCGCGCTGGTCTGGGCGCCGGGCCCCGCGATCGCACCGAGCGCGGAACGATGCGGACAGCTGCTCGCCGAGGGCGTGGCGTTCGGCGCGTGGCAGTACGGCGATCTCAAACGCCCATCCGAACCGCCCACGGTCGAGTTCGCCCGGTGCGAACTGCTGACGCCGAACTCGCGCAAGGGATTCGCGGCCGGGGTCGCGCGGGGAAACGCCATTGCGGCTGGGCAGACGTGGGCGCGCAACCTGCAGGTGTTGCCCGGCAATACCTGCACACCGGCGTTCGTGGCCGATCGCGCGCGGGAACTGGCGGATCGGCATGGATTCGACATTACCGTCCTCGATCGCGCCGCCATCGAGGCTGCGGGGATGAACGCGCTGATGGCCGTCGCGCAGGGCAGTGCGGTGGATCCACGCTTCATTGCCATCGAGCACCGCGGCGCTGAGGGCGCGCCCGTGGTGCTGGTCGGGAAAGGCGTCACGTTCGACAGTGGCGGCATCTCGATCAAGCCGGCGCAGAACATGGAAGAGATGAAATACGACATGTCCGGCGGCGCGGCCGTGCTGGGTACCTTCGAGACGATCGGTCAACTCAAGCTCGCCGCGCACGTGGTCGGTCTGGTTCCGCTGTGTGAAAACATGCCGTCGGGCACGGCGTACAAGCCCGGCGACGTGGTCGGTTCGCATTTCGGCAAGACGATCGAAGTCATCAATACCGACGCGGAGGGGCGGCTGATTCTGGCAGATGCGCTGTCGTGGGCGCGCCGATACCAGCCGGCCGCCGTGATCGACTGTGCCACGCTCACCGGTGCAATCGTGATCGGTCTCGGTCACTTCGCCAGCGGTGTGATGGGGACCGATGCGTCACTGATCGACGCCGTGCTGGCCGCAGGCGAGGTCTCCGGTGAGCGGGTGTGGCAACTGCCGTTGTGGGACGACTACCGTGAATTGATGAAGTCCGACATCGCCGACGTGAAGAATTCCGGTGGGCGCGCCGCCGGCAGCATCACGGCGGGATGGTTCCTGCGCGAATTTGTCGAAGGCTATCCCTGGGCGCATGTCGACATCGCCGGCACCGCGTACACCGATCGCGACGTGGCGACTCAGGTGAAAGGCCCCACCGGTGTCATGGTGCGACTCTTCACCGAGTTTCTGCTGGCGCGCCACTGACGCCCGTGGGACGCCTGCGGATGGTCGCGCGCGTGCTCGCCTGTCTGGTGGCCGGCGGGGCGGTGCGCGCCAGCGCGCAAACCCCGTTGATCAATCGCCCGGTCGATACGACCGTGACCGACACCACGCGTCGGCGCGCCGACACCCTGTCGAGTACCGATCAACTGCTCAAGGCGCAGCTGCAGAACGACGTGCACCGTCCGGTGCTTCCGTTGCCCGGCGTGACGCCGCTGCATCCGATGGGCTCGCGAACCGTGTTCACCCGCGACTCGATCGACTGGGCGGCGGCCGAGGACGTCGGCGAGTTGCTCGCCCGCATTCCGGGCGTCTTTCTCGAACGCAGCGACTGGATCGCGTCGCCGGTCCTGCCCAATTATTTCGGCCTCGGCGCGAGTTCGGTCGAATACGTGCTCGACGGCGTGCCGTGGCTCGCGATCGGTCCCGATTCGGTCGCCGCGGATCCGACGACGATTTCGCTGGAACTGCTCGACCGGGTGGAGGTCGAGCAGTCATCCGGGATGCTGCGCGTCTATCTCTTCACCCGGCGCCACGATCGGGCGGCAACGCGCACGCGGATCGGCGTGGCGCAAGGTGATCGCGGCATCTCGCGCTACTACGGCGATTTCGAACGACGCTACGCGAGCGGCATCGGATTGGGGCTGGCCGCCGATTACGTCGGCGTCAACCCGATCGCGACCGGCAACGGTGGCGCCAATATTCCCAGTGGCTGGCTGCAACTCGGCTACGTGCCGAATGCGCGGGTGGGCATCCAGGCCCAGGTGATGAGCCGGATCATCACCCGCAATCCGCTGCTGGACAACCTGACCAAGGACCTCTTGAGCCCGCAGGTGAAAGGCACGCGCACCGACGCACAGCTGCGCGCGTCGTGGCGGGCGCGCAGTGGCGAGCTGGGCCCGAGCCTCGACCTGTTTGCGGCCCACACCTCGTGGTCGAGCGATTCCGCCCCCGGCGCCGAAGGCCTCGGCGAGTTCGGCGGCATCGCCGCGATGCGCGCGCCCGACTGGTCGGCGCAACTGAGCGCCTGGCACTATACCCGTTGGACCAACCTGGACAGCCGCCTCGACCTGGGGTGGGCGCCACGTCGATGGGCGTCCGCGTCGGTGCAGCTGGTGTCGCAGCGGTACGATCACGATCGCGTGGGCCAGTGGGTCACTGGCCGCATCGGCGTGCAGCTCCCGTGGGGTTTTCACGTGACCGGCGACGCGAGCCAGGGGCATCGGGTCGACGCGCCCTCGTTGGCGGACGATTCGGTGCGACAGTTCGTCAACGGCGAAGTGACCGGTGGATTCACGTCGCATGCGTTCACCGCCGAGGTGGGCTTCGTCAACAACGACGCGTGGCGGCCGCAGAGTTATCCGGAGTTCGCGGCGATCGCGTCGTATGCGCCGTTGGGGCGGACGCAATGGGCGACCGCGCACGTCCGCTACGCACCGGTCGGATTCTTCACGCTCGAGACGGTGTACCAGGAGCCACTGCACGGCGCGATGCCGGACGGCACGCCGCCGCAACACGCGGTCACCACCGCCACGTTGCGCTCCCGGTTCCTGCGCAATTTCCCGCACGGGATTTTCGATCTCAAATTGCAGGTCGTGGCCGAAAGCTGGAGCAACGGCGTGGGAGGGCGGGACACCACCGGCGCGGCCATCACGCTGCGCGGCGCCACGTTCTACCGCGCCATCATTCAGCTGCAGATCGGCCCGTTCATCGCCTATTACGACCGCGAGAACCTCGGTGCGGTGCGGACCGGCTACGTCCCCGGCTACCAGATCCAGCCGATCGGCGCCACCTTCGGCATCCGGTGGGAGTTCACCAATTAGGCGTTGGCGGCTATCTTTCCGGGCTTTCTCCTGACGGGGCCCGCGTGCCGCTGAGCATGACCGGATTCGGCACCGCCATCGGCGAGGTCGCCGGCCGCGGGCTGGAGGTCGAGATCCGTACGGTGAACCACCGCTGGTTCAACCTGGCGGTACGGACGCCGCCGGAGCTGGCCACGGCGGACGCGGATTTGCGCGACGTGGTGCGGCGGCAATTCGAACGCGGGCACGTGACCGTCCACATCCGGTGGGCGCCGGCCGCCGCCGCGACCTCGCTGGTCGACGAAGCGCGAGCCGTCGCGGTGGCCCGGGAACTGGGCGCGCTGCAGCAGCGTCTCGGGTTGGCAGGTCCGGTCTCGCTCGACCTGGTGCTGCGGCACGTGGGCAACCCGGCGGATGTCGCGCCCGCGCCGGTGGTGGATTGGGCAGCCGTGGCACCGGTGGTGGACCGCGCGATCGCCGCATGTCGCGCGATGCGCCGCCGCGAAGGCGACGTGCTCGCCGCCGAAGTGCGGCAGCGGCTCGACGCGCTCGAGCACTGTGGCGACGCGATCGCTGCGCGGGAGCCCGAGCGGTTGGTGCGCGAGCGCGACCGGCTCGTCGCCCACGTCCAGCGGTTGATCGGCGACCTCCCGGTCGATGACGCGCGGCTCGCGATGGAGCTGGCCGTGTTCGCCGACCGGCTCGATATCACCGAGGAGCTGGTGCGTCTGCGGTCGCACATCGCCGCGGCGCGCGATGCACTCGCTGGCGAGCAGGCGATGGGGAAGGAGCTGGGGTTTCTGGCGCAGGAACTCGGACGTGAGGTAAACACCATCGGCTCGAAGGCGAACGATGCCGTCATCGCGCATGCGGTGGTGCAGATGAAAGGCGAGCTCGAGAAGATTCGCGAGCAGGCGGACAACCTCGAGTGACGCCGATGGTGGTGGTGCTGTCGTCGCCATCGGGCGGTGGCAAGTCGACGATCACGGCGCATCTGCTCGCGCTGCGAACCGACTGCGGCTATTCCGTCTCGGCCACGACGCGCCCGCCGCGTCCGGGCGAGGTCGATGGCGTCGCGTACCACTTTCTCGACGAGTCGGCGTTCGAGCAACGGGTGCAAGCCGGCGAATTCCTGGAGTTCGCCAGCTACAACGGCCACCGGTACGGGACCCTGGCCACGGCGGTGACCGACGTGCTGCACAGTGGCCGTCACGTGTTGCTCGACATCGAGGTGGTCGGCGCGCGCCAGGTGCGAGACCGGTTTCCCGACGCGGTGCTGGTGTTCATCACGCCGCCGAGCGGCGCGGTGCTTGCCGAGCGGTTGCGCGAACGTGGGACCGAAGACCGCGTGCTGGTCGTGCAGCGGCTGGAGCGGGCGATCGACGAGCTGGCGGCCGCGCTGGAGTATGATTACATCGTGGCGAACAACCGGCTCGATGCGGCGGTGGCAACCGTGGGCGCGATCATCGATGCCGAGACGCGCCGGACCAGCCGGCAACGCGATTTCATGGTGGTGCTCGATCGATTGCGCAGCGAAGTATCCGCGGAAATTGCCCGCGAACTCAGCCTGAACTGAACAGGAGCGATTGTGGAGATCTTTACCCCGCAGGAAGTGGCCGAGTCCACGGGATCCAAGTACCGCGGTGTACTGGTGGCGGCACGCTTTGCGCGCTACCTCAACGAGTTTCCGCCGGATGCGGTGGCGCAGTGGCAACAGATCGAAGGGGTGAAGAAGCTGACCACCCTCGCGATGCAGAAGCTCACCAGTGGGGAGTTGACGTTCCGCGAAATGCGCCGGCGTCGCACCGAGGCCTGACGTGTGGCAGGACCGGCGCGTGGTCCTGGGCGTGACGGGTGGGATCGCGGCCTACAAGAGTGTGCTGGTCGCGCGTGAGCTGGCGCGGCAGGGCGCGCAGGTCGACGTGATCCTGTCGCGCGGGGCCGGCGAATTCGTCGGCGCCCCGACCTTCGAGGCCGTGACCCGTCGCGCCGTCCGCACCTCGCTCTGGGAGTCGGGCCGATCGCTCGATCATGTCGTGCTCGCGCGGGAGGCGGATGTGGTCGTCGTCGCCCCCGCCACGGCGAATCTGCTGGCGCGCACCGCCGCCGGCATCTCCGACGACATGCTCACCACCACGTTGCTGGCGACCACCGCACCGGTGGTGGTCGCGCCGGCGATGAACGATGCGATGTTCGACGACCCCGTCACGCGCGCGAACGTGGCGGCGTTGCGGGAGCGTGGCTGGACGGTGGTCGGTCCGGCGGTGGGCGATCTCGCCGAAGGGCCCAGTGATCGCCCCGGCCGCATGGCGGAGCCCGCGGAGATCATCGCCCATGCGGCGCGACGCATGATGCAGCGCGCGCCGTGGCGAACCATGCGCGTGCTGGTCACCGCCGGCCCCACGCGCGAAGCCATCGATCCGGTGCGCGTGATCACCAATCGCTCGAGCGGCAAGATGGGATACCGACTGGCCGAAGCGGCGTGGCAGCGCGGCGCCGATGTCGTGCTGGTCAGCGGGCCGTCGAGTGAACCGCCGCCCATTGGGGTCGAACTTGTACGGGTGAACACGACGGCGGAGATGCGCGACGCGGTGGACGCGCATTTGCCCGCCTGCGATGTGTTTATCATGGCGGCCGCCCCGGCGGACTATCGCGCCGCCACGCCGACGGCCGCCAAGCATTCCCGGGGTGACGGCAACCTGTCACTGGAGCTTGCCCCGACCGATGACATCCTGCTCGAAACGCTGAGGTCCCGGGCCGCGACGAGCACCGTCGTCGGTTTCGCGCTGGAGACCGGCGACGCGATCGCGAAAGGACGCGCCAAACTCGACCGCAAGCAGCTCGACCTCATCGTCGTGAACGACGCGCTCGAACCGGGCGCCGGTGCCGATGGCGACACCAACGCCGTGACCATCCTCGACCAGCGGGGTGGGGCGGAACCGGTGTCGCTGCGCAGCAAGGCGGCCGTCGCCGATGCAATCCTCGATGCAGTCGGTCGCTGGCGTGACTGATCCGTGGCGGCAGTGGCTGCGCATGCAGATCGAGTTGGGCGGCGACGAAGTGATCCTCGATCGACCGCTCGGCGCGGCCGTCGCGGCGCCGGGCCCCGATGCCGCCCCCGTCGCGGCGTGGCGGAAGCATGCCCCGCCGATCCCCGGACCGGGCCTCGAGGTGGTCACCGACCCTGCGCTGCTGGCGCAGGCCCGCCGGTGGAGTTCGCTCGACGAGATCGCGGCCGACGTGCGCGTGTGCCCGCGCTGTCCGCTGTGCCAGACCCGGACGCACGCGGTGCCGGGGGAGGGAAATCCGCGCGCGCGGTTGCTGGTTATCGGTGAAGGGCCTGGGGAAAGCGAGGATCTGTCGGGCCGCCCGTTCGTGGGGCGCGCCGGCGCGTTGCTCGACCAGATTCTGGCCAATATCGAAGTCCCCCGGGCCGACGCATTCATCGCCAACGTGGTCAAGTGCCGGCCGCCCCGAAACCGGGTGCCGCTGCCCGATGAACGCGAGGCTTGCATGCCCTATCTCCGGCGCCAGATTGAGCTGGTGCGCCCGAGGGTGCTGCTCACCCTCGGCGGCACCGCGGCGGAAGCGCTGCTCGGGGTGAAGGCGTCGCTCGGGCAGTTGCGACTCAAGGTGCATCGCTGGAACGGCATCCCGTTGGTCGTTACATACCACCCCGCGGCATTGCTGCGCAACCCGAACTGGAAGCGGCCAACCTGGGATGACGTTCGTATTGCCCGACAACTCCTCGACCGCGACGCCTGACCCGTTCCAGGGGCGCGGTGTCCCCTGGAGCCAGGAAGCGGAGCAGGCGGTGCTCGGCGCCATGATCATCGATGGCGACGCCGCCTTGCGCGCCGTCGAACTGCTCGACGACAGCGTCTTCCATCGCGAAGCCCACCGTCGCTTGTTCCGCGCGATGCATGCGCTGGTCGAGCAGCGCATGGTGATCGACTATATCACGCTGCGGGACGAGTTGCTGCGCCGCGGTGATCTCGAAGCGGCCGGCGGGGTGGCGTATCTCGACGAGCTGGTCAACGCCGTCCCCACGGCCGCGAACCTCGACTTTCACGCCCGCATCCTGCGCGACAAGGCGATCCAGCGGCATCTCATCGAAGCGGCGACCCAGATCATCACCGCGGCATACGACGGCCGGTCGACGGCGTCGGAGCTGCTCGACAGCGCCGAGGGCAAGATCTTCACGGTGGGCCAGCAGCGGCGCCGGGACGAATTCGTCCGCATCAAGGAAATGCTCTGGCCGGCGATGGAAGGGATCGAGAAACTGCAGGGCAAGGGCAGCGCGGTCACCGGCGTGCCCAGCGGCTTTGCCGATCTCGATGAACTCACCAGCGGCTTCCAGCGGTCCGAACTGGTGATCGTCGCCGCGCGGCCGTCGATGGGCAAGACGGCGTTCTGTCTCAATATCGCGACCAACGCGGCGGAAAAAGGTCATGGGGTCGCGATTTTTTCGCTGGAGATGTCGCGTGACGCGCTGGTGCAGCGCATGCTCTGCGCCGAGGCCCGTGTCGATTCGCAATCGGTGCGTCGCGGCACGCTGCGCGACGCCGATTACACGCGCTTGGCACGCGCCGCGGGCATCCTGCAGACCTGTCCGGTCTGGATCGACGACACGCCCGCCCTGACGCTGCTCGAGATGCGCTCGAAAGCGCGCCGGCTGCGCGCCGAGAACGACGTGGCGATGGTCATCGTCGACTACTTGCAGCTGATGCGCAGCCCGGAATATTCCGACAACCGGGTGCAGGAGATTTCCGACATCTCCCGGTCGCTCAAGGGACTGGCGCGCGAACTCGATGTCCCGGTGCTGGCGCTGTCCCAGCTGTCGCGCGCGAGCGAGCAACGCGGTGGCGAACGCACGCCGGTGCTGTCCGACCTGCGCGACTCCGGCGCCATCGAGCAGGATGCCGACGTGGTGATCTTCATCCACCGCCCGGAGATGTACAAGGATCTGCGCGAAAAGGCCGAGGAAAAGGGTGACAGTCTCGAAGGACGGGCCGACGTGTTGATTGCGAAGCATCGCAACGGGCCGACCGGAGAGATCGACCTGCACTTCCAGAAGCGGTACACGCGCTTCGACAGTCGCACGGAACGGGAGCAATAGCATGGCGAAGGCGCGTTCCGTCTGGCGCTGCACCGAATGCGGCCACGACCATCCCAAGTGGGTCGGGCGCTGCGAGGCGTGTGGCGAGTGGAACAGCGTGGCCGAAGAGCCGGTGGCGCCGCGGACGGCGCGCCAGCCCGGCGCGTCGCCGTCGGCGCCGGTGGTCGTCCGGCTGCGCGACGTCGAGGCGGCGCGACTGGAGCGGTGGAGCACCGGGCTGCCCGAACTCGACTTCGTGCTGGGCGGCGGCGTGGTCCCGGGCTCGATGACACTCATCGGCGGCGAGCCGGGTATCGGCAAGTCGACGCTGCTGCTCCAGGCCGCCGCGCGGCTCGAAGCCGCGGGGCGGGCCGTGTTGTACGCCAGCGGCGAGGAGTCCGCCGAACAATTGCGACTCCGCGCCGACCGGCTGGGCGATGTCGCCGGCAACGTCCGGGTGCTGGGCGAAACCCGCCTCGAAGCCGTGCTGCAGGCGGCGCGGGTGATGGACGCTGCGGTGCTGGTGCTCGATTCGATCCAGACGGTGTATACCGACGCCCTCGAGAGTGCGCCCGGCAATGTCGGGCAGGTGCGGGAGTGCGCAGGCGTGCTGATGCGATTCGCCAAGGAAAACGCTGTCGCGGTGATCGTGGTCGGGCACGTCACCAAGGGTGGCAGCATTGCGGGCCCCAAGACGCTGGAGCACATCGTCGACACGGTGCTGTATTTCGAGGGCGAGGCGTCGCTCGATTACCGGTTGCTCCGCGCGACCAAGAATCGCTTCGGGTCGGTGGACGAGCTGGGCGTGTTCGAAATGACGCAGCGGGGATTGGTCGCCGTCGCCAATCCGTCGGCGGTCTTCCTGGCGGCGCGCGCGGAAGGCACCGCCGGGAGCGCGGTGACCGCGCTGATGGAAGGCACCCGCCCGGTGCTGGTGGAGGTGCAGGCGCTCGCTGCGCCGTCGGGGTACGGGACGCCGCAACGCGTGGCGACCGGCCTCGACCCCAAGCGCCTGGCCGTGATTCTCGCCGTGCTCGAGCGCCGCGCGAACGCGTCGTTCGCCACCCGCGATGTGTTCGTGCAGGTAACGGCCGGCGTGCGACTCACCGAACCGTCGGCGGATCTGGCGGTCGCCGCCGCGTTGCTGTCGTCGATGCACGACCGCCCCGCACCCGCCAACGCCTTGTTCGTCGGTGAGCTGGGACTCGGGGGCGAGGTCCGTCCGGCAAGCGGCATCGAGCGACGGCTGGCCGAGGCGGCGCGCCTCGGTTTCGTGCAGGCGTTCGGTTCGGCGCGCGGTACGGTGCGCGTGGCTGGTTTGCGTCACCACGGTCTCGATCACGTCGAAGAGCTGGTGCACACCCTTGCCGCGTGATGTGGGCGTCGTGCTCGTGGCAGCCGGTCGCGGCAGCCGGTTCGGCGAGGCCGTGCCCAAGCAGTATCAGTTGCTCGGCGGTGTCCCGGTGCTGTTGCACGCATTGCGTCCGTTCGCGGCGCATCCGGACGTCGATCGCATCGCGCTGGTGCTGCCGCCCGACGACGTGGACAACGCGCCAGCCTGGCTCGCGCAAGTTCGCGACGATCGCGTCGTCTTCGTGCCGGGCGGCCGGGAACGCCGCGAATCGGTGCGCGCCGGCTTGGGCGCGTTGCCTGCGACATGCGCGATTGTGCTCGTCCATGACGGCGCACGCCCGTTCGCCACGCCAGCGATGATCGACGCCGGGATCGCCGCCGTGCGCGCCGGCCACAGCGCGGTGCCCGCGCTGCCCGTAGCCGACACCGTCAAGCGCGCCGACGACTACGGCCGAGTGCTGTCGACGGTACCGCGTTACGGGCTTTGGTACGTACAGACCCCGCAAGCCTTTCCGCGGCAGGTGATCGAACGGGCGCACGCGGCGGTCGACGCCGGCGAGGCGGCCGCAACCGACGACGCCTCGTTGGTGGAGCGACTGGGTGAACCGGTGGAACTGTTGCCCGGGTCGCCCCGCAATATCAAGATCACGACGGCGCACGACCTCAAGCTTGCCGCCTGGTATCTCACCGCACCATGACACTGCCTTTTCAGAGCGATGCCGACGTCGATCGCGCCGCACCGGTGGTGGCGCGTCACCTCGCAGCCGGTCACGCGCTCGCCTACCCGACCGAGACCGTGTACGGACTCGGGTCGGCGCCCGTGCCGGCCGCGCTGGACTATCTCGCGGACCTCAAGGGGCGGCCGGCGGGGAAACCGTTCCTGCTCCTCGTCGACGGTCTGGCAATGATGCGTCAGGTGGGATTGGTGCTGACGCCGGCAGCGCGGATCATGGCGCGGGAATTCTGGCCCGGTCCGCTGACGCTCGTGCTGCGCGGTGGCGAAGGCCGGTTGCCCGACCGCCTGCGCGGCCGCGAGGGAGGCATCGCCGTGCGCTCCACGTCACACGCCGGTGTGGCGCGCCTGATCAGGCACCTGGGCCATCCGTTGACATCGACATCCGCCAATCGGCCCGGCCGCCCGGCCGCGCCCGGCCCGGAGGCGATCGAGCAGGAGTTTGCCGACGCGATCGCGGCGGGAAAGCTGCTCGTGCTTGACGGTGGCGTGCTGGGCAACGTGCCGCCGTCGACGCTGGTGGATTGCACCGGCCCGGTGCCGGTGCTGATCCGTGAGGGCGCGATCCCGCGTCGGGAATTGCGTCGCCGCGTCGGGTCAATGGCCCCGTGAACATTCTGCTGGTGTGCTCCGGCAATACGTGCCGCTCACCGCTGGCTGCCGCGATCCTGGTCGACAAGCTGTCCCGCGAGCCCGACCTGCGCGACATCGCGGTCCAGTCCGCCGGCGTCGCCGCGTGGGACGGCACGCCGGCATCGGAAGGCTCGTACCTCGTCGCGCTGGAGCGGGGGCTCGATCTGTCGAGCCACCGTGCGCGCATGGTGACCGCCGACCTGGTGCGGAACCAGGACCTGATCCTGACCATGAGCGATGCGCACGCACGGCGCGTGGCCGAACTGGGCGGCGAAGGCAAGGTCTACCCGCTTGCCGATTACGCGGGCAATCCGCACGGCCAGCACGA
This sequence comes from uncultured Gemmatimonadales bacterium, assembly GCA_963796635.1. GTDB lineage: Bacteria > Gemmatimonadota > Gemmatimonadetes > Gemmatimonadales > GWC2-71-9 > Palsa-1233. The sequence continues at coordinate 1,023,440 of CAWCMH010000001.1, forward strand.
CATTCACGACCCGATGGGCGGCGACGTCGCCGGGTACCGCGCCACGGCGGCGCTGCTCGACGAACTGCTCGACCGGGCCGTCGCGCGGGTGCGGCTTGAGCGGCGGCGATGACGATACGCGCCGGGACCAGCGTGTTCGCACTCCTCGGCGACCCGGTCGTGCACTCGCTGTCGCCGGCCATGCACAACGCTGCATTCCGCGCGATGGGGCTGGACGCGATCTACGTTGCCCTGCGCCCGACCGCCGAGCACCTGCATGCGGTCATGACGACGCTCGTGCGCGATGGCGGCGGCGGCAACGTGACGATTCCTTTCAAGGCCGCCGCGGCCCGCGCCGGCGATGCCCGCGGTGAACTGGCCGGGACCCTCGGCGTCGCCAACGTGTTCAGCGCGACCGCCGACCGGGGCGTGCGCGTCGACAATACCGATGTTGCAGGCATCGTGGCGGCCATCGCGCAACTTGGCGTGTCGCCGCGCAGCGTCGGCGTGCTGGGGACCGGCGGCAGCGCGCGGGCGGTGGTTGGCGCGGCCCGCGCGCTTGGTGCCGCGATTGCGGTGCGGTCGCGCGATAGCGCGCGCGGGGCGACGTTCGCGGCGTGGGCCGGGTCGATCGGCGTTGCCCCGGCCGACTGGTCGGACGTCGACCTGGCGGTCAACGCGACGCCGCTCGGATTGCGGCCGGATGATGCACTGCCGATCGCCCCAGCAGCGCTTCCCGGTGGGGCTGCCGTGCTCGACCTGACCTATCGCCCGCGCACGACGACGGCGTGGGTGACGGCGTGTCGCGAGACCGGCCACACCGCGATGGACGGACGCGCGGTGCTGCTGGCGCAGGGGGCGGCCAGCTGGGCGCACTGGTTTGCCGACGTGTCGCCTCCCCGTGAAGTGATGCAGGCGGTGCTCGATGGTCACCTGGTCTGACGCCGCCGCGCGCGTCGAACGCTGGATCCTTCCGGGCGAGTGCCTGGAGTGTCGGCGGACTGTCGGTGCTGGCGACGCGTTGATCTGCGACGTGTGCCGCGCCCGCTGGCGCGGCATTGCCGACCCGCTGTGCGGCCGCTGCGGCGAACCGCTGCCGCTCGGGTTGGCGTGCCGGGTCTGCGCGGATTGGCCTCCCGACTTCGGCCCCGTGCGCAGCGCGGTGCGACTCGATCCGGCGGTGCGCCGTGCGGTGCATCAGTTCAAGTATCGCGGCTGGCGTCGCCTGGCAGACTGTTTCGCGCCGCGCATCGCCCCGCTGGTGCGCGAGTGGCCCGACGCCGACCTGGTGCCGATCGCGTTGTCGGCTCGCCGCCGCCGCCGGCGCGGGTACAACCAGGCGGCGGAACTCGCGACGGCGCTCGGGGCGCTGACCGGCCGACCGGTGCGGCCGGACCGGTTGCGCCGCCGCCGCGACACGCCGACGCAGACGCGGCTCACGCCGGAACAGCGGCGCGCCAACCTGGCGTCGGCGTTCGCGGCCGCTGGGTCGAGTCGGCGGGCGATTCTCGTCGACGATGTCTTCACCACCGGTGCCACATTATGTTCGGCGGCAACGGAATTACTCGATCGCGGCGCCGAATCGGTGGCGGCGATCACCTTTGCGCGGGCCGAGTTGCCGCTCAGCGACCTGCTGGCGGATGGGTCCGCCGTTTCCCTGACCCGAATGTTCCCATGACGACACGCGTAGCCATCAACGGATTTGGTCGCATCGGCCGCAACATCGTGCGCGCCGCGCACGGACGCAACGACATCACGTTTGTGGCGGTGAATGATCTCACCGACACGCACACGCTGGCCCATCTGCTCAAGCACGATTCGGTGCACGGCCGCTTTCCGGGCGACGTCCGCGCCGATGCGGACGGCATCCATCTCGACGGCACCGCGGTGAAGGTGCTGTCGGAGCGCGACCCCGCGCAACTTCCCTGGCGCGCGCTCGGCATCGACATCGTGGTGGAATCGACGGGGCGGTTCACCGACCGTGATTCGGCCGCCAAGCATCTGGCCGCCGGCGCGAAGAAGGTGCTGATCTCCGCCCCGGCCAAGGGCGAGGACAAGACGTTCGTCTACGGCGTCAATCATCTGGACTACGACCCGGCCCGGCATCACGTCATCTCGAATGCGTCCTGCACGACCAACTGCCTGGTGCCGGTCGTCAAGGTGCTGCGCGACGCGTTCGGTTTCGTGCACGGCTTCATGACGACGATTCACAGCTACACGAACGATCAGCAGATTCTCGACCTGCCCCACAAGGACCTCCGTCGCGCCCGGGCCGCGGCCATGTCGATCATTCCGACCTCGACCGGGGCCGCCAAGGCGACGTCGCTGGTCATTCCCGAGGTGAAGGGCCGGCTCGACGGCATCTCACTGCGGGTGCCGACCGCCGACGTGTCGATTGTCGAACTCATCTGCACGGTCGAACGGGCCACCAGTGCCGACGATGTCAACGCGGCGTTCCGCGCGGCCGCGGATGGCGCGCTCAAGGACGTCCTGTTCGTCAACGATGAACCGCTGGTGTCGGTCGATTACGTCGGCAATCGCGCGTCAAGCACGGTGGACTCCGCGCTGACCAGCGTCATCGACGGCACGCAGGTGCACGTGTCTTCGTGGTACGACAACGAGATGGGCTATTCGGCGCGCTGCGTCGACATGATTCGCCACATCGGCGCGCGCCTGTGAGCAAGCGGACGCTCCGCGATCTCGACGCGGCGCGACTCGATGGCCAGCGTGTCGTGGTGCGGGCCGATCTCAACGTGCCGATGGCCGATGGCCGCGTCACCGACGACACCCGCATTCGCGCCTCGCTTCCCACCATCCAGTTCCTGCACGCGCACGGCGCACGGGTGGTGATCCTGTCGCATCTGGGCCGACCCAAGGGGGCCCCCGATGCGCGTTATTCGCTCAAGCCGCTCGTGCGCGAGCTCGAACGGCGATTGGGATTTCCGGTGGCGTTTCTTGCCGATCCCGCCGGCGATGACGCGGCCAGCGAGGTGCGCCATCTCCCGCGCGGCGGTGTGGCGCTCGCCGAGAACACCCGCTTCTATCCGGGCGAGGAGCGCAACGATGCCGGTCTCGCTGACCGGTTCGCGGCCCTCGGCGACATGTACGTCGACGATGCCTTCGGTTCGGCCCACCGTGCGCACGCGAGCACAGCGGCGATTGCCGAACGACTCAAGCCGGCGGTGGCCGGCTTTCTCCTGGAACAGGAACTCCGCTTCCTCGGCGACGCGATCGATCGTCCGGCGCGGCCGCTGGTCGCCATTCTCGGTGGCGCCAAGATCTCCGGCAAGATCGACCTGGTCGAAGCCCTGCTGCCCAAGGTCGATCGGTTGCTGATTGGCGGCGCCATGGCGTGCACCTTCTTCAAGGCGATGGGGCTGGAGACCGGCACGTCGCTGGTCGAACCCGACCGCGTCGACATGGCGGCGGCGTTGTTGCGGACCGCAGGCTCCAAGCTGGTGCTGCCGACCGGTGCCACGATCGCACAAGCCCTGAGTGCCGACGCGCCGCACCGCGACGTCGCGCGCACCGGGATCCCGGCGGGATGGGCGATGTACGACATCGATCCCGCGAGCGTGATCGCGTTCGGCGCGATCATCCGCGAGGCGCGGACCGTGATCTGGAACGGGCCGATGGGCGTGTTCGAGACGCCGCCGTTCGATCGGGGCACGCTCGGCGTCGCCCACGCACTCGCCGACGCCACGCGCGGCGGCGCCGTCACGATCGTCGGCGGCGGGGACTCGGCGGCGGCGATCGCGGCCGCGGGGCTCACTGCCCAGGTAAGTCATGTGTCCACCGGCGGCGGTGCATCGCTGGAATTTCTCGAAGGCAAGCCGCTGCCCGGCGTCGCTGCACTGGACGACGCCACGTGACGCGGCCGATCCTGTTCGCGGCCAACTGGAAGATGCACATGGCGCCGGGCGAGGCGCGGACATTTCTGCAGGGATTTCTGCCGCTCGACACGCCGCGTCCCGACCGCACGGTCTGCTTTTTCCCCCCCGCGGTGTCCATCGAGACCGTGTCGGCAGCGTTGCACGGGTCCGCGCACTATCTCACCGGCGTGCAGGACATCTACTGGGAGCCGAACGGTGCGTTTACCGGCGAGATCTCGGTGCCGCTGGCGCGGGAAGCGGGCGCCTCGATCGCTCTGATCGGTCACAGCGAGCGACGACATCTGTTCGGCGAGACCGACCAGGATACCAACCGGAAGCTGCGCGCCGCCACGCGCGGTGGATTGATCGGCATGCTGTGCGTGGGGGAAAAAATCCTGGAGCGGGAGCGCGGTGAAACCGAGACGGTCATCACGCGGCAACTCCGCACGGCGCTGATCGATGTGCCGGCGCATGCGGAACTGGTGATTGCCTACGAGCCGGTCTGGGCCATCGGCACCGGCAAGACGGCGTCGCCGGCCGATGCGGCAGCCGTGCACGCTGCGATCCGCACCGTGCTCGGCGATCTCGGCTTTCCGCGCGACACCCGCGTGCTCTACGGAGGATCGGTCAACCTCACCAATATTGCGGCCTTGCTGGCCGAGCCGGAGGTCGACGGGGTGCTGGTCGGCGGCGCATCGCTGGACCCGGTCGGCTGGAGCCGGATCTGCGCCACCACGGGGTGAGGCCGCGCGGTCTGGCCGCGATGCCGGCGCAGCATTAGCTTGCGATCCGGAAAATTCTCGAGGGACGTTGATGTATACGCTGTTGCTCGTGGTCATGATTCTCGACGGTTTGCTCCTGTCCGCCGTGGTGTTGATGCAGGCAGGCCAGGGGGGCGGTCTGGCATCCCTTGGTGGCGGCACGACGTCGCAAGTCCTGGGGGGCCGCCAGGCGACGAACCTGCTGACGACCATGACGTGGTGGACGGGTGGAATATTCATGGGCCTGGCGCTGATCCTGTCGTTCGTCTCGGGTGGTCATTCGACAGGCGCCAGCGCCGTCCAGCAGCGGCTGCGTCAAGCGCCGGCGGCGCAGGAACAGCCCGCGACCGCACCCGGCATCCCGGGACTGACACCGGCGGCTCCCGGCTCGAGCGCGCCGGTGAGCAACGGAGCCGCTCCGGCGCCGATCACCACGTCACCGCCGGCGGCACCACCGCCGACCAGCAAGAAGCCTTGACGCAGGGCCTCGCAGGCGGGACCGGTCGTCCCGCCTTCGTGTTGCTGGAGGACGGTACCTGTCTGCGCGGTCGCCTGCACGGGCACACGGCGCAGGCACTCGGTGAGGTCGTCTTCACCACCAACATGACCGGCTACCAGGAAACGTTCACCGATCCCAGCTATCTCGGGCAGATCGTCGTGATGACCGCGCCGATGATCGGCAATTACGGGATCACCGCGACCGACGACGAATCCGCCCACCCCCAGGTGAGCGGCGTGATCGTGCGCGAGCTGTCGCAGCACTATTCGAACTGGCAGGCGACGTCGTCGCTGCCCGATTGGCTCGATCGTGCCGCGGTGCCGATTCTTTCCGACGTCGACACCCGACAGCTGACCCGACACCTGCGCGAGCGCGGGGCCATGCGCGGCATGATTGCCGAAGGCGACGCCCCCACGGCCGCGCAACGTGCGGCGCTCCAGGCGTCGCCGTCGATGGACGGACTTGACCTGGCGTCGCGCGCCAGCACCACCAGCGCGCAGGTGTACGGTGAGGGGCCGCGGGTCGTGGCATTCGACTACGGTCTCAAGCGCAACATCGTGCGGATGCTCGAGGCCAGCGGTTTGCAGGTCGAGGTCGTGCCGGCCGGCACCAGCGCGGCGGAGGTGCTCGAACGGCGTCCGGCCGGCGTGTTCCTTTCGAACGGTCCCGGCGATCCGGCCGCACTGGGCTATGCTCGCGATACGGTCCGCGCCCTCGCTGACAGCGGTCTTCCGACGTTCGGCATCTGCCTCGGGCATCAGCTGGTCGGCCTGGCGTTCGGCGCCAGCACGACCAAGATGCCATACGGCCATCGCGGAGGAAATCACCCGGTGAAGGAACTCGCCACCGGCCGGGTGCTGATCACCACGCAGAATCACGGCTTTGCCGTGCGGGGAGACCAATCCGGCGTGCCGGGCGCTCCGGACCTGGAGGTGACTCACCTCAATCTCAACGACGGGTCGGTCGAAGGATTGCGCCACCGGCGGCTCCCGGTGTTTGCCGTCCAGTATCATCCTGAAGCAGCGCCGGGACCCGCACGACGCCTACCCGCACTTCGACGAGTTCCTCACGGCGGTCCGCCAGCGGCTGGGGGAAAAGCCCGCAAGCTCTTGACAGACAACGCTTAACGGTCGTACTTATCGCGCTGCGTTCAGGCTCCGGAACACCGACCTGCCTGCCGCCGGAGGAGTGATGACCAAGGCCGACCTGGTGGAACAAGTCACGGCAGCGATTGCCCGCACATCGGGCCCGATGATCTCGAAAAAGGACTGCGCCCGCGTGGTGGACGCCTTTCTCGACGCGATCAAGCAGGCGATGCGGGACCAGCACAACATCGAGGTTCGCGGCTTCGGCACCTTCAAGATCCGGCGCCGGAAGACGCGCATGGCGCGCAATCCGCGCACCGGCGACCCGGTCGAAGTCGCGGCCCGTCCGGTGCCGGTGTTCAAGCCCAGCAAGGAGTTACGCGCGCTGGTCGGGAACGAGGAATACCACGACGACGGCGCGGAGACGGACGACACGGATTGAATCAGTTCACCATTCGCCTGTTCGCACGATACGCCGAGCTCCTGGGGCGATCGGAAGTCGCCATCAGCGTGCCGGCCAACGCCCGGGTCGTCGACGTGATCGCGGCATTGCGGAACCTTCCCGGTGGAACCACGCTGCCGCCTGAACCGTTTGTCGCCGTCAACATGCGTCAGGTCCCACCCGACACATCGCTCAAACCCGGCGACGAAATCGCCCTGCTGCCGCCGCTTGCGGGCGGGTGAGTGCGTGGCGTATCTCACCGAACTGCCAATCGACGTCGACGCAGTGCTGCGTTCCGTGCAGGCGCCGCAGCACGGCGGCGTTGCCAGTTTCGTGGGCACCGTCCGCGATCAGCATGACGGACGCGCCGTCGTCGCCCTCGATTACTCTGCGTATCACCCGATGGCCGAACAGGTGTGCGACGAGATTGTCGTGGCGGCGGCGACCGAGTGGAACGCCGTGGTGGCACTGCAGCATCGGGTGGGTCATCTCGAGGTGGGCGACACCGCCGTCGCCGTCGCCGCGTCCGCGCCGCATCGCGATGCGGCATTCGCCGCATGCCGCTGGGTGATCGAGCAGGTCAAGCAGCGCGTTCCGATCTGGAAGCATGAACGCTACGCGGACGGCTCCGACGCATGGGTGGACCCGACCGCGGCTCCCGCCAGCGCGCGCGTGCCGTGACCATCGTCGACACCTTGCGCCGACCCCTCGGCGCCGTGCGCATTTCGGTCACCGATCGCTGCAACATGCGTTGCCGCTACTGCATGCCAGAAGACGAGTATGCATGGCTGCCCCGATCGTCGATCCTCGCGTTCGAGGAAATCGATCGCCTGGCCGGTGCGTTCGCGGCGTTGGGCGTCTCCAAGGTCCGGCTGACCGGCGGCGAACCATTGTTGCGCCGCGAGCTGGACCGGTTGATCGCGATGCTGCGTGCGCGCCAGGACATCCACGACATCGCATTGACGACGAACGGCCTGCTCCTCGCAGCGCAGGCACGACGGCTCAAGGCGGCCGGACTCGATCGCGTCACGATCAGCTTCGACACGTTGCGGCCCGAGCGCATGGCGTCGTTTGCGCGGAACGCCCATCACGGCGATGTGGTGACCGGTATCGACGCGGCGGTTGCCGCCGGGTTCACGCGCGTCAAACTCAACACGGTCGTGATTCGCGGCTACAATGACGACGAAATCGCCGACGTGGCGTCGTTCGCGTTCGATCGCGGGCTCGAGCCCCGCTTCATCGAATACATGGACGTCGGCGGCGCGACGCAGTGGCGACCTGACGCCGTGGTTTCACGCGACGAAATCCTGGACGCGCTGACGCGTCGTTTCGGGCCGACGCGGCCGCTCGGCGCGCCGCACGATCCGCACGCGCCGGCGCAGCGGTTCCGCCTGGCGTCGGGCCACGTGGTCGGCGTGATCGCCTCGACCACGGCGCCGTTCTGTCGCGACTGCGATCGCGCGCGCGTGACCGCCGATGGCACCCTGTTCCTCTGTCTGTACGCCGAGCATGGCATCGATCTGCGGGATCCGCTGCGCCTGGGCGTGAGCGATGGCGCGTTGCGCGACATCATCGCCGGCGCCTGGCGCACCCGTGCCGATCGGGGGGCCGAAGCCCGGCTGGCCACCTCCGCGCGCACGCCGCTGGTCCCGTTGCAACGGCTGCGCGCCGATCCGCATCAGGAGATGCACGTGCGGGGCGGTTGACTTCCACCTTTTGGCGGACTTTTCCGTGATTCTGATTCGGCGAACGTTGCAAGTGATGACCGGCGTGCTGGTGCTGGCGCCCGCCGCGGTCGCGGCGCAGCAATCGTGTCCGGCAACAACGCCCGGTCGCGACCTGCCGCTCAAGTACGCGCCGCAACCGACCGTGGCCGCCATCACGCCGTGCGACCTGATGAGCCGGCTGTATGTGTTCAGCGACGACTCGATGATGGGCCGCGAAGTTGGCACGCCGGGTCACCTGCGATCGACGGCGTACATCGAGCGCGAGGTGCGCCGACTGGGCCTCCGGCCGGGTGGCGACAGCGGGAGCTATTTCCAGCAACTCCCCGTTGTGGCGCGCAGCTTCGACACCAGTTCGACCATCATGATCGGCGCCCGCGCATTTCATGGCGGCCGCGACTTTCTGGCCCAAACGACGGGCAAGCTGCAGCAGCTGAGCGACGCAGGCAGCGTCTACGCCGGGCCGATCTTCGACACCACCAACGTGCTGCCGCCGGATCGGACATCGGGCAAGCTGCTGATCTTCTTGCCTCCAACGCCCGGCACCGATCCCGACGCGATGGAGTCGACCGCCGGGTTCACGCGGTGGTACCGGATGTATCAGAGCGCGGGCGCGCGCGCGGTCATTGTTGGCAATACGTTGCCGCCGCCGTTGGTGGCCGCCGTCACCACGCCGGACATGGCATTCGCGAACACCGTGGCACCGATCGACCTGTACACGACGGTCGCAGTGGCCCAGGCGATCCTGGGCACGTCGTTGGAGAGTGCCACCATCGGCGCGCCCGGCCAGCCGGTCACGACCGACCTGCGCTTCACCGACAGTCCGCGGCCCGGACGCAACGTCATCGCGATCGTGCCGGGCAGCGATCCCGAGCTGGCGGGTGAGTACATCGTCCTCGGCGCGCACAGTGACCACATCGGCGAGGCGGACAGCGCCGTCGATCACGACTCGTTGCGCGCCTACAATCGCGTGGCCCGGCCGCAGGGCGCCGACGGTGGCGCGTCGAAGGAACTGTCGGCGGCCGACTGGCGCGAGGTGCGCGCGGCGATCGACTCGCTGCACCGGCTGCACGGTGGTCCTCGCCCCGACTCCATCGACAACGGCGCCGACGACGATGGCAGTGGCACGGTGTCGCTGCTCGAGATCGCGGAGGCGTTCGCCCACGGGTACGGTCAAGCCGAAGCGGTCACTGCTGTTCATCTGGCACGCCGGCGAAGAGAAAGGCCTCTGGGGGTCGGAGTACTTTACCGATCATCCCACCGTACCACGCGATTCGATCGTGGCAGAGCTCAATCTCGACATGGTGGGGCGCGGCCGCCCCAGTGACATGACCGGCACCACCAAGGCCGGTGCGCCGTTGTTCGGCAGCGCCAACTACCTGCAGGTGATCGGGTCGCGTCGGCTGTCGACCGAGCTCGGCGATCTCGTCGAGCAGGTCAACCGCGACCAGCATCTTGGCTTCACCTTCGACTACGCCCTCGACGCCGACGGGCATCCGGAGAACATCTACTGCCGCAGCGACCACGCCGAGTATGCGCGCTACGGCATTCCGATCGCGTTCTTCACCACCGGCGGCCACGAGGACTACCACCAGGTGACCGACGAAGCGCAGTACATCGACTACCGTCACATGGCGCTGGTCGACACACTGATCTTCGACATCGCGGATCGCCTGGCCGACCTCGATCACCGGGTTGTGGTCGATCATCCCAAGCCCGACCCGCACGGCGTCTGTCAGCAATAGGGGAGGGGCCGCAACGTGGCCTCCCCCCCATGCGTATCACGCGCGAAACCCTCGCCCCTCCCTCACCTCAGCATCGGGATCATGGTGACACAACGCACAATCCTGCGGGGCGCGCTATCGGCGACGACCGCGATCCTCCTCGCGGCGCCGGCCCTTACGGCGCAGCAGAAGTGCCCGGCGGTCGAGCCGGGCGTCAACATGCCGCTCAAGTACCAGGGCGGTCCAACGGTGCCCGCCATCACGGCCTGCGACCTGATGACCCGGCTCTACATCTACTCCGACGACTCGATGCGCGGCCGCGAAGCCGGTACACCCGACGCGTTGCGCGCCACCGCGTACATCGAGAGCCAGATCCGGCAGATGGGCCTCAAGCCGGCCGGCGACAACGGCAGCTACTACATGTACATGCCGGTGACCGCGACGTTCGTCGATTCCAACGCGACCATTGCCGTCGACGGCCAGACCTTCCACATCTATCATGACTTCGACGGCAACGTCAACGGTGATCACACCGTGCAAGGCGAGGCCATTTTCGGAGGTGTCGAAGGCGACACCACCAACGAACTTGCGCCCGGCCAGGCCGACGGCAAGGTCGTCATCATGCTGCCGAACCCGAACGGGCGCGGCGGCTTTGGTGGCTTTGGCGGGCGTGGGCGTGGTGCGGCGGGCGGCGCTGCCCGTCCGAACCCGACCGCTGGTGCGGTCGCCGTGCTCACCGTCGAGCCGGAGCTGACTCCGGGACGGCCTCGGTTCGTGCTGAATGACACCGTGCAGACTGAGGGCCGCGCGGCCTACCTCGCGGCGCATCCCGACACCAGCGCGCGCGGTCGCGGGCGTGGACGCGGCGGTTTCGGCGGCGCCGCCGGCGTGCTCTCGCTGACCGTGTCGCCCCAGGTCGCGGAGGCCGCGCTCGGCAAGCCGGCGGAACAGGCCACCAAGGGCGACATGGGCAAGACGGTGTCGCTCAACGTCAGTTCGGTTACCGTGCCCGCCCCAACACGCGACGTCGTAGGCATCATCCCCGGCACCGACCCCAAGCTCAAGGGTGAGTACGTACTGATCGGGGCGCATTCTGATCATATCGGGACCGCGACGCGCGCCGTGGCCGAGCACGATTCGCTCAAGGCGTACAACGAAGTCGCACTGGTCGAAGGCGCCGACACGCGGCCGCGGCCGACGCCGACGCCGGAACAGTGGGTGCGCATCAACGAAATCAAGGATTCGCTCCGCAAGATCTATCCCGAGCGGATGGATTCGATCAACAACGGCGCGGACGACGATGGCTCCGGCTCGGCGTCGATCCTCGAAATCGCGCAGTCGTTTGCGCAGGGGAAGGTCAAACCCAAGCGGTCGCTGATCTTCATCTGGCAGATGGGCGAGGAGAAGGGGTTGTGGGGTTCGCAGTGGTTCACCAACCACCCCACGGTGCCACGCGATTCGATCACCGCCGATCTCAATCTCGACATGGTCGGCCGCGGTGAAGCCACCGACGTGACCGGCCGCAGCAAGGCGGGCGACATGTTGCACGGGTCGCCCGACTACGTCCAGCTGGTGGGTGCGCGGCGGTTGTCGACCGAATTCGGCGATGTCGCCGAGGCCGTCGACAAGACCGAGAAAATGCCGCTCACGTTCGACTACTCGATGGACGCCAACGGGCATCCGCAGAACATCTACTGCCGCAGCGATCACGCGAATTATGCGCGGTATGGTATTCCGGTCATCTTCTTCACGACCGGCGGCCACGCCGATTATCACCAGGTGACTGACGAGCCGCAGTACATCCATTACCAGCACATGGCGCGCGTCGACCAGCTGGTGCACGACATCGCGCTCAAGGTGGCCGATCTCGACCACCGACTCGTGGTGGATAAGCCCAAGCCGGACAGTCCGTTCGGCTCGTGCCAGCAATAGCTCGCTGACCCGGATCGCGCGCATCGGTTGCCCCCGGTGCGCGCGATCGCTTTATTCCCCCGCCTCATGCCTCTTCATGTCGCCTTGCTCGAGCCGCGCACGCCTGCGCTGTGCGGCGATCTCGCGCGACGGTGCGCCGCCGCCGATGCGTCGCTCCACCTGGTCAGCCCCCTGTTCGCGCTGGACGATCCCGAACTCGCCGCGGCCGGTCCGGACGACTGGGACACGGTCGACTGGTGGGTGCATCCGCGGTGGCGCGACTTTCGTGACGCGATGAGCCGCGAGCGCTGCCTCTACTTCGCCGCCGACAGCGACCGCGATCCCGGCGACGCCCCGTTCCGCGCGAACAGCGTGCTGGTCTTCGGGACCGAAGCGCTGACACTCCCCGACAAGATCCGGGAGAAGTACCCGGACCGGGTCTACGGGCTGCCGCGCAGCGCGAAGCAGCAGCAAGCGGACCCTGCGGAGGCGGTCGCGTTGACGCTCAAGTTTGCCGCGCAACGCGCCAAGGGCGCGACGGCGCCCCCTCGCCGGAGCAATCGCCGCCCACGCCGTTGACCGGTGTTTGAGCGCGGTTCGCGGTGCGATTACCTTCGACAAGCAACGATTTCGACTCTCGACCGGACGGCTCATGTTCGACAGGATCACGGTAGTCGGGGCAGGCAACGTCGGCGCGACGGCCGCGCAACGCGACTGCCGAGAAGAATCTCGCGCGCACGGTGGTGATGGTCGACGTCGCGGAAGGCATTCCGCAAGGCAAGGCGCTCGACCAGTGGCAGTCCGGGCCGATCGAGGGATTCGACACCCGGATCGTCGGCGCCAACGACTACGAGGCGGCAGCCGGGTCGGACCTCTTCATCGTGACCGCCGGCATTGCCCGCAAGCCGGGGATGAGTCGCGACGACCTTGTCAAGACCAACGCCGGGATCGTCAAGTCGGTGGGCGAGCAGATCAAGCGCACGGCCCCCGACGCGATCGTGATCGTGGTCTCCAACCCGCTCGACGTGATGTGCTACGTGATGCGGCAGGCGACGGGCTTTCCGCGCGAGCGCGTCATCGGCATGGCGGGCGTGCTCGACACGGCGCGCTACCGCACGTTCCTCTCCGAAGCGGCCCGGACGTTTCGGTCGAAGACATCCAGGCGATGGTGCTCGGCGGTCACGGCGACACGATGGTTCCGCTGATTTCCTGCACCACCGTGTCCGGGATTCCGATCACGCCAGTTTCTCGATCGCGAGACGCTCGACCAGATCGTGGTCCGGGCGCGCAACGGCGGCGCCGAGATCGTGGCGCACCTCAAGACCGGCTCGGCGTATTACGCGCCCAGCGCCGCGGCGGTGCAGATGGCCGAGGCGATCGTGCTCGACAAGAAGCGGGTGCTGCCGTGCTCGGCCTGGCTGCAGGGCGAGTTCGGCCTGCGTGACGTGTACTGCGGCGTGCCATGCGTGCTGGGGCGCGACGGCCTGGAGCGGATCGTCGAGATCCCCTGAGCGACGAGGAACGCGCGGCGCTGCACCAGTCCGCCGAGGCGGTGCGCGCGGTCCAGGCGATCGTCTGAGCGCACCATGAACCGGTCTTGCGCGCTCTGGCAGTCCACGATCGGGAAGAAGATTGCGATGGCCGCGACCGGCATCGTGATGATCCTGTTCCTGATCTCGCACATCATTTCCAACGTGCTGATCTTCTCGAATCCCGAACACCTCGATCATTACGCCGCGTGGCTGCGTTCGCTGGGGCCGGCGCTCTGGGTCGCGCGGGCGATCCTGCTGGCGTGCGTCATCGTGCACATCGTCGCGGCGTATCAGCTCACCATGCGCGCCCACGCGGCGCGGCCCGTCGGATACGACAAGTACGAGCGGCAGGTGTCGACCTACGCGGCGCGCACCATGCGCTGGGGTGGCGTGCTGCTGGTCGTCTTCATCGTCTTTCACATCCTGCACTTCACCACCGGGACGTTCCTGCCGGGATTTCGTGCCGGGCAGGTGGGCGCCAACGTCAAGCTGGGGTTCCAGTCGACGCCGGTGGCGATCTTCTATCTGGTGTCGATGCTGGCTCTCGGGCTGCACTTCAGTCACGGGATCTGGGCGGCGTTCCAGACGCTCGGCATGAATCACCCGGCCTATCATCAGGTGCGACGCGATCGTGGCCTGGACGCTCGCGATCCTGGTCGCCGGCGGATTCGCCACGATTCCCGCCGCGGCACTGCTGGGGTACCTGAGGACCATGAACTTCGACGCCCGGATTCCCGGCGGCCCGCTCGAGGCCAAATGGGCCCGGCACCGGCACGACCTGCGGCTGGTATCACCTGCCAACAAGCGCAAGTTCCACATTGTCGTGGTGGGATCGGGCCTGGCGGGCGCCTCCGCCGCGGCGTCGATGGCCGAACTCGGGTATCAGGTGTCGTGCTTCTGCTTCCAGGATTCGCCCCGACGAGCCCATTCGATCGCTGCCCAGGGCGGCATCAACGCCGCCAAGAATTACCAGAACGACGGCGACTCCGTCTGGCGGCTCTTCTACGACACGATCAAGGGCGGCGATTTCCGTTCGCGCGAAGCCAACGTGTACCGGTTGGCCGAGGTCTCGGGCAACATCATCGATCAGTGCGTCGCCCAGGGCGTGCCGTTCGCCCGCGAATACGGCGGCGTGCTCGCCAACCGCTCGTTCGGCGGCGCGCTGGTGTCGCGCACGTTCTACGCCCGCGGCCAGACGGGCCAGCAACTGCTGCTCGGCGCCTACCAGGCCCTCGAGCGCGTGGTCGGTGCGGGCTCGGTCCGCATGTATTCCCGCCACGAGATGCTCGACCTGGTGGTGATCGACGGCAAGGCGCGCGGTATCGTCGCCCGCGATCTGGTGAGCGGCGCCATGCAGTCGTTTGCGGCCGACGCCGTCGTCCTCGCGACCGGTGGGTACGGCAACGTCTTCTACCTGTCGACCAACGCCAAGGGATGCAACGTCACCGCCGCCTATCGCGCGTACAAGCACGGGGCGGGCTTCGCCAATCCGTGCTTCACGCAGATCCATCCCACGTGCATTCCGGTCAGCGGCGACTACCAGTCGAAGTTGACGCTGATGTCGGAGTCGCTGCGCAACGACGGCAGGGTATGGGTGCCGCGGCAGGGCGACGACACGCGTCGGCCGCGCGATATTCCGGCGGCGGAGCGCGACTACTACCTCGAACGCAAGTATCCGTCGTTCGGCAATCTTGCACCGCGGGATATCGCATCGCGCGCCGCCAAGGAAGTCTGCGACGCGGGCCTCGGCGTGGGTCCCGGCGGGCGCGGCGTCTACCTCGATTTTGCCAGTGCCATCGAGCGATTGGGCGAGCCGACCATCCGGGAGCGCTACGGCAATCTGTTCGAGATGTACGAACGGATCACGGGTGACAACCCCTACCAGACGCCCATGCGCATCTATCCCGCCGTGCACTACGCGATGGGTGGCCTCTGGGTCGACTACAACCTCATGAGCACACTGCCAGGCCTGCACGTGATCGGCGAAGCCAACTTCTCGGATCATGGCGCGAATCGCCTGGGAGCGTCGGCGTTGATGCAGGGCCTGGCGGATGGCTACTTCATCCTGCCGTACACCATCGGCGATTACCTGGCCGGGTCGCGGCTGGAGAAGATCGACACCGCCCACCCGGCGTTTGGTGACGCCGAACAGCGGGCCAGCGCCAAGCTGCAGCGCCTGCTTGCCATCGACGGGACCCGGTCCGTGGATTCGTTTCACAAGGAGCTGGGTCACATCATGTGGAACGATTGCGGCATGGCACGCAATCGCGCCAGCCTGGAGGATGCGCTGCACCGGATTCCGGCCTTGCGCGCCGAGTTCTGGGAGAACGTGCGCGTGCCAGGTGCCGCGGCCACGCTCAATCAGTCGCTGGAACGGGCGGGCCGCGTGGCCGACTTCCTCGAGTTCGGCGAGTTGATGTGTCGTGACGCGCTGGCGCGCGACGAATCGTGCGGCGCGCATTTCCGGACGGAGCACCAGACGCCGGATGGGGAAGCCGTGCGCGACGACGAGCACTTCGCGCACGTGGCCGTGTGGGAATATCAGGGACAGGATACGCCCCCCGTGCGCGAGATCGAACCGCTCGAGTTCTCGTTCGTGCATCTCGCGACGCGGAGCTACAAGTGAGCGACGCCTCCCCGAGGAGAGACGCGCGATGCATCTGACCCTCAAGGTCTGGCGGCAGGCCGGTCCGGACGCGCCCGGCGAGTTCCGGACCTATCAGGCGACCGACGTCAGCGAGCACATGTCGTTTCTCGAAATGCTCGATGTCGTCAACGAGGACCTGCTGCAGCGCGGCGAGGAGCCGATCGCGTTCGACAACGACTGCCGCGAGGGGATCTGCGGTGCGTGCTCGATGATGGTCAACGGCGTCGCGCACGGGCCACAGCGCGCGACGACGGTCTGCCAGCTGCACATGCGATTCTTCCATGACGGTGATGCGATCACGATCGAGCCCTGGCGGTCCCGGGCCTTTCCCGTGTTGCGCGACCTGATCGTCGATCGGACACCGTTCGACCGCATCATCGCCGCGGGCGGCTACATCGACGCACCCACCGGATCGGCGCAGGACGCCAACGGAACGCTGATCGCCAAGCCGGTGGCCGACCGTGCCATGGATGCGGCGGCGTGCATCGGCTGCGGCGCTTGTGTCGCGGCGTGCCCGAACGGTTCGGCCATGCTGTTCACGTCGGCCAAGGTGGCGCACCTGGGGCTGCTGCCCCAGGGCCAGCCGGAACGCACCAGTCGCGTGCTGGCGATGGTGCGCCAGATGGACGCGGAACAATTCGGCGGCTGCACGCTGTTCGGCGAGTGCGAGGTGGCATGCCCCAAGGCAATTTCGATCGAACACATTGCGCGCCTGAACCGCGATCTGCTGCGGGCGACGCTCGGCGACCGCGACGCGGTGTCGCGCCCGCTCGGCGACGTGGCGTGACGCACGGGCCGGCGACCCTCGCCGGCCTGACGGTGCTGTGCATCGTCGGCGCGGCGCCGCTGGCCGCGCAATCCGATTTCGGCATTCGCGCGATGGCCCGTGCGATCGGGGCGGTCGACTACTCCGATCCCGTCCCGCACGGCGGCTCGCTGGCCGAAGCGCGGATCATCGAACCGGTGCTGATGCTCATGGGACACGGCTTCGGTTCACTGCTGCGCTTCAACGGCACGCTCGATCTCGAAGGCCTGACGATGAAGGGCGGCGAGCTCACGCCGGGGGAGTGGGGCGAGGGATTCGTCGACCGACGGCATCCGCACACCTACGTCCACGAATTGATGTTCGCCGTCGTCGATCCGCTGGGCCGTCTCGACGGTGCGGGCCAGCTCGGTCTGGCGCTGGGCAAGGGGTTCGTGCCCTACGGCAGTGACGACCCGATGTCGCGGCCGTTCCTGCATTTTCCGGTCAATCATCACCTGTCGCAGATTCCCGAACGCGCGGTCGGCATCGTGCAGTATCAACTCGGACCGGTCACGGCCGAGGCATCGCTGTTCGACGGCGACGAGCCAACGGGGCCGGGTAGCTGGCCGCTGATTCGCAGCGCCGACGGCGTGTGGCGGTTCGGCGATTCCCACGCGTTGCGGGTGACGGTGCGTCCGATGCGTTCGCTCGAAGTGGAGGGCTCGCTGGCCCACGTGCATTCTCCTGAAGACCGGCTCGGGGCGGGCGTCGACGACAACAAGCAGATCGTGTCGGCCCGCTGGGACGATATGCGCCCGACGTCCGAGCACTACCTGCTGGCCGAGTGGGCCCGGACATCTGAAGCTGGCGGCTTTTTCGTGTTCCATACGTTTCTGGCCGAAGGGATGCTGGTGCACGGCCGCTGGGAAGCCGCCTACCGCTTCGAACGGACCGAACGGCCCGAAGAACCCCGGTTGACCGATCCGTTTCGATCACTGCGGCCGGATCCGGAAAGCTCGCTGCTCGGCATCACGCGCTGGACGCTCCACACCGTCCACGTTGCGGTCGACCTGTTCCCGCGGGCGCGTGGGCTTGACGCCGAACCATTTGTCGAAGCGACCATCGGGAACGTCGCGGCGGTGGGGCCGGCGAGCTTCGATCCCGAGGTATGGTACGGCACCCGCACGGTGAGAGCGCTCAGCGCCGGCATCACGCTGCAATGGCGCACACGCGGACACCGCATGGGCCGGTATGGCGTGCTGGGCCCGACGCCCGCCGGGATGCACATGTAGGTCGTGCGGGAACGCGATGCGCCGCCGGTGCGTTGCAATCCCACGAGTTCCGACTGATCCCAGGAGCGTGCATGCGATACGCGATCGTCGCGGCGGTACTGACGGCGACAGCCACGGCTGCATGTGCGTCGAACGATGGCAATGGCGGTGGCGGATCCACCGGTCCATACAGCATCGCGATCTTTGCGGGAAACGGCCAGTCCGCGACACCCGGCGTGGCGCTCGTCACGCCGCTATCCGTCACGGTCACGAACGCCGCAGGCCCCGCGAGCGGCGTCACCGTGACGTGGAGCGTCGCGTCGGGTGGTGGCAGCATCGTCCCGGCCACATCGACCACCGATGCCGGCGGTCGCGCGAGTACCGTGCTGACCCTGGGATCCGTCCCGGGGGCGAACACCGTGCGAGCCACGGTCGTCGACGCCACCGACACCGTGCTGTTCACGGCCACCGGCGACACCACGACGACCGGCGTCACGTCACCGCAGCTGATTGCCACCGTGCCGGCGCCCAGCGGCGCGACCTACGACCACGACTCATTCGTGCGCGATGGCCTGGCATTCGTATGCGACTGGAATCAGGGCGTGCTGATCTACGACGTCGGCAACGGCATCAAGGGCGGCTCACCGGCCCATCCGCAGTTGATCTCCCAGTTCATCACGGCCACGAACGGCGTGCAGAATGGACCGGCGGTGCACAACGCGTGGTGGTTCCACAATCCGGTGACCGGTGAAAACAAGTACCTGTTCATCGGACAGGAAGGGCCGGGCACGGTGGGGTATTCATCGACCGGCGACATTCACATTGTCGACGTCTCGGATCTGGCGCACCCGGTCGAGGTCGGGTTCATTCACGTGCCGGGCGCCGGGACGCACAATTTCTGGATGGACGAAGCTCACCAGACGCTGTACGCCGCCTACTACAACGCCGGCGTGATCAAGGTCGACGTGTCCGGCACATTGTCGGGCGACATGTCGAGCCGCGTCCAGGCGCAGGTGCAGCCGGGGGGCCCGGGAAACACGTACACCTGGGGCGTCATGCTCGCGAACGGCACGCTGTACGCGTCCGACATGGTCAGCGGCTTCTGGGCGCTCGATCCGGCAACCTTGGCCGTGAAAGGCGGCGGCAACAACGTGCCGGAGCGCTTCGGTTCGGACCTGTGGGTCGACGGGACGTGGGGGTACACCGGCACATGGGGCGAGCGTTCGAAGGACGGTTATGGCAACGCCATCAAGGTCTGGGCACTCGACGCCAACGGAGTGCCGACGCTGGCCGATTCGCTGATCATTCCGAACATCACCACGGTAAGCGACGTCGCCGTGACCGATGACGGCACGATGCTGGTGGCCACGGCCGAAGGCGGATCCGGCGCCGGGCTGTATGTCTACAGCCGCAGCAACCCGCAGCATCCGACGCTCGTCGGCTCGTATATTGTGCCGGTGGGGCTGCACACCGGCGAACTGGCGACCATCAGCGGCCGGAGCTATGTGTTTGCTGCGCGCGACCCATATCAGCAGGAGATGGACATTTTCGACATCACCGGACTGGCCCATTAGCGCCGCGACGGCCACCCTCCCGATCGGCAGCGCACCACCCTATCGTTGACCACGGTCGCCCGGCCCCGTGGCGCCTTTCTCCCTCCGCGAGTGTGCAGTGATGTTCCGACTTCGTACTGTCGCCCTGCTGTCCGCAGCGTTGCCATGTGCCATGTCGGCGCAGGCCCTGACCGGTTTCACGCCGGCGGCCAGCGCCCGGGAACTGGCGCTGGAGCAGCAATTGCAGGCGGTCCCCGACACCGCGTCCGCGATGGAATGGACCCGGGCGCTTGCGGCCAAGCCGCACGTGGCGGGCACGCCGGCGCAGGTCGAGACTGCCGATTACGTCATGCGCCAGATGGCATCGTGGGGGCTCGACACGCAACGAATCGCCTTCCGCGTCTATCTCCCGTACCACGACTCGACCATTGTCGAACGGGTCACGCCGAGCCGGATGCGCCTGTCGCTCGACGAACCGCCCGTGCCCGGCGATCCGACCACGCAGCTCACGCCCTGGCCGGCGATGAATGGCGGATCCGGCCCGGGGGACGTCACCGCGCCACTGGTGTATGTCAATCGCGGTTTGCCCGATGACTATCGCGTGCTCGACTCGCTTGGCGTGGACATCAAGGGCAAGATCGCGATCGTGCGTTACGGCGGATCCTTCCGCGGCATCAAGGCGCGCGAGGCGGAATCGCACGGCGCGATCGGCCTGCTGATCTATTCCGATCCGCAGGATGACGGCTTCGTGCGCGGCGCCGTGTATCCCGACGGGCCGATGCGCAACCCGCAGGAAGTTCAACGCGGCTCGATCTACAACGGCGACGGCGACCCGACCACGCCCGACTGGGCGTCGACGGTCGGTGCCCGCCGTGTTCCCGAGGATTCGCTCGACGTGGCCCACATTCCGGTGGTGCCGATCGGTTATGGCAACGCGCAGCTGCTGATGGAGGACATGCGTGGCGTTGCCGTCCCCGCCGGATGGCAGGGCGGGATGAAGTTTGCGTATCACGTCGGCGGCGACAGCAGCGCGATGGCGCGCGTCGCCGTGTGGCCCGAGCGCGGCGATCGGGCATACAAGATGATCTACGACACCTTCGGACGAATCACCGGCAGTGAGTTTCCCGACGAGATGGTGATCGTCGGCGGCCACCGCGATGCGTGGGGCCCTGGAGCCGACGACAACATCTCCGGCACCGTCAGCGTGATGGAAGCAGCCCGGGCATGGGCCGCGGCGGTGCGCCACGGATTCCGACCGCGCCGCACGATCGTCTTTGCCACTTGGGACGCCGAGGAATGGGGACTGGTCGGGTCAACCGAGTGGGTCCAACTCATGCGCGACTCGCTCAGGGCCGACGCCGTGGCCTACATCAATCAGGATGAATCGGCGTCGGGACGAAACTTCGGCGCCGGGGGGACGGCATCGTTGCAGGGCCTGGTGCGTCGCGTCGCGCGTACCGTGCAGATGCCAGGCGACACCGGCTCGGTCTATTCGCACTGGGCGCGCGGCGGACGTGGGCGCCGCGGCGGCAGCGCCGCGGTCTGCCGCCGAGCCGCGCATGGGAGACCTGGGCGGCGGGTCGGACTATTCGCGGCGTTCTACAATTACCTCGGCATTCCGTCGATCGAGACCGGCTTTGGGGGCGCGGCCGGATGGTATCACTCCGCCTACGACACCTACACCGCGATGGAGAAATTCGGCGACCCGGGCTACCTGAGTCACCGGGCGGAAGGTCGGCTGGTCGCCGTGCTCATCGCGCGCCTCGCCGATGCGGAGGTGATTCCGTACGACGACGACGCTCTCGGCGATTATCTCGGCGCGCTGGCGTCGTCGAGCGCGCCGCGCATTCATGAACCGGGGGTGGATCGCATCGGTGACGCGCTGGCGGAGGTCCGAGCCGCGGCCACGGACCTCCAAGCGGCGGGCGCGCGGTTCAATCAGACCCGCGATTCGGTGCTCAAGGCGGCGCGTGTCACCCGCGCGGCGCTGACCCAGACGAACCGCGACCTGCTGCACGTCGAGCAGCGATTGACCCGGCCGCAGGGCCTGGTCGGCCGGCCGTTCATGAAGAACCTGGTCTTCGCCTCCGACCGCGACAACGGGTATGCGAACATCGCGCTGCCGGGGATCGCCGAGGCCTTGCGCGACCACGATGTGGCGCGGGCCGGTCAGGAAGCGGCGGATCTCGCCACCCGGATCCGGGCGGCCACGGCGGAGGTCGATGCGGCGAGGGCCGCGCTCACGGATCGAAGGCAATGACACCCTCGTCGACGCGCGCGACCGGCACGCCGCGATGGATCTACAAGCGCGGCAACGTCACGCCGCGCTGGGCCTGGTACTTCCCCTTCTTGTCGGCGTAGCTGACGTCGCAGACGTCGTCGGCGTCGGCCTCGAAGAAGAGCACCTGGCAGATGCCCTCGTTGGCGTAGATCCGGGCGGGCAGGGGCGTCGTGTTGCTGATCTCCAGCGTCACGTGCCCCTCCCATTCGGGCTCGAACGGCGTCACGTTGGTGATGATGCCGCAGCGGGCGTAGGTCGACTTGCCGACGCAGATCGTGAGCGCGTTGCGCGGAATGCGGAAGTACTCGACCGACCGCGCCAGCGCAAACGAGTTGGGCGGCACCACGCAGACATCCCCTTTGAACTCGACAAAGCTCTTGTCGTCGAAATGCTTCGGGTCGACGATGGCGGACAGCACGTTGGTGAAGATGCGGAACTCGTCTGCCACCCGCATGTCGTAGCCGTACGACGAGACGCCGTAGGAAATCGCGCCGGCCCGGACCTGGCCGTCGACGAAGGGTTCGATCATGCCATGGTCGCGCACCATCGGCGGATCCAGCGATCGGATTTGATGGACATGGGGGGCAAGATAAGCGAGCAGGCGAGGCGCAAGGCGGGCGACGCGAGCCACCACGCGTGGCTGTCGAGTTCGTTGGTCGAGGCCGCGCGACCCCGATTCCCGACGGCGCCGCGTCGCACCATCGGCCCTGCACGGTTTGTTGAAATCGCCCCGGGGTTCCGGTACATTCCGGGCGGGTTGTGAAATATTTCACGAGGTCAGGAACACGATGCTGCAGCCTTACGTCCCGATCCTGATTCTGCTGGTGTTCGTGGTCGCCAACGCCGTGCTGATCGTCGGTGCCTCGACGCTGTTGTCGAGCTATCGGCCGACGGCCGTCAAGCGGGCCGCGTATGAGTCGGGCATGCCGGTGCTGGGCGACGCGCGCGAACGATTTTCGGTCACATTCTACCTGGTCGCGATGCTGTTCATCGTCTTCGACATCGAGACGGTGTTCATGATCCCGTGGGCGGTCGCGTTTGCGCAGCTCAAGGCGATGAGCGGGGTGCTGCTGCTGGAGATGCTGACGTTCGTGCTGATTCTGGGCGTCGGCTACATCTACATCTGGAAGCGGGGGGCGCTGGAATGGGATGTGAGTCCTCTGCCTGTCGCCGCGCCGGTCACGCACGAAACCCATCTCGCCCAACTGGATCACGACGCGGCTCGACTTCCTGGCGAACTGGGGCCGGGCCAACTCGCTCTGGCCGATGCCGTTCGGCACCGCCTGCTGCGCCATCGAATACATGGCCACCGCGGCCTCCCGGTTCGACATCGCGCGCTTCGGAATGGAGCGGCAGAGCTTCTCGCCTCGCCAGGCCGACGTGCTGATCTGCGCCGGCCGACTGCCGTTCAAGCTCGCGCCGGTGATCCGCCGGATCTGGGACCAGATGCCGCAGCCCAAGTGGTGCATCTCGATGGGCGCGTGCGCGTCGTCGGGCGGCATCTTCGACAACTACGCCATGGTGCAGGGGATCGACACCATCATCCCGGTCGACGTGTACGTGCCCGGCTGCCCGCCGCGGCCCGAGGGGTTGTTGTACGGCATCATGCTGCTGCAGAAGAAGATCATGGGCGAGACGATGATCGATCCGTCGCTCCGGGTCGAACACCTGGTCGGTCCCGATGGGCTGTTTCGCCGCCCGGCGGACATCGACGAGGTGTCCGAGCCGTTCGGCAACTCCGTCTCGCAGACGCGGTCGTCGTGATCTGCGGCGCGGCATTCCGGGATCGGCGCCGATGAACGAGTCCAGAGTGGCCACGCCACTCGTCGGCGCCCGCGCCAGTGCCGCGGCGCTGCAAGCCCGCTTCCCGGCCGGTGTCCTCCGGATCCAGGAAATCGTGGGTCAGGTCATCGTCACCGTCGCGCCCGCGAAGGCGCATGCGATCTTCGCGTGGCTGCAGGACGATCCGGGCCAGCACTTCGACTACCTGACCGACGTCACAGCCGTGGAGTATCGCGATCCGGAGCTTCCGCTCGAGGTCGTCTACCAGCTGCGGTCACTGCGCACGCCATGTCGACCTCCGCGTCAAGATCCCGCTCGCGCCCGATGGGCCGCTGCAGGTGGACTCGGTGGTCGACCTGTGGCAGGGTGCCGACTGGCTGGAGCGCGAGGTGTGGGACATGTTCGGCGTGCGCTTCAAGGGGCATCCCGATCTCCGGCGGATCCTGATGTGGGAGGGGTACGCCGAGGGATTTCCGCTGCGGAAGTCGTTTCCGCTGCGCGGGCATTGGTCGCGGGCCGAGCAGACGCGGCAGGCCTTGCAGGCCAACCCGGAGGCCTACTACTCGCTCGAGGAACTGTCGATCGCCGACGCGTATCACGAGTTGCCGCAGGACGTGCGCGACCGCCTGGCACAGGCCGGCGAGGTGCTGCCGTGACACCGCGCACGATCGACGTCGAATTCGCGGACGCCGACGCTCGACGCCAGCGGCCAGGTGCGCACCGTGCCGCTCGGCGTGTCGCGCCGGCCCAGCGAGTCGGTCAACGACGATTTCGGCGCCGAGCACATGCTGGTCAACATCGGACCGCAGCATCCTGCCACGCACGGCGTGCTGCGGCTGGTGGTCGAGCTGGAGGGCGAATCGGTCAAGCGGGTGATCCCGCACATCGGCTACCTCCA
The DNA here is from genome assembly GCA_963796635.1 of uncultured Gemmatimonadales bacterium. Lineage (GTDB taxonomy): Bacteria > Gemmatimonadota > Gemmatimonadetes > Gemmatimonadales > GWC2-71-9 > Palsa-1233. The sequence continues at coordinate 1,048,146 of CAWCMH010000001.1, forward strand.
CTCCGGCTTCGAGAAGCTGGGTGAGTACCGCTTCTACAACCAGATCATTCCGCTCACCGATCGCACCGACTACCTGTCGCCGATGGCGAACAACATCGCGCTGGCGCTCGCGGTCGAGCAGCTGATGGGCCTCCAGATCACCGAGCGCTGCCGGCTGCTGCGGGTCATCGCCTGCGAAATGAGCCGGATCATCTCGCACCTGGTCTGGGCCGGCACCACCGGCATCGACCTCGGGCGCGTACACGCCGTTCCTGTGGATGTTCGAGCAGCGGGAGCGGATCTACAACCTGCAGGAGGCGTGGACCGGGGCGCGGCTGACGACCTCCGTCGCGCGGGTCGGCGGCATGATGGCCGACGTGCCGGAGCATGGGAGGACGGGCCTGCGCGACTTCGTGCGGACCTTTCCCGGCGACGCTGACCGAAGTGGACACGATGTTCACCCGCAACGCGATCTGGTGCGGGCGCACCCAGGGTGTCGGCGCCATGAGCGCCGACGAGGCGATCAACTACTCGCTGTCCGGCCCGATGCTGCGCGCCAGCGGCGTCGACTACGACGTGCGCAAGGACCGGCCGTACCTGGGCTACGATGAGTTCGACTTCGACGTGCCCGATCGGCGAGCACGGCGACGTCTACGACCGGTACCGCGTGCGCATGGAGGAGATGTTCCAGTCGGCCCGCATCATCGAGCAGGCGCTCGACCGGCTCGAGCCAGGTCCGGTCAACGTCGCCGATCCGCGGGTGATCGTTGCCGCCCAAGTCCCGGGCGATGAGCGACATGGAAGCGATGATCTACCACTTCAAGCAGGTGATGGAAGGCATCAAGGCGCCGGCCGGCGAGGTGTATTTCGGGGTCGAGAACCCCAAGGGCGAGCTGGGCTACTACTTCGTGTCCGACGGCACCGCCAAGCCGGTGCGCTGGCGCATCCGTCCGCCCTCGTTCCTCAACCTGGCGGCGTTGCCCAGGCTGTGCGAAGGCGCGCTGCTGTCGGACGTGATCGCGATCAACGCGAGCGTGGACATCGTGATGGGAGAGATCGACCGGTGACGACGCACGACACGGCGGCGTACGCAGCCGGTGTTCACCGGCGCAGTGCTGGCGCAACTGGAATCGCTGTATCCCCGGTATCCCGACAAGCGGTCGCTGCTGCTGCCGGCGCTCTGGCTGGTGCAGGAGGCGCGCGGCTGGATTGCCGATGGCGCCATCGCCGAGGTGGCCGACACGCTCGGGATTGACCGCCGCGTACGTGCGGGGCGTGGTGACCTTCTACACCATGTTCCATACCCACCCGGTGGGGCGGCATTTCATCCAGGTCTGCACCACGTCGCCGTGCGGCATCTGCGGCGCCGAGGAGGTGGCGCGCGCACTGGTGGCACACACCGGCTGCGGCGACCTCGGTGCCACGAGTCCCGACGGTCGCTTCACCGTAATCGAGGTCGAATGCCTCGGCGCGTGCGGATTTGCCACGCCGATCCTGGTGGATGACGATTTCATCGAATCGGTGACGCCCGAGCGCGTGCCGGACATCCTTGCGCGGTATGCCTGATGGGCTACCCGCACCCGATCCACCCGCCGGAGACGCCGGTGCTGTCGCGCTATTTCGGCGACGCCGGCGCCCGCACGTACGAGGGCTGGGTGGCCCGCGGCGGCTATACCGCGTTGCGCAAGGCGCTCGGACATGTCGTCCGACGCGATCATCAGCGAAGTGAAGACGTCGGGGCTGCGCGGGCGCGGCGGCGCGGGCTTCCCGACCGGGCGTCAAGTGGTCGTTCATGCCGAAGGACGACCGCGCAAGCCGCATTACCTCTGCTGCAATGCGGACGAATCCGAACCCGGCACGTTCAAGGACCGCGAGATCATGCGGTGGACGCCGCACGCGCTCATCGAGGGGTGTGCCATCGCGCAGCTCGCCATGCATGCCGAGACGTGCTACATCTACATCCGCGGCGAGTTCACCGAGCCGTATCACGTGATGCGCGCCGCAGTGGACGAAGCCTACGCCGCGGCGACCCTCGGCGCGAACGCAATCGGGTCCGGCAAGCGGATCGACATCGTGCTGCATCGGGGGGCGGGCGCGTACATCTGCGGCGAGGAAACCGCGCTGATGAACTCGATCGAGGGACGACGCGGCAATCCCCGCATCAAGCCTCCGTTTCCGGCCGTGGCCGGATTGTTCGGCAAACCGACGACGATCAACAACGTCGAGACTCTCGCCGCGGTGCCGCCGATCATCAATCAGGGCGGCGCGTGGTACGCGAGCCTGTCGCTGTCGAGTCCCAAGAGCACCGGAACCAAGCTCATCTCGGTGTGCGGGCACGTGCAGCGGCCGGGCGTGTACGAGATCACGATGGGCTACCCGATGCAGGCGTTGATCCATGACATGTGCGGCGGGATGCGGGAGGGACGGACGCTCAAGGCGGTGATTCCCGGCGGCTCGTCGGTCCCGATCATGACGCCCGCGGAAGTCGACGGCTGCCCGACCGACTACGAGGGCGTCGTGGCCCGCGGCTCGATGCTGGGTTCCGGGGGCATGATCGTGATGGACGACTCGACCGACCTGGTCTACCAGATCATGCGGTTGGCCCGCTTCTATGCCCACGAGAGCTGCGCCCAGTGCACCAATTGCCGGGAAGGCACGGCGTGGACCACACGCATTCTCGAGCGCATGCTGGCCGGGCAGGGCAAGCCGTCGGACCTCGACCTGCTGCTCGACCTGTCGGAGAACATGACCGGCAAGACGATCTGCGTGCTGAGCGATTCGTGCGCGGCGCCGGTGGTCAGCGGCATCGAAAAGTTCCGTGCCGATTTCGACGCGTACGTCGGTGTGACCGCCGCACCGGCACTCGCGGGGTCGGCCGCATGAGCGACGAGATGGTGGCGCTGACGATCGACGGCGTGCCCGGTCGAGGTGCCCAAGGGGACCATGGTGATCGAGGCGGCCAAGCGCGCCGGCGTGCTGGTGCCGCACTACTGCTACCATCCGTCGCTGCCGTCGCCGGCCGTGTGCCGCATGTGCCTCGTCGAGATCGAGAAGGCGCCGAAACTGATGCCGGCGTGCGTCACCGCCGTCGGCCGCGGGTCAGGTGGTGCACGTGCACTCGGCCGCGGCACTTGAGGCGCGCAAGAGTGTGCTCGAATTCCTGCTGATCAATCATCCGCTCGACTGCCCGATCTGCGATCAGGCCGGCGAATGCGAGCTGCAGGACTTCACGTTCCAGGAGGGACGCGCAGGCTCACGTTACGCGGAGTATGCCAAGCGCTACTCGCCGGTCGAGGACTTCGGTCCTGACATCCTGTACGTGCCCAACCGGTGCATCCTGTGCACCCGCTGCGTCCGCTTCATGGACAGCGTCGCCGGGGACACCGTGCTCGACGTGTTCGATCGCGGCGATCGCGCCTACATCGGCATCGACGCCGATCATCGGCTCGATCATCCATGGGCGGGAAATGTGGTTGATCTCTGTCCGGTTGGATCGCTGCTCTCGAAGGATTTTCTGCACAAGGCGCGCGCCTGGGATCTCGACAAGACCGCGTCGATCTGTCCGGGATGCACCCAGGGCTGCAACATGACGATCGACACCCGGGACAGCGCCGTGGTGCGGTTGCGGCCGCGCGCCAATCTCGAGGTCAACCGGCATTTCATGTGCGACGCCGGCCGGGCCGATTATCGCTGGATGAATCGCGGTGATCGCGTCGAGGCGCCGCTGGTTCGCGATGGCGAGCGCCTCCGCGCGGTGGACTGGGACGTCGCGCTCGACCGGCTGAGCACGCTGGTGCACGAGGCCGAGGGCAACATCGTCCTGCTGGCCGGTGGCCGTGCGTCGTGCGAGTCGCTGGGCTGGGTGATGCGGCTGATCGGTGCGCCGCGCGCCGCGGCGATGCAGGTGCCGACTGGTCCGGAGGCCCCGATCGGGACGATCCCCGGCTTGGCGCGGCGGGCCGAGCGCGCCGCGAACCTGATGGGCGCGCGACGGCTTGGCGTCGACACCGAGTGGACCACGGCCGTCGGTGCCCTGGCGCAGGCGGCGCTGGTGATTACGCTGGACGTGACACTCGACGATGCCGCCGCCGCGGCCGTCGAAGGCGTGGCGCATCACGCGCATCTCGGCACGGTGGTCGACGAGCGGTGGGCCACCGCCGACGCCGTGCTGCCGGTCACAACTATGGCCGAAGAGCAGGGCGTCTATGTCAACGTTGACCAGCGGGCGCAACGCTATCTGCCGGCGCGCCCGGCGCCCGGAATGGCGCGGCCAGCGTGGTGGGTCGCGTCGCAGGCGTGGGGACGCGATCGCACCGGCATCCGGCCGCCCGCGACCGCAGCCGACGCATTTGCCGAGTTGGCAGCGTTCGATGGCCTCACGTATCGCGATCTCGGCCTGACGGGCCGTCGTCTCGCGACCGCGTCGACCGGGGCCGCGCGATGACGCCGCTGGACAAGGGTTTCGTGCTGCTGGTCATCATCAAGATCCTGGTCGTCTTCACCATGATGATGGTCGGCGCGGCACTCCTCACGCTGATGGAACGGAAGGTGGCCGGCTGGATGCAGAACCGGCCCGGACCCAACCGGGTCGGTCCGTCCGGCATTCTCCAGCCGGTCGCCGACGGGATCAAGAATTTCATCAAGGAAGAGACGCGGCCCGTCTCGGCCAACGAGTGGCTCTTCGTGCTCGCGCCTGCGCTGTCATTCGTACCGGCCGTCATGCTCATCGCCGTGATCCCGCTCGCCGCTCCGCTGCCGCTCAACTTCGATGTCAACCTGCCGCTGATCGGCCTCACGTCGTATCACGGGGCGCTGCCGATGTCGGTGGCCGAGCTGCCGATCGGCTTCGTCTTCATCCTGGCGTTCTCGTCGCTCGGCGTCTACGGCATCGCGCTGGCCGGGTGGTCATCCAACAGCAAGTACTCGTTGATCGGCGGGTTGCGGGCCAGCGCGCAGCTCATCTCGTACGAAGTCGCCATGGGGCTGTCGCTGATTCCGGTGCTGCTGCTGTCGGGCAACGTGTCGTTCGCCGAGATCGTGACGCGCCAGCAGCATGGTGTCTGGTTCATCCTGCCGCTGTTCCTGTCGTTCTTCGTCTTCCTGATCAGCGGATTTGCCGAGACCAATCGGCTGCCGTTCGACCTGCCGGAGGCCGAATCCGAGCTGGTGGCCGGGTATCATGCCGAGTACAGCGCGATGAAGTTCTCGCTGTTCATGATCGCCGAATACGTGCACATCGTCGTGGTTGCCGCGATGCTGGCGACGCTGTTCTTCGGTGGCTGGGATATTCCGTTCACGCACTGGGACGAGCAGGGCGGGCTGCTGCAGACGGTTGCGACGCACGCCATGTTCTTCGCCAAGACGTTCTTCTGGATCTTCTTCGTGATGTGGATCCGCTGGACCTTGCCGCGCTTCCGGTACGATCAGCTGATGGCACTGGGGTGGAAGATCCTGTTGCCGCTCTCGCTGGCGTACATCATGGTGGTCGCGGTGGCGATCGCGCTGGCCGATCGCTGGATCGGGGCGGGCCGGCCGGTCGCGGAAGGCCTGGCGTTGTTCGGGCTCAACATCGTGCTGGGATGGCTGGTGTTCTTCGTGCTCGACCGCGGACACGTCGTCCGCGGCGTGGCACCGCACGTCCGGGCGGCCGACGCGTTGCGGCCAGGGGAGGGAGCGGCCTGATGGCGATCGGTGTCAAGGTGCTGCGCCGGCCGGAAACCGAAGTGTCGTACGTCCGCGCGACACTCAAGGGCATGGCGCTGACGTTCCGGCACATGCTGCAACCGCGCGTGACGATGCAGTATCCCGAGGCGCGCAGCACCGACGACTGGCGCATCTCCACGCGGTGGCGTGGCACGCACCGGATGCTGACCGACGAGCAGGGGCGTTCCAAGTGCGTGGCGTGCGGGCTGTGTCCGCAGGTGTGTCCCGCCAACTGCATCAAGCTGGTCCCCGGCGAGGACGAAGAGGGCAACCGCTACCCGCTGATCTACGAAATCGACGAGTTCCGCTGCGTGTTCTGCGGCTACTGCCAGGAAGTCTGTCCGGAGGAAGCGATTCACGTCGGCGTGCACTACGAAAACTCGGAATATTCGCGGGACCGCTTCGTGTACGACCTCGAGCGGTTGTCGGCGCAGACCCATCCGGTGTCGACGTTGTGGGACCCCGCCGACCCGCGGGGCGAGTGACGTGACGGCGACCACGGTGGTGTTCTACCTGTTCGCGATCTGGGCGATCGTCTCGGCGCTGCTGTGCATCACCCGGGCCAGCGCCTTGTCCGCGGCGCTGTGGCTGGTGTCGTGCATGTTCGCGCTGGCGGTCCTGTTCGTCGTGCTGCAGGCGCAGTTCATTGCCGCGATCCAGGTGCTGGTCTATGCCGGCGCGGTCATGGTGCTGTTTCTCTTCGTCATCATGCTGCTGAATCTCGACGCCATGCCGCCGCTGGTGAAACGCTGGCCGGTGTGGGCTGTCGGCGTCGCGCTCGCCCTGCTGCTCGGCGCCACGTTGGTGTCGTTGCGCACGTACACCCCGGTCCGGCTCGCGCGCGAGATCTCGAGCCTTCCGGGCGTCCCCGATCCGCGGCTGGTCTTCGCCGAGGGCGGCGGGATGGCCGAGGCGGTGCGGCAGCAGGGCGCCGTCGGCAGCGTGGCGCAGCCGCTCTTCGTGGCCTATCTGGTGCCGTTCGAGATCACGTCGGTGCTGCTGCTGGTGGCCGTCATCGGGGCCGTGGTGCTGGCCAAGAAGAAACTCTGATGCTGATCGGTCCATCGCTCGCGGTGTCCGCGATCCTCTTCGTGCTCGGCGTCGCCGGCGTGCTGATCCGGCGCAACGCCATCGTGGTGTTCATGTGCGTCGAATTGATGCTCAACGCGGTCAATCTCACGTTCGTCGCGCTGGCGCAACTTCACGGTGTGAGCGGGCAGATCATGGTGTTCTTCGTGATGACCGTCGCCGCGGCCGAAGCGACCGTGGGCCTGGCGATCATATTGGCCATCTTCCGACACACCCAGTCGGTTGACCTGACGCAGATCAATCTTCTCAAGGGCTGAGGCGTGATCCACCTGGTATGGCTGGCCGTAGCCCTGCCGTTGCTGGGCGCGATAATCAACGGGGCGCTTGCCATCCGCCGGCCCGCGGCAAAGCGGCTGGTGTCGCTCGTCGGCGTCGGCGTGCTTGCCGCCGCGTTCGTGGTGGCCGTGACCGTGTTCCAGGCGGTGCGGCAGGAACCGCCGCAGATCATCACCCACGTGCTGCTGTGGCACTGGATGCCGGTGACGCCGCGCCTGTCCATCGATTTCTCGCTGCAGGTCGATCATCTGTCGGTGATCATGATGTTGATCATCACCGGCGTGGGCGGGCTGATCCACCTGTTTTCGGTCGGCTACATGTGGAGCGACCCGGGCTATGCCCGGTATTTCGCGTATCTGAACCTCTTTATCGCCTTCATGCTGGTTCTCGTGCTCGGCGCGTCGATGCCGGTCGCATTTGTGGGCTGGGAAGGCGTCGGGCTCTGTTCGTATCTGCTCGTCGGCTTCTGGTTCGACATTGACGCCAATGCCAACGCGGGCAAGAAGGCGTTCCTTGCCAATCGCGTGGGCGACTTCGGCGTGCTGATCGCCATGTTCATGTTGTGGTGGCACCTCGGCACGCTGGATTTCGCCGCGATCACGTTGCGGGCACCCGCCGTATTCCCGATCGGCAGCGGTGCCGTGGTGGCGATCGCCCTGTTCATCTTTCTCGGCTGCACCGGCAAGTCGGCGCAGATTCCGCTCTATGTCTGGTTGCCCGACGCCATGGCCGGCCCGACGCCGGTCTCGGCGCTGATCCACGCCGCCACGATGGTGACGGCCGGCGTCTTTCTCATTGTCCGGATGTCGGCGGTGTTCGCGCTGGCCCCGGTGGCGCTGGAGGTGGTGGCGGTGATCGGCGCGGTGACCGCGTTCTTTGCCGCCAGCATCGGCTTGCGGCAGTATGACATCAAGAAGGTGCTGGCCTATTCGACCGTGTCCCAGCTCGGATACATGTTTCTCGGCGTCGGCACCGGGGCATTCGCCACCGGGATTTTCCATCTCATCACGCATGCCTTCTTCAAGGGGCTCCTGTTTCTGGGCGCCGGCAGCGTGATCCACGCGATGCATCACGCCCTGCATCACGCGCATTCCCACGCCGACGCGCAGGACATGCGCAACATGGGTGGGTTGCGGCGCCGGCTGCCGTGGACCTTTGCACTGATGCTCGTCGCGACCCTCGCCATTGCGGGCGTGCCGCCGTTCGCCGGGTTCTTCTCGAAGGACGCCATCCTCGGTGCCGCGTTTGCACGCGGCGCGGACCAGCCGGTGTATCTCGTCTGCTGGGCGCTGGCCGTGGGCGCCGCGCTGATGACAGCGTACTACATGGCGCGCCTGATGGCGATGACATTCCTCGGACGGTTCCGCAGCGGGGCCGACGCCGAATCGCACCTGCACGAAGCGCCGTGGATCATGACCGGGCCGTTGCTCGTGCTCGGCGTGCTGAGTGCGATCGGCGGCCTGATCAACCTGCCTGCGTTCGCGGGCGGCACCTCGTGGCTGGACCGTTGGCTCGCACCGGTCACCGCGGTGGCGCGCATGTCGCTCCCTGCGGTGCACGAGGCCGAAGGCAGCAGCGCCATCGTGTTGATGGTGGTGGCCATCGCAGCCGCGGCGCTGGGGCTCTTCGGGGGATGGTACGCCACCAGCCGTGCCGACATCGTGACGCCGGATCGCGCGCCGCCCGAGCACGGGCTCGGCAAGCTGCTGTATCACAAGTTCTACGTCGATGAACTGTATCAGCACGTGTTCGTGCTGCCCCTGGTGTGGCTGTCGCGCCGGGTGTTGTGGCAGACGGTCGATGCGTTCCTGATCGACCGCATCGGCGTCGGCGGCACCGCACGCGTGGCCGAGGGGCTGGGCTGGCTCGGCTCGCGGCTCGAAAACGGCCAGGTCGCGTTCTATGTCGCGATGTTCGCCGCCGGCGCCGTGATCGTCCTGCGCACGCTGGTGAGGTAACCGGTGGCGTCGCTGCTCGCGGCCATCGGGTACCAGCACTGGATCATCCATGTGCTGCTCGGTCTGCCCATGCTCGCCGTCCCGGTGATCCTGTTTGCCCCGGTCCGCGCCGCCCGGTTCATTGCGTTCGGCGTGGCGCTGACCGAGATGATCCTCGGCCTGGGCCTCTGGTGGGCCTTCGATCCGACGCGATCGGGCATGCAGTTCGTGACCGACATCACCTGGATCGGCGGATTCGGCATCGGCTACCGCGTCGGCATCGACGGGTTGTCGCTGCTGATGGTGCTGCTGTCGGTCATCATGCTGCCCCTGGTGATCTGGGGCAGCTGGCGCAGCGTGGACCAGAAGCACCGTGGTTTCTACGCGCTGATCATGGCACTCAACACGGGCATGCTCGGCGTGTTCGTGGCCACCGATCTGTTCCTGTTCTACATGTTCTGGGAACTGCTGCTGATCCCGATGTACTTCATGATCGGCATCTGGGGCAGCGGGAATCGCATCTACGCGGCCACCAAGTTCGTGATCTACACGTTCGTCGGCTCGTTCATGATGCTGGTCGCGATGATCTGGATGGTGTCGGTCATCGGCCGGCACACCGGCGTGTATTCGTTCGCGTACGACAACCTGCTGGCCAACGCGAACCTGCTGCGGCCGTGGGCCGGCTGGCTGTTCGCCGCGTTTGCGCTCGCCTTTGCCGTCAAGGTGCCGCTCTTCCCGTTCCACACCTGGCTGCCCGACGCGCACACCGAGGCTCCCACGGCCGGCTCGGTCGACCTGGCCGTGATCCTGCTCAAGATGGGCACCTACGGTTTCCTGCGGTTCGCCATCCCGTTCTTCCCGATGTTTGCGGTGTCACGCACGACCGGGATGGTGATGGCGACGCTGGCCGTGATCGGCATCGTGTATGCGGCGCTGGTGGCGATGGTCCAGCCCGACCTGAAGCGACTGGTGGCGTATTCGTCGGTCAGTCATCTGGGCTTCGTGATGCTCGGTATCTGGGGAAGCAGCGTCGAAAGTGTCCAGGGGGCGATTCTCGTCATGGTGTCGCACGGTCTGTCGACCGGGGCGCTGTTCTTCATGATCGGCATGCTGTACGAGCGGCGGCACACGCGCAAGATTGCCGATTACGGCGGCCTGGCGCGCATCACGCCGTTGCTGGCGACCGCGTTCGTGATCACGGCATTCTCGTCGATCGGACTGCCAGGGCTGAACGGCTTCGTCGGCGAATTCCTCGTGCTGCTCGGGTCGTTCGGTCGCTATCCGTGGCTGGTCGGGGTAGCCGCGACGGTGGTGATCTTTTCGGCAGGATATCTGCTGTGGGCGACCCAGCGGGTGTTCTTCAACCGGCTCACCAATCCGCTCAACGAAGGGCTCAAGGATCTCAACCTGCGTGAACTGGCCGTGGTGGTGCCGCTGATTGGCGCGATGATCTGGGTGGGTCTGTATCCGGGACCGCTGCTCAAACGGACCGAATTGGCCGCGCGTCACTACGTCGAGCTGATCCAGCCGGCGCTCCCGCCACCCGCGCTTCCCGATCCGGAGGTCGGGCGCTGATGTCGATCGATCTCGCGTCGCCGGGCGGCGCCACGCTGGCATTGCTGCCCGAACTGGTGCTGACGTTCTGGGCGCTGGTCGTGCTGCTGTATGTGGCCTGGCGTCACAAGGACGGCTACAACATGCGCACCGCCGGCGCGTTGTCGATCGTGGGCTACGTCCTCGCCGTGGCGGCGACCGGCTGGCTCGCGTGGCGCGGTGCCCACGCCGAGGGGTTGTCGTTCATGATCGCGCTCGACGGCTTCCGGTTCGCCAGCGACGCGCTGCTGCTCTGGATTGCCGGCGCCGTGGTCCTGCTGTCGGTGCGCTGGCTGATCCGCCAGGGCATTCTTGCGCCGGAATATTACGTGCTGCTGATGCTGGCGACGGTCGGCATGATGTTGCTGGCGGGGGCCGCCGACCTGATCACGCTCTTCCTCGGGCTCGAGGTCATGTCGATCGCGGTCTATGTCCTGACGGGGTTCGATCGCAGTCGACGCGCGTCGGCCGAGGCCGCGTTGAAGTACTTCCTGATTGGCGCGTTCGCGTCGGGGTTCCTGCTCTACGGGATCGCGCTGACGTACGGCGCCACCGGCCAGTTCAACTTCGACCTCATCGGGGCGCAGTTCGCCGCGGTGCCGCCCGGGCTCATGGCGAAGCTCGGCATGGGGATGATCCTGATCGGCTTCGGGTTCAAGATCGCGAGCGTCCCGTTTCACGCCTGGGCGCCGGACGTCTACGAAGGCGCCCCGACGCCGATTACGGCGTTCATGGCGAGCGGCGTCAAGGCTGCCGCGTTCTTTGCGCTGGCCCGCGTGCTTGGCGAAGTCTTTCCGTCGATGGTCGATCTCTGGCGGCCGGTGATCTTTGGCCTGGCGGTGGTGACCATTCTGGTCGGCAATCTCACCGCGCTGTCGCAGACGTCGATGAAGCGGATGCTGGCGTACAGCGCGATCGCCCATGCCGGGTATCTGCTGCTCGCCATCTGGGCCCACTCCGACGACGGCACCGCCGCGGTGCTGGTATACCTGCTTGGGTATTCCGTGACGACGGTTGCCGCGTTCGGCATCCTCGCGTCGATCGAACGGGCGGGCGCGCGCACCGTGCTGCTCACCGATCTCGAAGGGTTGTTTTCGGTGCGGCCGTTCGCGTCGCTCGGGCTGAGTGTGTGCATGCTGTCGTTGCTCGGGTTTCCGGGCACGTTCGGCTTCATCGGCAAATGGTACCTGATCTCGGCCGCGATGCGGCAGGGACAGATCATCCTGCCGGTGGTGGCGATGGTGGGCAGTGCGATCTCGATCGGGTATTATCTCCCCGTCGTGCTCGCGATGACGCTCAAGCCGACGCGTACGCGTCGGACGCATCAGACGATCACCTTCCCGCGACCGGCGCGTCTCGCGATCGCGATCTGCGTCTTTGCCCTCCTGGTCCTCGGGGTGTGGCCCAACACCGTGCTCAACTTCGCAACGCAGAAGGCGGTGCAGTTGCAGCAGACCGCGCTGCCCATCGGGCCCCGATGACCGGCGGCCAGTGACCGTGCCCAGTCGGCCGAAGGTCCCCCGATCGGTCTTTCGCGAATACGACGTTCGCGGCCTGATCGGTGGCGAACTCACCAACGCGTTCGCGGCCGATCTGGGCTGCGCGTTCGGGACCGCTGCGGTCGCGCGACTGGGACAGATGCCTCGAATTGCCGTCGGACGTGACAACCGGCCGTCGAGCGCGGGGTTTGCGGCCGCGCTGCGCAACGGCATCGCGTCGACCGGTGCCGCGGTGATCGATGTGGGCGAAGTGCCGACGCCGGCGTTGTACTTCGCCGTGCGAGACCGCGGCTTCGAAGGCGGTGTGCAGGTCACCGGCTCGCACAACCCGGCGGAGTTCAACGGGTTCAAGTTCGTGCTCGCCGGCGAATCCCTGCACGGGTCCGCGATCGCGGCGCTGGCCGATCTGATGGAGTCCCAGCGCTTCCGGTCGGCCACCGGCGTCGTGCAGCGCGACGACACCGTGCTGGCGCGCTATCGGGCCGCGATCCTTGCGCGGCATCGGCTCGACCGCCCGGTCAAGGTCGTCGTCGATTGCGGCAACGGCGTCATGTCGCTGGTGGCGATCGACACCTTGCGCGAACTTGGTGCCGACGTGATTCCGCTTTTTGCCGACAGCGATGGGACGTTTCCCAATCATCATCCCGATCCGACCGTCGAAGAGAATCTGCGCGACCTCCAGCGGGTCGTCCGCCAGACGGGTGCGGAACTGGGCATCGCGTTCGACGGCGATGGTGACCGGATCGGGGCGGTGGACGAATCCGGTCGCCTCGTCTGGGGAGATCAGTTGATGGTGCTGTATGGTCGCGACGCCGTGCGACGCTTCGGGCGTGATGTGCCCGTCATCTTCGACGTCAAGTGTTCCGACATCCTGCCGCGCGCGCTGGCGGCCGCGGGCGCACGGCCGATCATGTGGAAGACCGGTCATTCGTTGATCGAGCTCAAGATGAAGGAGGAGCGCGCGCCGCTTGCGGGCGAAATGAGCGGGCACATCTTCTTCGGCGGTGACTGGTTCGGCTTCGATGATGCGCTCTTCGCAGCTGCCCGGCTGTTGCAGATCGTCGCCGCCACGCCCGGCGGCCTGGCGCCGCTGCTGGCCGACCTGCCCGAGACATTCACCACGCCCGAGCTGCGCGTCGACTGCCCCGACGATCGCAAGTTCGCCGTCATCGCCGACGCGGTGACCGACTTCGGTGCCCGGTATCCCGTCACCACGATTGATGGTGTGCGCATTACCTACTCCGACGGGTGGGGCCTGCTGCGCGCGTCGAACACGCAGCCGGTGCTGGTGCTGCGCTTCGAGGCGAACTCAGCCGCCGCGCGCGACGCGCATCGCGCCGAGGTCATGGCGTGGCTGGCGGCGCGAGGCATCCGCGGCTGAACCGATGACACCGCGATCGCGTCGGTGGCTCCTGGCCTTGGGCGTGATCGTCGTGGTGCTGTTCGTCGGGCGATGGACGGCGGGCTTCCTGGCAGAACGCTGGTGGGCGGCCACGATTTCTCCCGCCGCCAGCCGGTTCGTCAGCAACTGGCAACTGCTCGGCCTGCTGCTCGATGCCGTTGCGGTGCTCACGGCGTCGGTGTGGTTCGCGCTCCAGGCGCTCCTCGTGACCCGCTCGGTGGTGTCGGTGCAAGTGGCCCATCGAGTCGGCGACCTGCAACTGCGCGAGCTCGTGCCGACCAGACTGCTGGTCGGCATTGCCGTCGCGGCGGGTGTGTTGCTCGGGCTGATCGCCGGAACCGGCGCGCATGCTTGGCGCGAACCGATCGTGCTGGCGTGGCAAGGCGTTCGATACGGGGTCACCGATCCGCTGCTCGGCCGGGACCTCGGCGTGTACGTGGCCCAGTTGCCCGCGTGGGACCTGGCACACCGATTCGCGGCACTGCTCGCCGTGCTCGCGCTGGCGCTCTGCACCACGCTGTACACGGCGATTGGTGGCGTCCGCCGCGAACGACTGTCGGTCGCGTTGCACCCCGACGCGCAACGGCATCTCGGATCGCTGCTGTCGGTGGTCGCGTTGGTGATCGCCGCCGGCTACCTGCTTGCACCGCTGCACATCGTGCTGCACGCCTCCGGCGCCGCGTCGCCAGCGGACGTCCAGTTGCGCATTCATCTCGCGCAATTCATGAGTGGAATCGCGTTCGCGACCGCATTGCTCACGGCATGGTGGGCCTTTCGCGGCCACGATCTGCTGCTGGTCAGCACCTGGGCGGTGCTAGGCCTGGGCGCACTGGCCGAGGCAGTGATAGTCCCGGCGACAGCGGGAGCGGCCGACACACCGCCGGCACGCATCGCGGCAGCGCGGCGTGTCGACGCCATCGCGTGGGGCATGCATTTCGCGCCCGAACCGGCTGCCGCCGATACCGTGCCCGGCGTGACCGCGCTGTGGGACGGCGCGCTCTTCAGCCGGATCATCGGGTCGCGCGATGGGTTGCTGGAGGCAGCGACACCCACCCGATTGCCGGTGGATGGTCGCGCCGTGCCGGTGTGGCTGGTGGCAGCACCGCCGGGTGACGATCCCGACCGACTCGACGTGCTGGCGATCCCGGATGGACTCTCTGCGCCAGACGGCGTGATCGCATCCTTGCGGCCTCCCGATTCGTCACGGTCGGCGCCGAACGCGTTCAGCAGCGTGACGCATCCGCGCAGCCGGCCGACGGCACCCTCGTGGATCAGTGCACCCGATGGCGTTGCTGCCGGCGGACCAATCCGGCGCTTGCTCCTCGCCTGGGCCCGACAGGCGCCGGGCATGTTGCAACGAGCCGCCGGCCCGGACGTTGACTGGCACCTCGATCCGGCGGAACGCGCCGACGCCGTGCTGCCGATGTTGTGGTGGACGGCGCCGGACATTGCGCTCATCGACGCGCGTCCCACGTGGATCATCCAGGGCATGTCGGTCACGCCCGATTTCCCGTTGGCTACGCACGTCGTGTGGCAGGGCAACGACGTTGCAGGCGTCGTGCCGGCCGTGATCGCGACGGTCGATGCGGCTACCGGCGCGGTCCGGTTCTTCGTCGACCCGGCGGCCGATTCGCTGGGCGTCGCGTGGGCCGGTGTCGCCGCGGCCGTGGTCGAACCGTCGCGGGACATGCCGGCGGCGGTTCGCGCGGCGCTGCTGTACGATGCCAGCTGGTTCGACGCGCAGACTGCGGTGTTCAGCGGTCCGGCGTGGGCCGCGCCTGGTCGCGGTGCACAAGCCGCCGTGCCGCCGCTGAGTGCTCCGGTATGGACCGCCGATCAGCGGGCCGCCCGTCAGGCCGTGTTCGAGGATGCGACCGGCGGGGGCCTCGAGATCGTCACCGGCGATCGCGTGCACGGGATGCCGCAGCTTCGGCGTGATACCACCGCGCCGGGTGACGTCGTGAGCAGCGACCGCGTGCCATTGATGCAGTCGTGGTTGCACTCGCCGGTGCTCACCCATTTGCGCGATTCGGCCATCGCGGCCGGCGACACCGTGCTGACGGGTCCGATTCGATGGTTCAGCGGCAGCGCCGGACTGGCCGCGTGGCGCCCATGGTTTGCTCGCGCACCGCATGGCGGCACCGCTCTGATCTGGACCGCCACCGCACTCGATAACCGTCTCGGAGGTGCCCGCGAACCAGCCGATGCGTGGCACACGGTGACCACCGCCGCACCGGTCGCGGCCCCCGTGGCGCCCGCCGACGCCGCGGTCGTCGCGACAGCCCGCGCGTGGATGGAACGCGCCGATTCTGCGCTGCATCGCGGCGACATGACTGCATTTGGTCGTGCGTTCGAGGAATTGCGCCGCACGCTGGAGGGTACCCATGCGCCATGATGTCACTACTTTGCCAACCGACTGACAACGGATGAGGTGAGCTGTGAATCTGCATGAGTACCAGGCCCGCGAGCTGCTGCAGGCCGCCGGCGTGCCGGTGTCGCCGGGCGATGTTGCATCGAGCGCCGCCGAGGTCGAGGCCATCGCCGCGCGGATCGGTGGGACCGTGGTGGTCAAGGCGCAGGTGCATGCCGGTGGGCGAGGCAAGGCGGGCGGGGTCAAGCTGGCGAAAACCCCGGCTGAAGCGAAGGCAGCCGCCACAGCGATACTGGGGATGACCATCAAGGGGCTGGTCGTGAGCAAGGTGCTCGTGGTCCCGGCCGCCGACATCGCCAGCGAGAGCTACGTCGGCCTGATCCTCGATCGCGCCACGCAGCTGCCGGTCTACATGGTATCGGCGGCGGGCGGCGTCGACATCGAGGAAGTGGCCGCCACAACGCCGGAGAAAATCACCCGGCTGCCGATCGATCCGCGCTACGGCCTGATGACGCATCAGGCGTTGACGCTGGCGCTCGCCCTCTACACCGACTGGAAGCAGGTGCGGGCGGCCATGAAGATCATGGCGCAGCTCTACCGCGCGTTCATGGACAACGGCTGCTCGCTCGCCGAGATCAATCCGCTCGTGACGACGCCCGCGGGCGACGTCATCGCGCTCGACGCCAAGATGGTCATTGACGACAACGAACTGGATCGCCGCCCCGACCTCGCTGCCATGCGCGACGACACGGCCGAGGCGCCCAGCGAAGTGGCGGCGCGCAAGGCCAACCTGACGTTCATCAAACTCGACGGCAACGTGGGCTGCGTCGTCAACGGGGCGGGACTCGCCATGGCGACGATGGACCTGGTCAAGTACTACGGGGGCGAGCCGGCCAACTTCCTCGACATCGGCGGCTCATCCAACCCCGAGAAGGTGGTCAATGCGTTGCGCATCATCACGGCGGATCCGCAGGTCAAGGTGATCCTGTTCAATATCTTCGGCGGCATCACCCGCACCGATGACGTCGCCAACGGCATCGTCACCGCCACGCGACAGCTCAAGGTCAACGTGCCGATCGTGATCCGGCTTACCGGGACCAACGAAGTCGAGGCCTTGCGCATCCTCGACGGCGCCGGCATGCCGGCGATGAACGACATGGATGCGGCCGTCTCGCGCGCCGTTGCGCTGGCAAAGGAGGCCGCGTGAGCATCTGGATCAATCGCGACACCCGCTTGCTGGTGCAGGGCATCACCGGTCGCGACGGTTCGTTCCACACGCGCCAGATGATGGAGTACGGCACCAACGTTGTGGCGGGAGTTACACCGGGCAAGGGTGGACAGACCTTCAATGACACCGTGCCGGTGTTCAACACGGTGGCCGAGGCGGTCGCCGCGACCGGTGCCAATTGCAGCGTGATCTATGTGCCACCGGCTGGCGCGGCCGGAGCGATCGAGGAGGCGGGTGACGCGGGGATTCCGCTGGTGGTCTGCATCACCGAGGGTGTCCCGGTGCTCGACATGACCGTGGTAATGCCGTTCCTGCGCGATCGCGGCGTGCGATTGATCGGCCCGAACTGCCCCGGCCTCATTTCGCCGGGCGAAGCCAAGGTGGGCATCATTCCCGGATCGATCTGCCGGCCGGGGCCGATCGGCCTGGTATCGCGTTCGGGTACGTTGACCTACGAGGTGGTCCATCATCTCAGTCACCATGGGCTGGGGCAAACCACCTGTGTCGGCATTGGCGGGGATCCGATTGTCGGCACCAATTTCATCGATGTGCTGATGGCGTTCAACGGCGATCCGCGCACCGAAGCGATCGTGATGATCGGCGAGATCGGCGGAACCGCCGAACAGGAAGCTGCCGAATACATCAAGCAGTTCGTTACCAAGCCGGTGGTGGGATTCGTCGCCGGCCAGACCGCACCCAAGGGCCGGCGGATGGGCCACGCGGGCGCGATCATTTCCGGGTCGACCGGCACCGCCGAGGAGAAGTTCGCGGCCTTCGAGGCTGCCGGCATGGGTATCATGCGTCGACCGGCCGACGTGGTCGAACTGCTCAAGCAGCGACTGGGCTGACCGCCCTCAATTCACGGAGCATTCATGGCGGGACGATTCACGTTCGCGATGATCAAGCCTGACGCCGTCGAGGGCGGCAAGGCGGGTCGGATTCTGGCGCACATCGAAGGGGCAGGGTACCAGATCCGTGCGATGCGCCTGGTGCGGCTCACCCGGGGTGAGGCCGAAGCGTTCTACGCGGTGCACCGCGGGCGGCCGTTCTACGACGAGCTGGTCGGATTCATGAGTTCGGGGCCCACCGTCGCGCTGGCCTTGGAGCGGGCCGATGCGGTCGCCGCATGGCGGTCGACCATCGGGGCCACCGACCCGGCCGAGGCCGCCGAAGGCACCGTCCGGCGGCTGTTTGCCGAATCCAAGGGCCGCAACGCGGTGCACGGCTCCGACAGCGACGAGAACGCCATCCGCGAGATCGCTTTCTTCTTTCCCGAGCGTGAGTTAGCCCTGCTGGGCGTCACCACGACGGGTTGACCGGAAGGCGCAGAATCGGGTAACTTCGAGGGCTATGCTACGGTGGTTCCTGCGTGACCTGGAGCGCGGCCCGGTAAGCACCACCGGCCGGGTGGAAGGCCACGATCCGGTATGGGACGACGCGGACGTGCGGTTTTTGGCGCCGGTCTCGGTCGAGGGCGAGTTGCGGTCGACGACCGACGGGGCATATCGGTGGCGCGGCCACCTGCACGGCCGCATTGCGGGGGATTGCCGGCGGTGCCTCGCGCCGGTGTCGCTTGATATTGATGACGATGTCGACGTGGTTTTTTCCGGCGATCCGGAGCTGGAAGCGGATCCGGGTGTCTACCCGATCGACCCGGGCGCCGAGCTCATCGACGTGACGCCGGTGGTCCGTGAAGAGCTGTTGTTGCGGGTATCGGCGTTCCCGCTCTGTCGTCCCGAATGCAGGGGCTTGTGCGCCGGCTGCGGCGCTGATCTCAACGCTGGTCCGTGCGAGTGTACGGCCGGCTCGAACCACTGAGGCACCGATGGCTGTCCCCAAGCGAAAACTCTCCAAGTCGCGCAAGCGACTCCGCCGCGGCCATCATACCGCTCAGGGTATTCCGACGCAGGCGTGCCCGCGCTGCAGCGCGCCGCGGCTGCCGCATCGGGTGTGCCCGTCGTGCGGGTATTACGCGGGCAAGAAGCGCCTCGAGGTCGAGGACCACTAGGCCGTGATCCGCGTCGCCCTCGACGCGATGGGTGGCGACGGCGCGCCCGGAGCCGAAGTCGACGGCGCCGCGCTGGCGCTGCGCGAATTTCCCGACCTCGACCTCACCCTGGTCGGCCGCCCCGACGATATCCAGCCGTATCTCGATCGCTGCTCGGCGAGCGAGCGCGAGCGGTTGCATGTCGTCGCCGCACCCGACGTCATCGGCATGGACGAGAAACCGCTGGCCGCCGTGCGCCGCAAGCCGCGGTCGTCGATGGTGGTTGGCTTCCAGCTGCACCGCGAAGGCGCCGTCGACGCGTTTGTGTCGGCCGGCAACACCGGAGCCACCCTCGCCGCCGCCACGATCGTGCTCGGTCTCCACGACGGCGTCGATCGCGCCACGGTCGCGTCGCTGTTCCCGTCCCGCGATGGCGTGGTGCTGGTGGTCGATGCCGGTGCCAACGTCGACTGCACCTCCAAGGAACTCGTCAACTTCGCGCGCCTCGGCAGCATCTACATGCGCGATGTCATCGGGCGCGAGAGTCCGGCGGTCGGACTGCTCAACGTCGGCGAGGAGGATGAGAAGGGCAACGCGGTGGTGCGCGAAACGCACCGCGCGCTCAAGCAGCAGCCGCGGATCCGGTACGTCGGCAATATCGAAGGGCGCGACATCGTGGTGCCGCATCCGGGGCACGGCCAGGTCGACGTGGTGGTGTGCGACGGCTTCGTCGGCAACGCAGTGCTCAAGTTCTACGAGTCGGTGCGCCCGCTGGTGTCGGGCTTGATCGCCAAGGAGAATCCCGGGCTGCTCACCTCGCCGGAACTGCAGCCGCTCATGCAGTTCCTCGATTACACGCAGTACGGCGGTGCCCCGCTGCTCGGCGTACGCGGCGTCGCGATCGTGTGTCACGGAGCGTCGAATGCCAACGCGATCAAGAATGGCGTACGCAAGGCCGTCGAATCGGTGCGGGGCGGACTGAGCCGGCACATCGCGGCCGAGATGGCGTTGCACGAAACGGCCGCGGCGCGGTGACACCGGCGCCGGCCTCCTATATCGCCGGCCTCAGCGCGGCGGTGCCCGACGGGTTGCTGACCAACGCGGACCTGGAACGCACGCTCGACACGTCGAACGAGTGGATCGTCGAACGGACCGGCATCCGCGAGCGACACATCGCTGCGCCGACCGAAACACTCACCAGCATTGCCGGCGTCGCCGCGCGCGACGCGATGGAGCGCGCCGGTGTGGCCGCCGACGAACTCGACGGCATCGTGTTCGCGACGGTGACGCCGGACCATCGCCTGCCGTCGGCGGCGTGCGACCTGCAGGCGCAACTAGGGGCCTCCCGCGCGTGGGCGTTCGACCTGGCCGCGGCGTGTCCCGGCTGGCTCTATGCGCTGACCGTCGCCGACGGGCTGGTCCGCGCCGGCATGGGCGAGACGATCCTGGTGATCGGGGCGGAGAAGTTGTCATCGATCGTTGACTACGAAGACCGCTCGACGGCGATCCTGTTCGGCGACGGCGCCGGTGCTGCGGTCGTTCGGCGCGCCCGGGCGGATGGGCGCGGCCTGCTCTCGGCGCATCTTGGCGCCGATGGCAACCTGGCGTCGCTGCTGCACATTCCGGCGGGAGGGTCGGCCGAACCGTTGACACCCGCGGTCCTGCACGACAAGCGTCACCTCGTCAAGATGGCTGGGCGCGAGGTGTTCAAGGCGGCGGTGCTGGCGATGAGCCGGGCCACCGACGAAGCGATCCAGCGTGCCGGGCTCGCGCCCGACGCGATCGACCTGCTGATTCCGCACCAGGCCAACCTCCGCATCATCGAGGCCACCGCCAAGCACGCCGGCATCTCGATGGACAAGGTGATGGTCAACCTCGATCGCTACGGCAATACCAGCTCGGCGAGCATTCCCCTCGCGTTGCAGCAGGCTGAACGCGAGGGGCGCCTGCGAGCCCGGGCATGGTGGTCATGCTGGTGTCGTTCGGCGCGGGGTTCACCTGGGCGAGTATCGTCGTCCGATGGTGACCATCCTGCTGTTTCCCGGGCAAGGGTCGCAGAAGGTCGGCATGACGCAGGATCTTGCCGACCGTTTTCCTGTGGTCCGCGAGCTGCTCCAACGCGTCGACGCCGGGTTGGGCACGCCGCTGACCAAGACCATGTGGCATGGTCCGGAGGAGGAGTTGACACGGACCGACAACGCGCAGCCGGCCATCCTGGCGCATTCCGCCGCGGTGCTCGCGGTGCTGGGCACGCATCTGGGCCGCGTCGGCGCCGCGGCGGGGCATTCGCTGGGAGAATATTCCGCGTGGCTTGCCGCCGGCGCGATCGACGCGGTGGTGGCGGCGTCGCTGGTGCGGCGCCGCGGTGAACTGATGCTCGAAGCCGGACGCACCCGACCGGGCGCGATGGCGGCGGTGCTCGGCCTCGACACCACCGACGTCGAAGTCGCGTGCGCGCAAGCCGAGATCGACACGGAAGCCACCGTGGTCGCCGCGAATCTCAACGCGCCGGATCAGACAGTCATATCCGGAGATCCGCGTGCCGTGGCCCGCGCCGGCGAACTCTGCCAGACGGCGGGAGCCAGGCGAGTCCTGCCATTGAAGGTGAGCGGCGCCTTTCATTCGCCGCTGATGGCGCCGGCGGTGGCCGGGTTGCGCGAGGCGCTCAACAGTGCGCCGTTCGGTGCCGCGGAATTTCCGATCGTTGCCAACGCGACGGCCGACGTGGCGCAGTCACGCAACGATGCGGTCGCCCTGCTGGCGGCACAACTCACCGCCCCGGTTCGCTGGGTGCAATCGATGCGCCGCCTCGCCGACATGCACCCGGGCGCGCGCTGGCTCGAGATCGGGCCAGGAAACGTGCTGACCGGGTTGCTCAAGCGCATCGTGCCCGACGCGCAGTGCACACCCCTCGGCACGGCGGCACAACTCGATGCGTGGCTGGCGTGAGTCTCACCATCGACCTGACCGGGCGGACGGCGTTCGTCACCGGCAGTACGCGCGGCATCGGGCGCAGTATCGCGGAACACCTGCTGGCGGCCGGCGCGCAGGTGGGCATCGCCGGCCGGCAGCGCGAAACGGCGGAGCGGGTCGCCGCGGAACTGGGAACCGGCGCGCGCGGATTCGGCGCCGATGTGACCGATGCCGGCGCGTTGCGGGCGGCCATCGGCGCATGCGAGCGTGAACTGGCCCCGATCGACATCCTGGTCAACAACGCGGGCGTCACGCGAGACAACCTGTTGATGCGGCTGAGTGACGACGACTGGGACGCGGTGCTCGACGCCAACCTCAAGGCGGCGTTCGTCGCCACCCAGGCGGTGATCAAGGGCATGATGAAGCGCCGCGCTGGGCGCATCATCAACGTGACCAGCGTCGTCGGTCTCACCGGCAACAAGGGGCAGGCCAATTACGCCGCGAGCAAGGCCGGGCTGATCGGTTTCACGAAGTCGGTTGCCAAGGAGTATGCGGCGCGCGGGATACTGGCCAACTGCGTCGCCCCTGGCTTCATCGATACCGAGATGACCGCCGCCTTGCCCGAGGCCACGCGTGCCGCGTTATTGGAGGCGATTCCGCTGGGGCGTCTGGGCCGTCCCGCCGATGTGGCGGCGGCCGTGGTGTTTCTCGCGTCCGACCTGGCGGCGTATGTTACCGGACAGACGTTGGTGATTGACGGCGGCATGGTCGGCTGAACCGACTTCATCTTTCAACACTGCAATCGAGGCAACCGATGAGCGACGTGGAGGAGAAGGTCAAGGACATCATTGTCGAGGAGCTGGGGATTGAACGCGAAAAGCTCACCCCCGAGGCGTCCTTCATGGAGGATCTGGGCGCCGACTCGCTCGACACCGTCGAACTGGTCATGGCGTTCGAGAAGGAATTCGACATCGACATCCCCGATGAGGAGGCCGAAAAGCTGCGCACCGTCGGCGACGCACTGAAGTATCTCCACGAGAAACTCGGGAAGTAACCTGATGCGCCGGGTGGTGGTCACGGGACTCGGCCTGGTGACGCCGGTGGGCCTCACCGTCGAGGAGAGCTGGGCCAATCTCCTGGCGGGGCGATCCGGCGCCGCCGGGATCACCAAGTACGACCCGGAGCGTTGGGCGGTGCGGTTCGCGTGTGAGGTCAAGGGGTTCGACCCCGCACCGTATCTCGACAAGAAGGAAGCGCGCCGGTACGACCTGTTCGCCCAGTACGGCATCGCGGCCGCGCATCAGGCGATGGTGCAGGCGGGATTGCACGAAGGCGTCGCCGTGCCGGCCCGCGCTGGGGCGATTCTGGGCTCGGGCATCGGCGGCATGATGACCTTCCAGGAAAACTGCGAGGCGTTCCTGCAGAAGGGCCCCGACCGGGTGTCGCCCTTCTTCGTGCCGATGTTCATTCCCGACATCGCCGCGGGCCTGGTGTCGATTCGCTACAAGCTGCAAGGGCCGAACTTCGCGACGGTGTCGGCCTGTTCGTCCGGCGCGCACGCGATCGGGACGTCGTGGCAGCTGATCCGGGCCGGCCTGGCCGACATCATGCTGACGGGCGGCTGCGAGGCGGCGATTACCGGACTCAGCATCGCCGCGTTCGCGAACATGAAGGCCTTGTCGACTCGCAACGACGCACCGGAGCTGGCCTCGCGTCCGTTTGATCTTGCACGCGATGGTTTCGTGCTCGCGGACGGCGCGGGGATGATGGTGCTGGAGGAGCTGGACCATGCCCGCGCGCGCGGCGCGACGATCCTGGGCGAGATCGTGGGGTACGGGGCGTCCGCCGATGCCTTTCATATCACGCAGCCGCCGCCGGACGGGCACGGCGCCATCGGCGCCATGCACGCATGCCTTGCGTCGGGCGACATCGCACTCGACGAGGTCGACTACATCAACGCGCACGGGACGTCCACGCCGCAGGGCGACATCGCCGAGACCAACGCGGTGAAGGCGGTGTTCGGCGCCCGCGCGTACGAACTGATGTTCGCGTCAACCAAGTCGATGACCGGACACGCCCTCGGCGCGGCCGGCGCGATCGAGGCGGTGATCTCGCTGCTGGTGGCGTCGCGCGGACAGGTTCCGCCGACGATCAATCAGGTGACACCCGATCCGGATTGTGATCTCGACAGTGTCCCCAACACGATGCGCGAGGCGCGCGTGCGCGTCGCGCTGTCGAATTCGTTCGGCTTCGGCGGCCACAATGCGACGCTGGCGGTGCGGGGCGGATCAGCGTAAGCCGCTTCACCCCGACTCATCGTCGACCGGTCGCGTGGATGGACGCCCCGCATGAATCCGCCGCGGAGGCACAGCTCACCATCGTACCCGACATTGACGTGCCGCAACGCTTGACCCAACGCGTCATGACGATACACTACAGCGCCGAGCCGATCCGCTCGGTCCTCTCCCGCCGGACCGGTATCGTGACGATGTTGCATCGAGCCAGACGGTATCCCTCGGGATGGTTGGTGCTGGCTGCGGCCATCGCGGTTGGCTCGTGCAAGAGTGGCCAGGGTTCGGACACACCGGTCCTGCTCGGCATCAACATCACGGGCGCGGGCACCGGCACCGGCACGGTCACTTCAGCAGCCGCGGGCATTTCCTGCACCATCGACAACGGTGTCGCGACCGGATCGTGTTACACCCAGCTCCGTCGAGGCACCGCCATCACGCTCACCGCCACGGCCGCCGGCACCGATCAATTCGCGGAGTGGACCGGCGGTTGCAGCGGAACGACGCCTACCTGCCAGTTGAAGCTCACCGCGACGACCAACGTCCAGGCCACGTTCAGCGGAATGCCCACCGCCCTGACCGTGGCGTTGTCCGGGACCGGCACGGGGGGCGTCACCAGCGCACCGTCGGGGATTTCCTGCACGCGCGACGCGGGAACGACCGCGGGAAGCTGCGTCGCCTCGTTCAGCGCCGGCACCAGTGTCACGCTGACGGCGGCGCCAGGCGGGCAGAGTCTGTTCGGGACGTGGATGGGCGACTGCAGCGGGTCGACGGCGAACTGCACGGTCGTGATGTCCACACCGCGATCGGTCTCGGCGACAATGCTTCTCGCGCGGACGATCACCGTTGCGGGTGGCGGCGCCGGAGGCGGGACCGTCAGCAGCGCGCCCCCCGGCATCAACTGCACCGTCGCGGCGGGCACCGCCGCGGGACAATGTGCTGCGACATTCGGTGACGGCACGATGGTGCAATTGACGGCAACGCCGGATGCGACATCGGCGTTCGGCAGTTGGAGCGGTGCGTGCAGTGGGAGTACCAACCCGTGTGACCTGACCGTTGCTGCGACAGGCGGAGTGCAGGCGACATTCGTTCCGCTGCGCACCTTGACGGTGAGCGGCGCGGGCCTCGGCGCCGGCACCGTGACGAGCGTGCCGGCGGGGATCAACTGCTCGATCGGCGCCGGCGCGGCGAGCGGCACGTGCATCAAGACCTTCCCCGACGCGACCAGCGTGACGCTTGGCGCGACGCCGGGCGCCGGTTCCGGGTTTACCGGTTGGAGCGGCGACTGTACCGGAGCCAGTTGCGTACTCGCGCTGACGGCGAATCGCAACGCGGTCGCGTCGTTCAATGGCGCGTCGAGCGCAGCGACGACCACCGTAACGCTCAGCGCCGCGTCGATCGTCGCCGGCGACTCGTCGACCGTCACGATCACGGTCAAGGATGCCAGCGGCAATCCGGTACAGGGCGCCAGCGTCGTGCTGAGCGTGGCAAGCGGTAGCCCCGCCGTCATCACACAGCCGGTGGGTACGACAGCGGCGAACGGCGTGATCAGCGGCAGGGTCACGGCCACCGTGGCGGGGGTGCGAACCATCGCGGCGACCATCGACGGAACTGTCACCGCCGCGGAACGTCCGACGCTCACCGTCACGGCTGCGGCGGCGCACAGCATCGCCCAGAGCGGCGGGTTTGTCACGACCGGGGCGCGGTTCGGTCAGAACGTGCCGTCGCTGCCCGCAGTGATTGTGACCGATGCGTACGGCAACCCCATTGCCGGCGCATCGGTCATCTTCACGCTGACCAAGGGGCACGGCACGATCGGCGCGGGCGCGAGCAGCGGAACCACCCTGGCCGTGCCCACCACCAGCACCGGCGTCGCCGCGTTATCGCTCTGGTCACTTGCGTCGGTGACCTCGGTCGGGAATTACGACAAGGACATCGATGTCCACAACACGGTCACCGCCGACGTGACCGGCCTGATCGGCAGTCCGATCGAGTTCACCACCGCGGTCACGGTTTCGTACGCGACGGATGTCCAGGCAATCTGGAACTACGGCATCCCCGCCATCGCCGCATGCACCGCGTCCGGCTGTCACGCCAGCGGCGGCAGCGCCCCGGTGCTGGCCGGCGCGTCGCGCGCTAACCTGAACGGCGTCTACATCACGCCGGGCGACTCGATCAACTTCAGCAATTCGGCCAACCGCCTTCTGTACCGGCTCATCAACGGCGCACCCGTGATGCCGTCGGGTCATCCACTGCCGCCGAACGTCGTCGGTATCGTCAAGGCCTACATCACCCAGGGCGCTCCGAGCAACTGACGGAGGCCCGCACCCCGGAGAAGTCGTGCTCAAACGGATTGTGGGATTCCTGCTGCTTGCGACCCTGGCGACGGCACCGCTCGCCGCCCAGACCATGCGGGAACGGGTGATCGGCCTGTTCAAGTTCGGCTCCGGATGCGATGACCCGGTCTGCCTCAGCGTTGGCAACGCGCACAAGGAGCACTTCAATCCGGCCGCGCGCACCGGCCAGGCCAACCTGATCGACTTCATCTCGGACGCGATCGGCACCAGTGCGTCGAACGTTCCGATCAGCGCGGCGTCGAGCGGGGCGCTCTGGGGCACCTCGGCCGCCGGTCTGTTCGTCCGCACACCGACGTCGGCCGGGCCGATCTTTGCCGAGCGCGCGCAGACGATCGGCAAGGGGCACGTGCTGCTCGGCACCAACGTGAGTGATTACAGCTTCACGTCGCTCCGGGGTGTGCCGCTCAGTGGGCTGCAATTCAACTTCACCCACCAGCTGACCGGTCCCAAGCCGCTCGGCCTCAACGCCGATTACGAGAACGACATCATCGAGGTGACAACGCAGATGTCGGTCAACCTCGTCGAAGCCACCGCCTTCGTCACGTACGGGGTGACGCGGAACATCGATGTCAGTGTCGCCGCGCCGATCGTCCGGACGTCGATCGACGGAAGCAGTGTGGCGCAGGTGATGCCGTTCACCAACCCGACGCCGCATTACTTCGGGCCGGCCGACGACCCGCAACTGCGGGCGTACGCGAGCGCGAACGGGTCCGCCACGGGGATCGGTGACGTCGCCGTGCGGGCCAAGGCGCTGGTGGCCTCGCGGGGCGCGGAGTCTTTCGCGGTGTTGGCGGACGTGCGCCTGCCCACTGGTAACGCGGACAACTTTCTTGGCGCCGGCAATGCGTCCTATCGCGTGCAGGGCATCGGCTCGGCGCGTTATGGCAGCTTCTCGCCGCATGCAAACCTGGGATACTGGGTGCGGCCGGGCGGGGTGCTCAATGACGCCGTGCTCGTGACGGTCGGATTCGATCAGCTGCTCGGCGGCCGTGTGACCTTCGCGAGCGACATGTTGACGGAGTGGCAGGTCGGCGCCAGCAAACTGATCCAGCCCGATCCAGTGATCCTGTCGACGCCGATCGGATCCTACGTCAGCGAGCGCGTGATTGCGCCCAGCAATATTCCACTCGGCCGCGACAACGAAGCCCTCGCTTCGATGGGGTTCAAGCTGTCGACGGCTCGCGGGATCACCGCGATCACGAATGTGCTGATTCCCGTCGTGCACGGCGGACTACAGCCCAACATTGCCTGGACGCTGGGAGTGGAATACAGCTTCTGATGCCGGAAATCTCAGTGGGTGGCCCGCTGCTCCAGCGCGTCGATGTGCCACCCCGCCGGGTCGTGCAACAACGCGGCCCGGAAGGCGATCTGGCTCGATGGACTGTTGCCGCCACGCTGAGTCAGCACCAAGGCTAGCGTGAACGTCGCGGTCGCGCTGCCGCCCCCGGGTGACGACGTGATGGTGATGTCACCCACCTGCCGCACGCCGAGCGATTCGACACCGTCGTGCCCGACCAGGTTGAATTGCGATTGCCATTCGCTGGCGCGGTCACCCGTGAGTCCAGGGTAGATAGCGCGCATCTGGTCGACGCTGCGCGCGCGGATCGCCGCGATGTACGACACCACCGTTGCGCGAACTTCGGCGCTGATCTGCGCCGGCGATGGGGGCGGTGGCGCGAGCGGGGGCACGACGATCGGCGACAGTTGGGTCGCCACCGGTTGACTGGACGTGAGTGCGGGAGCGGGTGGCGGGCTCGCCGCCGTGGTCGTTCCGCCCGGGATGGGCTGCGGGATGGACTGTGGCCGCGACGCCGTGTCGCGCGCCGCGGAATCCGCGGCGCGTTTGCGGGTCGCACTGCGCGCACGCATCGATGAGTCGACCGTGGCGTGCGTCGCGGACTTGAGCGGTCCATTCGCCGTCGAGCTGGCTGCAGCGGGCGGGAGCGCGGGAGGAGCGACCGGGACCGGGGCGTGGCTGGAGCCGGTGTCGCGGTGGGCCGCCGTATCTGGCGCCAGCGCGGCAGGACGTGCGGGCGCACGCTGGTGCATGACCACCCAGCCGATCGCGCCGGCCAGGAGCACGCCGGCGACGCTGGCCGGAACCGCCCATCGCGGGGTTCGCCGGCCCGCCCCGGCAGGAAGTACCGTCATCGGGAGCGATGCGAGCACCCCTTCGCACATCGCGGTGATATTGACCCGGCCGGGGGCGCGGGCCGTCACCATGCCGTTGGCGGTGACCGCGGCGACGGTGTCGTCGCTGGAGCTCCACGACACCGACCGTCCTGCCAGCGTGGCACCGGCGTCACTCCGCACCATGCTGGACAATGCGAAACGATCCCCCGCGGCGATGACATCCGGGGCACCGCTGATGCTCAGTTGCCCGACGCGCGGCCCTCCGAGTGGAAGCGGACTCACCGGCGCGCGAATTGCCGCCGCCTGGCGCGTCGACGGATCGGGCACGGCCAATCGGCCGAGCACGGCGCGCACCGGATCGCCTTCACCGATGGGCTGCGCCCCCAGCGCATCGAGTGCATCGCGCATGCTGTCGTATCGGTGGGCCGGATCCTTCGCAAGCATCTGCAGCACTGCCGCCTCGAGCGCGGGCGGACAATCGTCGCGCCGGGCGAGGATCGGTGGCGGCGGCGTCATCGTGTGCGCCTGCATCACGGCAAACGAGTTGCCGGTGAACGGCACGCTGCCGGTCAGGAGCTGGTACGCGACAATGCCGAGCGAATACAGGTCGGATGACCACGTCAGCGCGCTGCCGACGCATTGCTCCGGGCTCATGTACGCCGGGGTACCCACCATCGTCCCGGTCTGCGTAACGCCATCCGATTCGATCAACTTCGCGATGCCGAAGTCGGTGACGATGGCATTGCCGTCAGCGTCCATCAGGATGTTCGCGGGCTTGATGTCCCGGTGAATCACGCCGC
Organism: uncultured Gemmatimonadales bacterium; assembly: GCA_963796635.1. GTDB lineage: Bacteria > Gemmatimonadota > Gemmatimonadetes > Gemmatimonadales > GWC2-71-9 > Palsa-1233. Next base: position 1,077,704 of record CAWCMH010000001.1, read on the forward strand.
GCCGATGCGCGTAGGCCAAACCGCTGCCGACATGAAACAGGATCGCCCGGATCGCGTCGATCGGCACCGTGCCGTGCGCGGCGAGTATGCCTTCGAGCGATCGTCCTTCGATGAACTTCATCACCAGGAAGTGGAGGTCTTCGATCTGTCGCACGCCGTGGACAGTGATGATGTTGGGGTGACTGAGATTCGCCACCGTCACGGCTTCCTGGCGAAACCGGTCGACCATGCCCGGGCCGAGGAAGAGCCCCGGGGCCATCACCTTGATGGCGACCAGCCGGTTCAGGGCGATCTCGTGGGCCAGGTAGACCGCGGCCATCCCGCCGCGGCCCAGTTCGCGCGTGACCTCGAATTCGCCAAGGGTCGCCGCCTTGAGCTGCGACACGATGCTCGCCCACGGCGACTCGTCGATGCCGCCGACCGCCACGGGCTGGCCGCACGACGAACAAAAGCGCTCGTCGGCATGCAGCGGTGTCTGACAATGCGAACAGGCGGGCGGAGTGGTCGTCTCGGGCACGATGTCGCGGGGAAGAGGCAGCCGGATAGACGGCGTGTAACGTGAGGTGTAACTTGAGGATGCCCAGGTAAATCCGCAAGCAATTTCGTGGCTCGACTCCCGGAGGTTTCCGATGCTGCGTGACAACGGCACCGCCATGCTGAATGTGGTGCCCAACCCGGCGGTGTCGGCTGACGAAGCGTTTCTCCGCGCCGTGCAGCAGGCGGCGGCGGCCGACTTTACGGTCCTCGGCGAGATCGGACGCGGCCCGGACGGCGTCATCATGTATCTGGCCCGCGACACCCAGAGCAACATGCTCGTCGCGCTGCGGCTGCAGCGCGAGGGCCATCAGGCCAACGAGTTCACCCTCGAGCTCGCTCGGCAGCTTGACAACTCGATGCCGGCTCCCGAGAGCAAGTGCTTCAAATGCAGCCACGCCATCCGCGGCTGGGCGCGCTTCTGCAGCTACTGCGGTGCCGACCTTTCCGGGGCGGCCGCATCCGGCACCGCGGGCGAAAGCGACGCGATGCTCGCCGCGGTCAAGGAGGCCGTGGCCGGTGATTACGAGGTCCTGGGGCAGATGTCGCGCAGTGAAGGCGGCGGGGCCGTGTATTTCGCTCGCGACCGGCACACCAAGCGGATCGTGGCGCTCCGGCTGCAGCGCGATGGCGAGGGCGAGGAATTTTCCGTTGGACTGACCTCTGCGCTGAAGCCGCTGGCGGCGTCGCTCGGCGTGAAGCCGGTGGCGACGCAGTTGCTGTCATCGGTAGGCGCGCCGCCGCCAGTCGCACCACCGGTCAGCCCGCCGGCCCTGAGCGCGCCGCCTCCCATTCCCGGCCCACCACCTGTGCCACCACCCCGGCCGGCGCGGCGTGGCATCGGCACGATGACGCGCCGTTCGAAGCTGTTGGTGGCAGTGGGCGTGGGCGCGCTCCTGATCTTGATCATCGTGATCGCGACGTTGCCATCATCGGGCGCACCCGCTGCATTGGCTGCGGCGCCCGTCGATTCGACGCCCGCCGCACCACCGCCATCCGCGCCGGCGGAGACGCCGCCTCCGCCACCGAGCGCGGCTGAGGCACCGGCCGTCGCGACACCGGCGCCGGTCGCCGCCGTGCCACGCGTCGCCACGGTGCTCGTCCATGGACTCCCCGCCGATGCGAGCGTGAGTGTGGACGGAGAACCCCACAGCGGACGCCGCGTCGTGCTGCGCCCGGGGGTGCATCTGTTCGCGGTGCGAGTGGTCGGATATCTGCCCCGGGAGGACACGCTCGAGCTGCGCCCGGGCGAGACACGCGAGTGGTCGCCGACGCTCAGCGCCGATCCGTCGCGAATCGTGGCGCATGCTGCGCCGCCACCACCGCCCGCAGCTCACACCGACGCCGCGGCGCGCACCACCGCGAACGCCGCCGCGTGTGATCAGGACGTCAACAGCAAGATGTGGACACAGGCGGCCGAGGTATGCACCGCCGCTGCCGTGAACGGCAATGCCGGGGCGCAACGCAACCTCGCGTCGCTGTACGACCACGGGCATGGCGTGCACGGCAGTGACGACGATGCCGCGCGCTGGTACAGCAAGGCGGCCAGCGGCGGCGATCGCGAAGCGATGTACCAGGTCGCCATGGAGTACGAGCACGGCCACGGCGTCAAGAAGGACGAGTCAAGTGCGGCGCAGTGGTACGCCCGCGCCGCCGATGCGGGGCATCCGTTGGCACAGTACGCCCTCGGCGAGGCCTACGAGAAGGGTCATCTCGGGCTGCACAAGGACAAGGCGAAGGCGCTGGAGTGGTACCGCAAGGCTGCCGCGCAGGGCAACAAGGACGCGGCAGACAAGGTTCACGACTTGTCCCGGTAGCGGCCGGCAGCGCGATGCCTTCCTATCTCGTCGAACTCACCACGCCGAACGGGCCGGAGCGCATCCCGTTCACGATCGACCATGACCGCCCGCTCGGTCCGCAGATCACCCAGATCATCGAAGAGCTCCGGCAGCGCAACATCGTGCTGCAGGGCGGCCGTGACGACGAACTCGGCGTGTACTGGATGGGCCGGGACCTCGACATGCTACAGGTCCCGGCGGCGCTCGGCATTAACCCGGGGCGCCCGATCGAACTCCGCATGCGCGTTCGCACCGCGCCCAGGGTCGAAGACACCTCGCTTCCGTGGGGCGTCAGCGCCGCTGCGATCCTCGGTTACCTCGCCGGGGCGGTTGCGTGGGTGATGATCACGATGCTCTGGATTCCGGGCCGTGTCACGACTGCGTACAACCATCTGGACCAGGTCACCATGGCACTGGTCGGAGCGGTGGTCGGTGCGTTCACGCTCGGAGGCGCCGCCCTTCGTTCGCGGGGCGTGGTAGCGCTGGGCCTGGTTGCGGGGGCGTTGCTGGGCGGTCTTGGATCGGGCCTTGGCGCGACCGCGGCGCTGCAAATCGTTGGCGGGACGTCGGTCCGGGGATTCGTCATCGCTCGCGCGCTCGGATGGGCGCTGGCCGCCGGCACGTGCGCGGTACTCCTGGCGTGCTATCAACTACCGATCACGCTGCGGCGCGTGCTCGAGAGCGCGGTGATCGGCCTGATCGGCGGCGCGACGAGTGGCGTCATCTTCGCGTTGCCCGGTCCCTCCGATATTTGGCAGGGTGTCGCATGCGCCGTGTTTGGCGTCGCGGTCGGCGTCGCGGTGGCAGGCCCGTCGCTCTGGGGTGCAGTCGCAGTGGTCGAGCAGCAGCCAGTCGGTCGTCTGGTGCCGGGCATGCTGGGGCTTCGGGAGTGGGCGATACACGACGACGCATCAATCGACGTCGACGCCGTCACACTCGGGTGTCAAGCGCGTCGCGTCGCCGTGTATCCGCCGCCCGAGGGCGCCTCGTTGGATGGGCGCGAACTCCGGCAACCGGCGTTCGTCGACCACACCGCCGTCATTGACGTCTCGGGTCGCTGCTACCACGTGCGACGGCTGTCGAGGGAACCGTGAGCCGGGCAGGCCTGCTGCTGTGCGCAACGTTGATGGCGGCGCGGGCGGCAGCGCAAGGGCCAGACAGCGCCGTGCCGCTGCGCCTGGTTCGCTGCGCGGCCAAAGCCGATGTGCCGTGTCTCGAGGCGCGCGTTCCGCTCGATGCGCCCAGCCTCGCGCTAATCGCCAAGCTCGATTCAACCACCGAGGCGCACGCGTGGGTCGGCGACCTGGCAGGCCGCATGCTGGTAGGCCCCGCGGTTGCGACGGCGCGCAGTGTGGTGCCGCCATTGCGCCTCCTGATCCTGCTCGATCGCAGCGGCAGCATGATCGGCGAGGGGATCGCCTACACCCGCAGCACACTACGCGAGTTTGTCGAAGGCCTCGACAGCGCCAGCGTACGCGTGGCCGTTGCGGGCTTCGAGAGTCATGCCGTTGCCGACGGGATTGCGGCGGCCGAGTTCGTCACGCCCCACGCGGCGGCCGAGGCGCTGGCGGCGTTGCCCAAACCGGATCCGCGCGCCAACACCGCGTTGTACAGCGCCCTCGTGGACGGCAGCACCCGGGTGGCGCATGCGACGGCGCAGGCGCCCGGGACGCAGGGCGCGATTCTGCTGGTCACCGACGGTCGCAACGATGTCGGCCACGCCGGCGACGATCCTGGACTGCTGACCGGCGCCGCCGGTCTCACGGCGGCCGTGCAGGCAGCCGCCACGGCGCATCAACGGGTGTGGATCATGGGCGTGGGCGCCGATGTCGCCGCCGACACGCTCGCGCTGCTGGTCGGCGATCACGGCAGCGCCACCGTCGCGAGCCTCAATCCCAACGTGATGGCCGAGCGCCTGCAACAGGTGTCGCGCGAGTTGCGCGGCGCGCGCGACCTGCTGTTCGGGATGCCGACCGGTGGCGAAGTGACGCTGGCGCGGACCGCATGGCGCGGGAGCGCGGCGGTGTGGGTCGGCAATCACGCGGTCCTGAGCCGCACGTTGACATGGCGGCCGCCGTTGTTCGCGCTGCCCGCGTATCGTGGCGTCGCGAATGCCGCCGAGCTGACGCCCGCGTTGAGTGCGGCATTGACGGCGGGCCCCGGCACCAACGTCCGGCTGTTGTTCGCGTTGTTTCTCGGGCTGGTCGGGGCGGCATTGTGGATCCTGGTGCCGCGACTGCTCTGGATCCGGGCTGCGGCGCCGATTGCGCCGGAGATTGCGTCGGCACCGCGGGTTGCGCCGACCCCGGCCGCACCAGAGGCTGCGCCCGCTCCGGCGGCCGACTCCGCGGGCGGGCTCCGCACCGATGTCACCGAAGTGGCACCGCGCACCGCCGCCGATGTGACCAACCAGACTGCCCGCCGAACCGCGCCGGCTCGCTAGCCTTTCTTCCACTCGCGCGCGTCGCGATCGGGAAAACTGATCCGGCAGTTGCCCGGGTCAATGCCTTCGACGCGTACCTTGCCCAGGTTGTCGAGCAGTCCGCCGATGATGCTTCCGTCGGGCAATGTCAATTCGAAGCGCTCGTTCGGCAGCGGCTGGCCATCGGGCGTTTTCAGTTGAATACCGATCCAGTCCTGCCGGGTCGGATCGGCGGTGACCACGGGCGACGGACCCGGTGGTGTGCTGGTTGCCGGCGTGGTGCCCGCGGGTTGACACGGCGTGCAACCGCCCATGGCGTCGGCCTGATCGCTCGACACGTTCATCGGACCGCCTTGCGATACCGGACGCGCGGTGCGGGTCCGCCTGCGGTCCCAAAATGCGCCGGGCGCGCCAGTCGTACGCCGTACGTCGCGGCGTCGACCCAACCGATTGCGTCGGCGGGACCGAAGATGTCGGCGAGTTGCGGTGCGTCGCAGGTCGTCAGGAACTTTGCCATCACGCGCGGATCGTAGAACCGGAAATACCACGGCTCGCCGGTGGGGCCATCGACCAGCAGGAAGCGTCGCAGGTGCGTGCGCAGCGCGGCGATGCCGACATTCGTGACGATGAAGATGCCCCACGGTTCGGTCCACATCGCCTGCGTAAGCCAGTCGACCAGCGCGGCATCGGCCCGGGCCAGATACGGCGCGACGGCCCACAACCGCTCCTGGGACTCGCCCTGATACAAGGGCAGCGCGTCGTCCCCGAGCTCCCGAACCTTGGCCGGCACACGCGGCTCGTCGCACGCGTCGAGCACGACATGAAGTTCGCCGCGTTCGGCGTGCGCGCGGATCGCGGCGACGCCGGTGTCCTCGTAGCGAATCAGGTCGGGCATGGAACTAATCTCCGCAGCGGGGGGAGCCAATGCAACAGGTCTGGACAGCCCTTCGTCCGGGGGCGAGATTCGGATCATGTTTGCTCCCATCGCGCGCGTCGGCGACATGCACATCTGCCCGATGCAGACCCCGGCCGTGGTGCCGATTCCCCACGTCGGTGGCCCGGTACTGCCGCCCGGCGCGCCGACCGTCATGGCCGGGGGTTTCCCCGTCGCCGTCGTCGGCGGCATGGCCGTGTGCGTGGGACCACCTGACGTGCTGGTCGTGGGGGCGTTCACCGTGCTCGCCGAAGGACGTCCGGTGGTGCGTGCCATGGATACGACGGCCCACGGCGGCATGGTGCCGGCGGGTTTCCCGACCGTGATGGTGGGCGACTCTGGCGGCGCGGGCAGTCCGCAAGGGGCCACGATGAGCGCCGCGAAGGCGGGCGGATCGGCATTCACTCGCGCCGATTGCGACACGGCAGGGACGTGACGCAACGGGGCGTGCGTCACGAAGGGACCGCCGGCGCCGCGCCGCCACCATGACAACCCCCGTTCGCGCCGCACCCGCCACCGGCGATGGCTACAACACGTTGCGCGACCCACTGACCCCGCTCGCGTGCTGGCGCATGGACGACATCAATTTCACGTTCGGTACGTCGTTCATCACGGCCGGTGCGAAGGCTGGTTTTGCCCATCTCGCCCTGGTCCGTCGCGATCACGCCGGCGCGCTGCTGGCCCTCTTCGGTCACGCCGATCCGGTCGGCCAGGACGACCCGAACAAGGAGCTGAGCGGTCGGCGCGCGATCTCGGTGTTCGCCACGTTGACGCGCAACACCGCGCTGTGGGAATCGCTGTACAGTCACGGCGCCGGCAGCGATACCTGGACCGACGCCAACCTCGATGCCATGCACATCGTCCTCGGCCGCTCACCCGCCGCGCCGGACACGTACGCCACGCCGGCGGCACGCGCCGAATTGTTCCGCGCGTACATGGGCCTGCTCTGTCGCGACATCGATGATGTGCCCTACCAGCTCGATGCGGCCGCCGATTTCCTGGGCAAGGGCGGCGATGCCGGTCTGCGTGGTGCCTGTCAGGGGTGCAGCGAATTCAACCCGGTGCTGATCTTTTCAAAAGCTGAAGCGTCCGCGTACGACGCCGATCACGACACCACGGCGCGCGACACCGACAACGCTCCCAATCGCCGGGTCGTGGGGTTGCTGTTTCCGGCCACGACGGTGATCGACCTGGCTCGCTGGCCGTGCCCGGCGCCCAAGACCGGCGCGGCAAGCTGCCGCAAGCGGTTCTGGTCGGACGCGGCCACGCGGCGCGCGCACCAGGACCATCGGCGCACGTTTGCGACCGATCGCGACACCTACGCGTGCCGGTTCTACGAGCGCCTGCTGACCAGCCTGCCGTGCAACGCCCACGGACCCCTTGTGGTGACACGACTGATGCTGCAGCGGTATCCGGGCGTCGTCACCGGCGGCGACGCGCCGGGGATCGCGGACATTCCGTATGTGGTCAACATTGTCGGCGTCGCGGAACGGAGCGGCAAGACTGCCGCCGATGGTGGTGTCACGCTCATGATGGAACCGGACGCCACCGCCATCGTCACCGTGTTCGATTCGGTTTTTCATGTCACGGCGCCGCCGGCGCTCGACGCGCTGGGCACCGTGCGCGGCGCACAGCGTCGGCTCGACCTCCTCGGGTATGAGCCGGATGATCCGGACGGCACGGTCGACCCGGCCACCGACCGCGCCATCCTGCAGTATCAGTCCGATCAGGGACTGGATCCCGACGGCGACCAGCCGATCGACACAACCGGCAAGCCCTCGGACGCGCTGAGCCAACGGCTGCAGCACGATACGGGCGTCTGACGCGTGCTCGAAGTCGCCGGGTTCGGTGCCAAGCGGATCGTGCTCGCGCGCTTCTTTCGCGCGGTGTCCGGTGATCCCGTCAACGACGCGCCCGACGTCGACGAACGCGGCTATGCCGCGCCATATCGGGGACCAATCGTCGCCGTCGCGGCAGGCCGGACCGTGCGGGTCGCGCTCGCACGCATCAATCTCGAAGACGCGACGCCGTTGTTCGTGCAATCGAGTGACACGTCCGTCGTGACCGTCGCCGATCCGGCCGCGGGGCGACTGCCCGCCGCACACCGGGCGGAGATCAGCATCACAGGCGTCGATGGCGGGACCGATCATCGGGAGGCGAAGGTCGAGCTCCACATCGGCACGCCCAGTGGCCCGCTCATCCACACGCTGCACGTGCTGGTGCTCAAGCCACTGGTAGTGAGGATGACGCCACATCAGGTCACGATTGCGAGCGCCACGACCGCGGGCACGACACCAGTCGCCGACGTCGCCGCGATCATGGCGAAGGTGGCTGACATCTGGGTGCACGCGGGGGTGACCATCACGGTGCTGCCGATCCAGGCGCATACCGTCGTGCTTCACACCGCCAATGTGTTGAACGACCACCCGCTGCCGGGGGAGGTGGGGACCATCGTCGCCAACCAGTGGCCCGGTGGCGCAACCAACTGGATCCCCGCCACGATCAACGCGTACTTCGTCAACCAGATCGGCACCGGCAATACGTTGGGGTACGGGTTCAGCCGGCAGTCGTTCAGCCGGTTCGGACTGCCGAATCCGGGTATCATCCTCGGCGATCGCACCGCCTCGACGACGCGCAGCGGACTGATTCATTACGCCAACGATCTCGCGCACGAGGTGGGACACTTCTTCACGTTATGGCACGCCGGGGGCAAGGAACCGCCCAACGAACGCGAGGACACCTGGTCGCGGCGGATGTTGATGCACAACTTCAACGGCATGCGCGGCCACGACCCGTGGCCGGCCGCCATGTCGGACGGACAATTGTTCGCCCAGCGTCCGCGTTTCAACGACGCGGGCTACGGGACGCTGCGCCGCGGCTGCATGATCACGAACCGTCATCTCGTGCAGTTCAGCGGTGACGGCGAGTGCCTGGCGGCACGGGCGGCGATTCTCTCGGCAGCAGGGCCATATTGATGGCGGCATGCCGGGAAGGCAGAGGAGGAGGTCATGCCCATCGGGACCTGGTGGGGCGGATTACTGTGCATCGTGCTCGCGGGTGGGGCCGCTGCGCAGGCGGCGCCCGCCCGCCCGCCGCGAGCGCACATGGCTGACTTGATCGCGCAGGTACGAGCCGCCGATCCGATGTCGGTGATCACGGCGCGCGCCGACGGCCCCGGCGCGGCCGCCGACCTGGTGCCGTTGACGCACGATGCCGATCCGCAGGTACGCGAAATCGCACTCCTGTGTCTCGCCGAAACGGGCGGGCCACCGGCCGTACCGGCCTTCCTCGCAAGCCTGGGCGACGGCGAGCCGGTCGTCCGGGCGACCGCGCTGCGCGGCCTGACCCGCCGGGCTGCGGCGGGGGATGTCCCCGCGATGCTCGCGGCGCTTCGTCGGGTCGAGGACCCCGGGACGCGCGCCGACCTGGTGCTACAGGTCGCCCGCCTGGGCACCCCGGCCGATCGTCCGGCGCTGGCGGATCGGTGTGCCGGCTGGCACGACGCGGAATCGACCACGGCGTGCGTCACCGCGCTGGCTTGGCTGGGCGACGACGCCGCCCGCCGCGATTTCACGAATCGGTTGATCGCGTCGCGCGATCGAACCCGTGCGCGCTATCTCGAGTATGCCGGGCAGATTCACGCAGCGTGGCTGCTCCCGGCGCTGGCCGCCGTGCTCGCCGACACCGAGCCGGTGCGCTGGATCGGCGTCGACGGTGGACCACCGCCCGAGACACTGCGCGCGTGCGACGTCGCGGTGAATCTCATCGCGTCGATTACCGGCCATCGCTTCCGTTTTCCGGTCGCACCGGACCGCAACTACTCTGCGGCGGAAATCGCCGAAGTCCGCACCTTCGTCGCGGGCGCCCACTGATGCCGCGCTATGTCGTCGTGCAAGGGGACTATCTCGCGACGATCGCGCAGGCGTTCGGCTTCGCCGATTACCGCACCATCTGGAATGATCCCGGCAATCAGGGCTTGCGCGCGCAGGGACGCACGCCCGACCTGCTGTACCCGGGCGACGCGCTCACAATTCCCGATCGGTCGGCGGGCCAGGCGACCGGCGCCACCGGTCGGATGCACCAGTTCACCGCGCCCGCTCCCGGCCCGGTCAAGTTGCGGCTTGCGCTCCGCACCGCCGATGACCGCCCGCTCACCGGGCTTGCGTGCACGATCGCCGCCACCAACGTCCCGGCCGTGCAGCGGACCACTGATGGCAACGGTCACATCGAGTACGACATGGCCCCCGACGTTGACCGGCTGTACGTCGTGGCGACGGGGCACCAATGGGATATCGGTGTCGGGCACCTTGATCCGGTGAGCGAAGTCTCGGGGTGGCGCGAGCGCTTGAACAATCTGGGATATCAGGCAGGAGAATCGTCCGATCCGGATGCACTGGAGCTGCGGTCTGCCGTCGAGGAATTCCAGTGCGATCACGGGCTGCGAGTCGACGGCATCGCCGGGCCCGCCACGCAAAAGAAGCTCACCGAGGTGTACGGATGTTAGCGGCGGCAAACGACCTGCCCGTTGACCGGTCAGCGGGGTAGCCGTAGACTCCACCCGATCCACGACGCGATGCGGACCCGATGTACCCCCCGGTGGCGACGCGATGCGCCTGACGCGCGCCGGCCGGGCGACGCGATACGCCGCCGCGGGCATTCCTGTGTACCTGTGGTGCGACCCGTAAGGAGACTTCGAGATGCCAGTCGTCAAGGTGACCCGCGCCGGCGTGCGTGCCGCGCCCCGCGAGGTGCCGACCGAGACCACCACCACCATCCTGCCGATGACCTTCGACCGCGTGGGGGAGGAATGTCAGGAGGATGAGGACCCGACCAAGGTCTCCTCGCTGGGCGAGGCGTTCGAGAAGTTTGCCCCCAAGCTCGACTTCAAGACGAATGTCGGCGAGGAAGGGACGGAGTTCGTCGCCGAACTCGACTTCCGGAGCCTCAAGGATTTCGATCCCAAGCAGATCCGGTCGCGCGCGCCGGGCAAGCGCAACGACATCGCCGACCTGCAGAGTCAGATCGATCTCCTCCACCGGATGCGCGAACGCTTCACCCTGCTGGCGGTGAAGAAGGCCTGGGAGAACGAAACGCAGCGCCAGGAGATCATCGGGGCGCTCGGCGAGTTGCAGGCCCAGCTCAAGCAGATTGCCGGAGGTGCGGCGTGAGCGACAAGGTCATGGTCAAGTCGACCCAGGACATCATCGGGACGCGCACGGCCGCGAAGGCGATCGAGGAAATCTTCAACGTCATCCATCCGGCGCCGCCCAAGACGGCATTGCGCGACATCTTCACCGCCGAAAGCGCGTCGCAGTTCCAGGACCGCATTGCCAACTTCGCGGCATTGCTGTCCGCCACCGACAGTTACGCGCAGGCGCTCAAGAAACTGGACGACGCCATTGCGGCCGCCGAGAAGACGCGCGACGCGGTGTTGTCGCAGCTGTACGAGAAGATCCGTCCGATCGAGCGCAGCTATCGGCAGCTGCAGCTGTTCTTCGAGAATGCGGAGGTGCGCGACGGCGTGCAGCGCCCGCCGGTCGAGTTCTTCATCTTCAACGCCGACACCAAGGCGATCACCAAGGACACCGATTCGGCGACCATTGTCGCGCTCGATGAATTCGTCCAGGGGCGCAACGATTCGTTCAACTTCCGCCAGTTCATCTGCAACCTGGTGGTGCCAGGCTACGTGCCGGACAACGTCCGCAAGCGCCTGGAAGACATGGCCAACCAGTGGGGCATGCTGCTGATCGGGGACCTCAAGGACGAGAAGAACTTCCGCTCCTTGAGCGACCAGTTCCGCACCGATGGCGGCGCGTACGAATTCCTCAAGCGGCCCGAGGACAAGGCCGCGGCGGATGTCGTCGTCGCCGGCTTCGTCAAGCTGCGCGACAAGCACTGGTTCGAGCAGGCGGACGGCGACAGCGACGACGCCGACCTCTACGGTCCGGCGTCGATGCTCTTTGCCGGATCGCTGGCGCGCACCGACCGGACCACCGGCGGGGGCATCGCGCAGGGACCGGTGGGCATGATCTTCGGCAAGATCCGCGGCGTCGACAAGTCGCGCATCGAGCCGCGCATCTCGCAGATGGAGCACCTGTCGATGGAACGGCAGATCGTGACCATCATCCGCAACGAGGACAACGATCTCTGCTTCGTCGGGTCACGGTCCCAGGCCGAAGATCCCAAGGGTGTGCTCAAGTTCTTCACGTCGTATCGCGTGTTGCGGTACCTCGAACGGCGCATCGCGGTCTACCTCCGCCGCGTCGCGGAACAGCGCCTGACCCGCGACCTGGTCAAGGACCAGGTGCGCAATCCGATCGAGGACTTCCTCGAAGACGAGAAGAAGAAGGGCACCATCTACAACTATTCCCTCGACGTCGACATGGACGAGGACAAGTTCGCGATGGGGGTGCTCGATATCGGGCTCGAGGTCCTGCCGGTGGGCCCGGCCGAGACGTTCAACCTGAAGATCGACACGCCGAACTTCTCCAAGGCGAAGACCGAAGGATGACTGACGCGCCGGATGACCCGCCGCCGGATCTGCGATTCACCGAGCACGCGCGCCGGGACGTGAAGGTCGAGCGCGACCTCTCGGCGCCAGGGCACCTGGCGCGCGGCGATCACACCAACATGTCGCGGCTCAAGTTCACCGCGCGGGCGCGCCCGGCCAACCCGGGCGAGCGGGATCCGGAGTTCGTGGCACGCGAAGCGGCGTCAGAGGGGTCCGAGCCGCCGGTGACCCCCGCGGCACCGGAGCCGGAGCTGCCGCCCGTCGCGGAGGCCGCGCCCGGGTTGCTCGCTCGTCTGGGACGGCTGTTCGGCCAATAGCGGCACGGCGATTTCACCCACCAAGGAGGCGAGATGGCAGGGGCTACGTACAAGCGCGTGATGCTGGAGGTTGACAGCGTCAAGTGCTACCCGATGGAAGTGAAGTATGCGCTCAGCCGCCAGGCGAACAACGTCGGCCGTCGTGTCGGCGAGTCGCTGGCGGGCCGGGCGTATGTCTGGGTCGACGCGGCGCATGTCGACAACCTGTCACAGGCGGATCAGGGCGAGCTGTGGAAGATGTCCACGGAAAGCAAGGACCCGCTGCACAAGGTGTCGATCACGTACTACCTCGATGACAGCGACAAGGTGCTTGCCAACATCGAGTTCATGGGGTGGGTGTCGGTCTTTCAGTTCAGCAACCCGAAGGTCTCGCTACCGCCGAGCGGCGGAGGACAGATGGGTGCCGTATCCGCAACCACCACGGCGTCGGCGAGCTTCACGAACCTGCTCTACCTCGAACTGGCCGTCGTGCTGGACGAGACGAACGTCTCCAAGCACAAGTTCACGAAGTAGCCGGTCGCGATGGACGGGCGCGCGCTGGCATTGCCGCTACGCATCACGCCCGACGGCCAGTTTGCGCGCGAAGACCCGGCCGAGGCGCTGCTGCGGCTGATTCAGGCCATGGTGGCCACCGGCACGGGCCACTGGCCGCACGCACCCTGGTTCGGGTTGCACGAGCGCTTCCTCGGTGTCAACGCCGACATCGAGGACCACGTCGCGCTCGCCGACGCGCTCAACGAGGCGCTCGCCCATCTTGGCGTCGACTGGGCCCGGGTGCACCGGGTCCGCAGCGTGCGTGGGGCGGCGTATGGCGAGCGGCGCTTCGACGTGACGCTGCACGTGGGCGACGAGCGCCGTCCGGTGTCGGCGGGTGTGACCACGTGACACCGGCCACTGCGACCAGGAGCGTGCCGTGAGCGTGTCGATCGTCGCGAGTCTGGGGGCCGGACATCGTACGCTCCAGAACCGGGAAATCCAGCATCTCGAGGTCAGCTCACGCCTCGGCGAGCCGCATCACTGCCTGATCCGTTTCGACCTCGACACCAGTTCCGGCGATTGCCTGCAGGACTTCCAGGGCGACCTCGCGGTCAATCTCGCCGACACCGAATCGGGCGAGCAGGTCGCGCTGTTCAAGGGGATCATGACCGGCGGGACGCAGGATCACCAGCTCGACGGCGGATCGCGCTTCGAAATCCACGCCGACAGCCCGCTGCTGCTCGCCATGAGTCATCACGAATCCGCCACCAAATTTTCCACGCCATGGGACGTGGCCGCGTCCTCGTTGGGGCTCTCGGTGATCGGGGCACCGCGGTACAAGGTCCCGGTCGGCGGGTACGCGATGTTCGGCCAGACGCGGCTCGAGTTCGTGCAACGCATGGCCGATGACGCGGGGTTCTTCGTGATCGAGCGCGATGGCGCCGTGCAGTTGCGCTCCGAGTTCGACGATGCGGCGCGCTGCACCCTGACCTGGGGCGTCGATCTGCTCGCGCTCCGCGCGGAAAGCAGCCTGCGCAATCACCGCTTCCGCGGCGGCGTCTACGAGGAGAAGGCGAAAGCGGATTACCGGTTCCGCGACCAACGGCGCGATCCCGTCACCACGGGCGCCCTCAAGCTCACCACCGCCGTCAAGAACGCCGCGCCATCATTCGGCGACGCCACCGATGCCAACGTGGTGATGTCCGATTCGCGGGCCACCACGCGCGACGTGTTCCGCGACGCGCTGCTGCGCGAGAGTGAGCGCGCCCTCGGGGCCGCGGTGCTGGTGGCCGGCGAGTCGCGCAACATTCACGTGGCTCTCGGCAGCACGGTGCAGGTCGACGACGGTGCTTCCGCCAAGCTGACCGGATCCACCGGCGTGTTCGGGATCATCGAACTCCGCCACGTGTGGGATTCGGCCGAGTACCGGAACGCGTTCACCGGGTCGCCGTGGAAGAATTTCAGCAACGCCATCCGCCCGCCGCTCGTTCCGGTACCCGGGCCGTTCCTCGCCGAGGCGCTGCAGACCGACCCCGCGGTCGTCGCCAAGGGCTTTCTCCACGTGCGGTTGGCTCACATGGACCGCGACGGCGAAAGTTTCCAGTTCGCGCGGCTGGTCGCGCCGTTCGGCGGCAATGGTCGCGGCGTCGTGTTCGTGCCCGAGCCCGGGGACGAAGTGCTGGTCGACTTTCTCCAGGGCGACCCCGAACACGCGATCGTGGTCGGCAGCCTGTGGAACGGCAAGGATGTGTGTCCCGGCCAGGAGCCAAAGCAGATCGTCACGAAGAGCGGCAACGTCCTGGCGCTGCACGACGACGGCTGGATCGAGCTGTACACCCCCAAGGGGAAGTGCATGCTGCAGATGAGCAGCACGTCGAGCGGTACGCCGCGCGTGACGTTGCATTCCGAGGGCGACCTGGTGCTCGAGGCCAAGGGACAGATCCAGCTGCGTGGGGCGTCCTTGCACGAAGCCATCGGCGGCGGCGTCAAGCGGGACATCACCGGTGACGAAGTGGTCAAGATCGGTGGGTCGATGACGCACGAAGCCACCGGACTGATGAAGCACAAGGGCGGCACCGGGTCGATCGTCGACGGGGCCGGGTCGACCGTGGCGCTGTCGGCTGACTCCGCCCGCATGACATCGCCGATGAGCGTGGTCGAGGGGACCGCCGCAGCGATCGTCTCGGCGGCCATGGTCGAGCTCAATCCTCCCGCGGTCCCGCCCGCGGTACCGGTCGTGGAGATTCCCGCCCAGGTACCCGACGCACTCGCCACCACGTGGAAGGAGCGGGGCGTACCGCCGGAGACGCCGCTGTTCGACACCGGCCAGGATTCCGGGCCGGGCGCCTAGCACGTGAACTCGACCACGTCGGTCCTCGGAGCGGCGGCGCGCGACGCCGGCGAAATCGCCGCGGAGCTGCGCCGGGAGTTCGACGTCGCGCTGCAGCAGCGTTACGGCGCGCAGGCCCAGCCCGATCCCGTGCTGACCACGCTCTTCCACGCCTTCGCCACGCAGATCGGACGGCTGTACCGCGAGGCGGAGTATGCCTTTCCGCTGGGCGTGCTGGAAGACCTGCTCGCCGGACTGGGCATGCCGCCGCGGCTTGCCTCGCCGGCACAGAGCATCGTCGCTTTCACCGGCATCACCCAGCGCGAACGCCTGCCTCTTGAAACCGAATTGATCGGCATGGCGCCATCGGGCGAGCGGTTTGCATTCGTCCCCGACGTGTCGATCGAACTTGCGGCAACGGAACTCCGCTTCGCGGCCGTCTACGAGGCGGGCCGCCTGACGTCGCTGTCCGGCGCGAGACCGGTGCCGGGGGGCGCCTTCGCGACGCCATCGACGGCCGCGCTGCCGCTCGGCAACGCGCCACCAGCCCTCTATCTCGCGTTTGATCCGCCGGATGGCGCGCACCTCAGCGGCCTCGGATTGATGATCGAAACGCTGCCGCTCGGCGGCCCGCTGGCCCACGCCCTGGCGCGCAGCCCATGGCACATTCTCGATCCGTCCGGAGCCGCCGCCGAACGAGGCACGCTGCGGGCGCGCCCGGGCGCGGGGGGGACGCGACGGCTGGGTTGGCTCGACGAAGCAACCGGGCCGGACGCAGAGCCGGATCGCACCATCGCGGTCGCCGACGCCGGACCGTACGGCGACCAGGTCTTTGTCTTTCCGCCCATTCCGGCGGCCTGCGCATGGCGCAGCCCGGTCCCGGCCGCCATCACCAGTGCGTTGCCGGCCCTGCTGCTGCCGGAACAGGCGAAAGGGCTCGCCAAGCCATTGGTTTGGGTGCACGTGCCGCTGGCGCCGGGCTTGACCGCCGTGGCGAGCGCAGTGCAGCGACTGGCGGTCAATGCGGTCACGGTCTCCAACATGGAAATCGTGGCGGAACAGGTGCCGTTCGATCGCATGGGCAGCGTGGTCACGCTCGAGCCGGAAGGGAAGCGCGGCCGGTTTCTGATGGGCGTGCTGGGTATCTCGGGTGAACACGGCATGGCATACGCGCCCGACGCGGCGCTCGACGTGCCGCTCGACGGCGGACGGTGGCGCTATCGCGACGGCCGACTCGACCTCCGGCCGGCAGTCGGACCGACCGGAAGACTCGACACCTATGCGATGATCCGTCTGCTGTACTGCGACGGTGCCAGCGCCAACGGCATTGCGCCCGGTGCGATCAAGCAGATCGGACTGCCGCTCACGAACGTGACGGCGCACGTCGCGAACCTCGTGCCGACGCGCGCCGGCGCAGCGCCGCCCGAATACGCACCCGCGAAGCTCCGCTTCGCCGAACTGGTGCGCACGCGCGAGCGCGTGGTGACGGCCGCTGATGCCGAGATCGCCACGCGAGTGTTCGAGCCGCGGATCCGCGAGATCGCGGTGACGCCGATCACGT
This sequence comes from uncultured Gemmatimonadales bacterium, assembly GCA_963796635.1. GTDB lineage: Bacteria > Gemmatimonadota > Gemmatimonadetes > Gemmatimonadales > GWC2-71-9 > Palsa-1233. Next base: position 1,094,627 of record CAWCMH010000001.1, read on the forward strand.
CCATGAATTCCGGGGTGTCACAACACGGACAGCGCGTGACCGCCACGATTCGTCGCAGTGAATTTGCCGATGCCGATGCCGAAGCCCCGCGGCTGGAATCGGAGCTGACGCGACACCTGCAGCAACGTGCCGTGCTGGGCTTCGAGGTCGTGGTGACGGTGGTCGTCGGTGACTGACGCCGTGCGGATCATGCCGGATCTTGCGGGCATTCGGCGGAGCGTGCGTCACCGCGTCGATTCCGCACTGCTCACGCTCCTGCGCATGGGCACCGATTTCAGTCGCATCGTGCTCGAAAGTGCCGGTGCCGGCGAGTCGCCCGGCGCCGTCGTCGCACAGAGTCCGGAGCCGGGCGTCGAGCTGACGCCGGCAACGCGCATCGTACTCCGCATCGGCGGCGGCGGTGCGATGGACCTGATGCCGTTTCCGTTGCGGGACGAGAGCGACACCGAGCTGCGTGGCGACCGATTCTTCGCCTTGTTCGACAATCCGGCCCTCAAGCTTGGCTTCTACCTGCGGCACGGCGGCGGCTACCTCGCGCTCCACCCCGACGAGCCGCTCACGGCGCGCCGTTGGCTGGAAGATCTCTTTGCCATCCCGTCGACACCCTGGCAGCAGGCGCGGTGGCACGCCGTGGCCCGGCTGGTGCCGCGCCTGCATGCGCTCGGCGGCACCGAAGCGGCCGTGCGCGTGGCGATGGGCGCCGTGTTTGCCTTGCCAGTCGAACGGGTCGTGGTGACCCGCGACGTCGTGCCGTTCGATCAGGGTGACGTCGTCCGACTCGGCGCACACGGCGGACGCCTCGGATTTGATGCGGTGCTGGGACGCGGCGTCGTTGGCGTTGCACGGGTGACCGTGACGTTCGGGCCGCTGTCGCTGGCGCAGTGGCGCGAGGCGTCGACGGATGCGGCCACCGCCGAGCGGCGTGCGCTCTATCCGCTCATCCTCCCGGCGCACGTGGCGCGCCACGTCGACGAGCGCTGGCGCGTGGGTCACGCCTCGGCGGGCACGCGGCTGGGCAACGCCGCTCGACCGGCACTTCTGGGCGTGAATGCATATCTTGCGAGTACCCCTCCGAGGAAGGTTGCATGAGCAGCAGCGATGATGGCCTGACGTCCGTCAACTGGGTCTCCGGCATGCTGCTCACCCCGGAGCATTTCCGGATCCAGGATCGGTACGTTGAGGCCTCCGTCGAGTGGCTGCTCAAGTACTGCATCCCGGCCACCGGCCTGGTGGGCGCGGGCGTGCGACTGGACGCATCGGCCCGCGGTCTCGTGGCGCATGATCCCCGATTCGACGTGCACGACGATGGTCAGACGGTGAGCGTCACGGTGCTGCAGGCGCGCGGCGTGACCGGCGCCGGATATCCGATCGACGTCGCACCGGCGGCGCAATTGCGCGGCGAAACGGCGCGCAGCGAACTGGCGGGTGCCAAGGAAGTGTTCGTGCACGTGGTGTATACCGGCGTTCGACGCGAGGATCCCGCCTCGGTTGGCGCCGACGGGGCAAATCCGACGATGGCCGCGCGCAGTCGCGCCGGATACGAAATCCGGTTCGGCGTCCCGGCGGACATGCTGCCGCAGGCGCTGATCGTCGGCCGCCTCAAGCGGGCGAGTGACTCGCTCGCGTTCGAACGCGACGCGCAGTTCATCCCCGCCTGTGCCACGATGATGGCGCACAGCGAGCTCTACGCGGGCTGGTCGAAACTGCAGAGTGAACTCGGGTTGCTCGGCGGCACGTTCGGCGAGCTGCACCGGGCAGTGGCCCGGTACGCCGAGCAGGTGGCGCTCCGCGGCGTTGACGCGCGTCCCGATCTCGATGTGCTGGCCTTTGCGGAGCGCACGGTGCTGGGGCTCGATCATTGCGCCTCCGAGACCGCCGACGCGACCATCGACCCACGCCGCTTCTTCGAACAGGTCGACCAGCTGGGACGCCGGGTGGCGCTGGCGCTCGACCTGAGCAGTTCGACCCAGTCGTACTTCCAGACGCTCGCGGGCGCCGATGCGAGTTACGGCGAGTTGCTGGAGGCCGAGCGCGGCATCCTGGCGGCCCGCCGGGAACTCGCGGCCCGCGACGACCTGCGTCAATCGCTGGCGCGCGCCGGCGAGACGCTGCAGCGCATCCGCCGCGTCGCCGAAGCGCTGGAAGGCAAGTACATCGACTATCGCATCAATCATTCGCTCGACGCCATCAAGTTCCTCCTCGATCGGCAGGGCGACCAGTTCTATGTCGCCGTCGCCACGCCGGGACGGCCGCAGCGCGATGGAGATCTGCTCACCTTCGTGTTCAATCAGCTGGCCCTGACGGGACGCCACGAGTACCGTCTCGCGCTGCTCGGGGATCCCCAAGGGGTGTCCGGGTGGCAGGTCGGCGACGAGGTGCAGGTCGATCTGCGCATCAATGCCGATGGCGCGCCCGGCCGCCCGATGTCGCGCGCCGTGGTGTGCGAGATTCCCGGGCAACGCAATTTCGGCATCAATTTCGAAACGCCGCCGGATGTGGCCACCATCGCCGGCATCAACGTGCAGGTGCATCCCGCGCATCGCATTCGAGGCGCGATTCTGTTTCAACGGCGGCTCGGCCTCGTCGCAAACGCCGCGGTCGCGGCACCACCGCCTGTTGCGACGCCTCCGTCGGTCGGTCCGTCCGCGCCGCCGCCAGCCCCGGTAATGCCCAAGATCGTCATTCGAAAGCCACGTGCCTGAGCCGCTGAGCCTGCGAGGTGCAGCATGGACCTGAATCGGTTGTCGATGGACCTTACCGGCGCCATCGAAGAGGCCCGCCGGGTTGCCGCGCGTTCGGGCGCAGCATACATCCGGCCCAGGCACCTGATGCTTGCGCTGCTGGCCGACAATGGCGCGCTTACCGTCGTCGCGGGGCGGCTGGGATTGGATGCCGCGATGGCCCGCCGGTTTGTCGACGGGGTCACCGACAGCGACAACGAAGGCAAGCTGGTGCCCGGGCAGCAACCGATCGCCAGTCGCGCGTTGCGCGATCTGCTTGACCGGGCCACCGCGCTTGCCGACAAGCGCGGCGTCCGCATCGTCGGCCCGATCGACATTGCCCTCGCCGCAACGCAATCGCCCGGACTGCCGGTGGGCGGTGCGCTGGTCGACGCCGGCTGGTCACCCGACCGCCTCGACACCGCGGTGGAGAGTCCGGTCGCGAACCAGCCAGCACCGGCGGCGGCCGACAACACCGACACTCCGGATGCGCCGCAGGGCAGCCAGCTGGCGCGATTCTGCCGGGATCTCACCCAGGCGGCGCGCGATGGCAAACTTGCGCCGGTGATCGGGCGGGACGTCGAGCTTCGCAGCGTACTGCAGACGCTGCTGCGCCGATCGAAGAACAATCCCGTGCTGGTCGGTGACCCCGGCACCGGCAAGACGGCCGTCGTGGAGGCGCTCGCGCAGCGGATCGTGGCGGGTGACGTCCCCGCCTCGCTGCGCAATTGCCGCGTGATGGCGCTGGACCTGACGGGCCTCGTCGCGGGCGCCAAGTATCGGGGTGAATTCGAGGAGCGCATCAAGGCCGTCGTCGACGAAGTGCGGGCCGCCGAGGACGTGATCCTGTTTCTCGATGAGCTGCATACGCTTGTCGGCGCGGGCGGCAACGCCGGCGGCATGGATGCCGCCAACATTCTCAAGCCGCCGTTGGCGCGCGGCGAATTGCGCTGCATCGGCGCCACCACGCATGACGAGTACCGCGAGTCGATCGAGAAGGACGGTGCGCTCGCCCGTCGCTTCGAGAAGGTCATTGTCGATGAACCTGACGACGAAACGGTCCTGGCGATGTTGCGGGGCGTGAAGTCGAAGTTCGAGGCGCACCATGGCGTGCGCATCACCGAAGACGCGCTGCAAGCCACCGTGAAACTTGCGCGGCGCCACCTGCGCGACCGCTTCTTCCCGGACAAGGCGTTCGACGTGCTTGACGAGGCCGCCGCGCGCCTGCGCATGCAGCACGAATCGAAACCCGACCGGATCGACGAACTGGAACGCACCCTGGTCCGGCTCGAAGGGCGCCGCGCGGCGCTCGAACTCGGCGGGAAGAAGTCGGGCGACATCGCCGCCATCGACAAGGACATTGCCACGCATCGCGCCGAGCTCGCCGGACTGCTCGATCGCTGGAATGCGGAGCGCGAAGTATCCAGCGGCCTGCAGCAGACCCGCGCCGCCCTGGAAGCCAAGCAGCAGGAACTCGCCGCCGCCGAATCGGCGGGTGATGTGGCGCGCGTGGCCGGCTTGCGGCACGTCGAGATCGAGGGTTTGCTGCGCCAGGAAGCGCAATTGTCGTCGCGACTCGAGGAACTCGCGACCCAGGGGCTGCTGATTCCGCAGGAGGTCGGTCCGACCGATATCGCCGACGTGGTGGCGCGGCGCGCGCGCATTCCGTTGTCGCGCATGATGGAGAGCGAACGGGAGCGCCTGCTCAAGCTCGAAGCGCGCCTTGCCGAACGCGTGATCGGTCAGGCGGAGGCGGTCGAAACCCTGGCCGAAGCGGCACGACGCATGCGCGCCGACCTGCGCAAGAAGCGCAAGCCGGCCTCATTCCTGTTCGTCGGTCCCACCGGCGTGGGCAAGACCGAACTCGCCAAGGCCCTCGCGGGCGCGCTGTTCGACGACGACAGCGCGCTGATCCGGATCGACATGGCGGAGTACAAGGATTCCGGATCGGTGTCGGGGCTGATCGGGTCGCGACCGGGGCTGGTCGGGTCAGAGCAGGGCGGCTTCCTCACGGAACAGGTGCGCCGGTCTCCCAACTCGATCGTACTGTTCGATGAAATCGAGAAGGCCCATCCCGAAGTGATCGACATCCTGCTCGGCGTGCTCGACGAAGGCCGTCTCACCGACGCCAAGGGCCGCTTCTGCGACTTCACCAACACGATCATCCTGCTGACCTCCAATCTCGGCGTGAAGGAGGCGGTCGCCGCCACCGACGACCTGGCGCAGCGCAAGGAGATCATCATGAAGGTGGTGCAGAGCACGCTGCGGCCCGAGTTGTTCAACCGGTTGAGCGGCGTCATCCCGTTCAACGCACTCGACGTGCCAACGCTGCGCGAGATCGTGCGCATCAACCTGCGGGGCGTGGCGGCGCAGGTGGCTGAGCAGCATCAGGCCACGCTCGAGGCCGATGAGGACGCGGTGGCGTTGCTGGCCGAGCAGGCCTACGATCCCGCGTACGGTGCGCGCCCGGTCGAGCGAACCATCGATCGCATGGTGCTGTCGGATCTGTCGCGGCTGATCATCGGGGGCGAGGTGCAGCCCGATGCGCTGGTGCTGCTCACGCCCGAGAATGACACCATCGCCATTCTCGTCGGCGACGAGGCGGAGGTGCGCGCTGCGGCGAACGACATTCGCGCGGCGCGTCCGGCCCCCACGCCGCCGCCAGTCGGCGACGCCACGCAGCCCGCGAGCGCTTCCGCGTGAAAGCCGTGTGCCTGCTGGTCTGGGTGTGCGGCGCGTCGGTCGCCATCGGCGCACCCGCGGCGGCACAGGACGTGGTCCAGAGCCAGACCGAGAAGGACGCCCTGCTCCACTTCTGCCAGCAGACTGACCTCACCGCGCCGGCGACGGTCGAAGGCGCCAAGGACCGCAGCGACTGCTGGAAGCGGATGCAGCTGGAAGGGATGTCCGATCCGGTGGTCGATGCAAAGTACCAGGCTGCGGTGTCGGCCTACGACGCGGCTGTCGCCGCCGATTCCGTGCGCCACAGTCGCGATTCGAGCACGACCGCGATCGACGCGCGCATGAAGGCGGTCGAGAATTCCATCCGGGCGCGCAACCTCGACGATGCCGACAACTCGGTCAACGACATTCTTGCGATTCAACCCCAGAATCAGCGTGCACTCGCCTTTCGCGACCGCATCGCCGCGCTCAAGCGGGCTCGCCAGCTGAAGATCACGCTGTTCGCGATTGGCGCCGCGGTGCTGGTGCTCGCCGCCGGCCTTGGCGTCTTCGCCAAGAAACTGGCCGAGCGGCACGGTGCCACCGTCGCACAACGAAAAGTCGACGCCGCCAATCGCAAGGCGATGGTCAAGGTCGTCGATGGAATCGGTCGCGGAAAGTTCTACCCCATCGAAAATGCCGTCTTTCGCATCGGGGCGGCGGCTTCCGACAAGGTCGATGAACGCAATGACCTCGTGCTCAGCGACTCGGCCGGCGCCATCTCGCGTTTTCACTGCTCGATCGTGCGCCGCGACGGACGGTTCTACCTGATCGATTCCTCGCTCAACGGCACCGAGCTCAACGAGGACCTACTCGACCGTGGCGAGGATCATCGCCTGACCGACGGCGACGAGTTCACCCTGGCCAGCGTCACGCGCCTCAAGTTTCTGGTGATGTAGCGCGCTGCTCCGCATCGAGCGAGACGGTAAAGCGGTCGTGCCGTCCGCCGAACCGGTCAATGTGGAGATGGAGTCCGGTACTGAGTCGGTCGAGCAGTCCGGCGCGAATCGCCGAGCGGATCTGGTCCTGCAGCACCGCATCCTGCGAAAAATCCTTGACGCGAATGCCGCGTGCGCGACACTGCTCCGTGATGAAGTGCACCTGCTCGGGCGGCAGGTCACGAGTCCGCAGGTCGAGTGCGCCACCCGGACCATACAAGGCGACATGTTCCGCATGATCGCGACCGGACACGACAATCGCGGTGCCGAACTGCGCCTCGAACGCCGAATCGACCTGCGCAAACGCCGCGGCAAACTGCGCCACCGTCAAGGTCGCCGTCCGCAGCTGGTCGGGCGTCAACGTGCTGGCCTTCCCGGAGTAAGCCTTCGGCACCGTCAGCCGCCGGTCACGATAGATCGCGGCGATCGACGCCTCCAGCGCTTCGATACGCGGCTTGACCTGGGGGTGGTTGCGCAGATCGCTCAGCGCCAGCGTGTTTACACCGCGAGCGAATTCCTGTCCCGCAACATCGCCAAGCCCGAGTTCGAGCAGCGTGCTGCCGCGTTCGATGTGATCGTAGGCCACCACCAGCAGGCTGTCGAATCGGTCAGCCTGTTCGTCGGTCATCACACCAGAAGCACGATCGGCGCGCCGCAAGGCGAACCAGATCGCGCCTCCCGCCGCCGCAAGCAGGACAACCACCAGCACGGTGGCGATGATGGCACCCCACGGCCAGCGCCCGCTGCCATCCCCCCGATCCCGGTGTCGGCGACGACGTTTCGGACGTGGCGCGGGGGCAGCCGGCACCGGAGCCGGCTCGGGTCGCGCGACACCGCTGCGAAAACAGTATCGATATCCGGGCGCGATCTCGATGATGGCGTCATCGGGCAGGCGGACCGTTCCCGCGAGCGGCCGCCCGTTGACGGACGCGGGTCCGTTGCCACCCACGATCCACCAGCCGTCTTCCCGTTCCATCAGCCCCGCGTGATGGGCTGCGACGCCGGGAACGAAGAGTTGAATGGCGCAATCGGCGGCGCTGCCGATCCACAGCGGCGCACCGCCGTGCAGCGCCAGCGGGGTACCGCGGGTCGGTGGCACGGGCTCGAGCGATGGCGTCGCCATCGGAGGATATTAAGCGGCGTGGACCGAAACTGCCGGGTCGGATTGGCGACAGATTCCCCGGCGGCGTAGGTTTGAGCGCGCCGCCCGACGCAGGGAGCAGGAGTTGACCGACCCAATCCACCGTGACGACGTCCCTCCCACGCTCATCCAGACCAGCCCGGTCGTCGCAGCGTCCAGCGGTCGCCGGGCGGTGATCGGCGGCGGCCTGGTCGTCGTAGCCGCGTTGCTGCTGGCGTTGGTGCCGGCTGACAACAAGGCGCCGATCGGCGCAGTCGCGGTGCCGGTGCATCAGGCCGTCGCGCAGGGGCCCGACACATCGTCGACACCGGTCGTGCCCCCGCCGCTCGCGGCGCCCGCGGCCGCCGTGGCGCCACCACCGCCGCCCCCGGCTCCGCCGGTGAATCAGGCACCGCCGGCGAAGGCGGCCCAGGCTCGTGCGATCATTCTTGCCGACGTGTCTCCGGCGCACGCCCGATTCACGATCGACAACCGCCCATTCCGCACCGGTCGCGTTGCAGTGATTCCGGGCCGGCACGTGCTGGCGGCGTCGGCTCCCGGGTTTGTCACCCAGAGCGACACGCTGCGAATCAGTGCCGGCGACACCCTGCGATGGAAGCCGCAGCTCGCCCGGGAAATCGCCGCCGCGCCGCCGACGGAGCGCACGCCCCCGCCTGCGGTTACGCCGCCGGCGCGATCCCCGGCCCGGACCGAGTCCGATTGTCAGTCCAGCGTCGACCGGAGTGACTGGGATGTCGCGTTCGCGGCGTGCAGCCGCGCGGCCGCCGCCGGAAGCATCCCGGCCCGCCGCAATCTCGGCGCCCTGTACCAGCACGGGCACGGCGTTCGCCACAACGACGACTCCGCCGTGGCATGGTACCAGCTCGCCGCGCAGGCGAATGATGCCGAAGCCATGTACGAGCTGGGCGACGCCTACGAACACGGGCACGGCGTGAAGAAGGATCCGTCTGCCGCACTCGAGTGGTACGGTCGGGCCGCCAACCGTGGCAGCGCCGCAGCGCAGTACACGCTCGGCCAGGTGTACGAGAAAGGACATCTCGGCGTCGCGAAGGATCGTGCGCAGGCGCTGGCGTGGTACCGCAAGGCCGCAGCGCAACACTACAAGGACGCGGACGACCGCGTGCACGATTTGTCCAAATGAGAGCGGAGTCATCCCGTTGGATACCAAGCGGCATCACGGCTGCTGCCACGATCGGCGCCGCCGCGGGTGCCGTCGCGTGGTTCCTCGCGTCGGGTTGGTCCCAGGTCGTGAGCGGGTACATCCGTCTGGACCAGTTGACGATGATGACGCTCGGCGCGGTGGCAGGGGCGACGGCACTCGGCGGCGAGGCGTTACGCCGTCGAGAACCGATCGGGACGGCGCTGATCGCCGGGCTGATCGCCGGCGGCGTCCCGGCGCTCATCGTGGCGAGCGTCTTCGCGTCGTTCTCGGCGCTCGGCGGCACGGGTTTCCTGGTGCAGCGGGTGGTCGGATGGTGCTGCGTCGTCACGGCGACGGCGGTGGCGCTCGCGGCCGCCCGGCCGATGGCAATTCGGTCGCACCTCTCGGAAACTGCCGGCGTCGCCGCCCTGGGTGGGGCGATGTGCGGCCTCATCGTGCTGCTTCCCGGCGCCGTCGAGTTCTGGCTCGCGATCGCATTCACGGCCGCTGGTGCGACCATCGGGATTGCCGTCTGCGGTCCGGCACTGTGGCGTGCCGTGGCGATCGTCGAGCACGCGCCTCCGCGCAACAGCATCCCGCGACTGCTCGCATTGCGCGAGTGGTCGCTTGCTCCAGGCGACGTGGTCGCGCTGAGCACGGCACAGCTCAGCTGCGCAAACGGGCGGGTTGCCCTGTACCCGCCTGCCGGCGGCGCGACCGTCAACGGCATCCTGAAGACGGGCGGGATCTACCTGCGCACGTCGTCGCTCATCGCCGTGGGCGGTCAACGATACCTGGTGCAGTTGCGAATGGAGCAGACGTGATGCGGCCGGTGGTGCTCGGGCTCGCCGTGGCTGGCGCGGCCATCATCGCACCGGCTTCGCGACGACCGGTGCCGGTACGACTGGTGCGCTGTGCGCCGCACCGCGACGTACCATGTCTGCAAGCGGCCGTCGAGTTGAGTCCGGCGGATCGCGTGCGATTGGCGATTGCCGACCCCGCTGCCGAGCAGGGACAGTGGACCGGTACGCTCGGGTCGACGCGGTTGATCGGACCGACGGTACGTCCCGTGTCTGGCGCAGCGTCGGACGCGCGCATCCTTCTCGTGATCGATCGATCGCCACAACTCAGCGGCGCGGGTATCGCATTCACCCGGATCGCCCTCAAGGCGTTCGTGCAATCCCTTGATACCGCGGCGACGAGGTTCGTGCTGGCCGCCGTCGACAGCGCCGGCGGCGCCGACGGCGTGACGACCGGTGCGCTGATGTCTGCGCGGCAAACGCTGGCGGCGCTGGACACCCTGTCCGAGCCGGACACCCGCACGCGAGGGGACCTGCTGGCGGCGTTGCGCGCGGTCGCGTCGCGTACGCAAGAGCTTGACGCCGCGCCCGGCGCGGCGCCGGCCGTGGCCGTGATCATCACCGCGGGCATCCCACCCGCAAGCAAGCCGGCGCCGCCCAGGCCGCGGCATGGGCGACACACGGTGCCGTCGCCCGCTCCGGTCACGATGAACCAGGACTCAGCGGCGGCGGCCGCGGTGGCAGCGTTATCGGCCGCGAGGTCGCGCGTCTGGGTCATCCAACTCGATACTGCCGCCGCCATTCCCGAGCTGCCAGCGGCGTCCGGCCAAGTCGTCGTGCGCCGAATCCCGCTGGACCCGAATGTGCTGGCACACGCCCTCGCCCGCGTGCGGCGCGAATTGATCGCTCGCCGGGTGCTGGTGTTCGGTGTGCCGGCCGAAAACGTTTCGGCGCTCGCTCGGGGGGTGTTGGCGGGCGTCGCCGTTCACGCCGATTCTGCTTTGTCGCCGCTCCGCATCTCGCTGATGTGGCGCCCGCCGGTCTTCGCGCTGCCGGCGTACCAGGGTGTGGCAGACACGGCAATGCTGTCGTCCGAGATGCGCGAGGCCTTGCTGCCCGGCGACGCCGGAGAAGGGAACACCACCTTGATCGCCCTGTTCCTGGCCGTCGCGCTATCGGCCGCATGGTTGCTCGTCCCGCGAGTCGCCTGGGCGCGACCGCTGGTGGCACCGGTGGTCGCCGCTCGCAACGTGTCGACGACACGGCTGGCGGCGCTGGCCCGGGAGGCGGAACCGCGCAGTCCCGACGACATCACGCACCAGACCGCGCGACGCACCGCGCTGCAACGATGAGCCAGGCGATGGGGACGTGGCGTGCCGCCGCGGTGCTGGTCGGGACGATCGCCGCGTTGCGATCCACGCCGTTGGTGGCGCAAACCCCGGCGGGTCAGGGAACCCAGGCCGTGCACGAACAGGAAACGGCGACGCTGCTGCACTTCTGCGAACAACTCGATCAAACCTCCGAGCACACGGTGCAGGGCGTCCGCGACCGCACGGATTGCTGGAAGCGGATGCAACTCGAAGGGATGGACGATTCGACCGTCGATGCCCGGTACCGCGCGGCGGTGGCCGACTATGACGCGGCGGTCCGCTCGGACTCGGCGCGCCAGGCCGGCGATTCCGCGTCTGCCAGCATCGACACCCGACTCGCGGCGGCGCAGCGCGATGTGACGGCGCACCAGTATGCCGACGCCGCGCGCATCGTCGCGAGCGTGCTGGCGGCAGACCCCGCCAATCAGCGGGCGCTGGCGGCGCGGGATCGCATCGCTGCGCTCGCGCGCGCGCAGCGCTATCGGCGGACGCTGCTCGCGCTGGGGGCCGCGGTCCTGGTGCTGGCGCTGGTGTTTGGCGCGCTGGCCCCGTGGCTGGCGCGGCGCCACGGCCGCGAGCTGCAGCGGCGCACGGCCGACGCCTCGAAACAGCAGGCCGTCGTCGAGATCGTCGACGGCGTGGGCCGCGGCAAGCTCTACACCATCGACGGACCGATTTTCCGGATCGGATCGGCCGAATCCGACAAGCCGGAGGAGAAGAATCATCTCGTGCTCAGCGACGGTGACGCGTTCATCTCCCGCTATCACTGCGCCATTGTCCGCAAGGAAGGCAAGTTCTTCCTGATCGATTCCTCGCTCAACGGCACCTACGTCGACGACGAACTGCTCGAGCGCGGGGAACATCGGTTGCTGGACGACGGCTCCGAGTTTTCGCTCGCCGGAATGGCCCGCCTGAAATTCCTGATGATGTGATCGACGAGCCGTCGTCGCTGATCGTGTTCGGGCTCGACCGGGATGGGCGTCCGTGCGTCTTCAAGCAGCTGCGCCCGGAACTCGCCGCGCGCGAGGACCTGGCGCTGCGCCTCGCCAATGAACGCGATGTGCTCACGCGGCTTCGCGGCGTCGGCGGCGTGATCGCGTTGCGTGAAGTGCGCGAGTCACCGCTGGTGCTGGTGCTGGAGCGCGCCGATACGTCGCTCGACGCGTGGCTCGTCAAGCATCCCGACGCCGTGCGGGAGCGACGGAAGATCGCGTACGATCTGTTGCGCGCCGTGGCAAACATCCATGCGCGCGGCGTGATTCATCGCGACATCAAGCCGTCGAACATCCTGCTCGTGGACGGTGACGTGCGTCTGGCGGACTTCGGTGTGGCGGCGCAGGGTGAGCCGCCGCGCGCCGTGCCACCGGGATGGGAAGAGGATTCCGTGGGGACGCCGCCGTGGGCGGCACCGGAGCTGCACCATCGGGCCGATCTGCACACTTCGCCCGCCGCGGACGTCTATTCAGCCGCGCTCGTCGTCGGCGAACTCGTTGGCCCCGACCAGCTGCCGGCGGAATTCGCGCGAGCCCGAGCGCGCGACCCGGAGCAACGACCGGCGATCGAGAGACTTCTCGCCACGTTGCCGCGGTAGCGCGACGGTGGTCCAGCGATCGCGTCGATTCGCAAAGCGATCGATGTGCAGGTGTAACCCCGTGCCCGCCTCGAACAGCAGGCCGGCGTGGACGGCGGCATTGATTTCCCGCCGCAGCACCGTGTCCTGCGAAAAGTCCTTGATGCGGATGTGCCGGGCGTGACACTGGTTGATCACGAACGCGATTTCGGTCGGATTCATTGCCTTGGCCGAGAGGTCCATCGCGCCGCCCTTGCCGTACAAGGCCACATGTTCGGCGTGGTCGCGGCCGGTCACGATGATGTCGTGCCCGAACCTGTCGCGGAATGTCGCGGCCATGATCGCGAACTGCGCCGCGAACTGCTGCACCGTCAGTGACGCGGTCTTGAGTTGTTCCGGCGTCAGTGGTGACGTGGCGTTGGCATAATTCCCGGGGACCGCGAGGCTCCGCTCCCGATAGATCGCCGCGACCGACGCCTGCAACGCGACGATCCGAGGTTTCACTTGAGGGTGATTGCGCAAGTCGCTCAGCGCCAGCGTGTTGACGGCCTTGGCGAATTCGTCGGCGGCGCCGTCGCCGAGGCCGAGTTCGAGCAGCGTCCCGCCGCGCTCGACGTGGTCATCCGCCACGATCAGGAGCGAGTCCAGCTCGGCCGCCTGTCGATCCGTGAGCACGCCGGGACCGGGACCGGTGCGGAACAGCGCATACCAGGTCACGTATCCGGCACCGCCCAGCAACCCGATCGCGACCAGGATGGTCCCGAGGGCGCTCCACGAGAACCGGCGTGGCGGTTTGGGGAGCTGGCGATAGCGGCGCTTGCGGGGGCGCGCGAGCATCGACGCCGCGGATTCCATCCGTCGCGTGCGGCGTTCGCCGGTGACGAATTCGTATTCATGGCCCGGGGCGATGGCGAGCACGTCGCGGTCGCGCAGGCGCCGAGGCTCGATCACCGCCTCGCCGTTGAGACGGATCCAGGCATGGCCCGGGAGGATCCACCAGTCGGCTTCGCGGCGCTGGAGCACGGCATGCCGCGCGCCGACGCCGGGAATGTCCACGCGCATGTCGCTTCCGGGCTCGGCGCCGATCACGGTCTCGGAGCCGATCAAGGCAACCGGCTCGCCCGGTTCCGGCCGGATCGGAATCAGCGAGGGCGTCGGCACAGCGATCCCTGATGGAGAAGCGGCGGCGGTGCGGCTAGATTTTCATGATGGCACATGTCCCGGACCCCGGTGCCGGCCTGCCGCTCGACGTCGGCCGAATTCGTGATCGTGCGCTGCATCCGATTGCCGCCAAGGTGGACCGCGGCGAGCGCCTGTCGCCTGACGACGGTCTGGCGCTCTACGCCACCAGCGACCTGATCGGGCTCGGCACCCTGGCCGATTTCGCCAATCAGCGGCGCAACGGCGCGCGGGTCTTCTTCTCCGCGAATCAGCACATCAACCCCACAAACGTGTGCATTCTTCGAAACACCTGCACCTTCTGTTCGTTCGCCCGCATGCCGCGCGAGGATGGACATTACACGCGCTCGCTCGAGGAAGTGTACCACGAGGCCGCCCAAGCGGTGGGCTCGCCGACCCGCGAGTTCCACATCGTCGGCGGCCTGCATCCCAAGCTGCGGCTGAGCTACTACACCGACATGATCCGCGGCCTGAAGCAGCGGCACCCGGACGTCCACGTCAAGGCACTGACCGCGGTCGAGATCGCGCACCTCGCCCGGATCGAGAAGCTGAGCATTCGCGAGACGCTGCTGGCGCTCAAGGATGCCGGGCTGACGTCGCTGCCCGGCGGCGGAGCGGAGGTGTTCTCCACCGCGGTCCGGGCCACGATCGCGGAGCGCAAGCTGACCGGCCGCGAATGGATCGCGGTGCATCGGGAGGCCCACGCCCTCGGCATTCCGACCAACTGCACCATGCTGTACGGCCACGTCGAAACCGCGCAGGACCGGATCGAACATCTTGGCATGTTGCGGGATCTGCAGGATGACACCGGTGGTTTTCTGACGTATATCCCGCTGGCATATCACACCGAGCACAACGAGCTGGGCGAACAGCTCGGCCGTGTCGGTACGGCCACGACCGGCTACGAGGATCTCAAGAACATTGCCATCGGCCGCTTGTACCTCGATTCGATTCCGCACGTCAAGACGCACTGGCCCATGGTGACGCCGTTCATGTCGCAGGTCGCGCTGGCGTTCGGGTGCGACGACGTCGAAGGGACGGTGGTGTACGAGCGGGTGTATCACGAAGCCGGGGCCCGGACGCAGATGCACATGCCGTATGAAGGGTTGGTTGCCATGATCCGGGATGCCGGTCGGCGACCGGTCGAACGCAACTCGCTGTATCAATCGGTCCGCGACGACTTCACGGACCTCGACATTCCGCACGGCGGGGACGTGCGCGCGAGGACGCCGGCGGTGCACGCGGCATGAGGCTGGGGCGAATTCCCTGGATCAACGCCGCGCCGGTATATGCCGGCATGGATCGGGGCGTCGTGCCTGCGCCGGCCACGGTGATCTCGGCCACGGCCGCCGAGCTCAACGACCTGCTTGCCGCCGGCGAGCTGGATTTGAGCGCCGTGTCCGCCGTCGAATACGCCCGCAACGCGGCGGCGTATCACCTGCTTCCCGATCTGGCCATTTCATGCGACGGCCCGGTGCACAGTGTGGCGCTGTTCAGCCGCCGTCCGGTGACCGATCTCGACGGCGCCACGGTGCTCCGAACCGCCTCGTCGCGCACATCGCTGCTGCTGCTCGAACTGCTCTGTCGCCATGTATGGCATGTGTCGCCGCGGTTCGCGACCGCGCGGGCCGAAGCGAACGACCTCGCCGCCCTGGAGTCCTTGCCGCACGACGCCGTGCTGGTCATCGGCGATGCTGCCCTTCACCTGCGCGCCAGCCACATCTATCCGGTCTTCGAGGATCTCGGCGCCGCGTGGAAGCGGTGGACCGGGCTGCCGTTCGTGTTCGCCGTCTGGGCCGCGCGCCGTGACGCTGACCGCAGCGAAGCGCTGGCGGTCCACCGCGACCTGTTGCAGTCGCGCGAGTGGGGCGTCGCCCATCTCGACCTGATTGCCGACGAAGCGGCCGCGCGCACCGGGATTCCGCCGGCCACCTGCCGCGCATATCTCGGGGACCTGGATCACCGGTTGTCGTACCGACACCTGGCGGGCCTGACCGAATTCTTCGGACGCCTGGCCAGCGATGGGCTGGTACCGGATGGCTCACTCTCATTTCTCACTGCCGCGTGACACGCTGATGATCGATCGCAACGCCGCCGAATTCCGCGAATACCTGGCCGTGTACGAAGGCGCTTCGCTGCTCGAGTTGGGCGCGCTGGCGGAACGGGAACGGTACCGCCATCATCCGGACGACGTCGTGACGTACATCATCGATCGCAACATCAACTACACCAACGTCTGTGTCGCGGACTGCAAGTTCTGCGCGTTCTATCGCCGGCCCAAGGACCCCACCGGCTACGTGCTGTCGTTCGAACAGATCGGGGCCAAGATCGACGAATGCAAGGCGATCGGCGGCGTCCAGATCCTGCTGCAGGGCGGTCACAACCCGTACATTCCGTTCGAGTGGTATCTCGAGCTGATGCGCTACATCAAGCAGCATCATCCGATCCACATTCACGGGTTCTCGCCGTCGGAAGTGGTGTTCTTCGCCGGGCGGTTCGGGCTGCCCGTGGCGGAAGTCGTCCGCCAGTTGCACGCCGCCGGACTCGACTCCATCCCCGGTGGCGGGGGCGAGATCCTGGTCGATGCGGTTCGCGCCCGCGTGGCGGGCAAGAAGGCGCAGACCGAGGAATGGCTCGGCGTGCAGGAAGAAGCGCATCGCCAGGGCATGACGACGTCGGTGACCATGATGTACGGTCTCGGCGAATCGAACGCGGACCGGATCGAGCACCTGCTGCGCGTGCGCGACCTGCAGGCGCGTACCGGTGGCTTCACCGCGTTCATCTGCTGGCCGTTGCAGCCGGAGGGCACCGGCATGAGCGATCGCGTCAAGACCGATGCGGTGAGCTACCTGCGGACCCTCGCGATGGCGCGGATCATCTGTCACAATGTGCCGAATCTGCAATCGAGCTGGGTGACCATGGGACTCAAGGTGGGGCAGGTGGCCCTGCGATTCGGCGCCAACGATTTCGGTTCGCTGATGATGGAAGAAAATGTCGTGTCGGCCGCCGGCACCACCTACCGCGCCACCATCGGCGAGATGGAACGCGCGATTCGCGACGCCGGCTTCGCCCCCCGGCGCCGTCGGCAGGACTACTCGGTCATAGACGATTCACTGGCCGCGGTCGCGTGATCCGCGTCGGTATCGGCTACGACTCGCATCGATTCGCTGACGATCGGCCGCTGATACTGGGTGGCGTGACGATTCCGCACCCGCGGGGCCTGGCCGGTCACTCCGACGCCGACGCCGTCGCGCACGCCGTGGCCGACGCGATGCTGGGTGCGGCGGGCCTCGACGACATCGGCACCATGTTTCCCGACACCGATCCGCAATACCGGCATGCCGATTCCCTGCAACTGCTCGCGACCGTGCATCACCGACTCCAGGATGACGGCTGGACCTTGCATCAGGCCGACGTGACCGTGGTGGCCGAGACGCCGCGGCTGGCTCCGCACGTCACCGCCATGCGACTGCGCCTCGCGCGCGCCCTGGGCATCGACGCCACCAGTCTGTCCATCAAGGCAAAGACCAACGAGGGAATGGGATTCATTGGCCGGGGCGAAGGCATCGCCGTGATCGCGGTTGCCACGCTGATGGCCGGGCTTCCCGAGGAACCGGTTGCCGAGGGGGTGCCGGCGCGGTGACCCCGGCCGACATTGCGGCCGAATTCCAGTTGTCCGCTTTTCGTGATCACCTTGCCCTCGAGCGCGGACACAGTCCACACACGCTCGACGCGTATCACCGCGACCTTACCCGACTGGCCGAGTTCGTCGCATCGAAGGGCGCCGCCAATCCGCGCGACATCACGACCCCCATGCTGCGGGAATTCGTGTTCCTGCTCAAGGATCTGGGCCTCAGCGGCGCCACGATACGTCGCACCATCTCGGCCGTACGGACGTGGTTCGATTTCCTGCTGACCGAAGGCCTGGTGCAGCACGATCCCAGCGATCGCCTGGAGACACCCAAGCGCTGGCGCACGCTGCCCGAGGTACTGTCGATCGACGACGTGTCGCGCTTGCTGGAATCACCGTCCGTCGATGAGCGCCTGGCATGGCGCGACCGCGCGCTGCTCGAGCTCGGGTATGGCGCCGGGCTGCGCGTCTCCGAATTGTGCGACCTGTCGGTCGCCGATTTGCTGCTCACCGATGGACTGGTTCGCGCGTTCGGCAAGGGCCGCAAGGAGCGTCTGGTCCCGATTGGCCGCACCGTCATCGGCGCGGTGTCGGTGTACCTGCACACCACGCGCGTCGAGCTCGATCGCGGCCACAGTCAGGGACGCCTGTTGTTGAACGCACGTGGCGCGCCACTGTCTCGCGTGGGCGCGTGGGGTATCGTACGCAAGCGCACGCGCCAGGTCGGCATCACGCAACGCGTCAGCCCGCACACGCTGCGTCACTCCTTTGCGACGCACTTGCTCGAAGGTGGCGCCGACCTGCGCGCCGTGCAGGAGATGCTCGGGCATGCCGACCTGTCGACCACGCAGATCTATACGCATGTCGACCGCGATTACCTTCGGACCGTCCATCACAAATTCCATCCGCGGGGCTGAGGGGTGCGGCTGTTCGTCCTCGACAACTACGATTCGTTCACCTTCAACCTGGTGCAGGCGTTCGGGGAACTCGGCGCCGACCCGGTCGTCGCGCGCAACGACCGCATCGGTGTGGGTGACGTCCTCGCCGGCGCGCCCGACGCGATCGTGATTTCCCCCGGCCCCGGCACCCCGGCCACCGCCGGGATTGCTATGCCGTTGATTCGCGCGGCTGCGGAACGGGGCGTGCCGCTGCTTGGCGTCTGCCTCGGACATCAGGCCATTGCCGAGGCGTTCGGCGGCCAGGTGGTGCGAGGCGCGCGCCAGATGCACGGCAAGGCGACGGCGGTGATCCACCGCAACGATGCCCTGTTCGACGGTCTCCCGTCGCCGTTCGAAGTGATGCGCTACCACTCGCTGATCGTGGAACCGGCTGGCCTCCCTGGCTGCCTCACGGCCACCGCCTGGTCGGCAGATCGCCCCGAAGGCACCGAGATCATGGCGCTCCGCCATCGCTCCGATCCGGTGTGGGGGGTGCAATTCCACCCCGAATCGATCGGCACTCCTGACGGCATGCGCCTGTTGCACAACTTCCTCGATCTGGCGGCCGGCCGCACGTAATCCTCGATTTGTCAATGGGTTAGCAGTGTGGCGCGAAGTTCGGCACGCATTTTGACAGTCCGCAGTCGACCGGATAGCTTGTGTCGTGCCTGTCCTGCTGGTGATTCCCGCCCGCGTGGGCTCCACGCGCCTGCCGTCCAAGCCGCTCCAATCGCTGGGTGGCGCACCGTTGGTCGCCCGTGTCATCGAGCGCGCCCGCACGGTGAATGGCATCGACCGCATCGTCCTGGCGACCGACTCCCAGCGCGTGGCCGAGGCGACGGCGCGCTGGCAGGTTGAAACGATCCTCACCGATCCCTCCCATGACAGTGGCACCGATCGGGTGGCCGAGGTGGCCGCGCGTCCCGAGTTCTCGGCGTACGACATCGTCGTGAACCTGCAGGGTGACGAACCATTTCTGCCGGCGGCCGCGGTCGCGGGCGCCGTCGCGCGGGTCGAGCACGGCGATGACGTGGGCACCGCTGCCGCACCGCTCGAAGCCCACCTTCGCCACGACCCCGCCCGGGTGAAGGTGGTCTGCGACGCGCACGGCCGGGCGATGTATTTCTCGCGCGCGGCGATTCCGCACGTCCGCGACGCGGGCGACCTGCCCGCCGCGCGCTGGTGGCAACATCTCGGGGTATACGCCTACCGACGCGACGTGCTGCTCGCGATCACGCGGCTGCCCGGGACCACGCTCGAACGCCTCGAGCGGCTGGAACAATTGCGTGCGCTCGCCGCCGGCTACGCGATCGGCGTCGCACTGCTCGATGCCCCGGTTCCCCCGGGAATTGACACACCCGAAGACCTCGTCGCCGCCGAAGCGCGGTGGCTTCACCTTGCCGAGGTGCCCGCATGACGACTCCCCCGCGCACGACCAAGTTCATTTTTGTCACCGGTGGCGTGGTGTCGTCACTCGGCAAGGGTATCGCCGCGGCGTCGCTCGGCCGCCTCCTCGTCGAGCGTGGCTTGTCGGTGACGATGATGAAGTTCGATCCCTACATCAACGTCGATCCCGGCACGATGTCGCCGTTTCAGCACGGCGAGGTGTACGTCACCGACGATGGGGCCGAGACCGATCTTGATCTGGGCCACTACGAACGATTCATCGACCGATCGCTGTCGCAGCAGAACAACGTCACCACCGGCCGCGTCTACCAGACCGTCATCAGCAAGGAACGCCGCGGGGAGTACAACGGCGGCACCGTGCAGGTCATTCCCCATATCACCGATGAGATCAAGTCGGCCCTCAAGCGCTCGGCCCCGGGACACGACGTCGTGCTGGTCGAGATCGGCGGCACGGTCGGTGACATCGAATCGCTGCCGTTTCTCGAGGCGATCCGCCAGTTCCGCCAGGATGTCGGGCGGGACAACGCGCTGTTCATCCATGTCACGCTGGTGCCGTGGATTGCGGCCGCGGGCGAACTCAAGACCAAGCCGACGCAGCACTCGGTTCGCGACCTGATGCAGGTCGGCATCCAGCCGGACCTGCTCATCTGTCGCAGCAACCGACCGCTGGACGCCGACATCAAGCGCAAGATCGCGCTGTTCTGCAATGTCGACTTCACGGCGGTGATCGAGAGCCCCGACGTGCGCAGCATCTACGAACTGCCGCTGCGATTCTTCGATCAGGGCTTCGACGCCGAAGTGTGCGCCCGCCTGCGGCTCGAAACGCGCGACCCCGACCTGGCGGAATGGGCCGCGATGGTCGATCGCATTCTGCATCCGGCGTCGCGCGTGCGTATCGCGGTGGTCGGCAAGTACACCGATCTGTCGGACGCCTACAAATCGGTGGGCGAGGCCCTGCTGCATGGCGGCATCCCGCACGACGTCGGCGTCGACATCACCTGGCTTTCGAGCGACCGCTTCGACGCGGAGACGGCGGCCGGCATGCTCCAGGGATTCGACGGCCTCCTGGTCCCCGGCGGATTCGGCGAACGCGGCATCGAGGGCATGATCTCCGCGATCGCGCACGCACGCGAGCATCAGATCCCGTTCTTCGGGATCTGCCTCGGCTTGCAGGTCGCGATCATCGAGTTCGCGCGTCACGTCTGCGGCATGCCCGACACGTCGTCCACCGAGTTCGCGCCCGACTGTCCCGACCCGGTGATCGCCCTCATGGCATCGCAGCGGGAGGTCACCGATCTGGGTGGAACGATGCGACTGGGCGCGTATGCCGCGCGGTTGCGCGCCGGCAGCAAGGTGGCGCAGGCATATGGCGTCACCGAGATCTCCGAACGCCATCGCCATCGTTGGGAGGTGAACAACGCCTATCGCGATGTCCTCGCCGAACACGGCATGAAGCTGTCGGGACAATCGCCCGACGGCGGCCTGGTCGAGATGATCGAGCTGCCGAATCATCCGTGGTTTGTCGGCTGCCAGTTCCATCCGGAGTTGAAGTCGCGGCCGACCCGCCCGCATCCGCTGTTCGCGGCGTTCATCGGCGCGGCCGTGATGCATCGCGACGTCGGCGCGGCCGCATCGGCCGGTGCGGCGCGCCGGCCGGCGCTGGAGAACGCCGCGTCGTGACGTCGTGGCAGTTCGTCCCGGAGCCGTTTCTCGTCGCGGGTCCATGCGTGGTCGAGGACGCGGCCACCATGTCGCGGGTCGCCGAGCGACTGGCGCGCATCAGCATGGACCACGCGATCCCCGTGTGCTTCAAGGCGTCGTTCGACAAGGCGAACCGCGCGCGCGGCGACGCGCCCCGCGGTCCCGGGCTTGACGCCGGGCTTGCGGCACTCGAACGCGTCCGCCGCGAAAGCGGGCTGCCGGTGTTGACCGACGTCCACGATGCGGCACAGGTGGCCGCGGCCGCGTCGGTCGTCGACGTGCTGCAGATTCCCGCGTTTCTCTGCCGGCAGACCGACCTGCTGCACGCGGCCGGACGCACCGGCAAGCCGGTCAATATCAAGAAGGGACAGTGGATGGCGGCCGCGGCGATGGCGGGTGCCGTCGAGAAGGTTCGGGCCGGCGGAAGCACGGACATCGCGGTCACCGAGCGCGGGACATTCTTCGGCTATGGCGACCTGGTCGTCGACTTCCGCAACCTCGCGCGGTTGCGCGAGGCGACCGGGTGCCCCGCGATTTACGACGCCACGCACAGCGTGCAGCAACCGGGGCAGGCCGCGGATGGTGCCAGCGGCGGCCTCCGCGAGCACATTCCTGCGCTGCTCGCGGCGGCCGCCGCGGCCGGAGCGTCCGGCTTCTTCATCGAGACCCACCCGGACCCGGCGCGCGCGCTGTCCGATGCCGCCACGCAATGGCCCCTCGATCAGCTCGATCGCCTGATCGAGCAGACGCTCGGCGTGTGGCACGCGGCCCGGAGCACGGCCCATGTTTGATCCCGTCGTCGCGACGCGGATTCGACTGCTCGGCCTCGATGTCGATGGCGTGCTCACGGCCAACGACACCTGGATCGGCGAGCGCGACGGGCAGCGCGCCGAGTACAAGCGTTTCGACATTCACGACGGCTTTGGACTCCGGTTACTGCGCGGCGGTCCGATCGGCGTCTTCTGGCTCACCGGCCGGACGTCGCCATCGACGCAGCTTCGCGCCGACGAGTTGCAGGTGTCGTCGGTGATCACGGTCGACGCGTCAGGCAAGCTGGCGGCAATGGACGCGCTCCTTGGCGAGCGGGGCATCGGCTGGAACGAGGTCGCGTTCGTGGGCGATGACATACCCGACATTCCAGTGCTCGAGCGCGTGGCGTTGCCCATCGCCGTCGCGAATGCTCGCGACGAAGTCAAGCAGGTGGCCCGGTACGTCACGCACGCGCGCGGCGGCCGCGGCGCGGTGCGCGAGGTCGTCGACGGCCTGCTCAAGTCGCGCGGAGAATTCGACAGCGCGGTGCGGCGTTTTTTTGCGAGCGGACGCGTGCCGGCGTGACCGACGCCGTCGCGACCGCGCAGCGGACCCTGCGCCTCGAAGGCGAAGCGATTCTCGCCGCGAGCCGTCGCATCGACGGCGCCATGCGCGGCGCCGTCGAACTGCTGGCGACGGGCGGGCGGGTCATTGTCAGCGGCATCGGCAAGTCCGGCGTGATTGCGCAGAAGATCGCCGCCACACTCACATCGACGGGCACCGCCGCGACCTACCTGCATCCCGTCGAATCGCTGCATGGCGATCTCGGCCTGGTCGATCGTGGCTCGGTCGCAATCCTGCTGAGCAAGAGCGGTGAGACCGACGAGCTGTTCGGGCTGCTCGGCGCACTGCAGCGGCTGCAGGTGCCGGTCATCGCCATCACCGGGGTCGCCGACTCCACTCTTGGTCGCGCCGCGCGATTCGTGCTCGATGCGGCCGTCACCGAGGAAGCCTGTCCCCACGATCTGGCGCCGACCACGAGCACCGCCGTCGCGCTGGCCTTGGGCGATGGACTCGCCATGGCGCTGCTCGAGCACAAGGGATTTCAGCGGGAGGACTTTGCCGCGCTCCACCCGGGCGGGCGGATCGGGCGCAAGCTGCTGTTGCGCGTGCAGGATGTCATGGTGCCGGTCGACCGCATGCTGCCGCCCGACGCCGTCATGCAGCAGGTCGTGGTGGGACTCGCCCACGGACGCGGCATCGCGATCATCGTCGCCGACGACCGCCTGCAGGGCGTGATCACCGCGGGCGACCTCACCCGCATTGCCGAGCGCACGCCGGAATATCTCGATGTGCGCGCCGAGTCGGTGATGACGCGCGCACCGCACGTCGTGCACGCGGCGGATCTCGCCGCGTTTGCGCTGGGCTTTCTCGAACGGCACCGCATCATGGCGGCGCCCGTGCTCGACCCGGACGACCGGGTCGTCGGCGTGGTGCATCTGCACGATCTGTTGCGGGCCGGTGCCGGATGAGATCATGCGTGACGTGGTTGGCGGTACCACTCGTGGCGTCGCTGGTCGCGTGTCGCGACCAGGGGATCAAGCCGCCGCGCACGGTCGCCGCCGACAGTGCGGATCAGACCTACAAGACCATGTCGACCGAAATCACCCGCGGCGGCGTACGGGTGTCGTTCGTACAAGCCGATTCCGCCTGGGTGTACCAGGCGCGGCAGATCGCCGATCTCAAGACGATGCGGGTGACGTTCTTCGATTCCAGCGGGGCCACCATTTCCACCGTCACGGCAAAGACCGGCCGCTACAACATGCGCGACCAGAGTCTCGACGCGCGCGGCGACGTCGTCGCGGTGTCTTCCGCTGGCCGCGTGCTCAAGACCCCGCACCTGACCTACGACCGGACCCGCAACGTGATCACGTCGGACACGACATTCACGTCGACATCCCCCAAGGGCAATCTCGACGGCAGCGCGTTCACGGCAGACCCCGGCTTCAAGAACGTCACCGTGATGCGCCCGCGAGGTGCCGCCAAGGGGCCGGGATTCGTGATCCCGGGGCAGGGCGGGCCCTCGCGATGATCCGCCATCTGGTGTGCGCGTTGCTGGTCGGCCTGCCCGTGGCCGTGTCGGCGCAGCGGAGCACCCGCTGCGTGGTGCACCTGATCAGCGCCGACCGTGAGGGGCACAGTTCGCAGGCGTTGCCGGGCGAGGCCGCCAACACGAACTACGACGTGGCCGGCAATGTCCATTTCCGCTGCAACGGCCAGCAAGTCTTCATGGATGCGGATTCGGTCAGCGTCATCAGTGGCGATTTTTTCCGCTTCTTCACACGCGCCGCCTATCGGGATCCGGATTATCGGGTCACGGCGGATACGCTGTTCTACATCCGGCGCCTGGAAAAGGTCGAGGCCCGTGGCAATGTCCATGTGCTCGATCGCAAGAACGGCTCGACGCTGACGGCGCCGTATGTCGATTACTTCCGCGCCGTCAAGGGTGTCAATGACAGCGCGTCGGTGCTGGCGCTGATGCGCGCCACCGTGCGCTATTTCCAGGCGGCGGTGCCCGGCGACACGGCGCGCCCGCTCGCCGACATCCTCGTCGGCGATATCCTGCACGGGTTCGGCCAGTCCCGCCTGCGCGCGAACGGGAACGTCACGATCGACCGCGACTCGGTGCACGGTCAGGGCGATTCCCTCTGGTTCGACCGCGGGCGGATCGATATCGGGCGGTTGATGGGCGCGCACGCGATCCTGCGCCGCACCGGACCCGATTCGTTCGCCGTGTACGGCCGGGAGATCCGGGTCGCGATGTCGAACGGGCATATCAGCGAGTTGCACAGCTTCGACAGCGCGCAGGTGTTGCGGGCCGGATCGCGCGTGACGGGCGACAGCATCCAGCTCGCGTTCACCGCCGACAAGCTGGCGGAGACCCAGGCGTGGGCGCATGACAGCGGCGCCACCTTGCGCGATGCCGGCTACGATTTCCGGGCCGACTCGCTCGCGATCGACACGCCGGGCGAACTCCTGCGCGAGATTCGCGGTTTTCTGCACGCCGTCATGATCAGTCCACGCGACACGGCCCGGGCGGCCATCCGCCCCGCCGTGACCACGGCCGACTCGGTCGCGCCCGACACCACGCACAACACGCTGTGGGGCGACCAGATCACCGCCAGGTTCGTGCAGGTGGATTCGGCGGGACAGCAGGTGACGCGCCTGTCGCACCTCGAAGCCACGGGCGATGCGCGGTCGTTCTTCTCGCGGATGGTCGTGCGCCAGGGCAAGGCTTCGCCGTCGATCAACTACACCAGGGCTGACACGATCCTCGTCGTCATGCATCCGGGCGATTCGCTCACCGTGTCGTCGGTGCAGGCGTACGGCCATGTCGACGGCGTGCAGCTCGAGGCGGCGACCAGGCGCACGAAGTCCGCCGACACCACGCACGCCGTCCTCCCGGCGTTCAAGCCATGAGCGAGCTGCACGCCTTCGGACTGCGCAAGACGTATCAGCGCCGGGCGGTCGTCAACGAAGTCGCCATCGATCTCGCCCAGGGCGAAATCGTGGGACTGCTCGGACCGAATGGCGCCGGCAAGACGACCACGTTCTATCTCATCACCGGACTGATCCGGCCGGATCGCGGCAGCATTCACCTCGACGATACCGACATCACCGGGCTGCCGATGTACAAGCGCGTGAGGCAGGGGCTTGGCTATCTTCCGCAGGAGCCGTCGGTCTTTCGCCAGATGACGGTCGAACAGAACGTGCTCGCGATCCTGGAAGTCATGCACCTGCCGCGCAGCGAACGCTTGCGGCGTCTCGAACTCATGCTGGCCGAGCTGGGGCTGACCGCCTTGCGGCACGCCGCGGCCTATACCTTGAGCGGCGGAGAACGGCGGCGGCTCGAAATCACCCGCGCGCTGGTGACCGAACCCAAGTTCATGCTGCTCGATGAGCCGTTCGCGGGTGTCGATCCGATTGCAGTTCACGACATCCAGACGATCGTCGCCTCACTGCGGGATCGCGGAATTGGAGTGCTCATCACCGATCACAACGTGGAGCAGACGCTCGAGATCGTGGATCGCGCCTACATCATGCACGAAGGCATGGTGCACGCCGCCGGCACGGTCGGCGAACTCGTGTGGAACGACCGGGTGGCCGAGCTGTACCTCGGACCCACCCTCACCGCGCGGCTCCGCTCGCGGATGGGGGCGCCCGCATGAAGACCGGCCTGCACCAGCAGACCGGGTTGCGCCAGGAGCTGCGCATCAATCCACGCCTGTACCAGGCGATGGACATGCTCTACATGCCGATGCTCGACCTGCAGCAGCACCTGCAGCAGGAACTGCTCAACAATCCGTTCCTCGAGCTCGAGGAGCCCGAGGAAGAAGCCACACCGGACAAGACGATCGAACAGGAGCAGGAGGAGGTCAAGAAGGACGACGAAGTCGATTGGGAGGAAATCCTGATCAACGGCTTCGACGTGGGCGGCCAGCGCGAGCAGTTCGAATCGCTGCAGTACGTCGAACCGGTGTCGGTCGAGACGCGCAACCTGTCCGACCACCTGCGTGATCAGCTGCAGATGCTCGACGTGCCGGCGCGGCAACGGCTGCTGTGCGAAGAGATCATCGGCAACGTCAGCGATGACGGGTACCTCACCGTCCCGGCCGAACAGGTGCTGGAGTCGGTCAATCACTGGCTGCTGTCGAACAATCCCGCGACGCAGCCGGTCGACGCGAGCGAGCGCGATCCCTTCGATCTCGACGACGACGCCGACGACGACCCGGGCGCCGGCAACGGTCACGCCGTCGGACTCCCTCCCGGCGTGCTGCTATTCAGTCCCGAGGAGTTCGAGACGGCACTCCGGATCGTCCAGAAGTTCGATCCGCCGGGCGTGGCGGCCCGCGACCTGCGCGAGTGCCTGCTGCTGCAGCTGCGCGATATCGGCGATACGGCGTCGCTGACCTACCGGTTTGTCGACGATGCGTTTCCCGACCTGCTGGCGCATCGCTGGAACGACCTCGCCCGCAAGTTCAGCGTGGAGCCGCGCCAGGCGCAGGAAGCGGCCGACGTGCTGTCGCGGTTTGACCCCAAGCCGGGGCTCAAGTACTCCGACCAGGGCGATGCCTACATTGTGCCCGACCTGATCGTCGACAAGATCGACGGTCGCTACCACGTTTTCCTCAACGACACCGGGGTGCCGCGGCTGCGGCTGTCGCGCGCGTATCAGGAGATTGCGCGGGACCGCGCCAAGATGACGGTCGAGAACCGCGATTTCATCGCATCGCGGATGAACAGCGCAACCTGGATGATCCAGGCCATCGAGCAGCGCCGCCAGACCATGCTGAAGGTGATGAACTTCATCGTCGACCGCCAGCGCGACTTCTTCGAAAAGGGGATCGAGTACCTGCGACCGCTCACGCTGCGCGAGGTCGCGGAAGTGATCTCGATGCACGAATCGACCGTGAGCCGGGTCACCAACGAGAAGTACGTGCAGACGCCGCGGGGAGTGCTTCCGCTCAAGTTCTTCTTCTCGAGCGCGCTCTCGACGACCTCGGGCGAGGATGCTTCGGCCCGTTCGATCCGGGCCAAGCTGGAGAAGATGGTGGGCGACGAGACGCCCGCCAAACCACTCACCGATCAGCAGATCGTCCACCTGTTCGAGGAACAGGGAATCCAGATTGCCCGGCGCACCGTCGCGAAGTACCGCGATCAGCTGGGCATCCTTCCGGCCCGAATGCGCAAGCGCGTATGACAGCGGCAATCCGGGTGTCCCTCCTGGTTCCCGCCAAGGATGAAGCGGAGAATCTGCCGGAATTCGTACGCCAGTGCGCGGCGGCACTTCCCGGCATCGGCGTACCATTCGAGCTGGTCGTGGTCGACGACGGCTCGCGCGACTCCACGGCGGACGTCCTGCGCGACTTGCAGCCCCGATATCCGTTTCTGCGTGTCGTCACGCACCTGCGGCAGCGCGGCATTGCCGACGCGCTGCGCAGTGCCGCCACCGCGGCGCACGGCGACATCCTGGTGTTCTACCCGGCGGACCTCCAGTACCGCCCCGAGGACGTCGGCAGACTGGTGGCGCCGATCCTCGCGGACACGGCGGACATCGTCACCGGCACCAAGCAGGGGAAGTACGAGAAGGCGTTCGTGTCGACCGTCTACAACACGCTGTGCCGCTGGTTGTTCGGCGTCGGCGTGACCGATCTCAATTCGGTCAAGGCATTCCGGCGAGAGGTGATGATGATCCAGCCGCTGCGCCCGGATTTTCATCGGTACATGGTGGTCATTGCCGCTGCGGAGGGATACCGGCTCACGTCCACGCCGGTTCCGCTGTATCCGCGGACCGCCGGTGTGTCGAAGTTCACGTGGCGCCGGATCCCCATCGGGGTACTCGACCTCGTGGCGGTGTGGTTTCAATTGCGCTTCGGGCGCAAGCCGATGCTCTTCTTCGGTGTCGCGGGCGCCGCTCTCTTCACCGTCGGCTTTCTCGCCGGGATCGTGGCCCTGGTGCTGCGGTATCGGGTATGGCATCGGATTCCGGCCGTTGCTCAACCTGGTCGAGACCATGGTGATCAGCGGCATCGCGCTGTTCGGCTTCGGCTTCATCGGCGAAATGCTGGCGGGCATGCGCGAGGAACAACGGGAACTGCTTCGCCGGCTGCCGGCGGACCGATCCGACTGACGTCGTGCGCGCTGTCTGGATCACGCACAATTACCCGCGCTACCCGGGCGACGTGTCGGGGGCATTTCTGCACCCGCTGGCCGTGGCGCTCCGTCAGCTCGATGTCGATGTGCGCGTCGTGGCTCCAGCCGACGCAGGGCAGGGGGGACGTGGCGAACTCGACGGTGTGCCCGTGCGCCGGGTGCGCTACGCCGCTGCCCGCGGTGAACGCATCGCCTACCGCGGAACCATGGCGAGTGCGTTGCAATCACCGGTCGGGTGGTGGCGATTGCTTCGGCTGGAGCGGGCGCTGCGACAGGGTGCCCATGCCGAACTCGCCGGCGCGTCGGGCGAAGGATGCCTCGTGCATGCGCACTGGTGGATCCCGGGCGGACTCGCCGCTCCACCGGCGGTACCGATGCTGCTGACATCGCACGGCACCGACGTCCGGTTGCTCGACCGCGTCCCGATCAGCGCCGTGCTTGCCCGGCGCGTGTACCGGCGCGCCCGGCTCGTGACCACCGTGTCCCACGCACTGGCACGCACGGTCGAGCGGCGCACCGGTGTCACCGTGACGAGCGATTGCGTGCACCCGATGCCGGTCGTCGATGCCGTCCGACCCTGGACCGATCGCCGCGGCGGCCTGGTCGCGATCGGGCGACTGACCGCGCAGAAGCGGTTCGCGCTGGCGATCGATGCCTTCGCGGCAATGCGCGCGACCATGCCGGCCCTCACATTGACGATCGTCGGAGACGGTCCCGAGCGCACCCGCCTGCAAGACCAGGTGGCGTCGCTCGGAATTGCCAATGCTGTGCATTTCATGGGCGCGGTGGTTCCGGATCGCATCCCCGACGCGCTTGCGTCGGCCGTGTGCTGCCTCGTGCCGGCCCGCGATGAAGGGTTCGGGCTGGCGGCCGCCGAGGCGCTGATGCAGGGCGTGCCGGTGGTCGCATGTGACGACGGCGGCGGCCTGCTCGATGTGCTGGGCGACTCGCGCGCGGGTCGAGTGGTCGCACCGACGCCGACCGCCATCGCCAAGGCGGCCGACGAGTTGATGAGCAGCACCGACACGCCCGCCGCGGCCCAGGAGGCCGGCAATCACTGGCGCGAGGAACTGTCGGCGGCCTGTGTCGCCGATCGCTGCCTCGATTGGTACGACCGGGTGTTACATGCGTAAGACCAGTTGGCGCGTCGTGCAGGCGATTGCCGGTGCGGTGATCCTCTTCTTCGTCGTGCGCACGGTCCTGGCGAACTGGGACAAGGTGCGGCAGCAGCCGGTGCACTGGCAGCTGCACTGGGAATACGTCGCGGCGTCGCTGATCGTGACCTGGGCGATGTACGGTGCGCTCATCTGGGGCTGGCGCGCCCTGCTGCAGGGTTGGCGACAACCGCTGCGCATCGTCGATGCCGCGCGCATCTGGACCATTTCGAGCCTGGGGAAGTACATCCCCGGCAAACTGTGGTCGATTGCCGGCATGGCCGCGATGGCCCAGCGGCGTGGCGTCGCGCCGGTCATCGCCACCGGCTCGGCAGTCGTCATGCAACTGGTGTCGGTGGCCACGGGGACAATGTTCGCCCTGGCGCTCACCGGAACGGTCGTGCTCGACCGGCTGCCTGGCGGGTCGACGGCCGCGCTCGTGTTCGGCATCGTGGCCCTGCTCTCCGCGGTCGCGCTCACCGCGCCGGCGGTGACCGATCGCATCGGCTTTCTGCTGCGCCGCCCCGACGCCGTGCGCGCGGTCGACCCGAATACGCTGGCGGCGGCGGTCTTCGCCAACGTCGTCGCGTGGGCCGGCTATGGCCTCGCACTCCAGCTCCTGGCCCTCGGTACGCAGGGAATCCAGTTGTCGTGGGCGACCGCGACCGGTGCGTTTGCCGCCGCGTACGTGGTCGGCTATATCACGTTGTTGCTGCCGGCCGGACTGGGCGTGCGCGAAGGCGTTCTGGTCTTGCTGCTACGCGGCGTGATCGGCGAGGGGCCGGCGATTGCGCTCGCCGCGTCGTCGCGCATCGTGCTGACCATCAACGAACTCGGGGCGGCGTTGCCGTTCCTGCTGATGCGGAGGACGCCTGATGATCGCTGACGAATCGGACAATCTCGTCGAACCACGTCTGGGCTGGCTGGTGGCGCTCGGCGTGTTTGCGGCGGTGGCACTGCTGATTTTCTGGCCGATGCTCACCGGCCAGGTGCTGCTCGGCTCCGACCAGATCGTCGTCGGATACACGCTGCGTCAGTACGCGGCCGACGCCATGCGCACCGACCGGCCACATCCCGCAATGGAATCCGTTCATTTTCGGCGGCATGCCGCTGTGGGCCATTCCCGGCCACATGGACATCTTCTACCCGACCGCGTGGCTGCGCTGGTTCCTGTCGGCGGATGTGGTGCTCACGCTGGCGTTCTTCATCCATTATATCGTCGCCGGCATCGGCATGTATGCGCTGCTGCGGACGTTGCGGCTGACCTGGACGGCAGCGCTGGTTGGCGGCGTTGCCTACGAGCTCACCGGCATTCTCGCGTCCCAGGTGAGCCCGGGACATGACGGCAAGCTGTACTGCTCCGCGCTCGCCCCATTCGCGTTCGTGGCGCTGTTGCGCGCCATTCGCCTCGACCGGTGGTCGGGATACGGCTGGTTCGCGTTGATCATCGGTCTCGCGTTGCTGACGCCGCACTACCAAGCAGCCTACTACCTGATGATCGCGAGCGCGTTATTCACGCTCTGGCTGGTCTTCCTCGATCCGGAGCGACGCCGCGATCGGTCGCCACTGCTCCCGATGGCACTCGCGATCGTCGCGGTCTGCGTCGGCGTCGGGATCGCCATGGTCGAGATGCTGCCGGTGCTGCACATGGTGCCGTTCACGCCGCGCGCCGCAGGAGGCGGCAGCGGCGGGTGGGAGTACGCCACCAGCTGGGCCATGCCGGTCGAAGAAATCATGACCACGATTCTGCCGCAATTCAACGGCATGCTGCAGCACTACTGGGGACAGAATCCGCTCAAGGACCACACGGAATACGTCGGCGCGGTCGTCGTCACGCTCGCCGTGCTGGGCGTGCCGGCCGCGCGTCGCCGGGGATTGCTGCTTGGCTTTGGCGGCATCGGCCTGCTGTTCCTGCTGGTGGCCTTCGGCGGCCACACGCCGTTCTACCGGCTCTGGTATCTGTTGCCGCGGATGAGCCAGTTTCGCGCGGCGGGACTGGCGTTCTTTCTGGTGGCCATGGTGGTGTGCGTCTTCGCCGGCCTCGGTGTCGATCAGTTGTTGCGCGGGGAAATCCGCTCCAAACCCCTGTACATCACGCTGGGGGTGCTGGGAGGCATCGCCGTCCTTGCCGCTGCCGGATTGCTGCAGGGCGTGACCGCCGCCATCGCCCTGCCGCAACGGGTGAATCAGGTCGCAGCCAACGCCCCGGAACTGCAGGCGGGCGGGCTACGCCTG
The DNA here is from genome assembly GCA_963796635.1 of uncultured Gemmatimonadales bacterium. GTDB lineage: Bacteria > Gemmatimonadota > Gemmatimonadetes > Gemmatimonadales > GWC2-71-9 > Palsa-1233. The sequence continues at coordinate 1,126,737 of CAWCMH010000001.1, forward strand.
CTTGTGGTGGTGCTGGTTGGCGGCGGGGTGCTGCTCCTGGTCCAGCAGCGCAAGATCGTGGGAGCGCTCGCGGCGCTGGCGCTGATCGTGGTCGTGGCCGTCGACAACTGGTCGATTCTGCGCGCCTTTCCACGCTGGCTGCCGCCGGCCGCGTCGCTTTACCCGGATGACGCACTCACCAACGCCATGAAACAGACGCCGCTGCCGTTCCGGGTCTACGATCCGTCGGCGCCTGATGCCGCGGCGGCGGGTGATCGCGACATGGCACAACTCGGCAGTCTCCAGGTGTACGGCGGCGGCGGATTGATGGCGCGAGGCATTCCGTCGCTCTTCGGGTACCAGGGCATGGAAAGCCGGTTCTTCGATGCGCTGCTCGGCGGCAAGAACGTCTGGACCAATCAGCTGAGCCCCACGCTGCGTGACCTGTATGCCATCAAGTACTTCGTGCTCTCGCAGGGGCCCGACAGCATTCCCGGGTTCCGCAAGCTGATGGGACCGGTGCAGCTCAACGACCCGCTGGGTGAGGATGCGCCGCAAGGGATGCTGTTCGAACGCGACTCGACGCCGCGGTGGGTGCGCGTGGTCGCGACCGCGGTGAAAGCGCCCGAAGATCGTATCGATGCGACCGTCGCCGACCCGCGCTTCGACGACAACGGTTTCATCGTGTTCAGCGATACCATGTCCGTGACCGGTGTGGCCGCGGCGGACAGCGCTGCCGCGCGCGTGTCACCTGTCACCGCCACGCTCGCATCGTGGCAGGCCGGCGCGATGACGGTGAACCTGTCCGGCAGCGATCCGGCAACGACCTATCTGCTCGTCGCCGAGAACTGGTATCCGGACTGGCATGCGACGGTCGACGGCAAGCCCGGCGTCACGCATCGGGCCGACGGCGCGTTGCTGAGCGTCGAACTCCCGCCGGGCGCGCGGACCGTCTCCCTGGTCTACGACATCGCCGCGTACCACGCTGGCAAGATGATCAGCCTCGCGGCATTGCTCGCCACCATCGCGTTGCTGTTCGCCGACCGGCTGCGACCGCGGGCGGTCGATGGCTGAGCGCGCGCTGGTGGTGGTGCCGACCTACAACGAGTGCGAAAACCTGCCGCAGATCGTCCCGGCGATCCTCGGCCGCGATGCCCGGCTCGACGTGCTCGTGGTCGATGACGGCTCGCCCGATGGCACGGGAGTGATCGCCGACGAGTTCGCGGCGCTCGAGCCACGGGTGCACGTGCTGCACCGGACGGCCAAGCAGGGGCTCGGTCGCGCGTACCTGGCCGGTTTCCGCTGGGCGCTCGAGCATGAGTACGATTTCGTGTTCGAGATGGACGCGGATTTCTCGCACGATCCGGGCAACCTGCCGCGGTTCCTCGATGCCATGGGCGACGCCGACCTGTTGCTCGGTTCGCGCTACGCCAGCGGCGTCAACGTGATCAACTGGCCCATGAGCCGACTCCTGCTGTCGTGGTTCGCCAACCGGTACGTGCACTGGGTCACCCGGCTGCCGCTCACCGATGCGACCGGCGGCTTCAAGTGTTTCCGGCGTGCGGTGCTCGCCGCGATGCCCTTCGACCGGGTGCGGTCGAACGGCTATGCCTTCCAGATCGAAATGAGCTACCGCGCCTGGAAAAAGGGATTTCGCCTGCGCGAGTTGCCGATCGTCTTCGTCGATCGCGTCGAGGGCAGCAGCAAGATGAATGGCCGCATCGTCCGCGAAGCCATCTGGATGGTGTGGTGGCTGCGGCTGCAGGCGTTGCTGGGCCGGCTGCGATGAGCCTGATCTTCTACAAGATGACGGGGTCGGGCAACGACTTCGTCATGATCGACGGCCGCACCTCGGACCCGGCCGGGTGGCCGCGCGAGGCGATCGTGCGGATCTGCGACCGGCGCAACGGCATCGGAGGGGATGGGCTCGTGTTTGTCGCACCAGCCGGTCCGGGTGAGGTGCGGATGACCTACTTCAACAGCGATGGGTCGCCGGCGCCGATGTGCGGCAACGCAGCGCTCTGTTCGACCCGGCTGGCGGCCCGCCTGGGGCTCGCCGATCCGGCCGGCATGACCCTGGTCACCGACGCCGCGACCTTCGCCACGCGGTGCAGCGGGCCCGGCGACCTGGCCGAGTTGCACCTGCCTGATGTCGAGGTGCCCGCCGTGGTGCATCCCGCGCTCGCGCCGGGCGAACGCTGGGCTCGACTCGGCACGGTCGGGGTGCCGCATCTGGTGGTGCTCGTCGACGATCTCGCCGCGGTCGACGTGGCCGGGCGTGGACGGGCGCTGCGCCATGATCGGGCGGTGGGGACGGGCGGCGCCAACGTCAATTTCCTGGGTCGGCTCGCGGACGAGTCCCGCAGCGATCCCGTGGCGCCCGCCTGGGGTATCCGCACCTACGAACGCGGTGTCGAGGCTGAGACGCTCGCGTGCGGGACGGGGACAGTGGCGGCCGCAGTGTCGGTGGCAGCGCTTGGCCTGGACCGGCTGCCGCTCCAGGTCCGAACCGCCAGCGGGAGGATCCTGTCGGTGGCAGCGGCGGTCGACGCCGGACACGCCAGCGACGTCTGGCTCGCAGGTGAAGGCCGGTTGGTAGCGCGCGGCGTGTGGCTCGATTCGCTGGCGCGCTGAAGGCCGGGAGTGGTGGACCGTCAGACGGATCGGGACCACGGGAGGTGAACATGGTGCTGGGCGGGGCGATTGGCGGGTTTCCCACAGTTGTCCACTCGCCAACTTAACATAATATACATTATACGTCACTTAGAAAACGCCCGCGAAGGCGCCACCCGCCGACCCAGAACCCCGCCGCGCAGTCGCCCAGACCATCCCGCCGCCAGCAAACGCAGCAGGCCTCGCCGCGACGGCAAGGCCTGCGATGATCCCACCAGCGGCCCGACCGACCGAGCGACTATTGGCCGGCCGTCATCTCCGCCAGCCGGACCTGCGCCTCGCTGAGCACGCCGCTCTTGGGATACTTCTGGATGATCTCCTGGTAGAGCGCCTTGGCGTCGTCGGTTTTGCCGGCCAGGCGCGCGGCGCGGGCCGCATTCAACAGCTCGGCGCCCCGGACGTAATCGGCGTTCGCCAGATCCGCCGCCTTGCGATAGGCCGCCTCGGCGTCGGCAAAGTGCGCCAGGTTTTCGTCGGCCGCCCCCAGCAGGCCGTTCGCGGCGCTGGCGTACTGCGCTGGCGGATTGCTGCGGAGGAAGGTCGTCAGCGTCGTCACGGCCAGCTGGTTCTGCCCGTCGACCAGGCGGGCCTTCGCAATGCCGAGTGACGCCTCGTAGGCGGCCGCGGTCCCGGCATACATTGTGGTGACACGCGTGTAGCCCTGCACCGCCACGCCCGTCTGGCCTTGCGCCGCGGCCGCCTCCGCCTGCTCCAGCGCGGCGGCGCCGTAGGTCTCCTTGCGCCGAGCCGCCGTGATCATGAACCATACGATCAGGGCCACCACCAGCACCACCGCGCCGGCAATCCCGAACATGCGGATGCGCTGGGGCGTGAAGAATGGGGTCGGCGTGCCGTCGTTGACCGCCGGGGCCGCTGTCGCTGTTGGGCTGCTTTTCGCCATCACACACTCGCAATCGTGGTCGGAAGCCAAGCCCGCAAAAATGGCGGATCGTTGCCTCCGACGCCAGAGCCGCGTTTCACCGGCGCCGCCGACATTGAGAGTGGCGTGATCAGCCCGCCACCCATCGCAGCGCGCGGTCGGCCGGTTTCGCATCGCGACATGCTGGCCCGCACAGTTGACACGGCGACGGCAGTGTCGAGATTGCGCATGCGGTTCCCCCGCACGCGTTCACCCATCGCGCAGGAGTCCTCGGTGTCAAGTCAGGAAGATCGTTCCCCGGCCGCTCCGTGCTCGCCCTGGGCGCCTGCGGCATTGTCGCGGCGTCGCTTCCTTTCGGCCACCGGCCAGGCCGGATCGGCCCTCGTCGTCGGTGGGCCATTGTTCCGCCGGATGTTGCAGCACCACGTCACCAGCACACCCGTCGCGCGCGGGCTCGCACACGCGCGCGGACCGCAGCCCGTCGAACTGTACGGCGATCTGCGCTGGCGCCTGCTGGGACCGTTCCGCGGGGGACGCACCGACGCCGTGAGTGGCGCGCCCGGTCGCCCGAACGAATTCTATTTCGGCTCGGTCAACGGCGGTCTCTGGAAATCCATCGACGCCGGACGAGTGTGGCATCCCGTGTTCGACGACCAAGCGGTCGCATCGATCGGCGCCGTCGCGGTGGCGCCGTCCGCCGCCCGACATCGTCTACGTCGGGACGGGTGAATCGACGTTGCGCGATTCCACCGGATTCGGCAACGGCGTCTACAAGTCGACCGACGCCGGCGCGACGTGGACGCATCTCGGACTGGAGCAGACGCAGCACATCTTCAAGATCGCCGTGGATCCGCGCGATCCGGCGATCGTCTTTGTCGCGGCGATCGGCCATCTCTACGCCGGCAACCCGGAGCGCGGCGTGTTCCGCTCGCGCGACGGCGGCCGCACCTGGAACAAGGTGCTCGGTCGCGGCGACGACATCGGGGCATGCGATGTCGTGATCGATCCCACCAACCCGCGCATCGTGTACGCCTCGCTCTGGAATACGCGCCGGCCTCCGTGGTACAGCTACGCGCCAAGCAATGGGCCGGGCGGCGGATCTTACAAGTCGACCGACGGCGGCACCACGTGGAAGCAGATGTCCAACGGACTCCCCGCCGAAGGGATCGGCCGCAGTGGCATCGCCGTCGCGCCGAGCAATCCGCGACGCGTCTACGCCGTGGTCGACTGCCTCCTGCCCGTCGGCGGCACGTCGGCGGCCCGGGACACCAGTGCGGCGGCGACGCCGGCCGGTCGCGGCGGTCCTGCACCGGCGCTGCAGGGCGGCTTCTTCCGCTCCGACGACGGCGGCGAACACTGGACTCGCCTGTCGGATGATCAGGCGCTCTGGGGCCGCGGCTGGTACTTCGAGCACATCGCGGTCGACCCGCACGATGCCGACATCGTGTACGTCCCGAATGTGTCCGTCAGCCGCACCAAGGACGGCGGCAAGACCTGGGTCGCGCTGCGCGGGTCGCCCGGCGGAGACGACTACCACCAGGCGTGGGTCTCGCCGGACGATCCCGCACACCGTGATCGTCGCCAGCGATCAGGGCACCATCATTTCGCGCAACGCCCGCGCCGAAAATCCCGACGACGTCACCTGGAGCTCCTGGCTCAATCAGCCGACCGCACAGATTTATCACGTGTCGGTGGATTATCGCGCGCCCTACTGGGTCACCGGCGCGCAACAGGACAGCGGATCGGTGGCGGTCGCGTCGCGCGGCAAATTCGGCGAGATCTCGATGCGCGACTGGGAGCCGATCGGCGCGGGCGGCGAGAGCGGGTACACCGCGGGCGATCCGCTCCATCCGGGGGTGATCTACGGTGGCCGCGGTTCCCGCTTCGACCTGGCGCTGAACCGGTCGGCGGGTGGAGAGGCCGCACCAGGCGGCCGTTCCGACTGGACCCAACCGCTGGTGCTGTCCATGGCGGATCCGCGCGCGCTCTACTACGGCAGCGAGTTTCTCTACCGTAGCGACGACACGGCGCAGACGTGGCAACAGATTTCGCCCGATCTCACGCGCCCGGCGCCCGGGGTGCCGGTGAACCTCGATGCGGCAGCGGCAGCCGACGTGGATCGCAATGGCCGGCGCGGCGTGATCTACACCATTGCGCCATCACCGTTGCTCATTCCGATGGTGTGGATCGGCACGGACGATGGGCTGATCCAGCTCACGACGAACGACGGCAAGGACTGGCGCGATGTCACGCCGCCGGCGATGACGCCGTGGAGCCGGGTGACGATGATCGAGGCCTCGCACTTCGACTTCAATGCCGCGTACGCGTCGGTCGATCGTCATCAGCTGCAGGACTTCGAGCCGTACATCTATCGCACGCGCGACCAGGGCCGGACCTGGCAGCCGATCACCGACGGATTGCCGGCCAGGCGTGTACGTGCATGTGGTCAAGGAAGACCCGTTGCGGCAGGGCCTGCTGTTCGCCGGGACCGAACGCGGCGCGTTCGTGTCGTTCGACGATGGCGATCATTGGCAACCGCTGCAGCAGAATCTTCCGGTCACATCGGTCCGCGATTTCGCCGTGTATGACAACGACCTGATTGTCGCGACCCATGGTCGCGGCTTCTGGTCGATCGACGATATCGGACCGTTGCGCCAGATCTCCGAGACCGTGGGTGCCGCCGATGTGTGGCTCTTCAAGCCATCCGACGCCGTCGACTGGAACCAGGGCGGCGACAACGGCACACCGCTGCAGAAGGATGAGCCCCAGGCCCCGAATCCGCCGGACGGCGCCGCGATTGATTACTACATCAAGACGGCGACGCCGGTGACACTGGAAATCGTGGACGCAGCCGGGAACGTGGTCGCCACGTTCAACAGCGAGGCACCCCCGGCTGCGCCCGGCGGACGAGGTGGCCGCGGGGCGATCGCTGGGCGGATACCCAACACCTCACCGCTGTGGCGAACGGTGCCGCCCGCCTTCTCCGGCGCTGCTGGCATGCATCGAGTGTATTGGGCTCCGCGGACCGGTCGCGGCGGATTCGGCGGCGGCGGGGGACGCGCGGGGCGTGGTGCGGTCGGCGCCGCAGCGGCCGCCGGCGCACCCGGTCGCGGTGGCCGTGGCGGCGGTCGCGGGACCACGGAAACGGCTGGCACCTACACGGCCCGCCTGACCGCCGGCGGAAAGACCTTGACGCAGACCTTCGACATCAAGCCCGACCCGCGCACCACGGGAGAATGATCGCGCCTCAACCCGTGCCCGCGCGGCATGCCCCCGGCAGGACTCGAACCTGCAACCTCTGGCTTAGGATGCCCTTGCTCTATCCAGTTGAGCTACGGAGGCGCGCGCGCGCGAAATAACGCCCGTGACGGGACGGTGAGGCAAGCCACTGGCACTGACTTCAATCAGCGCGTCACCTGTTACAACACGCTCCGGCACCTGGGCTCGCAGGTGATCTTCCTTGAGTACGTCGGCGAGAATCATGGCCTGGCCACGCCGGCCAACCAGCGCGCCTCCCGGTTGAACTGGCGCTACCGCGCCAGCACGCCGTCGTAGAACGCCGCCAGGTCGCGCTTGAACTGCGCCAGCGCTTCGGTGTGCAGATAGACCATGTGACCGGACTGATAGTAGCCGTACGAAAAGTTCTTCTGCAGCGAAGGGTCCAGGCCCATGTGATCGATGGCGTACTCGGTCTCGAAGAACGGTGTCGCGAAGTCGAAGTATCCATTGGCCGAGAAGATCTTGAGCTGCGGGTTCTGGGTTACCGCGATCCGCAAGTCCTCGATCACGTCCAGCATGTCGAATCGCTGTCCGTTGACGGCGTGATGGTCATCCCAGTTCGATCCGACCACGCCATAGTTCGTCGTGAGGTAGCGTCGGGGTGAGGTGTAGTGCAGGTCGTTCTCGATGTAGTAGTTGAACGCCGTCGTGAACGCACCATTCGTCGCGGCGCTCGCGGCGTCGTATTCGGGAGATTCTCCGGCCGCGTCGTGATCGATGCCCTCGTAGCGCGCGTCGAGCCGTCCGACCGTGCGCCGCTCGCCTCGGAGCAATTCCTTCTCGAACCGGTCGGGCGTGAGGCGCAGATCGGCCTCCCTCCAGTAGTCCGCTGAAATACCGGTGTAGTCGTGCAGCAGCGCGACCACCGAATCCCGCTCGGCCGGGCTCAGGTTCCACCCTTGCGCCAGCGCCTGCTGATAGCGCGTGAGCGCAAACTGGCGTACCTGGGCAAGAAAGGCTGTCAGGTCGGCCGGCTTGTTGGGGAGCTTGTCGTGGTACCACGCGGTCGCCGCCATGGTGGGCAGGTAGAGCACATACGGCAGGTCGAGCGCGAAGACCGGTCCCGGAAAGTCGAGGAAGGTGTCGAGGTACGATGAGAGCAGCACCACGCCGTTGAGTGGCATGCCGCGATCCTGCAGTGCGTCAGCGAGTCCGGCCGAGCGTGTGGTGCCGTACGACTCGCCAAAGAGAAACTTGGGCGAATTCCACCGATTGTTGACGGTGACATAGCGGGTGATGAAATCGGCGAACGAATTGATGTCGGCGTCGGTCCCGAAGAAGTCCTTGTCGGTGCCCTTCCCCACGATCCGGCTGAACCCGGTCGCCATCGCGTCGACAAATACGAGATCCGACTTGTCGAGCAGCGTATACGGATTCTCCTTGATGTCGTACGGCGCCGGCGGCGTGGTGCCGGCATCGCTGGTGGTCACCCGCACCGGGCCGAACGAGCCCATGTGCAGCCAGATGGTCGAGGAACCCGGGCCACCGTTGTAGAGAAACGTGACCGGACGCTTGACCAGGTCCGCACCGTCGGCCGTGTATGCCACATAGAAGAAGCTGCCGATCGCCTGATCGGAGTCATTGCGCACCAACAGCTTGCCCACGGTCGCGGTATAGTGAATCACCTGGCCGTTGACCGTGATCGTGTGGTGTGTCACGACAGTCGTGTCGGCAGGGACAGTGTTCGAGGCGGTATCGGTCGGTGCCGCCGACTTGGCGGGCTGCTGAGCCACCACGCCCGTGCACACCATGAAACAGGCAACGCCGACGGCGGCGGCAATACGACGCAGGTTCACGTCAACTCTCCCGGTAGGCGGAACAGTGGATCGGCGGTGGGTCCGCGCCGAGGCTCGAAGATACGACGATCGCCGGTTCGCGTTATCGGCGCCATGAATGAGAATAGGCCGTGAGTGCGCCAGTTCTTACGTGATGCGACACTTGACGTGAAACGTATAACTGCCATACGCGACAGTTGTTTATGGCATTTGCGAATGATCTCAACGGATTTGTCGGCCCACGGTGGGCGCCCGTCGCTGACGCCACGTCCGGGCAACATCCACGGCCATCGGGAGGACCGACACCAGGATGATCGCCAGCACCACCAGCGTGAAATTCCGCCGCACGAAGCTCAGATTGCCGAAAAAGAACCCTGCCCCGGTACACACTCCGACCCAGAGTGCTCCGCCGGCGACGTCGAAGGGCAGAAACCGGCGATAGTCCATCCTCCCGACCCCAGCGACAAAGGGCGTGAACGTCCGGACAATGGGGACGAACCGCGCCATGATGATCGTCTTGGTCCCGTAGCGGGCGAAAAATTCCCGAGTGCGCTCCAGGTGGGCCCGATTGAGGAAGCGGATCCGGCCGGTGAACGCGCGCGGTCCGATGGCCCGGCCCACGAAATAGTTGACGTTGTCGCCAGCCACAGCCGCCAGCGCCAGAATCACGATGAGCATGGGCGCGTTGAGCGAACCGATCGCCGCCAGCGAGCCAGCTGCGAACAGCAGCGAATCGCCAGGCAGGATGGGCAGAAACACCAGCCCGGTCTCGCAGAAGATGATCACGCCGAGAATTGCATAGGTCCAGCCGCCGAACTGGTGAATCATCGCCGCGAGATGGGTGTCGCTGTGCAGGACGAAGTCGATCAGGGCGCGCATTGGTCCTCAGGTCTGGGGTTCGAAGCCGAACTGGCCCAGCAGCGGCACGAAACGCACGTCATGCACTGGTTCTTCCTCGTGTCCGGGACCTTCCGGATCGCGGGTGACCAGCATCAGGGTCTGCGCTTCCTGGGGGCCGACGGGAATGACGAGTCGGCCGGTCGGCGTGAGCTGATCGACCAGTGGCTGCGGAACGCCGGGGCTCGCGGCCGACACCACGATGCCGCCATACGGCGCGTTCGGGGCCCAGCCCAGCGACCCGTCGCCGTGGAGCACCGTGACGTTGGCGATCTCCAGGCTGCGCAGCACCTGATGGGCATGCCGCGCGAGCTCGGCAATGCGCTCGATGGAAAAGACCGTTTCGGCCAGCATGGCCAGCAGCGCCGTCTGGTATCCCGATCCCGTGCCGACTTCGAGGACGCGTTCCCGGCCGGTGAGCTGGAGCAACTCGCACGATCGCGCCTGCACGAACGGTTGCGAGATGGTCTGGCCATTGCCGATCGGCAGCGCCTCGTCTTCGTAGGCGCGATGGCGCACCGACTCCGGAACGAACAGGTGGCGCGGCACCGTGCCGACGGCGCGCAGCACCGCCATGTCGCGGATGCCCTTGCGCTGCAGCGTCTCGACCAGTTGCGATCGGTACCCGACGAATCCGTCGTTCACATGGCCTCATCAAGGCGCCAGCCGCGCACCATGTCAAGCAGTCGATGATCGGTCAGGTCGAGTTGCAACGGCGTCACACTGACGCACCGTTGTGCGATGGCAGCCTGATCGGTGTCCTGGTCGTCGCTCCAGGTAATTTTGCCGCCGCCGATCCAGAACACCTCGCGTCCCCAGGGATCCTTGCGTCGCGCGACGGAATCGGAAAACGATCGCGAGCCCAACCGGGCGACACGCATGCCCTGCACCGTGTCCGCCGGCACCGCCGGCAGGTTGATGTTGAGCAGCGTGTTGCGCGGGAACGCGTCGAGCTGACAGAGGTGCTTCACCAGTCGGCCGAGCAGCGGTGCATAGCCGGGCAAGTGTGCCTGATCGCGACCGGCGTAGGAGACGGCGATACCGGGCGCGCCCAGGACCACGGCTTCCATCGCGGCCGACACGGTCCCCGAATACAACACGTCCTCACCAAGGTTGGGGCCCAGATTGACGCCGCTGAAGACGAAATCGGGCGGCGTCGGCATGAGCGCCTCGAACGCGAGCATCACGCAATCGGTGGGCGTGCCGTCCACCTGCCAGCTGTCCTCCGCCACCTGCACCGGACGGAGCGGGCGGCTCATCGTGAGTGCATGCGATTGCGCGCTCTGTTCCCGGTCGGGCGCGACGACGGTCACATGACCAACCGCGCGGCATGCGGTGGCCAGCAGCTGCAATCCGGGCGACAGGATACCGTCATCGTTCGCGACGAGAATCTGCATCCGCAGAAGATACTCCGGGCGGGTCGAGGTACTATTCGTGGTGTCTCGCCGCGTCCGGCGTCCGCCGTCGGCGCTTGCCGCTCCGCCCGCGTCGAAAGGTTGGCTGCCGGAATGTCGATGACCCACACCGCGATCGCGCCGCACCCGCTCGAGCCGGACTCGGCGTGAACAAGGTCCTCCGGCTTGGCGCGTTCGCCCTCGGCGCCGCGGTGTTCGCCGTGCTGATCATCCACAGCGGCCCCGCCATGCTGTGGGGCACGCTGCGACGGTCGGTGTGGGTGGTGGGGCCGTTGGTGCTGCTGTGGGGCGTGGTGTACGCGTGCAATGCGCGAGCGTGGCAATTGCTGATTCCGCATCGCCCGCCGCAGTTCACCTTTGTCCGTGCGTGGCTCATCTCGATCAGTTCCTTCGCCATGAACTACGCCACGCCGGTCTTTTCGATGGGAGGCGAACCGCTCAAGGTCAGCGAGGCGGCGCCGCTTCTCGGGAAGCACCGGGCGGTCGGCTCCGTCGTCGGCTTCCGGTTGCTGCATGCGATCTCGCACATCTTCGTGTTCCTGAGCGCCGTGATTCCGGCCGCGATCCTGCTGCCGCACACCTGGCCGGTGTTCCTCTTGCTGGCCGTGGCGACGGCATTCTTCGCCGCGGCCGCCGCGTTCCTGCTGTCGCAACATCGCACGGGAATCTTCGAGCGCGGCGTCGCACTGCTCGGTCGCGTCTGGCTGCTCAAACGACTCGCCAGGCGGCTGGAGCAGAATCGGCCGAGGCTCGAAGAACTGGACCGTGAACTGACGGCCGTCTACCAGACCCGGGGCCAGTTCAAGCGAGCCCTGCTCACGGAGATCAGCGGGCGCGTGCTGTGCACGTTCGAGTACACCATCATCTTCTACGCGCCTGGGGCTCGGTGTCGACGTGGCGCGTGCCTACGTGGTCGCGAATGTCTCGTCGCTGATCACCAATCTGCTGTTCTTCATGCCGTTCGAGATCGGATCCAAGGAGGGGGGCGCCTTCCTCGTGTTTGCGTGGCTGGGGCTCGACCCGAAGTTGGGCACGACCGCCGCGCTCCTGAGCCGCGTGCGGGAGCTCGCGTGGATGGCCATCGGGCTCACCGTCTTGCTGGTGAGTGGCGACTGGCGCGACGTGAAGGCCGCCGATGGCTGAGGCTAGGCCAGGCTCAATTGCTCGTCGCCACGATGGCGCGGCACCGGCGGCAGTTCCTCGATCGCGGCGGGCGCGGCCTCGTCGACCGTCACGGGGCGGCCATCAAGGACCGCGAGCACGTCCCCCAGCGACGCCCGCACTTCGAGCACCGTCTCGTACCGCATCGCCTCACGCGCCGCGGTCTTCAGGTCGCCATTGCGACGGTACTGGTCCAGCCGGATCCGGGCGCCTTCGATGGTGAACTTCTCGGTGTACAGCAGGTGCTTGACCAGCATGATCAGTTCGACTTCGCGGGACTTGTACACCCGATTGCCCGAGCGATTCTTGGCCGGGCTCAGGAACTTGAACTGACTCTCCCAGTACCGCAGCACGTGGGGCTTGAGATCGGTCAAGCGTGCACACTTCGCCGATCGAAAAGAACTGCTGGACCGGATGCGGGATGCTCATCATTGCTCCGCTTTCAGGGCGCGGTCCATCAAGGCCTGCACGGACGCGCGCGGGGAAACACCATCGAACAGGATCGCCGCCACCTCCCGCGTGATCGGCAGGTCGACCTCATGACGTTCGCCCAGGCGTGAACCGGCCCGCGCGGTATTGACCCCTTCGACGACGGTGCGATGCGACGCCTGGTAGCGCGTCAGCGACTCCCCGTGCGCGAGGGCGATACCCAGTTGCCGATTGCGCGACAGCGCGCCGGTACAGGTGAGCAGGAGGTCGCCGAGCCCGGCCAGGCCCGCGAACGTCGCTGGGCGGGCGCCGAGCGCCTCGCCGAGTCGCGCCATTTCGGCGAGCCCGCGCGTGATCAGCGCCGCGCGCGGATTGTTGCCGAGGCCGAGTCCGTCGAGAATGCCGGCCGCGATGGCGATGGTGTTCTTGAGCGCACCGCCCAGCGCCACGCCGACGACATCGTCGTGGGTATAGACCCGGAAACAGTTCGGTCGAGAAGAGCCGCTGCGTCGTCGCGGCTGCCGACGCATCGCGCGACGCTGCCACCACGGCGGTCGGCTGGCCGGCCTGCACTTCTTCGGCGAAACTCGGACCGGACAGTGCCACGAACGGGCACTGCGGTAGCGTTTCGGCGGCCACTTCGTGCAGCAGCTTGAGCGTGTCGCTCTCGATTCCCTTGCTGGCGCATACCAGGCGGCACGCCGGGTGCGACCATCGTGCGCGATGCGCTCGAAGATCGTCCGACTGAAGTTGCTCGGGACGGCCGAGCAGATCACCGCTGCGCCACTGCACCGCGGCGGAGAGGTCGCCGCACGGCGACGATCGACGGATGCAGCACCACGTGTTGCATGAACAGGGGATTGACGTGGTCGGCGTTGATGCCGGTCACCACTTCGGGTTCGTGCGCCCAGAGACGAACGCGGTGCCCGCTCCCGGCCAGCAGGTCGGCGAGCACGGTGCCCCAGCTGCCGGCGCCGAGCACCGTGATGTCGGTCATGCGGGCGGCCTCGGCGCGGGGTCACGCCGTCCGACTCGATGTTCCGTGCCAGCGAACAGTCGCCGGATATTGGTCCGGTGCATCCACACGACCAATGCCGCGAGCCCGGCGAACCACGCCACCATGTTGCGATGCGATGGATGCAGCAACCACACCGCCGCGGGGAGCGCCAGCGCCGCCGCGATGCTGGCGAGCGACACGTATCCCGACACCGTGAGCACGACGCCCCACAACGCCAGCGCAACGCCGAACGCGGCCGGCGCGAAGGCGAGCACGACGCCGGCGCTGGTCGCGACGCCCTTGCCGCCGCGAAAGCCGACGAACACCGAGAACACGTGGCCGAGCACCGCGATGATCCCCAGCAGCAGCGCGCCCGTCAATCCCGTGCCCGCCCAGCGCGCGAACACCGCCACCGGGATCGCCCCCTTGCAGACATCGAACGCCGCCACGGGCAGCGCATACTTCCAGCCCAGCACGCGATACAGATTCGTCGCGCCGAGGTTGCCGCTCCCCAGCGCTGCGAAGGTCCTCGCCGCGCGCGAGACGGACGACGAGATAGGACGTCGGGATCGCGCCGAGCAGATATGACCCGAGCACCGCGGCAATCAGTCGTTCCGTCATCGCTTGCTTCCCCGGCGGTTGATCGTCAAGCGGCAGCGGCGCACCATTGAACCCCCACGCCTCGCGGAAGCCGCGCTGCAGATACCGCTGATACGATTCGGGTACCGCTTCCGGCCGATTGCTCACGATCGCGATCGCCGGCGGTGCGGTGCCCACCTGCGCCGCGTACAACAGCTTGACCTGCTCGCCTTCCTTCTGTGGCGGCGCCGCCCGCGCCATCAGGTCCTGCAGCACGCGGTTCACCTCCGCCGTCGGCACGCGCTGGTGGCGCGCATCGGCCACCTCGAATGATCAGATCGAGCAGCCTGCGCACACGCTGCCCGGTCTCGGCGGAGACATAGGTGAACGGCACGTTCTCGAGGAACGGCGCCTTTTCGATCAGCAGCCGGCGGCCACGTTCGCCCGTGTTGGCATCCTTCTCGGCGACGAGGTCCCACTTGTTCACCACGATGATCAGGCCGCAGCCCTCGTCCCATGCGCGCGTCGCGATGCGCAGGTCCTGGTTCTGCAACCCGATGCTCGCATCGACCACCAGCAGGCACACGTCGGCGCGGCCCAGGGCGCGCTCGGTGCGCAGACTGGAATAGAACTCGATGCCGTCGTCGACGCGCGCCTTGCGCCGGAGCCCTGCCGTGTCGATGAACGTGAGCGTGCGTCCGTGATACGCCAGCGGTGGAGTCGATCGCGTCGCGCGTGGTGCCGGCGATCGGTGTCACGACGTGGCGATCCTCGCCCAGCAGCTTGTTCGCGAGCGACGACTTGCCGACGTTGGGGCGACCGACGATCGCGACGCGAATCCGCTCGTCGTCCTCGGCGGCATCCGCGACCGGAAGTGCCGCCACGAGCGCGTCGAGCAGGTCGCCGCTTCCCTGCCCCGTGGCGGCCGACACCGGCCACGGTTCGCCGAGCCCGAGGGCGTAGAAATGGAAACCGGGCCGGGTGCAGCCGCAGATCATCGAGCTTGTTGACGGCGAGCATGACCGGTCGCCCGGACCGCCGCAGGCGTCGTGCGATTTCCTCATCCACGGGATTGACGCCGTCCGCGCCATCGACGAGCAGCAGCACCACGTCGGCTTCGTCGACGGCGTGATCCACCTGGGTACGGATGGCGCGATCCATGGTCTCGTCGGAATCGGGCACGAGTCCACCAGTATCGACGACCCAGAAGTCGCGCCCATTCCAGGTCGCATCGCCAAAGTGGCGATCGCGCGTCGTGCCGGCACGATCGGACACGATGGCTTCGCGGCCGCCGACCAGGCGATTGAACAGTGTCGACTTGCCCACGTTCGGTCGACCCACGATCGCCACGGTTGGCTTGGTCATGCGGCCACCGGCTCGCCGAGCGCATCGACGAACGACCGCGACATGCGCACCGGCATCGCAGCGTCGGCGGCGAGTTCGTCGAAGCGGAGCGAATCGATGAACAATCCGTCGTCGTTGAGCGATTCGCCCGGCAGCAGTGCCAAGTCGACATTGGTGACGTGTCGCAGCGCCTCGCGCATCGACCCGCCGGACAGCAGGCCGGCGGTGGTGACGCGCGCGCCGAACAGGTCGTTCTCGACCACGACGAGTTCGAAGGAGGCGCCGGTGATCTGCGCGAGCGGGGCGATCACCATCGGCATCAACGGGCCCATCGACATCCCCGTGACGACCGCGATCCGCCGGCCGCCCCACCCGTGCAACGCTGCGCCACCCTGCTCCACCTGTTGCTGCAACCAGCGCACCGATCCCACACCGTTCTCCACCTGGTCGAATGAGCCGTACGCCGCCGCCGGCGGCAACGGCAGGCCGGCCCGGATGTACAGCTCATCCGCCCCCTGCGCCCACGCGGTGCCACGTTCACGCCACGCGCGCGCCGCCGCCTGTTCCACGAGGGCGACCGCCGCGGCACATTCGCCAGCGGTAGGCTCGCGGACCAGGTGATGCTTGCTGAATTCGGTCAGCCCGACCGGCACCACGGACACGGACAGGACGGCAGGCCCGAATTCCCACAACTCGTCGAGCGTCTGCTGCAATGCGGCCCCGTCGTTCACGCCGGGCGACATGACGATCTGGGTGTGAAACTCGATGCCGTGATCCGCGAGGTGCCGCAGTTGCGGAATGATGTCCGGCGCCTGCGGGTTGCGCAGCACCCAGCGCCGGATCTGCGGGTCGGTGGCGTGCACCGATACGTACAGGGGCGAGAGCCGATACCGGATGATGCGGTCGATGTCGTGCTGCTTGAGGTTGGTCAGCGTGGCGAAGTTGCCGTAGCGAAACGACAGCCGATAGTCGTCGTCGCGGATGTACAGCACGTCGCGGACGTTATCGGGATTGCCCTCGACAAAGCAGAAATCGCAGCGGTTGGCGCAGCGGCGGATCCGGGCCGGCTCGACGGCCACACCCAGCGGCTCGTCAATCGGACGTTCGAGTTCGACCTCGACTTCGGCCTCCGCGCCGGGCTCGCGATAGACCAGCGTGAACTCTTCGTCGGCCGTCAGGAACTCCCAGTCCAGAAAGTCCTCAAGCGGCTCGCCGTTGACGGTCAGCAGCTCGGCGTCGGGCGTCAGGCCGATGGCTTCGCCGATCGAACCGTGCTCGACGGTGGTGACCTTGATCATCGTGGGACGGGGCCGTCATGCATGCGCCAATATGGGGCTATGTGCTCCTGCCGACAAGGCTTAGGTGTGATCACCTCAAGCGGGTTGGGAGGGGCGATTGGCGCGGGTTGGTCTCCCGACTTGGCTTGGCACGGCGGCCCGCATGCGGGCGACAAACAAATCGGTCTCGCTGCATCGATGCAGCGAGACCGACCCTGCAAGCGGGCGACGGGGTTCGAACCCGCGACCCTCAGCTTGGGAAGCTGATGCTCTACCAACTGAGCTACACCCGCGCGGATTCCAACCTAGCGCGCGGACCGGCGCCGATCAACGTGGACCCCGGCCCGCCGCCCCACTACTACGGCTTCGGGTGATACCGCCACGCCACAATGCCCGGCGCCGTCGCCGTCACCGAGATCGGTTGCGTGGCGTCGGCCTGCAACGCCGGGATGGCCACGTCCTGCGTGGCGACCACGGCCCCCTGATTGTTGGTGAATTCGAAGACCAGCGTCGTGGGGGCCGGTGGAATCGCCTTGCCGGAGCTGTTGACGGCCGCGTTGCCGGTCGCGGTCCCTGTCAGCGTCGCACTGCTCGCGCTGGCAACGAAATGCTCGACCTTGACGTCGATCGGCATGGCCAGGAGCCGGGTCGTGACCTCGATCTGCTTGTCCTGCTGCTTGTCGAGACGATAGCCATTGGCGAGCAGCTTGACCGCCGACATCGACAGCGGGTCGACGTCCAGCAGCTTCTGCGCCGCCGGAATCAGGCTCTTGCCGTCCTCGAGCCAGTAATACGAGCTGGCCAGGTCGAACAGGGCATCGTGATTGTTCGGCTCCATGGTCAGCACCTTCTGGAACGCGACCGCCGCCGCCGCGTAATCCTTGTCGCCGAAATCGCGCACGCCGACGCCGAGCAAATCGCTCGGTGTCATCGACCCCGACGCCATGAGCTGCGACTCCAGCTTGCTCGCCTCGGCGGTGTCACCGCTGGTCCGCAGCATCGACGCGAGCGCGCGCCGGGATTGCACGTCGGTGGTGTCGAGCGCCACGTACTTGCGGAGTTCGATGATGGCGTCGGGCGTGTCGCGCTGCTGCTGGTACAGACGGGCCAGATCGTACGTCGCGTCGCCGACCATCTTCGCGAACTGCGGATCCGCGCTCGCCTTCTCACGTGCCAGCTTGAAGTACACGATGGCACTGTCGTACTGCTTGCTGATCACGAACGTCGCGGCGAGGTTGTAGAGTCCCTGCGGATAGTACTCCCCGGCCAGGTTGGCCGCGCGCAACACGGCAAACGCGGAGTCCGTCCACGCCTGACGCTCGGCAGGGGACAGCGTGGTATCCTGCGCCTTGTTCATGAAATCGGTGCTGGGCGTGACCAGCGCCACCCAGGCACGTTGGCGCAAACCTTTCACTTCCTCCGTGCACTCGGGTGACAGCGTGGCGAGCTTCGCGAATGCGGTGTCCGACCCTTCGAGATCGCCGAGCTGCAGATCGGCGCGGCCGAGGTAATACCAGCCCGCCGCACTCTGGGGATTCGCGCTGACCGCTTCCGTGGCGGCGCCGACCGCCTTCTTGACGAGGTCGGCGTACTTCTTGTCATCGATCTGCGAGTGGCCACCGCCCTTGTTGTCGTCCTGGATGCCTTCGACCGCCGACTTGAGGTAGACGCTGGCGCTGTTGGTGCGGAAGTCGGAGCCCTTGAGCGGGCAGAGCGGCGGCTGGAAGCGCCCGCGGACGTGCATGGCCGCGTCGACGCGGGAGTTATAGACGGTCTGGGCACCGAGGGGCACCGTCAACGCGACCAGACCGCCGAGTACCATCAGTGTGCTCTTCCGCATTGCTGCTCCTCGCATGGGAACCTGCTGCTTGATGATGCCGGGGCTCGGCACCAGATACGCGACGTGTGCATCGCCGGTTGAATCGCATCGGGAATGTTCCGGCCCGAAATATCCGCCGTCACTGCCCGGCTTGCAATTGCATCGGGTCCCGGTACAGCCAGCCGGCGCCGGTGTTGAATACGATGACGCGATCGGCGGGCCCAATGGCACCCGTCATGGCGAGATCGCGCGCGGCGGCGAGCGCGGCACCCCCCTCGGGCGAGAAGTCGATCCCTTCGTGATGCATCCCGAGCGTGGCGGCATCCGTCATCGCCTCATCCGTAACAGCAATCGCCGCCCCGCCGGTTTCCCGCAGCGCACGCAGCATCAGCTTGTCGCCGAGCGGCCCGGGCACTCGCAGCCCGCTTGCCACGGTCCACGGATCCACCCAGGCGGTGGCCTGGGACGCGCCGGCCTCGAAGGCCTTGACTACCGGCGCACAACCGGTGCTTTGCACGCTGTAGAGCCGGGGCGGTGGATCGGTGACCCAGCCGGCGTCGCGCAGTTCGTCAAAGGCTTTCCACATACCGATCAAACCGGTACCGCCGCCCGTCGGATAGATGATGGCGTCGGGAAGCGTCCAGTTGAGCTGCATCGCGATCTCCAACCCCAGCGTCTTCTTGCCCTCGATGCGGTAGGGTTCGCGCAACGTGCTCAGATCGACGGCACCGGTCTCGGCGGCCCACGCCTTGGCGGCCTTGCCGCAATCCCCGATGTGTCCGTCGATGAGTTGAAGGTCGGCGCCGAACGCCCGGATCTGCGACAGGATGGTCCTGGGGGTGGTCGCGGGCGCGTACACCCGCACGGTCGCCCCGGCGCGCGCCGCGTATGCTGAACTCGCGACGCCGGCATTGCCCGCCGTAGGAATCACGAACCGCGTCGCTCCGGCCAGCGTCGCCCGCGTGATCGCGGCACTCAAGCCGCGGGCCTTGAACGAGCCGGTCGGGTTACATCCCTCATCCTTGACCCAGAGGTGCGGCAGCCCGAGTTCGGCGCCGACCCGTGGCACCGACAGCAACGGCGTGTCACCTTCGCCCAGCGTCACCGGCGACTCGTCGGGCATGATGGGAAGGAATGGGCGGAAGCGCCACATCCCGTGACCGCGCCGGATCTCCGCGCGCGCCGTCATGGGATGTTGCCGCCCATCGTAGCGCACGAGCCAGGGTCGGCCGCATGCCGGGCACACGGTCGGCAGGCCGTCGGCCGGGGCGGTCGTGCCGCAGTCGGAACATTCGAGGTGCCAGTCCATTCAATGCGCCTTGAGATAGTCGAAAATGCGCGTGGCCGTCGTGGCGGAAAATCCGGGCAGCGCGGCCACGTCCGCCACGGTGGCCGCACGGACACCGGCCAGCGAGCCAAACGCCTGCAGCAGCACACGGCGGCGCGTGGGGCCGATGCCCGGAATGTCGAGCAACGCCGACGTGATGGTCCGTTCGGTGCGCCGCTGACGATTGTACGCCACGCCAAAGCGATGCGCTTCGTCGCGCGCGCGCTGCAGCAAGCGCAGCGCCGCACTCCGCCGCGGCAATCGCAGGGGATCGGCTCGGCCCGGAAGGTAGACCTCTTCATCACGCTTGGCGAGCGAGATCAGCGGCACCTGCGCCACGCCCAGCGCCGTCATCGCATCGAGCGCGGCACCAAGTTGCCCCTTGCCGCCGTCGATCACCACCAGATCGGGCAGTGGCGCGCCCTCGTCGAGCCGGCGGCGAAAATAGCGGGTGATGACCTCGTGAATCGCCGCGAAATCGTCCTGCTGGGCGACGCCCTTGATGCGGAACTTGCGATAGGCGCTCTTGCGCGGCCGACCGGCTTCGAACGTGACGAGCGACCCCACCGTGTCCCGTCCCTGATTGGTCGAGATGTCGACGCAGATGAAGGTGCGCGGGATCGTCGTCAGTCCCAATTCGCGGCCCAGCGCGTAGACGGGATCTTCGGCGCGTTCCTCGGTCTCGAACGTTTCCAGTCGCAGACTTTCGAGCAGGTGGCGGGCATTCTGCTCGGCCAGGTCGAGCCAGCGCGCCGCGACCCCCCGTTGCGGGATCAGCAGGCGATGGTCAGGCAGCAACTGGCCCAGCGCGTCGAAATCGGCCGGGGGAAACGGCAGCACCAGGCGCCGCGCCTTGGCCTCGACCGGAAGGTACCAACGCACCACGAACGCGCTGAGCACCTCGGCGTCGTCTTCGGTTTCGACGCCTTCGAGGAATCGATGCTCGCGTCCGATCACGCGTCCATCGCGCACGCGGAAGAGCACCGCCACGGCGTCGTCCGCATCGCGGGCGTACCCCACCACGTCGGCGTCGCCGGTCCCGATCACCTCGACGGCCGCCGGGGCTTCGACCTGGTCGAGCCACTTGAGGGCATCGCGGAACTTGCTGGCGCGTTCGAAATCCTGGCGCTCGCTGGCGGCGAACATCAGTTGCCGGATGCGGGCCTTGAGGTCGGCCGTGCGCCCCTCGAGAAAGTCGACCGTTTCGGCAATCATGCGCTGATACGCGGGCGCGTCCTGCCACCCGACGCACGGCGCCTGGCAGCGGCCGATGTGATAGTCGAGACACGGGCGTTCGCGCTGCGTCGTGGGCAGGTCGTCGCTGCACGAACGCACCGTGAACATGCGGCGGATCACGTTGAGGGTGCGACGCATCTCGCCGACATCGGTGTACGGCCCGAAGTAGCGCGCGCCGGGAATGTCGCGGCGACGCGTGACCAGCACCCGGGGGAACGCATCGCCCAGCGTCACCGCGATTGACGGGTAGCTCTTGTCGTCCTTGAGCCGGACATTGAAGCGTGGCTGGTATTCCTTGATCAGGTTGTTCTCGAGGAGCAACGATTGCGCTTCGTCGGGGACGACGATGGTCTCGACATCGGCGATCCGCGCCACCAGCAGCCGGTGCGTCGGCGAGTCGACGGCGTCGGCCGCGAAATACGAGCGCACCCGCGTCCGCAGGTTTGCCGCCTTGCCGACGTAGAGGACGCGGCCCGCGTCATCCTTCCAGAGGTACACGCCGGGACCGTCGGGGAGCGTGTCGAGCTTGCGCTGCAACCCGTCGTTCATATCGCGCCGATGCCGCCCTTGAGCACGCGTCGAATGCGCGTCGTGAGGACGGCGGCTTCCGGAATGTCCCACCACGAAGTCACGGCGAGATAAGTCAACGCGTTGGCCGGCACGGCGAACAGCGCCAGCAGCACCGGGCCGACATGATGCATGCCCAGCTGTCGCGCACCAAGACCGACGGCGCCCGCCAGCCCGGCGGCCGCCCAGAGCTGCACCAGCTCGCCACCCGGGAGGTCGAACCGGCCCAGCCGCCGGCAGAGTCCCCGGCGCAGGAGCGCGAATTCAATCCAGCCCGCCACGCCGGCCGAGGCGGTGAGTCCGGCCGCGCCCCATTGCGGATCGAGGCCGATCGCGTGCGGCAGATACAGGGCGACGGGCACGCCGAGCACGCCGGTCAGCACGACGCGCACGACCCCGCAGCGCAGCGGCGTCGTGGTGTCGTGCAGCGCATAGAACGTCGACGCATACAGCCTCCCCAACGTGGACGCCAGCAGGCCGGTGGCACTTCCCGCGAGGACCATCCAGACAAAGTCGCTGTCGGCGCGCTTGAACGCGCCCGTCTGAAACACGGCGCCCGCAATGACACCGCCGAGCGTCAGAAATCCCATCGCCGATGGCACGATGTAGTAGGCCAGTCGTTGCGTGGCGCCCGACAGGCGAATCCGCAACGCCTTGGCCACCGCCTCGGGATCGCCGCGCTCGCGCGCCATCTCCGGCAGTTCCGCAGCCGACACCGCCATGCCGAACAGCGACACCGGCAGCGTGTAGAGGACGGCGGCGTTGGCAATCGCGATCACGGCGCCGTGGGGCAGGAAACTCGCGATCGACAGGTCGATAAACGCCGAAATCTGGTTGGCGCCACGCGAGATCATGTTGGGCAGGAAAGCCCGCACCACGGCGCCGACCCCGGCCACCCCGCGCCACGTGCTGACCGCGATCCGTCCACCGACGATTCGCACCATGGGCCACTGCACCAGGATCTGCAGCCCGCTGCCCGCCACCGCGCCCCAGCATGCCGTGATGATGAACTGGGTCCGACTGGACCGTCCGAACAGCAATACACTCGCGATGATCGCCGTGTTCCACACCACCGGCGCGGCGTATGACAGCAGGAACTTGCGGTGCGAGTTGAGCACACCCAGGCACCACGCACTGATCACCAGGAGGCCGGTGGCGGGAAACAGAATGCGCACCAGGTGTTCCGTCATGTCGCGCTGGGCGCCGGTCCACCCCGGTTCGAGCAGATGCACCAGGACCGGGGTGCCGATCTCGCCGAGCAGCACGATGACCGCGACGGTGCACACCAGGAGCGACAACACGGCGTTCGACAGTCGCCGGGCGTCTTCGTCGTTGCCGGCGCCAAGCAAGCGGGAATAGCTGGGGATGAACGACGCCGACAGCGCGCCCTCGCCGAACAGATTCTGCAGGAAGTTCGGGATCCGGAACGCCGCGGTGAGAATATCGGCGGAGACGCCCTGCCCCAGGTAATGCGCAATCACATGTTGGCGGATGAGCCCGAAGACGCGACTGGCGAGAATTCCGGCCGCGACGAAAAACGATCCCCGTCGACTCATGCCGGCGAGTCCGGGAGTTGCTCTGCCCACTGATCGGTTGCACGCACCAGTGCCGTGAACCAATCGTCGCCGTAGCGCGCGAGTTCGCTGGCAACCGTGAGGACGCGCTCCTGCGGCTGATGGCGAGGCCGCAACGCGGTGCGCAGGCGATCGAACTGCGCGTAGGCGATGTCGCCGCGCTTGCGGAGGTGCCGTTCCATCACGTGCTCGATGTCGTCGATGCCGCGTCCCAACCGCTGCAGCCGCCCATCCATCGCCCGATCCAGCACGGGGTCGATGCGGGTTCCCGCGGCGCGGATGATGGCGCCGGTCGCTGCGAGGTGTTGGCGCAGCAGATCGAGCGCCTGGCGCGCGTCGGCGGGGAAATCGCGAGCGAGCACGGCGTCGGCCGCCGGGCCATCCTCGTGCAGGACCGCCGCCGCCGTCAGATGCAGTCGATCGAGCACGCGGTCGGCCCAGCGAGGAATCAGGGTGCCGGACCAGCGGGGCACCGGCGTCTGGACTGGCGTGTCGAGAATCGGATAGACCCGTGCGGCCTGGCGACGCAGGTAACGCAGTTCGCCGGGACCACCGACATACCCCACCGTGGGGAGCAATGCACTTTCGACGACGGGCCGCAACAGCACGTTCGCCGAAAACAGCTCCGGTGACGCGCCGAGCATCGCCCGCAGGTCGGCAGCACTCAAGCGCTGGGACGATCGGCGGGTTCGGACACCGGTCCCGTCGCGCATCAATCGTTCCCGTCCCGACGCCGTCTGCAGAAAAACCAGCGTCGCATCGTCACCGGCGACAATACCGGTGTCGGCCTCGGGCACGGCGGCGAGTGCCGCGTCGATATCTCCCGCCCGCGCGAGCGCGCGCTCGATCAGCGGCGCCTGCGCTCGCTTGAACGCGTCAACCGTGGGATCGAAACAGAGCACGCCGTGCGGCGCCAGTAGTTCCGCGAGCGCGTCGGCGCATGCCCGGTGCAGCGACACCCCTGGCCGGTAATGGCGCTCCAGCCACGCGAGCGTGCGATCGCGTTCGGCCCCTCCCGGCAGCGTCTGCGCCAGCCGCCGCACTCCCTCCGTGATGCTTGGCGGCAGCGGCTCGACAGACATCGGCATCTGCGGCGCCGTGCGCGCGCGCGGCGGCAACGTCCAATCGACCAGGGCGCCGTCGGTGCTCAACCAGGTGGCCGTGCTCGCCTCGGCAAAGTCGTGATCGTCCCCCGCGACCCAGAACAGCGGCACCACCGGACGCCGCCAACGATGGGTCAGCACGCGCGCAAGTGCTGCAGCGGCGAGCGCCTTGTGGACGGTGTAGAGCGGCCCGGTGAACAATCCCGGCTGCTGTCCGGTGGTGACGACGAGGGCACCGGGTTCGTGCAGGCGCGTCCGCAACGCGTCGGTACCGGGTGCCGTGACGAGCGCGGCGTCGAGGTCGCGATTCCAGCCGACCGGACGCGGACGCAAGACCGGCAGCGGGCCGAGGGACTCCGCGAGCAGGCGAAACATGCTACCGCGCACCGCGATGATAGGGATGACCGAGCAGCATGGTACTCGCGCGGTACAACTGCTCGGCCACGATCACGCGCGCGAGCTCGTGTGGCAGCGTCAGGGGACCGAGACTCCAGGTCGCCTGGGCACGGGCCCGCACGGCGGCCGACACGCCCACGGCGCCGCCGATGACGATGGCGCGGTCGCGCGCGTCGAGCCGCCATTGCTGCAGCGCGGTGGCCAGCCGTTCACTCGACCACACCGTGCCGTGCATGTCCAGCAATACCACATCCTGCTGCGGCGTCAGTCGCGCGAGCAGCCGTTCGCCCTCGGCGGCCTGCTGCGCGGCCGGGCTGCCGGCGCGGCCCGCTTCGCGCACTTCCGCCTCGACCACGCCAACGAAGCGGTGCAGCCGGCGGAGATAGTCGTCACACACCTCGCGCAACGCGGGGCGCAGGCGGCCGACCGCCAGCAGCATGAGCTGCATCAGGCATACAACCCGCGCATCCGGTGCATGGCGGCCACCCGGTCGATCGCGACCATATAGGCGCCGATCCGCAGGCTCACCTTGTGCCGGTCCGCCATGCTGCACACTTCGGCGAAACCTTCGCGCATGATCTTGTCGAGCCGTTCGTTGACGGTCGGTTCATCCCAGAAGTACCCGCCGCGGTCCTGGACCCATTCGAAGTACGACACCGTCACGCCGCCGGCATTGGCGAGAATGTCCGGGATCACGTACACGCCGTTGGCTTCCAGGATGGCATCGGCCTTGGCCGTGGTGGGACCGTTGGCGCCCTCGCAGATGATCCGGGCCCGGACGTCGCCGGCATTCTTGCTGGTGATCACGTTCTCGAGCGCAGCCGGGACGAGCACATCGCACTTGAGCGTCAGCAGGTCGTCGTTCGAAATCGCCTCGCCTTTGGGATAGCCACGCAGGAAGTGCTTTTCCTTGGCCCACTTGAGCACGTCGGCGACATCGAGGCCCTTGCCGTTGTAGATGCCGCCCTGCTTGTCGCTCACGGCGATCACGGTCATGCCGGCGTCGCCCATCAGGCGAGCGGCGGTCGAGCCCACGTTGCCGAATCCCTGCACCGCCACGGTGGCGCCGCGCAGCTTCATCTTGTGGCGGGCGAGCGCCGACTGGGTCACGATCAGGCAGCCGCGGCCGGTGGCATCGCGACGACCCAGCGAGCCGCCCATTTCGACCGGCTTGCCGGTCACCACGCCGGTGACGGTATGCCGCTTGTGCATGGAATACGTGTCCATGATCCATGCCATCACGCGTTCATTGGTGTTGACGTCGGGCGCGGGCACATCGGACTCGGGGCCCAGGGTCTCGATGATCGCCGACGTGTAGCGCCGCGTCATCCGTTCCATCTCGCGGTCCGACATCGTCGACGGATCGCAGATGATGCCGCCCTTCGCGCCGCCGAACGGCAGGTTCACCACGGCGCACTTCCAGGTCATCCACGCGGCCAGCGCCTTGACCTCGTCGAGCGACACGTTCGGGTCGAAGCGGATGCCGCCCTTGGCCGGGCCCCGCGACGTGTTGTGCAGGACGCGAATCCCGGTGAACACCTCGATCTCGCCGTTGTCGCGCGCGGTCGGCACCGACACGATGATCTGCTTCTCCGGGGCGCGCAGCACGCGATACAATCCGGGCTCGAGCTGCAGGCGGGTCGCGGCGTCGTCGAACCGCGACATCATCGCCTCGAACGGATTCTCCTCCGACGCAAACCGCCGGTCTCGATCGGGCTTGATGAGCGGCGTGCCGCGACGGGATCGTGGGGTGGGCATGGCAGGGGCTCCGGTCGGTGACCGATCAACAGGGTTGAGATGACATCAGGCCTCGACCACCCGGTCGAGGGCCGCGCGAAATTCGTCGGCGCCCGCTTCGAACGTGACCGTCAGCGACGCCACCCACGGTTCCGGCACGCTCGCCGGCCAGCGATGCCGCAGCTTGACGGCATCCTTCGCGGTGATGACGACACGATCGGCCCGCCGCGCCGCGTGCGCCAGCCATGCCACATCGCTGTCGCGGAACTGATGGTGATCCTTCCACGCGGCCACCTGCACCCGGGCGCCCAGACGCTTGAGCTGGGCACCGAACGCGTCGGGATCGGCAATCGCGCTCGCCGCCACCACGCGCTGTCCTTCGAGCGTCTGCACCGGATACGTCTCGCCGCTCACCAGCCCGCGCAACGTCGCCAGCTCCAGATGTACAACGGCCATGGCCCGACCGCCAAGTCGCAAGGTGTCGGCCAACCGTGCCGCGGTCGCCGCGTCGGCTCGCTTGCGCGTGACGACCACGATATCGGCCCGGCGCAACGCCCCGAGTTGCTCCCGCCACGGTCCGGCCGGCAGCGTCCATGCCACGGCACGCGACGACTCGGCGCTCACCAGGCACACGTTGAGGTCGCGCGCCACATCCAGCCGCTGAAACGCGTCATCGAGTACCAGTACCTGCGCTCCGGCGGCAACCGCGCGCGCTGCACCGGCCATGCGATCGGCGTCGGCAATCACCACCGCACCAGGCACGAGCTCGCCGTGCAACAACGTTTCGTCCTGGCCCACGCCGCGCAGCAGAATGCCGGGCCGCAAGCCACGCGATACAAAATAGTCGGCTACCCATGCCGCCAGCGGCGTCTTGCCGGAGCCCCCGACCGTCAAGTTGCCGATCGCGACGGCGGGACCCGGCAGCGCGTCGGTGGCCAACCAGCCACCTCGGTACAGCGCGGCCCGGCTCGTCATGGCGACTGTCCACAGGCCGCTCAGGGGAAGCAGGGCGGCGCGCGCGAATCGTGCACCGATGGTGCGACTGGTCCAGAGCCAGCGCAGGGCGCGCTGACCATCGCCGGGAGGACGCGCCATCAGCCCGCGAGCTCCCGTTCGACCTCGTGCAGCGCGGTGGCGCAACGCACGATGCCCTCTTCGAGGCCGGAGCGTCCGGGACTCACCGTGAACGGCTCACCGTATCCAACGTCAACGCGCGCGAACGGCTTGGGGATCATGGTGCGGTCCCACGATCGCAAGCGCCATTCGCGACGGGCAACCGCGTGCAGTGGAAGGATCACCGCGTTGGCCCGCTGGGCCGCGCGAACCACGCCGGGCTTGATGCAACGTCGGGGACCGCGCGGCCCATCCGGCGTGATGGCAACGGTGTGACCGTCATCGAGCGCCCGGATCGCTCCAAGCAATGCGCGCGCACCGCCGCTGGTCGATGACCCCTGCACGGCGCGGTAACCGATTCGGCGCGCGTAGTCGGCGAGATACTGTCCTTCGCGTCCCTCGCTCACCACGATCGCCACATTTTGCCGGCGATGCCGCCAGAGCAAAGGCAACCACGCTTCGTGCCAGAGGAGGAAGAGGAACGGCCTGCCGCCATCACGGGTGCGCAACCACCGATCGGGGTGATGGAGGCGATACCGCCACGAGGTGGCCAGCGGCATCACGATCGCCGGCGCCACGAGCCGGACCACGGCTGGGGAAAGCCGAAGCTTCACGCCGCAAGCAGCTCCCCGGCGAGTTCGGCGACGCGAGCACTGGCTCCCGGGCCGCCCAGACGCTTCCGCACTTCCGCGAGCCCGGCACGCTGCCGCGCCGCCACGTCTGAGCCAACATCGAGCAGCGGTGTGACCGCCGCCAGCAGGTTTACCACGCTGAGCTGGTCCTGCAGCAGTTCCGGTACGACTTCCCGGTTCGCAATCAGGTTCGGCAGTGCCACCCACCGGGTGGTGAGGAGGCGGCGCAGCAGCACCGCCGACATCCGGTTGAGCGAGTAGGCGACCACCATCGGCACGCCGGCAAGCGCCGCCTGCAGCGTCGTGGTGCCGGACTTCACAATGGCAGCATCGCTGGCCGCGAGGATATCTGGCGATCCGCGATCGACCAGTCGCAATGGGCCCGGATCGGGGTAGTGCCCGAGGCGCGTGGCCGCGACCAGCACATCGGTACACGCACCGTTGCGCAGCAACAGCAGGGCGGTGTCGCGCATGACCGGCCAGAGCCGGTGAATCTCGCCCGGGCGCGATCCCGGAAAGAGCGCCAGCACCCGCGCGTCGCCGGCGAGGCCCATCGCGTGTCGCGCCGCCGCACGGCCCGGCGCGGGCTCGCTGTCCAGCAACGGATGGCCGACGAACGTCGCCGCGACGCCCGCGCGCGCAAAGAACTCGGCCTCGAACGGGAGGATCACGGCCACACGATCGACGATCCGGGCGAAACCCCGAGCGCGCCGCGGCAGCCAGCCCCAATGCTGTGGCGCGATGTACCAGAGGACCGGAATGCCGGCGCGCTTGGCGGCGCGCGCCAGCCGGCCGTGGAAGCCCGGATAATCGATGGGAATCACCAGATCATACCGGTGCGCGCGGAAATCGGCCATGAGCTCGCGACCCAGCCTCCAGTGCGCCGGAATTCGGCCGAGAATCTCGACCAGCCCGATCGCCGAGAGTGCATCAATCGATTGCCGGATGGTGGCACCGGCCGCGGCGATGTGGGGTCCGCCGACCGCATCGATGTGCGCCTCGGGAAACCGCCGCCGTAGCGCCGTGACCACCCGGCCCCCATGCAGGTCGCCGGAGGGCTCTCCGGCCATCACCAGCAACCGCACTCAGCGGCCCAATGCCGGCATCGGCACGTGCTCCACGGCGTTGGCGACCTCCAGTGCCAGCGCCAGGGCGGCACGCCCCTCGGCGGCACTGACGATGCTGGCGCGATCCCCACGCACGCCAGCGACGAACGCGGCAAGTTCCAACGCCAGCGCATCAGCCTCGGGCGCGTCGAGCACCACGGTTTCGACGATCTCTTCGAGGCTGGAGCCGTTGCCGGGCCGCCATCCCGCGCGCAGCCGCATGAAGGTCGCCTGGCCCAGCGCCAGATCCATCGAGATATAGCCCGACGGCTGGAACACCCGCAGGCGGCGGACCCGTTCACGGGCCACGCGCGAGCTCACCATCGACGCCACTGCGCCGCCGACAAACTCGACCCGAGCGTTGACGATGTCGAGATGGGGCGACACGATGGACACGCCGCTGGCGCGAACCTCATTCGCCGGCGCACCCCCGACCAGATGGATGGCCAGGTCGAGATCGTGGATCATCAGGTCGAGCACCACCGGGACATCGGTTCCGCGCAACTGGAACGGCGCCAGGCGAATGCCTTCGAGGAATGCGGGCCGATCGAGCACCGGTCGCGCGGCGCGCACCGCCCGGTTGAATCGCTCGACGTGGCCCACGGCGAGCAGCACCTCATGACGAGCCGCCACCGCCACCATCATGTCGGCTTCGTCCAGCGTGGACGCAAAGGGCTTCTCCATCAGGACCGCCACACCGCGCTCGAGGCACTCGACGCCCACGGCGCCGTGGCTCGCGGTCGGCACGGCCACGATCACGGCATCGACGCGATCGAGCAGGTCGGCACAACTGTCACAGGCCCGGCAGCCGAAGGCGGCGGCGGCGGCGCGCGCCCGGTCACCATCGGTGTCGAAGACCCCCGCCAGCGTAACATCGGACATGGTCGCGAGGTGCCGGGCATGGTGCCAGCCGAGCGCGCCGACACCAATGACCCCCAGGCGAACCGGCGATGTCACGCCGGGACGCCGCGCTGCGATGACGAGACGAATTCGAGAAAGCGTTCGACCTCGGGTGTCGAGGCCAGCTCGGTCCGCGCGCGTTCCAGGGCCTGCCCGAGGTTGAGATCGGAATTGAAGCAGAGCCGGTAGGCGCGCTTGAGTCCCGCCACGGTCGCGGGCGGGAAGCCGTGACGCTGCAGGCCGATGGTATTGAGGCCGTACAGTTCCACCGGATTGCCCACCGCCTTGACGAATGGCGGGATATCCTGGCTCACGCGCGTCATGCCGCCGATGAAGGCGTACTCGCCGATGCGCGTGAATTGGTGGACGGCCACCAGTCCGGAGACGACGGCATAATCCTCGATCGTGACGTGCCCCGCGAGCTGGGTCCCGTTGGCCATGATCACGCCGTCGCCGACGTGACAATCATGCGCCAGGTGCACGTACGTCATGATGAAGGAGTCGCGCCCGATCGACGTGCGCCCCGATGCGCTGGTGCCGCGATTGATGGTCGCGAATTCGCGAATGCGCGTGTTTTCTCCGATCTCGACCCAGGTCTCCTCGCCGGCGTACTTGAGGTCCTGCGGCGGACCGCCGAGGATCGACCCGCTGCCGACCTGCACGTTCGCGGCGAGCCGCACGTTGCGCTCGAGAATGGCGTGCGCCGCGATGTGACAGCCGCGGCCGATGTCGACGTGCGGACCGATGATGGCGTAGGGTCCGATCTCGACATCGTCGCCGATCACGGCGGCTGGATCGACCAGGACGGTCGAATGGATGCGTTGCGTCATCGGTCGATCACGGTGGCCGTCATATCCGCCTCGCAGACAATCTGTCCGTCCACAAACGCCTGTCCCCGGGTCCGCACGACTGTTCCCCGCACCTTCACGATGTCGACTTCGAACCGGAGTTGATCGCCCGGGCGCACCGGACGGCGGAAGCGCACACCATCGAGTGATGCGAAGTAGACCACCTTCGACGCCGGGTCCTCAACCATCCCCATCATGAGCATACCACCGACCTGCGCCATCGCCTCGACGATCAGGACGCCCGGCATGATCGGGTGACCGGGAAAGTGGCCCTGAAAGAACGGTTCGTTCATGGTCACGTTCTTCAGCCCGACGATGCGGACGCCCGCCTCCATCTCGATGATCCGGTCGACCAACAGGAACGGAAACCGGTGCGGCAGGACCTCCATGATCCGCGTCACGTCGAGGTGGGTCGGGTCGGCGCGGGAGCCCCGCCGAGCGATTGCGCGGGCGAGCGCGACGTTTCCCTGATGGCTGGGCCGTTCCGCGACGATCCGGGCGTTGATCCGCGCGCCCAGCAGCGCGAGGTCGCCAATCACGTCCCCCAGCTTGTGGCGGGCGAATTCGTCGGGCCAGCGCAGCTCACCGCTCGCAATCGCCGTATCGGACAGCACCACCGCCATGTCCGGGGTGGCGCCCTGCAGCAGGCCTCGCTGCTGGAGCTTTTCGACCTCGCCGATGAATCCGAAGGTGCGCGCCGGCGCGATGTCGCGACGAAACGCGTCACACGACAGATCGTGGCTGATCGACTGGCGACCGATGACCGGATGATCCCACTGGATTGTCGTGGTGATGGAAAGACCGTTGCCCGGCCCCACCAGGTACCGCGCCTCGCCCTCCTGGATGGCGAATGGCGTGTCCACGCGCACCACCGCCGGATCACCGTCCTGGTCGACGATGCCCGCCTGGTCAATCGCCTCGAACCACGGCAGGAACGAGCCGTCGAGAATCGGCGGTTCAGGTCCGTCGATGAGGATCTGGAGGTCGTCGAGCTGCCATGCGTGCGCGGCCGCCAGCAGGTGCTCAACCGTGTCCACGCGCGCCTCGCCGCGCGCCAGGCGGGTCCGCCGCTCGGTGGCCTCCACCTCGGTGACGCGCGCCGGGACGGCGGGGTGTCCGTCGAGATCGTCGCGACAGAAGAAGATGCCCGCGCCGGCCTCTGCAGGCTGCAATCGGACGCGGGTGTGCGCGCCGGTGTGCAACCCGGTGCCGTCGACTTGCGCGGTGCGCGCGAGCGTGCGCCTAGGCATCAGGGTTCCGTCGCGCCAGTCCCTCGAGCGCCCGGGCGTGGGGCGCGAGACGATACAGCCCGGCCATCGCCCGCAGGTACTCCTGGTGCGGTCGCGCCGGGAAGCCGCTCACCGTGGCGCCCGCGCCCACGTCCCCGATCACGCCGGCCTGGGCGCCGACACGCACGTCCGCACCGATCACGACATGGTCGGCGCAGCCCGAGTGTCCAGCCATGATCACCCGCGCACCCAGGTGCGCGCTGCCGGCGATGCCGACGCCCGCCATCACCAGGCAATCCGGCCCCGTGCGCACGTTGTGCGCGACGTGCACCAGGTTGTCGATCTTGGTGCCGTGGCCGATGCGCGTATCGTCCAGCGATCCGCGATCGACGCAACTGTTCGAGCCGATGTCGACGTCGTCTTCGATGATGCACCCGCCCACGTGGCGTACGCGATGGCGCGGCGGTGCGGCGGGCGCGTAGCCGAACCCATCCCCGCCGATCACCGCCCCCGCCTTGCAGTGGACCCGATGGCCGAGGACGGCGCCCGTGTAGATGGTCGCATGAGCATCGATCCGCCCGTCATCGCCGATCGCCACATCATCGCCGACGACGACGTGCGATTCAATGACGGTGCGCGCGCCAATACTGACGCGCGCGCCGATCACGGCGTACTCGCCGATCGAGGTACCCGCCCCGAGCCGCGTACCCGCCCCGAGTCGCGCCGTCGCGGCCACAGCCGCTACGCGCGGTGGCTGCGGATACAAGGCGTCGAGCACGAGAGTCATCGCCGCGGGGGGGTCGGACACGACGATGCGCACGCCCGCGGCCGGTTCGTCCGCCAGCGCGTCGGGGACGAGCACCGCCGCGGCGCGCGAGTCGGCCATCTGCCGGACGTACGCCGGCGAGGCGCACATGGCGATGTCATCGGCGCCGGCGCGGTCCAGGGCGCGCGCCCCGCGCACCAGCACACCGGCATCACCGGCCAAGCGGCCGCCCACCAGGTCGGCGACCGCTCGCGTGGTGAGCTCGACGCGTGACGGCGGTGTCAGGGCTTGCGCACCGGCGTGGGTGACGGCGGCCTCAACCCGGCGGCCGGCGCAGGCGGCGGAGGCGATGATTCGGAACTCTTCAGCCGGGCGATCACGCGATCGGTCAGGTCGAGCGACTTGTCGGCGGACAGGATCACACCGGCCTGCGAGTTCGCGTCGAGGATGATGGCGCAGTTGTACTCCGCCCGCATCCCGTCGATGATGTCCTGCACCCGGGTCTCGATCGGCTGAAAGAGCTGCTGCCGTTGATCGAGGGCCTTCTGGCGGAGGTCACTGACGCGCTGGTCCATCTGGGTCCGCTGATCCTGCAGCTTCTTCAGCTCGGCGGTCTTGGCGGTCGGCGTCATCAGCGTCGACTTTTCCTGGTAGGCGCTGGCCGCCGAATCGAGCGTTGCCTGCATCTGCTGGATCTGCTGCTGATATTCGTTGTTCTGCAGCTGCAGGGACGAATCGGCGCGGACGTAGTCGGGGATGCTGTTGAGGATGGCCTCGCCGCGCACGAATGCCACCTTGCTCTGCGCGCATGGCGACTGCGCGCCGGCCCGGCTGGTGGCAACGCTCAGGCTGCCGGCGCACAGCACGGCAATCGCGAAAACTTCGTGACGAATCATCAGGCGGTCCTTGTCGGTCCGGGGGTTGGTGGCCATACGTGGCCGGTCAGAAGAAGTTGCCAAGGCGGAAGTGCAGATGAAAGCCCGGGTTGGGGTGGCCCTGCAGGTCGGTCCGGTCGATGCCGTACCCCAGGTCGACCCCGATGGGGCCCAGCGGCGAGATGAGGGCCACGCCGATGCCGACACCGCGGTACAGCCGGGTCGGGTCGTACTGCGCCGCGTTGCGGTAGACGTTGCCGGCGTCGATGAACAGGTCCACGTAGATCGACTGCGACAACCGCGCGCCCGCCTCGGTGGTGAACGCGGCGTACGACTTGCCGAACGACGACGGCGTGGCGCTGGTCGACGACGCGTTCGGGTTGTAGCCGTTGGGCGTGATGGAGAACTCGTCGTAGCCTCGCAGCGGGATGCCATACTGCACGCCGCCCATGCTGTACAACTCGGTGTAGAAGTTGCCGGTGTTGCCGAAGATGAATCCCGACTTCGCCGTCAGCCCGAGCGTGAACTGGATGCCGCTGCCAATCTGTCCCGGCTTGCCGCCCATGCT
The DNA here is from genome assembly GCA_963796635.1 of uncultured Gemmatimonadales bacterium. Lineage (GTDB taxonomy): Bacteria > Gemmatimonadota > Gemmatimonadetes > Gemmatimonadales > GWC2-71-9 > Palsa-1233. The sequence continues at coordinate 1,161,218 of CAWCMH010000001.1, forward strand.
GCCGAGTGGCGTGAACCAGCGCGTGTCGATGTTGAGCTTCTGGTAGTTGCCATCGCCGCCGAGCGGGCCGCCGTTCTGCTCGAGATTGACCGTCACCATGCTTCCGGCGGTCGGGAACGGCAACCCGATGCGGGTGTCATGGAGAAACGACACGCCCAGCGTCGAGCGGGTGCACGGCGCACAATTGTAGACCGCCTGAAGGTCGGCGGATCCCTGGGTGTAGCGCACGTTCTGCAGGCCATAGCTGGCGAACACGCGCGAATATCGCGAGCCCAGGAACGGGACCCCGATCTGCACCGAGCCGCCGGCCGACTGCTGCTGGCCGAGATCGCCGACGATGTACCGCAGCCGCGAGTCATACAACGTGGCGGTGCCCGACACGCGGCTGTCGAACAGCGTCGGGTCGGTATAGCTGAGCTGGAAGTCGGTGATGTTCTGGCCGAACTGCCACTGGATCTTGCCATGCTTGCCACGGCCGAACAGGTTGGGCTCCTCGAGTCCGAGGAAGCCGCCCAGGCCGGTCCCCTGCCCCACCGATGCGCCGAAGTTGATGTTGCCGGTGTGCTTTTCCTGCACATGGAACGTCACGTCGACGTTGCCATCGGGCAGCGGCTGCACGTCCGGAATCGCCATCGGCTGCTGGAAGAATCCCAGGTTCGACACGTTCTGGTACGAGCGGATCATGCGGTCGCGGCTGAACAACTGCCCCGGCAGCATCACGATCGCTTCGCGGATGATCCGCTCGTGGGTCACCTCGTTGCCCACGATGTTGATCTTCTCGATCGTGGCCGGATTGCGCTCGATGATCTGCCAGCGAAGGTCGATCACCGGCGTTCCGTCGGGCAGGGTCCGCCGCGCCTGCTGCGCGTCGACCTCGGCCGAGATGTAGCCGCTGTTCTGGTACAGTTCCAGCGCCTTGCTGGTGGCCGCTTCCCACGCGCCGCGATCGAACACGACGCCGATGTTCTTGCCGGTGCCGATCTGGTCGGGGGGCGCGAACGGAATCAACGCCCCGAGTTCCTCGAGCGAGAATCGCCGGTTGCCGACGATGCTGATGGTGCCGACGTGATAGACCTTGCCTTCGTCAAGGCTCATCTGCAACACGGCCTTGCTGCTGCCGGGCGTCGCCAGCAGTGTATCGTGCAGCACCTGCATGTCGATCAGGCCGTGCGCGGCATACCAGGCCGGCAGGTGCTCCCGGATGTCGCGATCGACCTTGCGCTGGTCGTATTCGCCCGAGCGGAACCAGAAGAATCCTTCCGGTTTCGACTCCATCACCTTGACCAGTTGACTGGCCGGAAAGTGCGCGTTGCCCTGAACGTCGATCTCCGCGATGGTGACGCGACTCCCCTCCACGACATTGAACGCCAGCCGGACGCCGAGGCTGTCGGGCATTTCGTCCACCGTGGTGTGCGCCGCGTAGTATCCGTCCTTGCGGTACATCGAATCGATCGCGAACCGCGCATGGGCCACCGCCGTGCGATCGATCGGGCGGCTGCGCACCAGGTGGATCAGGTCCTCGACGTCGTGCACCGGCCGCGCGACGACGCCGTGCACCGACCAGCCCAGCAGCAGCGGCCGTTCCTTCACGATGATCACCAGCGTGAACTTGCCGTTGACGGTTTCCTGGTCGATGTGCACGTCGTCGAACTGGCCGGACGCGAACAGGTTCTGGATCGCGCGTTGCACGTCGCGAAAGTTGGGCGTCGAGTGCAGCAGCAGGCCGGACACCAGGATGATCTGGTCGGCGTGGTTGCGGACGTTGCCGACCACGGCGATGCTGTCGACGCGAAGCAGGCGCCGGCGTCGCCGGTTCGCCGTTCTGCGCGCGGGCCACGGCCGGCCGTGCCGCCACTGCCGTGCACGCGAACGCCACCCCCGCGATGAACCGCCATGCCAAGCGCATCTGGATCAGGCGCCGGTGCCGGTCAGCGCCCGGAACGCGAGCTTGTCGCCGTCGGGCGCCACGTCGACCTCGATTTCGTCGCCCGGCGCGAATTCGCCGCCGAGGATGCGTTCGCTGAGGGGATCCTCGATGAACCGCTGGATGGCGCGGCGCAAGGGGCGAGCGCCAAAGTTCTGGTCAAACCCGTGTTCGGCCAGGAAATCGAGCGCCGCCGGCGTCAGCTTGACGTCGTCGCCCACCCGGCGCATCACGTCGCGCAGCAGTACGCGCACGATCTGCGCGATGTGCTCCCGGCTGAGCGGGTGGAACACGATGACGTCGTCCAGCCGGTTGAGAAACTCCGGATTGAAGACCTTGCTGATCTCGTCCTTGACCGTCTCCGACATCTTGTCGAACGGCTTCTGCCCGTCAACCGCGTGAAAGCCGAGCGAGCTCCCTTTGAGCAGGTCGCGCGCACCGACATTCGACGTCATGATCACCACCGTGTTCTTGAAATCGATCACCCGGCCGTAGTTGTCGGTCAGATGCCCCTCGTCGAGCACTTGCAGCAGGATGTTGAACACGTCGGGATGCGCCTTCTCGATCTCGTCGAGCAGCACCACCGAATACGGCTTGCGGCGCACCGCCTTGGTGAGCGTGCCCGAATCCTCGTAGCCGACATACCCCGGCGGCGCGCCGATCAGCCGCGACACCGAGAACTTCTCCATGTACTCCGACATGTCGACCCGGATCAGCGCACTCGGATCGTTGAACAGGAAGCGCGCGAGCGCGCGCGCCAGCTCGGTCTTGCCGACGCCGGTCGGGCCCGAAAAGATGAACGAGCCGATCGGCCGATTGGGATCCTTGAGGCCGGCCCGGGAACGACGGATGGCCCGTGCGACCGTATGAATCGCCTCGTCCTGCCCGATCACCGACTCGTGGATCTCGTCTTCCATGCGCAGCAGGCGAGCGGCTTCGGCCTCCTGGATGCGGGTGACCGGCACGCCGGTCCACCGGCCCACGATGAACGCGATCGCTTCCTCGTCGATCACCGGCCGTCGCGTCTGCCGTTCGGCTTCCCACTCGACCTGCACGGTGCGGATCTGGCCCTGCAGGTCGCGCTCGCGATCGCGCAACGCCGCGGCCTTCTCGAAATTCTGGTCGCGTACCGACTCTTCCTTCTCGGCCGTGACCTGCTCGAGCTCGGTCTTGAGTTCGCCGATCTGGGCGGGCGGGTGCTGCGACGCGAGTCGCGCGCGCGCACCAGCTTCATCGATCACGTCGATCGCCTTGTCCGGCAGAAACCGGTCGGTGATGTACCGGTCGGCCAGTTCGGCGGCGACCTGCAGGGTCGCATCGGGGATCACGACGCGGTGGTGATCCTCGTACTTCTTCCGCAGGCCCTTGAGAATCTCCACCGTTTCGGCGACCGACGGCGGATCGACCACGACCGTCTGGAATCGCCGCTCGAGCGCGCCGTCCTTCTCGATGTACTTGCGGTACTCGTTCAACGTGGACGCACCGACGCACTGCAACTCGCCACGGGCCAGCGCCGGCTTGAGCATGTTCGAGGCGTCGATGGCCCCTTCGGCGGCACCCGCGCCCACCAGCGTGTGCAGCTCGTCGATGAAGAGGATCACGTTCTTGCTCTGGGCGATTTCGTTCATCACCGCCTTGAGCCGTTCCTCGAATTGCCCCCGATACTTGGTGCCGGCGATCACGGCGGCCATGTCGAGCGACAGCACGCGATGTTCGCGCAGCACATCGGGGCATTGCCCGTTCGCGATCAGCAGCGCCAGGCCCTCGACGATGGCCGTCTTGCCGACGCCCGGCTCGCCGATCAGCACGGGATTGTTCTTCTTGCGGCGCGCCAGGATCTCCATGACGCGCTCGATTTCCTTGGCGCGCCCGATGGTCGGATCGAGCGCCCCTTCGGCGGCGAGCACCGTGAGATCGCGGCAGAAGTGATCGAGCGCCGGCGTCTTGGACTTCTTCTCGGACTTCGGCGGCACCGCCTGTGGCCCACTGGGCGCCGCGCCCGCCGCGGCCTGGCCTTGCGGGAGGTCGCTGCCCAGCAGTCGCAGGGTCTCGGCGCGGGATTGCTCCAGCGTGACGCCGGCGTCGGTCAGCACCTGGGCGGCGATGCCCTTTTCCTCGCGCAGCAGGCCGAGCAGCAGGTGCTCCGTGCCGACGTAGGAGTGATTCAGTTCCCGCGCTTCCATCATCGCAAGCTCGAGCACCTTCTTGGCGCGCGACGTGTACGGCAGCTCGGGTCCGGCGGCGGCCGCGGCCTTTCCCTTCTTGACCGTCTCCTCGATCTTCTGCTGGATCTCCTCGAGCTCGACGCCGAGGTTGGTCAGCACGGCCGCGGCCACGCCCTCGCCCTCACGGATGAGGCCGAGAAGGATGTGCTCGGTACCGACGTATTCATGGTGCAGCCGCGCCGCTTCCTCGCGCGCCATCTGCAGCACCTTGCGCACCCGGTCGGTGAAGTTGTAGCCGTTCATTGCGTCTCCGTCTCTCCGAACATGCGGCGTACCAGGGCCGCGCGATGTTCGGACAAGGCCTCGTCATCGAGATTCACGCCTGCTGCCGCCGCGACGTGCGCGGGCTGGCTGACCACCAGCAGGCGATTGAGCGTGTACAGTGGCATGTCGGGCAGGACGCGCATGGTCACGCCGAGCCGGACGTTGCCGATCAGGTCGACCAGTTCCTCGAACGACAGCGCGCGGGCATATCGCAGGATCGCCCAGGCGCGCCAGATGCCATCTTCCATCCGCCGGCGCGCGTCGCGCACCAGCACGTCGCGCGCGCGCAATTCATACTCCATCACCTGGCGCACCATGCGCCCGAGCCGGTCAAGCAACTCGGCTTCGGAATGGCCGAGCGTGGTCTGATTCGACAACTGATACAACTGGCCGAGCGCCTCGCTACCCTCGCCGAACAGGCCGCGCGACGTCAGCCCGACCTGCGCCAGCCCGTGCAGCACCTTGGCGATTTCCCGCGTCAGCGACAGCGCCGGCAGGTGAATCAGCACCGATGCGCGCATGCCGGTGCCAACGTTGGTCGGACACGCCGTAAGATAGCCGAACTCGGCGTGGAAGGCGAAGGAAACCCGTACGCCGAGATCGTGATCGGCTCCTGCGGCGGCGGCATACGCCGCCTCGAGCGCGAAGCCGGACCGGAAGGCCTGCAGTCGCAGATGATCTTCCTCGTTGAGCAGCGCACTCGCGACGCGACCGAGCAGCAGCCCGCCACCGCTGGCTGGCCGCTCCTTGCCACCGAGTCCCGCAAGATCGCGTGAGACGAGCTGTCGTTCACTCAGCCACTGACGCGTCAACGGCGACAACGTGTCGAGCCGGTAGAGCGTCGCATCCGCAAACGCGGGGGCGTGCGCAGCGGCCGCCGCCACCGTGTCGATCACGCCGCTGCGCTGGGTACCGGTGTTGCGTCCGCGAAACGGAATCCCGGCGAGATTGCGCGCCAGACGCACGCGAGTGGACAACACCAGGCCCGCATGCGGTCCGCTGGCGTCCAGCCAGGGCATGCCGCCATCGGGGATCAACGTGACATCGGTCATTCGGGTCCCAGACTGCGGAGTTGATCCCGGAGCTCGGCGGCACGCTCGAACTGCTCCGCCGCGACCGCGGCCCGCAACGCATCGCGCAGCGTCTCGCGCGCCAGCGGGCCGTCGCTCATCGTCGTCGCGCCCGGCGTGACGCCGGGTACCGCATACGTTGCGCCGGTGTGCCGCGTCGCACCGTGCAGGCGCCGAAGGAGGTCGCGCAGGGTCGGCTCGAAGGTGGTCCAGCATGTCGCGCATCCAATCCGACCGGATGCACGGAAGTCCTGCAGCGTCGCGCCGCATCCCGGGCACGCGACGGCGGGCGCGGTGGTCGCCACGGCGGCGACCGGTGCACCGCTGGCGCCCACCGCGGCAAGGAAGGCGCCCAGCGGCGTCTGGGTGGCGTCGCTCTCGGATTCGATGCCGCGTTCGGCGGCGCATTGGCTGCACAGATGCACGGTCGTCACGTCGTTGCCCACGATTTCGGTCAACCGGACGACGGCTTCGCGCGCATGACACGCCTGGCACTGCGTCACGGCAGCACGTCGATTGGTGCGGCCGGACGCAACACGCCGTCCTCCAGCGCGAGGACGCGATCGGCCCGCTGCGCCAGGGCACGATTGTGCGTCACCGTTACCACCGCGGCCTGGCTTGCCCGCGCCAGATCGGTGAGCAGATCGTGCATGGTCGCCGCGGTGTGCGGGTCGAGATTGCCGGTTGGCTCATCGGCCAGGAGCACGGCCGGGCGCGTCACCAGCGCGCGCGCCAGGGCCACGCGCTGCTGTTCGCCCCCCGACAGCACCACCACGCGCGATGCGGCGCGCGACGCGAGGCCCACCTGCGCGAGCAACTGGTCGGCCTGCGCCGCGGCGGTCGCCGGCGAGGTGCCACCGATCAACAAGGGCATCATCACGTTTTCCCGCGCGGTGAAGTCGCGCAACAGGTGATGAAACTGAAACACGAAACCGATCCGCCGGTTCCGCATCACCGTCAACTCGTCGCGCCGCAGCCCGCCGAACAACTGCCCTTCAAGCACGATGTCGCCGGCATCCGGCCGATCGAGCGCCCCGAGCAGGTGCAGCAGCGTGCTCTTGCCCGACCCACTGGCACCGATGATCGCGACGAACTCGCCGCGCGTGACCGCGAGGTTGACACCGTCGAGCACCGGAATCGTCGCGCCGTCGCCGCCAATGAAGCGGCGGACCAGGCCGCGAGCCTCGAGCAATGCCATCACTCCGACCGAATCGCGTCGACGGGCTGCAGTCGCGCCGCACGACGCGACGATGGAATGGTCGCGAACACCGCGACCGCAATGCTGGCGAGTACCACGATCAGCACGTCGCTCACCTCGATGTGCACCGGCAGGCGATCGATGAAATAGATGGTCGGATCGATGTGGATGCGCCGGTCGACGAGCGTGCCCACGCCCAGGCCGGCCAGCAACCCGAGCAGCGTGCCCGCCAGTCCCACAATGGCGCCCTGGGCGAGGAATACCCGGGCAACGCCGCGGGCCGGGAGGCCCATGGTCTGCAGGATGCCGATTTCGCGAGTCTTGAACGCCACGACCATCGTGAGTGTACCCACGATGTTGAACGCCGCGACCACCATGATGAAGAAGATCACCAGGCCCATCGCGAGCTTCTCGAGTTCCAGCGCCGAGAAGAGCGAGGAATTCTTGGACTGCCAGGTTTCCACAAAAAACGGGTACCCCAATGTGGCCGTCAATCGGCGGGCGACCTGTTCGGATTGCCACGGATCGCGCAAGCGGACACCGATCGCGGATACGGCGGTGTCGAGTCCGGTGAATGCCTGCCCGGTCGCAAGGCTCATCAGCACGTACTGGTTGTCGTAGATGTACATGCCCGTCTTGAAGACACCGGTCACCTGCATCGCCCAGCGCCGCGGGGCCGCGTAGGTGCCGGTCACCCGGTTGACCCGGAGCCCTGCCGGCGAATACATGTAGATGACGTCGCCGGGATATGACGACAGATGTTCGGCCAGACTCGCGCCGATGACCACGGCACCGTCGACGTCGGGGAGCGTGGTCTTGAAGTGCAGATCGCCCTCGGTCATCACGCTGTCGAAGTGCAGCACGCCGTCGGTGCCCTCGCCGGGCACCAGCCCCGACACCAGCACGCCCTCCGGAAAGCCGGCGGCGTTCTGCACCAGTGACTGTGCCGAAATTTCGGGCGCCGCGGCGACGACATCGGGATCCCGGCGGATCACCGCGAGCTGACGCCGCCAGTCATCGATGCGCAACGTCGGTCCGTAGGTGAGCACGTGCAGGTGCGGCGAGCCGACCAGGATGCGATCGCGCAGGTCGTTGCGCAGTCCGTTCATCACGCCGAGGACCACGATCAGTGCGCTGACGCCGAGCATGATGCTGCCCATGGCGATGATCGTCTGCAACGAGGCATTGCGGCTGCCGCGCTGGCCGCGCAGATAGCGCAGCGCAATGCGCCGCTCGAGCGCGGTGGGCCACCAGCCGGTGAACCGCATGCTCAACGCGGCGCGTGGCCGCGCGCGTCGGTTTCGGCGCGCATCGCCGGAAAGAGGATCACGTCGCGAATCGACGCCTGGTCGGTCAGCAACATCACCAGCCGGTCGATGCCGATCCCGACGCCGCCCGTGGGCGGCATGCCGTACTCCAGCGCCCGGATGTAGTCGGCGTCGAGTTGATGGGCTTCCTCATCGCCGGCCGCGCGCTGCGCGCCTTGGTCGACGAATCGCGCGCGCTGGTCGTCCGGATCATTCAGCTCGCTGAACGCGTTGGCGAGTTCCGTGCCGTTGACGAACAGTTCGAACCGCTCGGCGAGCCGGGCATCGGTGCGATGCACCTTGGCCAGCGGTGACAGTGCGCGCGGATAGTCGATCACGAAGGTGGGCTGCACCAGCGTCGGCTCGAGCGTGTACTTGAAGACTTCATCAAGCAGCCGCCCACCGGCCAGGCCCGCAACCCGGTCGGCCGATTCCCCATGCTGCCGCAGCAGGTCGCGCAACTCCGATTCGCTCGCCGTGAGCACGTCGAGTCCGGCGATCTCGCGAATGCCCTCCACGAATCGGACCTGTCGGTAGGGCGGCGTGAAGTCGAGTGACACGCCGGCGCGTTCGTGCGTCATCCCACCAAGCGCGGTGTCGACGAGCTGGCTGATCAGTTGCTCGACCAGGGCGAGCATGTCGGTGTAATCGGCGTAGGCCTGGTAGAACTCCAGCATGGTGAATTCGGGATTGTGGGTCCGATCCATCCCCTCGTTCCGGAAGTCGTGCCCGATCTCGTAGACACGCTCGAACCCGCCGACAATCAGCCGCTTGAGATACAGCTCGTCGGCGATCCGGAGGTAGAGTGGCATGTCGAGCGCGTGATGGTGCGTGGTGAACGGCCGCGCGGCGGCGCCGCCGTAGAGCGGCTGCAGCACCGGCGTTTCCACTTCCAGGTATCCGCGATCGTCGAGAAACCGGCGCACGAACGCGATGGCGCGCGCGCGCAACCGGAATACGTCGCGCAACGCCGGATGCACGGCAAAGTCGGCGTAGCGCTGACGATAGCGCACCTCGGGATCGGTCAAGCCGCCGTGTACGACGCTGCTGCCGTCGGCCAGCGTCTCCGTCTTGCCGCGCGGCAACGGCCGGGAAGACTTGGCCAGCAGCTGGACGTCATCGACCCAGACGCTCACCTCGCCGCTCCGCGTGCGGAACATTCTCCCGCGCGCCCCGATGTGGTCGTCGAGATCGAGCAGTTCGACCAGATCCCACGCATCGCCGAGCTGATCGCGCTTGAAGTAGAGTTGCACCCGCCCCGACTCGTCTTCGAGGTGCGCGAACAGCGTCCTGCCCTGCCCGCGCATCGCCACCAGCCGACCGGCGACGCGGACGATCGGACCGTCGTCGCCGATGTCGTCGCGCCAGGCCGCGACCGCCGCGGCCGCCGTGTGGCTCCGGTCATAGCGATACGCGAACGGCGCCACACCGCGCGCCTCGAGCTGCGCGCGCTTGTCGCGCCGCGCCGTTTCGACATAGCTGCGGTCGGTCGCGTCGCTCACGCGGCCTTGGCGCCGAAGCGCTTGAGGTAGGCGGAGATGAAGCCATCCAGGTCGCCGTCCATCACCCGCTGTACGTCGCTGACCTTCACCTCGGTGCGGTGATCGTTGACCATGGTGTAGGGCTGGAACACATACGAGCGGATCTGGTTGCCCCACGAATTGTCGGTCTTGGTCGCTTCGACGAGCGCGCGAGCGGCTTCCTGCTCCTCCAGCTTGCGCTGATAGAGCGCCGCGCGCAACATTTTCATCGCCACGTCGCGATTCTTGAACTGACTCCGTTCCTGCTGGCATGACACGACGAGCCCGGTCGGCACGTGCGTCAACCGGACGGCCGACGACGTCTTGTTGACATGCTGGCCGCCCGCACCGGACGCGCGAAAGACGTCCATCTTGATGTCTTCATCACGCAGGTCGATTTCGATCGTGTCGTCGATGTCGGGGTAAACGAAGACCGACGCGAACGAGGTATGCCGGCGCGCCTGGCTGTCGTAGGGCGAGATCCGCACCAGGCGGTGGACACCCTTTTCGGCCTTGAGAAAGCCGTAGGCGTATTGTCCGGTGACCTCGATCGACACCGACTTGATGCCGGCTTCCTCGCCCGGCATCAAGTCGAGAATCGTCACGTCGAATCCCTTGCGCTCGGCCCAGCGCACGTACATGCGCATCAGCATTTCGGCCCAGTCCTGCGACTCGGTGCCGCCCGCGCCTGGATGGATGGTCAGGATCGCGCCGCGGGCGTCGTCGGCGCCCTGCAGCATGGTCTGCAACTCGAGGGCATCGAGATCGCGCCCGGCGCGCGCGACCTCGTCCACGAGCTCGGCGGCCAGCGCTTCATCGGGCTCGGCCGCGAGCAACTCATCCAGCGCCGCCGCGTCGTCGAGGCGAGCGCCGAGCAGATGAAATGGCGTGACCCAGCCCTTGAGCGTGCGGATTTCCTCGACCTGTTCGCGGGCGCGAGCGGCGTCGGCCCAGAACGCGGATTCCCCCTGCCGCGCCTCGAGATCGCGCAGGCGCGCTACCTTGCGATCGAGGTCAAAGATAGTCTCGGAGTTCGGCAGCGCGACGCTGCAGTGCACTGATGCGTTCGGTTACGTCCGGCATGATCATCCCTGGTTGAAGCCCAAAGATATCAGCCCCGGCCGCGGGCTGCCGGTTCAATCGAACGTGGTGCGTCCCTCGGCGAGAATCTCGTTCAGTGCTTCGGTGAAATACGGTGTGGTGGACGCAAGTTCCTCGCCCACCTGCTCGGAGTATTCCTCCCAGCTCTTGCGGATCTCCTCGCTGAACAGCTCCTTGAGATTGCCCTCGGCGAGCCCGCGTTGGCGCTTTTCCGGGTAGTACACGACCAGGTCCGACACCAGCGCGCGCGCCAGCCGTCGGGCACGCGTCGATGGATCGTGCTGGAGGAACGGATTGTTGAATCGGTGCTCACCGGCCGCCGCGCCGCGATCGCGCGGCTGGGCCGCGGGCGGTGAGCGGCGGTGGCGCGGACGGTGGAACTGGCCGGCGCGGCTCAACCGGCGGCGACGCATCCGTCTGCGGTGGCGGCGGCGGTGGCGCTGGGGGATGTGGCTGGGCGACGGCCGGCTGCGGACGCGGGACAGCGGCTACTGGCGGAGGCGCCGCGGGGGCGACGTCCGCCGCGCGAGCGGGTGATGGCGGCGGCGCCGGAGGCGCCGCAGGCGGCGCAGCTTCGACAAGCGGCGGCGCCGGAGGGGCTGCCTCGGCGGCCGGTGCCGCAATGGGGGCCGCGATGCCGCTTCGACGTACGGCGATCAACCCGCCGCAAACCGAACAACGGGCACGCACGCCTTGCTCCGGCACCTTGGCCGGGTCGACGCGGAATACGGTGGCACACTGCGGGCAAGTGACGTTCATCGTGACCTCACGCGGTGCGGGCATCGCGCCCGCCGGGACCGCTGCGAATTTCCATGTCGCCACGCCGGCGGTCAACCACGAACACCGATCCCGGCAGCGTCTTGGCGTAACTCTTCATTTCCGTGGCCAGCTCGCTCACCTGCGCCGGGTGCGTGAACCGATGGTGCTGATTCGTCACGACGCCGATCGACAGCGTCATGAGCGGCACGCGGTGCAGCTGGCCGCGCCGGTCCTTGCCGAAAAAATAGCCGGCGCGCCGGTCCTGTTCATTGTACTGCAACGGAATCAGTTCGTCGAACACCGCCAGGATCTCGGTGCACACCGGTGCGTATTCCGTGAACGGGACGACAAAAATGAAGTCGTCGCCACCAATATGGCCGACAAACCCGTCGGAACCGAGGAGACCACGCACCACGTCGTGCAACACCCGCGACAGAATGTAGATGACCCGGTCGCCGTCGTAGTAGCTGTACCGGTCGTTGAATTCCTTGAAATGGTCGAGGTCGGCGTAACAGACCGCGAACATGCCGCCACCCTCGAGGCGCCGCCGGATCTCGCGCTCGATCTCGTTGGTGCCCGGCAGGCGCGTCGACGGATGCACCGCCACGTCGCGCTCGGTCCGCACCACCAGGGCATCCAGCCGGGCCAGCTGCTCCGCCGCCTCGATCAGCGGCGACAACACCTCGTCGGCGCCGCATGCGTACCACTGCACCACGGTGGCGGTGTCGTGCATGTCGCTGAACACCGTGACGGGCACGATGGCCGTCGAGGCGTCGGACTTGAGCCGCCGCACCAGCTCGCCGCCGGGCGCGTGACACGACCGTTCGTCGATCACCACCGCAGCACCACGCCCGCGCAGCACCAGCGTGGCCACCTCGTCGACATCGGCAAAGCGTTCCACGCCGACCTCGCGGGCGCGGGCCCACCGCACCAGCAGGTCGGGCAGCGGGCGATCATCCGCTCCGCAATACAAGATGACGCGTCGCTGATGCGGCACGCCGGCGCTCCCGGCAAAAGGTACGGATCGGCAAGGTAGGTGCCCCCCGTGGTCCGGTCAAATGAACCAGACGGCCACGGCGATCATGCCGTACAAGGCAAGCAGCTGGAGTCCCTCGAGCCAGTGTGATTCTCCATCGAGCATGATCAGCGCCGACACCACGACCGCGATCCCCAGCGCGCCGACTTCGAACAGGGGAAACACCAGGTTCATGGACTGGCCGATGGCGGCGCCCACCAGCACCAGCAACGGCGCGACCAGCAACGCGATCTGCGTGCTGGAGCTGAGCGCGATCTGCATCGCCAGTTCGGTGCGCCCGTGCAGGGTGGCGCGCAGCGCCGTGGCACTTTCGGCCGCATTGCCGATCAGCGGAAGCACGATCAACCCCACGAAGGTCTCGGTCAGGCCCAGGCGCTGTGTCACTGGCACGATAGTGTCGACCAGCAAGCCCGATTCCACAGCGATCACGGCCGTGGCCGCGGCGAGGATGCCGACGGCGAGCGCCGGCGACCAGCGTCGGCCGGGCGACGTCTCGTGCGGCGCCGGGACGATCTGCCGGTGGGTGTTGAGGCTGAACCAGAGCGACGCGACATAGACCAGTACCAGGATGACGGCCACGCCGCGCGACAGGTCGGTCAGGTGCTGCTCGGCCGCCGTGCCTCTGAGGAGCGACGGCATCAGCAATGCCGCGATCGCGAGCGCGAGCATGGTGGAGCTCATGCCCGCGTTGGTCCGGCTGAAGTGAATCGTCCGGGATTTCCGCCCGGCGGTGAGCAGCACCAGGCCGAGCAACAGCAACAGGTTGCCGAGAATCGAGCCGGCGATCGACGCCTTGACGACATCGAGATATCCCGCATGCAACGCGGCGATCGCCACGATCACCTCGGGCGCGTTACCGAAGGCGGCGCTGACGACGGCGCCGATTACAGGTCCGGTGTGCCGCGCGAGATGTTCCGTGGCGCGCGCGAGCACGGCCGCGAGCAGCACGATGGCGATGCCGGCCGTGGCGAAGATCGCGATCGCGTTGTCCGTGGCGTATCGACAGATGATCGACGCCGGAACGGCAAGGAATACCAGCCAGGTCGCGTCCCATCGCGATGCGCGCGGCGCCGGCGCCGGTTTGGGCGGCGGCTCCAACCGGGGCCGGGGCGGCGCCTTCGCCTCCGGGATGTGATCGATCTCGGGGTCGTGCCGGGGGCGCGCCTGGCGCCCGGTCGCCGAATCGGGAGGCACGGCGTCGGCGCCTCGTCCGGGTACGTCCATTTTCGGCTTGGGCGGCGGCTGTTTCGGCGGCCCGGCAGCCCGGTCACCTGGCCGGAGCAAGCCCCGCAACTGTGTAGGCTTGACCTTCGCCTGGGTGAGTGCCCGGGCAATCGCGCCGCGCGGTTCCCGCGTCATGGCCAGCAGGACATCGTCGGCGTCGGCGGCGGCGCGTCCGGCCTGACGAGCCGATTGCTCTGCTGCCGCGAGGGCCCGCTGTGCGTGCGACGACACGCTGCCGGGTGCCGCATCGGGATCGGCTGGCGCGCGGCGCCCGCCGCTGATCATTGTTGCGAAGCTCTCCGGCGTCAGGCCACCGGTACGAAATGCCTCGGCTGCCGGGCCGCTCGAGAGCTTGAGCCACGCCAACAACAGATGTTCGGTACCCACCACCGGCGAGCCGGTGGCTGCCGCCTCGCTGGTCGCGGCGGCTCGCAATGTCTCGATGGAAATCATGGCGTCAGTCGAGCGGGGTGGCTTCGTCGATCAGCATGATCGGAATGTCGTCTTCGACGGCGTACACCAGGCGGCAATGATGGCAGACCAGTGCCTCGGCCGGCGCCTCACGGTATTCGAGGTCGCCCTTGCACTTGGGGCAGACGAGAATCTCCAGCAGTTGCGGCGACAGCGGCATCATCGAGCCTCGGGTTCGGGGACGGGAAAGCCGAATCGTGTCAGCGCGTGCGCATTGCGACGCCAATGGGCCAGCACCTTGACCCGCGTCTCGAGATACACCTTCTCGCCCAGCAGCGTTTCGAGACGGGTGCGCGCGTGCGTGCCGATCCGCTTGAGCGTGCGACCGCCCTGCCCGATCACGATGCCCTTCTGCGACTCACGCTCGACAAAGAGGGTGACTCGAATGTAAATCGGCTTGGGGCTGTCGCGGTACTCGTCGACCTCGGCCGCAAAGGCGTAGGGGAGTTCGTCCTCGAGCGCCTCGAACGCCGCTTCACGGAGGAATTCGGTGACAAAGAAGCGCATCGGTTGCGTGGCGATATCGTCGGCAGGATACTGGAACGCGCCGGCCGGCAGCAATGCCCGAAGATGCGCGAGCAGCGCCTCGATCGACGCGGGATCGTTGATAGCGGTGACACTCGCGCCGTCGGGCAGGGTGGCGCGCTCCGCTTGGGGCAGCAGGTCGGCCTTGGTGTAGACCACGATTACCGGCGCGCGAAACGACGGCGCGTCGGGCACCAGGTCGCGGAACGGCGGCGCCGGCGCCTCGGACGCCGGATGCAGTTGCAGAATCACGTCGACGCGTGGCAACGCGTCGATGGCAAGCTGGCGCATGCTGCGCTGCATGAGGTACGCCGGGTCGAGCAGCCCGGGCAGGTCAACGAATACTATCTGAGCGTCGTCGGTGGTGACGATGCCCTGCACCGGGAGGCGGGTTGCCTGGGCCTTGGGCGACACCAGCGAGAGGTGGGTGCCGAGAATTGCGTTGAGAAGCGACGACTTGCCGACATTGGGTCGGCCGGCGAGGGCGATGCGGCCGAAGCGGGACATGGGGAAAGATAGCCGGCGCGCGCCATCGCGGCGGACAATCCATCGGCGCGGCGCGGACCGCGCCTTCAGCGTCGTTGCCGCCACCGACAGCCCACCGTCGCACCCCGGCAAACACAAAGCCCGTCGACCACGCGGAGTGGCGACGGGCTTTGCAGATGGCGGCTGACGACGGTCTACTCTCCCACCACCTCGCGATGGTAGTACCATCGACGCTACGGGGCTTAACTGCCGTGTTCGGAATGGGAACGGGTGTGGCCCCCGCGCGCTGGTCGCCAGCCATATGGGAAGTCGTTAGACGTTAGACGTTAGACGTGAGGCGTGATTTGCACACGACTAACGTCTAACGACTCACGCCTAATAACTAGAAGACGGGATGTTGTGATGAGAAGGAATCACCCCTAATGGGGAGAGATCAAACTGCACGGGCGATTAGTACGGCTCGACTGAAGCGCTTGAGCGCCTTGCATCTGCCGCCTATCAACCTGGTAGTCTCCCAGGGCCCTTCAGGGAGTCTTAAGACTCAGGAGTGTTCATCTTGGGAAAAGTTTCCCACTTAGATGCTTTCAGCGGTTATCTTCGCGCGACATCGCTACCGGGCGCTGCTCCTGGCGGAACAGCCCGTACACGAGCGGTCGCTTCGTCCCGGTCCTCTCGTACTAAGGACGACGTCCCTCAACACTCCCACGCCCACGACGGATACAGACCGAACTGTCTCACGACGTTCTGAACCCAGCTCATGTGCCACTTTAACCGGCGAACAGCCGGACCCTTGGGACCTTCTCCAGCCCCAGGATGTGACAAGCCGACATCGAGGTGCCAAACCGCGCCGTCGATGTGAACTCTCGGGCGCGATAAGCCTGTTATCCCCAGCGTACCTTTTATCCGATGAGCGATGGGCCGTCCACACGGTCCCACCGGATCACTTACACCGACTTTCGTCCCTGCTCGCGCTGTCGCGCTTGCAGTCAGGCTGGCTTCTGCGTATACGCTCGACGTGCGATTACCGACCGCACTGAGCCAACCTTTGTGCGCCTCCGGTACTCTTTAGGAGGCGACCGCCCCAGTCAAACTACCCGCCTGCCACGGTCCTCGACGGTGTTGCCGTCGGAGTGAGATTGTCAGAAAACGAAGGGTGGTATTTCACTGGTGCCT
>CAWCMH010000001.1:1182500-3209449 GCA_963796635.1 uncultured Gemmatimonadales bacterium
GTCGAAACGATCCGTTCCCGCTTCGGCGCCCTGCCGCGCGGCCTGCCGTGGCCCAGCGTCCCGACGGTGTCGCTGCAGCGGCTGCCGCAACTCTTCCTGCCGGCGTGCACCATCGCGCTGCTCGCGGCGATCGAATCCCTGCTCTCGGCCGTCGTCGCGGACTCGATGACCGGCCGCCGGCATCGGCCCAACACAGAACTCGTCGCCGTGGGCATTGCCAACATCGCGTCACCGCTGTTCGGCGGCATCCCCGCCACGGGCGCGATCGCCCGCACCGCCACCAACATCCGCAGCGGCGGTGCCACGCCGATCGCCGGCATCACCCACGCCCTCACCCTGCTGCTGGTGCTCGCCGTCGCGGGTCCGTTGGCCGGGAGCATTCCGATGGCGACGCTGGCCGGCATCCTGCTTGTCGTGTCGTGGCACATGAGCGAGTGGCGCTCGTTCGTTCGACTGACCCGCGGCGCGCGCGACGAAGCGGCGGTGCTGCTCACCACGTTCGCGTTCACGGTGCTCGCCGACCTCACCGTGGGCATCGGGCTCGGCATCGCGCTGGCGGCGCTGCTGTTCGTTCAGCGGATGAGTGCCGCGGCCCATCTCGTGACCGGTGACGAGGAGGAAGACGATCCGGGCGCCGTGCTCCGTCGCGCCTGGCTGCCCGCCGACGTGCGGCTGCTCGAGGTGCGCGGGCCGCTCTTCTTTGGCGGCGCCGATCAGCTGCGCACCGCCCTTGACCTGCAGCCGCACCGACCGCGCGTGCTGCTCGTGGACCTCGACGCCGCGTCGGGACTCGATGCCACCACCACCAGGATGCTGGCCGATTTCGCGCGCCGTACCATGGCCCACGGCACCCGCGTGATCTTCATCACGCGCGACCCGACGACGGCGATGGCCATTCGCCGGGAGGGACTGGAGCGGGCGCTGACGGTGGAGCGCGCGGTGGAGAGAACGCGAAGCCGTCAGCCCTGAGCGCGCGTCAGCTCGTTGGTGGCGAAAAACTCGCGTGCTGTGAGTCGATCCAGCTCTGGTGGTACTTGAGGTCCTCGAAGCCTTCGGCCGCCTTCGCCACGTGCAGCGGGCGGAACGAGTCCATCATCACGGCCAGTTCATTGGTGTATTTCGCGCCGATGCTCGCCTCGGCGCGGCCCGGATGCGGTCCGTGCGGCAGCCCGTCGGGATGATGCGTGATGCTGCCATACTCGATGCCCTTGCGGCTCATGAACTCGCTTGACGCATAGAACAGCACTTCATCACTGTCGACGTTGCTGTGATTGTACGGCGCCGGGATCGCGTTGGCGTCGAAGTCATAGGGGCGCGGGCAGAACGAACAGATCACGAAGCCATCGCCCTGGAAGGTCTGGTGCACCGGCGGGGGCTGGTGAATGCGGCCGACGATCGGCTCGAAATCGTGAATGTTGAACGCCCACGGATAGAAGTAGCCATCCCAGCCCACCACGTCGAACGGATCGTGATCGAGCACCAGTTCGTTGAGGGCGTTGTACTGCTTGACCAGCACCGGAAAGTCGCCCTTCACGTCACGCGTATTGAGCTGGAGCGGACGGCGCATGTCGCGCTCGGAATAGGGCGCGCCCTCGAGCAGCTGCCCGAACTCGTTGCGATACCGCTTGGGCCAGCGGACGTGCCCGCGACTCTCGAAGATGAGAAACTTGCCCGGCGGGTCGCCGGCGAATCGCCACCGGTGCGTGATGTTGCGGTGGATCACGACGTAATCGCCGGCCTGGAAGGGCAGGTCGCCAAAGACCGATTCGAGGACCCCTTCGCCTTCGATCACATAGACCACTTCGTCCGCCTGCGAGTTGCGATACGCGTGCTCGTCGACGCGGTCCGGCGTGGCGTACAGCATGGCGACATCGGCGTTGAACAGAATCGGCGTCCGATCGAGCGTGATACTGCCCCCGCCGGGAGCGTGCGCCGTGCGGAAATGGCGGTGCCGCAACGAGGTGCCCTCGTCCGCCTCCCACACCACCGGCTTGACCCGCCGCGCCGACTTGACGGTGGTGGGCGGCGACGTGTGGTACAGCAGCGAGGACGTGCCGGTGAAGCCCTCGTGGCCCATCAGCTCTTCGGCGTACAGGCCGCCGTCAGGCCGACGGAACACGGTGTGGCGCTTGCGCGGGATCTGGCCGAGCGTATGGTAGATAGGCATTAGTCGTTAGCCGTTAGCTGTTAGTCGTCGGTCGTGAGTCATTAGTCGTTGGCCACGGGTTTCTCGCTTCGCACTCCTAAAGCCTAACGCCTAACGCCTAACGCCTCCTAAAGATTCCCTCGCAGCGCCTGCTCCCGCTCGATCGCCTCGAACAGCGCCTTGAAGTTGCCGGCGCCAAAGCTCTTGGCGCCCTTGCGCTGGATGATCTCGTAGAACAGCGTCGGCCGGTCCTGCACCGGCTTGGTGAAGATCTGCAGCAGGTAGCCCTCGTCGTCGCGATCGACCAGCACGCCGAGCTCGGCCAGCGGGGCCAGGTCTTCGTCGATCTGGCCGACGCGCGCGGGCACCTGCTCGTAATAGGTCGCCGGGACGCGCGAGAAATTCCACGCCCTGCGCCTTCAGCGCGCGCACCGTGCCGACGATGTCGTCGGTGGCCACGGCGATGTGCTGCACGCCGGGCCCGCGATAGAACTCCAGGTATTCGTCGATCTGGGACTTCTTCTTGCCCTGCGCCGGCTCGTTGATCGGGAAACTTGATCCGGCCGTTGCCGTTGCTCATCACCTTGGACATCAGGGCGGAATATTCCGTGGAGATCGTCTTGTCGTCGAACGAGAGAATGTTTGCGAAGCCGAGGACGTCCTCGTAGAACTTGACCCACGCGTTCATCCGGCCGAGCTCGACGTTGCCGACGCAGTGGTCGACGTACTTGAGACCGATGCGCGGCGGCACCGGACCCTCGTACGCGACGAACCCCGGAAGAAACAGCCCCCGATAATTGCGCCGCTCGACGATCGAGTGAATCGTGTCACCATAGATCCTGATCGCGGCCACGACGACCTCGCCCTGTTCGTCGCGCATCACGGTCGGCTCCAGCGCGCTGTCGGCGCCCCGTTCGACCGCGGTCGCGTGCGCCGCCCGGGCATCGTCGACCCAGAAGGCGATGTCGCGGACGCCGTCGCCATGTCGCGCCACGTGGGCCGCGATCGGCCCCTCGGGTCCGAGCGCCGACGTGAGCACCAGGCGGATCTTGTCCTGTACCAGCAGGTATGACGCGCGATCGCGGGTGCCGGTCTCGGGCCCGCGGTACCCCACGATGCGATAGCCCCACGCGCTCTGGTAGTAACGCGCCGACTGCTTGGCATTGCCGCAATAGAATTCGATGTAATCGGTCCCGTTGATCGGAAACGCGTCGTGGACGTTGGCAGCCGCGGGCGCCGGCAAGGTCGAGGTCATGAGGCTACTCCGGAAGGTGAGGCGGCATCGGTGCCGGCGGTGAGAAAACTGGTGAGGTCGGCTTCGCTGATGGCGGGCTCGCCCGGACTGACGTTGTCAAGCTTGCCGGCTTTGACCCAATCGATCAGACGGCCGACTTCACTGAAGAGATGATCGAACGAATCGACGACGAACAGCAATGGCTGGTAGTGGTCGATCTCGAAGTACTGGTTGGTCACCCATTCGAGCTGGAACGGCCAGCGCTGCACGTCGGGCGACTCGATGCAGTGTTCGAGTTCGCCGTAGGACGACAGCAGCCCGCTGCCGTAGGCCTTGAAGGTGCCCGGTTCGCGACCTTTCATCAGGCCGAACTCGATCGTGAACCAGAAGAAGCGCGCCATCGCCTTGATCACGCTGGTCATGCGCTGCACCCGGTCGGCGGGATTGCGAAAGCCCGCCGCCCGTTCGGCCGCCGCGCGCGCGCACTCGCCAAACGCCACCAGCGTGTCGGCGAACGCCGGATCGGTGTGCATCGGCACGTGGCCGGCGATATCGTGGAAGATGTCGGGTTCGGGGAGGTAATCGAGCACGGCACCGTCGCGGATGGTGACCGTGGTCGGAAACTCGCGCTGACGGAGACAATCGAAGAACATGTACGCCGGGACGTACCCGCTCACGGCCTTGGCGCGAAAGCCGGTGAGCGGAGCCATGAAGCGGTTCACGTCGTCGAGTCGGGGAACCCGGTCGGGCGCCAGGCAGAGATTGTCGATGCCCTGCAGGAAGCGTTCGTTGGCGTACTGCTGCCAGCGGTCATGCATCCGGGCATACAGCGCACGCCACGCCTCGTGGTTGGCGTCGGAGTAGAGGTCGTACGGCTGTTCGATGTAGAGGCGTCCGGCCGCCTTGGCCTGTTCGATGAACGCGGCCCGGGTGGTCGTCAGTCCTGGCGCCCGATCGACGGTCGCTGTGTTGGCCATGCCTGCCTCCCGACTGCCGGAAATCTAACGCCGCGCCTGTCGCTCAGACGGTCAACTCCGGGCGATCCCGGAATTGTTCCAGCGACTCGGGATTGGCGAGCGCGCCGCCGTGGGCGACAGGACGCCCTTCGATCACGGCGCGCACGGCCAATTCACTCAACTTGCCGCTGCGGGTGCGCGGCAGGTCGTCGACCTGCACGATGACCTTGGGGACGTGATGCGGTGACGCCCCCGCACGAATCCGGCGCCGAATGGCGTCGCGCAATTCGTCGGTCAACGTCGTGGCTGGCCGCAGCCGGACGAAGAGCACGATCCGCTCGTCGCCGAGCACTCGCTGTGCCACCACCAGGCTCTCGAGCACCTCCGGCATCGCTTCGACCTGGCGATAGATCTCCGCGGTGCCGATCCGCACGCCGCCGGGGTTGAGCGTGGCATCACTCCGGCCGCTGATCACGAAACCGCCATGGCGGGTGCGGCGAATCCAGTCACCATGCCGCCACACGTCGGGATACGTATCGAAATACGCGGCACGATACCGCGACCCGTCGGGGTCATGCCAGAACGCCGTCGGCATCGCCGGGAATGGCCGCGTGCACACCAGTTCCCCGGGCGTCTCGACGGCACACGGACGGCCGTCGGCGTCATACACGTCCACGGCCATGCCGAGGCCCGGGCCCTGGATCTCGCCGCGATGCACCGGCGAGATCGGGTTGCCAAGGACGAAGCATGACACGATGTCGGTGCCACCCGAAATGCTGGCGACCTGCACGTCGGCACCGACGTGATCGCGCAGCCAATCAAAACCTTCGGGCGCGAGCGGGCTTCCGGTCGACAGCACGGCGCGCACGCGCGACAAGTCGTGCGCGCGGCGCGGCTCCAGGGCGGCCTTTTCGGCCAGCGCGACGTATCGCGCGCTGGTGCCGAATACATCGACGCGTGCCTCCGCCGCCATGCGCCAGAGCAGGTCCGGCTCATGCGCCGGCAACGCCGCGCCATCGTAGATCACCAGCGTGGCGCCCGACGCAAGCGCGCTGAGTTGCCAGTTCCACATCATCCAGCCGCAAGTCGTGAAGTAGAAGAGGCGGTCGTCGTGATGCAGGTCGACATGCAGCCGGTGCTCCTTGACGTGCTGCAGCAGCGTGCCGCCAGCCGAATGCACCATGCACTTGGGCAACCCCGTCGTGCCCGACGAGTACAACAGGTACAGCGGATGGTCGAATGGAAATCGCTCGAAGGTCGGCAGCATGGTCGATGTGGTGCCCACGAAATCGGCCCACGACGTGGCACCGTCGATCGGCGCCGCGAGCGCGTCTTCGTGCGGAATCATCACCGCATGGCGAACGCTCGGGAGCCGGGGCAGCAGTTCCCGCGCGCGCGCGGTGCAGTCGTGGATCCGGCCGGCGTAGCGGTAGGCCGCGGCAAAGAACAACACCGTGGGTTCCGTCTGACCAAACCGGTCGAGGATGCCGTCGATCCCGAAATCGGGCGAACACGATGTCCACACCGCGCCGATCGCCGCCGTCGCGAGTGCGGCCACGATGGTTTCGGGAATATTGGGCAACCAGCCCGCGACGCGATCCCCCGCGACGACGCCGAGCTCGCGCAGACCCTCCGCGACGCGACCCACCACGTCACGGAGTTCGCGCCAGCTCAATTCGCTCGACGGGCCGAGCTCGTTCCATGCAACGATCGCCGCACCGTCATCGTCGCGACGCAACAAGTTTTCCGCGAAGTTGAGCTTCGCACCGGCGAACCAGCGCGGCCCCGCCTGGGGATCAGGCGGCGCCATCCGCTCGGCCCCGATCAGCACATGGTCCCACGCGGTTCCATCGGGACGCGTGTCGGCCACGATGCCGGCTGTCGCGCCAGAGCGCAGCCCAGAACGCGTCAGGCGCCTCGATCGACCAGCGATGCAAGGCGGCAAAGGCGGTCGGGTCGGTCGCCGGCACCAGCGGCGCGCCGGCCGCCCGCGCGCGCGCGATGAAGTGCGCGATGTGCGATGCGCCGATCCGATCGGGATCGGGACGCCACATCACGTCGTCGTCGCGCGCCCCGGTCAATGATGCAGTACGACGTCGGGACTCACGACGCGCGGCCCGATCATCAAGGTGAGTTGTTCGCCGCGGTACCCCGGGGCCACCACGTCGACATACTGCTTGCGGCATTGCGCGAGCAGCTTCGGGTCGAACGACAAACGGTAGTTGCCGCTGACATCGGTGAACGTGCCGAATTGCGTACCCTCGATCTGCAGATGGGCGCCACTCAGCGGCGTTCGGCCGTCGGTGTCGAGGACGCGGCCGATCACCGCCGCGAGTACCGGACTGCCGTCCGGATTCTTGCCGAAGTCCGGCACCTTGACGCAACGGCCCGACGTCTCGTCGTCGAACGAATTCTTCCAGTGGTCGGGATCGCGATTGGCGAGGCCGGCGCGCCCCATCGGCGCGGCATCGCTGGCGAGTGCGTCGTCTTCGGGGGCGCCGCTCGCCGAATCAAGAGCCGGTGGCGCCCAGGGCGACGTCGTCGGCACCGGCAGGGCCGGGCCACGGTTGGCGAAGTCCCCCGCGTGAGGAACCAGCAGCCGCTGAGGCGCCGGCGGCTGAGCCGGTGCCGCAGGCGGCGGCGCGGTCTTCGGCTGGGCCGCCTCGGCGCCGGCGAGATCGGCGTCGGACTGGGCCGCCGCAGCTTCCTTCGCCGGCGCATCCGGTTTCTTGGAATCGGGCCCGAGCTCCACCTCCTTGAGGGGCGGCGGGGGCGGCGGCTGGGGCGCCGGGGTCGGTTGTGGTGGCTTGGGCTTGGGCTGCGGGGTCGCGCGCTTGCGCGGCATGGCAGGCAGCGGCATCGCGATGGGCTGCGGCACCGCCTCCGCGGAGGCGTGCAACGAACTCGACGGCCTCGACACCGGGAGCCCGAACACCAGCAGGAGCACGATGGCCACATGGACCGCCGCGCTGATCCCGAGGGAAATCCAGCGCCGCGCCTCGGCCGGGGTCCAACGATCCTCCGTGAAGGGATTGAATTCCAGCACGGTTACAGTCTAGTGGCGCGCAGCAACAATGGCGATGGCTCCAAACCGATGAGGCTCAAGCCGATACGCGCGCCGTCCGCGGCCCGTTGGCAGGATCGGGGACATATTGCAGCATGACTGACACGCCGCACGTGCAGGCCCTGATCGTCGGCGCCGGCCCGATCGGACTGGCCTGCGCGATCTCCGCGGCGCGGCGAGGGATCGGCCACCTCGTCGTCGATGCGGGCGCCATCGCCGAGTCGATCGTCCGCTACCCGATCGGCATGACGTTCTTCACGACCCCGGAACGGCTTGAAATCGGGGGCCACCCGCTGACCTGCGGAGGCGCCAAGGCGACCCGTGAGGAGGCGCTCAAGTATTTCCGCGGCGTGGTGCGCGCGGACCGGCTGCGGGTGCAGACCTATACCCGATTCCTCGGCGCGGAACGCAAGGACGGCCGGCTCGCCTGCCTGCTCCGGACCCCGAACGAATCCGCACTGGTGACGTGCGACCGGCTGGTACTGGCGACGGGATATTTCGAGCATCCCAACCTGATGCACGTCGCGGGCGAAGGGTTGCCGCACGTGTCGCACTGGTTCGACGAGCCCCATCTCACCTCCGGACGCGACGTCGTGGTGGTCGGCGGCAAGAACTCCGCCGTCGAGACCGCGCTGCATTGCTTCCGGGCGGGTGCGCGGGTGACGCTGGTATACCGCGGTCAAACGCTCAAGCCGAGCGTCAAGTTCTGGCTGAAGCCGGACCTGGAGAATCGGATCAAGGCAGGCGAGATCGCGGCAAGGTTCGGTACCGACGTGACGGCAATCACGCCGACCCATGTCACGGTGCGCAGCGAGGGCGGCAGCACGGAGCTGTTACCCGCGGACCGGGTATACGTGCTCACCGGCTACCACCCTGATTTCGAACTACTGGCGGCATTGGGCGTCGCGTGCGATCCGGTGAGCGGGCGAGCGACCGTCGATCCGGAGACCCGGCAGAGCAACGTGCCGGGCGTGTATCTCGCCGGCAGCGTTGCCGCGGGACGTCACATTTCCGAAGTCTTCATCGAGAACGGACGGTTCGACGGCGAGAAGATCTTCGGCGACGCGGCCAGTCGCCACGCGGCCGACGAGCGCTACCAGGCGTCGCCCCGGCCCATCGGCGAGTAGCGTTACGACGGGGGCGGCGTCCGGTCGGGGTGCGCCAGCAGCCGCTCGGTGAAATCCACCCGTTCCTGCAGCTCGGCGACCTCGGCGCGCAACGCGTCGAGTTCATCGAAAATCGCCGACGCGCTGCCCGCCGTCACCAGGTGCTCACCTTCCGGTTCCCAGTTGGACACCAGGCGGCCCTGATCGTCCCGAAACGCGCCGCTGGCCACGACGATGATGTCGTAGATCCACCAGAAACCGAGGCCTCCCAGCGTGCAGAGCTGCAGGATGCCGGTGCCGATCTTGCCCACATAGAACCGGTGGGCGCCGAACATCCCCAGCATGCTGGCCAGCAGGAGCGTCGCCAGACGCGAACGGGGCGACGCGATCAATTCGTCATCAGTCATGATTCATCCATGAACCGCCGAAGGAAGTGCGCCCGGCAGGAGTCGAACCTGCGACCAACAGCTTAGAAGGCTGCCGCTCTATCCAGCTGAGCTACGGGCGCGAGTCGCCAGAAGGTAACGCGCCGCCGCTGGACCGACGGCTACCTTGCGGTCAGCGCGTCGCGAATCTGCCGCAGCAACACGACTTCTTCGCCGGGTGGCGGCGGTACCGCCGGCGCTGGCGCCGGCTGGTGCCGGATCTTGATGACCAGGCGGACCATCTGAAAGATGATGAACGCGAGGATCACGAAGTTGAGCGACACGGTGAGGAAATTGCCGTAGGCGAACGCCGGGACGTTGGCCGCTTTCATCGCGGCGAGCGTGTGCGGTGTGCCGGGAGGGATCGGCCGCAACGCGATGAAATAGTTGGAGAAATCGAGGCCGCCAAACGCCCGGCTCACCAACGGCATGATCAGGTCGTTGACGACCGAATCGACGATCTTGCCGAACGCGGCGCCGATGATGACGCCAACCGCCAGGTCGACTACGTTACCCTTGGAAGCGAACTGCTTGAACTCCTGCAGCATGGGCATGCCACACCTCCTCGTTGCGGGACGTATCGAAGACCGGCCTAATTTACGGGCGGCCGCGCCATCCGCCAATCACCGTTCACTCGAGTCCCCGCCGATGCTCGTCGCCGTTACCCTGCTCGGTTCCCTGCTGACCCCTGTCCGCCCGGCCCCGCTGCCGGGCGAGGCCGTCGTGCGCCGGGCCTGGGCGCAGGGGCATGCGAAGTGGTTCCACACCGCCACCTTCGTGCAGCGCACCGTGCTACCGCTGCAGCAACGAGTGGAAACCTGGTATGAATCGCTCGACCTGCCGGGAAAGTTGCGCATCGATGTGGCCCCGGCGATCACCGGTCGCGCCGTAATCTACCGGAACGATTCCACCTACGAATTCGGGCGGGGCCAACTCCGGTCGGCAGCCCCTGGCACCGAGCCCCTGCTCATGCTGCTCCACGACCTGCACACCCAGGCTCCCGAGAAGACCATCGCGCTGCTCAAACACTACGGCTTCGACCTGAACCGTACGCACGAGACGACCTGGGAAGGAAGTCCCGTCATCGTCGTGGGGGCGTGGAATGGCGACAGCACGTCGAACCAGTTCTGGCTGGAGAAGAGTCGGCTGCTGCTGGTGCGGTTAATCGAACGCAATGGCGCCGATCCGCGCCGCCCGCTCGACGCCCACATCGGCGGCTACACGCCGGCGGGCGGCGGCTGGCTCGAACGCAGCCTGCGTCTCTACCTCGGCGGCGACCTCACCACGGCCGAAGACTATACCGATGTCGTGATCGATCGAAAACTCCCGCCCGAGATCTTCGACCCGTCGCCGTACCGGCTGCCGGCGTGGGTCGCCGGCGCGCCGGACACGTTCGGTCACGTGCCCAACACGCTGCCGTCCGGCGTACACTGAGCCGCGTTCCGCCGGCGTACCGTCACTTGAACGCGTATGACAATCCCGCCGTGGCATAGTACTGCGCGTCGGGGTTGCCGGGCAGGATATAGCCGTCGCCGGAGCCGCCATCGGGTCCCTGCGCCAGTCCCTTGTAGTTCGGTCCGACGAACAGGAAGGTGTAGTTGGTGTGGCCGCCAAGATTGTCCCCGCCCGCGGCCACGCTGAGCTTCCATTGATCGTGAATCCGCACGTCATAGCCGACGCGGGCGCTGAGCAGCGCGTAGGACCGCACCCACGTCGAGTTGTCGAAGGTGACCGGTACCCGGCCGACATACTGGTATGTCCCGTGCAGCGAGAATCCGCTGCCGGTCGCGGCATCGATGCCGACCGCGTAGCGATCCTTCGGTACCCGCGCCACGTCATTGCCGGAGAAGTCGACGGTGCTCGCGGTGCTGTTGGCGTCACTCTTGAAATTGACGTAGGTCGCGTCGGTCCAGGTGTAGGAGGCCCACGGCCGCAGCATCGACAGGGCGCCCGACGGACGGGACATCAGCTGCCACCCGATCGAGAGTTCGGCGCCTTCATTCCGCTGCTCGCCCACGTTGATCGTCGAGGTGATGCTGTTGACCGTCTGGCTCACCAGCTTGTTCGTATTGTCGAGATCGAACAGCGCCGCCGTGGCGCTGAGGCGCGGGACGAGCGTTCCCTGCACGCCAATCTCGTACTGCACCGCCTTCTCGGGCTTGAGGCTGGTATTCAACGAGCCGTCGCTGGACACGACATTGCCAAGCAGTGGCGGCGTGTAACCGGTGCTGACACTGGCGTAGGCCAGTGCGTTCTCGCCGAACGCGCGCGCGACTTCAAGGCGCGGCGCGAAGACGGCCCCGAACGACTTGTTCACGGTGGTGGTGGTGTCGAACAACTGGCCACTTTTGAGCAGATTCTGCACCGCGAACGAATTGTTGATCAGGCTGCCGCCGACCGTGGCAGTGAACCGGTGCGGAAACGCGAACTGCCATTCGGTGAAGACGTACGAGTTGACCGCGTGGTTCTGCGATGCGCTGGGCCGTTCGACATACGGCGGCGCCGGAATGATGAACACGCCGTTGCTGGTGACGTTGGAGCGCTGGGCCATCACGCCGAGGGTCCCGCTGACGCCGACATTGCCGAGCACGGCGTTGTAGTCGAAGGCCGAGCGGACGCCGAAGTTGAACTGGGTGGCGTCGGTGAATCCGTGCGCGAACGGCTGGTCGTCGAAGCGGCCGCTGCCGAACACCGACGTCTGGTTGCTGACCCGGTCGCTGATCCGGTAGGTGTCGCCGACGCCGGTGAAGTAGCTGGTGATCGCGATGTGCGAGTTGTTCGCGAGATAGTTCGCGTCGCTCACCGGATTCCGGCTGTAGTAGTCGCTCGAGTCGATCTCGCCGGCGAGTTGCTCGTCGGACTTGTTGTACGAGAAGAAGGCGTTCACCGTCTGGCTGGAGCCCACCTTGAAATCGCCGACTGCGCTGGCGTAGGTCTTGCGCGACGCACTGTGCGGCCGCCACGAGTTGTCGTGCTGGTCGCCGTAGTGCAAGGCATAGTCCGAACTGCCGTTGTCGCCCTCGAGCGTCGTGGTCGAGCGCAACAGGCCATCGCCGCCGGCGAGGAACTGTTCGCCCACGCTGGTCTGGTCGGGCGTCGGCCGCTGGGTCTGCATCAGCACCGTGCCGCCGATTGCGCTGCCGTACAGGCTCGACGCCGGGCCCTTGATCACCTGCACGCTGCCCAGCGTGGCGAAGTCGATATCGTCGAGGATGGTGGTGCCACTCGCGTCGGTGATCGGGATGCCGTTGAGAAAGACGTCGTCGCCCATCTGGTTGGAGTTGGGGCTGTTCCCGCCGACACTCGGATAGTAGCCGCGAATGTCGATGTGCGACCCGCCGAAGGGCGTGCGCGACTGCATGAACACGCCGGGCTGGGTGTTGAGCGCGTTGACCAGCGAGAGGCCATCGAAGCGGTCGAGATCGCCGCGGTTGATCCGCACCGTCGAAGGTTCGGGTTGGTTGGCCGTGACCTGGATACCCGGCAGCTCGGTTGCGGTCGCCGTCAGCGCCACACGCAGGGGCTGGGTCGGGTCGGTCACCGCCACGGTGCGCGACGCGTAACCCGACCGCGTCACCGTCACGCTGCGGACCGACGTTTCGGTCGTGAGCGTGAAATCGCCGTTCGCGTCGGTGCTGGCGCGCGCGGAGGTGCCGGTGACCGTCACCACCGCGCCGACCACGGGCGCGCCGGTCTGTTGATCGACCACCGTGCCGCGCAGCGTGGTCTGGGCGTGGAGCATCGCGGGCAGGAGCACCAGGACCAGCGCGTGGCAGAACCGCTTCATGCAGGCATATCCTCGTCGAAGGTGGCAAGCCGCGCGATGGCAGGGCGTGGCGGGCGCCGCAGGGGCCGCGTCACGCACCGGCATCGCGCGGGTCACAAGGTACTGCGACACCGGCGGGCGTGAAACGGCGTGAGCGCGTAACGTGCAGATCGGAACTGGTGCGCGCGGAACGTTGCACGCGTGGGCCGCATATGACGCGGCCCGCAACGTCAGGTAACGGTGCGGGCCGTGTCGAACTCCATCGGGGCGCCGGGATTTGAACCCGGGACCTTCCGCTCCCAAAGCGGACGCGCTACCGGACTGCGCCACGCCCCGTTGTACTTACTCCACAACAACTTACAACATTCCGCCGGCATCGACAAACAAGACCGGCTGTGCAATGTTCTGTGTAAGAATGGCCCGTCATAGCGCCTTCCGCTCCCGCAACTCTGCCCCGCCGAGAACGACAGCCAACATAGTCTCGTCGTCAGGCTGCACGTAGCAGCGAGAAAGCGTCTCAGTCCCCTTCCAACCACCCGCCGCCGCAATGTCCGTCAGGGAAAGATGCTTCCGAGACGTAGCCCAGCCACGCCGGAAGGCGTGAAAGAGCGAGCCCTCCTGCTTGGGTAGCCCGGCCAGCCGTTCGGCCTCCAAGCAGCCAGCGGCGAAGTCGTGCCGTGTCCACCGGCTTGTCTGCGTCGCCAGGGCTCGGGAAGAGATACCGCGCACCGATACCTGGACGCTCTCGGAGGATGCGGTCCAGGGCAGCGCGCACCGTCGGAGTAATCGGGGCCGAGGTCTCCGAGTCCCTGCTTGTCGGTCGCAGCGGGCCAGCGAATCGCCCCGTACGGTTTCGCGTCGAGCCGGAGATCATCGTACCGCAACGACCGGATAGCCGAGATACGCCGCCCCGTCCCGAAGGCGAGGTCGAGCACTTCCGAGAGGTACGACCGCTGGCGGCGGCGAGCCGTCCCAATACACTTCCATCGCGACTTGGTCAGATACCGCCCGGAGTGCCTCGTAGCGATCGGTCGAGGCAAGGGGACGCTTGGGATTCGCCTCCGCTGGCGCCGTGAAGCCGCGCACGGGATTCTCGCGCAGCAGATAACGGCCGTCACCTTCCCGCCACTGCGCAGCCCATGCGAGCGCCCAGCGCAGCCAGAGGCAATCGATCTGCACCATGCGCGCCCGTACCGGATGACGCTCAGCAGCGGAGACGGACTCGCCGCGGGCGTTGATCGCTCCCTCGGTGCGTGCCCGGATGAAGCCTTCCCACTCCGCCAAGCGAAATCCGGTGCGGGTCTTTCGAGCTGCCGAGGACGCGCAACCACATTTCGGCTTTCCGCTGGTCCTCACGTTGGCCCTTTTCCTTCTTGCGCGGCGAACGGTGCGTCGAGGTACTGCGCGAGCACGCGCGAAAGTGTTGCCTTCCCGTCTAGCATCTCGGCGTGTCCCTGCCTGAGCTTTCGCAGCCTTGCTCCATTGCGTACGTCTTTGCGCGTTCGCGGTCACTGGTGGCTCGAGCGACACGCGACGATACCCGCCGCGGCCGCTCGCCATACCACGGTCGAACGCGCGAGCATAGAGCAGCCCGCCCGGTTCCCGCTCATACACCGTGACGCTGCTTCCCTTCTCGCCAGTGGTGAACGACCAGCACTTCGCTTTCTTCGGCACCCTTCGCCCCCTCTCGTGAATGCAACATTTCTCAACAATCGGCGGCCCGCGATCTTAGCATTTCTTACTCGCCGGTTCCGTCGTTAGTAGTCCGCTCCAGCCGTTCCGCGACTCGCACCAGACGCGCGGCTTGCTTCCGCATCTCGCCCGCGAGGGCTCGCACCGTGTCCGCTGAAGGCTCCCGGTCGCCGAGGCGATACCGCCGAAGGGCTGACGTGGAGAGCCGGAGCCGCGCCGCTAGGGATTCGAGCGACGGGCTCGCGGTCTTGATCGCGCTGGCAACAAGCTGGCGAAGGATAGTCATAGAGTGTCACACAATATGTGACAGCTACGGTCGAAGCGCAAGGACCCGGTCGGCGAGGTCGGGACCTGACTCGGCCCGGAGCCTTCGGCCACCTTTCCGGGGAAGGTCCGCGACGCGCAATCGGGGTCGGTGCTTCGTGCCGGCATTGGGAAGGCGGCCGGCCCGGACCATCTTCTCTAGAGCGGTGTAGGTGAAACCCGACGAGTCCGCGGCCTCCCGGAACGTGATGGTGCGGGCCTGTTCCTCCCGTTCATTCGCCTCCAGGTCGGCGGCGCACTTTTCCAGCGTCTTGGCTTGGGCGTCTGCACCGATGCGCCGGGCCATCTCGGCCTCAGAGCGCCACTGGTCCGGAAGCGACTGCATAACAGTCATCTGCCCGCGACAGAAGGCAGTTGGGATTCCCACATTATCGCCTCCCGTTCGATCGCGTCCTCGTACCGCTGGAGCTCCTCGTCATTTCTGCCAAGTCCCCCATTTCCGCCAATCCCTGCCACGTCAGGAGGGCTGGCGGGAATGGGCATCGTTGGCGGGATTGAAGGCAAAGACCAAAGTGACCGCTTCCCTGCTCCGAATCCGGTGGACTTGTGAACGACCCCGAGGCGCTCCCGCGCGCGGTCAATCGTACGCTCACCGAACCCCGCTTGCATACCTAACCGGAGAACCTCTTTCCGCTCCATGCCGGCGGGCGCCAACCAGGCCGCGAGGCACTCTGCACACTCATCGGTCTTCGATCGCTGGCCCGCTTCACTTTGCTCGCCGGCTCGCGCTTCGGTGAGCGTCTCGGCGGTATGCGGGCTGTGTCCGTCCCACTCAATCCGCGACGCCCCAGCTTCGGTGCTCCTGACGCGAAAGCCGAGGCTCTGAGGGGGTGGAGCAAGATTGCACTTGGCTGAAGCCAAAACGCGGCGATCGGAGTCTTCCGGGTCGCGGTCGACTAGCAGGACCGAGCGCGCCGCACCGGCGATGCCGATGCTACCTCCGCCGGTGGTGATTGCCCTTCCGTTTCCCCGCTTGGTGAGATGGCGCACCAAGATGATCGCGCAGCCGGTTCTTTCGGCCAATCCCGCCAACGGACGAAGGGCTGCCCTCACATCTTGGTCCCGGTAGGAGTCTCGTGCGCCGCTAAGGAACGCAGTGAAGGGATCGACAATTACGAGCCGCGCCCCGGTCATCCGGATTAGCGTCTCCAGGCTATCCAAGCTCGCGGAGTCATGCGGGTCGCCGAGAACGATCTCGCCTTCAGTTCCATCGCACCGCTTGAAAGCGCGCTGGTTGTGAACGCGCGAAAGAACGGCTCCCGCCGCTTCCAATCGCGGCCGCACTGTGTCCCCAAGTCCGTCCTCGGCAGTTAGGACAATGACGTGAGCAGGCATAGTCCCCGGATCACCGGGGAAAGCAGGCTCCCCACACGTGAGGCGCGCTGCGATTTCGAGAAGCATGGTGGACTTTCCAAGTCCAGGGTCGCCCTCCACAATCGTCAGCTTGCCGAACGGGATCCGACCGGGGGAGAGCCATTCCACGCGCTCGGCCGTTACCTCGGACAGTGTTTGATAGATCGGCTTGGCCTTGCCGACGCCGGGGTCGGATTCTTCGCCGTAGTCAGGCACGACAGCGGGGGTGCTCATTCGGAGCCGCCCCGCTCGCCGATTGGCAGTCGCTTGCCGTTCGAGCCGACAAGATGCACCGTGATATTTCGCCGGGTGGGCGTCGCGTCGATTCCGACGATTTCTTGTGTCGGCTTGCCGTAACCGTGCTCACTGGCCCACTTCAGCGCCGACATGAACGCGGGGTGTTCGGGGTTGTCCATCACGCCGTTGGCGACCAGCGCCCTGGCTCCCCGACTCACAATCCGACGACAGAGTGCCTTGAAGGCGTCCGTGGGACGGCCAGCGTTCGGTGCACCCCTTCGGGGGCCGCGACCGGAGCGCGGGTCGTGAGGTATGAACGGTTTCCCGATTGCGGTCTTTCGCGCGGACTTTTTCACGCCCGCGCCCGCCTTTTAGGCGCGACGGCCGGCGACCGGATCGCCTGTTGGATTAGGTAGGCAACCAGCGCCGACAGACTCACGCCCTCTCGGTCCGCAAGCCTCTTTACGGCATCCTTGTCGCACGTCGACACGCGCGTGGTGATCAACTTGTCGCGGGCCATGCTCGCCCCTTTCAGTGTCCCGGCTACCTTCCCCGTATACGTACACGCTACGAGAGAGTCGCGGACACAGCCAAAGGGTTTGTCCGAGCAAAATCTGCGGAGCGACAAAATGGTCATTTTCCGGAGTGTGCCACGGACCACAATGGAGGCCAATCACGCGCGGCAAACGCCCGAGCGGAGGGCCGCGAGAAAGCTCGCGGAGTTGCGCGCAAGGGTGGAGACAACGGTTGCGGCGGCCCGCGAGCGCCAGCTCACCATGACAGCAGAAACAGAGCGTAGTGAAATCCAGACCTTGGAGCAGGTTGCGCGGTGGGGCGACGCATTTCTCGCTCGGCTCGATGGCGCCGCGGCGGACACGGTTGACGCGATGGCCGATGCGGTCGCATTCATGGACTGGCTAGATAGCGCGAAGGCCGACCTTCGCTGGCGCGCCGTGAAGCCGTTCTGGGAGACCGCTAGAGAGCTCGATCGACGGGACAAGGTACTGAAGGTGAGCGCACAAGAAGGCGGGAAAGTTACGCGCAAGAAAGCGGCTAAGCGGGCGGAGACACTCAAACAGAAGTACCAGGAGTTGCGGGCGCGGAGTGCCTATCGGAACGCGACGCCCGAGAGGATCGTGGAGGTTCTTGCCGCCGCCCAGAAGAAGGGCGAGGGGAGCTCCCCTAAGACGATCCGGCGACTGATTCCGGAAACGATCGCGGCCGACAAGATCGCCCACGCAAGCAAGCTGAAGTCTTACCGGCGGGCGTGATGAAGCCGCACCCCCCTACATCCGAGGGCGACCAATGCGCCACCTGCCGTTCTTCCTTCCTGCATTTCTGATCGGTTGCGCCTCGTCGGGGTTCATCGCACCCCGGCCGGCGCCAGAACGGACAACGACGGAAATCGTTGCGTCGTTCGACCGCTCATGGGATGCCGTGATCGACGTTTTCACGAAGCGGAATATCCCTATCGCAACCATCGCCCGTGGCGCTAATCTAGTATCGCCCCGAGCGCCGGGGCGAGCGCCGCGACGGCCCGGGCACGATGCGACACGCGCGCCTTGGCGTCGGGCGACGCCTCACCGAACGTTATCTGCAGTTCATTGGCGATGAAGAGCGGATCGTAACCGAATCCTCCTGCGCCCTGGCGTGCATGCGCGATGCGTCCCCATACCACACCTTCCGCGACCGTTTCGTCGAATGCGCCGTCGGGACGAGTCTGCGATAACACGAGGACCGTACGGTAACACGCTGTACGCTGCGCATCCGGCACATCGCGCAGGCGATCGAGCAACGCGTCGATGTTGGCGTCGGCGACCACGTGATCGGGACCCTCCAGACCGGCGAAGCGCTTCGAACGCACGCCGGGCGCACCGGCCAGCGCGTCGACCTCCAGTCCGGAATCGTCGGCAAGCGTGCGCATGCCCGATCGCGACGCGAACCACCGGGCCTTGGCGCGCGCGTTCCCCTCGAATGTGTCGTGGCACTCGATCCGGTCTTCCGCCGGGTCGAGGAGCATGCCGATGTCGTCGGGAAAGACCACGTCGAAGCCGATCGGGCGCAGCAGCTCGCGCAACTCGCGCTGCTTGCCCAGGCTCCGTGTGGCGACCAGCAGCCGCGTCACACCGCGATCGCCGCTCGCTGCAACGCGAAGAGTTGTTGCAGGCCCCCATCCGCCAGGTCGAGCAACGCCGAGAGTTCGGCGCGCGAAAACGTGCCGTGCTCACCAGTCCCCTGCACTTCCACCAGCGCGTCGGGTTCGAGCATGACGACGTTCGCGTCCACATCGGCGTCGCGGTCCTCGAGGTAGGCGAGATCGAGCCGTGCCTCGCCGGCAACCTTGCCGACCGATATCGCCGCCACCAGGCGACCGAACGCCGACGCGGCGCCGGTCCGCGCGGCCAGCCAGGCGCAGGCATCGTGCAACGCGACGCAGCCGCCGGTGATGCTCGCGCAGCGCGTGCCGCCATCGGCCACCAGCACATCGCAGTCGATCTTGATGGTGTATTCACCGAACTCGAAGTCGCGCATGGCCGCGCGCAACGACCGCCCGATCAGTCGCTGAATCTCCGACGACCGACCCCCCGGCCCGTGACGCTCGCGATCATTCCGTTCCGATGTCGCTCGCGGCAGCATGGCGTATTCGGCCGTGACCCAGCCCCGGCCAGTACCCTTGAGAAACCCTGGAACACCGGGCGTCACGCTGGCCGTGCAATGCACCAGCGTGCCGCCGGCGCGGACCAGGCACGACCCTTCGGCGTAGGGATTGGCTTGCCGATCGAGCACGACCGGGCGCAACGCCTCGTTGGTACGGCCATCAGGTCGTGCCACGGATACGCTCCTGCAGCAGAGTGGTTGATCGACCGGCGAGCAGCGGAAGGATGACGACGCGCCCGCCGTGCTGACGCACGACATCGGCGCCCACCACCTGATCGGCCTGGTAGTCACCGCCCTTGACCAGGATATCCGGCTGCAGCAGAGCAATGACACGCGCGGGCGTGGGCTCATCGAACAGCACGACGCAATCGACGGCACCCAGCGCGGCGACGATGCCGGCGCGATCGTGTTGGCTGGTCCAGGGACGGTCCGGGCCCTTGCCGAGGGTGCGCGCCGACGCGTCGGAGTTGATGGCAACGATCAGCGAGCCGCCGAGCTGGCGCGCCGCCTCGAGCAACGCAACGTGACCCGCATGCAGCAAGTCGAAGACGCCGTTGGTGAATACCACCGGCGCGGGTGCACTGCGACGCCACTGCACCGCCTCCTCCAGCGACCGGACCGTCGCTGGCGCGAAGCCGCTCAGATGCCGTCCTCGGCCGCCGGCTTGAAGTGGAGGACCTTGGGCCCGAGCAACGGCAGCCACACCGTGTCGGAGTATTCGGTGCTGATCCGGATCGTGGGAGGAATGCCCCCGCGCCGAATGATGATGCGCCGCGCGGCGGGAGGCAGGCCGAGCGTATCCGCCTGTGCCATCAGGCTGGCGCGGATCGCCGAATCGGGCAGCGTCACGCCGTAGCGCGCGTCGTCGCGCATGGCGTCGACGAATTGTTCGTAGTGCATCCACGGCGGCAGGAACTTGAGCACCAGAAACACCACCAGGATCAGCACGACGATGCTGGTGATGCAGCCAAGCGTCCCGCGGCCGGCGCGGTCAGGTCGTACGTTCACCAATTCTGGTGCACTCCGTCGATGACTTTCTTGATCAGTTCGTCGAGCGCCTTCCGGCGACCCGCCGTTTCCTGTCCCGGACTATAATCACCCTGCACCACCTGATTTCGTCCATCCCAGAGCGTGCGACCGGTACTGTCGACCACCGTGATGTCCACCGTCAACTGAACCTGCCGACGCGTCACGTCCACTCGCGCGGGACTGCCGGGACTGCTCGCGGTGCCCTGATACGCCAGCGGCTGATCGGGCTCGTAGCGCACGATCTTGCCATGCACCACCGCATCCGCCTGCGTCTCGGCGACGGTCCGCAACCCCAGGCGCGACTGCATCGCCTGCTTCACGGCCAGGTTGACCTCCTGCGCCAGGCTGGGATCGGCGGTGTCGTTGTCGAACGGTAACACCGCCACCGTGTGGATTCCCGGCGGCAACCCGCCCCCGGAAAACCCGAAGGCGCACCCGGCCAGGACCAGGACGGCGATGTTACTGATCGTGCGGCGCATTCCACATGTCCCGATCGAATTTCGCCGGCCGTACGCCTGCGTCAAACGTGATGTCGAGCCGCGCCGGGGTGGTCGGCACGTCGAGTCGTGACCGCGCGGGCCGGCCGTCGGGCCGGAACACCGTGACGACGCGCCCGACCGTCCGGCCCGCCTGACGGAAGGATAGTTCGAGGACATTCGCGCCGCCACGCGCGCGGACCACGTCCACAGTATCGGCGCCTCGCGTGTAGCGCCAAGCCTGACCGCCCGGATCCTCGCGCCCGGCGACGTCCCAGCCAGCGCCCGGTGGCCGGGCCACGCCCACCATGGCCCAGAGCAGCGGATAATTGGGAACCAGTTTGTCGAGCTCGTCGGGTGGATCCGCCCACAACGCACTGTCGCCGATCACGACGCCGGCTCCGGCCCCGGCCCCCAGCGGACCGCGAAAGTCGACGCGCAGCGAATCGGGCGGAGCGATCTTCGCAGCGCCGCGCCCCCCGAGGCTCTGGTCGGGCTCACGAAACTTCCAGTTGAAACGCAGGTCCTGCGGCACCGGCGGAATCGTCGCGCGAACCCACGCACTGACCTGCGGTAGCGCGACCGGCTGCAACCCACGGGGCATCGGCGGCGCAGGAAAGGCAGTCGTACAGCCCGCCAGTCCGATGGCGAGTGCGACGACGGCAACCTGGCAGGCAGTTGTCACGACCGGACGACGAATCAGAGTCAAGCATGTCTCAACGGTGGATGGACCGGATGACGTCACCCTGGGTGATCCGGCTCAACGTGACGTAACTGCCGGCGACCTTGCCGAAAATAGTGTACTGCCCGTCGAGATGCGGCTGCGGGCTGACGTTGATGAACCACTGGCTCCCGCCGGTATCGGGCCCGTCGAGCGCCATCCCCGCCATCGGTGACAGATACCGCTCGCGATTGATTTCGTCGCGGATCGACCAGCCCGGGCCGCCGTCGCCGGTCCCGGTCCGGTCGCCGTCCTGGATCACGAAATCCGGCACCACGCGATGCCAGCGGTTGCCATCGAAATAATGTTGGTCCACCAGTCGCAGGAAGTTCGCGACGGTGAGCGGCGCCTCATGTGCCAGCAGTTCCAGATCGATCGACCCGCGGTCGAGCACATCGACGGTGACGTGTGGATCGGCAGGCGCGAGCAGCAGCGTGCGCACGATGGTGCGATAGGCGTCGATGCCGCGTCCCGTTTCGATGGGTCCCACGTCGCCCCAGAGGTTGGCCAGCTCCGGCCACGTGCGCGCCACCTGTTCGCGCACCACCGGATCGGCGGGTCGATCGAGCACGTCGCGGCGCCCCGGCTGGCTCAACTGGCTGAGCATCTCGGGATCGTGCCGCGCAATGGCGCGCAGCACGGCGATCGCGGCGAGTCGTTCGTCGGATTCGGGGTCCGCGAGCGCCCGATGCCAATCCGCCGTGACCAGGTCGATGTCCCCCGCCACGGCGTGCGATCGCATCGCGTCCAGCGCGGCGGTGCGGACTTCCGCCGACGGCGACCGCGTCTCGGCGGGCAAGATGGCCGCCAGCGTCGTATCACCCGGCATGTCGTGCCACGCCGAAATCGCGGCGGCCTGCACGCGCGGATCAGGATCGCTGAGCGCGGTGTGGAACACCGCCGGATCGGTGATACCGGCGGCGTCCCACGCCTGCAACGCCGCGATCCGATCGCGGAAATCGCTGCTCGCCAACGCCACGAGCGCGCGACGGGCGAAGCGCGCGCTATCCACGCGGGCCAGCGCGCCGAGCGCGGCGTGTCGCATGGCCCAAGTGGCATCATGGCGATCGATCACGCCATCGAGCGCCGCGGCAGCGACCGATCCCTTGACCGCACCGAGCGCCGTGACCGCAGCGACACGGGTGTTGGGATCCCCGTCGGAGAGCAGCGCGACCATGTGCCCGGCGTCGGCCGAGTCACCGAAGGTGGCCAACGCGTTGAGCGCACTGATGCGCACGGAGGGCTGCGCATCGTCGAGCGCATGGGTCAGCGCCGCGCGGACCGCCGACGGTGCCAGGGCGGCGGTGTCGGCAAAACGGCGAGTGAGCCACTTCGCCGAATTCTCGCGAATCACGCCGCTCGGGTCTCGCAAGGCGTTGAGCATGGAGCGGCCGCTGGCCGGGACGCGCATTCGGCCCAGCGAATACATACTCCGCCAGCGCAGATCGGTCGAAGTATCAGACGCATAGTGCACCATTGCCTGCGCCGGCATCAGCGCGCCCAGCTTCCAGCCATCCAGCAATGCATCGGGCAGGAACGCGGCCTGGCGGTCGAATGCGATGTCGCTGGACCCGGAAATGACGGCGCCGATGAACTGCGCGGCGGCCGTTCCGCCAATGCGGGCCAGCGCGGTGGCCGCCTCGCCGACGGCAGCCGCGGACAGCGAGTCCGGGGCTCGCAACCGCGCGACGATCAGCGGCACGGCAGCGGTGTCGCGCATCAATCCGAGCGCAAAGAACGCGTCGGCGACGACGGTCGGGTCGCGATCGGTGAGCAGGGGGACGAGGAGTCGCTCGCCACGGGGGTCGGCCAGTCGTCCGAGCGTGAGCGCCGCCTGCGCCCGCACCACGGAATCCGGATTGCCGACGGCCGCGAGCAACACGGCCTGGTCGAACGATCGCTGATCCTCGGCCATGAGCAACGGCGCCAGCGCTTCAACTTCGGCGGGATCCTGCGCCACCAGCGGCGCCGCCAGTGCACCGCATGCCGCCACCATCACCATCACTGTGCCGTATCGCATCAGAGCCTGACCGGATCGGGAATCGGGACGAGTCGCGTCAGCACGTCCTCGGGAAAACGGGCGAGGTGCAACGCGGCATTGACGATGAACAGGCCGGTGGACGCTGTCGCCAGGAGCGTGCCCGTTTCGTCGTGTTCGACGGCGTAGCCGAAGATGACGCGGCGCGATTCAATCCGGCGCACCCAGGTCCGCACCCGGATTGGATCGTCGTAGCGTGCCGGCTGTCGGTACCGGATGCTAAGCTCGGACACCATGAGACGGAATCCCGCCGTCTCGAGTTCGCGATACGACAGGCCAGTCACCCGCAGGTGTTCGGTGCGCGCCACGTCGAGCCAGACCAGGTAGCGCGCATGATACACGACCGCCTGCTGGTCGGTTTCCGAATAGTCAACACGCCGGCGGATGACGGTGACCTGCGAGTCGTCGGTTGCCTGTGCCGCAGTCATGTTCCACCTTTCGCGCCGTGACGATCGATTCCCTGCTGGTCATTGCGGATGCCCACCTGCGCGCCGACTCGGGGGCGGACGAAGAAGCGTTTCTCGCCCTGCTCGATACCGCCGCTGGCCGCGCTGATGCGCTGCTCCTGGCCGGTGACATCTACGACTTCTGGTTTGCCTACAAACAACTCATCCCGCGCGACTGCGCCCGAGTCACGGCGCGCATCATCGAGCTCGCGACCCGGATGCCGCTCTTCATGCTCGGCGGCAATCACGATCGCTGGGGTGACGCGTTCTGGTCCCAGGCGGGCGTCCGCTTCGGTCGCGAGTTCGCACTGCAGGTTGGCGACCGTTCCGTGCTCGCGCTTCA
Source organism: uncultured Gemmatimonadales bacterium (assembly GCA_963796635.1). Lineage (GTDB taxonomy): Bacteria > Gemmatimonadota > Gemmatimonadetes > Gemmatimonadales > GWC2-71-9 > Palsa-1233. The sequence continues at coordinate 1,206,515 of CAWCMH010000001.1, forward strand.
CGGCGACGGGCTCCACGAGGAACGCAACACTGCGGCGGCGCTCAACCGGTTGCTCGACGCCCGGTGGGTGCAGCGCGCGTTTGAATGGCTGCCGCCCGTCGCGGGCTTCGGCATCGCGCGCCGGCTCGGCCACAAGCCCGGGTTTGCCGTGGCGCATCCGGAAGTGGTCGACACTGCGGCCGCGCGTCAGCTCGCCTGGGCCACGCATCGCTTCGAAGTGGATCCCGGACTCGACACGTTGATCATGGCCCACACCCATCGGCCGGCGCTGGTCGAAGTGTCTCCGGGCAAGTGGTACGTCAACCCCGGACCCTGGCTGGCCGAACACCGGTTCGCCACCGTCACCGGCTCAGCGGTCGAGCTGCACGTATTCAGCTGACGCGGTGGCCGCGTCGGCGAGCTCAACCAGCAACGGCGCGCCGCCCATGAAGACTGCACCGATCCGTGCCACGTGCGCCGGGTCGTCGCTGGCCACCCAGCGCGACGTCGCGGCAGCCGCGGTCGGCGCCAGCAAGCCGCGGTCGCCGAGTTGTCGCGCGACTTCGATCGCCGTGGCTTCACCACTGTCGATCAGCACCACGTCGTTCCCGATCACCCGTTGCAGCAGCGGTTTGAGCATCGGGTAATGCGTGCATCCGAGCACCAGCGTGTCGACCCCCGCCTCCCGCAGCGGCGCCAGGTACTCTTCGGCAATCGCATGCGTGGCCGGGTGATCGAACCAGCCTTCTTCGACGAGCGGCACGAACAGCGGACACGCCTGCTGATGAATCGCGAGATCGCTGCGGGCATCGAGGAGCGCACGCCGGTAGGCACCCGACGCGATGGTCCCCGCCGTCCCGATCACGCCCACCACGCCATTGCGCGTCGCCGTCGCCGCGGCGCGCGCGCCGGGCGCGATCACGCCGATGACCGGCACTGGCGAGCGGGTTTGCAGATCGGCCGCGGCGTGCGCCGTGGCCGTGTTGCACGCCACCACCACCGCCTTGACGCGCTGCGCCAGCAACCAATCGAGGATCTCACGCGAGTAGCGACGTACGGTGTCGGGAGATTTGGGTCCGTACGGCACCCGGGCGGTGTCGCCAAAGTAGATCGTCGATTCATCGGGCAGCAGGTCGCGCACAGCCCGCGCGACCGTGAGCCCGCCGACGCCCGAATCGAAGATTCCGATCGGCGCCCGGGCGGTCAATGGGGCAATCCGATGGTGACGCCGAGCCCCGGACGCGGACCGGGCAATGCCCGCAGATGCAGGTCACGCGGGAAGTCGCTCAGATGCGCCGAGACGAAGGCTTCGAGCGCGGAAAACAGGTGATTGAAGCCGATCAGCACCAGCCAGTCCTGCCGTTCCGCGCGGCGGGCCGCCTGCGTCGCGCTGTCGCCGCTGACATCGAGGTAATGCAGTTCGTTGTCCGCCTTCATGGCCATGCTGATCGCCAGTCCATCGAAGCCGAGAAACAGGCCGCCCGTGAGCTTCCGTCCCAGCGAGGCCTGGCCCCAGCCGGGCAGGATCAGGGACTGAAAGAAGTAGTGAAACGCACCGGGACGATGGGGCAACGAGTCCGACACCGGCGCCGGTGGCTCCAGGCCAGCCGGTTGCTGCGCCGGCAGGGCGGCCACCGGTGCGACCAGCAGCGAACACGCGCAGGGCCATGCGCACGGACGTCAGGCCGACACCGCCGCGACCAGTTCGATTTCAACCCGCACGCCGCGCGGCAGCCCCGCCACGGCGACGGTCGAGCGCGCCGGACGATGCGACCCGAAATGGCGCGCGTACACCTCGTTCATCGCGGCGAACTCGCCCATGTCCTGCAGGAATACCGTCGTCTTGACCACGCGCGACAGGTCGGTCCCCGCCGCACGGAGCACGGCCTGCAGGTTGCGCATGACTCGCTCCGTCTGCTCGGCGACGCCACCGGCCACGACGTCCATCGTGGCGGGGTCGAGCGCGATCTGGCCCGCCGTGTAGAGCAGGCCGTTGGCGACGATGCCTTGCGAATACGGGCCGATCGCACGCGGCGCGTCGGCGGTGTCAATCACGTCCATGAGGCAGATCCGTGCAAAGGTGAGTCGTCAGCCATCCCGCCAAAATAGCCGCAACGCGTTCGCCGTCGTCAGCCGGGCGATTTCGTCGACGGGGACGGCGCGCAACTCCGCCACCCGCGCCGCAACGGTCGCAACCCGCGCGGGTTCGTTGCGCTGGCCGCGAAACGGCACCGGGGCGAGATAGGGCGCGTCGGTCTCGACCAGCAGCCGGTCTGCCGGTACCGCCGCCACCGCGTCGATCGGCGCCCACGCCTTGAAGGTCACCATGCCGCTGAACGAAAAGTGCCACCCATGCTTCAGGCCGGCGTCGCGCAGCCCCGGCCCGCTCGAAAACGAGTGCAGCACCACGATGGCGCGGGGTTGCTCACGGAGAATCGCGACGATGTCGTCGTCCGCATCGCGGGCATGAATGATGGCGGGGAGGCCGCGCTCGACGGCGAGATCGAGCTGGCGCGCAAAGACCTCGCGCTGCACCGCGCGGGGCGCGTGGTCGTAGTGGTAGTCGAGCCCGATCTCGCCGACCGCCGCCACCACCGGATCGCTCCAGGCGGACACCAGTTCGCCCGCCAGCGCGTCGGTCCATCGTGCCGCGTCATGCGGATGGCACGCCGTCGCCATGCGCAGCGCGCCATCGGCCGCGACCCACGCACGGGTCCGGTCGAACCGGTCGTGCTCGCTCTCGATCACCACCGCGTGCGCCACACCCGCCGCGCGCATCCGGTCCAGCGCCTCCCCACGATCCTGGTCGAACACGGCGTCACCGAGGTGACAGTGCGTGTCGACCAGCATCGTCACACCGATTGCGGGCGCGTCCGCGTCGACACGGTGCGCGACCCGACCTTGATCCCGCGTCCGTCGACGCCCGGCCAGCGCCGCTCGATGATCAGCAGCACCGGGGCAGCAATGAACACCGACGAGAAGGTGCCGGTAAACACGCCGAAGAACATCACCAGCGCAAAGGGCCGGATCACCGGGCCGCCGAAGACCGTCAACGCCACCAGCGTGGCCAGCACGGTGGTGTGCGTCAGCACCGAGCGTGGCAGGGTTTCGTTGATGGACTGATTGAGCACGTCGACGAGATGATCCCGGCGATTCTTGCGCAGGTTCTCCCGCACGCGATCGAAGATGACGATCGTGTCGTTCAGCGAGTAGCCGACCATCGACAGCACCGCCGCGACCACCACCAATGACACTTCGAGCCGGATCACCGCAATGAAGCAGATCGTGAGGACGATGTCGTGGAAGGTGGCCACCACCGCGGCGAGGCCGAATCGCCATTCGAAGCGAAACGCCAGATAGGCGAGCACCGCGAAGAACGACAGGAAGATCGCCAGGAAGGCCTTGGTGCGCAGCTGCCCACCGACCTTGGGGCCGACCGCGTCGGTGTGGTCGACGCGGTACTTGCCGTGACCGACCGTGGCATCGAGCGCCCTCGTCATCGCCTCCGAGGTGATGCTGATGTTGTCGGGATCACTGCCGAGCACGGTACCGCGGATGGCGTACTGGTTGCCACCGAACGGCGTGATCTCGGCGTCATTCAACCCGACCTTGGTCAGGCTGGCGCGCAGCGCCGCCATCTGGATCGGCTGCTGCATCGTCACCGACACCTGGGTGCCGCCGGTGAACTCGACCGAGTAGTTGACGCCGCGAATGATCAACGCAAGCATGCCGATGACGAACAACGTGATCGTGGCGAGAATGGCGCGCCGGCGGACGGCGATGAAATCGTAATGAGCGTGCGCGAAGATGCGGACCATGTCAGATACTCAGCGTGGTGGCGGTGGGCCGGCGATCGAGCCAGATCAGGAAGAATGTCTTGGTGACGAACACGGCGGTCACCATCGATGCGGCGATGCCGAGAATCAGCGTGACTGCGAAGCCCTTGACCGGGCCGGTGCCGAACTGGAAGAGGAAGAGCGCCGTCAGGACGGTCGCCACGTTCGAGTCGACGATGGCGTTCATCGCGTGCTTGAAGCCTTCCTCGACGGCGAGGCGGACCGAGCGGCCTGCGATCAGCTCTTCCCGGATGCGCTCGAAGATCAGCACGTTGGCATCGACGGCGATGCCGACCGACAGCACGATACCCGCGATGCCCGGGAGCGTGAGCGTCGCGGAGATGGCGGCGAGGCCGGCCAGGGTGAACAGCACATAGAGGCCGAGCGCGACCACGGCGAGCAGGCCCGCCATGCGGTAGTAACCGACCATGATCACGATCACGAAGATGGTGCCGACGATGCCGGCGAGGATGCCGTCGTTGATCGAATCCTGCCCGAGCGACGCGCTCACCTGACGATCGGCGAGGATCTTGAGCGGTACCGGCAGCGCACCGGACTTGAGCGTCAGCGCGAGATCCTGCGCTTCGGCGAGCGACCGGTTGCCCAGTTCGATCTGACCGTGCTGGTCGATGCGACTCTGGATCACCGGCGGCTGGCCCTGCACCCGGTCGCCGAGCACGATCGCCATGTAGTCGCCCACGTGCCGCGCCGTGGCCTGGCCGAAGATCCGGCCCCCCGCGCGGTCGAGCGTGAAGGTGACGATGCGCTTCTGCGACACCTGGTCGATCTCCGCGCTGGCGTCGATCAGCCGCTCACCCGTCACGATCGGCTGGTCGGACAGGGCATACAGCAGGTGGACTTCCTGGGTGCCGACCGACAGCGGCGCCTGATCCCAGCGCAGCACGATCCCGCGCGGAATCAGCCGCTGAATCTCGGGGATCTGCAGCAGCGAATCGACGCGATCTTTCGCCGACTCCTGCACGACGTATTCGCCGGGAATCGACGCATCCGATGTCCGACGCGGGATGAATCAGGCTGCTGAGGATCTTGGCACTGTTGGTGTCCGCCGCCGCTCCGGTCGAGTCATGGGCGGCCTTTTTCGTGGTGTCGCCGGTGAGCAGCGCGGTGACACCCTTGCTGGCCGCAGGCGCCGGACCGGTGCCCTTGACGCCGAGCTGCGCCAGCTCGCGATCCATGGCCGGCAACGCGGCGTCGAACGCGCCGGTCTTGTCGGTGAGACGGAACTCCAGCGTGGTGTTGGCTTCGACCACGTTCTTGGCGCGCTCCGGATCGTTGAGTCCGGGGAGCTCGACGATGATCTGGCCGCGCCCGAGCTTCTGGATCAACGGCTCACTGACGCCGAACTCATCGATGCGCTTGCGCAGCACATTGAGGGCGCGCACGATGGCGCTGTCGGGGTCGGTGACGCGACGAAGCGTCGTGTCGAGCCCCAGCTCGAGGTGCATGCCGCCCTGCAGATCGAGTCCCAGCTTGATCGGCACCCGGCGTGCGGTCGTATCGTGCACCGCACCGGTCGCGTTGCGCACGCGCACCGTGGTGTTGCGCGGGATGAGATAGAAGATCGACGCCAGGATCATGACGACGATCAGGATGACGCGGTTGCGGATGGTTGAAAGCATCGTCACTCACGCGCCGCACGCGGCGCATCAAGGTCCAGTCCCGCATCGGCCACAGCGGCCGATGCGCGCAGGCGATCGTGCTCCAGTTGCCGCCGGAGTTCCGACACGCCCTCGAAGCGGTGAATGTCCCGCAAGTGCACCAGCCATTCCACGCGCACCGCACATCCGTACAGGTCGCCCTCAAACTCGAACAGGTGCACCTCGATCAGGCGTCGGCCGTCGTCGAACGTCGGACGGTGCCCCTGATTCATCATCCCGCCGAAACGTCCGAACGGCGTCTCCACCGCCACCGCGTACACGCCGTCGGGCGGCAGCAACTTGCGCGGCGGCACCGCCAGGTTGATCGTCGGCACGCCGATGGTGCGCCCGCGGCGCGCGCCGTGCTGCACCAGGCCGCTCACCGCGTAGCGGCGCCCGAGTTGCCGCGCCGCGCCCGCCAGGTCGCCACCGGCGATGGCCCGTCGGATCGCCGTGCTCGACACCGCGTGCCCGTCGACATCGATGGGGGCGACGACTTCCACCGGAAATCCGCGCGCCCGTCCCAGCGCCTGCACCGTCGCGGCGTCACCGCTGCGGCCCTTGCCGAACCGGTGATCGTGCCCGATCACCAGCTCGCGCACGTCGTGTCGTCCGATCAGCACCCGGTCGATAAACTCGGCCGGCGACCAACCGGCCATCGCTCGGTCGAACCGCAACACCACCAGCCGATCGATCGGACTCGTTGCGACGGCCTCGACCCGCTCCATCGCCGTCGTGAGCCGCGACGGTGCCGCCGACGGATTGACCACCTCGAGCGGATGCGGCTCGAAGGTAACCACAAGGCTGACACGGTCGGCGCGCCGGGCGCGTTCGGCCGTCTCCTCGAGCACGGCGTGGTGACCGCGATGCACACCGTCGAAGGTGCCGACGGTCGCCACGCTGCCCGACTTCACGTGGCCGGCTCCAGCACCACACTCGGATACCACCAGCCATCGCGCGCATCCGCCACCGCGAGCAAGCGGCCATCTGGCGCAACCAGCGCGGCCGGCCCGTCGGCTCGCGCCGCTTGCGCCACGCGCCGGCCATACCCCAGATCCCGCGCCGCAGCAGCATCCGCCACCACGCTCGGCAATTCCGGCAGCAACGCCTCCATGCGAAGCGGCGCCACCGTCGCCACGGCATCCGGCGCGATCGCGTCGGCCACGGAGAAGGGTCCGATCGCCGTGCGGCGCAACGCGTGACAATGCGCCGGCAGCCCGAGGCGTTCGCCGAGGTCGCGAGCCAGTGCGCGCACATAGGTGCCTCGACCGACCAGCGCGGTCATGCACAGGTCCGGTGGCGACCAGTCGAGCAACGCGACGTCGTGCACCGTCACCTCGACGCATGGCAGGTCGACCGGCTGGCCGCGGCGCGCCAGCACGTGACTGCGGGTCCCGGCCACGTGCTTCGCCGAATACGCCGGGGGACGCTGGGGGGACCGCCCGATGAACGACGCCAGCGTGCGCTGCATGGTCGCGCGGTCGGGCCATGTCTCGACGCTCGCCGTCGCGGTCACGTGTCCGGTGGCGTCGTCGGTGTCGGTGGCCGCACCGAACCGCACCGTCGCGTCGTACCGCTTGCCCAAGGCTTCCGCGAATCGCGCCAGCCGCGTCGCCTTCTCGACGAGCACGATCAGCAGGCCCGTCGCAAACGGATCGAGCGTTCCCGCGTGCCCGACCGCGCGGGTGTGCAACTCGCGGCGCACCACCGCCACGACATCGTGCGATGTCCACCCGGCCGGCTTGTCAATGAGCCACCCACCACTCGCCGTCAGGGCGCCTCGTCCTCGGCGCGGATCTCCGCCAACAACTGATCGATCCGCTGCGCGTGTTCGAGTCCCCGGTCCAGCACGAAGTGCAGTTCCGGCACCGTGCGCGTCGTCAGGGCCTGCGCCACGAGGTGCCGCAGGAATCCCGAGGCGCTCTGCAAACCTTCCAGCGCGGCATCCTTCTCTTCGGCCGAACCATGGGGGGCCACGCGCACCGTCGCGTGCCCCAGGTCGCGGGTCACCGTCACCCCGCTGACCGTGATCAATCCGATGCGCGGATCACGCACGTCGCCGCGAGCCAGTGCCTCGCCCAGCGTGACCCGAATCCGTTCGGCGACCTGTTCAGGCCGCCGTGAAGCACTCTTTCCCGGCATCGTCGCTCACCCTTCCGCCGCAGACGCGGCGAGCGTGCGCTTGATCTCCTCGAGCTGGAATGCCTCGATCCGATCCCCGACCTTGACGTCATTGAAGTTCTCGATGCCGATGCCGCACTCGAGCCCTTCCTTGACCTCGCGCACGTCGTCCTTGAATCGCTTGAGCGACGCGAGCGCCCCGGTGTACACGGGCACGCCGTCGCGGATCACGCGCACCTGGGCGATCCGCGGAATGACGCCGCTCCGCACCACCGAACCCGCAATGGTGCCCACGCGGCTCACCTTGAACAGCTCCAGCACTTCGGCCTCGCCGAGGATGGTCTCCTTCTCTTCCGGCTTGAGCAGGCCTTCGAGGGCATTCTTGACGTCTTCCACCGCTTCGTAAATGATCCGGTAGGTGCGGATGTCGACGCCTTCGCGTTCGGCCGAGGCGCGCGCATTGGCGTCCGGGCGTACGTGGAAGCCCAGGATGATCGCGCCGGAGGCCTTCGCCAGCAGCACGTCACTCTCACTGATCTGTCCGACGCCGCGCAGCACGATGTCGACGCGCACTTCGCTGGTGCCGAGTTGTGCCAGCGCGTCGGCCAACGCCTCGGCGGGGCCGCCCTGGTCGGCCTTGATGATGATGCGCAACTGGGCAACAGCACCCTCCTTGAGCGCGCGCGAGATATCCTCGAGCGTGCCCCCGCGCGCCGACCGCCGGTTCTGCGCCTCGCGTTCCAGCCGCTGGCGCTTCTGCGCGATGTCGCGCGCTTCGTTGGCATCGGAGACCACCAGGAAGGTGTCGCCCGCCGACGGCACGCCATCGAACCCGAGGACCTGAATCGGCATCGACGGACCCACCGCGCGCAGTTGCTTGCCGCGTTCGTCGAACAGCGCGCGCACGCGCCCGGAATACTTGCCGCAGATGAAGTTGTCGCCCACGCGCAGGGTGCCCTTCTGCACCAGCACCGTCGCCAGCGGACCCTTGCCGGCGTCGAGCGTCGCCTCGATCACGGATCCCTGGGGATTCGCTTCCGGATTCGCCTTGAGCTCGAGAATCTCCGCCTGCAACAGGATCTGATCGAGCAGGCCGGTGACACCCTGGCCGGTCTTGGCCGAGATCTCCGCGCTCAGCACGTGGCCACCAAATTCCTCCAGTACGACGTTCTGCTGCAGGAGGTCCTGCTTCACCTTGCCGGGATTGGCGCCCGGCAGGTCGATCTTGTTGATCGCCACCACGAGCGGCACGCCCGCATTGCGCGCATGCGAAATCGCCTCGACCGTCTGCGGCATGACCTGGTCGTCGGCCGCGACGACCAGTACCACGATGTCGGTCACCTGCGCGCCGCGCGCGCGCATGGCCGTGAAGGCCTGGTGTCCCGGCGTGTCGAGGAAAGTGATCTCCTTGCGGTTCGGCAGCGCGATGTGATAGGCGCCGATGTGCTGCGTGATCCCGCCGGCTTCGCCCGCCATCACATTGGTCTTGCGGACATAATCGAGCAGTGACGTCTTGCCGTGATCGACGTGGCCCATGATCGTCACCACCGGCGGACGCGGCACCTTCTCGCCCGCTTCCTCTTCGGCGGCCGGTTCGACTTCGGCGTGATACTCCTCTTCCTTGACGGCCTGGAACCCGAACTCCGACGCGATCAGTTCGATCTGGTCGAAGTCGAGCCGCTGGTTCACCGTCACCATCAGGCCGAGTTCCTTGAACGCGAACGCGACGATCTGGTTGGCCGGAATCTTCATCGCCTCGGCCAGTTCGCTGACCGAGATGAATTCGTTGACGCGAATGCGGGTCTTCTCCAGCGCCTTTTCCTCGGCGACGCGCGACGCGATGATGTCGCGATAGCTCGGTTCGTCGGAGCGGGTCTTGCGCCGGGTCGAGGTGCCCTTCATCCCCTGCAGCGTCTTGAGGATGTTGGCTTGCACCTGATCCTGGTCGACGAAGCTCTTCTTGCCCTTCTTGCCCTTCTTGCGCCCGCCGCCCGGCTGCGCATCGGGCCCGAACGTTCGGGTCGCCGGACCCGCGCCGGCGCTGCCGGTGTTGCGGGCGGGCGGCGGCGTGCTCGACGAGAAGACCGGGCGTGGACGCCCACCACCGGCCCCGCCGCCCGAACCGGGACGGCTCGACGGCCGCGACGACCCGGCACCGCCAGGCGCCGGCCGCTGCACCCGCGGCGGAATGAATGGCCGCGGCGGCGCCCCGGCACCGGCACTGGCGGCGGCGGGCGGCGCTGACGGACGCGACGGCGCTGGCGGCGGCGACGGAGGCGCGAACGCTGGCGCCGGTGGCGTGGCGGCTTCGGGAGCCGCCGCTTCGACGGGCTCCGGCGGCAGGTCCTTGAACAGCAGGCGGGCGCGCTCGTCGATCGACAATGCCGGCTTGACGGCCTCGATCGGCGGGGCCTCCAGCGGCAACGCGTCCGCGTCGAACGGCTGGCTGGCGGCCTCCTGCTCCGCTTCGGCCGCAGCCTTGGCTTCGTGCTCGGCGACTTCAGCCGCGGTACGGCGGCGGCGCACCGGCTTGGCGTCGGCGACCGGCGCCGCGGGCGCGGGCTCAGCCGACTTGCGCCGGGCCCGCTTTTTCGACGCCGGCGCCTCGGCCGCCTTGCGCTTCTCGCGCTCCCATCGGACCCGCACGGCGGCCACCTGATCCGGCTCGAGGGCCGACATGTGACTGCGCACAAAAATGTTCATGTCACGCAGCGTACCCATCAGCTGCTCGACCGGAACACCAAATTCCGCTGCGAGGTCGTGCACTCTACTCTTGACCACTCACTCCTCCGTCAATCCGTCGCCCGGGCCGCCGCCGCGAGAATCCCCGCGGCCAGCGACCGGTCCCGCACTCCGACCACCATCACCGGCGGTCGTCCCAGACGTGCACCCAACGTGCTCGCGTCGGGTCCCGCGACCAGCGGCACACCCGCACCTTGCGCCAGCCGCACCACTTTCATCCGCGCGCGCGGTGACGCATCCTGCGCCACCACCACGACGTGACACTTGCCCTGCTGCACCCACGCGCGCGTCACCTCGACCCCTGGCATCGCCAGGCCGCCGCGGACGCCAAGCCCGATGAGACCGAGCAGCGCCTCAGGCGCTGCGGGCAGCGTCGCCACCGTCCGGCTCTTCCTCGGTGAGTTCGCTCAGGAACCGCACCAGCTCACCGGTGGTGGCAGCCGTCATCCCGGGAATCCGCGCAATCTCCTCGGCGTCGAGATCGATCACATCCTGGAGCGTGGTGTAGCGCGCCTGATCGAGCACGGCGACCAGTTCCGGCGACAACCCTTCGAGCTGCGACAGGGCGACGTGTGTTTCAGGCGCCTCCTCGACCGGCGGCAACGCGAACAACGGACCTTCACCACCGCGTTCGAGCCACTCGCGACTCGAGTACAGGTCGATCTTCCAGCCGGTCAGCTCGGAGGCAAGCCGCACGTTCTGGCCATTCCGCCCGATTGCGAGCGACAACTGGTCTTCGTCGACGACCGCCTGGATGGTCTTGCTGGCCGGATCGGAGAAGACCTTGGCCACGCGGGCCGGAGCCAGCGCCAGCCGCGCGAATCGTTCCGGATCCGGCGACCACGGCACAATGTCGATGCGTTCGCCGCCGAGTTCGTTGACAACGGCCTGCACGCGTGATCCCTTGAGCCCGACGCACGCGCCCACCGGATCGATCGCATCGTCGCGCGAAATGACGGCGACCTTGGTACGCGAACCGACTTCGCGCGCGATGCCGCGGACTTCGACGATGGCCTGCTGGATCTCGGGCACCTCGAGCTTGAACAGCGCGATCACGAACAACGGATCGCCACGCGACAGAATCAGGCGCGGTCCCTTGGGCGTTTCTTCCAGCCGCTTGAGCACCGCCCGGATGGTGTCGCCCTGATGGAAATGCTCGCGGTGATTCTGCTCGCGATACGGCACGATGGCTTCGGCTTCGCGGAACCGGTTGAGCATGATCACGAACTTGCCGCGCTCGATCTGCTGGATCTCGCCCGACAGGAGCTCGCCCACCTTGTTGGCAAACTCGTCACGGATCCGGTTCCGCTCGCCTTCGCGCACGCGCTGGATGATGCGCTGCTTCGCGGCCTGCACCGCCAGGCGCCCCAGCACCTCGACCGGCACCTCTTCCTCGAGCATGTCACCGGGCTGGAACTCGGGATCCTCGAAGCGCGCCTCCTCGGTGCTGATCTCGGCACTGGGATCTTCAACGACGTCGACGACCTGACGCAACCGAGTCACGGTCAGGCTGCCCTGCAGTTCGTCGACGTTCAGCTCGAACCGCACGTTCGGCCCGTACTTCTTCATCAGAGCGGCATGGATACCATCGCGCAGCAGATCGAGCAGATCGGATCGTTCGAGTTGCTTCGAGCTGGACAGTTCGCGGAAGGCCGCCACGAAATCGGTGGATGGTGCCATCAGACTTCTCCTGCGGTCGGGTGGATTTGCACCACCCCGACAACGGTGAACGCTTGAATAGAGGAGCATGGGGCCCGGCACCGGTGGCCACAAACAAAAAGTGCCGGGGGAAACCCGACACCTCGCCAACCCACGCAAGTTGCCCCAACACCACAAGATATCGTGATCGACGGGCTTGGGTCAACCGTCGACTGGGCCACCGGGCTCGCCGAGGGGCAGCCCCAGATACGCCACCATTCGACCGTCGGTTCCGCGGGAACGGCGGTGCGAAAAAAAGCCCGCGTCGTGGGCCGAGCACCACGGACTTGAAGTAATTTCTCCGACTCCGAGCTGGTCGCCCTGGCGGGCAAGGACGGCCCTCAAGTCGAGCTGCCATGGGCCCTCACCGGTTGTGGGGACTCCGACCCCATCCATCACCTCACGACCTACTTCATAGCACGACCCGCAAATTCCTACGCCACAGTGCATTACGACGTTAGCCGGTGCGGCACGCGCACGAGTGCACAGCAGATCCACGCCACGCGCCAAGATGCCGGATGCGGTGCCTCGCCAGCCGGCATGCAGCAGCGCGATCGCCCGGCGCGCGGGCACGATCAGGTAAACCGGGATGCAGTCGGCGACCGTGACGGTCAGCAGCGTGCCGCTGGCCGTCGTGGCGTGCCCGTCGGCACCGTCGAGCAGCAGCCACCCCGGTTCGGGCTCGGCGTCGTGCCAAAGCACTCGAGCGCCGTGGACCTGATGCGCCAGCACCGTGCGGCCGCAGTCCGGGAACGCCTGCTGGAACGCCCGCCAGTGCGCCATCGCGTCGCCGGCCGGCTGCCTGCCCCACAGGCCCAGATCGAACGGCGCGCCGTCCGGCTTGCCTCCCGCGATGCCGGCGTGGACACCGAAGCGTTCGTACCAGTCGGGAAGGTCCCACAACGGCAGCGGCCCGGCGCGCCGCCGCTCCTCAGCGATCGACACGCTCGATCTGTGCGCCCAGCGCCCGCAACCGCGTATCGACGCGCTCGTAGCCGCGCTCGATCTGGCCGATATTGTTGATCTCGGTAGTGCCGGTTGCCGCCAGGGCCGCGATCACCATCGCCATGCCAGCGCGGATGTCGGGGGACTCCACCCGTCCGCCGTGCAGCCGGGACGCGCCGCTGATCACGGCACGATGCGGATCGCAAAGCACGATGCGCGCCCCCATGCCGATCAACTTGTCGACAAAGAAGAGGCGCGACTCGAACATCTTCTCGTGCACCAGGATCATCCCTTCGCATTGCGTGGCGGCGACGACGGCGATCGACATGACGTCGGCCGGGAACGCCGGCCACGGCCCGTCTTCGAGCTTCGGAACGTGGCCGCCGAAGTCGGGGCGGATGCGCAGCTCCTGCTCGGCATCGATCAGCAAGGACTGGCCGTCGATCCGCGGGCGGATCCCCAGCCGTTCGAAGCCGAGGAGCGTGCTCCGCAATTCATCCGGGCGCACGCCCTCGATGGTCACGTGGCTGTGGGTCACTGCTGCCATGCCGATGAACGAGCCGATCTCGATGTGATCCGGTCCGATGGCATAGCTGGCAGCACCCAACGGGCGCCCACCATTGATGACATAGGTGTTGCTGCCGATCCCGGCGATGTCGGCCCCGGCGGCGACCAGGAACTGCGCCGTGTCCTGCACGTGAGGTTCCGACGCGGCGTTGCGCAGCACGGTTCGTCCGCGCGCCATCACCGCCGCCATCAGGGCGTTTTCGGTCGCGGTGACGCTTGGCTCGTCGAGAAAGATGTCGGCGCCGGTCAGGTGTCGTGCGTCAATGGTGTACTGGTCGCCCACCGTGACGGTGGCCCCGAGCCGTTCGAGCGCCAGAAAATGGGTGTCCACCCGGCGGCGGCCAATGACGTCTCCCCCCGGCGGAGGCAGAATCACCTTGCCGAACCGGGCGAGCAGCGGACCCGCCAGCAGGATCGACGCGCGAATGCTGGCTGCAAGCCGTGCGTCCACCGGTTTCATTTGCACCGGCCGCGTGTCGAGGACGACCTGGTTGTCGCCCGTCCATTCGACGGTGGCCCCGAGATCGGCGAGCAGCGCCAGCAGCGTCTCCACGTCGCGGATCCGGGGAATGTTGTCGAGCGTCACCGGGCCGTCCGCAAGCAGCGTGGCGGCGATGACCGGCAACGCCGCATTCTTGTTGCCTGCGGGGCGAATGGTGCCGCGCAGCGGCGCACCACCGGTGACGATGAATCGAGGGGCCATCAGGCAAACCTCGTTGTGCGCCCGGACCGCCGCAAGCCGGGGGCGGCGTTAAGATTGAGGACACTACTCACGCGAGCGGGGACACATGGCAGGATGGGTAGGACCAACGATTGCGATTGCGCTGGTCGTGATGGCCATCGCCACTGCCGCGTTGACCATCATCGTGTACGCGGTGGTCAACGAAGCCCGCGAGCGGAGCGACTCCCTGGCGCGCGAGGTGAAGCAGTTGCGCGCCGATATCGCGCCGACGTTGGCCGCGGTGCAGCGGTTCGGTGAAGAAGGGCTTGACGTGGCCAAGCTCGCCAAGGACGAAGCGCGTCAGATCATCGACACCACCCGCCGGATCCGTTACGATGTCGAGCGCGGGGTCAAGCACGCCCGCCGCCGGCTGGCGGATTTCGATGCGGTGGTCGAAGTGGTCCAGGAGGAAGTCGAGGAAACCGCCTTGCAGCTCACCACCACACTGCACAACGTGCGTACCGGTCGCGGCATGGTCGAGCAACTCCGCCAGCTGATCCGGCCCCGGAGGCGCAGACGGCGGTGAAACTCGCCGCGGCGTTGGGGGTCGCGGTCGTACTCCTGGTGTGCCTGCCGCACACGCTGCACGCGTGGACGCCCGGAACGCACGTGGTGCTGGGCGAACGCGTGCTCGGTTCGCTCGAACTCCTGCCGCAGATGGTCGCGGACCTGCTGAGTGCCTTTCCACACGATTTTCTCTACGGCAGCATTGCGGCCGATACGACAATGGCCAAGAAGTTCGCGCCGGCGGATCGTCACTGTCATGCCTGGCATGTCGGTCGCGAAGTCTACGACCTGGCGCCCACCGATGCGTTGCGTGCATTCGGCCTGGGGTACCTGTCGCATCTGGCGGCGGATGTGGTGGCGCACAATTACTATGTGCCGCGCCAGCTGGTGGTCAGCAGCAGCACTCGCGCGATGGGCCATACCCTGTGGGAAGCCCGCGTCGAGGTCGTTCTGGGTGACGCCGTTCCGGCGGCTGCGCGCGACCTGATCCGGCTCGACCATCGGCCAGCCGACGCCCATCTCGAGCGGATCCTGTCGCCCACCATTTTTTCGGTGCGCACCAATCGCCGGCTGTTCCGCGGGATGGTTCGACTCACCGATTCGCGCCCGTGGCAGTTCGGCCTGCAGGTGGCCCAGGATCAGAGCCGGTGGGAATTGCCGGGCGAGCTCATCCACCGACACCTCGACCGCGCCACGGCATACATCCGATCGGTGCTGTCGTCCGATCAGTCGCCCGTGCTGCAATACGATCCGAACGGCGAACATGCCATCCTGCACAGCAAGGTCGTACGGCGCGAAGCAATCCGGGATCAGCAGCAGCACGACGCGGATGGGCTCGACGCGGTGGCGGACCGACATTTCGGCTTGCCGCCCGCGGAACTCGACGCTGCCTCCCGCCCGTCGCCGAGCCGTCCACTCGGGCACTGAGCCCGCTCAGGGCACGATCGCCGCCAGGGCGCTGAGCACGCGTTCGACTTCCGCGTCGCTGGTGTAGCAGGCAATACCAATGCGCACCACGCCGTCCGGTTGCCGGCCGAGACGCTCGACGGCCGTGCTGGCGTAGAAGTCGCCGTCGGAGACGAAACACGCCGCGCGCGACAGTTCGCCCGCGATCTCCGCCGGACGCCGCCCGCGCATGGTGAACGCGACGGTGGGGGTGCGTCGCGGCCCCGGCGGCGGGCCGTAGCGCACCACCCCGTCGATGTCGCCGAGGCCCTGCCAGAGGCGCGCGAACTGGCGGGTTTCCCGATCGTGCAGTGCGCGATATGTCGCCTCGAGTTGCGCGCGCAGCTCGGGGCCATCGCCCGCCAGCGACGCGAGCCAGCGCACTGCCGCCGCCGCGCCCACAATGCCCTCGTGATTCTGCGTGCCGGTCTCGAGTCGCTCGGGCGCGGTGTCGGGCGCCGGAGCGAGACGCGGCACGTCGAGCCGCTCGAGCAAGTCGCGCCGCCCCCACAGCACGCCGACATGCGGCCCATGAAACTTGTAGGCCGAGCAGGCGAACAGGTCGCACTCGAGCTGGTGCACCGCGGGCAGGAAATGCGGCGCGTAATGGACGCCGTCGACAAAGGTGAGCGCCCCCGCGTCGCGGGCCATGCGGGCCGCCGAGGTGACATCGGTGACCTGGCCCAGGAGATTCGATGCCGCGCCGATGGCGAGCAGTCGCGTGCGTGAGGTGAGCAGCGACGGCAGCCGGTCGAGCTGTAGCGCGCCGCTCTCGACATCGAGCGGCAGCCATTTGAGCACCAGGCCGAAATCCCGGGCGACCGCATGCCACGGCGCCACGTTGGCGTGATGGTCGAGTTCGGTGACGATGATTTCGTCGCCCGCCTGCCAGTCACGGGCGAGTGCGCGCGCGACGTGAAAGGTCAGCGTCGTCATGTTGTTGCCGAACGCAATCTCGTCGCGATCCCCGCCAACGAACGTGCCGAGCACCGCACGCGCGTCGAGCAGCGCATCGTCGGTTTCGGCGCTGGTCGGATAGTGCCAGTGCGTGTTGGCGTTGTGATGCAGCAGATAGTCGGTCATCGCGTCGATCACCATCGTCGGCACCTGGGTGCCACCCGGGCCATCGAAATAGGCCACCGGCGCGCCGTGCTCGTGACGCTGCAGCGCCGGAAAGTGCTGCCGGATGACGTCGACCGGGACGACGGGGTTCACGAGCGGAGGCGTTCGATCAGCAGGGGTTGAATCGCCTTCGGGTCGGCCTTGCCGCCGCTCCGTTTCATGACCTGCCCCACGAAGAAGCCGATCAGCTTCGTTTCGCCCTGCCGGAACCGGGCCACCTCGTTGGGGGCACTCCCGACGACTTCGTCGATCCAGCCGGCGAGCGCGCCCGTGTCACGCACCTGGATGAGTCCAAGTCGTTCGGCAACATCACGGGGTGCATCGGCCGAGGTCGCAAGTTCGGTATAGACGCGGCGGGCAGCCTGCAGCGACAAGGTGCCGTCGTGCACCAGCGCGATCAGCGCCGCAAGTCGTGGCGCGTCCACGGCGAAGACACCACTCTCGTTCCAGCCGGCGAGCACGTCGCTCATCACCCAGTTCGCCGCGGCCTTGGGCTCGGCGCCGGCGGCGACGAGCGATTCGAAATAGCCCGCCACGGCCGGTTCCTGCGTCAACACCCGGGCATCGTAGCTGGGCAACCCGTACCGAGTTTCGTAGCGGTTGCGGCGTGCGGCGGGCGGTTCGCCGAGTTGCGACTGTTGTGCCGCGATCCATGATGCGTCGAGCACCAGTGGCGGCAAATCGGGATCGGGGAAATACCGGTAGTCGTGCGAGTCTTCCTTGCTGCGCAACGGCGTGACGGTTCCGTCGGCCGCGTGGAACGTGAGCGTGACCTGAGTCACTCGCTGACCCGATTCAAGCAGCGCGATCTGCCGCGCCCGCTCGGCTTCGAGCGCGCGTTCGACATTCGCGAACGAATTCATGTTCTTCACTTCCGTCTTGGTGCCGAGCGGTTCGCCGGGCCGCCGGACCGACAGGTTGGCGTCGACGCGCAGCGAGCCCTGCTCCATCGAGCAATCGCTCACGCCCGCATACACGAGCAGTTGCCGCAGCGTCGTCAGGTACGCGCGCGCTTCGGCCGGCGAGCGCAAATCGGGGCCGCTGACGATTTCGGCCAGCGGCGTACCGGCACGATTGAGATCGACGGCCGTGTGCCCGGGAATGCGATCGTGGAGCGACTTGCCGGCGTCCTCTTCGAGGTGCAGTCGGGTGATGCTCACCGGCAGCGCACCGCGATCCGGCGATTCGATCATGACCATGCCGCCGGTGGCCAGCGGCCGGTCGAACTGCGAGATCTGGTAGCCCTTGGGCAGGTCGGGATAGAAATAGTTCTTGCGCGCGAACACGCTGACCGCATGGACCTCGGCGCCCAGCGCGAGCGCACCGCGCACGCCGAGGCGGACCGCCTCCGCGTTCGGCACCGGCAGCGCGCCGGGCAGCGCCAGACAGATCGGACAGACGTTGGTATTCGGCGGGTCGCCGTACGTGGTGGCACAGCCGCAGAACATCTTGCTGTGCGTGGCGAGTTGCACGTGCACTTCAAGGCCGATCACGGTCTCCCACGTCATCAGCGCACCTCCGCGGTGCCATCGATGGCAGGTTCAAGTGCCATGGCGACCGCGAGCATGGTGGCTTCGTCGCCGGCGCCGGCGATCAGCTGGCCGCCGAGGGGGAGGCCATTGTCGCGCCCGATCGGCAGCGACATGGCCGGCACGCCGGCGAGTGACGCGGGGCAGACGAAAATGTCGGCCAGATACATCGCCACCGGGTCGCCCGTCTTTTCACCCGCCTTGAACGCGGGGGTCGCGGTCGTCGGCGTGAACAGCAGATCGACATCGGTATTGAAGAGCGCGGTGAAATCGGCCGTGATCGCCCGGCGCGCCGCCTGCGCACGACTGTAGTACTGCGCGGCGTAGCCGGCGCTCAGCACGAACGTGCCGGTGAGAATGCGTCGGCGGACTTCGGCCCCGAACCCGCGGCCGCGCGTGGCCCGATACAGCGCGCGGACGTCGCCCTCGGGACCGACCGCCCGCAATCCGTACCGCACGCCGTCGAATCGAGCCAGATTGGCGGCGGCTTCGGCCGGATTGATGATGTAGTACGCGGGCACCGCGAACGCGGTGTGCGGCAGCGACACCTCGCGAATCGTGGCACCCAGATCCCGTAGCGCCGTCACGGTGCGATCGCATGCGGCGCGCACCCCGGCGTGGAGATCGCCCGGGAAATACTCGCGTGGCAGCCCGACCACGACGCCATGCAGATCGCGCCGCGGCATCGGCATGTCCAACGGCGAATCCGCGCGCGACGTCGCGTCGAGCGGATCGTGCCCCGAAATGGCGCAAAGCAACTCGGCGGCGTCGCGCGTGCTACGACCGAAGGTCGAAATGCAATCGAGCGACGACCCGAACGCCACGAGCCCGAAGCGGGACACCCGTCCATACGTCGGCTTGATGCCCACCACGCCGCAGAACGACGCCGGCTGACGGACCGATCCGCCGGTCTCCGATCCCAGCGCGGTGGTGGTCACGCCAGCCGCGACCAGCGCGGCCGAGCCGCCGCTCGATCCACCCGGGACGCGACTGTGGTCCAGCGGATTGAGCACGCGCCCGAACGCGGAGTGCTCCGTCGACGAGCCCATCGCGAACTCGTCGAGATTGCTCTTGGCCGCAACCAGCCCACCGGCGGCGCGCAGGCGCTGGACAGCGGTCGCCTCGTACGGCGATCGATACCCTTCGAGCATCCGCGAGGCGCAGGTCGTGTCGTGGTCGAGCGTGACGATGTTGTCCTTGATCGCGACCGTGGTCCCGGACAGCGGTCCGTTGGGACTGGTGTCGAGGCGCGCGACCTCGGCGTCGAGGGCCGGCTGCGACCATGCGAGGGTCGCATTCAGCGCGGCACTGGCCGCGAGCTTGCGCGCCGTGTCGGCGGCCAGCGCGGCGGCGCTCATTCGTCGAGCAACCCGGTGCGGCGCGGCACCACGTAGAAGCCTTGCGCGAACGCGGGCGCCATATCCGCCGGGGTGCGATGCATCGGAATCGGATGCACTACGTCGTCGCGCAACACGGTGGGCTCGCGGCCAGCCGACGACGCCTCTGTCATCGGCGCATCGTCACGCAACGCGTCGAGCCGCGCCACGAAGTTGACGATCGCGTCGAGTTGTCCGGCGAGCTCGGCCAGCTCCGATTCGTCCACCGCGACCTCGGCCAATGCCGCAACGTGACGGACGTCCGCCCTTCCAATGGTCATGCGCTCTCCCATTCCCGTTCGAGTCCGGCTACCGCGACCAGCAGTTGCCGCGTGCCGACGTCGGGATCGTCGAATGCCACCGATACCTTGAGATCCTTGCCGACACCGCTCAGCCCGAGAATGGCACCGGATCCGAAGCGGCGATGGCGCACCCGCTCGCCCTTGACGTACCGGGGCGCGTCCTGATTGTCGGACGCCGCGTCATGCGCCGCCGTCGCCGGCGCGGCGACGGCGCCCATGGACATCGGAGCGCGCGTGCCCGACTCGCGACCGCCCGACCACGTGCGCGCGCCGCTATTGCGCCAGCCGTATCCGGTTCCCACCCCAAACGATGTGCGTCGTTCGTCCACGAGCCCGGCCGGGATCTCGGCCAGGAATCGCGACGGAATTCCCGGACGCAGTTCCCCACCGCGCCGGCGCGCCCGCGCCCACGTCAGGATGAGTGCATCGCGCGCGCGCGTGAGACCAACGTAGCAGAGGCGTCGCTCCTCTTCGAGACCACCCGGACTCTCCATGGCGCGGGAGGATGGAAACAATCCTTCTTCCATGCCGGGCATCGCCACCACCGGCCATTCCAGTCCCTTGGCCGTGTGCAATGTCATCAGCGTGACACCTTCGGGCCGTCCTTCGCTGGTATCGACGGCCGACAGCAGGGCCGCCTCGGCCAGAAAGCGTTGCAACGGTGTCGCCGGATCGGGATCCGCGTCGTTGATCACTTCGGACCACTCCGCCGCCGCGGCCATCAACTCGCGGACGTTGTCCCACCGCTCGGCGCCCTCGATGCCTTCGGCGGCAAGGACTGCCTCGTAATTGATCGCCTGCGCGACATCTTCCATCACGTTCACCGGGGCCGCGTCGCTGGCGCGCGCACCGACACCCGCAATCACGTCGGCGAAGGTCCGGAGTGCCGTGCGAATGTTGGGACGCAGGCCGACGATGGTGTCGGCACGCGCCGCCGCGGCGAGGAGCGGCACGCTCCACTGTCGTGCCTGCGCCGACAGCGACGCCAGGGCGGCGTCGCCGACGCCACGGCGCGGCACGCCGATGGCCCGCAGAAAGGCTTCGTCGTCGGCCGGATTGGCGACCAGGCGCAGGTACGCCATCATGTCCTTCACTTCGCGCCGGTCGTAGAACGACGTGGCGCCGACAATCTGGTACGGGACGCCGCTGCGACGGAGCGCCTCTTCGAGCGCGCGCGACTGCGCGTTGGTGCGGTACAGCACGGCACATTCGGCGTGCACTGCCCCATCGGCAACGCGCCGCTCGAGTTCGCGGGCGATCCATTCGGCTTCGTCGCGTTCATCGGCGGTGGCGACCACGATGATCGACTCGCCGCCAGGGCGGCGCGTGCGCAGCGTCTTGGCGATGCGCCCGGCGTTGTTCGCAATGACTGCGTTCGCCGCGTCGAGAATCGGCCGCGTCGACCGGTAGTTCTCCTCCAGTTTCACGACGCGGGCCTCGCCGAAGTCACGCTGCAGGTCACGCAGGTTGCGCAGGTCGGCGCCGCGCCAGCCGTAGATGCTCTGGTCCTCGTCGCCCACCCCGAACACGTTGTTGTGCCGCTGCCCGAGGAACTTCACGAGCTCGTACTGCGCGCGGTTGGTGTCCTGGAACTCGTCGACCAGCAGGAAGTCGAATCGATGCTGCCAGCGCTCGAGCGCATCGGGAAACTGCCGAAACAGCGCCAGCGGATGCAGCATGAGGTCGTCGAAGTCCATGGCGTTGGCGCCGAGCAGGGCGCGCTGCATGGCGCCCTGGACATCCGCGGCGACGCGCACCGCCGCGTCATGCGGTGCGCTCGCGAGGAGCTGATCGGCGGTCTGCATCCGGTTCTTGGCCGATGAGATGATGTTCTGGATCAGCTTCGGCGGAAACAGCTTGACCGAGTGATCGCGTTCGTCCATCAGGCGTCGGATGAGCGCCAGGCGATCGTCTTCGTCGTAGATCGTGAACTGGCGTGAAAACCCCAGGCGCTCGGCTTCGCGGCGCAGCAGCCGCGCTGACAGCGCATGAAAGGTTCCGATCCAGAGTCCGGACGGCGCGCGCGCGAGCAGCTGGCCGACGCGGTGCTGCATCTCGCGCGCCGCCTTGTTGGTGAACGTGACCGCGAAGATCCGCTCCGGCGGCACCCCGTGCGCGTCGATCAGGTGGGCGATGCGCGCGGTGAGCACGCGCGTCTTCCCCGACCCGGCGCCCGCCACCACCAGGATCGGCCCAAAGACGTGTGCCGCCGCGTCACGCTGCGCCGGATTGAGTCCGTACAGCAGGTGCTCCGCGTCACTCATGCCGGCACCGCTAGCGGCAGCCGCATGACGAACGTGGTGCCGCGGTGCGTCGGCTCGAGCGACAGCACCCCCTGATGGGCGTCCTCGATCACGCGCCGCGCCAGGGCGAGGCCGATGCCCCAGCCGCCGCGCTTGGTGGTCACGCCCGGCTGGAACAGGGTGCGCCGGATGTCGCGCGGGATGCCGGGCCCGTCGTCCATGACGCGGACGTAGGCCGCATCCTCGGCCGCCGCCACCGCGAGCGTGATGGTGCCGCCGCGTCCCTGCAGCGCGTCGATCGCATTCTTGACCATGGCCTCGAGCGCCCACTCGAGGAGCACCGGATCGCCGGCGACCACCGGCCCCGCGCTGGGCGCGACGCACGTCGAGGTAAATGGCGTTGGCGTGATGCGGCAAGCGCGGACGGAAATAGCCGGCCACGCGTTCGGCCAGTGCCCCCAGCGCCACGGGATCGCGCCGCGCGGGATTGCCGATCCGTTCGAAGCGCTGCGCCACCCGTTGCAACCGCTCGGCGTCGGCGTCGAGGAACTCCGCGACGCTCGCCGGCGGCACCGCGTCGGCGCGCAACTGCTCGATCCAGCCCTGCAGTGACGTGAGCGGCGTCCCCATCTGATGGGCCGCCTCGCGCGCCATCGCGACCCAGAGGCGGTCGCGCTGTGCCGTGGTGGCGTTGCGGTAGGCCATCGCGGCGACGGTCACCATGATCAGGATGGTGATCGCCTGCAGCACCCCCAGCGCGGTCAGCATGCGGGTCTGCGGGATGGCGCCGAAATGCACCGCGCCGACATCCCGGAGTCACGATGGGCGGGTTGAGCGCGTCCAGTCCGGCGATATACCGCGCCATCGCCGGGCCGGTGGGCGGTGTGGCGAACGGCAGATTGACCGACTGCGTCACCCGGCCTGCCGTGTCGGTGTAGCATCAGCGGGAGGCCGAGCGTGCGGACCCGTGCGCCGACGTCGAGCAGCGCCGAGTTCGCGGCCCCGGGGTCGGGATCGGCCAGGCCGCGAAACGCGACGGAATAGAGGCGGCGATGCGGTCAGCGCCTCGGTGCGGAAGTGCCGCGTCACGAGCCAGCTCGGACCCGACGTTCAAGCCCGCGAGCAGCGCCACCAGCAGCACCGCAACGGCGGGGGCGAACCGCCGCAGGCGCGCCTTACGCGCGCGGGGCGAGGCGGTCGGTCCCGGCATAGGGGACCAGCGCAGCGGGTAGCACCACGGACCCATCGGCCTGCTGCCCGTGCTCGAGCAGCGCGATGATGGTGCGCGGAAACGCCAGCGCCGGACGCGTTGAGGGTGTGGACGAATTCCGGCTTCGCGTTCGGGGTGCGGCGAAAGCGGATGTTGGCGCGGCGCGCCTGGAAGTCGGTGAAAGTGCTGGAGCTCGACACCTCGAGCCAGTTGCTCGACGCCGGGCGCCCACACTTCGAGATCGTACGTCGACGCGCTGGCAAAGCCGGTATCGCCGCTGGCGAGCTGCACCACGCGGTACGGCAGCTCGAGTCGCTGCAGCGCCGACTCGGCGTGGGCCGTGATGGTCGCGTGGGCCGCATCGCTCGTGGCGGGATCGCACCAGGCGCACCAGCTCCACCTTGTCGAACTGGTGCACCCGGATCAGCCCGCGCGTGTCCTTGCCGTGGGCGCCGGCTTCGCGCCGGAAGCACGGCGTGTACGCCGTCAATGCCACCGGCAGCTCGCGCGCGTCGAGAATCTCGTCGCGATGCAGATTGGTCACCGGCACTTCGGCGGTCGGAATCAGGAACAGTTCGTCCCCGGCCATGCGATACAGGTCATCCTCGAACTTCGGCAACTGACCCGTACCGGTGAGCGACGCGCGGTTGACGACGTAGGGGGGCTGCACTTCGACATAGCCATGCTCCATCGTGTGCAGGTCGAGCAGAAAATTGGCCAGCGCGCGCACCAACCGCGCGCCCGCACCGGTGAACAGCGGGAATCCGCTGCCGGTCAGCTTGGCGCCGCGCGCCAGGTCGAACAACCCGAGGCGTTGTCCGAGATCCCAGTGCGCCTGCGCCACGAAGTCGAATCGGCGCGGCTCGCCCCAGCTGCGCAGCACCCGGTTGGCGTCGGCATCGCCATCGGGGACCTGCGGCAGCAGGAAATTGGGCACGCTCAGGAGATGTTCGTCGAGCAGCGCCTCGAGATCCTTGAGATCGGCCTCGAGCTGGCGCACTTCTTCGCTCGAGACCTTGAGTTGTGCCAGCAGGTCGTCGGCCGATTCCCCGGCTCGCTTGCGGCGAGCGACCTCGCCGGATTGTGCGTTTCGCGCGGCCTGGAGCTGCTCGACGCGCGCCACGAGCAGTCGACGCCGCTGGTCCAGCGCAACCACCCGGTCGAGCTGGGCGAGCGCGGTCGCGTCGCGCCGGCGCGCCAATGCGGCCCGCGCCGCGTCGGGATCCTGTCGCACCTGCCGCACATCAATCATGGCTCAGTTTTTCGGGACGCCAAGCTGCAGATTCTTGTACCCGCAGTTGATATCGGACAGCGTCGCGACCCGCATGGTTCGAGTCGAGTCGTCGAAATCGATGACCTGCAGCTTGCCGTATTGCGGCACGCCGAGGTAGCAGGAGACCCGCGACCGCACGGCGAGCACTTCGCCCGGCGTGATCACCAGCGTGTCGGTCGTGAGGTAGCCGTCCGAGGGCGCCGTCGTCAGCCCGTCGAACGTACCTGACTCGACGATGAATCCGGGGTTGCTGCCGGAGGCCACACCCAGGCCGGCCAGCGCGTGGAGCGGGATGAACACGTGACGGCCGAGGGTGTCGATGTCGTAGACGAAATCGAACCCGGACGTTTCGTCGGTGCGCACCGGCAGTCCGATGGTGACATCGAACGCGGAGGGATAGCTCAACGCGGCGCCGTGCAACGCGCCGAGCGTGAAGGTGTCGACGACATTGCTGGCGCTCGCAGGCTCAAGTTGAGTGCCGCTGCACGCGGCAGTGGCGACCAGGGCGACGGCAAGCACGAGGCGATGCAACATGCAGAGAAGGTTAGACCGCTCCAACGCGTGCGGCAACCCGCGATGTTTGCTTGACTTCGCGGGCATCGGCGCCCTACCTTCGCGCAACCCGCTGGTTTCCGTGAGGCCGAGACAATGCAACCGCTCCGATCCGTGCTGACGGCGTTTGCCGAGCGCCCCGACGTCGCTGGCGTCGTCCTGGTCAGTGATGACGGGCTGGTCGTCGAGGCGACGGCGCCCGCTGGCCTCGATATCGAGGAGTTGTCGGCCCTCGCGACGACCGCCGCCCGCAGTCTCGCTGCGGTCTGTGAGGCCGGCGGGATCGGAGCCATGGATCAGGCCGTGGTTGACGCTGCGGCTGGGACGCTCGTGCTGCAACGACTCCCGACCGGTGCCCTGCTGATCGTGCTCGCGGCGACGGACGGCGATCTCGGCCAACTGCTCTATGAAGTGCGGCGCCACGCGCCGGCCCTGGTGTCGCTATTGTGAGGAGTCGCTGACGATGCAGTGGGCGGTATTGCTCGCCGGCGGATCGGGCACACGGTTCTGGCCCCTCTCCTCGCCCACGCACCCCAAACAGCTGCTGCCGCTCGCTGGCCCGCGGTCGAGCGCGGAGGATGCGGTCGATCGCCTCGCGGGCTTCATCCCGGCCGAGCGCATCCTGGTCGTTTCGGGTGCCACGCTGGCCCGGCAGCTCCAGCAGCGCCTCAACCTGCCCGCCGCGAACTATCTGGTCGAACCGCGCGCCGCCTCGACCGGCCCTGCCCTCGTCTGGGCCACCATCGAAGCGGCGCGGCGCGACCCGGAGGCGATGGTCATCTCGATGCATGCGGATTGGATCGTCCGCGACCCGACCGCGTTCGTCGCCACGGCTGCCACGGCGCTCGACACCGCGGCGCGGCACCACGTGCTGGTGACGGTGGGCATGGTACCGTCGCGACCCGAATCCGGATTCGGGTACATCGTGCCGGGCGAGCGGCTCGATTCGGCGGCACGAGTGGTGGGTCGGTTTGTCGAAAAACCGGACGCCGCGCGCGCGCTCGACCTGATGGCCGAAGGCGCGCTGTGGAACAGCGGCCTGTTTGCATGGCGCGCGGGCGACCTGCGGCGTGAGGTCGAGCTGCACACCAACGAAATCGCGCCGTATCTGTCCTTGCTCGATCACGGCGATGTCGCCGGCTTCTTTCGCGACGTGCGCGCCGTCTCGATCGACGTGGGACTGCTGGAGCGGAGCACGGCCGTGGCCGTCGTCGCCGGCGACTTCGAATGGGATGACATCGGGACCTGGGAAGCGCTCGCCCGCGTGCGCTCGCGCGATCGCAACGGCAACGTGGTGCATGGCGCTGTCACGCTGGTCGACTGCACCGATTGCATCGTGTGGAACGATGGACCACCCATCGTGCTGAGCGGCGTCCGCGATCTGGTGGTGGTGCAAGCCAACGCCCGCATGCTGGTGCTCGATCGCGCCCGGGCGCCCGACCTCAAGCGGACGCTCGACCGGCTCCCACCCGACGTGCGTACATTGGCACCATGACAGACGTCTTCCTGCTCAGTCCCGACCGTGACGATGGCGCCTGGGCGCCGTTTGCGGGGGCCACGCCCCTGTCCGAACTGCGGGCCGGCGGCTGGCGCTTGCGCGAACGGTGGCAGCTCGGTCTCGGGGCGCGCACCGCAGCGATTGCCTCGGCGCTCCTCGGCGACCATCCTACCGGGGCTCCGCCATTGGTTGCCGCCGACGCGATCACCGGTCCGGCATGGGTCGTCGACGTGACGTTCGCGCCCAAGCTGCCGATGCGCAGCGTGGGCCGGGCCCGTCGCCTGCTCCATGGCGGCCGCACCATTGCCTGGCGCCTCGACACCGGCGAGCGGTGGACGGGCCGGTTCGAACATGGCGACGGATTGGTGATCGAAGGGCGTGCGCTGGCCGGGGCGTTCGACCTGATCGGCGCGCTGGAGCAACTCCTCTTCACCGACACGGTGGCGGCGCTGGAAGGGCACACCGATGCGATTCCCGACGGCACCATCGTCTTCGGCAACGCGGGCGCCATCGCGCTCCGCGGCGCCGTGCTCGAACCGGGCGTCATCCTCGACGTGACCAAGGGCGCCATCATCCTCGAACAGGGCGTCCAGGTGCGTAGCGGCACCCGCCTCGAAGGGCCGCTGTGGGCGCGCGAGAACACCTGGCTCCTGGGCGGCCACCTGCGGCACGTCAGCGCCGGACCCGGGTGCCGCCTGCATGGCGAGATCAGCACCAGCGTGTTCAACGGGTTCGCGAACAAGAGTCACGACGGATTCATGGGACACTCGGCGATCGGCGAATGGGTCAACGTGGGGGCGGGTACCATCACCTCGAACCTCAAGAACACCTACGGCCCGGTGCGGCTCGACGTGGGTCCGCTCCGGATCGAGACCGATCGCACCAACCTCGGCGCGTTGATCGGCGACCATGCCAAGATCGCGATCGGCACGCTGCTGCCGACCGGGAGCGTGGTCGGCACCGGCGCCAACCTGTTCGGTGCGCCGCGCGCGCCGAAATACACCGCACCGTTCGCGTGGGGCGACAGCGGCGAGCAGGTGGGTCGTCGAGCAGTTTGTCGCGATGGCGGAACGGGTCCTGCCGCGGCGCGACGTCGAAGTCACGCCCGCGGTGGCACGGGCGCTGCGCGCGATGCACGCCCGCATGGTCGCGCGGTGACCGGAGGCGTGGCGCCGGTCCAGGTTGTCGTGCTCGGGTCGGGGTCGCACGGGAACTGCTTTGCGATCTTGTGTGACGATGCCGTACTGCTGCTCGACGCGGGCTTTTCCGCGCGCGACGTCGAGATCCGCCTGGATCGCGCCGGCGTCGACATTCGCGGGCTGGTGGCGATCGTGCTGACCCACGAACACGGCGATCACGCCAGCGGCGCCACCCGACTCGCCGCGCGCCACGGCGTCCCGATCGTCGCATCGCTGGGCACCTGGCGCGCACTGGCGCGGGGCGCTGAACCGTGCGATTTCGTTCCGCTCGGCAGCACCGGCCACGTCGCCATCGGCCCGTTCATGCTGAGCGCGTGTCCCACATCGCATGACGCGGCCGAACCGATCGCCGTCGGCATCGTGGTGACGGGCGGCGTATCCATTGGCGCCGCGTACGACCTCGGTCGCCCGACGCAGGCGGTGCGCTGGTTCCTGCGCGAGCGGCACTGCCTGATTCTCGAAGCCAATCATGACGAAGCCCTGCTGCGC
Organism: uncultured Gemmatimonadales bacterium; assembly: GCA_963796635.1. Classification (GTDB taxonomy): domain Bacteria; phylum Gemmatimonadota; class Gemmatimonadetes; order Gemmatimonadales; family GWC2-71-9; genus Palsa-1233. The sequence continues at coordinate 1,235,027 of CAWCMH010000001.1, forward strand.
CAGAGCCGGTATCCCGTGGTGGTCCAGCAGCGCATTGCCGGGCCTGGCGGTCACCTCTCCAACCGCGATGCGGCGCGGCTGCTCGAAGAACTGCATCACGCGGCGCTTGAAACCGTGATCCTGGCGCACCTCAGCCAGCGTTGCAACACCCACGATACCGCGCGGCGGGAAGTCAGCACGGCGCTCGCCGCCTGCGGGTATCGCGGATCGGTGCATCTCGCGGTGCAGGACGGACCGATGCCCCCGATCGCCGTGTGGGGGCCGGTGCAAGCCAGCTTGTTCGCCTGATTATCCGCCGCCGCCGGGATCTGGCGGAATCTTGTCGCCCGGCGCTCTCGGCGTGGGCGGGCCGACCCGCCGGAGCGTGACCGGCTGCTGCAGGTCGCCCCCCGAAAGCGTCAGCGCATCGTTCTTCACCTTGAGTTTGTAGGTATCCCATTCGTCGCCCAGCACGATGGAGATCGTGCCCGGGTGCACCCGCCAGCGCACGGTCTGCTTGCCCCACGACGCCGACGAGTCCGGCCGAATGACGACTTCGCGCGGTCCATTCCTGGTCACCGTCCCGGCGGCTACGCGCCACGTGCCGGTGATATCGACCGGATGCTGCAGCACCGCGATGAGTCCCACCATCCACCACCCCGTGCCCGTCATTCGCCGCTCCGTGCTGAATCCGTGACGTGACGTCGAGCCGCGATCAATGCGCACCCAGCATTTTCTCGCGGACCGCCTTGAATTCCGTTCCCGGCTTCCACGTCGGCCAGACACTGTCGTCGGCCACGCGCGTCCCGACAGTGAACAGCAATCCGAGGTCCTCGACGGCGCCGCTGAAGTCCCAGTCCGGCTTCACTTCGTCGGTGACGTTGTGATAGTCGTGATTCGTGTATTCGTCGCGCTTGGCAGTCGCGAAGCTGTCGGGCTTGCCGATGTAGTGAATGCCGTTGTCGAGAAACAGGGCGGGCACGCCCTTCTTGGCGAACTCAAAATGATCCGCACGATAGTAGAAGCCCTTTTCCGGTTCGGGATCGGGGGTGAGCGTGCGCCCGTGCTCGGCCGCCGCCGTGGCCAGCATGTCTTCGAGCGTGGTGTTCCCCATACCGATGACGGTGAGGTCGCTGGTGCGGCCCCATTGGTTGAGCCCGTCGATGTTGAAATCGGCCAGCGTCTTGTCGAGGGGATACAGCGGATGCTCGACGTAATACTGCGAACCGAGCAGTCCCTGCTCTTCCGCCGTCAGCGCCATGAACAGGATGCTCCGCCGCGGCGGCACCGCCAGGGCCTTGTAGGCCCGCGCAATCGCGAGCACGCCCGCGACGCCGGACGCGTTGTCGATGGCGCCGTTGTAGATCGAGTCGCCGTTGATCGGTGTGCCCATGCCGAGATGATCCCAGTGGGCGGTGTAGATGATGTACTGGTCGCGCACCGCCGGATCGCTGCCGTCGACCTTGGCGACCACGTTGCGCGTATGCACCTGCCGCATCGTGTTCTTGAGATGGAAGGTCGCCGTCGCCTTGAGCGGCACCGGATGAAAGTGCGGCGAGCGCGCCGCAGCGAGCAGCTTGTCGAAGTTCTGGCCGGTGGCCGCAAAGAGCTCGCGCGCCTTCGCCTCGGTGATCCACGCCTCGATGCCCACGCGTGACTTGTTGCCGTCGGGATGTCCGGTATCCATGATCTCGTGGCCCCAGCTGTCCTCGACCACGTTCCACGGATACCCCGCCGGTCCGGTCTGGTGGATGATGATGGCAGCCGCGGCACCCTTGGTGCTGGCGATCTCGTACTTGTAGGTCCAGCGGCCGTAATAGGTCATCGCCTTGCCGCGGAACATGGTCGAGTCGAGCTGGGTCGTGTCGTGCGGATCGCGCACCGGCGGATCGTTGACCAGCATCACGATGGTCTTGCCGGCGACATCGACACCCTTGTAGTCGTCCCACTGATATTCCGGCGCCACCACGCCGTAGCCGACAAAAACCATGGCCGAGGAATCGACATCGACCTCGGTGGTGTCGCGCCGCGAGACGGCGACATAGTCGGTGGGAAACGCGAGCGCGATGGTTTTCTTGCCCGCCTGGAACGACGCGGTCGGCTGCGGCGTGAAGCCGACCAGGTCGACGTCCTGGAACCAGCTGCTGTCGGGATTGCCGGGTTCCAGCCCGGCCGTGGCGAACTGGCGCTGGATGTAGCTGACGGCCCGCTCTTCCCCGACGGTGCCCGGCCGGCGGCCCTGCATCGAGTCGGCCGCGAGCACCTTGATGTCGTTGAGCAAGCCCGGCGCCGTGATGGCGGCTTCTGCCGCGGTCACCTGGCTTGGCGTCGGCCCGCGTGGCGTGGTGTTGCAGGCGGCCGTGAGGGCGACGGCGAGCACCAGCGTGAGGCAAGATCGAGTGGGCATTCCTGCAACTCCGGTTGGCAAGGACGGGGCGGAAAGATACTCTTGATCGTCCTCACTCCGGAGCGTCCTCATGCGTTCGATGACAGTCCCGCTGCTCGCCGCGCTGTTGCTCGGCGGGTGCGGCAGCAGCACCGGCGGCGACAACAGCGGCGGCGGCGCACCGATCACCGCGACCGTGAACGGCTCGGCGTTCACCGGCAACACCAGCACCATCGCGACCCGCAATTCGGGCGTGATCAACATGTCGGCGTTCAACAGCGCCAAGACGCAGGAAATCCTGATCACGGTGCACGCAGACAACCCGGGAACGTACTCGTTCGCGTCGGCGAGCAGTGGCATCGCGGAATACGAAACGATGACGGAAATATCGGCGCCGCAGTGGGAGACGGGCTACAACGGCGGCACCGGCAGCATCACGTTCACGACGCTGACGGCGTCTGGCGCGTCCGGGACGTTTTCGTTCACGGGCGCCGCACTCCCCGGCACCGGGGCCAGTGGCACGGCGTCCGTGACAAATGGCAAATTCATCGTGACGTTCTGAGCCCCCCGGTCTAGTTCGACGCGTTGATGGTGTACCCGCAGAAGCTGCCGGTGACGGTGTAGTGCCCCGTGCCGGTCATCGCGGCTTCATCGTCAATGTTGCAGGTGTTGCGGACCAGGCACCGGCATATAGCAGGCCCGGAAGCGATATTGCATTCGAGACCTCCGCCAACAACAACGGGCGCCCCATGGAGGCGCCCGTTGCGTTGAAGGACGTATTGGTCAAGTAGCCGATCCCTCGCTACGCTCGGGATCCTGATCAGGCCATTGGCCTGATCAGTACATCCCGCCCATGCCACCGCCGCCACCGCCACCCATCGGCGCCGCCGGCTTGTCTTCCTTCTTCTCCACCACGACGCACTCGGTCGTGAGCAGCAGGGCCGCGATCGACGCGGCGTTCTGCAGCGCCGTCCGGGTCACCTTGGTCGGATCGATCACACCGGCCTTGATCAGGTCTTCGTATTCGTCGGTCGCGGCGTTGTAGCCGAACGCCTTGTCCTTCGATTCCTTGACCTTGGCGAGGACGATCGACCCCTCGACGCCGGCGTTGACGGCAATCGCACGGATCGGCTCCTCGATGGCGCGGCGAATGATGTCGACGCCGATCTTCTCGTCACCCTGCGACTTGACGTTCTGCAGCACCTGCTGGCAGCGGATCAATGCGACGCCGCCCCCGGGCACGATGCCTTCCTCGACCGCCGCACGCGTGGCATGCAATGCATCCTCGACGCGCGCCTTCTTCTCCTTCATCTCGGTCTCGGTCGCGGCACCGACATGGATCACCGCGACGCCGCCGGCCAGCTTGGCCAGGCGCTCCTGCAGCTTTTCCTTGTCGTAATCCGACGTGCTCTTCTCGATCGCCGCACGGATCTCGGCCACGCGACCCTGGATCGCGTCCTTCTTGCCCTTGCCATCGACGATGGTGGTGTTGTCCTTGTCGATCACCACGCGCTTGGCCTGGCCCAGCTCGGTGAGGGTCGCGTTCTCCAGCTTGAAGCCGACTTCTTCGCTGATCGTCTGGCCCGCCGTGAGGATGGCGATGTCGCGCAGCATTTCCTTGCGGCGATCACCGAAGCCCGGCGCCTTGACGGCGGCGACCTTGAGCGTGCCGCGCAGCTTGTTGACCACCAGCGTGGCGAGCGCTTCGCCCTCGACGTCTTCGGCGATGATCAACAACGGCTTGCCGGTCTGGGCCACCTTCTCCAGGACGGGCAGCAGTTCCTTCATCGACGAAATCTTCTTGTCGTGAATCAGGATGTACGGCGACTCGAGCACCGCCTCCATCGCTTCCGGATCGGTCACGAAGTAGGGCGACAGGTAACCGCGGTCGAACTGCATGCCCTCGACGGTCTCCAGCGTCGTCTCGAGGCCCTTGGCCTCTTCAACCGTGATGACGCCTTCCTTGCCGACCTTGTCCATCGCCTCGGCAATCTTGTTGCCGATCTCCGAATCACCGTTGGCCGAGATGGTGCCGACCTGCGTGATCGCCTTGGCGGTGTTGGCCGGAACCGACATCGCCTGCAGCGCGCCGACCAGGGCCGTCACGGCCTTGTCGATGCCGCGCTTGAGCTCCATCGGATTGGACCCGGCGGTCACGTTCTTGAGGCCTTCGCGGAAGATGGCCTGCGCGAGGACCGTCGCGGTGGTGGTACCGTCGCCGGCGAGGTCGCTGGTCTTGGTGGCGACTTCCTTGACCATCTGGGCGCCCATGTTCTCGATCGGGTCGCTCAACTCGACTTCCTTGGCCACCGTGACACCGTCCTTGGTCACGGTCGGCGAACCGAACTTCTTGTCGATGACAACGTTCCGCCCCTTGGGGCCGAGCGTCACCTTGACAGCATCGGCGAGCGCGTCAACGCCCTTCTTGAGTTTGGCGCGCGCCTCGGTGTTGAACAGCAGTTCCTTTGCAGCCATGTCGTGGGTCTCCGAAAGCAGTGAGTGTGAATCAGCCGAGCTTGGCGAGAACGTCGGAGGCCTTGATGATCATGACCTCTTTGCCGTCGATCGTGAATGCGGTGCCACTGTACTTGCCATAGATCACGGTGTCGCCGACCTTGAGATCGAGCGGCACGCGCGCGCCCTTTTCGAAGCGCCCGGGCCCGACGGCGAGCACCTCACCCTGGGTCGGCTTTTCCTTGGCGGTGTCGGGGATGTACAGCCCGCCGCGCATCGACTCGGCCTCGTCGGTCGGCATGATGACCACACGATCCTCGAGGGGCGTGATCTTCGACTTTCCCTTGCTTGCTGCAGCCATGTCCCATCCTCCACTTGAACGTTGAACGGTAAGTAAGTGCGTTGCAACATGTTGGCAGTCAGGTCGCGCGACTGCCACCACGCAGGAACGTAGTCGGCGAATCGCTGCCTGTCAAGCGACGACTCCAGCGTTGGCAATCGACGTGCCCGAGTGCCAAGCCAGATTGGCAGCGGCACTTACGGGTTGCGCCGCACGGATCGGCGGTGGGAGCGCCGACTATATTGGGACCAATCGCCCAGCTGTCGACTGATTTTCACCGAGGATTTGCGATGATCGTGCTGCCGTTGTTGCTCGGATTGGTGACTGCCCCACCCGCCCATCGCCCGCCGAGCGCCGTCGAACATGGGGTCGTGGTCCGCGTCGATTCGGCGCACCACACCGTCACCCTGACAGCCGGGAGCTACGATCTGGCGCCGGGGATGGACATGCCCGGGACGCCGATGGGCATGATGACGATGAACGTCTCGTCGCTGTTGCGATTCACGTGGCCGGTATCAGGCTGGGTGCGCGGCGTCTCGCTGCAGGTGCACGACGGGTCGGGCAAGGAGATGTCGCATCGGCTGGTGCATCACATCAACATCGTGAATTTCGCGCGGCGACAACTCTTCTACCCCATCCCGGAGCGGATGATCGCGATGGGGCAGGAGACCGAGAACATCCGGGTCCCGGCCACCATTGGTATCCCGGTCTCGACCGGCATGCCGATGGCGATGATCGTCATGTGGCACAACGAATCGCCGCAGGCGATCAAGGGCCTTTCGGTCACGATGACGATCGAGTATTCGCCGACCAACCTGGTGCCGCGGCCGGTCAGCGTGATGCCGGTCTATCTGGACGTGATGAATCCGGTGGGCCGCGATGTCGACTTCGATCTGCCGGCGGGGCCGGTGACGCGCACGCACGATTTCGTGATGCCGGTGAGCGGCCGTATCATCGGCGCCGGCGGGCACGAGCATGATTACGGGACCGGGATCACGCTGGAGGACATTTCCGATCCGGCACATGCGCACATGGTGGTGCATATCCACACCAAGTTGACGGCCAAGGGCGAGATGATCTCGGTGGAGCGGCAACTGCCCGGCATCACCGGCGCGGGCATCAAGCTGCAGCAGGGTCGCACCTACCGGCTGACCGGTACCTACAACAATCCGACCGGCAAGTCGATTGAAAAGGGCGCGATGATCCACATGGCACTGCTCTTCGTCCCGGACCATCCCGAGCAATGGCCGGCCGTCGACGTCAACAATCCCGACTGGAAAGTCGACATGGCGCGGCTGATCGCGATGGGCGAGTTGTATCCGGGACAGCAGCGCGCGCCGCAGAAGATGTGACGCGAGCGCTGAAGCGGGAAGCGATCCCTCGCAGCACTCGGGATGACGCGAGCGCTGCCGCGGGAAGCGATCCCTCGCACCGCTCGGGATGACGCGAGCGCTGAAGCGCTCGCGTCACTCCACGATTCGCCGCACGCCGATCCACCGATGCAGCCAGTACTTCCCATCCGTGTCATCATCCGACAGGCGACTCAGCCGCACACCGCGTGACGCGCTGTGAATGAAGCGGCCCTCGCCGACATACAGGCCGACATGCGTGGGCGTGTCGCCGCGATCCGAAAAGACCAGGATGTCGCCCGGGAGCAGCTGATCGAGGTCGACGCGGATCGCCACGCCCGCGCCGGACTGTCCCAGGGCGGTCCGCGCGATGCGAATACCGGCGTGGCCGTAGGCGTACTGGATGAGTCCGGAACAATCGAACCCGCCCAGGCCGTTGCCGGTCCCGCCCCAGACGTACGGTTGTCCCATCTCGTCGATGGCGGTGGTGACGACCGTGTTGAGCAACTTGGCCTTGGCATCGGGAATGCCGCGGGCGCGAAGCAGGTCACCGATCGGCGGCGGAACCCAGAGACCGGCCGTCTCCGGCCGCGATGGCTCCGTGCGGTGGCGCCGGTGATATCCTAACGCCAGGGCGACTTCGATCCCGGTGCGTCCGTCGATGCTGAGACTTCGCCAGCGACCCTCGGCCATCATCCGCACCGGCCCGAGGACGATGAACGGCATGCGCACACCCACCGAGCCGCCCGACCAGAGCCGCTGCTGACCGCCGAAACCGATGCCGCCCGAAATTCCGACGAACACCGTCGGCACGCCGGTGGCGCCGCTGAACAACGTGAAGTCCGCTTCGGCGCCATACAGATTGCCCGTCGCCGGCCGAGCCCCTGGCAGCTCCATGACCGCGCCATCCACGCCGAGGGGACCGACGAGATCCCTTTCGGCGGTGAAGCCGAAGCTCGATTCGGTCGGTGAACCCGCGAGCACGCGGCCGGCGGTGACGAAGAGGCCGTCCTGGGCGGCGAGCGGCCCCGCCGCACCCAGAGTGAGCACCGCCACGCACCAGACGCGGTGCGGTGTTCCGTGGAGCCGCCTCACTTGTGATCCACGTGCAAGGCGGGATCGGTCAGCGTTGTTTCGGGGAGGCCGGCCGGCGTGAGGTCGAGCGCCTCGCGCAGCTCAGGGCGGCGGCGCAGCAGGCGGACCCAGAGGACCAGGGCGACGATCGCCGCAGCGACGGCGCAGGTGAGCGTGGCCGCGATGCCGGCATTCAGCGGCAGCGGCGTGGCGATCAGCAATCCCGCGGCGGCACCGATGCCAGCGGCCGTGATCAGGATCAGCGGCGTGAGCACCCAGCCCGTCACGCGCAGCATCAGACGGACGGCGTGCCGCGCGGCCATGGGCGATCAGCCTTGCCGGCGGCCCAGCGCGCTCGCGGCGTTTGCCAGCACCAGCCCCGGCAGCAGCGAGACAGCGAACGTGGGCACATGCCATCCAGCGCCCGGGAACCCGAGCAGTGTCGCGATGGAGCCGACCAGCGCGGTGGTGATGCAGAGGGTCACGATCGCGATCGGCACCGAGCTTCGACCGGTGCGGTTGGCCTGATTGGACAGGATCCAGGCGCCCATCCACGGCGCGAAGGTGCCCACCATCCACCACACCGGGATGTACCACCAGATCGAGCCGCCACCCACCTGGTGCCAGCGATTGGTGTAGACGTGAAACGGCTGCAGCAGGAAGGCGTCGATCGGGACGAACACCCACGCGGCCATGAGCCCGATGCCCGCCGCGCCGGCGATGCCTTCGATGGTGCGCGGCCGCGTGCGGGTGCCGGGATAGAAGATCACGATCATGGCCCCGATGAACACGGCGATCCCGGTCAGCAGGTGCTCGGCGAATCCGCTCAACGATCGCGTGATGACGGACACGATGATCACGAACACCGCTTCGATGACGGCGAGGGTGATGCCGCAGCGGACGATCATTGCGACGCGGGTATCGTCGAAATCGCTGTCGAGTTGCAACGAAGTCGCCATGCATCTCTCCGAAAAGGCGGAACGCGGAAAACTTAGCGGGTCACGGCCGGAGCGGCCAAGGGCGCGATCAGGTGGCCCACGCGAGAAAGACGGCGATGTCGGTGAGCGCCCACGCCGCCAACGCATGATACATCGCCGCCTCGTGTTCCCGCGACGACCAGCGCGTCGCGTTGGTGAACCATGGCAGCAGCACGATCAGCCACGCCAGCGCGGCGACAGCCAGCGCGCCCCAGTGCAGCAGGTCGGCCATCGTCCAGCCGGTGCGCCACGCGGCCATGGCGAACATGCCGAACGCGAGGCCGGCGGCGAACACGGCCACCATCAGCGATCGGCGGGCCCCCAGACGCAACGCGAGGGTTCGATCGCCGCGGGCACGGTCGTCGTCCATCTGGTAAAGCTGCGTCAGTGGATACAACGCGGCGAACAACGGCGTGAAGGCGCACAGCACCACCAGCATCGCGCCATGCAGCGCGCGCCCACTCATCGCCCATCCGGCGTACACCGTCAGCGTGCCGAAGCCGACCATGTTGACCAGCCAGTCGAGACCCCCGATCGCCTTGAGGCGGATCGGCGGCACGGAATAGGCCACCGACAGCACGGCGCACACCAGGTACAGCCGGCGATACGTCGCCGGATACTGGCGCGTGATCAAGCCGCCGAGCAACATCAACGCGACGGCGAACGACGCGAGGTATCGCGGCGCCGGCGGCGGATTCCGCAGGAACGCGACGTCACCGGTGTCTCGATCGAACGCGGAGTTGAGCGCCAGGGTGCCGCCGTTCAGCAGCACCACCCACACCGCGATACCGACCCACGCATACCGCGGCGGCCAGCTCACCCCCTCGGCCAGCAGCCATCCGAGTGCAACGTGCGCCGTCATCACTGGCCACTCGGCCGGTCGCAGGTGCAGCAGGTACGCCCGCCAGCCGGAACGCACGTTCGCCGAGGTCATCACGGCAGCAAGTGCAGTGCGTCGGCCGCGACGCGGACGCCGTGCAGTGTCACATCGGGATCGACGATGTCGATCGCCGGCGACAGCGGGCCGACCAGTGCGGCGAGTCCGCCCGTCGCGATGACGCGCGGCGTCCCCGCACCGGGCCATTCACGCCGCATCCGCGCGATCATGCCGCTGGCGGCGTCGGCCGCGCCGAAGAGGACGCCGCCGCGGATGTTGTCGTCGGTGTTGCGGCCGATTGCGCGGTCGGGCGCGCGCAGCTCGGTCGCAGAAAGTTTGGCGGCGCGGCGCACCAGCTGTTCCGCCGACGTGCGCAACCCCGGCATGATCGATCCGCCGATGAACCGACCGTCGGCCGTGACGCAATTGAACGTGGTGGCGGTGCCGAACCCGATGACGATGCTGTCGCCGGGATAGAGCGCCAGCGCGCCGAGCGCGTTGGCGATGCGGTCGGCGCCGACGGAGAGCGGATCGTCAACGTCGAGCGTCACGGGCAGCGCCGCGCCGGGTTCGACGATTCCGACGTTGGTGGTGATCGCGCTGCGCACGCCGTCGAGCATGGCCGCCGTCACGTGCGGGACGACCGACGCCACACAGGCGGCCCGGACCTCACCCGGCGCGCGGCCCGAGCGCACGACGAACTGCTCGAGCGCGACCGACCACTCGTCCGGCGTGCGCTCCGTGGCCGTCGACAGCCGCCAGCGCGCCAGCACCTCGGCGCCAGTGAACAGGCCGACCGTGACCTCGCTGTTGCCCGCATCGATGGTCAGCAGCATGAGCGCAATGTGGCGCTATCCGGCAACCGACACCACTCCGGCGAGCAGTTCGCGGACCGGGCCCGCATCAGTCCGGATCCGCAGGGCGCCGGTGGCCGTGATGCCCTCCGCCGTTCCGTCGGCGGGTTCGGTCACCCGCACCCCGGACAAGGCATCGCGCAACGCCCAGGCGCGCCGCTCGGCGTCATTGAGCGGCCCCGCATCGCGCGTCGCCAGGGCGACCGCCGCCGCGACACCCGGCGCGAGTGCGCCGGGATCGGCGGACGGATCCCATTGGGCCACGCGCGTGGCCCGGCTCCGCAACTCGGTCGGGATGGCGTTGCACACGTTGATCCCCAAGCCGATCACCACCCACAGGCACTGATGCCCGCCCCAGCGCGCCTCGCACAGGATGCCGGCGAGCTTGCACCCATCGATGATCACGTCGTTGGGCCACTTGACCTGCAGGCGCGGCAACGCGGGACACGCCAGTTCAAGCGCCGCGGCCGTCGCGAGCCCGACCCGCAACGACAACGCTTCGAGAGCGTCGGTGCGCGTCGGACGCGCCACTACCGACAGCCACAATCCCCCGGGCCCCGAATCCCAACTGCGGCCACGCGTGCCGCGCCCCGCGGTCTGTCGTCGCGCCACCACGGCCGTACCATGCACTGCCCCGGCCTGCGCCAACCGGTGCGCCTCTTCCATCGTGCTCGGCACGGCGCCAAGGCGAATCAGTTCAGGCGGCATTCAGGTGCACCAGGTGCAGCCCCGCGAGCACCAGGATCAACACCCCGAAGCCGATGCGGTACCACGCAAAACCGTTGAAGGTGTGGGAGCGCACGAAGCGCAGGAAGACGCGGATCACGACCAGCGCCGAAAGAAACGACACGACGGTGCCGATCACGAACATCGGCACATCGGCGTGCGTGAAGAGCGCGCGGCTCTTGAACATGTCGTAGCCGGCCGCGGCAATGAGGATCGGGATGGCGAGGAGGAATGAAAACTCGGTTGCCACCGGACGGGACAGACCGAGCACGTAGCCGCCAAGAATGGTGCTGGCCGATCGCGACGTGCCAGGAATCAGCGCGAGAATCTGGGCACACCCAATGCCGAGCGCCTGGCGCCAGGTGATGTCGGCGACGCTCGTCGTGTCGACCACCGGGCGGCGCCATTCAATCCAGAGAATGATCAGTCCGCCGACAACGAACGCGACGGCCACGGTGACCGGGGTGAACAAATGCAGCTTTATCCAGTGATGGAGTGCCACGCCCACCAGTGCGGCGGGCAGGAAGGCGAGGATCAGGTTGCCGGCGAGTCGCTGATCGGCCGGCACCGTGGCGAAGCGGGTGACCACTTCCCACAGCAGCGCGCGGTAGTGCCAGACCACGGCGAAAATGGCACCGACCTGGATCACGATTTCGAACGTCGCGGCGCGCTGCCCCGCAAAACCCAGCAGCGATCCGGCGACGATGAGATGCCCGGTTGACGAGATCGGCAGGAACTCGGTGATTCCCTCGACCAGTCCCAGGAGTACGGCGACAAGCCACGGCGCGGCAAGCATCAGCGGGCCAGCACCTTCTGGTAATACTCCTCGTATTGCGGCACCACCACGTCGGTGGAGAATTGCGCGGCACGCGCCATGGCGGCGTCGCGCATCTCGGCGTAGCGGACCGGATCGCGCAGCAGGTCGATCGCGCGACGCGCCATCGCCTCGACCGACCCGACCGGCTCGAGCAGGCCCTCGACATCGTCGGTGATGACTTCGGGAATGCCGCCGACACGCGCCGCGAGCACCGGCGTTCCGCACGCCATCGCCTCGAGCGCCGCGAGGCCGAAGGACTCGGTCTGCGAGGGCAGGATGAACAGGTCCGCGGCGGCGAGCAGCGGAGCCACGCTGTCGAGTCGGCCAAGGAAATGCACATCGGCATCGATGGCGAGATCGCGCGTTTCCTGCTCGGCGTCATTGCGGTCGGGGCCATCGCCGACAAGCATCAGGGTGGCCGGCATGGCGCGGCGCACCCGTGCGAAGATGCGGATCACGTCCTTGACGCGCTTCACCTCACGAAAGTTCGACACGTGCACGAGCAGCTTGTGATCCGGCGGCACCAGCGTGTCACGGGCCGTCGCGAAATCGGGGCGGTATTCGGCCAGGTTCACGAAATTCGGGATCACCGCCAGCTCGCACTGCACGCAGCCGAATGCCCGGTAGGTCTCATCGCGCAGGAACCGCGACACCGCGGTGACGCCGTCCGACTGCTCGATCGAGAAGCGCGAGATCGCGTAGAACGACGCTTCCTGCCCGACCAGCGTGATGTCGGTGCCGTGCAGCGTGGTGATCACCTTGATCGGGTACGTCGATCGCAGCATCTCGCGAGCGAGGAACGCGGTGGTGGCGTGCGGAATGGCGTAATGCACGTGCAACAGGTCGAGTCGCTCCTGCAGCGCGATTTCGTATTGCCGCGACGCCAGGGCCAGTTCATAGGGATAGTGCTCGAACAGCGGATACCGGCCCATACTGGTGTCGACTTCGTGGAAGAACACGCGCCGGGTGTAGCCACGCAGGCGGAACGGTGACTGGTAGGTGATGAAGTGCACTTCGTGGCCACGCCGCGCCAGGTCGAGACCGAGTTCGGTGGCGACCGCCCCCGAACCACCGTAGGTGGGATAGCAGGTGATCCCGATCTTCATGCCGCCGCCTCGTGCCACGCCGCGGCGATCGTGGCGGCGGTGTCGCGCGGCGCGCGGGTGGCATCGAGAGTCAGGGCCACCGGTCCCAGCTGGTGGCGGAACCAGGTTTCCTGCCGCTTGGCGTATTGTCGGGTACTGGTGCTGATGGCCGCGACGAGTTCGGCCGAGTCCAACGTGCCGTGCAGCACCGCGACGGCTTCACGCACGCCGACCCCGTCCATGCCGGGCGCGTCGACCGCCGCGCCGTCGGCGAGCACGGCGGCAATTTCCTGCAGTAATCCGCGGCGCACCATTTCGGCCGTCCTTGCCTGAATCCGTTGATGCAACACGGGTCGCGGCGCGGTCAGGCGCACGATCCACGGCGTCACACTGCCGCTGGCGGCGGCGGTGTGTTGCCACCACGACAGCGACTGCCCCGTGAGCAGCGCGATCTCGATCGCCCGCGCCGCGCGCTGCCGCCCGCCGGCCCCGGAATATGCCGGGTCGAGGCGCGTGGCCCAACGGACCAGCCCGGGATGATCGAGCGCCGCCGTGACGCGCGCGAGTTGCTCACGGCGGGGCCGGTCGAGCGGGGGCTCGGCAAACAGGCCATGCACCAGCGCCTTGATGTACAGTCCGGTACCGCCCACCACGACGGGCAGGCGTCCCCGCGCGTGAATCGCGCCGATCGCCGCGGCCGCGTCGACGGCGAAACGGCCGGCGCTGTAGCGCTCGCCGGGACGGATCAGGTCGAGGAGATGATGCGGCACGCGCTGCCGCTCCCGTGGCGTCGGCTTGGCGGTCACCACGTCGAGGGTACGATAGACCTGACGCGAGTCGGCGGACACGACCTCGACCGGAAGGAGGTCGGCCAGCGCGAGTGCGACCGCCGTCTTGCCGATCGCGGTCGGGCCGACCAGGACCAGCGTCCTATCGTCGGCCAAAGCGTCGCTCGAGTTCGTCACGGGGGAGCAGCACGATGGTGGAGCGGCCGTGCACGTCGTGTGGCGCAAGATCGCAGGTGAGCAGCTGGCCGAGCAGTTCACGCATGGCGCGCTCATCGAGCGGTGCGCCCGCCTTGATCGCCGCGCGGCATGCGTACGTGGCGACGAATCGCTCCAGGCGATTGGCCCAGCCGCCAAAGCGTCCTCGCGCCAGGTCGGCCACCAGTTCACGAAAACACTCGGCCGCGTCGAACCGCGGATGCGGATTGGGGACGCCGTGCACGGCGATCGCGCGCCCGCCAAAGGGCTCGACCTCGAACCCGATACGGTGCAGCTCCTCCGCATGATCGGTGACGACGTCGAGTTCCTCATCGGTGAGCTCGACGGTGAACGGCAGCAGCAACCGTTGCGCCGGCAGGCCGCCGCGTCCAAGCTGTGCCGTGACCTGTTCGTAGATCACGCGCTCGTGCGCCGAATGCTGGTCGACGATGACGAGCCCGTCGGCGGATTCGTAGCAGATGTAGGTGTTCGCCACCTGCAGCAGCGGTGCGATCGGAACGTCGGGCGCGCGCCGCGCCGCGACCGCCGCGCCGGATGTTACGTCGTCAAGCGGCGCGAAAAGGTCGGCCGGCATCGTGACGGGAACGGGAGCGGACCATGCCGGCACCGACCCGGGCCGCGATCCGGTGCCGAGGTTCGCCGCCGCGTCGAGCTCACCCAGCGCATGGCGGACGGCTTCCTCCATCGCGCGCTCGACGGCGAAGCGTTCGCGAAAGCGCACCTCGAGCTTGCCGGGATGCACGTTGACGTCGACATCGCCGGCGTTCACCTGCAGGTCGAGGAACAGCGATGGCCGATCACCCGGATGGATGGCCGATCGGTATCCCGCTTCCGCCGCGCGGATCAGAAACGAATCCCGGAACGGCCGTCCATTGACGAACAGCTGACAGCGCCGTCCGCTGGGCTGGGCGTCGGCAGGACGCTGCGCAAATCCGGTGACCCGCACGGGTCCCACGCCGTAGTCGACCGGCAGCAACGTGCGCACCAGGTCCTCGCCCCACACCGCCGCCAGACGATCGGTCGCGCTGTGGTCCGGTCCGACATGGAGCCGAACGCGACCGTCCAGCAGCAACTCGAACCCGGTCTCGGGATGGGCGAGCGCGAGCGTCGCGGTCACGTCCCAGATGGCGCGCGATTCCGACGCCGCCGAGCGAAGAAACTTGCGGCGTGCCGGCGTGTTGTAGAACAGCGTGCGAGCGGCCACCGTGGTGCCGCGCTGCCGCGCCACATCGCGCACGTGGTCGAGTCGGCCGCCGTTGACGGTGATCCCGGTGCCATCACCGTCGGCGGTGGCCGTTTCGAGCGTCAGGCGCGAGACCGAGGCGATCGCCGGCAAGGCCTCGCCGCGGAAGCCGAACGTGGCAATGCCCACCAGGTCGGGCAGCGCGTGGATCTTGCTGGTGGCGTGCCGGTCGAGGGCGAGGATGGCGTCATCGCGGGACATGCCGCTGCCGTCGTCGGCAACCTCAATCAGCGTCTTGCCGCCCTGCTCCGCTGCGATGCGCACGTGCCGCGCCCCGGCGTCGAGCGCGTTCTCGATCAGCTCCTTGACGACCGACGCCGGCCGCTCGACCACCTCGCCCGCCGCGATCTGATTGGCGACGGCGTCGGGCAGCAGGGCGACATGTCGTTGGGTGGCAACAGCCATCCGGTCAATCTAGCGGCCCGACGAGGGCGATCGCGCTCGCGGGAACCCACGCCGCGGTAGTGATCGCGAACCCGGTGGCCGGCGATCCGACATCGGTATCGATGAGGTACCACCCCGCCTGCCAACGACGCACGTATACCGGCGACCAGATGCCAAGTTCGCCGATCGCGGGGGTCGCAGGCTGCGGCGAAATGTGCAGGGTGGTGCTTGCCGCCGCGATGCCGAGATCGCTGCGTTCGCCGCGCCAGCGCAGCACGCCAAGCACCAACGCCGCGATCCCAAGCCCGGCGGCACCCCATACGATGCGTCGCCGGCGATACGCGAATGCCAGCCACGCGACGCACCACGCCAGCGCCCCCAGCAGCAGCAATTCGGCACGGCTGAGCGGCACCACGGGTGCGAGCGCCCGGATGTCGGGGGGTACCGCGGGGAGCTGCGCCCAATCATCCAGCAGTGTCGCGTCGCGCGGCGCGACGCGTAGTCCATCGAGCCACGCCGCAGCGGCACGCACGTCGTCCCCGGCCATCGAATACGCCGCACCCAGGTTGGTCCACGCGGCGATGTCGGCCGGATCGCTGGCCGCGCGCGTCGCAAAAACGCGCGCGGCGCCACGATAGTCGCCGGCGTTGTACCGGCTCGCACCGCCAGCATCGGGCGGGCGTTGCGCGGGCGCGCCGAACATCACGACGAGCCCGAGCGCCAGCGGCCGCCGCAGCCGCGCGAGGACCTGCGCCACCAGTCCCGGCGCTTCGGCAGCATCCGCGGTAGCCTGCGGCCCGTACCGCCGACGCGCGGTCGCCCGGAGCCACCGGTGAATGTGCTCGGCCTCGTCGCGCGCCACGCCGCGGGCGCGCAGGGCTGCCACCACGTGTTCGGCACCCGCATCGACCGGCGTCCCGAGCGCGACTCGCAGCGCCGCCTCCGGGTCGGTCGGTGCCGGCGCGCGGACCGTGGCCCCAGGGCGCCGGCGTCGACGGTGCCACCACGCCGGCCACGGGGCCAGCACCATCATGGCGAGCACCGCGATCCAGCCATCGCGCCAGACGACCGCCGCCCATGCGTCGTGCTGGCCCGGCACCAGCGGCAATGGCTGACGACCGCTCTCTTCGCCGGTGCGCGGTAGTACCGGCAGTTCGAACGGGCCGCTGTCGGCGCTGCGCGCGGTCACCGTTTCGGGATCGAAATACGGGTACGTGACCGATGGCAACGTGAGCACCCCGGTGGTGTCGGCGACCACGGTGAAGCGAAAGTGCTTTTCGCCCGCGATGCGGTCGTGCGACGGCGTGGTGTGTTCCTCGGTCACTTCGGGGTAGACGTGCATGCCGGCGGGCCAAGCAATTGTGGGCGCCGGCCACAGCGTCAGGTTGCCACGACCGTCGACGATCAGCTCGACGATCACCGGCGCGCCCACATGCAGCGCGGTGGCCGGGCCGCGCCAGGTGAGCCGCAGATCCTCCGCCGTCGGGCCATTGCCGATTGCCGCCGCCACCGCCGTGGGCACCGGCCGGACGATGAGCGTCGCCGGCTCAGAGTGCAGGACGTGTCGTTCCTCGGGTGCGAAATACGACGTCGACACCGGTACGCCATACGACACCGCCGCCGGAGGCGCGACGATGCGTCCCGCGCCGAGCGGGAAGATCGTCTGGTACGAGATGTACAAGTCGTACAGCAGATGCCCGATCACGCGTGTCTCGGCCTGCACCGGCTGCTGCTGGTTGCGAGCGCTCCACAGCCCGGTGAGCGACGGCAGTGAAATATTCGGCTGGCGATGCAACCGGTCGCGCAAGCCGCGCGGAAACCAGATGGCGGTGATCAGCTCGACCTGGGCGCCGACCCACGCGGTGTCACGGGAAAATCGCACCACGATCTCGGGTTGCCCGGTCCGGGGCAACGGAATCTGGTCGATCATGGCGCGCACGCCGGCGGGCAGCGTCGTGTTGGTGTCGGGCTGCTGCAGCGCGCACAACAGGGCGAGCGCGATCACCAGTCCGGGCCCCGCAAGGGTTCGCCGGGTCGGCCGCGCTGATACTGGGCCTGCCGGGTGTCGCGTTCCGCGCGTTCCATCGCACTCAACACCTGCTCGGCTTCGGCAGGCGTCATGGCGCCGCGATTGGGCGCCGGCTGTCCCGGCGGTGGCAGCGGCGCCGTGTTCTTGCCCTTGCCGCCCGCCGACGACGAATGCGGCGGCGGCGGTGGGCGCAACCGCCGGGCGAGTTCGAAATTGAACTTGGCGTTGCGATCCTGCGGGGCCAGCAGCAACGCCTGCTGCAGCGACATCGACGCACTCGCGAGCAATGTGTCTCGTTGCGCGCTGTCGTGTTTGGCCTGACGCAGGTACGCCGTTCCCAGATTGTACAGCGCGCGCTGACGCAGCGCGGGATCGACGCTGTTGGCCGCGCGTTCCAGCTCGAGTTCGGCGGTCGCGAAATCGCCGGCGATGAGCGCGGACGTACCGGCGTTGAAGAGATTCGAGTCGGACGGAAGCGCCCGTGCTTCGGCGGTGAACACGCGTCGCGCGTCGGTCGTGTCCCCGCGACGCAGCATGCGATTGCCCTGCGACGGTCGTTGGGCTCGCGCCGGATGCGCCAGCACTGCCAACGCCAGCACCACGAGCGCCGCCGTGCGTCGCGTGAGTGTCTGCGCAAGCAGCAGCACCGCCGCAAACGCGGCGAAGAGCCAGGCCCGCGGGACCAGGTCGGCGACGGTGCGATCAGCCGCCGCCGATCGATGCAGGTGCGCCAAGGCACGCCGCGCATCACCGACCGGGTCGGGCGCGCTCGCCGGGATGAACACACCGCCCGCCGCATGCACCGCGGCTTGCAGCAGTTCATCGTGACGGGTGGTGATCACCACGTTGCCGTTGGCATCGCGGTGCCAGCCA
This sequence comes from uncultured Gemmatimonadales bacterium, assembly GCA_963796635.1. Classification (GTDB taxonomy): domain Bacteria; phylum Gemmatimonadota; class Gemmatimonadetes; order Gemmatimonadales; family GWC2-71-9; genus Palsa-1233. Next base: position 1,253,478 of record CAWCMH010000001.1, read on the forward strand.
CCGCCTGGCTCGGGAATGCGAGCGCCACGAATGCCGCCCACCGGCACGGCGATGAGTGTCACGTGTGCGCGCGCCAGCGCGCGCCCCGCGGCTTCGAGCGCGCTGACACCTTCGAAGCTTTCGCCATCGGTGAACACGACGATCGCGCGGTCGCCTCCCTGCTTGGCGGCGACCAGTACACGACGGGCAAACTCCAGTGACGCGCCGAGGCCGGAGCCACCGACCGTTGCCATGTCGGGATCGAGCGCGTCGAGCTGCAGCGTGATCGCGCTCTGGTCCAGCGTGAGCGGTGTCAGCAGGTATGGATTGCCGGCAAAGGCCACCATCGCGAACCGGTCACCGTCGAGATCCTCGACCAGCCGTCGCGCCAACGACACGGCGCGACCGAGGCGATTCGGCGCCACGTCCTGCGCGAGCATCGAGCGGGAGACATCCATCACGATGGCCACGTTCAGGGCCCGTGACTCGGCCGTGTGCGCGGCGAGCCCCCAGCGGGGGCCGGCCAGTCCGATCGCCGTAGCGAGTGCCACCAGCGCGAGCACGACGGCGGACCAGCGCCCCGATGCCTGCGCCTGCGCGCCCAGCGCCGCGGACCACGCCCGGGCTGCCCGCACGCGCTGTTGTCGCGCCCAGACGGACAACGCCCCGATGAGGAGGGCCAGCAACGGCACGCCGACCAGCAGCACCGGTCGCTCGAACGTCACGGTACGCGCACCACGATCGTGGCGTCGATGATCAGTTCGGCGCCAAGGAACATCAAGGCGAGCGCGAGAAACGGCAGCGTACGTTCCTGGGTCCTGGTGTAGCGCACCGTGTTGACCGGCGCGCGGGCGAGCTTGTCGACCTGTTGAAAGATGTTGGCCATCGCGGCGGCGTCGCGTGCGCGGAAGTATGCCCCGCCGGTGCGCCGGGCAATGTCCTGCAACAGCGCCTCATCAATCTGCACCGGCAGGTTCTCGTAATGATACCCTCCGCCAGGTTGTTCCTGCGTCGGCACGCGCGCCTCGCCTTCACTGCCGATGCCCACGGTGTAGACCTTGATGCCGAACGCGGCCGCCGTCTCCGCCGCGGTGCGCGGATCGATCATGCCGCGATTGTTCACGCCGTCGGTCAGCAGGAGGACGATCTTGCTGGCGCCCGGCACCTTGCGCAGCCGCGCCACCGAAATCGCCAACCCCGACCCGATCGCCGTGCCGTCCTCAAGCATGCCGACTTCGACGTGGTTGATGGCGTCGATCAGGGCGGGATAATCGAGCGTCACGGGCACTTGCGTCAGCGCCTCGCCCGCAAAGGTGACCAACCCGATCCGGTCGGCATGGCGGCCCCGCACGAAGTTGATCGCTTCGCGCTTGGCAATGTCGATACGGCTGGCGGCCCCCAGATCTTCCGCCATCATCGACGTGGACACATCGATGGCGATGACGATGGCGATGCCGTTGGCCGAGACCATGATGCGGTCGCCCGGGCGAAAGGGGCCGGCCGCGGCCACGATCAGCGCAATCGCCGCGGCCGACCGCAAGACCGGCGGCATCTGCAACCGCCAGAGCCCGCGCGTCGCGGTCGCGAACGGCGCGGTATCGCTGACGACGGCGGGCACCGGGCGCGCCCGTCGTCGCCACCACCACCACCAGACCAGCGCCAGCAGCAGCACAAAGATCCACGGCCGCGCAAAGTCGATCATGGATTGGCTGCGCCGGCCGGCATGTCGGGCGGTGCGGAGACCCGGCGGAACCCATCGCGCGCGAGGGCCACGAGTTCGGCGTCGGTCCCGGCCGTAAACCGCACTGCGTCGGCCTGCGTGCGCCAGTCGGCCATGTCGGCGCGACCGCGCGCCAGCCAGGTCACATGGTCGAGCACCAGCCGGGCCTCGCCCGCGGCGATCCACGCCTCGACCCGCGTATCGGTCAGCAGCGGGACAAGTGTCGGCACCGTGGCCGGCGGCTTCACGCCGGGTCGACGCCACCACCATTGCAGCGCGACCGCAATAAGCAGCGCGAGCGGCACCAGGACGATGAACGGCAGCACGGACACCGCCGCCTGCGGAATCCAGGGTCTGGCGTGTTTGGGCACGACCGTCGCCGCGGTCTGGCCGGCGGGAAGCACCGACGCGACGTCGAGCGCGACGTGGGTGTCGGGCAACGTATCGACGCGACCAGTGAGATCGACGATGATCGCACCGGGCAGCACCAGGTCATTGTGCCCCGCGGACCACACCGCCAGCGTGTACGCGATGCGCACCGAGTCCCCTTCGCGCGACAGCACCGGCGGCAACGCGAGCGTCGCCACCGACGAATCGAGCGGTGGCCGCGCATCGATGACCGCATCGGCTGGGGCGGCAATTCGCCGGACGATGGTGATGGTGTCGCCAACGGTCGGATGTTGCATCGTCATCGCACGCCACCGCGGCGGCCGAACGCGGCGCGCAATGCGGTCATGTAATCGCCACCGGTCCCGACGATCACCTGACGCGCGCCGGCGGCGGCCAGCGCCTCGCTGCGGCGCTTGCGCGCCCGCTTGACCGCCGCCTCGGCGCGTCGGCGTGCCAGTACGTCGCCGCTGTCGAACAGGACGTCGCCGCCCCGTTCCGCACCGGTGAGGGTAATCCAGCCGCCCGACGGCAGCGTCGTCTCGCGCTGGTCTTCCAACGCGACGGCCGTCACGTCGTGCCGGGCCGCAAGTCCCCTGAGTGGAGTTTCCCATCCACTCGCGAGAAAATCCGACAGCACCACCACGAGTCCGCGCCGCTTGAGCAACGTGCCCGCGCGCCGCAACGCACCGGCAAGGTCGGTCGCCGTCCCGGCAGGTTCGAGCGAGAACAACGCCTGCACCACGGCGAACGCGTGGCGCTGTCCCCGCGCGGGCGGAATGATCGGCCCGGGTTCCGATGCAAACGCAATCAATCCCACGCGATCATGCTGTTGCGCCGCGACCAAGGCCAGGAGTGCCGCGATTTCGACCGCACGCGACGCCTTGGTCTCCGGATCACCGACCGCGGTCGACCGCGATCGATCGACCACCAGCAACAACGTCAGTTCGCGCGTCTCGGTATAGAGCTTGATGAAGGGATGCCCGGTGCGTGCGAGCAGATTCCAGTCGAGGTGCCGCAGGTCGTCGCCTTCGGTGTACGGGCGAACGTCGGTGAATTCCATCCCGGTACCGCGGAAGACCGACCGGATTTCGCCACCGACGAGTGTATCGGTCGCGCGACGGCCGCGCAGCGCGAGGGTGCGAACCTGCTTCAGCAGTCCGGGTGGGAGACGCCTGGCCACGTCACGGCACCGGAACCGCGCCGAGCACCTGCCGCACGACGCCGTCGGAATCGAGTCCTTCGGCCTCGGCGTCAAAGGTCAGCACGATGCGATGCCGCAGCACGTCAGGCGCCAGATCCTGGATGTCCTCGGGGGTCACGAAGTCACGCTCATGCAGATATGCCCGCGCGCGCGACGTCTGCGCCAGCGCGATGGACGCGCGCGGCGACGCGCCATACGCGATCATCGCCGCAAGCCCGCCGAGTCCGACCGGCGCGGGATCGCGCGTGGCGCGCACGAGATCCACGATGTAGTCCGCCAGCCGGCCGTCGAGGTGAATCGCACTGATCTGATCCCGCGCCGCCAACACCTCCGCCGGCTGCGCCAGCCGCTGCACCGGGATCGTCTCATTGGTCCCGCTCATGCGAAGCAGGATTTCGCGCTCGTCGGCACGGTCGGGATAGTCCACGCGCACCTTGAGGAGAAACCGGTCCAGCTGCGCTTCGGGCAGCGGGTAGGTGCCTTCGCTTTCGATGGGGTTCTGCGTGGCGAGCACCAGGAACGGTTCCGGAAGCTGGTAGCTGACGCCGCCGATCGTGACCTGGCGTTCCTGCATGGCTTCGAGGAGCGCCGATTGCACCTTGGCTGGTGCCCGATTGACTTCGTCGGCCAGCACGATCTGCGCGAAGATGGGGCCGTGGCGCACAGCGAACTGCTGCTGCTGGGCCTCGAAGATCATGGTGCCAACCACATCGGCGGGGAGCAGGTCCGGCGTGAACTGGATGCGCGAGAACGACGCGTGCAGCACGTCGGCGAGCGTGCGCACCGTCAATGTCTTCGCGAGCCCGGGCACCCCTTCGAGCAGGATGTGACCGCCGGTGAACAGTCCGATCAGCAGCCGTTCGACCATCTGATCCTGGCCGACCAGTCGTTTGCGGATTTCGGCCTGGACCGCGTGAACCGGGAACGTCATGCGGAATCTCCAGGCTGCATGTCAATGGCACGATACAACGCGCGCTCTTCGGCCGGCGTCAGTGGGCGCCAGCGTCCGGGCGCCAGATCCCCCAGGCGCACGGGCCCGTAGGACACCCGGGCGAGCCGCTCCACCTTGCCGCCCATCGCCTCGATCCACCGCCGCACGATGCGATTGCGGCCCTCGGCCAGGGTGACCTCGAGGATGCTGCGTCCGTCGTGGCCCGCGCGCACCTGCACGCGCGAGGGCGTCACCGGGCGTCCGTCAACCGCGACACGACCGGCCGCGCGCGTCGCGAGGTCGGCGGTCGACACGCCGTGCACCAGGGCGATGTACCGCCGCGGAATGTGATACTTGGGATGGGTCAACCGGTGGACCGCCTCGCCATCTGTCGTGAGCAGCAGCAATCCCGTCGTCGCGACATCGAGTCGCCCCACATACGTGAGGCCGTGCACGTTGTCGATCAGGTCGAAGACGGTCCGGCGGCCGGCTTCGTCGTTGGCCGTGGTGACGACGCCGAGCGGCTTGTGCATCGCCAGCCAGCGCCGTTCGGCGAGGTGCACGACCTTGCGCCCAATCGTCACGCGCGCCTTGCCGGGTTCGACCGACATGCCGAGCTGCGCGGGCTGGCCATCGACGCGAACCTTCCCGGCGGTGATGAGCTCTTCGGCCTGTCGACGCGACGCCACACCGGCGCGCGCCAGGTATCGCTGCAGCCGCATCAGTGCCATCAGGCTTCTTCCACGGAGGCCAGCGCGCTCGTCTCGTCGTCGACGTCGTCGGGATGGTGCGGTTGCAAGGCGATCGACAGTTCGTCGGAGCGCGGCAGGTCGGCCAGGTCGTTGAGTCCCAGCGTTTCGAGAAAGAGCGCCGTGGTGCCGTACAACAGGGGCCGCCCCAGGGCCTCGCTGCGGCCGACGACCTCGATCAGGCCCCGCTCCTGCAGTGTGCGCAGGACGCCACCGGAGCCGACCCCCCGAATGTCCTCGATCTCGGCCCGGCCGACTGGCTGGCGATAGGCGATGGTCGCGAGCGTTTCCAGCGTGGCGGCGGACAGCCGCGGCTGGCGCTGCAGCGTCTGGGCTCGTTCGACCGCGAGCGCAAACGTCGCGCGCGTGAGAATCTGGTAGCCGCCGGCGAGCTCGACCACCTCGACGGCGTGCCCGTCGAAGTCGTAGTGCTCGCGCAGTTGATCGAGCGCGGTGCGTATCTCGGCGGCGCCACTGTCCGGTTCGAGACTCTCGAGATCATCGAGTGTCAACGGACGATTGGCAGCGAACAATGCGGCCTCAAGCAATTGCGACAGCGGGCTCAACGAGCTCACGGGCGACCACCAACGTGGCAAAGGGAGTGTCCTGGTGCACGCGGCAGATACCGCGGCGAGCCAGTTCGAGGAGGGCAAGCAGCGCCGACAGCACTTCGACGACGGTCGCGCGCGCACTGAACAGGTCGCGCCAGTCAAACGAATCTCGCTCCGACAGCAACGCCTCGATCCGGCGCACGGCGGCCTCGACATCGAGCGGACGCGTGATGACCCGATGCAGGACCGGCGACGGGATCGCGGCGATGACGGCTTCCACCGCGCGAAGCAGGTCGAGCAGGTCAATCACCAGGGGCACCGGCGCGAGTTCCGGTGGCGGCGGCAGGTAGCCCCGCCCGTGCCGCTGCGCGCGACGCTCGGCGAGCCGGGCCAGCTCCAGGGCGATCTCCTTGATCTGCTGGTATTCGAGCAGTCGGCGAACGAGTTCTGCCCGCGGATCGACCCAGTCCTCGTCGTCGCCATGGCGTGGCAGCAGCAACTGCACCTTGAGCCGAATCAACCGGCCCGCCATCTCGAGGTAGTCCGCCGCCTGATTGAGCCCGAGCGCGTGGATCGCGGCAAGAAACTGATCGGCAATCCGGGCCACCGGAATATCGGCGATGTCGATCTGCTCCTCGCGCACCAGATGCAGCAGCAGGTCGAGCGGCCCGGTAAAGCCGTCGAGCGCCACGACAAACGCGTGGCCATCGGCGGCGGTCTGTGTTGGTGTCTCAAGCAGCCCGGTCATGGCTGTAAGATGTTCCAGCCATCCCCAACCGCGAAGGGGGCCACCACGTGCAACAAACCCGCCTCCGTGATCAGGGCGGGCGCGAGCAGGATGGTCAGCAGCGACGGCACCAGATACATGAGGACGATGATCGGGATGAACCCGAAACGATCGAGTGCCCGGTAGCGCACGGCCCACGTGGTCGGCAGAAAGTGGTACAGGATCCGGGACCCATCCAGCGGCGGAATCGGGATCAGATTGAAGACGGCCAGGATCAGGTTGAGATGGATGCCCCAGAACAGCATCCGTTGCGCCGCGCCGATGCTCGACGTGCCGGTATTGCCGAGCACGCGATAGACCTCACCGATCAACAGGAAGAGCGCCGCGCAGACGATGGCGAGCGCAAAATTGGTCGCCACGCCGGCGCTGGACACGATCAGGTCTCCGCGGCGGAAGTTCCGGAAATTTCGCGTCACCACGGGCACCGGCTTGGCGCCCCCGAACGTGAATTGCCCGTGACTGAGAAACCAGAGGCCGATGGGGAGCAGGATCGTGTAGAACAAGTCGATGTGCGGAAGCGGATTGAGCGTCAGCCGGCCCAGTTTGTAGGCGGTGTCGTCGCCCTGGCGATAGGCCGCCCAGCCGTGGGCAAACTCGTGCGCCACGAGCGCAAACAGCAACATGGGCAACGCGAGGAGAAAATCGCTGAGCAGGCTCGGATCCGGGTCGATGACTGCCCGGAAACTAATCGGGCGACACCCGCGCACCGACGCGCGAACCGGCGCAGAGCTTGAATCGGGCGTCCTCCCCGGCTATTCTGTCGCGCACCTTTGACCCCGACTCGAGGCTTCATGCCGCGCATCAAGTCCGCCAAGAAACGCATGCGCCAGACCAAGGCGCGCACCGCCAGCAACAAGGCCGCCCGCAGCGAGCTGCGCACGGCGATCAAGAAAGTCCGCTCGGCCAACTCCGCCAGCGAGGCGGCTCAGGCGATGAAGACGGCCGCGTCGATGGTAGACCGCGCCGGACGCAAGAATCTGGTCCACCGCAACACCGCTGCCCGGATCAAGAGCCGGCTGGCGAAAGCAGCAGCCGGCAAGGCGTGATGACGGCGGCGCGGCCAGCTACGGCCGGACGCGCTGCACGTAGGACCGCACGCCATCGGAGGCGGTGAGCTCCAGCTCCGCGGCATCGGTCCCGACCACCGCCGCACCGCTCCTCAACAGCGCCAGTACCGCGCGCGTCGACGCATCCCGCACCATCAACAACGGATATTCGGGCGCACTCCAGGTGATCCGGACGGTCGCCGGCGTGAGGCGCGTGACCGCCGCGATCGCTGTGTCGGCGCGGAGCGCGGCGAGCGGTGCCCGCACCTCGGCCGACGATGACGGCCCGGTCACCGCGATGCGTTCCAGGGCCGAGCTCGAGTCGAGCGGAATCACGAACGCGAACTGCTCCGCGGGTCCACGCACCCCATCGGCCACTTCGACCGGCGTGAACGACGTCGAGAACAGCACGCTGCCGTCGATCGCGAAACATTGCAGTCGCCACGGCCCCGGATGGGCCGGCAATGACGGGTTCGTGGTCAGTTCGATCGCAGGATTGAGCGTCACCACGCCGTCGTGCATCGTGCCGGAGACGAGGTAGCCGTGCTGCGGCGGGGCCCGGTCGGCTGGCGCCTGCGCTCCGAGCGTGGGGGCCAACGTGATCAATCGTCCGTAGCTGTAGTCGCTGATCCACACCGGCGTGCAATAGCTCATCATGTCGAAGTTCTGCAATCCCGTGATCGTGCCGGTCGTCACGTTGTAGCCGTATGCCCCGACCTGACCACCCGGATAGGGATAATTCGGGTCAGGACTCGACGCGCCACCGCAGGGCGCGTGGAAGAGTCCCATGTTGTGGCCAAGTTCGTGCGCGTAGGTCTCGCTGGCATCGAGCAGCGGATTCGCGCCGAGCGCATCCCAGCCGATCGCCGACCGACTGCCCGGTGTGCCGGTGTTGATGTACCCGAGCCCCACTTGGCCGCTGCTGTACGGCAGGTGCATGACGCCGTAGTAATAGCGGCTGGTTCCCTCGGCCAGCCGGAGCATTTCGACCTGCTGCAGCAGGTTCGCCTGGGCGCCGTTCTGATCGGAGGACTCGAAGACGCCGCCGGTGAACGTGAACGGGGCGTGCACCGTCGCCGTGTACTGCCACATCGGATGCAACAGCCGAACCGCACGCAAGTAACTCGCGTCGTTGGCCGCGCTCACGTTGCCAGTCATGCTGTCGGCGGTGTTGAGCACCGGGAGAAATGTCAGATCATAGGTGCCGGCTGTGCGCACGTCGAGTGGCCCCGGGATGCCGCTCGCCGGGTAGGTCAGGCCGGTCCGGGTCGCGAGCGGAATGACGGCGCTCGGGTCGACGTCGACCAGCAGTTGCATGCCGGGCTCAATAACGCCCTCGGGCAGCGCGAGATCCCAGGATGCCGTGGTGTCGCCTTCGTCGATGGCCTGGGCCACGCCCGCGTGATGCGCCGCGATGGTGTCGGTGCGCACCAGCAGGCCGGCGCGGTAGAACCGGACACGCACCGCGGGCGCTGCGGAGTTCGACTGGTTGGCCCGCAGGAAGACGCGCAGCAGGCCTGGCCGATCCGGCACCAGCGGCACCGTGAAGCCGTAGGTCTGCGCGCCCTGATCGATGTACACGCCATCCACGTCGATCGTGAGCGCCGACGTGGCGACCTCGTAGCGGATCGCGACCGAAACTTGCGCGCCCGCCACACTCACGGTTTGCGTGGCGGGGAGCGGCTGATAGGTGACGTCGCCGATCACGACCGGCGCGACCGACACGGTGTACGTACCGTCGACCAGGGAATCGAGCATCGCGTTGCCGTCGATCGTGCGAGCGTATCCGGGCCCGGTGATCACCACGGTCGGTGCGGTGTCGCTGGGCAATCCGCTCACCGTGACAATCAGGGACCCGCGGCCGGTATTGCTGTAATTGACCGCTGCCGTCACGGTGGTATCGGCCGGCACGGTGATATCCTGCTCCGCCGGCGCGGCATAGAGCTCGCCGTCGACGCTGCTGAGAGGCAGCGCCGCAACGTGATAGCTGCCGGGCGCGAGGTCTGCGATCGTGGTGGTACCGGTCACGGCCTCGGTATAGTTGGCCGGCCCGCTCACGGTAATGGATGCGTCGACACCGGCGGGCAGACCCGTCACCGTGATGCGGAGCATCCCCGTCATGCGACCGGCGCCGCCGAGCGCGGCGGGCTCGCTCCGGCACCCGACCAGGATCACCATCGCGGCGACCGCCACCGCTGCAATTCGGCGCATGGAGAAATGTAGAACCGATCACGCGCGGCAGCAGTTCCGCGAGCGTGGGCCGAGCGCCGGCATGGTCGCGCGCGCTCGTTCGCGGCCACGGCCACGCGCGGAGCTCAGCGCGGTGCGACGGAAGGCGCCGAATCCGAGGGAAAAGTCTTGACCACCCAGCCGTACGTTTCGACTTCGCCGGCCACCGAAAAATGCCGGTCATACGAAATCCCCGTCAGCGGAGCCCAGATCTCCCAGCTCCGCGCGATCCACAATCCACTGGGCAGACGCGCGAACTGCATGTCGCCCCCGGCGAAACCGCTCGGCATCCAGCTCGGCAGGTTGGTGAAGGTGAAGGAAAACGCGAGCAGCGCGAGGTCGTGCGCGTCGAGCGACAGCTCGCCCTCGACGTCGATCTGGTGGCTCTTGTGGGCCGGAACGAAGCGCAGGTGCAAGGTGTCGGCCGACGCGTGCTTTTTCGGCTTGGTGACGCTGTAGCAGTGGGTGTCGAGAAACCAGGGCGCGAACAGCACGCGCTGATCCGGGCCATAGTACTCTCGCGTGGCTTCGTTGCCGGGCTCCAGCGTGCGACCGAACCCGACCGCCTGCAACGTGTCGGGGTCGATACTCTCGATCGGCCAGCGACTGAGCGGCTGCACCGTGGTGTCCGCCACCACGTAGTTGTTGTAGCTGCCGTAGGTGGTGCGGGTATGAATCCGGGCGACCGTGAACCGGACGGCGCCGCTGGTGACGGTGGACTGCATGATGTCAAGCGCCGAATGCGCCGCGTTGAGGACGCGGTCGAACAGTACCCCGGCCGGTTGTTTCGATCCGCAAAATCGCCCGTGCGCCACCGCCACCAGGTCGGCCAGGCGCATCGCCATCGGTTGCAAACGAATGTCACCCAGGTCGAGACCGGTTGCAGGCACGGTCACGCGACGGAGCGGCACCGGTTCGAAGCCGATCGCGGCGACGCGATAGAGATACGGCCCCGGTGACGCCACCGCGGCGGAAAACACGCCGCTCGGCGTGGTGAGCGATGTCCGCAGGACATGACCGGCGGGATCGCGCACCTCGATCAACGCGTCGTAGACGCCCCGCCCCGCTTCATCGACGACCCGCCCACGAATTGTCTGCGCGCTGATCGGGCCGATCGGCGCCATCGCTGCCATCGTTGCCGCGATCGCCGCCAGGGCCCTGGCCCGGCACATCACACCGCGGTCAGCTCGGCACCACACTTCTCGCAGTACCATTCGAGCGGCCGATTCATCGCGCCGCACTCGCTGCAGCGCAGCGTGCGGCCAATCGGCATCGGCGCAGCCTCCGAGGACGGTTCGTCGGTCGGCACATGCTCCATGGCGGCATCTTCCGGTTCGTTAGGCAACTCTGCGGGTGGGCTCTCGTGCGCCGCGGGCGAGGTTGGCCCGGCGACCGCGTTGGCCTGCCGCATGCGCTCGCCGGGCCGAACGAATCGTGGCGTCTCGTGGGCGTGTGGGATCCCCAATGGCGGCGTGGCTGCTGTGGGGCGCGCGCGGGGCGCGTGCGCCGGCGACGCACCGCCCGCCGGCGACGCTGCCGCATCGGTCGGTCGAAACGACAGCGGACCAACCGTATCGGCCGGCGACGGTGGACCGTGATCCGCGGCAGGCCGCACCGTGTCCGTCTCGTCGGCGAAAATGGCGAGCACATCGTCGGCCTCGGCGTCAGGCGCGAGGTCGGCGATCGCCACCATGTCCTGGTCGTTGGTCTCGATCACGTGCACTTCGGGCTCCGGCGGTTCGTCAGCAGCCGATTCTGCCGACTCGACGCGGGGCGCACGCTCCACGAGCGCGTGTACGTCTTCGAGTCGGCGGATCCGCTCGGCGACGGCCGCGAGACTCAACTCGAAACTTTCAATGTCGCTGCCGTAACGCACGCGTTCCGTGTCAAACCGCTCGCGGTCATACTCGCCCACGGCATGCCGCAACTCGGCCTCCGCCAGCGCCTCGCGCGCCACACTGGCGCGGTCAAACAGATCGTCGTGCTCGCGCCGATCGTCGCGCAGCTTGCCGGCGATGACGTCGGCGTGGGCGCGCAGCCCCGCGGTGAGTTGGTCGAGTCGCGCCTGATAGTCGTGCCGCACGCGATCCCGCACCGTTTCGGGGGCGGCCACTGAAGCCTGGTCGAGGCGCGTCAGCCAGCCATGCAACGCGTCCCGCTCGGCGAGCAATTGTTCGACGGCGGCGAGTTCCTGCGGAGATTCAGTCATCGAGCACGTCCGGGCAGCAGATGGCAGCAAATGGATCCGCGCGACACCGCCGCAATTTACCCGAAGCGCCGAGCCCAGGCGAAGTGTCAGTCCGGAGGCGCCGTCGCCGCCCGGTGCACGATCCTGCCGCCCACGACGGTGCACCGGACAACGCCGGGGAGTGTCTCGCCGGCCCACGGCGTGTTCCGCGAGCGCGATCGAAGCCGCGCCGGGTCGACCACCCACGACGCGGCGGGATCGAACGCGACCAGGTCAGCCGGCGCGCCCCGCCGAAGGCTGCCGCCGTCCAGATGCCAGATCCGGGCGGGAGCACAGCTCATCCGGTCGATCACCGCCGGCAACGTCGCGACGCCGGCGGCGACCAGCTCACGGAGGGCGAGCGACAGTGCCGTTTCGAGGCCGATGATGCCGTTCGGGGCATCATCGAATTCGCGCTCCTTGGCATCGTAATGATGCGGCGCGTGGTCGCTGGCGATGCAATCGAGGGTTCCGTCGGCCAGCCCCTGGCGGATGGCGTCGCGGTCCGCCGCCTCACGCAGCGGCGGATTCATCTTGGCGTTGGTGTCGTAGCCTTCGCAACGCTCGTGCGTCAGCGTGAAATGGTGCGGTGCGGCCTCCGCGGTCACCGGCAGGCCATTCTCCTTCGCGCGCCGGATCATCGCCACCGAATTGCAGGTGCTCATGTGACAGAGATGGATATGTCCGCCCGTCAACCGGGCAAGCAGGATGTCGCGCGCGACATGAATCTCCTCCGCCGCCGCCGGAATTCCCTTGAGTCCCAACCGGGTCGCAACGATGCCTTCGTGCATCGCCCCCCCCGCCGCCAGGGTGATGTCCTCGCAGTGATCCGCCACCGGGATGCCGAAGGTGCGGGCGTACTCCAGCGCGGTGCGCATCAAGTGGCTCGACATCACGGGATGCCCGTCGTCGCTGACGGCCACGGCGCCGGCCGCCACCATCTCGCCGAATTCGGCGAGTTGCTCGCCGCGCTGTCCGACCGACACGCACCCGATGGGATACACCCGCGCCAGGCCGGCCGCTTCGCCGCGGGCCTTGACGAATCCCACCGCGCCCTGATTGTCGATCACGGGATCAGTGTTGGGCATGGCACAGACGGCCGTGAACCCGCCGGCGACTGCCGCCAGCGCGCCGGTGGCAATCGTCTCACGATCCTCCTGCCCCGGTTCGCGAAGATGCACGTGGATATCGATCAGCCCCGGGGCGACCACCAGCCCGGTGGCATCCAGCATCTCCACGTCATCGGGCCGGCCGAGATCATCGCCGATGTCGGCGATCTTGCCGTCGCGCAGGAGCACCGAGGTGACGCGGTCGAGGTTCTGCGAGGGATCGATGACCCGACCGCCCACGAGCATCAGCGGCTTCACGTATCGCTCCCGGATGTGGCCCAGTCGGGGGAACCGCCCGCGAGCAGATAGAGCACGGCCATGCGGATGGCCACGCCGTTGGTCACCTGCGGGAGGATCACCGAATGCGGCCCGTCGGCCACGTCGGAATCGATCTCGACGCCGCGATTCATCGGACCGGGATGGAGCACCACCAGGTCGTGCGGCGCCCGCTCCAGCCGGCGCGTGCTGACGCCGAAGACGCGATTGTACTCGCGCAACGACGGAATGAAGCCTCCGGTCATGCGTTCCAGCTGCAGCCGCAGCACGTTGAGCGCGTCGGCCCATGCGATGGCGTCCTCGACGTGACGAAACACCTGCACGCCCATTGCCTCGATCTGCGCCGGGAGCAAGGTCGCCGGGCCGCAGACGGCGACCTCGGCGCCCAGCCGCGTCAGCCCCCAGATGTTGCTCCGCGCCACGCGGGAATGCAGGACGTCGCCCACGATGCACACCTTGAGTCCGGCGATGCGACCGAATCGATCGCGCAGCGTCAGCAGGTCCAGCAATCCTTGCGTGGGATGTTCGTGCATGCCGTCACCGGCGTTGATGACGTTGGAACGGATGCGCTGGCCGAGGAACTGTGCGGCGCCGGATGCCCCGTGCCGGATCACCACCATATCGATGCGCATCGCTTCGAGATTGCGTGCCGTATCGACCAGCGTCTCACCCTTCGCGACCGACGATCCGACCGACTGCACGTTGACGGTGTCTGCCGACAGCCGCTTCTCGGCAAACTCGAACGAGATCCGGGTGCGCGTTGACGCTTCGAAGAACAGGTTCACGATGGTCTTGCCTCGCAGCGCGGGCACCTTCTTGATCGGCCGTTCGGAGACCTCCTTGAACGGCTCGGCGGTGTCGAGGATGGCAGTGATCTGCGCGGCGCTGAGCGATTCGAGGCCGACCAGATCCTTGCCCAGGTCGACGGCGGTCATGTCGCGTCCGCCCGCACCAGGTCGACGCCGTCCTCGCCGTCGAGTTCCTGCACCTGCACGGCGATGCGGTCGCCGGGCGCGGTACTCTGACGCACGCCGACGACGTCGGCGGCAATCGGCAATTCCCGCCCACCACGATCGACCAGCACCGCCAGCAGCACGCGCCGCGGCCGCCCGAAATCAGCGATCTCATCCAGCGCGGCTCGCACGGTGCGCCCAGTGTACAGCACATCATCGACGATGACGACCGTCGCGCCATCGAGGGTCGGCGGCAGGTGGGTGGCCCGGATTTCGGGACGCGGACCAATGGCTTGCAGGTCATCGCGGTAGAGCGTGATGTCGAGACTGCCACGCTGGAGGGGAATGTCGAGCTGTGCCTGCATGCGCACCGCGAGTCGATCGGCGATCTCGACGCCGCGCCGCTGAATCCCGATGAGTACGAGCGCCGTGGCGCCCGCTGTCCGTTCGATCAACTCGAACGCCATCCGCGCCAGCACGCGTCCCATGGCGGGCGCGTCAAGAAGGCGGGTCGATGAAGGCATCGAACGCGCAAGGTAAGGGACGCCGAGACGATTGTCATCCCGGCCGGTCGAGCGCTGCCAGCGTGCGCCAGCGCGCCGCGGACGTCCACGCCGACATGCCCAGCGGGCGGAGTCCGGCGCGCGTGAAGAGGCGGCGGTATGTGGACGCGCGACGCCGCTGGAACTGGGCGCGATCCCCTTCGATCTGATCTTCGCTCGTGAACGTGGGCAGGTACGCGACGCCGCCGAGCCGTGCGACAATCTGGGCCAGGCCCCGCTCGACCACGGGAGTCGGCAGGTAATGCAGCACGTCGGAGACGACAATCAGGTCGAAGGGACCGTCGAGGCCGAGTTCGTCGAGCGCGTCGATACGGCCACGGCGGAGGTTGCGACGGCGGCCCCAGTGCGCGACGGCCCATTCGCTCGAGTCGACGCCCGCGTAACGCGCCCCGGGACGGATGCGAGCGAGTGCCGGCTGCCAGCGGCCCTCGCCCGCGCCCACATCGAGCACGGACCGCAGCGGCCGGGCGATCACCTGTTCGGTGATCGCCACGGCACACGCCACCAGGCGCCGCAGGTCGGCGGGCGACGCGATGCGTCGCCGCCGATACCAGTTATCGAAGTAGCGCTGATCGTACCGCTTGGCGCGGGGCACGACGGTCCGGGGGCAGGTTGGCGAACGTCGCGACCAGAGTCGACAGTGCATCGCCGGACGGCAGCGTCCGGCGCACCAGCGCGAGCGGATCGCCGCCACTGACGGGGTCCGGCAGGTCGTCCTTATCCTGCATGAAGCCGTCGCCTTCGCCGCCAAAGCCGCTGGCCTGCTCCACCCGCAACACGGTGCTGGCAGACTTGCCATCCACGTGCACCGTGACCAGGTAATCGCCGGGTTCGGCCGTGGGAGTGAACCCGCGACCGAATCCGCCACGACCGCCGCGACCTGCGCCACCCAGCGGAGTGATCAGGCGCTGCACCGTTTCGGCCAGCACCGAGTCGGCGCCGGCACCGGCGAGTCCGCCGCGTCCACGACCAAAGCCACCACCGCCGCCGCGACCGGTATTCGAGCGCTCACCTGGACGCTCGACCCACTCGCCGGTATTCGCAGCACCGCGCCCGCCACCAAAGCCACGACCAAAGGCGTTGGCGCCGCCGGACTCGGACTGCTCCACCAGCTTGTGCACCCGCGCCAGCGCCGTGGTGTCGGCACCGGCCTTCTTCAACGAGTCGAACACAAAGGTGATGCGATGGGCATGCTCCACGCTGTCACGGTACTCCGACGGCGACAGATGGCTGTTGGCGGGCGGCGGGTTGTACCGGAAGTTCCAGGCGACGGCGTGCAATCCGTTACTCGCCGGGCCCGTCATCGTGCGCACCGTGTCGCCGCGCACATCCTGAATCACGATGTTTGCCGTCGCACGACCTTCCGTCGCGCCGGTGACGCGGTATTCGATGTTGGCGCCGTAGGTGGGACTGGTGCCCTCGAACGCGACGCCCTGCCCGGTGGACTGGCCGTCGAACAGGCGATCGCCGTACTGGTAACTCACGGTCGGCTTGATCACGGCAAGCGTGGCCGCGACACTGCTGTCCGTCAGTTGCGACAGCGCGTTGATGCCGACGATCCAGATCGAACGCCCGAAGGTCGCCGCGATGAGTTCCTGGTCCCGCGGCTGAATCTTGAGATCGTAGACCGGCACCGTCGGCAGGCCGTCCATGAACCGCTGCCATGTCGCGCCACGATCGGTCGAGACGTACGCGCCCACGTCGGTGCCCACGAAGAGCACGTTGGAGTCGGCCGGATCCTCGCGCACCACGTGCACAAAGTCCGGACCGCCACGCGGGAGATTGTTGACGATCGAGTGGAAGGTGCGGCCGAAGTCCGTGGTCATGTACAGGTACGGCGTGTAATCGCCGGTGCGGTGATTGTCGAACGCCACGTAGAACACGTTGCTGTCGGCGTACGACGGCTCGATCCGCGAGACGTACGTGCCGGCCGGCACGCCCGGGAATCGTCCGGTCAGTTCTTCCCAGCTGCCGCCGTCGTTGCGGGTGAGCCACGTGCGGCCGTCGTCGGTCCCCGCGTACAACACGCCCGGTGTGATGTACGACTCGGCCAGCGACACGATGGTCGCGTACGTCTCGGCGCCGGTCGCGTCATTCGTGATGCCACCGGTCGTCCGGGTGCTGATGCGGACCTTGGTCGAATCGGCGTAGGTGAGATCGGGCGATATCGCGAACAGCGAGTCGCCGTGGTTGACTGACTTGAGCACGCGATTGGCGCCGGCGTAGAGCACGCTCGGGTTGTGCGGCGACAGGAAGTAGGGCGTCTCCCAGTTCCAGCGCAGCGCATAGGCGCTCGAGTCGGCGGCAATGGTGGCGCGCATGTCGGCGATCCGCTTGCGCACCGCGGCGGTGTTGGCATGCGCGGAATCGTCGAGCAGCACGGCGATCGAATCGTCCCAGTCGTGCATCCGACCGCTGGCGCTAGGCTTGCGCAAGTTGACCGATTCGCCGGTCGCCACGTTGACGCGCGCCATGTCCCCACCCTGCGACTCGCCGTAGACCACATCCGGATTGGTCGGATCCTGGGCGGTGTAGAAGCCATCCCCGCCCGTGATCGTATACCACATCGAATTCGTGATCGGGCCGCTCTTGCGCCGGCTCGGCCCGCACCAGGCGCCGTTGTCCTGCAGGCCGCCGCACACGTTGTACGGGATGGCGTAGTCGAACGACACGTCATAGAGCTGGCCAATGGCGATGGAATTCAACACCAGCCAGTTGCCGCCGCGATCGAACGACTCGCTCACGCCGCCGTCGTCCCCGACGATGATCCGGCGCCCGTCATTCGGGTCGATCCACATCGCGTGATGATCGACGTGCACGCCCACGGTGGTCTGTTTCACCGTCTTGCCGCCGTCGTCGGAAAAGTTGAGCGGCGTCGACGACCAGTACACGCGGTTCGGGTCCTGCGGATCGACACGCACTTGCGAGTAGTAGAACGGACGAACGTCGTTGCTCGCCATCCTGGTCCAGGTCGCGCCCTGGTCTTCCGATCGGTACAGCCCGGACTTGAGCTCCTGCGGACGCCCCACACCCGGCTTGCCCTTCGCGTTGGGTTCGGAATCAGCTTCCACCAGCGCGTACAGGATATTGCCGTTGCTGGGCGCGAACGCGAGCCCGATCCGGCCTTTCATCGTCGCCGGGAAACCGCCACCCTTCACTTCCGACCAGTGATCACCGCCGTCGGTGCTCTTCCACAGCGCGCTGCCCGGCCCGCCGCTGGTGAACGAATACGGCGTGCGGATCCGCTCCCAGCTCGATGCGAACAGGATGTCGGGATTCTGGGGATCGAGCGCGACGTCGATGAAACCGGTGCGATTGTTGATGAACTTGACGAGCTTCCAGGTCTGGCCGCCGTCGGTCGTCTTGTACAGGCCGCGATCGGGATTGTCATTCCATTCGGCGCCCGACGCGGCCACCCAGACGATGTCCGGATTCGTCGGATGCACGACGATGCGACCGATGGTCTGCGTCTTCTCGAGCCCCATCAGCTTCCAGGTCAGCCCACCGTCGGTCGACTTGTAGATCCCCTGCCCGGGCGACACGGAATTGCGCACGTTCGGTTCACCGGTGCCGGCCCAGACCTGCATGGTGTCGCTGGGTGCGATCGCCAGCTGGCCCATCGAGACGACCGGCTCGTGATCGAAGACCGGACGGAACGTGACGCCCCCGTTGGTGGTCTTCCAGATGCCGCCCGCGGCCGCGGCGACGAAGAACGTCCGCGACGGCGACGGAATGCCGCGCACGTCGGCGACCCGGCCCATGGTATTCGCCGGTCCGATATTGCGCCAGCGAAATCCGGCGAGCGTCGCGGAGTCGAGTGGAGTCTTGAGTTGGGCCGCGAGGGGCAGTACCGCGCACACGCTCAGCGGCACCAGGAGGCGCACAAGCCGTTGGAACATCGATCGCTCTCGGTGAAGGAATGGTGAGGACGAACATTACTGGCGGGTCGCGGCGCTCGCCAGTTGCACGGCGTCGCGGTGCGCAACGTCGACGGATGTGCGCGAGCCGTGTGACGGCTAGCGATCCCTCGCTGCCGCTCGGGATCCGTCGCGCCCCTTCGGGGCGCGACGGACAGGGAGGGATTCGAACCCTCGAGACGGCGTGAACCGCCTACACGCGTTCCAGGCGTGCCTCTTAAACCACTCGAGCACCTGTCCCTGCAGCGACACAAGGATAAATCGGTCGGTTCGTACAGCTAGGTTTCCCGCCGATGACCTCGCCGCCGCTCGACGAACGCTCGCGCCGCATCGCCTTGCGCCGGATGAAACTGGTGGCGTCGGGACTGCTGGTGCTGGCACTCGCGATTTTCGTCGTCGCCAGCCTGCTCGAGCCCGGGCACCCGTGGCTGGGCTATGTCCGCGCCACGGCCGAAGCCTCGCTGGTGGGCGGCCTGGCCGACTGGTTTGCCGTCACCGCCCTGTTCCGGCGCCCGCTCGGCTTGCCGATCCCGCACACGGCCATCATGCAGACCCAGAAGGATCGGGTCGGGCGCATCCTGGGCAATTTCGTGCAGAACCATTTCCTCTCCCGTGCCGTGCTCGACGTGCGCCTGGCGGCGTTGCGTCCGGCGTCGCGCGCAACCGATTGGCTCGCCGACCCGGCGCATCGGCAGCGCCTCGCGCGTCAACTCGCCGGCGGCCTGGCGCGGGCGGTCGAGGCCTTGCCCGAAGACGACATCAAGCAGTTCGTGCAACGGAGCGCAGTATCGCGACTGGAGACGCTGGAGCTCGCGCCACTGATCGGCGACGTCCTCGCCATCGCGGCGTCGGGGGAGCGGCCGCAGGAACTGCTCGATGAGGCCACGCGGCTGATCGGCGGCGCAGTCGAAGACGGTCGCGGCACCATCCTGGAGAAAGTGCGCGAAGAGAGTCCTCGGTGGCTGCCCCTGGGCATTCGCGATGCGATTGCGAGTCGGATGATCACCGGCGTGCAGCGCCTGCTCGGCGACGTCGCGGCGAACCGCGAGCACCCGCTGCGCGCACGATTCGATGCCGTCGTGGCGGACTTCATTCAGCGACTGAAGTCGTCGCCCGAAATGCGCGACCGCGCCGAGCGTCTCAAGCGTGACCTGCTCGGTCATCCGGTGATCGAAGACCTCGTATCCTCGGTGTGGGACCGCGTGCGTGACGCCGCGGAGCGATATCGACGCGATCCCGAGCATACGTCGCTCGAGCCACTTGAATCGGCCCTCGCGGCAATCGCGATTGCGTTGCAGGAGCACGCCGAACTGCGCGACGAGGTCGACCGGGTCGCGACGGATTTCATGGCGTCGCTGCTGGAACAGCATCGCCACGAGGTGGCCGATCTCATCGCCGACACGGTGCGGGACTGGGATCCCCAGGTCGCCGCCACGCGGATCGAGCTCGCCGTGGGCCGGGACCTGCAATTCATCCGTCTCAACGGCACGCTGGTCGGCGGCCTGGCCGGCCTGCTCATCTACATCGCCACGAAGCTGCTGTGATGCGAGGCGCACCGGAGTGCGTTTGCTGGCTGACGATCGTCGGCGCCCTGACCGCAGCGACGGCCGCCGACGCGCAAGGTCCTGCGTGCGCGCCGATCTCGATCGATTCGGCGGCCATGCTGCACGACGTCGCCCGCCTGGCCGACGATTCGATGCGGGGGCGCTTTGTCGGCACCCACCAGGACCACCAGGCGCGGGACTTCATCGCCTCGCGATTTGATGCGCTGGGGCTGGACCGCGTCGGCGCGAACCGCATTGACCCGTTTTCGGTCGGCGGCATCAACGGATTCAACGTGGCCGGCGTCGTGCGCGGTACGCAATTCCCCGACAGCTACATCGTCGTGTCTGCCCATTTCGACCACATCGGCGTGGCAGGCCACGGCCAATGCGTTGCCCTGGGCGCCGACTCGATCTGCAATGGCGCCGATGACAATGCATCGGGCACCGCCGGGCTGCTCGCCCTGGCCGCGTGGTTCTTCCGCCATCCGGCGTCGCACTCACTCTTGTTCGTCGCATTCGACGCCGAGGAAGAGGGTGACGTCGGAAGCCATGCATGGGTCGCCGCACCGCCAGTGCCACTCGACCGGATTCTCATCGACGTCAACATGGACATGGTCGGTCGCAACATCCACCACCAGCTCTTTGCCAGCGGCCCGGACGAGTATCCGGACCTCAAGCCGCTGGTGAACAGCGCGGCGCGGTGCTCGTCGATTACGCTGACGATCGGGCACGACGGCGAGCCGGGACGTGACGATTGGACCGATCAGTCCGATCAGGGCGCCTTCGCGGCGCAGCACATTCCGTTTGTGTATTTCGGCGAGGAAGACCATCCCGACTACCACCGGCCCGGCGATCAGGTGGAGCGGCTGATGCCCGCGTTCTTTGCCGGGGCGGTGCGAGACGTGGGGGAGTTCATCCGGCGTGTCGATGCGCCACCGCCGCACCGGGGCGATCGCTGACCAGCGTCAGGCGCGCACGAACCGCACGCGCGCCGGCCACACCACCCGATCACGCACGGCGATCAACTCCGCCGCCGCCTTCGTTGGTGAGCAGGCCATCGCGCTAGACGCAGCAGGTACCCGGTGCCGTCGAGGTGGAAGTCGGGCAGATCGCCCAACGGCGGCCATGTGGTGCGCGCAAACATGCGGAACGGTGGCGCGCCGTTGCCGCTCAGGATCCGTCGCGCCCCTGCGGGGCGCGACGGACAGGGAGGGATTCGAACCCTCGATACCGTTGCCGGTATACCGGTTTTCGAGACCGGCTCCTTCAGCCACTCGGACACCTGTCCAGGCGCATGACGCGCGGGCGCCAAACTTGCCCTCGCACGCGTGTGCAATCAAGGTCGCCGCCGACCGACATGATTATCATCGAACCGTTGCCGCCCCGCGTGAAAGGACGATTTTCCATGACGACCCGACGTGACTTTCTCGCCGCGACGGCGGCCGGTGTTGCCGCCGCGCGTTCTCCCTTCCGTTCGCTGCGATCGGTCCGCCTCGCCGATCGTCCCACGCCGAGCCGGGCGCAGCTGGAGTGGCAGCGCGACGAGCTCGCCATGTTTCTGCACTTCGGCGTCAACACCTTCACGGATCGCGAATGGGGAGACGGCACGGAGGACCCCGCCATCTTCAATCCGACGCAGCTCGACGCCCGCCAATGGGCGCGCACCGCGCGCGCGGCCGGCTTCAAGGCGATGATCCTGACCGCGAAGCATCACGACGGCTTCTGCCTCTGGCCCACCCGCACCACGACGCACTCCGTGGCATCCAGCCCGTTTCGCGGCGGCCACGGCGACGTGGTGCGCGAGTTCGTCGATGCCTGTCACGCGGAACATCTCAAGGCTGGCGTCTACCTCTCGCCGTGGGATCGCAATGCGCCGTCGTACGGCGACTCGCCGCGCTACAACGACTTCTACGCCGCACAGCTCACCGAATTGCTTTCGCACTACGGACCGATCAGCGAGGTCTGGTTCGATGGGGCCAATGGCGAGGGTCCCAACGGCCGCAAGCAGCAGTACGACTGGGCCCGCTACTGGGGTATCGTGCGCAAGCTGCAGCCGCACGCGGTGATCTTTTCCGATGCGGGTCCGGACATCCGCTGGATCGGCAATGAGCAGGGCATCGCCGCCGAAACCAATTGGTCGACCGTCAACCCGGCGGTGGTTCCCTACCCGGGGGCGAGCGGCGACGCGGTGACCCGGATGCTCCAGCATGGCGACCCGTCGGGGAGCGTGTGGCGGCCCGGCGAGGCCGATGTGTCGATCCGTCCGGGCTGGTTCTACCACCCGGCCGAGGACGACCGGGTCAAGACGCCCGACCAGCTGGTCGACCTCTACTTTTCGTCGGTCGGTCGCAACTCCAAGCTGTTGCTCAATGTCCCCCCCAACCGCGCCGGCCTGTTGTCCGACGTTGACATCCACCACCTGGGCGACATGCGCCGCCAACTCGACACCCTGTTCGCCAACGACGTGCTGCGGCACCGCACGTTCTGGTGGGACGGCCGCGCGAACAGCGCGGTGGCGGAAGCCAATCTTGGCCGGATGGTACCGATTGGCGTGGCCGACATCGCCGAGGACATCGGCGCGGGCCAGCTGGTGCAGCAGCACGTCATCGAGGGATTCGACGGCGAGCTCTGGCACACCCTCGCCGATGGCACAACCATCGGCTATCGCAAGCTCGCTCGCTTCCGTCCCATGACCGTGCGACGCGTGCGCGTGCGCGTGCCCGACGCGCTGGGCAAGCCGCACAAACTCCGGCTGCGGTTCTACACGAACGGGTGACGCGACTCCGCTTCCACCTGATCCATCACACCCACTGGGATCGTGAGTGGTACGTCCCGCGCGCTGCGTTCCAGGCGCGCCTGGTCGACGCCATGCACGACCTGCTTGCGTTGCTGGAGCGCGACGACGCCGCGCGCTTCGTGCTCGATGGCCAATCGATTCTGATCGAAGACACACTTGCGGTGCAGCCGACGTGGCGCGGGCGGTTCGCGCGCGCCGTGGAAGACGGACAACTCGAGGTAGGCCCATGGTACATCCTCGCCGACGAGCAGATACCGTCGGGCGAGTCGCTGGTACGCAACCTGTTGGCGGGTGCAGCCGATAGTGCCGCGCTCGGCGCACGGATGAATGTGCTGTACAGTCCCGATGCCTTTGGCCATCCGGGCATCCTGCCCGCCCTCGCACGCGAGTTCGGCATCGATGCCGCCGTCATCTGGCGCGGCCACGGCGACGACCGCACCGATCATGACCGGTATCGCTGGCGCGCGCCGGATGGTCGTGACGTGCTGCTCTACCACCTGCCTCGGGCTGGCTACGAATTCGGCGCCGCGCTTGCCGATGACGGACCCGAATTTGCGGATCGCTGGCGCGCCATTCGGGCCACCATCGTGGCACGCGCCTCCACGCCCGACGTCGCGGTCTTCGTCGGCGCCGACCATCACGCACCACTCCAGGATCCGGCACGACTCGCGGCCCGGATTCGCACCCTGGAACCCGGCAACGACGTTCGCTGGAGCAGCCTCCACGACTTCATCACAGCAGTGCAACACGCCGGGTCGGCGCCACCCGCGACGACCGGTGAGCTGCGTCGATCCGACGGTCACACGTGGGCGTTGCAGGGCGTCTACGGCACCCGGGCGCGCATCAAGCGTCGCCACGGCCTGACGGAACTTGCCCTCCAACGGCGCGCCGCGGCACTCATCGCACTCGCAGCGTCCCGGGTCACCGCCGCATCCCGATCGCTGCTGTCGAATGCATGGCGCACGCTGCTGCAATGCCAGTTTCACGACACGTTGTGCGGTTGCTGCAGCGACGCCGTCGCCCGCGAACAGGATGTCCGCCTGACGTCGGTGCAGGCGGTCGAGCAACACGTGGCGCGCGCCGCGTTGCACGCGCTCCTGCAACACGATGCCGACCGCGCCCGTGCCCGCCCGAGCGACGATCCGCATCTGGTGCTCTGGAACCCCGCCGCCCGCGCCCGATCGGGCGTCGTGGTCGCCGAGGTCACCATGTTCCGATCCGATGTGCTCGTCGGTCCGCCGGGCGACCGACGCCCGCGCACCGGACCGGGCTACCAGCCGTTCACGCTGCGCGGACCCGACGGCGGGACCATCAACGTGCAAGTGCTCGGTGTGCGGCTGGACCATGAGCGACGGGATGCGGCGCGACATTATCCGGACGAAGACAGCGTCGACCGCGTACAGATCGCGTTTGCCGGACCGCCGCTTCCCGGGCTCGCCGTCGAGCTACTGCCTTTGGTCGTGGACACAAACCATTCGGCGATGATACGCTCACACCTCGAAACGTCGGCCGCGAGGCTTGCGAACGAGTTCGTCGAGGTGCACGTCGGAGTCGATGGACGGATCGACCTGATCGATCGGCGCAGTGGCGAGCGGTTCTCGGATGTGATCCACCTCGTCGACGAAGACGATCAGGGCGACAGTTACACGCCGTGGATTCCCCCCGACCGCGAGACGGCGACGATCCGCTGGAATGTCCCGGCGGAGGTACTGGCCGCGGGGCCATGCGTGGGCGCGGTGCGGATCGGCTTCGAATCGGTACGCGCTGGCCGCCGACGTGCCCGGGGATGGGTGAGCGTGATGCTGCACGCCGACAGCCCGGCGCTGCGCGTTCGGCTCGAGGTCGACAATTGCACTGGCGGTCATCGGCTGCGTGTCGTCACCCCGATCGGTGCCGGCGCGGGAGTGGTGGCTGGCGCCGCGTTCGGCTTCGAGCGGCGCGGCCTGGAGGACAGCGATCCCGTGGCGTACCCGCGCGAGACGCCGGTGCCGACAGCCCCCGCCCAGCGCTACGTGACGGCGGGTGACCACGACCGGGCTCTTGCGCTGCTGGTGCCGGCCTTCGTGGAGTACGAATGGACCGCGGCGCGCGCATTGGTGCACACCGTCTTCCGCGCTATTGGCGATCTCGCGCTCGGCGATCTGCCGACACGTCCCGGTGCGGCCGGCTGGACGACGTCGATTCCTGACGCGCAGGAGCTGGGGCTCCACCTCCACGAATTCGCACTGGTTCCGATCGACTCGGTGACGCTGGAGCGACCGGATGCCTGCGAAATGCTGTGGGAAGATGTCTTTCTGCCGCTACAGCCAACGTTCATCCGCGATTACGCCGGCGCCCCGACCACCGGGCTCACGCGCAAAGGGATCGAGCTTTCGGGTGACGGCCTGGTCTTCTCGGCGGTCAAGTGTCCCGAAACCGGCGACGGGCTGGTGCTGCGGTGCTTCAATACCGAGCCGACTCGCGTGACCGGTTGCTGGCACTCCCGCACGCCGATCGCGCAAGCGCGCCAGCTCCGCGCCGATGAGTCGATCGTCGGGCCGCTCGACGTGATCGCGCGACATGGGGTCCAGTTTACCGTGCCGGCTCGCTCGATATCCACCGTCTGGATCGCACCGGCCGCTGGCTGACCCGATTCACCGAAGCTCTCGCCGCTCCTGGATTCCGTCGGCGACCAGCGTGCAACCCACCACCACCAGCACCAGGGCAATTCCCGGGGCCAGGCCCACCCACGGCGCGTTGACGACGGTGTCGCGCCCCGAGGCGATCAGCGTGCCCCACGAAGCGGCCGGTGGTTGCACGCCGAGCCCGAGAAACGACAACCCTGCTTCGAGCGTGATGGCGTTACCGATGCCGAGTGTCACTGCCACCATCACTGGCGGTGCCGCGGCCGGCAGCACATGACGCCACCAGACGCGCAGTTGCCGCGCGCCAAGCGCGGCCGCGCTCTCGACCCAGGGCCGGGCCAGCTGCGATCGCATTTCGGTGTACACCAGCCGGGCGATCGGCATCCACCCGGTCACCGCCAGCACCAGCACCACTTGCGTCGCACTCGGCGCCCACAAGGTTGCGAGGAGCAGCAGCAGCACAACCCGCGGCACACCGAGCGCGAAATCCGTCAGCCCGAGCAGCGTGGCGGAGACCAGGGGTCCCCCGTACGCCGCCAACGAACCAATCGCCGCACCGACGACGAGCGACAGCAGCATGGTCAGCGCGCCAACCGTGAGTGAAATGCGCGCGCCATACAGCAGCCGCCCCCACACATCGCGCCCCAGGCGATCGGTGCCAAGCAGGTGGAGCACGCCGTGGGGGTCGCGCGTCAGCGGAGCGAGGAAGCGCATGACGACGACATCGCGGAGGTGATCGGTCGGCGCCAGAAGCGGTGCCGCGATCGCCAGGACGACGATCACGCCGAGCAGCACGAGTCCCGCCGTGATCCGCGGATCACGCCACAGCGGACGCGGGTCAGCCCACACGCAGGTTCCTCCTGCGGGTGCGTGGATCGACCAGCTCCACCAACAATTCGGCAAGCAGGTTGCCGGCGACCACCAGCACCGCGGTGACGGTGGCGCCGGCCATCACCACCGGATAGTCCCGAGCCTGGACACCCTGCACCAGCAACTGTCCGACACCCGGCCAGGCGAAGATGGCCTCCACAAACACCGTGCCGGAGAACAAGGCCGGCAGCGACAATCCGAGCAGCGTGATCAACGGCACCAGCGCGTTGCGAAGCTGGTGACGTACCGCCACGCGCCAACGACTCACGCCCTTGCTCCGGGCGACCGTGAGGAACGCCGCTCCACGCAACTCGCGCATGCCGGCACGCACAAACCGGGCGACACCGCCCACGCCGATGAGCGTGAGGGTCGCCAGCGGGAGGATGGCGTGGCGCACCAAATCGACGGCGCGGCCGGTGACGCCGAGAAACTCCGCGTCGAGGCCCGTCGCACCGAATGCCGGCAGCAGCCGCAGGCGATACGTGAACACCATCACGAGCACGAGGCCAAGCCAGTAGCTCGGCAACGACGCGACGGCGATGCTGCCGACGGTCACGGCGCCGTCGACGATGCGACTACGGCTGCTCGCCTGCCACGCGCCGATCGCGATCGCGATCACGTACGTGGCCCCGAGCGACAGCAGCACCAGGATCGCGGTGGCCGGCCACGCGTGCGCCAGCAGCGCCGACACCGACCGGCCGCTGGCGATGCTTCGCCCGAAATCGCCGTGCATCGTGCGGCCCATCCATGCGGCGTACTGTACCAGCCACGGGCGATCGAGTCCGAGTGCATGTCTCGCGGCGGCGGTCTGGCTCGCCGTCGCCGCCGGACCCAGCATGCGCTGCACTGGATCGCCGGGTGCCAGGTGCAACAGCACGAATGTCAGCGTGATCACGCCCAGGACCACCGCCGCCGCGCGCACCGCCATGAGCAGCATGCCTCGCCCCATGCGACGAATGTAGACTTGAGGGTGTCTCATCGCCGCCTGCTGGTGCTTGCCCTGCTTGCCGGTTGCACTCGCACCGCCACGAATCACGGCAACACGGTGATCTACGCCTCTGGCGCCGACCTGCAGAGCGCTGACCCGCTGATCACCACGCATCCGCTGGCGCGCCAGGTGCAGCGGTATGTGCTGCTCACCACGCTGGTCCAGTACGATTCCCTGCTCCACGTGCGTCCATACCTGGGCCGCCGCTGGGAGTGGTCCGCGGACTCGCTGTCGCTGACCATGCACCTGGCCACCGACCTGCACTGGGACGATGGCGTCGCCACCACGGCGCGCGACGCGGCGTGGACGCTCACCGCCGCCCGCGATCCGGTCACCGGGTATCCGCGCAGCACCGATCTCCGCGAGCTTGCCAGCGCGGTCGCGGTCGACGATTCGACGCTGCGGCTCCGATTTGACGCGCGCCAGTCCCGGATGCCCGACGTGCTGACGGATCTCGCGATCGCGCCCGCCCATCTGCTCGACACCGTGCCGCGCGCGCGCCTGCGTCAGGCCGCCTGGGAGCAGCATCCCGTGGGCAATGGTCCCTTCGTGTTCGTGTCACACACGCCGAATCGACGCTGGGTGTTCGCCGCACGCCCCGATTTTCCGGCCGACCTGGGCGGGCCGCCACGGATCGATCGGCTGGTCATTGCGATCGTCGACGAACCGACCACCAAGCTGGCCGCGCTGACATCGGGCGAACTCGACTTTGCCGGCATCCAGCCGGCTGACGCTCGCTTCGTCGCAGCCGATCCACGACTGGCGGTGCTGCGGTATCCATTGCTGCTGACCTACGTCATCGCGTTCAACACGCGGCGCGCCCCGTTCAACGACGTCTCGCTGCGGCGTGCGGTGTCGCTGGCGCTCGATCGCCCCCGGATTGTGGCAGGCTACCTCTTCGGTTTCGGCCGGCCGGCGGCGTCGCCGGTGTCGCCGCCCGGAGATACCGTGGGGCTGACACCGCGACCGGACAGTGCGCGCACGCTGCTACGTGGGCGTGTACCGTCCTTCGAATTGCTCACGGTGGGCAGTGGCGACGCGGCGATGGAGCAGCTGATACAGGCACAACTCGCCGACGTCGGCATCGACACGCGGATCCGTCAACTGGAACTCACCACGTTTCTGGCCCGGGTCGACGGACCCGAACACGATTTCCAGGCGGCGGTGATGGGTGTCAGCGGCGACATCGATCTTGGGCAGCTTGGTCCACTGCTCGACGTGACCGGCATGGCGCACGACTCGTCACGCGCGGACATGCTGCGTCGCTTCGCCGACTCGATGCCGGTGGCGGTGCTGTACCAGGCCGTCGGGCTGCAGGGCATGAACCGTCGCGTCCGCGACGTCCGGATGGACGTGCGCGGTGAGCTCGCGACCGTGCGCAAATGGTACATTGCACCATGAGTCCGAACGCGCAACAGGTCCGTGTCTCCGCGCCGGTGCGGCTGGACTTTGCCGGCGGCTGGACCGACGTGGCGTCGTTCGCGATGCGAGAGCGCGGGGTGGTGGTCAACGCCGCGATCGATTTGCGCACGTCCGTATCCGTGACCGCTCGGCTCGGCGGCTACGAGTTTGCCGCCGACGACAGCGACCAGCATGCCCAGGCGGCGTCGCTCGCGGATCTGCACCTCGACGGCACGCTCGACCTGCACAAGGCGGCCGCCCGCCACTTCGAGGCGCCGCCGTGCGCCATTCACAGCACGGCCGCGGCACCGACCGGGTCCGGGCTGGGTACGTCCGGCGCCTTGAGCGTGGCGCTGGTCGCCGCCCTCGACGAGTTCGCCGGACGCGCCCGTGACCCGTTGATCGTCGCCGAGGAAGCGTGGCGTCTCGAAACGATCGACGCCGCCGTCGCCGGAGGCAAGCAGGATCAGTACGCCGCCGCCCTCGGCGGTTTTCGCCTGTTGACCTTCGACGCGGGGAAGACGACGGCCCAGTCGCTTGCCGTTGATCCGGATTTTGCGCGCGAGCTGGCGACCCGCACCCTGCTCTGCAATACCGGCGTATCGCGCTTTTCGGGTGCCACCATCCGCCGAGTGATGCGGGCGTACGAGAACGGCGATGACGAGATTGCCGCCGCGCTTCGCAGCATGGCCGACATCGCGGCCGCAGCGGCGGGCGCGTTGCTCCGCGGCTCGCTGCAGGAGATCGGACGTCTGCTGTCGGACAACTGGCGCGAACAGCAGCGCCTCGATGCGGAGATGCGCACGCCGGCGATGGCGCGACTCGAGACGGCGGTGTTGCAGGCGGGGGCGGCCGGTGGCAAGGCCGCCGGTTCCGGAGCGGGCGGCGCGATGTTCTTCGTGATCACCGGCGACGTCACCGCCGCCCGAATGGCCGCGGAACGAGCGGGCGCCGTCGTGCTGCCGGTGGCCTGGGCCGCCGAAGGTGTACGAAACGAATGATCCGTCTACCATTCGCGCATGCTGCCGCTCGAAGACATTGACGCCCGCCGCACCGGGATCGCGGCATCGCCCGACCTGACGGCACTGCAGCAGTCACTGACGACCCGGGCCTGGCCGTTGATCGAGCGCGCGCCGCTCATCCCGAGCGTCAAGGCGCTGCTGACTCGCGACGGTGGCGTGTGCCCAGACGACGGAGCGCCGCTGCTCTTCGATCCCTGGAGCCCGGTGGAGCATCGGTGCGGCGTGTGTGGCCGCAGCGTCCGCGGCGAGCGCCACCACGCGAACTGGGCGCGCGCACAGCATCTGTGGATCGCCGAACGATGCGCGCACCTGGCAACGATTCACGTGCTCGACGGCGACGCGGCGACCGGCGCGCGGGCACGCGAGCTGCTCAAGGGTTATTTCGACCTCTACCACCAATTGCCCAACCGCGACAACGTGCTCGGCCCGTCCCACCTGTTCTTCTCGACCTACCTCGAATCGGTGTGGATCCTGGATTACCTGGCTGCGGCATTCCTGCTGCGGGAAGTCGATGCGTTGTCTCCCGAAGAGATCGCTGGCGTCGACGCCATCGCGGAGGAGGCGGCCACGCTTCTCGCCGAGTTCAACGAGGGAATGTCGAACCGGCAGACGTGGCATAGCGCGGCGCTCACGGCAATCGCCGCGTGGTTCGGCGACGAAGAACTCGCCCTCACCGCCATCGAAGGCCGCAACGGCTTGCTGGGTCACCTTGCCGACGGCTTCGGCGCCGACGGCATGTGGCACGAAGGCGAGAACTATCACCTGTTTGCGCTGCGCGGGTTGCTGATCGGGCTGCAGTGGGCCAGGGTCGCCGGCGCAGAACTGCTCGACAACGCCGCCGCCGCCGCACACCTGAGCCAGGCGCTGATGGCACCCGCCGATACGTCGCTGCCGGATTTCACCTTTCCCGCTCGCAAGGATGCGCGCTTCGGAGTGTCGCTCGCGCATCCGGCGTATCTCGAATGCTGGGAAGCTGGCCTGGCATGGTTGGGCGCGCGGTGCCGCGACGACACCGCCAACTGGCTCGCCACGCTCTACCAGCAACCGCCTCAGGCCGCCGCACAGTACGATGCCTACCTCCATGATGCCGGGCTGCCGGTGCCCGCCACGCGCGCACGGTCGGACCTGTCGTCGTGGGCGCTGTGGATGATGCTGCCCGCGCTTCCGCCGACGCAGACGCCGTGGGTTGGCCGCACGGTCCTGCTGCCGCAGCAGGGGCTCGCGGTCCTGCGAAACGGCGCGCAGTACTGGAGCGTGGAATGCGGCGGTGAATCCGACAGCTCGGGACACGGCCACCCGGATCGCCTGCATCTGACCGCGTTCGTCGCCGGCACGCACTGGCTGGCGGATGTCGGCACCGGGTCGTACGTGACGCGAGATCTCTTCTGGTATCGTTCGACGCTCGCACACAATGCGCCGTTGATCGACGGACAGAATCAGCCGGACGACACCTCCGCGCGATGTGATGCGTTCGCGACCCGCGGCGACTGGTCCTGGGTCAGTGCCAACGCCGGCGGCAACCAGCGGAGCCTCGTCGTCGGCCCCAGCTGGACCCTCGATGTGCTGCGGCATGACGGCGACGCCCCGCACCGTCTCGACCTGCCCTGGCACCTGGACGGCACCATCGAGATGCTGACGCCCGGAACGTGGCGCGCGCTGCACGAAGTCACGGAATTCATGGATCAGGTCGAACAGTTCGACGCGGCCGACACCGGCGCGACGCACGCGCGGGCCACCGCGTCGGGCGCCACCCTCGACGTGTGGTTCGCGGGCGACGGTTCGCTCGTGCGCGGCGAGGGGCCTGGTCTTCCAGGGCACCCCGAACGTCGGACGTTCCTGATGCGTCGCGTCGACGCGAATCATGCCACCTTCGTCACGTTGCTCGATCATGCCGGCACCGTCACCGCGGTCGAGTGGCAGCACAACACCGCCACAATCACCGACGCCGGCGGCACGAGTACCGTGCAGTTCAACGGCACGACCGCCATCGTGGACCACGCAGGGGCCACCATCGAACTCGCGGGCATTCAACCACCGCCGCCGTTCAAGATCGCGGTGATGGCAGAACTGCCACCGCATGCGGTCGGGCGTGCCGTACACGTCGACACGCCGCCGGCGCTCGACGGCACCTGGCAGGGATTCCGGCGCGGAGCGCCACTGCTGCTGAACGAGGAGTATCACTACTTCCGCAGCGAGGAGACCTACCCCGGGCCGGAAGCGCTGTCGGCGATCGCGTGGGTCAACTGGACGGACCACGCGATCTACATCGCCGTGGACGTGCGCAAGTCGGAGGTCGTGCTCCTCGCTGATGCGGCCGGCGCGGCGCCGACGGACAACGAGTCCCCGGACATCAACGCCGACGGTATCCAGGTTTACATCGACACCGGCGCCTGGTTGATCCGCCCGTCCGCCGACGGCACGCTGGCCGTGCGCGCGATGGCGCCGCTCGCCGATGTCGCGTTGCCGTCGGGACGCTGGCAGCGCACCGACGACGGCTACGCCCTCACGGTGGAGATTCCCACCGGCGACGTGCTCGTCGGCCGTCACGATGCGGTGCCATTCGACCTCATCGTCAACGAGATGCGACCCGATCGCGTGCGCCGAGCCGGCCAGCTCGTCTGGAGCGGCGGGCCCGGCTGGGTCTATCTCCGCGGCGATCGCCAGCCGGCAAGCCGCTTCGGCACGCTCGAGCTGGTCGGATGACCGTCGCAGGTTTCACGTCCACCGCGAGCAAGCGTCCGCACCTGCTTTTCGGCCCCGCGGCCGACGGCGTGCCGCTGCGCATGACGCGTAGCGCCGGCTGCACGGTGCAGACCGCCGACGGCCGGGTCTACACCGACTTCATCATGGCACTCGGCGCGGTGGCATTGGGCTACGGTCACGCCGAAGTGAACCAGGCCGTGATCGACGCGGTCGCCCGCGGCAGTGTGGGACCCCTCGCGCCCGAAGACGAGCTGCTCTTCGCCGCCGAACTCGGGGCCGTGATGCCGTGGCTCGAAAAGGTGCGCTTCCTCAAGACCGGTGCCGAAGCGGTGGCCGCCGCGGTCCGCATTGCGCGGGTGGCAACCGGTCGCGATGCGGTGCTCGGCTGCGGCTATCACGGCTGGCTCGACTGGTGCTGCGACGCCGCCGGCGTACCCGATGCCACCCGCAGGCTGTACGACGTGATTCCGTTCAACGATCCGCAACGCAGCGTCGAGCAGATCCGCGCGGCGGGCGATCGCCTCGCATGCGTGGTGGTCGAACCCGTGATCGATGCCCCGCCCTCGAGCGAGTGGCTGCGGGTGCTGCGCAGCGAAACCGATCGCGCCGGCGCGGTGCTGATCTTCGACGAGATCAAGACCGCCTGCCGCATCGCGCTCGGCGGCGCCGCGGAAAAGTGGGGCGTCCACCCCGATCTCAGCGTGCTCGGCAAGGCGATCGCCAACGGCTTTCCGCTCGCCGTGGTCGGCGGCCGGCGCGACATCATGGATTGCGCGCAGGCCACCTGGATCTCGTCGACGCTGGCGACCGAGTTCGTGTCGCTGGCGGCGGCGCGAGCCACGGTGGCGGTGCAGAAGCGGCTCAACGTGCCCCGCCTGCTCGAAATCTCCGGCACCCGGTTGCTCAAGGGGCTGCGGCATCTGGCGGATGCGCACAGCGACCTCGGCATCGCCGCGGCGGGCGTGCCGCAGATGTGTCACCTGCAGTATCGCGACGAGATGCTATCACAACAGGTCGCGGCTGAGTGCGCACGGCGCGGGCTGTTGTTCAAGCGGACGGGCTACAACTTCGTGTCTCTGGCGCACGACGACGCCACGATCGACGGCGCGCTCGCCACTCTCGACGACGTGCTGTCGGCATGCTGATTGACATTCACGCCCACTTCTACCAGCCGGACAGCGGACGCGCCGACGGCGCCGAGCGCAACGCGTCCCGACTCCGGACCGGCGAGCGCATCGGTGTGCGATGGCATGTCGCGTCGATTCTGGGAAGCTGGGGCCGGCGCTCGCCGACGTACTTTCCGTCGCCACCCGATGTGGTCGCGGGCAACGACGCCCTGCTCGCGCTGATGCACCGGCATCCCGACCGCATCGCGGGCTATGCGTGCGTCAATCCGAACTTCACCGAACATGCCGTTGCGGAAATCGATCGCTGCATCGCGGCCGGCATGATCGGGATCAAGCTCGCCGCCAGCCGCCGCGCCAACGATCCGTTGGTCGATCCCATCGCCCGCGCGGCGGCGCGGCATGGCGTGCCGATCCTGCACCATATCTGGCAGCATCGCCGCCGTGAGTGGCCCGGCCAGGAAGCCTCCGATGGCGCCGAACTCGGCGAACTGGCGCTGCGCCACCCCGACGTGGGGTTCATCCTCGCGCACATTGGCGGCGGCGGCGACTGGGAACACACGTTGCGCGCCGTGCGCGACCTCCCGAACGTCCACGTCGACCTGTCCGGCAGCGGCGCCGATGGCGGCATGCTCGACGCGTGCGTGCAGACGGTCGGCGTGCATCGCCTGCTGTGGGGTTGCGACCTGACGATGTGCACCGGCCTCGCCAAGCTGCGCTACCTCGAGCATCTGCTGCCCGCGGCCGACGTGGAACGGATCGCCTGGCGCAATGCGGCGGCGCTGTTTCCTGCGGGACGGCTGGCGTGACGACCGTCGACGTCAACTGCTTTGTCGGGGCATATCCGTATCGCAACATCGGCGCGCACGACGCCGCTGCGCTGCTCGCCGCGATGCGCCGGGTCGGCATTGACCGGGCGTGGGTGTCCCATCTGCCCTCGATGTACTGGCGCGACCCGCACGCCGGCAACTCGACATTGTTCGGGATCCAGGCCGACCACCCGGAACTGCGCGCCGTGCCGGCGATCCACCCGGGCCTGCCCGGTTGGGCCCAGGCCCTTGGCGACGCCGCGCGCGCATCGGCTGTCGCTGTCCGCTGTGACCCGACCTGCTATGGCATCGATCCGGCCGGCGTCGCGTGGCAGGCGCTGGCGCACGGCTGCGTCGAACACAACTTGCCACTGCTGACGGCCGTCCGGATGGAAGACGTGCGCCAGCGTCACCCCAACGATCACGCCGCCGACGTGCCGGCGTGGGCGGTGCGCCGGCTGATCCGCGAAGTGCCGCAGTTACGGATGATCGTGACGCATGCGGACCGCGACTTCGTGGAACAGGTGCACTTCGGCCTCACGCCGGATGAATCGCGGCGCATCCTCTGGGATATCTGCTGGATCTGGGGCCCGCCGGAGGATCAGCTGTCCCTGCTGCTCGAGACGATCGGGACCGACCGCTTCACGTTCGGCACCGCCCTGCCGATGCGGCTTCCGGACGTGGCGATCGCCCGCATCGAACTGCTGGAGGGCGACGACACCGTTCGCGCACAGATCCGGAGCGGCAACCTCGAACGGTTTCTGCAACAGGCCGTGTAACGGCACCCTCGCCGGACTCATCGCAGCCAATCGCTCACCCGCTCGCGCACGAAGTCGCCGTCGGTGAGATGCGGGTACGCGCGCAGCACACGATCAATCTCGGCCGACTGCCCCGGGGACAGGACGGCCTGCGCGTTCAGGCACCACGTCCCGCGAAGCAGACCCTGCCGGCGCAACACTTCGTGAATGCCCGGGATGCACCCGTCGAAGTGGTGCGCCGCATCGAATACGGCGCCGTTGAAGTCGGTCAGCTCTGCCGCCAATGACACCAGCGCCGCAGGCAGCGGAGTGCGGTGGCGCGCCACCGCACGGCAGCGTCGCTGCACGGCGACCGCCGCGTGCGGATGGACCGCCCACTGGCCGAGGAGACCGCCCGCCATCGTGACACGAGTGCCGGCCGAGCCGAGCCACGATGTCACGAGATCGAGCACGATATGATCGTCGTTGCCGGTATATAGCGCGATGTCGGCTGCGCGCCCGGATTCGGCGACCGCCCGCATCACGTCGAACGTGCGATACCGATCGAACGGCGCCACCTTGATGGCCACCACTTCCGGAATCGCCACGAACTCCCGCCAGAACTGATAGCTCAGCGCGCGCCCACCAACTGCCGGCTGCAGATAGAACCCGATCACCGGCATGATCTCCGCGACGGCGCGCGCATGCCACAGCATTGATCGATCGGTCTCCCGGCCGAGCGCCGCCAGGCTCAACAGCACGGCGTCGTAGCCAAGGTCGCGGGCCAGCGTCGCCTCGCGCACTGCTTGCGCCGTGCGACCGACCACGCCGGCGATCATCACCGGCCGGCGTCCCCTGGCACGCCAGTCGGTTGCCGTGTCGATGGCCAGTGCGAGCACGGGCTGCAACAGCCCGATCCCGGGTCGATGAATCTCGAACTGGGTCGTGTGCACGCCGACGGCCAGCCCGCCGGCACCCGCATCGATGTAATAGCGCGTCAACCCGCGCTGGCGTCGTTCGTCGAGACGCCGCTGCGGCGTGAGCGCCAGCGGATGCGCCGGAATCATCAGGCCGCGCTGCAGCCGCCCGCGCAACGCGAGGTCAGAACCGGCCATCGCGCCGCTCGAAATGGGTTGGTCGCTGCAACGTCCGTCCGCCGCCCTTGACCCACGCGGCCACCGCGTCGAGCATCGCGTCGATCCCGGTGGGCGGCGGGCCGAACAGGGCGACGCATCGTCGGGCATCGCTAAGCAGTGCCGTGTCCCCTGCGACGCCGCAAAACCGTGCCGTCGTGCCGAACCGGGTTGCGAGGCCCTGTGCCAGATCGGCAACGCGATACACCGGGCCAGTCACATTCAGCACCAGCGGGGGCGACGCACAATGCGCCAGCAGTCGCAGCGCGATCGCGTTGGCATCTCGCTGCCAGATGAGATTGACCGCGGCCGTGGTCAGGTCGATGGGCGTCCCCGCCACGATCTGGTCGGCGAGGTCGCGCAACACGCCGTAGCGCGGTTCAATGGCGTAGTTGAGCCGCATGATTGCCATCGGCGTCGCGTTGCGACGCGAGAAGAACGTGAGGACGCGCTCGCGGGCCAGCGCCGACGCGGCGTACTCCCCCACCGGTGCGACCGGGTCGTCCTCCGTCGGCCCGTTGCCGGCGATCGACGTATGGGGATAGACGTTGCCGGTGGAGAACGCGACGACGCGCGCGGCCGGAAATCGTTCGGCGATGACGCCGGGCAGCCAGGCGTTCACCGCCCACGTCGCCGCCTGATCGTCCGTGGTGCCGAACTTCCGCCCGGCCATGAAGATCACGTTTTTGGCGTCGGGTAGACTGTCTACCAGAGCACGGTCGAACAGGTCTCCGGCGAGGGTCGTCACGCCGTCGCGCTCGAGCTGCGCTTGCACTCCCGGCGTCGCGAATCGGGAGACGGCGAACACGCGCCGCAACGTTCCCGCCATGCTCGATGCACGCACGGCAAGACGCGCGAGCGATGGGCCCATCTTGCCCCCCGCGCCGACGATCAGCACGTCACCCGGCACGCGCGCCCACTCCGCCACCAAGGCAGGCACCGGTTCCGACAGCTGGCGTTCGAGTGGGCCTTCGTCCATCCGCCTCTCCGTCGTGCGAGTGCCGCGGCGCCCACAACCTACCGGCGGCGACCGATGCCGCCAACGGATTGTCACCGCCCGAGCGTCGCGTTAGTCTCCCGACGATGAAACATTGGCAGGAATCCCGGCAGGTGTATGCCGCGTGGACGCTGGCGCAGGCCGCCGGCCGGCGGGCCGCCTTCGCGACAGTGGTCCGTGTCGACGGGTCGGCGTATCGCCGCCCGGGCGCGCGCATGCTGGTCGACGACACCGGTGAAACCCACGGCCATGTGAGTGCGGGCTGCCTTGAAGGTGACGTTCGTGAAGTCGCGCAGCAGGTGATCGCCAGCGGCGTGCCCCAATTGCGACGCTACGCTTCGTCTTCCGACACGGTCCGCGCCTGGGACCTGGGCATCGGGTGCGACGGCGAAGTGCTGGTATACGTCGAACCCGCACACGATGTCGACGGCGAACGCCGTCTCCTTGACGGTCGCGAGGCGTTCGTGGTCGCCAGGCCGCTGGCCGGGACCGCCGACCCGCGGGGTCGCCTGATCGTCACCGCCGCCGTGCACCATGGCGACCGCGATATCCCGCCTGCCATGCAGCCGCTGGCCGATGAAATGCGTCGGCTTGTTGCGGCGCGGGAGGCGCCGCAGATCGTCTCGTGGAATGGCACCGACGTGTTCGCGGACGTGTTCCTGCCGCCACCAGACCTGGTGATCATCGGCGCCGGCGACGACGCGCTTCCGCTCGCCACCCTCGCCGACATGGCGGGATTCCGGATCACCGTGGTTGACCGACGCCCTGCGCTGTTGCGGCCGGTGCGCTTTCCCGCCGGGGCCCTGCTGGCCGCCTTGCCGCCGCCGGAACTCGATGTTGCGTTGCAGGAAGGCCGCATCGACGCGGTGCACGAGGCGTCGTTCGTCGTGATCATGACCCATCAGTTCGCTGATGACCTGGCATACTTGCGGGCCGTGGTCGCGACCGAGGTGCCGTACCTCGGCATCCTCGGCCCGGCGCTCCGAACCCGGCGACTGCTCGACGACGCGGGCATCACGAACACGGCGGCCGAGGCGCGCGTGCACGGGCCGGTCGGCCTCGACCTGGGCGGTGAGGGCGCCGAGCATATCGCGCTCGCCATCGTGACCGAGCTCCTCGCGATCCATCACGCGCGCGGCGCGACGATGTCGTCGCGGCGGACCTCGGTCGTGCATGCCTGACGTGCCGCGGCGCGTCGCGGCCATTGTGCTCGCGGCAGGGCGGTCGCGACGCATGGGTCACAACAAGCTGTTCCTCCCCTG
Organism: uncultured Gemmatimonadales bacterium; assembly: GCA_963796635.1. Taxonomy (GTDB): domain Bacteria; phylum Gemmatimonadota; class Gemmatimonadetes; order Gemmatimonadales; family GWC2-71-9; genus Palsa-1233. The sequence continues at coordinate 1,292,117 of CAWCMH010000001.1, forward strand.
GCACGGTGAACCGCTGGTGCGCCGCGCCGCGCGCATGGTCACCGAGGCGGGCTGCGCTCCGGTCGTGGTGGTCACGGCAGACGCGTGGGCGGAGCGCGTCGAGGCGTGCATGGCTGATCTGCCGGGCATCAGGGTTCATGCGATCCCCGGTGGCGGCCCCACCAGCGATTCGCTGCACGCCGGACTGGCGCAGTTGCCAGACACCGTCGACGCCGCGCTGGTCATGCTGGCCGACATGGTGCACGTGGACACCCCGATGCTCACCCGACTGCGGGCGAGCCTGCAGGCCCAACCCGAATCGCTGGTCGGCGTGCGTTACGGCGCAACGGTGGCGCCGCCGATGGGATTCGCGCGCTGCTGGTTTGCCGAACTGCTGGTATGCCGCGGCGACGGCTGCGGCAAGGCGCTGTTGCAGCGTCACGGCGATCGCGTGCGCTGGTTCGACTTCCCCGCGGATGCCGCCGCCGATGTCGATACGCCGGCCGACTGGCAGCAGCTCACCGCTGGCAGTGACAGCTCGGCCGACGGAGTGAACTGACCTACTTCGCGGCGGTCGCCGCGGCGTGCACGTGCGTGAGCCAGCCGTGCGGGTCGGCCGCGTTGCCGCGCACGATATCGAGATACGCGCGTTGCAGCCGCAACGTGATCGGTCCGGGCTTGCCGTTGCCCACCGGAATCTTGTCGACGCTGCGCACCGGCGTCACTTCCGACGCGGTACCGACGACGAAGATTTCGTCGGCCAGATACAGCGTGTCGCGCGGCAGCGGCTGCTCCACCGCGGTGACTCCCGCGTCGCGCGCGAGGGTGAGGACCGTGGCGCGCGTGATGCCGGTGAGCAGCGTGCCGTCGACCGGCGGCGTGTACAGCACGCCATTCTGTACCAGGAACACATTCTGCCCGGAACCTTCGCTCACCATGCCGCCGGGACTCAACGCGATCGCCTCGGCGTACCCGTTCGCCAGCGCTTCCATCTTGATCAACTGGCCACCGAGATAGTTGCCGGCGATCTTGGCGGCCGCGGGCAGTGTGTTCGGGGCGATCCGGTTCCAGCTCGACACGCACGCGTCGACGCCGTTTTCCAGGGCACCCGCGCCGAGATACTCGCCCCACGGCCAGCAGGGCACAAACACCTCGACCGGTGAATCGAACGGCACCATGCCGGCCGCCCCGTAACCGCGCACGACCATCGGCCGCACGTAACAGGCATCGACGTCGTTCCGCTCCACCACCAGACAACACGCGGCCACGAGATCGTCAATCGAGTACGTCAAGGGAATGCGGTAGATCCGGCACGAGTTGACCAGCCGCTGCAGGTGATCGCGCAAGCGGAAGATCGCCGGGCCCTGGGGCGTGGCGTAGCAGCGGATGCCCTCGAACACCGCCGAACCGAACTGCATGGAATGACTCAGCACATGGACCTGCGCATCAGCCCACGGGATCAGTTCGCCGTCGCGCCAGATGAAGGAGGTTTCGGTAAAGCGGGCCATATCGATGATCCTTGTCGTCGTCGTTGTCGGTGCCGCGAGCGTGCGGATGTCGTGTTACAACAGCGTGCCGGTCGCGCCTCCGTCGACGCAGATCGCCTGTCCCGTGACAAACCCCGCGCGATCGGACGCGAGGAATGCGATCACCGCGGCGAGCTCGTCCGGCTGGCCGAGCCGCCCGGCGGGTGTGTCGCTGATCCAGCGTCGGTACACGGCGTCGGCCGGGACGCCACTTCGTTCGGCGTTCGCCCGGGCCAGTGCCGTCAGTCGGTCGGTCTCGGTATACCCGGGCAGTACCGTGTTGACGGTGACGCCGTCGCCGGCGATTTCGTTGGCGAGGGTGCGGAAATACCCCGTCACGGCCGCGCGGAGTGCATTCGACAGCACCAGGTTTGCCACCGGCCGCTTCACCGCCAGCGACGTGATGCCGATCACCCGGCCCCACTTGCGCTCCCGCATTGCCGGCACGAGCGCCTGCGTCACCTCGACGGCGCTGCGCAACAGCAGCCGCGAGGCGTCCTCCCACGCGGACCAGGTCGCGTCCAGCGCCGGCATGGTGGGCGGCCCGCCCGTGTTGGTGACCAGCACATCGGCATGTCCGAGCACCCGGTGCGTCTCCTCAACCAGCGAGACCACACCATCCTCGCGACTCAGGTCGGCCACTACCGCGTGCAGCGCGCCAGCGGGCGCCGCCATGCGCCGCGCGGCGTCGAGCGTCGCCGGATCGCGGCCGCATACCAGCACGCGGGCGCCTTCGCCGAGCAGCGTGATTGCCGTGGCGAGGCCGATTCCCCGGCTGCCCCCGCATACGACGGCCGTGCGACCGCCCAGACCCAAATCCACTTAGCGGCCGCTACGGAGATAGGCGTCATCCTTGTTGATCCAGTCCTGGCGGGGCGGCGTGAACACGTCGAGATCGAGCGTGTCCTCGAGCGCCTCGGCGCGATGGCGTACGCCGCCCGGGATCATCAGCACTTCGCCGGCGTGAATGTCGACGAACTCGCTGCCCGGCGCTTCGGCGTGTTCGCCGAGCCAGAAACGGAGCACGCCTTCGAGAATGTACGTGGCCTGCTGATTGTCGTGCTGATGGGCCGGCACGATCGCGCCGCGCTTGAGAAACACCTGTGCCAGCATCAGGGCATCTTCGTACACCAGCTTGCGGGCGATCTGCGGACTCATGGTCTCGAGGTCGATGCGGTCCCAGATGTACTTGGTGGCGCTGGCCATGGCGGCGTTCCGGCGTGAAGGATTGCCCCAAACATAGTCCGTCACGCCGGCCTGACCGACGCATGCCGGCCGTCTTGCCGCCAAGCCCCGTGCGGCGTATCCTATCGCCGCGTGCCGCCGCGCACGCGCGAACCATCCAGCATCGGACCATCATGACATCGCCCGCGCCCACGCCACCATCCGCCTCGACCTGGTTCCTCACGTGCATCGCCGGCCCTGATCAGGGAAAGCGGGCCGCGCTCGGGGCCGAGTCGCTCACCGTCGGGCGTACGGCCGAGTGCAACATCCTGAGCGACGATCCGGATGTCCCGGCGCAGTTTGCGATGCTCACGCTGCGCACCGGCCGCCTGTACGTGCACGCGCTGTCGTCGTCGCAGCAACCCTTCGTCGACGGTCACCCCGTGGCCGACGCGGGCATGAGCCCCGGCCAGCAGATCCGATTCGGCCGGTCACTGTGGCTGCTGCAGGGGCCGGTCGGCGCGGGCGGCGTGTTCGATTTCGTGCGCGGCCTCGGCGAACACGTGTCGGCCGCGGCGGGCATCGAGCAACCCGGCGAGTGGAACGCGCGCGAGATGTTTTCCGACGTGGCCAAGCGGCATTCCGACGAGGAAGTCGAAGCCTACTTCACGGTCGGCACCGCGTCGACAACCCCCGCACTCACGGCGATCGACGCGCAGTGGCCGCATCCGTGGATCTTTGCGCGCGTGTTTGCCGTGACGGCACTGTTGTACGCCGGGTTTCTCTACGCGTGGCTGCAGTTCGACAACAGCAACCTGATTCCCGGCCTGATCATGATCGGCTCGACCGCGGTCCCGCTGTCGCTACTGATCTTCTTCTTCGAAGTCAATGTCACGCGCAATGTGTCACTGTACCAGGTGATCAAGCTGCTCCTGATCGGCGGACTGGTGGGCATCGTGGTCTCGCTGATCGGCTTCCAGTTGACCGGACTCGAATCGTGGCTCGGCGCTGCCGCGGCCGGCATCATCGAGGAAATCGGCAAGGCCACCGCCCTGCTCCTGGTGGTGCGCCGGCTGCGCTTCCGCTGGACGCTCAACGGTCTGCTGCTCGGCGCCACCATCGGCACCGGTTTCGCGATCTTCGAGTCGGCGGGGTACGCCCTCAACGCGGGATTGGGCGCCGGGGGCGGTGACGCGATGCGCAGCCTGATCATCGAGCGCGGCTTGCTGAGCATGCTCGGCGGGCACGTGCTGTGGACTGGCCTCGTGGGCGCCGCATTGTGGCGCGTGCGCGGCAATCAGCCGTTTCGGTGGGACATGGTCACCGACCCGCGCTTCGTGCGAGTGCTGCTCATCTGCGTGGCGATGCACATGATCTGGGACGCGCCGTGGTATCCGCCGCTCGACCTGAAGTATCTGTTGCTCGGCGCCGTCGCCTGGCTGCTGGTGCTGGGATTCATTCAGGCGGGGTTGAAGCAGGTGCGCGAGGCGCAGATCACCGAAGTGACGGCGGCGCGTCAGGCGGCGCTTGCGTGACGGCCATCACATGTTGCGCAACGCGGCCTCGCCCATGGTGGCAAACGTATTCCACGCGGCGATGGCCGAGATGGCAACGACACCGAGATAGACGCCATTGGGAAGCCACCACGCCCCACGCGCGGGGGGCGCGTCGGGGTCAAGCTGACGACAGTCGCGCCGCGCGGTGGATTCCCGGAACGCACACACACTCACCTGCACCGCGGCAATGACACCGGCCAGGACGACGAGCCAGCCGAGCAGCGCGAATACGTCGGGCATGCTACGGCGGTCGAGGCCGAATGGCTCGCGCGCGACTTCGATGGTCGCGGCGGCGAGGCAGATCAGGATCACCGCGAAGAGGTAGAGTGAGACGGCACTGCGCGCACCGCGAGCCATGGCGTCCCGGCGTGCGGTCGCGGCACGGTACCGCTCGATGACGAACGCGTCATGCAGGTCCACGGGACACCTCGAAGTCGCTCACCAGCGGCGACGCGTCAGTCGCGTTGGCCGACCCATGCTGCGCCGGCCGGAATCGCGGCCTCCGGCGGCCCGAAGACCTCCACCGCCAGGGTGAAGGTCCGCTCGTGCGATGGTTGCAGCGCGCCGACGCCGACGACCTGGCGCGCGACCTCCTCGCCGCGTTCATCGCGAATCGACAACAGCACCGAATACTCCCACGCGTCGGCGCCAACGGCGTTGCGCAACACCCCTTCCACGCGCAACGCGGTGAAACTCTCCGGCGGACGCCGCGCCGCCCCCGGCTCGAATCGCAGATGGTGGCGGCAGGCCGGACAAATCGCGGCCGCTTCGAGGATCGTCGCCTTGCAATGCGGGCAGGTGCGCGACGCGCCCGGGGTGCCGGGCCGCGATCCACTCATGACGCCGCGCCGCTCTCCACCCGCATGATCGGCTTCTGGGCCTTCTCTTCCCACCCGAACTCCACCTGCCCGCGCATGCGTGAGCCCGCCGCGACGGTGAGCGAGGCCGCCTTCAGGTCGCCATTCAGGACGCCGGTGGCGAGCAGTTCGACGCGCGCCGCCGCGTCGATGTTGCCCTCGAGTTCACCGCCGATGATCACCGTGTTGGCGCGCACACCACCGGTGAGCTTGGCGCCCGGCTCGATGGTCAGGTGACCCTGGACGTTGACGTCACCCTTGAACCGGCCCGCGAGACGCACGTGGCCGGCGCCTTCGATCTTGCCCTCGATGGTCAGATTCTCGGCGAGAAACGATTCCTTCACATCACGCTCCGGGGTACGGCGTGGAAGATCGGCGCTGGGCGACGGGTCGACGCGCATCAGCGGCTCGGGCTTGGCAACGGGTTCGGGGGCCCCCGGCGTCGGGTCCTTCTTGGCTGGGGCCTGTTCCTTCCAGATCGGCATGATATCGGTACTCCAGATTGGGGCATCGGATGCTGCAACATACAAGGGAACCGGAACCGCGTGAACCGCCCGCACGGACCGGCGGCAACCACCCGATCACGCGCCGGCGCCTTCGGCATCGATCGGCCCGACCCGGAAGCCGGGAGCGCGGTACCCGGGCGACAAATGATCCGCCGGGATCGTCACGTGATTGCCATCGCGCAAGGCCTGATAGTGCGGCGAGTTGATCTCGACCCCGCCGGCGTTGAATGCGTCCTGGATGTGCTGGTGCAGTTGCGAGTACGTCAACGCCATGAGCTCCGCCCGATCCGTGGTGGCGTTGATCTCGTACGTCACGTAAAAGTCATCGAGACTCGTCTGCAGCACGTACGGAGCCGGCTCCGCCAGGATGTGCTCGGTGCGCCGGGCGGCGTCGATCAGCAGCGCGTGTACCTGCGGCCACGGTGCGTCGTACCCGATGGTCACCGCGGTGTGCAGCACCAGTCCGGCGCTGCGGGCGAGGGTCGTGTAGTTGATCACCTGACTGTTGAGCACGGTGATGTTGGGAATCGTGACGGCCACGTTCTTGATGGTCCGGACCCGGGTGACCAGTAGCGTCTTTTCGGTCACGTCTCCCACAGTATCGGCGATCTTCACCCGATCCCCAATCTGGAAGGCCCGGGTGTAGGTGAGCACCACACCGGCCACCATGTTGCCGATCGCGGTCGACGACCCGAGCGAAAACAGCACGCCCAGGAAAATCGAGACACCCTTGAACGCATCGGTGTTGGTGCCGGGCAGGTACGGATACAGCAGCACGGCCGCGAAGGCCAGCACGAGCACGCGCACGATTTTGTACGTCGGCTCGGCCCAGTCGGGATAGAATCCGCGCAGCGTGATGGCGCCGGACTGCACCGCGCCGAACAACAGGTGCAGAAATACCAGCAGGTAGCGGACGATGACCACCCCGGCGGCCAGATAGAACAGGTTGGGGAGGTACGCCACCAGGGCGTTCGCTGCCGCCGCGAACGGCAGCAGTGCGTAGCTGATGATCCGGGGCGAGACGGGTGCCGTTGCGGGAAAGAAACTCAGCACCAGCGGGACGTACACGTACAACAACAGCAGCGTGACGATGGCGCGCAGCACCCGGGTCGCGCCGACCAGCAGCTGCGACATCCGGCCCGCCGACAGCAGCTCGAACTGCTGGATCCGCACCGCTGGCAGGCGCACCTGGCGCAACGTGTCGATCCACCGATAGAGCCGCGGAAAGCCCACCGCAATGAGTCGGAGCAGGATCAGCAGCGCCGCCGTGGCGAGCAGCGCGTAGAGCGCGTCGACGAGCAACTGGCGCGGCGTCGACCGGATGGCCGCGTGCAATGCCTCGGCATGCAGTTGGCGCGCGTACCGCTGGGCCAGATCCGGACGCGTGACGTGCAGCGGGATCGCGTCGCTATCGAGCACGCTCATCACCGTGATGCGGCCGACCGCGAGCTCGCTGGTGCCATCGCGATCGGTGATGACGACCGAATCGCCTGCAGCGAGCGCCGCGACCACGCGCGGCAAGCGACCCTCGATGGCAGTCGCACGGGCGGGGGGATTGAACGGCCCGAGCCGCGCGTAGAGGCGGAACAATGTGTCGGTCCGGAACACGACCGGTGCGCCGGGGGCCGCGGCCGCGTGGACGGCGGTCGCCTGCGCGCACAGTCGGGGCGCCGCCAGCGTGGGTGCCGCCACGAGGAGCGCGGCCAGCAGCGGGGTGGCGCGATGGCGGAGCGTGGATGGACGCATCGGACCTCGACGACCGGAGACGCGGGGCGGACGATCACGCAGAACCCGCAAAAGCTAACGCGATGGCGCGGCACGCAGCGCCGCCGGCCCGCGTGCGACTGACGCGCACCGATACGTCAACCGTGTGGCGGCTCGATGATTCCCCGAGGGTGTGCACCCGCAGCGTGAGACACCGGCACCGGGCCGCTCGCCCGCAACCGGAGTGAACCGCATCATGGCAGCCACCGTCGCAGATCGACTGGTCGACCGACTCATCGCGTGGAAGGTGAACACCATCTTCGGCTTTCCGGGCGATGGCGTGAACGGCATCTTCGAGGCACTGCGCAACCGACAGGATCACATTCGTTTCGTGCAGGTCCGACATGAGGAAGCGGCGGCCTTCGCGGCGGTCGGCTACGCGAAGTATTCGGGCCGGCTCGGCGTGTGCCTGGCGACCTCCGGGCCGGGCGGCGTCCATCTGCTCAACGGGCTCTACGACGCGAAGTGCGACGGGCAACCCGTGCTGGCGATCACCGGCCACACGTTTCACGACCTCATCGGCACCCACTACCAGCAGGATGTCGATCTCGACAAGCTCTACATGGACGTGGCGGTCTACAACCAGCGGGTGATGGGGCCGCACCATGTCGACAGCGTCGTCGACGAGGCAATCAAGACCGCGCGCGCCCGCCGGGGCGTGGCACACATCACCATCCCCAAGGACGTGCAGGACTGGACCGGTTCCGACACCGAACGCTCCTCGAATAACGTGCCCGACCACAGCGGTGACCTCTTCGCCGTGACGCACGCCGTGCCATCGTCCGATGAGTTGCGTCGCGCCGCCGACCTGATCAATCGCGGATCCCGGGTGGTGCTCCTGACCGGGCAAGGCTGCCTGTCGGCCCGCCGCGAGGTACTGCAGCTCGCCGAGCGCGTGGCCGGGGTGATCGTGAAGCCACTGCTGGGCAAGGGAGTGGTGCCCGATGACAATCCCCACACCACCGGCGGCATCGGCCTGCTCGGCACCGCACCATCCCAGGACGCGCTGAAGTCGTGCGACACGCTCATCATCGCGGGGAGCAGCTTTCCGTATATGGAGTTCTATCCCAAGCCCGGCGATGCGAAGGTGGTCCAGATCGATGTCGATCCGACGCGTATCGGATTGCGGCATCCCGTGGACGTCGGCCTGGTCGGCGATTGCGGCGACGTGCTCGCGGCCCTGCTGCCCCTGATCGAGGCGAAGGACGACCACGACTTTCTCGATACGGCGCAGCGGCACATGAAGCACTGGAACGAACTGATGCGCACCCGCGGCACCGCGACCGACGTGCCCATGAAGCCGCAGGTGGTGACCTACGAACTCAACCGACTGCTCGACGCCGATGCGATCGTGTCGAGCGACAGCGGGACCATCGCGACCTGGTCGGCGCGGTACATCGAAGTCCGCGATGGCATGTCGTTCTCGCTGTCGGGCAATCTCGCCACGATGGCCAACGGGCTGCCGTACAGCGTCGGCGCCGCCGTGGCATTTCCCGGCCGCCAGGTCGTCTGCATCGTCGGTGACGGCGGCTTCACGATGCTGATGGGCGAAGTCGCCACGCTGGTCAAGTACCAGCTACCCGTCAAGGTGATCATCATCAAGAACGATGTCCTGGGGCAGATCAAGTGGGAGCAGATGGTACTCGAGGGGAATCCGCAGTTCGGCGTGGAACTGCAGAGCATCGACTTCGCGGCCTACGCCCGCGCGTGTGGCGCCGGCGGCTTCACGATTCGGCAGCCTGGCGAGGCCGCGGGCGTCCTGCGTGAGGCGCTGGCCTACGACGGGCCGGCGGTGGTCCAGGCCGTGGTCGATGCGAACGAACCGCCCCTTCCGGGGAACATCAGCATGCAGCAGGCCATCAAGTTTGCCGAGGCACTCGCGCGCGGGGAGAAGGACCGCTGGGACATCATCAAGACCGTCGTCAAAGACAAGATCCGCGAGGTGGTCTGAGTGCCGTCGCTGGTTCCTGCCAGTCGTTGTGCGGTCGACACGCCGGTGGATCAGCTCGACGTCGCCGCGTACACCATTCCCACCGACCTTCCCGAAGCCGACGGGACGATTCGCTGGAATGCCACCACGCTCGTCGTGGTCCACGTCACCGCCGGCGGCACCACCGGCATGGGCTACACCTACGCCGACCGGGCCACGGCCGAGCTGATCCGCAGCCTGCTCGCCGACGTCGTGCGGGGGCGCGACGCGATGGCGATTGGCGGTGCGTGGCACGCCATGGTGCACGCGATCCGCAACCTGGGCCGTCCGGGGATTGCCTCGATGGCGATCGCCGCGGTCGACAACGCGCTCTGGGATCTCAAGGCGCGGCTTCTCGACCTGCCGCTTGTGACGTTGCTCGGTGCGGTGCGGGATCGCATCCCGATTTACGGTAGCGGCGGCTTCACGTCGTACACCATCGCGCAGCTGCAGCAGCAGCTCGCGGGCTGGGTGGCGCAGGGTATCGGACGCGTGAAGATGAAGGTCGGTACGCGGCCCGAGGACGACCTGGCGCGGGTGCGGGCCGCACGCGCCGCGATCGGTGACGATGCACACCTGTTCGTCGACGCGAACGGGGCCTACAGCCAGACCCAGGCATTGGCGTTCGCCGAGCGCTTCCGCGCCGACAGCGATGTCACATGGTTCGAGGAGCCGCGGCCGTCGGACGACCTCGCCGGTCTGCACTGGCTGCGCGGTCGGGCGCCCGCCGGCATGGACATCGCCGCCGGTGAGTACGGCTATGACGCCGGCTATTTCCGGCGCATGCTCGAGGCGCGCGCGGTCGATGTGCTGCAGGCTGACGCCACCCGCTGTGCGGGCGTGACCGGCTTCCTGCAGGCGGCGGCGCTCGCGACCGCGCATCACGTCCCCTTCTCCGCCCACTGCGCGCCGTCGCTTCACGCGCACCTGTGCTGCGCCGTCGAACCGGCGCGCCACCTCGAATATTTCCATGACCACGTCCGGATCGAGCACTTGTTGTTCGACGGCACGCTCGACCCCGACGACGGCGCGCTCTGCCCGGACCTGACCCGCCCCGGACTGGGGCTCGAGCTACGGAGGGCCGATGCCGACCGCTACGCAGCCTGACGCGGCCCGCGTACGCGCACTGGTTGCCGACCTGCGGGCGGCGGTGCGCGGCGAGGTCCGCTTCGACGCCGGCACCCGTGCTCTCTACTCGACCGATGCCTCCAACTACCGCCAGTTGCCGATCGGCGTGGTGATTCCGCGCAGTGTCGATGACGTGATCGCGACGCTCACCGCCTGTCGGCAGCACGACGTGCCGCTGCTCTCTCGCGGCGGCGGTACCAGTCTCGCGGGGCAATGCTGCAACGTGGCGGTCGTGATCGATTTCTCGAAGTACCTCAACCGGGTCGTGGCCATCGATCCCGATCGCAAGCTGGCCCGGGTTGAACCGGGGTGCGTGCTCGACACGTTGCGAAACGCCGCCGAGGCGTACGAACTCACCTTTGGACCCGATCCGGCCACCCACAATCACAACACGTTGGGCGGCATGATCGGCAACGATTCCTGCGGCGTGCGCTCGGTCATGGCGGCGTTCGACGGCGACGGCGCCCGCACCGCCGACAACGTGGAATCGATGGAGATCGTGACCTACGAGGGGCACCGCATGACGGTGGGACGCACCAGCGAGGAAGAGCTCGCGCGCATCATCGCCGCGGGCGGCCCGCGGGGCGAGATCTACAGCAAGCTGCGGCACCTGCGCGACACGTACGCCAATCCCATCCGCGCGAAGTATCCCGACATTCCGCGTCGGGTGTCCGGGTTCAACCTGCCCTACCTGCTCCCGGAACACGGCTGCAATGTCGCGCGTGCGCTGGTCGGATCGGAAGGCACCTGCGTCACTGTGCTCGAAGCCACGATGAACCTGCTGCATAGCCCGCAGGCCCGATCGCTGCTCGTGCTCGGGTACCCCGACGTGTACAGCGCCGGCGATCACGCGCCCGAGATCATGAAGCACCGCCCGACCGGCCTGGAAGGCATCGACGACCAGTTGATCGGCTACATGAAAAAGAAGCACATGCATCTCGAGGACATCCAGTTGCTCCCCGAAGGCAAAGGCTGGTTGCTGGTCGAGTTCGGCGGCGACACGAAGGACGAGGCGGATGCCAAGGCGCGCGCCGCGATGGACGACTTGCGGCGCGACCCGAATCCGCCATCGATGAAGCTGTTCGACAACGCGCACGAGGAACATCTGGTCTGGACCGTTCGCGAATCGGGACTGGGCGCCACGGCCGACCTGCCGGGCGAACCGAACACCTGGCCTGGCTGGGAGGATTCGGCCGTGCCGCCCGACCGGGTGGGCCCGTACCTGCGTGAATTGCGTCAGCTGTTCCACCGCTACGACTATCGCGCGGCGTTGTATGGGCACTTTGGCCAGGGATGCATTCACTGTCGCATCCCGTTCGACCTGCAGACGGCGCCGGGCATTGCCAAGTTCCGCGCCTTTCTCGACGACGCGTCGGACCTGGTGCTGCGCTTCGGCGGTTCGTTGTCGGGGGAACACGGCGACGGGCAATCGCGGGCCGAACTGCTGCCGAAGATGTTCGGAGACGACCTGGTGCAGGCGTTCCGCGAATTCAAGGGGATCTGGGACCCGCGCGGTCGCATGAATCCCGGCAAGGTGGTCGATCCTTTCCCGATCACCTCCAATCTCCGGCTCGGCGCCGACTACGCGCCGATGCACCCGCCCACGCATTTCCGGTATCCCGACGATGACGGCGACTTTGCCAAGGCGGCATTGCGCTGTGTCGGCGTCGGCGAGTGCCGTCGACACGAAGGCGGTACCATGTGCCCGAGCTACATGGTGACGCGCGACGAGGAGCATTCCACCCGCGGCCGGGCGCGGATGCTGTTCGAAATGCTGCAGGGTGACGCGATCACGCAGGGATGGAAGAGCGAGCATGTGCATCAGGCGCTCGACCTGTGCCTGTCCTGCAAGGGCTGCAAGGGCGACTGTCCGGTCAACGTCGACATGGCGACGTACAAGTCCGAATTCCTGTCGCACTATTACGAGGGCCGCCGTCGGCCCCGCCACGCCTATGCCTTCGGACACATCGACCGGTGGTCGCGCCTCGCGTCCCTGGCGCCGCGCCTGGTCAATTTCACCAGTCACGCCCCGGGACTCCGCGCCGTCGCCAAGTGGGTGGCCGGCATGGCACCCGAGCGCACCGTGCCGGCGTTCGCACCGGAGACCTTCAAGCACTGGTTCGCACGGCGCGCACCGCGACAGGGTCAGCATCGTACCGTGGTGCTCTGGGCGGATACGTTCAACAACCATTTCCATCCCGACACGGCTCGCGCCGCGGTCGCCGTCCTCGAAGCCGCCGGGTTCACCGTGCGGGTGCCCGGCGGCCCGCTCTGCTGCGGCCGGCCCCTGTACGACTATGGCTACCTCGACGAGGCCAAGGCCTATCTGCGCCGGATCCTGAGCGCACTGGCGGCCGACATCGCGGCGGGTACCCCGATCGTCGTGCTCGAGCCGAGTTGCGCGGCGGTCTTTCGCGATGAGCTGATCAACCTCTTCCCGGACGATGGCGCCGCGAAGCGCTTGTGCCGCCAGACCATGCTGCTGAGTGAATTTCTCGAGCAGCACGCCGACGACTTCACCATTCCGCGACTGGAGCGTCGGGCCGTCGTGCACGGACACTGTCATCACAAGGCCGTGATGAAGATGAAGGCCGAGATACAACTGCTCGACCGGATCGGGCTCGATTGCAGCTATCCGGATCATGGCTGCTGCGGCATGGCGGGCGCGTTCGGATTCGAGCGCGGGGCGCATTACGACCTGTCCGTCAAGTGCGGCGAGCGCAAGCTGATCCCCGCGGTACGTGCCGCGCCGGAGGACACGCTGCTGATTGCCGACGGCTTCAGCTGTCGCGAGCAGATCTCCCAGATGACCGGTCGTCACGCGCTGCACTTTGCCGAGGTGGTGCAACTGGCGCTGCAGCAGGACGCTCCCCAACCGGTGACGCACGGCTGATGCGACGCGACGCCGAGCGCCGCACCCGCCTCCGGGACGCGCTGCAGGAGGCCGGGCTCGACCTGCTGGTGTGTGGCAGGCCATCGCACGTGCGCATGCTGAGCGGCTACTGGCCGGTGGTAGGCACGTCGGTCGCACTGTGCACCAGTGACGGCGACGTGGCGGTGCTGGTGCCGCCCGACGAATACGGACTCGCCCGGCGAGGTGGCGCGGACCTCATTCAGGTCGCGAAGCGTCACGGACTCGCTGACATGCGCGGCGCCCGCGACCAGGTGTCTGCCGGCCTGCGGGAAGTCGCGGCGGACCGGCGCTTTCGCGGCGCGACGTCGATCGGCTGCGACGCCGATGGCGGCTCCGAGCCCGCCACGTACGCCGCCACGTGGCACTTTGGCGAATCGCTCGCGACGATCGTACGTGCCGCATATCCCGCCGCGCGCGTGCGGCCCGCGGACGAGCTCCTGGCACGGGAACGCGCCACGCTGTCGACGCAGGAACTCGCGAGCGTAACCGCGGCATGCCGCGCGGCCGCGCGCGCATTCGAACATGGCCGCAACGAACTTCAGCCCGGCATGCGCGAGGTCGACATCGCTGGCAAATTCCGCGCGGCGTTCGACGACGCCGCGATGACCCTGGATGATACGCGCGCAATTGCGTTCGCGTGGTGCATGGCGGGAGCGCATGCGGCCGACGCCGGCGGTGCCTACGCCCGCTCGCGGGGCACGCCGGTGTCATCGGGCGAACTGGCCCTGGTGCATTGCAATGCGTCAGTGGACGGCATGTGGACCGACATCACCCGCACCTACCCCGTCGGCGACCATGCACCCCAGCACGCGCGGATGTACGAGGCGGTGTTTGCGGCGCGTGCCGCCGCGATCGACCGCGTCGGCGCCGGTGTCCGGGCCGCCGATGTCGACGCCGCCGCGCGGGACGTGTTGCGAGCCTGCGGTTTCGGCGGCCATTTCACGCATGGGTTGGGCCATGGGGTGGGCTTCGGCGCGATCGACGCCGACGCACTGCCACGCTTGCGCCCCGGTTCACCCGACATCCTTGCCACCGACATGGTCTGCAACATCGAGCCGGCGATCTACCTGCCCGGGGATTGCGGCTTGCGCCACTGCGACATGGTGCGCGTCACCGGGCACGGTGCCGAGTTGTTGACACCGTTCCAATCGACGCGCGATGAACTGATGACTGGCGCCGCGCGCCAGGGAGTGATACATGCCTGAGCAGCAAGAATCGGCGGCCGAAACGGTCGTGATCACCGGGGCGTCGGCCGGCGTGGGCCGAGCGACCGTGCGCGCATTTGCACGCCACGGCGCGCGCATCGGCCTGATCGCACGCGGCCACGATGGCCTCGACGCCGCCCGCCGTGAGGTCGAAGCGGCCGGAGGCGAGGCCGTGGTCCTGCCCTGCGACGTGTCCGACGCGGCGCAGGTCGACGCAGCAGCCACCCAGGTCGAGGACACCTTCGGACCGATCGATGTCTGGGTCAACAACGCCATGGTATCGGTGTTTTCGCCCTTCAAGGAGATGACGCCGGACGAATTCAAGCGCGTGACGGAGGTCACCTATCTGGGCGTGGTGTACGGCACCATGGCGGCGCTCAAGCGGATGTTGCCACGCGACCGCGGCACCGTGGTGCAGGTCGGCTCGGCGCTCGCCGCGCGCAGCATCCCGCTGCAGTCGGCGTATTGCGGAGCCAAGCACGGGATCGCCGGCTTCACCGACTCGGTGCGCACCGAACTGATCCACGATCGCAGCCGCGTGCACCTCACGATGGTGCAGATGCCGGCGCTCAACACGCCGCAGTTTTCGTGGGTGCGGAGCCGGCTCCCGCGAAAGCCCCAACCGGTGCCGCCGATCTTCCAGCCGGAAATCGCGGCCGACGCGATCTACTATGCCGCCCATCATCGGCGCCGGACCATCGAAGTCGGGAGTCCCACCGTGCTGGCGATGCAGGGCAACAAGTTCGCCCCGGGCCTCATGGACGAGTATCTCGGGCGAACCAACTACGACGCACAACAGACCGACGAACTCGCCGATCCCGACCGCCGCGACAATCTCTACGAGCCCGTGCCGGGCGATCACGGCGCGCATGGCACTTTCGACGCCCGGGCCCGCGACGTCAGTCCGCAACTCTCGGTCAACCTCAATCGCGGCTGGCTGGCGCTCGCGGCGGGGGTCGTGGTGCTGGCGTATCTGGGCGCGCGCGGACGGCACGGATGACCATCGCCGCCGACGCCGGGCCCGGCACGGGTCGCTGATGCCGGATTTTTCCTGCGACTATGCGGGCCACGCGGCGCCGCTCACGCACGTCTGGGAATACATGCTCGGCAGCGGGCACGCAACGCTTGCGTTGCGCGCCGACTGGCAACGCCAGCTCGAACGCTGCCACCGCGAGCTCGGCACCCGCCGGGTCCGGTTCCACGGAATCCTGTCAGACGACATGGGCACGCTGGTGGACGAGGAAGGTCGATACCGGTACGCGTTCTTCAACGCCGACCAGATCCTCGACTACCTGCTCGACATCGGCATGGTGCCGTTCATCGAACTCAGCTTCATGCCGACCGCACTGGCGTCGGGGTCCAAGACCGTGTTTCACTATCGCGGGAACGTCACCCCGCCGGCGCGGCCGCGCGCATGGGGAACGCTGATACGGAAACTGGCCCGACACTGGGTCGATCGTTACGGTCGGGGTGAGGTCAGCCGGTGGACCTTCGAGGTCTGGAACGAACCGAATCTCGACGCCTTCTGGACCGGCACGCAAGACGACTACTTCGCGCTGTACCGGCATACGGTCCAGGCCCTCAAGCACGTCGAGCCGACGCTGCGCGTGGGGGGACCCGCAACCGCCGAGAATGCCTGGATCGCGGAATTCGTCGAGTATTGCGGGCACCACCATCTCCCGCTCGACTTCATCAGCACGCACTACTACCCCACAGACGCACTCGGTAAGGCGGGCAGCGACACCGCGGCGCAGCTGGCGGCCGCGCCGCATCTCGTGATGCTCGATCGGGCCCGCGCCACGCACCAGCAGGCGCAGGGTCGCCCGGTTTACTACACCGAGTGGAGTATTTCGTCCAATCCGCGCGACACGCTGCACGACACGCCGTTCGCCGCGGCGCTGGCCACCAACATCCTCATGCATGTCGAGCCGGTGGTCGATGGCTACAGCTACTGGACCTTCAGTGACATCTTCGAGGAGAATTACATGCCGGCCACGGCATTCCAGGGTGGCTTCGGACTGCTCAACCTGTATGGCGTCCCCAAGCCCGCGTATCGGGCGTTCGAGTTGCTGCACCACCTGGGGCGTGAGCGGCTCGACATGGTCGGGAACCACGCCACCGCCTCGGCGTGGGCGGTGCGGCGCCCGCACGGCATGACCCTGCTCTGCACCAATCACGCGATGCCCCATCACCGGATCCGGACCGAGACGATCCACCTCACGCTGCACGGCGCACCCGCGCCGAGAACGTGCCACATCGAGCGCATCGACACCGATCATGCCAATGCGCACCGCGCATGGGAGGCGATGGGCAAGCCCGACACACTCACGCGCGGCCAGGTCGCCGATCTGGAATCAGCCTCGCGGCTGATCCGGACGTCGCACCCGGCGGCGTACCACGACGGCACCCTTGACGTCGAGATCGTCCTGCCGCCGCACGCGGTGGCGGCCGTCACGATCGACTTCGCGGGCGAGCGCCCCTGAGGAACCGCCGCGTGTCCGGCCGCAGCGACGATGAGCAATTCCTGCGCGAGGTGCAGCGCGAAGCGTGGAATTACTTCTGGTGCGAAGCCAACCCGCGCAATGGCCTCGTCCTCGACAAGACGGCCAAGGATTCACCCGCCAGCATCTCGGCGACCGGGTTGGCGCTGTCATGCTATCCGATCGGCGTCGAGCGTGGCTATGTCCTCCGCCACGAGGCGCTGACCCGCACCCTTCACACGTTGCGCTTCCTGCGCGACAGTCCGCAGAGCCAATCGCCAACGGCCACCGGCTGGAAGGGTTTCTACTTCCACTATCTCGACATCCACACGGGTCGCCGCGCCGCGCGCTCGGAGCTGTCCACGATCGACACGGCCATCCTGATCGCCGGCGCCGTGGTGGCTGCGCAATACTTCGACCGCAACACCGCCCGGGAGCGGGAAGTGCGCGACATTGCCGACGCGCTGTACCGGCGCGTCGACTGGCGATGGGCGCTCAACCATGGCGCGTGTCTGTCGCACGGCTGGAAACCCGAATCCGGCTTTCTCCCGAACGTGTGGACTGGCTACAGCGAGGCGCTGATCCTCTACATGCTCGCGCTCGGTTCACCCACCCATCCGGTACCGGTCACGAGTTACGCCGCGTGGACCGCCAGTTACCGCTGGAAGCGGATGTTCGGCCAGGAGTACCTGTATGCCGGGCCGTTGTTCATCCATCAGTTGTCGCACGCGTGGATCGACTTTCGCGGCATTCGCGACACCTACATGACCGACAAGCGCAGCGACTACTTCGAGAACAGCCGGCGCGCCACGCTGGTGCAGCAGGCCTACGCCATCCGGAACCCGCGCGAGTTCAACGGCTACGCGGCCCATTGCTGGGGGATTACCGCCAGCGATGGACCCGCCGCAGGTGCTCGGAAGATTCGTGGAGCGACCCGCCACTTCTACGGATACGCCGCGCGCGGCGTGCCCTTCGGGCCGGACGACGGTTCGATCTCACCGTGGGCCGCGCTGACCTCGCTGCCGTTCGCCCCGGAGATCGTCGTGCCGACCGCACGGCACTTTCACAAGCTCAAGCTGCGTCAGGGAAATCCGTACGGGTTCAAGGCCACCTTCAATGCCACGATGCCCCACGCTCGCGGTGTCGCGGGATGGGTGTCGCCGGCGCATTACGCCCTCAACGAGGGGCCGATGGTCATGATGATCGAGAACTACCTGTCGGGGCTGATCTGGAGGTTGATGCGCGAGAGCCGACCGATCGCACACGGGCTCCGGCGCGCCGGCTTCCGCGGCGGCTGGCTCCGCTGACACGGTGCCGGTCCCCGGGCCGGCGCCGAAGGTCCGCTCTGACGGTCTCACTCACCCCAAGCAAAAGGGCCGGCATCGCTGCCGGCCCTTCGCCTGCCGTGGCCCGCCCGCGGTCACGCCGTGCCGGTGACTTCGGCGTACTTGGTGGTCGCCAGATTCGCGCAGGTTCCGTTGAACCCGTTGGTCGCGGTCAGCGTGTACGTGGCCGAGCCACTGGCCGGCTCCCACGCCGTGTTGAATCCTGGCAGCGATGAAAGGTCCGGCGCCACCAGTGTCGCCGCCGAGCCGCCAAGGTACGCGGCGCTCTCGTAAATCGTGAGCGTGTTGCCGTTGGTCCCGCTGTAGGTCAGCGCCGCCGTCGAGTAGTCCGACGGCAACGTCACGGTCGCCTGCAGCCGCTTGTAGGCACTGCCGGACACGTCGGTCACCGAGCTGCCGGTCAAGGCGGCGGGCAACGCGATGGTCTGCGCGCCGAAGGTCTGGTAGTCCACGGTCGTGCCGCGCGTCGAGGTTCCCGTCTGATCGATGACGCTCACCTGCTCGAGGTCGGTCGAGCGCCCCGACCCGCTGGGGATGCCATAGATCGGGAAGACGGTCTGGCCGGCGGTCAGCTGCCCCGTGGTCAGCAGGTTCTGGACGCAGGAGGCGTTGGTGAGAATCGACGACGTCTGCAGCAGGGCGTCGGCTCCGCCGGCGCCGGTCACCGTGATGTTCGCAGTGGTCGGTGTCAGCGCCTCGGCGCTGCTGAAGTCGAGAACCGGAATGACCGCGCCGCCGGCGAGATTGAGATCGCGACGCACGATGATCTTGTCACCGGTGCCCGGCGAAGCCGCGCTGTGGAGGTACCCGATCAGATCCTGATTGCCGCTGGCGACGTTACTGAGGGCGTAGTCACCGATCGAGGTGGTCGCGATCGTGCTCGTCGATGCCGCGCCGAGCGCCACATTGATCTGGTCGCCGACGCTCGCGCCGGCGTAGGTGCCGGTCACATCCTTGCCGGTCGGCGCCGGGGCGCAGCTGCCCGTCATCGCCGACAGTTCACCCTGGGTCAGGTACTCCACCGTCGTGTTGTAGTTGGCGCCATTCTGCGTAACCACCGCGACGCCGCCCTTGCCCGACGGTGATAGTGAAGTTGTACATGTCGCCGCTGCCGGTGGCCTGGGTCCAGTTTCCCGACCCGTCCTGATAGGCGACATACACCGGCTTTTCCGCCGTGGGACACGCCGAGTAATCGAGATGCACCGCGCCGCCGACCTGGGCGGTCACGGTCACCGGGATCACCAGCACCTGATCACCGTTCGTGATGCCTGCACCACTCCCGGTCAGGGTCAGCGCGTACGCGCCGACGGGCACGGATCCCGACGCGCTCACCGTCACGGTTGCCGTCGTGGTTCCCGTCGGGACCGGATTCGGCGTCACCGTGACGGTGAGACCGGAGGGCACGACACCGCCGATGTTGGTGAGCAAGGTGTCGGTAAAGCTGATCGCGCCGGTATATCCGGTGCCGCGCGCGAGCGTGATCGTCGCCGTCTGATTGCCACTCTGCGCAACCGCGAGCGACGGCATGCTCGAGGTCATGGTGAAGCTGCCACCGGTGCCGGTGCCGTTGACAATCACGTTGACCGGCAAGGTCACGTCACTCACGCCGGTCCCGACGCCACGCAGCAGCACCGTATAGGTGCCTGCCGCCACGCTGGCTCCGGCGGTAAAGGTCACCACCCCGCTGTTGCCGCTCGCCGGTTGCGTGAACGACGCCGTCAGTCCGCTCGGCAGGTTTTCCGCCGAGAACGTCACGTTACCGGTAAACCCGGTGCGAGTCAGCGTCAACGAATCGGATGCATTGGCCCCCGCGTTCAGCGCGAGGTTGCTGCTGGCGGCGCCGATGGTGAACGACTGCCCGTTTGCCGCGAGTACCGTGACGACGATCGTCTGCGTCCCCGTCGTGGCCCCGGTCCCGGCGGCACTCAGCGTCACCGTATCGACGCCGGGGGTGGCCGTCGCGCTTGCCGCCAGCGTGACCTGTGCCGTATCCCCGGCGTTGGGTTGTGTGTTCACGGTCGCGGTCAGTCCACTCGACGTTGACGCACCGGTGACGGTCACGTTACCGGTGTAGGTCCCCGGTCGCGTCAGCACGCCGGTGATGGTGGTCGAGGAGCCGGCCTGCAGTGTGGCCGTCGCCGGCGTCAGCGTGAGTCCGAGCGACGGATTGGACGCCGCAGTGATGGTGAGAATGAATGTCGCCGTCGATTGCGTCACGCCGTTCCCGGATGCGATCACCGTGATCGTATCCGTACCGGCCGCTGCGGTCGATGCGACGGACAGCATCACAGAGGCGGTGTCGGCGGTGTTCGGCTGGCTCAGTACCGACGCCGTCACGCCGGCGATCGAGGTCGGGCTGGTGACCGTCACCGTCCCGGTGTAATTGCTGCGAGTGATGGTGCCGTGCACCGTGGTGGTGGATCCGGCCTGCACCGTGGCCGACGTCGGGTTCAGGGCGAGCTGGATGCTGGCGTTGCCACTGCCGCTGTTATTGTTGGAACTGCACGCGCCAACGACTATCAGTGCGGCAATCGCGCCCAATGCTGCGAGCCTCGACCGCCAGTAGGATCGGATTGACATGCATTCTCCTTCGGACCGTTTGGGAAAGGCAAGAGCGCCGCGATCGGCTCTCCCTGCGTACCGCATTCAGTGACGAACCCGCTCCGCTCTTGCACACAGCCCGATTCCGCCGTCTTGCGCTTCGTGACACGCGACTGCTGATTTGCGGCATGAATGCATCGCTGACGACGACGATCGGCGCGCTGGCGGTTGTGGCACTGGCACCGCCGCTGGCTGCGCAGCAGGGATTGCAGGCGCGCAACGGGCACTTCACGCTGCAGGGCGATTCGGTCCAGATCATATCCGGCGAAATGCATTATGCTCGGATCCCGCGGGCCGATTGGAGAATCCGATTGCGTCTGGCTCGCGCCATGGGACTCAACACGATATCGACATATGTATTCTGGAACCTGCACGAACCGGCACCCGGTCGATTCGACTTCAGCGGCCAAAATGATATTGCGACCTTCATTCGCACTGCGCAGCAGGAAGGCCTGCATGTCATCCTGCGTCCGGGACCATATGTATGTGCCGAATGGGACCTGGGGGGCTACCCGGCGTGGTTGCTCGCGGATCCCGGCATGCTGTTGCGAAGCACGCAGCCGCAATTCACCACCGCTGCATCCCGCTGGCTCGATCGGCTCGGGAAAGAGTTGCGCCCCTTGCTCGCGAGTCACGGGGGCCCGATCATCGCCGTCCAGGTCGAGAACGAGTATGGCTCGTTCGGGAATGACCAGGCGTACCTGCGGTGGCAGCGCGACGCGCTGGTGCACGCCGGCTTCGGCGGTGTCCGTCTCTACACGGCCGACGGCCCCGAGGAACTGGCCGCCGGCACGCTGCCCGACCTGCCCGCCGTGGTCAACTTCGGCCCGGGCGATGCGGACAGCGCGTTTGCCCGGCTGGCGCGCTTCGAGCCGGGGCAACCACTGATGAGCGGCGAATACTGGGCCGGATGGTTCGATCAATGGGGTGGGCGCCACGCCAGGACCAGTACGGACCAGCAGGCCCGGGAGCTCGATTGGATGCTCGGCCGCGGCTACTCGGTGAACCTCTACATGTTCCATGGCGGCAGTACGTTCGGGTTCATGAACGGCGCCAACATCGACGGCGGCCGGTACCATCCGCAGACCACCAGCTACGACTACGATGCCGCCCTCGACGAATCGGGCCGGCCGACGCCCAAGTACCTGGCGTTCCGCGCAATCATCGCGCGCGCACACCGCAGACCCGTTGCCGGCGGTGCCTGCGCTTCCACCAATGATCCCGGTGGCTCCGTTCACGCTGTCGCAAACGGCGCTGCTCTGGTCGGCGCTGCCGCGGCCGATCCATCGCGACACGCCGACTAACATGGAGGCGTTGGGGCAGGCGTACGGGTACATCGTGTACCGTACCACCGTGCACGATCCCGTGCGGGGCGAACTCGTGATTCACGATGTCCGCGACTACGCGCAGGTCTACATCAATGGCACGCTGGCCGCAACGCTCGATCGGCGACTGGGACAGGACAGCGTGCCGCTGACGATCGCGACGCCCGACGCCCGGCTTGACATCGTGATGGAGAACGGCGGCCGGGTGAATTTCACGAAGGTCTTGCGCGCGGAACGCAAGGGCATCGAGCATTCGGTGACGCTTGCCGGCGCCCCACTCACCGGCTGGGACATCTTCCCGCTGCCCATGCGCGACGCACCGAACCCGCGCCGGCGCGCCTCAGCGGTGCGCGGACCGGCCTTCTATCGCGGGCAGTTCGAGCTGTCCGCCCCCGGTGACACGTATCTCGATCTGCGCGGTTGGGGCAAGGGAGCCGTCTGGGTGAACGGGCACGCGCTGGGCCGCTTCTGGGACATCGGCCCCCAGCTCGCATTATACCTCCCGGGCGCGTGGCTCAAACGTGGAACCAATGATGTCGTGGTGTTCGACCTGCAGACACCGGAATCGACCACGCTCCAGGGCGTGACCGGGCCAATCTGGAAATAGCCCGACACCGCCATCACGCGTGCTCGCCGCCGCGCCGCCGTTGGGCGCGGACACGAGCGATACCCAAAGGTCAATCCAGTGCGCGTCATCTGGAACGTCTCGGGAGGGTCCGTGATCGACGCGTCGTCGGTCGCATCGGACCGCCCCGGATGCGAACGCAGCCATCGCACCGAAGCGGCGGCGGCCTGTGTCTACCTCGCAGGCGGGACTCGTCCTCGGTGAGGGGCGAGCGGTCCACGGGAACGACGTGGAGATCTCGGCACCCGAGGTCTCGGGAAAACAGATCGACAAGGAGATACAAATGCCACGCGGACACATCGAAAACCGGGAACAGTACGAGGCGCTGAAGGATAAGGGAATGTCGAAAGAGCGAGCGGCACGCATCGCGAACAGTCCGAACGCATCGAAGCACGGCGGCGAGAAGTCGCACTCGGGTTCAGGGTCGTCGCACCAGGGTGGTACGCATGCGCAGAAGGTGGCCGCCGGCCGCAAGGGGGGGAAGGCGGCGCACCACGGTTGATCGGTTCGGAGCGCCGTGCCCGCTCACGGCACGCTGACGCGTAGCGGTGTGGCGGATCTCGGCGGGATCATCGGATCCTGGTAACTCGGGTCCCGCGAGGAGTGGCTGGAACCGTCCCGACCGATGCCAGGTCAAGGGATTATGTCGGTCGCCGGTCGTACCTTCACGGCAGCGTCACGCGTGTGCCGACGAGTGGCATCGGTGTAGCAGGGGCATGAGCCGGCTGTCCGTTCGCGTCGAACGCGCGTGCGGTTTCGGACGCTGCAAGCGAATCCCCGTGCACGGCAATCTGCATGGTGATCTCGAGACGCCCGGCATACTGGTGCGTGACGCGGTCGGCGACAACTTCGACCCACTTGCCATCGACCCGGTCTCCGTGAGCCTGCCACACACCCTTGCCGTCGCTGTCGCTCGCCCGTGCATCTCCGGCGTCCGGGTTGGCCTGTTGCATCGTGCCGTCGGCATTGAATACGTACAGCAGAGCGGGAAAGGGTGCGTTGGGATCGTGCACGAGCCAGGTTCCCACGATCGGAGGTTCGCGTGCGACGCTGTGCCCCGGGCCGCCGCACGCCGCGCAGACGGCAGACGCCGCAATCAGCAGGATTGACGAGGTGATCGTGGAAGTCCGCATTGCATGCCGCCGGGCCGAAAGGTGCGCGAACCGAGGTCGTGAACTATACCGCATCCCCGCCCGTCCGACATCCGGCTCGCCATGCCCGTGGGCGTCGAGCATCGGGGCACCGCACCAGCCGGGTCCAGACCCCTGTCACACTTTGCGAGATTCGCGGTAATCTTTCTGTCGATGCGGCATGCGCGATGGCGCGCCACGTGTTTACGGCGGATGCTGACTGCGCTCGGCATCGTCGAGATCGGGTGCGGTCTGCTGCTGATCATTCCTTCCGCTGGTCTACGCCGTGCCGATGGCGGTCTTGGCGGCGCGGATTGCCTGGGGACGGCACCCGCACTGGACAGCGGAGTGATCGTTACGCGGGACCGAGGTGATGCACGCGTTCTCATGTCTCAAATGGAGCTGTTGATGCCGACCACCGTTGCCTCCTCATCTCGGGTGATCAGGACCGCGCTGGCTCGTTACGATCCCGCGATCGCCACGCTGGTCACCGCCGCTCGACGGGCGCTTCGCCGCCGCTTTCCCGGTGCCGTCGAACTGGTCTACGACAACTACAACGCGCTGGTGTTCGGCTTCGGTCCGTCAGAGCAGGCGTCGGAAGCGGCGTTCTCCGTGGCCGCGTACCCTCGCTGGGTCAATCTCTTCTTTCTGCACGGAGCGCGCCTGTCCGATCCGAACCATCGGTTGCGAGGCAGCGGGAAGCAAGTCCGCAGCATCCGCCTGGAATCCGCGCTCACCCTCGATGATCCAGCCGTGGAGGCGCTGCTCGCGGCCGCCGTGGCGCAGATGCCGGTTCCATTTCCGCCAGGACGCGGTCGGACCGTTGTCCGGGCGATTGCCACCGTGCAGCGTGCGCGTCGGGCTAAGCCAAGGGCCGGTCCGCGACGGCGATGAGCGAAACACCGCGCCGCGACCCAGGGGCGGCGTAGCCACCGCTCGCTGTCCGCGCGAAGCACGCGGCTGCGAGCGGAAGTATGCTTCACGCCGGAAGCGCGGCGTTCGATATCGCGACGTCCCCGCGGCGTTTGCCCGGAGAAGGGGTCATGATGACGACGGACAACACGACGAGGGCCACCGAGGCTAGCGTGCAGCAATACCTCGCCGGCATCGGTGCTCGCTGAGGATTTGATGGCACGACTCCGCGTTCACGGTTTCACCGTCTCGATCGATGGCTATGGCGCAGGTCCCAAGCAGTCCGAGACCGATCCGCTCGGTGTCGGCGGCGCAAGCCTGCACGGCTGGCTCCTCGCCACGCGCACCTTTCGCAGCATGCATGGTGGCGCAGGTGGCGACACCGGCACCGATGACGACATCGCCGCCCGCGGGTTCCAGGGAATCGGCGCCTGGATCATGGGGCGCAACATGTTCGGCCCGGTGCGCGGCCCATGGCCCGACGAGAGCTGGCGCGGCTGGTGGGGTCCGAATCCCCCATACCACACACCGGTCTTTGTGCTGACGCATCATCCACGTCCGTCGCTATCGATGGACGGCGGAACGGTATTTCACTTCGTCACGGATGGCATCGACGCGGCCCTGGAGCGAGCGCACAGCGCGGCTGGTGACAAGGACATACGACTCGGCGGCGGTGTGGCGACCATTCGGGAGTACCTCGCGGCCGGGCTGGTCGATGAGATGCACCTGGCCGTTTCGCCGGTGCTGCTAGGCCGCGGTGAGGTGCTGCTCACGGGCGTCGACTTGCCGACGCTCGGATATCGCTGCGCCGAGTTCGCCGCATCCGACAAGGCGACGCATTACGTGATCACGCGTCACGAGTAGCAGTGGCGCGCATCGGCGACGATGAATCCGGCTGCGTCGCCGCGTTGCCGCATGGGGAGAAGAGATGACTGACGGCCGCCGATCAACTCGTCGGGATTTCCTGCGCGCCAGCGCTGTCGCTGGAGCGGGGCTGGTCGTCGCTGCAGGTTCGGAGCAAGCGCACGTGGACGACGATAGCGCGCGGGTCCCGCGAAGCGACGATCCGGCGGTGCGCCCGGGCCCGGCGGATGTCACCCTCCGCATTGCACCGGTGCTGGTCGAGCTGGCACCGGACCGCATCATCAGCACGATCGGCTACAACGGAAGTGTTCCAGCGCCCGTGATTCGCCTTCACGAAGGACAACCCGTGACGGTCGAATTGGTCAACCAGACGGACACGCCGGAGCTGGTGCACTGGCACGGGCAACTCGTGCCGCCCGACATCGACGGCGCCGACGAAGAGGGAACGCCTCCGGTGCCTCCGCACGGCACGCGACGGTACACCCTGACGCCCAGGCCGGCCGGCACGCGCTGGGTCCACACGCACACCTTCTCCGGGCCCGACACGCATCGGGGGATGTACACGGGTCAGTTTGGATTCGTGTACATCGAGCCCGCCCACGAGTCGGGGCGCTACGACCGCGAGGTGTTTCTCGCGACGCACGAGTGGGAACCGTTCTTCGGCGCCGAAGAAATGGCCACGGACGCCGAGGTGTGGCCGCAGGGGCCCGTGCCCAGGCCACGGCCGAATCCGGTCCCCAACGGTTATGAGATCGGCTACCGGGCATTCTCGATCAACGGCAAGTCACTCGGCCACGGTGAGCCGGTGCGCGTGAAGCGCGGCGAGCGCGTGCTGTTCCGCATCCTCAACGCGAGCGCGACGGAGAACATCCAGCTTGCGCTCCCCGGACACGAATTCGAAATCGTCGCGCTCGATGGCAATCCGGTTCCCACGTCGCGAGCAGTGGGTGTGCTCGCCCTGGGCGTCGCCGAACGGATCGACGCGATCGTGACGATGAACAATCCCGGCGTCTGGATCCTCGGCACGCCGCACGACGACGATCGTCGCGACGGCATGGGCATTGTGGTCGAATACGCCGGCGCGACCGGCCAGCCACGGTGGATCGCCCCGGTCAAGGAGGCTTGGGACTACACGCGCTTTGGCGACGCGCGCGCGGTCGCCACGCCGGACGTCATCATCCCGATGGAGCTCGGCAAGATCAACGGCGGTGCACATGGCTTCAACCACTGGACCATCAACGGCCAGCAGTACGAGCAGAGCACGCCGATCGAGATCCATCGTGATCGTCGCTACCGGCTCGCATTCCGGAACCTCGCCGACGACCCGCACCCGGTACATCTGCACCGGCACACGTTCGAATTGGTGCGCGTGAACGGCCGGGCGACGGCGGGCGTGATGAAGGACACGGTCATCGTTCCCGGTTACGGCACGGTGGATGTGGACTTCGTCGCCAACGATCCCGGTGACACACTGTTTCACTGTCACCAGACCTTGCACATGGATTATGGCTTCCGGCGGCTGTTCAAGTATGTATGAACTGGCACCATGCGCGTCCGCATGAATGCAACAGCAGGCGAAGGAGAACATCATGCTTGAACGCATCGCGAACGGGCGTCCCGATCTGGCGTGCAAATGCCTGCGACACCGCGATGCCGCGCGCTCGCGCGACCAAGCGGGGCGGCGGTGGTGGAGTGGTAGGCGCGGGCGAAGCGAAGCAGACCCAGAGTGGGCTGCGATGCAGTGCGGTCGGCGCCGCGACGCACTCGTGTGAACCATTCACCAACCTGAACGGCTGCAGGCCGGGAGCGGGGCAAGCCTCTCAAGGGGGTTACATGAACGCCGATGGCCTGTTCGTCCTTGTGACCGCGTTGGCCTGGTACAACGTCGGCACCATCTGGGCTCACGAAGTGGACATATTCCGCTCCTGGGCGTTGGTCGGACCGGATCGGTTCCCCGCGATCCAAGCGGCGCACTGGCGGAAATTGCCATACTGGGTGTTCATCCCGGTGGGCGTGACCCTGCTGGGATCCCTGGCGCTGCTATGGCACCATCCAACCAACATCCCGATGTGGGCGGTTCGCGGCAATGCCGGATGCCAGGTGTTGTCGTTGATACTCACCGCCGGATTGTGGGGGCCGTGGCAGGCGCGGCTCAGTCGGGATTCCCGCGGACCGGCCAGTCCATATCTCGCCCGGATTCTTGCGAGCCACTGGATCCGGACGATGCTCATCACCGCCGGTGGCGGTTTCCTTCTGATCGCGCTCGGTGCGTTGTTGCGGTTTGCCTAGCGATCGGTGCGAGCAGCAATCCGCGCATGGGCAGCGACTTCAGTTCGGGAGGCATCCGATGCCGGTACTTGCTGTGATCCGGAGCGCGGGGAGCGTGTGCGTCATGTTCGACACGGCACCGATGCATGGCGGCCCAGAAACCCACCGCGCTACGCGGAGACTCATCTGATGAGTGCTGAAGGTCCTTCGCCCGGCACCAGGTATCCCATTCCCGGAGTCACGCGTACCGGCTTTCTTCGGCCGTTCATCACGCGGCCGAATATCGAGGTCGGCGAATACACCTACTACGACGATCCCCGTGGACCGGAGCACTTCGAGGAGAATGTCCTCTATCACTTCGACTTTATCGGGGATCGCCTGGTGATTGGCCGGTATTGCTCGATTGCCGCCGAGGTCCGGTTCATCATGAACGGCGGGAATCATCCCACCACGTGGCTGTCGACATTTCCGTTTCCGGTATTCGGTTCCGGGTGGGAAGTGGCGAGGCCCGATCATTGGCCCAGCAAGGGCGACACGACGGTCGGGCACGATGTCTGGATCGGACATGGCGCCGTCATCATGCCGGGCGTCATCATCGGCAATGGGGCGATTATCGCGGCGGCCACATTGGTCACGCGGGATGTACCGGCATATGCAATCGTCGGGGGTAATCCGGGCACGGTCCTCAAGTACCGCTTCGACGAGCCCGCGATCAGCCGGCTGCAGCTGCTGGAATGGTGGAATTGGGATGCCGCCAAGGTGACGCGCAACGTCAAGGCGCTCTGCGCGGGAGATCTCGATGCGCTGGAGCGTGCGGTGTGATACCGCGTCAACGACCCGCCGATCCAGACCCCGATGACTCGCCGATGCTGATGCCAGTTCCCACGCCGAACGATGCCGTTCCCCCTGACCTGCTCGAGTCGGTGCTGGCACGCCTGGGCTTCACCGTGCGCCCCGAGCCGGACCTGGGCGGATTGCGGGATGTCTACGCCGCGTGGAACCGCCAAGTCCCCTTCGACAACATTCGCAAGATCATCGCGCTGCACGAGGGCACCCCCGGTCGGCTGCCCGGTGACGATCCGGCAGACTTCTTCACCGGCTGGCTCCGCGATCGCGCCGGCGGCACCTGCTGGGCCACCGCCACTGCACTGCACGCGCTGCTGCACACACTGGGATTCCGCGCCGACCGCGGCGTCGCCACCATGATGGTCGCGCCCGATGTCCCACCCAATCACGGCACGGTCACCGTCCTGCTCGATGGCGTGCGTTACGTCGTCGATCCGTCGATCCTCCACGGTGAGCCGCTTCGCCTCGCGCACGACGGCTCACGTGTCGAACACGGCGCCTGGTGCGCTCAAAGCGTGCACACCGATGGGCGCTGGCTGATCCGCTGGCAACCGCCCCGCCGACCGCAAGGTCTGGACTGCCGGATCGACCTGCTCCGTGCGGATCAGCCGCAGTTCGTCGCATTGCACGAGGCGACTCGTCGCTGGAGCCCATTCAATTTCGAACTCTATGCCCAGAGTCATCGCGGCGACCGGATGATCGCATCGCTGAAGGGTCGTCGCATCGTACGCGACGCACAGGGGATCGAGACCGAAACGCCGTTCGACGGTGACGAGCGGCTGCGTTGGCTGGTCGACGAGCTTGGCATCGCCGAATCACTCGCGGTACGTCTTCCGCCCGATCGCCCCACGCCGCCGCCGCCTCAGCCGTGATTCGGGTCAGGGTGCCGCGGCCGCGATCATCGGGCGCGCTTCGTGCCCCGAGCGGCGTTCGCGCAGGCCGGTCGGCGGCTCCCGCACGCACGGTGGCAGGAATCCCGCCCGTTCCCGCTGCGGCGACACCGTCGTCAACGGTCAATCGGCCGCGGCGCTCGACCCCTTGGGATTGAGGATGTCATCGATCTGGTGCCGCGCATCCGCCAGGTGCGCGCGGGTCTCGGCGTCCGCCGCCTTTTTCGACGCGGCCGCGATCTCGCCATCCAGCGTCCGCAATTCCATGCGAAGGAGTGCATGGGTGTCGGCCAGACCAGGTCCCACGCCGGCACCGCGACCGCCACCCGCACCGCCACGACCGCCCGCGACTGCCGGAGCCGGCGGCGGATTGAGCTTGGCACGGATGTCGTCGAGATAGGAATGCTGCAGCGCGCGCCGATAGGCATCGATGCGCACCGTGGGATCGGCAAGCTCGGTCCAGACGCCATGCCGCACATCCGCGAGCATCTCCGGCAAGGTGTACACGTCGGCCGGATGTCCGGGCATGACTTCGATCTCGATCAAGCGCGCCATCCGCGCATCCTGCAGCAGGGACGCGAGGACTCGCGCCTGCGCCGCGTTGATCTGAGCCAGCCCCGCGTTATCCTCGATCCGGCTCGTGATCGCCGGGTCAAGGAAGAAGGTCGGCGTCTTGAAGGCGTTGTCGTTGAGGAACCGCATCGCCGCCCGCTGCCGCGCGCCGGGCACCGGCGTGAAGACCGCGCCGGGCTGCGAACCATACTTGTCCTGCGTGGTGATCCCGCCCACCAGGTTGGCGACGTGCCCCAGTTCGGTCGACCATTGGCCGATCAGTCGGCCGTAAAGTTCGATCAAGTCGGCGTCATCGTCGGTCGGGTTGGTGGTCGCGGGCAACAGCATCGGAACCAGGCGCTTGATATTCCGGATGCCATACCCCGTCGACTTGACCGGATCGTCATCACCCACCGCTTCGGTTTCGCGCTGCGGGTCGGACGTGCTGCCGTCGGCCGCGAAGCGCAACCACGGAATGGTGTCCTGTTCGCGTGCCAGCGCATCGAGGGCGGGCCGTTCCGCGTCGGGCGTCGCCGCACCCGGGATCGGCATGTAGCCCCACTTGATCGCGAAGATGTCGTAGGGGCCGACCCGGGGGATCAGGTCGGCGAGGGCGATGTGGTCTTCGGGCTGCGCCACGTAATTGAAGCGCGAGTAATCCATCAACGACGGGGTGTGGCCCATACGGTGCACGAACGACGCGCTGCGGACTGAATCGGCCGGGTACATCGCGCTGCCCTTCATGTCGTGCTCGAGCCCCAGCGTGTGCCCCACCTCGTGCGAGATGACGTACTCCATCAACCGGCCCTGCAGCGAATCCGGCAGCGGCAGCTTCCGGGCGCGCGGATCGAGGTCGCCGACCTGGGTCCAGTACCAGTCACGGTTGAGGTTCATCACGTTGTGATAGATCTGCAGGTGCGCGCTGATGATCTCGCCCGACCGCGGATCGGCCGTGCTCGGACCGACCGAATTTTCCGTCGTCGACGGCAGCCAGTCGATCACGTTGTAGCGGGCGTCCTCCGCGGACCAATCCGGGTCCTCGGTCTTCGAGGGCGCCTCACGCACGGTGATGCCATCCTTGAATCCGGCGGCTTCGAACGCCGGCACCCACGCGAGCACGGCCTTCTTGACCCACGGCACCAGCCAGCCCGGCGTCGCGGGATCGACGTAATACACGATCGGCTGCTTCGGCACGCAGAGATTACCGACCTTCTGGTCGGAGCACTCCAGGCGGTGCCGCTCGATGAACGTGCGCGTGTCGGCCTTTTGCACCGGCTGGGCGTAGTCGACCGTGCTCACGGAGAAGAATCCGACTCGGCTGTCGTCCAGCCGCGCCATCATCGGCACCTCGGGCAGCTTGACCATCGACCAGTGGACCAGGAATGTCGAACTCGGCGGCTGTTGCGCGCCACCCCGACCGCCGCCACCGCCGGCCGCGCGCAGCGGCGTTCTGCTGCGCGTTGACGGTCACGTCGGAGCGAACCTCGATGTTGGTCGGATACGTCGCGACTTCGTTGAGGAGGGTGCGATTCGCGTCCACTGTCCCCCGGTATCGCTGCGTCACACTGAGTTCGGTGGGCGTCTGTGTCGTGTACAGCGACGACACGTCGATCACCGCCACCGAATCAGGCCCCCATGATTCCACGGGGAACACGTGCAGGATCGCGGCGTAGTTGGCATCCGCGACCGCCGTCGCAACGGCATCGGTGGTATCCGACGCGACGATGTCGTAGTTCATCTTGCGCAGCAGGATGCGGTTCTCCCGGCGCTCCCACCGGACCACTTCGCTGGCAATCATCTGCCCACCATAGCCGAGGCCGGCGGTGGTCTTCTCGATCTCGACCGTCAACAGCATGTCCCGGTCGAGTTCGTTGGCGGGGACTTCGTAGAGGAGCTTGCCGCCGACCCGGTCCGTCTTGAACAGCCCGGGCTTGCTGACCAGACCGGCGCCGCGCACCACGGTGCGGTACGGCTGCGGATTCGGTTCGGCATTGGCGGCAGGGGCGCCACCGCGCCCGCCGCGGCCGGCCGGACTCGCACCGTTGCTGTCGCCCGGCGCCGGGCGCTCGGCGACGGGGGTGGGCGCGGGTGCTGGCGCGACGGCCG
Source organism: uncultured Gemmatimonadales bacterium (assembly GCA_963796635.1). Taxonomy (GTDB): domain Bacteria; phylum Gemmatimonadota; class Gemmatimonadetes; order Gemmatimonadales; family GWC2-71-9; genus Palsa-1233. Next base: position 1,324,630 of record CAWCMH010000001.1, read on the forward strand.
GCTCGGGGTTGGCGCGCGGCGCGGCCTGATGACAGGCGAGCGCGACCACGGTGAGAAGCGCCAGCAACGACAGGCGGGTGCGGGGCATGGACTCTTCTGGAAAAGGTGACGGCGCAACTTAGTGGGCCCTGCGCCGTCGAGCGAGGGACCGGATGCCGCCGGATCGGACCCCGGCCCGCTACACTTCCAGCCGGTCGTTCACGCGCGCCGTCCCGATATACAGCACCGGCATCAGGAACACGGAGATCAGCAGGCGCGAGAAGAGGCCGCCCACGATCACCAGCGCGAAAGGCTTTTGCGAGTCGGACCCGACGCCGGTTGACAGTGCGGCCGGAAGGAGGCCGAGCGCCGCCACCAATGCCGTCATCATGATCGGGCGCAACCGGGCCAATGCCGATTCGCGCACCGCATCATCGATGCTCATCCCGCGCTGTCGCAGTTCGTTGACGTACGAAATGTAGACGACTGCGGTCTGCACGGACACGCCGAACAATGCCAGGAATCCGATGCCGGACGATACCGAGAACGGCGTCCCGGTGAGCGCCAGCGCCACCATGCCGCCTACCGGCGCCGACAGCACCACGCCAATCACCGTGATCAGCGGAAAGGTGAAGTTGCGGTACAGTGCGAACAGCAGCACGAAGATCAGCACGACCGTGAGCGGAAGAATCACGGCCAGCTGCTTTCGCGACGCGGTGTACTCCTGGTATTCGCCGCCCCATTCGGTGCGGTAGCCCGGCGGCAGATGCACGGCGCGCGCGACCGCTCGCTGTCCGTCCTGCACGGCGCCGGCCAGATCACGACCTTCGACGGCGTATTGCACGCCGATGTAGCGGGAGTTCTCCTCGCGATAGATGTACGAGGCCCCGTTCGAGACCTGGATCGTCGCCAGCGCCCGCAACGGCACCTGTTGGCCGTCCGGTGTCGGCATCAGGATCGACCCGATTTCCTCCGGTGTCTGGCGGAATTGCGGTTGCAACCGGACCACGAGGTCGAACAGCTTCTCCCCCTGCACCACCTGCGTGGCCGCCACGCCGCCAACGGCCGCCGTCACCAGGGCATTGACGTCGCCGGCGTTGATGCCGTACTGCGCCAGTTTCGCGCGGTCGACCGTGACAGTGAGGCTCGGCTGCCCGAGTTCGTGCACCACGGTGAGATCGGTGATCCCGCGCACCCCGCGCAACACGTCTTCGATCTGCGCCGCCTTGTCCTCCAGCACCTTGAGATCCGCGCCGTAGATCTTGACCGCCAGCGAACTCTTGAGACCGGTCTCGGCTTCATCGACCGCATCTTCAGCCGGCTGCGTGTAGTTGAACTCGACGCCGGGAAACTTGACCAGCTTCGCATTGATCGCCGCAATCAGGTCGGGCTTGGTCCGGTAGGGTCCGGTCCACGTGCTGTAGGGCGTCAGGCCGACATAGAACTCGGCGTTGAAGAACCCGGTGGGATCACTGCCGTCATCGGGACGCCCATGCTCCGACGCCACATCGGTCACCTGCGGGAACGACTTGAGGATGGCGCGAATCTGCGGGACGATCTTCGACGATTCGTCGAGCGAGATCGTCGCCGGCATCGTGGCGCGTACCCACAGCGCGCCTTCGTCGAGATGCGGCATGAACTCGGCGCCGATGCGCGTCGCCAGCAGCAGCGACAGCACGAAGATCGCCACCGAGCCCAGCGTCACGGCCAGGCGGTGCCGCAGGCTCCAGTCGAGCAGCGTGGCGTACCGATCGCGCACCCACTCGAACGCACTGTTGCGCCGTTCGCGCACGGTGCGCAGCAGCAGGCTGCACAGCACCGGCAGCACCGTCAACGCCAGGACCAGCGAGCCGATCAGCGCGAAGATGGTGGTGTCGGCCATGGGGCGGAACAGCCGTCCCGACGGACCCGACAGCACGTAGATCGGCAGGAAACCGGCCATGATGATGCCGACGGCGTAGACGATCGGCCGGTCGACTTCGCCGGCGGCGGCGAGAATCACGTCGCGCACGCGATAGCTGGTGCCGTGGCGCAGGGCGAGGTTGCGATGGATGTTCTCGACCATCACGACCGCACCGTCGACCAGGATGCCGAAATCGATGGCGCCGATCGAAAGCAGGTTCGCGGGAATGTGGCGCACGTCAAGGCAGATGAACGCGAACAGCAGCGCCAGCGGAATCGTTGCCGCCACGATGAGTCCCGATCGGATGTCGAACAGGAAGAAGATCAGCACGACCAGCACCAGCACGATGCCCCGCACGAGATTGTCCTCGACGGTCCGCGTGGTCAGGTGAATCAGGTCGCTGCGATCGTAGAAGGGCTTGATCCGCACGTCCTTCGGCAAGACGGAATCGTTGAGCTGCCGGGTCTTCTGCTCGACCCCCTTGAGCACGGTCTGGGCCTGCTCGCCGGTGCGCATCAGGATGACGCCTTCGACGCCATCGGGAATGTTGTTGAATCCGAAGATGCCGGTGCGCGTTGCCGACCCGATGGTGACCTGCCCGATATCCTTGACCAGCACCGGCGTGCCGTTGCGGACGGCGAGCACGACATTGGCGATGTCGTCCGGGGTCTTGAAGCGGCCCAGCGCGCGCACGTAGTAGAACTGGCCGCCCTCGGAGTAGAAACCGCCGCCGGTATTGCTGTTGTTATTGCCGAGCGCGTTCACGACATCGGACACGGCGAGTCCGGCGCCGGCAAGCCGGGTCGGATCGATCAGCACCTGGTATTGCATGGTGGGGCCGCCGAACCCCGACATGTCGGCCACGCCCGGCACCGCCTTGTAGGCCTTGGACAGGTCCCAGTCGTTGATCGTCTTGAGCTCCATCGGCGAGCGATCGGGGCTGGTCAGCACGTACCGGTAGATCAGGCCCGACGGCGAGAACAGTGGCTCGACGCCCGCATCCACTCCATCCGGCAGTGCGACGTCACCCAGTCGCTCGAACACCTGCTGCCGCGCGAAATAGGGGTCGGTGCCGTCCTTGAACGTGAGGTCGACCGCGGACAATCCGAAGAACGACACCGAACGCACCACGTCGATGTCCGGCAGGCCATTCATCTCGGTTTCGATCGGGACGCTGATGAGGCGTTCGACCTCTTCGGCCGCGACCCCGGGCCACTGCGTGGTGATCCCGACCATCGGCGGCGACAGGTCAGGATACGCGTCGACCGGCAGCCTGGAAAACGACCACACGCCCACGCCCGCAATCACGATCGCGACGGTGAGAATGATGAATGGCTGCTCGAGTGCGCCGCCCACGATGCGGTGAATGATCGAGTGCCGCGTCGTCGATCCGCCGGTGGTGCCGGGCTCCTCCGGCGCCGTGTCGGGCGCGGTCACTGGGCTCCCGCTTCCTGCAGGTACAGGGCGCCCTGCGTCACGACGTGCTCGCCCGGCTGCAATCCGTCCAGCACTTCATAACTGTTCCCGCTGCGACCACCCAACGTGATGCGCCGACGGAGAAATCGGTTGTTGCCGGCGTCGAGAAAGACGAACGGCAGGTTTTCGTCATCGCGCATCACCGACGACACCGGAATGACGATGCCGGTCGTCGCACGGGTACCGCGAAGATCGACATCGACCAGCATGTTGTTGCGGAGTGCCCGCCCGCGATTGGGTACCACGATGCGCACGGCGGTGGCCTTGCTTGAGGGATCGACTTCCGCGCCGATGAAGTCGACCCTGCCGGGGAACGAATCCGTGGTGCCTTCGATGCTGACCACTGCCGGTGAACCGAGATGCACTCGGCCGATGTCGCTCTCGAAGACATTGGCCATCACCCACACGGTCGACAGGTCGGCAATCGTGAATGCCGGTGTCGCGCCGGCCGCGAGCAGCTGGCCCGGGGTGATCAGTCGTTCGACGATCAGGCCCGCGATCGGCGCGCGAATGGCCGACACGGCACCGGGCGCCGGCTTGCCCGCCCGGATCGCCTCGATCGACGCGGAGTCGACCCCCAGCGCGCTGAGTTGCTGCAACGACGCGTCGCGATCGGCGTCCGCCGAGGCCAGGTCGCTTCGAGCCTGGTCGAGATCGGCCCGCGCGAGCGCGTCGTTGGCAAAGAGCTTCTCGTCGAGGGTCGCAATCCGGTTGGCGTTGGCCCATTCGGTCTGCGCCTTCCGGAAGTCGGCGACCGCCGACGCGAAGTCCGGCGATGCCACCAGCGCGAGCGCCTGGCCGGCGTGCACGGAATCGCCGAGGTCGACCAGGACGCGCGACACCGGACCCGAAATCGGGGCGATCACCTGGGTCGATTTGTCGCCGTTGAAATTGACCGTCCCGGTCGTGACGACGTCCGGATTGAACGACCGGCGCGTCGCGACCTCCGTCTGGATCTGGCCGCGTTGCGCGGCGGTGATCGTGACGCCGCTGTCGCCCGCGGCCGTGGTGTCGGCCGGCGGGGGCGCCTTGTGCGACGAACAACCGGCGACACCGACGATGACAGCGGCAGACAGTACTGTGCAGATGCGGCGATTCATTGGGCGGCTCCCGAGCCGAACGATGCGAGCGGCGCCGCGATGGCGCGCTCGAGATCTGCCCGCGCGCTGCTGGCAGCCGCGAGAGCGTCGGTGAACTGGCTCTCCGCATCGAGCAACGCCGCCCGTGCCGAGTTGACTTCAAGTTCGGACGACCCGCCGAGTCCGTAGCTCGCCGCGGCGATCCGATAGGCCTGCCGCGCCGACGGCAACAACTGGTCACGCAGGAACACGGCCTGCTCCAGCTCCGTGGCGGCGGTCGCGTACGCCACCCGCACGTCCTGCCCCACCGCGGCCTCGGCGTCGCGATAGGTCGCCGACAACTCGTCTTCCCGGAAGCGATCCAGCGCAATCTCGCCGCGCGTGTGGTTCCAGTAGAGCAGCGGAATCGGCAGCGAAATCGCCGTGGTGAACACCCCCGGCACGGCACCGGCCAGATAATCCTTGCTGATGCCCAGGGTGAAGTCGGGCAACCAGAATTCGCGGGCGAGAGAGGTCGTGGCGCGCGCACCGGTGCGCTGCGCCTGCAGCGAGGCAAGTTCGGGACGATTGCGGAGCGCAGCCGTCTCGAGGACGGCGAGGTCCGGCAGCCTCGACGGCACCGCCAGTGAATCCGACGTCAGCACCGGCGCGCCGAGCGGCCGCCCCACCAGCCGGTTGAGCGACGCACGCGCATTGGCAATATCGCGTCGGTTGGCGATCATCTGGTTGCTGTCCTGCGCCACGGCAACCTGCGCGTTCACCACGTCGAGGCGTGCCACCGTGCCGGCCTCGAACCGGGCCTGGGTCTTCCGGAGAAAGTCGCCCGCCAGCGAATCGGCCTCGAGCAGGTTGACGCGGTGCCGTAGCGCGGCAAGCAGCGAGTCGTAGGTTTGCGCGGTCGCGGACGCGATCTGCTGGCGCACCGCGGCAGAGTCGAATTCACTCTGGTGAATTCCCGCCGTACCGATCCGACCGTTGAGCCGGAACTTGTCGAAGAACGGCACCGTGATACTGGCGCCGAGAATCCGGCCATCCTGCCCACCCACTCCCAGCGGCGCCGGCGAGTCGTCCCACTCGATCGAGCCGACCGGATCGGGGAGCGCCACCGCTTCCACCTTGGCAGCCCGCGCCTGCTGCGCCTGGGCACCGGCGACTTGCAGTTGCGGATTGGCGGCAACGGCGAGCGCGATCGCCCCATCCCGAGAGAGGCAGAGCGGCGCATTGCGTGCCGCCGAATCCCCCGCGGGCGTGGCGGCCACCGGCGCATTGCATTCCGGTGGGACCACGGTTTCGGGAATCGGCGGCGCCACGGCACCACCGCTCGAATCAGTCTGTTGAGCCGCCGCCGCGCGGGCCGCAAAGGCCAGCGCAAGCGCGCACACTAAGGTTCGCATACCGCCCCGGTGAAAAGGACTTGCGCCGGCCGGGCTTGCGCCGGCACGACACGCTCACTGGATCAGCTGCGAACGGGAGGGGCCCTGGATTGGTGATTGGCGGGAAGATCGCGATGCGCGACGAAGGTGCCACGCAGGTCTTCCGGCGCGCGAGTGGCGACCGAGAGCGTGGGCAATGCCATCACCGGCGCGAGCTGCGCGTGCAACGATTGCGCGATGCAGGCAGGACAGGTCGCCGCGTCGTGCGGACGCCCCGGCTGCTGCACAGTCATGCTGGCGACCCCGCCGGCGACGACCACGTTGGGCAGCGCGCCGCGCGTGACTCCGCAGAGGTCGCCGAGCGGCGCAAAGACCATCACCACCTGCGCCACGAGCGCCGCAGCGGCGATCACGCGGTGCACCAGCGACCGGTGGCGATGATGACGGGCGATACCCATGGTGGCTAAGGGTAAGGGAGTCCCGGCAGCAATGCCACCCTGCACCGCGTGCGTTACCGGTCGCAACACGGCGACATCCGGGCGGTGCGCGTCCTACCGGAGCGGTTTCATCGACTCCCCGCCCGCCTCGGTGCTGCCGATGAACTCGGCGATGTCGCGCTTGATCGACTTGAGGGCGATCGGGTTGGTGTACACCATGTGTCCGCTGGGATAGTACGTGAACTTGACGCGATTGGTGTACGTCGAGTCGAAGCCCAGGTGCGCGAAGGTGTATTCGGCGTTGCCGAACGGTGTCGCCATGTCATAGTAACCGCTGGCGACCAGCACATGCAGAAACGGGTTGCGCGCCATGGTGGCGCGCAGCGCGTCGGTCTCGCTGGCGTAGCGATTGGTGAAGTTGCTGTAGTCCCAGCGGCCGGTGTGGCCGCCGGTGTAATACTGCAGATCGCTGTCCCACTTGAGGTCGTTGTGCATGTAGTCGAGGAACATCGACAGATACGGTCCGGTCGGCGACACCTCCGACGGATCATAGTCTTCGCGCGTGCTCGCGGCGTCGCGATTGATGCCCAGCAGCCGGCTGTCGAGCCGGCCCACGATTTCCCGCTGGTCCCGCAGCAGTTCGACGCGGAAGGGATCGTCGCCCACACGCAGGTTCGAGTTGAGGATGTACTGGGTCGACAACCCGGTCAGACGCGAGAGTTTCGCGGCCACGGTGTTCCGTTCCGCAGCCGTGAGCCGGTTGCCTTTCGCCAGCGCGGTGAGATAATCGCCCCAGGCGTACGCGCGCGCCTCGTCCACGGCCTGCTTCACGTCGCCGTTTTCGAGATCAGGCGGCAGCTTCTTGTGGTACCACGCTGTGGCGGTATAGGTCGGCAGATAATTGGCGTAGCCGATGTCGGTGCCTTGCGAGATGTTGCCGAAGTCGAGCACCGTGCCCAGCAGCATGACGCCGTTGAGTTCGATCCCCTGGTTGTCCTGCAGTTCCGCCGCGAGGCCGGCCGAACGAAACGTGCCGTAGCTCTCGCCAAACAGATACTTGGGGGACGCCCAGCGATTGTACCGCGTGAGATATTCGCGGATGAACTCGCCCATCGTCTGGATGTCCTGCTGCGCGCCGGTGAACTGGCTGGTCTCGACGCCTTCGGCCGGCCGCGAATACCCCGTCATCACCGCGTCGATCGACACCAGGTCGGTCACATCGAGCGGTGAGTCCTCGTTGTCGACCAGGTGGTACGGTGGCGCCGTCTGAAAACCTTCGGGCCCGAGTTGCACCCGCTTGGGTCCCATCAGCCCCATGTGCAACCAGATCGTCGCCGCACCGGGACCGCCATTGTAGAAGAAGGTGATCGGTCGCTTGGCGGTGTCCTGCCCGTCGCGGGTATAGGCGACGAAGAAGATCGACGCGCGCGGCTTGCCATCGGGGGCATGCAGCACCAGCGTGCCGGCGTTCGCGGTGTAGGCGATCGACTTGCCGCCGATGTTGACGGTGTGCTGCGTGGTCGAGATGCGATCGACCGCGACCACCCCATCGTCGTTGTTGTCGCCGCGGCCACCGCGCCCTTGCGCCGTGGCAGCGCCAGGCGCCGTCGCCCCGCGCTGTTGCGCCGAAAGAGGCATCGCGAGAGCAACCAGGGCACCGACCAGCAGATGAGCGCGCATGGGAATCCCTACCGTGAGGAGGATGAGGGCAGCGGCCATCGCCCGCTCATTCGAGCGGCCGATCGCGGCGTGCATACCGTGATATCAATGATGGAGCGACGCTCCGGCGAGCGTGGCGATCGCGCCGAGCGTGGTCTGGGCAGCGTTCAGGCCGAGGCGAAAGTCGTCGTCGGAATACGTCGAATAGACGTCGGTGGGCTGATGCCACTGCGGATCCCAGCCGGCCCCGATCTGCGCCAGGCGTTCGTTCTCGCGCAGCGAGATCGTGGGCACCAGGTCCTTGAACGCGTCGGAATCGGTATTGCTCATCCGGTCGCCGACGGCCGCCGGGTAATCCGTGGCGTACTTGTCGTTCGTGGCCCGGAAGAACCACGCCAGCCGCTCGGCCACGCTGGCGAAACGCGACGTGCCGGCGAATTCGATGTTGACGTCGGCTTCGCGGCGCTGTGTCGCGCTGACCTTGCCGGTGGAATCCGGCATGCCGTGATCGAACATCATCATGTCGTGCTGAATCATGCCGAGCCAGCGCGGCTCGGGATACTTGCCGGAGCCCGCCGGATCTTCCTTGCCCTGCAGATCCTTGCGTTGGTCCACGTAGGCTTTCGACCCATTCAGGCCGGTCTCTTCATTGTTCCAGAGAATGAAGCGGATCGACCGGTCGGTCTGCACATCGGGACTGCTGAACACGCGTGCGAGTTCCATCACCAGTGCGGCACCCGAGCCATCGTCGTTGGCCGCCGATCCGTACCCGTGTCCGTCCATGTGTCCGCCGACGATGTACATCTGATCGGGATGCGAGGTGCCGACCTTGGTGCAGTACACCTCTTCGCGTTCACCCGGGGTATCGGGCTGGGCGTCGATGCGTCGGAGCGCCGTGTCCGGCTGGAGCAGCGGGTCCATGTTGACCCCGGTCCTCGCGCGAGTGCCTTTCACGGGATCGCGCAGCCCGCTCGGGGCGCCACGCGAGCCGCCGCGCCCCCGCCGCGTGCCGGTATCTCCTGGCAGGGGCACTTGCCGCCCGGTGTAGGTGTAGTGAATCCGCGCCGTGTTGGTGCAACCGTAGCTCTGCAGCTGCGCTTCGATCCAGTCGACGGCCGCGCGATTCCGGTCGGTGCCCTGGCGGCGATCGCCGAAGTGCGTCAGTCCCTTGATGGTGGCCTTGTAGTGTGCCAGATCGAGCCGGCCAACCAAGGTGTGAATCGTCGAATCAGGACGGGTACGCAGGTAGCCCGGCACGAGCTCGGCCGACATCGTGTCCGCGCCGGGCTGCTGGGCAGCTGCCGGCATTGCCGCGAGCAACAGTGCCGCGCACACCCGCCCGAGGGTTCGCAGCCGGTGCATCAGGGTCGCGATGCCAGTGCAACCATCCGCCTCATGCATCCTTCCCGTTCAATCGCAGCGCGATGGGCACGGCCGCAAGCGCCTTCGACACCGGACAGTTGCGCTTGGCGTCCTGCGCGGTCTTGACCAGCTCGGCGGCGTCCATGCCGGCAACGTCGGTTCGGCAGTCGAGCGTGATCCCGGTGATCTCGAACCCACCCCCGACGAGGCCGAGCGTGACGGTCGCGGTGGTCTCGACACTGCGCGGCACGTGCCCGGACTTCGACAGGCCGTTGGAGAGTGCCATTGAATAGCATGCCGCGTGCGCCGCGGCGATCAGTTCTTCAGGATTGGTTCCGGGCGCATTCTCGAACCGAGTGGCGAAGGAATACGCCCCGTCCACGACACCGCTGCCGACCTTGAACTGCCCATTGCCGCCCTTGAGATCCCCGGTCCAGCGTGCTGTCGCCTTGCGTTCCATGACAACCATCCTGAAAAGTGATCGCCGCGGTCACGACGTTGCGGCGGAGAGTTGTGCTACTTGCGCCGGCCTGCTGCGATGCCGGCCACGACCGCCGCCATGCCGGCGGCCGCTGCCGCCATCATCCCCGGATGCTCTTTCGCCGATTTCTTCGCGCGCGTGGCGACTTCACCCGCAACGGCCTTGCCCCGCGCGGCCACCTTGCGCGCGCGCTTGACGGTCCGCTTGGCGCCCGCGGCGACCGCACGCTCCGCCTTGCGCACGGCCGCCTTGCCGCTGCGCTTGGCGCCCCGCACTGCCTTCTTGCTGTCGCTGCCCGCGGCGCGCGCCAGCTTCTTCGTGTCCGCGGCGGTCTTGCGCGCATCCTTGGCGGTCGTCTTGGCCATCGCGCGGGTGCGCGTGGTCGCCTTGCGTACCGACTTCTTGCTGCTCGCCATATCGGCTCCTGAGAGGAAAGGGGGAACTGCTACGCGTGCGTCAAGAAATCTAGATCACCGGCGCGCACCGCGCATCGGGGGGAGTCACCGCGGTCGGCGTCGATTGGCGAGCTGGTCGCCGATCACCGCCACTACGATGACGACACCCAACGCGATCTTCTGAACGTAGGGATCGACGTTGGCGAGGTTGAGTCCGTTGGTCAGCACCCCGATGAACACGGTGCCCCACAACGTGCCGCCGACGGTCCCTCGCCCGCCGTTGAGGGACGTCCCGCCCACCACACACGCGGCGATCACGTCGAGCTCGTATTGCACACCGGCATCGGGCACGCCAGCGCCCAGTCGTGACGCGAGCGTCAGCCCGCCGAGCCCGACGAGCAGCCCGTTGAACAGGTACACCAGCCAGATCACGCGCGTCGTGTTGATGCCGGCGAGCCACGCGGCCTCGGCGTTGCCGCCCACGGCATAGAGGTGGCGGCCGTAGACGGTGCGGTTGAGGAGGAACCCACCCAGGATCAGCACACCGCCGAGGAGCAGTACCGGCGTGGGAATCCCCAGCGGCACCGAGCGGCCGAGGAGGCCGAACGCATCGGGCAGATCGCCGTGACTGCGGCCACCGGACACGAGAAAGGCCAGCCCGCGTGCGGCGGTGAGCATCGCCAATGTGGCGACGAACGCGGGCACCTTGAAGTACGCGATCAACGTCCCGTTGACCATGCCGGTGACAACGCCCACGCCGAGCGCCACGACGATCGGCACCACAATGGATGATCCGGTCGCGGCAGCCGCCATCGCGGCGACGACGCCGCTCAGCGCGACGACCGAACCGACTCCGAGGTCGATGCCACCAGTCACCATCACGGCCGTCATGCCGACGGCCAGAATGCCCGTGACGGCGATGCTGAGCGCGATGTTGATCAGGTTCTGCAGCGAGAGAAACCCCGGGGCAACGGCCGCAAAGATCGCGGCCTGCACGATGGTCACGCCGACGAGCGCGTACTCGCCGATGCGCCGGCGCAGTGCCTGTTGCGACATCATGCGGCGCGCGCCTCGCCCAGGATGAGCGCCGCGACCCGGTCGGGAGTGGCGTCGGCATGGGCCAATTCACCGACACTCCGCCCGGCACGCATCACGACAACGCGATCGGCCATGCCGAGCGCCTCGGGCAGCTCCGACGAGATCATCAGGATGGCCGCTCCCCCGGCGGTCAGCCGGCGGATCAGCGCGTAGATCTCCGCCTTGGCGCCGATATCGATGCCGCGCGTCGGTTCGTCGAACAGCAGCAGCGTCGACCGGGCCAGCAACCAGCGCGCAAGGACCACCTTCTGCTGGTTGCCGCCCGACAGCAACCGTACCGGCTGCCCGGGATCCGCAACGCGAATGGCGAGGGTATCGAACCATTCCTCGACGGCGGCGCGTTCCCGCGATCGGTCGATGACGCCGCCCGAGGCGAAGTCGCCCAGCGCGGCGAGCGTCGCGTTGCTCTGCACCGCGCCGTCGAGCACCAGGGCCTGGCTCTTCCGGTCCTCGGGGAGGAGTCCGATGTGCGCGGCGATCGCGTCGCGGGGCGAGCGCGGATGGTAGGGGCTGCCGCGCAGCGTCAGCGTGCCGGATATGATCGGCGCCGCACCGAAGATCGCGCGGACCACGTCGGTGCGTCCGGCGCCCACCAGGCCGACCAGTGCGACGACCTCGCCCCGGCGCACGGTGAACGACACGCCGCGCGCGAGCCCGGAATGCAGATCGTGCACGTGCAGCACGTCGTCGCCCGGCACCGCCGTGGGGGGAGGAAATCCCTCCGACAATTCGCGCCCGACCATCTGGCGCACCACCTCCGGCCGCGAGACGCCGGCCATCGGCGCACTGGACACCGTGCGGCCGTCGCGGAGCACCGTGACGCGATCAGCAAGATCGAATACCTCATCCATGCGATGCGAGATGTACGCGATCGCGACGCCCGCGTCGCGCAGCTGGCGCAACAGCGCGAACAGCGTCCGCGTCTCCTCCTGCGACAAGATGGCGGTGGGTTCGTCGAGAATGAGCAATTCCGCGCGCTGCGCCATCGCCTTGGCAATCTCGGTCATCTGGCGTTCCGCCAGCGAGAGCCCGCCGACGCGCCGCTGGGGATCGAGGGCGCCCTGCCCCAGCCGTTCGAGCACCGCGCGCGCCTCGCGTTGCTGCCCCGCGCGGTCGATGACCCCGTGGCGCGCCGGCTCGGCGCCGAGCAGAATGTTTTCTGCCACGCTGAGCTCGGGCACCAGGCTCAGCTCCTGGTGGATCATGCGGATGCCATGGCGCTGCGCCTGCCGCGGCGACTCGAGCTGCAGCGGCGCGCCGTCGAGCGTCAACTCGCCGCCGTCCGGCGTGCTGGCGCCCGACAGAATCTTCATCAGGGTCGACTTGCCGGCCCCGTTTTCGCCGACCACGGCGTGAATCTCGCCGCTGCGCACCGTGATACTGACGCCATCGAGGGCCAGCACGCCCGGAAATCGCTTGACGAGGTCGCGCGCGGCGAGCTCCACGCGATCAGTGCGGCTGTGCGGCAGCCATCGCCCGGACCGAGTCGGCATCGACGATGCGGACCGGCACGGCGATCCGCGCGGCCGGCGTCTGGCCCGCCAGCGTCATCGCGATCGCGTTGATGGTTTCGGATCCGATCCGCGCCGGTTGCTGCGCGACGTCGGCCTTGAGATCGGTATTGGCGGCGATCGCCTTCTGCGCTTCGGACGACGCGTCGTATCCCACGATGACCAGGCTGTCGTTGTGATGGGACTGCGCGCTCGACAGCACGCCGAGCGCCGATTCGTCGTTGATCGCGAAGATGCCGGCGATGGCCGGGTGGGCCTGCAGCATGTCGTCGGCCGCGCTCAGCGAGCGATCCCGCTTGCCTTGCCCGCTCAGCGATGCGACCAGATGGATGCCGGGATATTTTCTGAGTTCGTCGGTGAACCCCTGTTCGCGATCGATCGTCGATTGCACCTCGGGTTCGGAGATGATGCCCACGTCGCCGTGATCGTGGATGGCGTTGGCGATGAAGTCCGCGGCGAGCCGCCCGCCCGCGACGTTGTCGGAGGCGACGTGCGACACGACCTGCCCGCCTTCGGCCGCGATGTCAGCGGTAAAGACGGGAATCTTCGCGGCATTCGCCTTCTCGATGGCGGGCCCGATGCCCTTGGTGTCGACTGGACAAATGACGATGGCATCCACATGTTGCACGATGAAGTTGTCGATCTGCGATTGCTGCTTGGCGAGGTCGAAATCTCCCGACGTGATGATCAGATGGTAGCCGTGCGCCGCGGCGGCCTGCCGCAAGCCGGCCTCGAGCTGCCGATAGAATTCATCCTGCCGTGTCAACAAGGTGACGCCGATGGTGGGACCGGTCGCGGCCTTGTGGCACGCGCTCGCGGCCAGGGCCAGCCCGGCCGCCGCGAGCCATCGAACTGCGGAGCACGCCTTGCGCATCGAATCGTTCGCCGTGGTTGAAGTGAAGGCGACCGTCGAACCGTCGCCGAACCATCCATTTCGTCCCGAACACCAGAAGGATAGCCTCCCGATGCACATGCTGAGAGCCGCCCGCCGCTGCGGCGTTGTCGTCACCCTCGCCACGCTGGCCGCGACCCACGGCCTGGCCGCCCAGCAACGCGCCGTCGCACCGACCGCGCGTCCCCGTCGCATGGCCGCCGACCTGGCGCAGGCGGCGCACGGGGTGCGCGATCTCGCGACGCAACCGACGCTGTATGTCGTCGGCTACGCGCACCTCGATACCGAGTGGCGCTGGGAATATCCGCAGGTGATCTCGGAGTACCTGCCGAAGACGATGCACGACAATTTCGCGCTGTTCGAAAAGTATCCCGCGTACGTCTTCAACTTCAGCGGCGCCAATCGCTACCGCTTGATGAAGGAATACTGGCCGGCCGACTACGCGCGCATGGCGTCGTACATCAAGGACGGCCGGTGGTTCCCCGCCGGCTCGTCGATGGAAGAGGGCGATGTCAACGCGCCATCCGCCGAAGGCATCATGCGACAGATCCTCTACGGCAATGAATACTTCACGCGGGAGTTCGGCGTCGCGAGCAAGGAATTCATGCTGCCCGACTGCTTCGGCTTTCCGTGGTCGCTGCCGTCGATTCTGGCGCACGCCGGCATCAAGGGCTTCTCGACGCAGAAGCTGGTGTGGGGATCCTCGGTACCCGATCAGCCGACCACGCCCTATGGCGAATCCGGCCAGGGCATTCCGTTCAACGTGGGCGTGTGGGTCGGCCCCGACGGCAACAGCGTCGTGGCCGCGCTCAATCCGGGTGACTACGGCGGGCGCGTGACCGACGATCTCGCGACCGCCACCGCGTTCGACAACCGTCCGTCGGGACGCGGGGCGAAGGCGCAGACGTTCCTCGACCGGTTGATGGAGGACAAGAAGGACCTCGGGATCGCAGCCGACTACCACTATTACGGTACCGGCGACACCGGCGGCGCACCGACCGACAGCTCGGTGATGTGGGTGCAGCGGTCGGTCGATGACAGCACCGGCCCCATCAAGGTCGTCTCGGCGAAGGCCGATCAGTTCTTTCTCGCGCTGACGCCGCAGGAGATTGCCGGACTGCCACGCTACGATGGCGAGATGGAGCTGCAGAATCATTCGGCCGGATCGCTCACGTCGGAGGCCTATCAGAAGCGGTGGATTCGCGAAAACGAGATTCTCGCCGACGCGGCGGAAAAGGCCTCGGTGGCGGCGGCATGGCTGGGGGCGCGGCCGTACCCGATGGAGCGCCTCAACAGCGCCTGGACGCTGATGATGGGCGGGCACTTCCACGACCTTGCCGCCGGGACGGCCACACCCAAGGCGTACGAGTTTGCCTGGAACGACGACATCATCGCCATGAACACCATGGCCGGCGTCATCTCCGACGCCACCGAAGCCGTGACGTCGCGGATGAACACGGCCACCGAGGGCACGCCGATCGTGGTGTACAACCCGCTCAACATTGCGCGACAGGACCTGGTCGAGGCCGACGTGCCCGGCGTGAATCCGGCCGACGCGCACGTGTTCGGTCCCGACGGCAAGCAGGTGGCCGCGCAGGCCACCACCGATGGCAAGGTGCTCTTTGCGGCCCGCGTGCCGTCGGTCGGCTACGCGGTGTACGACGTGCGCAGCAGCGGCATGCCGGTGCACGAGCCGCTCACCGTGTCGACGCACCAGCTGGAGAACGCGCGCTACCGCGTCACGATCAACGACGGGGGCGACATCGCGAGCATCTACGACAAGCAGGTGCATCACGAGCTGTTGCAGGCACCGATCCGTCTGGCGCTGCTGCACGACAACCCGACGCAGTGGCCGGCCTGGAACATGGATTTTTCGGATGAGCAGGCCGCCCCGCGCGGCTACGTCGACGGGACGCCGACCATCACCGTGACCGACCGCGGGCCGGCGCGCGTGGCGGTGCGGATCGAGCGCACCGTCGACTCCTCGCGCTTCGTGCAGACCGTGTCGCTGGCCGCAGGGGATGCCGGCAATCGGGTCGAGGTCGCCAACGTGATCGACTGGCGCATGCCCGAGACGGCGCTCAAGGCGACCTTTTCGCTCACGCCGTCGGACAGCATGGCCACGTACAACTGGGATGTCGGCACCATGAAGCGGGGCAACGAGTATCCACGCAAGTTCGAGGTGCCCACGCATCAATGGATCGACCTGACGGACCATTCTGGTGCGTACGGCGTGACCATTCTGACCGATGACAAGAACGGCTCCGACAAACCCGACGACCACACCCTGCGAGTCACCCTGCTGCGCACGCCGGGCGGCCGCGGCGGCTACCAGGACCAGACCACGCAGGACTTCGGCCACCACGAATTCACCTACGGCATTGCGGGGCACGCCGGTGATTTCCGCACCGGCCAGACCGACTGGCAGGCCTGGCGCCTCAACACGCCGATGATGACGTTCAACGCCTCGAAGCACGTCGGCCCGCTCGGACGCACGTTCTCGCTGTTCACGGTGAGTGATCCGCGAGTGCGCGTCATGGCGGTCAAGCGTGCCGAAGCGGGCAACGAGACCATCGTACGCGTGGTCGAACTGGACGGACGTTCGCATCCGAGCGTGCGGATCCGGTTTGGCACGCCGCTGCTCGGCGCCCGCGAAGTCAACGGCCAGGAACAGCCCGTCGGCCCTGCGCAGGTGGTACAGGGCGCCCTGGTCACCACGCTCAAGCCGTTCCAGATCCGCTCGTTCGCCCTGCGACTCGGTGCCCCGCCGATCGCACGGGCGCGGTCGCCGCACGCGGCACCGGTCGCGCTGCGGTACGACCGCGCCGTCACCAGCAACGACGGGATGCATTCATCGGGAGGGTTCGCCGCGGACGGCAGTGCGCTGCCGGCCGAAATGCTGCCCGGCAGCATCACGTACAATGGCGTCGCGTTCACGCTGGCGAAGGCGGAGCCGGGACAGCCTGATGCGGTCACGGCCAAAGGTCAGACGATCGCGTTGCCCGCCGGCACCTGGACGCGGGCCTATGTGCTCGCGGCGTCGGACGACGGGGATCAACCGGCGACGTTTGCGTCGGGCAGCGCAACCACGCGAGATACCGTCGAAGACTGGGGTGGCTATGTGGGGCAGTGGGACAATCGGCTGTGGAAACAGGTGCCGGCGCCGCCACCGACAGCCGAGCAGCTGGCGCAACGCGAGCGCGCGATGGCGCGGGCCGACTCACTGCGGCGCGTGCGGGTCGATTCGGTGCTCAAGGCGGGCGGCGACACGACCCAGATCCCGCCGGTCCGGCGATTCAACCGCAACGGGCCGCGGATGATCGACGTGATGTCGGGACTGACGCCCGGGTTCATCAAGCGCGCGAACATCGCCTGGTTCGCGTCGCATCATCACGACGCCGACGGCGCGAATCAGTTCTACGCCTATGCATACCTGTTTGCCTATCCGATCGACGTGCCGGCTGGTGCCACGTCGATCACCCTGCCCGACAACGACCACATCCGCATCATGGCCATCACCGCGGTCGACGAACCCGGTCGCGTCACGCCGGCGCATCCATTGTATGACACGCTGGGGGCGACCGCGCACCCGTGAACGGACGGCGCTAGCGTCGGGCCTGGAAGAACTCCCGCAGCAGCGCCGCCGATTCGTCGGCCAGCACGCCGCCGGCCACGGCGGCGCGGTGATTGAGTCGGGGATGCCGCAGGAGGTCGTGCAGCGACCCGGCCATCCCCGCCTTGTCGTCCCACGCGCCGAACACCACGCGGTCGATGCGCGCCAGCACGATCGCACCGGCGCACTGGGCGCACGGCTCGAGGGTGACGTACAACGTGAGACCCTGCCCCGGCGCGCCACGGGCGGCCGTGAGCCCGCGCCGGATCGCCAGCAGTTCGGCATGGGCGGTGGGATCAGCGAGCGCGACGGTCTCGTTGTGCGCGGCGGCGAGCAGGCGATCGCCCGCGAAGAGCACCGCGCCGATCGGAACTTCGTTGTGGGCAGCCGCCACCCGCGCCTCTGCCAGCGCCAGTTGCATGCACTCCGCGTCGCGGGCCGGAACCGGCATCATGGCGTCACGCGAACGCGAGATGGTCTCCGGCCGCGTCGACCTTGATCGTGTCGCCCTCCTTGTATTTCCCTTCGAGCAGCTGCATCGCGATCGGGTTCTGCAGTTCGCGCTGGATGACGCGCTTGAGCGGGCGAGCACCGTACAGCGGGTCGTAGCCCGCCTCGGCCAGCCAGGTCATCGCCGCCGGCGTGACGTCGAGCACCAGCCCGCGGGCGGATACCAGGGCCCGCAACCGCGCGAGCTGGAGCGCCACAACCGCGTCGAGATCGGCACGGGTGAGCGGCCGGAACACCACGATATCGTCGACGCGGTTGAGGAACTCCGGCCGGAAGTGCTCGCGCAGATCGACCAGCACACGGGCCTCGATTTCGCCCCATTCGACGGCGTCGTTGGCGCGGGTCTCAAGAATGTAGCGCGACCCGATATTGCTGGTCATGATGATGACCGTGTTCCGGAAGTCGACCACGCGGCCCTGGGAATCGGTCAGCCGGCCGTCGTCAAGGACTTGCAGCAGCAGGTTGAACACGTCGGCGTGCGCCTTCTCGATTTCGTCGAACAGCAGCACCGCATACGGGCGCCGCCGCACGGCTTCGGTCAGCTGGCCGCCCTCTTCATAGCCGACGTACCCCGGCGGCGCGCCGATCATGCGGGCCACGGCATGCTTCTCCATGTATTCCGACATGTCGAGTCGCACCAGCGCGCGCTCGTCGTCGAACAGGAATTCGGCGAGCGCCCGTGCGGTCTCCGTCTTGCCCACACCGGTCGGGCCGAGAAAGATGAATGACCCGGTCGGCCGCGCCGTGTCCTGCAATCCGGCACGCGCGCGGCGCACCGCATTGGCGACGGCTGCCAGTGCTTCCGGCTGGCCCACCACGCGTCGCCCCAGTTCGGCCTCGAGCCCGGTGAGTCGTTCCCGCTCCGACTCCAGCATCTTGGTGACGGGAATCCCGGTCCACTTGGCCACGACGGTCGCGATGTCCTCCGGACTGACCTCCTCGCGGAGATACTTCGACGCCTGCTGCGCCTCGCCGAGCTTCTTCTCATCGGCGGCCAGCGCGCGTTCAATCTCGGGAATCCGTCCGTACTGCAGCTCGGCCGCGCGCTGCAGATCGCCGCTGCGGGTCGCCTGCTCCACTTCGGCGCGCAACCCCTCGACTTCGGCCTTGCGCTTCTGGATCACCTCGATCGCCTGCTTTTCCTGCTGCCACCGCGCCTTCATGCCGGCACTCTTCTCCCGCGCCTCGGCGATGTCCTGCTCGATTTCGGTGCGACGGGTGACGGACGCCTTGTCCTTCTCGCGCAACAGCGATTGACGCTCGATCTCGAGCTGCAGGATGCGCCGCTCGACCTCGTCGATCTCCTGGGGCAGCGAGTCGATTTCCATGCGCAGGCGCGACGCGGCTTCGTCGACCAGGTCGATCGCCTTGTCGGGCAGGAAGCGGTCACCGATATACCGGTTCGACAGCGTGGCCGCGGCGACCAGGGCCTGGTCGGTGATGCGGACGCCGTGGTGCACTTCGTATTTTTCCTTGAGCCCGCGCAGGATGGCGATGGTGTCCTCGACGCTCGGCTCGCCGACGTAGACCGGCTGGAACCGGCGTTCGAGCGCGGCGTCCTTCTCGATGTTCTGCCGATATTCGTCGAGCGTGGTGGCGCCGACGACGTGCAGCTCACCGCGCGCCAGCGCCGGCTTGAGCAGGTTCGACGCATCGACCGCGCCTTCGGCCTTGCCCGCACCGACCAGCGTATGCAACTCGTCGATGAACACGATGTAGCGACCGGCCGCATCGGTCAGTTCCTTGACCACCGACTTGAGGCGTTCCTCGAATTCGCCGCGATACTTGGCACCGGCAAGCATCAGCCCGATGTCGAGCGCCACGATCTCGCGCCCGCGCAGGGACTCCGGCACGTCGCCGTTGACGATGCGCTGCGCCAGCCCCTCGACGATGGCCGTCTTGCCGACCCCGGGCTCGCCGATCAGCACGGGATTGTTCTTGGTGCGCCGCGACAGCACCTGCATGACGCGACGGACTTCCTCGTCGCGGCCGATGACGGGATCAAGTTTGCCCTGCCGGGCCGCGTCGGTCAGGTTGCGGGTGAAGCGCTCGAGCGACTGATACTGCGCTTCCGGCGTCTCATCGGTGACGCGGTGCGAGCCCCGCACCTCGTCGAGGGCGGCACGCAACTGCTTGGGCGTCAGTCCCTCGCCCTCGAGCATGCCCCGCGCGAACGTGTTCTTTTCTTCGGCGAGCGCGAGCAGCAGGTGCTCGGTCGACACGTAGGCGTCGCCCAATTCCCGCGCGATCGCGTCGCCGCGATCGAACACTTTCGACAACGTCCGATCGATCGTCGGCGTGACCTCGACCGATCCGCGCTGCGTCGGCAGCGAGGCGATTTCCTGCTCGACGCGATTGCCGAGCCGGGCCATCGACACGCCGGCCTTGGCCAGCAACGGGTGCACGATCCCTTCGTCCTGCGCCAGCAGCGCGGACAGCAGGTGGGCATCGTTGGCCACGGGGTTGCCGCGCTTGCGCGCCTGCTCGAGCGCCCCCTGTACCGCCTCGCGGGCCTTGAGTGTCAATCGGTCGAGTCGAAGCATGAGCCTCCTCCTTGCGTGCAAGATGGCATGACCGCTGCGCCCTGACGAGGGAGGTCGGGCACGGCCCAACGCACAAAGGACGCGTTTCCGCGTCCTTCATGGCTGCGCTATGATGATTTTTTCGGCCGTACTGTGGTCATCGACGATGAGCCGCAGCAGGTAGATGCCCGGCGAAGCGGCCCGCGTGCCATGGTCGACCGTGCCATCCCAGCGGGCCACGTACTGCCCACAGCGCAGCGGTATGCTGTCGAGAATCACCGCTGGATGATCGCGCAGGCGCAGGCTGGCGACCGGCTGGGCAAATACGTTGTAGACCCTGAGATCGACCTTGGGCGTGTGTCCTCTGCGACACAGTTCCGGTGGTACGGCAAACGGGACGAGCGCTGCCGGAAGGACGGGATCCGGGCGCGGCGCCAGGAGCACGATCGACGGAGCGTCCGACGATCGTTGTGCCGCGGCCGGACTCGCCACGACAGCTCCCAGCAGCAGTCCCCATCCCGCCGTGGCGAACCGGCGCATGGACGCTCCTCAGGATGCAGACGAATCGTGGGTCGAGCCGACCTCCAGGGTGAATCCGGACTGGTGCGAGGCAATCTAGTCGGACGACGCCGGGCGGGGGGCACCGCCGGACCGCGCGGCGGCGGTCACCGCACCGCTCCAGGCCTCGAGCGCGGGGAGGGCAGCGTCGCTCAGATGTTCGCGCACCCAGCGCCAGAGCAACCGGCGATGCGCCGCCGCCTGCCGCGACGCGAGCCACGGGACGTCGCCCTGCCCGAGGAGTGCGACCAGGTCGGCCCGGTCCGCCGCCGCCAGCCGTGTCGACGCGCCCACTCGCGCACAGGCCGGGCAGAGCAATCCGCCGTCGCGCAGCGAGAACGCCGCACCCCCGGCAGGCAGCACCGCACCGTCGCGGGCGCACCGATCGACGGCGGGGCCAAATCCGAGTGCGATCACCAAGGTCCAGATGGCGCGCAGGGCCACCAGTCCCACCGCGTCGGCGTCGACCGCCTCGATCAGCAGCAGATCGCCGCGCACCTGATCGTACAGCTCCTCGTTGCCCGTGGCGGGGACGAAGCGCGCAGCGACTTCGGCGAGCGCCGTCGCCGCCGCAAAACGATCAAGGTTGGCGGCCAGCGCGCCGTGACTTGCCGTCGCGTCGAACGCGGCAAGCGTGTGCAGATCGCTCGACCGCGACATGATCAGGTGCGCCTGTCCCTCGCTGAGGAGTTGCAACGCAACACCGAATCGGTTGCGCGGACGCAGGGCGCCCTTCGCGATGGCACTCACCACGCCGTGTTCACGCGTCAGCAGCCGGACGATGCGCGAGGTCTCACCGTAGCGCAGCGAACCAAGCACGATGGCCGGTGTCAGCAACGGCGCGCCCGGCATGAATCAGTTGAAGTGGTAGGCCGCGGCGGAAATTTCGGTCACCCCGACCGCCACGGGACAGCGACCCACCGTGATCGGCGGGCGGGCGACGAGGTCGCTGCCGAGCACCAGGATCGTCCCGTGGGTACCGCTGGCGCAGGTCGACAGTTGCGGGATGTAGATGTGCCCGAGGTCATCGACGACGATGCCGCGCGGCGCCCCGACCGGGACGCCGGCGCCGGCGCCGCGGTCGACTTGCTGGGTGCGCACATTGAACACCATCAAGCCGTCGGTGGCGCTCACCACGAAGATGCGGCTGCCGCCATCGGTCGCGATGTACTGCGGCAGGTGGCCAAATCCGGGAATGGCGACCGCGCTGCCGGTTGACGGATCCACCTTCGACAGCACGCCATCGGACGCCCCGGTGCCGGCATTGATCACGTACAGAAATCCATCCGGTCCGAACACCGCCCCGCTCGCACCGCCGGGACCAAGCAGCGGAATCGAGTCGTTCGGATGCGCCGGCAACGGCACCAGCCAACTGGGACAGTTCAGTGCGTGCGGGATGCAGCGCTCGCGGTTGGCCACCACCGCGTACACCACTCCGCGCGCGACGCCGAAACTCCGCGGACTCCCGGCGATCGAGCCTTGCGTGACGCCGCACGAGGGAAACACGACCGCGATGCTGTCGGTCGTTGGCGTCGCGGCATACACCTCACCTGCCGGACCGTAGACGAGCGCGCCCGTCGGGCCGCTGCCGTGCAGCGGAATCGGTCCGCCACACACGGCGCGCTGTGTGCCGATGTCGAACAACACCACGTTGTCGAGCGTGCCCTGGCCGTGCAGGCTGACCCCGATCGCGGCGGTCTGGGCGTTGAGGGCGAGCGTGGTGGTGACGGAGTTGCCCAGGTCGAGGGGGATCCGATGAATGACACTCGCGCTGTCGACCGGCACGATCCGCAGGGTGTCGTCCAGACTGTCGAGCACCACGAGCACTTCGACCGGCGGCGTGGTCGGTCCGATGGTCGACGCGCACGCGCCGCTCATCCAGACCAGCAGGAACAGGGACCAGCGCCGTGGCCGCATGGACGAGGCTCCAGGATTCAGAACACCAGACGCGCGCCGGCCAAGAGGGTACGGCGGCGCCCGGGAAAGCCGACGACCTGCTGATAGGCCGCGTCGAACAGGTTCTCACCCCGCAGGGTGATGTCGACGCCGGGTGCACGCCCCACCGCCCGGCGCAGCGGTACGTCGAACGCCGCCGCTACCGTCGAATACCCCGGTAAAATAACCCGGGCCGGGACATCGCCCGAGTAATCGACATCGTCGCGAGCACCGTTGCGGACCAGCGTCGCGGCTCCGGTCACGCCGTGCCAACGGTACTCCAGCGTGGCCGACGCGGCGAACGCCGGACGGCGAATGAGCGACTGGCCGGCTTCGTCACTCAGCGACGATGCGACGCCGGTGTCGGTCACCTCGGTGTGCAGCCACGTCCCCTGCGCCGACAGGGTGAAGCGGTGGGTGGCTCGCCAGAAGACCGTCGCCTCCAATCCGCGACTGTTCGCACCGCCCAGGTTGGTGTACGTCGGGTCGCCGGGGGGCGCGTTGACATACTGAATGAGGTCGCGGAATCGCTGCCAGAACCCGGTGATGCCGACACGCCAGCATTCATCGCTCGTCCACGTTTCCGCGCCGATTTCCGCGTTGGTGCTGCGTTCGGGAGCGAGGTCCGGATTGCCAGTCTCGTACGCACTGTGCGCCGTCAACTGGGAAAACGTCGGTGCCTTGAACGCGGTGCCGGCCGAGGCCCACACCCGGCCGCCCGGGACGATCTGCCACGACACGCCGCCGCGCCAGGTACCGAACGTACCGAACGCCGAGTTGTCATCGACGCGGGCGCCGAGTTGCAGCGAGACTGGCCGGACCGGTGCGGCCAGCAACTGCACGTAGCCATCGCGGGTCGTGCGCGCGCCGGCGAGTGCGGTGGTGTCGGTCGAGGCACCGTCGCCGAAATTCGACACACCGACATCGTGTTCGTCGTCGGTTTCCCGCTCGGCACCGATGCCGGCCGACAGCGTCGCGTCGGGGCGGGCATGCCAGTCGAACCGGAGATCCCCGCCGCGGCGCCAGGCGATCACGCCCCGATCCTCGATGAAATCGAAGCCGGTCGTGTCGGCAGGCGTGTCGGAGCGGTTGGTATAGCCGTCGCGTTCCCGCATCGCGTAGCCGAGCAGGTGCAGCGACGAGCGACGTGCCACCGCGCGCGCAGCGTGGAGCGACGCGGCAACGTTGCGCTCCTCCGTGAATTGATTGTGGTCGACCGCGTTGCCGCTGCCATCGGTGGGGAAATGGGTGATGCCATCGCCGTACCGCAGGTCCAGTGCTGCGCTGCCGGCGTCGCCGCCATCGAATGCGATGCGCGTGGACCCGACGGCATTCCGGTAGCCGCTGTTGAACGCATAGGTGCCGTCGCTCGCCTGGCGCGTCCCGGTGGCGCTCCACGCCCATCGCGTGCTGTTTAGGTCGACGTGACTGGTGAAGTCGCTGCTTCCGAATGTGCCCCCGTCGCCCGAGATCTCGACCGAACCGCGCTCGCTGGCGCGACGGGTGAACAACTGAATCACGCCGCTCATCGCATCGGCGCCGTACAGCACACTGGCCGGCCCGCGCACCACCTCGATACGATCGAGGTCCGCAGTGGTCAGGTTGGCGAAATCGACGCCGCCACCCGGCAGGTTGAGCGGCACACCATCCAGGAGCACCTTGACGTAATCGCTTTCACCGCCGCGCATGAACACCGACGCGACGGCTCCGTACGATCCGGTCTGGACGACCGTGATGCCCGGCACTTCGCGCAGCGCATCGAGCAGCTGCACGACGCCGCGCGCGCGGAGATCGTCGCCCTGCAGCACCGTGGTCGCTGCGGGCACGGCCGACGCCGGGGCCGGCAGCCGCGTCGCCGTGACGACGAGGTCGGGGGCTCGCGCCGTGTCGGTGACGGCCTGCGCCGACACGGCACGCGGCGCGGTACCCGCGACCAACAGGGCGACGCAGAGGCGCATGGCGACATTCCGGTCGAATGGTGACGTCGAGGGGGGCCCGTGCGAGCGGCGCGGAACGCGGGTCATGCCGAGGGCGCGTTCGGCATCGGCACCACGACCGGACCGACTCCGGGCCACTGATGGACGGCGACCGGCCACTCGAACACCTGCGACACGAGCGCGCCGGTGATCACGTCGGCCGGCGCTCCCTCGGCGACCACGGCCCCGTGATGCAGCAGCAGCACGCGATCGGCGTAACGCGCCGCAAGATTGAGATCATGCGTGATCGCGAGGACGCCCAGGCCTTCCCGGGCCAGGCCACGCAACAAATCGAACAGCGCCATCTCGTGACCAATGTCCAGCGCGGCGGTCGGCTCGTCGAGCAACAGCATGCGTGGTGTCGCGGCCAGCGCCCGGGCGAGGCGCACCCGCTGCCATTCGCCGCCCGACAGTGCGTCGATGCGACGGGCCTCGAACCCGGCGACATCGCAGCGTGCCAGCGCGAGCGTGATGGCGCGCTCATCGTCGGCGGTCACCGACTGCAGCGGGCCGAGCTGCGACCAGCGCCCCAGCAGCAACGTCTCGCGCACGGTCAGCGGGAACGCCGGCTCCTCGCGCTGCGGCAGCGCCGCGACCATCCCCGCCAGCTCGCGCCGCGTCCAGTCCGTCAGCGGACGACCGTCGAGTCGCACCTGTCCTGCGGCAGGCGTGACCAATCCGAGCATGGCGCGCAGCAGCGTGGTCTTGCCGCTGCCGTTGGGCCCGACGATCGACCGCGAGTTCGCCCGACTGCACGGCGAACGACACGTCGTCGACGGCGACAGTCGCTTCGAAGGTGACACGCAACCGCGCGGTTTCGAGCCTCACGCCAGGTTCCGGCGCAGCAGCACGGCAAAGACCGGCACACCGATCAGGGCGGTGACCACGCCGACCGGGACTTCGGCCGGGCGCATGACGCTGCGCGCGATGGTATCGGCCAGCACGGTGAACGCGCCGCCCGCAAGAAAGACGGCGGGCAACAACGACCGGTGCAGCGGTCCGACGATGCCTCGCAGCGCATGCGGCACCACCAGCCCCACGAAGCCGATGACGCCGGCAGCCGCTACGGTCGCCGCCGTCAGCACTGCGGTGGCAATCACCACCAGGCGACGCGTGCGCTCCACGTCGATGCCGAGCGTCGCCGCCGTGTCGTCACCGAGTGCCAGCAGGTCGAGCGAACGCGCCAGCCACCAGAGCAACGCCGCCGGACCCACGGCGACCGCAGCGAAATGCCACACCAGGTCCCAGCTGGCGCGACCAAATCCGCCGAAGAGCCAGATCGTGGCGGCGTAGAACGTGTACGGGTTGGCGACCACGAGCAGCGCCGACGTGATCGCCGCAGCGAACGCGCCCACCACGACGCCGGCGAGCAGCAGGATGCGCGGATCGAGACGTCGTCCCGCCACGACGGCGATGCGGTACACCAGCGCCATCGCGGCGAGCGCGCCGAGGGTCGCACACGTTGCGACGCTCCAGCCGGACGGCAAACCGATGACCACGGCAACGACCGCACCCAACGACGCGCCGCCGGACAACCCCAGCAACCATGGTTCGGCCAGCGGATTGCGCAGCATGGCCTGCAGGGCGGCACCCGCCACGGCGAGCGCGCCGCCCACGCCGAAGGCCAGCACCACGCGCGGCAGTCGAAGATCGCGGACAATGCCCGCGTCGGCCGCGTGGGCATCGCGAAGCGCGGCCACGACCGCGGCCGGCGATAGCGTGACGGCGCCGACGAGCAATCCCACCACGCATGCCGCCACCGCGCCGGAGAGCAGCACCGGCAGTGCGTAGCGTGAGCGACCCAGTGGAATGCTGTGCATGAAAAAGCCCGTCTCCGTGAAGGTGGGACGGGCGGGACAGGTGCACCACGCCGCGAGCGCGGCACAGCGGTGACACAGTCACGCCACCGTTCCCTCCCCCGAGGGATTGCTGGTGGCGCGAACGGAGAGGTCTCCTGGCTTCGGGCTCGCGTCGTTCGCCTTCCCGGGCACGAGCCCAGTGGCATGGTGAACGACGGTGGTGTAGCTACCCGTTACAGTGGCGGGGCCGCGCCGGTATTGCACCGGACTTCCGAGCGTCCCCATTCGCAGAATCACATCGATTGTGCCGGGAACCTATGCCGGCGCGTCTCGGCGTGCAAGCACCGCCCGGCGATCCCGACGCATGACGCGCCAGGTGCCGCCGCCAAGCAGCAGCGCCATCCCGATCAGCATCGTCGGCACGAGCCAGCGCGGCGCGCGACGACCGCCGAACACCAGCGTGATCGCCTCCCCCTTGACGAGATGCCCCTGCCACCGGGCATACGGTTTGTGCTCGATCACGGTATCGGAGCGCACGAACGGGCCGTCGACGCGCATGCTGCGATCGGCGCTGATGATGTTCGACACCGCGGCGTCCTGGTCCGGCACGATGGTGAATTCCCGCGACTTCGGCGGGATCTGATAGTCGAACTCGATGTCGCGCCGGCCGGGTGGAATCGGCGCGATGAGCGTGACGCTGTCGCCGTGCGGCAGCAGCGCATTGAGCGAGAAATCCGAATTGCCACCGTGCAGGTTGACGGCATACTCCGGCAGCCGTGTCAGCCACGAACCTCGCACCGAATCCGTCGCAACGCGGGTGACCGCGCCGGTGTTGTCGAGCACCATCAGGTCGACGACATCCCGCACGCCATCGGAGTCGACCGGCGAGATGATCAGGTGACGGGCCGCCAGGTGCACCGGCGCCGACGAGGACGTGTCGGCCACGACGACGTCGACGGACGTGTCGGCCGCCGGGTCCCGCAGGTCGAGCGGAGCCGCGAAATATTCGACGCCAGACCACCGGCGCTGATCAGGTACACCGCACCGGAATCGGGCACGACGTGAAAGCGAAACCGCCCGTGGGCATCGGACACCACGGAATCGATCGGCCCCGATTGCGCGACCGTCACCCGGTGCAGGATGACCCGGGCACCGACGGCCACCACGGTATCGCGCGCCCGCTGCAGCGACACGCGTCCGGCGACCAGCTGCGGGGGCGTCACCGGACCAGTCGCGCGCGGCGGCGCCCAGAGCGCCGCGATGAGCGCCGCGAACCTCAGCGCGTCACGTGCCAGCGTCCCAACTCGCCAGATAGGTCGATTGTTCGTCGGTAAGGGTGTCGATCCGGGTGTGCGTCGACGCGAGCTTGAGGGACGCAATTTCGCTGTCGACCGACGCCGGCAGACGGTGCACGGCGCGCTCCAGCTTGCCGTGATTCCGGACCAGGAATTCCGCGGCCAGCGCCTGGTTGGCGAACGACATGTCCATCACCGACGCCGGGTGACCTTCGGCGGCGGCGAGGTTGATCAGGCGGCCTTCGGCCAGCACGAGGATGCGCCTGCCATCGACCACATACTCCTCGACGAACGCACGCACCTCGCGATGACTGCTCGCCATCGCGGCGAGCGCGTCGAGATCGAGCTCGACATTGAAGTGCCCGGAGTTGCAGACCACCGCGCCGTCCTTCATGCGCGCAAAGTGCTCACCCCGGATCACGTGGATGTTGCCGGTGAGGGTGCAGAACACGTCGCCGAGTGGTGCGGCGTCGGCCATCGGCATCACCTGGAAACCATCCATCCGGGCTTCGAGCGCGGCCACCGGCTCGATTTCGGTGACCACGACGTGCGCCCCCGCCCCGCGCGCGCGCATCGCCAGTCCGCGGCCACACCAGCCGTAGCCCGCCACGACCACCGTGCTGCCGGCGACCAGCAGGTTGGTCGCGCGGATGATGCCGTCGAGCGTCGACTGGCCGGTGCCGTACCGGTTGTCGAACATGTGCTTGGTGCGCGAATCGTTGACCGCGACGATCGGAAACGCGAGGATGCCATCCTTGGCCATGGCCTTGAGCCGGATGACGCCGGTGGTGGTTTCCTCGGTGGATCCGGTGACGCGATCGACCAGCGCGCGGCGGTCGGCGGCACTGAGCGCCTCGACCATCCGGCGGATGGGCGGCGCGAGGTCGTCGAGCCGACCGAGCCGGATCATGTGCAGCGATCCGACCAGGTCGGCGCCGTCGTCCTGGGTCAGGTCGGGTCCGAAGGCGAGCGCCTGGGCGATGTGGGTGTAATACGTCTCGTGATCCTCGCCCTTGATCGCGTAGACATGGACGCCGTGATCTCGCACCAGGTGCGCCGCGACATCATCCTGCGTCGACAGCGGATTCGACGCGCAGAGGGCCACCTCCGCCCCACCGGCGCGCAACGTGCTCATCAGGTTGGCGGTTTCGGTGGTGACGTGCAGGCAGCACGAAACGCGGTGCCCCGCCAGCGGCTGTTCGCGGCGGAACCGCTCGCGAATCTGGCGCAGCACCGGCATCGAACGCTCGGCCCATTCGGTCCGCCGCCGCCCTTCGTCGGCCAGGGCGAGATCGCGCACGTCGTGCGCCGAATCCGTCGACATCGCGGTCATGACGTCCTCACGCCTTCACGGCGGTCTTGAGATCGGAAACGCGATCGGTGCGTTCCCAGGTAAAGCGCTGCACGCGTTGCGGACGCAGCTCGTCCTCGACATACATGTCGCGCTCCGGCGTGCGCCCGAAATGTCCGTACGCCGCCGTGGCACCGTAGATCGGTTGCCGCAACTTGAGATCGGCGATCAGCCGCCCGGGGCGCAGGTCGAAGACCTCCGATATCGCGCGTTCCAGCCGCGCGTCGGGGACGCGGCCAGTGCCGAAGGTGTTGACATAGACCGAGACCGGCCGCGCGACGCCGATGGCGTAGGCGGCCTGGACTTCACACCGCTGCGCCAGCTTCGCGGCGACGATGTTCTTGGCCACATGGCGTAACGCGTACGCGGCGGAGCGATCGACCTTGCTGGCGTCCTTGCCGCTGAACGCGCCGCCGCCGTGTCGCGCCATGCCGCCGTAGGTGTCCACGATGATCTTGCGTCCCGTCAGCCCGGCGTCACCCTGGGGCCCGCCGATCACGAACCGGCCGGTCGGGTTGATGTGAAACCGGGTGCGGGCATGGTCGAGCTCGAACTCCGCGAGCACCGGCCGGATGACGTCGCGGATCATGGTGTCGCGAATGGTGGCCTGGCGCAGGACGCGACGCCCGATGCGATCGTCGTGCTGCGTCGACAGGACCACGTCACGCACCGCCACGGGGCGATCGTCGTGATACTCCACCGAGACCTGGGTCTTGCCATCGGGGCGCAGCCATTTGTGACGCGGCAGCCCCTGATCGCCCCGGCGCACGGCCGCGAGGCGCTGGGCCAGCCGATGCGCCAGCATGATCGGCAACGGCATCAACTCCGGCGTATCGTCGGTCGCGTAGCCGAACATCATCCCCTGGTCGCCGGCGCCCTGGTCGTCGGCATGCTGGCGGTCGACGCCGCGCTGGATGTCGGGCGACTGGCGATCGATCGACGTGAGCACGGCACAGGTCCGGTAATCGAAACCGTACCGGGCGTCGGTGTACCCGATGCGCTCGATCGTGCGGCGCACGATGTCGGGAATGTTGACGTACGCGGCGGTGGTGATTTCGCCCGCGACCACCGCCATGCCGGTCGTGACCAGCGTTTCACACGCCACCCGCGCATTGGTGTCGCGGGCGAGGATCGCGTCGAGAATGGCGTCGGAGATCTGATCGGCGACCTTGTCGGGATGGCCTTCCGTCACCGATTCGGAGGTGAAGACGTGGTTCATGCCAGGGCCATCATGTCGCTCGCATGGTGCGGGAAATCAGGAATTGCGGGGCAAGCTAGCGCCCACCGACGGACGCGGCAACGCACTCGACGGATCGACCAGCCGCAGGTCGATGTAGCGTCCGACGGTGTCGTGCAGAATGTCGCGCACCGCCTCCGTCGTCTCGGCGCGCAGGGCGGCGAGGGCCGCCTCGCGTGCGGCCGCCATCGGCACGCTGCGCACCACCCACTTGATCAGCGGAATGGTCGGTGGCGCAATGCTCAGGTGATCGTAGCCCAGCCCGAGCAGCAGGACCGCCGCCACTGGATCCGACGCCATCTCGCCACACACCGACGCGGGAATTCCCGCGCGCGCGGCCGCGTCGCGCACCACGGCCAGTTGCCGGATCACGGCGGGGTGCAACGGCGCGAATCGCGGGGCCAGACGTGCGTTGCTGCGATCCACGGCGAGGGTGTACTGCGTCAGGTCGTTGCTGCCGACGCTGAGGAACGCCGCATGGCTCGCGAAGATGTCCGCGAGCATCACGGCGGCCGGGGTCTCGATCATCACGCCGACCGGCAGGGTTTCGGCCACGCGTACACCGCGACTGCGCAGATCCGCCGCCTCTTCGGCGAGGAGCCGCTTGACCGCGTCGACTTCGTCGAGTGCAATCACCATCGGCACCATCAGCCAGATGTTGCGGTCCGCGCCGGCGCGCAGCAGTGCCCGAAGCTGCGGCCGGAAGATCTCGGGCTGGTCGAGGCAGACGCGAATCGACCGCCAGCCGAGGAAGGGATTGGGCTCGTGCGGCGCGAGGAAGGCCGCGGGAAACTTGTCGCCGCCGAGGTCGTAGGTGCGCACCACCACCGGCCGCGCGCCGAACGCCGCCCCCACGCGCCGATAATACTCCGTCTGTTCGTCCTCCGAGGGCATCGCGGTGCGGCCGGTGATCAGGAATTCGCTGCGCAGCAGCCCGACGCCTTCGGCGCCGTGGCGCACCGCGACGTCGACTTCCTCCGGCAAGTCAACGTTACCCTGCAGCACGACCCGGCTGCCGTCGGGGGTCACGGTGGGTTGATCGGCGATGCCTTCGAGCTGCATCTCCAGGCGATGGCGGCGGAACGACTGCACCCGCGCCGATTCGAGGTCGTCCGACGTCGGATCGAGCAGGACCTGCCCGGTCTGGCCGTCGAGCAGCACGATCAGCCCGTCGTCGATCGCATCGAGCGCACCGGTCACGCCCATCACGGCCGGAATGCCGAGCGAGTGCGCCAGGATGGCTGCGTGCGAGGTGCGCGTACCTTCTTCGCTGATGACGCCGGCGATATGATCACGATCGAGTTGCACCATCAGGCCCGGCGACAGTTCGTGGGCCACGAGCACGACCTGTTCGCGGATCTCGCCCAGCCACGCGTCGTCGTCGGACCGGCCCAGCAGCTGCAGCAGCATGCGCAACTGGATGGAACTGAGGTCGGCGACGCGATCGCGCAGGAAGGATTGCCGCGCGGTCTGCCAGCTGTTGCGCAGCTCGAGTGCGCGGAATTCGTACGCGCCTTCGGCCGACAGCAGGCTCTTGCGGATCAGCGCCTCGACGGTGGCAAGGAAATCGCGATCCTGCACCATGAGGATCTGCGCATCGAAGATTCCCGCGGCCTCGGGACCGGCGCGCTCCAGGGTGCGCGCCCGGAGCGCCTCGAGCTGCGCCGACACTGCCCGCGCCGCGGCATCGAGTCGCGCCAGTTCGCCGTCGACCTGGTCCGCGGTGATGGTACGTTCGGGAATCGCCGGGAACGCCCAGCGCACCGTCATCGCCGGGGCCACTGCGACGCCGGGCGAAACGCCCACGCCACGCAACGTCCGCATCGTCACGTTTCGCCGAACCCTGCGGCGATCAATGCGAGCAACGCTGCCACGGCCGCTTCGGCGTCGTCACCGGTGGCGCGCACCATGACCGTGGCGCCGCATTCGGCGGCGAGCGTCATGACACCCATGATGCTCTTGCCGTTGACGCTCTGGCCATCGTGTTCCAGTTCAATCAGCGACGCAAAGGACGATGCCAGCCGGACCACCTGCGCCGCCGGCCGGGCGTGCATGCCAAGCGAATTGACGATCGTGCCTTCGCGCGCGACCGTCATGGCACCACCGCCGCTACCAGCGCGATCGCGACGAACACGAGGCCGATGCGGAGCCCCGTGACACGCACCCGGGTGGCTGGTGCAATGGCCAGCGCCGCTCCGATCACTCCGGCCACCGCGACGAACACGGCGACCCGTGCGGGCGCTGCGATCAGCCCCCGCCATGCCACGATCGGCACCGCCAGCCCCACCGCAAATCCGGCGGCGCGCTGCACCGGACCCACCACGCGCGGCAGCCATGACCGCTGCAGGGCGGTGCCGACGTTGACGCCGTTGCGCAAACCCAGGTCGAGACCCCACGCCGTGATCCACAGCCGCAACACATTGTGCACCACCACCGCGCCTACGACCGCCATGCCGCCAAGCCACGGCTCAGCGGCCAGCGCCAGGCCAATGAGCACCGGGACCGATCCGGCCCAGATCAACTGATCACCCAGCGCGCCGAGCGGGCCTGACAGCGCGATCCGCAGGTGCGAGATCCGTTCGCCCGGCACCTGATCCCGCTCAGCGGCGACAACGGCGCCCACGGCAATGCCCGCGAGGTAGGGATGGGAATTGAAGAATTCCGCCGAGCGCGCCACCGCCTGCTCGCGTTCGGCGATCGATCGGGTCGCAAACACATCGCGCAGCAGCGGCGCGGCGGCGTGCCCCACGCCGATCCCCGCCATGCGCTCGTACGTCCACGACGCCTGCACCGTGAGCAATCGCAGCAGCGCCTCCGTGCGCGACGTCACCGCAGCCACGCCACGACGCAGCCCGTCACCAACCCGACCACCAACCAGCGGCGGCGGGCGCCGCGCCCGCTGCTGCGCGCGGCGCCGCTCAGCGCCGACGCGATGCCGCCGGCGAGCACCGCCCACGACAGCCACGGCGCGCGACTCAACCGGGCCCACGGCAACCGCGCCACGAGCACGGCAGCGGCCACGCCGATCGTCACCAGCACCAGCGATCGCAACGCGTCGCGCAGGATCCCGTTGCGCTGCAACTCCCAGATGGCGCGAGCGTCGCCCGACGATACGCGTGCCAGGCGACGTTGTACCGACGCGGCGTTGCGCCGACGCAGCTGCTGCAACGTCCATCCGCCCAGCGCGGCCAGCGGCAGCGCGATCAACCCGGCCAGGCCGATTGCCAATTGATCGGGCGCAAGCGCGGCGGCCGCGCCGCCCGCGACCGACGCCACGCTCCAGTCCGGATATCGGGCCGCACCGATCGGCAGCACGTCGAGTGCATAGAGCTCCAACGCCATCCCTGCGAGCAAACCCGCCGCGCCATTGCCCATCAACCATCCGGCCACCGCCGCCGCGACGAACGGACGCGACAACAGGCCTTGCAGGACGCTGACGAGGTCGAGTCCGGCGACCACACCCCACACCACCACCAGCCCGAGATCCAGCGGCAGGAGCCCCGTCATTTGATGAGTGTCGTCAAGGTCACCGGGGCCGTGGTGGGCAGATCCTGCGCCGTGATGTCGGCGCCCTCCTGCCCGAGCCGCCGCAACAACGCCTCGTCCTGCGGGTCGAGGTAGACGTAACGCAAGCGCTCGACGCGTCCCGGACGATGGTGCAGACCACCGATGTTGATGTGGTGGACCAGCGTGGGGAGTGCATCGTGCAGTGCGGCCATGGTGGCGAGGTCGGCGGTGAGCAGCATGCCGGGCCGCGGATCGTCGATCCAGTCGGACATGTGGGCCACGGCCTCGGGCACACTGGCAAACACGATCTCGACGTCGTCGGGGACCGCCATGCGGTAGAGATCCTGTTCCCAGGCGCTGCTGCGCACGTCGTCGTCAACCAGCACGATGAATCGGGCCGCCAGCGGACGACCCCAGCCGATCACGACCTGTCCGTGCACCAGCCGATCATCGACGCGCAGCAGCCGCAAGGTCATCAGCGCGTAGCCACGGCCCGGGCGCCTGCGTCGGCGACCTGGTGCGCGACGTCATCGACCGGGCCGTCCCGGTGGAACACGAACTCCAGCAGCATGGCGAGATTGACGCCGGTGACCACGCGGACGTCGGCATTCGACTGCAACCGGCGCATTGCGGCGAAGTGACAGGACCCGCTCGGCATGTCGATGAACAGCAGCGTCGGCCCCGGCAGCGCCTCCGCCAGGATGCGTTCTTCCAGCGTCCCGCGATCGCAGTCGGTGTTCGAGATCGGCACCAGCCCGCTGTCGGGCCCGCTGATCTGTTCGACCGCGCCGATGAGCGCGGCGGCCAACTGCCCGTGACCGACCACCACGCCCTTGATGCGGCTCACTCGATGTCTCCGCGCAGGTATTCCCGCACACCACGCTTCTCGCGCATCTTCTTGATCAACCGTTCGTTGAACGCTGCGGCCACATCCACGCCGCTGTATCGCAACAGATGCATCATGGCCACCACTTCGGAAATTACCGTGATGTTCTTGCCGGGATTGAGCGGCACGATCACCTTCGGGATCGCGACGTCGAGGACGGTGGATGTATCGCGCTGCAGTCCGGTACGATCTGCGTCGCGGGCATTCTCCCAATCCTCGAGCTGCACGACCACCTCGATCCGCTTCTGCTGCCGCACCGAGCGCACGCCGAACAGCGCCGGAATGTCGACCAGCCCGACGCCGCGGATCTCCATGTGATGCGCCGCCAGTTCGTGACCCTGCCCGATCAGTACGTCGGTGCCGCGCCGCGTGACCTTCACCACGTCGTCGGCCACGAGCCGGTGCCCGCGCTCGACCAGGTCGAGCACACATTCGCTCTTGCCGATGCCCGACCGTCCCATGAACAGCAAGCCCACCCCGTACACGTCGGCCAGCGAGCCATGCAGGGTGGTGCGCGGCGCAAATGCGTCCTCGATGATCGGCTTGATGCGCTTGTAGAACTCCGCCGTCTTGAGCGATGTGCGGAGCACCGGAATGTGCCGTGCCACGGCCAGCGCGAGCAGCGGTTCGGGAGGGTCGAGCTGCTTGGTGATGAACACGGCCGGGAGATCGTACTGGAAGAATCCTTCCAGCGACGCGCGCCGCTCGGCCGCTCCCAGCGATGCGAGATAGGTGATCTCGGTTTCGCCGAGGACGTGGAGGCGATCGGGAATGAATCGCCCGTGATAGCCGGCGAGGGCGAGGCCCGGCGACGCGATGTCGGCGTCGGGCACCAGCCGGTCGAGGCCCAGCTCGCCGGTCAACGGTTCGAGCTGGAGTTGTTCCGCAGCAGCCAGGAAATCGCGAAAGCGCAGTCGACCCGTCCTTACGCTTGCAAGGATGCGGCGGTCAAGCGACCCGCCGCCAATTCCGTGAGATGCCGCTCGACCACGTCGGCCGCGCGCGCCCAGCTGAGCTGCTGCGCCCACTCCCGCGCTGCCACGCCAAGCGCGGTGACGCGCGCCGGGTTCTCGACCAACCGGATCATTTCGGCGGCGAGTGCCTGCACGTCGCCATGGGGCACCAGCACGCCGGTCACGCCGTGTCGCACCGAGTCGCGCAGGCCCGGCGAGTCCGAGGCCAACGATGGCGTCCCGCACGCAGCCGCTTCCATCACCGTGATGCCCCACCCTTCCTTGGGTGAAGGAAATACGTTTGCCACCGACTCCCGCAAGAGCGTGAGCCGGGTGGGCTCGTCGACGAATCCGGCAAACCGCACCGCCCGGGCGACCCCGCGATCGCGCGCCAGTGCTTCCAGCCGCCCGCGATCGTCGCCAGTGCCGGCAATTACCAGCGTGATGTCCGGACGGGCCCGCTGCGCGATCGCCAACGCCTCGATCACCCGTCCGACGCCCTTGTACCGTTTGAGCCGACCGATGTAGACGAACTGCGCGGCTTGGCGGGGATGCCCCGCGGGATCCGGCGAGAAGTGCGCCGTGTCGACACCCGGATACACCACGGCGATACGCTCGCGGGGAATCCCGCGCGCCACCAGATCGTCGCGGGTCGAATCGCTGATGGCATGAAACCACGCCCGCCGATAGGCCCGGGGAATGGCGCGCTCGGCCGTCCAGATCGTGGCCGCCATCGGCCAGGCGAGTTCGTCGAACGCGGTGGTCCCGAACAGGTGCGGCACGATCGCATACACCGGGCGACGCGTCAGCCATGGCGTGAAGAGGGGAAGCTTGTTGATGTCATCCACGACTACGTCCGGCGACCAGTGGCGCGCCGCGGCGCGGATCGCAGGGGCGGCGCGCAGGGCAAACGAATGGCGGCCGCCGGATCGGCGCACGTCGATCCCGTCGACCACGTCCTCGGCGGCGGCGCCGGCGAATCCGGCGCAAATCAACCGCACATCGTGGCCGCGGGCAGCCAGTCGCGAGAAGATCTCGAACAGATGAATCTCGGCACCGCCGGCGTGCGGATTGCGCCGATCCTGCCAGTTGGCAAGCAGGATTTTCATCGGTCGCTACAACCGGCCGAGATCACGGGCCGCTCGATCGAGCACGCCATTGATGAACGCCGGTGCGCGCGCGCCGGCAAACCGGTGGGCCAGCCACAACGCCTGGTCGATGACGACCTTGGTGGGCACCCGGCCACTGCGCAATTCGAAGATGGCGATCCGCAGAATGTTCCGTTCAACAATGGCCACACGATCAAGCCGCCAGTTGTCGGCGGCCCGTTGGGCGACGGCATCGATCTCGGCCTGCGCCGCGCGAATTCCCTGCACCATCGGTTCGACGCGGTCGATGATGAGCGGCACCTGGCCCGTCAACCGGCCGATTCCGTTGTCGACGGCCGGCACGTCGAACCCGGTGACTTCGAGGGCGTAGAGTGCCTGCAGCGCCCGGGCGCGTGTCTTTGACTCGATGCGCATCAGTCTTCCAACGCGTGCCGGATGAGGTCGGCGGTACGCAGGGCCGCCTCGGCCGCCTCGCGGCCCTTGTTGCCCGCGGCACCGCCGGCCCGGGCCTCGGCCTGGGCCATCGTGTCACAGGTGAGCAGGCCGAAACCCACCGGCACCAGCGAATCGGTGGCGGCGCGGGCCACGGCGGCGGCGGTTTCGCCCGCCACGTAGTCGAAATGGGGCGTCTCGCCCCGGATCACGACGCCGAGCGCGACGAGCGCGACGTAGCGCCCGCTGTGGGCCGCGGCGGTGATCACTACACCGAGTTCGAACGCGCCGCTCACCCAGAGTACGTCAACATCGGCCTCGAGCAGCCCGGCTTCGCGGCACGCCACCAACGCTCCCTCGAGCAGCCGCGATGTGATCCGTTCGTGGTAGCGCGAGACCACCACACCCACCCGGCCGGCCGACTGCATCCGGCCTTCGAATTCCGTCATCAGTGCGCCAGCAGGTGGCCCAGCTTGTCGCGCTTTGCCGCCAGGTACGCACTGTTCTCCGGGGTGGCGTCGGTGAGCAGCGGAATCCGCTCGACGATCTCGAGCCCGTACCCGTCGAGGCCGACGAGCTTGCGCGGATTATTGGTCATGACGCGCAGCGTCGAGAGCCCGAGGTCGCGGAGAATCTGTGCGCCGATGCCAAAGTCCCGGAGATCCGCCTTGAAGCCGAGCTGCTCGTTCGCCGCGACGGTATCCGTACCGTCGTCCTGCAGCGCGTAGGCGCGCAGCTTGTTGAGCAACCCGATGCCGCGACCTTCCTGGTCGAGGTAGACGATCACGCCGCGGCCTTCGCGGGCAATGATCTCCATCGCGCGGTGCAGCTGGTTGCCGCAATCACAGCGCCGTGAATGGAAGACGTCGCCGGTAAGACACTTCGAGTGCATGCGGACCGGGACACCGGGCTGGCCCTCGACGTCACCGTGAATCAGGGCCACGTGTTCGGCGTCGTCCACGTCGTTGCGATAGCCGACCACGCGAAATTCGCCGAATTCTGTGGGCAGACGCGCCTCGGCGACGCGGTGCACCAGCTGTTCGGTCCGGAGGCGATAGGCCACCAGGTCGGCCACCGAAATGAGCGCCAGCCCGTGTTCGGCCGCGAACACCGTCAGCTCCGGCAGCCGCGCCATCGAGCCGTCAGGATTGAGAATTTCACAGATCACGCCGGCCGGTGCCAGCCCGGCCAGTCGCGCGAGGTCGACGCTCGCCTCGGTGTGGCCGACCCGGTGCAGCACGCCACCCGCCTGGGCACGCAACGGCTGGATGTGTCCCGGCCGGCGCAGGTCGGCCGCGGTACTGGCCGGGTCGATGGCCACCTTGATGGTCGTGGCCCGATCGCTCGCCGAAATCCCCGTGGTGACCCCGAAACGACGCTGCGCGTCGATGGTGACGGTGAACGCCGTCCGCATCGGCTCGGCATTCTGCTCCACCATCTGCGGCAAGTCCAGGCGCTGACAATCCTGCGGGGTCAGCGCGAGACAGATCCAGCCGCGACCGTGGCGCGCCATGAAGTTGACGAGCTCGGGCGTGACCAGCGCCGCGGCACACACGAGGTCACCCTCGTTCTCGCGATCGTCGTCGTCGACCACGACGACGATGCGCCCGGCGCGGATTTCGGCGATGGCGCGTTCGATCGGCGCGAGCGTCATGCCCACCCCGCTGTTCCCCGCGACTGCATCAGGTGCCGCACATACTTGCCCACCAGGTCTCCCTCGAGATGCACCGGATCACCGACATGTCGGTCGCCCAGGGCCGTGTGATCCAAGGTAAACGGGATCAACGAAACCTGGACCACATCCGCGCCGATCCGCGCGTTCACGGTCAACGACACGCCATCGATCGTGATCGACCCCTGCGGAAGCGCCGTCTCGGCGATGGCCGGCGGCACGCGAATGTCCAGCAATCGCGCGTCGTCGCGGGTGGCAATGCGGATCACCTCGCCGACGGCGTCGACATGCCCCTGCACCAGGTGGCCGCCGAGCCGGTCGCCGACACGCAGCGCACGCTCCAGATTGACGCGGCGCCCGGCGGAATAGTTCCCGAAAGCGGTGCGATCGAGCGACGTCACGATCACGTGCACGCCGAATCGAGCGTAGTCCGTGTGGGTCACGGTGAGGCACGCGCCGTCCACCGCAATGCTTTCGCCGGGTTCCACGTCGCGGTACGTCGCGGCGATGGTAAGGTCCCGACCCCCGGCTGCGTCAGCGATGGTCGCCACCGTGCCTACATCAGTCACCAGGCCGGTAAACATCAGCGGCGCCCGAGTTCGATCATCACGTCTTCTCCGAGGAGCGCGGTGTGCATCACGTGCCACCTTGAAGCGCGTGCAATGGCACGAGACTGCATGCCCGCCCATGCGGCATGGCCGGGTCCGAGCCAGAGCGGGCACTCGATCTGGTAGACGCGGTCGACGAGATCCGCATCGAGAAGTGCGCCCGCGAGCCGACCGCCGCCTTCGACCAGCATCGAGTCGACGCCACGCCCCTGCAGCAGACGAAGCGCGTCAGCGAGCGTATCGGCCACCACGACATCGGCCGCCAGCCCATTCCATCGTTGCCGCGCGGCGGCGGCATGGGCCGCACTCACCACGATGATGGGCGCGGGTGCGTCGCTGGCGGTGAAGATCGCCGCCGACGCCAGCAGCGTCGCCGACCGATCGAATATGATACGATCCGGCGTCACCCGCGGCACCACGGGTCCGCGGACGGTCAAGCGCGCATCGTCGCGCGCGGCCGTCGCGCCACCCACCGCAATGGCTCCGAACCCGGCGCGCAGCCAGTGCACCCAGTCCCGCGCGGCGCTGCCCGACAGCCAGCGTGAGTCTCCCATCGCGTCGGCAATCATTCCGTCCATCGACACCGCCAGCTTGACCGCGACGAACGGGCGCTCGCGTTGACCGAACCGATCCAGGAACCGGAAATTGATGCGCGACGATTCTCTGGCGAGGACGCCCATGTCAACAACAATGCCGTGACCCCGCAGGATCGCGGCTCCGCCCGCCGCGACCGGGTTGGGGTCCGCCGTCGCGATGACGACGCGCGCGATCCCCGCCGCGATCACGGCGTCGACGCACGGCGGCTGTTTGCCGGTATGGCTGCACGGCTCGAGGGTGACGTACAAGGTGGCGCCACGCGCGCGCGCGCCAGCCCGCGCCAGCGCCACGACCTCGGCATGGCGCTCGCCGAATTCCTCATGCGCCCCTTCGCCCACGACGACACCGTCGCGCACCACGAGGGCGCCGACCAGCGGATTGGGCGCGGTGCGGCCCCACCCGCGCAGCGACAGTGCCTGAGCGCGCGCCATCCAGCGTTCGTCATCGGGATCACTCGAAGCCAAGACGCAACCCCAGGCTGCCATAGACGCGTGGCTGTCGCGGATCATTGCCGTCGAATGTCGTCCACTGCGCGAGGTCGCGGCCCTGCTGCACGCCGGCCTCGCCGATCAGGTTGAACCCACCGACGCGCGCGCCAACGTCGACAAAACCGGTGGTTCGCGAGTCGTGAATCGTGAATGACGCCGCCGGCGCAGCGGCGCCGGTCGAGGGATCGCGAAAGGTGGCGTCGCCACGGCCCTGGTAGTCCGTCCACCCGCCGCCAAGCGCGACCTGCCAGACACCCGCATGCTTGCCGACGACCGCGCGGTATTCTGTCGCCCCGAGGTCCATGGCGTAGGAGAGCTGGTCGCCCAGGAGCACGTCGCCAACTCCCATGCGCGGCAGCGAACGGTGCACGGCGCTGATAGTGATGCCGGGCCGCGGCCCCCGCTCGGTGAGCGCAGTGACTCGGGCGCCGATACCGAGGCCGACTGCGACACTGCCGATGGCGCGCGCGTTGACGTCGAGACGCACGTCGTCGACCAACCGGGTGGGCAGCAGTTCCGCGGACCCGAGCAGGTCCACCGCCAGCTCACCATGACGCAGCCCGCGCACGAGCCCGAAACCGGCCTCAACCAGCGGCGCGGGTGCCAGCGTTGCAGGCTTGGCTCCGACCCGGCTCGCGGCACCGTCGTAATTCGGGTCGGGGATCACGATGGTCGTCGCGTTCACGCGCAACGTGACTCCCATACGGCCAAAGCCGCCCATGCCCGTTGTGGAGCCGGGCATCGGATTGCCACCGGTGACCAGGATGCCGACCGCTGGCGTGAAGACCGCAGCGCCGTCGATCGCGGCGTTGCAAAGATTGTAGGCGGGATGA
This sequence comes from uncultured Gemmatimonadales bacterium, assembly GCA_963796635.1. Lineage (GTDB taxonomy): Bacteria > Gemmatimonadota > Gemmatimonadetes > Gemmatimonadales > GWC2-71-9 > Palsa-1233. Next base: position 1,366,156 of record CAWCMH010000001.1, read on the forward strand.
CCCACGTGGGGATCGCCGTCGGTGTATGCCGCGCATTGCGGGTGCCCTTGCGCGCCCAGCGGACGCACCAGCACCACCGCGGCTGCTGTCGCGCCAACCAGCCACTTCACGCGCTCATCTCAACCATCGAACCGCACGCCCCGAGCGCCGGCGCGCACGATACCGCACTGCCAAGTTGCCACACCGTCGCGCTGCGCGGCATCGCGGACCCGCGCGACGGCGTCTCGCGGCACCACGGCGATCATGCCGATGCCGAGGTTGAAGACATCGCGCATCTCGGCGAGCGATACGGCGCCCCGCTCGGCAATCAGTCGGAATAGCGGCGGCCATTCCCACGACGCCGTGTCGATCACCGCCTCACAATGGGCCGGCAGGACCCGCACCAGGTTGCCCGCGATGCCGCCGCCGGTGATGTGCGCCAGTCCGTGCAGCTGGTCGAGCACCGGCGTGATCGCGGCGGCGTAACTGCGATGCACGGCGAGCAGACCATCGATCACCGTCGTCGTGGTGCCGGGAATGAGCGCATCGTCGGCGAGCGGCGCCTGATCGAAGAGCACGCGGCGGGCGAGCGTGTAGCCGTTGGTATGCAGGCCGCTCGACGCATAGGCGAGCAACGCGTCGCCTGGCACGATCCGGTCTCCGTGCATCACCTGCGATTCGCTGGCGACGCCAATGATGGTGCCGGCGAGATCAAATGTTTCGGCGGCATACAGCCCCGGCATTTGCGCGGTCTCGCCGCCGGCCAGCACCATGCCGTGTGCCTTGCAGGCCCGCCCGATCCCCTCGACGACCGCGGCGATCATCGCGACCGGCAGCCGATGGCCGGCGACGTAGTCCATGAACGCAATCGGCCGGGCCGCGTGAACCAGGATGTCGTTGACCGAATGGTTGACAAGATCCTCGCCCACCGTGTCGTACCGACCGGTGCGCTGCGCCAGGAGCACCTTGGTGCCGACGCCATCGGTACTCATCACCAGCACCGGATCGACAATATCGGCCGGCACGCGGACCATGCCGCCAAACGCGCCCACCTGTCCCAGCGACAACGCGGTGCGGGTGCCGGCGACCACTGCGGCAATGCGCTGCTTGGCCGCGTCGGCGGCATCGAGATCAACGCCGGCGGTCGCGTACAACGGGGACGTCACGCCGGCGCCTCCGGTTCGGCCGCCGGGATGTGCGTCAGGTCGACGAACTGCTGCACTCGTCGTTCCACGTCGCCGGTGGTCACGCCCTCGAAGCCGCGGACGCCGAATCCCGACACCGCATACGACCCCATCGCAGCTCCATAGACCATGGCTCGCCGGAGATGCGCGGTGTCGACGGCGCCCGCGCGCGCGAGATAGCCCATGAAACCGCCGGCAAAGGCGTCGCCGGCGCCGGTGGGATCGAAGACTTCCTCCAGCGGAAATGCCGGCACGTGGAACGAACGCCCGGGCTCGAGCAGCAGGGCACCGAATTCGCCCTGCTTGATCACCACTTTGCTCGGTCCCCGCGCCAGGATCCATCGGCCGGCGCGGTGAATGTTCCAGTCGCCCGACAGTTCGCGGGCCTCCCCATCATTGACCATGAGCATGTCGACGCGGTGCAGCAGTTGCAGCAACTCGTCGCGCCGCGACTGGATCCAGTAATTCATCGTGTCGCACGCGCAGAACCGCGGCGCCTTGACCTGATCCAGCACGCTCAGTTGCAGGACGGGATCGATGTTGCCGAGGAACACCACCCGCGCGTCTTCGGCGCCCCGCGGCAACCGGGGCCGGAAGTTTGCAAAAACGCCGAGGCGCGTTTCGAGCGTCTCGCGGCTCTGCAGATCGTAGGAGTACTTCCCCTTCCAGCGAAACGACTCGCCCGGGGCGTGCTCGACGCCGCTCCAGTCAATGCCACGCGGCGCGAGTCGCTCGAGCTCGGCGAGCGGATAATCGTCGCCGACCACCCCGACCACGCGCACCGGATGCAGCAGCGATGCCGCGACGGCAAAGTGCACCGCCGACCCGCCGATGGCGTCGGCGGTCGACCCGAACGGCGTGAAGATCGAATCGAGGGCCACACTTCCCACCACGAGCAGCGTCATGACGTCACATCCGATCCGGGGCGGAGACGCCCAGCAGCCGCAGCGCGTTGGCGATGACCTGGCGCGTCCCGCGCGCCAGCAGCAGCCGCGCCTGTTGCACGGGCGCCGGCTCGCCGAGCACGCGGCTGGCGTGATACCACGCGTGGGTCAGCCGCGCGAGTTCGTCGAGATAGGTGGTGACCCGATGCGGTTCGCGCTCGGTGGCTGCGCGCATCACCACGTCGGGAAACTCGAGCAACTTCTTCAGGAGCACGGTATCCGGGTCGCTGAGCACGCCAGGATCGATGTCGCCCGCCGGGCCGTCGCCGGTCTCACCAGCGTTGCGCAGGATGCCCGCCATGCGCGCGTGCGCCATCTGGACATAGAACACCGGATTCTCATCGGTGCTCGACTTGGCCACTTCGATGTCGAACGTCAGGTGCGTATCCGCGCGCCGCATCAGGAACCAGTAGCGCGCCGCGTCGACCCCCGTCTCCTCGTATAACTCGCGCAGCGTGACGAAGTCACCCGAGCGCTTCGACATCTTCACCTCTTCGCCATGCCGAACGACGCGCACCAGTTGCACCACCGTCACCGCAAACCAGTCGGCCGGCACGCCGAGTGCCGAGAGTGCCGCCTGCATCCGGGCGATGTAGCCGTGATGGTCGGCACCCCATACGTCGATCACGTGATCGAAGCCACGCCGGCGCTTGTCGAGGTGATAGGCGATGTCGGGCACGAGATAGGTGTAGCTGCCGTCACTCTTGCGCAGCACGCGATCCCGATCGTCGCCGAACGCCGAGCTGCGCAGCCACAGGGCACCGTCCTCTTCAAAGGTCAAACCCCGCTCACCCAGCTCGGCGATTACAGCCTGCACCTGCCCCGCGTCGTACAGCGCCTGTTCCGACGCCACCACATTGAAATGCACGCCGAAATCGGCCAGCGTCGCGTCCTGCTCGACGCGTTGCGTTGCCAGCGCCGCCGCCCGGCAGCGAGCGATGCCGTCGGCCGCGGGCAGATCGGCGAGTCCCGGTCCCGACGTGCGCAGCAGTTCCGCGGCGGTCTCAGCGAGATACTCGCCGTGATAGCCGCCTTCGGGAATCACCGCCTGGCGTCCGGCGGCCTGCTGCACGCGTGCCCAGAGCGATTCCGCCAGCCGATCGATCTGCACGCCGGCGTCGTTGACGTAGAATTCGCGGGTCACGGTGTGCCCCGTCCACTCCAGCAGCGACGCAATGCCGTCGCCAATCGCCGCGCCACGCCCATGGCCCACGTGCAGCGGACCGGTGGGGTTGGCGGAGACGAACTCGACATCGATCCGTTGCGGCGCCGCGGCCTCTGCACGACCGAAGTCGGCGCCCTGCTCGAGAATGCGCCCGAAATCAGCGACCAGCGTATCGGCTGCGAGGCGGAAATTGATGAATCCGGGACCGGCGATTTCGGCGCTCGCGAGACGCGCGCGCGGCAAGTCGAGCGCCGCGATCACGCGCGCCGCCGTCTCCCTGGGGTTGACGCGGTCCCGCCGAGCCAGCTGCATGGCAAGATTGGTGGACAGGTCGCCATGCGACGCGTCGCGCGGCCGTTCCAGCGTGTAGTTGATGTCGCCGCCGAACGCGTCGGCCACGCGCGCCAGTTCGGCGCGCAACGCATCGGTCACTTCGGGCCCGGCTTGGCAGCTTTCGCGGGCTTGGCCGGCTTCGGGTCGCCGGCGGGCGCCGTTGGCGCGGCCGCAGTGGTATCGCCGCCCAGGGCGTCGGCCTTGGCCTTGGGCTCGGCCGCCGCCGGAACGTCGGATTCCTTCCGTGGCCCCTTGCCGTCCTTGCCGTAATCGGTGATGTAGAAGCCGCTGCCCTTGAAGATCACACCTTGCCCGCCGCTGATCACCCGCGACGCCGGGGCGCCGCAGACCGGGCACTTTGCGACCGGCTTGTCGCTCATCTTCTGGACGCGTTCGAAGCTGTGCCCTCGCTTGCAACGGTATTCGTAAGTCGGCATGGCTGAAAGATATTCAGGAAGGGGCCGCGGGTGCGCCGGCAAAGGTCGCGAGCACACTGCGATCGACAGTGTGGCCGCCGGCGAATCGATGCAGCTCGACCGGCACGCCCGCCGCGCGAAGCCGATGTGCGTCGGCTTCGACCTGTGCTGGCGTGACTCGCGTGTCCATGTCCCCGACCACCAGGTGCACCGGCTCGCCCATCATCTGACGCAGCAGCCCGTCGACGGCGACATCGGCCGGGATGGCGCCGGCCCAGCACACCAGACGGTGCACGCGGCGGGCGGTGCGGGCCGTCCACCGCGTCGCCACGGATACACCCTGCGAAAATCCGTGCACGTGCATCGGGAGCGCCGCCGGCACGAATTCCGTCACGACCCGCTCGAGGTACGCATATTGATCCACCAGTTCGTGCTCCAGATCCTCGCGCGTCGTCCACGAGGCCCCCACGCTCCGGTAACCCGCCTCGCGTTCGACGTAGAACCGCGACAGCGCTTCGGGCGCAACCAGCAGGCGGTCCGGCCGCTCGGCGCTTCGAAACCAGTGCATGATGCCGCGCGCGAGCATCGCGTAGCCGTGCAGCAGCAGCCAGACTTCGGTGGCGGCAGCTGGATCGCCGACGACCAGCACACGGGCGTGACGCGATACGACCAGGTGATGGTCCTGGCGTGTCGCACCCGGCGGCGTGGCTGATGCGCGGCGGTCCGGATCAGGCATCCATCGGTCTCAGCGCGCGCCACCCTGATAGACGCCCCACACAACTCGCAGCGCATCGCTGATCTCACCCACGGTGGCCCGGATGCGCACCGCGTCGATGATCAGCGGCATCAGCGGCGTGCTGGTCGCGGCGGCCTCGGTAATCGCCGTCGTGGTCGCGGCCACGCGATCGGCATCGCGGTCGCGCTTCACGGCAGCCAGCCGCTCGCGCTGGCCGATCTCCAGCGCACGGTAGTCGGGCACGACAATTGTCGGCGCGGGGGCGTCCGTGGCGAATCGATTGAGTCCCACGATCGTCGTCGCGCCCGATTCGACCGCCTGCTGGGCCGCCCAGGCACTGTCGGCGATGTGGCGCTGAAAGAATCCCTGCTCCACCGCCGTCGCCGCCCCACCGAGTTCGTCGACCGCGCCGAGCAGTTCCCGCGCCTCGGCTTCGATCCGGTCGGTCAGGTGCTCGACATACCAGCTGCCGGCCAACGGATCGATGCTGCGCGTGGCCCCGCTCTCGAACGCAAGAATTTGCTGGGTGCGCAGCGCCAGCGTGGCAGATGCCTCGGTCGGCAGCGCCAGCGCCTCGTCGTACCCGTTGGTGTGCAGGGACTGGGTACCGCCAAGCACGCCGGCAAGGGCCTGGATCGCGACCCGGACCACGTTGTTCAGCGGTTGCTGCGCCTGCAGCGTCACGCCGCCCGTCTGTGTGTGAAACCGGAGACGCGCCGACGCGTCATCGGCGCCGAAGCGTTCGCGCATCAGGCGCGCGTAGAGCCGTCGTGCCGCGCGAAATTTGGCGACTTCCTCGAGCAGGTCGTTGTGCGCGGCAAAGAAGAACGACAGCCGCGGCCCGAACAACGCGAGCGGCACGCCGGCCGCAATGCCGCGGCGCACGTACTCCATCGCGTTGGCGAGGGTGAACGCCACCTCCTGCACGGCCGTGGCACCGGCCTCGCGCATGTGGTAGCCCGAGATCGAGATCGGGTTGAAGCTCATCCCCTCGTCGCTGATGAACCGGAAGATGTCGGTCACCAGCCGGAGCGACGGTTCCACGGGATAGATGTACGTGCCGCGCGCGATGTACTCCTTGAGCACGTCGTTCTGCACCGTGCCACCCAGCCGCGCGCGCGCAACGCCCGCCTCGTCGCCTACCACCACGTACATCGCCAGCAGGATTGCGGCGGTGGCGTTGATGGTCATCGAGGTCGTGACCCGGTCGAGCGGAATATCCCGGAACAGGACCTTGAGATCCTCGACGGTATCGATCGCCACGCCGACCCGCCCGACTTCACCGGCCGCCATCGGATGGTCCGAGTCGTACCCCATCTGGGTCGGCAGGTCGAAGGCGGTCGACAACCCGGTCTGCCCCGCCGCGAGCAGCGCCCGGAACCGTTCGTTGGTCTCGGCGGCCGACCCGAACCCGGCATACTGCCGCATGGTCCATGGCCGACGGGTGTACATGCCCGGATAGGCGCCGCGCGTGTACGGAAACGCGCCGGGTTCGCCGAGGTCGCGCGAGGGGTCGCCCTCCCAGTCCGCGGGGTGCGCGAGCGCCGGCACGGCGACATGCAGGGGATCGGTCACCCGGCCGACGCCTCGGCGATCACCTGGGTGACATAGGCGACATCGTCGGCGCCGCCGATCACGAGCGGCGTGCGCTGGTGCAGGTCGGTCGGTGCGATGTCGAGGATGCGCCGCGCGCCATCGGTGGCGTTGCCGCCCGCCGCCTCCACGAGAAAGGCCATGGGCGCGCACTCGTAGAGCAGCCGCAGCTTGCCGTTCGGATTGGCTGCGTCACCGGGATAGAGATAGACGCCGCCCGCGATGAGGTTGCGATGGAAATCGGCCACCAGCGACCCGGCGTAGCGGGAGTTCTTGCGCTGCATCCGCGCCGGATCGTCGCCGTGCATGCCGCGTACCGCGCGCTGCACGCCGCGCGACCAGCGACCGAAGTTCGATTCATTGGCGCTGTAGTACTTGCCGGTGCGGGGCGTGGTGATGTGTTCGTGCGACAGCAGAAACTCGCCAATCGTGGGATCGAGCGTGAACCCGTGCGCGCCGTGGCCCGCGGAGTACACCATCATCACGCTCGACCCGTACATCACGTACCCCGCGGCGATGAGGTTGCGCCCGGGCTGGAGGACATCGTCGAGGGTGCCCTGTCCGGTCGTGCTGATCCGCCGCAGGATTGCGAAGATGGTGCCGACGGCGCCGTTGACATCGATGTTCGACGAACCATCAAGCGGATCGAACAGCACGGCGTAGTGCCCGGCGGGATAGCCATCGGGAATCGGGATCAGCGACTCGTCTTCCTCCGACGCCATGGCACACACGCGCCCGGTGTGGTTGAGCGCGTTCTTCATGGTCTCGTTGGCGAACACGTCGAGCTTCTGCTGTTCCTCGCCTTGCACGTTGACCTGGGCCGCGGAGCCGAGAATATTGACCAGCCCGGCGCGCCGGATCTGCGCCGCGATCAGTTTGGCCGCGAGCGCAATGTCGTACAGGAGGTTGGTGAGTTCGGCGGTCGCATCGACGTGCAGCGCCTGCTGCTCGAGGATGAACCGTTCCAGCGTTGTCACGGTGGTGCGATCGATCACGCGCGCTCCCGGCAATTCAGTGGCCCGTGCCGAATGTAGCCGTGCCGCGGGCACCTTTCACGCTGAACTGGGAGCCGTTGGTGACGACCGTCACGGTGCCGTCGACGTCGGTGCGCCAGACAGCGGCGCCTGCCGCCACGAGCCGGGCCAGGGTTTCGGGCGCCGGATGTCCGTAGCGGTTATGGCGTCCGACGCTCACGATGGCCGCCTCGGGACGCACCGCGGCGAGGAAAGCCGCACCGCTGGCAGTGCGCGAGCCGTGATGCCCGACCTTCAGCAGATCGACCGGACCGAGCTCGGCCGCCATCGCAGACTCCGCCACCATCCCCGCGTCGCCCATGAGCAACGCGCGGAAGGTGCCGTAGGTGACCAGCAGCACGATCGAATCCTCGTTCAAGTCCTCGCCTTCGCGGGGCCAGACTGTCGGCGGGTGGAGCACCCGGAACGACACGCCATCGATCGTCCACGTCGTTCCCGCGCGCACTGGGCGCCAGCGATCATGATGGGACGCCAGCGCGCCCAGCCAGCGCTGGTAGGCGCTGTCGGCGAACAGCTCGCCGGGCTCGAGCGAAAGATCGACTGGCATGGCGTCGACCACGGCGGTCGCACCACCCACATGATCCCGATGCGCGTGTGACAGCACGAACAGGTCGATGCGGCGGCCGCCGTTCTTTCGCAGCAGCGGCGCCATCACGCGACGCCCGGCGTCCTGGCCCGCTTCATCGGGCCCGGCGTCGATTTCGATCCAATGCCCCCCTGGCGTTCGAAGCAACGCGCCGTCACCCTGGCCGACGTTCGCGAAGAACAAGGTGAAATCGCCGGGCCGCGCTGTCGCTTGCTCCGGCGGCAGCATCACAGTGAGCGCGACGCAGGTGGCCGCGATCCACAGCATCCGCCGCAGCGCTTCGGCAGCCGTCGCACGGCCCCGTATCGCCCACACCATCGCCGCGGCGAGCAGCACCCACGGAGCGGCGGCGTGCCACGGTGCGCCGGTGATGTCCGGGTGTGGCACCGCCGCGCTGTGCAGCGCCAGCCACGAGACTGCGCGCAGCAACAGCGTTGACCATACGGCAAATCCTGACGCCAGGGGTGGCCACGCCGCGTGGAACGCAAGCGTGGCGACGAGCGCGGGAAACAGCAGCGTCATGGTCGGGAGCACGAGCACGCCGGTCACGATGCTGACCGGTGCGACCACGCCGAATACCGCGGCCGCGATCGGCGCGGTCGCCACCACGGCACCGGTGGACGCACTGACCCCGCGGACCCACCACGCCCTCCCGATGCGGCGATCGGTCCAGCGCGTCGCGATGACGACACCGGTCACTCCCGACACCGACAGCCAGAACCCCACGCCGGCGATCGCCCATGGATCGATCGACAGCGTGAGCAACGCGCTCGCGGCAAGCAGGGCGTCGATGCGAATATGCCGCTGGCGCCAGCGGCAGTATGCCACCAGCAGCAGCAACAGGGCCGCACGCGTCGCCGCGTTGGGCCATCCCAGTCCGGCCGCGACGCCCAGACCGGCCAACGCCGCGGCGATTTCGGCCGGATGGCGCGGCACGCCACACCATCGGAGCAGCAGCAGCAACCAGGCCGTGAGCCACGCGATCTGCAACCCGGACACGGTAAGCAGGTGCATCAGGCCGGCATCGGCAAACGCGTCGCGAACCTCGGGCCGAAGCTCGCCGCGCGAACCGGTCACCATGGCGATCGCGATGGGCGCGAGGTCGCCGAATTCCGCGTGCGCACTGGCCACGATGCTGGTGCGCGCGCGCTCGAACTGCGGTCGCTGCCACGCGAATCACCCGGGCGCTGTCGACGAGGAGGACGCCGTCGGGTCGACCAAATGCGCGCGGCAACGGCAGCCACTGTCCCGCCAGGTGGACCATCGCGCCCGCGGGAATCATCCGCTCGTGCTGCGGCCACCGTGCCGCGACCGGACCAGCGCAACGGGCGTCCGCCACAACCACGCGTCCGCTTCCGGCGCCCGGGTCGAGGCTCCTGACGGTGAGCGTCACCGGCCCGGCACGCAGCTTCGCCGCGCACAAATCAGCCGCCCCGTGGCGAGTTGTGGTTCCGACCGCAATGCCTGCCGCCGCCAGCACCAGTGCTGGCCACCAGGGTTCGCGGTGTAGCACCCAGGCGAGACAGACCAGTATCGCCACCGCGAACGCCGGGGCCGGAAAATGCGAAAGGCCGGTCGCAAGACCGGCCCCGTAGCCGATGGCAAGCAAGAGCGCCCCCGAAGGGGACCGGATCACCCCCGCGGCCTCGCGGCGACAAAGCGCATCGCCTCGATCACTTGCACATCGATGGCGGCGCGGTGCTGCGCGGCGTCGAGGGCCACTTCGGTGACCGCCTTGCCGGCGTCGGTCACCACGTACTTGGGGGGCAGGCGATTGAGGGCATACACGATCGCGTCATCGCGATGGCCGGGCGTGTCGACAAACTCTTTCACCACGCCGTGCAACCGGTCGAACGCTTCGGTGACGTGGCGCTCCATCACGTTGATGATCATAGCACCGCCAAGGCAGGTCGTTCGACGCTGCCGGTGAAGGTCGATCCGGTCGTGCCGGTGAGCCGGACCGTGTGGTACTGTCCAATATCGGTCGGCGGTACGTCGAGCAGTACCAGAAAGTTCTGCCGCGTACGCGCCAGCATCAGGTCGCCCCGGCGAGCGGGCCGCTCCACGAGGGCCTCGTGCAGCTGCCCCACCCGCGTCATGTTGCGCCGCCGCACCTGGGCCCGCACCACGGCGACCAGCCGGGTCAGTCGCGCCGATGCCACGTCGTCCGCTACATGATTGCGAATCCGCTCGGCCGGCGTCCCCTCGCGAAGCGAATACTTGAACGTGTAGGCGTCGTCGAAGCCGGCGGCGTCGATGAGCGAGACGGTTTCCTCGAATTCCGCGTCCGTTTCCTGCGGAAACCCGGCGATGATATCGGTAGACACGGTGAGCGACGGCATGGCGCGGCGCAATGCCGCCAGCACATCCAGGTACCGCTCCCGGGTGTAGCGGCGCAGCATCCGCCGCAGCACCGTGTTCGACCCGCTCTGCACCGGCAGGTGGACGTGATCGCAGACGGCCGGCGTCGTCGCCATCGCGTCGATCACGTCGGGCGTGAAGTCGGTCGGGTAGGGCGACGTGAACCGGATCCGGCGAATGCCGTCGATGGCGCCCACCGCACGCAGCAGGTCGGCAAAGTCATGGGTGCCGTCGTGATACGAGTTGACGGTCTGCCCGAGCAACGTCACTTCGGTCACGCCCGTGTCGACCAGGCCGCGTACCTCGGAGACGACGTCGGCGAGGCGACGGCTCCGCTCCGGGCCGCGCGTGGTCGGAACGATGCAGAAGGTGCACCGATAATCGCAGCCGCGCTGCACCGTCACGAACGCCGTCGGACCCGGTGACCGCACCTGCGGCACATCCTCGTAATGCTCCCAGCCGCGGTATTCGACATCGGCCACGCGATCACCCGCGCCGGCGTGCGCGAGCAGCTGGGCCAGGTTCCGGTAACCATCCGGCCCGACCACGAGATCGACCGCCGGGACGCGTTCGAGCAGCACCGGGCCGAGGCGTTGGGCCATGCAGCCCACCACGCCGAGCACGGTACCGGCGCGCTTGTGCCGCTGCAGCTCGCCGACCCGCCCGATGACGCGCTGTTCGGCGTTGTCGCGCACCGCGCAGGTGTTGACCAGAATGACGTCAGCCCCGTCAGGCTCGCTGGCCGCCGCGTAGCCGTTCCGCGCCAGCACGCCCGTGATCAGCTCGCTGTCGGCCACGTTCATCTGGCAGCCGTAGGTCTCGAGGTACACGCGCTTGATGACGGACTCCGGAAAAGGTCGGCGGGAGCGATCGTGCGCGCGAGGCGCTACGGTGTCACCCCGCCCGGGCGCACCGAGATGCCGAACGTAATCACCGTGGCCGACTCGGTGTACTGCGAGCCCTGCGATCGCCAGAGGTGTTCGACGGTGATGTCGAACCCGCCGCGGTCTTGCGCAAATCGCCGCCCCGTTCCGATCGAGAACCCGTATTCGTGCGGCTGCGGAGCGTCGATCAGCTCGAATGGCAGCGTGGCCCAGCGCGCGCCCAGCCGAAGCGGATACTTGAGCGGGCGTCCGACATCCCGGAAGAGTTCCAGGCCGGCGTTGAGCTCGACGGTGTTGCGCGCCCCGGGTGAGCCCTGGGCAACCAGCGACGAATCGGCCACCGACCAGTTTCGCGAGATACCCGACACGCTCAGCGCCAACCGGGGACTGGGAATCACCCGCAAGGCGACATCGATCGTGTTTGGCAGCGGCACCACGCCGATGGTCGCGGTGGCAAACGGCACCGGTGGTGACCCGGTCGAGTCTCGCTGCACGGTCAGCAATCCGTCGTGACGGAACGAACCGGCCAGCTGCACCGATCGCACCGGTTGCCACATCACCCCGACTGACACCCCGGTCCCGGTGTAGGACAGCTCCGCCAGATCCTGCGGCGACGTGTAGCTGGTGTCTTCCCAGTACCGCCGCGACGCCAATCGATTCGAGCCCGTGAGAAAATGAAAGGCCCCGCCGATCGACAGATGGGGTCCCTGAACCCAGGCGGCGCCCAGCCGAAGGTCGTCGACGCCGCCGCGTGACGACAACGTGTCATGGACCGGCACCACCACCCCTCGCGGCGACGCGGTTCCGTCGCTCGCGATGGTGAAGTCGCGATCGGCGTACAGGGAATAGCTGATGCCGATGGCAAATGGATGGTGCGGAATCGGGCCGCCGACGAGGATCTGTGGGAAGCGAGTGTCGCGTCCCGACATCGTCCCCTGCGGATTGGTCGCCGTACGGTAGTCGCCGCTCGCGGTGAACAACGCCGTGACCGTCGTCAGCGTCGCCAGCGCCGCGGGATTGATCGACGACTCACCGTCGAACAGGCCGAACGCACCACCCAAGGCCAGGGCGCGTGTCGACACCTCGCGGCCCGGTTCGCCGAGGCCACGAATCGAGAATTGCGACGCCTGGGCGGCCAGCGCGGCGGGCGCGCTGATGAGCGCCAGCAACAGGGTTGCGCGGCGCACGCTAATATCCCGCGAAGGCAAAGGGTGGACGGTAGGTGATGTCGAGCGTCGGCGTGCCGGTGTTCGACCGCGTCGAGTAGAACAGCGGGAAGATGAACGTGCCACCTTCCTGCGCGAGCGACAAACGGATGATCGGCGGTAACCCGGCCGTCCCCTGCCAGAGCTGCACCAGCGACAACACTTCGATATCGGCGCTGGTGGCGCCCGGCAGCAGCAGCGCCGACGACGCGACCCCACTGACGATCGGCGACTTGGCGCCGAAATCGGCGAGCACCGCCCCCGCCACGAGCTGCGCCGTATCCGCGGGAATGCCGAACACCGGCGCAGCCGTCTGCAGGTGCAGTGTGGCCCGGATGATCGTGGCGGAATCCTTGAGATACGTCGGCAGCGCGAAGCGCAGGAAGCTGCGCGACACCGGAATACCTCCGACGGCCAGCAGGTCGCTGGGCGGCGGCGGGACCGGCGGCGTCACGGTGAAGTACGACGACGCGGTGCGGCCGATCGACGTGGCCCGGAGCGAATCCGCCACCCCGTTCGCTTCGACCCACGTGGTGACCAGCGGCGCGTACGTGCCCGAGGCCGGCGTCCCGATGCGCGCGCCGGTGGGGCCGTCGGCCCGCACCTTGAACCCCAGTTCGAGCACCGTGCTGTCGCTCGGGGCGAAGGCCAGGGCCGCCAGCGAGTCGCCGCTGAACGTGACATGGAACACGCCGTACCGGTACGTCGGCGGTTCCGGCACCGAGGCGATCAGGTGGGCTGGCGTCAGCTGCGCCTCGACGTCGGCATAACTCGAGGCCGAGTCGATCGTCAGCGGCAGCCGATATATGTCGAGATAGAAATTGGTTTCGGTGGTATCGCGATCCTGGAGGCCCAGTTCGATCGTCACCGAATCCACCGTGAAGGTCCGGCCCGAGTCGGCCACCAGCACGCTGTCACCGCGGCCGAGAAACCGGATCACGGCGTCGTGCAGCCCGTAATCACCACCGCTCGAGGCGAGGACCGAAATCAGGCTGCTCGCCTCGAGATACCCGGTGAAGCTCGAATCGCCGTTGGGGACCGGCGTCAGCACCGTGTCGCGAAATACCGATTGCCCGCCGGGACAGAACGTCGGGCACGAGCCCGGCGTGGTGAGGTGCTCCGTGCACGCCGTGGCGGCGAGCGCGATTCCGATCAGGAGCGCGAACCGCCTCACGGCAGCACGTCGCCGCGGAAGCCTGCCGGCAGCAGGTCGTGCATGACCCAGTGCTCGACGGCGTCGCCGCTCCAGCAATCGATCGGCAGATCCGGCGCAAACTCGAATAGCACCTGGCGGCACGCACCGCACGGCGTGATCGGCTGTGGCGCATCACTCACCAGCGCCAGCCGCTGGAACCGGCGCTCTCCGGCCGCCACCGCGGCAAACACCGCGCTCCGCTCGGCACAACAGGTGAGTCCGTACGACGCATTCTCGACGTTGCATCCGGCGAACACGCGACCGCCCCCGGTTTCCAGAGCTGCCCCGACACGGAAGCCCGAATACGGTGCATAGGCCTGCTCTCGCGCGTGTTCCGCGGCGGCTCGCAATGCGTTCATGCCGACCAGACGTGCGTCAGGAAGGAGTGCCCGGCTGCGAGCGCAGGCACGGCGAGAAATTCCGCGATGGTTTGCCCGATATCGGCGAACGTGGCGCGCTCGCCGATCGACACCGCGCGGATGCGCGGACCGGTGACGAGCACCGGAACACATTCCCGGGCGTGATCGGTCGAAGCAGTGGTGGGATCGTTGCCATGGTCGGCCGTGAAGATAATCAGATCCTCATCGCGGGCTTGATGGAGCAGGCGCGGAATCCACTGATCCAGGCTGCGCAATCCGGCGGCGAACCCGGCGACGTCGTTGCGATGTCCCCAGGTTTGATCGAACTCGATCACGTTCGCAAAGAGCAGCCCATCGCTCAGCTGGTCCGCGCCATGGTCGATCAACGCGTAAGCCTCCGGGTTGGTCGGCGCGTGCGTGCTGGTAATTCCCCGCCCCGCGAACAGGTCGTCGACTTTCCCGACGCCAACGACACCGCGATGTGCTGCGGCCAGCGTGTCGAGCAACGTGGGCCCGGTCGGCGCAAGCGAAAAATCCCGCCGGTCGGCGGTACGATGCCAGGCGCCGGGTTTGCCGTCGAACGGCCGCGCGATGACGCGCGACACGGCGAGATCGCCGGTCAGCATCTCCCGCGCGACCCGGCACGCGGCGTACAATTCGGCGAGCGGCACGACGTCAACGTGGGCTGCGATCTGGAACACCGAATCGGCCGACGTGTACACGATCCACTGGCCGGTCGCCAGCTGCTCCGCGCCCAGTTCATCGAGGATCACCGTGCCCGACGCCGCCTTGTTGCCGAGTACGCCGCGTCCGGTGCGCTCGGCGAAACGGGCCAGGAACTCGGTCGGGAAGCCGTGCGGAAACGTGGGAAACGGGCGATCCAGGATCAGTCCGCACAGCTCCCAATGCCCGGTGGTGCTGTCCTTGCCCGGACTGGCTGGTTGTGCCCACCCGTGCGCGGCCCGTGGCTTGGCGGTCCGCGGCACGCCGGTATCGCCACAATAGCCCAGCCCGAGCGACTCGAGGCACGGCAGCTTGAGCTCGGGATGCGCCCGCATGACGTGCGCGAGCGTCGCACTGCCGGCATCGCCGTACGCCGACGCGTCGTGCGCGGCACCGGCGCCGAGCCCGTCGAGGACGATCAGGAATGCGCGACGGCTCATGGCCCCTTCGCCGTGGCAAACCGGATCCGCAACGCGGTCAACGCCTGCTGCACCAGGTGGGCTTCGTCGGTGTCGAGGTTGCCGCGCGTCTTCTCTTCCAGCGCGGCAAGGGTGTCGATCAGCGTTTGCGCCAGATGACGCGGATTGCTTTGCCCGGCCGCCTCCGCCCCGGGCGGCAACTGGCCATCGAGGGCGGCGTTCGCCTGCGCGGCGATACCGAGCACGAGGGAACCGAAGTACGGATTCATTCGGAATTGATATATCGCCGCGGCAGCCGGGGGCCAAGCGACGTGAGCAGTTCGTACGACACCGTGCCGGCGAGGGCGGCTTGTTCGTCCAGCGTCACCAGGCCGCCGAAGATCGTGGCGACGTCACCGACCGCCACGGGAAGATCGCCAACGTCGACCATCAGTTGGTCCATCGTGATGCGCCCCGCAATCCGGACCCGCACATGCAGCAATTCGACCATCCCCACATTCGAGAGATGCCGTGAGACGCCGTCGGCATAGCCGAGGGCCAGCGTCGCAATCGTGGTCGCACGCGCCGCCTGCCAAGTCGCATGATACCCCACCGTATCGCCCGCGCCGAGGCGCCGCAGTGCGACCACCCTCGCGCGCAGGGCCGCGACGGGGACCGTGTCCAGACCGGCGACCCGGCCGCCGTAGAGGTGGATGCCCGGGCGGGTGAGATCGCCGGCATACGTGCGACCGTACACGGCCGCCGCCGACGCCGCAGCGTGCACCAGCGGGGGACGTTGCCCCAACGCGGCGATCGCGACCTGCAGCCGACGCCATTGTTCGGCCGTTGCGGCCGGGTTCGATTCGGCCGAGTGGAACATGGTAAAGATGCCCTCCCATCCCGGGGCGTTGCGCACCAGATTGCCGACAGCCGCAATCGCGTCGCGATCGTTCCACGCGATGCCGGATCGGGCCATGCCGGTGTCGATCTCGAGATGGAACGGCTCGTCGCCGAGCGCCAACCATGCGTGCAACGCGTCGAGATCCCCGATGCTGGGGCGAGCGGCGACGGCGCGCATGTATTCGGCCATCGGTGGCGCCAGCGGGGTGAAGACGATCACCGGACGCACGATCTTGTTGACGTGCAGCTCGCGCGCCTCGTCGATCGTTGCCACGCCGTAGCCCCAGGGGTCTGCCTGAGCGAGGGCGCGGGCGATCGCCACCGCCCCCAGCCCGTAGCCGTCGGCCTTGAGCATCGGGAGCATGGGCGCACCGGTGGCAGCCTGAAAGGATCGGGCATTGCGAAGCAACGCGTCGAGGTCGACGTCGACCCACGCGCGCGCCGTGTCCGGCGTGAGACGTTTGCGCATGGTCGGAGCCTAGGACCGAGGAGGACGTGATGCAAGATGATTCGGCGCTCGACCGCGCCGTGGCCATGGTAGCGGACCTGCGCAATCGTTGCGCCTGGGACAAGGTCCAGACGCGCGAGACGCTGCGTCCCTACCTGATCGAGGAGGCCCACGAGCTCGACGCCGCGATCCGCGATCGCGACGTCACGGCGATCCGCAACGAGGTCGGCGACTTGATGCTGCATCTCGCCTGGCAACTGGTCCTCGGCCGCGAGCTCGGCGAATTCACCGCCGACGACATCGCCGACGACGTGGTCGCCAAGATGCGCCGGCGCCATCCGCACCTGTTCGACCTCGGGCCGGCCGCCGCCTGGGCGACGCTCAAGCAGCGCGAACACCCGCGCGCAACGGGCATGCTCGAGGATCTCCCCGGGACACTCCCGAGCCTGCTGGGGGCGTACCGCTTGCAGCAGCGAGCGGCCGACATCGGTTTCGACTGGCCGGACACCGCCGGCCCGGCAGCCAAGGTGCGGGAGGAACTGGCGGAAGTCGAGCAGGAACTGGCGGCCAACCACGCCGGATCCCGCGACGCACTCGCCGATGAGCTCGGCGACCTGCTCTTTGCCTGCGTCAACCTCGCCCGCAAGAGCGGCGTCGAGCCCGGAGCGGCACTCGACGGCGCCAACGAGAAATTCCGGCGGCGCTTCGCGCGCGTGGAGGCCGCGGCGCGCGCACAGGGCGTGGCACTCGAATCGGCCGGACTGCAGCAGCTGGACGTGTGGTGGGAGGAGGCGAAACGAGCGATGCGCCATGAGCCATGAGGGCGCAACGGTGGTCAGGCTATGATGTGCGTCGATCGGGCTCTGCCGCTGATCAGGGCCCCATAACCCCTAACCCATAACCCATGACTCCTGCCTACGGATACAGCCGATGTATCTGCCTCGGAAACGCGATCGCCTCGCGGATGTGGGACAACCCGCAGATCCAGGCCACCGTCCGCTCGAGCCCCAGGCCGAATCCCGAATGCACGAACCCGCCGTACTTGCGCAAGTCGAGATACCAGCCGTAGCTGCGAGGATCGAGCCCCTGCGCTTCGATCCGCGCGAGCAGCCGATCGTAGTCATCCTCGCGCTGTGACCCGCCGATGATCTCGCCGTACCCCTCGGGCGCGAGACAGTCGTTGCTGAGGACCGTGCGCGGGTCGTCCGGATTCTCCTTCATGTAGAACGCCTTCACCTGCTTGGGGTAATTCATCACGAACAGCGGCGTGTCGAACGCCTGGGCCAGCGCCGTCTCGTCGTCAGCGCCGAGATCGGTACCCCACTGGATGTCGCTGCCGTCCGCCTGCAGCCGCGCAATGGCGTCGGTGTAGCTGATCCGCGCGAAGGGCGGGCGCACGCGTTCGAGCCGTGCCGTGTCGCGCTCCAGCTCCTTGAGCTCCTCGCCGCGCCGCTCCAGCACGCGGGCCACCAGGAACGAGACGAATTCTTCCTGCAGCCGCATGTTGTCTTCGTGATCGGCGAACGCCACTTCCGGTTCGCACATCCAGAACTCGGTCAGGTGGCGGCGCGTCTTCGATTTTTCCGCCCGGAACGTCGGGCCGAAGCAGTAGATCCGGCCCAGCGCGGCGGCGGCCGCCTCGCCGTACAACTGGCCGGTCTGCGCCAGGTACGCGTGCCCCAGGTCGAAGTACTCGGTGGCAAAGAGTTCGCCGGCCTGTTCGCCGATCGATCCGGTGAGAATCGGTGTGTCGACGCGGACGAACGCGCGCTCATAGAAGAAGTCCGCAATCGCCTGCTCGACTTCGCTGCGCACGCGCGCGATGGCAACCTGGCGCCGCGACCGGAGCCAGAGGTGCCGATGCTCGAACAGGAAGGCGGTGCCGTGTTCCTTGGGCGTGATCGGAAAATCGACGCTGGGGGCCAGCACTGTCACGTCGCGCGCCGCGAGCTCGAACCCACCCGGGGCACGCGCGTCGGCCCGGACCACGCCTTCGACCGCGACGGCCGCTTCGTGCGTCAGGGTCGCAAAACGCTCCCACGCCCCGTCCGCGAGTTCATTGCGCGGGAAGACGGCCTGCACGTAGCCGCTGCCGTCGCGCAGCACCGCGAAGGCGATCTTGCCCGACGAACGCGTCGTCATCACCCAGCCGCGGATGGCGACGTCCTGCCCGGCGTGATGGTGCAGGTCGGCGATCGTGGTGAATGTGTTCAGCATGGCGGATCATACGCGCGCGCCGTGCGGCTCGGCAAGGCGTCCGTCAGCCGCCGACCGCCTCGATTCCCAGCCGATCGGCGATCGCCGCGACCTGTTCGGCGTCGCGCCACTGGCGTTCCAGCAGCTTGAGCTCGCCCTCCAGTGCGCGCCGTTCGGTGTCCTCGTGCGCCGCAATCTCGAGCGCCAGGCGGACTTCGAACGCCACGTCGCGCACCGGGAACCGTCGCTCCGTCGCGAACCGGAGCGGCTTGCCGACAACATATTCGAGCAGTCGATCGGTATCGGGCACGGCGTCGACGATGCGCACCGCCTCGCTCACCTGCGTGCGATGCGCGGTACCCGCGTTGAGCGCCGGCAGCAGTCGTCCCAGCGTCGGCAGCAGCACGGCGTCGCTGAACAGGCCGAGCGTGGGCACGTCCCGGATACTGGGCAGCACCCCGCCTTCGACCCAGAGACTGCGCTCGGCGCCGGTGCGGTACGGCAGCTCCAGGCACCACCGGCCCGACCCATCCACCGCCAGCGACGCCTGCATCAGCGCGGCGTAGGGGACTTCGACGAGTTGATCGGTCCAGGGATCGCGCAGCACGCAGTGCTGGAACATCGCGCGTACCGTACCGTGGGTCACGTCGCGCATCGGGAGCGAATCGAGTGCGCCGGTCGACAGCACGGTGAGAATCCAGTTGAGTGCACCGACCGCATCGGCGCGCAAGCGCATGCGCGACGAGCGCCGAAGCACCGTGTCGCCGTACCGCCAGGCGGCAAATTCGGGTCGCAGGGCCGGCCCGATCCGGATCAGCTCGAGGCCCTCGATGTGGCGCGCCAGGCCAATGTTGTCGGTGGAGTACCGGGTGCGCGTCGCGCGAAAGATGCGCTCGCAGGCATCGATCGACTCGAGTCGGGTCTCGAACGGCACGAGGTTCCACTTGACGCACGTGGGACAAACCACCCACAGGCGTCCCTTGGCGCCATCGAACGCGACCCGGCGGCCAACGGGGAGCGTTTCCAGCAGGCGATTCGCCCCCAGGTCGCCCGCGCAGTACAGGCAGGAGCCGTACATGCACCACCTCCCCCGCCAAGGTTTCACGCCGACATGACCGGCCGTTGGCGAAGCGGTTACATGCGGATGACAGCCGGATGACAGATCGGGACCGACAAACGCATGCGACCCCGAGCCGCTACGCCCCGTCTCCGTCGCGCCGCTTCGCGAACGCCGCCTCGGCGTCCTCGTCAACGGTTAGCGAATCGGCGACCGCCGCGAGCTCTTCCGCCTGGCGCCATTGCCGCTCGAGCAGCTTGAGCTCGCCTTCGAGGTAGCGGCGCTCCGAAGCCTCGTTGGCGACCATCTCGAGCGCGAGGCGCGTCGGGGCATCGAAGCTGCTCAACGCGCGCTCAGCATATCGGCCAGCGCTGATTGCCCGGCCCTGCTCAACCATGTTCACCGCCGCGTCCACGTGACGCCGCGTCCCGGCAGTACCTGCGATGGACGGCAAGATCTTTCCGAGCGCCGGGAACATGGCGGTGCCATGAAACAGATAGTCATGGGCAGGCTTTCGGCCAAATGTCCAGCGCCCGCGGACGCCGGATCGGGCCGGAACGCGCAAGTGCCATTCGTCAGGGCCGTGTCCGGCTGCGATAATTTCGGAGTCTCTCACATCCGAGCGCGTCAACGTGAGTGCTTCCTCCTCGCCCTCCGGAACAAAGCGCGCCACGATCCGCCGCCGCAGCAACGCGGCCCCTCCTTGGAAGAGGAATTGGCCGCCGACCGTCGCACCCATCAGTACGTGCAACCCGGCGTATGCTCCGACGATTGCCAAGCCGCCGACGCTCGCGAGCGCGATATTCCGCCGACGCCGACTGACGAATCGGTCGCCATAGCGCCATGCTGCGAACTCGGGACGAAGCGCGGGGCCGATGCGCACCAGATCCACGCCGTCGCCGACGCGGGCAATCCCGATGTTGCCGGTCGAGAACTGCTTGCGCGCATCGTGGAAGAGGCGTTCACACTCGTCGATTACTTCGAGACGGGTGTCGAACGGCACCAGATTCCAGCGCGCGCACCCGCGGCAGATGACCCACAACCGCCCGGCGGACGAATCGAAGGCCAGGCGGCGGCCGATCGGCAACAATTCCAGCGCGTCGTTGCTGCCGAGATCGTGATTGCAGTAGAGGCAGGTGCGGTACACCAGCGGAAGATAGAGAGGCCCGTGTCATCCCGAGCAACGCGAGGGATCGCGTTACCGGCCCGTGTCATCCCGAGCAACGCGAGGGATCGCTGACCGGCCAAGTGATCCCTCGGTCGCCGCGCTCACCCCACGCGGAACAGCACGTCGGCGCGCGGGTAGCGCGCCAGCGCACGATCGCGCAGCGGCCGATTCTCGCGGTGTTGCAATTGCGGATCGGCATCGAGAATGCTTCGGGCCACGGCGCGCGCTTCGGCCAGGATGTCGGTGTCCTCGGGAAAGCGCGCCAGCTTGAACTCGACCCCGCCCGATTGTCGCGCGCCGAGGAGGTCGCCGTGGCTGCGTTCCTCGAGATCGAGTTCGGCAATGACGAAGCCGTCCTGCGTCTGCGCCAGGGCTCGCAGGCGTTCCGGGACGTTGGTCGACGCCGGGAGCAGGATGCAATGCGATTCGGCCGCCCCGCGGCCCACGCGACCGCGCAGTTGATGCAATTGCGCCAATCCGAAGCGCTCGGGATGCTCGATCACCATGACGGTGGCGTTGGGCACATCGATGCCGACTTCGATCACCGTGGTGGCGA
Source organism: uncultured Gemmatimonadales bacterium (assembly GCA_963796635.1). Lineage (GTDB taxonomy): Bacteria > Gemmatimonadota > Gemmatimonadetes > Gemmatimonadales > GWC2-71-9 > Palsa-1233. The sequence continues at coordinate 1,387,576 of CAWCMH010000001.1, forward strand.
CGAGCACCTGGAGCTCGCCAGCTCGAAATGCCTGCATGACCGCATCGCGTTCGCGCGGTTTGAGCCGGCCGTGCACCAGACCCACGCGCACGTCGGGCCATTGCAACCGCAATGTTGCGGCCATGGTCTCGGCGGCCCGCAGGTCGGCCCGTTCGGATTCCTCGATCACCGGCAGGACGATATACGCCTGCCCACCCGTGAGCGCCGTGCGCCGCACGAAATCGAACACGCGGGCCCGATGCGCCGGTGTCCGCACCGCCGTGCGGATCGTCGCGCGACCGGGCGGCTTGATCCGCAACGTCGACACATCGAGGTCGCCGAAGCGCGTGAGCGCGAGCGACCGGGGAATCGGCGTGGCCGTGAGCAGCAGCACGTCGGGAGCCTCGCCCTTGTGCATCAGCGCGGCGCGTTGCTCCACGCCAAAGCGGTGCTGTTCGTCGATCACCACCAGTCCCAGGCGATGGAAGCCGACCTGCTCCTGCACCAGGGCGTGCGTGCCCACGACCAGCGATGTCGCGCCGGTCGCCAACCGCTCGCGCACCGCCGCCTTCGCGGCCGCCGTCAGCCGGCCGACCAGCAACTCGGGTACCAGGTCAAGCGGCGCCAGCAACTGCGTCAGCGTGGCGTGATGCTGCTCGGTCAGCAACTCGGTGGGGGCCATCAACGCCGCCTGATAGCCGTTCTCCAGCGCCAGGAGCATGGCAAACAGCGCCACCACCGTCTTGCCGGTGCCGACGTCACCCATCAGCAAGCGGTGCATCCGCTCGGTGCGGGTCATGTCCTCGAAGATTTCCCGGACCGCACGCTTCTGGTCGGTGGTGAGCGACCACGGCAGGTGCTGTCGCAGCGCGCTGGTATGCGTACGCTTGACCTCGAATTGCGTACCGCGCATGCCGCGACGCGCAATGTCCCGGGCGCGGCCGAGCGTGAGCTGCAGGTCGAGCAGTTCATCGAGGGCCAGCCGACGGCGCCCGCGCGCGGCCATCTCCGGCGACGTGGGCCGGTGCACCGCGTGAAGCGCCTCGCGCACCGACGGCAACGCGAAGCGCTCCCGCAACGGCCCGGGAAGCACGTCCGGCATGATATCGGCAATCGCATCGAGATGCATCGCGATCACGGCGCGAATCTGCTTGTGGCTCAATCCGTCGGTCGCCGCGTAGACCGGAATCATCCGCGCGGCCGCGGCGCCCGCGTCGTCTTCGTCGAGAATGATCGTTTCCCGCGGCGCCATCTGGCGACCGTGATAGAAGCGCACCGGACCGGCCACAAGCAGCAGTTGGCCGACCTTGATGGTGCGGTCGAGAAACGACTGTCCCGGCCAGGCGCACTCCAGCACGCCACTCGCATCCCGGAGGACCGCATGAAAGATCCGCAGTCCCTTCCGGGTCGGCAGGACCCCCGTGCTGGTCACGGTGCCCACGCAGGCGACGTCGTCGCCCACCCGGGCGCGCGCCAGCGGCGTCAACGCCGACGCGTCGATGTAGCGATGGGGAATGTGCAGCGCGAGATCCTGCACCGTCGCCACTCCAAGGCGTGCAAAAGCCTCGGCGCGTTTCTCGCCGATTCCCTTGAGGAATTGCACCGGGGTGTCGGGTCGCAGGTGCGGCACGCCGAAAGCTACGAGTCGGGGAGCGGCGCTGCGCGGCCGTGGCCAGTCGCCCAGGACGCCACGAAGAACACCAGCAGTGATGCAACCACGGCGATCTCGGAGGCGCTCACGCCGGCCGGCAGGTGCACGACCCCGAAGTGACTCAGCGATTCGCCGCCAAGCGTCACGAGCAAACCGGTCGTCATCGACACGATCGCCCCCACCGGCGTGGCGCCCTGCCAGTTGAGACCCACGGCGAGCGCGGGGACCAGTGTCGATGCAAAGAGTCCCCAGCCGAAGATTCCGAGCAGGGCGACCACGGCACCGCTGTGCAGCGCCAGCAGCGTCGCGGCCAGCGGCGATGACCAGCGTCGCCGCCCGTCCGACCGCGAGTTCATGCCGCAGCGGACGCCCGGCCGCCACCGGCAGGTCATGCGTCACCGCGGCTGCCCCGACGTTGAGGAAGGCGTTGACCGTGCCCATGATGGCCGCCGCGATGCCGCTGAACACGATGGCCGCGAGCCATGGCGATGCCGCGTGCAGCAGGAACGCGGGCGTCGCGTCATCGGGCGACGCCAGCGGCGCCATGGCCCCGGTGAACACGGCCGCCTTGACGCCTACCCCGATGCCGAAGAACAGTAGCAGCGTCATGAGCAGCACCAGCGTCATCAGCAACGGATACCAACGCAGCTGCGCCGGGTCGCGCAGCATGTAGTACTTGCTGATCACATGCGGCTGTCCCAGCGTGCCGATCCCGAACAGCAGAAACAGTGACAGTGCGGCCAGGGGTGTGGCGTGACCCCACGGCCCCACGAACGCGGCGTCATGCGCCAGCAGCGTGCGAGTGATGCCGCCCAGCCCGTGACCCGCGCGCAGGATCGCGGCAAACACCAGCACCGACGCGACCGCCTTGATCGATCCCTGAAACACATCGGTGTAGACACCCGCAAGGATCCCGCCGGTGGCTGAATATGCCACCACCACCGCGCTGCCGATCCAGACGCCTTCGGTGAGCGGCAGGGCGAAGATCGCCTGCAGCACCAGTCCCAGCGCGAGCAGGTTGGTCGCGATGTACCCGACCGTGGCCACCAGAATGGCGATGGCGCAGATGCCTTGCGCACCCCGCGATTCATATCGCAGACCCACGGCATCGGGCACCGTGATCGCCCCGCGAGTGTCGCGCAGCACGCGCATCGGGCGCGCCAGCAGCCAGGCGCTCATCGGTGTGGTGATCGACGCCGACAGCGAAATGAACAGGGCCCCCAGCCCGATCGAATACAGCAGGCCGGGACCGCCGATGAAAATGAAGCCGGACAACGTCGCGGACATGGCCGCCATCGTCATCGTCCACAGGCCGACGCCGGGGCCCGCCACGAAAAAGTCCTCGCGCGTCCGGGTGCGCCGCGCCGCCCAGATCACGATCGCCGTGCACACCGCGAAATACGCTATGGCGACGCCAACGATGACTGCCGTGGGCCGTACCGGGATCGCCGCGGTCTGCACGGCCGTGATCGCCAGCGCTCGCGTCAATCGCCGGCCGTCGCTCGAGGACGGTAGCACGCGGCAAACAGCACCGGCAGGACGAGGACCGGCAGCAAACCCACGCCGTACACCTCGATGGCCGCGCGGAGCGGCAGGCCGAGCATCAGGGCGGCGCCGGCGCGTTCGGCCGGCAGGAACAAAGGCGCGCCGAAGCCCGCGACGATATCGGCCAGCACGAACATCCCGGCTCCCCACGTCGCGCCGCGTGGCAGGCCGGACCGCGCCATGCCGAGCATCACGGCACCGCTCACCAGCACGCCGCACCCGACGATCATGATCATCGTCACGAGCAGCCCGCGAGGGGACCAGGTCGCTGCGACGAGCGCGACGGCGATCAGCGTCGTCCCGGCGACGATCAGCGCGAGCGCCATGTCGCCAACCACGGTTCGGCGCGTGGCGTGTCCGGTGTCAGTCGCCAATCAGCTGCTCCGCCATGCGGCCCGCGTCGAACACCTCGAAGGCGTCGACCGTTTCGCCGGTGCCGATGAAGCGCACCGGGACCGCGAGCTCGCGCCGCAATGCGACCACCGCACCGCCGCGAGCGGTCCCGTCGAGCTTGGTGATCACCAGGCCCGTGAGCGGCGCCACCTGCGCGAACAGCTTGCCCTGCTGGACGGCGTTCTGGCCCACCGAACCGTCGAGCACCAGCAGCAATTCGTGCGGCGCCCCGGGGAGCTTGCGGCCGATCACACGGATCACCTTGCCCAGCTCCGCCATCAAGCCATCCTGCGTGTGCAACCGTCCGGCCGTGTCGATCAACGCGAATTCCATGTCGCGCGACACCGCGGCGTCGACCGCGTCGAACGCCACCGCGGCCGGATCGCCGCCGGCCGCGCCAGCAACGCACGGCACGCCAAGCCGGCTGGCCCAGGTCTGCAGTTGTGCGACCGCACCCGCACGATAGGTGTCGGCCGCGGCGACGAGTACCCGATGCCGCTGATGTTGCAACCGATGCGCGAGCTTGGCGACGGTGGTGGTCTTGCCCGCCCCATTGACTCCCACTAGCAGGACGACGGCCGGTCCGGTCGCGGGCCGCGCCAGCGCACCCGGATCGATCGGCCCCTGCAACATCGTCGTCAACTGGGTGATCAGCGCGTCGCGCAGATCCTGATCGGTGCGCAACCGGCCCTTGCGAACATCGGCTTCGAGATATTGCATCAGGTCGACGGTGGCCGGCACGCCGAAATCGGCCTCGAGCAACGTCTGCTCGATCCGCTCGAGATCATCCGCGTTGAGGCCGCGCGCCAGCGCGCGCACGTCGGTCAGGGCCAGGCGCTTGATGCGCTGCCAGACACCGAGCCGGGGAGTCAGTTGAGACATGGGCGCAAGGTAGACGAGCGACGAGAAAAGCGACAAACAAAAATCGCGGGGCGACCTGGTGGCCGTGTTCTGCCGGCCGCGAGTTGCCCTACTCCCGCTTCTCTTTTCTCTGGTCTCGCTTCTCGTATCGAGTCATTGCAAGCCGGCGCGCCGTCGCAGCACCCACTCGGTCGCGAACGCGGCCATCGCGATAGCAAACAGCCACAGCACATCACGCAGCGAGCGACGCTGCGCGCCGGGATGGACGGTCGCGGTGCGAGCGGTCAGCGTGACCGGCGACGGAAACAATTCCGGCGAGTATGGTTCGACCACAAGCGTACCCTGGTCGTGGACGCCGATGGCGTATCGATACCGCCCCACCGGTAACGCAAGTGTGGCGCGGCCGGATGCGTCGAACCGAAGCGTATCCTGGATCGCCCGGGTGCCGTCGCTGATCCGAATCGATACCGGCGCCGCAATGCCGCTGCCGATCCAGCGGAACCGGACCGGATCGCCGCGTGGGGTCACCGGCGACACCAGCGCGACGGCGGCGCTGTCACCCGACGGTTCGGCCAGCAGCCACGCGGCCGCATCGGAAATCATGGTGCGCCACGCTTGTTGCGCCACGCCCCCGCGCAGCGGCCAGCGGAACAGCCCGTCCGCCGCCAGCGTCACCGTGCGCCCGGTGCTGTCGGCCTGCCCCGTCATCACGGGCACCGCCGCGCCCTGCCGCGCCAGTCGTGCGGTGACGCCAACCCAGGATGCGCCGGCGATCGACCCAAGCCGGCTCACGGCCGCCGCGGGCGGCAGCGAATCGTCGGCCACGCCCGCGAACGCCGAGCTCACGGGCGCCACCGCGGCGCCGGACAGATACCAGTCGCCCGGCACCGTCCCCGGCGGCCAGAGCAGGCGCGCGTGCCCGGCGGCGCGCCACGGTGCGACGTCGCCGCGAACCGCCAGCAGGTCGGCACGTCTCGCCGCGGCGCGCACCACCGCTGCGGCGACCGGATGCAGGTTATCCATGCGCCACCATTGCCCCGGCCGCAATTGCACGAACCCGCGGACCGGCGCGTCGAGCACGTCCTGCAGCGCACGGTACAGTGCGCGCGCATCAAAGTCCGGCGTCGCGGCGAGCACAATGATGGCCGGAGTCGGCGTCACCTGCACGCTGAGCCAGCGCACGTCGTCGTCGGGTTCACCGTCGGCGGGGCCGTCGCGCGTGACGCGGAGCCATTGGGTGCCCTGCTTCCCGGGCGGGAGCACGACGCGCAGTCTTCCGGTGGCGGCGCCGGCCACAAAGTGCACGGTAGTGCGGACCAGCGTGCGCAGGCTGTCGCGCAGCGAGATCACCGCCGAATCGGGTGCATCCACGGACCGTGCGGCGTCAACATCGACCGTCAGCGTGTCGCCGACAGCGATCCGCGACGGAGCGCGCACATCGGTGAGTGCGATGTCGGACACGGACGTGCGCGGCACGACGCGCACGGTTGCCTGCGCGAGCAGGTCCGGCGGGATCATCGCCGCATCGGGAATTTCGCCGTCGGTGACAACAATCACGGCCCGCCCGGTCGCGCTGGCCGCGGCAAGCGGCGCCATCAGGCGCGAGTCGTTCCCCGCGATCCCCGGGGCGAGCAACCCGTACGCGACCGTGTCGCCGAGCGACGCCGCGACCCGGTCGGCGCTGTCGGCGCGCGGGCGGTGCGCCACCATCGACACCGAGTGATCGACCAGCACGAGCGGCCGGGATGCCGTGCGACGGGCCGCGACGGATGGATCGAGACACAGGAGGAGCAACGCGGTGAGCGCAATGCTGCGGGCGACCGCCCCGGCCCACGCGACCGGGTGAGGCAGCCGGTCGCGCCAGCTCCACCATGCCAGCGCCATCGCGCATGCGACAGCCAGCATGGTGAGCAGCATGAGGGTCCGGCGCGATTATTCGGTAATGACGGACTGCGGCGGCGGCGCGGTGTTGCCCATCAACTGGGACAGATAGAGCCGCCGCTGCTGGAAGTCGGCCAGGGTGCCGGCCGCGAGCGGGGCGCCTGGCGCGCTCTTGATCGACCGCGGATCGCGTGCGATGCCATCGACGCGGAACTCGTAGTGCAGGTGCGGCCCCGTCGCCAGGCCGGTCATGCCGACCCGGCCGATCTCCTCGCCCTGCGACACGTGCACGCCCGGCCGGATGCCGCCGTCGATGTGGCTCAGGTGCCCGTAGCGCGTGCTGATGCCGTTGCGATGCTGGATCTCGATCAGGTTGCCGTACCCGCCGTCCCAGCCCGCGATGCTGACCACGCCGTCGCCGGCGGCGCGCACCGGCGAGCCGGCGGGCGCGACGTAGTCGATGCCTTCGTGCTTGCGCATCGTGTGCAGGATCGGGTGCATCCGCGCGAGCGAAAAGCCGCTGGAGATGTAGCGGAAGTCCACCGGGGACATGAGAAAGGCCCGCTTGAGTGCGTCACCGTCGGCATCGTAGTAGGCGTTGCTGCCGTCCGCGGTGGGATAGTCGTACGCGTCGTAGGTCTTGTCGCCCACGTTGATCCGGCTCGCGAGCAGGCGCCCGAACCGCACGTCGCCGTCTTCCGACGTCTCCCGTTCGATCAACGCGACCAGATGATCACCCGGCTGGATGTCGCGCGCGAAGTCGATGGTGTACGCGTTGACGTCCGCCAGTTGATACACGAGCCGGACGCGTTCGGCATGATCGAGGGTCGCTTCGGCGACCGATCGATCCATTGCCTCGTACAAGTTGTCGCGAACGTCGGCGGCGATGCGCACCGTGTCGGTGGTCCAGTGAATCGGCACCATTTCGCCGGTCCACTCGCCGTCGGCGGCGCGGAAGAAGCGGAACGATTGATCGGGATTGGGCCGGAATTCGACGTGCGTGGCCGAGTCGGTCGTGACGTTGCGGCGGACCAGGAACACCAGCCCCGCCTGGATCTTCCGCGGATCGAAGTGCAGCGCTTCGGCCAGCGAGCCGAGATCGAGCCCGGTGATGCCCTCGCGGTGCAGCAGCGTGGCGACGTTTTCGCCGCGCTGCAAGGTGTCACTCACGACCCGGAACGGACTGGTCACCTGAATCGGTCGGGCGGTCGGGACATCGCTGAGTCGCGCCCACGGCCAGTCACCACGAACACCAAAGGCCCCAGCGACCAGCAACACCGCCACAGCCAACGGAAACACCAGTGCGCGTCGAGTCATCAATCCATTTGCCGCCTGATGAAGGTGGGAATCTCCATGTCCGATACATCCGGGGATGCCGGACGGTTCGCCGGTGGCGGCACGGGCCGCACGTAAGGCGCACTCGCCGGCTTGCTGGCCGGGACGGGCGGCGCCGCTGGTACGGCATTGGCCCCCGACGGAGCGCCCGTCCGCCGTGGCGTAAAGGGTAACACCTGGGGGCTGGTCGCGCGTTCCACGACCGGCTCGCCGGTCACCGCCCGGTCGAAACCGGTGGCGATCACGGTGACCCGGACCTCGCCGTCCATCCGGGGGTCGTTCCCGGTGCCGAAGATGATCTGCGCCTCGTCGCCCACGGCGTCGTGGATGATCTCGTTGATCTGCGTCGCCTCGCCCAGAGTCAGGTCGCTCCCGCCAATGATGTTGATCAGCACGCCGCTGGCGCCCTGAATCGAGACGTTGTCCAGCAGCGGCGAGGAAATCGCCTGCTGCGCCGCCTCCAGCGCCCGGTTCTCGCCCCGGCCGATGCCGGTGCCCATCAGCGCCGAACCGCCATTCTGCATCACGGTGCGGACATCGGCGAAATCGACGTTGATGATCCCGGTATTCGTGATCAGCGACGCGATGCCGCGGGTGGCGTTGAGCAGCACTTCATCGGCCTTCTTGAGCGCGTCCTGGAACGGAATCCCCTTGCCCACCACGGCCAGCAGGCGCTCGTTCGGCACGACGATCATGGTATCGACATTTCGCCGCAATTCCGTAATCCCCATCTCCGCCTGCTTCATCCGCTTGCGGCCCTCGAACAGGAAGGGCTTGGTCACGATGCCGACGGTCAACGCCCCGATGTCCTTGGCGATCTGCGCGATGATCGGCGCGGCCCCGGTCCCGGTGCCACCCCCCATGCCGCAGGTCACGAAGACGAGGTCGGCACCCTGGAGATGCTCCAGCACCTCGTCGCGGTTCTCCTCGATGGCCTGGCGGCCGATCTCGGGGCGCGCCCCGGCACCGAGTCCTCGCGTCAGCTTCTTGCCGATCTGGACCTTCACGTCGGATCGGGAGCCGGCCAGCGCCTGGGCGTCGGTATTGACCGAGATGAACTGCACCCCGGCCAGGTACTCCTCGATCATCCGGTTGACGGCGTTGCCACCGCCGCCGCCGACGCCGACCACCTTCATCCGGGCGCTCTGGCCCGGTTCCTCTTCCAGTTCGAAGATCATGTCAGACATACGAAGCCCCCCGAGAGGCGGTCAGAAAAAGTCCTGCAACCAACGCTTCACCGGACCCAGCACGCGCTCGACCGCGGGTGACGCCTTCCCCGCCGCGCCGAATCCCGCGCCCGTGGCGACCTGTCGCGCGCCCCACAGCACCAGGCCCACCGGAACCGCGAATTCCGGAGCGGCCACGCGATCGGTCAATCCCCGCAACCCGTCGGCCGGAATGCCGACCCGGACCGGTGCTGCGAACACGTCGCGCGTCAGCTCGACCACGCCCGGGGTGTTCGCGCCGCCACCGGTCACCACCACGCCAGCCGGCAACCCTGCCATGGCCCACCCCGCGCGGCTGACCTCGTCGGAAGCCAGCTCGAGCATTTCCTGCAGCCGCATGCCCATGATGTGCGCCACCAGCTTGCGTGGCGCGTGGCGCGCGGGTTGGCCCCCCGACGCCGGCAGCTCGATCACCTCGGCATCCGACACCATCGCTTCGTACGCACTGCCGTAGCGTTCCTTGATGCGGCCGGCCTCGGCCTGCGTCAACTGCAGGCCGTGCACCAGGTCGGACGTGACGTGCCCGCCGGCAAACCGCAACGAGGCGATGTGGCGAAGCTTGCCGCCCTGAAAGATGGCGACGGAGGTACTACCCGCGCCAAGTTCCACCAGCACCACCCCACCTTCGCGCTCCTCGGCCGACAGGACGGCCAACGACGCCGCCAACGGCTCAAGCACGAATTCGCCCACGTGCCAGCCGGCTTTTTCAATCGCCTTGCGCTGATGCGCCAGCACGCTCGAGCGCGCGGTCACCAGAAACACCTCGGCCTCCACACGCTCGCCCGCCATGCCGATCGGATCGGCGTGTCCCGCCTCGCCGTCGACGCGATAGTCCTGCGGAATCGCGTGCAACAGCTCCTGATCCTGTCCGAACGATACGTTGCATGCCACGTCGTTGACGCGCGCGAGGTCGACGGTGCGAATCTCGCTGCCCGGGATGCTGGCCACGCCGTGCGAGGTCCGCTGCGAAATGTGCACTCCCGCGACGCCGCAGTACACTGTCCCGACTTCAAGGCCGGCCATCTGCTCGGCGCTCTTCATCGCGCGGGCGACGGCCCGGACGGTTTCATCGAAGTCCCGGATGGTCGCCCGGCGCACACCCGTGGAAGCCTCGACGCCGATGCCGAGGACACGCAGCCCCCACGAGCGCGCATCACCGGTCACCTCACCGATCACGCCGGTGACCTTGCTGCTGCCGAGGTCGACGGCGGCGACGAGTCGCTGGACCGGAACCGTCACGCCGTGCCGCGCCGGACGAAGACGCGTTCGCGATACCGTCCGTCGATTTCACGCCACGGGATGCGATGCTGGTCGAGATACACCCGCACCGCCGTAACGCTGCGGAGATCCGTGGCGTCGGCGTCGGCACGTACGCGGATATCGTGATGATCTGTGGTCAGCACCACGTCGCCGCGATCGAGCCGCGCCGACTGCACCGAGTCATACAGCACAGGATCGGAGCGACGCAGGCGATCGAGCAGGCCGGCCGCGGCCGCGTCATGCGAGCAGAGCGGCAGCGACGTCGGATAATTGGACGGATCGAAGGGCAGCACGTGTGCCCGGTAATCTATCAGCACCAACCGATCACCGACCGACGCCAATGCGACCGGCAGCGCTTCCCGCAGTGTCACGCGCAGCGTCCCGGGCAGGCGGCGGGTCACCGTGGCCTCGACCACGCCAGGAATGGCGCGCGCGGCGGCGCGCACCGGCGCCAGCGGATCGAATACACTGGTGTGCGCTCGCAGGTGCAGCCGGGCCACCACCGTGGTGTCATCGAGATAATGATTGCCCACCACTTCCACGAGACGCACCCGGAAAAATGGCAGCGATCGCAGGATTCGCGGCGTGGCAACGCCGACCACGATCAGGACGACACTCGCGACTCCCAGATACCACCGTGCCGCGGGACGGATCATCGCGACGTGAGCTGTTGCCGGACGTCGGGTCCGACGCGGGTCACGTCGCCGGCGCCGAGCGTGAGGACGACGTCGCCTTCGCGCAGCACGGCCGTCACCCGGTCGGCGAGGACCGCGCGATCGGGCTCGTAAAGCACCGTGGTGGAGCCGTTGCGCACCGCATCGGCCACGAGTCGGCCGGAGACACCAGCGATCGGTTGCTCCCGCGCACCGTACACATCGGCCACCACGGCGACGTCGGCATGCTCGAGCGCCGCGCCGAACGCCGCGGCATGGGCCTGCGTGCGCGAATACAGATGCGGCTGGAAGACGGCCACGATGCGCCGGCCGGGAAATGCCTGGCGGGCCGCGGCAAGCGTGGCCACGAGTTCGGTGGGATGGTGCGCGTAGTCATCCACGAACGTGACGCCGGCCGTGTCGCCGAGCCGATCGAAGCGACGGCCCACCCCGCTGAAACGCGCCAGCGCGCCGAGCGCGGCGTCGACGTCGGCACGCACGGCGATCACCGCGCCGAGGGCGGCGGTGGCGTTGCGCAGGTTGTGGAGCCCCGGCACCTGCAAGTGCAGCACGACGGCGCGGCCGTCCGGCAGTACGACGTGCGCCTCGGACCGATCGGCCCGAAGCGTCACCGCGGTGATGTCGAGGTCCGGCGCGCCGACACCGAAGCGCCACAGCGGCGCCGTGACCGCGCCGGCCACGCGATCGCTGCCGGCATCGGCGTTGCCGATCAGCACGCGATCGGCGCGCCCGGCGAACTCCGCAAAGGCCGCCTCCATGCGGTCGACCGTCCCATAGCACTCGAGGTGATCGGGTTCGACGTTGTTGATCACGGCGACGGTCGGCTGCAGCGTCAGGAACGCCTGATCGTACTCGTCGGCTTCGACCACAAACAGGGCCTCGGAATCCAGCAGCGCGTTGCCGTGCCACGTACGGACGCGGCCGCCCGCGAGGCCGGACGGGCGCAAACCAGCGGCCCGCAAGGCTTCGGTGGTCATCACCGTGGTGGTCGTCTTGCCGTGGGTTCCGGCGATGGCGATCAACGGGTGTCCGTTGACCAGTGCCGCGAGCGCCTGTTTGCGATACACCACTGGCACGCCGAGGCGTCGCGCGGCATCAAGTTCGGGATGATCGCGCGCCATCGCGGCCGTGACCACGACCGCGCGCGCGGCGGCCACATGGGCCGCATCGTGCCCGAGCGACACCTGCGCACCCGCTGCCCGCAGGTCGTCGACGCCGGTGTCGTCGCGATCGCAGCCGGTCACCGGCACGCCGCGACGCAACGCGGCCAGCGCCAATGCGCTCATGCCGGCGCCGGCAATGCCGACAAAGTGAAGTGGACGCGAATCAGCGGGGTCGAACAGGTCGGACACAGCCGCAAGGTATCGACCTGCGCGCGGGTTGGCGAGACGGCACGTCGCGACCGGCCACCGCGGAGCGAGCTCAGGCGACGCCGGCGAGGCGCGCGACCGCGCCGGCGATCTCGGCGGCGGCGGCGGGCTTCCCGCGCGCGCGGGCCGCCGCGCTCATCGCCGCGCGGCGCGGCGCATCGGCCAGCATCCCGGCGACCCGCGACGCCAGTTGGTCGACATCGAGTTCGCCCTGGGACAACACCGCAGCGGCGCCGGCGTCCACCATGGCGCGGGCGTTGTGGGTCTGATGGTCCGCGGCCGCGCTCGGCAACGGGACCAGGATCGACGGAATGCCCCAGGCACAGATCTCCGACAACGTCATCATCCCCGCGCGCGAAACGCACAGATCGGCGACCGACCACGCGTCGGCCATCGGATCAATGAACGCCATCACCTGCACGCCCGGCGGTCGGTGCAGCGACGCAAATTCGCCGTGCGTCGTCCGGCCGGTGGCCCAGATTACCTGCACACCATCCGCTCCGCCGGCGCGGATCCATTGCGCCACAACGCGATTGATCGCGAGCGAGCCCTGCGAACCGCCGGTGACCAGCAGCACCGGCGACGCGGGATTGAGCCCGAACCGTGCCATCGCCGCCGCGCGACGGCCGGGGTCCGGCGGCGCGATCGGCGCCCCGGTAATCACCACGCGGGCACGCGCCGCCGCCGGCAATCGGTCGCGCGCTTCAGGAACCGCCAGCCAGATCGCGCGCACACGTGATGCGAGCAGTCTCGTTGCGATGCCCGGCCGCACGTCGAGATCGAGAATGCCGGTCGGAATCCCGCGAGCCGCGGCCCGCCAGACCACGGGTCCGCTCACATATCCGCCGGTGCCGATCACCGCGCTGGGCGACTCCTGCGACAGCATGCGATCCACTTGCAGCAGCAATTCCGGTAGCAACAGTGGCCACCGGAAATTCTTCCACCATTGCCGCCGATAGATCGGGTGAAACGGCAACAGGTGATGACGCACGCCGCGTTCGGGAAGCACGCTCGCCTCGATCCCGCGCCGCGCGCCGGCGAAGACGAATTCCCAGTCGGGGTGGATGGCCTGTGTCGCCTGTGCCACAGCGAGCGCCGGCATCAGGTGACCGCCGCTGCCGCCACCGGCAATCAGGATCGTGGTCACCCGGCGCGCGGGGGTCGGCCCCGCCGGCGTCCGATCGACACCAGCACGCCGGCCGAAAACAGGTACAGAATCAACGACACGCGGCCGACCGACATGAATGGCAAGGTGAGGCCGGTGGTCGGCATGAGGCGGAGCACCACGGCGGCATGCATGCACGCCACGACCCCGACAGACACGGTCAGCCCCGACGCGAGATAGGTGCCGAACGGATCGTTCGCCGTGCGCGCGATGCGAAATCCCATCCAGCAGAACGCGAAGAAGCACAGCCCCACGAAGGTGACGCCGACGAATCCCCATTCCTCGCCGACCACCGACAGGAGAAAATCGGAATAGACCTCGGGAAGGTGCCCCAGTTTCTGCGTGCCGCGCTCGTAGCCCACGCCGAATACGCCGCCGTTGCCGAGTCCGATCAGCGACTGGCATGCCTGCTCATCGGTGGTGCACTGCAACGACGGCGTTCGAAAGACTTCCTCGCGATGATGCCGCAGACGGTCGACCTTGAGAATGAGGACGACCCCCGCCACCCCGATGAGGGCGGCGATCGCGAGATGCGGCACCCGCGCGCCGGCCGTGAGCAGCACCGAACCGCCCACGGTCGCGAGCGCAATCGCCATCGAGACGCTCGGCTCCACGCGGACGAGCAACACCGTGAGCGCCAGCACGCCGATCAACGGCAGAAAGCCTCCGCGCAGGTCGCGCACCTTCTTGCCGAGCGTTGCGGCCTGGGCCGCGAGCCACGCCACGAGGGTCACTCGGGCGATTTCTGACGCTTGCACCCGCACGCCCAGCTGAATCCAGCGGTGGGCGCCCTTGACGGCGGGGAACAGCGTATTCACCGCTCCCGGCGCGGGCCGGCCGGGCCACAGCAGTGCCACCATGGCCAGCGCCACGAGCGCCGCGAGGGTCGCGAGAAACGCCGGCAGCGCGAGTTTCCGCCACCACTGATAATCGAGATGCGCCACCAGCAGGAAGACCGCGCCGCCGATCAACGCCGCGATCCCCTGTTGCATCGCCTGCCGGTAGGCGTCCGGCAGATAGGTGCTCGACGCGAAGCAACTGACGATGCCGATCACCGTGAGCACCAGCGTGATGACAGCCAGCAATCGGGTTTCCCAGCGAAATTCGCCGGGATGGCGAACCGTCGGCGGACTCACATCTCCTCCACCAGCGCGCGAAACGTGGCCCCGCGCTGTTCGTAGTTGTCGAACATGTCGTAGCTGGAGCACGCCGGCGAGAGCAGCACCGCACCGCCCGCCGGGGCCAGCACGCGTGCCTTGGCGACCACGTCCTCGAAGGTGGTTCCCCGCACCACCCGCAACGCCGGCGCGAGATCGTGCTCGATCAGGTCGATCGCCTCGCCGTATGCGATCACCGCCACGCCGAGGTCGGACAGCGGGCCGATCAGGGTGGTATACGGTTCGCCCTTGTGACGGCCCCCCAGCAGCAGCACGAACGGCCGGGTCATCGACTCGAGCGCCACCCGCGTCGACGCCACGTTGGTGGCCTTGGAGTCGTTGATCCAGAGCACGCCATCGACTTCGCGAACCGGTTCCAGTCGATGCCGCAGTGGCCGGAACGACGCCAGTCCATCGGCGAGCGCGGCGTGATCCACTCCGGCGGCGTGCAGCGCAAGGGAAGCGGCCAGCGCGTTGGCCACATTGTGATCGCCGAGCAGCGCGAGCTCGCGGCGCGCCAGTAGCGGTTGGCCGGCGAGCATCAGCCGATCGTTCGCATGATCGTACCACGCGTCCGCTGTGCGGCCCCGGGACACGGAAAACTGCAAATGACGCCCGGACACGCCAGCCACCACGCCACGCGACGCGGCGTCATCGAGATTGCTGACCCAGATCGACGAGGCCCCCGCGTTCGCGAAGAGGCGCCGCTTGTCGCCGTAGTACTCCTCGATCGTGGCATACCGGTCGAGATGGTCCGGCGCGAGGTTGGTGAGCACACCCACGGTGGGCGCGAGATCGGGCGCGTCGTGCAGCTGGAACGACGACAATTCCACGGCCAGCCACTCCGGCCACGGATCCCCGAGCGCTACGGCACAGACCGGGTGACCGATGTTGCCGACGGCCGCGCTGCGGCGCCCGGCGGCGCGCATGAGGTGATCGGCGAGAGCCGTGGTGGTCGTCTTGCCGTTGGTCCCCGTGATGACCACGGAGGGCACCGTGTCCATCACATCGAGGCCGACCTGCGCTTCCGCAAACATCGGCACGCCAGCCGCGGTGGCCGCGCGCACGACGGTCGCGTCGGGGGGAATCCCGGGCGACAGCACCAGCGCGGCGCTGCGCGCGATCCGGTCGAGATCGTGCCGGCCGCTCTCGACGGTCACACCGTCGGCGAATTCCGCACGCAGCGCCTCCGCGGCGATCCGGACCGGCGGCGTGCGACCCGCATCGGATGCGTACACCGGAATCCCGTAATGGTGGAGCAATCGTGCCGCGGCGGCGCCGCTCCGCGCCAGTCCGGCGACGCTGACTTCGCGACCACTGGCTTGCCATTCGGCGACGCGCCTCATCGCAGCTTCAGCGTGGCGAATGCCACCAGCGCGCAGAAGATCCCCAGGATCCAGAAGCGCACCACGACGGTGGATTCCTGCCAGCCCAGTTTCTCGAAATGGTGATGCAGGGGCGCCATCCGAAAGACGCGATGGCTGTCGGCATACTCACGCCCGCGAGTGCGCTTGAAATACTTGTAGCACCCGGTCTGGATCATGACCGACACCGCTTCGGCGACGAACACGCCCCCGATGATCACCAGCAGGAACTCCGACTTGAGCAGGATCGCCACGGTGCCGAGAGATCCGCCGATGGCCAGACTCCCGGTGTCGCCCATGAACACCTGCGCCGGATGCGCATTGAACCAGAGGAATCCCAGGCAGCCGCCCATCAGCGCAGCGCAGAACACCGCGAGTTCACCGGAGCCCGGCAGATAGAAGAGGTTGAGATACGTGGTGGCGTCGACCCGCCCGGCGATGTAGGCGAACAGGGCGAAGGCGCCCGCCGCGATCAGCGACAGGCCGGTGGCGAGGCCATCGAGGCCATCGGTCAGATTGACCGCGTTCGAAAATCCGGTCTCCACTCCGGTCACGAACACGACGTAGACCCACGGCACGAACACCACGGCGGTGTACTTGAAGAATGGCATCGTCGTGCCGGCCGCGGGGATGGTTGCGACCGGAACCACGGGCCACACCAGCAGCATCACGCCGAGGGTGACACCAAAGGCGACCTGCGCGGCAAGCTTCCACTTGGCGACGAGTCCGCGCGAACGCCCCTCGACCACCTTGAGATAGTCATCGACGAACCCGATCGCCCCGGTCCACAGCATCGCGACCACGGTCACGATGACGAAGCGATTGGTCAGCGGGGCCCACAGCAGCGTGGGAATGACCGTGGCGGCGAGGATGATCACCCCACCCATGGTCGGCGTGCCGCGCTTCGCCTGGTGACTGGCCGGGCCTTCGGCACGAATCACCTGCCCGATCTTGAGCGCGCGCAGCCGCCCGATGATCCATGGCCCGAGCGCAAACGCGATTAACAGCGCGGTGACCATGGCCCCGGCGGCCCGGAACGAGATGTACGTGAACAGGTTGAAGAACAGGTGGGTCTTGCCAAGCGGCGCCAGCAGCGAATAGAGCATCCGACCTCAGTGGGTGGCGGCGCGCGCGAGCACGGCCGGAAGGATACGCTCCAGTGTCGCACCCCGGGATCCCTTGAGCAGCACCAGCTCATCGCCGCGCAGCTCCGCGGCGAGCAGCGGCGCGAGTGTCTCGGCATCCGATGCCGCAACGATGGTACCCCCGAAGGTTTCGACGAAGGGCGCAAAGGCCGGCACGAAGTCGCCCACCAGTCCGAGCACATCGGGCGCCAGCTCGGCAAGCCAACCGGCCACGCGAGCGTGCAATGCCGGGGCGTGCGTCCCGAGTTCGCGCATGCCTCCGGCGACGAACACCAGGCGCCGTCCGCCGCGAAGCTCGCGCGCCAGCGCGATCGCGGTGGCGAAGGATTGCGGGTTGGCGTTGTACCCGTCGTTGACGATCGTCAGCGCGCCGTGCTGCGTGAGTTCCCCGCGGCCTCCCGGCACCACGAACCGTTCGAGCGCGCGCGCGACGTCGGCCATGTCGAGGTGCAACTCGCGCGCGACCGCCCAGGCGAACATCGCGTTGCCCGCCTGATGGCGGCCGCGCGCCGCGAGGGTGAACTGCTGGCCGTCGATCGTCACGATCGGGCGGCCATCCGCGGCCATCGTGACGTGATCGGGAACGACGTCTGCCGCGACCAGGCCGGCCGTGATCACGCGACGCGCCAGTTCGCGCGCGCCGGGCGCCAGCGACGGGGGCGTCGTGCCGACAATCGCGAGCGGCGCATCGACGCGTCAGCGACAGCTTTTCCCGCACGACCGCGTCGACGGTGCCGAATCCCTCGAGGTGCGCTTCGCCGGCATTGAGCACCAGCGCGATATCGGGCTGGATGATCTCGCGATATCGGGCGATCTCGCCCGGCAGATTGGCGCCGGCTTCGACCACGAGCGCCTCGACATCCGCCGGTGCGCCGAGGATCGTCATCGGCACACCGACGAGGTTGTTGTCGTTCGCACGCGTCTTGTGCGTGCTCCACCGCGTCGACAATGCGGCCGCCACCATTTCCTTGGTCGACGTCTTGCCGTTCTGCCCGGTGATCGCGATCACCGGGCCGGTGATGCGGGTGCGATGCAACGCCGCCAGCGCACCCAGCGCATGCCGCGGATCGGCCACGTGATAGAGGACCAGGCCGTCGACCGGCGGGTGACCGTTCCGCACCACCGCGCCGAGCGCACCAGCAGCCCGCGCCGCCGGCAGGAAATCGTGCGCGTCGTATCGCTCGCCCGACAAGGCGACCAGCAGCGAACGCGGGCCCATCGTTCTGGTGTCCGTGACGATCGCGTCGTACGCGGCATCGGCCGACCCGGGCACGGTGAGGGCGGTGCGCACCCAGGCATCCGTGAATCGTCCCGTCGTCACTGCAGCAGGCTCCGCACGATCTCGCGCTCGTCGAAGTGGCGATACGTCGTGCCTTCGATCTGGTACGTCTCGTGTCCCTTGCCGGCGAGGAGGATGGTATCACCCGCCTGCGCCAGGTCGAGCACGTGCGCGATCGCATCCTCCCGATCGAGCACGCGATCGTACGACGCGGCCGGCATGTCCGCGGCAATGTCATCGATGATCCGCGCCGGGTCCTCGCTGCGCGGGTTGTCGGACGTCAGGATCACTCGATCGGCCAGCTCCGCCGCGATGCGTCCCATGATCGGTCGTTTCCCGGCGTCGCGGTCCCCACCGCAGCCGAACAGGATGTACAGCCTTCCCGATGTCAGCGGCCGCAACATCGCGAGCACGCGCTCGAAGGCATCAGGCGTATGGGCATAGTCCCGCAGCACCACACACGGCGATTCCGCCAGTCGTTCCATCCGCCCGGGCACCTGCGGTGCATCGGCCAATCGTTCAACCACGACGTCGATCGCCATGCCGCGGCCGAGCGCGACGGTCGCGGCACCGGTGGCGTTGGCGACGTTGAACTGTCCGAGAAACGGGATGGCCACCTCGCGGCAGCCAAAGCGGCCGTCGAGCGTGAACACGGTGCCGGAAGCGCGGTAGACGGCACCCTCCACTCGCACATCGGCATCGGCGGCGTCGCCCCAGGTCACGGTACGTCGGTCCGCGCGCAGCGATTGCCACGCGGGGTCGTCGGCGTTGACGGACAACACGCCGTCGCTGTCGACCAGATCCGCGAGTCGCAGCTTGGCACCGAGGTACTGCTCCATCGTGACGTGATAGTCGAGGTGCTCGCGCGTCAGGTTGGTGAAGATGCCGGCGGTGAACGTGATGCCGTCGAGTCGCCCCTGATCCAGTGCATGCGACGAGGTCTCCATGGCGACGTCCCCGACCCCGCGGTCGACCAGCGCGCGAAAGGTCGCCTGCAAGTCGAGCGGCCCGGGCGTCGTCAGCGATCCGGCCGACGACTCCACCCGATCACCCGCCCCATCGAAGGCGCCCAGCGTGCCGATGCTGCCGGCGTCGCCGTCGGCGTTGAGCAAGTGTCGCAGGATCGCCGTCGTGGTGGTCTTGCCATTCGTCCCGGTGATGCCCACCACGCGCAGGTTGCGCAGCGGATGGTCGTACCAGGTTGCCGCGACGGTGCGCGCAGCGCGCCGGCTGTCGCGCACGATCACCTGCGGTACCGCCACATCGGCGGTCTGTTCGGTCATCACCGCCGCGGCACCGCGCCCAACCGCCTGCGCAATGAATCGATGGCCATCCGCCACCGAGCCGCGCACCGCGACAAAGAGCGTGCCAGACTGCACTCGGCGTGAATCCACCTCCGGCCGCGCGATGTCGACGTCCACTTCCGGTGCGGTGTCAACGTTGTCGTCGGCTCGCAGCGCGGCGATCAGGCGGGAAAGTTTCATCGCGCAGTGTCCGCCTGCAGCGTCACCACCGCACCGCGCGGCACGGTGTCGCCAGCCAGGGGTACCGTGGCGCGCACCGTCCCCCGGCCCTGCAGCCGCACGTCGAATCCGGCGCGTTCCATCAGCACGGCCGCATCGCGCACCGACAGCCCCACGACGCCCGGCACGGCACCGCGGCCAGCCGGCGCCCCGCGCGACTGCAGCGGGAGCCGCACGGCATGCACCGGCTCCGGCGTGACGTCGGGCGAATGCGGCGCCGGCAGGACGGCCACCTCCGTGGTGATCCGGGCCGGGTCAAGCGGGGTGTGCAGCACCGAGAGCGCCTGCAGCAGGATGGTGCGCTCGATCGGCGCCGCCACGGAGCCGCCGTAATAGCCCCCCTGCGGCCGATCAATCATGATGTAGATCACCACCTGGGGATGATCGCGCGTGAAGATGCCGACAAACGACGCGCGATATCCCCGCTTGTGCGCGACTTCGGCCGTGCCCGTCTTGCCGACCACCTTGTAGCGATCGAGCTGCGCGCGCACCCCGGTGCCGCCGGTGTCGGTGGCTTCGGCGAGGTAGTCCATCAACCGCTGCGCGACCGCGTCGGACACCGCGCGGCGCACCGTATCGTCGGTGTGCTGCCAGACGATGCGCCCGGTCGCGTCGCGGACGTCGCGCACCAGCGCGGTCTGCATCAGCACGCCATGGTTGGCGATGGCCCCGTAGCCGGCTGCCAGCTGCGCGGCGGTCGCCTCCCATTCGTAGCCCTGGCCAAGCGACGGCTGCGTATACAGGGGATTGGCCCAGATGGCCGGGCGGTCGAGCTTGCCGGCCGCTTCGCCGGGAAAGCCCAGCGCCAGCGGCGTACCAAACCCGAAGTCGCGCAGGGCACCGAACTGCTGGTCCGGCTTCAATTCGAGCGCGAACTTCGAGATGGCGATGTTGCTGGAGTGCTTGACCGTCTCGCCCAGCGTCACGGGCCCCGTCTGCGGCTCCACGTCGTTGATGGTGCGGACCTGCTTGCCGATGTGCATCTGCCAGTGGCCGCCTTCGCCGTCCACGGGCGTGGTGTCGGCGCCAGTGCGCAGGAGGGCCGCAATGGTGAACAGCTTCGACGTGGAGCCCGGCTCGTTCGGCTCGACCAGCGCCGACGCCGTCGGCGCCAGCGCATGCGTGACGCTGTCGCGGCGCAGCGAGGCGACGGCCAGCAGCTCCCCGGAGGTCACATCCAGCAGGACGATGTCGCCGCCTTGCGCCTGCGCCGCGTCGACCGCGTTGCGCAACGCGCCTTCGGCAATGCCCTGCATGTCGGCATCGAGCGTCAGGTAGACGTCCCGACCGGGCACCGGCGGCGACAACGCCGGGCCCGGCAGCGGCAGCGGCCGCCCGAGCCCATCGACCAGGAATTCCTCCTCGCCCGGATGCCCTTGCAGCAACGTATCCAGCATCTTCTCGACGCCCTCGATGCCGTGCGAACCATCGGGGTCAAGGCGGCCGAGAATGCGCGTCGCGAGCGACTGCATCGGATAGACGCGATTGTACAGCACCGTGAGGTGCACGCCGTGTGCGGCGCGAATCGACTCGACCTCCTCGGTGCTGAACGGGCCATAGAAGTAGGGATAGTCCTGCGTGAATTCGCGCGCCACGCGCGCGCGCGACACGCCCAGCGCCCGCGGCAGCTCTGCCATCAGCGCCGCGGTGTCACGCACTTCGTTGAGGGCAATCGACACGCGGTACTGTTCTTCGCTCGCGGCGAGCAGGCGGCCGCGGCGATCGTAGATGCGGCCGCGCCGCGCGGGAATCGGCCGGATGCGGGTGCGGCGCTCCTTGACGCGCGCGGCCCAGATCCGGTGCTGCACCACCTGCACCTGGAAGCTGCGCGCCAGGATGAGCACCAGCCCGGCTGCGAGGACGACTTCGAGCACGGCGATGCGTGCAGCGGGCTTGGCCATGTCAGCGGATCGCGGGCACACGCAGCGAGACCATCTCGCTGTCCGATGCGAAGCGCAGCCCCAACGCCTGCACCTTGGGTCCCAGCACCGCGCGGTTCATCAGGCCGGCAATGTCGCGCTGGTAATCCGACCGCATCCCTTCGAGCACGGCGATCCGCCGATCGGTCTCATCCAGGTGATTGCGCAAGTCGAATCCGGACAGGTCACGCAACACGATGATCGCCGCCGCGACGAGAAACACCGCGGTCCACGAGAGGATCAGGTAGCGCCCTCTAATCCGCATGATCAACCCGGAAGAAACGAAGTCTCGCGCTGCGCGCGCGTGGATTGCCGGCAATCTCCGCCGCGAGCGGGATGATCGCACGGTGAGGTTCGGATCGGCCCAGCGGCAGCCGTCCGCAGACGCACCGCGGCAGCAGCGGCGGGCAGGTGCAGCCGCGTTCCCACTCGCGAAACGCGTGCTTGACGAGCCGATCCTCACCCGAATGATAACTGATCACCGCGAGCGTGCCGGCGCCCGTGAGTGCATCGCGAAAGGATGGCAGCGCACGCGCCAGCCCACCGAGTTCGTCGTTGACGGCGATCCGCACGCCCTGGAAGATCCTGGCGAAATCTGCCGGTCCGCTGCGGGGGCCGAGCACGGCGCGAATGGCGTTGACCAGGTCATCACTGGTGCGGAAGGG
This sequence comes from uncultured Gemmatimonadales bacterium, assembly GCA_963796635.1. Lineage (GTDB taxonomy): Bacteria > Gemmatimonadota > Gemmatimonadetes > Gemmatimonadales > GWC2-71-9 > Palsa-1233. The sequence continues at coordinate 1,409,968 of CAWCMH010000001.1, forward strand.
GGCGGTGGCGCGACGCCGGACGACTTCGGTCGCCAGCCGCCGCGCGTGGCGTTCGTCGGCGTAGTCGCGCAGCGCGGCCTCCAGCTCTGCGGTCGTGCTCGTCTCGAGCCACATCGCGGCCGTGGGCGCATCGGTCCCCATCCGCATGTCGAGCGGCGCGCCCGGCCGGAACGTGAACCCGCGCGCAGCATCGTCGAGCTGCCGTGACGAGACACCCAGGTCGAGCAGGACGAAGTGCGGCCGGAAGGCGCGAACCGCCGTCAAGGCAGCAGCGCTGGCGTACGGGGCCTGCAGGTACGTGACGGCGTGATCACCAAGTCGCTCGCGCGCCCGCGCGATCGCGCCGGGATCCCGATCGATGCCGAGCACCGTGATGCCCTCGGCGAGGAGCGCCGCGGCGTGGCCACCATCTCCAAGCGTCGCGTCGACCGCGCGCGCCGAGCCCCGGGCCCGTTCGACGATCGGGGCCAGCAGCACCGGCAGATGAAAGACTGGGCTGGTCACAGGCGTTCCGGAAAACAGAGCACCCCGCCCGATAGCGGGCGGGGTGGACACGGGGCTGACGGGGCTCGAACCCGCGACCTCCGCAGTGACAGTGCGGCACTCTAACCAGCTGAGCTACAGCCCCTCGACAACCGCAGGCGAAGCTAATCGCCCGCGGCGGCCGATGGGAGGGCTACTTGCAGAACACCGGCTGCATCTGCCCAATCGCTTTGCGCTCGGACTGAATCGCCGTTTCGACCTGGTTGGCGTAGTTCGCCACGCCCGGATTCGAGTTCGACGTGATTGCGGTGACGTGCGGCTCGTACGCGTCGAGGTACGCGGTGTACGCCTTCAGTTCGTCACACGACTTGTCCGCCCGGACCTTGGTCGAGAATGCCACAAACCCCTTGAACCCCGCCTGCGCCAGGAAGTATTGCGCGAACGCCGAGCGCGTCGAATCCGGCGGGCCGACATCGAGCGTGGCGCGCGCCAGCAACGCCATCGTCGAGTCGTCGGCCGGCGTGTACTTGGTGCTGTCGGCGGCACGCTGTGCCGCGGAGTCGGCAAACTGGATCAGGATGCCGGTATAGGTGTTCTTGAGGTTCGCGTCACCGTACTTCTTGACGACCGGCACGAACTGCAGCGCCGCCGAATCGTGACCCGCCTGCATCAGCGACAGCGTGACGGCAAGCACCGGGCGCGTGTCGGTCGGATCGATCTCGATCAGCCGGTTGACCACGGCGATCGCGGAATCGGTCTGGCCGGTGGCGCCGAAGATGGTGGCTTCGAGTTCCAGGGGCGTGGTGCTGGCCGGGAACTTCTGGGCGTAGCTGCGCGCCCACTTGAGCGAGTCCTGACCGGTGCCGGACACGTAGATGATTTTCTGGAAGAAGATGCTGTCGACCCGCGCCGGATCGAGCGTGTATTCCTGATTGAACGCCTGGTAGGCACACTGGAACTTGGGCGCGGCGGTCGTCGGCATTCGTGTCCCCGGCGGCCTGGGCCGCACAGGAATTGCCCTTGAGCTCCTGCCAGTCGGGATTGGTCGGGTCCAGCGCGATCTGCTGGTCGACGACCTGCTGCGCAGCGTCGGGACGGTGATACGACTGGAATACCTGGAACGCGCGGTTGGCGAGGTCACGATTCGTGGGCGCGACCACCAGCATCTGCTGGAAGTCGTTGACCACGGCGGTCGAATCGTGCAGCCGATCGTGAATCACCGCCACCTCATTCAACGCGTTGAGCGACTGCGGATCACCCGCGGCGGCGGCCTTGAAAGCCTGGAGTGCGGCCTGCGACGTGGAATCCTTCTGTTGCGCGATGGTGCCCAGGCAGTACTCGGCGTAGCCATACGAGGGCACTTGCTTGAGCGCCTTGTTCGCCGCGTCGACCGCTTTCTGCGGCGCGGTGGCGGCCTCGTCGCTGCAGGCGCGGGCGTCGGGATACGCCTTGAATACCGCGCTCGCCTCGTCGGCCAGTTTCGACCCGAAATCGCTCAGGCTCTGGCCGGCGCCCTGGGTCAGCCTGACGACTTCGCCAGCCTCGTCGGCAACCCCGGCCACGCGAACCGCTGCGGTATAGCGCGCGTCGGCGGACTTGGCCAGCGAGGTCAGGACCAGCACTCGCGCGCTGAACGATTTCGCGAGCGCGCGAGCCTGGTCCGGCGCGAGCAGTGCGTCGCGACCGTACCCGAAGGTGGTCAGGCTGTTGCCGATGTCCTGCGCCGCGATCACGTGCCACTGCCCGCCATCGATCGAGTGAGCCAGCCGGTCACGCAGGGCGTTGCCGACCGCCACCGCGTCGGCAGAGTCGGCCGTGTTCGACGGATAGGGTGTGGTTACCAGCACGGCCGAGGCCGGCGGACCGCGCAACACGGGAGCGCCCGAGATCGACGCGCCCGCGGGAATGCCTTGCGCAATAACGCCCGGCGTCGCGGCAAACGCGGTGAGTAGCGACAGGTACACGGCCTGATGCAACATCCCCGACACCCCCCAGAGTGATGACTTACGACCCATGATGCACACCACAAGCCGGCCCAGGCCAGCCATGGGCGAAGAGGGATTCGAACCCCCGACTTCCTGCGTGTAAGGCAGGCGCTCTAACCAGCTGAGCTATTCGCCCGCGTCAGCCGATGAGCGCCAGCGGAAACAGCACGCAATATCCGATGACGAGGAAGACCGACGCCACTTCCGCTGCTCCGCTGCCTAAAATGACGTATCCGAGGACAATCACGGCCACAGCGGCGGCGAGCAGCAGCAGGTTGCGACGGCGCATCAACGGAGCGCGCGGCGCAGTGGAAGGTTGGGTCGACATGGCCTGAGGCTAGCTCCTCACGGGAAAGCGGTCAAGTTGAAGGTGACTCAACCCCTTGAATCGTAATCGTTTCGTCATCTGGCGGCGGCTCCGGCCACCCGTCGTCCAGCGCGGCCCGGCGGGGTGCATCGCGCCGCCGCCGTGTCGCGGACGCCCACGCCAGCACCGCCGACAGCAACAGCCAGAGGCCCACCGCCTCCGTCCAGACCAGCCAGTTGTATTGATGGCGCACACTGCGCTGCCACACCTCGTCGAACTGGTCGACGGTGAATCCGGTCGCCCGCACCATCGCGCTGTCGAATGGCATCCCGTCGCGAAGCAGATTCAGGATCTCGGCGAGCTGTCCCGTATGCGTTTGCCGCGCGAGTTCGATCACGGCCGATCCGGCGAGCGCGTACGCGGTCGCGGCATCGACGTCGCTTCCTCTCAACGCCGCGTCCACGTCGTCAAGTTCCGGCACGTGTGCTGTCGCGACCGCGAGGTTGAGCCGCAGGACCGCGAACCGGCCGTATTCGTGCGCTGCGACCACGGCATACCCTTCGTCGAACCAGAGCGGCACCCGCACGTGGATCTCGCGATGCAGCACCACGTGCGCCAGCTCGTGCCGCAGCGTCTGGTAGGGATCGCCCGCGTCGAGTCGCAGCACCACCATGTGAAGTTCCGGAAACGTCGCGCCGGCGCCCCACGCCGGCAGTCGATTGTGCGACAGCCGCCGGAACTCCTGCGGGTCGCGGGCAAGCACCAGCACCAGCGGGCCGGTATCGATGCGGCCCAGGCCATACCAGTCGTGCGGCTCGTCGGCGGCTTCGCCGAGTGCCGCGGCCAGCGTTTCGTGTGCCACGTCGGTGATGACGGTCACGTTACCGACGTCGATCCGGCGCTCGGCGGGCGCACGCGCGGGCAATTGCAGCGCAAGGAGCGCGATCAGACGAACGGCGAACGTGGCGGAACTCCTCCGGCGTCGACCGTGTCGAGCAGGTGACGACAGCGACGCGCGTGCGGCGAGTGACGAATGGCGGCTCCGGCGGTCCATGCCTCGCGGGCGTGGTCGTGGTCACCGCGGAGCCAGAGCGCCCGGCCGAGCTCCGTCCATCCCTCCGCCAGGTTGGGGCCTTGTGTCACGGCGCGGCGGAGAAACTCGACGGCGTCGCCGTGCATGTCGCGCTCCAGGTAGGCCACGCCGAGCCAGAAATTCGCATACAGCCCGGTACGCGGATCGGGGCTTCGCGCCGCGGCGCGCGACAGATGCTCGATCGCCTCGCCGACAATGCCCTTCTGCAGGCAGATCGCACCGACGGCCACTCGGGCCAGCCCGTGATCGGGTTCACGCACCAGCACCTGCAGGCAGATCTGCAGTGCCTCATCGTTGCGACTCTGGTACATCAGCGCCCAGCCGAGCAACGCCTGTGCGTCGGCGCTGGTGCCATCGAGTTTGATCGCCTCTCGCAATTGTGCCTGCGCCGTGCTCCAATCCCCCGCCGCGAGCGCCGACCATCCTCGCTCGATGAAACTCGACGCCCCCAGGTGATCGTGCCGTACCGACGCCACGGGCGCTTCGACAGGCAACGCCTTGAACGTGTCGACCAGTTCCCGGATGCGCTCCTTGAACGCCGTCAGGTCGGCAAGGCGCCCATCCGTGTCGCGAAACAGCGCCACGATCGACGCCTTGATTTTGCGCCGCTCGGTCGACGAGGGCGAGGCGCGCAACGCATCGGCGATGCGGTCGAACTCCTGCTGCAGCGGCGTGATGTCGTCGCTCATGCCGTGGCGTCCGAGCCCGCGAGATTCGCCCGCGCGAGGGCATGATCCGGATTGAGTGCCAGGGCCTGTTCCCAGTGGCGTCGCGCCGCCGGCAGCTCACCGCGGCGGCACGCCAGATTGCCGAGCTTGAAGTGGATGTCGTCTCCGAGTTCGGGGGCGAGTCGCGTGGCGCGTTCGTAGGCTTCCTCCGCTTCTTCCCATCGGCCGGCCCGGTACAGCAGGTCGCCGAGATTCTTCGAGATCTGGGGGATACTGGGGTCCTCGCTGAGCGCATGACGCAGGTGCGCCTCGGCTTCGCCGATTTCACCACTCCCTTCGAGCAACACCGCGAGTGTGGTGCGCAACACCGGATGATCGGGATACGCGGTCACACCGTCCCGTACCGTGGTCAGCGCATCGGGCCAGCTTCCGGCGAGCGCCTGCGCCCAGCCGCAGCCCCAGAACCAGCGCGCCGGCGGCGTGTCGGCCACCCAGAGATCGCGCGCGCGCGCCAGCCGGTCGAGAGCCAGCGCGGGTTCGTTGCGCCGCAGCGCCAGGATGCCCCATGCGGTCCACATCCGCGGATCGTGCCCGTGCAGCCGCACCGCGTGCGCGAGCGCCGCGTCGGCTTCGTCGACGCGGTCGACGGCTTCGAGCGCCAACGCCAGGTTGTGCAGCACGGTGGCACGCGGTCCGCCGCGATCGGCCGCGCGCTGCAACGCCTCGATCGCCTCGGGCCAGCGTGCCTGCCGCAGCGCGATCAAGCCGAGCTGGAACGGCGCCGCGCCGTCGGCTGGCAGCAGTTCGCTCACGCGCCGGAACTCGCGCTCCGCTTCGGCCAGCATGCCGGTGCGATAGAACGCAATGCCGAGATTGCGATGTTCATCGACACGCGACACGTCTTCGCGCGAGGCCGGCGGTGGGGCCGTCGCCACCCGACGCAGCCGGCCCGCCGAGAGCAGGCCGAACAGCACGCGACAGACGTCGAACTCGCTCAGGCCGGTGGCGTCGACGATCTCGCGAACCGTATTGACGCCGTTGATCTGCGCCCAGACCCGCTGCTCGCTCTCGACCAGCGCCGTATCGTCGTCGGTCGCGGCGCGATTGGGCGGATCGAACGCGTACACCGCATCGACCGTGGTGATCTTCTTGGCGATCACGCTCCATTCGTCGACGCGGCGGGCCGCCTCGAGCAGCACGCCCTCGGGATTGAGCCGCACGAACACATCGGGGTTGTCCGGCGTCGCGTCCACCTCGAACGAAAACGTGCCGCTGGTCCAGGCAAACAGCGTGTAGATGGTTTCCTCGACCTGGCGCCGCAACTCGTCCGCCAATTCGGCTTGCGTCACCACACCGAGATGCACCAGCATTTCACCGAGGCGCCGTCCGGGCATGGTCGCCTGCGCCGCGATGGCCTCTTCGAGCTGGGCCGGCGTGATCCGTCGTGCGGCGATCAGGCGTTCACCGATGCGATCGCTGCGAGTCACCATGCCGGCGAAGGTGATCCAGCCTTCGTCGAACCAGATCGAGCCGAAGTTGCGATCGCTCGCGACCGACAGGCAGCCGGTGCGGCGACCCACGAAGAGCAGCTGCACCACGTCGGGCAGCGACGCTTCCTTGAGCGATCCCTTGATCGCCATCAGCCCCAGTCCTCGAGCAGTCGCTCACTGATGTCGGGCCAGGTCTCGATCATCTTCTCGCGCGACCGGACCGCGCCGGTCCCTGGGGCGTGGAGCCCGCTGCCCCGCCGCGGCGGACGCGCCGGCGCCGCCTCCCCTTCGAGCACGGCGCGCGCCACGCCCAGCGTGAGGGTTACCTGGCGTTCTTCGGCGGCGCTGAGCAGCCGCTGCACCAGCTGCTGCACTTCACGCACCGACGCCGCCGGCCGCGCCGCGAGATAATCGACCAGGTCGCCGTCCGCGCTCGGGCCGAGGATGCGCTGCACTTCGCTGACGCGCGCCTCGCGATCGGGCGCGCCGAGTTCGAGCACGACGCCACCGGCCAGGCGCGTGGCCAGCCGCGGTTCGAAGCCGGCGAGTTGCGCAGGAGGCGTGCGCACCGTGAAGGCCATCTGCCGCCCCGATTCGAGCAGCAGGTTGTAGAGCAGGTAGAGTTCCTCCTGGCTTCGTTGCTTGCCGGCGAGGACATCGACGTCGTCGACCAGGAGCGCGCCGACGCGACGCCACCGCAGGCGCCACCGGTCGATGCGCCCTTCCGTCAGCGCCAGGACCAGGCCGTCGACGAATTCCTTGCCATCCACCACCGCCACGCGCGCGACACCGGCCGCCTTGAGCGCATGGCCGAGCGCATGGAGCAGGTGGGTCTTCCCCACGCCGCTATTGCCGACGATCACCAGCGGGTTGTAGTGACGACCGGGCGCGGCGGCGACCTCGCGCACCGCCTCGACCACCGGGCGCGTTGCCACGCCCGCCACGAAGTCGGCGAGCAGATGGCGCGGCGCGGGCCCGGGCAGCGGATCGCCGCTCTCGCGCGCTTCGGCCACCAGCAGTTCGGCTTCCGACGCGCGGTCCGGATCGAATAGCGCCGTCTCGACCAGCAGCGCCGGCGCCAACTCGGCGAGGTCGTGCTGCAACTGCCGCAACACGTTGACATCCGCTTCGAATCGCTCGAGCACCTCGCCCGGGTCAACCGAGATCTCGCGCGCCAGCAATGCGTCGAGACGGGCGGTGTGAAAGCCCTCGGCCCGATACCGCAGTGCCGCCTCGGTCACCTTCTGCCGCCAGCGATCGACCTGCTGCGACACGGTCGTGGAAATGTCGGAGAGGAACGCCGTGAATTCGTCACCGGCGCCTTCCGTGGGCGGCAGCAGGGCGATCGGCACGCCATTCGTCGCGCCGGTGGGCATCGGCGCGGCGGCCGGTGCGACGTGGCCCAGCGTCGCGAGCACGCGCCGGGCTTCACTCACACTGATGTCGCCGATCACCGCCTGCTGCGCGATCAGGCGATTGAGGGCGCCCAGCAACTCGCGCACCGTGGCAATCGGCAGCTCGGCCACGGCAGCGAGCACGTCGGCGGAAAACGGGACGTCACGATCGGTGACCCGCCGCGCGAGGATCGCGAGGCGCGTCTCGTAATCCGGCGTCCCGATGTCGATCACGAGCCCACCGGCAAAGCGACGGATCAACCGCTCATCGAGCGCCTGAATTTCCTCGGGCGGCCGGTCGCTGGCGAGGACGATCTGGCGATCGGCTGCCATCAGCAGGTCGATCAGGCGCAGCAACTCGGATTGCAGTTCCCGTTGATCGGTCAGTAGCTGCGCGTCGTCGAGCAGGACGACGTGCGCCTGCGTAAACCGGCGTCGATACACCTCGGCCTGGCCGGCGGCCAGCGCGGCATGATACGCCTCGACGAAGTCGTCGACCGTGACGTACTCCACCACGCGCGCCGGGTCGATCGCCTGCGCCTCGTGCCCGATGGCGCTGAGCAGGTGGGTCTTGCCGAGTCCCGGGCGGCCGTAGAAGAACAGCGGGTTGTACGCCGATCCGGGCGCCTCGGCGACCGCCTTGGCGGCGGTGGCCGCGAGCCGGTTGGAGGACCCGACGACGAACGACGCGAAGCGCGCGTGCGGATTCAGCATCGCCAATTCACTCGTGCCCGGCGTGGATCGACTTGATGTTGCGCATCGTCCGCGTGACCAGGGCATGCAACGCCTCGAGCACGCCCTCTCCGCGCAACGCACTGCACGCGAAATCGGGCGCGCCGGAGGGGTTGAGCTCGCGATTCAGCAGCTCGCGCGGCAGCAACAGTTCCGCAGGCAAGTCGCTCTTGGTGTAGGCGAATACCAGCGGCACATCACGGGCGACGCCGTCGTGATCGTGAAGATTGTCGCGCAGACTGCGCAACGCAGTCTGATTGTCACTGAGCCGCGACGCCTGGGCGTCGGCAGCGAGCAGCACCCCGTCGGCATCGGCGAGCACCAGGCGACGGGTGGCGTCGGCGTGTCGCTGATCCGGAATCGCGTAGAGATGCACCCGCGCGTGCCATCCGCCGATCACGCCAAGGTCGAGCGGCAGCCAGTCGAGCAGCGGCGCCATCGCGCGATCGCTGCCGAACGGCGACAGGTTGCCACGACGTTCCGGCGCGACGCGATCCTGCACGCAATGCAGGATCGCGGTCTTGCCCGACTTGGCGGCGCCGTACACCACCAGCGTCGCGGTCAGTTCGCGGCGATCGGCCACCAGGCGGGCCACCGGCTACTCCGCCCCGAACAGCGTGCGCAGTGAGTCATCGAGTTCGCGTTCGAAGCCCTCGGCGAGGGCCTCGCGCACCACCACGGCGGGCGGCGTCGCGGCCGCAACCTGTTGCGCGAACTGGGTGAAAAACAGGCGCACCAGGCCGACCGATGACTCCGGTCCAAACACCACCAGGCCGATCCAGCGGCCGCGCGGCGTGTCGAAGTTGGCCAGCCACAACCCCTGACGAGCGCTCTGATGCACCACGGCGCCGAATCCCGGCGTGAGATCCATCGCGCGCGCCAGTTCACCGGTGGTGGCCAGGATGCCGGCGCCGAGCGCGGCGGCCGCCATGACGTCGAGCGATCGCGTGAACCCGTGCTGCGCAATCACCTGCCCCGAACTCGTCATCACCAGCGCCAGCCGCGCCGACGATTCACGCAGGAATTCCGTCAGCGGCGCACCGACCCAGGGTTCGAGCGCGCGCATCAGCTGAGCTCGCCGGCAAAGTCACGCAGCACCAGTCGCAGTCGCCCCAGCTCGGTGCCCGCACGCGCCAGCGCGACCAGCCACAGGGGCGCCGGTCCGGCCACCGCCAGCAACGCACCCTGCGACGCGATCAGGTGCACGCTCGTCAGCGGCCCGCCGCGGAGCGCGTCGACGCAATGCGCCGACCGGGTCACCAGCGCCGACGCCAGTGCCGCGACATCGGCGGTCGCGACATCGTCCATCGCCGTGTCGGCGACGACCAACCCGTCATCGACGGAGACGATCACGGCGCCGCGCACGCCGGGCAGTGCGGTCACTTCACGCAGCGCGGTGTCCCAGCGCGGATCGCTCATCGGATCTGCTCGAGCCAGTGATGGGCCGTGCGCGCCGCGCGCGCCGCCAGCGCGAGCAACCGTCCGAGCGGCACCGCCGTGGTCCGATGCAACAGCAGGGCGGCGTCGCTGCCAACCGGCACCACCGCGACCCGCGCCGCGGCCGATTCGAGGACGATCTGTTGCACGTCACCCAGTTCCAGCAGGCGGACCAGGCGCGCCGCTTCCCGCGACAGGCCCGCACCCGCGGCCGCGGCGACATCGGCGAGGTCACTGTCGGCGGACTCCTCGGCCATCCCGGCCAGGCGCATGCCGTCCATGTCGTAGAGCAGCAGGCCGCTGCCGGGCTCCTCCAGCGCCGGCGTGTCGATCACGGGCGCTCGTCGGCGCTGCAGCCGTATGCGATCGAGCGCGGCGAGGACGGTGGCGTCATGGGGCGTGTGGGCCACGACCAATTCAAGCTGCCGCTCCGCGCCGGCCAGATCGCCAGCCCGGTACGCCAGGAACGCCAGGCCCTTGTGTGCGCCCGGGTGATTCGTGTCGCAGGCGAGCGCCGCCTGCCACGCGGCCACGGCGGCGGCAGGGTTGCCCTGATCTGCGCGAATCCGGCCCAGCAGATCATGCGCGTCGGCAATGTCGGGATAATGCACGAGGCCCGCCTGCGCGACCGTGACCGCGGCATCCAGCTGGCCACGCTGACGCAATCGCTCGCCGAGTTCGAGAAATGCCAGGCCTTGCCGGGGGAGTAGTGTGGCGTGCGGCGGGACGTCAGTCACGGGAGTCGCGAAGAGCCTCCAGCATGGTCCGAGCGGCTTGCATCAGCATTGCCGCGTCTCCAGCGTGCTCGGGATCTCCGGCACGCCAACTCTGCCACGCATCGATCGCCTGCTCGAACCGGCCGGCACCAACCTCCGCGAGACCGAGGTCGCGCCACGCCCCCCAATCCTCGGGCTGCGATGTCACACGGACCTGCAACAACTCGGCGGCCTGATCGTACGCGCCGGCCTCGATCGCCATCCGGGCCGCGAGCGCCGGATCGGCCGCGGGCGCGTGCAGCTCAAGTATAGCGGCACCTTGCAGCTTGAGAACTGATTCAGCGATGGTCTCCAGCGGTTCGTCGAGCGCCGCGGCCAACGCCGCGACATCGCGGACCCCATCCACCAGGTCGAGCAGTCGCCAATCGCGCGGCGCAAGCTCCACGGCGGTCCCCGCTGCCATCTGGTCGAACGGTGCGAAGTCGGGCACGACGTGAAAATCCGTCGTGGCACCGGCCAGCTCCACCCGCCGCGATTCCCGGCCGATCAGGTCGAGAATGATCCGTTCAGGCGCCAGCGTCAGCGGTCCCTCCGTTGCGGTGACGGCGAAGTCGAACCGGCCATGTTGCCAGTGCAGCATCGTCGAGAGCGCCGCCGCGGCCAGCTGCTCGCGCATGGCGTGGGCCAGCGGCGTCGCCGACCAGTCCTCGTCAGCATCGCGAGGCGAGAGCAGGTGCCGCCGCATCAATGCTGCGCGTACCGCGGCGTCGCCGGCGTCCGGCTCGATCGCGACGACCTCCCCGTCGGCGAGGTGTACCTCGTGCGTGTCGGCCGGTTCAGGGCCGCTCACGCGCAACACGCCGGTGCGGCGCCCGCGCGCCAGCAGTTGCAGCACCTCGATCAAGCCGATTTCGTGCAGCGGACCGTGCATCACGCGCTCGCGAACAGCGCAGCCAGTTGACGCGCCGAAAGCGCGTGACGCCGGCTGGCGCGACCCAGTGCCCCATCGGGGTCCGCGCGATCGACGTGTTCCCAGTCGTCGAGCGCCTCCCCGTAGCGCCGCAACTTGGCCAGCACGACCCCGCGATGAAACAGCGCCGCGGCCTGCGACGGTTGCCGCGTCAGCACCTGGTCGAACACCGCGAGGGCCTCACCGTAGTGGGCCATCTGCAGCAGCGATCGCCCGAGCGAGAGCAGTACCTCGTCGGTGTGCTCGTCGCCGGACATGACGGCCGGCAGTTCCTGCACGTGACCGCCGCCGGCGACCAGCAACCACACCTGTGGCTGGTACGCCGGTGAAAGCAGCAGCGCCTGCCGAATGGCCCGCAGCGCATTGTCGTGCAGCCGCAGGCGCTCACACGCGAGGCCGAGCGTGAAATGCGCCCTCGCCAGATGGGGATCGGCCTCGACGGCCGCGAGCAACAGCGGCATCGCAGCGGCGGGATCCTGATCACCCAGCGCCGCATAGCCAGCCAGGTACCGCAGTGCGGCGCTCAGGTCGCCCGGGTCGCCGACGCCGGCGAGCACGGCACGGGCTCGATGCGGGAAGCCGCGCCGGAGCATCGCGAGGGCCTGATTGTGCGCGGCGGCGGGATAGGGCGTGGACTGTGCCGCACGCCAGGCCTCGTCGGCCGCGAGCCGTTCACGCCGCTGTTCGTGCAGCACGGCGAGGCCATTCCATGCCGCCGCGTTGTGTCCACCCGCCTGGAGCGCGGCGCGATAGCACGCCTCGGCCACCGGAAGGTCGCCGTGCAGGTGCGCAGAGAGTGCCGCCGCGAGCGGATGGATCGCCGCGGTCGGCGCATCCGCGACCGGACCCTGCGCGACGAGGAGCATGCCGTCGCTGCGACCGGCGGCCAGCCGCTCCAGCGCCCGCCACGCCGCGGCCGGTGCACCGGGCAGCGAGACCGCGGCCCGGGCGCATTCGAGCGCGGTCGCGGTCGCGCCGCGCCGCGCCGCAAACCAGGCCAGGTTGTTCAGGGTGATCGGGTCCGACGGCCGCAGGCGCCGACGCAGGGCGGCCACCACCGATTCGTCGCGCTGCCGGTCGCGAGCCATCTCACTCGATCCGCATTGCCTCGAGAATCGCGCGCACCGACGCCTGGTCGGGCATCAGCAGGAATGCACCGGTCAACGGCTCATCGGCGCCGTCGGCCCGGAACGCCGTGTCGACGCAGAAGACCAGATCGTTCACCGTTTCCTGCGGGTCCGCCACCGCCGCGATGGCCTGCGCCGTTGGTCCGATCGTCAACGTCGGCACCGACGGCAGCAGCATCATCCCCATCAGGTTGCTCAGTGCGGTGAGGTACGCGGAGCACACGATGTTGCCGACTTCCTTGAGGCCCGATTGCTCCAGCTCGCCCAGCGCCCGCGGCGGCCCGAGCGGGCGGCGCAGGATCAGGTCGCACAGCCGGGTGGCATCGTATTCGCCAAAGGCGAGCAGCGCCCGGCCAGTCAGGTCCCCGAGCATGCGCATCGCCACCACGGCGACGTGATCGCCGAACCCGCCCACCATCTGCGGCAGTTCGCCGAAATGCAGCCGGCCGACGTGCGGCACCGAGATCATGATGCGCCGATGGGTCAACTGCGACAGCGCGGTCGCCGCGTGTCCGGCGCCAATGGTCGCAACTTCGCGCAATCCGTCACTGCGCAGCGTGTCGAGATCGGACGAGCTTGTCATCCCGTACTCCGGTTGAAGTCAGCCACCGCACATCGATCACCGCGAACCTCGGCCGCGGCACCGCCGGCCGCTGCCGGCGTCACACCACACTCGCCAGGTCGACCATCAACGCCGGTTCACCGTCAGCCAGCACGGTCGCGCCGGTCACCCAGCGTGCCATGCCGGTCGGTCGGTCGATCGTCTGCACGACCGCGTCGATCTGACCATGCACCGCGTCGGCAAGGACAGCCACCCGCTGGCCGTTTGCCTCGACGACAACCGCCGGTCGACGCGACGGTGCGGCGACCCCGCGATACGCCAGCAGCCGGCGCAGGTCCACGATCGGCAGCGGATCACCGCGCACCAGCAGGACGGCACGCCCATCCTGCTGCTCGATCAGCGCACTGTCACTCGGCACCAGCTCCACCACGTGGGTCAGCGGCATCACATAGCGCTCGTCGGCGATGCCGAGCACCAGGGCACGCACAATGCCGAGGCGCGTCGGCAGCCGGATGCTGAAGACGGTGCCGCGGCCGGGCACGGTGGTGAGCATCAGCGACGCACCGATTTCGCGCAGCCGCGCGACGACCACATCGAGCCCGACGCCGCGTCCCGATACGTCGGTCACGTTGCGCGCCGTGGTGAAACCGGGACGCTCGAGCACGGCCAGCAGTCCGTCATCGGTGAGCGATGCATCGGCTTCGAGGATTCCCATGGCGCGGGCGCGCGACGCAACCGCGTCGCGATCGATGCCGCGGCCGTCGTCGGCGATTTCGAGCAGCACGACATCGCCTTCGCGGCGGGCGCCGACGCTGATGCGGCCTTCGATGCGCTTGCCTGCGGCGCGACGCAGGTCGGGAGGCTCGATACCATGGTCGACGGCATTGCGCAGCAAGTGCAGCAGCGGATCGGCCAGCTGATCGAGAATGGCGCGATCGACTTCGAGTTGTTCGCCCTCAAGTTCGACCGTGACCTGCTTGCCAAGCTGACGCGCGACGTCTCCGACAATCGGCGGCACCCGCTCGAACACCTCGGTCAGCGGCGCCAATCGCACGTCGAGAATCCGCTCCTGCAGCCGGTCGAGGCGGCGGGCCATCTGCAGGGCCGCCCGCGACGTCGACGCAAAGGGATCTTCCGCGGCGCGGCGCTCGAGTTCCTGGCGTGCCGTCAGCAAGCCGCCCAGATCCGCGAGCAACGCGTCGAGGCGATCGAGATCGACGCGCACGATGCGAGGGCCCCGTGCGTCCGACGGCGCCGCGCCAGCGGGTCCGACATCCGCGCCGGTGGCCGCTTCGCAGGCGTTGCTGATGTCATCGAGTGTCCGCCCCAGCTGGCGCAACCAGGCGGTGCTGACCGCCGCGTCGCGGTCGCGCGCGAACGTCAGGGCCGATTCGGCCTGATGCACGAGTTCCGTCGTGGTGTCGAAGTCGAGCGACGCCGACATCCCCTTGATCGTGTGCAGTGCGCGGAAGATTTCGTCGGCCGGTGCGCGGTCTGCGGGATCATCCTCCCAGCGGGCCAGCGCACGCCGGGCGCCGGTCAGCAGCGAACGCGCTTCCGACGCGAACAACGCCTCGTATCGCGCCCGGCGCGCGTCGGTCATCCACCCAGCACCCGTTGCACGGCTTCCAGCACGCGCGCGGGCTGGAACGGCTTGACCACGAAATCCTTGGCCCCCGCCTGGATCGCCTCGACCACCAGCGACTGCTGCCCCATCGCACTGCACATCAGGATCCGCGCCGCCGGATCGATCGCAATGATCGCCTTGACGGCATCGATGCCGCCCATGTCAGGCATCACGATATCCATCGTGACCAGATCCGGCTGGATCGTCTTGTACCGCTCGACCGCCTGCAACCCGCTCTCCGCCTCACCGGCGATCTCGTAGCCGGCGCCGGAGAGAATGTCCGCGATCATCGTGCGCATGAAGATCGCGTCGTCACAGATGAGAATGCGTTGCCCCATCGATCCCTCCGGCGGAAGCCTCAGGTAAAGATCGCGCCCGCGATCCGATCCAGCTCCAGTGCTGCAAGCCCCGTGCGCGCGTCGGCCGTCAGCTCGACGACACGGTCGACCGCGATGCCAAAACGGTGACCGGCGGCCTCGGCCACCACGACATCGGGCCGGTCCCCCACCGTGTCGCCCGCCGCGAGCGCGCGGGCCGCATCGGCCACCACCAGGATCCGGCCGCGATGGTTGATCATGCCGCGCACTGCTGGGCCGGCGCCAGGCACCCGGATCAGCCGCACCTCACGTAACACTTCAACTACCCCGGCTACCCCAAGAAAGAGCCGGGTTCCTCCCACCTGGAGCACCAATCCGTCGGTCATGCCGGATTCGGCCGACTCAGTCACGATAGAACCCCAGCGCCCGGAGCGCTGTCTCCCGACGCTCGAGGACCTCGGGGCCGGCCGCCGCGGACAACAGCGGCCACAGGTCCTCGGGCCACGCCGCCGAGAGCTCCAGCGGCGTTCCGCTCACGGGATGGCGGAACGCCAGAAGTGCCGCGTGCAGGGCCTGCCGCGGCGCCAGGGCTTCCAAACGCCGCGCCGCGCCGTGGGCCCGATCGGATATGCGCTGCGCTCCACCACCACCGTAGACCGGGTCACCCACCACCGGGTGACCGATCGATTCGAGATGCACCCTGATCTGATGCGTGCGCCCGGTGTGCAACTCCAGCCGGACCAGCTCGATTGGCCCGAGCCGGGCCACCCCGTAGGCGTCGGTGCGGGCCGCACGGCCGTCGGGAAGTATCGCCATCCGCTTGCGATTACGGAGATCCCGGCCGATCGGTACGTCGATGACATGCGGATTCTGGTCGAGGTGACCCCAGACGAGCGCGGCATAAACCCGCGTGATCCGGCGTGCCGCGATCATCGCGCTCAGTCGCCGGTGCGCGAGGTCCGACTTGGCCACCAGAATCAGCCCGGACGTGTCGCGATCGAGCCGGTGCACGATCCCGGGACGACCTTCTGCGCCACCAGCCAGCGTGGTGCCGCGTGCCACCAGCGCGTTCACCAGCGTGTCCTGCCAATGGCCCGGGGCGGGATGCACGACCAGCCCGGCGGGCTTGTCGATCGCCGCGAGGTGCTCATCCTCGTACACAACATCGAGCGCCAGCGCGTGCGGCGCGAATTGGCGGGGCGCGGCATCGATCGGTATGTCGATGACCACGACCTCACCGCGCACCAGCGTCCGGGAAGCGCGCACCGGCGTGCCGTCGACGCCGACACGTCCCTCGGCCACCATGCGTGCCGATTGGGTCCGCGAGATGCCGAGTTGATCGGCGAGGAAGCGATCGATCCGTTCGGTCGTGGCGACCGGGATCGAAAAGGTCAGCGCTGCGGCCGCGTCAGACAGAAGTCGGCGGCGCCGCCGCGCGGCGGGTGTCTTCGCGCCAGAGAGAAAACGCCAGGGCCACGGCCCCGCAGGTTACGGCGATGTCGGCCACATTGAAAGTGGGCCAGCGCAAGGCCCCCGCTCCGACGTCGATGTAGTCGACCACACCGCGCGCCGACAGCAACCGGTCGATGAGGTTGCCGAGCGCGCCGGCCGCGACGAACGCCAGTGCGAACTGCCGCACCGCATCGCGGGCCGGGGCGGCGCGCGCGGCGCGGTAGAGCCAGACGAATGCGACCAGCGCGATGACCACGAAGATCCACCGCTGCCACACGCCGAGGTCGAGGCCGAACGCGGCGCCTTGATTGTGGACCAGGCGAAACTGCACCACGTCACCGATCACGGGGACCACCCGATCGGCGAGGCGATGGTCGGCGAGCAGCTTCGTCACCCGGTCCAGCACCACCACCCCGATCACCACCCACCAGAACGGTCGCGCCCGATCAGCGCCGCTTGGCATCCTCTTCCTTTTCCTTGCAGGCAATGCACAGCCGCGCGTGCGGCAGCGCGTCGAGTCGGGCGAGATCGATGCGCACGCCGCACTGATGGCACCGGCCGAAGTTGTCCGGATCGTTGTAGAGGCGTCGCAGCGCCTCGTTGATGTGCCAGAGGTAGCGGCCTTCCTGCGACGCAAAGAGGAATTGCTTTTCGCGTTCCATGGCGTCAGTTCCCTGATCGGCCATGTGGAATGAATACGACGACAGGTCTCCATCGGAGCCCTGCAACGTGGCGTTGAATGACTCGTCGTAGTATCCCAGTTCCTTCATGACACGCGCACGCTCTTCGAGCAGGCGCTGCTCCAGATGCTTGAGCTGGGTCTTGGTCACGTGGCTTCCGAAAGTGCTGGGCCGGAAAGGGTCCGGCCGTCCCTGAGCTGTCGCACCGCGAGTGCGACACGGTAGTCACCCACTGTCACGACTTCGCTGCGGTCGGCGCCATCGAGCGGCGTGCCGACCGCGAGTTCGCGGGCGAGGGTTTCACCCGCGATATAGTCGGCATGCGCGCGCGCCGCCGCAACGATCGCCGCGTCGCCGTCGATGCTGAGCACGATCCGCGTGGTCACCTGGTAGCCGGCATCCTTGCGCAGGCGCTGAATCCGGCTGACGAGCTCCCGCGCGATCCCCTCGGCGGCCAGATCGGGCGTGATACGCGGGTCGAGCGCCACCACCAGCGCGCCGTCGTTCGCCACTGGCCAATCGGTCGCCACCACGCGCTCGACGATTACGTCGTCGGGGATCAACACAAGCTCGCCCTGCGCGACCGAGGCGCCGCGTTCGAGCGCCGCCAACTGGCCGGTGTCGAGCGACGCCACCGCGGCGGCGGCCGCTTGCACACCGGCACCGAATCGCTTGCCCAGTGACCGGAAATTCGCCTTGCCACGCAACTGCACCAACTCGGCGTCGGAGGCCACCCGTTCGACCGACCGCACGTTGGTCTCGGCGCGAAGCAGGTCCAGCAGCGTGTCGAACATCGGCCCCTCCACCCCGGCGGGCACCGCGATCTTGATCGTGGCCAAGGGTTGCCGCACGCGCAGCCCGGCCGTTTCCCGTGCGGCCCGGCCGAGCGATGACAAGGTGCGCACCGCGTCCATGGCCCGGTCGAGCGGCGCGTCGAGTCGCCCCTGATCGACGGGAAACGCCGCGAGGTGCACCGACGTGCCCGTCAGCGCGCGATGCAACCAGTCGGACACGAACGGTGCCGCCGGCGCCAGCAGGCACGCCGTGGTGACGAGCGCTTCGCGCAGGGTCGCGACCGCGGCAGGATCGGCGTCGCTGTCCGGCGCCCAGAAGCGATCCCGATTGAGCCGGACGTACCAATTGGACAGGTCGGCGTCGACGAAGTCGGCCACGGCCCGGACCGCGGTGGTCACATCATACGCGTCGAGCGCCGCACGCACTGCCGCGACCGTGGCATCGAGACGCCCCAGAATCCACCGATCGGCAAGCGGTCGATTCGACACATCCGATCCGTCAGCGCCCGACGCCGGATCCGGTCCGGCGTACAGCGCCAGAAACTGGTAGGTGTTCTTCACGGTGTTGAGCAGGCTACCGGCGGTTTCGCGCAACTGGCTTGCGTCGAACTTCTTGGGCACCCACACCTGGCTCGCCATCACCAGGTAGAGTCGTACGGCATCTGCGCCGTACTCGGCAATCACGTCCCACGGGCTGACGACATTGCCGCGACTCTTCGACATCTTGCGGCCCTGCGCGTCCAGCACCAGCTCGTTGACGATGACATTGCGATACGGGGCTTCGTTGCGCACGGCCGTGCTGATCGCGAGCAGCGAATAGAACCAGCCGCGCGTCTGGTCGACGCCTTCGCAGATGTAGTCGGCCGGAAAGTGCGCGTCGAATTCGGCCCGGTGCTCGAACGGGTAGTGCCACTGGGCAAAGGGCATCGCGCCCGAATCGAACCATGTATCGATCACCTCGGGGACGCGACGCATGGTGCCGCCGCCGGGCGCCGGCCAGGTGACTTCGTCGATCCACGGCTTGTGCACGTCGAGGTCGCGATCGGGCGTGTAGCCGGATTTTTCCTTGAGTTCCTGATAGGATCCGATGACTTCGATGCATGCCGGGTCGCGATCACTGATCCAGATCGGCAGCGGCGTTCCCCAGTATCGCTCGCGCGACAGCGCCCAGTCGACATTGTTGCCGAGCCACTCGCCAAAGCGACCCGTCCCGACCTCGGGCGGGTGCCAGGCGATGTCGGCGTTGAGCTGCTGCATCCGGTCCTTGATCGCCGACGTGCGGACGAACCACGAGTCGCGCGCGTAGTAGATCAGCTTGCTCTGACAGCGCCAGCAATGCGGATAACTGTGCACGTGCTGTTCGGTGCGCAGATGACGGCCCAGCTCCTTGAGCTTGCGGATGATGCGCTCGTTGGTGTCGGTCGCCGTGACGAGCTGGCCTTCGATGTCGGGCCACGTGGTGCCGCGGAAGGTGCCATCGGCGGCCACGGGCCGGAGCAGCGCGAGGCCATACTGCTGGCCGGCCGCGTAATCGTCGGCGCCGAACGCCGGCGCCATGTGCACCAGGCCGGAGCCCTCGGTGGCGGTGACAAACTCGCCCGCGACCACGATGGAATGCTGCCCGGTCTCGGGCAGCGGCACCACGTCCAGTGGCCGCGTGTAGCGCAGCCCGACCAGGGCGCTGCCCGGGAAGGTCGCGACCGGCGTCGGCGCGGCGCCCAGGGATTCCATCACGGCCGCTCGCGACGTCGCTGCGACCAGCTGACGTCCATCGGGCAGCGCGAACGTCCCGTACTCGAGGGAGGGATGCACCGCCACGGCCACATTGCTCGGCAACGTCCATGGCGTCGTGGTCCAGACCACCAGTTCGCGCGCGGTGCCGTCGTCAAGTGGAAACGTGACGTAGACCGACTTGTCGCGCACGTCCTCGTACCCGAGCGCGAGTTCGTGGCTCGACAAGGTGGTGCCACAGCGGGGACAGTACGGCAGCACGCGATGGCCGCGATAGAGCAGACGTTGCCGGTGCAATTGCGCCAGGAGCCACCAGACCGACTCGATGTACTCGCGCGTACAGGTGACGTACGCATGGTCGTAATCGAGCCAGTAGCCGATCCGGTTCGACAGGTCTTGCCATTCGTCGCGGTACGTGAAGACGCTGTCGAGGCATCGCTGGTTGAACGCGGCGACACCAAACGCCTCGATGTCGGCCTTCCCTTTCATGCCCAGCTGCTTCTCGACCTCGAGCTCGACCGGCAGGCCATGCGTGTCCCAGCCGGCGATGCGGGTGACTCGTTCACCGAGCATGACGTGATAACGGCAGACCAGGTCCTTGATCGTGCGGGCGAACACGTGGTGGATGCCGGGGCGCCCATTGGCGGTGGGGGGGCCCTCGAAAAAGACCCAGGGCTTGCCGTGCGCCGTGGCGCGCTGCACCTGGCCCAGCAGGTCGTCGGTCTGCCAACGCTGCAGCAATTCACGCTCGAGCGCGTCGGCGCCACCGTCGGGCCACGCCGGCAAGCCGTGCGGCGTGAGACTCACGCGCGCGCCCCGAACAACGCGGTGCCGAGCCGCACCATCGTGGCGCCCTCGTCGACCGCCACCGGATAATCGTCGGACATGCCCATCGACAACGTCGGCAGGACGTGCCCGCGCGCCGCCAGTTCCTCGCGCAAGCGCCGCAACGACGCAAACGCGCGCCGCTGCTCCCGTTCGTCCGCGGTCAAGGCTGCCAGCGTCATCAGTCCGCGCAACTCCAGGTGTTCAAGCCGCAGCACGGCGTCGACCAGTGCGTCGGCAGATTGGGGATCGACGCCGCCCTTCTGCGGCTCGCGCGAGCAATTCACCTGCAGCAGAACCGGTTGCCGAGCGCCCTCGGCGGCGGCGGTGCGACGGTCCAGCTCGTGGGCCAGCGCGACACTGTCGATCGACTGGATCAGGACGAAGCGCCCGACCACGTGGCGGATCTTGTTGCGCTGCAGCGTGCCGATCAGGTGCCACGAGATGGGCACACCCGCACAGGCGTCCTGCTTCGCCAGCGCCTCCTGCACCCGGTTCTCGCCGACCGACGCAAGACCCGCCGCGGCCGCCGAGTGCACGGCGTCGGCTCCATGGCCCTTGGTGACAGCGACGATCTCGACCGGGTGGTCCCACCCCGCCGCCTGCTGGTGCTGGTCGATGATCGACCGGACATGGGCCAGACGCGTGGCCAAGGCCGGATCAGGCATAGCCAGCAAATATAACGACGGGTCCCTCCCGTTTCGGAGGCCGGAAACCGCTATCGGCTGATTCGCGCCGCGCGCGCCAGCAGCCGTTGCGCGGCGGCGGAGTCCCCGCGCTGCTGCAGTGCCCGGGCCGCTTGCCGCATCGGCGCCGCGACCACATCGGCCAGCGCCTGGATGTTGCCATCGAGCCGTGCATCGCCCAGCCGCTCCAGCGCGCCGAATTGCTCCGCCTCGATCAATTGCCGCGTGCGCTGGAGGTCCAGCGGAACGCTGTCCGCAGACTCGGCGCCTCCGAATGCGAGCCGAGTCGAATCCACGCGTTCGGACGGCAACACCAAGGCGAGGTTGTCCTGCAGCAGCCGCCTCGTATAGCCGTTCAGCGCGTCGGACGCGGTGGTCGACCAGGCAATCGGACGCCGGCCAAGATTCGACTCGACCACCTGGTCCACCACCGCGGCGAACGATGCGCCGGGCACCAGTCCGCGCAACGACGGTTCGGTGCGCCGCAGATTCTGGATGTACCAGGGGGCGGGCGTGAGCGCGAGACAGATCACCGTGACATCGGTACGCAGGTGCTCGACCTGTTGCGCATACCAGAGCGGGAAGGTGTCGTTGTCGCCCCAGGTGAACAGAATCGCGCGGGGCGGCGTCGACGCAAGCAGTGCCGCGGCGTAGTCGCGGGCGAACGTCGTCTCCGCGCCGTGCCGCCGATCGGCCGCGCGCAGGTTGAGCGCCAGCGGCAGCGCCCCGAGCGCGAACACGCCGGCCACTGCATTCCGCTGACGAGCCGCGACGCGCGGCGCCCACGTGCGCACAACATCGGCAAGCCCGATGGCAACCCAGATGGCCCACGCAATGAAGCTCGCCACGAAGAAGTAGTCGCGATCGCGAACTTCGTGCTGCGGCACGGATGCCCAGATGTTCCAGCCGATCGATGGCCCGGGCTTGAAGTTGAGATACCACACCAGCAGCGGCCCGCCGACGAGAAAAAGCGTTGCGATCATGGCAAACGCGATGGGGTCGCCTCGCCGCTGCGCCACGGCACCGCGTACGCCCAGGCCGATCATCAGCAGCGTCACCGCGAGCCGCAACAGCGAGGCCCTCCACAGCACCCCGAACGACGCCGCCCACTGCCAGTCGAAGTACTGGACGTAGTTGATCACCTGATACAGCGCGATGGTCAGGTTGCGCCCGGGATTGCCGGGGCCGTGCATCACCATCGGATTGTCGAACGGCGTGCGCAACGGATACGACGCGCGCCTGACCACGTCAGCGAGTGCGTGCCACGTCGCGGGATCGCCCTGATCGAGCCAGGGATGCTGCCGGGCCCGGATCAGGAGATACAGCTGCGTCGACGCGCCGATCAACACGATCAGGACGACCAGCGCGACAAACATGCGCTGGCGCGTGGCCCACGTCGCGCCCAGCGCCACGAGCAGCACCACACCGCCGGTCGCCAGGACGGCACTGCTCGCCATCGCACCGCCGATCAGCACCAGCCATCCCGCCGCAACCGCCGCGATCCGCGCCCGTTCGCGCCGGCGGGCGTCGGGGTCGGAGGGCGGATCGAGCGCGGCCGCAACGACCAGGCTGGCGACGACCGCGCCGCCGGCGAGCAACGCCATCGGGTGATCGCCCGCGGCCAGCGCGCCGCAATAGAGTGCCACGAGCAACCACCGGTCGCCGTGCGCGTTGGCCCGCGTAGCGCACCAGCGGTTCACGGCGACCAGCGCGAGACCGATCAGCAGCATGGCGCCGGCGTACACTTCGGTTTCGGAGGCGCTCTGCCACACCGAATAGCTGAACCCCGCCAGCAACGCAGCGGCCACTCCGGCCAGCGTGGCCAGCCAGTATCTCGCGCGTGGATCGACGTCGTGGTGCAGTCGCCAGACCGTGTCACGCGTGATGGCGCACCAGCATGCGGCCGCCGCAGCACTGCACAGCGCACTCAGCAGGTTGTCGCGCCACGCGAATCCGCCCAGCGGCAGGAGGTGGGTGAACACGCCGCTCAGCATGACGAACAACGGCGTGCCGGGCGGGTGCGGAATGCCGAAGTCGTGCGCCGCCGTGATGAACTCGCCAGCGTCCCAGAAGGTGACCGACGGAGCGAGCGTCGCCAGGTAACCGCAGAGCACCAGCGCGCCGGCCAGCATGGGGACACGCCAGCGGTCGGGCAACGGAAGATCGGGATCGGGCACGACGTCGATCACAGGAAGCTCGCGCGCCGCGTCAGTAGTGCCGCGCTTGCGCGCGGAGCAAGACACTCATCCCGTCGCGGCGAGCGGGCTGGGGGCGTCTCGTGCTGATGCGGCGCCAGCGGATGCGACCGCTGCCGCCACCGCCAGCGCATCGCGCACCGCCGCCGGATGATGGACCCGGAACAATCGCGCGCCTCGCTCGTGCGCGAGCGCGCACGCCGCCGCCGTGGCACGGTCACGGTCATGCACGTCGCGGCCGGTCGCTTGCCCCAGGAACCGCTTGCGCGATGGGCCGACGAGCACCGGCCGTCCCAGTTGCGTCAGCCCGTCGAGCTGGTACAGCAATGCCAGGCTCTGCTCGGCCGTCTTGCCGAAGCCAAAGCCGGGATCCAGCACGATCCCGTCCGCTGGGACGCCGGCCGAGTGCGCCGCGTCGACCGCCGCCATCAGTTCGGCGATCACGCCCCCGGTGACATCGCCTCCATAGTCCGTGTAGTCGTACGACGCCAGCTTGCCGAGTGGCCCGCGCGAATGCGACAGCACCACGCCGGCGCCACAACCTGCCGCGACGCGGAGCAGCTCGGGGTCGTGACGACCGGCGGTCACGTCGTTGATGATGCTGGCGCCGGCATCGAGCGCGGCGCGTGCGGTTGCCGCGTGCACGGTGTCGACTGACAACGGCATCGCGGGGTATTGCGCGCGCAACGCGGCAATGACTGGCACGACTCGCGCGCATTCATCCGCTTCGGCGAGCGGCGTGGCTCCCGGCCGGGTGGATTCGCCACCGACATCGAGCATCGTGGCACCGCCGCCGAGCATGGTCGCGGCGGCACGCAACGCCGACCCGACGTCGGTGACGTCGCCCCCGTCCGAAAACGAATCCGGCGCCAGGTTGAGGATTCCGATGATCACCGGCGCATCAATGTCGAGCACGCCATGCACGTGACGCCATTGCAGCGGATGGTCCAGCGGCAGCGCCATGCCGATCGCGTGACTCAGGTCGCGCACCGGGTCGGGTTGCAGCCACGGGCGCGCGAACGCACCGAGCCGGGATCGGGCGCCCGCGAGCAGGAGCCAGTCGTCGCCCGTCACCAGTTCCAGCCCCAGACGCGCCGCCACCGGCAGCATGGCTTCGACGACGGCGGCCGGCACGTCAGTCACATGAAAGGCTGCCGGGTCGATCCCCCCGGCGGTGAGCAGCGCAAGATCGCCCTCCCGTCCGTGGGACAGGAGGGCGTCCTTGATCGCCATGCGTCGGCCCGAAAGCGGCCGGACCTTCACGCGCCGGCGGGTTCGGGCGGCGGCGAGCCCAGCATGCCGGGCGGGGTACGCATCGGCGCGATGTCCCGGCCCACCGGCACCGGCGGCGGGGCCGACGGCGGCGGCGACGGACGGGGCGGCAGCGGCAGGTGGCGCGCCAACAGGTCGAGATCCTCGCGATCGATGGTTTCGCGTTCGAGCAATGCCTGGGCAATCCGCTCGAGCAGGTCGTGGTTCTCGGTCAGCACGCGCAGGGCGCTGACGTACGCTTCGTCGAGAAACCGCTTGACTTCGTCGTCGACCATTTCGGCGGTGCGCTCCGACGTCTCACGCCGCGTCCCGAATTCACGCCCGAGAAATACTTCCTGCTCGCGCTCGCCCACCGCCATCAATCCGACGACTTCGCTCATGCCGTACTCGGTCACCATGCGGCGGGCCAGCGCCGTGGCCTGCTGGATGTCGCCGCCCGCGCCGGTGGTAATCGCTCCCTTGCCGAACGTGATCTCTTCGGCCGCACGCCCGCCGTAACACATCGCCAGGCGGCCGATCAACCAGTCGCGCGTGTAATTGTGGCGATCGGTCTCGGGCAGCGACGCCGTGATGCCGAGCGCGCGCCCGCGCGGAATGATGGTCACCTTGTGCACCGGATCGCTGCCGGGCGTCTTGATGGCGACGACCGCGTGTCCGGCCTCGTGATACGCAGTGAGCCGCTTTTCCTCTTCGGTCAGCAGCAGCGACTTGCGTTCGACGCCGAGCATGACCTTGTCCTTGGCCTCTTCGAGATCGGCCATGTCGACCGCGCCCTTGTTGCGCCGGGCGGCGAGCAACGCCCCTTCGTTGACGAGATTCGCGAGGTCCGCGCCGGCCATGCCCGGCGTACCCCGTGCAATGGTGCCGAGATTCACGTCGCTCGCCAGCGGAATCTTGCGCGTGTGCACGCGCAGGATGCCCTCGCGGCCGCGCACGTCGGGCGCGTCGACCACAATCTGGCGATCGAATCGACCGGGGCGCAGCAGCGCCGGGTCCAGCACGTCGGGCCGATTGGTGGCGGCGATCAGGATCACGCCATCGTTCGACTCGAAGCCATCCATCTCGACCAGCAGCTGATTCAGCGTCTGTTCGCGTTCATCGTGTCCGCCGCCAAGCCCGGCGCCGCGGTGCCGGCCCACGGCGTCGATTTCGTCGATGAAGATGATGCACGGCGCGTGGGCCTTGCCCTGCTCGAACAGATCCCGCACGCGCGACGCGCCCACGCCGACGAACATCTCGACGAAGTCCGATCCCGACATCGAGAAGAACGGCCGGCCGGCCTCGCCCGCCACGGCCTTCGCGAGCAAGGTCTTGCCGGTCCCTGGCGGTCCGACCAGCAACGCGCCCTTCGGCAGCCGGCCTCCCAGGCGCGTGAACTTCTGCGGATCCTTCAGGAATTCGATCACTTCCTGCAACTCCACCTTGGCCTCGTCGGCACCGGCGACGTCGGCGAAGGTGATCTTGGGCGTGTCACCTGTCAGCAGCTTGGCCTTGGATTTCCCGAACGAGAAGGCGCGGTTGCCGCCCGCCTGCATCTGCCGCATGATGAACCAGTACAGCACGATCAGCAGGATCCACGGCCCGACCGCGATCAGGATGCCGAGCAGGTTGGTCTTCGGTTCCTTGGCCGTGATCGACACACCCGCCTGTGTCAGCCGGTCGATTTCGGCCTGCGAGTTGGCGACCGGGAGCAGCACGGTGAACTCCTTCGTCCCGTGCGTGTCGGGCGGCACCGTGACCGGCGTGGTGAACTCGCCGTGCACTTCCTTCCCGTCGACGATCTCCACCGTCGCCACGTTGTGCGCGTCGACCTGCTTGTTGAACTCGGTGTACGGAATCTCGGCCGGCGCGTGCTGCTTGGCGAGAATCTGGAAACCGGCAATGAAGACGAGCGCGAACAGGACCCACAGGGCCAGGGTCTTGCTGATGGAACCGAAGCCGCCCGAAGGTGGGCGGGGCACATTGCGATCAGGCATCAGGTCAGGTCACCAATGAACGGGAGATGGCGAAAGTCTTCCGCGTGGTCGAGGCCGTAGCCCACGAGAAACGCGGAGGGCGCCGGAAAGCCGACCCAGCGGACTTCGGGGATCGGCACCGGCAACAGTTGTTTATCCAGCAGCGCACACACGGCGACAGACGCAGGATTCCGCATCGACAGGAGCGCCAGCATCTTCTGCATCGTGCGGCCGCTGTCGATGATGTCCTCGACGATCAAGAGATGCTTGCCCTCGAGGGGGGTCTCGGGATCGTACAGCAGGCGAACCCGCCCGCTCGACACCTGATCGGCCCCGTACGAACTCGCGACCAGAAAATCGACGTGCAGCGGCCGGTCGATCTGCCGCACGAGATCGCTGAGGAAGATGAAGCTGCCCTTGAGCAGGCCGAGCACCAGGAGGTCGCCTGCGGGAAACGCCGCGGTGATCTCCTGCCCCAGCGCACGCACGCGCGCCGCAATGGTCGCCTCGTCAAAGACAATGCGCAGGTCGCGTCCGCCGGCCCGCCGCTTCAGTTCAGGTGAAAGCGCACTCGACACGCCAGCTCCCGCTTCCTTCCTCCGGGATCGCAACATCTGCGCGACAGATGCCGGGGACCCATACGATGGTTGCATCATCGGCCGCGACCACTACCGGCCAGGTGGCACGCTGCGACACTGGCACCTGCGCCTCGCGCAACAACACCGCCACGGCACGCGACCCGCGCCCACCGAGCGGCCGCAGTCGGTCGCCCCGCTGCCAGCACCGGACCGCGTAACGTCCCGGCCGGACCACCGTCGCCCAGCCGCCGCGCGACACCACGGCCGACGAATCACGGCGGACCTGCAACACGGCGCGGTCGATCCGGGCACTCGCCTCCGGTTCGAGGCGCACCACAGTGTTCGCCCACGTCGCGACCTTGAACAACGTCAGACGTCCAAAGCCGAGTTCCGCCCGGGTGCGCCGATCAAGATCGATGGTGCCGGCCCCGGTGCCATTCCCGAGCAATCCATCCACGGCGCGCAGGCGCCGCGCGCCAAGCCGGATGCCGCATTGTCGGCCGATGGCCGCCACCACGGCATGCCGCAGCGGGGAACGATACCCACGCAGGACAGGTGCAGCAACGGAAATGCCACGCGGCTCGTGACGCAGGTCCAACGCCGGCATGGCTGGTGGCACCAGGTTGAACGCGCTGCGGAGCGCGGCCGCTTGGCGGGCCGTGCGACCGAGCTGGGCGTCGACATCGGGAATTCTGGTGCGCAGCAACGGCAGCACGGCGGTCCGCACCCATGACCGGAGATGCGCCGGATCGGCATTGGAGGGGTCCTGCCAGGCATCGACGCGCCGTTGACGCAGGTACTCCAGCAGCTCCACGCGACTGAAGCCCAGCAACGGTCGAACCCAGTCGTCGCGCCGGGGGCGCATCGCGGCCAGGCCAACGGGCCCACTGCCCTTCAGCACGCGCATCAGCACGGTTTCCGCCTGATCGTCGGCTTGATGTGCCAGCACGATCACACCGCAGCGCTCGCGAGCTGCCATCGCACGCAACGCGGCTCGCCGTTTGGCCCGCGCCCGGGTTTCGCTGGTGCCCGCGCCGAGCGCGAGCCGACAACTGACACTCGCGAATCCGCGGGCCCGGGCCGCCGCCGCCACGCGATCGGCGATCTCGGCGCTCGTTGGCGCGATGCCATGATCGACGTGACCGACCACCACGGTGACGTGATGGTCGGCGCGGGTACGACGCAGCAGTTCGAGCAGCGCCATCGAATCGACGCCCCCCGACACTGCCGCCAGGCAGCGGGTACCGGGCTCGACCAATCGCGCGAACGCCACGGTGAATCGCTGCTCCAGTGTCACCGACGCGACAGATGACCGCGTCATGTGTCGCCGTCCGACGTGCCGTGGACACGGTGAAAGGGTTCCATGTGTACCAGGACGTCGCGTACCGCCGGCACGGCCGCGCGAATCGCGCTCTTCACCACGCCGCTCAGGCGGTGCGCCTGGTCCAGCGTCATGGCGGGATCGGCCTGGGCATGGAGATCCACGAGATACTGGTTGCCGAGCTTGCGAGCCTTGAGATGTTCGATCAGGCAGACGCCTGGCACGGCGACCGCCGCCGTGCGCATGGCGTCGATCATCGCCGTGTCCGGAGCGCCGTCCATGAGGTCGTGCAACGCGGGACGCAGGATGTGCAAGCCGTTCAGGAACACGATGATCGAGGCGACCGATCCGGCGGCACCGTCGCACCAGAACCAGCGGTGGCCGCCGATCAGCGCGGCCGAAATTCCGACCAGTGCCGCGCTCGACGTGACCACGTCGGCGCGATGGTGCCACGCATCGGCGGCGAGCGCCTGACTGTCGGCCGCCGTCGCGGCGCGGAGCACTGCGCGACTGAGCGTGAACTTGATCGCGATGACGAGCACCAGCACCGCGAGCGTGAACGCGGCCGGCGCGCGGCTCGGCGACAGCATCGCCTGGATCGCCTTGACCAGAATGCCGAGCGCGGCGCCGCAGAGCATCAACCCGACGGTGGCGGCGGCGAGTGGCTCCGCCTTGCCGTGACCGTAGGGATGGTCGTAATCCGGTGACTGGGCGGCGACCCGGAGCCCGCCCCACACGATCGCCGAGCCGCCGATATCGGCCGCCGACTCGGCGGCATCCGCCAGCAAGGCGTAGGAATGACCCAGCACGCCGGCCACGCCCTTGGCGAGCGCCAGCAGCGCGTTCACCGCCAGGCCCAGGCCGGCCAGTCGTAACCCGCGGATCACGCCCGGGTCGCGAGACTCAGTGGCCGCTGCGATCCGGCGCTCCGCGCGGCAGGTATCGGTCGAACAGGTCGAGAATCCGGCGGTACTCGTCGGTCCAGGAATCCGGGCGCACAAACCCGTGATTTTCGACCGGGTACGGTGCGACCCACCAATGGGTTTTCCCGAGCTCGATCAGCCGCTGAATCAAGTGGACGGTGTCCTCGAATTCGACGTTGGTGTCGACCATGCCATGCGCGATCAGCAACGGCGCGCGCAATCCGTCAGCATAGAAGATCGGCGACGACTGATGGTACGCGACCGTGTCGTCCTGCGGCTGGTTGAGGATCTCTGCCGTGTACCCATGATTGTAGTTGGCCCAGTTGCTTACGGGTCGCAACGCCGCGCCCGCGCCGAAGTAATCGGGCCTGGTGAACAGCGCCATCAGCGTCATGAAGCCGCCGTAGGATCCGCCGTAGATGCCGATGTGTGCCGCGGAAATCCCGTACCTGGCCGTCACCCATTTCGACGCGTCGACGTAATCGTCGAGATCACGCCCACCCATGTGCCGATAGATCGCGGTGCGCCAGTCCCGTCCGTATCCCGCCGATCCACGGTAGTCCAGGTCCAGCACCAGATACCCCTTCGACGCGAGCAACTGGTTGAACTGATATTCGCGGAAGTAATCGGCCGACCAGGTCCGCGTGACGTTATGCAGGTATCCGGCTCCGTGCACGAAGAGCACCGCGGCGCCGTTCGATTTCGCGCCCATCTGTTCCGGGCGGTAGATCCGCGCGGGCACCTGTGCGCCGTCGCTTGCCGGAATGGTGATGATGTCGGGCGCGAGCCACCGGAAGGCGCGCCACGAGGCCGTGGGCGACGTGGTGATGCGCGTCATCGGCGCCATCGGCGTCACCGCCTGCAGATAGAGCTCCGGCGGCTCGTTGCTGTACGAATACACGTCGGCGTACTGGCGGCCGTCGGGTGACACCGTCACGTCGTGGCCGCCCACGCGCGAGGTCCTGCGCACGCGATGGCTGCCGTCGAGATCCATGGTGTAGAACTGCTGCTCGTAGGGCGACGCCTCGCTGGTGTGCAACTCGAAGGCCGTGCGGGTGGCGTTGAGTTGCGCCGACCGCACTTCCCACGCGCCGGACGTGAGATTGCGGCGCTCGCTGCCGTCGGCCCGCATCACATAAAGGTGCGCGTAGCCGTCCGCTTCACCGACGAACCAGAGCCCGCGATCGCCGGGAAGCCATCCACCGCAGCCGTCACACGGGCCGCCGATCCATGCCGAGTCACGCAACGTCGCGAGTGGCGTGACCTGCCCGGACGTGGCATCGACGCGCGCGATCACCCGCGTCTTGAAGTCGTTCGCCTCGGCAATCACCAGCGCCGAGGTGCCGGCATCGTTCCAGCCCCATGAAGTCAGGCGCGCGTAGTGGCCCGAAGAGTCTCCGGCCAGTGGCCCGAGCCAAGTCACCGTGCCGGTGGCGACGTGCAGGAGTCCGATTCGCTGGGAGCCCTGCGCGTCGCCGACCTTCGAGCGACCGGTGATGTCGCCGACATAACCCGTCGTGGTGATCCACGTCGGGATGTCGGTTGACGTCGGCTGGGCGCTGCGGTTGGTGCTCAGCAGGACGTCGTCGCCCGTCGGCGAAACCCACACGCCACGCAACTGCTCTCCCGGCGCGAGCGCCACCGGACGCACGCCCGAGCGATTACCGTCACGCGGGGTGCCGCGACCGCCGCCACCGCTTCGACCACCCGAGAGCGAGTCGGTGAACTCGCGATCGCGCAGCACCTGGAACAGATCCTGTTGCTCGTGCGCAAGTTCGGCGTGCTGCGCCGAATCCGCGCTGGCGTTCCGTGCGACACCGCCGCGCCCCGCCGAACCACGCCCGCCAGCGGAGTCTGCCGGCGCCGCGTCGGCGGTGTGGATATCGGCCAATTGCTCGACGAAGCCATCGCGCACGCGGATCGCGAACACCGCATCGCCCACCCGATAGAACAACCGGCTGTCGTCGGCCGACCAGCCGAGCGCCGCTTCGGTCGCGACGGTTTCCGTCAAACGACGCCGCGATCCCGAGTCGACGTCCATCACCCAGAGATCGCCTTGCACCGACAGCGCGCGCCATTTGCCATCGGCGGTCGCGGGGCCCGTCGCGAGATCCAGTGCCGCGGAGTCCATTTGGGCTCGCGTCAACTTCTCGGGCACGCTGCCCGGTTCGGCGCGCACGCGAAACGGTTCGAGCGGCGCGCGCCAGTCGGTCCCGGGCCGATCCCACTGGAAGTAGATCCACTTCGAATCACTGCTCCAGCGCACGTCGGTGGGCGTGCGCCCGACGGTTTCGGTGCCGCGCATGATTGACGGAATGTCGAGATGAAACCGGGCGGTGTCGCGCTGCTGTGCGGCAAGCGGGAGCGGGGCGATCACCACGCAGGCGACCGCGACACGTGTCAGGGCGAGAGTCGTGCGAGCTGCCATGCGCCATCCGGCGATCGGGAGTAGAGCAGACGATCGTGCAATCGATCCGGGCGTCCCTGCCAGAATTCCACCTCGCGCGGCACGATCCGGAAGCCGCCCCAATATGGCGGCAGGGGCACCTCGCTGCCCTCGAACCGCGCGGTCACCTCGGCGAGTCGAGCTTCGAGGACGCCGCGATCCGCGAGCGGCGCACCCTGCTGCGACGCCCACGCGCCCAATTGGGAGCCGCGGGGGCGACTGTGAAAATACGCCGTCGACGCGTCGGCGCCGATGCGTTCGACGCCGCCGGTGATCCGCACTTGTCGCTCAAGTTCGGGCCAGTGAAACACGACCGCCGCGCGCGGGTTGACGAGCAAGTCCCGGCCCTTGCGCGACCGATCGTCGGTAAAGAACAGCAACCCGGTCTCATCGACGCCCTTGAGCAGGACGATCCGCGCACTGGGCATCCCGTCGGCGGCGGCGGTCGCAAGCGTCATCGCGTTGGGCTCGCGCAGTTCGGCTGCGTCGGCCTCGGCGTACCAGCGCCGGAACTGGTCGAGCGGATCGCTCGCTGCGTGCGACTCGTCGAGCACGGCACGCGCGTAGGTCCGCCGCTGATCGGAGAGATCCATCGTCATCCCGGCGGGTTTCGCGTGCGGGTCCCGACGATGGAAAACCCGCGCGCGAGATAATTGGGCAACGCCCGCGGATGATCGAGCGTGCAGGTGTTCAGCACGACGTGCTGTCGGCCCATGGCCCAGCAGCGATCGATCGCGGCCGAGAGCAGCGGCCCACCGATGCCGCGACCCAGATGCGCCGGCAGCAGGCCGAAATACCGGATCACGGCGCGATCACGCTCGCGATGCAGCTGGAAATACCCGACCACGTCGGCCGCCTGTCGCGCCAGCCAGAGTTCGGTGTCTTCGGAGTCCGTTTCCGTGCGCCAGTCGGTCTCGGACCAGTCGCGGCGGTCGGTCCAGTGCCACGGTTCGCCCACTTGGCGATACATGTCGCGGGCCATCGCCGCCGCCGCTCCTCGCGGCACCTGGGCCAGCGTCACGTCGTCGGGTAGCGGACGTGCGCGTCGGTGCTGCGCCCGGTTGGTCATCTCGAGATATGTGATCAATACATCGGCCGGAGAGGTCGTCACGCCGACGTCACCACGCCGCGGCACTCGCCGAATCCAATGCCGATCGCGCCCGGACGACGGCAATGCCCGCGGAGCGTGACCTCATCGCCATCGAGGAGAAAGCTGCGCGTTTCGCCGTGCGAGAGTGACAAGGGCTCCTTGCCACGCCGCGTGCGCTCGAGCAGGCAGCCGCGCGAGTCGGCCGTGCTGCCCGAGATGGTCCCGGTGCCGAGCAGGTCGCCAGTGTACAGGTTGCAGCCGTTGCTGGCGTGGTGGGTGACGAGTTGCGCGGGACTCCAGTACATCGCATCGGCAAATGGCGTCCGGCTGATCACCGTCGGGGTGTCGCCGCGCGTCCGGGCGGCGTCGGTCAGCAGCTCCACCGTCAGGTCGATCGTGAACGTGACGTCATCGTCGATGCGCAAGTACGGCAACGGTTGCGGGTCGCCGGGCGGGCGGGGCGGCATCGGCACGGCAAACGGCGCCAATGCCGCCGCCGTCACCACCCACGGCGAGATCGACGTCGCGAAGTTCTTCGCCAGGAACGGTCCGAGCGGCTGGTATTCCCACGCCTGGATGTCGCGCGCCGACCAGTCGTTCAGCAGACAAAACCCGAAGATGCGCGCGGCCGCCTCGTTGGCGGGAACCGGCGTCCCGAGCGGATTGCGACCACCCAGGAACAGGCCAAGCTCGAGTTCGTAGTCGAGTGCCGCCGATGGCCCCCAGGTGGGCACCGATGCGTTGCCGGGATTGGTCTGCCCGTGCGGACGTCGTACCGGCGTGCCCGACACGACGATCGACGACGCCCGCCCGTGATAGCCGATCGGCACCCATTTGTAATTGGGCAGCAGCGGATTGTCAGGACGAAAGAGCGCGCCCACGTTGGCGGCGTGATGGATCGACGCGTAGAAGTCGGTATAGTCGTAGATCTGGAACGGCACCAGATGCTCGAGCGCGGCGCGCGGGCGCAGGGCCGGCTGCAGACGCGCCTGCCACGCCGGGTCGCTCAGCGCATCGCTCAGCGCCAGTCGCACCGCCGCCCACTCGGACGGCGGACGTCCAGCGAAGACATTCAGCGCAGACATCCCGATGCTCAGCGCTCCCGGGGGCAGGTCCTGGCCCCAACCGGCCTCGATCGCCAGGGGCACAATGAGCGCATCGTCGCCGATCGCCACCGCGATCGCGCCAGGCGTGTTGCCGTGGCGAACGCGCCCGTAGGGCAGGTTCTGCACCGGAAACTCGGGATGACCGTTGGCGCTGGCGACCCAGCTGGTGCGCGACGGATCGTGGGTACGGTCGAGCTTGGTCACACGCGCGCCTCGAGTCCGAGCTCGTCTACCGGCTCGCGGAACGAGCATGAACCGAAGCCGGTGAACCCGCGCTGGTGCGCGTGGACCAGTTCGTCG
This sequence comes from uncultured Gemmatimonadales bacterium, assembly GCA_963796635.1. Classification (GTDB taxonomy): domain Bacteria; phylum Gemmatimonadota; class Gemmatimonadetes; order Gemmatimonadales; family GWC2-71-9; genus Palsa-1233. The sequence goes on from CAWCMH010000001.1 coordinate 1,444,230, forward strand.
GCCGTGTATTCATGATCCCGCCACGCAATCCCGTCGGCAGACCACGCAAACGCGAACCGATCCGATTCGTCGAGGATCGCACGCACGGTTTGCCCGTCGCCCGTGCCGAGTGCTTCGGCGGTCGCCACCAGCAAGTTGACGAATCCGTGCATGCGATGGCGCTCCGCGTCGGGCGCATAGGTCATCGGGTAATCGCCGCGCCAGGGATGATGCAGTCCGGCGGTGGCCTTGAAGGGCAGATCGCACGTCGCGGCCGCGATGAGAAACGCCGCCACCACGTCCGACTTGGGAAAGAGCTCGGCCGTGGTCCCACCGGTGCGCAGCTTCGCGCGCGCGCCAACCGTCGCAATCTCTTCGAGCAACCGCTCGTATGGTCCGTGTTGAGGAACCTCGAAATATCGCAGGAAGGCCCGCGGAATCTGCTCGCCCACCACCTGGATCTGGCCGACCGACGTGACTCTCAGCTCGACCGCGTCGGCAAAGATGCCGCGATCCTCCCACTCGGCCGCGAACGCGGCGACGCGCGCCAGTTCGCCCGGCACGTGCACGCCCATGACCACAGACAGACGCCACGGATCGCGGCGATCGGGAACGATCCCCGCCGCGGCCAGGGCGGCAGCGAATTCCTGCAGGCGCACGGCGGCGACCACGAAGCGGCCGAGCATCCAGCGATCGTCGGAGCGGCGATAGGTATCGAACTGGCGGACGGCATCGGCCATGGAACACGACGCGGGCGGAAACAGACCGGCATAATCAACAATCTCGGCGAACGCGGCGCGCATCGGTCTGCTCCCGACAGTGAGCTCAACGGCGATGCACAGGAATCTAAGGACTATCGTCAACGGTGGATCAAATCCTCGCGATGACGACGGCCCGCACGTCCGGCGGTCACTTATTCGTTGGCGTACTCCAGCGAGCGCACGCGACGCAACCGCGCCAGCGCCTGCGCCCGCAACTGGCACACACGCGACTCGGTCACACCCAGTTCGTCGGCGATCTCACGCAGGGGCCGCTCCTCGAAATACGAGCGCGACACCACCAGCCGCTCGCGGCTGGGGAGGCCGTCCATGGCTTGCCGGACGGCTTGGCGGCGATCGGCCCGTTCGACCGCGCCATGGACTTCGTCGTCGCCGTCCTCACCGATCTGGTCGGCGAGCGCACGGCCGTTGGGCTCACTCTCGAGCGACACCGGTCCCGCGTGGGCGGTCCGTTCCCGCCACCGATGCAGGGTGTCGCTGTCCACGCCGAGGTGATGTGCCACTTCGCGGGGCGTCGGCGCGCGCCCGGCGCGTTGCTCCAGTTCGGCCACTGCGGCGTCGAGCTGGCGCACGTGGGCGCGATCGGCGCGCGAGAGTGGGTCGCGCGCCCGCAACTCGTCGAGGATCGCGCCGCGGATTCGCCGCATCGCAAACGTCGAGAAGGCCAGCCCGCGATCGATGTCGAAGCCGGACATCGCCTGCAACAGGCCGAGCGAGCCGGCCGAGACCAGTTCATCGAGCGAAACGGCGTCGCGCACCCGCGGCGCGACTTCCCGGGCGGCGTGGTGGACCAGCCCGATATACCGGCCGAGCAGTTCGTGACGGGCGTCGGCGTCGTCGTGGTCGCGCCACCGGCGCCAGAGGGCGTCGGTCGAGGTGGTGGTTTGCGGTGTCGGTGCCATGACCGGCCACTTTGCAAGCGACGGTCCAGCACGGTCGTCGCCGGGCAGCTCGGGCGGTGACGCAGCGCCGTCGCCGTCGTCGCTCGCGCGACCGCCTCAGGGAACGCGACGTATGTGCCGATAATTCCATTACTTGGCTCCGCCGGGTGGCTGTGGCGACCACGCCGCACCGCTCGGTCAGGGTGGCCCGTCCGGCGGTGTTGATTGCCGCCCACGCCCGACGCAGCGATCGACTGCGTCGTCATTGCGACAGCGCGTCCTACGTCATTTCGGCTCGTTTCGCGCGAGCGCGCGGTAGTAGGCCTCGACCATCGCACGATACTCCGCGGGAACCTGTGCCGCCGACCCCAGCGCGGGTCGTGACATCGCCGCCGCGTTGAATTGCCGCCACAGGGCAAATTCGAAGTTCTTGAGGTTGGCGACCAAGTCGGCTTGCAGTTGGTCGATGCGTCCGGGATCGGTGGCGCGCCGCAGTTGCTGCATCTGCTGGATGGCGTGATCGAGCGGCGCAACGTCGACGCCCGCGGCGGCCAGCTGGCGGCGGAGCGAGTCGGCCGTCTGCTGGCGGGCTGCGATCTCGCGCCGGAACTGACGTGGATCGGACGCGCCAGGGATCCCGCCACCCCCCGCGTACCGCCCGCCTGCGTTGGCGGCCCCACCCGCGCCGCCGGATTGTCCCCGGGCCGCCTGTGCTTGTCCGTCACCCCGGCCATCCTGCCCCGGGCCCTGTCCCGGTCCCTGTCCCTGTCCAGCTTGCCCCTGAGCCTGCTGCGCGCCTGAGCCGGCGGCGGGCTGTCCGGCAGACCGCGATCCGGGTTGCGCCGAGCCAGGCGTCTGGCCGCGGGCCGATGCGGTGGCGGCCGATCCGCGCTGCCCCGATTGCGCCGCTGGATCGGGCGTTCCGGCGCTGTCAGCGCCGGACGTCCGCTGCTGCAGCGATTCCATGTCGCGCACCAGGTCTCGAGTGCGTGCCAGTGCCGCCGACTCGCGCCGGTGCGGGTCGCTGCCAACCTGCCCCGCGGCGACGGCCAGCTGCTGGGCCACCGAGTCCAGGGTTTCGCCGATCAGACCTTCGAGATTCCGCGAGTACTCGGCCGACAGACCACCCTGCATCACGCGACGTGATGCATCGATCTGCTCGGCGACCTGGCGGTTGCGCAACTGACTCGCCGCGTTGGCGGCAGCCGCCGCGGTGGCCGGATCGGAGCTGCGCAGCCGATCGGCTGTGCGATCGGCATCGGCGCCAAGCTGGTTGACGCTGTCACGCAACGCCTGCTTGCGCTGGTCGAGCGCGCGTGCCGCGGCGTCTCGCCCGGCCGCCGCCATGCTCGGCAACGCCGCCACCCGGTTCGCAATGTCGTGCTGCTCGGCGCCCAGCGCATCGGCGCGCCGGGCGAGGTCCTGAATCGCCTGCCGTTCGCTCGACGTCTGCGCCGCCTGAATGTTGTTCGCGGCGTCGCGCAAGCGATCGAGCGCCGCCGCCCCCTCCGCCGCCGAGCCGGCAGCCGCCTGTCGCATGGCATCGGCAGCCTGTTGCGCGCGTTGCGCGGCGTCTGCGAGCTCCGGAGAGTTCTGTTCGCGCGACAGCTTTTCGAGCTGGCGCGCCTGCTCCTCTACCTGTTGCGCCAGCTGACGTTGTGCGCTGCCGGTTGGCCCGCCGCCTGCCGGTGGCGTCAGCCGCTGGAGTGACGTACCCGCAGCCGGCGTCGCTCCCTCACGGGATATTTGGCCACCAGTTTGAGCGCCACTCTGCGATTGACCGCTCGGTTGCTGGCCGCCCTGTTGCCCACCGCTCTGTCGTTGACCACTGGTCGATTGCCCACCACCCGGTTGACCGCCACTCTGCGATTGGCCGCTCGGTTGCTGGCCGCGGGCCTCCTGCTGCCCGATGCGCTGCTGCAACTGTTCGGCGAGGCGCTGCGCCCGCTGATTCTCGACCTGCTGGCGGTCGGCGAGTTGCTTCATTCGCGCGGCGATCGAGTCGACCGCCTGTTGCGCGGGCGTGGACGATTCGCTGCGCGGGGTTTCGTACTGATTCTTGAGCTTGTCGGTTTGCAGCTCGAAGAGATCCGCAAGATCGCGCGCGTTGCTGGATGCTCCGCCGCCCCCACCGCCGCTCCCGCCGCCGCCGCCGCGGCGAACCGTGATGTCCCGGAACGCGTCGTCCGCAGCCTGCAGATGTTGCAGGGCGTGCTCCTCGGCCGGCACGGCGTCGTGCATCGCGCGACGGCCGAGACCGTCCTCGGCTGGTCGCATGGCCTGCACCGCGCTGTCCAGCTCGGCCTGCACCAGCGTGAACTCGCTGTCCTCCGCCGCCACCTGTCGTGCGATCATGCGGCCGGCCTGCACGCCGACATCGGCTGCCAGCTTGCCCTGCGCGATGGCGAGTGTTGTCGCGTTCATCTTGCGATCACGATCCGGGGTCGTCGCACTGTCGCGCGTCCAGTTGAACGTCCCGGCCACGATGTCGCGCTGGCGCTGCGTGAACTGCCCGGGATCGGTGCCGCCGCCCCCGCCGCCGCTCCCCCCGCCGTTGTCATCGGCCGCGTGGTAGTTGACATCGAACGGACGCACTTCCATGAAATAGATGTCGCTCGACGCCACGTGACCCGCGCCGTCGCGCGCGCTGGCGTGGTACGCAACAAGATCACCGACGTGCAACGCCAGGTCTTCGAGAAACAACGTGTGTACCGCCCGGACATCGAGCGCGCTTCCACGAGCGGTATCGGCAATCACGACGGCGCGGTCAGGCCCACCATTGACCGCGTAGTGCAACGTGACACCGCGCACTCCGTAGTCATCCGCCGCGCGAATGGCGATCGGTACCTCTTCGATCGACGTGACTCGGGTATCGCGTCCCGGCTGTTCGATGCGGATGGTGGGAGGATGGTCGACCAGCGCCTCGACCGAATGCTGTACGCTGCCCGGCACCAGCGTGCCATCGGCGGCGACAAGGTCGACCCGATAGAAGCCGTCGTGGGCCACGCGGAACTCGCCCGACAAGTGCCCGTCGTCGCCGCGGGTCATGGGAGCGGTCGTCCCATCGTCGAAGCGGAGCGACCCACCCATGACCGGCAGGGTCGGCACCACGCCGATGAGTGCGCGCGTGCCGGTGACGGCCACCACATCGCCGCCCCGTTCAGTGCGGCTTGGTGCCAGTCCGGTGTACGACGGATAATGAAGTTCGACCGAAAGCTGTTGCACGGTCGGCTGGTCGGTGACGGTGATGTGATACTGCCCGGACTGCACGCCGCCGGCATCGACGTAATACACGGCATTGCGCTCGATGTCGAAGAGCCGCACGACGTACCCATTGATCGTCGAGTCGCGCAGCATGGGAATCCGGGCCCACACACCATCGCTGTCGTTCCGCACCACGAGATCGGCGCCGTGATCGGCGAGCTGGCGCACCGCGGCCCGTACGTCGAGTGCTGCGCCCCGCGGGACTTTCGTGTCGCCCGGCGAAACCGTGAGCACCGGCCGCGGCTCGGCGGCGGCGCGCGACCACGGCACGAACAGCACGTGGGCCATTCGTCGCAGGGATGTCGGGCCGAGGCCGATCACCACGGCGCCAATCACCGCGAGGACGCCGAGTCGTGTCCACGCACGGCGCACCCGGGATCGCTCGAGCGGCGCGTCGTGGCGCAGTCGATCCAGGCGCGTCACCGCTTGCTCGATGATTCGTCGCTGCAACTGCGGTGACGTGCCGGCGTCGGTCCGTGCGGTGATGTCAACCGCACTCAACACCAGCTGCGACAGCTCGGGGGCGTGCTCCTCCACGTACAGCGCCACCTGCCGGTCGGTCACGCGACGAAGGACCGGGCGCAGCACGAACCAGACGATGGCGGCGGCGATCAGGACGTATCCGGCAACGCGAGTCCAGACGTCAATCGAGTTGACGGACGCGAGGGCGTCGCGCACGGCGGCCCCCACGAGGAGGACCACGAGCGCGGTCGCGGCAATCGCGGGCAGTCCTTCGACGGCCCGCCGCAACCGCCAGCTCCGGCGCATGCGCGACATCGCGGCGTGCAACGGCGCGTCACTGGTATTGCTGAGTCGGGCGTCCGTCGTCATGATGCCTCCTGCGATCCCGCCCCGACCACGCGAGCGGCCGTCCCGCGCCAGCCCCGGCTGCTCATCACCAGTTCGCCGAGCAGCGCCACCGCCGTGAGCAGCAGCAAAGTGCGCCAGATCAGTTGACGCCGTTCGGCGTCGACCAGCCCGTTCACGTCCGACGCAACAGCGCTCAGCGAATCCTGGCGTACGCCGACCAGCAGGTCGCTCGCCCGCAACGGTCGCAGGTCGGACTCGCGGCCGTCGGGATTGACGGCGAGCGTGGTCAAGGGATCCCCGGTCGCGCGTGCGTCATACACCGTGTAAAACCCCACCTCATTCAGCGCGACCGTTCGCGTGCCGGCGCCACTCGGTGAGTGGATCAATGCGCCGGACGGCGACCGCAGCACCGGATTGGGCAGGTCCGCCGGCACCAGCCACGCATCGCCCACCGTGTGCCACAGCGCGGCATGCGCGGCGCCCCCCGCGAACAGCACCATCGCGCGGACAAATGGAAGGTAGGCCGGCTGCAAGGGAAAGTCGCCCGACGTTGCATCGAGTGGCACCGCGGTCATCAGGATGTGCCCGGCGCCCTCGTCCCGGGCGAGCAACGCGGGGGAGCCGTCATCAAACCTGGCGAGGACGCGTGCGTCTGTCGCCGCGAGCAACCGCGGATAGCGAAACATCCGGGCGTCCCGCAGCGCACTCGCCGACACACCCCGGAAGGGCGCGAAGATCGGATGGTCGTCGGCCGTGACGCCAATCATCCCGCCACCGTCGGACGTGCGGTCGATCATCCCGTGCGCCGTGCCAGGCAACAGCGCCGCGCCGCTGGCGCGCCCGGCAACGCGCGATCCGGCGACGTCGATCAGGCCGCCACCGCCGCGCACATAGACCGCGAGCGCCTGGCCTGCGGCGCCCGACGGCAGGGGTATGTCGTCGGCGATCACCGCAAGCGCGCCATGCAGTACACCGGCGTTGAGGCTGCCCGCGGCACGGCGCTCGACGTGCAACGGCGCATCGGCACCGGCTTCGAGCGCCTGCTCCAGGTAGAACACCTCAGCGGGCGGTATATCGGGCGGTGTCAGCAGGATCACGCGCCCGATCAGGTCCGGTGGCACGACCGCGTTGAAGACATCGTCGACTGCGAGAGAATCCGGCGTGACGGAGACTGTCACGCGCACTGCGCCGACCGGTAACGGAATGTCCCGGAACGACGCGGTGGCGGCACCGCTGGCCGGCAGCGTCACGTCAGTGGCGCCAGCGGGGTGTCCGTTGGCGACGAGCGTGACGTGCACGCGGCGTGGCGCGGGCAACGCCTGCGACACGATCTCCGCGGTGAGTGCGAGGCGGGGGCGGCTGGTGTCGGTCGTGACCACGCGATGCAGCGTGACACTCTCGACGGCGGTGTTGCCGTGCGTGCCCGGTGCGACATCGACCGCGTGCACGTTGATCCGCGGCGGCAGCGCCGCGCCTTCCATTCCCGCCTCGCCGCTTCGCTGCAGATCGGTGATCAGCTCGATGTCACCGCCGGTCCGGTCGACGTCGGCGGCCAGCAACTGGCTTCCGGCCCGCAACGCGGCGGCGTAACGGGTACTCCCGCTGCCCGGCTGGACATGATCGATGGCAGCGATCGCCGCGCCGACATCGGTCGTCAGGGATTGTTCGATGGTGGCGCCGGCGTCGAACGCGAGGACCGCGACCCGGTCGCCGCCCCGCAGACTGCGCACGATCGCACGGGCCGAGTCGAGAGCGGCGGGCCACACGCCGTCACGCTGCATGCTCATCGACCGGTCGAGCGCGATGACCACGCGCCGGGCACCACGCGGCGGCGGGGCCCCGGGACGGGGGCGGATCACCGGGCGGGCGAACGCGAGCACCAGCAACGCGAGGATCACGGCGCGCAGCAGCAACAGCGGCCAATCAGTGATCCGCCGTCGCCGCGCCGTGCGGACCGTGACCCGCTGCAGGAACATCAGCGACGGAAAGCGGGTCGGTCGCTCGCGTTCGCGGCGGCGCAGGTGCAGCACCACCGGCACGATCAGCGCGGCCAGACCGGCCAGCGCAGCGGGCACCAGGAACACCAGCGGCATCAGCGCGCCTGACTGCCGAGCGCGCGCAGATCGAGAAAACGCCGCAGCGCAACGTCGAGCGGTTGATCGGTTTCCAGCACGATATAGTCGATACCTTCGCGACCCAGCTCGCGCGCCAGCTCGGCATGATGGGACGCGAGCAGCCGGCGATATTCGTCGCGCAGCTCATCCGGCCGCAACGGCATGCGCGTTCCGGTCTCGGCGTCCTCGAAGTTGGCGGGGGCGCTCCCGGGGAGGTCCCGCTCGCCGGGATCGATCACGTGAAAGACGATGACATCGTTGCCGCGGGCGTGCAGCGTCCCGAGCGCCCGGCGCAGCGTGGCCGGTTCCTCGTAGCAATCCGACACCAGCACGCTGATCCCTGGGCGCGATCGCAATTGCGCCACGCGCTCCAGCGTCGCCGGGATGCGGCCCGCGCCATGCGCGCGGACGCGCCCCAGCGTGTGCAGCAGCAGTTGCAAGTGGCGCGTCGACGGCGGCACGATGTCGACGATGTCATCGGCCAGCGTCACGACGCCGACCCGGTCGCCCTGATGCTGCGCCAGCCACGCAAGACTTGCGACCACCATGCGGGCATACGCGAATTTGCTGTACCCGCCACTGCCGTAGTCCATCGAAGCCGACGCGTCGAGGGCGAAGATGACGTCGGCATTGGTGTCGGCCTCGTAGGTCTTGAGGTAGAACCGGTCGGTCCGACCGTACAGCCGCCAATCGATGCGCCGCAGGTCGTCACCGGGCTGATAGGGACGGTGTTCGGCAAAGTCGAGCGACAATCCCGCGCGCGACGAGCGATGCAAGCCATGCAGGAACCCGTCCACTACACTGCGCGCCAGCAGCGTGAGATCGCCGATCTGTGCCAGCACGCGAGGGTCGAGGAACTGCTCCGCGAACGCTTCGGCCACGGCTCAGCGCATGCCCGACTGGGGCAGCGGTACGCTGTCAAGCAGGCGCTCGACGAGGTGGTCGGTCGTGATCCGCTCCGATTGTGCCTGGAAGTTGCGCAACAGCCGATGACGGAGCACCGGCCGAGCGAGCGCCTGGACGTCATCGAACGTCACGTGCTCGCGGCCGTGCAGCAACGCGCGCGCCTTGCCGCCGAGGACCATGGCCTGCGCCGCGCGCACGCTGGCTCCGTAGGCCAGCCACCGTTGCACGGCATCGGGCGCCTGCGGGCCGGGCCGGCTGGCTCGCACCAGCTTGACGGCGTAGCGCACGACCGTGTCGGCAACAGGCACGCCACGCACCACGCGCTGGAAGGCAAGGATCTCGTCGCGCGTCACCACCGGACGCACGGCATCGATCGGCGCCGCCGTGGTCGCGCGGACGATCGCCACTTCGTCCTCCTCCGGCGAATAGTCCATCACCACTTCGAACATGAATCGATCGAGTTGCGCTTCCGGCAGCGGATAGGTGCCCTCGAGCTCGATCGGATTCTGGGTGGCGAAGACAAAGAACGGCGGCGTGAGTTGATACGTGTTGCCCTGCACGGTCACCCGCTTTTCCTGCATTGCTTCGAGCAGCGCCGCCTGCGTCTTGGGCGGCGTGCGGTTGATCTCGTCGGCCAGGACCACGTTGGCAAAGATCGGCCCGGGCATGAAGCTGAGCCGCCGTTGGCCGGTCGCGGCGTCGTCCTGGATCACGTCGGTGCCGGTCACGTCCGACGGCATCAGGTCGGGCGTGAACTGGATTCGCGAAAACGACAGGTCGAGCGCCTGCGCGAGCGTGTGAATCAGCAAGGTCTTGGCGAGGCCCGGCACGCCAACGACCAGGCAGTTGCCTCCGGCGAACAGCGCAATGAGCGCCTGTTCCACCACCGCCTCCTGTCCCACGATCACCTTGCGCAGCTCGGCCGCGATGCGGCCGCCGCTCTGATGCAGTTGTTCGGCCAGCGCCACATCGTCGACTGGCGGGGGAGACGAGGTCACGCGAAGTCCTTTCCCATCACAGGTGTGACTGACTGATCCGCAGGAGGAGCGCCTGCGCCTTTTCGAATGCCGGTGCCTGTTCGAGCACGTGGAGCACTTCGTGGCGCGCCGCCTCGCGATCCCCCGATTCCAGCAGGACGCGGGCAAGTTGATACCCCGCGTCGAGCGGATCGGGCGGCGCGAGCGTCACGATCGCGCGGCGCTCGCGCACCGCTCGCGGCCAGTCATGCAGCGCCTCGCTCAGCTCCGCGGCCTGCACGTGCAACGCGACATCGTACGGCGTGATCCACTGCTGGCGCGCCAGCGCGGCGAGCGCGCCGGCCGAGTCATGCAACGCCAGGCGCCACTGCGCCTCGACCATGTTGGCGTCGATCGCCGTTTCGTCGTGCATGGTGACCACGTGGATCTGCCGCACCGCGCCGGCGGTGTCGCCGCGATCGCGCGCGTCGTGCGCCAGGATCCACGCCGCGCCTTCGCCGGTGCCGTCGTCGGGAAAGATCGCCTCGGCGCGTCGGAGCAGCACGCGTCCCGAGTCCGCGGCGCCGGCGTGCAACAATTTCGCACCGTCGGCGATCCAGTCCACGTACCTGCCGGTGGCCGGCCGGGTGCCGTCGCTGGAATCGATCACGCCCAGCGGTCCGGCGAAGCGAGCCCGCACCCAGGTGTCGAACGCAGCGTCCAACCCCTCGGGCGTGGTGCCGAGTACTTGCTGCAACACCGCCGGGGTATCCAGCCCGTTGGCGTAGGCTGTCAGCATTGCCCGGATCGCCGCGATGCCGTGCTGCTGCTCGATCATCAGGCACACCAGCGAGGCCTCGTAATAGGTCAAGCCGATTTCCTCGGCGAAGCGTGGCCGCACGAGTCCCTCGGTGAGGTGTGTTGCCGATGGCAGTGCTCCGGCCTTGTAGTCGGCGATGAAGTCCGCGGTGGGTTCGTCGCCCCAGCCATCGCCCGCGCGCTGCTCTTCGCGCACCGACAGGCCTTCCGACAACCAGCGTGGCACGCGGTGCGCCGACAAGCCCAGCGTGAATGTGTGCGCCAGTTCATGCCAGGCCGTGGAACCGTAGTTGAGTTCCCCGGCCTCGCGAGCGCGCGGCGAATCCAGCACGAGCAGCGTCCCGAAACTCACACCCAGCGCGCCCAGGCCCGTGAGTCCGACGGTCCGCACGGAGAAGTCGGCGTGTCGGTTGTACAACTCGATGCGGATCGGCGTCACCGGCCGATATCCGTATCGGGCCGCGAACGTGTCGTACGCGGAATCGAGCAATGGCGTGAGATACAGGGCGAGATAATCGGCCTCGTCCGCCGGCGCCACGAAGTCGAAGCGGCCCGCATGCACGGTCTTGAACGTCGCGAGATTGTCGAGCAGGTCGAGGGTGTTCTTGTGCCACAGATTGTAGGGATCGAGCGCGAACGCCCGCTCGAGATTGGTGCGACCGGCAGCCATCGCGCCAGTGCGCAACTGGTTTTCCGCCAGCACGCCCATGGCGCGCGCCGAGGTCGAGTCAGCGCGGACTGCCCGTTGCGCCATGATTACGGCGTCGGCGTATCGGCGTTGGCGCCCCGCGGCCTCGGCGATTTCGGCGTAGAACTCGGCCGATACCGGTTGCCACCGTTCGGCGGCGGCGAGCGCCCGGTGATACGCAGCCGAATCGCCGCGCATCCATGCGATCGCGCCGACGATCCCCCACGCCGGCACCGAAGCGGAATCGACCTCGATCGCGTGACGCGCATCGGCCAGTGCGGAGTCGTATGCTTCCGCTTCCAGATGCTGCTCGGCGAGCAGCACCAGGCCGGGAACGAGGTCGGGATCGACCGCAAGCGCGCGCCGCGCCGCCGGGGTCGCCGCGCCGCTGCCTTCAAACGCATCCGCGCGCGCAAGGCCGAGCAGCGCGCGCGGCTGATCCGGTGCGCGATGCAGCACGGCGTCGTAGCTCTGGCGGGCATCGGGATCGTTGTAGGTCGCGAGCAACAGGTCGCCCGCACGCCATTGCGCCTCGACGTCGCTGCTGTCGAGGGCCGCCGCACGATCGAACGCGCGCAACGCGTCGTGGAGCATCGACGGATCGCTCCGACCCAGTACGACGTACGCCCGGCCCACCGCGACGATCTCGTCCGGCGTCCACGTGGCCCCGGACGCTGCGTATGCCTGCGCCAGGCCACCGGCGATCGCGGCTGCGCTGTCGCGATCGCCCCGCCTCAGCGCGAGTTCCGCCCGTCCCGCGAGGGCGGCGCGGGCACGCGGGAACTGCCGCGCGATGACCACGCGGTACACCGAATCCGCGGCGGCGAGCTGGCCGCGCATGACCAGCACGTCGCCCAGCCGTGCCAGCGCGGCATCGCCGCCGGACCGGGCGGCTGCCTCGGCGCCGGCCAGTTGTCCGGTGTCGATCAGGTGCTGGATATTGACCGGCGCGGCCTGCCCGGTGGCAAGCTGCGGCAGTATGCACGCCACGCACGCCAGCAGCCACTTCATGGCCGGACGCCGCGCAGTGAATCGATCAATCGCGTCCTGTCGGCAACCTGCAGCAGCAACGATTCGAGCGTGTGTTCATAGGTGATCGAATCGGTGGTCGACTTCCGCGCGCGCAGCGAGTCGACGGCCGACTCCAACCGACGCCGCTCGTCCGTCAGGGCCAGTACCCGCGGGTCGGTGCTGGCGCCCGCGCCACCAAAGGCGATGCGGTCGGCCACGTGGCTCGAATCGATCATCAGGGCATGCTCGGTTTGCAGTCGCTTGGTCGCATCGTACGCCCGGGCGACCTGATCGCGCGCGAAATTGAACGCCTCTGCGATCGACACGCGGCCATCCTTGTCGACATCGGCCGCCGTGCCGGTGAGTCCGGCAACGAAGAAGCCGGCGAAGATCGACTCGTTGCGTTCGAGTGCGGTCCGCGTGGCGGTGATGATGACGCGACCGGGACCGGCGAGCACCGGCGCGAAATCCCCACTCGCGCTCGACGCGTTGACAAAGATCACGGTCGCCGCATGCAGCGGCGCGAGCCACGCCGCGTAGTCGGACGCCGTCGGATCGGGACCCGGCAGGTTGACCGCCGCCTGCTGCATCTCGCCGCTCCCGTGCCCGCGAAGAAAGATCAACACGACATCACCCGGTTGCACGCGGCGCGCCAGCCGTGCGAACGCGGAATCGACATTGGCGCGGGTCGACCGACCATGGATCCGCGCCGGATCGGTGGAGGGATCTTCGGCGAGATAGGTCAGGTCGGAGTCGGCGACCCCCCACCTCGTTCGAGCGGCATCGTACAAGGAATCGGCCTGGGCCGCAAAGAGCGCCGCATACCTGGGCTCGGCCGACAGGCCGGTGATCAGCAGCACACGGGTATGTCCACCCGATTGGAGCGTGCCGGCCGCGTGCAGCAGCGCGAGCCAGAGTTGCCACGTCATGCGAGCCCCCGCCAGCGACGATAGCTCCAGTCGGCGGCAAGCAGCGTGACGATCACCAGCAACACGACCGGCATGTTCCACAGGTCGCGGAGCTCGTGGGTCACAATGCCACTGCGCGTGAGCGCGACGTCGTCGGGCAACTGGGTCATGTGCTGAATCGGATAATATCGGCCGCCGGTTTCGCTGGCGATCTGCTGTAGCAGCGACGTTCGCAACTCGGCGTGCTGCATGTCGGCGCCGGAAGCATCGGCCAGGACCGCGGCCGGGGACGATCGTGTCGTGTCGCCATGGCGGACGGCCTGGACCGTGAAGTCGTAGGTGCCCGGCTCGGTGATCGTGTACGGGGCGGCATACATGCCGTCGTTGTGCAGCGTCCAATCGAGTGGCACGACGTCGCTTCGACCGGTCGGCGTGACCACCGAAGCCGACACCTGCGCGTCATTGACATTCTCGAAGAGCGAGTCGACGACGTGCGCCTGCAGCGTCACTGACTCGCCGGGGCCGACCCGTTCGGGGACCGCGCTCGCCTCGATGCGACCGGGAACCTGATCCAGGCTCCACCGCACCAACTGGCGCCAGAACGTGTCGTAGGTCTGGTCCGTGACGGGCGTGGCCGGATTCATCTTCCAGAGCCAGGTGTCCTGGACCCCGAGCACCGCCGCGACGCCGCGACCGTAGCGCTGCCATGCGAGAACCGGTTGCGATGCACCGTTCGGCAGCGGACGGCCGGTGAGCAGTATCACCGCGCCCGGACGCAATGCGCCGAGGACATTCACCGCCGTGACTGGCCGGAGTGAATCCCAACGCGCCGAGTCTGCCGCAGCGGATGCACCGAGTTGCAAGGCGGGATGCCGCCGGCCAGCCGCGGTCGGCGTGACCTTGAGCGTGCGCATATTGGTGTCGATGCCATGCCCACGATCGGGCACCAGCGTGAACGGCAGCGCCTGGGCCACCGGGGTGCCCGCGTAGCCGCCCTCGGCAAGCGCCGAGCGCCCACCGAGCGCGATCAGCGCGCCACCACGTCGATCGACAAAATCACCGATCATGCGCAGCTGGGCGCCGGAAAAGAATGCCGCCTCGACATTGCCGAGAATCAGCGCGCGATAGCGAAACAATTCCTCGGGTCGCGTCGGAAAGCCGCCGAGCAGGTCGAGCGAATCCGCCACGTTGAGTCGCAGGAACTTGCCGGGCGCACTGCGCAGCAGGCCGACCACGCGGACCGCACTGTCGTCGCCGAACGTCCGGCGCAGGAAGCTGAATTCGGGACGCGGCTCGCCCTCGAAATACAGCACGCGTTCGATGCCGCCGCGCACCCGCAGCACCGCCTCGGCCGAGTTGTTCCCGGTCACCAGCTCACCGGGCACCGCGGCCACACGCACCTTCACGACATGAATGCCGGCCTCGAGCGGCGGAATCCGCACTGGCACATCGAGGACGTCACGATCCCCGCGCAGGCGCACCTCCATCCGTGCAACGATGTGACCATCGGCCTCGGCCGTGAGGGCAGTGGAATCACCGGCCACGCCGTGCATCCCGAGCGACACGGTCACCAGCGCGCCGGATCCGTGCAGCACCGTCGCTGGCACGTCGAGCTGGTCGACGGACACGTCGCGGGCGAATCGCTCGGTGCCAACGCCGACCGTGTACACCGGAATGCCATGGGCGCGGAGTCCGCGCAGCGCGCCGGCAAGATCGCCGTCGCCGTTGTCCGCGCCATCGCTGACCACCACGATGCCGGCAACCGGCGCGTCGGCCAGGGCCTGCTGCACCGACGCGAGCGACACGGTCAGATCGGTGCGCGTCCCGGCCGCGTGCAGCAGCGCGGCGCCGCTCACCGGCGTTGCGTCGCCGCTGAACCGGAAGGTCCGGACGGCGAATCGTCGCCCGAGTGCGCGCATGACCGCCGACGAATCGGCGAACGCGCGTTGTACGGCGAGCGTGCGCGTCAGGGAATCGACATCGCGGATACCCATGCTGCGGGAATCGTCGAGCAGCAGCGCGAGCACGTTGCGCTGCGGCACCGCGGTGGTCAGCGCCAGTGCCGGTCGCAACAGGCAACTCGCCAGCGCGGCGAACACCAGGATCCGCAACGAGACCAGCACCGCCTGATCGGTGCGGCTGGTGCCGCGCAACCGCCCGACGGTGACCGTCACCGCCACCGCGGCGACGACAAGGCCCCCGACGATCACGGCGAGCGGCAGGGTCGGCAGTACGACCAGATGGCCCCGGGCAAACACCCGCGGCGAATACTTGAACAGCAGCGTGAAGGCGTGCTGGAGGAAGGACGTCACCGCGGTCCTGATGTGGAATGCCATGGGCAGGCGGACCGTCGCACCGGTTGCGGCACGGCAGAGGCGGCGGCACATCGACCGCCCGAATGGTAATGGTACGCGACTGCGACGGGGCGGGTTGGCCTGCGAGTTCCGTCCGGTGCGGGTGCCACACCAGCCGACGTCTCCTGCCGGTCACCAGGAGACAATCCATGTCGGCAGACGAGCACGCCTCGCCCGATACCGCCTCGGCGATCCCGATTCCGCGCGAGGAAACGCGGGATCAGCCGCTGCAGCGCGCCCAGAAGAGCTACCACACGGTGCTCGAGCAGCAGATCGTGCAGGCGTCGGAGGAGCTCCATCGGCCCGCGCTCGCGCTCCTGCTCTCCGGCCTCACGGCGGGCCTCGACATCGGCCTCGGGCCCTTCACCATGGCCGTGTTCCTGACGCTGACGCGCGGCACGTTCCCGGTGCCCATCCAGCGGCTGCTGGCCGCCAATCTTTATGCGATCGGCTTCATCTTCGTCGTACTCGGCCGTTCGGCGCTATATACCGAACACACCACGTCGGCTATTCAGCCCGTCTTTGATGGACGCAGCTCGTTCCGGGAATTGATTCGCCTCTGGACGCTCGTCCTGCTATCGAACCTGACCGGCACCGCGCTGGTCGCATGGTTCGCCGTGCGCATGGGGCTTGGTCTGCATATCGTCGACGTGGCGGCGTTCAGCACCCTCGCCACGCGCATGACGGCGCCGTCGTCCGAAATGATCTTCTTCAGCGCGATCGGCGCAGGATGGTTGATGGGGTTGTTATCCTGGCTCACCATCGCCGCGCGGGACACGACCAGCCAGTTCCTGATCGTGTGGATGACGGCGTTCGTCATCGGGCTGACCGGCCTGCATCATTCGATCGCCGGATCGGTCGAAGTGCTGATGGGCGTGTTCAGCCATGATGGCACCACGGTGCGCGAATACTTCCGCTTCCTGTCGTGGGCGGTCGTCGGCAACGCGATCGGAGGAGTGGTGATGGTGTCGTCGCTCAAGTTCTCCCATGTCAAGGTCGACAAGGGATGATCAGGGCGTCGAAGGGCTGCGAGCCATGATGCGCGTCACGCCGCTGCGGTCGAGGTCGCCGCGCGCATCCGCCACGGCAATGTATCCATCGGGTCGCACGAGATACGCGGCATCACGGCGCACGCCGACCCGTCGCATCGCCCGGGTCCACGCGAACTCGTGCAACGGCAGCGACAACGTTGCGCACCGTTCGCGGAGCGGCGCCGTCGCGTTGCCGTAGACGTGCACCTGCCAGCTCCGGGACGCCAGCGGCGCAAAATTGTCGAGAGTCCCGTCGCGATACCACGGCAGCCGGTCACCTCCGCGAACCCGTCCTGCACGCCCCTGACTCAGCCGGCTCTGCGGGTAGGCCACATCGATCTGCGATGCGGTACGAAAGAGGTATCGTCGCGTGGGTTTCAGGGCGAACGCCAGCGGCACGATGATGGGCACGACGCGCGTGCGCACCCATGCCGCGAGACGGCCCGGGCGGGTCGCCAGGGTGAACAGGCGATCCGTGGTGGCCACGAGTTGGCGCGCGAACGGAATACGCTCGGTTTCGTAACTGTCGAGCAGCGCCGCCGAGGCCGCGCCCGACAGGACGTCGACCAGCTTCCACGCCAGGTTGACCGCATCGCCGATGCCGGTGTTCATGCCCTGCGCGCCGGCCGGCGAATGAATGTGCGCAGCGTCACCGAGCAGGAAGGCTCGTCCGGACCTGAAGCGCGCGGCCACACGATGATGCACGTGATACGTCGAAAACCAGTTGACGCGGTCGACCTGCACCTTGAGATGTTCGATGACCTGTTGACTGACGTCGCCGAAGCTGAGCGCATCGGCCCGCGCCGCCTGTTCGCCGCGCACGGTCCCCACCAACCGCGCGTGACCCGCGCCCTTCATCGCAAACACCGCCAGGAAATCGGCACGATCGAGGTCGATGTGCACATTGCCATCGATCACGGGGCCAGAGGCGTTCACGTCGGCGACGTAGAAAACGTGCTGATACGTGCCACCGGGAAAGCCGATGCCGAGAACCTCGCGCACGGTCGAACGCGCGCCGTCGCACCCGGCCAGAAACGCGGCGCGCACGACCTCGTCGCGGCCATCGGTATGATGTATCGTCGCCTCGACTCCGGCGGCATCCTGAGTGAACTGCTGCAGCGCAGCACCCCGCTCGACCTGCACACCGCAAGCGGCCAGCTCGTCGATCAGCATGCGCTCGTGCTGGTCCTGCGCGTAGTCGAGCACGAACGGATACGGCGTGAGTCCCTGCCCCAACTGCCCGAATGGCGCCTGCGCTACTCGCGCACCCGCCACCCAGAGATTGATGCTACGGGCCATGACACCGGCGTCGACGGCGCGATCGGCGATGCCGAGCTGCCGATAGAATTCGAGCGTGCGAGCCTGCACACCCAGCGCCCGCGAAAACGGCGCCGGACCGTCGTTCCGATCGATGATCCGGAACGCGACGCCCTGCCGCGCGAGCCACAGCGCGAGGACGAGACCGGTGGGCCCGGCTCCGACAATCAGCACTGGTGTGACCACTGGTTCGTTGGCCATGATGCCCCGGGCACGCGTGAGCGAGTCAATGCAGCCGGACCGGAGCGTAGGCGAAGCGACCACGCGAATCAATCCGGCTTATCATTGACCGGTGGGGTGGTTCCACCGCCCGATGCGTCGGGCGGGCGTTCCCAGGCCGGAGTACTCATGGCGCGTTTGGCATCATGCGCGAGACACGGTTGACGTGATCACCGCCACGGTTGTCGGCTCCGGCCCCAATGGCCTGGCTGCGGCGATCACGCTTGCGCGCGGCGGGTGCGCGGTGACGGTGCTCGAAGCGCAGCCGACGTTTGGCGGCGGGACGCGGTCGGCCGAGCTTACCGTGCCGGGCTTCATCCACGATGTCTGCTCTGCGATCCATCCCCTCGGTGTCGCGTCGCCGTTCTTTCGGTCGCTGCCGCTGGCCGATCTTGGCCTGGAGTGGATTCACCCGCCGGTCCCGCTCGCGCATCCGCTCGACGACGCCGACGCCGCGGTACTCGATCGGTCCGTCGACGTCACCGCCGATGATCTCGGCCCCGATGCCGCGGGGTACCGCCGATTGTATGCACCGCTGGTCGCCGAGTGCGCGCCGCTGCTCGACGCGTTGCTGGCACCGCTCATTCCGCCCCATCATGTGCTGACCCTCGCCCGCTTCGGTGTGCGCGCCATCCGCTCGGCGCAGGGTCTCGCACGCGCACATTTTCAGGGTGAACGAGCGCAGGCGCTCACCGCCGGCATCGCGGCGCATTCGCTGCTGCCGCTCGACGCACTGGCGAGCGGCTCGTTTGCGTTGCTGCTCGGCACCATTGGACATGCGTGGGGCTGGCCCTTCCCGCGCGGCGGATCTCAGGCGATCGCCAACGCGCTCGTCCGGCATCTCCAGTCCCTGGGCGGCACAGTCGTCACCGATCATGCGGTGACATCCGCCGCTGAACTCGTCACCAGTGACATCGTGATGTTCGACCTGACGCCGCGCCAGATCATCGCCATTGCCCGCGATCGTCTGCCCGCCGGATATCGCGGACGACTGGAACGCTATCGATACGGTCCCGCGGTCTTCAAGCTCGACTGGGCGCTGCGCGGACCGATTCCGTGGCGCGATGCCGCCTGTGCGCAGGCCGCGACGGTACACGTTGGCGGGACCCTTGCGCAAATCAGCGCGTCCGAGGCCGCGACGGCGCGCGGCCAGATCGCCGATCGCCCTTTTGTCCTGTTGACGCAGCCGAGCCGCTTCGACGATTCGCGAGCGCCGCACGGCCGGCAGACGGCGTGGGCGTACTGCCACGTGCCCAATGGATCATCCACCGACATGACCGACCGGATCGAGCGCCAGGTGGAGCGCTTCGCCCCGGGATTCCGGGACCTCGTCCTGGCGCGTCATGTGATGACCCCATCGTCGCTCGAGCAGCACAACGCGAACTACATCGGCGGCGACATCGTCGGCGGCGCGAACGACCTGATGCAGCTCGTGGCACGACCGATGCTGCGCTGGAATCCGTACGCCATGCCGGTCAAGGGGTGGTACATCTGTTCGGCGTCGACACCGCCCGGTGGTGGGGTGCACGGCATGGCAGGCTTTCACGCAGCGCAGTCGGCGCTCGACGCACACGGACTTGCCACATGATCGACGCGTTGCTCGGCCGCGATCCGCAGGCACCCTACTGGCTGACGCGCTGGCTGTTGCAGCGCGGCCTCGGCGGCATTTATCTCGTCGCGTTCGCGGTGGCGCTGAATCAGTTCCGGCCCTTGCTTGGCACCCGTGGCTTGACACCGGTCCCGTGGTTCCTGCAGAACGCGTCGTTCTGGCGCGCGCCGTCGATTTTTTTCCTGCACTATTCCGACGGCTTCGCCACGCTGCTGTCGTGGGCCGGCGCGATCGCCGCGCTGCTGGCATTGCTCGGCGTATCGGAACGCTTCGGCACGCCGGTCAGCATGGTGCTGTGGGGCCTGATGTGGCTGATCTATCTGTCCATGGTCAACGTTGGCCAGACGTGGTACGGGTTCGGCTGGGAAACGCTGCTGCTCGAATGCGGCTTCCTGGCGATCTTTCTCGGTGGCCGCAATACGGCGCCTCCAGTGATCGTGATCTGGATGTTCCGCTGGGTGCTGTTCCGCGTGATGTTCGGCGCGGGCCTGATCAAGCTCCGCGGCGACCCCTGCTGGCGGGACCTCACCTGCCTGATCTATCACTACCAGAGCCAGCCGATGCCCAATCCGCTGAGCTGGTATTTCAACCGCCTGCCCGTCGCCGCCGACAAGGCTGGCGTGCTGTTCAATCATCTGGCCGAAATCGTGGCGCCGTTCGGCTACCTGATGCCGTGGGCCACGGTTCGGCGGATCGCCGGTATCATCACCGTCGCGTTTCAGTTGACGATCGTGCTCAGCGGCAACCTGTCGTGGCTCAACTGGATCACCATCGTGATCGCGATGTCATGTTTCGACGACCGGATGTTGTCACACATCCTGCACTTCCACATCGGGCCGCTGCATGCGCTCGCGCTCCCGCACCAGATCGCGCTCGGCGTCCTCACGCTGGTGGTCGCCGCCCTGAGCATCAAGCCGGCGCTGAATCTCGTGTCCAGTCGCCAGCTGATGAATACGTCGTTCGAGCCGCTGCACCTGGTCAACACCTACGGCGCGTTCGGCAGCATATCCCGGACCCGTGACGAAGTGATCCTCGAGGGCACCACCGATAGCGTCATTACGCCGGCGACCGAATGGAGGGAATACCAGTTCAAGGCCAAGCCGGGAGACCTGTCGCGAATGCCACCGTGGGTGGCGCCGTACCACCTGCGGCTCGACTGGCTGATGTGGTTCGCGGCCCTGAGTCCGGACTACGCCAATCCCTGGTTCGTGCCATTCGTCGCGCGCCTGTTGCAGAACGACGGGCCGACCCTGTCGCTGATGTCGGGCAACCCGTTCCCCGGCAAGGCACCGGTGTGGATCCGCGCCGAGCTCTACGACTACAAGTTCACCACGCCGGCCGAGCGGCGTGCCACCGGCAACTGGTGGAAGCGGACGCTCGAAGGCGAGTATCTGCGACCGATCTCATTGCAGACGCCGGGATTGGTTGCGGGACTCGAAGCGCAGGGATGGCAACAATAACAGGAGGAAAGAAGGCGAGACGGAGAGACGGAGCGGCGCAGAGAACCGCAACGACCAAGCGTTACTCGGTCCGCATCACGCTGGCGGGCGGCGTGCGAACCGCACGGCCCGCCGGCAGCGCGGTGCCCAGCGCCACCATCAGCACGCACAAGCCAATGGCGACCGCGAACGTCAACGGATCGTCCGGCGCAACACCGACCAGTGCAGCGCTCATCATCCGTCCGACGGCATAGCCAGCCACGGCACCCGGCACGATTCCGATCAACGCCAGCACGGCGCCCTGACGCAGCACCAGCCAGACAATCCGCCCGCCCTGCGCGCCGAGGGCCAGACGAATCGCCAGTTCCTGGCGGCGTTGCGTCACGGCAAAGGCGAGCACGCCGTGCAAACCGATCCCGGCCAGCAGCATCGCGATCACGGCGAACAGCGCCAACACCCGGGCCTGTACCGCGCGCGACAATGTCTGCGCGGCCACCACGGCGCTCAGCGACTGCACGTTGGCGACCGGCTCGAGCGGGTCGACCTCGCGCACGATCCGGCGTACCGCGGCCACGAGCCCGACGACCGGATGCGCGGTGCGAATCACGAGATCCTTCGGCGCGTAGAATGTGAGCGCACTATCGGGCACCTGCTGATACGGCAGGTACACCTGCGGTTCACTCTCGCGTTCCGGACCGCGTACGCGCACGTCACCGACGACCCCGACGACCGTGCGATCGGCGAAGGCAAACGTGAAATGCTGTCCGACGGGGTTCCGCCCGGGCCAGAATCGTTGCGCGAACGACTGGCTCACGACGGCCGCATCCGGCGCCGCCGGCGTATCGCCGTCGTTGACGTCGCGCCCGCGGACCACCGGGATCCGCATCGCCCCGAGGTATCCCGGCGTGATGAACCGCAGCGATGCGTGTCGGAACCCGGTATCCGGCGGCACGTCGACCACCCAGATCCCCCCGCCCCACTGCATCGGCAGGAACGAGATGTAGCCTGCCCCGGTCACCCCCGGCAGCGCCCGCACCCGACCGAGTACGCCCTGGTAGAACGCCGTGCGGGCGGCCGTCCGCCAATACCGGTACGGCGGCAGCTCGGTTCGCAATGTGGTGACGTGCTGCGGGTCGAACCCCGGGTCGACGCCGCGCACGCGCCACATCGCGCGCAGGAGCAACCCGGCGCCCACCAGGAGCACGACGGACACCATCACTTCGATCATCACCAGCGTGGCACGCAGCCGATGCCGCTGGCCGCCGCCGGTGCGTGCACCCTCCCGCAATGCCTCGAACGCCGACGCACCGCCAGCACGGATCGCGGGGAGCACGCCGACGCCGATCCCGGTGCACAGGGTGAGCAATGCGGCCACCGCCAACACCCGCACGTCGATCGACGGCGCTTGTGCGAGCGGTAGCGTGTCGGGCACCAGCTGATCGAGCAGTGGCATCGCCGCGAACGCGAGGCCGACCCCGAGCGCTCCGCCCACACCCGCGAGCAGGAGGCTTTCGGTGAGCAACTGGCGCACCAGTCGTTCGCGTCCCGCGCCCAGTGCGGCGCGGACGGCGAGTTCGCGCCGGCGACCGGTGGCGCGGACCAGCAGCAGGTTGACCAGGTTGGCGCACGTGATGAGCAGCACGCAGATCGCCGCGCCGCAGAGCGCCATCAGCAATGTTCCCCGTTGGTCGCCCGCAGCGGCCTGCGACGCATATGTCGCGCGCAACGACAGCACCGTGGTACCCAGGTTGGTGGAATCCGGATGAATCCGTTGCAACTCGAGGCCGACGCGATCCATGTCGCGACGCGCCTGGTCGAGGGTGCGGCCGGACCTGAGGCGCGCGACCACGTAGAACCAGTTGTTGCCGCGGTCGGTGTCGTTGGCCTCCGTCGCCAGCATCGACGTCCACAGGCGCACGCTGCGATCGGGAAAGGCAAACGTCCGCGGCATCACGCCGGTCACGGTGTACGGCCGGCCGTCGATGGTGACGGTGCGACCGACGACGGCCGGATCACCGCCAAAGTCATCACGCCACAGCGAATACCCGAGCACGGCGACCGGCGCGCTCCGCTCCATTTCGCTGCGGCTCGGCAGATACCCGATCAACGGGTGCGCGCCAAGGATATCGAACAACGGACCGTGCACCGCGATGGCCGGGAGTTGACGCGGCGTCTGTCCGCCCAGCAGCGAAACCGAACCGGAATGGTACGCGGCCATCCCGTCGAACGACTGGGCCATGCGGCGCCAATCGCGATAGTTGGGCGCCGATGGCTGCATTTCGTCGTAGCCGTCCACGCGTTGCCAGATCGTGACAATGCGGTTCGCGTGCGCGAACGGCAGCGGCCGGAAGAAGACGTAGTCGGCGATCGAGAACGCCGCCGTGTTGGCACCGATACCGATCGCGATCACCAGCACCGCGGCGATCGCGAACACCGGGCTGCGGCCCAGATTGCGCGCGCCCTGGCGGAGATCCTGTCGCAACAGATCCCAATGCACCAGCGCCGCGTTGCCGATGGTGTCGAGCAGCACGTCGACCCAGAGCAGCAGCACCGCGGCGCCACGGGCGGCCGTACGCCGCGCCGCATATTCCGCCGCGATGTCGCGACCGTACTCGCGGCGAAACCCGGTCGGATACAGGTAGAGCAGCCAGCGCATCACGCCTGGTCCGGGACGATGCCTTGAGCGTGCGCCAGTGCCACGAGCTGCTGCAGCCGGCGCGTCTCCGCGATCGCGACCGCACGGCCGAACGGGGTCAGGCCGTAATAGCGGCGGCGTTCGTCGTCGAACGCCGCCGCCGGGCGCTGTCGCGCTTCGCGGAGCAGACCTTGCTCGAGCATGCGCTGGATGGATCGATACAAGGTGCCGGCGCTGAGCCGTAGCGCGCCGCCGGTGCGGGCGGCCACGTCCTGGATGATGGCGTACCCGTGCCGGTCGCCGTGCGCGACGGCCACGAGGATGTGAAATGCCGCCGACGGCAGCGGCAGCAGGTCGGCGGGCGCGAGCGACTGGGCCATGTCGCGAATATATCCACAGTGGATATATCCACAAGGGCTACAGGAATGCGGGCGGTGGCAGGTTCCGGGTCAGAACAACTCGCCGCTCGCGCCAAGCAATTTGCGCCGCATCAGCGGCAGCGGGAGCATTCCCGGTGTGAGAAACGCATCGTGGAAGCCCGCCAGGGTATAGGCATCGCCCAGCTTGGCGCGGTAATCCGCGCGCAACTTGAGGATCATCAGCTTGCCCATCGTGTAGTAGCCGTAGAGCGGGTCGCCGGTACCGCGCAGGGCTTCTTCGACGGCAATCGGGTGCGGTTGGTGCCCCGCGGTCTGGAACAGTGCAGTCGCCTGGTCCACCGTCATCCCTTGCGTGTGCATCCGGATACCGACGATGAAGCGCACGTCGCGCAGCAGGGCGTCCTGCAGCTGCGCCAGTCGATATCGGGGATCGTGATCGTGGAATCCTTCGTCGAGCATCATCTGCTCGCAGTAGTGCGCCCAGCCCTCGACGTTGGTGTTGGCGTAGAACATCTTGCGCACGTCGGTCGGAAACTGCTTGCTGTAGAGAAACTGAAGGTAGTGCCCGGGATAGACCTCGTGTACCGACACGTTGGAGATCGCGGGATAATACCAGCCCTTCATGTATTCCTGCTGCTCGCTCCCGGACCAGCGTGGATCGGGCAGCGTCATGTTGTAGTGCGCCTGCAGGTTGGCGGTCTCGAACGGGCCGGGCGGATCCATGGATGCCGTCGTCGTTGCCCGCATGAACGGCGGCGTCTCCTGCACCGGCACCGGCTGTGAGGATGGAATCGTCAGGATGTGATGATCGACGATGAACTGCCGCAGTGAATCGAGCGTCGTCTGGGTCACCTGGAGCAGCGAATCGGCGGGTGGGTGATCCGATTGCAGCGACGCGAGCACCGCGTCGGCCGGCCTGGTGGAATCGATCAGTCGGGCGGTCGCGACGAACGCCGCTTCGTTGCGTTGCCGGTCGGCGTCGGCAATCCGCAGCAGCGAGTCGAGCGGCACGTCGATCATTTCATTGGCATCGAGCGCCTGCGCGTAGATATCGGCGCCGAGGGCGAACTCCCCGGTCGATTTCGGCAACAGGTCGCGTTGCATCCATGTCTTGTACGTCGCGAGCGCCGCGATCACGGCCGCGTTGCTGGCCCTGAACCGCGCCAACAATGCCGTGTCGGTCACGCTGCGGAAGGCGGCGGGCACATCGTGCTGGAAGAAGTGGATATCGCCATCGACCTGCTGAATCGCGATCGTCGTGAACACCTTGGGCGGGTGGACCAGATTGACACGCGCCAGCGCTAGGGCCGCCGGCATCGCCTGCTCGCGCGCGACCAGCGATGCCAATCGCTGCGGTGCCGGCGCGTACTCGCGTTCCATGATCACGTACGCAGCGTTGGTGATCCCGCTGCTGTAGCTATCCGCGTTCTTCGCCCAGTTCCGGATGACGCGGTCATTCAGGATCTCGGCGCTCATCGCATGGATCAGCACCTGGCGGTCGAGCTGGCGGTCGAGCGACAGCGTACTGGTATCGATCGCGATCAGTTGCGCGCGGAATCCGCTGTCCGCCACGGCGTCGGAGTCGATACCGGCAGCCGAGTAGTCGTCGAGCACGCTGTCCCAGGTGTGGACGCCGAGAGAGGTGGCGAGAGTCGGGTGCCGGCGCTGCACGTCGTGCATGACAGCGTGGGCCAGCACGGCGAAGCTGGAATCGCCGGGCCCGGCAGCTGAGGCGGCGGCCGGTGTCGGCGGTGCACTCCTGCAGGCGATCGACAGGAGCAGGACGAGGGGAACGGCGGTACGGCGGGGCCAACGGGCCGGAGTTGTCATGGGGGAGAGTATAACGGACGCCAGCGCGTCGAGCGCGCGGAAGGCGCGGGACTCGAGGCGACACAGACAGCGATCGCGAGTCACCGTCGGCGCCAGGCGAGCGAGGCGGCGGAGCCGCCGCAGCTCCACCCGCGACCGCCGCGCAGATGCGATCACCGCCGCGAGGTCGCCACGAGATCCTTCGCACGCTTCGCGCGCTCAGGACAGGGCTGGGGCGGGACTCGAGCCGGCACACGCGGCGATCCCAGTCGACAGCACAATGCGGCGCGACCACACGACGGGGTTGCAGAGCCTTACACTGACGGAGTTTGCAGCACGCTGGTCCGCTTCAACCAAGGTCGACCAACCGTAATGCCTGGTACAGAGTTAGATGTCACGTCGCGCTCACGCCCAAGTGCGCGTATTTCTTCTTCTGTGAGTTATGGAAGCGTTAGTATCTCGGTGCCGTTGGCTGGCTCACTCTTTTTCTGTGCTGGTCACTTCATTGGACGTGCCGCCAACGGCATCGAGACGCGGTTCCTGCTGACTTGATAGAAGCGTGACGCACTCCGCCGGGAATGCGGACCTCACACAGAAATGTCGCAGCAGCCGCTTCACTCCTTCGCCGAGGTTGCGATGCCGGTAGTCATTGGTGTAGACGCCCACAAGTATGGCTGGGTGGCGGTCGCGGTGGATGAAACGGGTCGACGGGTCGACGCGTGCGTGACGGAGGCAACGCCGATCGGAGCGCAGCAATGTCAGGAGTGGGCGAGGCTCTCGATGTGGCTGGCGGCGTCAGGCGCTGGGGCATTGAAGGGGCCAGCACTACGGACGAGCGCTCGCGCAGCACCTGATTCGTCATGGAGCCGTCGTCGTCGAAGTGCCGGGTAGCGCCACAGCCGCCGAGCGCCGACGCAGCCGGGGACGCGAGGCCGAGAAATCGGATGTCACCGACGCCTTGGCGATCGCGCGGGTCACCTTGCGGGACGGCGACCGCTTGCCGGCGATCGCGGTCGACGGCGCTCCCGCCGTTGTCACGTGCTCTCAGAGCACCGCGACAATCTGATCCTCGCCCGAACGGCGGCCCTCAATCAGTTGTACGCGCACGTGACGCACACCCATCCCGCTGCGCCCCGGTATGCGTTTCAGGCGCGGCGGAACCGGCCTGGCTCCGCGAACTCGCCGCAGCCAAGCCACGCGTCGACCTCGCTCACGCAGGCCCGCACGATGATTGTCGGCCAGCTCGCGGCCATGGTCCTCATGTACGACGAAATGATCCGTGCGCTGGATCAGGAACTCCGCGTACTCGCCGACCAACTCGCGCCGGCGCTTCTGAGCATCCATGGCGTCGGTCCGCTGTGCGCGGCCAAACTCGTCGGGATCATCCATCATATCGACCGCTTTCCGACGGCGGCCGCTTCGCCGCGTATGCGGGTGTGGCGCCGCTCGAGGCTCAAGCGGCGACCGACGCCGGCACGTCGAAGCCGACGCGGCAATCGGCAACTCAACCACGTCCTGCACGTTGTCGCCGTGGTTGAGCTCGGGGCTTCGCTCCGGCACAGCGTACCTGGCAAAAAAGACCGCGAAGGCAAATCCTCAAAGGAGGCCCTCCGAGCGCTCAAGCGTCAGCTGGCCAACGTCGTCTTTCGTGCGCTCCAGCGTGATGCGATCACGACCATGCTACAAGCAGCGGGACGATCGGGGATTGACAAGAAGCGTTCAGTTGAAGCACGTCGCCTCGCTGATGCTGAGCTGCCGGCACACGTCCGCCACCGCCGTCCCGCTCTCCGCTCGGCGCAACCCGTAGGCGATCTGCTCTCCGGAAAACTTCGACCGCTTCGCCGCTCCTCCTCCGGGCTGGGACGGCCGAAGCTGAGCTTAAGGGACTGCCGTGCTATTTGGGGAGAAGGTCAGGGACGTCAGCACCGTTACGAGACGTTGCCTCGCTCGAACCGGCGGACAATGTCCTCGTACACGGAATCCTGAAACTGCTGGAAACCGAATACGGTGAACAGCGGCTCGCACGCCCGCTGGACGTAAGTTACGAGATTAGCGGCTACGTCGCCCACCTTCGCGATCACCTCGGTGTCGACTACGTCCTCTGATGACCGGTCCCGAACGGATACCTGGCGATTGGGTGTTGACGACCCTAGGACGCGACCTTGCAGCCCTTGGTGGCGAATGCGAGCGACAAACTGGCGTTCAGGACCCAGTCCAAGGCCCGAGTAAAGGTTGTGCGCAAACAGGAAGGCCTCAGTCACCCGAACAATGCGAGTATTGAAGAAAAGTGCGTTCTTCGTCCGCTCATCCTCGAACAGGCTTTGAAGTAGGTAAAACCTGCCATCGGTGCGAAGCGCCCAATAATCGTATGATTTCGTCTTCGCGAGTCCCTTTTCGGGCACGACAACCTCTGCATAGACGCCGTCACTCCGTGGCTTTGGGCGCCATTCTTCTTGGCTCTCCACGACGATGCCGATAGGCCAACCAAATGTCCGTATTTCCGCTTGGCGTACGGCGTTGTATAGCGCCCGTTGAGGCCACTGGTCATTTCCTGTTAGCGAGAGCCCCAGCTCCATCGCGCCAGATCGGCCGAGCTTGTTCAGTCCGGAATTTGCCGCGATTCTTTGCCGAACGACCCAGTCGGAATCCGATGGTGTACCACTCTCGGATTCATTCACTGGCGGGGCCCCAGGCATTGATCCAGAAAGTGGGCCAGTGCCGAGTGGTGGCCGGGAATAGGCGGGAACGTTGTGCACAGCGCGAACGACCTCATCGAATTTCGCGTCGAACGTTCCGTCATCGGTAAAATCTATGTAAAGTCGAGCGCCCAAGAACGCCGGGACCTTCTTGGGCGAATCGTTGTTGCGAATTAGCGGGATGAACTTGGTGGTGTCGATTTTTTGATAGATCTCCTGCGACACGACCAATCGCTCGTATCCGACGCCTCCGACGCCAGCCTCCGCCTTGTCGACATACTCCTTGCTGCAGATCATTAGGACACGGTCCGCGTCCGCAATGCCGCGATCCATGAACGCGACGATGTCGGCGCCAGGCACCAAATCCCATTGATCGAGAATAACGTGGACCCCGTTGGCGACTAAGCGATCGCAGAGATGCCGTACCCAGCCCTTGTGTGCCTCGGAATCGTGGGAATATGAAACGAACAGGTACGGTTCCGCCATTATGTCTCCACCAAGGGCAAATCGGTGTGTCCCCGGCAAATCTAGCGACGACACGCCTGGGGACGCGCCGAGCGTTCGCGATCTGACTACCGGCGCAAAAGTCCTAATGCATCGTCCCAAAACCGGCATGAGCAACTTCATTTGACGAACGTTGTTGTCGTACGAAGCGGGCTTGCTGCCCAAAGAATGTGAGTCGGCGAATGGTTCTGCAGTGCCGGCAGCTTCTGCTGCCAGCAGCCTGCAATAGGTACATGCACAAGCGACACAAGAACTCATCGCCTTCTCCGTCGCAGACAATTGGTAGCCCTTGACGTGACACCCAACGCTGTGCCAGGCATTACGGTTGGTCCACCCTGGTTGAAGTGGACCAGCGTTCTGCAAACTCCGTCGGTGTAAGGCTCTGCAAGCTGCCGTGTGGTCGCGCCGCATTGTACTCCGCCCGCCATGCGCCGAGCGTCACCTGCGCCTCTGCCAGCGTCAGAAGCCATGTTTCGTTCAAGCATTCATCCCGCACCCGCCCGTTGAAGCTCTCTGCAAACGCATTCTGCACCGGCTTGCCCGGCTCGATGAAGTGACCGCCGTTGTCCCGCAGTCACCACTTTTTTCCCAACAAGTCCTTCACGACCTGGAGATCGAGCGCCTGGTCGGCCACCAGCCGTTTGAGCTGACGATTCTCCTCTTCCACCGCCCGCAGTCACTTGGCGTCCGGCACCGCCATCGCGCCATCCTTGTGGCGCCAGCGATGAAAGGTGGTCTGGGGGACCCCGTGGCGCCGGCAGACCTCGGCGATCGTGCTGCCGACCTCCGCTTCCTGCAAGATCCTCACGATCTGCTCGGGGGTAAATCGGCTCTTCGCATCGCGTCTCCGCGGAGGTCCGACCATAATACGTGGATCAGCTGTCGGGTGTCACGTCACAGGGCTCGCGATATCTTATTGACCTGCACCGTGATACCGCGTCGCGCGTCATATCGAGTTCGCTCGCATCCTGAACAAGCCGAAGGCCAGCTTTCCGAAGTTCGAGAACCACGAACTCACGCCTACGCGTAAACGGCGGGCGCTAGGCTTGGTCGAGCCGAGGAATCACGGCACGCGGACCAAGCCGCGAAGCGTTGAGTCTTGGACGGATGAGACCTGGGCAGCCACACCTGCCCAAGAGCGCCAAGCCGAGAGCTGGCAATCGCCAATGGAATCGCACGCATTTCGGTTCCTGTTCGGAGAGTGAATTGATCATCCCAGGACGCCAATTGAGCAGCAGAATACAGCTACCATTGGACTGGCCACCATTAGAATGTGGCAAGAGCGGGCAGCAATGCATCTCTTCCGGCCGACGTCGACCGTCCGGCACAAGCTCAGAAGACGATTCGGCGACTCTGAACCGATGCGGAGAACTCCAAAGAGGGATTCGCCGATGCCTGCAAGTTGCACGGGAGTATATCGAAGCAATGGAGCGGGGCGAAAAGAACTGACGACCGACAGCCTGGAGCGGATCGCCAAGACCTTGAAGCTGTCAATTTTGAGCTTTTCCGAGAGGCTGAACGCGAATTCTAGGGACTCTTCAGCCTTCCAGTCCGGCTCTCGTATTGCGCACGTTTCTTGCCGGTTTCCGAATGAAATAGCCCCCGGGGAGACCGATGCGCCGCAACCTCCAGAACCTTCAGCCAGCAGTCCTCATCGTCCTTGCCGCGTGCAGTATACGCCCGCACACGACGACAGGAGACACCAGCCAACTTCGGCAATTGCGCTTGTCTCCGGATCGGGGAAACCGTGCGAGTCAAATCCGTTGCAGGTACGGCTCCCGTCTTTCGGTTACTAGCGGCGCCAATCCGATTGCTAGCGCGACGGTGACGTCGCCTCACGGCGGGTGGTGGCAACTCAGCCAGCTCGGTCGCGACGACAGGCGCGAACGGCACTGAGACCGTGCCGACTTGGACGGTGGGACGAACCGCAATTCCCAATACCGTAACCGCCGCCATCACCGGGGGCGCGACCGCCAGTGTTTCGGTTACCGGACGCCTCCCATACTGGACAGTGATGGTTTACATGGCGGGCGACAACAGCCTCGCTCAATTCGCCGCAACAAATCTTGGACAGATGGCGCAAGCGGGAGTTAACCCTGAAGTGCAGGTAGTTGTGCAGGCAGAGTTCAAGCAGGAAGCCTTTATAGAAGCTGGACTAACGCCGGCCGATGTTGATCGGAACAACTACGACACATTCCGCTACGTCATGGACGGGTCGAGCACTGCACCCGCGCGGAAGGTTCTGTTCGGTCCGGTAACCGATATTGGAAATGTCAACATGACCGACCCAGCGCAGTTGCGTGCGTTCACACAGTGGGCTGAAAAAACCGCGCCGTCGCAGAGAACCGTCCTTGTGCTGTGGAATCACGGCGGGGATGAGGCGGGCTTGATCGAAGATGACGCGTCAGCGCCTGGAAATCTCATGTCGCTGTCGCAGTTGAGCTCAGCCCTGAACGGGCTGCCGATGTTAGACATCCTCTATTTTGAAATGTGCCTGATCGGAGTATCGAACTGCTCCTTGCCGTGCGGAATGATGCGCATACTGTCGTCGCCAGCGAGGATGAGGAATATGTCGCGGGGTGGGACTTCAACAGCTTGCTGACGACGATGTATGCCAACACAACTGCGACGAATTCCGCGCTGACGGGAAAACTGGCTGACGCGTTCGACGCAGCCTACGTTGGGCTTCCCCTCTCTGAGACAATCGCCGCGTACGATTTGAGCGCCTTCCCTGCTGTCGATGCGGCCGTGTCCCAACTTGGCAGCGCGCTAACGAACGCTTCAACGATCTCATCAGCTAGCGTCGCGCTCGCATCGCAGAATGTTCAACGCTATGGGTATCGATGGGTGGCGGACCTCGTCGATTTCACCGACACCTTGCGCGGTCATTTCTCCGATCTAACCGTGACCGCAGCAGGGCGGCGGTTCGGCAAGCCGTCACTTCGCCTTCTTTCCTACTTGCAAGCCACTATCGCAACGGAGCGGAGTATGACCAGCCAGTGGAATCGCGTTCACATGGCCTCACTATTGTGATGCCAGCCGCGGGCTCGGACAACTCGCTGCAGAGTTCCGGAATCGCCAGCATGGCGGCGTACCAACAGCAGTTTCCGGGGACAACGTGGAATACCTACCTACAGCACTACACCGCAAGCCTTCAAACCCAAGCGTTCATAAATATTGGAACGACGCTGCTCACGCTCTGGCAGGTTTGGGACACGGTGTTTTCCAAGCGGGGGCAGCTTGAAATGCTATTGCTCGAACCCGATGGAACGTTGTCAGGCCCGGTGATTGGCTCGCTCAGTCCTAGCGGCGTATTCTCGGCTGGAGCGCAAGCGACCGGAGCCAACTACGAGGGCTGGGCATCGCACGAATACGTCGAGGCTGGAAAATTCTATTTCCTCGCATGGCTCGTTTCCGATCCGACGAACTATCAACCCCTTGTGAACGTCGCGTATCGGTATGGCAACGTCGCGCTGACTTCTCTCTACCAGGTCGGCACCTATCCCCGGATGTCCTTTCAGCACAGCTTCTTCGCCGATCTGAATCCCACATCGGCGGATCTCCTCAACAGCGTGTACTCTGACCTGAAACCGGTAGCGACTTGGACGCCAACGGCAGCGAACGAAATGGCCAGCCTGAGAGGGAATCCCGGCGCAGATCCGTCGATGCTTGTGATTACAGCTGCGCAGATTGCCGCACTGAAGAAACTCGTGGCCGGCGGCGCAACCCTCCGAATGCAAAACAGGCCACCGCTCGGTTCTGCAAGCGGCGATGGTCTTTCACGATTCGTCCCCGTTCTGCCGCCGCGCCAATAGAGAGAACGATCGCAAACGCTAGACCGCGCGCTGCAATCTACGCCTGGGCCAGCCGTCCGAACCGACGCGCATTGCGCCTTACGTCCCACACAAGGGGGCGCAGCAAATCGCGCACGGCATCTAGTGTCCAAACGATGCCCAGATCGGATTGGTCATTGACTCTTCCGCTATAAATCCCAAGCAACCTCGTATGGGGTTGGCCGTCCGCAATCAAGCTCCCGTTTTCGAGGAACATCTGGCCGCCGTTTCGTTGTAGGCAACCGGTGAACCGCTCTGTCCGGATCGCCCCCGGCAATCGATCAAGAATGCCGGGAGCTTTTCAAAGTTCTCCGATGGTTCGGACGCAATGAAGCCGGTGGCCCAGATCGGAAACCCGTTTGTGTGGAGACCAAATGGGAAGCCGACGACGCTCACTGGATCGGCAGGCGCGTAGCGGATCAATTCACCGGCAAGCTGTGCGTCGAGTGATGCACCCGGTTGATATGGTACGACCGCGATACGCTGATCGTGTTCAAGCTCGATAGCGACGCAATCGAAAGGCGCACCTAAAGTTGGGTGCTCAATCCAACGCGGCGACCCATCGACGCTATAGAGCGCTTCGGACCGCTCGTCGAAGCGGGCAGGTTGATTCGCAATATCGTCTACCCGATGAGAGACGATCAATTCGTTTGGCACCGCAGCGTGCCTGTGGAGGCAACTGCCCGTCCGATTGTCCTTCCCCGTGACGACATGGCGACTTGTCACGAGCACAAAGCCGTGCCGCCCGATGACTATGAAGGCGGTAGCCGATGACAGCTTCGTGCCGATGTGTGCGGGAGCAACCAAGATTGACTGACGAGACTGGACCAGGGCCACGCTTTTCCTTCGGCTTAGAGTTCCGGGCACTGCCGCCTAAGCCACGAGAATGTCGCGCAAAGCGTTCTGCCAGAATATCCCCAACATTCGCTTCCGGCGGATCATTGCCGGATCCATAGGGTTCATTTGCTCGGAAAACCTGGTCGGAAAAACCGATTCGATGCCCGTCAGCGGCGCGAGCAAGAACGCGGCAACTTTCGCCCGCACTTCGGAGGTCGCCACGAGATCCTTCGCACGCTTCGCGCGCTCAGGACAGGGCTGGGGCGGGACTCGAGCCGGCACACGCAGCGATCGCCGGTCGACATTGGCGCCAGGCGAGCGAGGCGGCGGAGCCGCCGCAGCTCCACCCGCGACCGCCGCGCAGATCGCGATCACCGCCGCGAGGTCGCCACGATCCATAGCTGGGGCGGGACTCGAGCCGGCACACGCAGCGATCCCAGTCGACATTGGCGCCAGGCGAGCGAGGCGGCGGAGCCGCCGCAGCTCCACCCGCGACCGCCGCGCAGATGCGATCACCGCCGCGAGGTCGCCACGATCCATAGCTGGGGCGGGACTCGAACCCGCGACCCCGGCATTATGAGTGCCGTGCTCTAACCAGCTGAGCTACCCAGCCGCAACCGCGCGGAGGTTACCCGGCCCCGCGCCGCCGGTCAAGCAGCAGGCCCGCGTTGCTCGGACCGGGCGCGTTCTAGTTGCCCGAGTCGGTGACGATCCGGAACGCCATCTCGCCTGGCCGGATCATCCCCCACTCTTCGCGCGCGATGCGTTCCTGCACTGCCGGATCGCGGGTCAGCGAATCCCGGAAACTGCGCAGCGAATCCACTTCGTGCTTGAGCGCCACGGCCTGCACGTCGGCGGCGCGCGTCTGCCGCCGCAGGCTCAGGTAATTGCGTTCGGAGAACATGCCGCCGCCGATCGCGAACAGCGCCAATGCCACCAAGGCCGCCAACGCGGCCCAGCGTGCCCGCGTCACCGCGGATAGAGCTCCCGCCCGGGATAATGCGCCACCGGACCGAGCTCTTCGGCAATGCGCAGCAGCTGGTTGTACTTGGCGATGCGATCGGTGCGTGACGCACTGCCGGTCTTGATCTGTCCCGCCCGCGTCGCCACGGCGAGATCGGCGATGAAGGTGTCCTCGGTTTCACCCGACCGATGCGAAATCACCACGCCGTACGCGCTCGCCTGCGCCAGTTCGATGCACTGCAGCGTCTCGGTGAGCGTGCCGATCTGGTTCACCTTGATCAGTACGGCGTTGCCGCATTCCTCCTCGATCCCGCGCGCCAGGCGCTCGACGTTCGTCACGAAGATGTCGTCCCCGACCAGCTGGCACGTGTCGCCCAGCACCGACGTCAGGTGCTTCCACCCCTCCCAGTCGTCTTCGGCGAGGCCGTCCTCGATGGACACGATCGGATACTTCCGGCACCACGCCTGATACAGCGCGACCAGTTCCTCGGCACTGCGCTTTGATCCGTCGCCCTTCTTGAAGACATACATGCCGTCCTGATAGAACTCCGACGCCGCAGGATCGAGCGCAATCGCGATGTCGTCCCCTGGAGTGTAGCCGGCCTTCTCGATCGCCTCGACCACCACATCCAGGGCCGCTTCATTGGACGGCAGCATCGGCGCAAATCCGCCTTCGTCGCCCACCGCGGTCGACAGTTTGCGCGACGTGAGCACCTTCTTGAGCGCGTGGAACACCTCGACCCCCATGCGCAGCGCCTCGGGGAATTCGTCGGCGCCCACCGGCACCACCATGAACTCCTGCGCGTCGACATTGTTGCTCGAGTGCGCACCGCCATTGAGGATGTTCATCATCGGCACCGGCATGACGCGCGCCATCGGACCACCGAGATAACGGTAGAGCGGCATGTCAGCTTCGAGCGCCGCCGCGCGCGCGGCGGCCATCGACACGGCGAGGATCGCGTTGGCGCCGAGACTCGACTTGTTCTCCGTGCCGTCGGCGTCGGTCATCTCGGCGTCGATCGCGATCTGCTCGAAGACGTTGATGCCTTCGAGGCGCGGCGCGAGCACGTCGTTGACGTTGTTGACGGCCTGACGAACGCCCTTGCCCCCGTATCGCTGCTCGTCGCCGTCGCGCAACTCGACCGCCTCATGTTCGCCGGTCGATGCACCGCTGGGGACGGCCGCACGCCCGACCGCGCCCGAGGCGGTCGTCACTTCGGCTTCGACAGTGGGGTTGCCGCGCGAATCGAGGATCTCGCGGGCATGGACATCGATGATCGTACTCATCAGGCAATCCGGATTCGAGTGAAGGGTGCGAAGCTACGTACCGCCGGCGTGGTGTCGCAACTGGCCGGAGCGCGGGCGGCGTTCATGTCGCGTTGCCGGCGAATGCCGCGTACATCCCGGCGATGAAGAGCCCGATCCCGAGCATGACCGCCAGGATGTTCTCGGCCCCGGCCCCCGGGTTCCCGCTGCGCAACGCCGACACCCGGTCCAGCGCGAACGCGGTGCGGCAGCTGTCACAACCGGGATGCTGCAGCCATGGA
This sequence comes from uncultured Gemmatimonadales bacterium, assembly GCA_963796635.1. GTDB lineage: Bacteria > Gemmatimonadota > Gemmatimonadetes > Gemmatimonadales > GWC2-71-9 > Palsa-1233. The sequence goes on from CAWCMH010000001.1 coordinate 1,480,518, forward strand.
ACACCGCTGATCGAGTCGCGCGTGACGTGCACGGCATGCAGACGCACCAGCGTGTCGGCGACATGAAACTCGATGACCTGACCGGCCGGCGGCTGCTCGGCAGGCGTCGCGACAAATGGACGCCAGCCCGGACCGCACGCGACGACGGCGACGACGCACACCGTCGGCCAGATCACGCGCGCCAATGGCGATCTACACCGCATGTCGAAATCCGCCGATCCGGCGCTCCTGCCCGTGCAAGGTCGCGCGCACGCCGGTCCCGTCGGTGACTCGGCCGATGCGGGTGAGGGCGATGCCGGAGTGACCAGTGAACCGGTCGGCGTCCGCGAACGACGCCGGCAGCGTGACCAGCAATTCGTAGTCCTCACCCGCCGCCGCCGCAAACATTTCGGGTGCTTCCCCGATGCGCTGCGCTGCCGTCGCGACCGAGGCGTGCAGCGGCAGCGCGTCGAGGTCGAATTCCAGACCAACTCCCGACGCTGCGGCAATGTGTCCCGCGTCGCCGCCGAGTCCATCGCTCAAGTCCATCATCGCGGTGGCACCGTGCGCCGCGAGCCACGCACCGGCCGCCACGCGCGGCACCGGGTGCACGAACGCCGACCGCGCGGAGGCGTCAGGCTCGATGCCGGCGGTCCAGGCCTGCAAGGCCGCGCGGGCGCCGCCCAAGGTGCCCGTCACCCAGATGTCGTCACCAGCGCGGGCACCCCGGCGCGACATCGGGTGTACCGCGCGCCCGAACACCGTGACGATCACGGCCCATTGGGTGCCCGACGTCAGATCGCCACCGAGCACGGTGGCTCCCACGCTCGTCGCAGCCGCGCCCACACCGCGCATCACGTCGACCAGTTCCGATTCATCGGTGTGTCGCGGCACCACCACCGCGGCGACCACTCCAACCGGCGCCGCCGCGGCGGCCGCCAGGTCGGACAGCGCGCCCGCGGTCGCGCGCCAGCCGATTTCCTCGGGCGTGACCCACGTGCGACGGAAGTGTACGTCTTCGACGCTGGCATCGACGCTCACCAGCAACCGGCCCGGGCCATCCGGAATCGGCGCGGTGTCGTCACCCAGGGGACCGGCGGCGGCGCCGAGGGCTCCCGCAATGGCGCGGACCCGATCGAATTCGCTGCCGTGGCCGAGCGGGATCAACGGCATCGTCTACACGGTACGCGGTGCCGGGAGTTCAGCGAGCCAGGGCACCCGCGCGGCCCTGCGCCGGTCGCTGCCACGCGCGCCACACATCGTGCAATCCGGCGACCACGTCCATCGGTCGCATGCCCCGCGCCGTGACTCGACGCGCCGCATAGTCTGCCGCCTCGCCATGCGCCTGCGCGCCGGCAGCGGCCGCGTCGGCGCCGTCGACACCTTGCGCCATCAACGTCGCGATGATGCCGGTCAGCAGATCGCCGCTCCCGCCGGTACCCAGTCCCGGATTGCCGGCCGCGACGGTGAACTGCGCACCACCGGGCGCAGCCACCACCGTCGGTACTCCCTTGAGCAGCACAATGGTGCCGCTATCGCGCGCCGCCGCTGCGGCGGCTTCCCACGGCGCGGTTTCGAGATTGGTGGCGAAGTCGCCGAACAGCGTGCGGAACTCACCGACATGCGGCGTGCAGACGATCGGCCGCGTTGCCGCGAGCCGTGCCAGTGCATGCCGCCGCGACTTGAGCACCGTGAGCGCGTCGGCGTCGACCACCGCCGCCCGGGCGAGGTCGAGTACGCGCAGGACAAACTCCGCGCGCCCGGACTCGCGCCCCAGGCCGGGTCCGATCGCGACGACGTCGGCGCGTTCGATCAGCGCACCGGTGTCGCCGTCGAGTTCGCCACTCAACGCATGCACCCGCGTCTGCACGTCGGGCTCGGCCGTGCGCAACGCGTCGACGGACGGTTGCGGCGCGATCACATGCACAAGTCCCGCGCCGGTGGCGAACGCTGCGCGCGCCACCAATCGCGCCGCTCCCACCATCGCCGGACTGCCACCCACGATCACGATGTGGCCGCGCGTGCCTTTCCAGGCGTTCGCGGCGAACGGCGGCACGCGCAGCGCCGCCCACGGCGACGTGATCAACGTGGGCCACGCCGCATCCGCGGCAGGCAGGCCGATGTCGGCCACGAGCAGGTCGCCGAGTTCATCGCGCGCGAGCAGGTGCCCGCGCTTGACGCCGCCGAACGTCACCGTCGCGGCCGCAACCACGGGCCCATGCTGCACGCCGTCGGCGAGATCGAGGCCGGTGGGTCCGTCGACCGCAACCACGGGCGCGTGGAGATCGACGAGACGCTGGCAGAGTTGCGGCACCGGCGGTCTGGGCGCGCCGGCTGCGCCGCTGCCCAGAATGGCGTCGACCACCAGGCCGACGCCGGGCCACGGTCCATCGACGGGAACCGTGCGAACGCCGTCACGCAAGGCGGCGGCGCGCGCGTCGAAGGCCGGTCCGGGCCCAGGTGTGGCGAGTTCGGCGACCCAGACGCCGAGTCCCAGTCGATGCAACGTTCGCGCGGCCACCCAGCCGTCACCACCATTGTTGCCGCCGCCGCACGCCACGAGAACACCTTGTGACGCGGCCGACGCAAATCGATCGAGTGCCAGTTGCGCGACGGCGCGACCGGCCTGGTCCATCAGCGATGCGATCGGACGTCCCGCCGCCTCGGCAGTGCGATCCCAGGCGTTGGCTTGCTGCGGCGTCAGGACGGGGAGGAGAGGCACGGCGGAAAGGTACCGCGAACCGATGAGGAGACGTGAGTCGTGAGGGCATCCGGTGGGCTGGAGCGTGCGGTGCGTGCGCTCGCGGGCCGTTCGGACCGCATGGCTCAGGTCACACGTCTCCGCGGTAGCGCATCTCGTACCCACCGTCGAACGCCGCCACGAAATCGTAAACGTTCACGAAATCGTTCTCGGAATCGTTCGGCTGGGCACTCAACAGTTCCACCGACACGAGCGTGAAGACGATGGCGCCGAAATCGGCCGTGCTGGTGATACCCCACGATTCGAGCACCGCGCGCGCGAGGAGCCCGAACCGGTCGCGCGCCAGGTCGCGACATGCCCACGCCAGCTCGCTCCCCGTGACATGGCGTCGTACGTCGAGCTTGAGCTGCAGATATTCGATGCCGGCGAGCACGAACAGATACGCGCGCTCATCATAGCGCCTGCTGCTGCGCGCGTGGATCCGCGCCAGGATGCCGTCGACGAACTGAAGATCCGGCACGACGTCAGGCCATCGGCACGTAGGAGGGATAGAGCGGGAACCCCGCGGCCAGCGCGCCGACCTCGTGCTTGATCCGCTGCAGCGCCACGTCGTCACGGTGCGTCAACGCGCGCTCGATCAGTTCGGCGACCTTGACCATCTCGTCGCGTCCCATGCCGCGCGTGGTGAGCGCCGGCGTCCCGACCCGGATGCCACTCGTGACAAACGGCGACTGCGGGTCGTCGGGCACGGTGTTCTTGTTGACCGTGATGCCGGCCGCGCCCAGCACCTTTTCCGCTTCCTTGCCGGTGAGCTGCTTCGCGCGCAAGTCGACCAGCATCAGGTGCGTATCGGTGCCGCCCGAGACGATGGCGAACCCGCGGTCGATCAGCGCCTGCGCCAGGGCCTGCGCATTGTCGACCACCTGGCGTGCATATGTCTTGAAGTCGTCGCTGAGCGCTTCACCAAAGGCCACGGCCTTGCCCGCGATGACGTGTTCGAGCGGCCCCCCCTGCCCGCCGGGGAACACCGACCTGTCGATCGCCTTGGCATGCTCGGCGTGACAGAGGATCAGGCCGCCGCGCGGTCCGCGCAGCGTCTTGTGCGTCGTGCTGGTGGTGACATGTGCGTGCGGAATCGGCGACGGGTACACGCCACCCGCCACCAGGCCGGCCACGTGCGCCATGTCGACCACCAGGAACGCGCCGACCTCGTCGGCGATGCTGCGGAACGCCGCGAAGTCGATCACGCGCGCGTAGGCCGATCCGCCGCAGACGATCACCTTGGGCTGCGCCTGCTTCGCGATGTCGCGCACTTCGTCGTAGTCGATCAATCCGGTGTCGGGCCGGACCCCGTAGGCGTGCGACTTCCACACCTGCCCGGTGTGACTCACCGACGTGCCGTGCGACAGATGGCCGCCGTGCGGCAACGACATGCCGAGAATGCCGGACCCCACCGGCATGAGCGCCATGTAGGTGCAGAAGTTCGCCTGCACACCCGAGTGCGGCTGCACGTTGGCATGGTCGGCGCCGTAGAGTTGCTTGACGCGGTCGATCGCCAGCTGTTCGACCTGGTCGACCACCTCGCAACCGCCGTAGTAGCGCTTCCCCGGATACCCTTCGGCGTACTTGTTGGTGAGGCACGAGCCCATGGCCTGCATCACGGCGCGCGAGGTGAAATTCTCGCTGGCAATCAACTCGAGGCCGTCCTGCTGGCGACGGACCTCGGCGTCGATCAGCCGGGCGATCGCCGGATCGGCCTGGGCGAGCGGGACATCGTGTGCGGGACGCGGAATCATCGCACCGATCGATTGTGCGTGAGCATGACGGAAAGATAGTGCGCGACCCGTGGGTGGCGCACTAGCGATCCCCGGCGATCCACATCCGCTTGAGCGCCGCGACCGATCGAATGCGCTCTTCGGCCAGGTGATCGGCCGCCTCGAACGACGGCAACTTCTCGCGCGCCGCAATCGCGAACACCCGCAGCAGCGTTTCGTAGATCTCGTGCGCCTTGCGCTTGGCGCGCTCCATGGACCAGCCCTGGAGTTCGCCGAACACGTTCACCACGCCCCCACCATTGATGACGTAATCGGGCGCGTAGAGCATGCCGCGTGCTTCGAGCTCGACGCCATGACGCGGCTCGCCGAGCTGGTTGTTGGCGCCGCCGGCCACGATCTCCACCGTGAGCCGGGGGATCGTGTCGTCATTCAGGATCGCCCCGAGCGCGCAGGGCGCGAAGATGTCGGCCTTGACGTCGTAGATCGCATCGACCGCCACCGCTTCGGCACCGAGCTCATCGACCGCCCGCTTGACCTTGTCGGGGTCGATGTCACTGGTGATCAGGCGCGCGCCCTCGTCGCTGAGGTGTTTCATCAGGTAGTACGCGACCTTGCCGGCGCCCTGCACGGCAATCGTCTTGCCGGTCAGCGAATCGCTGCCCCAGCGCTGGCGGGCGCACGCCTTCATCCCCACATACACGCCGTAACTGGTGACCGGCGACGGATCGCCCGACAGATTCAGCAATCCGGCAACATGCCTGGTCTCGCGCTTGACGAATTCCATGTCGGTGGGTGACGTGCCGACATCTTCCGCCGTGATGTAGCGGCCGCCCAGCGTCTCGACGAACCGGCCATGCGCGCGAAACAGCGATTCGCGATCGGGCCGCTTGGGATCGGCGATGATCACCGCCTTGCCCCCGCCGAGGTTGAGCCCCGCGACCGCGGACTTGTAGGTCATCCCGCGCGACAAGCGCAGCACATCGCGCAACGCGTCTTCGGTCGACGCATACGGCCACACGCGCGTCCCGCCGAGCGCCGGGCCGAGCGTGGTGTCGTGAATCGCGATGATGCCGAAGTAGCCGCACGACGGATCGTGCGAGAAGAGCACCTGCTCGTGACCACGCGACTGCATTTCGGCGAAGATGTCCATGGAACCTTGGAAGTCGTTAGGCGTTAGCTGTTAGCGGTTAGCCGTGAGCCGTGAGCCGTGAGCCGTTAGTGGCCGACCATCGCCTAACGACTAACAGCTAACAGCTAACGACTATATCCGTAGAACCCCTTGCCACTCTTGCGTCCCAGATCGCCGGCGGCCACCATCTTCCTGAGCAAGGGACAGGCGCGATACTTGTCATCGCCCAGCCCCTGGTGCAGCACGTCGAGAATCGCGAGACAGACATCGAGCCCGATGAAATCCGCCAGCGTCAGCGGTCCCATCGGGTGCGCCATCCCCAGTTTCATCACCGTGTCGATCGCCTCCGGGGTGGCGACCTGCTCGAACACGCAGTAGACAGCCTCGTTGATCATCGGCATCAGGATGCGGTTGGCGACAAAGCCGGGATAGTCGTTGACTTCGACCGGCGACTTGCCCAGCGCCGTGGCGAGATCAAGCACCGTGCGGGTCGTCGCGTCGCTGGTGGCATAGCCGCGGATCACCTCGACCAGCTGCATCACCGGCACCGGATTCATGAAGTGCATGCCGATCACCTGCGGCGCGCGCCGAGTCTTCGCCGCAATTTCCGTGATCGAGATCGACGACGTGTTGCTGGCGAGAATCGTATCCGGCCCGCAGAGCTGATCGAGCTTCGTGAACAGGTCGAACTTGATGGCGGGATTCTCGCTCGCCGCCTCGACCACCAGCGACGCGTTCGCCGCGGCGTTCACATCCGTGCCGGCGTGGATTCGGCCGAGAATGTCGGCGATCGCTTCGGGCGCGAGTGTCCCCTTCTTGACCTGCCGCTCGAGATTGGCCTGGATCGTCTTCATCGCCTTGTCGAGTGCGGCCTGGTTGACGTCGATCAGCGCCACATCGTGGCCGTGCTGCGCAAAGACGTGAGCGATGCCGTTGCCCATGGTGCCGGAACCGATGACGGCGATGCGGGTCACATCGCCTCCACGCTGAGCGCCACCGCATTCCCGCCCCCGAGACAGAGCGTCGCGAGTCCGGTGCGCGCGCCGCGATCCTTCATGGCGTAGAGCAGCGTCGTCAGCACGCGCGCGCCCGACGCGCCGATCGGATGGCCGAGGGCGACCGCGCCGCCGTGCACGTTGACGCGATCCCAGTCCCAGCCCAGCGCGCGGCCGTCGGCGATCGCCTGCACCGCAAAGGCTTCGTTGGCTTCGATCAGGTCATAGTCGTCAATCGAGGTGCCGGTCCGCTTGAGCAGGTGTTCGACGGCCATCACCGGCGCAAAGAAGAGATCGCGTGGCTCGCCGCCGGCGGTCGCGTACGCGGTGATGCGCGCCATCGGTGCCAGGCCGTGAGCCTTGGCAAAGGCGAGTGACGTGACCACTGTCGCTGAGCCACCGTCGTTGAGGCCCGGCGCGTTGCCGGCGGTGACGGTGCCGTCCTTGCGGAAGACCGGCTTGAGTTTCGAGAGCGTTTCGGGTGACGTGTCCGCGCGCGGCGATTCATCCGCCGTCACCCGGGTCGTGCCGCTCCGCCCGGTAATCTCGACCGGCACGATCTCGGCGTCGAACTTGCCCGCCTTCTGTGCGGCGACCGCCTTGCGATGCGAACCGACGGCAAACTCGTCCTGGTCCTGCCGGGAGACCTTGGCCTTTTCGGCGGTGTATTCGGCGTATTCGCCCATGTGGTTGTTGCCGAACGAATCCCACAGGCCATCGTGGATCATCCCGTCGACGAGGGTCTGGTTGCCGACCTTGATGCCGGTGCGGTAGTTGTAGAGGTAGTGGGGCGCGTTGGACATCGACTCCATGCCGCCGGCCACCACGCACTCGACATCGCCCGCCTTGATCGCCTGCGCGGCCAGCATCACCGCCTTGAGGCCCGACCCGCACACCTTGTTGATGGTCATCGCCGGGACCGAGGCCGGAACCCCCCCGTGGATGGCGGCCTGCCGGGCGGGCGCCTGCCCCGAGCCGCCCTGCACCACCTGCCCCATGATCACGTCATTGATGGCCAGCCCATCGACCCCGGCACGCCGCACCGCTTCACGAATGACGAGTGCGCCGAGCCGCGTGGCCGGGACCGGCAGCAACGCCCCCAGGTACTTGCCAATGGGGGTACGGCAGGCGCTGAGAATGACTGGGGTGGTGGCGTCGGACACGAGTATGACCTTGTAAGAGCGTCTCAAAGATATCCGGGATGGGAAGTTGGCCGTCGGAATGTGCGCTTATCACGCGCTAACGCCGATGAGGCCCTCCTGGCTAATGCCTAACGGCTAACAGCTAATAGCTCCATTGACTTCGGCGTTTATTCGGTATAACCTCCCGGCCCCATGCCAGCCACCGCCCTCGATCTCCGACAGCAACTGGCCCAACGCTTTCCGGGCGCGATTCCGCTGGCCGCACGGCACGACAACGGCCTTTCCACCGGGATTGCCGCCCTCGACGCGATGCTCCCCACTGCCGGTTTGCCCCGCGGGCGTCCCACCGTCTGGGCGAGCCCGGGTGCTGGCGCCACGGCCATTCTCGGCACGGTGTGTCAGGCCGTCCTGGCCATGGGCCATCGCGCGGCCTGGATCGACGGGGGCCGGATGCTGGGGCTGGGCTGGCAGTGCGGCCCCGTGGTGCTTCGGCCGCGGACACCGCTCCTGGGGCTGCGCTTTGCCGAACTGCTGCTGACGTCCGGTGGCTTCGCGCTGGTGGTGATGCAGGGGATTCCCACCGATCGCACCGCGCTGTTCCGGCTCGCCCGCGCGGCGCACGAAGGCGGCAGCGCCTTCGCGCTGGTGGCCGACGGCACGTTGCCGGCGGCACTGCGGCTCACGTCCCGCTACCTGCCCGACCAATTCCGTTATGCCCCGACGCCCTGTGGCGACCCGGCGCAATTGCGCAGTGTCGCGTTGCGGCTCGACGCCGCCGCCTCGGGATGGAACCGGCAGCTCACGCTGCCCCTGACCGTGAACGCGCACGATGTTCGTAGCGCTCTCGATTCCGGACTGGCCGACCGGCGCGGCAGCGATTGAGCTGCCGGCAGCCCTGCTGGCCATCGCACCGCGCGCGACCCTCGCGCCGGGCGAGCGCCTGGCGTGGCTCGATGCGCGAGGACTCGATCCGGAAGCCCTGATCGCGCACGCGCACGCCGCCCTGACCGCAATCGGGGTGACCATCGTTGCGGCAGGCGTGTCTGCGGTTCCGATCGTGGCGGCGATTGCGGCCCGCGAACCACGAGACGAAAGGAGAGAGGGAGAGGGCGAGAGAACGAGAGAACACGGCAGTTCGCACCCAAGCGGCCCCGCGCCTTCTCTCCCTCCCTCCTTCTTTCTTTCGGTCGTTTCGATGGACGCCGAGCGACAATTCCTTGCTCCCCTCCCGCTCGACGTCGTGACATCCAGTCTCCGTCTGCTGAATCTGTTTCACGGGGTGGGGCTTGCCTGTTGCGGCGACCTGGCACGACTCCCCCGCGAAGCCGTCGAAGTCCGCTTCGGACGTGACGGACTGGCCGCGTGGCGCTGGGCCCGTGCCGACGATCCACGTCCCCTCTTCACGGCGCGTCCGCGGGAACTCCCCAACGCGTCGCTCGACTGGACCGAATTCTCCACCAGCGACGTGGAGCAACTGGTCTTTGTGCTGCATTCGCTGCTCAAGACCGTATGCGACGCCCTGCTGTCGCACGGCCTGGGGGCGCAGGCACTCACCCTGACCCTGACGCTGGAGAATCGCACCACGCTGGTGCAGCCGGTGGGCGCCGCGCGGGTGACGGCGCAGCGTACCACGTGGCTGCGACTGATGCGTCGCGCGCTGGAAAAACTCGCCCTGCCGGATCGCGTCACCGGCATTGCCGTGCAGGTCGACAGTGCCTGCGCGCCCACCCTGCAGCAGGGCGATCTCTTCGACCTGGGGTTTGCCACCGCGCTGGCCGCCGAAAACGCCGTGGGACAGATTCTCGACTTGCAAGGTGATGCGGTGGTCGAGCTGCAAGTGAGCGGGCATGTGGTACGCGAGCGGCGGGTAAAGTGGGAAACGGCCGCGATGAGCGATGCGGACGTGACGGCAAGCCAGCGGGTGCATGCACCCGCTGGCCCGACTCACGCACTCATGACTCCTGGCGCATCGCTCACCCCTTCTCTCCACCCCACCCTGCTTCCGTCCCCCCGCGAAATCACCGTGCTCACTCACGCGCGCGGCGGCTTCGACATTCCCGTGCGCTACCTCGACAACGGCACCCCCGTCAGTCTGCCGGAATGTCTCGGCCCGGAGTGTCTGTCGGGGGAACAGTGGGGTGACGCCTTTGCGCGCGAGTATTACCAGGGCGTGCGCGCCGACGGCGTGGTGGTGCTGATGTATCGGGATGTTGCCCGCGAGCAGTGGTATCTGAGCGGATGGTGGGATTGATGCGGCGAAGCCGCATCATCCCGAGAGTGCGAAGCGCTCGAGGGATCTCGCCGACGGACAGCGATCCGTCGCTCCGCTCAGGATGACACCCACCGAACTCCGCTGTCACACCGCCTACTCGTTTGGCGACGGCGCCGTGACGCCCGAGGATCTCGTCGCGCGCGCCGCCGAGCTCGGATACACCGCACTCGGCATCACCGACACCGCCGATCTCGGCGGCATCGTGCGATTCGGTGTCGCCTGTCGCACGCACAATGTGCGGCCGGTCATCGGTGCGGAACTGGTGGTGGATGGTCATCCGCTGGCGATGTTCGCCCGCACACAGGAGGGATACACCCACCTGGCAGCGCTGGTGACGCGATCGCGCAGCGGCACACTGCGCGATCCCGAGGCACCGCGTCCGGGACGGGGACACCCGCGTCTCAGCTGGAACGACATCGAGTCGCGCTCCGGCGGACTGCAGCTGTTGACTGGGCCATCATCCGGACGGCTGGCGGAGCTGGTGCAGCAGGAGCGCATTCTCGAAGCCACGCGACTGTTGCACCAGTGGCGCGAGCAATTCGCCGGGCATGTGGCCGTCGAAGTGCAATGTCATCACACCGGCAGCGGCGAGATGGCGCTTGCTGCGGCACTGATCGCGCTGGCCGAACGCGCGCAGGTGCCCTGGGTGATTGCACAGGATCCGCGCTACATCAGCAGCGGTGGGCGCCTGGTGCACGACATGCTCACCGCACTGCGCCAGAAACTCACGCTCGACCAAGTGAGCGCGCAGCGGACTGGGACATCCCAACGGCCACTGGATCCTGCATGCGCCCGACGTGCTGGCGACACGCTGGCGCGGGCGCGACGCCGGTTTCGACACGGCCGCCGACATCGCATCGCAATGCGACTTCAACCTGTCATGGGTACGACCGCCCTTGCCGCGGTTCCCTCATCCTGCCGGACACGACGACGACTCGTACCTTCGCGTGTGCACGCTGGAAGGCGCACGCGAACGCTGGAACGGTCAGTTCGGCGAGCGTGAACGGTCGCAGATCGATCACGAGCTCGCCGTGATCCGCCAGCTGGGGTTCGCCGGATTCTTTCTGGTGATGTGGGATGCCGTGCGCGAAGCCCAGCGTCGCGGCATTCTCTGCCAGGGTCGCGGCAGCGCCGCCAATTCGGCCGTCGCCTACTGCCTCGGCATCACGGCCATCGATCCGGTGGCCAACGGGCTCCTGTTCGAGCGGTTTCTCTCCGAGGCGCGCGTCGACGGCCAGGCCGAAGCGCCCGATATCGACGTCGACTTCGAGCACGATCGGCGCGAGGAGATGCTCGACTACATGTATCAGAAGTACGCCCGCAGCGGCTCGGCCATCACGGCCGTCACGCAGGTGTACAGTGCGCCAACCGCCCTGCAGGATGCCATGCGCGCGCTGGGCTACCCGGCCGAGCTGGCGTTCCGGCTCTCCAGACGGCTGCACTATCACAACAGCGCCGCCGGTGCCGATGTCCTGGTCAACGACGTTGCCGCGCAGGTGGGGTTCGACCTCACCACGCCGCGCGCGAAAGCGCTGCTCACCATCATGCGCGCGTGCGAAGACCTGCCGCGATTGCGCTCGACCCATCCCGGCGGCTTCGTGCTGTCATCGGCGCCGCTGGGCGATCATGCGCCGATCGAGTGGACCACCATGGGCCGCTCGATCCTCCAGTTCGACAAGGACGATCTCGACGTCGTCGGCATTCCCAAGTTCGATTTTCTCGGGCTGGGTGGCCTGGCCGTGGTGCGCCGCGCCTTTGATGCAATCGAGATTCGCACCGGCCGTCGTCCGCGCATGTACGAGCTGCCGATCGACGACAAGGCGACCTACGACCTGATCAGCACCGGCGACACGCTGGGCATGTTCCAGATCGAGAGTCGCGCGCAGATCACCTCGATCCTGCACACGCGCCCGGAGCGGCTGTACGACATCACCGTGCAGGTGGCACTGATCCGTCCCGGTCCGATCCAGGCGCGATTTCGTCCAGCCGTACACCGATCGCCGGCGCGGACGTGAGGCGGTGACGTATGCTGATCCGCGACTCGAACCGATTCTCGCGCGCACGCAGGGCATTCCGATCTTCCAGGAACAGGCGATGGCGATCGCGATGGCGCTGGGCGGCTATACGCCGGTCGAGGCCGACCTGCTGCGCCGCACCATGGGGAACAATCGCAAGGAGGCGCGGTTGCGTGCCGCACTGGCGCAACTGCGCGAACGCATGATCGCGCAGGGCGTCGCGGCGGATGTCGCCGCCCAGACCGAAGAGGACCTGCGGAGTTTCGCCAATTACGGCTTTCCCGAATCGCACGCGTGGAGCTTTGCGCTGATCGCCTACGCCACCGCGTGGCTCAAGACCAATCATCCCACCGAGTTCTACCTCGGCCTGCTCAACGCGCAGCCGATGGGCTTCTATCCGGTAAGCACGCTGCTGCACGACGCGCGGCGACACGGCGTGCCGCTGCTGCCGCCGTGCCTGCGCGATGGATTCCGCGATTGTGCCACGGTGCCCAACGGTACATCGATACCGGCATTACGCGTGGGGTGGCGGTTCGTGCGGGGGATCGGCGCGCGGCATCTCGATGCGCTCGAACACGCGACGATGCGCGTAGGGGCGAAATATCTTTCGCCCCTACTGTGATATCGCGGATGCCGTCCGGCGCGCGCATCTCGATCGCACCGCCGTGATCGCGCTGGCGGAGGCGGGGGCGTTTGCCGCGTGGGAACCCGACCGGCGGCGCGCGGCGTGGGAAGGATTGCGTGCCGCAGGCGACACCATGCCGCTGGCACCAGCGCATGAGGCGGTGCTCGACACCCGGCCGATGTCGCGCACCCAGCGGATCCTGCTCGACTATTTCGCCAACGGTTTCTGTCTCGATGGCCACCCGATGGAGTCCCTTCGCGACCGCTTGCAGAAGCTGGGCGTCGACGACAGCGCGTCACTGCGCGACATTCCCTCGGGAGAGGTCGTGGTGTCGGGACTGATCATCGCCCGCCAGCGCCCCGAGAGCGCCAACGGGACGGTCTTTCTCCTGCTGGAAGACGAACACGGGCACATCAACGTGATCGTGCCGAAGACGATCGACGGCGCCAATCGCGAGGCGGTGAATCACGCCATGGTATTGCTGGTGCTGGGACGCGTCGAACGCGACGGGCCGGTGCTGCAAGTGGTGGGCACCCGATTCCAGGCGCTGCGGGTGGAGGGGCTGACGCATCGGAGCCGGGATTTCCGGTAAGCGCTACGCCAGCTCCAGCTTCCGCTCCTTCACCGCACTCGCCAGCCGCGCCGCGAAGTCGTCGACGCTGACGATCTCCTGCTTGTTCCCCGCCCCGCGCACCCGCACCGCCACCGTGCCCGCGTCGGCCTCGCGCTGCCCGATGATGGCCATGTAGGGCACGTGCTGCAGCTCGCCGTCGCGAATCCGGTAGTTGAGCGTCTCGGTCCGGTCGTCGAGGTGCGCCCGCAATCCCGCGTCGCGCAGCCGCGTGGTGATCGCGCGCGCCGCATCCTGCTGCGCGTCGGCAATCGGCAGCACGCGTACCTGCTCCGGGGCGAGCCACAACGGGAATGCCCCGGCGAAATGCTCGATCAGGATCGCCATGAAGCGTTCGAACGAGCCGCTCACGGCGCGATGGATGATCACCGGTCGGTGATCGGTGTTGTCCTCCCCGACGTAGGTGAGATCGAACCGCTCGGGATTCGAGTAGTCGAGCTGGATGGTGCCCAGCTGCCACTTCCGGCCGATCGCGTCCTCGACGTCGAAATCGATCTTGGGACCGTAGAAGGCGCCGTCCCCCGGCTTGAGCTCGTACGGCAGCCCGGTCGCTTCGAGCGCGTGCCGCAGCGCGCGCTCGGCCTCGTCCCACATCTGGTCGCTGCCGATGCGCTGCTCCGGCCGCGTCGCGAACTTGAGCGTCGCCTTGAGCCCGAACGTCTCGTAGTACCGCAGGATGAACTGCGTCAACCGATGCACTTCGGCCTGGATCTGCCGCTCCATCAGGAAGATGTGACAGTCGTCCTGCTGGAACTGGCGCACCCGCGTCAGCCCCGACAACGCCCCCGACACCTCGTTGCGGTGCAGCACGTCGTAGGTGTTGTAGCGCAGCGGCAATTCCTTGTACGAATGCTTGTGCGCCTGGTACATCAGGTAGTGCGACGGACAGTTCATCGGTTTGAGCGAGAAGTCGTGCTCGCCGGTCTCGTTGTCGAGCACCAGGAACATGTTCTCCTGATACTTGCCCCAGTGCCCGGAAATCTCCCAGAGCGCCTTGTTGAACAGCAGCGGCGTGCGGATCTCGTGATAGCCGTCGCGCTGCAGCTCGCGCAGGTACGCGTTGATCTCGTTGACGATCGCCGTGCCGCGATCGGTCCAGAACACGGCGCCGGGCGCGAACGGATGAAACATGAACAGGTCGAGCTGCCTGCCGAGGACTCGATGATCGCGCTTCTTCGCTTCTTCCAGCCGGAACAGGTGCTGGGTGAGGTCGTCCTTCCGGAAGAACGCCGTGCCATAGATGCGCTGCAGCATCTGGCGCGACGAGTCGCCGCGCCAGTAGGCGCCCGCGCCGGACAGCAGCTTGAAGTGCTTGAGCTTGCCGGTGCTCGGCACATGCGGCCCGCGGCAGAGATCGGTGAACGGGCCGTCCGTGTACACCGTGATGGTTTCATCGGGGCCCAGTTCGCTGATCCGTTCGAGTTTGAGCGGATCGTCGGCAAAGCGGCGATTGGCATCCCCGCGATCGACGACGTCGCGGACAAACGGATAGTCGTTGGCGACCACGACCGCCATCTTCGCCTCGATCTCCTCGAGGTCCTCGGGCGTGAACGGCCGCGGCACCGCGAAGTCGTAGTAGAACCCCTCATCGATCGCCGGGCCGAAGCCGATCCCCGCGTCGGGAAAGATCTCGCGCACGGCGGTGGCGAGAATGTGCGCCGCCGAATGGCGCAGCACCGCCAGTGACTCGGCGTCGCGTTCGGTAAGAATCGCCACCGTCGCCCCGTCGGGGAGCGGCCGACTCAGGTCGTGGACCTGCCCGTTGACTCGCACCGCCACCGCGGCGCGCGCCAGGCCGGGGCCGATGGCCGCCGCCAGTTCGGCGCCGGTGCTCCCGGCCGCGATCTCGCGGCTGGACCCGTCGGGAAGCGTGATGTGATGGGTGGAGGTCGCCATGCCGGAAGTTACCGCCAACGGGCAGCGAAGGAGAGGAGATTTTACCTTTGGCCCATGCAGCGCGTGATCATCCGGCGTCCCTCGCCACCATTCCTTGCCATCGCCGCCGGGCTGGGACTCGGCGCGGCCCTTGGTGTCGTGCTCGGCGAGCTTGCCGGGCCGGTTGCCACCCGCGCGCTCAAGGGGGAGGCACGCCCGGTGGTCCGGCGCTCCTCGGTCGCGGAACTGGTGTATCGCGCCCAGGCCGTGCTCGATGGCGACCTGCCGTTGCGCGAATGTCACCTGCATGTGGTCCCGGTCGGGCGAAATCGCATCGAACTCCACGGCTGGGTGCCCGATCGCCGCGCACGGACCCGGGCGGCCCGACTCGTCGCCGATGCGGTCGACGCCGCGGTAACCAACTGCGTGCGCGTGGTCGGCGAAGACGAGGACGACGACACGCCCGACGTCGACGAACGCCTCGCGTGACCGATCCGCTGCCGTCGCAGTTCGATCCGCGCGCGATCGAGGCACCGCTGTACGCCCGGTGGGTGGATCGCGGCGTGTTCCATCCGGCCGCCGACGCGCCGGGCGAGCCGTACGTGATCCAGATGCCACCGCCCAACGTGACCGCCGTGCTGCATGCGGGACATGGCCTCAACAACACCGTGCAGGATGTCCTGATCCGCTTCGAGCGCATGCGTGGACGCAAGGCGCTCTGGGTCCCCGGGACCGATCACGCCGGCATCGCCACGCAGAACGTGGTCGAACGGCTGCTGGCGCAGCAGGGACAGACGCGCTTCGATGTCGGTCGCGAGGCGTTCATCGAACATGTCCGCCAGTTCGTGCAGCAGACCGGCGGCGCGATCCTCGAGCAGCTCAAGGCGCTCGGCGCGAGCTGCGACTGGCAACGTACGTATTACACGCTCGACCCCGCGCTCTCGCGCGCGGTGCGCGAAGTGTTCGTCCAGTTGTACGAGAAGGGGCTCGTCTATCGCGGCAAGTACATCGTCAACTGGTGCCCGCGCTGTCTCACGACGTTGTCGAACGAGGAAGTCGAAAAGGAAGAGCACGACGGCTCGCTCTGGCACCTGCGGTATCCGCTGGCCGACAGCGACGCCGTCATCGTGGTCGCGACCACCCGGCCCGAGACGATGCTCGGCGATACCGGCGTGGCGGTGCATCCCGACGATGACCGCTATCGCGCGCTGGTCGGCCGGATGGTGCGGCTGCCGCTCGTCGACCGGCTGATTCCCGTCGTCGCCGACGGCGCGATCGATCCGGCGTTCGGCTCCGGCGCGGTGAAAATCACGCCCGCGCACGATGCCGTCGACTTCGACATCGGCCGGCGGGCCGGCCTCGACACCATCGACGTGATGACGCCGGACGCCCGGATGAACGACAATGTGCCGGAGCGCTTCCGCGGGCTCGATCGTTTCGACGCACGCCAGCGCGTCGTCGCCGAGCTCGACCAGCTCGGCCTGCTGGTGCGCGTCGAGCCGCACCGCCACGCGGTCGGGCATTGCTATCGCTGCAACACGATCGTCGAGCCCCGGTTGTCGGACCAGTGGTTCGTCAACGTGGTGCCGCTCGCCGAGCGGGCCAACGCCGCATATCGTGCGGGCAAGCTGCGGTTCATCCCGGAGTTTCATGGCGACGTGATGGCGCGCTGGCATGACAACATTCGCGACTGGTGCATCTCCCGCCAGCTCTGGTGGGGGCACCGGATTCCGGTCTGGTATTGCGAAGCAGCGACGGAGAGTCGGGACGACGGCGACCACGCCGGGTGCGGCAGGATCGTCGTGTCTCGCGACGATCCTCCCGCGTGTCCTGATTGCGGCGGCCCGCTGCGCCGCGACGAGGACGTGCTCGACACCTGGTTTTCCTCGTGGCTGGTGCCGTTCACGTCGCTCGGGTGGCCCGACCGGACCGCCGATCTCGCGGCGTTCTATCCCGGCACCACCATGGTCACTGCCCCGGAGATTCTCTTTCTCTGGGTGTCGCGCATGATCATGTCGGGGCTGGAGTTCATGGACGAGGTGCCGTTTACGACCATCTACCTGCACGGCACCGTGCGCGACACGCAGCATCGCAAGATGTCCAAGTCGCTGGGCAACGGCATCGATCCGCTCGAGGTGATCGATCGCTACGGCGCCGACGCGCTGCGCTACACCATGATCAGTGGCATGTCGGCCGGCACCGACCTGATCCTCGATCCCGCCGATCTCGACACGTCGTTTGCACCGGGTCGCCATTTCGCCAACAAGCTGTGGAACATCGGACGCTTCCTGCTGACCCATCTCGAGCAGGGAGCGCCGGCACTCGATCGCGTCGCGCCCGATCAGTTGACCCTGGCCGATCGCTGGATTCTTGCGCGCTGCCGTGAGGCGGTGCGTGAAGCCACGCGCCATTATCAGCAGTTCCGGCTCAACGAAGCCGCCGCGACGGTCTACCACTTTGCCTGGAGCGACCTGGCCGACTGGTACGTCGAGCAGATCAAGCCGCGACTCTACGGGACGCTGCCGGGCGGCGACACGGCGCGCGCGGTCGCGGCCGACGTGTTCGACACCGCGTTGCGCCTGCTGCATCCAGTGATGCCATTCATCACCGAGGCGCTCTGGCAGCGACTGCCGAATCACGCGCCCGATGCCCTGCTGGCGCAGGCGACCTGGCCCCCGTCGGGCGCGGCAGATGATGCGGCCGCGCTCGCCGACTTCGGCGCGGTGCAGACGCTCGTCACGGCGATTCGGACCTTGCGCGCCGACTACAACGTGCCACCGGGCCAGCAGATCCACGTGACATTGGTCGACGCCAGCGCCACGATCCAGCGCGCCGTCGCGGCCGAAGCGGACAGCATCCGGCGGCTCGCCCGAGTGTCGCAACTCGACGAGCACACCGGCGACGTCCCGGCGGGGGCGCGCGTCGTCCTTGCCGATGGCACCATCGTCGTCGTGCCGCTCGGCGACCTCGTCGACATCGCGCGCGAATGCACGCGACTGCGCCGCGAACTCGACGACCTCGACCGGCTGATCGCCGCGCAGGAAGGCAAACTCGCCAACGCGCAGTTCGTCAGCCGGGCGCCGGCGGTCGTGGTCGAGAAGGAACGCGACAAGTTGATCGCGTGGCAGGCGCAACGTGCCGCGCTGCACGACCAGCAGCGGACGCTGGGATGCCGCGACTGAGATTCGGCAACGTCGCGTGGCTCGGCGTCCTGGTCGCGGCGTGCGCCCACATCGGTCCGCCGCCGGGCGGCCCGCCACGCTTTACCCCGCCGGTATTGATCTCCACCTATCCCGATAGCGTGCGCGTGCTGCCGGATTTTCATGGAGACGTGTCGTTCCAGTTCGACGAAGTGGTCAGCGAGGGCAGCGCGCCGAACTTCGGGTACGGCAACGGCAGTCTCGAGATGCTCATCATGCTGTCCCCCGACACCGCCGTGCCGTCGGTCAGTTGGCATCGCAGTCGACTGTCGGTGCATCCCCGGCACGGCTGGCAGCCGAACACGGTGTATCGTATCGAGCTGCTGCCGGGGGTGAGCGACCTGCGGGCCCTGCCGAATGTCACCAAGACCAGCCACGTGATCACGTTTGCCACCGGTGGTCCCCTGCCGACGCGCGTCCTGTCGGGCCGAGCGGTGGACTGGACCAGCGCCCGGGGCGCGCCGCTCGCACTCATCGATGCGTTTCATCTCCCCGACTCCGCCGGCTATCGCGCGATCAGCGATTCCACGGGCCGATTCCACATCGGCCCGCTCCCCGCCGGCGCCTATCTCGTGCAGGCCGTCGAGGATCAGGATCGCAACCACCGCCGCAACGGACGTGAGGCGTGGGATACCGTGCGCGTGTCGGCGGATCGCGACAGCGTGGGCGAGATCTGGATGTTCGAACGCGACACGCTGCCGCCGCATGCCCAGGCGATTGCGCGGCAGGACAGCACCGGCATCGCGCTCACCATGACCGAGCCGATCGATCCGACGCAACAAATCCCGGCCGACTCGATCCGCGTGCTGTTGCTGCCCGATTCGGGCACCGTCGGCCCGGTCGGCGCGCGGCCAAAGGCCGTGGACGATTCGCTCCAGCGACTGCGGGTGCGACACACGCCCGCGCAGGACAGCATCGCCCGTCGCGACAGCCTGGTGCGCGATTCGCTGGCAAAGGTTGCCGCCGCACATCCGGCGCCGGAAAAGGCGCATGGCCCGCTCCCTCGACCCGAAGACCTGCCGCGGGAGAAGCGGCCGCCGTTGGGCATGGCCCTGGTCGTGCGCACGACCGGCACCATTCAGTTCGGCCAGCGGTACTACGTCGAGGTGCACGGCGTCCGCACCGCCGGCGGCGTGCGTGGCGTCGTGAAAGGCACGTTCGAGGTACCCAAGGCGCCGACGCCGGTCGACACGGCCAAGGCAGATTCACTGCACGCGCCAGGCGGCAGGAAGGCAGGCACCTCGGGCAGTGCCAAGCCGGACAGCACTCGTCCGGCGAGCGACACGGCCAGGGCTCGCGCTGATACCACGAAAAAGCTGCCGACCTCGCCCGTCATGAAGCCGGCGTCGACGCACGGGCCGCCGCGTTGAGTTGGCCCCGCACCCCCCAAGCCGCCGTATTTCTCGATCGCGACGGAACGTTGATCGAAGACCGGCACTATCTGGGCAACGCCGACGGTGTCGTATTGCTCCCGGGTGTCGGCAACGCCTTGCGCCGCCTGGCGGATGCCGGCGTGCTGCGGATCGTGGTGACCAATCAATCCGGCATCGGGCGCGCCTATTTCGATCGCCACGCGTTCGACGCCACGGAAGCCGCGATGCAGGCGCGGCTTGCCGCGGACGGCGCGACCATCGACGCCACCTATTGCTGCCCCCACGCGCCCGACGCCGGGTGTTTGTGCCGCAAGCCCGGCACGGCGCTGCATCGCGAAGCGGCGGCCGCGTGGAATATCGACCTTGCGCGCAGCTGGTGCGTCGGCGATCGCGCGCGCGACGTGTTGCCGGCACTCGAATTGGGATGCCGCGGCATTCTCCTTGGCACCGATACGCCGTCGGCAACCGGGACCGGTGCACTGCAGGCACCCGATCTCGCCACGGCCGCGGACCTGCTGGTCCGTTATCTTTGACCGCCGTGGCGTATCGCGTGGCGGTGGCCGTGTCCGGGCGCGGCAGCAATCTGCTGGCGATGCAGAAAGAGCTTGCGGACGACGGCAACGTCGTGCTGGCGCTGGTCATCTCCGATCGCGATGCAACGGCGCTCGAGCGGGCACAGGACCTGGGCATCGCCACGCATCGGCTGCGGGATTTCCGGGATGCGGCGGAATGGACGGACGTACTCGCCACGCATCGCGTCGATCTGCTCGTGCTGGCCGGATATCTGCGCCTGATTCCCGCCGAGGTGGTCGCGGCGATGCGGGGGCGGATCATCAATGTCCATCCGGCGCTGCTGCCGCGATACGGCGGGCCGGGCATGCACGGCCTGCACGTGCATCGAGCCGTGCTTGATGCGGGCGATGCGATCAGCGGGGCCACAGTGCACGTGGTGGACGAAGCATATGACCGCGGCGAGATCCTGGCGCAGGGATGCGTCGCGGTCCCGACCGAGGCATCGCCCGAAGAGCTCGCCCGCGCGGTGCTGGCCGTCGAGCATCGTCTGTTGCCGGCGGCGGTGCGCGCCGCGGCTCGCGCGGGACGGCCAGTGCCGTTTGACTTTGCCTGACGGCGCGTCCGTCATGGAGTGCTGTTCATGCCACGTGCGCTGATTTCGGTGAGCGACAAACGAGGCGTTGTCGCCTTTGCCCAGGGATTGGTCGGGCTGGGGTGGCAACTGGTCTCGACCGGCGGCACCGCCGCGATGCTGCGCCAGGCCGGCGTCGCCGTCGTGCCGGTCGATCAGATCACCGGCTTTCCCGAAATTCTCGATGGGCGCGTCAAGACCTTGCACCCGGCGGTGCATGCCGGACTGCTGGCCCGAACCGACCGCCCCGAGCATGCCCGCCAGCTCGCCGAACTGCACCTCGATCGCTTCGACCTCGTCGCCGTCAACCTCTATCCGTTCCAGGCCACCATCGCCGCCGAGGGCGTGTCGTTCGAGACCGCCATCGAGAACATCGACATCGGCGGACCGTCGATGCTTCGGTCGGCCGCCAAGAACTTCGAGTTCGTGCTGCCGGTGGTCGAGCCCAAGGATTATCCACGCGTGCTCGAGTTGCTGGCGCAGGGGGAGATCAACTTCGACACCCGGCGTGAATTCGCCGCGAAGGTCTTCACCCACACCGCCGATTACGACAACGCCATCGCCGGCTTTCTGACGCCGTGGCAGGACACGCTGCCGACCCGGCTCAACCTGTCGATGGAGCGCCGGCAGGTGCTGCGCTACGGCGAGAATCCTGATCAGCGCGCCGCGCTGTACGTCACCGAGGAGCCGCGCGGGATCGGCGACCTGGCGCAGCGCCAGGGCAAGGAGCTGTCGTTCAACAACCTGCTCGACATCGATGCCGCCATGCTGGCGATCGGCACCTGGGGCAATCGCGTCGCCTGCGCGATCATCAAGCACACCACGCCGTGCGGCGTGGCGCTGGGACGCACCGGCGCCGACGCGTTCGCGCGAGCGCGGGCCGGCGACCCCGCGTCGGCGTTCGGTTCGGTGATCGCGTTCAACACGGTGGTCGACCTCGCCACCGCGGACGCGATGAGCGACCTGTTCGTCGAGGTGGTGGTCGCCCCCGCGTTCAACGCGGATGCGCTGACCCGCTTTGCCGACAAGAAGAACCTGCGCGTCGTTGAACTGCCGGTGGCGCGCACGCAGGCAGGGCTCGACTGGAAGAAGATCCGCGGCGGCTTCCTGCTCCAGGATCGCTTCCGCTTCAACCCGTCGGAAGACGCGTGGCAGGTGCCGACGCGCCGGCAACCGACCCCGCACGAACTCAATGACCTGCGCTTCGCGTGGACCGCCGTGAGCACGGTCAAGTCGAACGGCATCGTGCTGGCCTGCGATGAACAGACCATCGGGATCGGCGCGGGACAGATGAGTCGCGTCGACGCCGTGCAACTGGCAATCCACAAGGCGCGCCAGGCCGGGCACTTGACCGAGGGCGCGGCGCTGGCGTCCGACGGCTTCTTTCCGTTTCCCGACAACGTGGAGACGGCCGCCGAGGCGGGGGTGCGTGCCATTATTCAGCCGGGCGGCTCCGTGCGCGACGCCGCCGTGATCGAGGCGGCCGACGCGCTGGGCATCGCGATGGTGACGACCGGCGTGCGGATGTTCCGGCACTAGCCGGGCGCCGCCCCGACTGCGTCCGCGCACGCGCTCGGCGCATCTGCATTCACGACAACACCCTGGAGTGCTTCTTGCCGCAGGACGACATCGAGACCAATCGCCCGCCCTACCTCTGGGCGTTCGCCGCGTTCGCCGTGATCTTCGTGATCTACGCGCTCACGCTGTCGCCGACCACGGCGTTCTGGGACACGTCGGAGTACATCGCGGCGGCCAAGGTGCTGGGGATTCCGCATCCTCCGGGCAATCCGTTCTTCACCGTCGTGGCGCACGTGTGGGGCATGCTCCCGCTGGCCGCCAACTACGCCAAGCGGATCAACTACTTCGCCGCCGTCACCAGTGCGGCCGGCGCGGCCTTCTGGTTCCTCGTCGCCGAACGCTGGATGCGGAACGTGCTGCCGCAACGCGGCCCGCGCATCGCCGCGGCGTTCGCCGGCATCTTCGCCAGTGCCACCGCGTGGACCGTGTGGAACCAATCGACCGTCAACGAGAAGGTCTATACCGTCTCGCTGCTCAGCATCGCGTTGATCGTCTGGTGCATGGTGCGTTGGGCCGACCTGCCCGCCGGCCCCCGCCGCAACGGGCTGCTGGTCCTCGCCTGCTATCTCGGCTCGCTCACGTCGACCAACCACCTGATGGGCGTGCTCGCGTTGCCGGTGGTCGCGGTCTACGTGCTGTGGACCGAACCGAAGCTGCTGCGCGAACCCTGGGTCTGGCTGATGGCGTGGACCCTGGCGCTCGGGGTGTCCGGCATTCTCGGCGACACCATCACCGCGCTGGTCAACGGCGGCAACCTCGCCAATCCTGCCCAGGCGCTCAGCATCAGCACGGCGGTCGAGGGCTCGTCGGCGCTCGTCGCGCTCATGCGCATCGGCGGGTTGCTCGGGATCGTGGGCCTGCTGGCGTGGGGCATCGTCAAGGATCGCCGCAATCCATGGCTCTATGTCGGCCTCCTCGCCGTGATCGTCGGCCTGACGCTGAACTACGTCTACCTGCCGATACGGGCGGCGCAACACCCGCCGATCAACGAAGGCGAGCCCACCGGGTTCTTCTCGCAAGGGTTGAGCGACGTCATCAACCGCATCCAGTACGGCAAGCCGCCGCTGAGCCAGCGGATGTCGCCACTCAGCGCACAACTCGGCATGTACTGGCACTACTGGTCGTGGCAGTGGGCCAAGGACTGGGGCGCCCTGGCCGGGCCGGTCACCGGGCTCTTCACGGCGTTCTGCGCGTGGGGCCTGGGCATCCTGCTGATGCGCGACCGCCGCGCCGGCGTGACCGCAGGCATCGTCCTGTTCACCCTGACGCTGCTGCTGATCTACTACCTCAACTTCCGCTACATGTACACCTATCCGAACGTGCGCGGCGGATGATCGCGAGGTGCGCGAACGCGACTACTTCTATGTGGCGTCGTTCGCGTTCGTGGGCGTGCTGCTGGCGGCGGGATTCGCCGCGGCGATCCGCGCGATCGGCGAGTGGCTGGGCGATCGGATCAGCGAGCAGCGACGCTGGGTGGCCGGGACGCCGGTGCTCGCGCTGGCGTTGATCCCGCTGTTCGGCAACCGGCTCAGCGCGCCGCGCAATCATGAAACGCTGGCGAGCGACTTCGCCGTCGACATGCTGCAGTCGGTCGATCCGTACGGCATCCTGATCACCGCCGGCGACAACGACACCTTCCCGCTCTGGTTTGCGCAGGAAGTGCTCGGCGTGCGCAGGGATGTCACGCTGGCCAATCTTTCGCTCATGAACACCGACTGGCACCTGCGGCAGCTCCGGCGACGCGTGACGCCGACGTTCGATCCGGCCGATGAACCGAAGATCTGGCAGCAGACCAACGACACCAATGCGATTCCGCTGACCGGGACCGCGGATCATCACTGGACCAAGCCGATCGGGCCGGTACTCGACGAGTCGATCGGCCTGCTCGATTCCCTGCCCGACGTGATGCAGGCGCCCAAGGACAGCGTGCAGCTCGGCACGGTCTGGGTCAAGTTCACCCGGCCGGACCTGACCAAGAGCGATGTGGCCGTGTTGTTCCTGATCAAGGACAACATCGGCAAGCGGCCGATCTTCTTTTCGTGGAGCGACGGCGGCTACCCCGATGGCACCGATGGCAACCCGATCAACATCGAGGACTACCTGGTGACGCAGGGCATGGTGCGCAAGCTGTTGCCCGAGCGCGTCGTGCCGTCCGGACCGATCATCAACTCATCGATGGGCTACGTCAACGTACCGTTGACCAAGGCGCTGCTGTTCGGCGTGTATCACCCCGAGGCCGCCGCCAAGCACCGGCCCCTCGGCTGGTTCGATCCACCGTCGGCGTCGATCCTCGACCTGTATGGCATTGTCTACGGCCAGTTCCAGCAGGTGCTGATGCAGATCGGCGACACGGCCGATGCCGTGAAGGCCGGGAACATCGTGTCGGGCATCCAGAGTGCGATCAGCCAGCACTAGCGGCACGATCGCGGCGCTGACCATGGCGCTGTTCGCGGCAGCGATGTCCGCGCAGCGTCCGCAGGTCACGCCACAGGTCAGTGGCACCCGGGCGTTGCTCCAGGCGGTGAGCGCGGTCGACGAGAACACCGCGTGGATCGGCGGGACCGCCGGCACCGTGTTGCGAACGATCGACGGCGGGGCGACGTGGCAGCGGCGGCCGGTGCCCGGCGCCGACGCGCTGCAATTCCGCGGCATCGCCGCGCTCGATGGCAACGCCGCCTGGGTGCTCAGCATCGGCAACGGCAACGCGTCGCGGATCTTTCACACGGCCGACGGCGGCGCGACATGGACGACGCAGTTCGTCAACGCCGACTCGACGGCCTTCTTCGATTGTATCACGTTCTTTGATGCGCACACCGGGGTGGCCTACAGCGACGCGTCCGCCGGCCGCACCGTGGTACTCCGCACCACCGATGCGGGGAATCATTGGGCCACGCTGCCCGCCGACGCGGTCCCCGCGCCGCTCAAGGGCGAGGGCGGATTTGCGTCGAGCAACAGTTGCGCGATCAGCGTCGACGAGAAGCACGGCTGGATCGCCGCGGGCGAGCCCGGCGCGCGCGTCTTCCGCACCGGTGACGCCGGCAGCACCTGGACGCTTGCGTCGAGTGGCTTGCCGGTCGTGCATGACAGCCAGGCCGGGATCACGGCGCTGTCGTTCCGTGACGCCCGGCACGGCGTCGCGATCGCCGGACGCGTCAATGCGTCGATGATGCACGACACCGCGGCCGCGTCGGTCGCGACCACCGACGACGGCGGCGTCACCTGGACGCTGCGGCACCGGCCACCGTCGCCGGGGTTGCTGTCCGGCGTCGCGATGGTGCCGCGCGCCGGTGCCAACACGATGCTCGTCGCCGGATACGGCGGTCTCTTCGTCAGCACCGACCAGGGCGAGACATGGCGGGTGCTCGACGGCAGCAGCTACTGGGCGGTGCGCGCCGCGGCGCGGCGCGCGTGGGCCGTCGGCCCGGGGGGCCGCATCACCCGCGTGGATTTCTAGGCCGCCACCTCGGCCAGCAGTTCCCGGCACAATTGCACGTACCGGCGCACGCCTTCGTGCAGGTCACTCTTGCGAATGTGCTCGTCGGCCGTGTGGGCGACATGGATCGAACCCGGCCCCAGCTGGTAGCAGGTTCCCCACGCACCATGAAATGCGAGATCCGACGCAAACGCCGCCACCGTCGATGGCCATCCGGCACGGGCCGCTCCGCGAGCCGGCGGAATGCCCGGCACGAATGTCACGCCGACGTCCGCACCCGCAGCGCGCTCGATCGCGCCACGCACGTCCGCGTCCGGTCCGACCAGCCGCACCAGCAACTCGGCCTCCGCCCACGGTGCGATCACGTTGGCGGCGACGCCTCCGCCGATCCGCCCGATGTTGATGGTGCACTCACCCAGCTCCGGATCACGGGGCAGCACCAGCGCGCGGATGCGCTGCAACGCATCGAGCAGCACTTCTATCGCCGACCGGCCGAGGGCCGGGTAGCCGGAGTGCGCCGCGCGACCGGTGGCGACCAGGCGCACGTTGAGCGTGCCTTTCTGCGCGGTGATCAGCTGATTCTCGGTGGGCTCGCCGTTGATCAGGAAGCGCCCCTTGGGCGTCAGGGTCGAGGCGCGCCGCGCGCCATCGGAGCCGGCTTCCTCGCCCACCACGAACAGCAGGCCGACGCGCGATTCACCGGCGGCGAACAGCTCGCTTGCGGTCGCGATCATCGCCGCCACGATGCCCTTGGCGTCGCAACTGCCCCGGCCGTGGAGCGTGGTGTCGTCCTCGCGGACAGGGAGTTCCGGCGGCACAGTGTCGAGATGGGTCGACAGCACGACCACCGGCGCGCCGCGATGCGCGTAGATGTTGAATCGCCCATCCGAGACCGGCTGCCGCTGCACCTGCCACCCGTCACGCGCCAGCGCCTGGGCGACGAATTCGCAGACGGCCGCTTCACTGCCGGTCGGTGATGGTATCGCGACCAGCTCACGGGCCAGTTGCACGGGATCCAGGGTCACGGCATCGCTCCGGTCACGGAATCACCGGCCCCTCCCGGCGCCGATCCCCACATTCTAGCTTAGGACCGCTGGGCGTGGTGGCAGAGTGGTTGAATGCACCGGTCTTGAAAACCGGCGGACCTTCACGGGTCCCGTGAGTTCGAATCTCACCCACGCCGTCACGTTCGCTTTTCCTTCACCCGAGGTGATGCCATGCGCCGCTTTGCTCTCGTTGCACTCGCCCTCACCATGGGCGCCCTGCCCCTCGCCGCGCAGTTCGAGGGAACCATCGTTATGAAGACCGAGAACGACAACGGCAAGACGCAAACGATGACCTGGTACGTTCGACCTGGTCAAGTCGCAATGACGCTCCCGATGGGCGAAGTCAACGCCAATGCCACCGGCGAATTTCGCATGGTCATCGACGCAGCCGCGCACACATCCACGATGCTGATCCCGATGACGCCGGAGATGGCCAAGGGCATGGGCGCGATGATGCCCAACGCCAAGGGATTGAAGATGGTCACGCAGACCGACTCGATGGGCCTTTCGAAGGAGGGAAACGACGTGACCATCACCAGGCTGGGCACATCGGAGACGATCGCGGGCGTGGCGTGTGATGATTACTCGATCGCCGACAAGAACAAGGACGACGTCACCAAGGCGTGCATCACCGACAAGATGGGCGACTTCATGTTTCCGACCACGAGCATGGGGCGTCGTAGCGCACCACCGGCATGGAGCCGTGCCTTCGGCAACCGGCCGGCCTTCCCGCTCAAGGTGACCGACGCCAAGGGCCGCGTCCAACTCGAAGCCGTGTCGATCACGCGCGGGCCCGTGCCCGCCAGCGCGTTCGTGATCCCCGACGGCTACGTGGACATGAGTGCCCTGATGCAGGGGATGCGCGGCGCGCGGGGCGGTGGCGGCCACTGATTCACGCTTCGCAACGGGGAAGCGGCCACTCGCGGAGCGGGTGGCCGCTATCTTTTCTGCACCTCCAATCGGGATGTCCCGTGACCCTGTCGCGCCGCTTGTTCGCTGTCGCCCTGGCCTGTGCCGCACCGCTGTCGGCGCAGCAACCCATCGCCGGATCGGCGACGTGGCACCTGACCATGCCCACCCCGCAGGGCAACCCTGCCGCGGGGATGCTCGGCAGTACGATCGCGATGGACATGACCGCCTCGACCGATGGACGGCACATCGCGCTGGAAATGGTGATGGACACCTCGCAGGCGATGATGGCCGGCATGCGCACGATCATGGAGATGACCGTCGGCGATGACACGATCCATCTCGGCGTCATCCTGCCGGCCACCCTGGCCGGCGCCGCGGGCGGCTCCCCCGGCTTCCGCATCGACATGCCGATGAGCCAGATCGCCGCCATGACTCCGATGCTGGGCGGTTTGCGGGATAGCGCGGCCGCCAAGCTGGTCGACTCCGTCGGCGCCAAGGCCGCCCAGACGCAGTATCATCCGCTCGGCACGACGGCGGTGGTCGCCGGGCTGACCTGCGAGAACTGGGACCTCATCAGCACGACCGATACCACCCACACGTGCGTGGTGCCCACGCCGCCCGAACTCACCGCGCTGCAGATGCAGTTCGCGACTGCCATGGGAGCGCAGAAGCTCCTCGCCCAGATACCGGGCCTCGCCACCATGACGGAGCATGCCTATGGTGGCCGCAAGATGACCGCGATCGCGGTGAGCGTATCGGGCGGAGGCATGCACATGGAGTTGACCCGCGTCTCGGCCACACCCCCCGATCCCTCGGTGTTCACGCTCCCGGCTGACCTGCGGCCGATGCCGATGCCCGGTGGAGGCGGAGCCGGCGGCGGTCGGTGAAGGTTCGCGGGGCGGCGCTGCTCGCGCTGTCGGCGTGCGGCGCCCACCACGCCCCGTCGACAGCCGGCCCCGGGTTCGTTGATCCGAGTGGACGGCCGATCACACTCGCGAATCTTCCGGCGCGACGCATCGTCTCGACCATGCAATCCGCCACCGAGTGGCTGGTCGCGATGCATCAGCAGCAACGACTCGTCGCCAGGACCGACTACGATCACGAGCCCGCGATCGCGACCCTCCCGTCGATCGGTGGAGGACTCGATCCGAGCCCCGAAGTCATCGCGTCGCTCAAGCCCGATGTCGTGATTGGCTGGCACAACAGCGCGTCGGTCAACCTGCAGCACGCGCTGGTGCCGTTTCACATCCCGGTGCTGTCTTTCGAAACCACCGACACCGCCGATGCATTCATCAACCTGCAGCGGCTCGGCGTGCTGGTGGGCGACACGCTCACCGCCGATTCCCTGGCGCAGGCACTGCGTGACAGTCTTGCCGCCGTGCAACGCAGCGCGTGCGGCGCCGACACCGCCGCGCCAGCCACCGTGCTGCTGGTGCTCTGGACCGATCCGCCGATGACGGCCGGACGCGGCACCTGGATGAACACCGTCCTCAACGCCGCCTGCCTCCGCAACGTGTTCGACGACCTCGTGCAGCCCTGGCCGACGGTCTCGCTCGAAGCCATCGCGGCGCGCCAGCCGGACTGGATCCTGACCTCGCGCGGTCAGCCAGGGCAGCGCCTCTCGGAACTCCGTGCCGCACCGGGGTGGCGCGATCTCAAGGCGGTGCGCGCCGGACGCGTGCTGGAGATCCCGGGCGATCTCTTCGCGCGCGCGGGCCCCACCATGGCACAGGCGGCGCGCGCGATCGTCGATGCGCGGCGCGAGATCGCGCGATGATTGCGCGGGGCCGTCGCGCCGCAGGATGACAACCTCCACGCCCCGCCTTATCTTCTGCCCGGCACGTCAGGAGCGATGGCCGAGTGGCTGAAGGCGGCGGTTTGCTAAACCGTTTTAGGGGGGAAACTTCCTAACGAGGGTTCGAATCCCTCTCGCTCCGTTACCTCATGACACCTCCTTCCGGCACCTCGGCACCCCGCGTCCGTTTTGCTCCGTCTCCCACCGGCTACCTCCACGTCGGGGGAGCGCGCACAGCCTTGTTCAACTGGCTGTACGCGCGTCATCACGGCGGGGCCTTGATCCTTCGCATCGAGGACACCGACAAGGAGCGCAGCACCGATGCGCACACCCAGGTGATTCTCGACGGCCTCACCTGGCTCGGCGTCGAGTGGGACGAAGGTCCGTTCTTTCAGGGGAGTTACGCGGGGCGGCATCGCGCCGACGCCGAGCGGTTGCTCGCGTCGGGGCGCGCATACAAGGATTACATGACGGCCGAAGAGCTCGAGGCTGAACGCACCAAGGCCAAGCACGTGGGGGCGCCCTTCAAGTATCAGCGGGCGAAACTCGAACTGCCGCCGGCGGAACAGTCACGACGCGAAGCGGCCGGGCTTCCCTACACCATCCGCTTTGCCATGCCCGATGAGGAAATTGCCTGGGACGACGCGGTACACGGCCGGATCACCTGGCACGGCCGCGATCTCGATGACTTCATCGTCCTGCGCTCCGACGGCTCGGCCATCTACAACATGGCGGTCGTCTCCGACGATATCGCGATGGGAATCACCCACGTGTTCCGTGGTGACGACCACATCTCGAACACGCCCAAGCAGATCGCGCTGTATCGCGCGCTCGGGCACGAGACGCCGGTGTTCGGGCATTTTCCCGTCATCCTGGGCCCGGACGGCAAGAAGTTGTCGAAGCGGCACGGTGCCACCGCGGTGGGCGACTACCGCGACATGGGCATCCTCCCGGCCGCCATGCGCAATTTCCTCGCGCTGCTCGGCTGGTCGCCGGGCAACAACGACGAGATCCTCGCCGAGCCCGAGCTGATCGCGCGATTCGACCTCGACGGCGTGCAGAAGAAGCCGGCCGTGTTCGACATCGTCAAGCTGGAATGGATGAACGGACAGTATCTCTCGGCACTCGATGCCAGCGCGCTGATCGAGCCGGTGCAGCGGCAGCTCGACGTGCTCGGCACCACGACCGAACGCGATCTCGTGCCGTTGATCGACGCGGTGAAGACGCGATCACGTACCGTCACGCATCTCGCCCAGCAGATTGCGGTGCGGCTGGATCGTGCGCGGATCGAGGTCGACGACAAGGCCACCAAGCTCCAGGCCAAGATGGGCGACGCGTTCGCGGCGAATCTTGCGCTGGCGTCCGACGCCTTGCGTGGCGTGCCGACGCCGCAGTGGAACGCGGCAACGCTGGAGCACGCGCTCAAGACGCTGGCCGACGCGCGGGGCCTCAAGCTCGGCGACGTGATGCAACCGATTCGGGTGGCGCTCACGGGGGGTACGGTGTCAGAGCCGGTGCCGCTGCTGCTGCAGGTAGTGGGACACGAGGAAAGCCTGGCGCGAATCGCGGCGGCCGAGCGGAACGCAGCGCCGCAATAGGCTACCCGTGGGCACCGGGGTAATGTCGGGTGGCGCACCCAAAGTCCAGGTGCCGTTCGTACGCTGGTCGGGAACGATTTGCGCGGATCATGCGACGCTGCGGGGCGGCGGGAGTCGAAACGGGGACCCCAAATATATCTGCTTCACAAGCAGCTAAAGCATTATGTGAAGTATGCCATCATCGCCATCGTGCGTAACACTTTACGTACCGTCACATCAAGTAACATATCAATGTGATCGAGGTCGGGTGAGGCCGGCAGGCTGACGGCGGATTGTGGAAAACTGGCGGATCGTCCGCCGCCGAACGCCAACGCCGCCGTGGCAGCTCACGCCCGACTCAGCCCACCCGCCGAGGTCCCTCAGACGTACTCGTCCACCTGGTGCAGGGCGATCAGCACGTCGCGCGGTTTCGAGCCGTTGGGAGGCCCCAGGATACCGGCATCATGCAGCTGGTCGATGATTCGGGCGGCCCGGCCGTAGCCCACGCCCAGGCGCCGCTGCAGCAGCGACGTCGACCCGCCCTGGTTCTGGATGCAGCATTCGGCCGCTTGGCGGAAGAGTGCGTCGCGGTCGTCGGCGTTGCCGCGGACGTCGTCGCCGGCGGCGGCTTCGGTCTGCGCTCGCACCAGCTCGAGGATGTCAGCCTCGGTGGCCGACGGCGTCGCGTCCTTGCGCGCCGCGTACCACCGCATCACGCGCTCGGTCTCGTCGGTCGAGATGTAGGCCCCCTGCACTCGCTGGGGCTCGTTGCGGCCCGGCGGCAGGAAGAGCATGTCGCCGTTGCCAAGGAGCGCTTCGGCGCCGTTCTGGTCGAGAATGGTGCGCGAGTCGACCTTGCTCGCCACGCGGAACGCGATCCGGCTCGGAAAGTTCGCCTTGATCAGCCCGGTGAGCACGTTGACGCTGGGCCGCTGGGTCGCGAGGATCAGGTGAATGCCGATGGCTCGCGCCTTCTGTGCCAGCATCGCGAGCGGCGTCTCGACTTCGCTCTGCACCGTCATCATCAGGTCGGCGAGCTCATCGACGATGACCACGATCACCGGCAGCTCACCCTCGGAGTATTCCTCCGTCCAGGTCGACGCGGGCGTGTCGGGATCCTCCGCCGCAATCGACGTGAGCGTCGGCCGGGCGTTGGGCGGATTCTTCATCGGCTTGCCGTCGGCGACCTTGCGATTGAACTCCGCCAACTGCCGGGCGCCGTTGGCGTGCAGCAGTTCATAACGACGGTTCATCTCGAAGACCGCCCACTTGAGCACCTGCGCGGCGTCGCTGTTGTCGGTGACGACCGGATGGCGCAGATGCGGCAGGTCGTTGTACATCGACAGCTCGACCATCTTGGGATCGATCATCAGCAGGCGCAGCTGCCGCGGCGTGTAGCTGTAGATCAACGCCGTGATGATCGTGTTGATCGCGACCGACTTGCCCGACCCGGTGGCACCCGCCACCAGCAGGTGCGGCATCTTCGCCAGGTCGGCGACGATCGCTTGCCCTTCGACGTCGCGGCCGAGCGCCACGGGCAGCATCGCCGACGAGCTGCGCCAGGCATCGCTCTCCAGCAGCTCGCGCAACGTGACCATGCGCGGACTCGGGTTCGGAATTTCGACGCCCACGGCACCGCGTCCGGGGATCGGCGCCACGCGCAAAGAGGTAGCGCGCATCGTGATGGCGAGATCGTCGGCCAGGGCGACGATGCGGCCCGCCTTGACGCCGGGTGCCGGCACCACCTCGAACTGGCTTACGGTCGGACCGGACGTGATCCCCGCCAGCGTCCCGTCGACCTTGAACGTGCGCAGTGTGTCGAGCAGCAATTGTCCCAGTCGCTGCAGCTCGGCCTGGTCGCCCTCGTGACTCGTGGTGTCGGGCGCATCGAGCAGGTCGATCGGCGGCAGCTCGTCGGCGGCAACACGAGGCATGGCGACGTCCTCGATGTCGAGTTGCTCGACCTTCGGTCGCTTGCTGCGCCGCGGCGGCACAAAAAGATCTTCCTGCGCCACGCGGCCCTGGCCGGCATCGGCTGCCGCGTCGTCCTCGGCAGCGATCGCGCGGGCCGGCCGCACCGACGGTGGCTCGCGCCATTTCTGTTGCGCGTCGTCGTCGGGCCGGCGTTCGAGTCGCTGCAGCGGGTGCCATGCGAGCGTGCCGAGCGTCACCGCGGTCAGGCCGACGAACCCCGCGAGCAATCCTCCCGCCACGCCGATCGAGTCGAGGGCCAGGCGCGCGACGAATCCGGGGAACCATCCGGTGAGCAGGGCGCTCGCCTTCCACTCGCCCCAGACGGGCAGGTAGATGTTGGCATCGACGCGGAAGAGCACGCCGAGCACGTAGGGGATGAGCAGCGCGCCACCGATCGTGAGAATCGCGGCGCGCTTCATGTCGAGCCGTGGCAATCGATCGAAGCCAGCGAGGCCCAGCAGCAGACCGAGGAGTGGTGCTCCGAGTGCGCCCAGCCCGAATGCGCGCCAGAGTGCCGGACCGACGTCGCGGCCGAGCGGGCCGGTCACGTCGACCGGAATCAGGGCGAGCGCGAGGAAGGCGCCGGCGACCAGGGCAACCACGGCACCGAACCGGCGGCGATGCTCCGCCATCATGCGGGCCGCGCCAAGGTGACGCGGCGGTCGTGGAAGAACGGCAGCACGGGATGGGCGTCGATCGCGGCGGCCGCATGGACGTCGTCCCGGAAGCCGCGCGCCGCCAGATCGCGTCCGGCACCCGACAGCGTCAGGACCCGGTCGACACGCTCACGGTAGCGCGTCACCAGGTCGACCACCACCAGCGCGGCGTCGTTGAGTCCCTTGCGACGACGGGTGCCGCCGAGCGCACGTGCCGCGAGCAGCCCGGCGAGGTAGGCGTCGTCGACGCCGAATCGCCGCTCGCGTCCGGCGCAGAGGATCAGCAATTCACCGCGCGTGTCGAGCGTCGTCGCGAAGGTAATCACCCGCCACGGTGAGATTGACGGCCGCCGCGACGATCACCTCGCGCGCGCCGGCAGTGGCGAGCAACGCCGCGGTGCCGTTGGTCGTGGTCATCACCACCGTCTTGTCGCGCACCGCGGCCGGCGTCATTTCGCCCGGCGAATTGCCGGCCTGGAATCCGGGGATGCGCACCATGTTGCGCTCGCCGGCGAGCAGCACGTTGCCGGGGCCGAGCGCCTGCGACAGTCGCGACGCCTCTTCGACGTCGGCCGCGGCGACCACCGCGCGGGCGCCGTGGTCGAGGGCCGCGCACATCGTGGTGGTGGCCCGCAGCACGTCGACCACCACGACAGTGCGGTCGGTCGTCTCCCCCGCGACGAGCTCGCGGGGAGTGAACACCACGTCCAGCTTCATTCCGCGACGGGCTGCGGCTCCGCGAGGTCGGTGGCGTCGGGCTCCACCAGGCGCGCGGTGCGGGTCGCATCGAACTGTTCCGGCTCGCAGCAGGTGCGACTCGCGCTCGAGGAACTTGGTGTCGACCTTGCCCGCGACGAAGTCCGGATGACGAATGACTCGTGCGAGAAACGGAATCGTGGTCTTGACGCCTTCGAGAATGAACGAGTCGAGCGCCTGCGCCAGCCGGGCGAGCGCCTCGGCCCGGTCGCGGCCGTGCACGATCAGCTTGGCGAGCAGCGAATCGTAGTACGGCGGCACCGTGTAGCCGGCGTAGACGTGGGTGTCGACGCGCACACCGGGACCGCCCGGCGGATGGTACGCGGTAATCAGGCCGGGACACGGCTGGAAATTGCGATAGGGATCTTCGGCGTTGATGCGCACTTCGATGGCGTGCCCGATCAACGGCGTGGGGCCGAACGACAGCGGTTCGCCGGCGGCGACGCGAATCTGTTCCTTGACGAGGTCGTGGCCGGTGACCATCTCGGTGACCGGATGCTCGACCTGGATGCGGGTGTTCATCTCCATGAAGTAGAACGACCCGTCTTCGTCGAGCAGGAATTCGATGGTGCCGGCGCCGACATAGTCAATTGCCGCGGCGAGCTGCACCGCGGCATCGCCCATCCGGGCGCGCAATGCGGGGTTGAGCGCGGGCGACGGCGACTCCTCGATCAGCTTCTGGTGACGGCGTTGCACCGAACAATCGCGTTCCCCCAGGTGAATCACGGTCCCGTGCTGGTCGCCGAGGACCTGGATTTCGACATGCCGCGGACGCGCCAGGTATTTCTCGACGTACACATCGCCGTTGCCGAAGGCCGACAGCGCCTCGTTCTGCGCCAGCGAGAAGAGCTGCGCGAACTGTTCGGCGTCGTTCGCGATCCGCATGCCCTTGCCACCGCCGCCGGCGGTGGCCTTGATGATGACCGGAAACCCGATCTGCTCGGCGACGACGAGCGCCGCGTCGGCGTCGGGCAGGATCCCGTCCGATCCGGGCACCGTCGGCACGCCGGCTGCACCGGCCAGCTTGCGCGCCGACGCCTTGTCACCCATGGCGCGGATCTGGTCGCCGGTCGGGCCGATGAATGCGATGTTCGACAGCCGGCAGGTGTCGGCGAATTCGGCGTTCTCGGCGAGGAAGCCGTAGCCGGGATGAATCGCATCGGCCCCGGTCACCTCGGCGGCCGCGATCAGGCTGGGAATGCGCAGGTACGACAGGCGCCCCGGCGGCGGGCCGATGCACACATCGTCATCGGCAAAGCGCACGTGCAGCGATTCGCGGTCGGCCTCGCTGTACACCGCGACGGTGCGGAGGCCGAGTTCGTGACACGCGCGAATCACGCGCAGCGCGATCTCGCCGCGATTGGCCACCATCACCTTGCGAAACATCAGCGGGACTCGATTCCGCCGATTTCCGAGAACGTGCGGTCCGACGTCCCGCTCACGCCCGACACGCGCAGCGCGAACTCGCTCGGATGCGAGGCGTGGAACACCGCGTCGTCGTACGTGATCACGCCGTCCTGGAACCAGCGCATCAGCGACTGGTCGAACGACTGCATGCCGTACGTGATGCCGCCCTGCGCGATCAGGTTGGGGATGTCGAGCGCCTTCTGGGTGTCGCGCACGTTGTCGGCCACCGCCGCCGTGTTGATCAGCACCTCGCACGCGGCAATCCGCCCCTTGCCGTCGGCGCGCGGGACCAGCCGCAACGACACCACGCCGGCCAGCGCCGTCGACAGCATCATGCGGATCTCCGGATGCTGATGGGGCGGATAGAACGACAGCACGCGCGAGATGGTCTGCGTCGCGTCGGTGGTGTGGATCGTCGACAGCACCAGATGCCCCGTATCCGCGGCCTTGATGGCGGTGTCCATCGTTTCCATGTCGCGGATTTCGCCGATCAGGATTACATCGGGGTCCTGGCGCAGCACCCGCTTGAGCGCGTCGCCGAACGACAGCGTGTCGGTGCCGACCTCGCGCTGCGAGACGTTGGCGAGCTGGTCGCGATGGAGAAACTCGATCGGGTCTTCGATGGTGATGATGTTGACGCGCCGGCTGCGATTGATGTGATCGATCATCGCCGCGAGCGCCGTCGACTTGCCGCTGCCGGTGATGCCGGTGACCAGCACCAGCCCGCGCGGCTTGGCGGCAATCTCTTCGAGAATCGGCGGCAGCAGCAGCTCGCGGATGGTCCGCACCTCGTAGGGAATGGCGCGAAACGCAAACGCGATGCTGCCGCGCTGCATGTAGACGTTGGTCCGGAAGCGGCCGACGCCCGGCACGCCGATGCCGAAGTCGGCTTCCTTGGTGTCGGCAAACTCGCGCATCTGGCGCGGCGTCATCAGCGACTCGGCGAGCGCCTTCAGTTCATCGGACTTGAGCGACGGCATCGGCAGCACCTGCAGCTGTCCGCTGACGCGCGCCGTGGGCGGGCGCCCCGCCTTGAGCAGCAGGTCCGAGCCGCCCCGCTGGATCATCTCGACGATCGCCTGGCGGAACTGGAAGCCCGCGGCGGTTGCCTCGCCACTCAGCACTTCGGACGTGGAATCGTCGTCACCCATTGGGATCGACCCGGAAGAGCACCTGTCCGTATTCCACGGGCGACGAATCGTCGACCAGCACCTCACGCACCGTCCCGGTGACCTCAGCTTCGATTTCGTTCATGATCTTCATCGCCTCGATGATGCAGACCGTCTGCCCCGCCGTGACCCGCGCGCCGACGCGGACGTACGGATCGGACCCCGGTTCCGGCTGCGCGTAGAACGTGCCGACCATCGGGGAACGGATCTCCTTGAGCGCCGCCGCGGACGCTGCCGCCGGCTCGGCCGCGGGCGCCGCAGTCGGGGCTGCCGCTGGCGCCGGCGCGACCGCGGGAGCGTGGGCCGGGGCAGCCCCGCCGCCGGCGTGGTGGTGCGTCCGCGTGATCACGACGCCGGTGCCGAAGAAGCCCTTGAGCTCGATCGAACCGATCTCCGGTCGCTCGTGCAGCAGTTGCGCGAGGCGGCGCACATCGCGAAAATCGATGCCCTTGAGCCCGGGCACCTGTTCCAGCGTGCGGGCCAGCTCCTGCATTTCCTCGGGTGTCATACGCGAGTCAGGTACTTGTCTTCGCGGCGGTCGACGCGAATCACCGTGCCACGCTCCATGAACAGCGGCACCTGCACGACGGCGCCGGTTTCCAGCTTGGCCGGTTTGGTGCCGCCCGTGGCGGTGTCGCCGCGAATCCCGGGATCGGTTTCCACGATTTCGAGCTCCACGAAATTGGGAAGATTGACCATGATTACCTCGTCGTCGTGCATCAGGCCGACGCACTCCATCCCTTCCTTGAGGTACTTGAGCTGGTCGGCGCCGAGCAACCGGGCGGTGACCATCACGTCATCGAAACTCTGCAGGTCCATGAAATGGTAAAACTCGCCGTCGCGATACGAGTAGCTCATCGGCCGGTACGACAGGTCGACCGGCGTCAGCCGTTCGCCCGAGGGAAAGGTGCGTTCCAGCACCGCACCGGTGCGCACGTTCCGCAGCTTGGTGCGGACAAACGCGCTCCCCTTCCCCGGCTTGACGTGCTGGAAGTAGGTGACCTGCATCAACTGGCCGTCGAGATCGAGAACGATCCCGTTATGAATGTCGGCGGTCGTTGCCAAGGAAGCTCCTGCCTAGCCGTCGAGAATGATCAGGTCGGTGCGACCATCGGAGAGCAGGACGGGCTGCTCAGCGCCCAGCAGGATATCATCCTCCAGCCGGACTCCACCCCATCCTGCAAGATAGATCCCCGGCTCCACGGTAACCACCGCACCGACCGGCAGGACCGCCTCCGCCGTGGCTGCAAGTCGTGGCGACTCATGTACTTCGAGCCCCAAGCCGTGCCCCAGCGAATGGCCGAACGCGTCGCCATAGCCGCGCCCGTCGATCACGTCTCGTGCCAGAGCGTCGGCTTCCCGCCCGGTCATGCCGGCCCGCGCACCACGGCAGGCGCGCTGCTGCGCGTCGCGGACCAGCTCGTAGACCACGCGCTGCCGCTCGTCGGCGGCGCCGAGGATGACGGTGCGGGTAATGTCCGAGCAGTAGCCGTCCACCCGCGCGCCGTAATCGATCAGGATCAGGTCGCCGCGCTCAAGGCGGCGCTCCGAACTGCGGGCGTGCGGCAGGGCCGACCGCGGCCCCGATGCGACAATCGTCTGGAACGGATGCCACTCGCTGCCACGGTCGCGCAGGGCATGTTCCAGGCGCGCGGCCACGTCGAGCTCCCGCTCGCCCACGGCGATCGTCGGCAACACCGCGTCGAGGGCGTCGTGGGCCAGAGCGGTTGCCGCTCGAATCGCGGCGATCTCGCCGGCATCCTTGACCTGCCGCAGGGTCTCGATGATCTCGGCCACCGGTATCACCCTCGGCGCCATCGCACTCACCCGCTCGGCATCGCGCACCGACATGACGTGCGACTCGATGCCGATGGATCCGTAGCCGCGCTCCGCGATGACCCGCTTGAGGCGGTCCCAGACGCTGAAGCGGTCGATGATCACTTCGGCCGCATCACCCACCTCGAGTGGCGTCTGGATGGCGTAGCGGAAGTCGGTGATCAGGGTGGTCCGGTCGGCGCTGACCAGCGCGACGGCCGCGGTGCCGCTGAACCCGGTGAGCCATCGCAAGTTGGCGAGCTGGGTCACCAGCAGCACGTCAACGCCTTGGCCCGTGATGGCCTCAGCCACCGCGCGCTGCCGGGTGAGCCGAGTGTCAGTCATGGCCGGAGGGGAGCGCCGCGACGAGTGCATCCAGCGCCATCAGATAGCCGCGGGCACCGAACCCCGTGATGAGCCCGGTCGCGAGATCCGCAGTGACCGAGTGGTGTCGCGCCGGCTCACGCTTGAACAGGTTGGACAGGTGAACCTCGACAAACGGAATCGGGACGGCCAGGAACGCATCGCGGATCGCGATCGATGTGTGGGTATACGCCCCAAGGTTGACGATGGCCCCGTCCGCGGTGGCACCGAGACGCTGCACGGCGTCGACCAGTTCGCCCTCGTGGTTCGACTGGATGAACGTCAGTTCGACATTGATCTCCCGGGCCCGGCCGCGCAACTCGGCCTCGATGTCGGCCAGCGATTTCGCGCCGTACAGCGCCGGCTCGCGCTGGCCCAGCAGGTTCAGATTGGGGCCGTTGAGCACCGTCACCCGCGTCATCGCTCCAACTCCTTGAGCCACGCCTGAAATGCGGCGAGGTCGCTCGCCTCGGCGGGCGGCGGGGCCGGCGCCTGATAGAACGCGTCGAGACTTGACGTGGCCGGCGGGCACACCACTTTCACCGCGGCGACGGCGGCCAGCCACTGGGCCATCGAGGTCCCGCCGCTCTGCCGTACGTCGTAGGGTCTCGGTTTCGAGGCGTCCCGTTCGGCCCGGGCTGTATCACGACGCTCGCCCAGCGCCGCGTTCGACGGATCGCGCGCGAAGAGGGCGTCGAGCACTTCGACGGCTCGGTCGAGATGTCCCTGGCGCCGATACACCATCGCGAGCGATTCGGTGAACAATGGCGATTCCGCATCGGCACCATCGTCGGGCGCGAGCGCAAGGGCGTCGTCGTCGGCGTAGAGAAGATCGTTGAGATCGTCGTCCGGTCGGCTGCCAGGCACGTCGGTGGATGGCGCCGACGGGACCTCGTCGCTCGCGCGAACCGCCCCCGGTGCCATGGCCTCGCCCGGCTCTTCGGCATCGGCCGGTCCGGCAGCCGCCGGCAGCCGCGCCATCGCCTGCAGCGCCACGGGGTGGCCGGGATCGATCGCCAGCGCCGCTTCGAGGGCGTCACGGACCCCGGCGACGTCACCCTGGTCGGCCAGGATGCGCGACAGAGTCAATAGCCCCGGCACGAAGTCGGGGTGTAGCGCGAGCCCTTCGCGGGCCACCGCGGCCGCGTCGGCGAGGGCGCCGCTCTTGCGCAGTCCATCGGCGAGCGCGGCAAAGCAGCGGTCGGCCGGATTGGCGGACCACCGCGCGGAAAGGCGGGCCAGTGCTGGGCTGCGTCGCAGGTCAGGCGTGCTCGAATCCCCGGACGGAAGGGTGATCAAGGGTTGGCAACTCTAGCCCGAGTCGGTTGGGTGTCAACCGCGCCAGGCGAGGTCGGCTTGAAGATCGGGTGGAACAAATCTACGTTTGCGGGCTGTTTCCCAGTATCCCAGAGTGGGTCAAGTTCTCATGATGCAAGCATTTCGCAACGCAGCCAAGCCGGTCGTGTACCTGATCACGATCACGTTCCTGTCGTGGATGATCCTCAGCCTCAGCGGCCTGACGGGCGGCGGCGGATTCCTCAGCAAGACGTCGGTCGGCTCGATCAACGGCCAGTCCGTCGATGTCCGCGCCTACCAGCAGGCGGTGCAGAACGAGCTGACCCAGCGCCAGCAATCGTCCGGCAACACCCTGTCGCTCGAACAGACCGACGCGGTGCGCAACGACGTGTGGAACGAGTTCGTCGAAACCACGGTGATCGACGACCAGATCAAGCAGCACCACATCGCCACGTCGCCCGACGAGATCGCGCAGTGGATCCAGAACGTGCCGCCGCCGGAGCTGCAGTCGCAGGCCGAATTCCAGACCAACGGCACCTTCGACCTGAGCAAGTATCAGCGTTGGCTCGCCGGACCGGTCGGCCAGCAGTATGTGCCGTCGCTGGAAGCGCAGGCGCGGGACGAAATCCTGCGGCAAAAGCTGTTTGCCGACCTGACGGCCAACGTCTACCTCTCCGATCCGGCGCTGTGGCAGAAATATCGCGACCAGAACGAAACTGCCAGTATCTCGCTGACGCCGATCATCGGCCGCAACATCATCCCGGACAGCGACGTCACGGTCACGTCGGCGGAGATCCAGGCCTACTACGCGGCGCATGATTCCGAATTCGCGCGGCCTCGCACGGCCTACATGAGCTTTGTCGCGGTGTCGCGGCGGCTCGACGCCAGCGACTCGGCGGCGGCGCTCAAGCACGCGCAGGACGTTCGCGGCGAAATCAGCGGGACGCAGACCTTCGCCGACGTGGCGCAACGCGAGTCGGCCGA
Source organism: uncultured Gemmatimonadales bacterium (assembly GCA_963796635.1). GTDB lineage: Bacteria > Gemmatimonadota > Gemmatimonadetes > Gemmatimonadales > GWC2-71-9 > Palsa-1233. Next base: position 1,522,135 of record CAWCMH010000001.1, read on the forward strand.
CACGCTCTCGGCGCGCAAGGGCGGCGCCCTCGGCGAGTTCACCAAGGGCACGCCGACCCATCTCGACCCCGCCGTCGAGAAAGCCGCGTTCGCGCTGCCGGTCAACACGGTCTCCGACCCGATCCTCACGGCGAGCGGGTACGACCTCATCGAGGTCACCAAGCGCACCGGCGACAAGATCGACCTGAGCGAGATCGTGCTGCCGATCCAGCTCGCCGGCGTGCATCGCGACCAGGTGGATGCGCAGCTCGACTCGCTGCAGCGACTCGCGGCGGAGCGGGCCGACGACCCCACGGCGCTCGACACGGTGGCCCGCGCGCTCAAGCTGCCCGTGGCACCGACGGGACCAGTGCCCTACGGCACCCGCCTGCAGCTCGGGCTGTACGTGATTCCCGATGCCGGCGTCTGGGCGTTCCAGGCCAAGGTGGGCGAGACGTCCCCGGTCATCGACGCCGAAGTCGCGTCGTATGTGTTCCGGCTCGACTCGGTACAGGCCGCCGGGACGCCGTCGCTGGTGCAGGTGCATGACGCCGTCGCGGCCAAGGTGCGCGAACAGAAGAAGGACGCCAAGGCCAAGCTGATCGCGCAGGACCTGATTCAGCGGGTCAGGAACGGAGCCACACTGGCCGACGCGTCGAAGGCGCTCAACCTGCCGAATCGCGACTTCGCACCATTCACGCGGGTGTCGCCGCCGATCAACACCGCCAAGATCGTGGGGGCCGCGTTCGGACTGCCGGTCGGGGCGCTGAGCGGCGTCCTCGACACACCCGACGGATTGTACGTGATCAAGGTGCTGAGCCGTACCCCGGCCGACTCCGCCAAGTTCGTCACGCAGAAGGACCAGCTGCTCGCGCAATCGATCCGCAGCCTGCGCAACGAGGAGGTGACGGAATACCTCGCCGATTTGCGCGCCACCGCGAAGATCCAGGATCGGCGCAGCGATGTGTTCAAGACGGACGCGCAGACCGAGGCGGCGCAAAAGAGTCGTTAGGCGTTAGACGTTAGCCATTAGGGGCGAGGCGCCGGGTGTCCGGCCCTCGCAATCCCAAACAAAAGGCGCCCCGATTTGGGGCGCCTTTGTTGTTCCGGTTTGCTAACGCCTAACGTCTAACGTCTAACGCCTAACGCCTATTATTGCGACAACCGCTTCGGCTCACCGTTGCCGGGAGGGGCCGGCCGCTCGGCCGGATCGGTCATTCGTTGCGGGCCCGGGGCGCGATCGTCGTGCACCGGCGCATTCAGTGCATCCTGGGCGTCGCTGAGCGAGCGCTTGAACTCTCGAATGCCCTTGCCGAGTCCCTGCCCGATCTCGGGAATCTTCTTGGCCCCGAAGAGCAGCAGGAACACCAGCAGGATGACGATGATTTCGCCAATCCCGAATTCCTTGAACATCGTGGACTCCAGTCGTCAGAAGAGCGATCGGGCGACATAGTACGCCACCGCCACGCCGATCAGACTCAAAACCGACACGTGCAGGCCCAACGGGCCCAGCGTGAATGATATCACCAGAACGTTGACCGAGACAGGCCCCACGGTGGGCGTGACGGTGTAGGTGAAGAAATCGCGGGCCGCGCTGGGGGGCAGGAAGCGGGCCAGCAGCGACGACAGAAAGCCCCCCACCACGAAGCCGGTGATCAGGACGCCGACGTAGAAGCGGGGCCGCCTGGGACCGGCCGCCATCAGCGCCGCCGTTCCAGCACGTAGGTGAGCGAGGCCCGCAGGGTTTCGCGAGCCGGGGTCTCCGGCAGCATCGTGAGATCCTCCTCCGCATCGGCGGCAAGTCGTTGCGCGCGCGCCCGGGCCTGGTCCAGGCCGCCGTGGGCCGCCACGGCGGTCACCACGGCGGCGATTTCGGCGTCCGCCGGCGAGGGGTTCCGCAACATCGCCTCCAGCGCACGGCGTTCGCCGTCGGTGAATCGCGGCAGGGCGTAGATCAGCGGCAGGGTGACCTTGTGTTCGCGCAGATCGAGACCGGACGGCTTCCCGGTGACGCGCTCATCGGCCGTGTAGTCGAGCAGGTCGTCGACGATCTGGAAGGCCATGCCGAGTTTCTCGCCGAATCGCGCCAACGCCTGGCGCGGCGCGACCGGGGCGTGCAGCGCCCCGATCTCGCACGCGCCGGCAATGAGCGACGCCGTCTTGGCCTTGATCAGCAGGTCGTACTGATCCTCGCTGAAGGCCAGCGCGTCGTTGGCGAGCAACTGGCGCATTTCGCCGACCGTCATCTCGTTGGTCACGCGCGCCAGGATCGCGAGCGCCGGCAGGTCGCCCAGCCGCACCAGTTCGACCACGGCGCGCGAGTACAGGAAGTCGCCCATGATGACCGAGATCTGGTGCGAAAAGAGCGCGTTGATCGTCGGCATGCCGCGGCGGAGCACCGAATGATCGACGGCATCGTCGTGTACCAGCGTGGCGAGGTGGATCAGCTCGATCACCGCGGCGAACGACGCCGTGCGCGGCGACGGATGCCCGCACGCTTCGTCGGCCAGTAACACGAGCGTGGGACGGAACATCTTGCCGCGCATGCGCATCAGGTGCCGGTTGACGTCCGCGATGAGCGGAAAATCCGCCTCGATCATGCGCCGCATCTCGCCCTCGACGCGGGCAAGGCCCGGCGCGACGGCGGCCTGGAGATCCGTCAGCGATGGCGCATCGACCTCGGGCGTCGTCACGACCGGCCGGTTCCGGATTCGGTGAGCCGCCCACTGGCATCACGAAAATTGACGTCGACCGCAATGACCCGCTGATAGTACCGCACCGCTTCGTCGTGACGGGACTGCGCGTCGAGCGCGCGGCCCAGCCAGTACAGCACGCCGATCTTTTCGGCATCGCCCTCGCTGCTGTTCTCGACGCCGCGCAACACCGCCTCCGCGACGGCGGGCCGCCCCTGGTCGAAGAAGACCTCACCGAGTGCCTCCGACGTGCGCAGCCGCACTTCCGGCGCCCGTAGCGCCTTCTGGAACTCACCCACCGCCTCGTCGAGCAGCCCCATCTCCTTGAACGCGATGCCGAGATCGTAATGCGCCTGGTGATCCTCGACCGAGACGTTCTGGTCCAGCGCACGCTTGAACTCTGCCAGCGCATCGCGGAAGGTGTCGTCCTCGTCGGGGGCGACCTCGGGCATCTCGGTGCGCATCCGCGTCGAGCGCGGATGATCGTCGATCAGCATCGCACCGAGATCGATGAAACCGGCGGGTGTGGCCGGGGCCGAGGATTCCGGCGCCATGGCGCGGAGTGCGGCGCGTGCCCGTGGCTCGTTGTCGTCGAGCTGCAGCACTCGGCGGTATACGGCGATGGCCTTCTCCTGGCTGCCCTCGCGCACCAGCGCGTCGCCCAGCCCGACATATGCATCGCACAATCGCGCCGAGTCGCGCATGCGCGAGGCGAGTTCGACGCGCGCCTGGTACCGGCCGATCGCCTGCGGTTCCGCCGCGATGAGTTCGGTCGCTACCTGATACGCGTGCAACCACTCGCCCTGCTCCTGGTAGGTGGCGAGCGACCGTTCCAGTTTTTCGATGCCGGCCGCACGGTCGCCATGATCGAGCAGCGCGTGGGCGTTGACGCGCTCGCCGAGCGCGTCATCCGGAGCGAGTGGCGTGGTTTCCAGAAACACCAGGTCGCCCCCGATCGGCGCATCGCCGTCGTCGGCATCGGCGCCCGGCTCGGCGGTGTCGTCGGACGCCGTCCCATCGAGCGCGGTGTGCAACGCACTGCCCGCTGGCGGCGGCTGCGCCGGAACGGAATGATCGATGCCTTCCATCGGCGCGACGTCACCGACATCGTGCGACGCCTGCGCCACGCCGACCAGTCCCTTGACGTCGTGCCCGACCGGACCGGCCTCGTGCTCGGGCGGATGCGTCGGCTCGAATCCGGAAATGGCGTCAGTGGCGGCGCTGTTCTCGATCTCGATGCCCTCGACGACCGACGTCGCGGGCGGACCGGATTCCGGCGGCGCATCGCCGGGTTCCGAGGCGCGTTCGATGGTGAGTGGCGCGGTGTCGAGAAACACCAGGCCGGTCGACTCGGTCGCCGTGGGCGCGCCGGCCTCGGTCGTCGGCTCCGCGGGACGTTCACGCCCGAGCAACTCATCGAGCAGCGCCTCGAGCTCGCGCCAACCGGGAAATTCCTCGGCCAGCCGCTCCGCGGCCGCGCGCCCGGCCGATGTGCGCCCGGTGGCGGACATCTGATCGAGATAGGTGCGCAGGTTGAGCCGCACGTCGTACAGCACACGCTTGCGCGCCTGCAACCGCGCCAGTTCAAGGTAGGTCTGCACCCGCGCGGGACTGACGCGCAGGATCTTGCCGCAGAGCGCGATCGCCGAATTGAGGAACCCCAGGTCGGCATACCGCGCCACCGCCTGCTCCCACGCCTCGCACGCCGCCGTCGCATCACCGGCCTTGTGCGACAGGTCGCCAATGCGATTGTACAGCGAGGGGTCGCCGCCTTCCGCGTTGCCCTCGGCCTCGCGAATAGCCTGGCGGTAGAGCTCGATGGCGGCGGGCCACTCCTCCCGTTGCTCGTGCTGGAGCGCGGCCACTTTGAGCCGGTGCAGTGTCATGGTCGACCGGTCGGAGGGAAAGGGCGCAAGTGCCGATGCGGCTTGAGGTTTGAAGTGTAGGCCGGGAGCGTTTCCGGCACAAGCGCGGCGTGCGCGGTGCCCCGACTCACGGCTGCGTCGCCGCCTGCTGCAGCGTGGTCTGGTTGTAGTCGAACTTGATGTCGGGCAGGCTCATCAGGTAGATGGTGAAGTAGAGCGCGAAGTTGCCGTTGGGACCCTTGGTGAAGTTGAAGCTGGCGCGCCACTCGTGCAGGTCCCGCTGCAACTGGATCTGCTGCGACTGGAAGGAATGGGTCGTGAAGTCGTATTGCGTCATCCAGCTGGCGGTCCAGAATGCCGACGGCGAGAACGACAACGTCAGGCCGAGCGAGCTGGCTGCGGGCGGCGTCACCGGCGGCACCAGGGGATTGGTCTGGAACGGGTCGGGCTGCGTGCCCGGGGCATCGGGCTCGGTCGATACCGGTCCGGTGAGTTCGGCGGCTGATCCGATCTTGCGATACCGCGTCAACTGGTAGCTGATGGTCGCGGAAAAACCGGTCCGCCCGAGCGCCGGCGGCACACCGTTCGGCGCGCGGAGCATCGACATCGACGACGCGACCGCGAGCGGTGCCGGTGCGCCGGAGATTGGCGGGTGCGTCGTGACCGTGTCGCGATGCGCCAGCCCGAGCAGGGCCGCGAGCGAGCGAAAGGTGCTGCCGGTGAGGCGGAAGTTGGTCTGCACGTTCGCGAGAAACGGCGAGAACTTCGCGGTATCACTGCCGGCGTCGCCCTGCCAGAGGTCGTGCGTGGTGGACAACGTGAACCCCGGCACCAGGTCGCTCGTGAACGAGTTGCTCAGCACGCTGGTGGTCCAGCCGCTCCGCCCGGGCAGCTTGGCCTGCTCGAAATCGTAGGACAGCGGCGAGGTGCTCACGCTGAGCAGTTGCTTCTTGGGCAGCGACGCCAGGTGGATCGGGTCGGTGTTGGTATCGGTCGCCGCCCGTTTGGCCTTCGCCTCGAATACCTGATGGAATGCCACGCTGCCGCTCATGCTGGCGGGAACCGTCAGCATCGGCACCGCACCGGTGGACGCGATCGCGCGCGCGAACGCCTGCGACACGGAGGCGGCGGGCGACCAGTTGAGGGTGAGGATCGGCGACAGGGTGTAGCGGAACCGCTGATACGGACCAATGCCACGATTGATGAAGCCGAAGAAGCTGGGCGCCGATTGCAACTGCAGCGACGGCTTGAAGCCCTGCGACACCCAGTTGCCGTTGCTGGTGGGTGTCCGGACCAGCAACGGCGCGGACGGCAGCACGTTGCTCACGCCCACCGACGGCGTCACCTTCCAGGAGCCGCGAAAGAGCAGCGGCAGCGACACCGACGGCGTGAAATTCACGCCAGTCTCGAAATCCCCGGACCGGTACGTCTGCACCGTCACCGAGTCATTGGGATCGGGGGTGGCGAGGTTGGGCACACGGGTGGTCACGACGCGCGTCCCCGCGAACCGCTGATCGTTGTACTCGACCGAGTTGGTGAGCTGGAACCCGTAGATCTGCAGCGGCGTGGCTAGCTGGATGTCGGTCGTGCGCGCGTGGGTCGGTTCGGCCAGCGTGTCGATGCCGCCGTTGATCAGTCGCGCGATCGACGTCGTGAGGGAATTGTCGTCGCTCGCGCTGCTGCGCACCGACAGCGTCGGACTCCAGGTCAGGTGCTGGCCGATCGCGATCGACCGCGGCGTCAGGGCGATCTGCGGCAGCACGGTGGTCGTGATTCCGGGCCCGACCGGCTGACTGCGATTGCCGCCGATGGCGAGGTGCCCCCACGAAAACGTCTTGTCGAGCGACAACTGGCTGGTGATCAGCTGGGTCGAGGTCAGCGGATCAATCGCGTTGTTCAGGAGCACCTGCGAATTGGAGGCATAATTGAAGTTCAGCGCGACCTTGGTGGTCGTGCTGAACGACTGGTTGTGCGTCCAGCTGATGTTGCGGCTGCTCGACCCGTCGGTCTGGATCTGGTTGCTCAACGTGATGCCGCCCTGGACGAATTCATTGAGCCAGCGATAGTTGAACGTGCCGGCGTATGTGACATAGCGGTTGGACACCCAGTCGAGATGCGCGCTGACGTCGACGTAGTCGTTGGGCGCCCAGTAGTAACCGATGTTGGTAATGGCGCGATTGTACGTGCTGGTGGGCCGCACGATGTCGTTGAAGCCGAAGTGCGGAATCAGGATGCCCGACGTCCGGCCGGTCTTGGTGTTCTGGAAGATGAAAGGCAGCCAGGCAACGGGCACATCCCGGATGTAGAGCACCGCCGGCCGCGCCACGATGATCGCGTTGGACCCCGATTGCCACTTCACTTCCTTGGCCACGAAATGGTAGTGCGGGTCGGGCAGGTCGCACGACGTGAACTGACTGTTCGCGGCGTAGACGCGCTTGCCGCCCTCCTGCTCCTGGAGGTTGCCGAGGACGAACCAGTTGGACCCCTCCATCGGCACCGACGTGAGCGCCGTCCCGATGGTCCCCTGCTGGCTGCAGGTGTTGAATCGCATCGTTACGCCGATCAGGGCGGAGTGCCCCGGCTCGAACATGCGCGGCTCGCCTTCCGCCTGCACCAGGCACTGGGCGTCGTTGTCGACGATGCGCCGGGCCTCGAGTTGGGCGTTGTCCCGATTGGTCGCGGCGTGGCCGCTCAACACGACCTGATCGCTGTCGACCATGAACGACGCCGAATCGCCCGCGAACCGCGTGGGCGAAAAGCCCTCGCGGTCGAGCAGGCTCTGCATGATGGAATCGGCGGCCGGAAACGTGACGGAAGGTGCGGTGGGAATACCCAGTCGCTTGGCAGTGGACGAGTCGATGCTGCGGACACCCTGACCGGTCACGCTGCGCCGGCCGGTATCCGCGCGGGGCGGACCCTGCGCGCCCGGAATCGGCGGATTCTGCGCATGCAACCCCTGCGGCGTGACCATCAACCCGAGCAGCAGCAGGCCGGCCACCACCGCGGCGCCCCGCAACCGCCGCCGTTCGACGATGAAGGCCCCCCAGACGCCCACTTCGTACAGCAGCACCAGGGGCAGCGAGAACAGGATCATCGACACGACTTCGGGGGCCGGGGAAAGGATCGCTCCGCCGATGAGACACCCGAACAGCGCAAAGCGGCGCCACGCCACGTACCGCCGGTGGGTCATCACGCCGAGCGCCGCCAGCAGGATCATCACCAGCGGCAGTTCCGCCGAGATTCCCATGGCGAGCAGCAGGTGCAGGACCAGCTCCAGATAGGAATCGTAGGTGATCTGCGGGACGAAGGTGCCGTTCTTGAACGTCAGCAGCCAGCGCACGGTGGGAGTGAGCACGAAAAACCAGCCGACCGCCGCCCCGCCGAGAAAGAGCAGCATGCCCGCAAACAGCGACGGCACGATGGCCTTCTTCTCGCGCGCGGTGAGGGCGGGAGCGAGAAACAGCCAGACCTGATAGAGCACGAACGGCGACGCGAGCACGATGCCCAGCACCAGCGCGAACTTCAGGTAGATCATGAAGGGATCGATCGGGTTCAGCACGATCAGCCGGCCACCCGGCACATAGGGCGCGATCGGCTGCTGGACCACCTCGGGCAGGCGGAAGTGCGTGGTGACCGGCCACGAGACCGCTACACCGATGACAATCCCGAGCACGGACAGCAGGATGCGCTTGCGAAGTTCCTCGAGGTGATCGAGGAACGGCATCTCACCGGAGGTGTTGCGCATGCGGCCGAGCGACTACGGATTCTCGCGCAGTCGGTCCTGCGCCGACGTGTACTCATCCGACGATTTGTACCGGTCGACGATCATCTGCCAGTCGCGGCGCGCGGCCGCCGTGTTGTGGGCGCGATTCTCGAGTTCGCCGAGCTTGAACAGGGCCGTCGGTGCGCGCGGCGAATCGGGATAGGTCTTCCAGACGCGATCGTAGTAGCTGCGGGCTGAATCCGGCTCGGTCGGGTCGAACGAATACCCCAGGTAGTACACCGCGTCGGGCACCAGCGGCGACTGCGGGTACGTCTGCAACAGTGTGTTGAGGGCGATGCGCGCATTGCTGTACGACGACTGATCCATCATCGTCCGGGCCTGTGAGAGCAGCACGTCCGGCTGCGGGATGGCCGGCGCCGTGGCCGCGAGCTGCGACGTGTCGGTCGCGGCTGCCGGCGGGGGGACGACGGGCGGCGCGGCCGTCACGGCGGTCTCCACCTGGCTGCGCAAGTGCTGCACCGTCGACTGCGTGGCGTTCTGCAGGTTGGCAACCTGATAGAGCTGTTGGCGCAGGTTCTCGAAATTGGCCGCGTCATCGCGGGTCATCTGCTGCACGCTGGCATTGAGCTGGCTCACCAGCAGGCGGATCGAGTCGTTGGCCTGCCGCTGTTGCTGCTGCGCGCGCAACATGTCGGCCGCGTGGGCGGAATCCGCGCGTTGCTGATTCCGGTCGAGGATCTCCACCTGCGTCTGCACTCGGCGCACCTGCCCCGGCGTGGCACACGCGGCCACACCGAGGAGCAGGCCGCCGATGGCGCGATACCGCAGCATCACTCGCTTCTCAGGCTCTGGCTGCCGGCGATGATCGCAAATTCATCGCGACGGTTGAGCGCCCACGCGGCGTCGGTGTGCGCGGGATCGATCGGTACCTCGCGACCGAGCGACGCCACCTCGATCCGCGACGGGTCGATGCCGGCGCGCACCAGGTAGTCCTTTGCCGCGGTCGCCCGGCGCATGCCCAGCGCGATGTTGTACTGGTCGGAGCCGCGTTCATCGCAGTTGCCGGTGATGCGGATGTGAAGTTCGGGAAACTGCTTGAGCAACGCAGCCTTGGCGTCGAGCTTGCCCTGATCGTCCGGCATGATGTCGGCGAGGTTGTACTCGAAGTGAATCCGGTCGGACATCGACGCGACGCGCGATGCCATGCGTTCGTCGGCGCTGCCATTGTCCATCGTTGACGGTGGCGGCGGCGGCGCGGTGGTGGCCGTCGCGGCAGGCGGAGGCGGCGGCGGCGCGACGTCGTTGCTGGGCGTCGGCTGCGTCACCGGCGGAGCCTTCTTGTGGCAGGCGGTGAAGGCCACGGTCAGGCCCAGGGACAGGACAACGAGCTCACGCCGGATCATTGCATCCTCCAGTTACGGATTGGGTTCGAGACTGCGCGACCATGCCGGGTACTGCGCTCCGCCTGGGGTCGGCAGTTGGCGCGTGGCGCCCGACTCGATGTCCATGACCCAGAGCTGCTCCGTGCCGCTCCGGTTGGACTTGAACACTACATGCCGCGAATCGGGGGCCCAGCTCGGATCGTCGTTGCGCCCGGTACCGGTTCGCTTGATCACCTGCCCACTCCCCACCGAAAAGCTGTACAACTGCCGCCCCTGTTGCGGCGTGTCCCGGGCGAACAGGATGCTGGTGCCGTCGGGCGACCACGCCGGCGCATAGGTGTCGAGCGGGTGGCCGTTGGTGTCGTCGAAGTTCGACGGTACCAGTTGCTGGGGCGACGATCCATCGTTGTCCATCACCCAGATTTCCGGCGTCCCCGTGCGCGTGGAATTGAATGCGATCCGCCGCCCGTCAGGAGAATAGGCAGGCGCCACGTTTAGCGCCAGCGCCCGCGCACCTTCGTGCGTGAGCTGGTGCGCGCAACACATCCGCCCGATGTCGGCCGATTCGATATCCGAGCCCTTCTCCGCCCCGTGCGTAAACGCCATGGTGTTGCCATCCGGGGCGAAACTGCCACCGTAGTTGTCCCCCGGTGCGGCACTCGGCACGGCGGCGCGGGATCCCGTGGACAGCTTCTGGACATACAGGGTCCAGCGTCCATCGCGTTCTTCGCTGTACGACACGCGGCTGCCGTCCGGACTCCAGGCCGGCGTGATGTCGATCGGTCCCGGCGAAATCCGGACCATGTTGGCGCCGTCGGCGTCGATGCGGTAGATCATGGCGCTCTTGCCCTGGTCCAGCTTGAACGCGATGCGCGTGGCGGCGATCCCCACCCCGCCGGTCCAGGTCACGATCTGGTCGCTGAGGCGATGAATCGTCAATCGCGTATCGCCCACACCGCTCGGATCGAGCGGTACGGTCGCCTGCTGGCGGATCGTGCCCGTCGCGACGTCGTACAGCTTGACGTCGACGCCGTGAATCGCCGGTTCCAGCTCGACCGCCCACGTCAGGCCGAAGTTCTTCACCGACGCCGGGTTGAACTGGCCGTGCAGGGTGCCCGCGGAATCCAGCAGGTGCGGCATCGTGAACCGGTCGGAATTCTCCAGGTCGCGCTGCACGATCATCCGCACCGAATCGATGCCCGGTCCGGCCAGTACCACGAGGCCGGGCTGTGCGGCACTGGCGCCGGTGACACCCAGGCGAATGGCGCTGCTGGTATCGGTCTGCGCGCTGGCCGCCCGCGCCACCACAAGGGCGAGCAACAACGGCAGCCCGACCCGACCCCATCTCACAGATGTCCCCCGGTCGCCGCGACCTGGGAAAAGTCGAACAGGATCGGCAGCGAGGCGCCATCGAACCCGCTCGGCAAGGGTCCGAACGCGCCCTGGTTGGCGGCCGATTCGACCGCGCCGCGCGCCGCCAGGTCGAACTGGAACGACCCGGAGCTCTTCGTGGTGGAGATGCTGCTTGCCGTCACGGACCCGTCCTTCAGGATGACAAACGCGACCTTCGTATCCAGCCCGGGACGAAACATGCTGTGATCCCAGTGTCGAAAAATCTGATTCTCGATGTTGCGCAGATACTCGGGATAGGGGAACTCGATTCCTTCCTGACGCAATGTCAGCGCATCCTGCCCGGTGCTCGGCGCCACACCCTTGGCGGGCGTGGCTGGCGTGCTCGTCACCGGCGCCTTGCTCACCTGCTTGGGCGCCGGCGCCGCCTTCGGCACCGGCTTGGGCTTTGGCGGAGCCTTGTGGGTCACCGGCGGTGCGACGTCCTCGGTGGTCGCCGGTGTCGCCTCCTTCGGCACATTGTGCGCCGCCGGAGCCGCCAACGGGGCCGCCACCAGATTCACCTCGTAGACGACCGACGGCCGTGGTGCGGCACGGTGCGCCGTCAGCAGCACCAGCACGATCAGCGCACCGTGCGCGAGTACGGTGCCCACCACGCCGGCGCGGGTCGAGCCCGGAGCGATCGCCGCAGTCATGGACGGGGCGGCTCGGTCACCAGGCCGACCTTGTCGACCCCGGCCGACTGAATCACGCCGAGCACCCGGGCCACGTCGCCGAAGGAGGCGCCGGCATCGCCGCGCAGGAACACGCCGTTGGGGTGACGGGTCTTGGCCAGCACGGGAAAGGCGGTCTGGAACTCGTTCCAGGTGAACCGCTGGTCGCCGATGAACACATGACCGGTACGGTCCACCGAGACATTGAGCGCGTCCGTGATCTGCACCGGACGGGCGGCAACCTTGGGCAGTCGGACCGGAATGCCGCCCTGCATGATCGGCGCGGTCACCATGAAGATGATCAGCAGCACCAGCATCACGTCGACGAGATTGATGATGTTGACGTCGGCGTTGAGTCGCGCGCCGCGCTGACGCCGGGCCAGCGAACCCAGCCGCGCCATTACAACCGGCCCTCGCGGCCCAGGGCACCGACGGTGTCCTGCGCCAGGCGCTCGAGGCGACTCTCGAGTCGCTCCGCGCGCGCGACGAACACGTTGTACGCCACCACCGCGGGGATCGCCGTGGCCAGACCGGCCGCCGTCGCGATGAGCGCATCGGCAATGCCGGGGCCCACGGCCGCGATGTTGCCGGTGCCGGCCGCCGCAATGCCGAGGAACGCATTGATGATGCCGATCACGGTCCCGAACAGACCCAGCAGCGGTGCGGTCGCGCCGACGATCGCGAGCAGCGGGATCATCCGCCGCGCCCGTTCGGTCGCCGCGTTGATCTCCGCTTCGATGGTCAAGGTGAGGGCTTCGAGTTGCGTCAACGACAATCCGGTGCGGGCGACACCGTCGCGCTGCATCGAGGCGTGCACGTCGGTAAGGAAGTCGGCGGTCGTCCGCACGATCTCGGCGTACGGCGACGCGCCGAGGCCCGCCATCGCCTGCTGGCGCTCATCAAAGCTGCGCGTGCGTTGCACGGCTTGATCGAACGCATGTTCGCGCGCGGCCAGGCCGCGAAATTCCCACCACTTGGCCGCGATGACGTACCATGACGCGATCGAGAACAGCAGGCAGATGGCGAGCACGACCTGGGTGTCGACGGTCGCACCGAAGATGAGCCGCAGAAACCCGGGGCCGGCCACGGCGACCGAGTCCATCAGCGCACCGTGCCCTGGAACCACCCCGCCAGCTGCTGCAGGCCATCGGCAAAGTCGACTTGCGGCGTCCAGCCCAGCATGGCCGCAGCCTTGGAAATGTCGAGACACGAGCGGAACAATTCGCCTGGGCGCGGCGGCGCGTGCTCGATGACCGGTACACGACCAAGCGCCCGGCCCACTTCCTGTGCGAGATCATTCACCGAAGTTTCCCTGCCCGTGGCGATGTTGAACGCGGGGACGTCGAGTCGCTCGCCGCGCGACACAGCCACGGTCGCCGCCAGCAGGTTGGCGCGCGCCACATCCTTCACGAACACGTAGTCGCGCGTCTGGCGCCCGTCACCGAACACCGTGAGCGGCCGATCCTCGAGCAGGCGCGAGACGAAAATCGACACGACGCCGGCTTCGGACGCGGGGTCCTGCCGCGGCCCGTACACGTTGGCGTATCGCAGCGCCACACCCTCGAATCCGTGCAGCGCGCCGAGCACGCGGAGATAATGTTCGCCGGCAAGTTTGCTGACGCCGTACGGCGAAATCGGCAGGTTGGCCGTCGGCTCCGGCGTGGGGATCACCGCCGGATCACCGTACACCACACCGCCGCTCGAGGCGAACACTACGCGGCGCACCTTGCCCGCGGCCACGGCGGAGAGCACGTTGGCGAAACCGACGAGATTGATGGAGGCATCGCGCGCGGGTTCGTCCACCGAGACGCGCACGTCGATCTGCGCCGCCTGATGCACGACGACATCGTACCGGCCGTCGGCGATCGCACGGAACGCGGCTTCGCTGCGCACGTCGGCTTCGACGAATCGCGCAGCCGTGGGCACCTGTTCGCGCTTGCCGCGCGACAGGTCATCCAGGCAAGTGACCGACCATCCCGCCCCGAGAAATGCTTCGGCGATGTGCGATCCGATGAACCCCGCGCCGCCCGTAATCAGCACGGAACCGCTCATATGCAGCCTCCCGCGACGGGCGCCGCGAGCGCCCGTCGTGTGAGTGTGAAGGAACTGTCGGGGAAGATAGCAGGGTGGCGCGGCGCGCCTCAGTCGGGGAGCGTCGCCGTCCGCACCACCGGCGTGCCCGGCGGAATCGTGGGGTCGATCACGCGCGTCAGCTTGATGGTGCTGCTCTTGTCGCCGACGTGCACCACCTGGCCGACGGCCATCAGTTCGTCGATGGTGTCGGGTGCGTCGAGACGCGTCGCCGGCCGGCGGCGCAGCTGCACGAAGTCACCGACGCGCATGCCGGCCGCCCGGCCCATGTCGATGAACATCACCGTGCCGACCTGCGCCAGTTCATGCGGTTGCTCGCTGACGATGACGGTGCCGCGCGGACCGGACACGTCGGCCGGTGCGGCGCCGCTCGCCACCGGGGCGCTTTCGAGCGGCAGCGCCACGTCACCCGCCCGGATCGCGCCGTACATGCTGATCACGCGCGCCAGCGTCTGCCTCGGCGTGTGATCGCCGACCCGGGCGAGACCCGTGGGAACAACAATGTCGCCCCACCCGTCCGGGCCAGGGATGCGACGCGCCAGCACGATCGTGTCACCGGCTTGATAGGCCGCGCCGTTGGGCGGCACCACCGCGATCATCGACCCCGCCAGCACCACTTCGCGACTCTGCGTGGCGTGGACCTGTTCGGGGTCGACGGTGCCGAGCACCTGACCGAACGGCAGATCGCGCTGCTCGGTGAGGAACCCGGCCGAACGCACCTCGCCCAGGCGGACGGCCTGATAGGGCGTGGTGCGGTACGCCGAGAACGCCGTGTCCATGGGATTTGCGTCCCGCTGCAAATAGGCCAGCGGGTCATCGCTCTGGGCGACCACCGGCCCCGCCACAAGGACCAGCGCCAACACGGTCAGACGATACTGCATGTGAGCCTCCCGAAAACGGTCAGTACGGCCGATATCCACCACGAACCGTGCCACGTCAGTCGTGGGCACTCCATGGGGCGGAGTATCGGTCCGGCCCCGTGGAATGCGAGGAGTCTGGCGGGAGGCGAGCCCGTCAGAAGGGCAAGTCGTCGTCCTCGGCGTCGAGGGCTTCGGGCAGGTCATCGAACGACTCGTCCTTGGTCGCACTCCCGGCGGCAGCCGGCTTGGCCGCAGCCTTGGCCCCGCTCCACGTGGCACCGTCGCCGTCTCCCGAGCGCCCGGAAAGGAGAATCACCTCGCGGCCGTTGATCTCGGTGGTGTACCGCGTCTGGCCTTCCTTGTCCTGCCAGGTGCGATAGTCGATCTCCCCTTCGACGTACAGCTTGTCGCCCTTCTTGCAATAGCGCTCGATCAGGTCGGCAAGCTGCTGGCCGTTGCCCTTGGCATTCCAGAACACGACGCGATGCCACGCGGTCTTTTCCTGACGTTCGCCGTTGGCGCCCTTCCACTGGCGGCCGGTGGCGAGCGACACGGTGGCGACGCGCCCACCGTTCGACGTGCTGCGGACTTCGGGATCGGCGCCGAGGTTGCCGATCAGCGTGACCTTGTTCAAGCTCTTGCTCATGGTGTGCTCCTGGGTCAGTTCAAGGGAAACTCGCAGACGAACGGGCAAGATCGCCCATCACGTCGTGCGCAACGCATCATTCCGACGCATGGTGTGGCCGGATTGCGCGAACTCGCGGCGCAGCACCAGCGCGTCTTCCGTCGGGTGTCGATAATAGTCGCGCCGCAGCCCGGACTCCGCGAATCCGGCCCGGCGGTAGAGCGCCCGGGCCGCCGCGTTCGACACCCGCACCTCGAGCCAGGCGACGGTGACGCCGCGCACCGCCATCACTTCGAGCGAAGCGTCCAGCAACTGGCGCCCGATGCCGGCCCGACGGCGCTCGGGCAGCACGGCGAGGGAGAGGATCTCGCCATGATCGACCACGACGCGGCCGAGCAGGTATCCGGCGACGCCCGCCTCGTCCTCCGCGACCAGCCCGAGCGCCTCGCGCCACCCCAGCGCGGCCGTCAGTTGCTCGGCCGTCCAGTGATCGGCAAAGCTGGCGAGCTCCAGCGCAACCAGCGCATCGAGATCAGCCGGGATGATGGGCCGCAGCCGGTAATGGCCGGCCATGAGCGCGCTCCCAGACCGCCTGCGCTTCGGCCGGCCGTCCGTACTCGGGTTCCCAGGTTTCCGGGTCGGTCACCACAGTGGTGCCGCCCGCGATGTCGCACAGCGTGAAGAGGTGCGCAGCATCGGGCCACGCCGACTCGCCGATCACCGGAATGCGTCCGGTGGCGGCGGTGACGGCTGCGGCGAGCGCCGCGGACAACGAACCCACCACGGCGTCGACCGGCGCGAAGCGCGCCAGTGACGCCGGGGGCATGGCACGAGGCGGCCCGTCCACCGCCACGACGGCATCGGCACCGAACACCCAGCAGCCGGCGAACACCTCGCCGCGCAACGCGTCGCTGAGTGCGAGCACGCGCGTGCCATCGCGTGCGCACGTCATGGCACGCACCAGCAGCGACGGCGCCACCCGCCACTCGACCGCACGGCGCCATACCAGTGCCTTGGCGATCGCGGCGCTGACGCGCAAGCCGGTGAAGGAACCGGGACCGTCGGCCGTGACAATCCGGCCGATGGCTCCGGGTGTGACGTCGAACACCGCGAGCGCGTCGCCGACCAGGCCCGGCAGCGCGCCGGCATGGCGCCGGGCGCCGTCGATCCACCGCCGTTCGATGCGACGCCCGTCGGTGACCGCGACGGAGCAGCGGTCGGTGGCGGTGTCGAGCGCGAGCGAGATCATTCCCGTTCGACCCGACGCTCGGTGTCACTGACGACGGTCAAGGCCACCGTCGCCGTGGGTGCGGGTGCCCACGCGCCGGCGCGGTCGGGCCATTCGATCAGCAGCAGGTCACCGGTCACCAGCGTCTGCCAGTCCAGATCGCGCGCTTCGTCGGGATGGCGGAGACGATAGCAATCGACATGATAGATCACGCCACGCGGCGCGACATACTCGTGCACCAGCGCATAGGTCGGTGACGTGGCACCACCCTCCCCCGCCCGGGCCTGCACCATAGCATTCGCGAGTGTCGTCTTCCCGGCACCGAGCGGACCGGTCAGCCAGACGACGCTCTGTGCGGGCAGGTCGCGGGCGAGCTGGCGCCCGACCTCCGCCAGCCCGCGTTGATCGACCACGCGCGCCGTCATCGGCGCGCCAGACGCGACGGGCGTGACACGTTGGGCGCCGCCACCGCCCGCAGGTCGTTCAGTTGATCGCGGAGCATGGCCGCGAGCTCGAATTCCAGATTCGCGGCGGCTTCGCGCATCTGCTGTTCCAGCGCCGCCATCGCGGCCGCGCGTTGCGCCGGATCGTGCAGGTCGACCGCCGCGGCGGTGCGCTCCTTGCGACGGGAGTCGGCGCGTTCGGTGCGCTGGTCAGCCACGTGCGTGGACAGGCGCACCTCATCGAGCGACTTGACGATCGACATCGGCGTGATGCCGTGCTCGATGTTGTACGCGCGCTGGATCTCGCGGCGGCGCGACATCTCTGCCAGTGCGCGCTGCATCGATCCGGTCATCCGATCGGCGTATAGAATCGCCCGGCCGTGCACGTTGCGCGCCGCGCGACCGCAGGTCTGAATCAACGACCGGTCGCTGCGCAGGAAGCCCTCCTGGTCGGCGTCGAGAATCGCCACCAGCGACACCTCGGGCAGGTCGAGTCCTTCG
The DNA here is from genome assembly GCA_963796635.1 of uncultured Gemmatimonadales bacterium. Taxonomy (GTDB): domain Bacteria; phylum Gemmatimonadota; class Gemmatimonadetes; order Gemmatimonadales; family GWC2-71-9; genus Palsa-1233. The sequence goes on from CAWCMH010000001.1 coordinate 1,539,589, forward strand.
CGCAGCAGGTTGATGCCCACCAGCACGTCGAACTCGCCCAGGCGCAACCCGCGCAGGATCTCGACGCGCTCGATGGCGTCGATGTCACTGTGCAGGTAGCGCACCCGCACATCGGCCTGCTGCAGGTAGTCGGTCAGGTCTTCGGACATGCGCTTGGTCAGCGTGGTGACGAGCACCCGCTCGCGCTGCGTGGCGCGAAGGCGGATCTCGCCCAGCAGATCGTCGACCTGCCCGCGCACGGGACGAACTTCCACTTCAGGATCGATCAGCCCGGTGGGCCGGATGATCTGCTCGACCACAGCGCCCTGACTGAGCTGCAGTTCGTACTCGCCGGGCGTGGCCGACACGGCGATCATCCGCGGCACGAGCCCCATGAACTCGTCGAACCGCAGCGGCCGGTTGTCGAGCGCCGAGGGCAGTCGGAAGCCGTACTCGACCAGCACCTCCTTGCGCGCGCGATCGCCATTGTACATGCCACCGATCTGCGGCAGTGACACGTGCGATTCATCGACCACGACGAGAAAGTCCGCCGGGAAATAATCCAGGAGACAGGCCGGCCGCTCGCCTTCGGCGCGTCCGGACATATGGCGCGAATAGTTCTCGACGCCGGCGCAGGTGCCGACCTCGAGCAACATCTCGACATCGAACGTGGTGCGCGATTCGAGTCGTTGCGCCTCGAGCAGCTTGCCGGCGCCGCGAAGGAGGCGCAGCCGGTCGGCCAGTTCCTCGCGAATCAGCTTGACGGCGCGCTCGATGGTCGGGCGCTGCATCACGAAATGCTTGGCGGGATAGATGGCGCACCGGTCGAGTTGCGCGATGGCATTGCCGGTGATGGGATGAATACGCGTGATGCGTTCGACCTGGTCGCCCCACAGCTCGATCCGCACCGCCTGTTCGGCGTAGGCCGGATAAATCTCGACCGTGTCGCCGCGAACCCGGAAGGTGCCGGGTTCGAACGACGCATCGTTGCGCTGATACTGGATGCCGACGAGATCGCCGAGGATCGCGTCGCGTCCCCGCTGCTCACCCACCGCCACGCTCACCATCAGCGCGCGATACGCGGCCGGATCGCCGAGGCCGTAGATGGCCGACACGGTCGAGACGATGACGACGTCGTCGCGCTCCATCAACGAGGACGTGGCCCGCAACCGCAGCGATTCGAGATCCTGGTTGATCGACGCATCCTTCTCGATGTACACGTCGGTCGACGGGACGTACGCCTCGGGTTGATAGTAGTCGTAATACGACACGAAATATTCGACGGCATTGGCCGGGAGAAACTGGCGGAACTCGCCGTACAGCTGCGCGGCGAGCGTCTTGTTGTGGGACAGCACCAGCGTCGGCCGTTGCCACGCGGCAATGGCGTGCGCCAACGTCATCGTCTTGCCGCTGCCGGTGACGCCCAGCAGTGTCTGGTAGCGATCCCCCCGGGACAGTCCCCGGGTGAGTTCGCTGATGGCGCGCGGTTGGTCGCCGGCCGGCGAAAACGGCGCGCGGACCTCGAAGTTCGGCATTCCCCAAATGTAACCGGGTTGTTCGGGCGATGTTCGGGCGCCGGCGGCGTCGGCGCGGTGGAGCGGCACGGCAGCAGGCGCCGCAGCACGGGATCACCGCCGGATCACCTCGCGCCGATCACCCGCAATCGAGCCCGCTCGGCGGACGTCACGGGCGAGCACGACAATCGGCTGATCCGCACCAAGGGCATCGCCGCGAGTCGGGGTTCGGCCTTGATCTCTGCCAACGTGACGGGCACCGGGAGCGGTCGCACCGCGGCGACATCCACCACCACCCGGCGCGGGTCGTCGAGCGCGGGATCGGGATACGCCGCCCGAACGATCCGCGCGATTCCCACGATGGCCTTCTGCGCGCCGGAGTGATAGATCAACGCCTCGTCGCCGACCCGCATCTGGCGCAGGTTGATCAGCGCCGCCGCATTGGCGACACCGTTCCACGCCGTGCGCCCGTCGGCGACGAGGTCCTCCCACGAGTAGGTCGACGGTTCGGTCTTGAGCACCCACGATTTCGTCATGGCCAGCCACACCTCCGGTGCAGGTTCTGCCGGCCGCGGCACGTCACGGCGTCGCCGGTCCGGGGACGCGGTGCGCGTGGCGTGGCGGCGGCGGATGACCGAGCCGCCGACGGGTGTCGAACTTGACCACTTCGGCGCCGAACAGCAGGATCTGCGACGCGTAATACACCCACAGCAGCAGCACCACGACGGACGCGGCCGCGCCGTACGTCGTGGCCACGCTTCCCTGCCCCAGATACAAGCCGATCACTTCCTTGCCGATGGTGAATAGCACGGCGGTCACGGCCGAGCCGGTCAACACATCCCGCCACCGCAACTGCACGTCGGGCAGGTACTTGAACAGGATGGCGAACAGCGCGGTAATCACCAGCAGCGAGATCACCAGATCGACGGCGTGCCAAAAGGCCGGGCGCGCGATCGCGTGGGCGCCCAGCCACCCGCCCAGCGCATCCAGTCCGGCACTCACGGCGAGCGACACCAGCAGGAGGAATCCGATCGCCAGCACAAGGCCGAAGGCGCGGGCGCGATTGGCGACGAACGCCGTGACGTTGGCGCCCGGATCGGGCTTGACCCGCCAGATGTTGTTGAGTGCCGATTGCAGCTCCATGAACGCGCCCGTCGCGGCGATGAGCGACGTCACCGCGCCGATGATCGTCGCCAGGATGCTCGCCTTGCGATGACTGGCGCCCTGCAGCAGGCTCTGCACGGCGGCCGCGCCCACATGGCCGATCAGGCCGTCGAGTTGCAGCACCACATGCCCACGCACCGCATCCGCGCCGAAGGCGAGGCCGGCAACGGCGATGGCGATGATCAGCACCGGTGCGATCGCGAACAGGGTGTAATACGACAGCGACGCGCCCAGCCGGGGCACGTCGTCGGTCCACCATCCCCTGGCCGCATCCCGCAGCAACGCCCACGCCCGCGCGGGCATGGCGTCAGGCAACGGCTTCGCGCCGGTCGACGGTACTCACGCCTTTGACCTTGCGAATCGCACGCAGCACCTTGGCGAGGTGGGTGAGGTTGTCGACCTCGACAAAGACGGTGCCGTGAACGCTGCCATCGCGGGACTGCAGGTCCGCGCCGCGAATGTTGGTGCCGGATTGCGAGATCGCCTGCATGATGTCGGCATACAGCCCACGCCGATCCTCGCCGACGACTTCGAGTCGCACGGCGTAGGTTTCCCCGGTCTGCTCCTGCCAGTCGATTTCGACGCGCCGTCCATTCTGCGCCAACGTCAGCAGGTTGGGACAGTCCGACCGATGAATCGAAATGCCGCGGCCCTGGGTGACGTAGCCGACCACTTCGTCACCCGGCACAGGCTGGCAGCACTGGGCATAACGGACCATCAGGCCGTCGACGCCCTGCACCTTGATCCCGCGGCCGAGCCGCAGCCGGTTGATCACGCGCCCGAATACGGTCGCGGGCTTTTCCTGGAGCGCTTCGGCCGGCAGCTCCGGAAAGAGCGCCTTCATCACCTGGCCGATGGCGAGGTCGCCGCGGCCCAGCGACACCGTGAGCGCGTCGGCGTCGAGCAGGTTGAGCGCCCGCGCCGCCGCGTCGACGATGTCGGCCGGCGGCAGTTCGAGACGGCGGCGCTTGAGTTCGCGCGCGAGAATCTCGCCGCCCATCTGGTGCGAGACCGTCTCCTCTTCCTGCCGGATCCATTGCTTGATCTTGCTGCGCGCGCGCCCGGTGCGGACGTGACTCAGCCAGTCACGACTCGGGCGTGCCTGCGGCGAGGTGAAGATCTCGACCGTGTCACCGTTGCGGAGCTCGCGGTGCAACGGGGCGATGCGCCCGTTGACCTTGGCGCCCGAGGTGTGCAACCCGACATCGGTGTGCACGTGAAACGCGAAATCGATCGCCGTGGCGCCCTTGGGCAACTGCTTCACGTCGCCCTGCGGCGTGAACACGAAGATTTCGTCGTGATAGAGATCGACCTTGAGGAATTCCAGGAACTCCTCGGCCGAATGGCTCTCCTGCTGCAGCTCGAGCAGCTGGCGGAACCAGCCGAGCTGGTTGCCGAACGCGTCCTCGGTGCCGGTGGTCTTGTAGAGCCAGTGCGCCGCGATGCCGTACTCGGCGGTCCGGTGCATCTCGCGGGTGCGGATCTGGATCTCGAACAGCTGATCGCCCGGTCCGAAGATGGTGGTGTGCAGCGACTGGTAGCCGTTGGACTTGGGACTCGCGATATAGTCCTTGATGCGTTCCTGCAGCGGCGTCCAGACATGGTGAATCAAGCCCAGGACGTGATAGCACTCCGGGACCGTGGGCACGATCACCCGCATCGCCATCAGGTCGTAGATCTCGTCGAACGGCTTGTTGCGCTTGCGCATCTTGAGGTAGATCGACCACAGGTGCTTGGGCCGGCCGCTGACCTCGAAGTGGTCGATCCCCGCGCGACGGAGTTCGGCTTCCAGCGGCGTCTTGAGGCGCGCGATCATTTCCTCGCGCGCGGCCCGCTTGGCCGCGACCTGCTGCGCCAGCATCTGGTATTCCTCGGGCTCCAGAAACTTGAACGCCAGATCCTCGAGCTCGGCCTTGACGTTGGCCATGCCGAAGCGGTTGGCCAGCGGCGCGTACAACTCGCGCGTTTCGGTGGCGATCCGGTGCCGCCGCTCGGCCGGCAGGTGCTCGAGCGTCCGCATGTTGTGCAGCCGGTCGGCCAGCTTGATGATGATGACGCGGGCGTCCCGGGCGACCGACAGCAGCAGCTTGCGATAATTCTCGGATTGTTCTTCCGCCGACGAGCGGAACGTGAGATGCGAAATCTTGGTCAACCCGTCGACCAGGTCGGCGACTTCGGTGCCGAACTCCCCGGCGATGTCCTCCGTGGTGACGTCGGAATCCTCGACCACGTCGTGCAGCAACGCCGCACAGATCGAGGCCGTATCGACCAGCAGGCCGGCGAGGATCGACGCGACGGCGATGGAATGATGGACGAAATCCTCGCCACTCATCCGCTTCTGACCCCGGTGCGCCGCCGACGCATACCGCAACGCCCGGTCGATCGCCGGAATGTCCAGACGATCCGCGTGTTTCTCCAGCAACACGAAGAACGCCGGACTCAATTCGGTCGAGGCGGGTACGGCGGTCGTGGGCGAGGTCATGGAACATCAACGATAACACCGGCCGGCAAGAGAGAAAGGTGATCGGGAGAAGGGAAAAGGCACCAGCTGAACGCGGTGTCACGTTCTCCCGTTTGTTTACAGCAGTCCGGCCGTCGCAAACGAGACAAACCGGTCGCCGGCGACGATGACATGGTCGTACACCGGCAGGTCGAGCAGCTGCCCCGCGGCCACCAGCTGCCGGGTGACGGCGCGATCTTCGGCCGATGGCGTCGGATCGCCGCTGGGATGATTGTGCACCAGGATGATGCCCGCCGCCGCCTCGTTGATCGCCGCCCGGAACACCTCGCGGGGATGGACCAGCGAGCTGTCGAGCAACCCGCGGGTCACCAGCACGTCGCGCAGCACGCGTGACCGGGTGTCGAGTGCCAGGAGATGGAACTCTTCCACCTGCAGATCGCGCATGCGACCCCCGACCAGCGCCATCACGTCGGCGGGATCACCGATGCGGGGCGCCGGCGGCCGTTGCTCCCGGTTGAGCCGATCGGCGAGCTCGAACGCGGCCAGCAGGCGCGCCGCCTTGGCGCGACCGACACCGCTGGTCCGCAACAACTCCCCGGCCGGCCGTGCCGCCAGGCCACGCAATGCCCCGTCGGTGGTCTCGAGCAGGTGGGTGGCGGCGGCAAGCGCATCGAACCGGGCGCTCCCCGTGCCGAGCAGGAGGGCGACAAGCTCGGGGGCGGTAAGCGCCGGCGCGCCTAGCCGCCACAGGCGTTCGCGCGGCCGGTCGGGTGGGGCGATCGTGGTCATCGCGCAACCTGCGCCGCCGGTGCGTGAATGCAGTACCGCGGTTTATGCCAGGCGTGCCTCAATAACGCGAAGTTGTCGCACCGCGGATCGGCTCACGCGCCCGCGCCGTGACACTTCTTGTATTTCTTCCCCGAACCGCACGGGCAGGGATCGTTGCGTCCGACCGGCGCGCCGCTCGGCACCGGTGCGCCGCCCGCGAGCGCGCCCATGCGCGGTGCGGCACCCACCGTGCGGGTCGGCGGCGCGGTGAACAGGTCGTCGGTCGAGGGACCGCTGGCAACGGTCGGCACCGTCGAGGTCGACGGTGGCGGCGGGGCCGGCGGACCGACCGTCAATTGCACCTTGAGGAAGCGTTCGGCAAACGTGGCCTGCATGTCGCGCAGGAGATCCTCGAACATCTCATACGCTTCCTTCTTGTACTCCACCAGCGGATCGCGCTGACCGTAGGCGCGATACTGGATGGCGTTGCGAAGCTGGTCGAGGTCGTAGAGGTGATCCTTCCACTTCTCGTCGAGCACCGCCAGCATGACCTGTGACAACAACTGAAGCTCGACGTCGGGGATGCCGATCTTTGCCCCGAAATCGCGCATGTACTCGACCTTGCGCACAAACGCCGCTTCGCCGTCGGTGCGCACCGCGGCGACGATGGCCTCGAGATCCGGCGTCGCGGCGGCGTCGAGCACCGCTTCCGGCCCAACCATGAACTGCATCATCAGCGCCGAGCGCAGGCCGGCGCGATCATACTGCTCGGCATGTTCGACGCCGGCGAAGTAGTCGCGCGTCACGCGTTCCAGCGCCGCCCGCATCATCTTGATCGCCTCGGCCTTGAGTTCCTCGCCCTTTTCCAGGGCGAAGAGCCGGGTCGAGTAGATCACCTCGCGCTGCTGGTTCATCACGTCGTCATATTCGAGCAGTCGCTTGCGGGCCTCGAAGTTCTGCAGCTCGACGCGCTTCTGGGCACCTTCGATGGCCATGCTGATCATCTTGCCGGTGATCACCTCGCCTTCCTCGGCGCCGCCCTTGTCCATCATCTTGGCAATGCGATCCGAGCCGAACAGGCGCATCAGGTCGTCTTCGAGCGACATGAAGAAGAGCGACACGCCCGGATCACCCTGCCGGCCGGAGCGCCCGCGCAACTGCCGGTCGATGCGCCGCGATTCGTGCCGCTCGGTGCCGATGATGTGCAGCCCGGCCTCGTCGTTGGTGAGGTCGAGATCCTCGCCGAGTTTGATGTCGGTGCCGCGGCCGGCCATGTTGGTGGCGATGGTCACCGCGCCACGCTGCCCGGCGCCCGCCACGATCTCCGCCTCGCGCTGGTGATACTTGGCGTTGAGCACTTCGTGCGGCACGCCCCGCCGCTTGAGCTGCCGGGACAGCGTCTCCGACACCTCGACATTGGTGGTGCCGATCAGGACCGGGAAACCGGTCTCGTGGATCCGCTCGACCTCCTGCACCACGGCGTTGTACTTCTCGCGGCGCGTCTTGTAGATCTGGTCGACGTGATCGAGCCGGCGGATCGGGCGATTGGTCGGGATCACCGCGACTTCGAGCCCGTAGATCGAGTAGAACTCGGTTTCCTCGGTCTCGGCGGTGCCGGTCATGCCCGAGAGCTTCTCGTACATGCGGAAGTAATTCTGGATCGTGATCGTGGCGAGCGTCTGCGTTTCGCCCTTGACGGTCACGCCTTCCTTGGCTTCGACGGCCTGGTGCAACCCGTCGGACCAGCGACGGCCGTGCATGATGCGGCCGGTGAACTCGTCGACAATGAGCACCTGGCCTTCCTGCACGATGTAGTCGACCTCGCGCTCGTACAGCGCGTGCGCCTGGAGCAGCTTGTGGATGATGTGCAGCTGCTCGCTCTTGGCGGCGTAATCGGCCTCGATCCGCGCGCCGCCGTTCCGCCCGGGCCTCGGGATCGAGCGTCTCGTCGTGCTCGACCTGGTGAATCTCCTCCGAGATGTCGGGCACGATGAACAGCCCGGGATCGTGCGGCGCGAGCGCCGCCGAGCCGCGATCGGTGAGGTGGACCGCGTGCCCTTTTTCGTCGAGCACGAAGAACAGCGATTCCTCGATGTCGCGCATCTGCTGCTGGCGCATCGGCAGCTTGCGGTCGCCGATATAGTCGAGTTCGGCGCGCTGCACGAGCTGCTTGACCCCGGTTTCGTTGAGGAGCTTGAGCAGCTTCTTGTTCTTGGGGGCGCCGAGCTGGGCCTGGTAGAGCTTGACGGCCGCGTCACTGCGCGTCTTGTCGTTCGCGAGCAGGCGCTCCCCTTCGGCCACGAGTCCGCTGGCGACTTCGTTCTGCCGCCGGACCAGGTCGCCGACCTTGCCGTTGTAGCCGCGGTAGTGGACGCTGTCTTCATCGCCGACCGGGCCGGAGATGATCAGCGGGGTGCGGGCTTCGTCGATCAGGATCGAGTCGACTTCGTCGATGATGGCGTAGACGTGTTCGCGCTGCACGCGCTGGTCGAGCGAGAAGACCATGTTGTCGCGCAGGTAGTCGAAGCCGAACTCGTTGTTGGTGCCGTAGGTGATGTCGGCGTTGTACGCCGCGCGCCGCTCCGGCGACGACAGGCTCGGTGTCATCGAGGCAACCGACGGTGAGTCCGAGCCAGGTGAACAGGTGCCCCATCCACTGCGAGTCGCGGCGGGCGAGGTAGTTGTTGACGGTAACCAGGTGGGCGCCGCGGCCCGGCAGCGCGTTCAGGTACAGCGGCAGCGTCGCGACCAGCGTCTTGCCTTCGCCGGTCGCCATTTCGGCGATGCGTCCGCGATGCAGGTTGATGCCGCCGATGAGCTGCACGTCGTACGGCACCATGTTCCAGGTGATCTTCTGGCCGGTCACGTCGACGACGGTGCCCTGGCAGGCGCCGGCAGGCTTCGCGCACCGTGGCGAACGCTTCCGGCAGCAGATCGTCGAGCGTGCTGACAATCGCCTGCTTCCAGGCATGCTCGGCCTGCTGCAGCGACTGGTCGATGACCTCGCGTTCGCCCGGATCGGCGCAGCCGTGCTTGGCCGCGCGGAGTCGCTCGACCTCGGCCCGCAAGGTGTCGGTCTGCTCGGCCAGCATGCCGCGGAACCGCACCGTCTGCGCCTGGATCCCGGCGTCGTCAAGCTGCGCGAGCCGCTGCTCGTGCTCGCGAATCGACGCCAGCACCGGCTGCAACCGCTTCACTTCCCGGTCCTGCCGCGACCCGAACACCGCCTCGACCACCCGCTTGATCATCCCGCACGACCCCCGTAAATGTTTGCCGCCACAATGTAGTCGGCCACGCGACACGGAACCCAGCCGCCCAGCGGCCGGCCCGCGGCGGCGCGCGCGCGAATCGCAGTCGACGACATTTCCAGCGCCGGAATGGTGAGCGTGGCGTCGCTCGCCGCCGGCGCGGGCTCTCCGTGCCGGCAGCAGACGACCACCTGTGCCAACGCCCGGATTGCGTCGGGATCGCGCCAGCGCGAGAAGCCGGCCGCGGTGTCGGCGCCCATCAGCAGCACCAGCTCGCGCGCAGGCTGTTCGGCATGCAGGTCGCGCAGCGTATCAATGGTGTACGACGGTCCGGGGCGATCCAGTTCCCGACCGTCGGCGGCCAGGCCGGGTTCGTCGGCCACCGCGAGGGCCGTCATCCGCAGGCGATCGGGCGCCGAGGCGTGATGCCCGGCCTGCTTGAAGGGCTGCGATGCGGCCACCATGAACACCACGCGGTCGAGCGCAAGCTGTTCGAGCGCGAGCCGGCCGAGAATGATGTGCGCGTTGTGGGGCGGGTCGAACGAGCCGCCGAGGACGCCCAGCCGCACCGCGTCAGCCCCCGGCAGCCTTGCCGCTGGCGCTGTCCGGCGCCGCCGCGGCGGGACAGGACTTCCGGTACTGCGGCGTGGTGGCCCAGTTGGTCCGCATGTAGGTACACGTGTCGCGGATGTCGTCCTGATAATTCAGCTTGCGATAGGCATCGACCAGATCCGCCAGCGCATCCGGCACCACGGTTGCCTGCGGATACGTAAGCACCAGATCCTTGAGATAGAGGATGGCGGATTCGTTGGCCTTGTACTTCAGGTAAAACTTGGCCTCGCGGTATTCTTTGGTCGCGAACTTGTCGTCCAAGGCCGCGATGGCCAGGTTGGCGCGCGTCGCTGCCGGCGTGCCTGGATAGCGACTCAGTACTTCGCTGTACACGGACTTGGCGGTGATGCCGTATGTCGGATCCAGTTCGGGATTGCGCCAGAGAGCGGCATACGCATCGCCCGACCGGAGGAGCGCTTCGGGCGCGAGCGAGTCGGTGGGATAGTCGTCGACCAGCCGCTGGTATTCGCGCACGCCCTGCAGGTTGCTGCCCGACCGGACGTACAGGTCGCCCAGATACAGACGTCCCTCGAGCGCGCGACGATCGCCCGGCGGCAACTCGAGTTCGACGCGGTCGAACGTTTCCGCCGCCTTCTCCCACTTGTGGCGGCGGTAGAGATCCAGCGCCGACGTCCAGAGCGAGTCGATCGTCTTGGGCGACGCGTTCAGCGCGGTCAGGGATATCGCCGGCGGCGCATGATGGTGCGCGCATCCGGCAAGCGCGGTGAGCACGCCGAGCGCCGTAACAGCCATCCAGCGGGGCACGGCGCGCATCACGACTGCGGCGGCACGACGGCGCCGCTGTCGCCACCGGCGCTCACCTGCTGCAGACGCAACTGCGCCATGCGGGCGAGCGAATCGGCCGACACCGGTGCGTTCGTCAGCGACAGCTCCCACGCCGCGCGGGCGCGCGCGGTATCGTTCTGCGCCAGGGCGGCATCCCCGATGGCGATTCGCGCCCGGCGTCCCGCCGGACCCACGGAATCGAGGACCGCGGCCTGATCGAACCACTGCTCCGCGACCGCCACGTTGGCCGCCGCCAGTGCCTTGAATCCCGAGGTCAGTTCACACGAGCTCAATAGATCTCCCGCACGGTCATGGAGGTCCCCTGCTGTATTGCGGCGGAGCAGCCCGCCAAGAATCGGTACGGCCAGGTCACACGCCCCCTGGGCCCGATCGGCACGTCCCAGTTGAAGTAACAACGCATCCGCTGCCTCGCGCGTCGTGACGCCGGCGAGCATCGCCGGGATCACCACGCTCGCCTGATCGGCCGAGAGCGAGTCCGGTTCGCCAATCCATTCGGCCGCACGCTCGAGCGGCCACCGCGGCGCCAGCTGCGCCAGACCAACCAGGGCGTCGACCAAGGCGGTCCGTTTGCCTTCGAGTTGCGCCTCATGCGCCACTCGCGCCAGCCCCGACGCGGCTTCGCCCACGCGGCCGGGCTCGGCCCGGCCCAGCTTGATCCACGCCGCGGCCGATTCGGTGAGCAGCCCGGCGTGCAGCGTCGCGTCGGCAAGCTTGGCGGTGACCTGCGGCGCGTCACCCGCGGCGCGATAGTCCTCGACCGCGTCGCCCCACCGGGCGGCATGCCACGCCTCATCGCCAAGCTGCTCGCGCCCGGGATGCTGCCAACTGCAGCCGGCAACGAGGAGCCAGAGCAATCTGGCGGATTTCACTCCGGAATGCGCTCCACCATCGCAAGATAGGAGGCCACCCGCTCCACGTCCGGACGCGACGCCATGCAGGCCTCCCAGACATGGCGGGCACCGGCGGTGTCGCCCGCGAGATAGCGCGCCAGACCGAGCTGCACCTGCGCGTCGATCAGGTCGGGGCGCGACTCCACCACGAACTCGAGTTCCTCGCGCGCCTGCAAGGGATTCCCCGCTTCGAGCAAGAGTCGCGCAAGGCGCAACCGCAAGTCGTGAAACGTGGGGCCCAGTTGGACCGCGCGGCGGTATTCGAGGACCGCTTCGCCCAGGCCGCCGGCTTCGGCGTACGCGTCACCGAGGTGCGCGTGCTCGTTCGCCAGCCGGGCCGCCACTGGCGCGCTGAATCCGGCGACCGGTGCGCCCTGGGCCGCGGTGGCCGCGGCAAAGGCGGCCGCCGCGTCCTCCGCGCGCCCCACTTGATTGAGCACCAGGCCGCGGTGCAGCAGCGCCTCGAGATACCGGGGATTGAGCGTGAGCGCCCGATCGAATTCCTGGAGCGCTTCGTCGGGCCGATCGAGCAGCGAAAAACACAGCCCCCGCATGTGGTGCACGTCGGCGTAGGTCCGGCCCGCGCCGACCACGTCCTCGAGCGACAGCAACGCGCCGTAATAATCGCGATTGGCGAAGCGTTCGCGGGCGATGTCCATCACGGCGCGCGAGCTAGTGTCCATCGCCGACCTCCTCGCGGAACGCCGCAATCGTGCGTTGCAGGCCCTGCCGCAGTTCGACCTCCGGCTGCCAACCGAGCACGGCGCGCGCCACGGCAATGTCCGGCTTGCGCTGGCGCGGGTCGTCTGCCGGCAGCGGCTCATGCACGATGCGCGACACGGTCCCGGTCAGCTCCCGCACCAGTTCGGCGAGCTGCAGCATGGTGAACTCACCCGGGTTCCCGACGTTGGTCGGCTCGGTGCGCGTGCTGTGGTACAACCGGTAGATCCCCTCGACGAGATCGGACACGTAGCAGAACGACCGGGTCTGTCGACCGTCACCGTACACCGTCAACGGCTCGCCCAGCAGCGCCTGCACGATGAAGTTCGATACCACGCGCCCGTCCCGCGGACGCATGCGCGGGCCGTACGTGTTGAAGATCCGCACGATCCGCGTGTCGACGCCGTAGCGGCGATGATACGTCATCGTCATCGCTTCGGCAAACCGCTTGGCCTCGTCGTACATGCTGCGTTCACCGATCGAGTTGACGTAGCCCCAGTACGTCTCGGGCTGCGGACTCACGGTCGGATCGCCGTAGACTTCCGACGTGGACGCGAGAAAGAAGCGCGCCCGGTGCGCCTGCGCGATTTCCAGGCAGTGCGCCGTGCCGCGGGAGCCCACGTTGAGCGTTTCGAGCGGATACTTCTGGTAGTCGGGTGGACTCGCCGGCGACGCGAAGTGGAGCACGCCGTCGAGCGTGCCCTCGACGGTGAACGGTTCGCTGACGTCGTGCTCGATCAGCGTGAAGCGCGGGTCGGCACGCAGGTGCGCGACATTGTCCGGGCGCCCGGTGAGAAAATTGTCGACGCCGACCACGTCGTGCCCGTCGGCGAGAAAGCGGTCGACCAGATGCGAGCCCACGAAGCCGGCGGCGCCGGTGATGGCGACCCGCATCAGGCCGCCGCCCGCGGCGGGCGCGCAGCCGCGGCGCGACCGATCCCGGCATAGGCAAAGCCGGACGCGGCGAGTCGCGCGGGATCATACAGATTCCTGGCGTCGACGATGGCGGCGGTGCGCATGGCCGCCTTGATGCGCGCAAAGTCGGGCGTCCGGTACATGAGCCATTCGGTCATCACACAGAGGCCATCGGCTCCGGTCACCGCGGCGTACGGATCGCTCACCAGCGTGACCCGGTCGCCCCACAGCTTCTGCGCCACCGGCGTGGCCTCGGGATCGTGCGCATTGACCTGCGCGCCGGCGGCCAGCAGCGCCTCGACCAGCGTCACGGCCGGGCTCTCGCGCATGTCGTCGGTGCCCGCCTTGAATGCCAACCCCCACACCGCGATGGTGCGGCCACCGACGTCTCCGATCAATGCGCGGAGCTTGGCAAGCACCACCTGCTTCTGGCGCGCGTTGACAGCTTCAACCGCCTCGAACAAGTCGGGCGTGAGCGCGTGCCCGCGAGCCATGTGCACCAGCGCCTGGACGTCCTTGGGAAAGCACGACCCACCGTACCCCGGGCCGGGAAAGAGAAATGCCGGACCGATCCGCGAATCGCTGGCGATCCCCTTGCGCACCGCGAACACGTCGGCCCCGACCAGCTCGCAGAGTTCGGCGATCTGGTTCATGAACGAGATGCGCGTGGCGAGCATCGCGTTGGCGGCGTACTTGGTCATCTCGGCCGACGGAATATCCATGAACAGGATCGGCGAGCCGGTGCGCACGAACGGCGCATACAGTTCCCGCAGCAGCGCCTCGGCGCGCGGATCATCGACGCCGAGCACGACGCGATCGGGTTTCATGAAATCGTCGATCGCGGCGCCTTCCTTGAGGAACTCGGGGTTCGACGCGACCGCGAACTCGCCGCGACCCTGGCTGCGCACCGCCGCACGCACCTTCTCGGCCGTGCCCACCGGCACCGTCGACTTGGTGACGATCACCTTGAAGCGGTCGAGGTGCGCACCCACGGTGCGCGCGACATCGAGGACGTGCTGGAGATCGGCCGAGCCATCCTCCCCCGGCGGCGTCCCGACCGCGATGAACACCACGTCGCCATGACGCACGGCGCCAGCGAGGTCGGTGGTGAAAGCCAGCCTGCCGTCCTGGGCGTTTCGTGCCACCAGCGGTTCCAGGCCGGGCTCGTAGATCGGCAACGCCCCGCGCTGCAAGCCGGCGATCTTGTCCGGGTCGCGGTCGGCACAGACCACCTGGTTGCCGGTCTCGGCGAGACAGGCGCCTGCCACGAGCCCGACGTAGCCGGACCCGATGACCGTGACCCGCACTCAGGGCACCTTGGCCAGCGTGTGGCGCGTATCGACCACGAGCGGCGCGGCGCGCTTGACCAGCGGCCAGTCGATGCTGGAGTGATCCGTGACGATGAGGACCCCATCCACGCTGCGCAGCAGCGCTTCGGTGAGCGGAACGGATTGGTAGTCGTGCCCGCCCTCGGAGAACTTCGCCACATACGGGTCATGGTACGACACGTCGGCGCCGTACTGGTGCAGCAGGGCGAGGATGTCGAGCGCCGGACTTTCGCGCAGATCGTTGATGTCCTTCTTGTACGCCACTCCCAGCACGAGAATCTTGGCGCCGTTGATCGCCTTGCCGTGCTGGTTGAGGGTCTCCATCAACTTGCGCACCCAGAACAGCGGCATCTCGCTGTTGAGCTCGCCGGCCAGGTCGATGAACCGGGTCTTGTAGTTGAGCCCGCGCATCTTCCACGCGAGGTAGTGCGGATCGATCGGGATGCAGTGGCCGCCCAGGCCCGGCCCGGGCAGGAACTTCATGAAGCCGAACGGCTTGGTGGCCGCGGCTTCGATCACTTCCCACACATCGACACCGAGTTTGTCGCACACGATCGCCATCTCGTTGACGAGGCCGATGTTCACGCTGCGGAAGGTGTTCTCGAGCAGCTTGACCAGTTCGGCCGCTTCGGTGGTGCTCACCGGGACCAGCGTGTCGATCGCCGGCGCGTACATCGCGCACGCGACACGATGACAGTCGGCGGTGATGCCCCCGACCACTTTCGGCGTGTTCTTGGTGCCGAACCGGGGATTGCCCGGATCGACGCGCTCGGGCGAGAACGCGAGGAAGAAATCCTCGCCAACCTTGAGCCCGGTACTTTCGAGCGACGGCAGCATGATCTCGCGCGTCGTCCCTGGATACGTGGTGCTTTCGAGGATGATCACCTGCCCGCGCCGCAGGCTGTTCTTGATCGCGTCCGTGGCGGCCACGATGAAGGACACGTCGGGATCCTTGTATTTCGACAACGGCGTCGGCACGCAGATCGAGATCGCATCGGCCTCGCTCAGGCGCGTGGCATCGGTGGTGGCCTCGAAATGACCGCTCTTGCGCAGGTCGGCGACGTCGGCGTCGGACACATCCTTGATGTGCGATTTGCCGCCGTTGAGGCCCTCGACCACCCGCTGCGTGATGTCGTAGCCGAGGACCTTGAAGCCGGCCCGGCCCAGCTCGACGGCCAGCGGCAGTCCGACGTAGCCCAGCCCGACAATGCCGAAGGTGATATCGCGCTTCGCCGCGCGGGCGATCAGGTCATCTGCCAGACTCATCGAGCCATCTCCACAGTCATCGGGGTTCCTCCGGCGGCGAGCGACCGGCTGGCGGCGTCAAGCACACGAACCACCCGGACCCCAGCGACGGCACCGGTCCGTTCCACGGGGGCGCCCTGCGCCACGCGCACGAAGTGGGCCAGTTCGATCGGCAGGGGTTCCCCGCCAGGAATCCGGGGAATCGCGATGTCGCCCTCGCGCAGGGTGAGGGATTCCGCCGCCGACACGAAGGCCTCCTTGCGGTCGACGCCCTTGTCGTAGATGCGCAGCTTTTCGCGCGGCGCCATGTCATCGAACACCGCCATCTGCTTCGATCCCACCACGGTGAGCTTGCGTTCCTTGTGCGGGTCGAGCCACGAGAGCTGGGCATGCGCCATCGCGCCCGACGCGAACGTCATGATCAGGAACACGACGTCCTCGATGCCCGGCTGCAGATACGCATGGCCGTGCGCGGCCACGTGCGTGGGCGCTTCGTCGAGCAGGTGCAGCGCAATCGACACATCGTGCGGACCCAGCGACCAGAGCGCGTTCTCGTCGGGACGCACCTGCCCCAGGTTGACGCGTTGCGAATAGAGATAGTACGGCGTCCCGAGCGAACCATCGACGATGCGGTGGCGCAGCATCTCGATGATCGGATGATGGACGAGCAGATGGCCGACCAGCAGCGGCACACCCTTGCGTTCCGCAGCTTCGGCCATTGCTTCAGCGTCGGCGACGGAGAGCGCGAACGGCTTCTCCACCAGGGCCGGGATACCGGCGGCGACGGCCTGGAGTGCCAGCGCGGCGTGCGCCGGTGCGGGCGCCGCAATCACCACGGCCTCGACGCGACCCAGCAGCGCGGCTGGATCACCGGTGATGAAGGCATCGGGATATTGCGCCGTGAGCCGATCGCGGGTTTTCGGATTGGCATCGCACACCGATGCCAATTCGACATCGGGCATGCCGGCCAGCGTCCGCACATGATTCTTGCCCCACGCACCGGCGCCGATCACGCCGATCTTCAATCGACTCATCGATAGAACTCGTGCACCGCGGCGATGACTTCATCCTGCTGCGTATCGGTCAGCTCGGGGTAGATCGGCAGCGAGATCACTTCCTTCATCGCCTGCTCGGTCACCGGCAGCGACCCCATCCGGTACCCCAGGTCGGCAAAGCATGGCTGCAGGTGCAAGGCGGTCGGATAATAGATCATGCTGCCGATGTTGCGCGCCTGCAGGAAGCTGCGCAGTTCGTCGCGGCGATCCGCGCGCAGCGTGTATTGATGGAAGATGTGCTCGTTGGCGGGGTCGACCACCGGTGTGCGCACCGCGTCGAGGTTTGCGAAGGCCGTGTCGTAGCGCGCCGCGCGCGCCCGGCGTCCGGCGCTCCAGCCGGCGAGATGCGGCAATTTGGCGAGCAGGATCGCGGCCTGGAGCGTGTCGAGCCGCGAGTTGAGGCCGACCTCGTCGTGATGGTACTGCTTGGCGCCGCCGTGCAGTCGCAGCCGCTTGAGCCGATCGGCCAGCGCGGTGTCCTGCGTGGTCATCATGCCGCCGTCGCCCCAGCCGCCGAGGTTCTTGCTCGGGAAGAACGAGAAGGTGCCGACCGTGGGTAATTCGCCGGCCATGCGCCAGGTTCCGTCGACCTTGCGTCGCGCGCCAATCGCCTGCGCCCCGTCCTCGATCACGGCAAAACCGTGCTTCTCCGCCAGCGGCAGGATGCGGTCCAGCGCGGCCATCTGGCCGTAGAGATCGACGACAACGATCGCCCTGGTGCGCGGTGTCACCGCGGTGGCAATCGCGTCGGGATCGATGTTGAACGTGTCGGCGTCGATGTCCACGAACACCGGTCGCCCGCCGCCGTTGTGAATCGCGCCGGCGGTCGCGAAGAAGGTAAAGGCGGGACAGATGACCTCGTCGCCGGGTGCCAGGTTGAGCGCCCGGACCGGCAGCAGGATCGCGTCCGTGCCGGAAGCGCACGCAATCGCGTGGCGGGTATGCGACAGTTCGGCGATCGCCGTTTCGAGCTCGGCGATCTCCGGCCCCATGATGAATTGCTGCCGTTCAATGACGCCCATCATCCGTCCGAGCACGTCATCCTTGATGGTCTGATACTGCGCTTTCAGGTCGAGCATGGGCACAGACATGCCGGGAGATCCTTTGATCGGTAAGTGCAAGTTGGCGGGGAAGTTAGTGACCCGGCGGGCGGGGGGCCATGCAGCGCCAGCCGGGGCAGCATTGCGCGTCGCAGCGCGCGATTCGATCCGGCGGCTGGCCACGGCCACCGCCACGAGACAACCGTGAGCCGGGAGAACGGAATCGGCCCGCGCGCGCGAGCCGTGCGCGTCACGCGGACTGGCCGACTCGGGCTCATCAATCAGGGTTTGTTCCGGACCTCCAGCGTACCCTGTCGCTCCTCGTATTCCCACGCACACTCGCCGCACGTCGCCTCGCCGTCGTGCACCACCAGCCGGACACCGCACTGGCAGACCCAGCCAACGCGACGCGCCGGCACGCCGACCATCAGCGCGAAATCCGGCACGTCGCTCGTGACCACCGCGCCGGCGCCGATGAACGAGAACGCGCCGAGCGTGGTGCCGCACACGATGGTCGCGTTGGCCCCGATCGAGGCGCCGCGACGCACCAGCGTGCGCCGGTACTCATGCTTGCGCGAGATGTGACTGCGGGGATTGATCACGTTGGTGAACACGCAGCTCGGCCCGCAAAATACGTCGTCTTCGAGTTCGACGCCTTCGTAGATCGACACGTTGTTCTGGATCTTGACATTGTTGCCGATGCGTGTCCCCGGCATCACCACGACGTTCTGGCCGAGATTGCAGCGGTCGCCGATCACGGCACCGGCCATGACGTGGGAAAAGTGCCAGACCTTGCTGCCACTGCCGATCCGCGCGCCGTCATCGACATAGCTGGATTCGTGCACGAACACGTCGGACATTCACCCTCCGGTAGAGCCCGGCCGTCGCCGGGACGGCCCAAAGATAGGGGCGCCGACAGCGGCCGCGTCCGACCGCGGCTCGCGCCCACGACGGTCGCCGAACCGCCCGAGGGCGGCAACGGTCGCCACGCTCGACGGCATGGTGAGGGAGGGCGTGCTACCGCGACCGGAGGATCGCGTCGCAGGCGCTCATTGCTCGAACTCCGCGATGAGTCGCTTCCCCGCGACCAACCGCCAGGCGTCCTCGATGCGGTCGCGCAATGCGCCCGCATCCGCGTCCGCGAGCTGGACCAGGATCCACGGATAATTGCGATAGTGATCGGTGAGAAAATACATCGCGGCATCGGTGCGCAGCAGCAAGTCGCGGGATACGGGATCGCAGCGCACGGCGAGCGAATCGCCCTCGTCGCGAAGACGGATCAGGAGCTTCTTGCGCACGAAGAGCGCCGGCGTGCCGTATGAGGATCCGTCATGCACGCCCGGCAGTTGGTGCGCCATGCGCTGCACTTGCGCCCAGCTGACACCGCGTCGCCGCGGCATCAGCGCGGCATCGCCTCGCCGGGTGTCATCGACCCGTTGAACGCGTTGTAGATCCAGGCCGCCACCAGCCCGCCGGCAAACCCGTCGACCAAGCCGTACAACGTCCCGACGATCACGGTGCCAAGCCCGCCAACGTGGTAGCCCGGATAAATCGACGCCGCGATGTCGAGAAAGGCGCCGCCATAGCCAGGCCAGATGAGGTGGGCCACGCCGGCGAAGCACACCGCCCCACCCCACAACAGAGCGGTCGTGGACGCCAGGGCCTTCGGGTTGAGTCGCATGATGCCCTCCGAACAGGATGTGTGACATTGCATCGCACGCTTGCGGGTTCAGCGTGGCGAAAAGGATCGCCCTCACACCGATGCAGCCGCAACCACCAGGCCAACGCCGTTGAGCCGGTCTGGCCCCAGCTCGCTCGCTCGCGCCCGTGCCCGCGAGCGCCTCCAGATCGTCGTAGGGTCGGAGAGCGCGCGCTACGCGAAGCAACGGCGGGAGATGGCATGCTGCAACTCGATGACGAGACGATTCACCGACTGGAGGCGACGGCCAACCAGATCCGCGAGTCAATCATTACGATGCTGCTCGCTGCCGGCAGCGGCCACACCGCCGGCCCGCTCGGCATGGCCGACATCTTCACCTATCTGTACCTGCATGGCCTCAAGCACGATCCGAAGAACCCCGCCTGGCCTGATCGCGACCGGCTGGTGTTGTCCAATGGTCACATCTGTCCGGTGCTCTACGCCGCGATGGCGTATGCGGGATATTTCCCGATCGCGGAACTGCAGACGCTGCGCAAGTTCGGCTCGCGGCTGCAAGGCCATCCGCATCGCGAATGGTTGCCGGGACTGGAAACGAGCTCGGGACCATTGGGTTCGGGATTGTCGCAGGCGGTCGGGATGGCGATCGCCGACCGTATCGATGGCAAGGATGGCGAACGCAGGATCTACTGTCTCATGTCGGACGGAGAACAGGAAGCGGGTGCGACATGGGAGGCGGGCATGCTGGGCGGCAAGGAGCGGCTGCACAACCTCGTGGGCATCATCGATCGCAACAACATCCAGATCGATGGCTTCACGGAGAACATCATGCCGCTCGAGCCACTGGCCGACAAGTGGCGCGCCTGGAACTGGCACGTGATCGAGATCGATGGGCATGATTTCCGCGAGATCGACCGCGCGATCCGCACCGCCGCGGCCGTGTTCGAGAAGCCGACGCTGATCCTGGCCCACACGATTCCCGGCAAGGGCGTCAAGGAATTCGAGCGGAAATACGAATGGCACGGCAAGCCGCCCGATGCAGAGCAGGCACGGCACGCGCTCGATGAGTTGCGCACGCTGGCGGCCGGATCGCGGCGGAACACCAGGCCTCGTCATGATCGTTCGCGAGCAGCAGCTCAATCCCGGGATTTTCGCCGACGACGTCGAGCAAGGTCGCGATCCGCAGCGGATTCGGCGATGGGCTGGTGCTGGCCGGTGACGCGGACGAGCGCGTCGTCGGGCTGTGTGCCGACCTCACCGAGTCGACGCACATGCTGGCGTTCAGGCAGAAGTATCCGGCGCGGTTCGTCGAGCTCGGCGTGGCGGAACAGAATCTTGCCGGCGTGGCCAGCGGCATGGCCGCGATGGGCAAGGTTCCGTTCATCACGTCGTACGCCATGTTCAGCCCCGGCCGCAACTGGGAGCAGATCCGGACCACCATCTGCTACAACAATCAGCCGGTCAAGATTGCCGGATCTCACGCGGGCGTGTCGGTCGGTCCCGATGGCGGCACGCATCAGGCCATCGAGGACATCGCCATCACTCGCGTCGTCCCACGCATGGTCGTGCTTTCACCGTGCGACGCCATCGAGGCACGGAAGGCCACGTCGCGGCGGCGCGGACCGACACGCCGGTGTATCTGCGACTGGCGCGCGAGAAGACGCCGGTGATCACCACCGAGGCGTCGCCGTTCGAGATCGGCCGGGCGCAGTGCTATTGGGACAGCTCGCTCGCGACGCCGGCCGTGGCACCGCAGGTGACGATCATCGCCACCGGGGCACTGGTCCACCAGGCGCTCCAAGCCGCGCGTGAGCTGGGCGGGAGTGGCGTGGGCACGATCGTGCTCAACCTGTCGACCATCAAGCCGCTCGACGCCGAGACGATTCTCGCGGCCGTCAGGCGCGCGCCCCGCGTGGTGACGGTGGAGGAGCACCAGATCGCCGGCGGGATGGGGTCGGCCGTCGCCGAGCTGCTGGTGCAACGGATGCCGGTGCCGCAGGAATTCGTCGGGGTCCGCGACAAGTTCGGTCAATCGGGAACGCCGCCGGAACTGATCGCTCACTACGGGATGGATGCATCGCACATCGCGGAGGCGGTGCGCCGGGTGGCAGGACGCTAGGCGGACGCACCGCGCAAGAGTTTTCCGATCAACGGTCGATTCGGCTCTCCGAGGATGTTACACCCCCGAACCCAGCGTTCCGTCGCGACCGATCACCTTCACCTCCGGCTCCAGCGTCACGCCGAATTGCTCGTCCACGCGCCGCCGCACCTGCCTTGTGCAACCGGACCGTCCCCGCGACCATCGCACGCGAGGCGCTCCGCCGATACGTGAACAGCTGTTCGCCGGCCCTTCATACCAGGTTCGTTGCCCTGCGCAACTACTGTGGTGCGCGCCGACCGTCGGCGACCGCCAGCGCGACAAACGAATCCATCACGGCGAGCGATACGTTCCCGACAACGGGCCGCGATCCGATCACTTCGGACGGCGTGGTGACAAAGCCAAGGGATCTGGCTTCGCGAGTAATCGCGAGTACGTTCGCTCGGTATCGATCACCGAGCACGCACCGCTCAAAACCACCGCGATCATTGATTCCAGCTGATCGAGCAATGCGCCGCCATCCGTCCGCTGCCGAAACCCATGATTGATTGCGATATGCGACTCGATGAAATCGGCTGAAGGAACCCATTTCTGCAGCACAGAACGCGGCCGCCTGAACATCCAACGGCGCCGATGCCAACGTGTCGAGCAAGAGGGGCTCGTACACCACACCGACAAGGTCCGGATAGCGTGCCATGACCACGGTCAGTGTTGAATCGAATGCGGCGCACCAGCCGCAGCCATAGTCCGCGAATACAACAACGCGAACAACAGGTGTGGAATCTCCCACCGCAATTCCGGCATGCACGAGATCGAACAACTGCAAGCGTGAGAGGCGTTGCCCGGAGGGAAACGGGGCTGTCGAATCGTCGTGAGCCGCCGGAGCCAGGGCTGCTACTGGTAGTAGCGCAGGACGGCGCCCCACGTTCGCCGGTCGATGGCGCACCAATCGCACGCCAAGTACAACGATGCCGGCGATCGCAAGCATGATCGTGGCCGAGTCGATCAGCCGCGCCACTCGATGTCGCGGTGTCATTCGTCGGTCCCGCTGAATTGTCGCGGGATGTCGAATTCGTAGACGGCGCTCTGACCGCTCGCGCCGGCTCCATATAGCGCACCTCCGGAGCTGTCAACCGCCAAACTACGAATCGGAGCAGAGGTTCTTAATACGCCTTTGAGCAACCCGTCCCAGCTGTACACCTCGATTTGGGTTGCGGCATCAAAACCGGTTGCTGGCGGCCGAGCGTCCCTGCCGGAAAACAATGCGAACAGAAACCGGTTGGTTGCAGCACACGCAGAATAATAGAAACGCTGCCGGCGCCAGCGTAGCACGCCGCCTGCCTGGCGCTGAAAATGACCGTCGGACGCGTCCGGGACCGCTGCGACGGTGATCAACGCCGCAGCTGCGTCATGTAGCTCGATTCGACCCGCAGAACCGTAGAGGACCGCGAACCTACGTCCATCTGGCTTCGCACACAATCTCATGTTGGAGGAGGCAGAAATCCGCTCGCGCAATGGCGCACTCGCGGGACCGATCAGCGGACCCGGAATCAGTACTGGCGTCAATCCGTTTCCGAACAGCTCCCAGCGCGGGCCTGGGTCCTCCACCCAGCCGACGTACGAGCCATTCAATGGAGCGATATTCGACACGAAGGGAAAGTTCGCCAGTTGCGTAACCTGCTGCACTGTCGTCCGGCCATCCTCGCGGACGCGCAGCGTGGTCAGGCGGTGCAAGTCAAGGTCGTAGGCAACAACGTCCGAGTCGCTGTTCGGAGCCGGGAACAGGCCGAAAATGCCATGGAAGTCGCCCGGACCGTCTCCGCTGCGGCCAAATGAACGGACGATCGCCTTGGTCCGGAGGTCGATCACGTGCAAGAACGGATTACCGCTGCCATCGGCAACCCAGATGTACGGGCCGCGAATGGCGATTGCTTCCAGTCGGCCGAACATCGGGCTGCGGACAACTTCGTTGGCCGCGACATTCACCACCTTTTCTCCGGGCACCGCGGCCCGACGTGAGCAGCCGCTCACGACGAGAAAAAAGAACAACCACAACACACGCATTGGCCCACGCTGCGTCGGCGCGGAGGCGGCACGTCGCAGCGCGCCAGCGTCGGCGCCTCCCGTCTGAGCCTGTCGAGCGGTATCCTCAACCAGGGTAGGTATCAGGCGTGAAGTACTCATGGTGCGCCTGCCCTGTGTAGTAGCAGTAATCCGATGAGAGTCCTGAGTGATAACACGATTCGCAACCGCCGCTCAAACCGTTCTTGCAGTAACTGCTTCCCGTCCAGCCGCCTTGATCATCGGCGCAGTGCCACTGCAGCGAGGCGCCAGAGCAACCACCCGGTTCTTGGTCGGCTCTTGCACGGCTGCCCGTAATCGCCAGGAACGCGACAACAACCAATATCAGTCGAGCTACGCTCAACGCGATCGATTCTGCTGCCCTCATCGCTCCCTCCCAACGTCTGTGTGGTGTGTCGCCATCCGCAACCCATCGAGACTTGCGGTCGCAGGTAAACCACGGGGGGGGGGCAAAGTCAACCCTTTCTGCCAATACGAGTGAGACACCGATCCTCCGGTAGTTTAGTCTACGAGGGCGGTCGACATTGGTCCGATGGTGTCGTCCCTCGTTGAAAGTCCCGTCCTGGTGCACGATGTGGGGGTGCCCACTGCCCGCGGTCGGCGCCGTTTTTCCGTCGTGTACAAGCAGCAGCTGTTGGAGGAAGCCGCGCGCTGTACCGTGCCCGGCGCGCTCGGTGCATTGTTGCGGCGCGAGGGGCTGCACTTGTCGCACCTCACCGCGTGGCGTGCGGCGGCAGCGCGCGGGGAGCTCACCGGCGGTGCCACCGCAGGTGACGATCATCGCCACCGGGGCACTGGTCCACCAGGCGCTCCAAGCCGCGCGTGAGCTGGGCGGGAGTGGCGTAGGCACGATCGTGGTCAACCTGTCGACCATCAAGCCGCTCGACGCCGAGACGATTCTGGCGGCCGTCAGTCGTGCGCCTCGCGTGGTGACGGTCGAGGAGCACCAGATCGCCGGCGGGATGGGGTCGGCCGTCGGCGAGCTACTGGTGCAACGGATGCCAGTGCCGCAGGAATTCGTGGGGGTCCGCGACAAGTTCGGTCAATCGGGAACGCCGCCGGAACTGATCGCGCACTACGGGATGGATGCATCGCACATCGCGGAGGTGGTGCGCCGGGTGGCAGGACGGTAGGCCGGTGTTACCGTCGATGGGGCGCCGAAATCGAGGATCCGGACCGGCACCGGGTGCTGCGGAACCGGCGGCGCCTGACGCTACGCAGACGAGTCGCCGCCGCCGTCGGTGTCCCGCTGCGGTTCGAGCGACCACCGGTACGTCGCGGGTCCGGCGGGATCGGGACCGACCTCGCCCGGCGCCACAGCCTCATCCCGGATTTCCTGCTGTTGCCTCGCGATATCCTTGCGGTCTCGCGCATCGCGTAACAGACGGGCCCCTCTGAATCCCGAGGTCACGACCATCGCGGTGGCAGCGCACAGTCCGCAATTGAGGGCGACATGCCAGATTCCAGACGGCGTCGCGGAGATGTGCCCGTAAAACACGCATCCGTACAGCACGCCCGACCACCAGAACGAAGCGTCCTCCCGACGCAGCAGTTGACGGATCAGCGGGCGACTATGCGAATTCGTCACACGGTCCGGTCGTTCAGCGTGCACACCCTCCGAGTCGTGCCTCAACCCCTCGCCACCGAACTCTGCTTCCCGTCGCGACCGATCAATTTCACTTCCGGCTCTAGCACCACACCGAACTCGTCCTCCACTCGACGCCGGACTTCGCGCATCACCGACAGCACATCCGCCGCCGTAGCGCCCCCGGTGTTGACGAGATAATTCGCGTGCATCGGCGACACTTCAATGCCGCCAACGCGAGTGCCCTTGAGCCCGGCCGCTTCGATGAACTGCCCCGCGGTGCGCGGCGGCCCCGGTCCCGCGTCGGCCGGCAGGATCGGATTCTTGAACACCGATCCGCAACAGGGCTGGTTGAACGGCGTGCCCTCCTTGCGCCAGCGGTACAGCTCCTCCGTCTCCGCTTCGAGTGCGGCCGCGTCGGCGGGACGCAATTGCACCGTGGTCTGCACGACCACCACGGCACCCAGGGCGCTCCGCCGATACGTGAACCCCGCCTCGAGGGCCGGCACGACGCGATCGTTGCCGTGTTGATCGATCACGGTCAACCGATTGCACCGTGTCGCGCCACTCCGCACCGTGACATCCGGCATTCATCACGATGCCACCGCCGACACTGCCCGGCACGCCCACCATCTTGTGGATGCCGCCGTATCCGGCCGCCGCCGTTCGCTTGGCGGCGAGTGGTTGCGGCATGCCGGCGCCGATCGTCCACAGGTCACCATGTTGCACCAGCTGATCGAGGCCCTTGCCGACGCGAATCACCAGCGCGTCAAGACCGTCATCGGGAAAGAGCAGATTGGAACCGAGGCCGAGCGCAAACCACGGCACGCCGGCATCGGCGCACTGTCGCAATGCCGCGGCGACATCTTCTGCGACGGCCGGCATCAGCACGGTGGCCGGACCACCGATCCGGTAGGTCGACCAGCGCGACAACGGCTCGGGTTCGCGCACCTCGCCGCGGACACGCGCGCGAAGCGACGCAACGAAGTCCGTGTCGCGCGCTGTAGCGGTCATCCTCAACTCACCAGTTGACGCGCCATCGCATGCCACTCCTGCAGCGATCGCACCTCGAGGCGCCGGCTCTTCATCGCGATGATCGCGTCGCACGCGGCCGACGCGGCCGACATGGTAGTGGTGTACGGGATGCCGTGCTGCAGTGCCGCGCGACGCATGGCGTAGTCATCCCGCTGCGTCAGCTTGCCGAGCGGCGTATTGACCAGCAGGTGCACCTGGCCCGACACCATCAGGTCGATGCCGTTGGGCCGGCCTTCGTAGACCTTGAGGACCAGTTCCGCCGGCACACCGCGCGCGCGCAGATACCGCTGCGTCCCCGACGTCGCGAGCACCCGGAAACCGAGCTCGTGGAAGCGCCGCGCAATCGGCACGACCGTCGGCTTGTCGTGGTCGTTGACAGTGACCAGGACGGAACCCGCCAGGGGCAAGGCACCGTCGGCGCTCGCCTGCGCCTTGGCGAACGCCATGCCAAAGGAATCGGCGATGCCCATCACCTCGCCGGTCGAGCGCATCTCCGGGCCGAGGCGTGTGTCGACGCCGGGAAATTTCGCAAAGGGGAACACCGCTTCCTTTACCGCCACGTATGGCTGCAACGGATCGTCCGTGAGTCCGAGCGCGTCGAGCTTGCGCCCGACCATCACAGCGGCAGCCAGGCCCGCGAGCGGCACGCCGGTTGTCTTGGAGACAAACGGCACCGTGCGCGACGCGCGCGGATTCACCTCGAGACAGTACACCACGCCGTTCTTGATGGCGTACTGGGCGTTGATCAGCCCCACCACACCGAGCGCCAAGGCAAACGCCCGCGTGTGCTGTCGCATCTGCTCGACCTGGTCTTCGCTGATGAGATACGGCGGCAGCACGCAGGCGGAATCGCCGGAATGAATGCCGGCATCCTCGATGTGCTGCATCACGCCCGCAATGACGACGTTCTCGCCATCGCAGATCGCATCGACATCCGCCTCGAACGCGTCTTCCAGGAACGAATCGATCAGCACCGGGTGCCCCGGGGCGACCCGAGCGGCTTCATCGAAAAACCCGCGCAATTCCTCGTCGTCGTACACGATCCGCATGGCGCGGCCGCCGAGCACGTAACTCGGTCGCACCAGCACGGGATATCCGATGCGTTGCGCGGCCGCGACGGCACCGTCGACCGTGTCGGCCGTGCCGTTGGCAGGCTGACGGATCTCAAGGCGCCGCGCCAGGGCCTCGAATTGCCGGCGATCCTCGGCCGCGTCGATCGCATCGGGCGACGTGCCCATGATGGGCACACCGGCCGC
Organism: uncultured Gemmatimonadales bacterium; assembly: GCA_963796635.1. GTDB lineage: Bacteria > Gemmatimonadota > Gemmatimonadetes > Gemmatimonadales > GWC2-71-9 > Palsa-1233. The sequence continues at coordinate 1,567,048 of CAWCMH010000001.1, forward strand.
GGCGAGTGCCTTGGCGAGCTTGAGCGGCGTCTGTCCGCCGAGCTGTACCACCACGCCCACCGGTCGTTCGACATGCACGATCTCCAGCACATGCTCGAGCGTGAGCGGCTCGAAATACAGCACGTCGGAGATGTCAAAATCGGTCGACACCGTTTCCGGATTCGAGTTCACCATCACGGTGCGGTAGCCGAGCTCGCGAAAGGCGAGCGTCGCCCGGACGCAGCAGTAGTCGAATTCGACGCCCTGGCCGATCCGGTTCGGGCCCGAGCCGAGGATGATGACCGTCGGCTGGTCGCTGCTGACCGCTTCGTTCTCGTCGTCCCAGCAGGAGTAGAGATACGGCGTGCTCGAGGGAAATTCGCCCGCGCAGGTGTCGACGGTCTTGAACACCGGCCGCAGGCCGAGGCGATGGCGTGCGGCGCGGAGGTCGTCTTCGGAGCCCTGCTTGAGATCGGCGAGCTGCCAATCGGAAAATCCGGCGCGCTTGAGTTGCAGCAACGCGACCCGATCCTTGTCCGGATCGGCACCCAGCGGGTGGGCGATCCATTCCTCTTCCATCGCGACCAGCTCGGCGAGTTGCTGCAGGAACCAGGGATCGATCCCGGACGCCTGATGCAGTTCGTCGATCGTCACGCCCGCCACCAGCGCGCGCTTGACCTGGAACAGCCGCTCGGGCGTGGGGCGGCGAATCGCGGAGAGGAGTGTGGCGCGATCGACATCGCTGAGGCGGTCGTCGATGGGGCCGGCGCCGATCACCCAGCCGGCGCGACCCGCCTCGAGTCCGCGAAAGCCCTTCTGCAGCGCCTCCTTGAAGGTGCGACCGATCGCCATCGCCTCGCCCACGGATTTCATCTGCGTCGTCAGATAGGGTTCGGCGGTCGGGAATTTCTCGAACGCGAATCGGGGAATCTTGACGACGACGTAATCGAGCACCGGCTCGAACGACGCCGGCGTGGTACGGGTGATGTCGTTCGGCAATTCATCGAGCGTGTAGCCGACCGCCACCTTAGCGCCGATCCGTGCGATGGGAAACCCGGTCGCCTTGGACGCCAGCGCCGACGAGCGCGAGACGCGGGGATTCATCTCGATCACCAGTTGCTCGCCGGTGACGGGATCCACGGCGAACTGGATGTTGCAGCCGCCCGCCGCCACCCCGACTTCCCGGATGATCTTGAGCGACGCGTCGCGCATCGCCTGATATTCGCGGTCCGTCAGCGTCATCGCCGGTGCGACGGTGATCGAATCGCCGGTGTGCACGCCCATCGGGTCGATGTTCTCGATCGAGCAGACGATGACGACGTTATCGGCGCCGTCACGCATCACTTCCAGTTCGAATTCCTTCCAGCCGATGATGCTGCGCTCGACCAGCACCGAATGCACCGGCGACAGTTCGAGCGCGCGCCGCAGCATCGTCTCGAACTCCTCGCGATTGTAGGCGATCCCGCCGCCGGTGCCTCCCAGCGTGAACGACGGGCGGAGAATCGCCGGGTACCCGGTGCGCTCGACCGCGGCGAGGCCTGACTCGACCGAGTCGACCACGGTGCCGGCCGGCGTGGCCAGGCCGATCCGCCGCATCGCCAGGCTGAACTCGGCGCGATCTTCGGCAATGCGGATGGCGCGCTCGTTGGCGCCGATCAATTCCACGTCGTATTTCTCGAGCGTGCCATCGCGGACCAGCGCCATGGCCACGTTCAGGGCCGTCTGTCCGCCCATCGTGGGGAGCAACGCGTCGGGCCGCTCGCGCTCGATCACCCGGGCGACCCATTCCGGCGTCACCGGCTCGATATACGTCCGGTCGGCAATCTCCGGATCGGTCATGATCGTGGCTGGATTCGAATTGACCAGGATGACGCGGTAGCCCTCTTCCTTGAGCGCACGCACCGCCTGGGTTCCGGAATAGTCGAACTCGGCGCCCTGGCCGATGACGATCGGGCCGGAACCGATGATGAGAATCGAATCAATATCAGTGCGCTTGGGCATCCACCAGATCCTGTAACGTGCGATCAAACGAATAGTGCGGCATCCAGCCGGTGTGTCGCGTCAGCTTGCGGGCGTCGCCGACCAGCGCCGGAATATCACCCGGCCGGAGCAGGGCTGCATCGGCCACGGCGATCGCGTCGACGCCGACCAGCCGGCGCAGCTCGTCAAAGCAATCTCGCAGCGAACGTCCGACACCGCTGGCCACGTTGAATACCTCGCCGACTTCCCCGTGTTCGAGCAGTCGCAGGTAGGCCTGCACCACATCGCGCACGTCGAGAAAGTCGCGGACAATGTCGAGATTCCCGGTGCGCACGGCCGTGGCGCCGTGGCGTTGCGCATCGAGCAACCTGGCCGCGAACGCCGGGAGCACATAGTCGGTGGTCTGGCCGGGTCCGGTGTGCGGAAAGGGTCGCGCGACCACCCATCGCAACCCGTTCGTCACCGCGAGCTCGCCGAGCGCCATCTCCGCACTCAGCTTGCTCGCGGCGTAGGGCGACACCGGCGCGGGCGCGGCGGTCTCGTCGATCGGCCCGGCATGCCCGCCGCCGTACACTTCCCCGGTCGAGACGAACAGGAACAACGGATTCGCCTCCACGGCGAGGTCGCGGGCGAGCGCGGCCGTGGCATCGCGATTGACGCGCTCGGCCAGGCCGGGATCACGCCGCGCGGCCGCACCGGACGCAACGGCAGCCAGGTGCACCACCGCGTCGGGACGGCTGGCCCCGAGCCGGCGGATATCGGCGGGTTCGAGCAGGTCTGCGGGCACTGCGTCGATCGCCGTGGCGAACTCCGCGTGCCGCCACTCGTCGGGCACGGGAGTTCCCGGCTGCAGCGCGGCGATCACCGCATAGCCGCCTTCGACGGCCGCCCGCACCAGCCAGCGGCCGACGAAACCGTTGGCGCCGGTGATCAGCAGCCGATTCACGCTCCGCCGAGCCGTGCCACGTCGGCGTCCACCATCATCTGCACCAGCTGGGCGAAGGTGACGACCGGCCGCCAGCCGAGTTCGTCGCGGATGCGTGCCGGGTTGGCGATCAGCACGTCGACTTCGGCGGGCCGATAGAACCGGGGATCCACGACCACATGCTTGCGCCAGTCCAGGCCAACGCGATCGAACGCCACCTCGACCAGTTCGCGCACCGAGTGCGTCTCGCCGGTGCCGACGACGTAGTCGCGGGGCGCATCGGCCTGCAACATGCGCCACATCGCGTCGACGTAGTCGCCGGCAAAACCCCAGTCGCGCTTGGCGTCGAGATTGCCGAGCGGGAGCTCGGTCGCACGCCCGAGCTTGATGCGGGCCACCGCGTCGGTCACCTTGCGGGTGACGAATTCGATGCCGCGCCGCGGCGATTCATGATTGAAGAGGATGCCGCTCACCGCATACAGCTTGTACGACTCGCGATAATTGACGGTGATCCAGTGGCCGTACAGTTTCGCGACGCCGTAGGGCGACCGCGGATAGAACGGCGTCTGCTCGTCCTGCGGTGTCTGCTGCACCTTGCCGAACATCTCCGACGAGCTGGCCTGGTAGAACCGCGCCGTGGGACACACCAGCCGCATCGCCTCGAGGATGCGGGTGACCCCGAGTGCCGTGAACTCGCCGGTGAGCACCGGCTGGGTGAACGACGTCGGCACGAACGATTGCGCGGCGAGATTGTAGATCTCGTCGGGCTTCACGTCGTTGATCACCGTCGTGAGGGAGTGCTGGTCGAGCAGGTCGGCTGCGACGATCTCGACCTGCGGAATCAGGTGCTCGATCCGCTCGTACGAATGATGCGAGGTCCGCCGCACCACGCCGACTACGGTGTAGCCCTTCGCGAGCAGGTGTTCGGCGAGGTACGAGCCGTCCTGGCCGGTGATGCCGGTGATGAGGGCGGTAGGCATTAGGAGGCGTTAGTCATTAGTCGTTAGCTGTTAGTCGTTAGCCGTCGGTTTGACGGCGGAGGCAACGACCCGTTGAAGTTGGGCGGTGGCTCCACTATCTTTTCTGACTGTTCAAGAACCGCACTGTGGAGCGTCCGATGGCTCGCACCTGTTCGATCTGCCAGAAGGGGCCGATGACTGGCAACCACGTCAGTCACGCCAACAACCGCCGCAAGCGTCGCTGGTTTCCCAACCTGCAGACGGTGCGCGTGATGCAGGCCGGCGCGCCGCGTCGGGTGCAGGTGTGCGCCCAGTGCCTCAAGGGCGGCAAGGTCATCAAGGCACCTGCCGCGACGCAGTCGCGGCAGGTGTCCTGAGCGCCGCGCGGAATCGAAAAAAAGGGGACCCGAAGGTCCCCTCGTAGCCAGTGCCCCACCGCAGCGCGCCGTCACTCTCCCAACAACTCAATCCGCGCCATCTCGGCGCCGTCACCAGGACGGTGTCCCAGCTTGAGGATCCGGGTGTAGCCACCCGGGCGGGACGCGAACCGCGGCCCGATGGTCTTGAACAGCTTGGTCAGCACCTCGCGATCGGGAATCTTCTGCTCCACCTGGCGCAACGCATGTAGATCGCCGCGCCGGGCCAGCGTCACCAGCTTCTCGGCGTAGGGCCGCAATTCCTTGGCCTTGGCCACCGTGGTGTTGATGCCCTCGTGCTTGAACAGCGACGCGGCCATGTTCCGCAGCAGCGCACGCCGATGGCTCGCGGTGCGCGACAGCTGTCGCCCCTTGGCGCGGTGGCGCATGGCTCAGGCTTCCTCGGTCTGGGACGCGCTCAACGGTACTTCCGGTGCCACGCCCGCGCTGGTCACGCGCAGCTCGCCCCCACCAACATCCTCGAACGCCATCTCGACATTGAGTTCTTCGGCGCGGAGCAGCTCGGCGATCTCCTGCAAGGCCTTGCCGCCGATGTTCTTGACGTCCTCAAGCGACTTCATCGAGAACTCGACGAGATCCCGCAGGGTGCGGATGTTGGAGTTCTTGAGCGAGTTGACGGTCCGGACCGACAGGCCGAGTTCATCGATGGGCCGCGCCAGCTGCGCCGCCAGACCCGTGGCCGGCGGGGCGGCGACGAAGTCGGTGGCCGGCGTGGACATGACCGGCGGGGTGCTGCCGAATTCGACGAAGTACCGGAAGTGTTCCTGCGCCAGCGCGGCCGCGTACGAGAGCGCCTCTTCGGGCAGGATGGTGCCGTTGGTTTCGATCGACACGGCGAGCCGGTCGTAGTCGGTGCGCTGGCCGACGCGGGTTTCGGCGACGGTGAAGTTGGCGCGGCGCACGGGATTGTAGATCGCGTCGATGCGCACCAGGTCGAGCGGATGGGATTCCCGATCGGTGGGATGCATCTCCGATTCGACGTAGCCGCGTCCCTTGTTCACGTACAATTCGCACGTGACAGTGCGGTCGTCCTGCACGGTGAACAGCAACTGGTCGGGGTGGACCACGGTGCCGTGCCCGCCGGTCTCGATGTCCCGGGCATACACCGGGCCCGGGCCGCGCTTGACGATCCGCATGACCGCGTCGGCGACGCCTTCGTCCAGCACCAGCGTCAAGGCCTTGAGACGCTGCACGATCTGGTGCACGTCTTCGAGGACGCCCTGCACAGTCTGATGCTCGTGCACGACGCCGTCGAGGCGGAAGCCCCAGACGGCACTGCCCGGCAGCGACGACAGCAGCAAGCGCCGCAGCGCATTGCCCAGCGTGTGACCGAAGCCGCGCTCGAGCGGCTGCAGGCGGAACTCGGCGATGTTCGGATTGTCCTCCCGCTTGGACATTTCGACCACTTGCGGTTGGACCAGTCCGGTCAGATCAATAGCCATCAGTCAGACCCTTCAGGTTACTTCGAGTAAAGCTCGACGATGAGCTGCTCTTGGGCGTTGACCGGAATCGCGTCGCGCGTCGGCCATTCGACCAGGCGCCCGGCGACCTTCTCGGCGTCGATGGACAACCACGACACGGCGGCCCCGCGCGACGCATACTCCTGCGCCAGCTTGACGCTGAGTTGCTCGCGATCCTTGGGCGTCACGCGCACTTCCTGGCCCGGCACCACCCGGTAGCTCGGGATGTCGACCTTGCCGCCGTTCACTTCGACGTGGCCGTGCCGCACCAGCTGGCGCGCGGCGCGACGCGAGCTGGCAAAGCCCATCCGGTACACCACGTTGTCGAGCCGGGTTTCGAGTGCCACGAGCAGATTGGTGCCCTTGACGCCCGGGAGACGCGACGCCCGCGTGTACGTGTTGCGGAACTGGGTTTCGGTGAGGCCGTACATGCGCTTCACCTTCTGCTTTTCGCGCAGCTGCTTGGCGTACTCCGACATCTTGCGCCCGCGCCCGGCCTGCTGCCCGTGCTGCCCCGGCGGATACTGGCGCCGCTCGACCGCACACTTTTCGGTCAGGCAGCGGGTGCCCTTGAGAAACAGCTTGGTGCCTTCGCGGCGGCACAGCCGGCATTGCGGACCTGCGTAACGTGCCATGGCTCAGACCCGCCGCTTCTTGGGAGGACGACACCCGTTGTGCGGGATCGGCGTCACGTCGCGAATCGACGCAACCTTGAGGCCGACCGACGCGAGCGCCTGGATCGCCGACTCGCGGCCACTGCCCGGCCCCTGCACTCGCACGTGCACGCGGCGCATGCCGAGGTTGAGGGCTTCGCGGGCGCAGTTTTCGCCCGCGACCGTCGCGGCAAACGGTGTCGACTTCTTCGAGCCCTTGAAGCCGGCCTTGCCCGCGGTGCCCCACGCCACCGTGTTGCCGCGCAGGTCGGTGATGGTGATGAGCACGTTGTTGAAGGTCGCCGAGATGTGCACGATCCCTTCGGATTCGACCTGCTTTTTCGAGCGCTTGGCGCTCGGCTTGGGTGTCGTGGCGGGTGCAGTCATGGGTTACTTCTTGGTCACCTTCTTCTTGCCGGCGATGGCCCGACGAGGGCCCTTCTTGGTCCGGGCATTGGTATGCGTGCGCTGCCCCCGCACCGGCAAACCACGCCGATGGCGAATGCCGCGATAACTGCCGATGTCCATCAGCCGCTTGATGTTCATGGCGACTTCGGTGCGGAGCGCGCCCTCGGTCTTGGTGCTGCGCTCGATCACCTGCCGCAGCCGGCCAACTTCCGCGTCCGACAGGTCGCGCACCCGCGTGTCCGGATTGATGCCGGTCTCGGCGAGCAGCTTCCGGCTGGTCACCCGCCCGATGCCGAAGATGTAGGTCAGGCCGATTTCCACGCGCTTTTCGCGCGGCAGGTCGACGCCAGCGATACGTGCCATATCAGCCCTGCCGCTGCTTGTGCTTGGCGGTACGGCTGCAGATCACGCGCACCACGCCGCGACGCTTGACGACGCGACAGCTTTCGCAGATTGGCTTGACACTCGAACGAACCTTCACGGCAACGTCTCCAGAACCCGGGTTTGCGGGACAGCAAGGCAAGATAGTGGCCGGTTGGAGGGGGCGCAACGGTGCGACTGAACGACGAGCCGTGAGCCCTGAGGGCGTCCTCGGCGTTGGCGCGTGACCGCCGCCAATCGCGCGCTAGTGTTGCCTCACGCGCTCAGGGCGCATGGCGCGCAATCGCCTCGCGGAACGCCGCGTACGCTGCCGCCGGATCGGTCGCCGCCGTGATCGGTCGTCCCACTACCAGGTGGGTTGCACCCGCCTGGACCACCGCCTCCGGGGATGCGACGCGCCGCTGATCGCCGACGGCGTCCTCGGCCCGCCGGACGCCCGGCACCACGATCCGCCGGGGCCCGACCACGTCGCGCACTCCCGCGACCTCGGCCGGCGAGCAGACAACGCCGTCGGCGCCAGCATCGACGGCGAGACGTGCGAGCCGGGCGACGTCGGCGTCGATCGACGCCTCCGGCACGCCGGTCACCGCCCGGTAGCTGTCCGCGTCGTGCGAGGTGAGGACGGTCACCGCAACGACGGCAAGTTGCCCGGCCGCCGCGTCGACCGCGGCCTGCACCATCGCCGCGCCACCACTTGCGTGCACCGTGACCATGCGCACGCCGAGTTCGCGCGCGCTCGCCACGGCGCCCCGCACGGTGTTGGGGATGTCATGCCACTTGAGGTCGAGGAACACCGGATGACCGGTGTCGATCAGCGAACGGACGAATCCCGGTCCGGCATGCGTAAACAACACCGACCCCACCTTGACCGGCGCTGCGTCGGGCAATCGGTCGAGCAGCGCGAAGGCCGACGCGGCGTCGGCGTGGTCGAGCGCCACGATCAGTTCAGCCACCGACCGACTCCAGTGCGCGGACGATCTGCTCCGGGCGGCGTGGCGTGGCCAGCGCCGCCGTGCCGATCGCGACCAGCGACGCGCCCGCGCGGAGAAACTGCTGCACCTGTTCGGTCGTGGATGCCCCGCCCGATGCGATGATCGGCAGATCGGGCATCGCGGCGGCGGTGCGAGTGACGGCGAGCAGCGCCACCGGTCGCAACGCCGGGCCGCTCAGCCCGCCGGAGCCGTGGCCGAGTCGGGGAGTGGCACCATCATACGCGACGGCGGGAAGCGTGTTGACCAGGCTCACGCCGTCGGCGCCGGCATCCCGGGCGACGCGGGCCATGGCCGCAACATCGGGCAGCACCGGCGACAGCTTCGCAAACAGCGGACGGCGCGTCGCCAGGCGACACGCCGTGACTACCGCGGTGACGCTCGCGGGATCGGCGCCGAATTCGATCCCGCCAGCACTGGTGTTCGGACACGACAGGTTCAACTCATACGCCACGTGATGCGGCAGGTCGTCGAGCTGCGTGATCACGTCGGCGTACTCCGACGTGGCGAAGCCGACCACATTGACGATCACGCGCAGTGACGGGACGCGCTCGGCCAGCCATGGCAACTCGACATCACGTACCCGCACCACGCCCGGGTTGGCAAGGCCGACCGAGTTGAGCATGCCACCATGCACCTCCGCCACGCGAGGGGCGCGGTTGCCGGCGCGCGGCTGCAGCGACACTGCCTTGGTGATCAGGCCGCCCAGCCGTTGCAGGTCGACGGTGCCGGCGAGCTCACGGCCATATCCCGCCGTCCCGGCGGCGAGAAGCACCGGCGCCGGGAACGCGATTCCCGCCACCGTGCGCGCGAGCGTCACTGAATCGCCGCTCGGGTGGTGCGCGCGCTGAGACGATGCACCACGGCGAACTCGCCGAGCGAATCCTCGAGGTGGGCCACCCGAAGTCGCGCGCCGACATCGCCGCTCGTCGCATCGACATACGCGTTGCCGGTCAGCTGACGAAACCGGTCGACCAGCGCGACCGCTGAATCAGGCTGCAGGGAAATCCGGGCCAGCAGCGCCTTCCCGAGATACGGGGATTGCGGCCAACCGCGTTCCAGTCGGCCGAGCATTTCACTGCTGATCGCGGGCGAGTCGAGCGAGTCGCGGGTGAACCCGGCCAGCAGCAGCAGGCGCAGATCGCCAAGCGGCGCGCCGTCCTGGATCGAATCGTTGCTGGCGACGACAAAGCGGGCGACGCGTGCGATGTCCTCGACGCGCGCCGCCACCAACGAGCCGAGTGGCAGCGCGCCGGCGGCGCGCACCGTATCCAGCGCACGCGCCAGTTGCGCCAGCGACCGTGCCCGCGTCATGCCCAATTGCAGCCGCAACATGGCACCGTCGACCACCGATCGGTCATGGTCGCCGGGCAGCGCAGCCAGCTGCCGCAGCCAGCGGTTCGACGCCACGGTATCGCGATCAGCGCTCGCGGTGCCAGCCGCGAGCAACCACGCGCCGCGCGTCGTGACGGTGACGTGGGGCAACGTCGACAGTTGCGTTAACAGGCTGTCGGTACCGCCGGTGCCATGCGCCGCAAAGATCTCGACGTAGGTATCCCAATGGACGGTCGTGTCGCCGGCGGCGAGCGCGGGGTGGAGTTCCGCCAGCGCCGGACCGGTTTCGCCGAGCTCGGCCAGCGCCGTGGCGCGGTCGAACCGAGCCGGCATGGTGTCGTCGTGCTCCAGCACGGCCAGTGCTTCGCGCCACTGACCCAGCTGCACCAGCAGGTGTCCTTCACGCAAGTGCGCGGCCCGCCGAATCGCGCTGTCGGTCACGTGGCGAATCAGGGCGGCGAAGGTCGACACGGCCGCGGGATCGCGATTGGTGGTCTGACACTGGGCCAGTTCGAGCAGCAGTTCCTGACGCCAGGGCGCGTCGGGATCGACCAGCAGTGCGCGCTGCAGCGACGGTGCGCCTTGCAGGCAGTCACCGGAACGCGCCTGCCCGTGGCCCACCAGCCAGAGCGCTTCGGCACCGCGTTGGCCGTGGGGCGAACGCGCGTACGCCGATTCGGCCTTGACGGTCACCTGGCCCCACAACGATTGCGCATCGCCCGGACGGTGCTCGCGTTCATCGCGCGCGGCCTCATTCGACAACGAACGGGCCTGATAGAGGGAATTGGACCACGCGCAGCCGACCAGGAGTGCCACCAGCAGCGGCGCCGCACGCGTCACGGGCGGGGGTCCGCCGAGGTGTCGGTGGTCTCGAGATCGTAGTGCCGCAGATACTCGACAATCGCGCGAGAGATGGCGGAAGCGAGCTGACGCTGCCCGTCGGGCGTGGTCATCAGCCGCGCATCATCCCGATTGGTGCTGAATCCCATCTCGATGAGCACCGATGGGCGACGGGCCGTGCGCAGGACGGCAAATCCCGCCTGCTTGACGCCCTTGTCGCCGCCGTCATGCACTTCGGCGAGCGACGACTGAATCATCGCGGCGGCGCGCTGCGACTCGCGCAGGAATTGATTGTTCATCAAGTCCTTGAACATGAAGTCGAGTCCACTGCCGGGCACCGCGTGCGGATCGGGCGCGTCATAGCGGACCGCATCGTTCTCCATGCGAGCCACGCGCGCGGCATCGGCCGATCGCGCATCGGAGAGGAAGTAGGTCTCGAAGCCGCGCACCTGCGTATAGCCCGGGCGCGGTTCCAGCGAATTCACGTGAATCGACACGAAGAGGTCGCACTTGCCGGTACAGTAGTTCGGCGCACGTTCTTCGAGATTGATGAGCGTGTCGGTGGTGCGCGTCATCCGGACGCGCACGCCCTGCTTCTCGAGATCGTCCCGGACCAGCAGGCCCACCGCGAGCGTGACGTCCTTTTCCGTGAGCCCGTGCGGGAAGAACATCCCGGGGTTGCCGGGGTCGGTACCGCCATGGCCCGGGTCGATCGTGACGACGTGCCCGGCACGCAGTCCGTTCGGGAGGGTTCGGCGGCGGTCGCTGCCCACCGTCGTCCGAGACGGGCGCAGATCGATCGGAACGGACGATCCGCCCGACGACAGCACGGCCGTCGCCGCCGACCAGCTCCAGGCGCGCCGGGCCGAATCGCCCAGCACTTCGGCCACGAAGGCGAGCGGCACGAGCAGGGAGTCGCCGCGCCCGCGCGACGCGGCCGGCAGCCCGCGGACGTCGCTGCCGTCCTGCATCACGGGCGTCCCCGGCAGGAACCGGAACCGGCCGGCCCCGGTCTGCAGCGTGATCCACGGATCGTCGCGCTGCACCGTGCCGCCGACCGCCCGCGCCAACGCGTTGAGCGGGACCAGCGGACCTTCGCCGCGCGGCGTGACCAGCGGAATGTCGACCACGCCGTTGCCCGTATTCACCTGCAAATGGGTGGGCGGTGCCGGCGCGGCGATCACGAGCAGGGCGGCGAGGATCATCGCCGTCCCTTCCACGCCATGGCGCGCGCGACTTCGCGGTCGGCCATCTGGCGCTTGAGGGTTTCACGCTTGTCGTGCGCCTTCTTGCCGCGCGCGAGCGCAAGCTGCAGCTTGGCCCTGCCGCGCTGGAAGTACAGCTCCAGCGGCACCAGAGCGAGGCCGTCGCGTTCGACCGCGCCGATCAGCTTCTCGATCTCCCGCCGATGCAGCAGCAACTTGCGCGACCGCACCGGGTCGTGATTGTACCGGTTGCCCTGCTCGTACGGCGTGATATTGAGCTTTTCGACCCAGACTTCGCCGCGCGACACGCGGGCGAACGCCTCCTTGATCGAGGCGCCCCGGCGACGCAGCGATTTGACCTCGGTGCCAGTCAGCACGAGACCGGCCTCGAGGGTGTCGAGAATGAAGTAGTCGTGGGCGGCCTTGGGGTTGCGCGCCACGCTCTCGCGTGCCGCGGTGTCCGGCGGCCCCGACGATTCGGGTCGCTGAGCCATGTCAGTTCAAAGTAACGGTCGCACATATCGTCTGCTTGACGCTCACCGGCGCCAACCGCTAGGTTTGCGCGCCTCGCCGAAGTGGTGGAACTGGTAGACGCGCTGGCTTCAGGAGCCAGTGGGCGCAAGCCCGTGGGGGTTCGAGTCCCCCCTTCGGCATGTCCTTCCCGCAGGTTCCGTGCTCAGTACCGCGCCATCGACGGATCGAGTTCCCGGGCCCAGGCGTCGACGCCCCCCGCCAGGCTGCGCACCTGCCCGAATCCGGCGCGCAACAGCAGATCGCGCGCCTGCAGTGACCGTGCGCCATGATGACAGACGGTGACCAGCTCGCGACCACGCGGCAGCTCATCGAGGCGGCTCGGCAACTCGCCCAGCGGGACCAATTGCGCCCCCGCCACATGCGCAATGCGATACTCCCATTGTTCGCGCACGTCGATCACGACCGGCGGCCGGGCACCCGCAAGTGCGGTCGCGAGCTCGCGCGGCGACAGCTCGACCGGGCCTGCGGCCAGCGCGGCCCGGCCTCCATCGCAGAAGGTCTCGTAATCGATCAGTTCGGTGAGCGTGGGATGGTCACCGCAGATCACGCACTCCGGATCCCGCGACACGGCCACTTCGCGCAACCGCAACGCCAGGCCGTCGAACAGGAGCAGCCGACCGCTGACGGCGTCGCCGGCGCCGACAATGCGATTCATCGCGATGAGTGCCTGCAGCGAGCCGATGATGCCGGGCAGCACGCCCAGCACGCCAGCGTCGGCGCAGTTCGGCACGAGTTCCGGCGGCGGCGGTTCGCGAAACAGGCAGCGATAGCACGGACCGCCCGGCAACGCGAACAGTGAGACCTGCCCTTCGAATCGCAGCACGCTGCCGTACACCAGCGGTCGACGTTCGAGCACGCAGGCATCGTTGACGAGATAGCGCGTCGGGAAATTGTCGCTGCCATCGATGACGAGATCGAACGCCCGGATGATCGGGCGCGCGTTCGCCGAGTCGAGACGTTGGTCGAACAGTTCAACGGTGACGTGCGGATTCAACGCGGCGATGCGGTCGCGCGCCGAGATCGTCTTGAACACGCCGACGTGCGGCGTGTCGTGGAGCACCTGGCGCTGCAGGTTGGAGACGTCGACGCGATCATCGTCCACGATGCCGAGGGTGCCGACGCCCGCGGCGGCGAGATACAGCGCGGCCGGCGATCCAAGTCCGCCGGCCCCGATCAACAGCACGCGCGCCGCCCGGAGACGCTCCTGCCCCGCCACACCAATTTCGTGCAGCGTCAGGTGGCGCGCGTACCGCAACAGCTCATCCCCCGGCAATCCGCTCATGCTGCAATGGTCGAAGGTTTGCGGGCTCCGGTCAATGGTCACTTGGCGATGGGGCCGGGTCCCGCCAGTATTGCGCCATGGCTACGGTCACCGACCTCGCGCGGTCCGCTGCTCGCCGGGCGGGCAACGTTGCCCGGCGCGTGCGGCGGTTCTGGCGTGTGCTCGGGCCGGGCGTGATCACCGGCGCCGCCGACGACGATCCGTCGGGCATCGCGACCTATTCGATTGCGGGCGCGCAGTTCGGCACCACGCTGCTCTGGCTCGCGCCGCTGACTTGGCCACTGATGGCCGCGGTACAATCGATGTGCGCCCGGATCGGCATGGTCACCGGCGAAGGCCTCGTGGCCGCACTACGCCTGCGCTTTCCCCGCCCGGTGCTGGCGCTCGCCTGCTTTGCGCTGCTGGCGGCGAACACGATCAACATCGGCGCGGACCTCTCCGCCATGGCCGACGCCGCCGAACTGCTCAGCCGCCTCGACTCGCACTACTGGGTGGTGCTGTTTGGCGGCCTGATCGCGTGGAGCACGGTACGACTGCCGTACGTGATGATCGCCAACACGCTCAAATGGCTCGCCCTGGTGTTGTTCGCCTACGCCATCACGGCGATCAAGGTCGGGCCGCACTGGGGCACCGTGCTGCACGACACGCTGGTGCCGTCGATGCCGCAGGATCCGGCCCGCTGGGCCACGGTCGTGGCCATTCTGGGCACCACCATCTCGCCCTACCTCTTCTTCTGGCAGGCGTCGCAGGAGATCGAGGAGGAAAAATCGATGGGGCGCACCACGCTGGTGGCGCGCCGCGGCGCCACCGATGACGAGATCCGCGATCGCAAGCTCGATGTCGGGGTGGGCACCTTCTTTTCCAACCTGGCGATGTTCTTCATCATGCTCACGACGGCCCTCACGCTGCACCGCCATGGCATTACGCACGTGTCTACCAGTCGGCAGGTCGCCGATGCGCTGCGTCCCCTCGCCGGTCGGTTCGCCGTGCTGCTCTACGCCATCGGCATCATCGGGACCGGCGCGCTGGCGATCCCCACGCTGGCGGCCTCGGCCGCATACGCGTTCGCGGAATTGTTCAACTGGCGGCAGGGCATCGGCGAGCAACTGCGCGGGGCGCCGGCCTTCTATCTCGTGATCGTCGCCGCGGTGATGTCGGGCGTGTTCTTCGACTTCGTGAATGTCAATCCGGTCAGCGTGCTCTTCTGGACGGCCGTGATCAACGGGGTCCTCGCGCCGTTCCTGCTGACCGGGATCCTCGTTGCTGCGTCGGATCGCCGGCTGATGCAAGGACAGCCCAGTCCATGGCTGGGTCGCGTCGTGGTTGGCGCGACCACGGTCCTCATGTTCGGCGCGACGCTCGGCATGCTGGTGTTCTGATCACGCCAGTCGCGGCGCCGCGGGCTCATCGCGGCGCAATCGGCGCACGCACCAGATTCCGGCCACCGGGCCCAGCCCCAGCACCACCATGGCCCAGCGCCATCCGATCGTGGACGCGAGGTGCGGCACGACTTGAATGCTGCCGATGGTCAGCAGAAACCCCAGCGATGTCTGCAGCGTCAACGCCGTACCTACCGCATGCGGCGGTGCAAGCTCGGTCATCAGGGCGGAGAACTGCGCCGAATCGGCGATCACGGCCACCCCCCAGGTCAGGCACAGCGCCAGCACCAGTGGACGGGGGCCCCCAAAGACCACGGCGCTGCCGGCACAGCAGAGCCCGCTGACCACCAGCGCGCGCCGCACCACCACCGCGCGCCCGATGCGATCCGCGGCCAGGCCACCCCACACGCAGCCGAGCGCACCGATTGCGATGCATGCGAACGGCCACGCGCCCGCGCGTGCGCTCGCGTCGCGCGCGCTGAACGACGCCGTCAGGTACGCCGTGATCGACGCCCAGAATGCGTACAGCTCCCACATGTGCCCCAGGTACCCGCCGGTCACGCGTCGCAACTCGCGATCGCGAAAGACCACCAGCGCGAGTGGCCACGAAAATGGACGCACCGGAAATGCGAAAGGACCGTCGTGATACCAGACGGCGATCAGCAGCGCGGCGACGAGTGCGGCGGCGGCCGGGACCAGTATGACCGCGCGCAGCGGCAACGCGACGCCTTCGAGCAGATACGGCGTGGCCTTCCCCACCGTGAGTGCCCCGACGATTGCGCCGATGGCCAGGCCGCGCTCGGCGCGAAACCACGTGGCGGCCATCTTCATTGCCGGCGGATACACGCCCGCAAGCGCGACACCGGTGACGACGCGCGCCGCCACGACCAGCGGATAGGAACGCGCCGGCAGTAATACCGTCGTCGATGCGGCAGCCAGCAATGCCGAGCCGGCCACATACCATCGCAACGGCCAGATGTCGGAGAGGTTCAGCACCGCGACGATCAGCGTGCCGATCACGAAGCCGAGCTGGACGGACGACGTGATCCACGCGGATTCCGCCCCGGTGAGATGCAGTCGCGCGCGCAACGCGGGTGCGGCGGCCGCGCCGGCAAACCAAACCGACATGCCGAGCAGTTCGGCCGCGGCCAGCAGCGCCAGTTGACGCCAGCGCCGCGACGTATCGGTCACCCGCCCCCCGGCACGCCCTTTCCCTCGCCGGGCACGCCGAGTTCCGTCATGGCGCGCAGGTCGAGGACGTCGTCGAGTGCGCTGCCCTGCAACACGCCCTTCTTGACGACCAGCTCCTTGACCGTGAGTCCCGGTGGCGATCGCCTCCTTGGCCAGCTTGGCGGCCTCGGCGTACCCGATCGTCGGGGCCAGGGCCGTCACCAGCGCGGGACTGCGTTCGAGCCAGTACGCGCATTGGGCCGCGTCGGCCTCGATGCCGCGGACGCAGCGCTCATCGAAGGTGCGCACCGCATTGGCGAGAATCATGACGCCGAAGACGATGTTGTGGGTGATGACCGGCATCATCACGTTGAGCTCGAGTTGACCCGCCTTGGCGGCCATCGCCACGGTCGTGTCGAGACCGAGACACTGGTAGCAGACCTGATTGACCATCTCGGCAATCGACGGATTGACCTTGCCGGGCATGATGCTCGAGCCGGGCTGCACCGCCGGCAGCACGATCTCGGCCAGGCCGGTGCGCGGGCCCGACGCGAGCAGGCGGATGTCGTCGGCGATCTTGGAAAGGTCGAGCACGAACGCGCGCACCGCGCCGCTGAATGTCGCGATGTCGCCCATCGACTGCATCAGTTGAATGCGATCGTCGGATACGTCGAGCCGTTGCCCGGTCGCCGCGGCGAGGCATTGCACCATGAGCGCCGGGTACTGTGGTTCCGCGTTGATCCCGGTGCCCACGGCGGTGCCGCCGATGTTCAATGGCCGGAGCCAGTCGGCGGCCTGCGTGAGTTTGGCGCGGTGCCGCGCGACGGTGTGACCGTACGCCGTGAACTCCTGCCCCAGCCGGATCGGCGTCGCGTCCTGCAGATGCGTGCGACCGGACTTGATGATCTGGTCGAACGTGCGACCACGGTCGAGCAGACTCGCCGCGAGGCCATCCATCGCCGTGAGCAACTCGTCCGTCACGCGCAGTGTCGCGAGGCGCATGGCGGTGGGGATCACGTCGTTGGTCGACTGGGCCATGTTGACGTGATCGTTGGGATGGATCGGCGTGTAGGCGCCCCGCGCGTGTCCGAGGAGCTCGTTGGCCCGGTTTGCCAGCACCTCGTTGACATTCATGTTGTGCGACGTGCCCGCGCCCGCCTGATACGGATCGACGATGAACTGGTCACGGTGCTCGCCCGCGAGCACCTCATCGGCAGCCCGAATGATCGCATCGGCCAGTGTCGCGTCGAGTCGTCCGGTCTGCCGGTGCACCGCGGCGGCGCACCGCTTGATCATCACCACGGCATCGACGAAGGCGGGGAGCGGCGGCAGTCCCGAAATGGCGAAATTCTCCGCCGCCCGCAGGGTCTGGATGCCGTACAGCGCGCGCGCCGGGACCGGCTTCTCTCCCAGCGGATCCTTTTCGGTACGAAAATCCATGCGATTCTCTCGCTGCAACGGGACGACATGCGCCGGGTGGCGCACGCGTGATCTCAGGTGACCTGTGCTTCGCTCGCGGGGACGGGGCCTTCGGCGGTTTCGAGAATCGGCGACTCGCCGGTGCCGTGATGTGCCAGCCACCGCTCCGCTTCCAGCGCCGCCATGCAGCCGGTGCCGGCCGACGTGATCGCCTGACGGTAGTAGTCGTCGATCACGTCCCCCGCGGCGAACACGCCCGGGACGCTGGTCGCCGTGCGCCACGGCGTGACGTGGATGTATCCGTGCGGCGTCAGCTTGACCTGGTCCTGGAGGAATGCCGTGTTGGGCCGATGACCGATGGCCACGAACAATCCACCCACGTCGATCCGGCTGGCGTCGCCGGTCACGGTGTCCTCCAGCGTCAGCCCGGTGATGACGTCGTCCCCCAGCACGTCGGTGACGCGGGTGTTCCAGAGCACGCGGACCTTGGCGTGGCCGAGCAACCGGTCGGCCATCACCTTCGACGCACGAAACCGGTCGCGGCGGTGAATCACCAGCACCTCGCTGGCGTACTTGGTGACGTAGAGCGCCTCTTCCATCGCGGTGTCGCCGCCGCCGACGACGGCGAGCACCTTGTTGCGGTAGTGCGGCAATGCCGCGTCACACACGGCGCAGGCCGACACCCCACCGCCCTGTTGCGCCAGTCGCGTTTCGTTCGGGAGACCGAGCCAGCTGGCCTTTGCGCCGGTCGCGATAATCACGCTGCGGGCCATCACCGGCGCGCTGTAACTCGGCGTGATCCGGAACGGCTGGCGACCGAGATCGACGCTGCTGACCAGCTCGGAAACGATGCGCGTGTCGTACCGCAGTGCCTGGTCGCGCATGCGCGTCATCAGCTCCGGACCGGTGATCATTGACGGAAAGCCGGGGAAATTCTCGATTTCCGTCGTCAGCATGAGCTGGCCGCCCGGCAACTCGGTACCCGACACTTCGCCTTCGAACACGACCGGGTGCAGATCGGCGCGCGCCGCATAGATCGCGGCGGTCCACGCCGCCGGGCCCGAACCAATGATGGCCACGTCGAGCAGTTCGGCCGATGCATCCGCCGGCCTGGCGGTCTGGGTCATGGTGTTGGCGTCCGCATGATGATGCTGCGAATATAGATCGACCGCGGCCGGCACACCGGCGCCATCGTGGTCACGCGCCGACCGCGGCCGGAGCGCCGACACGTGGCGGCCCGACCTGCAACACCGCAATCGCGCCATGGCACGAAGAAATCGAGCCGATCACGAGCTCCGCCGCGCTTCGATCCGCCAGGGTGCGAAAATCGCGGAAGGCGTCCACGGCGGTGCGCGCCGGATACATGCCGACGCCGTGCACGACATGGCGGCATTGAAACAGCGCGGGTGCGGCGACGGCGCCGACCGTCGCGCGGCGTGCCGCCCAATCGGTCACGGCCTGGTGCATTTCCCAGGTGCGCGGCGCGTGGATCGCCGGGCAGCGCAACGGTTCGACACAGTGCACCGGGCAGAGCCAGTCAGCGTACGACACGTACCGCACGCCGTCGGTGTGAAGCCGATCGTACGGCGTCCCGACCGGTGCGGCGGCCGGCACCAACGCCGCGTCGCGCGCAGGCCATTCGCGGCGGGCGCGGCGCGCGAGCCACTGGGCCATCAGGTGCGGCATCAAGGGCGTGGGCACGATCATGTCGGGCGCGTCGCCATCGACGCGGTCAGGCGTCAACCACGTGTCGAGAAAGTCGGACCAGTCGGCCGCGGCGAGTCGTGCACCGCCGAGACCGATCTGCGGGGAGGCCTGACAAGCGGCGTCGTGGTCGACGACGATGATCTGATGGATCGCGACCGCGCCCTTCGCACGGGCCTGTTGCAGCTGGCCGAGGTAGAAGCTGCCGTAACATCCGCCACCCATGATGGCGACGTCGCCGAGCTGGATCACCGTCGCAGCAACCGCCCGCCGTCGACGACGAGGGTCTCGCCGGTCACGAAGTCGGCGTGCTCCACCAGGTACACCAGCGCTCGCACGGCGTCGTCGGGGGTGCCGAGACGCTGCAGCGGTGTGGTCGCGGCAAGAAACTCGCGCCGTGCGTCATCGAAATCGTCGGGGACCAGTACGGTGCCCGGCGCAATGGCATTGACCCGGACGTCGGGGGCGAATGCGGCCGCCAGCACTTTCGTCAGCATGATCACGCCGGCTTTGCTGATCGAATGGACCGCGTAGTTCGGCCAGGGTTCGAGGCCGCCGAGATCGGCAATGTTGACGATGGTCCCGCGGCGCGCCGCAAGATGGGGCGCCGCCTGCTGGGCCAGGAAAAACGGCGCCCGCAGATTGAGATGCATGATGGCATCCCATTCGGCGGGGGACGTGTCGGCGACGGAAGCGCGGGCCATGACCGCCGCGGAGTTGACCAGCACATCGAGCGCACCAAACCGCGCGATCACCTGGGCAATGAGTGCCGCCGCCGCGCCGGCGTCGCGCAGGTCGGCGGCGAACACCTCGGCGTCGGTGCCGCGCGCACGAAATTCCTGCACCAGCGTGTCGGCGTCGGCCGACGCACGGTGACAATGCACGGCGACTCGCATGCCGCGGCCGGCGAGTCCGACGGCAAAGGCGCGCCCCAGGCGGCGCGCGCCACCGGTGACCAGCGCGACGCCGCCGGCCACGGTCGTCACGACGACACCGCGGGTCGACGGCGTTGCAGCTCGGTCAGCCATTCATCCGGCACCTGCTGCGATCCCAGCATGGCGTGGGTACCGGCTGCGTCGCGTTCGCCATGCCAATCCGATCCGCCGCTGCGCGCCATCCCGAGCGCGAGCACCAGGTCGGTCAGCCGGGCCCGCACCTCCGCCGTGTGACTCGGATGCCGCGTCTCGATCGCGTCGACGCCCTGCTGCAGGAGCCAGGTCACGTTGTCGCGCGTGCCCGCGAACTTCAGATGCGCCGCGGACACCACGCCGCCACGCCGGTGCACCAGCGCGACGACGTCGGCACACGGCGGCAGGACCTTGTCCACGAACGCCGGCTTGCCACGGCCGAGGTAACGATCGAAGGCCTGTTGCGCGGTCTGCACGTGACCCAGGCGGAGCAAGGCACGCGCGACATGCGGGCGGCCCACGGCGGCGCCGTCCACTTCGCGCGCGAGATCGTCATGCGACATCGCCATCCCCAACGCGTTCAGGCGGTTGACCATGTCGCGCCCGCGGTGCGCGCGTTCCCGACGCGCACCCGCCAGGAACGCCTCGATGTCCGGGTCGCCCGGTTCGATGAAATACGCCAGCAGGTGCAGCTCGCCCCACGGAACACCCACCGAGAATTCGCACCCGCCGATGACCGCAAGGCTCATGGCGGCGCCGGCCTGACGGGCCTCGGCGAGACCGGCCGTGGTGTCGTGATCGGTGAGCGCGACCGCAGAGAGCCCTGCGTCTGCCGCGGCGCGCATCACGTCCGCGGGCGCGAGAACGCCGTCGGATGCGCGCGAGTGACAGTGGAGATCGATCACCCGGTCCGGCCGTAACTCCCGTCGGGCGACGTCCATGCCGGCTGCGAATGCGCCAGCAGATCAGCCAGTGCGCCGTCGCTCAAGTCTTCGAGCGCGAGCTCGACGGCCTTGGCGCCCCGCGGTGCGAATCGGGTGAAGCGAAGCTCGCGGTCGCCGCCGCTCACCCGCTCGAACTCCAGCGAGACCTCGTCGGCGCCATACTGCGTCCTGCGGCCACTGGGCGCGACTTCCCAGACGCCACCCTTGGGATCAACGATCTTTCGCGCCATCACTCGCTCCGCTGGTCAGGGAAACTGCCTCCCACACGGTGCCCTGGTCGTGATACCGCGCCAGGTGCTGCAGCTGTTCCAGCAGATCCCGGGCACCGGGGTCGGTCACCGCAGCGCGAGGCGATGTCCCTCCCCGCCCTTCAACGAACTCCAGGAACTCGTCGGGATCGTCACGACTGCGAAAGACCCAGACGTGCGCCTCCCCGCGTTCGAGGCGTGCCGCCAGCGCCGCCACTGCCGCGCGGTACGCCGGCTGCTGCGCGGGCGACACGCGCGCGTACCGCACGTCGAGGACGCGCGCCACGCTACCCCTGCTGATCCGGGAACGTGTGCAGGGTCGTTCGGACGTCGGCGAGGAACCGGTCGGCGTCGGCGCCGTCGACGACACGGTGATCGTACGCGAGGCACATCATCCCCTTGGTGCGGACACCGATGGTGTCGCCGCCGTCGGGCAGCGTCACCACGGCCGGCCGCTTCTCGATCGCCCCGATCGCAAGAATCGCGACCTGCGGCTGGTTGATGATCGGCGTGCCGACATACGTGCCGAACCCACCGGGATTGGTGATCGTGAAGGTGCCGCGCTGCACATCCTCGGGCGCCAGGCGCTTGGTACGCGCCCGGTCGGCCAGGTCCTGCACCGCGCGCGCGATGCCCAGCAGCGACAATTCGTCGGCATGGCGAATGACCGGGACAATCAGGCCCCAGTCGAGCGCCACCGCGATCCCGAGGTTGATGTCGCGACGGTAAATCGTGTTGTCGCCGGAGACCGCCGCGTTGATGATCGGGTGCTGCCGCAGGTTGTCGGCGATCGCCTTGGCGATGAACGCGAGGTAGGTCAGGTTGACGCCGCGTTCGGCGAATGCCTCGCGATGGCGCTTGCGCACCGACGCAACATGACTGAAGTCGATCTCGATCAGCGAGTTGACGTGCGCCGACACGCGGCGCGACAACACCATGTGATCGGCGGTGAGCTTGCGAATCCGGCTCCATGGCTCGACGCGATCGCCGTCCCACGCCGCCACGGTGGCAGACGGGGGTACCGCCGAGGGCGCAGCGGCCGCCGGGGCGACCACCGGCGCGGCGGGCGAGGCCGAGGGCGCCGACGGAGCGAGTGCCGGCGCGGGGGTCGGAGTGGTCTCGAGATAGTTGAGCACGTCCTGCCGGGTCACGCGTCCGGCCGACCCGCTTCCCGGAATCGCACTGATGTCGAGATGATGTTCCTCCGCCATCTTGCGCACCAGCGGCGTCGATTTGCGCTTGAGTCGGTCGGCGGCGGACTCGGTCCCGGCCGTCGCTGGCGGCGCGGTCGGGGCGACGGGGGCGGGTCGCGGTGATGGCGGTGGGGTGGGCGCAACTGGCGGCGCCGCGACGGGCGGCGGCGCGGACGGCGGTGCCGCCGCAACGGGTTGCGCTGCGACGGGCGACGGCGCGGATGGCGGGGCAGGCGCAACCGGTTGCGCCCCTACGGCGGTCTCGATCCGTCCCACGATGGTGCCCACGGCCACCGTCTGGCCTTCGGTCACGATCACCTCGGCGAGCACGCCGGCGGCGGGCGCCGGAATTTCGGCGTCGACCTTGTCCGTCGAGATCTCGAAGATCGGCTCGTCGCGCTTGACCGTGTCGCCCACCTGCTTCATCCAGCGCGACATGGTGCCTTCGGCGATCGATTCACCCATCTGCGGCATGATCACATCAATCCGGGCCATGACTTCTCCAGTCGACGTCAGTACGCCGCGAGCCAGCGGCAGGCGCGCACAATATCAGAGGTCTGCGGCAGAACAAAGTCTTCCAGCGGCGGCGCATACGGCAACGGCACGTCGTGCGCCGCGACCCGCCGCACCGGCGCGTCGAGCCATTCGAAGCATAGCTCGTTGATCCGCGCCGTGATTTCGCCGGCCATGCCGCCGGTGACGGTGTCCTCATGCACGATCAGCACGCGACTCGTCTTCCGCACCGTCGCAACGATGGCGTCGTCATCGAGCGGGAGCAATGTCCTGAGGTCGAGCACCTCGACCGACAGTCCGTCGTCGCGCGCGAGCTCCTCGGCGGCGTCGAGCGCCTTCCACACCGTGGCAGCGTAGGTGATGATCGACAGGTCGCGCCCCTCGCGCGCGACCCGGGCCTTGCCGAGCGGCACGACGTGATCGCCGGCGGGCATGACGCCCTTGACGCGGCGGTAGAGGTACTTGTGCTCGAAGAAGAGCACCGGATCATCGTCGCGAATCGCCGCCTTGAGCATGCCCTTGGCGTCTTCGGCCGTCGCGGGATAGGCGATCTTGAGCCCGGGCGTGTGCAGAAACGCGGCTTCGGGATTCTGGGAATGAAACGGTCCGCCGCGGACATAACCGCCCGACGGGCCGCGCACGACGATCGGGCACGGGAGCATCGCCCGATAGCGCGCGGTGGCGACATAGTTGGTCAGCATGTCATAGGCGCACGACATGAAGTCGATGAACTGCATCTCGCACACGGGTCGCATGCCGTAATGCGCGGCCCCCGCCGCGGCCCCGACAATCGCGGCTTCCGACACGGGCGTATCGAGCACGCGCTGGTCGCCGAACCGGTCGAGCAGGCCATCGGTCGCCTTGAAGGCGCCGCCGTAGCGGCCGATGTCCTCGCCCAGGCAGAACACGGTGGGGTCGCGGTCCATCTCCTCGATCAGCGCCTCGCGAATGGCTTCGACGAAGGTGATCTCAGCCATCGTGGGTCCCCCACCCCGCAGCGCGCTCGTGCGCGGTCACGGCCGACGCCGCATCGCCACGATACCACAGCGCCGGCATGGCCGCGGGATCGGCGTACACGCCGCGCAATGCGTCGGGCCCGTCGCACGGCGGCGACGCTTCGGCCAGATCGGTCGCGGCATCGACGGTGGCGCGCACCTCGTCATCGATCGCGTCGAGCGCTGCGGCGTCGAACTGGAAATCCGCGAGCAGCCGGGCGCGGTAGCGGTCGAGCGGATCATTGGTCTGCGCCCAGGTGTCGATCTCGCCGGGCGGTACGTAGTGCTGATTGTCGTGTTCGGCGTGCCCCTTGCGCCGGTACGTCATCAGCTCGAGCAGCGTGACGCCGCGGCCCGAGCGGGCATGATCGACGGCCGCCCGCGTGACGGCGTAGACTTCGAGCACGTCGTTGCCGTCGGCGCGCACACCGGGCACACCGTACCCCGCGGCCTTGTCGACCAGCCGCGCCGCCGCCGTCTGCCGATGGGTGGGCGTCGAGTACGCATAGCCGTTGTTCTCGATCACCACCACCAGCGGACAACGCTGCACCGCGGCAAAGTTGATCCCCTCGTGGAAGGCTCCGGTGCTCGTGGCGCCGTCGCCGACATACACCAACCCGACCCGTTGCTCGCCGCGCATGCGGAACGTGAGCGTGACGCCCGCCATCACCGGGACCATGTCGCCCAGATGCGAGATCTGGCCGACGAAGTTGCGCTCCGTGACATCGCCGAAATGAATATTGAGTTCACGGCCGCGGGTGGGCGAATCGCCCTTGGCCATGTACTGCCGCAGGATCTCCACCGGCGTGGCGCCCTTGACGAGCATCGACCCGAGGTTGCGGATCAGCGGTGACAGGACGTCCCGACGTTCCAGCGCAAAGGCCGACCCCACCGCGCAGGCTTCCTGGCCGAGCGATCGGAACAGGCCGCCGATCACCTTGGTCTGGCGGTACAACGCGACAAGACGCTCTTCCAGCGTGCGAGTGAGGCGCATCCAGCGGTACAGCTCAAGCAATTGAGCGCGCGAGAGGCCGGCTGGAATCGGAGTGGGAGTGGTCCTGCGGGAAACTGCCATGCCGGCGATGCGCCTCGCGACGACGTGAACGGGGCGGAAACATCGGTGCAGTCGGGAGTGGGGTCAATGGGCGAGCGGAGTGAGCCCGGAGGCGTGACGACCGGATCGGCGCCGGCGCCCGAGCGGCGCGCATTCCACGCCAGCGCCCTGCCGCGTGCCCGGGGCACGTCGCTCCATTGTACGCTACTTCGGCAACACCACCGCCGCCATCGCCGCAATCAGCGCGGCCGCGGGAATCGTCATCACCCACGCCCACACAATCCGGCCGGCCACGGCCCAGCGCACTGCCCCCAGGCGCTTCGACGCGCCGACGCCGACGATGGCACCGGTGATCGTGTGGGTCGTGCTGACGGGCACGCCCAGGCGCGACGCAAAGAGAATCGTCATCGCACCGCCGGTCTCGGCACAGAATCCGCCGAACGGCTGCAGCTTGGTGATACGCATGCCCATGGTGCGCACAATCCGCCAGCCGCCCATCGCGGTGCCGAGCGCAATGGCGATGTAGCACGCCATGATGACCCAGAGCGGAATATGGTCGGCGCTCGTGACGTAGAACCGGTGCAGGAATCCGCGCTGCGCGCCGAACAGCGGCCGCGCCGCGACCAGCAGGCCGACGATGATCCCCATCGTCTTCTGTGCATCGTTGGAGCCGTGGCTGAGGGAATACAGGCTCGCCGACACGAACTGCAATTTCCGGAACAGCCAGTTCATGAAGCGGCCATCGGCCTTCCAGAACGTCCAGGACAGCGACACGCTGAGTCCCATGGCGAGCACCATGCCGAGCAACGGCGACACGACAATGCCGAGGATCGGCAGGATCCATCCGCCGGGGATGATGGCGCGGAACCCGGCGCGCACCAGTGCCGCGCCGGCGTAGCCGCCCATCAGCGCGTGCGACGACGAGCTCGGCAGTCCCAGCCACCAGGTGATCAGGTTCCATGCGATCGCCCCGAGCAGTGCCGCGGCGATCAGCGAAGGCGTGACCACGCTTGGATCAATCAGGCCCTTGGCAAAGGTCTTGGCCACCGCCGTGCCGACCACGAACGCCGCGATGAAGTTGAACAGCGCCGCCCAGATCACTGCGAAGCCCGGCGTCATCACGCGCGTGGCGACGACCGTGGCGATCGAATTGGCGCTGTCGTGAAAGCCGTTGATGAAATCGAACACGAGCGCGACGACGACGACCGCCAGCACGAACGTCAGACTGTGATCCATGCGTCAGCCGTGCTTGATGGTGACCGACTCGAGCACGTTGGCAGCGTCCTCGGCGCTGTCGAGCGTCTTTTCGAGCGTGTCGTACAGCTCCTTCCACTTGATCACCATGAGCGGCTCATGCACGCCCTCGAACAGGCGACCGAGCCACATGTGATACATCGCGTCGCCCTCCTCCTCCAGACGCTTGATCTCGCGACACGCCACCAGGACGTCGGTGGTCGGACCCGCGTGCAGCGCCTTGACCGCCGTGAGCACCTGCACCGTGGTGCGATGAATCACGTCGCACAGCAGCAGCGCACCGTCGGGGACTTCCTCGATGCGGAAGATGCGCGCCCGCCGTGCAGTGCTGTCGATGCGATCCATGATGTCGTCAAGCCGGGACGCCAGCTCGTGAATGTCCTCGGGATCGAACGGCGTGATGAAGGTGCGATCCAGGCGCGTCACGATGGCGTGCGTCACCTCGTCGGCGTCGTGTTCGAGGCCCTTGATCACCTCGACCAGTTGCCAGCGGTCGTTGTCCTGGCGGCGGAACAGTTCCGTCAGCGCCAGCGCGCCATTGACCGTCGTCGTCGCCAGCGCGGTGAACAGGTCGAAGAAGCGCTCGTCGCGCGGCAGCAGGCGGAAAGCCATGCGGAATCCCGAGCCGGAGGGAAACGTTCAGTAATCGCCGCGCAACTGGTGCGCGGGTTCAGCCATCGCGTGCACGGTCCCGAGGAAATGCCGGACCCACTTGTCGAGTTCGCTCTCGCTCAGCTGGTCGGTCGCCGCCGTCACGCGCGTGTCGTGGCCGCCCTCGGTGGCGGCCGTGATGACGACCGAGCCGAGCGACCCGGCGAAACTCGCCTGCCGCGGGGCTTCGCCGGTGGGCGTAAGTCGCGCGCCGAAGTAGCGCGCGGCCTCGGCCATCACCGCCTCCGACGACAGCTGCGTCCGGTGGAAGTACTTCACCCGGTCATCCTTGCGGGTAATCCTGGCCGAGATGGGTGATGACGTTCTCGCCCATCATCCAGCGCAGCGTGTTCTTGAGCTTGGTCTGCTGGATGAACAGGTCGTGTTCCGGATACACGCCCGGCAGCGCCTGCGGACTCTTGAAGTAGAACGACAGCCATTCCTGCACGCCGGTCATCCCGGCGCGTTGCGCCAGGTCGAAGAACAGCGCGAGATCGAGCACCAGCGGGGCGGCGAGGATCGAATCCCGGCAGAGGAAGTCCACCTTGATCTGCATCGGATAGCCGCACCAGCCGAAGATGTCGATGTTGTCCCACCCCTCCTTGTTGTCGCCCCGCGGCGGATAGTAGTTGATCCGCACCTTGTGATAGAGGCTGCCGTACAACTCCGGGTGCAGCTTCGGCTGCAGGATGTACTCCAGCACACCCAGCTTGGATTCTTCCTTGGTCTTGAACGATTCCGGATCGTCGAGGACTTCGCCGTCGCGATTGCCGAGAATGTTGGTGGAATACCAGCCGGCGACACCCAGCATCCGGGCCTTGAACATCGGGGCGAGCACCGTCTTGATCATCGTCTGGCCGGTCTTGAAGTCCTTGCCGCCGATCGCCACCCCTTTCTCGCGCGCCAGTTGCGTGATCGCGCCGATGTCGCAGGTCAGGTTGGGCGCACCATTGGCGAACGGAACGCCTTCCATGAGCGCCGCCCACGCGTACAACATCGACGGCGCGATGGTGACGTCGTCGGCGTCCATCGCCCGCTCGAACGCCGCCAGGTTCTCGTGCGCGGCGCCCGGCACGATGAAGATTTCCGTCGAGGCACACCAGACCACGACGCAGCGCGCCACGCCGGATCTTGCCTTGAAGTCGCGGATGTCCTGCCGCAACTGTTCGGCAAGATCGCGCTTGTTCTTGCCGCGCTTGACGTTGGTGCCGTGGAGCCGCTTCACGTATGCCTGATCGAACACGGCGGGCATCGGCGTGATCTGCTCGAGAAAGTCGCGGATCGGTTCGACGTGCTCGTGGCGGTCGAACACGCCGCAATGCAGACACGAGCGATAGGCGTTGTCCGGCACCGGGTCCCACGCCGCGAAGACCAGGTCGTCGATGTCGGCCAGCGGCACGAAATCCCGGATCAACGGCGCCCGGTTTTCGGTCCGCTTGCCGAGGCGGATGGTGGCCATCTGGGTGAGCGAGCCATACGGCTTGGCGAGACCCCGGCGGCTGAGTTCCACACCGGCGATGAAGGTCGACGCCACCGCGCCAAGTCCCACACAGAGTATGCCGAGCTTGCCATCGGCCGGGGCGATCGGCCGGGGAGGAGTGTCCGTCATGGTGCTTCCTTTCTACCGGGCATCCATGGTGGCGGCGACGCGATGCACATGCGCGAAACGCTGCCCCACGGTGATAAGCGACAGGATGGTGAGGAGAACGATGACTGCGGTGATGGGAATCGCATTGAAGCCGGAACCGAAGGCGATGGTGGTGAGTCCCAAGCCGAGAATCCGCTCCGCCCGCTGCGCGATGCCGACCTTGCAATCGATGCCGACCGCTTCGGCGCGCGCGCGCATGTACGACACCAGCAGCGAAGTCAGGATGCCGAGCATGCAGGCGACGATCGAGAGCTCGCGGAAATGGATATGGGGTGCGTAGATCATCCAGGACCCGAGGCCGATGAACAGCGCGCCGTCGCCGATCCGGTCGAGCGTGGAGTCGTAGAACGCGCCCCAGCGGGACGTCTGCTCGCCCAACCGCGCCACGGCGCCATCGAGGGTATCGATAATGCCGCTCGCGAGCAGGAAACCACCACCCCAGTGCATGTGCCCCAGGCCATACGCAACCGCCGACACGCCGATCAGCAGCGCGCCGACCGTGGTGATGGCGTTGGGGGTGACGCCGGTGCGGAGCAACGCCCGCACCAGCGGCGCGGTCCCCTTGTGATATGCGCTGACGGCCCCGCTCACGAGTTCTGCCACGCGCCCCCGTCCGAATGCTGGAACGACGCCCCCGACCGCCTCGGCGGCGGAACCGGCGGAAATACTAATCCGCGAGCGGGGTCCGGGCAACGAAAACCGCCCGTGCGCTGCACCGATCGCCGCCCCGGCTGCACACCACCTGTTGCCGCCCGCCGAATCGCCTATCATCGAGAATGCGCCACGCCGCCGTCACCGCGACCGTACGATATGCGCCACCGGACACCCGCCTCCCGGGTGGAGGGGCGCTGCTCGCCGCCGCCATTCTCGTCCCTGCCCTCCTGGGCCTGTATCCGACCGATCGGGCGTTAATCGGACTGGGACTGCGACCGGCGCTCTGGGTCGCGATCGCGTGGCAACTGGCGACGGCGGTTGCCTGGACGCTGGTCGCCGGGATGCTCCTCATGGTCTTGCGTCGGCGCACCGACCGAAACGTCCGCATCGGCAATCCGCCCCTGTCCATCACGCAGGATGCGGCGGCGCTCGCCGCCTGGTGTGTGCTCGGGGCCGTCGCGCACGCGGTGCTCCTCTCCGCAACCAGCGCGCTGCTCATGCTGGGGCGTGATCGGCCGCCGCCCGCACCGCTGACGGTGGACATCCTGCTGTTGTATGCCCCGGCGTCGCTGCTCACGCTGCTCGGCGTGACGGCCGTCGCCTTCGCCGCGGCGGAACATCGCGCCCGGCTGGCTTGGGCGAGCGACGCGGCATCGCTCAGCGCGGAGCTGACCGACGTCCGGGCAACGATTGCGGCGGTCCGCGCGGCCGGTCGGCCGGCGCCGGGCATGGAACGCGCCACACCGCCCCTGGAGCGCTTGACCGTGTCGATCGGTGACCGGACGCTGGTCATTGCCGTCGCGACGATCGACTGGATCGAAGCCGAGAGCTACTATGCCCGGCTGCATGTCGGCGATCGCTCGTATCTCGTCCGGCAGACGATGCAGTCGCTCGAGGCAGCGCTCGACCCGCACCGCTTCGCGCGAATTCACCGCTCGACAATCGTCAACATCGACCGCGTGGTGGCGGTGCAGCCATTCGACCGACGCGCGTACACGGTGACCCTGCACGACGGCCGACGGCTCATGATGAGTCGCCGTCGCAGTCGACTGCTCGAATTCCTGACCTCATGACCCGGAGAAGCAGATGTCGTCGGTGCTGACCCGCACGGTGCTGCCGCTGATCGCGACACTCGCCGTGGCGACCTTCGCAGTAGTGGTCGACCTGCACAACGATGAAGTGCAGGCCGCGGTGCTGGTGATCCTGGTGGGCGGCTTCATGGTCGGCGTGATCTGGCCCGCCGCCGCGTGGCGCTGGGCGCTGATTCTCGGACTGTCGATCGTAATCGGCGATCCGCTCGGCGTTCGGCTCGGCGTCAGGCCGCCGTGGCCCGA
The DNA here is from genome assembly GCA_963796635.1 of uncultured Gemmatimonadales bacterium. Lineage (GTDB taxonomy): Bacteria > Gemmatimonadota > Gemmatimonadetes > Gemmatimonadales > GWC2-71-9 > Palsa-1233. The sequence continues at coordinate 1,597,483 of CAWCMH010000001.1, forward strand.
AACGGGATGGAATGCGGGCGCGCTGGTTGCGCTGATCCCGGCGTTCATCGGTACGTATGTCGGTGTGGGAGTGCGGAGCCTGATCGGCGCGGGTGCCGCGGCGGCGTGAACACATCCCCGCGTGGAAGGCGCGCCAGAGCTCAGTGTGCCACGATGCGGTAGACCACCACCAGCTTGCCGCCATCGTCGCTGTCGCGGACGATCGCCATCCGGTCGCCGCGGATGTCGATCGGGTCGTAGCGGCTGCGCGTGCTGCCGCGAGCCGTCGCCACCAACGTATCGCCTTGCCAGATGTCCCACACGGGGCCCGCGCTGTCGATCCGCTGCACCCAGATGCGCCCGGTCGCGTCCAACTCCAGACCGTCAACCGGAACCTTCGTCGCGGGTCGAACCATGCTGCCCTCGCACGACTCGCCGCTGACGGAGTCACGGAAGGCCTCATAGTCGGCAACGCTGTCGTGCCATTCGGCGTCGGTGACAGGCACGGGTGGAAGCGAGTGGGACAGCACCCGCAGCGTATCTCCGGCGGGCGAAACAATTGCCACGCGATAGTCGCGACCGATCAACTCAGCCAGGTCCGCCTGCGACGTCGGTCGCACCGCGAAGGACGGCGTCGAAAACGGGCGAGTGAAAAAGGTGATCAACCCTTTGCCCCACCGGCACTCTTCGCGGGTCGATCCGTCACCGTGGGGCGGGGGCGGCCAGAGCGTGTCGTTGGCGCCTGTCTGCGGGAAGCGGACAAAGTTGCGCTGCGGCTTGCCATTCGGCGCGACGCCGTATTGGAGCAGCCAGACATGGTCGGGACCGGCCTGATAGATCGGAATCTGACCGGTCGCACCCACCGTCAGCCACTGTCCCAGCCAGCGGCCGTCGCGGGTCCAGCGGACCGTGCGTCCGTTCATCGGATCGTAGACGGCCAGCGTGTCGGCGATCCATCCGATCGCGGTGGGCGCCCGGTACTCGTCGGGTCCGGAGCCGGCGCGGCCGAGCACGCCGAGCAGGGTGCCATGATCATCGAAGCGATCCAGCGCGGGGCGTTTGCGATCCAGCACCAGCACGCCGCCACGCGGATCGATCAGCACGCCATGAATATCCTGAAAGCCGACGCCCCCGGAATCGAGGATGACGCCCAGCGAGTCGAGATGCCAAGCGGGCGGTTCGCCGGTCACGGTGACGACCGGATACTTGCCCGTCGAGTCGACAACCGTGGTCATCGCCGGCACGACGCTGTGCACGCGACCGCAGGCGCCGAGCGCAAGCACCGTGAGTGCCGCGACACGCGCACGACGCGTGCGCGCCGTGCTCACGGTGCCGGTCGATACAGCAGGTAGGGCCGCACGCGCGCGCGATACGCATCCTGCGCTGCGTGCCAGGACGCGACGATGTTCCGTGCCGGCGTGCCGGCGAGAATCGCCTCACGCAATGCCGGGCCGCCGGCCAGCCGATCGAAGGACCCGCCGATCCGGATCTCGGCCGGATGCACCACGTGCATGACGACCAGCATGGCCACGGCCGTGGCCGGCGCGTTGAACGTGCGCCGGTCGGTGACACGCATGCGAATGCCGCGAACAGTGGTGTCGGCAAACTTCCCGTCGCCCGGTGCGTGCGGTGTGAACGTCACCCCTTCGAACCGCACGCCGGGGAGGTGGCTCGCGCGCAGCGCACGCAGCACACGTACCGTATCGAGCCAAGGCGCGCCGACCTGTTCGAACGCGCGGTCGGTGCCGCGACCGACCGACAGCGCCGTTCCCTCGAACAGGCACGTCCCCGGGTAGTCGAACACCGCATCGACACTCAGCAAGTTCGGGCTCGGCGCCCGAAATGGCAGCCCGGTCTCGTCGAACGTCATGGCGCGTTGCCAACCTCGCACCGGCACCACGCGCAGATCGACGTCGATGTGCAGATCGGCGCGCGCCAGCAGCGCGGCTTCACCCGGCGTCATGCCGTACCGCATCGGCACGGCGAGTGCGCCCACCATCGACCGGTAGGCGGTGTCGAGCACGTCCCCCTGTACCGCCCCGCCGAGCGGATCGGGACGATCGAGAATCACAACCGGGATGTGGTGCGCCGCGGCGGCGCGCATCACGTTGATCGTGGTGGCGAGGTAGGTGTAGTAGCGCGCCCCGACGTCGGGGAGGTCGACAATCATCACGTCGATTCCCGCGAGCATCGCGTCGGTCGGCGTCGGGGTAGCACCGTAGAGAGAGTAGATTGGAGTGTGCGTCGCGCTATCGACCTGCGATGCGACACTGGCCCCCGGAGCGGCGGTTTCGGTGAGCCCGTGTTCCGGGGCGAACAAGGCCACGATGTGCACACCCGCGTCACGCAGCCGGCTGATATCGCTGGTGCCCTGTGCATCCACCGCCGCAACATTGGTGACGAACCCGATGCTCCTGCCGCGAATCAGCGACATCGAATCGGACAGCAACACGTCGATGCCCGGCTGCACGCGCACCGGTCGCGCACCGCGAGGCGGCGCGATGGCCGTAGCACACGCTATCGTCGCGGCGCTTCCTATCCACCACCCCACCCCGGTCATTCGCATCTGATGCCTCGCGCTCCCTGGTCCATCGTGCTCATCGCGGCGTTCGCGTCGTGCAGTCATCCGGCGCCGGCGACCACGCCGCAACCCAGCACTGGCCCGCGCCCCGCGGCCGGCACCGCCGATGTGCGACCACTTCGGTACACCGCCAATCCCGTCGATCACCTGATGGACTCGTTGTCGCTGCGCGACAAGATCGCCCAGCTGATCATGCCGTGGATCACCGGAACCTACGAGCCGATCGACAGCCCGACCATGCAGCAGGCGCTCAACTGGGTCGACTCGCTGCACGTCGGCGGCCTGATCGTCTCGATCGGCACGCCGACCGAGATCGCCGCGAAGTTGAACACGCTGCAGCGCGCCGCGCCACTCCCCCTGCTCGTGTCGAGCGATCTCGAAGGCGGGACGACGCTCCGGTTTATCGGCGGCACACCGTTCCCGACCCAGATGGGGGTCGGAGCGGGCGGTCGTGAACTCGACGCCTACGAGATGGGCCGGATCACCGCACTCGAGGGTCGCGCCGTGGGGGTGCACCTGGCGTTCGCACCGGACGCGGACGTCAACAGCAACCCCGACAACCCGGTGATCAACACGCGATCCTTCGGTGGCGATCCACAGATGGTGGCACGCTTTGTCGCCGCCACGATCCGCGGCATCCGCGAACACGGCATGTACGCGACTGCCAAGCACTTCCCAGGACATGGCGACACCGAGACCGACTCGCACCTCGCCCTCCCGACCATCACCGCCGGCTGGACCCGGTTCGACACGCTCGAGTTGGTGCCCTTCCGTGCCGCGGTCGCGGCCGGCGTCGACGCCGTGATGTCGGCGCACATCGCGCTGCCGGCCCTCGATTCCGGCGCCATCCGCCCCGGCACGCTGTCGCCGCGCATCCTGACCGGGCTGTTGCGTGACTCGCTGCATTTCAAAGGACTGGTAACGACCGATGCTCTCAACATGGGAGCCATCGTCAAGGAAGTCGGACCGGACGAAGCGCCGGTGCTGGCATTCATCGCCGGATCGGATCTGCTGCTGATGCCGAGCGACGTGGGCGGCGCGATCGATGCGATGGAGCACGCGGTCATGACGGGACGGATTTCGCGTGCCCGCCTCGATTCGTCGGTCCGGCGCGTGCTGGAGATGAAGTATCAACTGGGCCTCTTCCGCGAACGCGAAGTCGACTTGAGCAAGATCTCCTCGGTGGTGGACATCGCCCCGTTCCGCGAGATCAGCGCCGAAGTGACGCAGCGATCGATCACGCTGATCAAGGATTCCACCGGCCTGGTCGACGAGTTGCGCGCCGCGCCACGCCCGATCTGCCTGGTGGTGGCCGCCGAGGCGGGTACCACGGTGGGGCCGACACTGGCGAGCGACCTGCGCGCGAGGGGCTTCACCGTACAGACGGTTACGCTGCCGCTGCTGGCTGATTCGATCACTCGCGACTCGGTGTTGCGGATCATCGATCAATCGTCGACCGTGATCATCGCCGCCTCCGTCAAGGCAACCTCCGGCAAGGGGACGATCGGGCTGCCGCTCCCAGCCGAGCAGGCGATCGACACGATCGCGGCACGCCATCCCACGCTGCTGGTGTCATTCGGATCGCCCTACCTCATCAGTCAGGTACCCGGTGTCACCAGCTACATGCTGGCGTGGGCGGCGAACCCGACGAGTGAAACGGCGGTGGCGAATGCGCTGACCGGTGCTCCGATCACCGGCAAGTCCCCGATATTGATCCCGCCATCGTGGCCGATCGGTACTGGTTTGCAGCTGCCGGGGAAGATGCCGTGAATCGTCGCGGACGGCAGCGAGACCGGGTCTCACTTCGCAGCGCTGTCACTCGCCGAGTTGGGTACCATCATAGCCAGACGGAAAGGGCGAGCGAACGCGCCGCTTCGGAGACCCGGTCCCGCTGCTGCTCCGTCATTTTGATGTCGCCGCGGCGTCGCGTGTCCGAAGCGGCGCGTTCGCTCGCCCAAACCGCGCGGTTGGGCTCGTCGCTGACTCGGCGAGTGACAGCGCCGCGAAGCGACATGCGACGCCGTGGCAAGCTCGACGTGTATGCATTTGCGATGTTCGGGCTGTCACTCTCCGCCTGCATTCACGTTCCCGTGACTCCCCCGCTGCCGACATCCGCAACGCTCACGACCCGTTTGCAGCCGGCCGCGCGCGTGCTCGACTCGGCGATTGCTGGCGGCGCCGCACCCGGTGCGGTGCTCGCCGTCTCGTGGCAGGGCCAGCATTTTGTCTATGGCACCGGCCATCTCGGCGTCGGCGATCCAGCGCGCCCCGATGGGCGCACGCTGTACGATCTCGCATCGCTCACCAAGGTTGTGGCGCTCACCACGCTGGCGATGATGGCCGTCAACGACCATCTCATCGCACTCGATTCGCCGGTGGTGCATTACCTGCCGGAGTTCGCCAAGGGCCGTGGCGACAAGACGCATGTCACCATCCGTGACCTGCTGCTGCACGACAGCGGTCTCCCGCCCGATCCGATTCCGCCGCTCTGGAAGAAGTCCGGCACCCGCGACGCGGCCATTCGCCAGGCGCTGCACGCCGACCTGCAGTCGCCCCCGGGGACGAAGTACGTCTATTCCGACGTGGGTGCCATCACGCTGATGGCGGTGCTGGAAAAGGTCTACCACAAGCGCATCGATCATCTCTTCCGCGACATGATTGCGAAGCCGATGGGATGGACGCGCATCGGCTACCTGCCGGACAAGCGGTGGTGGCCCGAGACCGCGCCGACCGAAATCGAGCGCGTGCCCGATCGCGGAGACAAGGCCGTGCGCGGGCAGGTCCACGACGAGAACGCCTGGCGCATGCATGGCGTGTCCGGGCACGCGGGATTGTTCAGCGACGCCGAGGACCTGCTGCGCTTTGGCGAATGGGCGATGGCCGGCGCCGAGGGAAAACATATAGATGCACCTATACAACCGCCGGCCGAGTTCGGCACGTGGACGCTGCGACAGAACATGCCGCCAGGGTCGTCGCGCGCGATCGGGTGGGATACGCCGTCGGGCGACGCATCGACGGCGGGTCAGTTCATGTCGAACCGGAGTTTCGGGCACACCGGGTTCACCGGCACGTCGATCTGGATCGACCCCGAGCACGACGTGGTGATCGTGCTGCTGACCAACCGGGTCAACCCGACCCGCGATACGCCGCGATTTGGGCACATTCGGGGGGTGGTCGCCGATGCAGTAATGCGGAGTCTGTTTCCGGGCGTGTTACCCCGCCCGGCGGAACCGTCACCCGGGCTGCAGCGTTGAGGTGGTTTGACGCCCGAGGCCTGCTCGGCCTAGCTTGCATCAACACTCGCAGGAGTTCGACATGACCGCACCCATGACGCAGGCACTGCCCGAAGGCTTTGTTCTCACGCTCACCGACAAGGCCGCCGACGAAGTCCGCAAGTTCATCGCGGCGGAAAACGCCCCGGCCGAGACCGGCGGGCTGCGCGTGTCGGTGCTGCCGGGTGGCTGCTCGGGCTTCAAGTACTCGCTCAACATCGAAGACAAGCCGGCCGACGACGACATGACCGCCGAGCTCAACGGTGTCCGCGTGTTCATTGACGCCTTCTCGGCGCAATACCTGTCGGGCGTCACGGTCGATTACGTCACCGCGATGCAGGGCAGCGGATTCACCTTCAATAATCCGAACGCCACCGGCGGCTGCGGCTGCGGGAGCAGCTTCACGGCGTAGAAGCGTTAGGCGTTAGTCATTAGGCGTTAGGGGCTCCTGGTCGGGGGCCCTTTGTGTTTCTGGATGACGCCCCCACCCTTAGGTTCACGCCGTGCAACAGCTAACGACTAACAGCTAACAACTATCGCCTCCTTGTCTCCGATCGATATCGGCATCATCGCCGTCTATTTCGTCCTCACGCTCGGGATCGGGGCATGGCTCGCCCGCGGGCGGCAGACGGTGTCCGACTACTTCCTCGGCGCGCGCAACCTCCCGGCGTGGAGCGTGATGTTGTCGATCGTGGCGACGGAGACGTCCGCGCTCACGGTGATCTCGGTCCCGGGACTCGGTGCGTCGAGCGACCTGACCTTCCTGCAACTGCCGATGGGGTACCTGGTCGGCCGGATCGGCGTCGCGATCTGGCTGCTGCCGGGATATTTCCGCGGCAACCAGGAGACCGCGTACGCGCGCCTGGAAACCCGCTTCGGCGCGCCGACGCGCCGGATGCTGTCGCTGGTGTTCCTGGTGACCCGCTTCCTCGGCGACGGGGTGCGGGTTTTTGCCGGCGCGATTCCGCTGGCGCTGCTCACGGGATGGAATATTCCGCTCGCGATCCTGGTCATGGGCGTGATCACGCTCGTCTACACCTGGCTCGGCGGCATCAAGGCGGTGATCTGGGCCGACATCGTCCAGTTGTGCGTGTACGTCGCCGGCGGCATCGCGTCGCTGTTCATCGCGGTCCACCTCGCGGGCGGTGTGCGCCATGCCTGGACGCTCGCCGCGGCAGCGCACAAGCTGCGCGTGTTCGACTTCCGCTGGTCGTTGACCATTCCCTACACTTTCGCCGGCGGATTGATCGGCGGCGCACTGCTGTCGGCCGCGTCGCACGGCACCGACCAGCTCATCGTGCAGCGATTGCTCGCAACGCGTTCGCTGCGCGACGCCCGCGTCGCGATCATCGGCTCGGGCGTGCTGGTGATTCTCCAATTCCTGCTCTTCCTGCTGGTGGGGGTCGCGCTGTGGGCGTCGCACAACGCGCCAGCGGGCACCGCGCCCGACCACTACTTCGCTGACTTCGTACTGCATCACTTGCCGGTCGGCCTGTCCGGGCTGGTCATTGCCGGAATTCTCGCGGCCGCGATGGGCTCGCATTCGTCGGCGATCAGCGCGCTCGCGTCGTCGCTCACGTATGATCAGTACGCGTCGTGGACTGGTGAACGCAATCCGGCCGTGCTGCTCAAGGTCGGGCGCGTCGTCTCGCTGGCATGGGGCATCGCGCTGATGCTGGCCGCCATCGGGTTTTATGCATGGACCGCCGGCACCAACACGCCCGTCGTGGTACTGGCGCTGTCGATCGCGTCGGTGACTTATGGCGCGCTGCTGGGCGCCTACATCCTGTCCGGGGCCGGCGCGTGGATGCGCGGGCGTGACGTGATCGCGGGAACGTCGATCGCCATGGCCATCATGCTGGTGACCATCTTTGCGGCGCGCCTCGCCAGCGCCGGCGTCACCTGGCTTACCGGCCTCGGCCGGCTGTCATTTCCGTGGTACGTGCCCATGGGGCTGCTGCTGACACTCGGCTTCGCGGTGATCTCGAGCCAGCTGGGTCCGCCGCGGTCCGGGCGGGTGCCCTCGTGATCGTCATCGGCGTGGATATCGGCGGCACGTCGATGCGCGCGACGCTGTACGAGGATGATTCGCCACGCGATCGCAGCGAAGGACCCGGCTCGCCGATGCGCGCCGGCACCGGCACGACGATCGCGCGCACCGTCTCGGACCTGGTGCGCCCGGTGCTGATGCGCAGCCGTACCGTGCGCGCCGATGCGCTGGTCGTCGGCGCGGCGGGCGCCGGCCGCGAAAGCGAACGTGAGGAACTGCGCGCCGCACTGGAGTCGGAACGGCTGGCGTGGCGCGTGATCGTCACCACCGACGCCGAACTCGCGCGCGCCGCCGCGTTCGAAGGGGGACCGGGCGTGCTACTCGTGGCTGGCACCGGCAGCATCGCCGTCGCGCGCGACGAGAGCGGTACCGCGCGGCGCGTGGGAGGCCTCGGCTGGCGCATGGGCGATCAGGGATCAGCCTACTGGATCGCCGAGCGCGCGCTCATGGCGGTGGGTGCGATGCACGACGGATTGGGCACCGTGACGCATCTGGCCGAAGCGCTCTGCACCGCGGCAAAAGTTCCCGGGATCGCCGGCCTGGTCCACTGGTCAACCACCGCGTCGCCCGCGGCGGTCGCGGCGCTCTGTCCCGCCGTGTTCGACTGCGCGCGCGCGGGAGATCCCGTGGCGGCGGCGGTGCGCGATGATGCCGTGGATGCGCTGGCACAACTGGCGACGGCGGCCGGCGCGCCGCCACTGTCCGTCGCATTGTCGGGCGGCTTGCTGGCACCGGGGCGGCCGTTGCGCGAACCGGTGATCGCCAGCATCACCCGGCGTGGCGCCACCGTGCTCGATCGCAAGGTCGATCCGTGCCGCGGCGCCATCGTCCTCGCGCGCGGTGGTTGATCGATCCGCGCCGCGTTACTATCCGTCGCATCCTCCAACTCCGGCGCGCGTGTGTGGCGAAATCGCAGTGCGTTGGTCGTGCTCACGACCGTGTGCCTCACCAAGGCGGTCACGGCACAAGCGACTGATTCCGTGGCGACGCTGAGCTGGACGCGATTCGCCGGTGGGGCGGCATTGATCGCCGTCTTCGCGGTGGTCGACGACCCGGTCGCCCATGCCTTCCGGAACAGTTCGGCCGGCACGCTCAACACGGCGCGCCAGTTTGCCCGCTTCGGCGACGCCACCGGCGCCGGGCCGATCATCGCCGGTCTCGCGATCACCGGCCTGGTGACCCACCGTCGCGGCGTGGTGCAGGCCGCGCTCCGTGCCGCCGAGAGCGTTGCGCTCGGCACGGTGGTGGCGCAGGCCGGCAAGTACGCGGTCGGTCGTGAACGACCGGGCAGCGACCCCGACCTCGACGGCACCGACTTCCGCTTTTTTCACGGCAGTCCGGCGTTTCCGTCGGGCCACACCACTGCGGCCTTCGCGCTGGCAACGTCGCTCAGCGAATCGGTGCACAATGAATGGGCCACGCTCGGGTTCTACGCCCTGGCGGGCGGCACCGGCTGGGCCCGCATGGCGGCGGAACGGCACTGGTTCACTGACGTCGTCGCTGGCGCGGCCGTCGGCATTCTCTCAGGCCGCATCGCGGCCGGCAAGCTGCGCGTCGCGGGGGTGCGAGCGCCCAAGTTCCTGCGCGTGGGCCACGGGACCGGCCTCGGCTGGACGGTTCGTCTGCCCGAAGGCTTCTGACCGCGGCGCGGTCCGGCACGATGTAAGCTTGGTGACAGCTTCACCGCGATAAGATCAGCGGCGTCACGCCCCCCAGTCACCTCTTGAGGAACCTGCCATGCGTCTATCCGTGCCCACCTTGCTGGCCGTCGCGTGTTTCGTGCTGTCAGATGCAGCGCATGCGCAGACGTTCAAGGTCGACAGTTTCAACATCGGCGGCGAGGGACGCTTCGATTATCTCAGCGCGGACCCGGCCACCGGCCGCGTGTTCGTATCGCGCAGCACGCACGTGATGGTCGTCGACGGGGCCACCGGCAAGGTCGTGGGCGACATTCCCGACACCCCGGGCGTGCACGGCATTGCCTTCGCGCCCAAGTCGAATCATGGCTTCACGACCAATGGCGGAGATTCGACGCTGACGATGTTTGATCTCAAGACCCTCGCCGTCATCAAGAAGATTCACACCGGCACGCCGGGACACGACGGCATCATGTACGACGACGCGACCAACCGGATCTTTGCGATCAATCACGGCCGTCCCACGGGCAGCGTCACCGCGATCGACGCGACCACCGGCGACGTGGTTGGCGCGGTGCCGCTCGACGGTGGCGCGCCCGAGGGCGGCACCGGTGACGGCAAGGGTCGCATCTTCATCAATGTCGAGGACAAGAACGAGATCGCGGTGATCGACTCGAAGGCGCTCAAGGTCGTCGCGACCTGGCCCCTCGCCGGGTGCGAGGGCCCCGGCGGCATCGGGATCGATCGCCCGACGATGCGGATCTTCTCGGCGTGCGGTGAAACCAGCGTGGACGTGGTCACCGATGCGAAGACGGGCAAGGTGGTTGCCCAGTTCCCGATCGGGGCGGGTCCCGATGCACTCGGGTACGATCCATCACAGCACCTGATCTATACGCCGGGCGGCGGAGGTCGGGGGGCCCAAGGTGCGGCACCGAACCCCGGGACCGTGACCATCGCGCACATGGACGGGGCGGACAAGTACACCGTCATCGCGACGGTCACCACCATGAATGGCGCGCGCACCATCGCGGTCGACCCGACGACCCACCGCGCCTACACGTTCACGCCGGAGTACGGGCCGGCGCCAACTCCGGCGCCTGGTTCCCCGCCGCCGACCGGTCGGGGGCGCTTCGGACCTCCGCGCCCGATTGTGGCGGCGTGGTTGTTCGTCATCAGTCACTGATCGCAAGAGCTGCAGGATCCGGATTGCCACCGACTACCGTCACCGTTCACGCGTGGCGGTAGTCGCGACCTTTCACGAGTACCAGCAGCGCCGGCACGACGTACAGCGTGATTGGTGTCGAGATCGCGAGGCCGCCGATCACGGCGAGGGCGAGCGGTCGCTGCAGTGCACTCCCCGAGCCCAGGCCGAGGGCCAGCGGCAGCAAGCCGAACAGGGTGCACAGCGTGGTCATGAGGATCGGCCGCAACCGCACGCGGCCTGCCTCGACGAGCGCCTCGGCGAGCGGCAGTCCACCTTCGCGCATCCGGTGGTGCGTGAAGTCGAGCAGGATAATGCCGTTCTTCACGATCAGGCCGATGAGCAAGATCAGCCCCATGAAGCTCGACACATTGAGCACCGTGCCGGTGATCAGCAGCAGTGCCAGCGCGCCGACGAACGCGAGCGGCGCCGCGAGCAGCACCACGACGGGCTCCACGAATGAGCGGAACTGCACCACCATCACGGTGACGACACTGAGCCCGGCGAGACAGAGAACCAGCAGCAACGCGTGAAAGGCCGCCTGCTGACCGGCATACTGGCCCGCAATCTCCACGCGAATGCCTGCCGGCGCGGGGTTGTCAGCGAGGACCTGCTTCACATCCTTCATGATCGCGCCAAGGGATCGATTGCTGATGTCGGCCGTCACGTCGATCATCTGCTGCTGATTCTCGCGCAGTAGTTCGGCGCGTGTGTCCATCGGCGCGAACGAAGCGAGCGCGCCGAGCGGCGTGGGCGCGGCGTCGGCCGACGCAATCAACGGCAGCCGACCCAGGGCGTTGGGGTCGAACCGCACCGAATCCGGGGCGCGGACCCTGACATTCACCGAGCGGTCCTCGAGCCGGATCGCACCGGCATCGACGCCGAGCAGCGCACCACCGACTTGACTGCTGACTTCGGCGGGAGTGAAACCGGCCCGGTTGGCGTTCGCGTCGTTGATCGTCATCGCAAGCTCGGCGCTGGGCTCGCTCACGCCGTCGTAGAGATCTTCGATGCCGTCGACCTTGGCCAGCGGATCGGCGAGATGCCGACCGTAGGCTTCGAGTCCGGCGAGGTCGGACCCGAAGAGCTTGATCTCGACTGGACGGGCCGCCCCGGCGAGGTCGTTGATCACGTCGGACAGGATCTGCACGAATTCGATATGCAGCCGGGGCACTGCGGCCGAAATTCTGGCGCGCACGTCGTCGATCACCTCGTCGGCCGATCGAGCGCGCTGGCTCTCGGGCTTCAGCCGCACCACCACGTCGCCGCCGTTCTGCTCGGTGGCGAACAATCCCAGTTCGGCGCCGGTGCGGCGGGACGTACCCATGACTTCCGGTGTCGACGCGAGAATGCGTTCGACGATGTGCAGCTCACGATCCGTCTCCGTCAGTGCAGTGCCGCCGGGCGTGAAATAGTCGAGCACGAACGCGCCTTCGTCCATTTCGGGCAGGAACCCCGTGCCAACCACCCGATACGCCAGCACACCGGCGACCACGAGGGCAATCGCCGCCACCACGGCCCAGCGTGCGTGCCGCATGACGACGGCGAGAGATCGTCCATAGGCATCGGTCAGTGCCGTGACGCCCCGGCCGATCGCGCCACCGATTCCGCGCTCGCGGCCGGCCTGCTCCGTCGGCTCCGGCTTCAGGTATTGGGCGCTCAGCAGCGGAATGACGGTGAACGCCAGCACCAACGACACTAGCACGGCGATGGTCAGCGTGATCGACAGCGCCTTGAAGAACTGGCCCTCGACGCCGGTCAGGAGGCCGAGGGGCAGGAAGACCACCACCGTCGTGAGCGTCGACGTCGTGACCGGCCAGATCAGTTCCTGCACCGCTTCCCGCACGGCCAGCTGCCGATCGCCGGTGAAGTGCGTGTGCCGGACGATGTTCTCGGTGATCACGACCGCATCGTCGATCACCAGGCCGATGGCGATGGCCATGGCCCCGAGCGTCATCAGGTTGAACGTCTGGCCGATGCGGGACATGACGAACACGGTGATCGCAAGCGTGAGCGGGATCGACGACGCGCTGATCGCGGTGATCCGCGCGTGGCGCAGAAACACCAGCAGCACGACCACCGCGAGCAGCGCCCCGATCAGCATCGCGTCGCGCACGGACCGCACGGCCTCCCGCACCAGCGACGCCTGATCGTACAGCGGCTTGAGGTGCACGCCGGGCGGCAACGACCTGGCGAGGGTCGCGTTGATCGCCGCGATGCTGTCGGCGATTTCCAGCGTGTTGCCGGTGACCTGTCGTGACACGTTGAGGAGGGCGGCCGGCTTGCCGTCCCCCGCGATGATCCGGACGTGATCCTCGGTGCCGGGCACCACGCTGGCGAGATCGCGCACCCGCAAGCCGTGTCCCACGACGACATTGCCAATGTCGTCCGCCGATCGCGCCTCGTTGGCCGTCACGATCAGGTACTGGCGGTAGTTCGACGGCATCCGGCCCACTGCTTCGACCGTGGTGGACTGGCGGATCGCGGCGGCGAGATCGTCGAAGGTCATTCCCTGCGCCGCCAGCCGCACCGGATCGGCGATGACCTCGATCTCGCGCACGTCATTGCCCATGACGTCGACGCGCGCCACGCCGGGCACGCGGGAAATCAGCGGGCGGATGTCGTAGCGCGCGATGTCATACAGGGTGGCGGGATCGCCACCTTCGAGATTGTAGGACAGGATCGGAAACAGCGACGGTGTCAGCCGCTCCATCTGCAGGTCGAGGCCGCCGGGGAGGCCACCACGCACCTGGTTGACCCGCGCCTGCACCTGCTGGAGCGCCACGACCATGTCGGTGCCGGGCGCGAACGTGATGTTGATTTCGCTCCCGCCACGAATCGACCGCGACCGCACGCGAATGACGCCCTGCACCACGCTGACCGCTTCCTCCAGCGGCCGCGTGATGCTGAATAGCACCTGGCGCGCGCCCAGCGCGCTGCCTTCGGCGACCACCGTAATCCGGGAAAACCTGAGTTCGGGATAGATGGAGGACGGCAGTCGCGTCGCAGCCCAGACGCCGCCCAGGCTGAGCAGCGTCACGACGAGATACACGAACCGCCGTTGCGCCGCGAGCAGCGTGAACAGCGACTGGCGCGGTGTCGACGCTTCGCCGACCGTCACGGCTGGGACGGCGGTGGCGGTGAAACCGCGGCCGACCCGGACGGCGCGACGATCCTTGCACCGTCTTCCACGCCGAAGGCACCGGTGGTGACGACGCGGTCACCGGCGCGCAATCCGCCGACGATCTCGACCAGCGAGTCGGTCCGACCCCCCACGTGCACCGCCTGGGCGTGCGCAGTGCCGGCGCTGTCGACCACAAACACCTGGAAGCCGTCGCCCGCGGGCACCAGAGCTGCCGGCGGAATGGTGATGGCTGTCCGATGCACGGCCGTCGCAATCTCGCCGGTGATCGATTCGCCCAGCCGCAACGGGCGGCGCGTCGCGGACACGGCCACCCGAACCGACACACCGCGGGTCAGCGAGTCCACCGCGCCGGCAACGTCGGTCACGACGCCCCGACCCACGACGTCCTTGTTTCCCTCACGCAGGGTCACCTCATCGCCGCGGTGTACGTCATTCGCCTCGGCCGGAGTCACGGCCAGCAGCACGTCGAGCGCCGACGGATCGGCCACCTCGACCAGGGGCTGCGTGGCGTCGACTTCCGTGCCAAGCGACGCCGTCATGCGCGTCACGATGCCGGCGATCGGTGAGCGCAAGGTGGCGCGATCCGCGATCCGCCACGCCGCCACGCTGTCGGCGCGCGCACGAGCGAGGTCGGCCTGGGCCTGCTCAAGGTCCTTGCGGGGAGCGATCCCTTCATGCACCAGCCGCTGCTCACGGGCCTGCGCCTGCTGCGCAACGGCAAGAGCGGCGTCGGCGCTGCGCGTCGTCGCATCGAATCCACTCGCGTCGAACCGCACCAGCGGCTCGTCGCGCTGCACGTGATCGCCAACCGCGACCAGGACCGCGGCGACACGCGCGGGCGCCGGTGCGCCGAGCAGGGCAACGTGTCCCGCGCGCGGCTGGACGACGCCAAGGGCCGTGATGGTTTCGGCGAACGGCTGCACCCGCACCGGCACGACGGTCGCGGCCACGGTGGCGGCCGTGCTGTCGCTGCTGTCGGCGGTGTCGTGCCGCCCGCACGCCGCAAGGCCCAGGGCGAGGAGGAGCAGGGGCGCGGGAACGGCGACGACGCGCGCGATCGATGTCGTCATGGCGTGCCTTCAGCTGGGGTCAGGGTGAGCAGCCGGAGTGTCGCGGACGCGATCAGCACATTGGCCACGTCATCGATGTACGACGCTTGCACTTCGCGCGCCGTGCGCTCGGCTTCGAGCACGCTGGCGATCGGGACCGCGCCTTCCCGGTATGCCGTAAGCGACAGCGCGGCGACGCGATCGGCGCGGCCCACCAGCCCGCTGTCGCGCGCCAGCCGCACTTGCGCCGCCGCGAGCGTTGAACGCGCCATGGCCAGCTCGACCCGACTGTCGAGTTCTGCCTGCGCCAGTTCGGCGCGGGCCCGGTCATGCTCGGCGGTCGCCACTGCGATTGCGCCGCGATTGCGGTTGAACAACGGCAATGGCAGCGTCACGCCCACCGTGGGCAGCACTTCAGGTTCATCCTGCGTCTGGCCACCACCCTCGACGCCGGCCATGATCGTGGGGCTGCCGAACCGCGACTGGCGCTGCACGGACAGGTTCAGGGTGGTGGCGTCGAACGCCGCACGGCTGCTGGCCACCAGCAGCGGCGCGACGGTGTCGGCCGGCGCGTTCGTGGGCGGCGGGACGACCAGTGAATCGGTGAGCACGATCGGCGCGGCGCTCGCCACGCCGATCAGCGATTGCAGCTCCAGCACCGTAGCGGCCGCGGCGACGGAATCGGCTGCCGCCGTGTTGGCGGCCTGACCGGCCGCGAGCGTGGCCAGGTCCACGTCCAGGTCGCTCGCATCCCCGGCGTCCCGGCGAGCCTCGGTGATCTTCCGCAGGCTGTCGGCGTCCAGCGCGGTGCGCGAGGAGAGCCGGGCATGGGCCCGCGCGGCGAGCGCGCGCGTGTACAGCGTATCTGCATCGAGCATCACCGCAGCAACCGCGTAGAGTTCGCGATACCGGGCCGCGATGGCGCCGGAGGTGCTCGCTCGGGTCCGCAATCCGCGCAACCACAGTTGATCCACCGGCATTTCGACCGTCACGTGATACTGTGGAATGTCCCTGCTGTAGATGGCCGAGAGCGTGGGATCGGGCAGCGCGCGCGCCAGCAGCAGTTGCGCCACCGCCGCCGCGGTATCGGCCCGAGCAGCGGCCAGCGCGGGACTCGCGGCCACGGCGGCACCGATCGCCGCCCCGCGGGTCCAGGCGGACGGGGATTGGCCCGGCAGCGCGCGCGTCAACAAAGCCAGCCCGACCAGCCCAAGAAATCCGCGGCGCATGCCCCTCGCAGGCAGAAAGTGGAGGCGGAGCCTAGTCAAGATCCCCTGTCAGGACGATGACACGTCGTCGGCCATGGACATCCGCAACTCGGCCGTGGTGCCGCCGGATGACGGGGAGGCCAGCGTGAGTTTCGCCCCGTGGGCATCGGCGATCCAGTGCGCGATCGACAGGCCCAGCCCGGCACCACTCGCGGCGTCCCGGCGCCGCGAGGGATCGACGCGATAGAATCGTTCGAAGATGTGCGGCAGCGCCGCGGCAGGAATCCCCGACCCGGAGTCGGCCACGATCACCGTGATCGCACCGCCGTCGCGGTGCACACTGACATGCACCTCGCCGCCGGGCGGCGTGAACTTGATGGCGTTGTCGAGCAGGATCATCACGAGCTGCCGCAGCAGTTCCGGATCGCCCGCCACGGGCGCCTCATCGAACCGGTCCATGTCGAGCGCGACCTCGCGGGTACTCGCCATCGCGGCCGCGGCCGACACGGCGTCGGCCACGGTGTCGTCCAGGAACATGCGCTGCCGGGTCACGGCACGTTCCCCGGAATCCGCCCGCGCCAGGGTCAGCAGGTCATCGACGATGCGTCCCAGTCGGCGCCCTTCGGCTTCGACGTTGCGCAATGCGCGCGCGTAGGCCGGCGCGGAACGCTCGCGTTGCAGGGCGACATCGGCCTGCGTCCGCAGCACCGTGATCGGCGTGCGGAGTTCATGCGCGGCGTCGGCCATGAATTGTCGCATCCGCGTCAGGTTGCGCTCGACCGGCGCGGTCGCCTGGCGCACCAGCAGCCAGCCGCCGGCCGTGATGAGCAGCAGCGCGCCGATGGCGGCCCCGCCGAACGCGGCGATCAGCGACGGCGTAGCGCTCCTCCAGCTCGACCTGATCGGCCACCGCGACCGCGATCATGGCGCGACCGCTCGCGAGCACGAACGGTTCGGCATACCACCGCAACGTCCGATCGTGCTCCGACTCGTGCCGCCCGCGGGCCCCGCGACCCGCGGCCTGGGCGACCACGCCCCGCAACCATGCCGGTGCCTGTGCCGGCGTGTCGGGTGTGCCGTCGGCGCGCCAGAGGTACAGCGACCGCCCCGCCACGTGCAACTCCTGGACGGCATCGACCACGTGGCCGCGCGCGCCGGCCTCGGCTTCGCGCGTGCGCGCCGCCTGTTCCAGCGCGCGCGCCGCATCCTGCAGGGAGGCTTCGAGCTGCTCGCCGTACTGGTGGCGGATGGCGACGAAAAGACCGCCGCCGAGCAGCAGGAGGATGGCGCCGAAGGTCGACACGTACCAGAGTGTCAACGACACGCGCAGCGTCTGCAGCGACGAGGTCGCCATCGACGCTCAGGCGCTCAGACGGTAGCCGGCGCCGCGCAGCGTATGAATCAGGCGCGGTTCGAATCCATCGTCGATCTTGCGGCGCAGTCGACGCACCAGGACCTCGAGCACATTGGTAAAGGGGTCGTGATTGTCGTCCCACACGTGGCTGGTAATCACCGCCCGGTCGACGACCGCGCCGCGGTGCTCGACAAAACACTCCAGCAGCGCGAACTCCTTGGCGGTGAGCTCGATGTCGCGTCCGGCGCGGCGGACCGTATGGGCGGCAAGATCAACCTCCAGATCGGCGATCCGCACGACCGCGGGCACCAGTGCCGCCCGCCGGCGGCCGAGGGCGCGCACCCGGGCGAGCAGTTCGCGAAACGCGAACGGCTTGGTCAGGTAGTCGTCGGCGCCGGCGTCGAGACCGGCGACGCGGTCATCGACCGCGTCACGGGCCGTCAGCATCAGCACGGGCGTCGTACAGCCGGCAGCGCGCAATCCGCGACACAGCTCGAATCCGCTGCCGCCGGGAAGCATGACATCGAGAATGATGAAGTCGAACGCATCACACCCGGCCCGACGCCCGTCCGCGAATGTCGCGGCGCGGCGCACCTGATGGCCGTGCTCCTGCAATCCTGCGACGACGGCCGCCGCGAGCGGCTCATCGTCCTCGATCAGCAGGATCCGCACGCGCTACCCGGCGATCTCGACCGCCCGATCCTCGCCGGTGCGCATCGTCGAGTGGCGGAAGCCGTAGGCCAGGTACAGGATCAGGCCGATGACGAGCCATACCGCGAACCGGATCCAGGTCGCGCGCGGCAGCTCGTACATCAGGTAGGCGCACATCAGCACGCCCAGCGCGGCCGTCAGGTGCACGACCGGCACGCGAAACGGACGCGGCCGCTCGGGCTCCTTGTGCCGCAGCACGACGACGCCGATGCACACCAGCACGAACGCGAACAGCGTGCCGATGTTGGTCAGGTCGTAGGTCTCGTTGGCGTCGCCGATCAACGCCCACAGGGCAACGAAGATGCCGGTCACCAGTGTCGTGACATGGGGGACCCGGTGCACCGGGTGCAGCTTGGCGGCCCATTTGGGCAGCAGGCCGTCGCGCGCCATGGCGAAGAAGATCCGCGGTTGCCCGTACTGGAACACCAGCAGCACGGCCGACAGCGAGAACACCGCGCCCAGCGCCACGATCTTCGAGATGCTGGTCAATCCGGTCGCCTTGAGCGCGTAGGCCAGCGGATCGGCCGACGCCCCGAGATCGGCGGCCGGCACCATCCCGGTGAGGACCGCACCGACGATGATGTAGATGATGGTACAGATCGCCAACCCACCGAGAATGCCGATCGGCAGGTTGCGCTGCGGATTCCTGGTCTCTTCGGCCGCCGTTGAAATGGCGTCGAAGCCGATGTAGGCAAAGAACACGATCGCCGCGCCCTGGCCGATCCCGCGCAAACCACCGGGTGCGAACGGATGATAATTGGCGGGATGAATGTGCTGCACGCCCATGAAGACGAACAACGCCAGCACCAACAGCTTGATGGTGACGAGGATGTTGTTGGCGCGGGCGCTCTCGCGCACCCCCATCAACAGCAGCCAGGTGATCAGCATCACGATCGCGAACGCGGGAATGTTCACCAGGATCGCCCACCCGCCGATGTGCGGGGCCGTCTGGAGCAACCCGTGCACGGCGGGATCAGGACTCAGCAGCGCGGTGCGATAGCCGGTGGTCAGCCAGGCGGGCAACTGCACCCAACCGCTGATCAACGACTTGAAATAGTCGGCCCACGAAATCGCCACCGCCACATTGCCGACCGCGTACTCGAGGATCAGGTCCCAGCCGATGATCCACGCGACGATCTCGCCAAGCGTGGCGTAGGAATACGCGTAGGCGCTCCCCGCCTGGGGAATCATCGATGCGAGTTCGGCGTAGCAGAGGCCGGCAAAGGCACATGCCGTCGCCGCCAGCACGAAGGACAGCAACAGCGCCGGCCCGGCGCCGACTCGCACGACGTGTCCGGCCGCATCGACCTGCCCCGCGGCCGCCGAACCGATCGCCCCGAAGATGCCGGCGCCGATCACCGCGCCGATGGCGAGCATGACCAGGTCGCCGGCGCCAAGCGAGCGCAGCAACCCGCGATCGCGTTGCGCCGAAATCGGCTTGCGCTGGAAGAGTGTGGTCATCGCGATCCCAAGGTAACCTGCACCGTGAAGATGCCCGCCACGTTCCTGCCGGTGGGCGACCGCGCCGGAATGAACCGATACCCGCGCATGGCTTCATCGAAACGCTTGGCGTAGCCACGATTCGCGATCGGCGGCGTGACCACCAGATCGGTCACGACGCCGGTCGAGTCGATCGAGAACTTCACCGTGATCGGCATGCCGCGCAATTCCTTGGGCACGTTGGTGGGCGGAATGATCATGCGCGTGTTGTCGGGAGGGAAGCCGCCATTGCCGCCGCCCGTCCCACCGCCCTTGCCGCTGCCGCTGCCCGGGCCTTCGCCCGTGCCCTGACCACTTCCCACACCGGTGCCGCTCCCGCCGCCATTGCCGGCGCCGGTGCCGGCCGTGGGTGTCGTCAGCCCGGCATTCGCCGGCGCGGGCGGCGGCACCGTCGCGACCGGTGGCGGCACGGTGGTCGGTGTCACGACGGGTGGCGGCGGCGGTGGTGGCGGAACCACGGGCGGCGGCACGGCCGTCGGCGGCGCCTTGGCCGGCTTCTGGAACGCGGCGCCGGATTGGCCACCCCCACCACCACCGCCGCCGAGCACCATCTCGATGGCATCACCCAGCGGACTGTGCTCGGGAAGTGCCACCGCCGCGGTCACGCGAATGGCCAGAAAGATCAGCAAGCGCATGCAACACGAACGACACCACCGGCGCCACGCGGCTGCGCCGATCGTTGCCGGGGAGGGAAGCGCGAACGCGGATGTCCTTGGGAGCGACATCCGCGTTCGAGTGGTCAGGCGGTCGGGTCACCGCGGTGATCAGGTCCCGTTGGACTCGATCGGCGTGAACCCGACGACTTCCACGCCGGCGCCGCGCGCGACATCGACCGCATTGATGACGTCGGCGTAGATCCGGTTCTGGCCGGGCTTGAGGAACAGCAGCTTGGCCGGGCGATCCTGGAAGATCTGCTGGATCGCAGTCGGCAGCCCGGTCTTGGGGTACTGCGTTCCGTTGATCCAGTACGATCCGTCATCGCGCAGCTCGAGCACGATCTGGTCACTGACATCCGAACTGCGGGTGGCCGTGTCGGTCGGCGGAATCTGGATCGGCACGGCGGTACGGCCCAGCGCGATCACCACCATGAAGATGATGAGCAGCACCAGCAGCACGTCGATCATCGGCGTGACATTGGGCTCCGAATTGAGGCCGCCCTGGGCTCCGGTCGACATGGCCATGGTTTATTTGCCTTTCTTCTTGTCGTCGTCGCCCATGAGGCCGCCGGTCTTTTCGGTGATCGCCACCAGCACCCGGGCACCCGCACGGCGGGCGATCTCGACCGCTTCCTGCACCTTGCTGTACTTCAGGTTTTCGTCGGCCTTGAAGTACAGCAGCTTGTCCTTGGTGCGCGTGGCGTAGTCGGCGGTCAGCTGCTTCTCGACATCTTCCTTCGACATCGGCTGCTTGTTGAGGAAGTAGTTCCCGGAAATGTCGAGGCCCAGCGTGATTTCATCCTCGCCCTCCGGGCTCTTCTCCACGTTCGCGGCACTGGGCATGGTCGCCTTGAAGCCGGCTTCCAGCAACGGTGTCACGATCATGAAGATGATCAGCAGCACCAGCATCACGTCGATCATCGGCGTGACGTTGATGTTGGCGTTGACCTGCCCCGGACCGCTAGCTGTGGATGACGCCACTGCCACTGACTGCCTTCTGGGCCTGGAATTCCTTGGTGAAGATCGAGCGCCCGAACTCGGCCCCCACGCTCTTGATCAGGTAGTCGATCAATTCCTTCGAGGTGTAGGTCATCTCGACGGTGAGGTTCTCCACCTTGGTGGTGAAGTAGTTGTACGCCCACACCGCCGGAATGGCGACCATCAGGCCGAACGCCGTGGTGATCAGCGCCTCGGCGATACCGGAACCGATGCCGGCCAGGCCGCCCGACGCGCCACCCGAAGACATCGATTGGAACGCGTTCACGATACCCATCGTGGTGCCGAGCAACCCGACGAACGGCGCCGTGGCGCCCACGGTGCCGAGGACGCCCGAGCCGCGCTTGAATTCGGAGAGCACGATCAGCATCTGGCGCTCGACCGCACGCTCGGCCGAGTTGATGTCGGCCGCGGTGACGGTGGCGCGGTCGCGCAGCAACGGCTTGACTTCGCTCAGCGCGCCGCCGAGGACGCGGGCGACGTGCGACTCCTTGTTCTTCTCGGCCAGCGTGATGGCCTGGTCGAGATTCTCTTCCTGGATCGCGCGCGAGAACTGCGGCGCGAAGCGGCGCGTGGCCCGTTCACTCTTCTTGATCTTGATCAGCTTCTGGATCACGATCGTGAGCGAGAAGACCGACATGATGCCCAGCAGCACCACGATACCCTTGGCAAACATGCCGGCTTCGGACCAGAGTTTCAGCAGACTGACATTCATCGTGCAACCTTTCGATGCTGATGGTTATGCCGCAACGGCGCGGCCAATCTCGGTGCGGCGCATGCGCCGTCCTATCCGCCGATGGTGAACCTGACGTTCTGCTCGACCAGTTCCCGCACCGGCGACCCGCGGATCTGGGCCGCCTTGTAGACACAATGCTCGATGGCGTCGATGGCCGGTTCCTCGAACGCCTTGTTCGTGCTGCTGATCACCTGCATCGAGCCTGGCTCGATCTTGCCGTCGATCCCGACCACGAAATGCAGCGTGACGTTGCCGCTCACGCCCACCTGCTTGAGCGCGGGGGGATACGCCGGGACCGGACAACTCGTCGACCGCGGCCGGATCGTCGACCTGGTCATTGGTATACGTCTCCTGCGTGGTCACCGGACCGGTTCCACCGACCACGCCGGTTGAGATACCGCCCTCGACGCCCTTCCCCGAGAAATTGTTGGGGTCGAACTTCTGGTTGAGATTCACCGGCGGAATCGTCGTCGGCACCACCTTGGGCGGCACGATGGTCTGGAAGCCCTGGGGCGGCGGGTTGCGCGTGACCACCTGCTTCTGGTCCGGCGGCGGCGGCGGCGGTGGCGGCGGGGGTGGCGGCGGCTTGATGAACATCATGGTGGTGTCGGCCAGGATCTTCTTGACCGTCTCGGCCGCACCCGACGTCAGCTTCACCGCCACGGCAATCACCAGCACGTGCAGGATTACCGACACGATCGTCTGGCCGACGGACCGCTCCCGCCTGGGCTTGGACTCGATCAGGTTGTCAAACATGGTGT
Source organism: uncultured Gemmatimonadales bacterium (assembly GCA_963796635.1). Classification (GTDB taxonomy): domain Bacteria; phylum Gemmatimonadota; class Gemmatimonadetes; order Gemmatimonadales; family GWC2-71-9; genus Palsa-1233. The sequence continues at coordinate 1,620,319 of CAWCMH010000001.1, forward strand.
CAACCTCCACCCGAAAGGACGAGTGAACCTGCAGACGGGAATCTGCTGGTGGCAGTTGGCAGGGCCTTCACTACCGGATGACAATACCGTAACAACGGGATTACGGAAGGGCCCACTTCGCGGCGCATCGCTCACCCCTCATCCCTGGGGCTTTCTTTGGGCAAGATCGCCGTAAATGTCGTCCCCCGCCCGGGCCGGCTCTGCACCGCGATCTCGCCGCCGTGCGCCTCGACGATCCATTTCGAGATCGCGAGGCCCAGGCCGGTGCCGGGATGCTCGCCGGTGCGTGAGCGCGCGAGGTCGGCGCGCCAGAACCGCTCGAACACATTGGGCACATCCCCCGGCGCGATGCCGATACCGGTGTCCTGCACCGCCAGCGTCACGGTGTCGTCGGTCTCATGCAGGCGCACCGTGATCCGGCCGCCCGGCGGCGTGTACTTGATGGCGTTGGTCACCAGGTTCATGAGCATCTGCCGGATGCGGCCGGTGTCGACGGCGAGCAGCACGGCGTGCGGCGGCACGTCGGTGTCCACGGCGATGTCGCGCGCCTCCCCCAGGATCTCGGCGGTCTCGGCCGCCTCGGCGACCAGGGTGCGCAGGTCGCACTCGGCCAGCGCCAGTGACGCGCGCCCTTCGTCGGCGCGCGCCAGGATGAGGAGGTTGGTCACCAGCTCGCTCATCTGATTGATCTGTCGCAGCGTCTCGTCGAGGGCGGGCACGAGTTCGCCCGGCGTCCGCGGATGGGTGAGCGAGCGCTCCACGCCGGCGCGCAGCACCATGAGCGGCGTCTTGAGTTCGTGCGATGCGTCGGCCGTGAATCGTCGCAGCGACACGAAGCTCCGCTCGACGCGGCCGAGCATATCGTTGAGTTTTTCCGCCAGGCGCGACAGCTCGTCGTCCCCCGGTGGCACGGGCAATCGGCGACTCAGCGTGGTGCCGTCCTCGATCGCTCCAAGTTCGGTGATCATGCCCTCGACCGGTTCGAGCGCGCGGCCGGCGAGCCAGTAGCCGAGCACCCCGGCGGCGGCGAGAATGATCGGCGCCATGAGCGCGGTCGACCGGAAGATCTGCTGCAGGTCGCTGGTGTTGACCACCAGCGGCGCGGCGAAAAGGACGCCGCCGATCTTGCGCACCGAGTCGACGCGCGCGACGTAGTAGCGCAGCGGCACATCGGCCGACGTGCCGGTCAGCTCGCCCGCGCCGGTGGGCAGTGGCTGGCGAATCAGCAACGTGCTGACCTGGATGGCGAGTTCGACCGGCAGCGCCTGCGCCGTGGGCGAGGAATAGATGACCCGGCCATCGCGATCGGCGACGAAGACGTAATCGGGCATCGCATCGAAATACGGGCGGGCATTCTCCATCGCGCGGGCACCGCTGTCCCGGGGCGCCGGGCTGCTGGTGCTGCCAAACGGCACGGCGCGGGATTCCTGCTCGAGCAGTCGCGCCGCGTTGCGCGCCTCGACGGACAGGCGCTGGTCGAGCTGCTGCTCGGCTTCGCGCGGCGCGGTGGTGCTGCGCTCCCAGTACACCGCTGCGCCGAACGCCACCATGGTCACCGTCAGTGCGAGCACGTACGACCGCGCCAGCCGGAAGCGGATCGACTGCATCTAGGCCTTGACCACGTACCCGACGCCGCGCACGGTGTGCACCAGCTTGTGCGGAAACCCGGCGTCGACCTTCTTGCGCAGCCGGTTGATGACGACGTCGACGATGTTCGTGCCCGGGTCGAAGTGGTAATCCCACGCGTATTCGGTGATCAGCGTGCGCGACATGACGCGACCGGTGTGCCGCATCAGATACTCCAGCACGGAATATTCCTTGGGCGTGAGCTCGATCGGCGTGCTGCCGCGATGCACTTCGCGCGACTCGAGATCGAGTTCGAGATCGGCGACTCGCAGGGCGCGCGCGGTGAGCTGCTTGGGGCGGCGCGACAACGCCTCGACGCGGGCCAGCAATTCCTCGAATGAGAACGGCTTGGTGACATAGTCGTCGGCACCGGCGCGCAGGGCGTCGACCTTGAACTCGACGCTGTCCTGCGCCGTCAGCACCAGCACCGGCAGCGTGAGGCCGCGGTCGCGCAGCGTGCGGAGCACCTCGAGGCCGGTCATGCCCGGCAGTCGCAGGTCGAGAATCAGCAGATCATACGGCGCACTCGAGACCACGCGCAGCGCTTCGGCGCCATCGGCCACCAGGTCGGCGATGTACTGCTGTTCCTCGAGGCCGCGCTTGACGTACGGCCCGACGGTCCGATCATCCTCGACCACCAGAATCTTCATGCGGCCTCGCGTTCCGCCAGCGGGAGCGTCATCCGGAAGACGGTGGACCGGCCGGGTTCGCTGCGCACGTCGAGTTGCCCCTGATGATCGGCGACGATGCCGTAGCAGATCGCCAGCCCGAGCCCGGTGCCGCGCGCGGCGCCCTTGGTGGTGAAGAAGGGGTCGAAAATCTTCGGCAGCACGTCGGGCGGGATCCCGGGTCCGTCATCCTCGAACTCCGCCACGGCCGCGCCGTCCTCGACGCGCGTCCGCACCGCCACGGTCCCGTTGCCGCCGGTTGCGTCGGCCGCGTTGAGCAGGATCGCCATCGCCGCCTGGATCAGTCGTTCGCCGTTCCCGAGAATCCGCGGTGCCGGGTCGGCGAGGTCGCGAAGGACCTTGAGGCGGCGGAAGCGCTGGTGATGCTTCAGGAGATACAGCGTCCGTTCCAGCAGCGCGTTCAGGTCGGTCGGTTCGAATGCTCCGCCGGCGCGGCCGGCCCGCGAGAAATCGAGCAGGCCGTCGATGATGTTGGTGCAGCGCGCGACCTCGCTCTCGATGATGTCGAGATATTCGCGCACGACGGGCTCGGCGCCGGCGCCGAGTCGCGAGTCGATGGCGGCGACGCAGCCACCGATGGTGGCGAGCGGATTGTTGATCTCGTGCATCACGCCGGCGGCCAGCTGGCCGACCGCGGCGAGCTTCTCGGTCTGGTGCATCGAGCGCTGAATCGCGCGGGTTTCGGTGACGTCCTCGCCGATCGTGATGACGTGCGACACCGTGACACCATCGAGGCGCATCGGCAGGCGCGAGGTGCGGTACGTGCGCACGTCGCTGCCGACATGGACTTCCTGTTCGCTCACGCGCACCTCGCCCGTGGCGAAGGTGCGGTCGAACTCCGCCTGCAACACCTCGGGCGGCTGCCGGCGCAGGATATCGAGGATGCGCTTGCCGAGGACGTCGCCGCGCCGCAGGCCCTGGGTGCCGGTCTCGCGCTTGCGATTCCACAGCACCACGCGATACTCGCGGTCGACGACGTACAACCCCACCGGCAGCGAGTCGATGGTGAGCCGGTGCAACCGGCTGACGACCGCGCTATCGCCGGATTCGTCGGCGTCGAGCGACGGCAGCACGGCGGCCAGCATCGCGGCCACGGTTTCGAGAATCGGCCGCAGTTCGGCCGGGGGGCGCGTCGACTCGATCGCTTCGAGCAGCGCGTGCCGTCCGTCGCGCCACGGGATCTCGACCTGGCTCGCGCGCGCCGCCGCCGGCGTGCTGTCGCCTTCGCTCACGCGATCGGACCGGCGCGCTCCCGCGCGAAAGCGGACCTCGGCGGCGGGGAGCGTGGTGCGCAGGTGCTGGCAGAGTGCGCGAATCCGGTCGGCGGGGGCGTCGGTGCCGGCGAGCACTCGCGCCGCGCCGGCCACGACGGCGAGCGGTGGCGGATGGATCCGCACGGGATCGCTCATGGCCCCGAACGTGTGTGCCAGGGGCCGAACGCTGCCTGGGCGACCTGCCATTGCCCGTCGCGGCGCGCCAGCAGCACCACATCGGTCGCGTCGTAATCGGGAAGGCCATTGCTGCCTCGCACGGTCACCGTGACGCGGTCGCTGGCGATGTCGGCGTCGACGTGCAGGTCGCTGCGCGCCACGCGCACGCCGCCGTCCTGATTCCGCCGCTCCGGCACGTCGAGCAGCGTTCGCAGGGGCACCAGCGCCACGCTGCTGCCCGCCGGCACCAGCACCGTGGCCGACGCAAACGCGGCCCGGCGCAGCCCGTCGCTGTCGCGCGCGGCGAGCGATTGATAGAACCCCGCCACCGCGGCCTGCACCGCGATCTCGTCACGGCGTGTGCCGCCGGGCGTCCGGTCCTCGAACCGGCACGACACCAGCGATGTCAGGAGCAGCGCAAGCACGGCAGGATGGACGCGCACCGTTGGAAGGTGGGGCCACGGGCCACGGATGCAAAGCCCGGCAACGCCGCCGGCGGCGAGCCCATGGCGGAACTACGGGAGCCGGGACACCACCTCGAGCAGGGTCTGATTGTCGCGCCGCGCCGTGTTCTCGGTTTCCATCCAGGTCCACCGCACGATTCCCTCGCGATCGACGACGACATAGGCACGGTTGGCGTAGAACTTGTCGTGATTCAGCACGCCGTACGCGCGGGACACCGTCCGCTTGAAGTCGCTCAGCAACTCGAAGGGCATGTCGTAGCGCCGCTTGAACTCGCGCAGGGTCGCATCGGAGTCCACGCTGATCGGCAACACCACCGTCGCCGCCGACGCGAACTGGCCGAAATCCTCGGTGAAGGCGCACAGCTCGGCGGTGCATGTGCTGGTGAAGGCGAGCGGAAAGAACGCCAGCAGCACATGCTGGTGGTGGCGATATGACGACAGCGTCACCGGCTGCCTGGCGCTCGATATCAAGGTGAAATCGGGCGCCAGCGAGCCGATCGCCGGCAGGGCGTCCGCGCCGGCGGCGTCCGTCATCGCGAACCGAATCGGCGGCCTGCCACGCTCCAGTTGACGACGTTCCACCAGGCCTCGACGTAATCCGGGCGCCGGTTCTGGTACTTGAGGTAGTAGGCGTGCTCCCACACATCGCAGCCCATCACGGGCACCTTGCCGGCCATCACCGGCGAATCCTGGTTGGGCGTGCTTTCGATGCCGAGCTTGCCGCCGGCGTCGCGAACCAACCATCCCCACCCGCTGCCAAAGCGTGCGCCACACGCCTTTGCGAACTGCTGCTTGAACTCGTCGAAGCTGCCGAACGACTGGTCGATCGCCCGGGCGAGCTCGCCGTCCGGCGCACTGGGACCGCCCGGCGTCATGAGTTCCCAGAACATGCTGTGATTGTAGTGACCACCGCCGTTGTTGCGCACTGCGGTGCGCTTGGCTTCGGGCACGCGGTCGAGATCGCCGAGCAGCTGTTCGATCGTCAACGACGCAAGCGCGGGTTCGCCTTCGAGCGCGGCGTTGAGGTTCTTGACGTAGGCGCCGTGATGCTTGTCATGATGGATGCGCATCGTCTGTTCGTCGATATGCGGCTCGAGCGCGGCATAGTCGTAGGGGAGGGCGGGCAACTGGAATGCCATGATCTACTCCGGCAGAATGAGGATCAAAGATGGGCCGGACCGGCGACGGCAGCAACGCATCGATCGACCCGGTGCGCCACGGCCGCCGCGACCAGCGCGAGGACCACGCCGATCACCACCTGATCGCGCACCACGACACCGGTCACCAGTGCGAGGACGACGCCGGCACCCAGTGCGCGCACGCGATCGTCGGCCACGCGCCGCCGCCACGCGGGGCCAAGGGCCGCGGCAACGCCGGCGACCAACGCCGGCGCGCCCGGACGGGTGGCCGCGAGCACCAGCAGCGCCACGGCGAGCTGGTCCCAGTCGCGGCGAACGGCGGCGATCACGAACACCGCCAGCATCGCGATCGACACGATCGGCTGCCAGTGGAGCACGCCGGCCGCGCTCGCGGCGCCCGCCAGCAGGTGGAACGCCAGCGCCAGCACCACGAGCGTGGCCGGTGGCGCCGTCGACCGCGCCAGTGGCCAGGGCCGCAGCAGCAGGAGCAGGCCACCGAGCGATAACGCCGCCAGAAGCTGCGATGCCGCCGGGGACACGGGCGCGTCGCGGGCAAAGGTGCGCAACGACATCCCCAGTGACCCCGCCACCGTGACCGCCGACCAGCACCAGATCACCAGCAGCACCGTGGCGAGCACGGTGGCCACAATGGGCCACCACGCCGGGCGGCGCATCGCGCGCTGCCAGCCGACCATGAGCAGCAATGTCACGGCGAGCACCAACGGCAGGAACAGCATGCCGATCGCGGTCACCAGCGCGAGCAGCCATTCGCCGTCGGTGTCCGAAGGCGCCGTGCCGAAGGACGCGTGATCCCCCGGTCGAACCGGCATGACCCGCGCTACGCCGAACGGCACGAGCGCGACGCCCGCACCCACCAGCAACGGCACCACCATCGTTGCAGTCGTGGTGAGCGCGACGCCAACCAGCAGTGGCAGCCCGATCACGAGCTGGCGGAGTTGCAGCGCGGCCGGCAGCAACACCGCCGCCGTAAGCAGTGCGCCAAGCGAGACGCCGACAAACCAGGCGTCACCCGGCGACTGCACCGCGATATCGCGCAATTCCGACGGGTCGAGTGTGGCGGCGCCCTGCCACAGCGCGGCAAGCGCAAAGCCAGTGAGCAGCAGCTGCGCCGCCACACTGCCGGGCCGCCGCGGCGCGAGAAATGGCGCGGCCAGCAGGGGAATCGCCAGCAGCAGGAGCAGCATGGACATGTGCCGCGCAATCTGGGGCCAGCCGCGTGATCCGCCAACCGCGGTTTGGGAGATGATGCCAGCATGCCGATACTTCCGCCCACTGGAGATCGCACCATGCCGTTGTCCCTACGCTACGCCCTCACGACGCCCGGACGGGCGACCGTCGCGCTCGAAGCCGATGACCTGCGCATTTCGATGCAGGCCACCGACGAAACCGACGGCCTGGGCGATCTCACACGCGCCACCGCCACGCTGCTCGAGGGGGCCGACCACGCGTCGGTGGTGCTCGGCGATGCGCCCGGCGTGCACGAATGGAGTTTCGCCCGCCAGGGCGAGAACGTGCACATACGCATTCACAGCTGGGCGGACCGGCGATCGGGCAGCGCCGACATGTCGATGTCGCAGGAGCGCACCGTGGCCCTCGCGTGCCCGCTCGCCGTGCTCGCGCGCGAATTGATCGTCGTGCTCGATGTGCTCTGGGTCGGACACGGACCCGATGGCTGGTCGCGCCTGTCGCCGCGTCATCGCTATCCGCGGATGGAGCGCCGGCGATTGCAGCAGTTGCTTGCCGTCAACGCGCGGCGCACCGTCGAACGCGGCGGCTGAACCCGTCTCGTGACTACTTCGGCGGCGGCCCGGCCGGCGTGAGTCCGGGCGCAGCGGTCGTTGCGGGTGCAGCGGTCGTGGCGGGCGCGCCGGGCACCTTGGTACTGTCATTGGCGTGCGCGGCCTGCCACTCCGGAACGGCGGCCTGGTACACGCCCGTCACGGCGCTGGTATCCACCGTCACATTGGCGCCGTTGCGCACCAGCTCCGCCATCGCGCCCGGCAGCGGGACATAGCGCTGCTTGCCGGCGATGACGGAATCCATGTACATCGTCGCCGCCTCAGCCGGCGTCATCGACTTCGGCAGCGCGGTCAGCTGATCGCGCAAAAAGTCATAGACCTTGATGTACATCGGTGCAAGCGCCTTCCGCGCGTCGGGCGTGGGCATCGGCCCGGTGGCGACGACGCTCAGCAGAATGCGCTGCGACGCCAGGCTGTTGAGATAGGCCGTGATCAGCGAATCCGACCCGTTGCTCAGGTTGGTCCGCATGCGGGCATCGAGCATCAGCGTCGCCGAGCGCACCAGCTGCGGGGTCAGTGCGCCGCCCTGCCAGGTGGCGAACGGCTCCGACCCGCTCGCGACGACCGGCTCGCGCGCGAGCGCGCGCAGGCGCGGGCGGGCGTCCGACGCGATCACCACATGCCGCGATCGCACCAGCGAATCAACGAACAGCGAGTCGGCACGGCGCGCGAGCAACGGGGCCAACCATGCCTTGAGCCCGGCCCGCGACTCGGCCTTGGTGGCGCGGCGCATGATGTGAATGCCGACCGGACTCACCAGGGGCTCCGAGATTTCGCCGGGCTGGAGCTGCCAGATACTGCGCATGCGCGTCGGCAGCGCCTGCAACTGCTGCAGCGACACCGCCGGCAGAAACCCGTTGTTCGCCCGCGTCAACGAATCCTGCGACGCCTGCTTCACCAGCGTCGTGAAGTCGGTGCCGGCCCGCGCCTGCTTCGTGAGCGAGCTCACCCGTTCGCGCAGGCCCGCAATGACCTGGGAGTCCGGCTTGGGCGGAATCCGCAACACGATCTGCTGAAAGACTCGGACGTTGTCCGCGTTCGCGAGCGAGTCCGCCTGCGCGTCGGTGATGGCGGCGCGCGCGCGATCGCGCGCCTGGAAATATTGCAGCGATGTGCCGCGGTCGGCGTCGGGGAGGATCACCGAATCGACCGTCGCCGAATCGTCGAACGTGCGACCCTTGCGCAGATCAGCAATCAGGACCGCGGTATTGATCCAGCTGCTCACCAGCGTGTTGGCGACCGCCAGTCCGGGGAAGCTGTCGTCCTTGAGCAGCCAGCGTTGCAACGCTGCGCCCTTGAGCGCGCCCCCGTCGACCTCGGCCACCGTCGCGGCCTGCGCCTGCTTCTGCGACATCGACCCGCCGGTACATCCGCCGACTGCGGCGAGGCCGAGCAGGGAAACAACGAGGGGGCGGGACGGCGCGAAAAACGATCGCATGGCAACTCGCAAGCTAGGGACGTGACAGATTACACTATCGGCATGGAGCGGACCGGGATCGAACCGGCGACCCCCTGCTTGCAAAGCAGGTGCTCTCCCAGCTGAGCTACCGCCCCAACTGCGTCAATCGCTGCGCCAGAGTCTAATGCCCTGATCCGGGAAATGCGCCCCGGCACACTGCCCCGGAGTGCTATTCGGGCTTGCTGCGCCGCTTCCGCGTCTTGTTGTAATCGGGATGGTGCTGGACGACCTGATACAGTTCATCGACCATCTTGAACCGCCGTTGGATATCCGCCGAGTCCTCCCCGCCCTTCTGACTCTGTTCCAGCTGCTTGATCCGCTTGATCAATTGGGCTCGCCAGCGGGGATCCTTGGTGGCGGTGAGGAATTGCCGTGTCTGCGCCAGCTCCTGCTCGACGTTCTGTCCTCCGCTGCGTCCGAGACGATGCTGCAATTGGTCACGATGCAGCTTGAGCTGGCGCAAGAACATGATTGACACACACTGCTCCCTGCTGGAAGGGGGTCGGAAAAAACGGTTAGGGCACACCTGCAGCGATGCTGCATCGGAATACTAGCACGATGGTGCACTTGCAAAAAGGGACCCGTGCCGGCGTCCCTTTTTGCACATTTTGCTCAGCGATTACTGACCGCCGCGTCCTCGTCCGGCGTCAAGCGGGCCCGGTTCGGGCGGCCGCGGCAACTTGTCATCACGCTGCGCGGCGAGCCAGGCGAAACTGGCCACGACCGCCGCATTGAATTTCATGTCATCGGGCTGCACGTGTTCATACACGTCCTGATTGGTGTGATGCGTCACGTTGCCATAATCGAGCGGGTCCTGGATGAACTGGAATCCCGGGAGGCCCACGCTCTGGAATGACAGGTGATCGGTGCCACCGGTGTTGTTGATCGTCGCCGTCCGCATCCCCATGCCCTGGAACGGGACCATCCACGCATCGAAGATCGGCCGTTCGGCTTCAATCCCCTGCAGATAGACGCCCCGAATCTTGCCGCTGCCGTTGTCGACGTTGAAGTAGGTGTCGAATTCCCGCTGTTCGTCCGTGGGATGGAAACCGGTGCTGTCGCGGGTACCGAAATGCTGCTTCACGTACGCGGTCGAACCCAGCAGGCCTTCTTCCTCGCCAGTCCAGAGGCCGATCCGGATGGTGCGGCGCGGATGCAGGTCAAGCGCCTTGAGGATCCGCATTGCTTCGAGCATGACACCGGATCCCGCCCCGTTGTCGGTAGCCCCGGTCCCGGCATGCCAGGAATCGAAATGCGCGCCGATCATGACGATCTGATTCTTGAGGGCCGGATCGGTGCCGGGAATTTCACCGATGATGTTGAACGAGGTGGTATTGGCGGGGAAAAACCTGTTGGCCATGTCGAGCCGCAGCGTTACGGGAACGCTCTTCTCGACCATCCGCGCGATGCGTCCGTACGATTCCTGCGCGACGTGGACAAACGGTACCTGGGCGACGCCCTTGAGCCGCGACGCGCCGTTGTCGGTCCCGATGTCGCCACCCGAATGACGGGTATCGGGAAGCATGATCGCGGCGACGCCCTGCTGCGCCAGCCAGCGCAGCGTGGTCGTGTCGGAGACGTTGAGACCGCCCCCGAAGCCGCGTCCACCCCGGCCGCGTCCGCTGGCGGCGAACTCGGCGGAGTCGCGCGTGAACTCCTGCTGGCACACGGCCGAGCGCGGCGCGGGCGCGCCGCCGCGGCCGCCACGACCTGCCGGCGGGGCGCCGGCCTGGGCCGCCGCCAATCCGGCGAGGATCGAGTCCGGCACTCGCGACGCCGGCGGCGTGAACTCGGTCACCGGCCGATTGAGCGGCGCGGTGGCCATCACGAAGGCGCCCTTGAGCTTGCCGACGTACTCGGCCTTGAGCTCATCGAGGCAACCGGCCTCGACGCGCACGGCCGGGCCGGTCACGGGCCCGTTGGTGCCGGCGGACCAGGCTCGCGGGACTGCCTCGACAATGAACGGCACCGGCGACACGGCCATCATCGAAAAACGCTCATTCTCCCAACCGAGACCTGGCGGGGTGTCCCAGGTTTCTTCGTGCACGTTCGCGACGCCCCACGATTTCAGTTCATTCATCGCCCAGATCTTGGCGCGCGTGGCGTTGGGAGACCAGGTCAGCCGCGGCCCGTATACGTCACTCAGCCAGCTCATGATGTCCATGACCTGCGAGTGATTCATCGCTTCGTCCTTGATGCGCTCGATGGTCGCATCGTCAACCTTTTCCTGGGCGCGCAACGGCGCCGCGAACGTGGCCGCGATGGCGGTAGCGACAGCTGCCGCGCACACCGGACCACGAAGCTTCCCCAGCGTGATCATGACACCGACTCCGGAAGTGGGAAACAAAAGAATGCGAGCCCGCCAAACATGGATCGGCGGCGCCCCCCTGTCACGGGGCGGTGTGCCACCGGCCGCCGATCGCCTTGTACAGTTGCACGGTGGCTTCGAGATAGGCGCGGCGACTCTGCATCGCCGCCAGTTGCGCCGTGAACAGCGAGCGCTGCGCGTCGAGCACCTCGAGGTAGCTCGCGATGCCGCCCTCATAACGACGCTCCGCCAAACGATACGCGTCCTGCAGGTTGGCGGCCTGTGCCGTCTGCGCCGCGAGCTGGTCGCGTTCGGTGCGCAACCCGATCAGCGCATCCGCCACCTCCCGCATCGCCGTGAGCACCGCCTGCTCGTAGTTCGACCGGGCCTGCTCGGCCCGGGCCCGCGCAATACCGACGTCCGCCGAGAGCCGGCCGCCGGTGTACAGCGGCACGGCGACGCCGGCCTTCGCCGTATAGATGGCCGTTCCGTTGCCAAACAACTGCGACGCCGTGACGCTCTGCGAACCGTACTCGCCGGTGATCGTCACGCGCGGGAGACGCGCCGCCTGCGCCGCACCGATCCGCGCGTCGGCGGCGGCCAGCTCGCGTTCGGCGCTGGCCACGTCGGGACGGCGGAGCAGCAGCGCCACCGGAATCGAATCGGGGACCGCCACGGCGGCCACCGCGGAATCCAGCGAACCGGCGATGACTTCCGCACCGGGCGGCTGTCCGGTCAGCAGCGACAACGTGTGCTCGCGCTGTGCCGATTCGCGCGTGTACTCGGCCACGCTCGACGCGGCGGCCGCCACATCCGCCTCGAATTGGCGGACATCGAGTTCCGAGATGACGCCTTGAGCGTATCGCTGCTGTGCCAATCGCAGCGTCGACTGGCGCGAGGCCAGCGTCTGCCGGGAGATCGCGAGATCGGCCCGCAACTCGAGCAGTTCGAGGTACGCGTCGGCGACGTCGGCGACGATGGTGAGGACCAGGGCGTTCTCGTCGTCGACGCGGGCATCGCGATCGGCTTCGGCGGCGGCCACGCCCTGACGGATGCGGCCCCAGAAGTCGATCTCCCATTGCAGCGATCCGGCCACGACCCACGCATCGTACTGCAGCGGCGTCGAGCCGAAGGTGATCTGGTTCTTGCTGTAGGACGCGGCGCCGTCGACTTCGGGCAGCAGCGCGCTGCGGGCCTCGCCGATGTCGGCACGGTACTCGTCGACGCGGCCCAGCGCGGTACGGATGTCGCGATTGTTGTGCAACGCCGCCTGCACCAGACCGGCGAGCGTGCTGTCGCGGAGGATGTCGGCCCAGGCCGGCGGCGTGGCGCGCGCGTCGTACCCGCTGCCCGGTGCCGGCACCTGCGCCGCCTGTGCCAGCGAGTCGAACAGCACCGAGTCGACGGCCGGCGCCATCCCGACCTGGGTGTGCGGGGGCACCACTTCCGGCACGACGTGTCGCGGACCGATCATGCAGGCCGAGCAGAGCCCCGCCACCACAACGAGCCACCCACCGTGAGCGTGGGACCCGAGACCGACCGCAGTGGCGCGCCGTGCACGCGCCGGCGACGCTACCGCCCTCACGGCTCACGACTCACGGCTGCGGGTTGGCGTTCCGACATCCGCCGGATCACGCTGAAGAAGAGTGGAATGAAGAAAATGCCGACGCTGGTGGCGATCAGCATGCCGAAGAACACGCCAGTGCCCAGTGAATGCCGGCTGCGCGCCCCGGCGCCGCCGGCGATCAGCAGCGGCGACACGCCGCAGATGAACGCGAGCGAGGTCATGAGGATCGGCCGGAACCGTTCGCGGGCCGCTTCGCGCGCCGCGTCCATGATCGACATGCCCTGCTGACGCAGCGTGGTCGCGAACTCGACGATGAGGATGGCGTTCTTGGCGGCCAGGCCGATCACGGTGATCAATCCCACCTGAAAGTAGACATCATCCGGCATGCCGCGGATCCACACGCCAATCAGCGCGCCCAGTGCGCCGAACGGGATCCCGAACAGCACGGCGAACGGGATGCTCCAGCTTTCGTACTGCGCGGCGAGGACCAGGAACACCAGGACGATACCGAGCCCGAAGATCAGCCCGCCCTGCCCGCTGGAGGCCTTTTCCTCGTACGACTGGCCGCTGTAGGCGTAGCCGACCCCCTGACTGGCGAATTGCCGGGCGATCAGGTTCTCGACGCCGGCCATCATCTGCCCCGAACTGTGCCCCGGCGCGGGCTGCGCGGTGACCAGCGCGGAGGTGAATCCGTTGAATCGCGACAGGATGCTGGGTCCGGTGCGAAACTCGGGATGCGCGAGTGCCGACACCGGGATCATCTGCCCGTCCTGGCTGCGCACTTCGAGACGGCCGATGTCGGCCGGCGTCTGCCGGAACTGCGGCGCCGCTTCGGCGAGCACGCGATAGGTGCGGCCGAACAGGTTGAAGTCATTGACGTACTGCGTCGACAGCATCGTCTGCAGCGTGGTGAACAGGTCGCCGAGCTTGACGTCGTGCGCCTTCACCGCATCGCGATCGACGTTGAGGAAGATCTGCGGCGCGTCGATGCGAAAGGTGGTCGCGGCACCGGCCACTGACGGCTCCTTGGCAACGGCTTGCATGAACGCGTTCACCTGGGTGTTGAACTGCTCGACCGACTGACCGGCGCGAGCCTGCAGGTTCAGCTCGAGTCCGGCCGTAGTGCCGAGCCCGGGGATTTCGGGAAAGTTGAAGGCGTACGCAATCGCGTCGGGCATGGCGTAGAACGCGCCATTGAGGCGCGCGAGGATGGCGTCGGCGGATTCATTCTTGCCGCGCTTGTCCCATGGCTTGAGGCCGACGAAGATCACCGCCGAATTGGGCTGGTTGGCCTGCGACAGGATGTCGAGCCCGACGAGCGCCACGGTCGACCGGATGCCGGAGTCGGCGAGCAGCTTGCCTTCGAGCTGTTTGACGACAGCCCGGGTGCGCTGCAGCGACGCGCCGCTCGGCAATTGCGTCGCCACCACGAAAAAGCCCTTGTCTTCGGTGGGCAGGAATCCGGTCGGCACGTGCCGGTAGAGCACCACGATCAAGGCGAGGATCACGGCAAAGATCGCCAGGAAGCTGCGCGGCTTGCGCAGTACCCCGCTGACGCGGCCGATATAGCCCAGCCGGACCCGGTCGAAGAAGCCGTTGAACCAGGTGAAAAACCAGCCGTGCCGGGCGTGCTCGGGTGAGTCCTTGAGCAGCGCGGCGCACAGCGCCGGGGTCAGCGACAGCGCGACAATGCCCGACAGCACCACCGCGATCACGATGGTCACGGCGAACTGGCGGAACATCGCGCCGGTGATGCCTCCCAGGAACGCCACCGGAATGAACACGGCGCAGAGCGACAGCACGATGGCGACCAGTGCACCGGCCACCTGCTGCATCGCCTTGTCGGCGGCATGGCGCGCATCGATCCCTTCGTCGGACATGATGCGTTCGACATTCTCGATCACCACGATGGCGTCGTCGACCACGATGCCGATCGCCAGCACCAGGCCGAACAGCGTCAGTACGTTGACCGAGAAACCCAGGGCCAGCAGGCCCAGGAACGTGCCGATCACGGACACCGGCACCGCCAGCACCGGAATCAGCGTGGCGCGCCAGCTCTGCAGGAACAGGAACACCACCAGCGTCACCAGCGTCATCGCCTCCAGCAGCGTCTTGCTGACTTCCTCGATCGACGCCGAGATGAACGGGGTCGTGTCGAACGGCACGGTCCAGCGAATGCCGGCCGGAAACGACGGCTGGAGTTCGGTCAGCCGGTCGACCAGTTCCCGCTTGACGCGGAGCGCGTTGGCGCCCGGCTGCAGGTAGAGCAGGAAGAACGTCGTCGGCTTGCCATTCAGTCGCCCCTCGAGGTCGGCGCTCTGCGAGCCGAGCTTGACGTTGGCGATGTCACTCAGATGCACCACCGAGCCGTTCTTCTCAGCGCGCACGATGATGCCCTTGAACTGATCCACCGTCTGCAGCCGGCCTTCCGCCGTCACCGGCAGCGTGAACTGGGTGCCGACCGGCGCGGGCTCGCGGCCGATACGGCCGGCGGGTGCCGGGGCATTCTGTTCGCGCACCGCCGTGGTGACGTCGTCAACGGTGATGCCCATCTGCGCCATGCGTTCCGGATCCAGGTCGAGCAGCATGGCGAACTGGCCGCCCCCGAAGACGGTCGCGTCGCCCACGCCGGGCAACCGCTTGATCTCGTCGGCGACGTACAGCGTCGCGTAGTTGGTGAGATAGTTCGCGTCATAGCGCGGATCGTCCGACGTCAGCGCCGCGACCAGCAGGATGTCGGTCTGGGCCTTGGTGATCACGACGCCGTTGCGCGTGACTTCCTGCGGCAACTGCGGCTCGGCCAGCTTGACGGCATTCTGCACGTCGACGGCGGCGAGATCCTGGTCGCGTGAAATGTCGAAGAACACCTGGAGCGACATGGTGCCGTCGCTCGAGTTCGACGACTTGTAGTACAACAGGTCGCGCAGGCCGGACAACTGCTGTTCGATCGGCGCCGCCACCGCGCGCGCCACGTCTTCGGCAGTGGCCCCGGGATACACGGCCGTGATGCGAATCGATGGCGGCGTGATCGACGGATACCGATTGACCGGGAGGTACTTGAGCGAAACGAGGCCGAGCAGCGTGATCACAATGGCGATCACGCCGGCCATCACCGGTCGCCGGATGAAGAAGTACTTGATGTCGCTCGGCGGCGCGGGACCGCGGGGCGCGTTCACGGCGCGCTGTCGACCGGCACCGGGTGGACCACGCCCCCCGGCCGGACCTTCTGGACGCCGTCGACCACGATCCGGTCGCCGGCCACCAGCCCGGAATCAATCAGCCAGCGTTCGCCCAGCCAGGCCGTGGCGCGCACGCCGCGGGCGGCGACGGTGTCGCCGCCACCGACGACGTACACGGTTTGCTGCCCGAGTGACGGCACCACGGCGCGCTGCGGAATCAGGATCGCGCTGTCGCGGGTCAGGCCAAGGAGCCGCACACGCACGAACTCGCCCGGCACGAGCAGGCGTTGATGATTCGGCAATTGCGCCCGGAATTCCTGCGTCCCGGTGGCCGAATCGACGACCGGCGCAATGAAGTCGAGCTTGCCGGTGTCCGGATACACGGTGCCATCGGCGAACAGCACCTGCACGCGGGCCGACCCGCCGGGCGCGAGCGCGCGCATCGCCGCCGGGTCGCGGCGCCAGGCCATCAGTTGCTCGGTGGACGGCTCGAACGTGACGCGGACGGGATCGAGCACGTCGATCGTGGTGAGCAGATCGGCCGGACCGGTGACACGCGCACCCAGGACCAGATTGGCCTTGCCGACCCGGCCGGAAATCTGGGCGCGGATGGTCGCGTCGTTGAGGTCCTTGCGGGCACGATCGACGGAGCCCTTCGCGTCATCCACCGCGGCGCGGGCCTGCGCCTCCGCGGCGACGGCGTCATCGACGTCCTTCTGCGCCACGGCGTGCTCGGCCAGCAGCGGCTGGAGCCGCGCGAGCGTGCGCGTCGCATTGTCGAGCCCAGCCTGCGCCTGGGCCAGGCGGGCAGCAGCACTCCGATAGGCGGCGGCGTAGATGGTCGGGTCGATCTCGAAGAGCACGTCACCGGCCTTGACCTCGGCGCCCTCCTTGATCGGCTGGGCGACGATGACGCCGGCGACCGGCGACCGGACCTCGACCCGCTGCACCGCTTCCACTTGGCCGGCGAAATCGACCGGCTCGGCGACGCGCGCGGGCTGCACCACCATGACCGACACGGTCGGGGGCGGCGGAGCCGGGGGCGCGGCGTGATGGCAACCGCTCAGCATGGTGACCACAACAACCGGCCCGATGGCCCGCCTCACTCCGTGCACGCAACACCTCGACGCCCGTGGGTGGTCCGGCAAACAGCTGCGCAAAATACACCGGACTCCGCGCGGCGCGAGTCACGAACCGATCACGACCGCCTCGCGTAGTACGTCGATCAGGTCGGGCGCTGTCGGCGCCGCGTGCGGGCGATGCAATAGCGCGTCGATGCGCTCCCACTCCGCCGGGGACAGCGCGCGCCGATCGCAGAGAATGACCGGAATCGTTCGGGTCGGCGCCGCCTGGCGCAAGTGCAACAACAGCTCGAATCCGGACAGCTCGGGCATCGCGAGCTCGACGACGATCGCGTCGGGCTGTTGCGTCGTGGCGAGATGGACCGCATGGAGCGCGTCCGTCGTGATCATCGCGCGGTATCCCGCGCCCTCGAGCATGGCGCGGAGCACGTCGAGCGCGGCCGGGTCATCGTCCGCTGCAATGACCAGCGGATGCCGGGTGGTGGCATTCGCCGCAACCTGTTGCACGCAGGCGAGCAGCGCCTCGCGCTGCAACGGCTTGGCAACCCAGTGGAACGTGCCGAGCGAGAGGCCCTTGCACTGCGCGTCGATCATGGCAAGCAACACGACGGGGACGCGGGCGGTGCGCGGGTCGCGTTTCAGTTCGCGCAGGACGGCAAGGCCATCGCGGCGCAACACCGCCACGTCGAATGCAAGTGCACGGGGACGCACCGCGGACACCTGCTGCATCAATGCATCGGCTGACGTCACGATGGTCGCGCGGATGCCGGCGCCGTCCAGCCGCGTCCGGATCATCTCGCTGTCACCGGATCCGGTGTCCGCGGCGATCAGCACGGTCGCCTCGGCGTCGGACACGGCGACGGACGCCGACGTCGTGTGAGGGCGATCGGCCCCGTTCGGCGCGTGCACCGGAAGCTCGAGGTGAAATGAGCTGCCCAGTCCGAAGTCACTCTCGGCCCAGAGCGACCCGCCGTGCAGCTTCGCGAGCCGACGCGCCAGGGGCAGGCCCAGCCCGGTCCCCTGTCGCGCGCGATCGGCGTCGGCGTCGACCTGCTCGAACTCGAGGAAGATGCGCTCGAGATCGTCCGGTCGAATCCCGACACCGGTGTCGATCACGCTGATCCGCACCAACGGCGCCCCCGATGATGACCGGTTCGGCGACGCCCCGACCCGCACAGTCACGGTACCGCCCGCCGGCGTGAACTTGACGGCGTTCGCGAGCAGGTGCTCGACGATCTGCCGCAACCGCGCCGCGTCGGCCAGGACCGTGGCATCCCGCCGGCCCAGCTCCTCGACCAGCCGCAACCCGCCCGCGCCAGCCGCACCACTCATCGCCTTGACCGCCTCCCGCACCAGCGGCTGCACGCCGACCGGAGCCAGCGAGAGGGTCATGCTTCCGGTCTCGATCTTCGACAGGTCCAGCAGGTCGTTGATCAGCTCGAGCAGCTGGCGTCCGCTCGCGATCACGTTGCCGAGATACTTCTGTTGGCGTTCCGTCAGCGGACCGACGCTCTGCTCCTCGAGCAGCTGCGAAAACCCGATAATCGAATTGAGGGGAGTCCGGACTTCGTGACTCACGCGCGCAAGGAAGGCGGACCGGGCGCGGTTGGCGGTCGCCGCCTCCTCGCGTGCGAGCAGGATCTCGCGGTCGGCGCGCTTCTGCAGCGTGATATCCTCCGAAACGCCGAGCAGGTACGCGGGCCGTCCCTCGTCGTCGTGGATCGCCACCTTGCGCGTGTGCAGGGTGCGCACCGCGCCGTTCGGCGCCACCACGGTTTCTTCCGGAATGTCGCGCATCGCGTCGCCGGCCAGCACGGCCCGGTCAAGCGTGGCGGCATGCTCCGCAAGCGGTCGGGGATACAGGTCGAAATCGTCGTGGCCCAGCACCGCGGCACGGGTCAGCCCGGTGAGCTGTTCGGCGGCGCGGTTGAAGCGTACGAACCGCAGCTCCGCGGCATCCTTGACATACACCATCACCGGAACCAGATCGAGCATGGCGTCAAGAAAGCGCTCCGCGCGGCGGGCCTCCGCTTCGCCGTCGGCGCGCCGGTCGCCGTCGGCAATGAGCCTTCGGCACGTCACCACCCCGACGACGACAACGCCGATTGCGGCAACGAGGTGCAGATAGAACAACTCGCGCAGCGTCCGCACGCTGGCGGCGCGCGCGCGGGCCGCATCGCCCTGCGCCGCGCTGGACAGCGTCCTGAGCGCGGCATGCACACTGTCCGCCCTCGCGCGCGAGAGATCGACCGGCCGACTCGGGACGCGTGGCTGGGGCCGTCGCGCGGACGGTGTTGATCTGTGTCATGCGGAGGGCGATCAGGGAATCGACGCGCGCGACGTTGACGGCCATCATGC
Source organism: uncultured Gemmatimonadales bacterium (assembly GCA_963796635.1). Taxonomy (GTDB): domain Bacteria; phylum Gemmatimonadota; class Gemmatimonadetes; order Gemmatimonadales; family GWC2-71-9; genus Palsa-1233. The sequence goes on from CAWCMH010000001.1 coordinate 1,639,440, forward strand.
CGGACGGCGCGATCTGGTGCAGACTGTCGACCTGACTCCCGAGCGCGCGGAGCGCGGCCGGGTATTCCGGCGTCATCGCCGAGTCGCGGGCGAGCAGCAACCCGCGCTGGCTCGATTCGAGCCGGGTGAGTGCATCGTCGATCGCGCGCAGGCGCAGGGATGCCAGATCGGCTCGCGAGAACGCGTCGAGCGCTTGCCGCGAACGGCCCGCGACGAGCAGCGTCGCGCCGAACCAAAGCGCGAGCACGACCAAGGCGGCCGCGGCGGCCGGGACGATGCGACGGCCCGACCGCGCCCCGCCGGCCAAGGCGGGACGCGGGGTCTCAGCGGGCGAATCGGCAGGGGTCGGCGGCAAGGCTGAACACTACTCGCCGCCGCCTGTTTGACCAGTGCCGCCGGCCCTTACGCCGCGCGCATTTCGCCCCCCAGCAGCGTGAACACTTCGCCGGTCACGTACGACGAATCGGCGTTCGACGCGAAGTACACGTAGATCGGGGCGAGTTCCTCCGGCTGGGCGGGGCGACGCATCGGGGTGTCGGCGCCATGCTGCGCCACCTTGTGAGCCGGCTTGTCGGCCACGTTGAGCGGCGTCCACACCGGTCCGGGAGCGACACAGTTCACCCGGATGCCACGATCCACCAGGTTGGCCGCGAGCGCCTTGGTGAAGGCGTGGATGGCGCCCTTGGTCGCAGAGTAGTCGATCAGCTGCTTGCTGCCTTCGAGCCCCGTGATCGATCCGGTGTTGATGATGGCCGATCCGGGCTCGAGCTGCGGCAGCGCCGCGCGCACCATGTAGAAATAGCCGAAGATGTTAGTGCGGAAGGTCCGCTCGAACTGGGCGTTGGTGATGTCCTCCGGCCGGGCCTGATGTTGCTGGAATGCGGCATTGTTGACCAGGATGTCAAGCCGGCCGAACTCGCGCACCGCCGCTGCAACGGCCCGTTCGGCAAACCGCGGCTGCCGCACATCGCCCGCAATCGACAGCCCGCGCTGCCCCTCCGCCTCGATGGCGGCCACCGTTTCATCGGCGTCGCGCTGTTCCACCGGGAGGTGGGCGATGGCCACATCCGCACCTTCGCGCGCAAACAGCACGGCGACCGCGCGGCCGATGCCGGAATCGCCGCCGGTGATCAGGGCCACGCGATGCTGCAGTTTCCCGGCGCCGCGATAGCGCGGCGCCCGATAGCGGGGGCGTGGCGTCATCCGCGCTTCGATTCCGGGGCGACGTTGATGCTGGGCCGGCAACGGGTTACGCGGTTGGCGGCGGCGTGACGTGCGGCGTTTGGCAGGCATGGAGGACCTCGTGGACTTCCGTCACCGGTCGGCGCGGAAGACCTGGGCAAAGGGGTTGGGAACACCAAGACAATTGTCGCGCAGGACGTCGGCGGCGACGACGCTGAACGTGATGCCATTGCCGCCGTACCCCAGCGCAAAGTCGACATTGGCGGTGCCGGGCACCGCACCGATGATCGGCATGCCGTCACGGGTTTCCCCGAACGTGCCGGTCCAGCTGTACGCGGTCAACGCGTGGCGGTCCGGCAGCCACTCGCGCAACACATGTTCGAGGCGCCGGGTGCGTTCCGGCAGATGACGGTCGCGGGTCCACGCATCGCGATGAGCCATGTCCGCGCCACCGATAATCACGCGATCATCAACGCTGCGCATGTACGTGTAGGGACGCGCGGATTCCCAGACGATGCACGTATCGAGCGGCCCCCGCGAGGAGGCCGGTTCCGTGATCAGCGCGTAGGTGCTGTGCAGTTGCATCAGGTCGGGGCGCAGAAACGGCGGCAGCTCATACCCGCAGGCGAGCACCACCCGCCGACACCGGATGGGCCCGCGATCGGTCGTCACCGTGACCGGCTCGATACGAGAACCGATGTCGGCGTACTGGGCCGTGGTCCACGACAGGACGACCGCCCCGCGTGCCTGCGCCCGGGTCAGCAGGGCACGCGTCAGGCGCAGGGGATCGATCACGGCGGCGCAACGGGTCCGCAATGCACCATGACCAGGGAGGCCATACCGCGCCGCGACATCCTCCGGGGCGCAGAACTCGACATCGAGACCGGCGCGATGCCGTCGATCGGCTTCGTGCTTGAGGCGACGCACGTGCCGCGCCGTCGATGCGAGATACAGCGACTCCCGCCGGGCAAAACCACAGTCATCGGGAAGCGTCGCCACCAGCGCGGCAAGATCGTCGATCGCCTGCGCGGAGCGACGGTAGGCGGCGACCGCGTCGGCCTCGCCCACCATGCCGATGAGTGCCACAAGTTCGGTGTCGAGTTCGTATTGCAGCAGTGCGGTGCTCACGGCCGTACTGCCGCTGCCCGGCAGTCGGCGATCGAGCACCACGACCGACAGTCCCGCCGTCGCCAGCGCATCGGCGACGAGCGCGCCCGTGACGCCCGCACCGACGATCACGACGTCGGCGTCCGTGGGGGTCGCAGCAGGCGCCTCCTCCAGGCCGTCACGGATCAGCCACCACGGCGCACCGGAGTGCAGCCGCGTCTGGGGGGCGGCGAGTTCAAGCTGCATGGCGCAGCCGCAACCTTCAGTACACCGGTCGGTCGCTGTAGTCCTTCATGCCCAGCGCCGCGACGTCGTCGATGCCGTCGGGAGGACGCACCGCCTCGCGCGAGTCAGCCACCCGCAGCTGGTTGTGCACATCACGCACCCCGGCGCGCGACGCCGCGGCATCCTCGGCCGCCCGCTTGCACTGGCGTGAATCGACGCTACCCGACAACGTGACCTCGCCGTCCGCACACCGCACCTCGATGTTGGTGGCGTCGATCCCGGGATGCCGCGTCAACTCGTCGTTCACGTCTTCGACGATCCGCTCGTCACGGCGGCGATAGCCCTTGGGGCCGACACCGCCGAAGTTGCCGCCGCGCGAGTCGCGTTGCGAGGCATCCCACGCAGCATCCAGGGGCGCATAGTTGGGTTCGGCTTGGCGTTCTCGCGAATGCATGGTGTACTCCGTCGTTGCTGGATCGCCGTCGGCTGTCGGACCGCTCAGAGCAACAGCACGATCAGGATGACACCCACGATGATGGCCAGTGGCGTCAGGATGACGACCGTGTTGCGCCGCGCGCTGCTCGCGCGCGCGAGGTTGGCCGCCTCGGGGAAACCCGTCTGCGACGCGTGGTACACCGGGGTGACGCGCGGGCCGCTGCCAGCGGCCGGGACCGGAGTGGCCCGGACCTGCGCCGCCGCCGGCGTCGCGCCCAACGCCACCGCCGGCGCGGCGATGGCAAGCGTGGCGAACAGACGGGTGTGATTTCGGATCGAGTGTGTGGACATGTTGACGTCTCCCGGTTCGAAGGTGACCATGGAGACGCGGTGCCGCCGCGATGTCACACTCAGTGCAGCGCCGCTCGCTCGACCCAGCCCATCCGGCCGGCGAGTCGCTCCGCGGCCCGCACGCCGCCGAGCAGCACTTCGGCCACCGAGAGCCCGTCCCGCCACGAGCCGGCGAATGCGATCGCCGGGGTGGCCGCTTCGACGGCGTCGGCAGCGGCGAGCCGCTGCCCATGCCCCGCCACCGCTTGCGGCAGCGCGTCACGCCACACGGTGCACCGCGACAGCACCGGCTCACCCACGACACCGAGCAGCGACTGCAGTTCGCCTCGCACCAGCCGCACCAGCGCTTCGGGTGATTCCTGCGCCACCTGCGGGAATCGCACGCCGCCAACGTAGGTGGTGATCAGCGTGTGTCCTTCGGGCGCGCGTCCGGCAAAGACGTCCGACGGGAAGACCACCGACAGTATGGGGCGCTGCTCATGTGTGGGCACCAGCAACCGGGAGCCGGCAATCGGGCGTGTGATCTGCGACTGCGCAAATCCGAGGGACACCGCCGCGATCGAGGCGTGCGGCATGGCAGCCACCTGCTCCAGCCGGTGCGGTACGTCGAGTGCCACGTCGAGCTCGGCGAGCGCCGGCGCCGGAATCGCAATCACGGCTGCGTCGAAGTCCGCCGGCGAGGCCGCTTCCGTCTCGACGCGACAGGTCGCACCGGCGATCGCGACGCGTCGCACGGTGGCGCCGGGCCGGACGTCACCAATCCATGCCGCGAGCTGGCGCGGCAGCTGCTGCATGCCCTGGGTGCAACTCCAGCTGCCGGCCGGAGCGCCGCGGTTCCGTCGCCGGGAGAGCATCCGCTCCCGCGCGCTCGCCTGCAGGCCGGACGAACCGCGCTGTTCGTGCCCCACCGCCGACGGAAACGCGTAGCGCGCGATGATTCGCCGCGGATCGCCCCCGCACGTGCTTGCCAGCAGTGGGTCGAACACGCGCTCCGCGACTTCATCGCCAAAGCGCCGGCGCGCGAAGCTGTCGACCGATTCGTCGGCGACGCGCACCGCAGGAATGAAGCGCTCCTTCAGTAACCGGAGGCGTCCGGCCAGCGACAGCAACGATGACTCCCCGAACGCCGACGTGGTGCGCGGCACCGGCACGGGTACCCCGTCGAGCACGATGAATCGCTCCGGGCCGAGCGGCCCGGCCCGCAGCGTCCATGCCGCGGCCCCCGTGTCGTCCAGCAGGGCGCGCACCGCCGCATCCGGTTCAGCCGCCATGGGCGGACCCGCATCCACGATCCAGCCGCCGGGACAGGCCTCGGACCGCACCACGCCACCGACGTCGTTACCGCGTTCGAAGACGGTCACGTCGACATGCAACGCGCGCAACCGCGCCGCCGCCGCCAGGCCGGCGAGGCCACCGCCGATCACCGCCACACGCCGGCCGCTCACGGCCGGACGACTTTCACCTGATACGGCGCCGGATCGAGCAGGCCCAGCGTCGCGCGGTCGGCGACCTGCGTCACCGTCGCGACATAGGCGCTGGCCTGGTTGACATCCGGCACCTCGAGCGTCGCCAGCGCGAGGCCGCTGATGTTGCCGATGATCATGATGTGGGTGCCGGTCGAGTCGGCGTTGCTCGCGATCTGGTACGTCGACGCGGCGCTGACCGACGTCACCGGACCGCCGCTGACCACGATCACGAGCGCGCCAACATTGCCGCCGCCACCCGACAGGTCGAGCTGCAGTGAGCCCGGCTTCGCCGCCGCGTGCTCCCCCGACTGATCGGAACAGGCCACGCACAACAGCAACAGCGCACCGAGATATTTCATGGCGCGCCGCTCACGCGCTGCAACACCGCTGGCGCCCGCTGTCCGGTCCGCCGCAGCCAGGCGACATAATCGCCGACATCATAGGTGCCGTTCTGGTTGCCGATCGCGTCGAGATACGCGGCACTTGCCGCGTCGAGCGGCGCACCGCCCAGTACCGCGCGCGCCGCCGCCACGGGATCGACCGACACCGACGCGAGAAAGACCGCGGTCACGTCGTAGGCATGCGCGACCGGGAATTGCAGCGTGTCGGTCCCGGTCGTGTCGCCGCGCCAGCCGATGAAATCGGCCCCGGCGTTCGGCATGGCGATCAGCCGCGCGATTTGACCGGCGTCGACGAATGCGCCGGTGCCCAGTGCACCGACGATGTTCGACGTCACGGTGCCCGGCCCGGACACCAGCACCCGCAGCCGGTTGGACACCACGAAATCTGCGCGCACGGAATCCGGCGCACCGGGCCCGGCAATCAGTCGATGCGTGGCGGCGCCACCGTCGCTCCAGTCGACAAAGCGCGAAAGGCTGCGACCGTCGAACGACACCTGGGTTGTATCGGCCGAGAGCAACAACGTGTCTCCCGCACCAAGCACCTCACGATACGATCCCGTCGCTGCGCCGTTCACCCGAACCTGGGCGGTGGACTGCGCGGCGAACACCACCGTCGGCGTACCGCGCGTGTACCGAAACGTCACGCTCCCGTCGGGGAGAGCGGTGATCTGATCGAGGCGAATGTCGAGTGGCGCTCCGGACCAGTCCAGCGCCGTGGGGAAGGTGCTCAAGCCAAAGGCGTGATTGCCGCTGTGGCCGGGATAGGAGTCGCCGGTGTCGCCGCGATTGCCGCCGAACGGCGTGCGCAACTGGTCGAGCCCGTCGGCCTGGATCAGCGCGACCCCCTGATGGCTGCCCGTGTTGACCCGGTTGACCGGCAGCGCGCCCTGGGCGATGCGCGTGTCGTCGATTTGCCAGATCAGCAGGCCCGGCGACTTGGCGTGCGCAAAGGCCGGGTTCATCTGCGCCGTGTCGGTGCCGACCGCGCCGCGATTCTCCAGCAGGAAGTACAGGGGCCCATCGGTGCCGGCGTAGTACACGGTGTTGCTGGTCTGTACCGGTGCCGCGGTGCGGCGGTCGCCGCTCGCGAGCGTGTCGATGTGGACCCAGCCCAGTTGCACCAGCGACCACGCATCGAACGACGACGGCGAATACGGTTGCGCATACGTCCCGCTCGACATCAGGCTCCACTCGCCGGCGCCTTGCGTGGCCGAGAGCGGATCGGTGTCGTAGAGATCGGGCAGCCCGAACGCGTGTCCAGTTTCGTGGGTCACCGTGCCGACCGGCATGATCTGCGCGCCATTGCAGGCCGCGTCGCCGCCGACCGCGGATTGGATCGTGTAGGAGTCGATCACCAGAAACTGGCCGGGGATCGGCTGCCCGCTCGCGTCCCGACGCGGCGTGCGGGTCACATACGGCTCGCCGTTGTTCCAGAGACCGAACGTACCGCGATGCGACCAGATCCCGGGCGCGCCGCACGCGCCGTCCACCGCGGGCTGCAGGAATGCCACGACGTCGATCACGCCGTCGTCGTCGCCCGAGTTGGGGATGCCGTCCGGGCCGTCGTTGTCGTACCGATTCCACACGGTGTCGCCACCGGGACCGGTCGACACCGAGTCGAGTGCGGCCTTGAGCAGTTGATACATCCGCGACACGGCATGCCCCGGACACGGCCCCAGCACGCCGATGCCGTTGCACCCGTCCTGGTAATACGCCGCCGTGCTGTCGACCCGGACCCAGTCGAACACGTGCCCATCGAGCACGATGTTGCCGCGCGACGCGGCGGTGTAGTAGGTCTTGACGCTCCACGCCCGCCCCACCGGATCGGCCGAGAAGAACAGGTCCTGGTACTCACTGGCCGGGAATGGCGGCGGCGTGTCGCGATACGCGATCGGAATCACCGGCACGAAATAATTCCCGCGAACCACCGGCTTGTCGGACGGGCTGTTGAGCAGGGCCATGCTGCCCGCGCGCAGCAGCGCCCGGCGCGTTGCCATCACCCGTGTCGCGGTCTTCCGCCAGGCGCCATCGGGGGCGAAATCGAACCCGCGCACCTCGAACTGGCCGAGCTGGGCGCGCGGATACTGCGCCGCGAGCGGGGCCGCGAACAGGACCGCCGCGGCCAAGCCCATGAGCCAGCGCCGCTTAGGTCGCCGGGAACCGGATTCGGCTTGTGTGAGTATGGCTCTGGTCCTAGCTTTCGTCGGTTGAAGCCACCATAGTCTTGTCCGGTAATCTGACGAAGTTCCACCCGCGATCCGAGAGGGCCCGTGGCGACCGAGACGCTCCAGTCCCAGGTGGCACTTTTTGACAAGTGCCGAGACTTCACCGCAGCACGCGAAGTCCAGGCTGCCGGCCTGTATCCCTACTTCAAGCCGATCTCCGAGTCCGAGGACACGGTGGTCGTCATCGAAGGCAAGAAGCGCATCATGCTGGGCTCGAACAACTATCTCGGGCTCACGCATCACCCGAAGGTACTCGAAGCCGCGGCCAAGGCGCTGCGTCGCTACGGGGCCGGCTGCACCGGATCGCGGTTCCTCAACGGATCGCTCGACCTTCACGAGCAACTCGAAGCGGCGCTCGCCGAATTCCTGGGCAAGGAGGCCTGCCTCGTCTTCTCGACCGGCTACGGCGCCAATCTCGGCCTGATTTCGGGCCTGCTCGGCCGCGACGAAACCGTCTATCTCGACAAGCTCGACCACGCCTGCATCGTCGACGGGGCCCGGCTTGCCTTCGGCGAGACCAAGCGGTTCAACCACGCCAACCTCGATCACCTGTCGCTGCTGCTCGAACGCAACACGAGTGGCAAAGGCACGATGATCGTGGTCGACGGCGTGTACTCGATGGAAGGGGACATCGCCGACGTGCCCGGGCTGGTGCGTCTCGCCCGCAAGCACGGCGCCGCGCTGGCCGTCGACGACGCCCACGCGCTCGGCGTGCTGGGCCCCCGCGGCGACGGGACCGGCGCGCACTTCGGCATGCAGCAGGATGTCGACATCATCGCGGGCACGTTCTCCAAGTCACTCGCCTCGGTGGGTGGGTTCCTGGCGGCCGAAGAATCGGTGATCCACTTCCTCAAGCATCACTCGCGGCCCTTCATCTTCACCGCGTCGCTGCCCCCGGCCAATACCGCCGGCGTGCTGGCCGCGCTCGAAGTCATGCAGCAGGAACCGGAACGGCGCGATGCGTTGTGGCAGAACGCCGTACGCCTGCAGGAAGGTTTCCGCGCGATCGGCTTCGACATCGGGCCGACGCAGTCGCCGATCGTGCCGGTGCTGGTCGGTGAGCTGGACAAGACCTTCCTGTTCTGGCGCAAGCTGTTCGACGCCGGCGTGTTCACCAATCCGGTGTGCCCGCCCGCGGTGCCGGCCAATCAGTGCCGGCTGCGCACCAGCGTGATGGCGACCCACACGGACGACCAGATCGACTTCTCGCTCGAGACGTTCGGGAAGATCGGTCGGGAGCTGGGGGTCATCTGACCGACGCGCCGGTGATCCGGCGCGTCGAGACGCCGCAGGATCTGAATCGCTTCATCGACTTGCCGTATCGGCTGCATCGGCGGGACCTCAACTGGGTCCCGCCGTTTCGCGCCGAGGTCAAGAAGCTGCTCGACCGCAAGCACAACCCGTTTTTCCAGCACGCCGAAGCCGACTACTTCCTCGCGGAGCGCCACGGCGAGGTGGTCGGGCGCGTGGCAGCGATCCACAACCGGCTGCACAACGATTACCACCACGACAAGGTCGGCTTCTTCGGTTTCTTCGAGACCGTCAACGACTTCCAGGTGGCCAAGGCGCTCCTCGACACCGCCGCCGACTGGATCAAGGCCCGGGGCCTCGACATCCTGCGCGGCCCAATGTCGTTTTCAGTCAACGACGAATGCGGGCTGCTGATCGACGGGTTCGACATGCCGAACTCGATCATGATGCCCCACAACCCGCCGTACTATCTCACGCTGCTCGAGACCGCCGGATTCTCGAAGGCCAAGGATCTCATCGCCCTGCAGGGCGGGTCGCTGGAACACCCGATCACGCCGCCCGAGCGGACCGAGCGCGCGGTCAACCTGCTCAAGCAGCGCTACGGCATCACGATCCGGCCGCTGAACATGAAAAATTTTGCGGCCGAAGTCGAACTCGTGAAACAGTTGTACAACGACTGCTGGGAAGACAACTGGGGCTTCATCCCGATGACCGACGCCGAGATCGATGCGCTGGCGACGGCGTTCAAGCCCGTGGTCATTCCCGAGCTGGTGCCATTTGTCGAGAAGGACGGCAAGCCGATCGCCTTCGGGCTGACCCTGCCCGACCTCAACGAGGCGCTGGTGCACAACCGCAACGGGCGGATGTTTCCCGCGTCGTTGACGATGCTGTACAAGCTCAAGATGAAGAAGCTGACCCGCTCGCGCATCCTGTTGCTGGGCGTGGTGCCCGAGTGGCGCGGCAAGGGCATCGACTCCGCATTGTACCACTGGATCTGGAGCAAGACCGCCGAGCGCGGCATCGGCTGGGGCGAGGCCAGCTGGCTGCTCGAAGACAACCACGGCATCATCCAGGGACTCAGCAAGGCCGGCTTCACGCCGTACCAGACCTTCCGCATCCTCGATCGCCCCGTCACATGAACGTGCTGGTCACCGGAGCGACCGGCTTCGTCGGCGGTCACCTGGTCGATCGTCTGCTCGAGCGCGGCGACACCGTCACCGCACTGGTGCGGTCGCGGGCGCGCGCCGAGCCGCTCGCCGCGCGCGGAGTGCGACTCGTCGTGGGCGACCTCGCCGATCGGGACGCGCTCGCCGATGCGGTCCACAACCAGCGCCTCGTCTACCACGTCGCCGCGCTGCTCGGCGCAGCGAACGAGGCGGATCTGATCGCCGCCAACCGTGATGGTACCGCGAATGTCGCCCGTGCAGCCGATGCCGAACCGACGCCGCCGCGACTGGTGCTGGTGTCGTCGATGGCGGCCGGCGGACCGGCGCAGCGCGGCGCGCCCAGGCGCACGGCGGGCAACGATCATCCGGTCACCGCCTACGGCCGTAGCAAGCTCGCGGCCGAACAGGCGCTGGCACAATTTCCGCTCGAGTGGATTGCCCTGCGGCCGCCCGTGATCTACGGCCCGCGTGATCGCGATGCCTTCCTGCCGCTGGTCAAGCTGGTGAAATGTGGCGTCGCTCCGACGTTTGGCGACGGCACCATGGAAGCGTCGTTCCTCGAGGTGCACGACCTGATCGAGGCCATCATTCTCGCCGGTGACAGCGCGTTGTCGCGCGACGTGTTTTACGTCAACCACCCCGAAGTGGTGACCCAGTCACAACTCATGCGGTTGATCGCCGCGGCGCTGGGACGCACCGCGCTGCCGCTGCCAATTCCCGAATGGGCCGCGCGCGCCGTGCTCAGCGTGACGGGCGCGTGGGCCGACCTGACGCACCAGAAATCGATTCTCCATCCCGACAAGATCCACGAGTTCTACCAGCCGGCATGGACCGCCGACCCGTCAGCGTTCATCGCGGCGACCGGATGGCAGCCAACGTCTTCGCTGGCACAGGGTCTCGCGGCAACGGTGGCGTGGTATCGGCAAGCCGGCTGGATTTGACCGCGCTGCGTACGTCGTGACGTCGTGAGCGGACCAGCCCGGCCGGCTGCGGCAACGCCGCGCTGGCGCGTGGTCGACCGCGTCATCGCGATCTACGGCGCGGTCGTTGCGGCCGCTGCGCTGCCGCGGCTGCATCAGCCCGGCGTGCCCCTGATCCTGGTCGCGCACCTCGCGCTGCCGGGCCTGGCGTGGCTCGTGGTGCACGCGCCACCGTCGCGCGGCATGCGGGTCATTCGCGGCGTCTATCCGATGGTGCTGTTGACGGCGCTCTACTCCGCGATCGACGTACTCAACGGATTCGGCGCGGCCGCCACGTGGGATCGGCTGGTGCAATCCTGGGAGTTCGCGCTGTTCGGCATGCAGCCGAGCCGCGACTGGTGGCGCGCGCACCCGAGTGCGCTGTGGTCGACCGTATTCCATGCGGCGTACCTGTCGTACTATCTCGTGGTGCTCACGCCGATGCTGGTGTTTCTGGCGGCGCGTCGTGATCGACAGCTCGATCGCTATCTCGACGGATTGATCACCACGTACCTCGCGTGTTACGTCTTCTACCTGTTCATGCCCGTCGCCGGACCGTATTACGAATTCGCGCGACCGAGCGGGGCGTTCATCGCCAACTGGCCCGCGCGGATGGTATACGCGGCGCTGGCACATGGCAGCGCGTTCGGCGCGGCCTTTCCGTCGTCGCACGTGGCCGCGACGGTCGCCGCGACGATCGGCGCATGGCGTGGCTCGCGCTGGCTGGGTGTCGTGGTCGGCGTGCCGACCGCGTTGATCGTGGTGGGGGTCGTCTACTGTCAGATGCATTACGCCGTCGACAGCGCCGCGGGACTCATCCTCGGCGCGGCGATCGCCGCGACGGTACGAGAAAAGAGAAAAGAGAAACCAGAAAACGGTCAGCGACTCGGACGCCGGTAGCCAGCGTGACGATGCGCACTCAGTGGCGCAGCCGGTGTCCCTTTTCCCTTTTCTCGTTTCTCTTTTCTCTTTTCTCGTACGGTTACTGCGTAATGGTCAGCGTGCCCTTCATCCCCATCGCCTGATGCGGAATGCAGTAGAACTTGTAGGTCCCCGTCGGCGCACCCGCGAACGAGACCGTGACCGACTGACCATCCTGGATCATCGGGGTGGCGAGATCCTGCGGCTTGTCCTGGATCGCGGCGTTGATCACGGCCGCGGCACCCGGAGGAATGCTGTCCGGATAGAACGCGACGTCATGGCCGAGGCCGGACACGCCCTTGAACTCCACGGCGTCACCAACCTTGATGGTGAGATCCGACGGCTCGAACGCGTAGCTGTTCGGCCCCTTCTGCACCATGTTGATCACGTGCGTGGTGCCGGTGCCGGCCGGAGCCGCGGCGGTGGTGCCCGCAGGCGTTGCCGCCGGGGCCGCTGTGGTGGTGTCGGGAGTGGCCCCGCTGTTGGCCTTGCTGCCGCCGCCGCAAGCGGAGAGGAGCAGGGCCATGCCGGCCACGATCGCTGGAACACGCATGCTGTACTTGCCTCGTTGAGTGTGAGTGCGACGCGGCCACTTGGCCGGCGCCGTGGATGTTGCCCGCGGAACATAATGCGAGCGCGGAAAAAACCGGTTCACGCATGGGTCGACGCTCCGCACCCGGGAATGCTCGACACGCCGTCCGCGACTAGGTTTCGGCGTCACCTTCCAAAGAGCGGTCGTCTGTCTCCCCCACCCTGCACATCTCTCGGCCGCCAGTGCCGCACGCTCGACGTGACGTTGCGCGTGACCGCCATCGACGGCGAGGAAGACCACGACGCCACCTGGCTGCTGGGCCATACCGAACGCATCGATTTCGGCCCGGTCTTCGCACGCGACGAGGAGCTCTGGTGCCGGGCCCGCATCCACGTCCCGTGCCGCTTTCTCGCCAACGGTGACGCCGGCGGCGCGGTCCGCTGCACGGCCCACGGCTATGTCGGGCGCGTCCCCCTCGCCCGGCGCCGCCGTGACGCACGCCGGCTGGGCGCCGACCGGTTCCGGATCGTCGAGCAGCAGCGCCTCGTCGAGCGGCGACTCGTGGCGCCGAAAGCGCCACCCTCACGCGCCTTGCCGGTGGTTGATTCGCCCAATCCCTGTGCCACGGCGCGGTGCAGCACGAGTGATCACCGCGTCGGCGCGGCCTGCTGTCGCGATGTCCAGGTCGACATTGCCTGCGATCGCCGCCAGACGCTCCTCGAAGCACTCATCCGCAACCGGAAGTCGCCGTACCTGTGCAAGACCGAGCGCGAGAACGACGAGCAGCTCACCGTCGAAATCATTTCGGCGTGCAGCTTCCTCAAGGCCGACAATGGCTGCGACCTTCACGGGCGCGTCCGGCCGGACGGTCGGCCAGCCAAGCCACTGATGTGCTCCCGGTGGCCAGAAAAACGATCCGGCCTGCACCCGAAGTGCGCCTTCCGTAATACTCGTCTCAAAGTGTAACGCCGCGATAGCCAAGACTGACAAGTTCGTTGGGTGAGCCGGCGCGTCACCGGTGCGCGCTGGCACGTTTGGTTCATCCCGGCTCACGGCCGTTGTTGTGTTCTCCCCTTCCGCTCCGTCGTCTCCCAGCCGAATATCTCCATACCCGCTCTGGAGCCTGCTCATGGCGTTCGATCTGGATGGCCTGTATCGCACCACGTATGACGCCGTTGTTCGCTTTCTCTATCGCAAAGTGTGGGATGCCGATCGCGCGGAAGATCTGGCGCAGGAGGTCTTCATGAGAGCGTTGGCACACGAGCCGGAAAAGCCGCGATCCTGGGTGTTCGCCGTGGCGGCGAACATCGCGCGCGACGAGGCCCGCGCGGCGATCCGGCGGCGGAAGCATCTGGTGCTGCTGACGCATGAGCCGATCGCGTCGCCGACGGCGCACCAGGATGTCGAAGAAGACATGGACCATGCGGAGCAGGAAGCCGAAGTGAAGCGCGCGCTTGCGACGCTGACCCCGCGGGATCGCGAGGTGCTGTTGTTGTGGGATGCCGGCATGTCGTACCCGGAAATCGCCGAACAGACCGGCCTGGCCGTCGGCGCAGTGGGAACAACTCTGGCGCGTGCGCGCAAGCGACTGGTGGCCGCGCACGACATCATGGAGGAGCAGCGTGGAGAAGAGCGCCGTGCGGCCGCACGTACCTGACGAAGAACTGCACGCCTATGGCGACGGCGAACTGTCGCCGCCGCAGCGCGTCGAGATCGCCGAGCACCTGCTCGGCTGCCTGATCTGTCGCGCGGCGTACGCGGAGGTGGAGGAATTGCGGGCCCGGACCAGTGCATTGCTGGCCATTGCGGCGCCGCGAGTCATTCATCGCCCGGCGATGCCGGCCACCCGCGAGGTGGTCATGCGGCGGCGGCTTCGGGTGCGCGGACTGGCAGCCGCAGCCGTGGTCGCGCTGGCCGGCGCAGGCGGCTGGTTCGCACTCCGGGCCCCAGCGACCGGCGCGCCGGCGCGGCTGGCCACCCTGGTTTCCCCGACGCTCATGGCCGGCAGCGCCCACGTGATGTCGACGCCGGCGCAATCGTCCGAGCTGCAACTCGCCCCTGCGGCGCGCCCGCCGGTGACGGCACCCGTGACGGCGCGCAGCGACGCAACGGACCACGATCCGGCGCTGGTGAGCAGCTGGGCGTACGAGGAGTGGGATGAAGCGCTGACGGCGGCCAACGGCTCGCTGGCGCGAATTCCCGGCGTGCTGATCACGGCCGTCCGCCGCACCGCCGATGCCGGCGATCGGCCGACGTTCGTGGTGCGGCAGGAACTGGCGGATGGTCGGCCGGTGTGGGTGTTCGATGCGACGACCGGGAATTTCGCGGCCGTCAATCAGGCGCTCATTGCCGCGGGATTGACCACCAGCGTCACCGCCGTGACCCGGGCAGATTATCGCACGCTCGATGCGCAGAGTGCCCGGCCGGCACGATCCGTGGTCGTCGCGGGATATCTTCCGGCAGACTCCTTGAACGTACTGGCGCGGAGTCTCACGTTGCGATAGACTGCACGGCGTTCTGCGCCATGACGGCGCGTCTATGAGCGGCACGCAGCACCAGGTAGTCAGCGAAGAGAAGAGTCCGCACCGTCGCGCAGATCGAGCCGCCTCGCCAGGCGGCTCGTTGCGTTTGGGGTGCCGCCGGTCGGGTTGGCATGTCCTACGGCAACCCGGCTCGCCGGAGGTGCAACTGCGAATCGAGGCTGGCGAGGAGCAGGAGGATCGCAATAGAGGACCAGCTTCCCATTCGCACCTCGCCGCTCGGCTTGCAACGTTTGGTCCGGGACATTCATAGTACTTCCTTCTCGAAACCCGAACCAGTGATCGCCGCTGCGCTTCGCCCGCCACCTTGACACCCGCCCCCCTCGGGGGCAAGCTCAACCCTTCCCGCCACGCCATGCTGCGCCCCACTCGCCCGGCCGGGCACGAGGATTCGATGCACTGGGACACCGGCAACATCGCCTTCATGCTCGTCTCGACGTCGCTCGTGATGCTGATGACGCCCGGCCTGGCGTTTTTCTACGGCGGGCTGGTCGGGCGCAAGAACGTGCTCACCATCATGATCCAGAGCTTCGTGTCGATGGGCGTGACCACGGTGCTCTGGGTCGTGTGCGGCTACTCGATGGCGTTCAGCGGCCGCTACGGCGACCCGGCCAATCCCGACATCGGCGGGATCATCGGCAACTTCCACATGGCGTTCCTGCACGGCGTGACCGCGACCACGCCCTTTCCCGGTTCGCCCACCATCCCACTGATCGTCTTCATCGCCTACCAGATGATGTTTGCGCAGATCACGCCCGCGCTGATCACCGGCGCGTTCGCCAACCGGGTCAACTTCAAGGCCTACCTGCTCTTTCTCGTCGCGTGGCTGCTGCTGGTCTACTTTCCCGTGGCCCACATGGTCTGGGGCGGCGGCATCCTGCAGGCCCACGGCGTGCTCGATTTCGCCGGCGGCATCGTGGTGCACGCGACCGCCGGGTTCGCCGCATTGGCCGCCGTGTTCTATGTCGGCAAGCGGCGCGTCGCCGACGCCGGGATGCACAGCATTCCGCTCGTCGCCCTCGGCACCGGCCTGCTCTGGTTCGGTTGGTACGGCTTCAATGCCGGCAGTGAACTCAAGGTCGACCCGGTCACCGCGAACGCATTTCTCAACACCGACATCGCCGCGTCCTTCGCCGCGATGACCTGGCTGGTGCTCGCCTGGATGGTCGAACGCAAGCCGAAGTTCCTGGGCCTGCTGACCGGCTCCATCGCGGGCCTCGCCGCGGTCACTCCCGCTGCCGGTTACGTCACCACCGGCACGGCGGTGATCATCGGTGTCGCGGCCGGACTGATCTGCTACTACGCCGTTTCGCTCAAGAACCGGATGCAATGGGACGACGCGCTCGACGTCTGGGGCGTGCATGGCGTCGGCGGTGTGGTCGGAGTCGTGGCCCTCGGCATCTTCGCCACGCGCGCGGTCAATCCCGCCGGCGGCGCCGACGGCCTGCTCTACGGCGGCACGGCGTTCTTCGTCAAGGAAACCGCGACGGTGCTCGGCGCGGCACTCTACGCCTTTGCGTTTACCTATGTGATGCTGCGCGTGATCGACTGGCTCACCGTCGTCAACGTGAGTGCGGCCGACGAAGCCGTCGGTCTCGACCAGGCGCTGCACGGCGAGCAGGCGTACATCTGACGGCACGCACGCGACCGCCGCCTCCGCGCGGTGGACGTGTGCCGCAGGCGAACGGTGGCGGCGGTGACAGCGGTACGTGGGAGGCGCCCGAGTTCATCCAGGCGACCGGAACGCGGAACGCCGCGAGCGCGGGAGTGGCCCACGAAACAATATCGCGATATAATGCGCGTTCATCCACCGGAGCGCAGCCCATGACCAAGCGTATCCTCGCCGCCATCGCCGGCATCCTGATGGTTGCCGGGTGCAGCAGCAACTCGTCGACCGGGCCCGACGGCAATACGGGCGGGGCCACCGGCACCTTGACCGCCACGGTCAACGGCGCCCCGTTCAGCGCCACCTTTCACACCACCGCCACCGTGACCAACAACATCGTGGTTGTCCAGGGTGAGGAACAGGCGGGCGGTGCGTATACCTACAACCTGATCACTATCGCCATCGGCAATTTTTCGGCGCCGGGCACGTTCTCGCTTGCGTTGGGCAACGCCAACGGTGCCAATGCGCTCTGGACGGCCGGCACCGCGGATTGGAGTACGGCGCTGACCGGCGGAACCGGCACGATCACGGTCACCGCGTACAACGCGACGCACATCGCCGGCACCTTCTCGTTCACTGCCGTGTCGTCCGCCGGTGCGGACAACGTGGTGGTCACCAACGGAAAATTCGACGTCCCGTTCTGACGCTCGGACGACCGCCGCGCCTCAGCGCGCGACGACCGTGTCCGGCCCCGCGAGCTTCTTGACGTGACACCCGTCCGACCCGAACGTGTACTGCGTGCTGAATTGCGGATGCGGACCCGGGCCGGTGCTCTCGCTGTTGCCGGTCACCTGCACCGCGTCACCCGATTCGCGCACGGCGCTCAGGTAACTGTCGCTGAAGATCGCGTACGTCCCGGGCGTGGAAATGCCCAGGCTCTGGTCGGTGATGTCGAACGCCTGATGCGTACGCAGCACCGAATCGCGGATGGCGAGATCGTTGACCGGCTGACCGGCAGAATCGACCGCGGTGGTGGTGATGTAAGCGTAGAGAGCGGTGCAAACCTGCCCGCCGGAGGGTGAATTCGAGCAGGCGCCAAGCGAAAGGGCCAACAGGCCGTAAGCCACGGCCCGCTTCTGATCACTCTTGCGTAGCCACTGCATACCTACCGCCTTCACCCATCAGTGATGCGCCGCTTCCTTCGCGAGCGTGATCATCGCCAGGCGGGGCGACACCATCGGGAACGTGCGCGCGAACAGGGAGTAGCAGAAGAGGAACAGTCCGAGGAACAGGAAGATCGGGCCGAGCTCGGGGATGCCGAACACCGGTCCCGATTCGAGCGTCACCGACGGCGTCACCAGCAGGTAGCGCTCCAGCCAGAGCGACATGAACGAGATGGCGGCGATCACGCCGAGGGTGAGCGGCGCCTTCTTGGCCGCCACGCCCAGCAGCCCACCGAACGGAATGATGAAGACGCCAATGCCCACGGCGGCACCGATCGGCCGCCACGCGCCCCACAGCCGCGCGAACACGAAGCCGGTTTCCTCGGGCATGTTGCCGTACCAGATGACCAGGAACTGGGCCCACATGAGGTAGGTCCAGAAGACCGTGAACCCGAAGCAGAGCTTGCCGAGATCGTGACTCTGCTTGGGCGAGATGAACTCGTCGAGATGCGCCGCCTTGCGGGCGTAGAGCATCATCAGGGCCGCGAACATCAGCGCGCCAAGCCAGGCCCCCATGAACACCCAGCCACCGAGCAGGTTGCTGTACCAGTGCGGTTGCAGCGCCATGATGCAGTCGAAGCCGATGATGGTCATGCCGAAGGCGTAGACCGGTGCGTAGGCCGCCGAGAAGCGCCGCAGCCTGGTGACGTGGGCCGCTTCGTCGTAGCCCTGCAGCATGCGGTCATAGCGAGCCCGCCGCGCGCCCGAGACCGCGTTGCGCGCCGCGAGCAGATCGGGCAGCAGCTCGCTGCGGATCATCGTGAGGCCGACCGTCGTCATGACGCCGAGCACGATCAGCAGTCGGAGGAACATCCACGTATGCGACAGCCATAGCCGCTTGCCCCACGACACCCCGCCCAGGGCCGCGCTCATGTTGCCGTAGATATCGTGGTAGCCGGCCGTCATGATCAGCACCAGCCCGATGAACAGCACCGGAATGAAGAAGACCGTCGCTTCGGACAGGCGGAGGATCACGCCCGACCACTTGGCCTGCACGATCTTGTGCACCGCCGTGATGGCCACCGATCCGAACGTGATGCCGGTCCAGAACACCCAGTTGACGTGGAACGCATCCCACGCGCGGTGACTGCCGCTGCCCAGGAGCGCGACGATGAACAGGATCGCCCCGATGGCGGCGAGCACCAGCCCGCCGGTGAAGAAGGCGCTGTAATCGCTGCTGACGCTCTTCTCGACCAGGCGCTCGTGCACCAGGTCGAAATCGATGGCCGTCATGGCTTCCCCTTGGCGGCGGGCGGCGGCACGGGCGCGGCCGCCTGCAACGAGCGGAGGTAATCGACCACGGCCCAGCGTTCGTCGATCCGCGGGATCTTGTCGCCGTACTGCGGCATGCCCCCGCGCCCGTAGCGAATCATGCTGTAGATGTAGCCGTCGCTGTAGCCGCGCGCCTGCGCCGTCAGCAGCGACGGCGCCGGAATCTCGGGAATGCGGAATCCGGTGGCCGCCGCGCCATGGCACACGGCGCAGTAGGTGTCGAAGAGTTCCTTGCCGCTGCGGGCACCCGGACTCGCCACCATGTGCGCCGGCCGCACCACCTGCCTGGCAGCCAGGGTGTCGAAGCCGTAGGTGGGAATGCCGCCCGCGGGATTGCCGATGCCATAGCTGGCTTCGCCGCCGCCCACGGGAACCGACCCGGCCGGCGTGTTGCGCGGCACGCTGTCGGACGAATACGGCGCAATCGACTTGGCGTAGATCATGTGGTCGAACCAGGAAATGTGATGCATCAGGTCGTCGGGTGACGGCACTTCGTTGTACCAGAAGTTGCAGCCGCTCAACCCGACGGTGGCCGTGGCAACGACCAGCAGCAGCGCCTTACGCGTCACGTTCCACCTCCACCGAGCCGTGCTGCGCAAAGAGCTGCTCGATGCGCGCCGCCTGATCGGGCCCGCACGGCACGAACACCCCGATGCGATCGTCGCTGAAGCGCGGATCGTACGGCCGGCCGCGCGTCGACTTCAGCATCGGCAGGATGATGATGCCGGCGACGGTGACCAGCGACCCGACCAGCACCGTGAGCTCGAAGCCGATCGCGACGAACGCCGGGATGGCCGCGATCGGCTTGCCGCCGGTGATCAGCGGCCAGTCGCGCGACATCCAGATCGTGAGGCCGAAACCCGCGGCGCACCCCGTGAGGCAGCCGATCAGGGTCCACAGCCGGACCGGCGACACCGGATCGCCGATGGCGGCCTCGAGTTCGTGATTCGGCGCCGCCGAGTACACGGTGAGATCACGATGCCCGGTGGTCTTGAGCTCGCGGATTGCGTCGCACGCGGCGTCGATGTGATCGAATTGCGCCAGCACGCCGGCCACATGCTTCGGCATCAGTGCTCTCCTTCCCGGGCGTGATGATGCAGCCGCGGGATCGGGATCATTTCCTTGATCTCCTGGATCGCCACGATCGGGAAGTTCTTGTAGAACAGCGTGAACCAGAGCCCGAACCAGCCGAACGACCCGGCCAGGATGCACCAGTCGGCCCAGCTCGGGTTGATCTGACCCCAGGCGTACGGCGTGTAGTCGTTGGTCAGCGACGACACGATGATCACGTAGCGCTCGAACCACATGCCGATGTTGATGAAGATCGAGATCACGAACAGCGAGGTCAGGTTCCGGCGGATCTTCGGGAACCAGAGCAACTGCGACACGAACGCGTTGCAGATGATCATCGACCAGCCCGCCCACCAGTTGGGCCCGAACGGCCGGCGCCAGAACGTCGTCTGCTCGAATGGCGACCCGGAGTACCACGAGACGAAGTATTCCATTGCGTACGAGTAGAACAGGATCGAGCCGGTCAGCAGGGTGAGCTTGGCCAGGTTGTCGAAGTGGTACTCGGTGATCATGTGCTCGAGGCGCAGCACCTTGCGCAACGGAATGATCAGCGTGAGCACCATGCCGATGCCGGAGTAGATGGCGCCGGCCACGAAGTACGGGGCGAAGATGGTGCCATGCCAGGCCGGCACGATCGACACGGCGAAGTCCCACGACACCACCGAGTGCACCGACAGCACCAGCGGCGTGCAGAGCGCCGCCAGGTAGAGATAGGCGCGGGTGTAGTGGCGCCACTGCGAATCGGCGCCGGTCCAGCCGAGCGACAGCCACGAGTAGACCTGCTTCTTCCAGCCGCTGACATGATCGCGCACCGCCGCGATGTCGGGCACCAGCCCGACCATCAGGAACGTCGACGACACCGTGAGGTAGGTCGACACCGCGAACACGTCCCACATCAGCGGCGACTTGAAGTTGGGCCACAGGAAGCGCTGGTTGGGATACGGCAGCAGCCAGTAGAACAGCCACTGGCGCCCGATGTGGATGATCGGGAAGAGCGCGGCCGTCATCACCGCGAACACCGTCATCGCCTCGGTCGACCGGTACACCGCCGTGCGCCAGCGGGAGCGGAACAGGTACAGGATTGCCGAGATCAGCGTGCCCGCGTGACCGATGCCGACCCAGAACACGAACGTGGTGATGTACACCGACCAGAATACCGGCGGCGTGTACCCCGCCAGGCCGATGCCGTACTTGAGGATCGCAGCGAGCGTGCCGAAGAGCACCAGGGTGAGGAACGCCATGGCGCCGGCCAGGATGTAGTACCCCGGCAGCGGCTTGTCGGTGATGGTGCGAACGACGTCCCGCGTGACTTCGGCGTGCGTCTGCGTCGGCATGCTCGGATCGTGGGCGATCACCGCCATGTCAGCGCTCCTCCTTCGCCGCAGCGACGAACTTGTCGGTGTCGTAGACCACGCGGGCCAGGTAGGTGACCGACGACCGCACGTTGATCTCCTCAAGCATGGTGTAGCCTCGGTGATCCGCCTTCCACTTGAGCACCTCGGCCTGGGGATCGTTGACATCGCCGAACTTGATCGCACCGGAGGGACAACCCTGGGCGCAGGCCGGCGTGATTTCGCCATCGCGCACGCCGCGGTCCTCGAGCCGCGCGGTGAACTGGGCGGCGCGGATCCGTTGCACGCAGAAGGTGCACTTCTCCATCACGCCGCGCACGCGCGTGACGACGTCCGGATTGAGCTGCAGGTTGAGCGGCTCCGGCCACGCGAATTCGTTGTACTTGAGCCAGTTGAAGTAGCGCACCTTGTAGGGACAGTTGTTGGCGCAATAGCGCGTCCCGACGCAGCGGTTGTAGACCTGGCCGTTGAGCCCGTCGGCGGTGTGATACGCGGCGTACACCGGGCAGACCGGTTCGCACGGCGCGTTGGCACACTGCTGGCACATCACCGGGGCGACGCGGATCTGCAGCGGGTCGCCGTCGGTGCCGCCCTCCCAGTAGCGATCGATCCGCATCCAGCTCAGCTCGCGCCGGCGGAACACCTGGTCCTCGCCCACGGTCGGGATGTTGTTCTCGGCGTAGCACGCGGTGACGCATGCGGAGCAGCCGGTACAGCGCGACAGGTCGACCGCCATCCCCCACTGCGGATGTTCGCCCTCGTAGTTGCCGAGGTGCGCGCGTTCGAGCTGGCGCTCATACCAGCCTTCGAGCGCGCGGTCTTCGAGCGGCGTGTTCGCGGCTGCGGTCGGATGTCCCGCCGACTTGTACGATTCCTCAGGCGTCAAACCCTGTTTGGCGTTGACCAGCGACATCGACTGCACCATGCCGCGACCCAGTTCGCGCGGTTCGCCGTCGACCCGGGCGAGCTTGTGGTAGTCCCCCGTGAGGGCGGCGGAGACGCGGGTGGCGACGTACGGCAGAAACCCCTGACCATCAGCGGCGCCGAGCAGGTCGAGCGCGTTGGCACCCCGGCCCTTGGCGTACCGGCCGTATTCGCGGTGACCCATCCCGAGCGGCATCGCGAACGTGTCGGGGCGGACGCCGGGATAGGTGAACACCTGCGCCCGCAGCTTGCCGTTCGGCGAGGTGAGTTCGATGATCTCGCCGTCGCGGATGTCGATCTTGCGGGCGGTGTCGGGATGGATCTCCACCCACGATTGCCAGGTCACCTTGGTGATCGGGTCGGGATTCTCCAGCAACCACGGCTTGTTGGCACCGCGCCCGTCGTAGTACTGCATCGACGGATACGGCATGAACACGTATTCACCGGTCCCGTCGAAGGTCGGCTGGGTGTAGCTCGGCACCGCACCAGTCACCGCCTTGACTGCATCGGGCGCCGACGGCGGATGGTAGACGCCGCCGCGACCCAGCGCTTCACGCCACGCGGTGTCGGTATCGCTGCCCTTGAAAGTCGTCGTCCACGCGTTCTTGAGATACGCCTCGAACGTCGGCGCATCGAACGTGGCGACTGGTCCGCCGATGGTCTTCGACGCCTTGAGCAGCACATCACCGGTGTGCATGCCCGGGCGCACGGGTTCGATCACGGGCTGCAGCAGGCCGTTCACGCCGGCCTGGGGCGTGAGATCGTCCCAGCGCTCCAGGCCATGCAGGTTGGGCAGGATCAGGTCGCACTCGGCCGCCGTCTCGTCGAGGATCGGCGCGGTGGACACCTTGAAGGCCACCTTGCGGAACGCGGCGGTGAAGTTGCCGCTCGCCGGCAGCGTGTACAGCGGATTGGCATCGTGCACCAGCACAACCTGGAATTCGCCGTGCTGCATCCGGTCGAACAGCTTCTGCACCGCGCCGTACCCATCGGTCGCCTGCACCGCGGGGTAGAAGTTGACGGTCTTGCCGACGTTGCCGGCCACTTCGTTGAGCGTGTTGACGGCCTGACAGAGGTCGATGGCACCGCGATGCTGCGCGCCGACGCCGCCGGCCACCGCCAGCGATGGCGATGCCGCGGCGAACGCCTCGGCGAGGGCCGTGATCTGCGCGGCCGTCACGCCGGCCTGCGCGGCAATCGTTTCCGGTGCGTACGCCGTGAGCGACCCGGCCATCGCGTGCCCGTTCTTCGCCGCGATCACCTGCGCCATGGCCAGCGCCACCAGGGTCTCGGCACCGGCCGGCACGCTCATCCATTCGTCGGAGTTGGCCGCGGTGAGCGAGAAGCGCGGGCCGACGAACACGGCCCGGGCCATGGTGCCGTTGTTGAAGCCGTGCGCCTGCGCAAAGCCGCGCTGATAGTCGACGGTCGAGCCCCACGTCTCGAGATAGTCGGCGCCGAACGACACGATGTACCGGGCCGCACCGAAATCGTACTGCGGCAGGTCGTCGCGGCCCCAGGTCTTCTGGTTGGCGAGCCGTTCCGGTTCGCGCGCGAACGGCACGAAGTTGGTGATGAACCCGTTGAGCGCCGCGGTCCATCTGGTGAGCATCGACGAAAACGTCGACGCGCCGTAGCCGTTGATCACGGCGAGTGCGCCGTTGGCGGCGCCCACCTTGGCGGCGAAGCGCGCGATCGCGTCATCCCAGGTGATCGCGTCCCACTTCCCGGCGGCGTTGCGAGCCATCGGGCCCATCAGGCGGTCCGGATTGTACAGCGACTGCAGGCCGGCCTGCCCGCGGCTGCACAGCGTGCCGGCGTTCACCGGATGGTCGGGATTGCCTTCGAGCTTGATCGGCCGGCCCTCGCGCGTCTTCACGTGCAGGCCGCAGCCACTCTCGCATTCGGTGCAGGTGCTGGCGTACCAGGTCGGGATGCCCGGCACCTGATCTTCCGACTGCACCATGTACGGCACCAGCTTGACGACCCGGTCGGTGGAGCAGCCGCCGAGCACCGCGGCGCCCGCGCCGGTGACGCCGAGCACCTTGAGAAAGTGACGGCGGTCGACGCCCTCGGAATCGCTCGGGCCGGACATCGTCGCTCCGGGGTCGGGGTGGCGAGTGGTCATGTCAGTAATGGCACACGCTGCAGTCGCGGGTCACCTTGCGTTCGAGGTGACAACTGATGCAGAAGCCCATGTCGTTCACGTTGTTCACCTTGTAGACCTGCGGCATGCGCGCGATGTTGCCGTGGCAGGTGGCGCAGGCGTTCGAGCCCAGCGCCTTGATGTGCTGCGAGTGCGGGAAGTGCACGTGCCGGGCGACGCGATGGACGCGGATCCACTCGATCGGCGTGTGATGCTGCCACGCGGTGCGCAGCTTCTTGATTTCGGCCTGATTCTGCGGCGTACGCCCGCCGACATACAGCGCGTGACACCCCATGCACGTCTGCATGCTGGGAATGCCGGGTTCGTTGTCGAAGTTGACCGAGTAATGGCAGTACTGGCACTGCATCTGCAGCTCGCCGGCGTGGATGTCGTGCCGGAAGAAGATCGGCTGGCGAGGCCCCTTGAGCGCGGCGGTGTCCACATTCGCGACGGCGGAACTGCCGGCCTTGGGTTGTTGTGCCCCGCCAGGCCGGAACACGGCGACTGTCGCAATCAGCGCGACCGCAAGAGCCCCCGAGCCCATGACGAACCGCTTACCCATATCCGGTGACCACCCAAGGAGTTGGGAGAGCGCCTAAGGTAGTAGAATCGGGAAACCGGTTCAACCGGCGGGCGACGAGCGAGGCACGAGCCGAGAGACGCGCGGCAAGCGGCGAGCGCCGAGCGGAGTTCAGCGCAATGCCGGCGCGCTGCCTCACCACGCCACGCTCACGCTGCATGGCGCATCGTTCGTCACCGCTCACCCCTCGCCCGTCGCCTTTCGCGCGTCGACCCGGCGCATGGCATGCCCCACTTCCAGCCCGATGGCGCGCAGCAGCGCCGCCTCGCGCGCGTCGAGCTCGGCCCGAAAGACGATCTCACGCAGCGTGCGCATCACTCGTGTCGGTTCGCGCGCCTTGAAGAACTCGATGTCGTGCAGCGTCGAGGTCCAGGTCGCGAAGAGCGCTTCCATCTGCGCGTGGGTCGTCGGTTGGGACCCGCGCCGGGGGGGCTTGAGCGGCAGCGCGTCGCCGCCGCGCGCGACCCACAGCTCATGCGCATACACTGCGACGGCCTGCGCCAGGTTGAGCGAGCTGTAGTCGGGGTTGGCGCTGATCGTGACGAGCGCATCACAGCGATCGATCTCGTCATTGCTGAGGCCCTTGTCCTCGCGTCCGGCGAGCACCGCCACGCGCATGGCCGGCGCGTGCGCCAGCAGGTCCGCCGCCGCCGCGCGCGGCCGGAGCACGCGACGCTTGGCAGTGCGTTCGCGGCCGGTGAGCGCGTGCACGTACCCGATGTCGGCGAGGGCATCGTCGAGCGTGTCGTGGGTGGTCATGCGCTCCACCAGGTCGCCGGTGTTGTGTGCCACGCCTTCGATACGGTAGTGGTCCACCGGACACTCCGGCGCCACGAGGCGCACGGTGTCGATCCCGAAATTCTTCGCGATCCGCAGACAGGACGCGAGGTTGACCAGGTCCTGGACCGCCACCAGCACCAGGACCGGCGCATCGATCATCCGCGCAACTCGACGCCGGCGGCCTGTTCGGCGGCGCGGACGGGATCGAGGTAGTCGGCGTCCTCGCCGAGCTCGCTGCGCAGGGCGCGCAGCCGCTCCCGCACCTGCTGCAGCACCGGGTCGGGCACGCCAAGCTCCTGGGCAAGCGCGTGCGCAATGCCGACATCCTTCTCGAGCAGCGCGAGACGGAACAGTCGCGGCCAGGTGCCGCTCAGGACCCGCTCGGGAATCAGCGCCTCGCTGGCAAACGAGCGGCCGCTGGAGGCGTTGAGCACGTCGAGCATCGCGCGGGGTTGCAGGCCGGCCTTCGCCAGCGTGACCAGGCCCTCGGCGAGGGCGAGAATGTTGACCGCCAACAGCGCGTTGTTCACCGCCTTCATGGCGTGACCGGTCCCGACCGGGCCCATGCGCACCACCTTGGCGGCAAACGCCGCGAGCACCGGCTGCGCGCGCTGCACGTTGGCTTCGCTGCCACCGCACATCACGGTGAGGCGCCCCTCGCGCGCCAGCGGCGGGCCGCCACTCACCGGCGCGTCGACGAACGCGATGCCGCGATCGCTGAGCTGCATCGCGATCCGCCGGGACGTCGCCGGATCGCCCGACGTGCAGTCGATCAACATGGCCGTGCGCGCCAGTCCGGCCAGCAATCCGTTGTCCCCCGCCAGCACGCTTTCGACGTCGCTCGAAGTCGGCAGGCAGGTGATGACGGCGTCGGCCCCGTCGGCCAGTTCGCGCGGCGTGGCGACCGATCGGACGCCGGGATGGTCGGCGGCGAACTGCTCCGCGCGCGCGGCGGTGCGGTTCCACACCGTCAGTTCGTGCATCGCGGCACACCGCTCGGCGATCGGCGTGCCGATCGCGCCCAGTCCCGCAAACCCGATTCGCATGATGTCACTCCGATGAGACTGGCGGAATCTAGGTTACTGACAGGCAGCCGGAAGCCGGAGCGGCTCACGGCAGACAGGAGGGAAACACGGCCACGCGGATCATGCACGTCGACCTCGATGCATTCTTCGTCGAGGTCTGCCGGTTGCACCAACCGGAATTGCGCGACGTCGACCTGCTCATCGTGGGCGGCCGGCGCGAATCGCGTGGCGTGGTGCAGTCGGCCAGCTACGGGGCGCGTCGCTTCGGTGTGCGGTCAGGGATGCCGATCGGGCAGGCCGCGCGACTCTGCCCCGACGCCACGTTCGTGCGCGGCGAGTTCGCGAACTACCGCGCGGCGTCGCACGCGGTCCGCGCGGTGATGGAGCGGCACGCACCGGTGGCCGTGATGACCGGATTGGACGAGGGGTACCTCGACTTCACCGGCACCGACCTGCTGTATCCCGTCTCGTTGCTCGACACGGCGGAACGGATTCGTGGCGACATCCGGCAGGCGAGCGGCCTCAGTTGCTCGATCGGCATCGGACCCAACCGGATGATCGCCAAGATCGCCAGCGATTACGCCAAGCCGCGCGCGATCTGCGAGGTGCGGCCGGGGTGGGAACGTGGTTTCGTGGCCGGCCTGCCCTTGGCGGCGCTGCCCGGGATCGGTCCCCGGACGGCTGCGCGCCTCGCCGAGCGGGGCCTGCACGACGTCGCCCAGGTCCAGGGAATGGCGCCCTCGGAGCTCGCCGCACTCGTCGGGCGTGACGACGCGACCTGGTTGATGCGCCGCGCCGACGGGCGCGGAGGCACCCGGCTCGCCGCGCACGATCTGCCCAAGTCGGTCAGCCGCGAGACGACGTTCGATCACGATCTCACGTCGCTCGACGCACTCGATCGCGTGCTGCTGTGGCTCACCGCACGCGTCGCCAGCCAGTTGCGCGACGAAGGCCTGGTCGCCGGCGCGGTCGTGCTGAAACTCCGGCACGGCGATTTCGTTACGGTGACTCGTCGCAGGACGCTCACGACACCCACCGCGCTCGACGCGGAACTCCTGGCCACGGCCCGCGCGCTGCTCGCGCCGGCGTTCGCCGCCGCGCGCGCTCGGCGCCAGGGTGCCAGATTACTGGGCATCGCGGCCACGGGACTGTCCGTCAGCGAGACGGTCGATCTGTTTGAACCGGCCGAGCGCATCAAGCAACGCGAGGTCACCGACGCCGTCGATCGCGTCCGCGCCAAATTCGGATTCGACGCGATCGGCCCCGGCGGCCGCGACGTGCGGCGGCGGCACCAGTAGGGGCGCATGATCATGCGCCCGCGAAATCGCGCCGACGGCAATCGCGGCGTGCGGTCGTAGGGGCGAATGATCATGCGCCCGCAAAATCGCGCCGACGGATATCACGGCGTGCGGTCGTAGGGGCGAACGATGATTCGCCCCCACGGATCCCAACGAAGGATAGATCGATGCCCATCCCCGAAGGACGCACCATCCCGTTCACCGGACCCGACGCGATCGACGCCGGCGCGCTGGAAACGTTTCCCTACGACGGCCCGCGCCAGGAGATCGTCACGACGACGCGCGAATTCAGCGCCGTGTGTCCCTACAGTGGATTGCCGGATCTTGCCGACCTGACTGTGCGATACGTGCCGTCCGACCGCTGCATCGAACTCAAGAGCCTCAAGTACTACGTCATCAGCTTCCGCAACGTCGGCATCTTCCAGGAGCACGCGACGGCGCGCATTGCGGAAGACCTGCAACGGGTGCTCCAGGCGCAGTCGCTGACGGTGACCACGGTGTACAACGTGCGGGGTGGCTTCGAAACCACGTGCAGCGTGACGCTGCCCGCGTCGACCTGACCGGAGCCGCGCCCGATACTTGCGACCAGCAGCATCGACTCGCGAGGAACGCCATGCCCGAGATCGACCACAACTTCATCGCGTTGCAAAACGCCCTGCTCGGCCGCTATTCGATCGAGCGCGAACTCGGCCGCGGCGGAATGGGCGTCGTCTATCTCGCACGCGACGTGCAGCTCGAGCGTCCCGTGGCGATCAAGATGCTGCACGAGCGCCTGGCGCGCGACACCGCTGCGCGCGCGCGATTCGTGGAGGAGGCGCGCACCGCAGCGCGCCTGGCTCATCCGCACATCGTTCCGATCTACGCCGTCGAGGCCCGCGAAGACCTGGTGTACTTCGTCATGGCGCTGATCGATGGCGAGACGCTCGGCCAGCGAATCCGCCGCCGCGGTGCGCTCGCAGCCGACGACGCCGAACGCATGATGCGGGAAGTCGCGTGGGCCCTCGGCTACGCCCACGCGCACGGCGTGGTGCACCGGGATCTCACGCTCGAGAACATCCTGCTCGAACGGTCGACCGGGCGGGCCCTGCTCGCCGACTTCGGCATCGCCACGATGCGCGACAACGCGGAGCAAACCCCGACGCTCGGCACGCCCGGATATCTCGCGCCCGAAGTCATCCGCGGCGAGCCCGCGTCAACGGCGAGCGATCTCTATGCTCTCGGCGTCGTCGGATACACCGCACTCGCGGGCAGTGGGCCATTTCAAGGCGACACCACTGCGCAACTTCTCGCCAGGCACCTGATGCAGCCCGTGCCACCGATGCCGCAACCGGTGCGCGCCGCATCGCGTCGTCTTTCCGACGCCGTGATGACGTGCCTTGCGAAGGATCCGGAGGACCGTCCGGCGAGCACCGCGCTCTTCCATGCCATGCTCGATCGCGTGCCCGAGCCGGTTGCCATCGCGCCGCCCCTGCGACACTGGTTCACGCGCTGGACCCGCATTCGCGCGGTGTACGCGCTGGCGGCGCCCATATTGGCCACGCAAACGTGGCTGATGATTCAGGGGTACTTCGATTCCGGCTTGCGCGTGCTGCTCACGGCGGCGCTTGTCACGACGATCCTCACACTCACAGCCCTTCCGGTTGCCGGGCAACTCGTGTTCGAGGCCGCGGAATTGCGCCGGCTCCGGCAGTCGGGCTATGGCGTGGACGACATCCGCGCGGCGTTCGGACACTGGCAGGCGGAACAGGTGCAGGAGCGTCGCGCCGAGGGGCTCGCAGCGTT
This sequence comes from uncultured Gemmatimonadales bacterium, assembly GCA_963796635.1. Taxonomy (GTDB): domain Bacteria; phylum Gemmatimonadota; class Gemmatimonadetes; order Gemmatimonadales; family GWC2-71-9; genus Palsa-1233. The sequence continues at coordinate 1,669,260 of CAWCMH010000001.1, forward strand.
ACCGGGTCGCGTCATCTTCGACCTCACGGCCGTTGGCGTCTTCGCCATTGTCGCGACATTCCTCATCTGGCCTCACGTGCGCGCGGCCGCCACGGAATTGCCGTACATACGCGACGCACTGATCGACCTGCTTTCGCCGGTGTACATGGCGACGCTCACCGGCGTCGGAATCGGCTTTCTGGTCCCCGGGCACCGCGCCCGCCCCGACGGCTGGCTGGCACAGGCCAAGCGCCGTTTCTGGGAATCGCGACTGGCCGGCGTGATCGTCGCGCTATCGTCCGTTGGCCAGCGGCACCGGCTCACGGCAACCGCGACGCTCCACCGCAACACCGAAATGGTGCTCGGTCTGGCCGTCGACGACCTGTGGAAAGCGATTCCCGCCGACACGCGGGCTGGGCTCGGTGACGTCCCGACGCTGGCCCACACCCTGCAGGCAGGGGCCACGGAACTGCGTGCCCTCATCGAGCGCCTCGGCGAAAGCGAACAAGCGCTCACCGAAGACACCACTGAATTGGCCGGCCTCGCGTCGGCACGCGCCACCCTTGAACAACAGCATCGCACCACTGTCACCGCGCTGGAGCAAGTCCGCCTCCAGCTGCTGCGCCTGCTTGCGAGCCAGCATCAGACCGTGGACCTGGTCGAACAACTCCGCGTCGCGCGCGAGGTCGAGGCCGACCTCGCCCGTCACGCGGCGGCCCATGGCGCGATTCGTCGATTGTTGCAACACACGCGCACTCAGGTCCCGATCACGCCTCGTCCCACGCCGACCCCCGCGTGAGTGCCGCCGACGACGCGCACCTGGCCGATGTGCAGTCCGCCCTCGCGGGCGTCTACTCGCTCGAACGCTGTCTCGGTCGCGGTGGCATGGGGAGCGTTTATCTGGGCCGGGATGTGGCGCTCGATCGCCCGGTCGCGATCAAAGTCCTCCACCCCGAACTGGCGCAGCGTCCGGAGCAGTGCGCGCGCTTCCTGGCGGAGGCGCGCACCGGTGCCCGGCTGTCGCATCCGAACATCGCGCCCATCTATGCCGTCGACACGGCAGGCGACGTGGTCTATTTCGTCATGGGTCTCATCGACGGAGACTCGCTTGCGCGCCGCATCAACGCACACGGGCCGCTCGGGCCCGACACCGCCGAGCGCGTGCTGCGCGAAGTCGGCTGGGCGCTCGGCTACGCCCACGCGATGGGGGTGCTGCATCGTGATGTCACGCTCGACAACATCCTCGTCGAACGCACCACCGGGCGGGCGGTACTCGTCGACTTCGGCATCGCGGCGGAAATCGAACGCGACGATGCGCTGCCGCTGATTGGCACGCCGGCATACATCGCACCGGAGCTGGTCGAAGGCGCTGCACCGAGCGCGCTGAGCGACCTCTACGCCCTGGGGATCTGTGCGTGGACCATGCTGGCCGGGCGATTCCCGTTTTCGGGCGACGATAGCGCGGCGGTATTGATGCAACACGTCACGACGCCACTGCCGGCCGTAATGGATGCGGCCCCGGGCACGTCGCGCCGACTCGCCGCCGCGATTACCGCCGCGTTAGCCAAGGATCCGGCCAGCCGACCCGCGAGCGTCGAAACATTTCTTGCGGCACTCGACGCCCGCGCCAACGTCACCGCGCTCGCTGCACCGTTGGCGCGCTGGGTCCGTCGCGGCGATCGCATCCGGCCGCTGTGGGCGTTCGCCATGCCCATGGTGGCGATGGTCACCGCGAGTGCGATTCCCAACCTGGTCAGCGCATTCTGGATGCTTGGAAGGTATGGCAGGCCTGGAATCGGCGGCTATCTGCTACCGCTCGTCAGAACGATGGCGATACCACTGATTGCGGCGGTTGCAGTGCATCTCGTTTTCGAGTGCAGGGAACTTCGCAGCGTGCTGCGGGCGGGATACGGCGTTGACGACCTGCGGCTGGCGACACGTCGACGTCATCGCGAACGCCAGCACGTAACCGTCGGGCTGATCGGTCGCGTCATTCACGACCTGACCTGGCTCGCCGCGATCGGCTTGGCGCTTACGCTCGTGATCTCGTCGCGCGTCGATGCGATGGCCGCATCATGGGAGGGCGTCCGCGACCTCTCCTTCGCGCTGGCCGACCTTGGCCGCACGTTCTGGGTGGTGATGTGGACCGGCGTAGGCGCCGGGTTCGTATTCCCGGTCTCGCCAATTCGTGCCACTGCCGGTCGCTGGAGCGAGCGGTTCTGGGGTTCCCGGGCCGGGCGCTGGATGGCTAGCGTCGCCAGCATCGGTCTCGATCGGCGTCGCGCGCCGGACCACACGTTGCACCGCCCGACCGAACTGGTGCTCGAGCTCGCGATCGAAACGTGCTGGCATGCGTTGCCGACGGCGATGCAGCGCTCGTGCGCCGGGCTTCCGGCCGTGGCCGAATCGCTGCGCGAGCGGGTCAGCCAGACGCGCGAGCTGATGCAGCAACTCGCCGAGCCGGACCTGGCGCGCGTGCCGGAAGCGGCTGCGTTGCGCGAGCGAGTACAGGCGCAACACGATAGCGCCATCACGGCATTGGAACGACTGCGACTGGAGCTGATGCAGCTGTCGGGCGCCGTCGCACCGACCGGTGCGCTGACGGAACAACTTCGCGGCGCGCGGGCGCTCGAAGACGAACTGCTGCGCGACCTCGGCGCGCACCCGAGCGTCAAGCGCCTGCTCGGCAAGCGAGTGCGCAGCGGAAGCCCGGGAGTGACGCCGCAGACGGCCTGACCGGCGACCCGCGCGACGCTGTCACGCGACCATCAGCCGCGCCCGCGTCCTCACCCGCCAATCCGACGCGCCAGATCCCGTCGCCGCGCCACCGCAGTGGCATCCAGCGCGAGCCACTGCTCGGGCCACGCGTCCACACCATCGCGCGCGCCCAATAGCGCGCCGAGGAGCGCGCCAGCGATCGGCGAGGCGTCGCCCACGGCAAGATCGGCCAGCACCTCGGTGGTGTGCGGCCGGTGATAGGCCTGCCACAGCGTCCACGCGGTGAGCACCACGGGCTCGGGGTTGAGTCGGGTCGGGCGGGATACGGGCCGGCCAGGCTCGCGCGGCACCGCTCGCAACGGCTCGAACACGTCGGGCGGCGCGTCGTTCGCGCGCATCGCCGTCAACACGTCGCCGATGAAGTCGCGGCTCCCGTCAAGCACCGCGGCGGCCGCCACGATCAACGCCACCGCCGCGAGGCCCGTCGCCGGATCGGGATCGAGCAGCCGCGCGACGTGGAACCCGCCGGACACCATCGCCCGCGGCGATCCGTTCGCCAGGGCAGCGGGAAGTGCTGCTGCCAAGGCGACCGCGTCGGGCTCCGGCAGCTCGTCAGCCGGGGCGTCATACTGCTCCAGACAATCGAGTGCCACGGTCAACGCGGGCGGGGCCTCGTACCCATCGGCGCGACGCCAGCCGACCCATTGCTGCGCCAGGCGCCGCAGGTCAACGCCGCCGCTCGCCAGTTCCACCAGCAGGTCCTCGCCCAGTGCGAGGCTGGCGCGTCGCCGCCCGGGCGGCTCGGCGCCTGCTGCCAGCGCGGCACCGACGGCCGCACCAACGAGAAATCCCTCCCGGCGCGCTGCCGCGTCGATCGTGGCGGGGGACTGGTCTGGCGACATGACAGGAAAGCTAAGATCAGCCGCTGCCGCTGCTGTGTATCTTCCTGCGGACGCGGACGCAGCGCGATTTCGACCCCGAGGCGACAGCATGGCAAACGACACCCTGACGATCACCGATAATCGGACCGGCAAGAGCATCGACGTCCCGATCACCGACGACACCATCCGCGCGCTTGACCTGCGCCCGATCAAGGTCACGGACGACGACTTCGGGATGATGACCTACGATCCGGCGTTCATGAATACCGCCGCGTGTCGCAGCGCCATCACCTTCATTGACGGCGACCGCGGCATCCTGCGCTATCGCGGCTATCCGATCGAACAGCTCGCCGAACAGGCCTCGTTTCTCGAAGTCGCCTACCTGCTCAACAACGGCGAGTTGCCGACGCAGCCGCAGCTCGACAAGTGGACCAACGACATCCGCTACCACACCTACGTCCACACCAATATCATCAAGCTGCTCGAAGGCTACCGCTACGACGCCCACCCGATGGGCATGCTCCTCGGCATCGTGGGCGGGCTCTCGACGTTCTATCCGGATGCCAAGGACATTGCCGATCCGGAGAACCGCTACATCCAGCGCGTGCGGCTGATGGCGAAGCTGCCCACCCTGGCGGCGTTCCTGTTCCGCCATTCGCGGGGCCTGCCCTACGAGTTCCCGCGCAACGACCTGGGCTACGTCGGCAACTACGTCAACATGATGTTCTCGATCGGTGGCAAGCATGAACCGAACCCGGTGCTGCAGCGCGCGCTCGAGATCCTGCTGATCCTGCACGCGGATCACGAGCAGAACTGCTCGACCAGCGCGGTGCGCGCGGTCGGTTCGTCCGGCGTCGATCCGTTCTCCGCCGTGTCGGCCGGCATCGCGGCGCTGTACGGCCCCTTGCACGGCGGCGCCAACGAGGCCGTGCTGCGCATGCTCGACGAGATCGGCAGCAAGGACCGGATTCCGGCGTTCATCGACAGCGTGAAGGCGGGCCATGGCCGCCTGATGGGCTTCGGGCACCGGGTGTACAAGTCCTACGACCCGCGGGCCAAGCTCATCAAGCGTGTCGCCGACGACGTGTTCGCGCAGACCGGCCTCAACAAGAAACTGGAGATCGCGCTCGAACTCGAACGGATCGCGCTGAGCGATGAATACTTCATCAAGCGCAAGCTGTATCCCAATGTGGATTTCTACTCCGGCCTGATCTACCAGGCGATGGGCTATCCCACCGATTACTTCACGGTAATCTTCGCCCTCGGCCGCCTGCCGGGCTGGCTGGCGCAGTGGGAGGAGATGATCACGGACAAGGAACAGAAGATCGCGCGGCCCCGGCAGATCTACACCGGGTACGGCGAGCGGCCGTACGTGGAGATGAAGCGGAGGTAGGAGTTAGGAGTTGGAGTTAGGGCTAGGAGTTAGGGAGAATGGCGTTGACGTGTCATCCCGAGCGAAGCGAGGGATCGCTGTCCGGCTGAGCGGTCCCTCGCTTCGCTACGCTCCCTCGGGATGACAGCGTGACGACGCCCTTCTCCCTTACTCCGGCAGATCTCCCTCCAGATACGTGTATCCCTCGAGCCCCGCGACGTAGTCCGCGATGAACGCATTGGCGTCCTGCCGGCTGAGCCCCTGCGCGCGCGCGACCTTGCGCCGGAAGGTGGCCAGCAGGTCCGACGCGTGGAACTGCACGTAGGTGAGCACCTCGGTGACGGTGTCGCCATGCACGAGGTCGGTGATCTCGTACCCGTCGTGCTTGAGCCGCACGTGCACCGCGTTGGTATCGCCGAAGAGATTGTGCAGGTCGCCGAGAATCTCCTGGTAGGCGCCGGTGAGGAAGATGCCCAGGATGTAGGGCTCGTCTTCGCGCCAGGGGTGCAGCTCCAGCGACGCCTTGCCCCGCCGTCCGCCCGCGAAGCGATCGATCACCCCATCGGAATCACACGTGACGTCCTGGATGGTGCCGCGCCGGGTCGGCACCTCGTCCAACCGATGAATCGGCATGATGGGAAAGAGCTGGTCGATGGCCCAGTTGTCGGGCAGTGACTGGAACAGCGAGAAGTTGCAGAAGTAGCGGTCGACCAGTGCGGCCTCGAGGTGCGTGGCGATCTCCGGATACTGGGTCCGATCGTCGCCGAGCAGGCCGGCAATGGCGTTCAGCGTCGACAGATAGAGATGCTCGGCATCGGCGCGATCGCGCAGTGAATACACGCCACTGGCGAAATATTCCTGGGCCCGCTCCTTGCCGAACACGGCGTCGTGAAAGGCCTCACCGACGCGATCGATCGTGAGCGTGTCGAGGTTCTCCTGCATCTCGACCAGCAGCGGCTGGGCGTCGTCCCCGAGCGCGACCGCATTGGGCTCGAACTGCGATTCGCAGTCGATCACGTTGATCAGCAACAACGCATGATGCGCCGTGATCGCGCGTCCCGATTCCGAAATCAGCGCCGGCATCGGCACTTCCTCGTTGCGGCAGATGCCCCCGATCGTGTAGACCACGTCGTTGGCGTACTCGCGCATGGTGTAGTTCATCGACGCCGGCCGCGTGGTCCGGGACCCGTCGTAGTCGACGCCGAGTCCGCCCCCCACGTCGACGTACGTGACGTCGAATCCCATCTTGCGCAGTTCGACGTAGTACCGGCCGACTTCCTCCAGGCCGGCCTTCACGAATCGAATGTCGGTGACCTGACTCCCCAGGTGGAAATGCACCAGCTTGAGCAGCCGCTGCAGGCCCTTGCGCTGCAACCGGTCGAGCAGCCGGACCAGTTCCACCGCCGACAGACCGAACTTGGACTTTTCGCCGCCGCTCTTGGCCCAGCGGCCGGAGCCCTCGGTGTCGAGCTTGATGCGCACGCCCAGCGTCGGTTCGACCCCCATCTCGTCGGCGACCTTGAGCAGCACCTCGAGTTCGTTGAGCTGCTCGATCACGATCATCACGCGGTGGCCGAGCTGCTGGCCGATCAGCGCCAGCCGCATGAACTCCTCGTCCTTGTAGCCATTGCACACGATCAGATGACGTTCGCTCTCGTTCAGCCCGAGCACCGCCATCAGTTCCGGTTTCGAACCGCACTCCAGCCCCACGCCATGCGCCGCACCGAATTCGACGATCTCCTGTACCACGTGCCGCTGCTGATTGACCTTGACGGGATAGACTGTGGTGTAGCTGCCTTCATACCCGAATTCCTCGATCGCGGCCGTGAACCGGGTCGCCAGCTCGGCGATGCGTGACTTGAGAATGTCGGAAAAGCGCAGCAACAGCGGCATGCCGACGCCCTGCGCGTTGAGGTCCATCGCGATGTTGTAGAGATCGATGCCGTGCGCGGCCTGGCCGTCGGGATGCACCGTGACGTGCCCCTCGTCGTTGATGCGGAAGTACCCGAGGCCCCATCCCTTCATGTTGTAGAGCTTTTCGGCGTCGCGCACGGACCAGCGCGGCGGCTCGGTGGTGGTCGGCGTGGGCGACACGGCGGTAGCGGCCATCAGCAACTCCTGCGGGCGGAACGGTGATCGTGCGCACAAGTGTAATGGAACGCCGCCGCCACCGGATCCGGTGTTCTCGCTAGCTTTCCGGGATGACGTCGCCGCGCTGGGCCCGTTGCACGGGATGACCCCGACATGCGCATAGCGATCACCGGCGCGACCGGCTTGGTCGGCTCCGCGCTCAGGGCGGCGTGGCAACCGGCCGACGAGATTGTCGCCATCTCACGACGTGCCGCGCCGGGCGCGATCCAGTGGGATCCCCTGCACGGCGTGCTCGACCGGGCTGCGCTCGAAGGCTTCGACGTGGTGATCAACCTGGCCGGTGAGAGTCTCGCGAGCGGGCGCTGGACCAGGGATCGCCGCCACCGGATCTGGAACAGTCGCGTGCTCGGCACCCAGCTGCTCTGCGACCGTCTGGCACAGGTCGCGCGTCCGCCGGCGGTCCTGCTGAGTGGGTCGGCGGTGGGGTATTACGGTGATGCGGGCGACCGGCTGCTCGACGAGCAAGCACCCGCCGGCAGCGATTTCCTGGCGCGGACGTGTCAGGCATGGGAAGACGCGTGCAACTCCGCGCGCGCGGCGGGGATTCGCGTGGTGCATCCGCGCATGGGCGTTGTCCTGTCGCGCGAGGATGGCGCGCTCGCCCGGATGCTGCCGCCGTTCCGCCTCGGCGTGGGCGGCCCGCTCGGCCGCGGTACGCAGTGGATGTCCTGGATCGCCATCGACGACGTGGTCGGCGCGATGCGCACCGCGATCGACAACGTGTCCGTGCGCGGCCCCGTCAACGTGGTGTCCCCGCAGCCGGTGCGCAACGCGGAATTTGCGCACACGCTGGGCCGGGTCGTGCATCGTCCGGCCGCATGGCGCGTACCGGCCTTCGCGCTGCGCCTCGCGCTGGGCGAACTCGCCGACGCCGCGTTGCTCGCGAGCCAGCGCGCGACTCCGCTCGTGCTCGACGAAATCGAGTACACCTTCCGCTATCCCGCGCTCGAGACCGCACTCAGGGCGTACCTCACCTGAACGCGCCGGCAACTACTTGCCGTACATCGCCGTGAGGGTCGCCTTGGCGAGCATGTGCGCGTGAATGTTGAACCCGATGGCCGCCGCACTGGCGCCCTCGGGCAGCGCCAGGTGCGCCGTGTCCAGCGCGTACACCGTGAAGACATAGTGATGCGCCGGGCCCGGCGGCGGGCAGGGGCCGCCATAGCCGACGGCGCCGTAATCGTTGCGCCCCTGCTCCGCTCCCGCGGGCAGCATCGGCTGCGCGGGATTGCCGGCGCCCCGCCGCAGTTGCGCGGTGCTGCCCGGCAGGTTGAACACCAGCCAGTGCCACCAGCCGCTGCCGGTTGGTGCGTCGGGATCGTAGACCGTGACGGCGAAACTCTTGGTCCCGGGCGGGGCGCCGCGCCAGTCCAGCTGCGGCGACTCGTTCCCGCCGCTGCACCCTCCGGCGTTGAAGACGTGGACGCTCGCGATGGTGCTGCCCTCGCGAACGTCGGGACTCGACAGCGTGAATGCGGTGGCGCCGCCACCCGGCGATGCCACCGCCGAGGCGAACGCCGCGATACCTAGAACTCGATGCATGGACCCTCCCGGGCACGAACGTGTCACGTCGCCTGCACACGCCAACCGCAATATGGTCACGGTGGCGACGGGTGCGTCAAGCCGGCGTGACAGTCGGCTAAATTGCCGCCATGTCAGCGCCCCTGCCCCGCGCCGTCGTGCTGTTGTCCGGCGGGATGGATTCCGCCGTGTGCCTCGCGATCGCGCACGAGCAGGGGTTTGCAGCGCACGCGCTGTCGTTTCGCTATGGGCAGCGTCACGTCGTCGAGCTGGAGGCCGCCGCCACGATCGCCCGGGCCTTGGGCGTCGCGGAGCACCGCGTGATCGACATCGACCTGCGCGCATTCGGGGGGTCGGCCCTCACCGATTCCATCGAGATACCGAAGGATCGCGCTGTGTCGGCGATGGCCGATTCGGTGCCAGTCACGTACGTCCCGGCGCGCAATACCATCTTCCTGAGCTACGCGCTGGCCTGGGCCGAGGTGCTGGACGCGCATGACATTTACATCGGCGTCAACGCGCTCGATTACTCCGGCTATCCCGATTGCCGGCCGGCGTTCGTGGCCGCGTTCCAGGCCACCGCGCGCCTCGGCACCCGGCTCATCGACCTGACCATTCGTGCGCCGCTGCTGCACCTCGGCAAGCGCGAGATCATCGAGCGCGGTCGGGCACTCGGCGTTGATTTCGGCATGACGCGCAGTTGCTACGATCCCGACCCAGCGGGCCACGCGTGTGGGCACTGCGACGCATGTGTGCTCCGCTTGCGGGCCTTTGCCGAGCTCGGGATCGCCGATCCCGCACCGTACCGGGAGCGGTAGGTGAGCTACGCCGTCAAGGAGATCTTTCTCACGCTACAGGGCGAGGGGCGCCAGGCTGGGCGCGTCGCGGTGTTCTGCCGGTTTGCCGGATGCAACCTGTGGACCGGCCGAGAGGCCGATCGCCGGAGGGCGGTGTGTCAATTCTGCGACACCGATTTCGTCGGCACCGACGGGCCGGGTGGCGGCAGGTTCGCCACCGCCGACGCGCTGGCGGATGCCGTCGCCGCGCAATGGCCGGTCGGCGAGACGGATCGACGCTTTGTCGTGTGCACCGGGGGCGAACCGACGCTGCAGCTCGATGCCGCCGTGATCGACGCGCTGCACGCGCGCCGCTTCGAGATCGCCGTCGAATCCAACGGCACATTGCCGATGCCGTCCGGCGTCGACTGGATCTGCATTTCGCCCAAGGCGGGCACCACGCTGGTGCAGACGGCCGGGAACGAACTCAAGCTGGTGTACCCGCAGGTCGACGCCCCGCCGGGGCCATTCGAGTCACTCGACTTCGCGCACTTCCTGCTGCAGCCGATGGACGGCTCCGACGTCGCCGCCAATACCGCCGCCGCGACGGCCTATTGCCTGGCGCATCCGCGCTGGACCCTGTCGCTGCAGACGCACAAATTGCTCGGCATTCCCTGAGGTGGCGATGCACGCGTATAGCGACGACATCAACCACGCCCTGGCGTTCGCTGCCAAGTATCGCGCGCCCTATGCGCCCGAGGCGGGCGGCATGACGTTCGTGGCGCACCCGGCCAATGTCGCGGTGATCCTGGCACGTCACGGCGCCGACGAGGTCACGCTGGTCGCGGCGATCCTGCATCACGTGCTCGAGGTGACCCCGCTCAGCCATCACGCCGACGTCAGCGCCCGGATCGAGGACAAGTTCGGCGTCGGCGTGCGGATCCTCGCCGAAGAGGCCTACGAGCCGCGCGAGACCGAACGCGGCGAGCCGCTGGCATGGCCGCAACGCAAACGCGACCTCCTCAATCAGCTGTTGGTCATGACTCCGCGGGCACTCGACATCTGCTGTGCCGACGAAATTCACGAGTGCGGCACCGCGCTGGCCACCGTCGAGCGCCTGGGCCGTGAATATCTCGGCCGGTACGGCCTGCCGGCGACCGACGGCGACCTGGGCTGTTACGACGATATTCTCGATGCGCTCGATCGTCGGACCGACTGGCACACCCGGGCCATGAAACTCGAACTGCACGGCCTCCGCGTCCGATTGGGCGACGCGCTCGCGGCCGGCTGATCTATCTTTCGGAATGACCGTGTCGGTGCCCGAGGCCACGCTTCAACGCGTCACGGCGGCGCTGTCACCGCGATTCCGGCTCGACGAGCCGATTGCGGCATCGACCGAGCGGCTGCTGTTCGTCGCCCAGGATACCCTCCTCAAGCGCAACGTCTCGATCCGGATCAATGTCGACGGCACCGCCGCGCTGCGCCGCTGGTTCGTCAAGGAAGCGGAGGCACTGGCGCGGTTGGACCATCCAGCCATCCGCCACGTCTATGAGGCGGGCTTCGTCGACGGCGTGGCGTACCGCGTCGGCAACTGGATCGAAGGCGAAAGCCTGGCCGACGCCGTCGGCCGCGGTCCCCGTCCGATTCCCACCGTGCATGTCCTCGCGCGCGACCTGCTCGGGGCGCTGGAGCACGCGCACACGCGTGGCGTGCTGGTGCGGCGCATTGTGCCCGCGGGCCTGCTGCTCACGGTGTCCGGGCGCGGGTGTGTCACCGACCTGCGCTTCTGCAGTCTCACGCTCCCCGAGATCCCGGCCGGCGAACCGGTCAGCGGGATGCCGTTCCTCGCGCCGGAAGTGCGGGATGGCAGCCGCGGCGACCCCACCAGCGACATCTACACCGCCGGCGCGATTCTCTACTACGCCGTCACGGCAGCCGAACCGGCGCTCGATCCGCGCACGCTGGTCTCGCCGCGCGCCATTCGCGACATCGTGCCGGTGGCGCTCGAGCGTGTCATCCAGCGGGCGATGGACCCCGATCCGCGCCGCCGTTACCTCACGGCGATCGAGATGCTGGAAGACTTCACCAGCGAGGCCGGTCCGGTTGAGACCTCGATGGCGAGTCTCACGCCAATGCCGGGCGACGTCGGGGCGATGGGCGAGGGGCCGCACTGGGAAGCACGCCTGCGCCGCGCGCTGGGCGACGACTACGAATTGCTCGCACCGCTGGGCGAGGGCGGGTTCGGCCGCGTCTACCGCGTGCGCGACCTGCATCTTGAACGCGAGGTGGCGCTCAAGGTGCTGCATCCGCACCTGACGCAGGACGCCGCCGTGGTCGAGCGCTTCCGCCGCGAGGCGCAACTGGCGGCCCGGCTTACCCATCCCAATATCGTCGACATCTACGACATTTCCGGCCGGTCGGGATTGCTGTGGTACACCATGGAAATCGTCAACGGCCCGAACCTCGGCCAGCTGGTCGACGCCAACGGACCGCTGCCGACGGACCGCGTGCTGCGCGTGCTGCGCGAGGGGTTGTCGGCGCTCGGGCACGCCCACGCGCTGGGGCTGGTGCATCGCGACATCAAGCCCGAGAACATGCTGCTCGAAGAGGATGGCTCGTTGCGCATCACCGACTTCGGCCTCGCGCTGGCGCTGCGCGGCGCCGGCCGCTTTGGCGGCGCGACCTCCCAGAGCGGCACGCCGCAGTTCGCCTCACCCGAGCAACTGCTGGGCGAGCGCGTCGATCAGCGCACCGATCTCTACTCGCTGGCGGCGGTCGCATGCTTCGCGCTGCTGGGTCGCCCCCCGTTCAGCGGCGGCACCGTCGAACAGATCCTCGCCAAGCAGACCACCGACGTGATGCCCGACCTGGTCGAGGAGCGTCCCGATGTCAGCGAGGCGCTCGCGAGCGTCCTCGCGCGCGCGTTGCGCAACGACGTCAACGAGCGCTGGAGCTCCGCCGGCGAGTTCCGGAGTGCCATCGAGGAAGCGGTGCAGAAAGGGCTGCGCAAGAAAGGCAGCGAGCTGGCGAGACTGGCGGCGCGGATACTGGGAAACTGAACCGGAGACTCCGTTCCGTTGGCTTTCCCGTTCCGTTTTCCGTTCGTTCGTTACGTGCGCCGATCGAGCTCGCCCACCCGCCGCCGCGCGTCAGTCAGCACGCTGGCTGGCGCGCCAAGCATGTCGAGCAGCGCGATCGCGGTACGCGTGGCGGCAGCGCCGGAATGCAATTGGTAGCTGAAGCTGAGTTCACCGGCATCGACCGATTCGCGGAAGTGCATCGGCATGTAACGCTCGGCAAGCATGCCGACCAGCTCGCCGTCGTGGGTCGCCGCCATGACCACGTGACACGTTGGTGCGTCGACGCTGCCGAGCAATGCGTCGAACACCGCGGCGCTGGCGGCGAGTCGTTCGATCGTGTTGGTACCGTGAAACAGTTCATCGAACAGAAATAGCTGCGGCTGGGGGCTGCGAGCAGCCTCGAGCAGGGCTATTACGGCTTCCGCCTCAGCGAAATAGTAGCTCTTGCCTGCCAGCAGATCGTCCGCGCGGCCGATGAAGCTGCGCACCGTGAGCAACGGACCATGCCAGGCCGCTGCTGGAACCGTGCCGAGACTGCGGGCCAGGACAGCCGCCACGCCGACGGTGCGCAAGAAGGTCGACTTTCCGGACATGTTCGATCCGGTGACCAGCACGCCGCGACCGGGGTCGAGCGTGATCGAATTGGCCACTGGATCGGTCAGCAGCGGATGCCAAGCATTGTCGATTCGGGCCGGGGTGCCCGCCGCTGTGATCAGCGGAACGGTCCACGTCGCCGCACGAGCGCGCAACGACGCCACACTGATCGCCGCGTCGATGGTGCCAACCCATTCCAGGACGGCTCGCAACGCAGCATGATGCTTCCGCACCTCACGCGAGCCGAACAACAGCGCATTCGGATCGAGGAGGAATGCCAGGTTCAGGTATTCCTGGAGCGCCGCAAGCACCTGGTTACCGGACAGCGCGTCGCGTCCGCTCCAACGAGCCACCGTGCGCAAGCGATGCAGCGACGAGAGATCGGCGCGGACCGCACCGGCAGACGGCGTGTCGAGACCAGGAATCGCCAGCAGCTGTTCGGCGGTGCGCAGCACCGGGCCGACCTGGCGCATCGGATTCACGGCGCTCGCCGCAGCCCAGGTCGTCGCCACGCGGACGACGATGTTGACGGCGAACAGCGCGATCAATACCAGCCACGCCTTCGACCAGACCGTCGTCGCCACCAGCGTCGCCAGCACGGCAAGTGTCAGGACCGGAAAGAAGTAATACCACCAGCGTACCAGCACGCCATGCGGTCGGCAGAGATACCACAACTGCGATCCGGCGTGATCGCCCAGCCGTTCGAGCACGACTTGTGCCTGTTCGCGCATCGATTGGTCATTGGTGATGCCGCTGACGAGGCGCTCGAACTGCTCCCGTTCCGTCACGCCCGGAACAGTCCACATGCGATGGTAGAGCAGTTGCGCGCCGGGCATCGTCGCGGTCATGTCGATGTCGGCGAAGACTTCCGCGAGCATCAGGTCACACCAGGTCCGATCGTCGAGCAGTCCCTGCGTGTCACCGAGGTTGCGCCGGAAGTGCAGGTAGTCGGCCACTCGTTCCGGGTCCCGCTGTCGACCGGAAGGCCGGCCCCAATCCTGACGGATGCGCTGAAGGATGCGATGCGACCGGCCCGGAAGAAATCGGGCCCAATTCCGCACGCCCATCCCGTTTTTCTTTTCCCTTCTCTCTGGTCTCTTATTTGTGCCGATACACGACCCGACCGCGGGTCAGGTCGTACGGCGACAGCACGACGCTGACGCGATCACCTTCAAGGACGCGGATCTTGAATTTGGACATCTTGCCGGCGGCGTAGGCGAGGATGGTATGTCCATTGTCGAGCAGTACCCGATAATTGCGATCAGGCAGCACTTCCTGGACGACGCCTTCCATTTCAATGCCTTCTTCTTTCGCCATCCACGCTCCGAAACAGGGGGAACCGCCGGTCTGGAAGGCATCAATCTGCCGGGGCCGGCGGCAGGGCGCAACATGGAGCGTGATGGGCCGGCGGGTCAGGCGCCGCCGCTCACCAGCAATTCCGCCCGCAACGCCGCGGTTTCTTCCTCGATCAGTGCCACCAGCTCGCCGATGAGCGCCGGGTCGAAGGAGAAGTGCACGTCGGCCTCGCGATACAAGTCCGGCAGCGGCCGGGTGGCCCCCAGCGCGAGAAACCGGCGATAGGCCGCCACGGCGCTCGCCGGGTCGCGGCGTGCGTTGCGCCACACCTGCAAGGCACCGATCTGCGCGATGCCGTACTCGATGTAGTAGAAGGGATACAGGAAGATGTGGAGCTGGCGGTACCAGCGAGCCACGCGCTCGGCGGTGAGGCCGCTCCAGTCGACACCCGGCTCGAAGCGGTCGCGCAGCGTCAGCCACATCCGGTCCCGTGCCGCGGCGTCGTTCCCCTCTGGATCGGTATAGATCCAGCTCTGGAACGCGTCGACCGACGCAATGTGAGCCAGCGACAGCAGGATACCCTCGAGATGCTCCAACCGGGTCGACAGGGCGTCGGGCTCCTCGTAGTAGCCGATCGGCCTCGCCAGGAACGGTGCCGCGAGCAGTTCCATCGACATCGAGGCCAACTCCGCCGACTCCGCCCCGGGGTGCCGCTGCCAGATGAGCGGCCGCTGGTGCGACGCGAAGGCGTGAAAGGAGTGCCCGGCCTCGTGCAACAAGGTGGTCACGTCTTCGGCCACACCGGCCGCGTTCATGAATACGAACGGACGGCCGCGGGCGTGCAGCGTGTCGCAATACCCGCCGGGCGCCTTGCCGGCGCGCGATTCCAGGTCGAGCAGACCCTCGTCCATCATCAACTGGAACTCACGCCCCAGCTCGGGATCCACCGCCGTGAACACCCGGGCCGCGGTACGCTCGAGTTCGGCAACATCGCGGTACGGCACCGGCGAGGCGGCGCGCCAAGGGTCGATCGCCAGATCCCACGGGCGCAGCTGCGCCAGGCCCAGCCGCGCACGGCGATGTTCCAGCGCCCGCTCGATCGCCGGCACGACGTACTGCTCGACGCCGGCATGCAGGCGCGCGCAATCGGCCGGGGTGTAGTCGAACCGGCATTTGGCCGCGAAGACGTAGTCGCGGTAGTCGGCAAACCCGGCGTTGTGCGCCATGGCCTGCCGCAACCCCACCATGTGATCGAACAACGCGGCGAGTTCGTCGTGCGCCGCGACGTAGGGCGCGGTGCCCGCGCGCCACGCGCGTTCGCGCACCGCCCGGTCGCGACTCTTGAGAAACGGCGCGAGACGCGGCAACGGCACCGCGGCACCGTCCCACATGGCGGTCATGGTGCCGGTGATCTGCTGATACTGCGCCGCCAGCCCCTCGGCCTCCGACACCAACGGCACGTTGGCTTCGCGAAAGATCTCGATCGCCATGCGGAAACGGCGCACCGCCGTCTGCATATCGGCGCGATCGGTGCCCAGCGCAACGAGCCGGCGCGCGAGGGCAACTTCGGCTTCCTCCAGCTGCGGCAGCACTTCGGTCGAAAAACGCAGATGTGCCGCTTTCTTGCCGGCGTCGGCGGTGTCGCTGGTGTAGGCGATCATGGCCAGCGACGCGGCTTCGGTTACCAGCTCGTCGAGGCGCGACCAGCGCGCCAGCCACGCGTCGAACGAAGCCTTGTCGAGCGGCAACTGCTCCAGTTCGCGATAGTAGGGCGCCAGCGATTCCCACGTGGCGTCGGCGAATCCGGCGCTGGTGGCCGGCAAGGGCGTGGCTTCGGCGAGCGCCGTCGGCGTCATGTCGCGGGCTCGATCACGCGTGCCGGCGCGTGCACGTGATGGAACACGACCCAGCTCACCAGCAGCACGACACAGCCGGCGAGAATGAACGGTGACCCGATACCAAGCCATTGAAAAGCCAACGTGCCGATGATCGGCGCGGCGACCCGCGCAATACCGGCGAACGTCTGCGCCACACCCATGATGGTCCCCAACTCGCTCGCCTCCGTGGCGTGAGACAACAATGTGGTGGTCGCCGGAAACATCAGCGCCGTACCGATCGGCACCAGCGGAATGACCAGCGCCAACACCCAGATCGACGGCACCAGCGGATACAGGAACAATCCGGCGGCCAGCAGCACCGTTCCCGTGCGCAAGGCGCCGACCTCCCCCAGCCGCCGCACGATCGGTCCGAGAAACAGCGAGCGCATCACCAGCGACAGCGCGCCCGAGTAGGCGAAAAAGTAACCGATCGTCTTGACGGTGACCCCGAAACGTGCGTCAAGCCACAGCGCGAGCACCGCGGTGAGCAGCGTGAACGCGAACATGCCGACGCCGTAGATCCAGATGAGCCGCTCCCACGATCCGCCAGGCTTGCGAATGACCGCCAGGGCCGCGTGCCACACCGGCTTGCGCACCCTGGGTACGGCAGCCAGTTCGGCCGGCCGCGACTCGGGCAACCAGATCCAGGCCGCGATCACGTTGAGGAAGCACAGCCCCGCCGCCACGTAGCCCGGTGCTTCGCGACCGAAGTGCGCCGCCAGCGCGCCGATCGCCGGACCGATCATGATGCCGGCGCTGGTGCCCGCCGACAACCAGCCCAGCGCCCGCGCGCGATCTTCCCGAGGAACCGTATCGGACACGTAGGCTTGCGCCACTCCCGTGGTGCCGCCGCCCGCGCCCTGCACCACGCGCGAGAGAAACAGCAGCCAGAGCGCGTTGGCCAACCCGAAGACCAGATACGCCAGGGCCGACGCGAACAGCCCGATCATGAGCGCGGGCCGCCGCCCATACCGATCAGACAGGCGGCCCCAGAACGGCGCGGTGATCAACTGGGCAATCGAGAACGACGCGATCACCCAGCCGACCATCGCCGGCGTCGCGTGCAGGTTCAGGGCGTAGAACGGCAGCAGCGGCAACACCATCGCGAAGCCGAGCATGTCGACGAAGTTGAGCGCGATCAGTACACCCAGCCGCTGGAGCTGCAGACCACCGACTGTCTGTTTCACTGCGCCAACCGGGCTCGGCCGGCCACGAAGAACGCGGTCGCGCTGATCAGGGTGAGGATCACACCGAACGCCGCTGCTTCACCCAGGTTGCCGCCGCGAATGGCACTCAGAATCTCCAGCGACACCGGTCGGGTGTCGTAGGTGTAGAGAATGATCGACGCCATGAAGTCTCCCAGCCCGATGACGAATGCGAGCGCGGTCGCACCAGCCAGCACGGGCAGGAGCAGCGGGAACGTAATGGTGACCAGCCGCCGCCAGCGGCCGGCGCCGAGCGACGTGGCCGCTTCATCGAGCGCGGAATCGAGCCCCCGTACCGCAAAGATCAGCGGCCGTCCCACAACGGGCAGCGAGCGCAGCAGATAGGCAAGCGGCAGCAGCCAGAGTGTCCCGATCAGGATGACCCGGCCGGCCGCCGGCTGGTACACGGAGAACATGGTCGCGAGCGCGATCGCGTACACGGTACCCGGGACGGCCCACGGCAGCGCCACGCCAGCCTCGAGCCAACGAGAGATCGCCCGTTGCGCGTCGCGGGCTGCCATGGCGATCGCCAGCGCCAGCACGGCCGCCACCGCCGCCGCCAGCGAGGCCATCCACAGCGACGTGGCGAACGGGCGCCAGCTCACCGGATCGCGCACCAGCGTGAGATAGTTGCCTGCCGTCCACGCCGTCGGCAACACGGTGGTGTTCCACGTGCCCGTCGCAGCCAGCGAGACCATCAGCAATGCGAGATGCGGCAGCAGCAACCACAACGTGACCGACCAGAGGGCGGCGCCGATCAACCATCGCGCGCGTCGCGACTGGTTGCGCCGGGGCGCCGGCGCGAGTCCCTTGCCGGCACCGCGCGTAGCCACACCCCCCAGCCGCGACGCGAGCAGGAGCGCCACCAGCGACAGCAGCAGCAGCGCGATCGTCTCGACCATGGCAATCGCGATGTCACCATTGAGGCGGGTGGTCACGATCTGCGTCGGCAGGACGCGGAATCCGCCGCCAAAGACGTACGGCGCCGAAAACGAGGCCAGCGATGACAGCGCGGTCAGCAGTGCGCCGTTGCCGATGGTCGGCCGCAGCAGCGGCAGCACCACGGTGCGCAGCGTCCGCCAGCGACTCGCGCCGAGTGATGCCGCCGCCTCGAGCAGCGCGGGGTCGAATGTGGCGAGCGCACCGCGCACCAGCAGGTAGCTGTACACATACATCGTGGTCGCGTGAATCAGGATGACGGCACCAGCGCCCTGAAAGCGCCAGGGCGGCGTCTCACTCCCGGTGATGGCCATCACGGTCCGGGCAAAGATGCCGCTGTCGCCGTAGAGGAAGAGGAACGCCACGACGCCCACCAGCGGAGGCAACACGGCAGGCAGCGCCAGCAGCGCCGACACGACGTTGCGGCCGGGAAAATCGGCGAGCCGCGTCGCCAGGCCGAGCGAGACACCGAGGCCGCCGGCCAGGATCACACTGGCCACCGCGAGCAGCAACGAGTTGAGCGCCGCACGCCACTCGTTGGGCTCGATCGCGAACGCGTGGACCGCGGAGAACGTCCACCGGTGGTTGATGCGCAGCGCATCGATCGCCACCAGCACCACCGGTTCCGCCACCAGCCACGCCAGCAGCAGGAGCAGCAGCAGCGGCCCGAAGCGGCGCATCACGCGCGGTGCTCCGGCCAGGCGAAGGCGCCGCCACCGGTCGGGGCCAGGCGCACCTCGTCCCCCACGCCCGCGACGTCGGCCGCGGCCGCCACTTCGAGCGCACCACCATCCGCGAGTGCGATGCGATAGAACGTGGTGGCACCGGCGAACCGGCGGTGCGTGACGTTTCCCGCCATCGGCCCGTCGGGCGTCAATCGCGCGGCATCCGGCCGCACCGCGAGCGTCACGCGCCCGCGCAACGCGGGATCGCCGGCCGCGATCCACTCTCCTCCGCCCGCGCGCACGCGCAGCCCGGCCGCGACCACCTCGACAACCTGACCGGACAATTCCGTCACCCGTCCCACGAAACTCGCGACAAAGCGGGTCGCCGGCGCCTGGTACAATCGCTCCGGCGTGTCGATCTGCTCGACGCGGCCGAGATGCAGCACGGCGACGCGATGCGCGAGATCGAAGGCCTCTTCCTGTTCGTGCGTGACGAGAATCGTGGTGATCCGGGCGCGCAGCAGCAGCTCGCGCAGTTCCTGCCGGGTGCGCTCGCGCAGCGACGGATCGAGATTGGAGAGCGGCTCGTCGAGCAGCAGCACGCGGGGACGCGGCGCCAAGGCTCGCGCCAGTGCGACGCGCTGCTGCTGGCCTCCCGACAGCGCCGCGACGTCGCGGGACTGGAACCCGGCCAGATCGACCAGCGCCAGCACCTCGTCGACGCGGGCCGCCTGTTCGACGCGGTCGAGCCCGCTGCCGGCAAGCCCGTAGCGCACGTTGGCGCCCACGGTGAGATGCGGGAAGAGGGCGTAGTGCTGGAACACCATGCCGCAACGGCGCTCCGCCGCCGACCGCGTCGTCACGTCGTCGCCATCGAGAACGATGCGCCCGGCGTCGACGGACTCGAAGCCGGCAATCAATCGCAGCAAGGTCGTCTTGCCGCTGCCGCTCGGGCCCAGCAGCGCGAGCAACTCCCCCTCACCGACGTCGAGCGATACGTCGGCCACGACCGGCGTGTCATCGAATTGCTTCGCCACGCGCTCGATCCGCACGGTGCTCATGGCGCACCACTCGCGCGTCCGGTCCCCCGCACCCGTTGATCCCAGTATCGCATCCACGCGCTCCCGTTCCGGGCCAGCAGCGGCCAATCCATGTGGGCGGTGACCAGATGGGCGTCGACATCGGCGACCCAGGCCGGGACGCTGTCCGCCGGCACGTCCGTGCGCGCCGGCAGGCGCCAGCTTTGCCGCGCGGTGAGAATCTGGGCGCGCATGCTCCCGACATAATCCTCGAACCGCTCGGCCGCGCGACGATGCCTGGTGCCCGCGCACGATCGCGATCGCGTCGTCGATTACCGGGGCGCCGCTGGTCGGAAAGACGTAGCCGAACGGCATCCCCTGGGCGCGCCAGATCATCAGGTCCGGCAGGTCCCACAACGTCACCTTGCCCTCCCCGCGCGCAAGTTTCTCGGCCAGGATCGCCGGGTTCAGCGTGTAGGTGCGCGTCTGCGCATCGAGCGTGCGCAACCACGCCATGCCCTGGGCGGTGTCGCCGGTCGCCGCGAGGCTGCGCATGATGATCATGCCCCAGATCGCGCGCATCGTCCCGCTCGCAATCGGATCGCGTATCAACACCTGATCGCGCCAGCGCGGCTGCAGCACGTCATCCCAATCGTGCGGGGCGTCCGCGGCGGTCACCAGGTTGGTGTTGTATGCAATGACGGCCGGCGTCCGGTACACCGGCCAGTACATGTCGTCAGGGCCCACACCGTCGGAATCGACGCTGCGCCACCAGACCGGTCGGTACGGCTCGATCAGCGAATCGGCGATGCCGGTGTCGAACAACGTGGTCGGGCCGCCGAACCAGACGTCGGCGACCGGGTTGGGCTTCTCGAATCGCAACCGGTCGAGAATGTCCTCGCTGCCCATGTCGAGCCAGCGGACGTCGATGTCGGGATTGGCGGCTTCGAACGCGTGCTCGAGCAGTTGCAGCTGGTCGCGCCCGTGTGGCGAATAGAGTGTGAGATGTTCGCGGTGATCGGGATGGCACGCGGTGACCAGCAGCAACAGCAGCGCCCGGCGAGCGTGCATCGCGCGGCCCGGACGACGATGCCGGATCGGAGCCGCCACGCCGGCGTCCCCCGGCGCGGCGCCGCTAGTGTCGGGCACTCGGCGGCAGGGCCGTCTGTCCCAGCGCCAGCAGGTTCGCGAACAGTCGCCACGCCCCCGGCACCACCGCCGGCAGCTCGCGATGCAGGGACAGGCCGGTGTACACGGCGACGCCCTGGCCGACACGAGCGATCAGCAGGCCGCCATCGAGCGGGGGATCGCCGGGGTCGTGCATCTCGAGAATCGGCGTCCACGCCGCGTCCCAGCGCACCGGATAGTCGAGCCCGCGCTCCTGCACCCAGCCGGTGAAGTCGCGCGCGCCGATCACGTTGGGCGTGTGCAGCACGGGGTTGTGCGGCGCGAGGAACGTGACCGGTGCGGTTTCGTCGGTGACGCGGCTCTGCGTCGGCGACACGATGGTCAACGGCAACGGCGCGTAGCCATCGCGCACGAACGGCGTCTGCTCGTACTGCTCGATCAGCGTGCCGCCGTTGCGCAGCCACGTCATCAACCGCGGGTGGGCGCGATCCAGCGACCGAATCGGCTTCGTACGCGCGCGGCCCGATGATGATGACGTGATAGCGGTCGAGCGACCCGCGCTCGAGCGAGTCGCCGGAGAGGACGTCGACGCGCAATCCGGCGTTCACCATCGCTTCGGGGACGCGATCGCCGCCCCCGCGCACGTAGCCGATGGTGCCGACGTCGGGAAAGCGAACTTCGGTCACGGTAAGATCGGCGCTGGCGGTCGTGGCCATGTTGCGGTCGCGCACGTGCGGATACCGAAGGCGATCGATGCCGGTGGTGAAGGTATCGGTCCCGGTCGTCACGATGGCGTCGACGTGATACGATCCCGGCGCGAGCGACGCCGGCGCCGCCACGCGAAACGCCACTACGGTGCGTTCGCCGGTGCGGGAGAAGTGTACCGATTGCGGTGCCGACGTGGTCCAGCCGGCCGGCACGCGCAACGCGACGTGCGCGTCCGACGTGTCACGGCCGAGATGCTGGAGTGACACGGTGAACGTGTGCGCGCGCAACGTCGTCGGCCAGAGCAGCAGACCGGGATCGAGACTGACCGCAATTTTCGGCACGATCATCACCGGATGCCGTACTTCGCCGAGCACCTGATCGCGAAACCGGCCGACGATTTCGCGAGCGGCGTGCACGGGCGTCGCGCCTGCCACGGTGACGGCAAACGTCGCCTGCAAGCGGTGGTGCGAACGGATCGCCCCAGTTTGACGGATCACCCGACCAGCGATACATCGCCCCGGCGCGCGGCAGCGCGAGATAATAGGGGGCCGTGTAATGCGCGCCCGGCGGCACTCCCACCCATTGCACACACGAGAACAGCGTTCGCGGTGCGATGGCGCGCGGCTCGGTGGGGCAATCGCCGTGGTGCGTCGCAAACCCGGGGTGCGGTGCCATGGCCGGCAATGCCGTGACCGGCTGGTCGCCGGAATTCCAGACGCGCAGCGTGACGGACATCGAGTCGCCCGGCGTGATTTCGTCGACATCGGTGGTGGCGTCGAGTACGACACCGGCATGAATCAGGCGCGCCGCATCGGCATGCGGATCGGAGCCGACGGGTTCCGGCGCGATACCGGCAAACAACGAATCGTCGGGCCCGGTCAGACCGGGCGCGCGCTCGATCAGGCGCACCGCCGACTGCGCCGGACCGAGCTCCTCGAGACTTCCCTGCCCCTGGGAGCGATGCTGCGATCGGCTGAGCGCGGCGAGTTGGCGTAACGACAACCCGGTTGCTGAATCCAGCACACCAGCATCGAAGGTCAGCGTGCTGGCACCGCCGCCGCGGGCTGACACGTAGAACTTGGCCGTCCGCCAGGGTGCCAACCCTTCCTGGCGCTCCAATTCCGGGAACCGGCTGGAATCCGCCGCCGCGCGAAACGCTTCGGGCGCAAGAATGCCCGACGCCTGATGATGCCCGTGTCCGTCGGCCGGCGTGCCCGGTCCACACCGAGACGATCACCTGCGGCTTGAAGCGACGGATCACCCGCACCATGTCCTTGAGGATCGAGTCGCGGTCCCAGAACCGGAACGTCTCGGCGGCGGTCTTCGAAAAGCCGAAATCGTAGGCGCGGGTGAAGAACTGGATGCCGCCGTCGATGCGGCGGGCCGACGCGAGTTCGCCGGTGCGCAGCACGCCGAGCGCCTCGCCGAGCTCGGGACCGATGATGTTCTGCCCGCCGTCGCCGCGCGTGAGGGAGAGGTAGGCGGTATGCACGCCGTCGCCGCGCGCCAGAATGGTCAGCAACTGCGGTGTCCTCGTCGTCGGGATGGGCCCCGATCATGAGCACGCGCCGCCAGTTGCCGGCGAGCTGTTGCTGTTGCGCCAGGCGCACCAATCCACCGGTGCCTGCCGCATCCGCCTGCCCGCGCGCCGATAGCGCGAAGGCCG
The DNA here is from genome assembly GCA_963796635.1 of uncultured Gemmatimonadales bacterium. GTDB lineage: Bacteria > Gemmatimonadota > Gemmatimonadetes > Gemmatimonadales > GWC2-71-9 > Palsa-1233. The sequence continues at coordinate 1,692,835 of CAWCMH010000001.1, forward strand.
CGACGAGACCCGCCGCGGCGAGCAGCCGGCCCAACGCGCGCCTCAAGGCTGGTCCGGCGGTGGTGGTTCGGTCGGTCGCGACGGCGGCTTGCGATCGCGGGTCAGGGCAAATGCCAGGATGAAAGCGATCAGCGCCGCGAGCAGCAGGGTCTCGCCGGCGCCACCCCCGGTGTGCTTGAGCAGGAGCAGCATCCCCACCGAGACGGCGATCGTCCCGATGCCGCGCAGGACTTCCTCGAGATTCCGCCAATGGGTCTTCAGGCCCCAATGAATTGCCCCGATCAAACCGACGACCCCCAGGGCGAGGATGCCGTACCAGATCCAGATCCACCAGCGGTAACCGATGATCATCAGCGACTCTGGAGCGGGAAGGGACGTTCATCGTGCCGGACACAACTGCAACGGTAGCGGCCGATCGTGCGCGCGCCAAGGGGTCAGCCGCCCAGCGCCCGCAGCTGGGGAAAGGTATAGATGCCGGTCCCGTGCCCATCGGTCCAGCGAATCCGCAGGCCGTAGGCGCCGACCAGGGCGAGCGAGACGATGGCGATATCGCCCGCCACGCTGGCCGGATCGAGCAGCCGACGCCCCGACATTTCATCGACGCATCCCGCACACGGGCACGCCAGCCGCAGCGCACGATATGGCAGCAGCTGCACGTCGCCGGCCGCCTCGTTCCAGGCGACTTCGAGGCCGTCGGCGCGCCGCCGGATCGCCTGCGGTACACGTTTATCTTGCGCTGGCATGTTCGAATCTTATCCCGGACGCTGAACAGATGAGCCTGCCGGACCTCGAGACCGTCCGCACCACGTTGCGCGTGGGCGGCCGCGACGCCACCATCTACTCGCTGGACGTCCTGCACCGCGCCGGCGTGTCGATTGATCGGCTGCCGTTTTCGATCCGCGTGTTGCTGGAGAACGCGCTCCGCCACGCCGGCCGCGGATTCGTCACCGACCAGCACGTGCGCGACCTCGCGCAATGGACACCGACCGGCACCGCGTCCGTCGAGATTCCGTTCATGCCGGCGCGCGTCGTGCTGCAGGACTTCACCGGCGTGCCGTGCGTGGTCGACCTCGCCGCGATGCGCGACGCCATGGCCGAGCTGGGCGGCGATCCCGCGCGGATCAATCCCGTGGTACCCTGCGATCTCGTCATCGATCACTCGGTGCAGGTCGACCACTATGGATCGGCCGAGGCCTTCAGGCTCAACGTCGCGCTGGAATTCGACCGCAACGCGGAACGGTATCAGTTGCTGAAGTTTGCCCAGCGGGCCTTCGGAAACTTTCGCGTGGTCCCGCCGGGGACCGGGATCGTGCACCAGGTCAACCTGGAATATCTGTCCCCGTGCGTGCAATTGCGCGAGCAGTACGGCCGCCTCACCGCGTATCCCGACACCCTCGTCGGCACCGACTCGCACACCACCATGATCAACGGCCTGGGCGTGCTCGGCTGGGGCGTGGGCGGCATCGAAGCCGAAGCCGTGATGCTCGGCCAGCCGTATTTCATGCTGGTGCCGCAAGTCGTCGGCATGAAACTCACCGGCCAGTTGCCGGCCGGGTGCACTGCGACCGATCTGGTGCTGACGGTGACGCAGATGCTGCGCAGGCACGGTGTCGTCGACAAGTTCGTCGAGTTCTTCGGCCCGGGGCTCGGGCAATTGCCACTGGCCGACCGCGCGACGATCGCGAACATGGCCCCGGAATACGGCGCGACGTGCGGATTCTTTCCGGTCGACCGCGAAACACTCGACTACCTGCGACGCACCGGGCGGTCCGACGCCGACGTCGACCTGGTCGAGCGCTACTGCCGGACGCAGCACCTCTTCCACACCGCCGACGCGCCCGAACCCGAATTCAGCGCGATGCTCGCGCTCGACCTGTCGACGGTGGTGCCCAGCGTCGCCGGCCCCAAGCGCCCGCAGGACATGGTGCCGCTCACCGGACTGCCCCGCAACTTTGCCGAAAGCCTGCCCACGCTGATGCATGCGACGGTGCCGGAAGACCGGCGCCAGCGCGCCAAGGACGCGATCGAGCGGTGGACCGACGAAGGGGGTGCGGTCGCCACCGAGGTGCCGGGCAGCACCGAAGACTATCCGTTGGAGCTCAACGGCGAGACGCATCTGCTGCACGACGGGTCCGTCGTGATCGCGGCGATCACGTCGTGTACCAACACGTCGAACCCGTCGGTCATGGTGGGTGCCGGCCTGCTCGCGCGGAAGGCCGTCGCACGCGGGCTCAAGGCCAAGGGCTGGGTCAAGACCTCACTCGCGCCCGGATCGCGCGTCGTCACCGACTACCTTCGCCGCGCCGGCCTCGACCACGACCTCGATGCGCTGGGATTCCAGACGGTGGGCTACGGCTGCACCACCTGCATCGGCAACAGCGGCCCGCTGCCGGAACCGGTCGCCGCGACCATTGACGCGCACGCCCTGGTCACCGCGGCGGTGCTGTCGGGCAACCGCAACTTCGAAGCGCGCGTGCATCCGCAGGTGCGCGCGAATTACCTGATGTCGCCCATGCTGGTCGTGGCCTACGCATTGCTCGGCCGCGTCGACGAGGATATCGATCGCGCATCACTCGGGACCGGCAGCGACGGCAAGCCGGTGTATCTGCGCGACATCTGGCCGTCCCCGCATGAGATCGCCGAGACGATGAACGCCTGCCTCGGCCCCGACCTGTTCCGGCACCAGTATGGCGCGGTGTTCGACGGCGACGATGAATGGCGCGCCCTGCGCGTGCCCGAAGGGTCCCGCTTCGCCTGGGATCCGGCCAGCACCTATGTGCAGAATCCACCGTTCTTTCGCAATCTCGCCCACGACACGACGCCACTCCGCGACATTCATGGCGCGCGCGTGCTGGCGCTGCTCGGCGACTCGGTCACGACCGATCACATCTCGCCGGCGGGCGCGATCCCGAAGAATGGCCCGGCCGCAACATATCTGCGCGAGCATGGTGTCGCACAGCCCGACTGGAATACGTTCGGCGCGCGGCGCGGCAATCATGAGGTGATGATGCGCGGCACGTTTGGCAACGTGCGCATCCGGAACCGGCTGGTGCCCGACAAGGAAGGCAACTGGACGCGCTACTTCCCGTCGGGCGAAGAGATGAGCATCTACGACGCCGCGATGAAATACATCGACAGCGGCACGCCCTTGATCCTGCTCGTGGGCAAGGAATACGGTACCGGCTCGTCGCGCGATTGGGCGGCCAAGGGCACGACGCTGCTCGGCGTCAAGGCGGTGATCGCGCAGAGCTACGAGCGCATTCACCGGTCGAACCTGGTCGGCATGGGCGTGCTGCCCCTCGCGTTCGAGCCGGGCGCCAACGCCGAGATGTTGGGACTGACCGGGCGGGAGGTGTTCGACCTCACCGGCATCGCGGGTGGCACGCTGGCACCCGGCAGCGCGGTCCACGTGAAGGCCGTCGATCCCGACACCGGCGCGACCACCGAGTTCACGACCATCGCACGGCTCAACTCGCCGATCGAACTGGAGTACCTGGAACACGGCGGGATCCTGCCGCGGGTGCTGCGGCTGTTCGCCCGGGGGTAGGGCGCGAACACAGGGCGTCGGAATATCGCGGGCCCCTGCGTCGCGCGGCCCTCGATCCTCATCGAGTTATTTCTTCTTCCTGATCCCGGACGGCGATCGCTTTGTCGGTTTCAGCGAGCCCCGCTTGTTGCTCGCGCTCGTCTGCACGGCAACGGACGTCCGCCCCAGCTTGAGGCCGATCACTCGCGTAGACGTGGGTTCGCTCGTTGGCTGCGTTGGGCGCCACGGCGGCGAAGGAGGTAATGCCTTCACATTCTTCAATGCGAGGCCGTAGTGTGGACCCTTAACCCGCCCCCTTGTACAGCACACACCCCGCGTCCTGCGCCCGCGTGACGGCGTAGACACCGGTGACCTGCAGGACCACGCCGGGGAGCAGGTTGGCGACGAGCTCGCGCCGCACCGTATCGACATCCTGATTAGTCGCGTGTGCGATCTGGCTGGCGCGACTCTGCACCGCCATGTTGCAGGCGAGCGTGATGATTCCCCGCCGCTGCAGCGCGTCGATGGCGTTGTCGCTGTCGACCGGGGCGGCCTTGTCATCCCCGGCAACGTGGACGAACGGGTTCCGCGCCGCCGAATCGCTCGCCGCCGACGTCGTGGGTCTGGTGTCGGCGTCGAGGTGATACTTCGCCCAGATCGCATCGTTGAACACCATCGGAATCGCCCGGTGACGCATCACCACGACGATGTGCATGTCTCCGTCTTTGGTGTCGAGCGCGGTGTGATACCACGACAGCAGTTCCGTGGCGAGCGCCAGCTGGCTGCCGGCCCGACCGAGGTCGGCGATGTCGATCACGAACCGGTGCTGCTTGCCCAGTCGCTTCGTCCAGCTGTCGTCCCAGTGGACGGCCGGTGCCGCGGCGGTGTCGGCCGGTGGCATGGCGACCGCCGGCATGTGTCCGGCGACGCCGAGGCCCACGGTCGTGGCCGCCAGCTGCTCGAGGAATTGCCGGCGCGGTGTCGCCCCGTCGTCGGACTCGCTCATGCCGCGCGTCTCACGGTTGTCGGGTGAACACGAAGGTCGGCGCGCCCATCGAGCTGCCCTGGTACGCCGCTTCGCGGCGCATCCGCAGCTCGCCCGCGTTGCGCAGCCACCAATGGTCGACCTGGACCAGTTCGCCGTCGCCGGGGTGACTCACCGTGCGCACCACCATCGTGTCGCCCTGCCAGTGCACGACGCTTTCGGCGGCGGTGCCACTGCCGACCAGGCGCAACGTGTTGGTCCGCGGCGCGCCGTCGAGCTGATAGACGGCGTGCTGCGGACCGGTCGCCCGGCGAGGTCCGGTCGAGCACGATGGAATCGTCGCGTTGTACGACGGACCAGGTCGCTGATTTCGGCGTGAAGGTGCTGGAGTCGCTGCGTGCGGCATCGAAGATCCACACGCCGGAGAAATCGGGGTGCACCACCGCGGCCTGCGCCGTCAACGAAATCGCGACCGTCGTGCACATCAGGACGGTCGCGATTCCGGCCAACCCGCGGCGGGGCATGGTCAGCTCTGTTTGCCGAACACCATGGTCAACGGGGGCTGCTCGGCGCCACCAAAGGTGGCCTTGCGCATGCTGGTCAGCGTCTTGCCGTCGGGGGCGAGCACCATCGTCTCGTCCTCGCTGAAATCGGTGCCCTGGACGCTGCCGGTAATCTTCGTCACGAGGGTGTCGTGCGACCACGTCGACACGCCGTTCAGGTCGACGTCCTGTCCCATGATGCTGATGGTGTTCTTCCACGGCTTGCCATCGGTGGTCATCACCATGTGCGTCGTCTGATCGCCACCCATCGTGCTGCTCGACTTGTTGTCGCTGGTGATGGTGTCGCCGCGCTGCACCACGGTCATCGTGGCCGCGCTCGGCATCATCTGGCTGCTCGGACTGTTCAATACATCGAGCACCCAGGTGCCGCTGAAGTCCGGGTGCTGCTGGGCGCCAAGCGGCGCGGACACGACGGCCGCCAACGCGACTGCCATGCTGGAGATACGCATCAGGCCACCAGATCCTTGAGCTTTTCGCCCGTTTCGCCTTCGCGCAGGCGGACCAGTGCGCGATCGCGCAACTGTCGAATCCGCTCGCGGGTGACACCCATCATCCGGCCGATCTCTTCCAGTGTGCGTGGCTGCCCATCGTCGAGGCCGAAATAGAGTCGCAGCACCTTGGCGTCGCGCGGCGGCAGCGAATCGAGCGCCGCCTCGATGTCCGCGCTCTGCGAATTGGCCATCGTGTGCGCGTCGGTCTGTTCCTGCTCCGCCAGCGCAAAGCGTTCCATCCGCTCGTTGCCGTCGCCTTCGCGCGTGGGGTGATCAAGACGTACCGCTTCGGTGTTGAGCGACGACAGCGACCGCACCGCTTCCTCGGTCAGCCCGGTGGCGCGGGCCAGTTCATCGGTCGTCGGCATGCGACCGAGCTGTTCCTTGAGAAAGGTGGTCGTCTTGCCCAGCCGCGACAGGTCGGCGGTCCGATTGAGCGGCACGCGCACCGGACGGCCGTGACGGGCGATCGCCGCCTGCACCGCCTGGCGGATCCACCAGACCGCGTACGAAATGAACTTGACGCCACGGTCCGGGTCGAATTTCCGGGCGGCCGTCATCAGCCCGAGGTTGCCCTCGCCGATCAGGTCGACCAGCGGCACGCCGCGATTCTGGAATTTCTTGGCCACCGACACCACGAAGCGCACGTTGTGCCGGGCGAGCCGCTCCTGGGCGAGGATGTCGCCCTGGAAGGCGCGCCGAGCGAGCGCCATCTCCTCTTCACGGTTGAGCAGTGGCACGCGGGAGATCTCGTCGAGGTACAGGTCGAGGCTCTCACGTCCTTCGTCAACCGCACGAGCGATCTGTGCCGGCCGCAGCGAACGCCGCTTCCCGCGAGCACGAGTGGTCACCGTAGTACTCCTATCCTGCTGATCCCACCGCCCGGCCGCGGCATGGAGCCGGCCCGTGATGAGAATTGTCGTCCCCTGAGCGCGGCGAAATTAGCCTCGTTGACCGTTTTATGCAAGTGCGCGCGTAACAGGTTGTGAAACATTGCCTTCGTGCCACGCCGGTTCGTGAAACGCCCCGCCGCGCTGAGGCGGTGTCATTCCATACGCTGGCAGCCGGGCCCACGGTTCCAGCACTAGAGACGCTCGAATGGGAGAAAAGGTTACGGCGGGAGGGATGACCATGAGCGATGAGCCCGGGTCCCAACAGCTAAGGCCTAACGCCTAACCCCTAACCCCTAACGCCTCCTACACCGCCTTCACCTCACTCACCAGCTTCGTCAACGACGTCTTCGCGTCGCCGAACAGCATCGCCGTGCGCGGCTCGTAGAAGAGCGCGTTCTCAATACCAGCAAACCCGGCATTCATGCTGCGCTTGAGCACGATCACGCTGCGGGCCTGGTCGACGTTGAGAATCGGCATGCCGTAGATCGGCGACGCCGGATCGGTACGAGCCGCCGGGTTGACCACATCGTTGGCGCCCACCACCAAGGCGACATCGGTCTGGGCGAACTGCGGATTGATCTCGTCCATGTCGAGCAGCTTGTCGTAGGGCACGTTCGCTTCGGCGAGCAGCACGTTCATGTGGCCCGGCATCCGCCCCGCCACCGGATGGATGGCGTACTTGACGTCGCCCCCGCGTTTCTCGATCTGCTCGGCGAGCTCCTGCACTACGTGCTGTGCCTGCGCGACCGCCAGCCCGTAGCCGGGGACGACCACCACCCGCGACGCATACGCCAGCTGCATCGCGGCATCCTCCGCCGAGATCTGCCGCACGGACAGGCCGGCGGTGGACGCGGCGCTGCCAGCGACCGGCTGGCCACCAAAGGCACCGAAGAGCACATTGCCGAACGAGCGGTTCATCGCCTTGGACATCAGGATCGACAGCAGGAAACCCGAGGCGCCGTTGAGTGCGCCGGCGATGATCAGCACGTTGTTGCCGATGGCGAAGCCTGTCGCCGCCGCCGCGAGGCCGGCGTAGGAGTTGAGCAGCGACACCACCACCGGCATGTCGGCACCGCCGATCGGGAGGACCAGCAGCACACCCATCAGCAGGGCGAGTCCCATCATCGACCAGAACAGCATCGGGCTGGCGGGCACGATGACCAGCCAGATGAACAGTCCAATCATGGCGGCGAACATCAGCAGGCTGATGGCGTTCTGCATGGGCCAGGTGATCGGCCGACCGGGCAGGATTTCCTGCAGCTTGCCGAACGCCATGATCGAGCCGGTCACGGTCAACGCACCGAACAGCGTCTCGAACCCCAGGGCGATCATGGTGCCGTGACTGATGCCGGCGCCGAAGCCCTCGACCACGAATTCGTTGACGCCCACCAGGGTTGCGGCCAGCGCCCCGAACCCGTGCGAGATCGCGATCTGCTGCGGCATCGCGGTCATCGGCACCTTGTATCCCATCGGGATGCCGATGACGGTTCCGATGATCAACCCGATCACGATCCAGTGATAGGTGACGATCTGCTGCTGCACCAGCGTGCCGACGATCGCCAGCAGCATGCCGACCGCCGCCTGGTTCATCCCGCGGCGTGCCTTGTCGGGATGCACCAGCGACCGCAGCCCGAGAATGAAGAAGACCGACGCCGCGAGGTAGGCGATCTGCGTGAACAGTTCGCGGACGTTCACGCCTGGTCTCCCCGCGGCGTCGCGACCGGATCGGGTTTGGTGCGGAACATCTTGAGCATGCGATCGGTGATCGCGAAGCCGCCAACGACATTCACCATGGCCGCCGCCACCGCGATGCAGCCCAGCACGTTACTGACGTGGCTCGAACCGGATCCCGCCGCCACCAGCGAGCCCACCAGTGAGATGCCCGAAATCGCATTGGTCGCGGACATCAGCGGCGTGTGCAGGAGCGGCGGCACTCGCGTGATGATCTGGTAGCCGAGAAAGGCGGCCAGCACGAAGACATAGAGCTGGATGATGGTGGTCAGTGTCATGATTCAGGCACCTGCCGGTTGAATGGAAAGGCGATGAGCGCCGAGCGCGGAATCGGAGCTCGCGTGCGATGTACTCGCATCACAGGCTGATCTCCCGTCGCGCCCTCAGCGCTCACGACGCATGGCCAGCGATCGCCATCGCCTTGACAATATCGTCGCCCATATCGAGCACCAGCTTGCCGTCGTGCCGCAGCAGGTCGAGCAACGTCTGCACGTTGCGCGAAAACATCTGCGACGCGTGCATCGGCATGGTGCTCGGCAGGTTGAGCGGCCCCAGAATGGTGACGCTGCCGTGCCGGATGGTTTCGCCCGGCACGGTCAGTTCGCAGTTGCCGCCGGTTTCGGCGGCGACATCAACGATCACCGCGCCGGGCTTCAAGGTGTCGACCATGCTGCTGGTGATGAGTCGCGGTGCTGCGCGCCCGGGAATCGCCGCGGTGGAAATCACGACGTCGGTCTGCGGCAGCACACTGCCGATCGCCGCCAGTACGCGTTGCTGCTGTTCGTCCGCCAGCTCGCGCGCGTAGCCGCCGGCGGTGGCTGCGTCGGCGGCAATGGCGCCGGGCGCGAGGAACTTCGCGCCCAGCGAGCGCACATCATCGGCGGCCGCCGGGCGCACGTCGAATCCGGTGACGACCGCGCCAAGCCGGCGCGCCGTGGCGATCGCCTGCAGCCCGGCCACGCCTGCCCCGATGACGAGGGCACGGGCTGGAGCCAGCGAGCCGGCCGCGGTGGTGAGCATCGGGAAAAAGCGCGGCAACGCCGACGCCGCGAGCAACACGGCCTTGTAGCCGGCGACGGTCGCCTGCGAGGAGAGCACATCCATGGACTGCGCGCGCGTGGTGCGTGGCACCCGCTCGAGCGCCAGCAAGGTGAGCTGGTGCGCCGCGAGCGACTCGATCGACGCCGATGGGGTGCTACCACTCAGTGCCACGATTACGGTGCCGGCAGCGAAGCGCGGCAGCTCGGCATCGGTGGGTCGCTGCACCTTGCAGACGATTTCGGCTGCCGCGGCGTCCGTTGCCGAGCCCAGCGTGGCGCCGGCGACGACGTAGGCGGCATCGTCGAATCCGGCCGGGACGCCGGCGTCGCGTTCCACCGTCACGCGATCGCCTTGCCGGATCAGGCGGCTGACACTGTCGGGCACCAGCGCAACCCGCGCTTCCCGTGGCGCCGTTTCCTTGAGCACTCCCACATGCATGGTCGGTGTGCGCTCCTCTGCGAGGCGCTGCCAACCTACCGCGCCGCCGATGGACTTTCAACAGATCCGCACACAGCTTGCGACATGCACGACGCCGTAACCGCGTTCGCTCCGGGTTCGATCGGCAACGTCGGCCCCGGACTCGACGTGCTCGGCCTCGCCGTGGCCGGACGCGGCGACGAAGTGACATTGACCCGCGATGGTGGTCCGGGTCTGCGCGTGTCCGACGCCGGCGATCCGGGATTGCCCACCGATCCGGCCCGGCACGCGGCGGCCATTGCCGCGCGCGCGGTGTTCAAGCTCGCGGGATTCCGCGATGGCGTCACGCTGGCGGCACGCAAGGGGCTGCCCCTCTCCGGCGGTCAGGGCGGCAGTGCCGCATCGGCGGTGGCGGGCGCGGTGGCGGCCAATGCGCTGTGCCGCGGCGAGCTCTCCACGGCTGCCCTCCTCAGCTGCGCGCTGGTCGCTGAATCGACGGTCGCCGGTCGCCACGCCGACAACCTGGCGCCTTCATTGCTTGGTGGCCTGGTGCTGATCCGCTCGCTCGACCCGATCGTCGTGCTGTCGGTGCCGGTACCGGACGGGCTGCACGTTGTCCTCGTGCATCCGCATCAGCAACTGGCAACGCGGCGGGCGCGCGCGGTGTTGCCCGACACCGTACCTCGTGCGGTGGCGTTGTCGCAACTCGCCGCGGTGGCCACGATGATCGCCGCGGCGTATCGAGGTGATGTCGCGCTGTTCGGGCGGGCGATCGACGACGGCATTGCCGAACCCGCGCGCGCACCGCTGCTACCCGGTTTCCTGCAGGCCAAGGCCGCCGCGCTCGCGGCGGGGGCCTTCGGATGTTCCATCAGTGGCGCCGGGCCAACGGCGTTCGCGATCACCAACGACGCGGCGGCCGGCGCGACCATCGGCAGCGCCATGGTGGCGGCATATGCGGCCCACGGGATCGACGGCGACCGCTCGCGTGGCCCAGGCCGACCGGCAAGGCGCACGCATCCTGTGAAGACCTCCACTCGGCAGGAGTGCGAGGAGTGTGGTCACCGCCTCGCCGAACTCGACGCGGCGGAACGATGCCCGCGATGCGACGGATTGGTCGCGGTCATGCACGACATCACGGGCGACACCAACGATCTCGCCGCCGAGTTGAAGCAGACGTTCGCGGCAAGCGGTTCGCCATCCGGGGTCTGGCGCTACGGCGCAGTGGTACTGCCGTCAGCCACGGGCGACGTGGTGTCGCACCCCGAAGGCAACACGCCGCTGCTCCAGCGCGACGCGCTGTGCCGCTGGACCGGCGTCGACGGGTTGCTTCTCAAGCACGAAGGGCAAAATCCCACCGGTTCGTTCAAGGATCGTGGCATGACGGTGGGGATGACGCAGGCGCGACGCATCGGGGCGCGGGCGGTGGCGTGCGCGTCCACGGGCAACACCTCGGCGTCGCTGGCGTCGTACGCCGCACATGCCGGCATTCCGGCGCTGGCGATCGTGCCCGATGGCCAGGTCACCGCCGGCAAGCTGGCGCAAACGCTGGCCTACGGCGCACACACGCTGCTCATCGACGGCGACTTTGACGCCTGCCTTCGTCTGATGCGCGAAGCGAGCGCCGAACTGGGCGTCTATCTGCTCAATTCCGTCAATCCGTTCCGGATCGAAGGGCAGAAGACGATCGTGTTCGAAATGCTCGACCAGCTCGACTGGCACGCGCCCGACTGGATCGCCCTCCCCGCTGGCAACCTCGGCAACACGGCGGCGTTCGGGAAGGCGCTGCGGGAGGCGCGGGCGTGGGGACTCATCGATCGGGTGCCACGGATCGCGGCGGTACAGGCGGCAGGTGCCGCGCCGTTTGCCCACGCGTTCGAGCACGGGTTCGACGCACTTGAGCCGGTTCAGGCGGACACGCTCGCGACGGCGATCAAGATCGGGGCACCGGCGTCGTATCGGCGCGCGGTACGTGCCATTCGCGAAACCAACGGCGTGGTGCTGGCGGTGAGTGACGCCGAGATTCTCGCCGCGAAGGTAGCCGTGGATCGGAGCGGCGTGGGCTGCGAACCGGCCAGCGCGGCGTCGGTGGCGGGCGTGCGCACGCTGCGGCAACAGGGGACCATCGCACCGGGGGACAGTGTAGTGGCGGTGTTGACCGGCCACGTTCTCAAGGATGTCGGCGTGCTGGAGCGGTTGCATGGCGACGAATCGATCGCGCCGGCGCTTGCCAATGCGCCCATTCGGATCGCGCCGACCGTCGCGGCGGTGCAGGAAGTACTTGTGCGGGTGGGCGGCGGCTGACCGCCTGCGGACCGCTTACCCGCCGACGATCGCGCCGATCACGAGAAAGGGTTCCACGCCCTGCGCCACCGCGTCGGGCAATGGCGCATCCGGCGACTCGTGCGACAGGTCGGCGCCGCAGGCGTAGAAGCGGATGAAGTCGCGGCGGCGCAACGTCTGCTGATCGCGCATCGTGCCGCGCAAGGTGCCGTAGCGTGCCTCGATGGCGTCGAGCACGCGACGCTGCGTCACCGGCGCCGGTACGTCGACGGTGACGTCGCCGTCGATGCGCGCGAGGGTCCGCAACGGCGAGGGCAGTTCGACCCGGATCACGCCAGGGTCTGCACTTCGACGGAAAGCACCCCCGGCAGGTCGTGCACGATCGGCGACCAGTGGTCGCCCCCATCCGGCGAGACGTAGACCTGGCCGCCGGTGGTGCCGAAATAGATGCCGCATTCGTCGAGCGAATCGACCGCCATCGCATCGCGCAACACATCGACGTAGCAGTCGTGCTGCGGCAACCCGTGCGTGAGCGGCTCCCATTCGTCCCCACCGGTGCGACTGCGATAGACGCGCAGCTTGCCTTCGGGCGGATAATGTTCCGAGTCGCTCTTGATCGGCACCACATATACGGTGTCGGGTTCATGCGCATGCACGTGGATGGGAAAGCCGAAGTCGGAGGGCAGGTTACCACTGATCTCGCGCCACGAATCGCCGGCGTTGTCGCTGCGCATCACGTCCCAGTGCTTCTGCATGAACAGCGTGTCGGGCCGCGACGGATGCAGCGCGATGCGATGAACGCAGTGGCCGATCTCGGCGGTGGGATCGGGAATGTGCGCAGAGCGGAGGCCCTGGTTGATCGGCCGCCACGACACGCCGCCGTCGTCGGTGCGGAAGGCGCCCGCAGCCGAGATCGCGATGAACATGCGCTGCGGGTTGCCCGGATCGAGCAGGATGGTGTGCAGACACAGGCCACCGGCGCCCGGCGTCCAGGCCGGCCCGGTGCCGTGTTTCCGCAACCCGGACAGCTCGGCCCACGATTGACCGCCGTCGGTCGTCTTGAACATGGCGGCGTCTTCGACGCCCGCGAACACCGTGTCGGGATCGTCGCACGACGGTTCGAGGTGCCAGACGCGCTTGAACTCCCACGGATGGGGCGTGCCGTCGTACCACTGATGCGTGCTCGTGATACCGTCGTACACAAACTGGTTGCCGACCGGCTCCCAGGTCGCGCCCCCATCGTTCGAACGCTGCATCTGCTGTCCGAACCAGCCACTGCTCTGCGACGCGTAGATCCGGTTCGGATCGGCCGGCGACCCCTTGACGTGGTAGATCTCCCAGCCGGCAAAGAGTGGCCCGGTCACCTGCCAATCCTGCCGCTTGCCATCCGACGTCAGCACGAACGCACCCTTGCGCGTGCCGACCAGCACCCGGACTCCGCTCATCTGGATTGCTCCCTGTTGCCGTGACGTGAGGCCTCAACGATAGCCGACCCGGCCAGACGGCGGAAGACGGTCGTAGATTGCGGTCATGCGACACTTCGTGACCAGCATCAGCGCGCTCTTCGTGGTGGCCGCCGCTCCGGCGGCGGGGCAATCGGTGGCGGGCAACTGGAACGCTGCCATGCACACCCCTGGCGGCGTGATTCCCTTCAGCCTCACGTTCGCGCAGCACGGCGACACGCTGTCGGGCACGGTACATCGCGAGGGCGGCGACGTGCCGCTGTCGGGCGTCGTGATGCGCGATACGGTGTCGTTTGCCTACACCATCACGTACAACGATCATCCGCTCACATTGACGATGACCGCCGCCATGGTCGGCGATTCGCTGATCGGCAGCGTGGACTTCGCCGGCCAGGGCAGCGACGAGTTCTGGGCCGCGCGCGTGCGCACGCCGACCGCCCCACCGGCGGACCCCATGCTCGTATACTTGAACGATCTGTCCCCGTCCCGGGAACTGCCATGGTCAACATCGCGATAGTGAACGACCGCATTCATCTCACGGTGGAAGGGTGGGACAAGCTGTGGGCGATGCGCAGCGAGCTCGAGTTCCCGCTCGCGCATGTTACCAGTGTATACCGCGATGCCGACGCCGCGCGGGGATGGTGGAAGGGATTTCGCCTGCCGGGTACCCAGATCCCCGGCGTGATCACCGCCGGTACGTTCTACCAGACGAGTGGGGTGGTGTTCTACGACGTGCACGATCCCGACAACACCGTCGTGCTCGAGCTCGACCATGAGCACTACGACAAGCTGGTGATCGAAGTGGCAGATCCGGACGCGGCGGTCGCGCAGGTGCAGACCGCACTATCGCGCGCCGGCACGATGCCCTGAACGGGAGGTTGGTGGCATGCCTTGTCTCCTGGCCCTGTTTGCGCTGGCGATGCCGCGCCTGGTGCTCGCCCTGTTGTGGTTTTTCACGCGATGGTTCGACGGGATTTTCGCGACAGCGCTCTGGCCGATCCTCGGCTTCGTCTTCCTCCCCACCACGCTGCTGTGGTATACCGCGGTGCAGCACTGGTTTGGCGGCGTCTGGTCGGCCGGCCCGGTGATCGGCCTCGTCGTGGCCCTGCTGATCGATCTTTCGCCGGCGAGCGGGCGGCGCGCACGCCGCGCTGAGTGAGTCGTAGCGCCGCGCTGTGGGCCTGGACCGGCCCCGTACTCGTCGCCCTTGCGCCCGGTCGCGCGACGGCCCAGCGCGCCATCGCCGACACCGTGTTCGTGGTGCCGGGCAGCCATCTCGATGTCGGGTTCACCGCGCCGATCGCCACGGTGCGCGCCCGCCGCATCGCGATCATCGACGCCGCCATCGCCGCCGCGCAGCGCGATCCATCGTTCGTGTGGTTCGAGGAAGGCGGCTGGTCGGTCGAGGCGTGGCTCGATCACTATCACGACCAGCCCGCGCGAATCGCGGCGTTGCGCACGCTGGTGCGGCAGCACCGCTTCGGCATCGGCGCCACGATGTTGAGCGCGTACGCCGCCGGATTCCCCGAAGTGCTGCCGCTGCTCACCATGCATCTCGATCGAGTCGAACGTGAACTCGGGGTCCGTCCCTCGGTGGCGGTGGTCAACGATGTCCCGGCCATCCCCGAGGCCTATGTCGACATGCTCGCTGCGGCGGGCATTCATGACTTGCTGATGGCGCCGAACCTGGTCTTCTCGGCGCCATTGCCCGGCACGCTGACGCAATCACCGTTCTACTGGCAGACGGCGCACGGATCGCGTGTCCTCGTCGCGCTCGACACGAACGGCTACTCGGCGGCGGTCACCCGCTGGTGGCTGCCGCCGGAATGCGCCCGCGCGCTCGAGCCGCAGGAGTTCCCCGCCAATGCGTCGAACGGCTCGATCCTCGCCACCGGCATCACGAACGAACTCCGGTTGCACGCCACGTTCACGCCGCTCGGCGTCATCCAGCAGGCCCTCGACAACGGCACACCGGAGTGCGCCGAACTGCTGCCCGCGGCGCTCCGGGCGTGGAACAACTACTCGACCACGTCGCGATTGATCGCGAGTACCCCGGCGATCTACTTCGGGCATCTCAGCACGCGTCTCGGCGCGCAACTGCCAACGCGCCGCGGCGAATGGGGCGCCGACTGGGATCTGCTGCGCATGAGCGAACCGGTGTGGAGCTGGCGGTTGCGCGAGGCGATGGCGCGGGTCACCAGCCGTTCGCCCCATGACCTGCAGCTCGCGGCGGTGACCGTGGCTGATCACAACGTGGGTCTGGGCCCGCGCTGGATGGACGGCGTGACGGCCGCCGATGCGCGCGCGCACGTGGCGCAGGTGGCGGCCCTCTATCGCGACGTGGTGCAGCGCACTGGCGGAACCGCAGCCCTCACGGCCGTGCCCGACCCGCTGCACGTCCGCGACGCACCCGCGTGGCCCGCAGCCTGGCAGGCGATCACCGGGAGCCGGAACGGTGTCGCACGTGTGCGAGCTGGGGACGCATTCCTTTTTCCGTTCGTGCAAGCCAACGCGGCGGTCGAGTCCATGCCGATCCAGGTGACAGCGGACGCGGACCATCTGCTGATTCACACCCGCATCGACCGGATCGCGCTGGAGCAACAGCTCGGCGCGCGATATCAGGCGACCATCGAGGTCGCGCTCCACGCACCGATGTCGGCGCTGCGCATCGCGCCGGACAGTTCCGCCGACGGCCGAGCGGGACGCTGGCTGCTCGGCTCGCCGCCGTCGCACGTGGTCGCGCCCGAAGGGGTTCGCGTCGACGGCCCGGGCTGGGCGGTGCACGCGCACGGTCCGTTGCTGATCGGCTGGAGTCTCACTCCCGATGCACGCGATCCGCAGGTCACCTGGCTGCAGGCACTCGCCGTGGTGCACGCCGTCGAGGGGAAGGTCACCGGCGGCCAGCCGCTGCGGCTGACATTCGCGCAAGCGTATCCCGGCGAGCCGGCCACACCGGCGTTCGACCTGGAACTCGACCGACTGCCACACTGACCACGTGCGGGCGCGGGTCACTGCGGCGTCCTGCGACAGTGGAGTGTCTCAATCCGCGAGATGACCATGGTCGCGAAAACGGCTGGCGCCACACCCTACATCCCCGCCCATCCGACCCTCACCGCGATGCGCGCCGCCGTGCAGCATTGCCAGGGCTGTCCGCTCTACCGCCACGCGACGCAAGCCGTGTTCGGCGAAGGGGCGGCGCACGCGCCGCTGCTGCTGGTGGGCGAGCAACCCGGCAATGACGAAGATCTCGCGGGGCATCCATTCGTCGGCCCGTCGGGCAAGGTGCTCGACGCCGCGCTCGATGAAGCCGGCATCGACCGTCGCCAGGCGTTCGTCACCAATGTGGTCAAGCACTTCAAGTGGGAAGCGCGCGGCGATCGACGGTTCCACAAGAAGCCGAACGCGAGCGAAATCGGAGCGTGCCTGCCGTGGCTGCGGCAGGAAATTGCCCGCGTGAAACCGCACGTCGTGGTGAGCCTCGGCGCGACCGCAGCGCACGCACTGTTCGGGCGTGCGATCCGCGTGACCGTCGACCACGGCCGCGACATGCCTTCCGACTGGGCGCCGCACGCGGTGGTGACAATCCATCCGGCGGCGATCCTGCGGCAACGCACGCACGACGACCGGGCGGAGGCACGCGCCGGATTCGTCGCCGACCTGCGGGTGGCCGCGCAGCTGGTCAACGCCCGGTGAGCAACTCCGTTGCGGCGCGCCAGCCCGACTGGATCGCGCCATCCATCGTCGCGTTGTAGCCGCTGCCCGCCGTCGCTTCGCCGGCAAAGTACAGGGTGCGCTGCAGCGGCCGACCCAGCCAGCGCCACGCATCGGCCCCACCGACCTGCGGCCACGAATACGCGCCGCGCGCCAAGCGATCGCGCTGCCAGTCATGGAAATACCAGGTACGAGCATGCTGGCGCACGGTCGTGACGGCGACGCCCAGCGCGTGCGCCAGCGACCGCTGCGCCATGGCCTGCAACTCGGTTGGCGTCACCCGATAGAGTCGACGCGCCGCCGGCCCGCCGGCCCAGCCGGTAATCACGGGCGCACCCGCGGGCGCGGTCCACCAGGTGGGAATCGGCTGCGAGAAGTCCTGCACAAAGGAGAAGTCGCGGACTTCGCTCTGCTGTTGCCAGAACGGTTCGTCAAAGCAATGGATCGACTTGATGACCGGACCGGTCGCGAGATGATCGAACGCGCGGCGCTTGGCGTCGAGCGCCGGGACGAATCGCAGATCGCTGTCCGGTGTCACGGTGGCGGCAAGCACGGCCAGGGGCAACGCCACGACAAGTTGGGCAGCCTCGATGTGTGCACGGCGACCGGTTGTGGTATGCACCTCGACCCGCACGCGTCCCGCCTGCCAGCGCACGACCCGAGCCGTCGCATCGAGATAGACGGTGCAGGTGGGCCCGAGTTCGTGGAGCATGGCATCGAGCGCGCAGTTCAGTCCGCCCGGGGCGCGCAACTCGGCGTCTTCCGCCGACTGGTTCTGTTCCACCGTGAGAAACCAGCGCAGACTCACCGTCGCCGGATCGGCCGCGTGGAAACCTTCGACGTAGCGCTCCAGCATCGCGCGGGCGCCCCGGTCGGCGGAGCTGACACAGCACTGATCCAACGCGCGCGCGAGCGAACGATCCCGGCCTCCCAGCGCTGCCAGGCGGCGGTGCAGGTCGGCGCCACCGTCGGCGATCTCCTCGATGTCGCGCCAGCGATCGCCCTGGCGCAGCCAGTGCCGGCCCGCGGGCTCGGGCATCGCCAGGTGCTGGCCGGCCAACAATCGATGAATGGTGCCATGCGAATCGAACCACTCCGGCCCAAGCTCGATCGCGTGATCGAGCTCCGCGTCGCGTTCGGTCCACACCCGGCCGCCCAGACGGGAGCGGGCCTCGATGATGGCCACGACGCGGCCGGCCGCGGCCAGTCGCTGGGCGGCCGCAATTCCGGCGAGGCCGCCGCCAAGCACGATGGCGTCGAACGAATGCACGGGCACGGTGTCCGTCATCCCTGATCGGACGCCGCGAGCGGTGCCACGCGCACACCGACGTGGCACCTGGCGCGTCGCGGGATCAGGGTCGAGAACGGAGCAGTTGCGTCACGTCAGCGTCGACCGACACTTGCATGGCCAGCGCGTACCCGTCGGGAGAAGCTCGGCCCGAGATGTCGTGCACCGGCCGCGCCAGCGCGGATCACGCAATGACCTGGCTCGCAAGATCCGCGTCGAGCAGGTCGCGGAGCGAGCGGAGCAATGCGTCCGGCGCCACCGGCTTCTGCAGGTACACCGAATCGGGCGTGAGCATGCCGTGCCGGTCGATCGCTTCGTCGGAATATCCCGAAATGAACAGCACGCGCAGGCCCGCGCGCTGCTGCGCCAGTTGCTCGGCGAGGTCCTTGCCGGACATGGTGGGCATCACGAGGTCGGTGACCAGCGCGTGAATGACGCCGTCGTGCACGCGGGCCACCTCCAGCGCGTCGCTGCCGCTTTCCGCGGTCAGGACGTGATAGCCTCGTTGATTCAGCACGCGCCGCATCAGTTCGCGGAGTTCGTGTTCGTCCTCGACCAGGAGAATGGTTTCGGCGCCCGCCGACGGCGGCGCGCCCACCGCGGCCGGTGCGACACTGACGTCGTCCGACGTGGCGGTCGGGAAATAGCAGCGGAACGTGGCACCCTGGCCCGGCTCGCTGAAGACCGTGATGTTCCCACCCGACTGCCGCACGATGCCGTACACGGTGGCGAGTCCGAGACCGGTTCCCTTGCCAACCGGCTTGGTGGTGAAGAACGGCTCAAAGATCCGCCGGCGTGTCTCCGCGTCCATGCCGATGCCGCCGTCCGCCACCGCCAGCATCACCGCCGCACCGCCCGGGAGCGGATGATGGCCGGACCCGTGTTCCAGCGTCACGTTCGCGGTCTCGATCACCAGCCGGCCGCCCTCCGGCATCGCGTCGCGCGCGTTGACGGCGAGATTGATGATCACCTGCTCGATCTGGCCCGGGTCGGCCATCACGCGCCCGAGCCGGGGAGCCAGTCGGAGCTCGAGGTCGATCGCTTCGCCGGTGAGCGGGCGCAGCAGCGGCTCGACTTCGGTCACCACCTGATTCAGGTCGAGCACCTGCGGCTGCAGCACCTGCTTGCGCGAGAACGCGAGCAACTGGCGCACCAGCGCGCGCGCGCGCACCGCGGCATCGGAAATCTTGCCGACATCGACCCGGTGCGAGCTGTCCGCCGGCAATTCGGCCTGGACGATTTCGGCGTAGCCGAGGATGATCGACAGGATGTTGTTGAAATCGTGCGCGACACCGCCGGCGAGCGCGCCCAGCGCTTCCAGCTTCTGTGCCTGTCGCAACTGTTCTTCGCTCTCGCGCAGCGCCTGCTCCGCACGCTCGCGCCGATCGACCTGACGGTTGAGGCGGTGGTTCACCTTGGCCAGGTCGATGGTCCGTTGTTCGAGGTCATGGTGCCCGCGCTGCAGTGATTCGATCAGGTGATTGTATGTCTCGGTCAGCGCGTTGATTTCCCGGGGCGCGCGCGGCTCGTGAAACTGGGCATACCGGTCGGTCGCGGTGCCGGTCTCGAGGAACCGGACGAACCGGGCGAGCGGGCGCAGCGTGGTGCGCGACAGCATGGCGCCACCGGCGCCGGCGAGCAGCACGGCCAGCAGCCCGGCGAGCAGGAAGCTGTGCGACAGTTCGCGTTCGATCGGATCGAGGGCCTGGTCCAGCGAACGCATCAACTGCAGGTCGACGGCCTTGCCGTCCTGCCCGACGCCGAGGCGCAACGTGACCACCGCATAATCCTGCCCGTCGAGCGACAGCGTCGCTGGTCCGGGATCGGTCGGTGACCACACCGGCTGCCACGATTCCCCGATCGTCACGCCGGGCAGCGTGGATGCAATGACGGTGTGATTGGAGGTGACCACCTCGTGCTCGACATCGGAATCGGGCGGCACGATCCGGTCGAGCCGCTTGCCCAGCACCAGCACGCCAATCGGAAAGCCCGCGTCGAGCAGCGGCACCGCGGCGACTTCCATGGTCGCGGCCGAGTCCCGCAGGACGCCGAACGCCTCGTTGAGGGATGCCTGTGCGCTGAAGAGGGCGGCCTGCACGGCTGGCAGCGCCCCGAGTGACATCCCCGGTCGCACCGACGGGATCGTGCCCGCCTGGGCCACGATGGCCCCACTGTCGTCGGTCACGAGCATCGCGTCGACATCCACGCCTTCGAACGCCTGATCCACCGCGCCCGTCAGGGTGCGCACGCGCTGCGACGCGGGGCCGCCTCCGCTGCGCCACGCCTGCAAGGCGGCGTGCAGTTCGGGCGAGTCGGCGAGCATCAGCGCGCTCTGGAGCAGCAGGCGACGGTCGTGATCCTCCAGCGTCCGTACGGTGGCCTGTCGTGCATGTACCTGGTTGATGAATTCCCGTCGCACTTCCGACGCGGTCGTGATGCGCAGGGCCGAGAATGCCCCGCCGACGACGCAGGCGGTCGACACGGCCGCCAGCAACGCGAGCTTGGTGCTAAGTGCGCTCGCCCGCAACGAACCCAGCAGCGACGCGACCGCCGGGCGGGTCGTCATCGCTCGACCGGAACCGGGATGCGCAGATCAGCGTGCGCGGTCTGTCCGGGCTCGACGTGCGCCTTGGTGACGACGGGATGCGACCGGTCGTACCACGCGATCAGGCGGTAATAGCGCCGCAGCCGTCGGTGGACCATGGTCAGCACCGGCGCAATCGTGGCGGTCCCCTCGATCCGGCCGGTGCCCTGACGCAAAACGCCGGGCGGGGGGCTCGGGCGGGTCCACAGACCGGGCGCCACGACGATCAGCGCCAGGGCGCCAATCATCGGCCCCTGAGCGGCGTGTTGCTGCGCACACATCGCCACCGCGCACTCCTCCACCGTTTCGAGGATCGGTTGCGTGGCTTCCAGTGCAGGAAGCGCGCCAGCATGCACCGGCAGCGACGGCGGGCCGGCCGGGGCGGCTCGAACCCGCATCACGCACCGGCGCGACCACCCGTCGGTGCGGGGCCGGTCACGAGTATCTTCCCCTCACGCGTCGCACGCGACGCGCCAGATCGATACGTCTCGCGACGTCGTGCTCCGGCAGGCGCCTCACCTTCAGCCGCGGAATCGGCCATGTCCCCACGCCTTCGTCTCGTCCTCATGTCGCTGCTCGGTGTGTTCGCCGCAGGCCGGCATGTGGTGGCCGCGCAGTCCAACACGGCGCTGATGGCCAACGATCACTACACCCGCTCCCACGACTACGACCTGATCCATCAGCGGATCGTTGTCTCCGATTTCAACTGGGATTCCACGTCGTTCGATGGCAGCGTCACCAGCACCATCATCGTGCGGCAGCCCGACCTGCCGGCGATCGTGCTCGACGAGGGTCACCTGCTCGTGAACACCCGGGTATCCGACCGGGCCGGGCACACGCTCGTCGCCGCGCAACGTGGCGACTCGGTGTACGTCCAGCCCGGCCATCGCGTCAAGTACGGCGACACGCTCGTCTTCACGATCCGCTACCACGGGCGCGTGGTCAGTGGGCAGGGATTGACGTTCATCACCAACGACGGACTGCCCCACCGCCCCGACCAGATCTGGAGCCAGGGCGAGGACATGAACAATCACGACTGGTTCCCGACCTACGATTTCCCGAACGACAAGATGACGTGGGAACTGATCGCCACGGTGCCGAGCGAACGACCTGGCGATCTCGAACGGCCGGCTGGTATCGAATGTCGTCACCGGCCGCAATCGCACCATGCGCTGGAACCAGGACAAGCCATCGGCGACGTACCTCGTGTCGCTGATCGTGGCACCGCTGGTGCTCACCCACGACACGTGGGAAGGCATTCCGGTCGACTATTACACCTATGCGTCCGACAGCAGCCGCGCGTGGCGCCTGTTCCATGTCACGCCCGACATGATCGGCGTCTATTCGCGCCTGACCGGGGTCCGGTATCCCTGGGCCAAGTACGCGCAGACGACCGTCGCCGATTTCTTCGGCGGGATGGAGAACGTCAGCGCCACGACCCTGGTCGACTGGCTCCCCGACGCCCGGTCGTACCAGGATCGTCCGTGGTATCAGTACATCCTGATTCCGCACGAGTTGGCGCATCAATGGTTCGGTGATTACGTGACCACCGAGAACTGGGCCAACACCTGGCTCAACGAGGGCTTCGCCGAGTTCATGCCGGGCCAGTACTGGGACCAGAAGCTCGGCGCGCACGCCGAGGAGGACTATTACCTCGACGAGTATCGCCAATACCGCGGCATCGAGGCGCAGCGGTCGATGCCGCTGGCCTCGCTGGGATCGAACAACATCTATCCCAAGGGCGCGCTCGTCCTCAAGATGCTGAAGGATTATCTCGGCCCGGCACAATTCTGGGCGTCCCTGCACACGTACCTCACCGATCACGCCTTCGGCGTGGCAACGACCGACGACTTGCGGCAGGCGTTTCTCGCGGCCACCGGACAGAACCTCGACTGGTTCTGGTCGCAATGGATCTACGGCGCCGGTCAGCCGGAATTCACGGTGAAAGCATCGTACGATTCGAGCACCGCGCAGCTGGCGCTGTCGGTGAAGCAGACCCAGGCGGACACCTTCACCGCGGACTCATCCGGCCGCACCTTCCACGTGGCGCCCGTGTTCCGCATGCCGGTGACCATCCGCATCGGCTTCAAGAGCGGCGACATGTTCTATCACGGTCAGCTCGACGCGCGCGAGCAGACGTTCACGATCGACAGCGTGCGGGCCGCACCGACCATGGTCGTGTTCGATGCGGGCAACCATATCCTCAAGACGCTCAAGTTCGACCAGCCGGTGAGCTGGCTCGCCGAGGAACTGCGCCGCGATCCGGACCTGTGGGATCGCCAGTGGGCGATCGAACAACTCGCGGCGCACAAGGACGACAAGGATGCCGCCTACGCGCTGACGCAGGCGGCTACGAGCGCCGACTACTATCTCACGCGCGTGCAGGCCGTCGACGCGCTGGGCGACTTCCCCGCCACGACGGCGATGGGTTCGCTGACCGATGCCGCCAGGGACACTTCGGCGGCGGTGCGCGCGGCGGCGATCGAGGCGATGGGGCGCGTCGGCGGGATGGAAGTGGCCGCGATCGCGCGCGAAGCGTTCGCCCATGATTCGAGCGACGTGGTGCGCGCCGCGGCGGTCGGCGCGCTGGTGCGCAGCGATCCGGCCGACGCGGGATCGATGTTGTCCCAGGCGTTGGCGACACCGTCGTACCGCGACGCGATCGAAAACGCCGCGTTCCAGGCCATGGCCGAAACCAACGACACCATGGACATCGCCCGCGTCGACTCCGCGGCCGCAACCTCACAACTCGCCACGCAGGTGCTGGCGATCTTTGGCGGGCGGGGCAACGCCCACGCCCAGCGATTGCTCGCCGCAAGGCTCAATGATCCCCGGCCCGGCGTGCGCCGCTGGGCGGTGAGCGCCTACGCGAATGCCATGGCCCGGATCAACAAGTCGCTCGCGTTGCAGCAATTGCGCGACGCCGTTGCTGGCCTGCGCTACGATGACACGCGCACGGCGGTCCACGCGCTGATCGCACGGTTGGCGCCGCCGGGACAGTAGCCAAGCGGCGCCGCCCTGCCCGAACTTCCGGACATCACGGTCTACGTCGAGCGACTCGCCGCCCTGCTGGTGGGCGAGCCGCTCGAACGCGTGGACATCCGCAATCCGTTCGTCGTGCGATCGGTCGATCCGCCGATCGCGGAACTGGTGGGACACCGGGTCACCGGCGCGCGCGCGATCGGCAAGCGGATCGTGCTGGCGTTCGAGGGGGACCTGTTCCTGGTGATCCACCTGATGATCGCGGGCCGCTTGCGCTGGCGCGCCCCGGGCCGCAAGATCGGGCGAATTGCGCTGGCCGGATTCCATTTCCCTGCCGGCACCCTCTATCTCACCGAGGCCGGCAGTACCCGGCGCGCGTCGATCCATGTCGTGCGCGGCGACGCCGCGCTGCGCGCATTCGATCGCGGCGGGATCGATGCGCGCGGCGCATCCCGGGAGGCATTCGCTACCCGGCTGCAGTCGGAGAATCACACGCTCAAGCGCGCGCTCACCGATCCGCGACTGTTGAGCGGCATCGGCAACGCCTATTCCGACGAGATCCTCCACCGCGCGCGGCTGTCGCCGCTGCTGCTGACGTCGCGCATGACCGGTGACGACGTTGACCGGCTGCACTGGGCGGTGCGCGAGGTGCTCGACGAATGGACCACCCGGCTCCGGGCCGAAGCCGGGGACACATTCCCAGAACAGGTGACGGCGTTTCACGAGGGCATGGCCGTGCACGGGCGATACGGCCTGCCCTGCCCGGTCTGCGGCGCGCCGGTGCAGCGGATCCGCTACGCCAGCAATGAGACCAACTACTGCGCCCGCTGCCAGACCGGCGGTCGCCGGCTGGCCGATCGCGCGATGTCGCGGCTGCTCCGGGAGGATTGGCCGAGAGAGATCGATGAAGAGCCATGAGCCCGGCGCACCTGATCGACGGTTCGCGCGCGATGGGCGGCCATCCCGCACCAGCACCGATGACGCCCTCAGCGCACGGCCCTCTCTTACGCAACCAGCCGGGCGCCCGTAGCTTATCGCGCATTCCTGTCGGCCCACCGCACACCAAGGAGGAGCGCGTGAATCTGGTTCCCCGCGTGAAAGGCATCCTGTTGTCGCCCAAGAGCGAGTGGCCGGTGATCGACGCCGAACCCGCCACGATCGCCGGGCTGTACACGGGATACATCATGCCCTTGGCGGCGCTGCCGGTGATCGCCGGGTTCCTGGCACTGGTGCTGCTGGCCGGCGGTATCCCGGTCGCGGTCGGCACGGCGATCACCATCGCGATTGCCGGCTACATCCGATCACTGATCGGGATTTTCGTGGTGGCGTTCATCATCGACGCGCTCGCGCCCACGTTCGGCGGCCAGAAGAATCTGGTCCAGGCACACAAGGCAATCGCCTACGCCGCCACGGCGGCATGGATCGCCGGTATCGCGCTCATCATCCCGATTCTCGGCGGCCTGGTCACTCTGGTCGGCGCGCTGTACTCGCTGTACCTGCTCTACCTCGGCCTGCCCGTGGTGATGAAAGCGCCCGCCGACAAGGCGGCCGGCTACACCGTGGTAGTCGTCGTCGCGGCGATTGTCGTCGCGGTCGTACTGGCCATGATCATGCGGGTGTTCGGCTACGGCGGATACGGCGGCTTCGGCTACTGATCGACGGCGGCCCGCGTTGACCCGGATTCCGCCCGCCTCGTTTGCCGCCGGCTGACATGGCGAAGCGACCCACCGCAGCAGCAGCGCGCAACGCGTTGCTGCTGCTGGCCTTTGTCAACCTGTTCAATTACGTCGACCGCTTCATCATTCCGGCGATCACGGTGTCGCTGCGCGACGCCCTCCATGTCAACGACACGCAGATCGGCCTGTTCGCCACCAGCTTCATCATTGTCTACGCCATCGCCTCGCCCTTCCTGGGCGAGCTCGGCGACCGCGGCAACCGCCCCCGGCTCATCGCCGCGGGCGTCGCGATCTGGAGCGTGGCCACCGTGCTGGGCGGGTTTGCCTGGGGCTTCGTTTCGCTGCTCGTCGCGCGCGCCGTGCTCGGGATCGGTGAAGCTGCGTACGGCTCGATTGCACCGGCGCTGCTGGCCGATGCGTTCGCGCGTGCGAAGCGCGCACGGGTGTTCGCCGTGTTCTACGCCGCGATTCCGATCGGCTCCGCGCTGGGCTACATCATCGGCGGCCAGATGGACAAGCACTTCGGCTGGCGATCGGCATTCTTCGCGGCCGGCGCACCTGGCCTGATCCTCGCCGCGTTGCTGCTCGCGCTTCCCGACCCGCCGCGCGGCGGACAGGCCGATGACATGGCCGCGGCACCGCCGACACCCCGGCCGAGCCGGCTCCGGCTGTACGCCGGATTGATCCGGAACGGCAAGTACATGACCACCGTGCTCGGTTATGCGGCGTATACGTTTGCGCTGGGCGCACTCGCGGTCTGGACGCCTGCCTATCTCACGCGCGTGCACGGCATTCCGCGCGCGACCGCCGCGACGCAGACCGGCCTGATCGCGGTCGCGACCGGGTTCATCGGGACCTTCGCCGGCGGGTGGCTGGGCGACTATTTCCACGCCCGCGCGCGACACGCATATCTCTGGTTCGCCGGCGCGGTCACCTTGCTCGCGGTCCCGTTCACCGTGATCCTGCTCATGGCACAGCGCCCGACGTATTTCTACCCTGCGCTGGTGGTGGCCGAACTCCTGCTCTTCGCCACCGCGGCACCAGTCAATTCATCGATCGTCAACTACGTGGCACCGACGCAGCGCGCCACCGCCATGGCGTTCAGCATCCTGGTGATGCACCTCCTCGGCGACGCACCGTCCCCGGCCATCGTCGGCTGGATTTCCGACGCCGGACGGCGTGCGGGACTCACCGACGCGGCCGCGCTGCAGCGCGCGATGATGATCCTGCCGTTCGCGATCGCGGTGAGTGGGCTGATCTGGTTGGTCGGGGCGCGGCGCGGGCGGCACGAACCGCGAGAAGCCGGCAGCGGCGTCATGTCATGCTGAGACGCGACGGTCATTCGACGCCGGCGTCACTCGAGTGACGCTTCGCTGCGCTCAGAGCGGCGGCTCGGCACGGCGAAGCCTCCGGGCTACGAGTGCACTGCGTCGCGTGCGACGCTTCGCGGGGCCGAGCCGCGGCTTCAGCCGCGCCGGCTCGCCCGGACCGCCGACGCAACGGCGGCGGCCATCACGCGCGTGGTAAGCGATCCCTCGCGGCACTCGGGATGACACACGACAGCGGCACTCGGGATGACGCTGCGCGTCAGCGGCCGACGTATGGATGGTAGTACGTCGTCACGTCGACCGACGTCAATAGCGGCGCGAGGAATGCCCGGTCGGCCGCGGTCGATCCCCGCGTCGGAAAGCTGATCTGCAAGCTGGTCACGAGATCCGCGTGTGCGACGCCAGCGGTGTCCGGCGCAGGATCGACGGCGGCGATCTGGCCGAAGTACTGCACATAGTGGGTCGGCGCACGGCTCAGCGTCACTTCGCGCGGCGGCACAGCCGGATTGCTGGAGTAGTAGACGAGCCCGTCGATTGACGCGCCGGCCGGCAGCGTGTCGGACAGCGTCACCCGGAAGTTGATGATGTTGTCGGCCACCGGCGACGTGGTACACAGGTCGCGCACCAGAAACGAAAACGCATACACCCGCGTCCCCTGCGAGACGCCAGTGGCCGTACCCGCCGATCCGATCAGCGTGTCTTGCGGCGCCTGCAGCAAGGCGTCGTCGGCCGTCAGTGAACCGCACGCAGTGTCGGCAACAATCGGTGCGGTGCTGACAGCGTCGCGGCACCCCGCGGCGGCGATCACCACGACAGCGCCCAGCCAGAGCCCGGCGCGCACCCGGCCTGCGGTGCGCGCCGGACGCAGGTCACTGCGTGGCTGTTGCGCTGTAGCCCTCATGAATCCGCTCGGGATGCTGGATCAGGTTCTCGAGGAAGAACTCCATCATCCGCTGGCTGTTCACGCCCGAGTGGCCGACATCGGGCTGGACCTGGAGGTCGAAGCTCTTGCCGGCGCCCTGCAGTGCCTTGATCAGCTGCATCATGTTGGTGTTGTGCACGTTGTTGTCGATGGTGCCGTAATCGAGCAGCAGGCGGCCGTCGAGATTCTTGACGTACGTCATCGCCGAGCCCTTGTCGTAGCCGTCGGCGTTCTCCGACGGGATCCACATGTAGCGCTCGGTGTAGATCGTGTCGTAATTGCGCCAATCCGTCGGCGGCGACGACGCCGACGCGACAGTGAACACCTCGGGGTGCCGCAGGATTTCCATCGCCGACGTGTAGCCACCGTACGACGTGCCGTAGATGCCGACGCGATTCTTGTCGACGTACGGCCGGTCCCACAGCGCCTTGATGCCGTTGGCCATGTCGTCCATCTCGGTCTGGCCCAGCTTGAGGTAGACGTCGTCGAGCGTGCGCTTCCCCATCCCCGGTTCCGCGCGCGATGACAGCGACACCATCAGGAAGCCGTACTCGGTTTCGGCGTTGCCGCCGCTGAAGTTCTCGGTCGGCACGTTGCTCGCCGCGCCGGGTCCGCCGTAGACCGCCGTGAGAATGGGATACTTGTGGCTCGGGTCGAAGTTGCTCGGGAACCAGATCTCGCCGTACAGCTTCGTCTTCCCGTCGGCCGCGAGGTACGTATACATCTCGGCCTTGTGAATGTGATGCTGCTCCATCGCCGAGAGGTCGCTCTTCGCGAGTTCGGCGACGACCTTGCCGTTCGACACCTGGATCAGCCGCGACACCGGCGGCTGGTCGTGCGTCTGCGCCACGTCGATGAAGTACTTGCCGTCGGGCGAGACGTCGACCTGGTGATTGAAGGCCGGATCGGTCAGGCGGCGGTCGCCCTTGCCGTCGAGCGACACCTTGTGCAGCTGCAGTTTCATGAAGTTGTCGCCGTCGCGCGCGGTGTACCAGAGCGTGTTGGTGGGCTCATCGACGCGCACGATCGCGGCCGTCTCGAACGGACCATTGGTCACCGTCGCGAGCAACTGCCCTTGCAGATTGTAGAGATAGTAGTTCTTGAACCCGCTGCGCTCAGACTCCCAGAGGAACCGCGTGCTGTCGCTCAGGTAGCGCATCTGCGGATGGTTCTCGACCCAGCCGGTCGGCCAGGCCTCGTGCACGATGGTACGGCACTGCCCGGTCTCGGGCGAGCAGGCGGCGAGTTCGAGGATGTTCTGGCGGCGATTGGTGCGGTGGATGAGCAGTTCCTTGCCACCCGGTGCCCACGTCACGTCATACACATAGTAGCCCACGGCGTCGTTGGTCAGCGGCTGGCCGTCGCGCACGTCGATGCGCTTGCTCTGCCGGGTCGCCACGTCATAGACAAACAGGTCGACCGCGGGATTCGGCACGCCGGGCTTGGGGTACGCCTCGACATCGAGCTTCGTCTGCAGCTTGGTTTCGTCCTGGGTGATGTAGAAGTCCGGGACCTGACTTTCGTCGAAGCGGAAGTAGGCCAGCCGGGTACTCGCCGGATTCCACCACATGGCGGTGCGCTGCGCGAGTTCTTC
Organism: uncultured Gemmatimonadales bacterium; assembly: GCA_963796635.1. GTDB lineage: Bacteria > Gemmatimonadota > Gemmatimonadetes > Gemmatimonadales > GWC2-71-9 > Palsa-1233. The sequence continues at coordinate 1,722,313 of CAWCMH010000001.1, forward strand.
GCCGTAGACCCAGGACGCCGTGCCGTACTTGACACGGTTCTGGTCGGTGCCGTCGGTGCTGATCGCCTGCTGGTTGGAGCCGTCGGCGTTGCACAGATACAGATTGCGATCGCGGTAGTTGGCCAGCAGCTTGCCGTCGGGCGAGAGTTCGATCGGCGATTGGCGGCCGCGCTCGGGCGGCGGCAACGCCTTCCCTTCACAGTCGTTGCCGACCGTCGCCGGTGCTGCACCCCGTCCACCGAATCCGCCGCCGGCCCGGCCGGCGCGTCCGGCGGGTGCGGCATCGGCGCCGCTCGCGTCGGCGATTTCGGCGGCCTGCTGCGTGGCGATGTTCATCCGGTAGCGCTTGCCGTTGGCGCTGTACTCGACGCTCTTGTCGTCGGCCGACCAGACCACCGGGGCGGCGGCCGGCGCCCCGAATCCCCCGCGCCCGAAACCGCCGCGGCCACCCGCCGGCAGCACCGATCCGGAGACGAAATCCCCGCGATACGCGGCGGAGTTCTGTTCGAACTGCGAGTACCCCGGCAGGGCGTGCAGGCGATCCTGCGCGCGAGCGGTGGTGACGATGGCAACGGTGAACACTCCAAGCACGCACAGGCGACGGATCATGACGCGATTCTCCGGGAAGAGGAGCCGGGCAGCAGTTACTCGGACTTGCGCGACCGCGCGTCGTTGATCGCAGCGGTCAGCTGTCGATACGCCGTGGCGTCGATTTCGTTGAACGGATTCATCACGAAGGAGATCCTGCCGTCGGGCGCGATGACGAACACCACGCGCCGCTCCATGTTCCGGCCCGGGTACATGGTGGCGTACTCGCGACCAGCAGTGCCGTTGACGTCACTCAGAAAGGTCCATTGAAAGCCGGAATCCGCCGCCCACGATGCGATGTCCTTGACCGAGTCGGTGCTGATCGAGAAGAGCGTCACGCCCTTGCCGCCGTGGAAGATCGAATCGTACGCATCGCGGTAGTGCGTCATCTGGATGGTGCAGCCGCTGCTGCGCTGCCGCGGATAGAAGGCCAGCACTACCGTGTGGCCGCGCAGATCCGCCAAGTGCACCGGTGTGGCCGCGACCCCCGTGCGGGACCCCGCCGCCAACGTGAAGTCGGGGGCCATGTCGCCCACCTTGGGCATCGTCGACTGCTGCGCGGCCAGAAGAGTCGGCACCAGCACCGCTGCGGCAACCATCATTGTGCTCGAACGCATCGTCTATCTCCCTGAGGAACGAGTGACCCGCCAGATTTTTCCTGCCTGATCCGACCCGATGTAGAGCGCGCTGCCATCGGGCGCCACGGCGACGCCCGACGCGCGCAACGCGGTGGGCGCGCCAACACCCGTGGCGAACGTCGTATACGATCCGACCGGCTCGCCGTTCCTGAACGGAATGAACACGACGCGATAGCCGGCCTGGGGCAGCGGCGCCCGGTTCCACGATCCATGGAACGCGAGGAACGCACCGCCTTCGTACGCGGCGCCCAGCGCGCTTCGCCGCGGGACAAAGGCGAGCTGCAGCGGCGCCCAGTGTCCCGGGAAACGCGATCGCCGGCTGCGTCTTGCTGCCGCAATCGCCCTGCTTGACGCCGTCACCGCCGTACTCGGGTGCCGCCACCTTCTTGTGCGCGATGGGATCGTCGTAGCAATACGGCCAGCCGTAGTTGGCGCCCTTCGGCACCGGCCCGAATTCCTCGGCCGGCTTTTCGGCGTTGTCTTCGTTGCTGAATCCCCAGCTCGTGCCCAGTTGATCGCGGCCATTGATCGCCGCCCAGAGCATGCCGGTGGATGGATCGACCGCGATGGCTTCCGCGTTGCGCATGCCGGTGGCCCACCGCTCGCTGACCGACGGGGACTGATCGCGTCCGTCGGCATTGTAGCGCCAGATGCCGGCGCGCACGTCGAGCTCTCTGCACGGCATCTTTCCCGGCGACCGGCTCGCCCGGTCGGCCTGCTGGCAGGAATTGGTTGCTGACCCGTGGTCAACGAACAGGGCTCCATCGCGGCCCAGCGCCATCGTCTTCCAGTTGTGATTGCCGCCGACGGGAAGATCGTGAACGATGATGGTGCCCTGATCGGCAGGCTCCAGCGAACCGGGCTTCCACGCGAACCGCACGATCTGGTCGTTGGGCGAGAAGTAGATCGCATCGCCGCTCAACTGCACACCGCTGCCGACGCCATACGGCTGACCGAAGTTGACCGTGGTGTCGGCGTGCCCGTCGCCGTTGCGGTCGCGGAGTGCGGTCACTCCGCGCGTGCGCCCCATCGCACCGGCAAAGACGTCGCCGTCGGGCGCGACGGCCAGGTTGCGCACACCCGGCATGCTGGCGAAGAGTGTGGCGCAGAAGCCGGCCGGGAGTACCAGGCCGGCGTTATCGGCATCGCACGGGGCGCCCGGACGCCGGAACGCTGGCAGCGTGACGGCAACACCGACCGCAACCATCACCATGAGTAGACGACGCATAGGACGCACACCACGCGAAATGGACCGGCAGGACGCTGCCCGGAAGATAGCCGTGCGCGCCGGACGCCTCGCGAGACGACGGCCCGCGCGACCCGGCGCTACTTCCCCGCCGAGTCCGGCGTGAGACCGCGATTCTCGAGCATCGGCTCGATGACAGGATCCTTGCCGCGCCACGCCCGGTAGAGTTGCGCCAGGTCCACGGTGTTGCCGCGCGACAGGATCATCCGCCGGAACCGGTCGCCGTTCGCGCGCGTGAGCCCGCCGTGCTCCTTGAAGTCCTCGAACGCGTCGTCGGCCAGCATCTGGGTCCAGAGGTAGGCGTAGTAGCCCGCGGCGTATCCGTTGCCCCAGATGTGCAGGAAATAGCTCGAGCGATAGCGGGGCGGCACGTAGGCCAGGTCGACGTGATCCTGCTTCAGCGAGGTCGCCTCGAATGCATCGGCGTCTTGCAGCGGTGCGCTGGCAGGCAGCATGTGCCAATTCATGTCGAGCAGCGCGGCAGCCACCGTCTCCGTCATGCCGTAGCCCGCATTGAATTTCGACGACTTGCGCATCTTCGCCACCAGATCCTGCGGCATCGGCGCGCCGGTCTGATAGTGGCGCGCATAGTGTGCGAAGATGGCCGAATCGCTGGCCCAGTGCTCGTTGAACTGCGACGGAAATTCGACGAAGTCGCGGGCCGTGCTGGTCCCCGACAGGGTGGGATACTTCTCGTCGGCCAGCATGCCGTGGAGCGCATGCCCGAACTCGTGGAACATGGTCACCACGTCGTCGAACGACAGCAGCGCCGGCTGGCCGGCGGCCGGTTTGGTGAAGTTGGCAACGTTGTAGATCACCGGCTTGGTGCCGCGCAACGTCGACTGGCCGACGAAGTTGTCCATCCACGCGCCGCCCGACTTGTTGTCGCGCTTGAAGTAGTCGGTGTAGAACATCGCCAGCGACGTCCCATTGCTGTCGAAGACCTCGAAGACGTGTACGTCGGGGTGGTAGACCGGGATATCGGTCCGTTCCTTGAAGGTGAGCCCATAGAGCTGGTTCGCCGCGTAGAACACGCCGTTCTTGAGCACGCTGTCGAGTTCGAAATACGGTCGGAGCTGGTTTTCGTCGACGGCGTACTTCGCCTTCCGAACCTCCTCGGCATAGCGGTTCCAGTCCCACGCCTCGAGTGCGAAGGTCGGTTGCTGGAGTGCGGCCTGGTCGCTGTCGATCTGCGCCTGGATGTCGGCCGCTTCACGACGCGCGCGCGCCACCGCGGCCGGTGCCAGCTGCGCCATGAATTGCATCACGTGGGCAGGCGTCTTCGCCATCTGGTCCTGCAGCTTCCACGCGGCGTAGTCGGGAAAGCCGAGCAGTGCGGCGCGCTGCGCGCGCAACTGCGCCAGTCGCTCAATCGTCTGGCGGGTATCGTCGCTATCACCCCGTTCGGCGCGACTCCACGACGCCGTGAACAGCGCCTGCCGCGTGGCACGATTGCTCAAGTCCTGCAGTGCGGGCTGTTGCGTCGTGTTCTGCAGCACAATGACGTACTTGCCCGTGAGCCCGCGATCGGTGGCGGCCTGGCGTGCCGCCGCCAGCTGCGCCGCCGACAGGCCGGCCACGGCCGCGGAATCGGTCACCAAGGCGCCGTCCTTGGCGGCGGCGAGCAACTTCGTCGTGAACGCCGTGCTGAGCGTCGACTCTTCCTGGTTCATCAGCTTGAGCCTGGCCTTGTCGGCATCGGACAGGCGGGCGCCGGCCTGGACAAAGTTGCGGTACACGACATCGACCAGTCGGGCGGATTCCGGATCGAGCTTGAGCGTGGCGCGCCGGGTGTAGACGGTCTCGATCCGGTGGAAGAGCGTGTCGTTGAGATAGATCGCGTCCTGGTGCGCGGCGAGCGCGGGCGCCTCGACTTTCTGCACTGCCTGCAGCACCGGATCGGTGTTGGCCGACGTGATCGCGTTGAAGACGGCCATGACGCGATCGAGCATTACGCCGCTCCGTTCGAGCGCCACGTAGGTGTTCTCGAACGTCGGCGGCTCGGGATTGTCGGCGATCCGCTGCACTTCGGCGAGCTGCTGCTGCATGCCCGCGTCGATGGCGGGCTGATAATCGGCGTCGCGGATCCTGTCGAACGGCGGTGCCTGGTACGGCAGCGTACTGGCACTCAGGAACGGATTCGCGCGCGTCGTCGAATCGGGTGTCGTGCTGGCCGGCGACGCGCTGGACGGACGGGAGCAGGCAGCCATCGCGATGGGCAGGATCATGGCGAGCTCACGGGAACGAAACATGGCGCATCCTCGCGATGCAGTGACGGCGCGACGCGCGCGCCGGAATTCACCGGATGGGGCCGGGCGCGATAACAATAGCCCGAAATGGCCGGGCGTCGCGACCTGCGACACACACACGACGCGGGTGATACATTTCCCGGCAACCCCTCACCATTTCGTCAAGGCTGGACATGACGCGCCTCCGCCTGCTCTTCGCATCGGCCACGCTGGGCTCCCTGTCGGTCGCATCCGCATCCGCCCAGGCGCTCCCTGGCCCGATCTTCAAGGACGGGCAAGCGCAGATCGTCCCCGCGTTTCAGGACACGTCGAAATGGATCCATCAGGAATTGTGGGTCGAGACCAACTTCGACACCGACCATGACGGCAAGAAGGACCGGATGCATGTCGACGTGACGCGTCCCGGACAGACCGCCGACGGGCTCAAGGTCCCGATCATCATGGGCTCGAGCCCGTACTACGCGGGGACCGCCAAACCGCAGGTGAACTGGGACGTGCAGGTGGAGGTTGGCGCGACGCCGCCGCCGCGCGACAAGATGAACAATCCGCCGTTCAAGTCCCCGCGCCCGGATATCTCGCGCGCGCTGATCGCGCAGTGGGTGCCGCGCGGCTTCGCGGTGGTCCATTCCGAAGCGCCCGGCACCGGTCTCTCGTCGGGATGCCCCACGGTCGGCGATTATCCGGAGCGCGAGGCGCCGGCGGCGGTGATCGACTGGCTCAACGGCCGCGCCCGGGGCTTCACGACCAAGACCGGCAACGTGCAGGTCACGGCCACGTCGTGGTCGACCGGCAAGGTCGGGATGATGGGCACGTCGTACGAAGGGACGCTGCCGCTTGCCGCGGCCACCACCGGCGTCAAGGGCCTCGAGGTCGTCATTCCGGTGTCACCGAACACGTCCTACTATCACTATTACCGCAGCAACGGACTCGATCGCTCGCCCGGGGGCTATCTCGGTGAAGACGTCGACGTCCTCTACGATTTCATCGCCAGCGGCGATACCGCCAACCGCGCCGCCTGTGACCGGATCTGGAAGAACGGCATCTTTGCCGGCGTGAAGGGCCAGGATCGCGCCAGCGGCGACATGAACAAGTTCTGGACCGACCGCGACCTGCTGCTGCACGTACAGCACATCAAGGCGGCGGTGCTGCTCGCGCACGGGTTCAACGATTACAACGTGGTCCCCGAGCACAGCGTGCGCATCTACAACCAGATGAAGGCCGACCATCTTCCCGTATCGATCTACCTGCACACGGGCGGCCACGGCGGTAACCCGCCGGAGACGATGGTCAATCGCTGGTTCTCGCACTACCTGTACGGTGTCGACAACGGCGTCGAGAAGGATCCGCCGGTCTGGATCGTCCAGGATGCGGCGATGCAGGCCCCCAAGGCCGTGGCCGAAGAAAAAGTCCGCGAGGATTCGATCGCGGCCCATCCGTCGGTCGATACCGGCGTTGCGGCCGGCCGGGGTGGGCGCGGGGGTCGCGGTCGCCGAGTGTTCCGCCCCGCCATGCTGCCCACGGCCTTCGCGTCGTTCCCGATCCCGGGCTCGGTGCCGGTGGTGTTTCACGCGATGGGCCGCGGCAACGGTGTCGGCACGCTCGCGTTCAGCGCGCCGCCATCGGGCATCGACACACTCACTGACGACGTGGCGTTCGACGGCAGCGAGAATGCGATCGCCGGCCAGTCAAGCCATCGGCTGATCTACGCCACCGCACCATTCACCGATACAGTCCACATATCGGGGACGCCGCGAGTGACGCTGCGAATTGCCTCGAGCAAGCCCGCCGCGAATCTCAGCGTCTGGCTGGTGATGCTGCCCTACGATTCGGCGCGCGCCGGCTCGTCGAGTCATCTCGGCCTGATCGATCGCGGCTGGGCCGATATTCGCAATTACAAGTCGCTCACCAAGGGCGGCAATTACGAGTCGACCAAGCCCGGTGAGCCACTCGTGCCCGGCAAGTTCTACGACCTGACGTTCGATCTGGAGCCCGACGACGAGTTCGTGCCGGCCGGCAAGCAGCTCGCGGTGATGATCATGTCGAGCGATCGTGAATTCACGCTCTGGCCCACGCCGGGCACCGACCTGATGGTCGACCTCGCGCATTCCTCCTTCACCATTCCGATCGTGGGCGGCGCCACGCAGGTGACGCACGCGGGAGGCATTCCCCAGCCGTAGCAGGTCGCGATGACGGATATCGATCGCCGGAAATTTCTCGGCACCCTGGCGGCGGGTGCAGCAGCCGCGCGGCTGCCGTTGCCGGCGCACGACACGGTGCGGCGCGGGCCGCCCGCCGAACTGGGCGCGCCGGCGTTCACGCCGCTGAGACTTGGTGCGGTGCGACCACGCGGCTGGCTGCAGCGACAACTCCGGATCCAGGCCGACGGACTGAGCGGACATCTCGACGAATTCTGGCCCGATGTCGCGGACAGCCAGTGGTTCGGCGGCACCGCCGAGGGATGGGAGCGAGCGCCGTACTGGCTCGACGGTGCAATTCCGCTGGCGTGGTTGCTCGACGACGCCACGTTCCGGCAGCGCATCACCGGGCACGTCAACTACATCGTCGACCACCAGCGCGCCGACGGCTGGTTCGCGCCCTATCCGGTCGATGCCGCGACGCATCGCTACGACATGTGGGCGATCCTGCTGATCAACAAGGTGCTGGCGCAGTATCACGACGCCACCGGCGATGACCGCGTGCTCCAATCGTCGCTGCGCAGCATGCGCGCGATGCACACCGGTCTCGACGCCACCCCGCTCTACGACTGGGGCCGGTTCCGCTGGTTCGAGGGACTGGTGCCGGCGTTGTACGCCTACGAGCACACGCGCGAACCGTGGCTGCTCGATTTCGCGCGCAAGCTGCGCACGCAAGGCGTCGACTACCCGACGATCGTGGCGAGCGAGGACTTCCGCGTGCCGACGCCACGACGCGGATTGTGGAAGTGGACCAAGCACGTCGTCAATACGGCGATGGCGACCAAGGCCGCGGCGCTGAGCTGGCGGCTCGACCAGCGCCCGGCGGACCGGATCTTTGCCGGCCACATGATCGACGTCATCGACCAGTATCACGGGCAGGTGACCGGCATGTTCACCGGCGACGAATGTCTGTCCGGACGCAACCCGCTGCAGGGCAGCGAACTCTGCGCCGTCGTCGAGTACATGTTCTCGCTCGAACAGCTCGTGTCGGTGTTTGGCGACGACCGGTATGCCGACCGGCTCGAACGGCTGGCCTACAACGCGTTGCCGGCCGAGATCGCCCCCGACATGTGGTCGCATCAATACCTGCAGCAGGTCAACCAGGCGCAGTGCACCGTCAATCCGGACTACGGTTGGTCGACCAATGGCCCCGACTCGAACACGTTCGGGCTGGCGCCGAATTACGGCTGCTGCACCGCGAACATGCACCAGGGCTGGCCGAAGTTCACGGCGCACCTGTGGATGCGCACACCCGACGACGGTCTCGCGGCGCTGGCATGGGCGCCGTGCGACGTCGACACCACGGTTCGCGGTGCACCCGTCCACCTGGCGGTCGACACCGACTACCCGTTCCGCGAAGCGGTCGTGTTGACGGTCACTGCCGACGCGGCAGTGCGCTTCCCGCTGGCGCTCCGGATCCCGGCCTGGGCGCACGGCGCCACCGTGCAGCTGGGCGACGCGCCAGCGCAACCGGCGCTCGCGGGGGCGATGCATCGCATCGACCGGGAATGGCGGGGCCGCACCGTGATTGCGGTGCACCTGCCGATGCGTCCGACGATCACCACGCGATACAACGGCGCGGTGTCGATCGAGCGCGGGCCGCTGGTGTACGCGCTGCGAGTCGGCGAAGACTGGACCCGCATCAACGCCGACGCGCCGCACCGCGAATTGCCGCATGCCGATTTCGAGGTGCGCCCGACCACGCCGTGGAACTACGCGCTGGCGGTCGACCCGGCGCACGCCGACGCGTCGGTCACGTTCACCGAACAACCGATTGGCGCGCAACCGTTCTCGCCCGCGGCGCCGGCATGACGGCCACCGTGCGGGCACGACGACTTCCCGACTGGCATCTCGAGCGCGGCTGGGCGGGCGAGCTCTCGCGGCCCGATGAAGCCTGGGCGGAGCCGCGCGCGACCGCGCCGACCGCGCGCGCGCCACTCGAGCAGGTCGAGTTGATTCCCTACGGCTGTACCAACATCCGGATCACGGAGTTTCCCACGGCGACCTGAGCGGTCGCCGCGCGGGAACCGCAATTGAATTGCGGCCGTTCCCGTTCTACTTTTTGCTGTCCGCCCGTTGTTCCACCCGAGACCAAGGAGGTGATCTCTTGCCTAGCAGTCCCAGTACCTATGTCAGCCCGACCTGGGCAAACGGTTGCCATTCGGTGATCGCCTAGCACTACGCCCGGCGTCAGCCGAGGCGACCGTCTCGGGCTGACCATGGTCAACGCGCCGCTCTGCCACCCCGGGGAGCGGCGCGTACCGTTTCACCCTTTATCTTCGCACCCATGAACACCAACGGCCAATACATCTTCACCATGCGCGACCTGCGCAAGCTGGTGCCGCCGCAGCGCGAGATCCTCAAGGGGATCTACCTCTCGTTCTATCCCGGCGCCAAGATCGGCGTGATCGGCGGCAACGGCGCCGGCAAGTCGACGCTGCTCCGCATCATGGCCGGCGTCGATCACGATTTCCTGGGCGAAGCGCGCCCGGCCGACGGCGTGCGCATCGGCTATCTGCCGCAGGAACCCGTGCTCGACCCGTCGAAGGACGTGCGCGGCAACGTCGAGGAGGCGTTGCAGCCCGTCCGGGACCTGCTGACGCAGTTCGAGGCGATCAGCGCCCGATTCGCCGAGCCGATGAGCGAGGACGAGATGACCGCACTGCTCGACAAGCAGGCGGCGCTGCAGGACCGGATCGAAGCCGCCAATGCGTGGGAACTCGATCACACGCTCGACATCGCCATGGACGCGTTGCGCCTGCCGCCCGGCGACGCCGACGTCACCACCCTGTCGGGCGGCGAGAAGCGGCGCACCGCGCTCTGCCGGTTGCTGCTGTCGAAGCCCGACATGCTGCTGCTCGACGAGCCGACCAACCATCTCGACGCCGAATCCGTCGCGTGGCTGGAGCGCTACCTCAAGGAATTCCCCGGCACCGTGGTGGCGATCACGCACGATCGCTATTTCCTCGACAACGCCGCCGCGTGGATTCTCGAGCTCGAGCACGGCGCGGGGATTCCGTGGAAGGGCAACTACTCGTCGTGGCTCGAACAGAAGGAGAAGAAGCTCGAGGTCGAGGAGAAGCAGGCCAGCGCCCGCCGGCGCACGCTCGAGCGCGAGCTGGAATGGGTGCGCATGAGCCCCAAGGCTCGGCAGGCCAAGAGCAAGGCCCGGCTGGCGGCCTATGAAACGCTGGTGCAGGAAGAGCAGCAGGCCGACGCCACCGGGCACGAGATCCTGATTCCGCCGGCGCCGCGCCTGGGCGACGAGGTCGTGGTCGCGAAGCAGTTGCGCAAGGCCTACGGCGACAAGCTGCTGTTCGACAAGCTCGACTTTTCCCTGCCCCGCAGTGGCATCGTCGGCGTGATCGGACCCAACGGCGCCGGCAAGACGACGCTGTTCCGGATGATCGTGGGGCAGGAGCAGCCCGACGCGGGCGAACTGATCGTCGGCAAGACGGTGCAGGCGGCGTATGTCGACCAGTCACGGGAAGCGCTCGACGCCGACCACACGGCGTTCCAGGAAATTGCCGGCGATCTCGATACGCTGCAGTTCGGCACCCGCAGCGTCAACGCGCGCGCCTACGCGTCGTGGTTCGGGTTTCGCGGTGCCGACCAGCAGAAGAAGGTCGGCAAGCTGTCGGGCGGCGAGCGCAACCGGCTGCACCTCGCCAAGCTGCTCAAGACCGGCGGCAACCTGCTGCTGCTCGACGAGCCGACCAACGATCTCGACGTCGACACGTTGCGCGCCCTCGAAGACGCGTTGCTCACCTTCTCGGGATGCACCGTGGTCATCTCGCACGATCGCTGGTTTCTCGACCGCATCGCGACGCACATCCTGGCCTTCGAGGGCGATTCGGAGACGGTCTGGTTCGAAGGGAACTACCAGGACTATTCGGCCGACCTCAAGAAGCGCAAGGGCGTCAACGCCGACCAGCCGCACCGGATCAAGTATCGGAAACTGACGAGGTGAACGCGGGGAACAGCGCAACGAGAAAAATGGCAGGCAGGTCAGCGGCGAGCACGCAGCCGACAACCTTACCGGTCGAGCAACCGCTCCGCCGATTCACGCACGTCCACGCCGCCCACGGCCGCGACCACGTGCCTTGAGCCGGCGAGGCCGCGGGTCTCGGTGCGGACGCCTGCGGCCCGCGCGATGAGACCGTCGCCGGCCATGTCGATCAGGACGACGATCGACTCGTATCGGACCCGCCGCAGTATCTCGGCCGCCGCCGAGATCATGCGGTCGCCCAGAACGAAGAACACGAGGCCGCCCGCGATCGCGCCCGTGTCGCGAATGATCGAGGTCGCCAACAACGGGTATCCCGTGTACGGCAGATCCCACCACACCATCAGCAGGCATTGCGTCACGACACCGACCAGGCCGAGCGTCACGCCCACCGGGGCCGGCTCGGGCTGCAGCATGGTGGGGCGACTCTCGATGACGTCGCCCGGGTGTCGTTCCGCCTTGTAGCGCGGACGGGGCGGCGGCGGAAACGCCACCGAGTCGATGCGCGGGTGGGTCGAAGCGATCAACAGCAGGCCGCAGGCGGCCCAGATGGCCGTGAGTAGCGGAACCACGCTGATGAACGCGGCGGGAATGTCGCCGACCAGGTCGCTGGTGGTCGCCAGCGTGATCACGGCCCACGTGATCGCGATCCCCAGGACCACGCCGCATGATCGCACGAACACGCGCAGGCCCTGGCTGACGAGGTCGCGGCGCCATCGCGTCAGGTCGGCCATTTCGTCGGCAAGCCACCGTCGCAACGGCCAATACGGTTGGTCGGGTCCGGCGGCATAGGCGGGCAACTGGTGCCCCGTCAGCGTCGCGACGACCTCGGCATGATCGAGTGCCACCGGCCCGTCGGGCGGGACGATCAGGCGACGCGTCCACCCGAATCCCTGGCGCGCCAGCAGCGCGCCGATGACGACCAGCACCGCGCCGAGGATCAGCGCCAGCAGCGATCGGAGCGGCGCATCGGTCGCCCCGATGTCGCCGCCGAAGAGCCGTCCGGCCTGGGGAAACAGGTCGCGGTACTGTCGCCAGGTGGCGACGCCGGTGCCGATGAACCAGACGCCGGCGAGAACTCGCGCGACCCCGAGTCCCCGCAGCGGATTCGGCACGGACGTGGGAGCCTGCGCGTGACCCGGATTCACGGCAGAGAGTATAGCGAGGCCGGTGGCGTTCCCGCGGGCGCACCCGCAGGTCCCGACCGCCCAGATAGGTAGCTTGACTTCCTATCGACAGGTAGGCATCCTACCTGTCATGCCGCTCCCGCGCAAATCCCGCAACGAACTGCTCGCCGGCACGCTCGACCTGCTGATCCTGCAGACGCTCACGCTCGGTCGCATGCACGGCTATGCCATCGCGCGACACATCGAGCACTCCTCCGAAGCGCTGCTGCGCGTCGAGCAGGGATCGCTCTACCCCGCCCTCGAACGGTTGCAGCAGCAGGGCTGGGTCACGTCGGCGTGGAAGACCTCGCCCACCGGCCGCCAGGCGCGCTACTACACCATCACGGCGTCGGGGCGCAAGCGCCTGGGCCAGAAGATTTCGGCCTTCGACGACCTGGCGCTGGCGATTTCCCGCGTGCTCGGCCGCGCCTGATCGCGTCGCGTTGCGATGTCACTGTTCGATGCCGTTCGCCATCGGTTGCGCCCCCTGTTCCGGCGCGGGGATTTCGACCGCGAGATGGACCAGGAGTTCCGCCATCACCTTGAGTTGCACGCGCAGGAGCACCTGGGGCCGGACGACCCGGTGGCCCAGGCCCGCGCCCGCTTCGGAAGCCAGGCCTGGTATATGGAAGAGACACGCCGCATGACGCCCCTCGGCTGGCTCGACGCCCTGCGTCAGGATCTGCGATACGCCTGGCGGAACCTGTTCCGCGCACCGGCCTTTACTGCCGTGGCGGTGCTGTCGCTCGCGATCGGTATCGGCGCCAACTCGGCGATCTTCGGCCTCATCTACGGCGTGCTGCTGCAGCCGCTGCCGCTCTCGCATCCCGAGCAACTGGTTGACGTGCGGCGCGCCGCGCCGGACTTGCCGAACAACACGTTCTCCTGGAACGAGTATGGCTCGCTGCGACGCAGTCGCGGCTTTGCCAGCATCACCGCGCTCGGCGGCACCGGCTACGTCCCGCTCGTTTCCGGTGACTTCCGCACGTCGGTGGGCGTGGATGCCGTGGATGGCAACTTCTTCGCCACCATCGGCCTCCAGCCGATGCGGGGCCGGCTGATTTCGGTCGAGGATGAACGCACGCGCGCGCCCGTCGTGGTGATTTCGGATGCCCTCTGGTCGACGCTGTTCGCTCGCGATCCCGCGGCAATCGGGCGCACGATCACGCTGGGCAGCGCGTCGTTCACCGTCATTGGCGTGGCGCCGGCGGCGTATCAGGGGCTCCCGTACCCCGGATCGTTCGACGCGGCCGTTCCCTTGAGTACGCTGCCACTTATCGGCGACGACGCCGTCGAAACCACCGCCGCGAACACCGAGTCGGTCCTGATCATCGGTCGATTGGCGCGCGCCGCCAACCTCGCCACTGCGGCCGGCATGATCGACGCGACCTGGCATTCATGCTGCGCGGCCAGCGTGGCGTCCTCCCGCACACCGGTGGCCGGGCCGGGTCTCCGCCTGGTCAGCATCGAGCACGGCATGAGCTCCTCGAAGTTCGATGTCAGCACGATGTACGGACGCCTGCTGTTCGAATTGCTGGGCGGTGCGCTGGTCGTCCTGCTCGCGGCATGCGCCAACATCGGCACGCTGCTGCTGGCGCGCGCATCGGCCCGCGAGCGAGAGCTGGCGGTGCGCCTGTCGCTCGGCGCCTCGCGCGCGCGGCTCGCGGTCCAGATGCTGGTGGAGAGCGCCGTGCTCGCGACGATCGGCAGCGTGGCCGGATTGGGGTTGGCGTGGTGGGCGCTCCGCGAAATCGCGCACCGCATGCCGGGTCCCATCGTCGATCGTGTCGGGTTGCACCTCAATGGGCAGATGCTCGGCTTTACCGCCGTCGTGGCGGTCGTCGCGGTGTTGCTGTTCGGCGGCATCCCCGCCTGGCGTGCCACGCGGACCGACCTGATCGCGCCCCTCAAGGAGGCCGGACATTCGTCGGCCGTGCGCCACGCCGGGTGGCTCGACCGCGGCGTCGTGGTGGTGCAGGTTGTCATCGCGCTGGTGCTGGTCAATGCGGCGGGGCTGTTCGTCGCGACGCTCCGCAACCTGCGCTCCATCAACGGCGGATTCTCCATGGAGCACGTCGTGAGCGCCGAATTCGACGCGCGCGGCACGCCGTACGAGGCAGCGGGCCTGGGGCTTTACACCGACCAGCTCGTCGCACGCGCCGTGCTGATCCCCGGCGTGCGCTCCGCCGCGCTCTCGCTGATGATGCCCGTATTCGGCGGACGGCGGCTCGGCGCGGACATGGATGTCGAGGGTTACTCGCCCAAACCGGATGAGAACATGCAAGGGTGGTTCAACCCGGTCACGCCGGGATTCTTCGCCACCCTCGGCATCCGCGTCACACAAGGACGGGACTTCACCCACGGCGATCGTACCGGCGGTCAGCAGGTCGCCATCGTCAATCAGGCGTTCGTGCAGCAGTACCTCCGGGACCGCAACCCGGTGGGCGCGAACATCCGCACCGTGATCGGCGGAGACTCCACGCTGCTGCAGATCGTGGGCGTGGCGGGTGACGCGCGGTTCACGGACCTGCGACAGCCGGCGGCACCGCTGGTCTACGTGCCGCTGGCGCAGTTCCCGGGATTGAACCGGATTCCGGTACTCACGATCGCGGTGCGCACTGCCGGTGACGACGCCACGATGCCCGTGGCGCTGCGGCGGGCGCTCCAGGCGGTCGTGCCCGGACTGCAGATCGACGGCCCGGAAACGATCGAGGCGTCGATCGATGCGTCGCTGAATCGCGAAACCCTCACGGCGGAGCTCGCCACGCTGTTCGGCGCAGTGGCGCTCATTCTCGCCGCCATCGGACTCTACGGAGTGGTGTCATACCAGGTCGCGCAGCGCGTTCGCGAGATCGGGGTGCGCATGGCGCTGGGCGCCGCCACGACGAGTGTCGTGTGGCTGGTGCTCCGGCAGGCGCTGGTACTCGTCGCGGTCGGCGTGCTGGTTGGGGCGCCGCTCGCGTTTGGCGCCGGCAAGGCGATCGCCGCGGAGTTGTACGGACTGGCCGGCCAGAGCCAGCTGTTCGTGATGGGTGCCGGCGTGCTGCTGCTGGTCGTGGCGGTGGCAGCGAGTGCCCTCCCGGCACGGCGCGCCGCCACGGTGGATCCGCTGATCGCGCTGAGAGCGGAGTAGCGGACGGACGATCGGTCGCCCTTAGCCGCCCCCCCACCGTGCCATCACCCGCCGGGTCACCGCGATCTCATCTCCGACGGCCTTCGTCGCAAATGACGGAGCCGTGTCCTTCGACCAGGCTTGCTCCCACGTGCACGACGCCTCGGCAAAGGGTTTCCGATCAAAGGCGGTGCCCGCATCAAATGCCGCGTTCAACGCCGCAAAGAATGCACGCCACCGCGGCAGGAAGTACCCGCCGAACATTCCCGACCACTCCTTGAAGGCATACAGATTGAGGTCGTCGTTTTCTCCCTCGGTACACTTGGTGCCCCACAAGGTGATCAGGTTCCGCGCGTTCCACTCGTACAAATCCTGCTCGGCGGTGGTCGTGCCCCAGCGTCGCGCATCGCCAATCCACTTGCCGAGCAGGAATTCCGGACGCGTCGCCGTCAGGGTATCGAGGTCGCGCAGCAGCTGCTCGACCTGATCCTCCGCCGCCACCATCGCCCCGCGATCCCGTCGCAGATACGCCGCCTGCACGCTGTCGACCAGCGGCTTGCCCATCTCGCCGAGCACTTGTCGCGCGAGGTTCACCACGTCGTAGCGGTAATGGTCGTTGGCACCGAGCCTGGGCGCCGCGGCCAGCAACGAATCGAGCGCCGCGCGCAGCAACGCGGGATCGTACGGTGGAATCGGCTCAGTGCGATACGCCCTGCCCTTCACATAGAACTGCGGCCGCTCCGCCAGGAAGTTCCCGGTCTGCTGGGGCGAGCGGAACGCCGTGCGCAACAGGATCTGCCACGCCTGCCACGCCGACGCATCGAAGCCACCGTAGCGACGCGTGATGTAGTCGCGCGTCCAGCGGCCCGGATCGGCGACGCTGTCGCGCCAGACCTGGTCGAAGACGTACTCCTCGACGATCGGATTGGCGCCGAATCCCTCAATCATCATGCCGATGCCCGAGAACTTCCCCTTCGCGGGGCTCACCAGCACGCTATCGAGGTTGCCGGCGATGCGCGGCAGGTCCCCGTTGACGCTCACCTTGCCGCCGAAGTTGTAGAGCACGTTCCAGATCCACGGCTTGCCGTAGAAGGCGTGCCGCACCTTCCACGCAGGCGAGCGCTCACCCCAGAGGTCGAGCACCAGCATCCGGTCATCGGGCACGGCGCCGAGTAGCGCGGACGCCTGCGGATCGAGCCAGAACTTCGGCGTGTTCACCAGAAACCAGCCCTGCAGCACCCACGTCGCCTGGGAATCGGTCGACGCCATCCCGCGGTAGATGGCGCGGCCCATGGCCGCGAGGAAGGTCGAATCGTTCGACGGCGGATTGATCTCGTTGAACGGGTCGGCGGCGTAGTAATGGTCGGTGCCGAAGAGCTCCTGCTGCCGCTTCATGAAATCGGCACCCATGCGCTGGAAGAGCGTGTCCAACGGATCGAGAAACCAGGTGCCATGGAACCCGGCTGACCAATCGCCAGTCTGGTGGATCCGGGCACCCGGAATCACCTGCGTGATGGACTCCGGCACGTGCCCCGTGAACCCCTGCAGGATCGGCGTCATGCCGAGCGAGCGTTCCCGCGCCAGGATCTGCCGCTCGAGCGCGACGTGCGAATCAATCCACGAATCGGGAAGCGGTCCGCCGAGGCCGTCGACGTTGGCCATCCAGCCCCAGGGGAAGTAGGCGGGCCCGACGAGGAAGTCGGCGATCTGTGCGTGCGAGAAACCCATGTCGCGCAGGACGGCGCGCCAGGTCCCTTCCTCACCGGTGATCGCCAGCGGCGCGTTGATTCCCTTGAGCGCCATCCAGTCGATTATCCGCTGCCAATCGGTCCAGTCCCACCACGCCATTGAATAGGAGAAGGTGCAGTAGTTGAACATGTAGCGCAGTCGATATGGCGTCGCGATGTGGACGGCGTGATCGACGACCGGAAGCGGCGACGGGAGCCGGACCGGCACGAGCGGCAACTCGACGTCGGCCCCGGCCACATGCTCGAGATACCAGTTGAGCGCCGACGCGATCGCGACACCCGATGAGCCGCGGAGTACCACCTTGCCGCGATCGCCGGCGACTTCGAAGACATCGTGTCCCGCGCTGTCGGGAATCGACGCGAGCTCGAAATCACCGCCGTGCCCCGGCACCACGCGGGCGACCAGGTCGCGCGCCGCGGCAAGGTCGTCGGGTGCGGCGAACGGTGCCGCAGGCCGCGGATTGCCGGCACAGCCTGCGAATGTCACCACGGCGGCGACAGCGATGGTGGTCGAACGGATCAGCTGGACGGTCCCTGCGTGCGCGGATCTCCCTTGAAAATCCACTGAAATCCGTAGCGATCGTAGAACTGTCCATACGTCCCGAACGGCATGTCGTGCAGCTCCTGAAATCGAGCCGTGTCGGCGCCTGCCGCGAGCTTGTCGAACAGGGACTTCAGCTCATCGAACGCACCGCCGACCACAAAGAGCGCCACCGTGTTGCCCATGACCGGATCGTACTGCGGCGACGCCATCCAGTCGGTGGCCGAGAGTTCGATGGGGCCGCTCGTCAGGTGCGCATTGATGATCCGATCATGCTTCTCCGGGGGAAACATCGCCTTCATCGGGGTATCGCCGAGCTTTGTGAGCGTGAGGCTGCCGCCCAGACATTCATGATAGAATGTCATCGCCTCGGCGCAGTTACCGTCGAACAGCAGGAACGGAGTGCAACGCAGCATGGTCGGTAATCCCTGGGGCGAGGCGGCGGACTGGATGAACCACGCGTGGAGCAACGCCGGCCCGGAATGACGCACGCCGGCGTGCTCGTGAGGGCGACATGTTACGACGGCGGCGTGGTGGCCCGCAAGGGCGCACTACGACGTCGACTCGACCCCGTCGCCATGCGTCATCAACAAGCCGTACAGCTTGGCGGGATCGACCGGCTTGATCCAATGATCGTCAAAGCCACCCGCCTGGGTGCGCTGGCGGTCGTCCTGCGTACCCCAGCCCGTCAGCGCGATCAGGCGGATGCCGGCACCGTGCGGGTCGGCCCGAATCCGTCGCGCCACTTCGTACCCGTCCATCCCCGGCATCCCGATGTCGAGAAGCACCACCTGCGGCATCCATCCGCGCACCATGCCCAGCGCCGAGGCGCCATCGTAGGCGGCGCGGGCTTCGAAACCCATCGCTGTGAGCACCATGCATACGGTGTCCGCCCCATCGCGACTGTCGTCCACGACGAGCACGCGCATGGCGGGCGATGCGGCCCCCGCCGGCACGCGATCGGTGGGGGTCGGATGCACACTGGCGATCGCGCTGAGGCGCACCTCGAACTCGCTGCCAAGATCGAGACCCGCGCTCCGCGCCACGATGCGTCCACCATGCATGTCGACCAGGCTGCGAGCGAGGGCCAGGCCAATGCCGAGACCACCGGACGATCGTGCAAGGGTGCGGTCGACCTGCGCAAACATGTCGAACACCCGCGGCAGCATCTCGGTGGGGATGCCCAGGCCGCTGTCACACACGCGGATCACCGCGTCGCCATTCTCGCGTGTGAGGGAGACCTGGATCTGGCCGCCGTCGGGCGTGTATTTGGCGGCATTGTTCAGCAGGTTCACCACGATCTGGGTGAGCCGCACCGGATCGCCCTGCACCATGACCGGCTCATTGCCGACGCGCGTGATCAAGCGATGCCGCTTGGTGTTGATCACCACCATGCTGGCGTCGATCGCGTGGGCGATCACCGTGCGCAGATCGGTCGGCTCGCGGCGCAGGTCGACCTTGCCACTGGTGATGCGCGACAATTCGAGCAGGTCGTCGATCAATCGCACCATGTGGTCGACATGGCGCTCCAGCATCTGGTACACCTGCTCGCGGCTCACCGCCGCGTCATCGGCGCGCAGCAGGTGCACGCCGTTGCGAATCGGCGCCAGCGGGTTGCGCAGTTCGTGCGACAGCGTCGCCAGGAATTCATTCTTGCGGCGGTCCGCATCGCGCAACGCGTCTTCGGCCTCGATCCGATCGGTGATGTCGATGGCGATCCCGCCCAGCCGCGTATATCGCCCGGCGGCGTCAGCGATCGGAAAGCGGCTCACGATGTAATGGCGATCGACACCACCGAACGGCAACGTCTCCAGCGCCTGCAATCCGACCTGCGACAGCATCGCGCGCTCGTCGTTGGCGCCGATTGCCAGCGCGATCTCCGGCGAAAACAGGTCGGCGTCGGCATGCCCCAGCACGCCGTCGCGCCCGGCCGGCAGCGCGGCCGTCATCGCGGTGTTGACATAGGTGTAGCGCCCGCTCCGGTCCTTGATCCACACCAGTCCGGGCAGGTGCTGCGCGAAGCTGCCGAACCGCTCCTCGCTCTCGGCCAGGCGCTCCTGGTCGGCCCGGCGTGCGGCGGCCTCCTGTTCGCGGCGATCCGTCAGGTCGCGCGTGACCTTGGCGAACCCGATATGCCGTGCTTCCGCGTCGAACAAGGGCGTGATCACCACGTTGGCCCAGAAGCGGGTTCCGTCCTTGCGCACCCGCCAATCCTCGTCCTCCGCGACGCCCTCGGCGAGCGCCGTCGTCAGCAGCCGCTCGGGCTTTTTCGCGGTCCGCGCCTCGTCGGGATAGAACTTCGAGTAATGCTGTCCGATGATTTCGGTGGCGGTATAACCCTTGATGCGCTCCGCGCCATTATTCCAGCTGATCACGATGCCGTCGGGGTCGATCATGAAGATCGCGTATTCCCGCACGCCTTCGACCAGCAGGCGAAAACGCTCCTCGCTCTGCCGCAAGGCTTCTTGAAGATCGTCGGGCAACGCGGTCGGTCCGCTCAAGGCGCGATACCATCCACTGGTGGGAAACGGTGTGGGAGATCTGCGGGGAGACGAGACGCCGCCCGAGAGATACACAATGACCCCGGTCTGCAGTCCCCCTGCCCCGCCTCGGCCGTCAGCTCAGGATGCCGCACAGCAACGCGCCGAGCACGACGGACGTGATCGCGATATAGGCCCAGTCGCGGCGCAACACGAAATCCAGCAGCATGATCGCGACGCGCGCGACCGGCGTGGCGATCAGCAGCAGGAGGCCGAGCTGGATCACGCCCGCCGCGTCGCCATGGAACGCCAGAGTGGCGATGCTCCCGATCGACCGCAGCGGCGCCGGCTCACCGCGGAATGGCCGCACCACCAGCGACGGACGCGGACTGCGCACGGCAAGCAGCAGCACGCCGGCGATGACCACGACGGCGGCGATCACCACGCCAAGCTGCAGCAGACGCCCCAGCACCTGATCGAGCCGCAGGTCTTCGGCCGCTTCGGTCGACGGCGGCGTCATATGATGCCTCGCACCCCGCGCACGAGCATCTCGGCTGCGAGCACGATTACCACGACGGTGAACAGCAGGCGGAGCCAGGGCGTCCGCGCCTTCGGGAGGTAGCGTGCGCCCACCAACGCGCCGGTGAGCACGCCGAGCATCACGGGAAACGCGATCAGCGGGTCGATGTAGCCACGATGCAGGTACACGCCGGCACTGGCGGCCGCGGTGACGCCGATCATGAAATTGCTGGTGGTGGTCGACACCTTGAACGGCAATTTCATGGTGCGATCCATCGCGAGCACCTTGATCACGCCCGACCCGATGCCGAGCAGGGCCGAGAGAATGCCGGCCGCAAACATCAAGCCGAACCCGGCCGGCACATGCTGCACGTGATACGGCTGCTTGCCGCGACTGGTGGGATAGTCGCCGTTGAGCCGTAGCGCATTGGCCCACGGATGGGCCGGTTCGAGCATCGCCCCGTGCTCGAGATCCGCAGACCCGCGCCACGACCGCACCGCGGTGTACAGCAGCACCAGACCGAACAGCAGTGACAGCGCGCTGGTGGGGATGAAGCGGGCCGCCGCGGCGCCACTCAGGGCGCCGATCGTGGTCGCCACTTCGAGAAAGATGCCGACTCGCACGTTGGTGAACCCTTCGCGCACGTACGCGGCGGCGGCGCCCGACGACGTGGCGATCACCGACACCAGCGACGCCCCAATCGCGTAACGCAGGTCCACATGAAAGAGAATCGTGAGCATCGGCACGACCACGATGCCGCCGCCCAGACCGGTGAGCGCACCGAGCAGGCCGGCGGCCAGCGAGCCGCCGCCCACCAGCAAGGCAAACAGCGTCAGCGACATTCGCGCGTGTCGGGCATGATGCGACACCATAGGCCCGCCCGGCGACCACGTCAACCCGGCCGCCTCGTGAGCCCGGGCCCCGACCGACGGCCCTTTATCTTGCCTCGTTCAACTCGTGACGTTCCATGACCGAACCTGCTGTCGGAGCACCGCATGCCGCCGTTGCGCGACCCGTTACCCGAACTGCCCGAACGCCTGGCCGGTCTCGTCGACCTGGCCCATAATCTGGCGTGGAGCTGGCACCGTCAGGCCCGCGCGCTGTTTCGCCGCATCGACGAACCGCTCTGGCGGGCGTCGCACCACAATCCCATCGAGGTGCTCCGCGGGACGTCGCCGGACCGCTTCGAGGCGCTCGCGCGAGACGCCGACTTCTGCTCGCACTACGATGAGGTGATGGCGTGGTTCGCCATCGAGACCAACACCAGCGCCGGATGGTTTCCCGACCACTACCCCGACATCGGTGCCGATCGACCGGTGGCGTACTTCTGTGCCGAATTCGGGTTGCATGCATCGGTGCCGATCTATTCCGGCGGCCTGGGTATCCTCGCCGGCGATCACTGCAAATCCGCGTCGGATCTGTCGGTGCCGTTCGTCGGCGTCGGCCTGTTCTACAAGAAGGGATATTTCGACCAGCGGATCACGCCGCTCGGCTGGCAGGAGGATTCCGACGACCATTTCGATCCGGCGTCCACGCCGCTGATGCCGCTCACCGGCGCCGACGACACGCCCTGGGTGACGGTGCTGAACACATTCGGGCGCGCCGTGCATATCGGCGTCTGGACCATGAAGGTCGGCCGGGCACCCCTGTATTTTCTCGACACCGATCTCGAGTTGAATCACGCGGACGACCGCACCCTCACGAGCAAGCTCTATTCCGGCGGCGCCGAGCTGCGGTTGCGCCAGGAATGGATCCTCGGCACCGGCGGCGTGCGCGTGCTCCGTGCGCTCGGCATCACCCCCGGGGCGTGGCACGCGAACGAAGGGCACGCCGCCTTCATGATGCTCGAACGGACCCGCGAACTGGTCGGTTCGGGAACGCCGCTCAGCGACGCGGTGACCGCGGTCCGCCGCAACACCATCTTCACGACCCATACGCCGGTGCCGGCCGGCCACGACGCCTTCGACGTGGGCGACGTGGCAGAGTGCGCCGGCCCGGGATACCTGGAGGACTTCGGTGCGGCCGCCGAAGCGGCCATCGGCCTGGGCGTGCATCCCCGCCGTCCCGCGTCGCGCGAGTTCGAGATGACGGTGCTCGCGATCCGGCTGGCGGGACATGTCAACGGCGTGGCGCAACGGCACGGCGTGGTGTCGCGGGAACTGTGGGGCGATCTCTGGAGCGATCGTCCCGTCGATGAGGTGCCGATTGGCGCGGTCACCAATGGCGTGCACCTCGCCACCTGGATGGCGAATCCGACCATGCGGCTGCTCGACTATCACATCGGAGAAGACTGGGGGTTCCGTCTCGACGAAGCACAGATCTGGGATGCCGTGCTCGGCATGGACGCCCGGGAAGTGTGGTTCACGCATCGCGATCTCAAACACGTGCTGCTGCGCTACCTCCGCGAAGAAGCCCGGCGCCGCTGGCGCGACGAGTGGAGCGAGGCCGCCCAGGTGGTGGCCGCCGGCAGCCTGCTCGACCCCGGTGTCTTCACCATCGGTTTCGCGCGACGGTTCGCCACCTACAAGCGCGCCAACCTGCTGTTTCATGATGTCGAGCGGCTCCGCGCCCTCGTGACCGACAGCCGGCGACCCGTCCAGGTCGTGTTCGCGGGCAAGGCGCATCCGCAGGACAACCCGGGCAAGGAAATCCTCCAGGCGTTGTACTACTATGCGCGTGATCCCGTGTTCGAGGGGCGGATTGCCTTTCTCGAAGGCTACGACATGCACGTCGCCCATCAGCTGGTGCAGGGCGTTGACCTGTGGCTCAACCTGCCGCGGGTGCCCTACGAGGCGTCGGGCACCAGCGGGATGAAGGCCGCCCTCAACGGCGTGCCGCAACTGAGTACCATGGATGGCTGGTGGGAAGAGGGCTACAACGGCAAGAATGGCTGGGCGATCAGCCGCGCCGACCCGGCGCTCGACGCCGACCAGGTCGACGCGCACGACGCCGGGGAGCTATATCAGTTGCTGGAGAACGAAATCATTCCGCTCTGGTACGACCAGGACTCGCACGGTATTCCGCGCGGCTGGGTCCAGCGGATGAAGGAGTCGATCCGCATGGCAGGACGCGAATTCACGGCACGCCGGATGCTGCAGGACTATGTCACGCGCTACTACGCGCCGATCCTGCACGGCGATCCCTTTGTCGACGATCCTCCGCTGCCGTGACCGCATGACCCCCGCGCCCCGATTCCAGCTGCCGTTGATCGACGGCACCGCACCGACCGTGGTGCACCTCGCGGCCGAGTATTACCCGTATGCGCGCACTGGCGGCCTGGCGGAGGCCGCGTGGGGCCTGCATCGGGATCAGCACCGCTGCGGACTCGCGACCATGGCGATCCTGCCGCTGTATCGCGCGGTGCAGCGGCACCTGCGCGATCCCGAACCGGTGGGCGAGCCCTACACGCTGCAGTTCGGCCCGCATCGCGAGACCTTCCGGCTCTGGCGCGAGCGCGATCCCGCGTCCGATACGCCGACCTGCTTCATCGAACACGCCGGATTTTTCGATCGCGCGGGATTGTATGGTGAGCAGGGCGTCGATTATCCCGACAATGCGCGGCGCTTTGCCGCGTTTGCGGCGGCGGCGGTCGCGGCCCTTCCCCGGATCACCGCGGGCCCGGTGTTGCTGCACGCGCACGACTGGCACGCGGCACTCGCCCCGGTCTACCTGCGCAGCTGGTGGGGACACGACCCGTGGTATCGTCGCATTCCGGTGGTGATGTCCGTGCACAACGGCGGCTATCAGGGTCACTTCCCGCGCGAGATCATGCCCGAGATCGGTCTGCCGTGGTCGCTGTGGACACCCGACGCGCTGGAATGGTACGGCAAGACCAACTATCTCAAGGGTGGCCTCACCCACACCGACATGGCCACGACGGTCAGCCCGACGCACGCGCAGGAGTTGCGCACGCCGGCTGGCGGCTTCGGCCTGCAGGAAGTATTTCAGTGGATGGGCAACCGCTTCACCGGCGTGCTCAACGGTATCGATCAGGCGATCTGGAATCCGGCCACCGATCCGCATATCGCCGAACGGTATTCGGCCGCCCAGCTCGACGGCAAGCGCGCGTGCAAGGTGGCGTTGCAGCGGCGCTTCGGCCTGCCCGAGAACCCGTTCATTCCGGTGTTCGCGTCGATCGGCCGGATGGCGCGGCAAAAGGGCCTCGACATCGTGGTCCACAACACGCCGCTCTTCCACTTTGCCGCCCAATATGTCTTCATGGGCACCGGCGACAAGGACCTCGAGCACGCGGTGCAGGCGCTGCACGAGGCGATGCCGCACCGGGTCGGCGTGGTGACCAGTTTTTCCGACGAGATCGAACACATCATGATCGCCGGCGCCGATCTCTATCTCATGCCGTCGCAATACGAGCCCTGTGGCCTGACGCAGATGCGCGCCCAGCGCTACGGCACCGTGCCGATCGCGCGGCGCGTCGGCGGCCTGGCCGACACGATCGATGATGGCGTCACCGGTTTCCTGTTCGACGCGTTCGACGAGCGCGCGCTGGTCGGCGGTGTCTGGCGCGCGATGACCGAACACCGGTCGGTGCGCGCGTGGACCGAGATGCAGCGCGCCGGCATGGCGCATGATTTCGGCTGGGATCGCGTCGCCGAGCGGTACCTCGACATCTACCGCCGCGCCATCGGGCTCGCCGCCGGTCGCGCCGCGTGACACTGCGCTTCGTCCTCACGCTGCACAGTCACCTGCCCTGGGTGTTGCATCACGGCCGCTGGCCGCACGGGTCCGACTGGATCTGCGAAGCCGCGCTCGACAGCTACCTCCCGCTGGTGCAGGTGCTCGATCGACTGGTCGACGAGGACGTACCGCCGCCCATCACGCTCGGCATCACGCCGATTCTCGCGGCCCAGTTCGCGCATCCCTCGTTCCGGAGCGAGCTCGATCAGTACTTTGCCCACCGTCTCGACACCATCGACGAGGCCGCGGCGTCCCTGCGCGAGACCGGCGATGCCGACCTGCTGCCGCTGGTGCCGTTCTGGCGCGATCATGTACTCGCGCTGCAGCAGACGTGGCTCCGCACCGGCAAGGATCTGCTGGCGACGTTTCGCAGCCACGCGCAGGCCGGGCGCATCGAACTGATCTCGTCGGCGGCCACGCACGGCTTCCTGCCACTGCTCGCGCGCGATGAAAGCATCCGGTTGCAGTTGCTGGTCGGTCGCGCCGAACACGTCCGGCATTTCGGCGACCTGCCGCGCGGGTGCTGGGTGCCGGAGTGCGCCTACCGACCGGCCGGTCCATGGCAGCCGCTCATCGACGCGCCGGCGCGAGACGCCCGGTGCGGCATCGAGGATCACCTGCGCTACGCCGGCTTCCAGTGGTTCTTTGTCGATGCGCACCTGATCGATGCCGGTCACGTCCTCGATCCCTACACCGGCGCCGCGCGCGAACCGGTCACGATCGACAGCGCCCATTCGCCGTATCGGAGTTATCAGGTCGGCACGGCGACCCGCGGGCGCCAGGTCAACGTCCTGGTCCGTGACCCGGTGGCCACGTCACAGGTGTGGAGTCGTCACGGCGGTTATCCGGGCGACGGACGCTATCTGGAGTTCCACAAGATCCGGTATCCGGGCGGGCTCAAGCTCTGGGCGGTGACCGATGCGTCCGCGGATCTCGGCGCCAAGCATCGCTACCAGCCGGAAGCGGCGCACGACGCCGTCCGGACCCACGCGTTGCATTTCCGCGAGTTGCTCGACCGCATCGCCGCCACGGCACTGCCCGGCGATCAGGCCGTGGTCGCGCCGTTCGACACCGAGCTCTTCGGGCACTGGTGGTTCGAGGGGATGGACTTCCTGCGTCACGTGTACGAAGACGTTGATGGCGACAGCAACCTGCGTCCGCTGTCGGCGGGTGCGTCGCTCCTCGACGCGCCACCGCATCAAGTCGTCGAGATGAAGGCCGGATCCTGGGGCAAGGACGGCGACTTCTCGATGTGGATGAACCCCGAAACCGAATGGACGTGGCGCAAGCTCTGGCCGCTGGAAGAGCGATTCTGGAATGCCGTGCCGCAGGCGTTGACGCGCTGGCACAGCCGCGACGTGATCGAACAGGCGGCGCGCGAACTCCTGCTCGCGCAGAGTTCCGACTGGCAGTTCATCATTTCGACCGGTGCCGCGGGCGACTACGCCACCAAGCGGTTCGTCGAACATTGCGATGCGCTGGAATGGCTGCTGCCGTTTCTCGAGGACCCCGGCGCGGACATCGACGCCGGCGTGCGGGTCGCCCACACGCTGCACGCGATCGACGCGCCCTTCAGCGACCTCTTTGGCGCGGTCGCCGCCGCGTCCGACCTGCCACTGCGCTGAGCATGCTCGACGTCGTCATCCACGGGCATTTCTATCAGCCGCCACGCGAAGATCCGTGGCTCGAGCTGGTGCCTCGCGAACGCAGTGCCGCGCCCGATCACGACTGGAACGAGCGCATCACGCGAGAGTGCTACGCGCCGCTGGCGCTGGGCCGCGTGATCAACGACCAGGGGCAGGTCAGCCAGGTGATCAACGCCTACGCGGCCTGCTCGTTCGACGTCGGGCCGACGCTGTTCCGCTGGTTCGATCGGCATGCGCCGTCGGTGCGCGACGCCATCATCGCCGCCGACGCCGCGTCGGTCGCGCGCCTCGGCCACGGCAACGCCATCGCCTCGCCCTACCATCACGTGATCCTGCCGTTGCTGTCGCACCGCGACCGGCGCACCGAGGTGCGGTGGGGAATCCGCGATTTCCGCGCGCGGTTCGGCCGCGAACCCGCGGGGATGTGGCTCCCGGAAGCGGCGGTCGATGACGACACGCTCGCCGTGCTGGCCGACGAGCACATCGGATTCACGATTCTCGGCCCCGGGCAGGTCGACGCACCGCCGCCATTCGGCCGTGCGGGACGCTGGCACGGCCCGGGCGGCCGCTCGATCGCAATCTGTGTGTATGACGGGCCCGCGTCGCATCAGGTGGCGTTCGGCAACGTGCTGGAAGACGCCGCGCGCTGGGAAGCGCAGCTCACCGAGGGCGACCGCGCGCCCGATGGCGGCGTGACGGTGCGCGCCGTTGCGACCGATGGCGAGACCTTCGGGCATCATCATCGGGTTGGCGATCTGGTGCTGGCGCAGCTGATCGATCGGATTGGGCGCCGGGACGATGTGCGCCTCAGCAACTTTGCCGCGGTACTCGCGGCGTCGCCTGCCGTCGACGAGGTCCGCGTCGTGTCGCCCTCGTCGTGGAGTTGCCCGCACGGCATCGAACGATGGCGCACCGACTGTGGTTGCCGATTCGAGCCAGGCACGGCCCAGCAGTGGCGCGTGCCGCTGCGCCATGCGCTGCAAGCGGTGGCGGACGGCGTCGCGGCAACGATCGAGCGCTGCTGGCGCGCGGGCACCGGCGATTTCTGGGCACTCCGCGACGCCGCCGGCCCGGACCTCGACGACACATCGCACCTGCCTCCCGAGGCGCGGCAACTGCTCGAGGCCAACGTCCACACGATGGCGATGTTCACGTCGTGTGCCTGGTTCTTTGATGATCTCGGGCGGCTCGAACCGCAGATCGCGTTGCGCCATGCGGCCCGTGCGCTCGAGCTGCTCCCCGGGGCCGACCGCGAGCGACTCGAGGCCCCATTGCTGGCGACGCTCGCGCAGGCCCACAGCAACGACCCGTCCAAGGGGAGCGGCGCGGACATCTGGCACCGCGACGTGGCGCCCGGCGCGGAGGGACCGGCGCGTCTCGCCGCCGGACTCGCGGCGCTGCGTGAGCTCGCGCCCGACGCGATCGACGAAGTGCAGATGCCGGCTCACCGCTGGCACGTCGACGGCGACGCGCTCGTGATCATCGAGCGGCGCACCGGCGCCCGGACGCGCTGGCACGCCGAGGTGGTCACGGTGGGGGTGGTCGCGACGCGCGTGCACGTGCGGGCAGCCGCCGGCGGCCGTTCCGCTGTCGTGCTGATGGAGGATTTCCCCGCGCCGGTACGCCAGACCTTGCGCATCATCGCCGCACCGATGGTGTTCGACGCGGCCCTCACGGCGGACGATCGCACGCTGCTCACGAGCGGCCTGCTCGATACCGCCACTGCGCGCGCACGCGCATTGCGCGGCGCGTGGCTGCTGGTGGCACGCGATGGCCTCGACGCGGCGGGCATCGTCGTGCACAGTGTGCTCGATCTGTACGACCTCGACGGCGAACACCCGGACGCGGCCCTCTGCGCCGAGGCGTTCCTGAACCTGCAGGATGCGTCGCCATCCCGGTTGCGCGACGCGCTGGCCGAACGCTTCGGCTTGGCGCTGCCGGTCGGTCCGTGAGCCGATGACACCCGCGCCGTTGCGGCTCTGCGTCGCGCTCCATCTGCACCAGCCGGTCGGCAACTTCGATTCGGTCTTCCGGCAACATCTCGACGACGTCTACCGCCCGCTGCTGCGGACCCTGATCGACGGCGAGTTCTGGCCCATCGGGCTGCACGTCTCCGGCCCGCTGCTCGAATGGCTCGACACGCACGCCGGCGGATTTGTCGACGACATCGCGCAGCTCGCCGTGGATCGCCGGATCGAGTTGCTCTGCGCCGGCCACGACGAACCGATCCTCGCCGTGCTGTCGCGCCAGGATCGCTTCGACCAGGTGCTCCGGCATCGCGAATGGATCCGCGCCCGGCTGGGCGTCGACACGCGCGGCCTCTGGCTCACCGAACGCGTCTGGGAGCCGACGCTCCCCGGAGATCTTGCCGCGGCAGGCGTCGACTTTGCGCTGGTCGACGACCGGCACTTCCGCGTGACAGGGTTCGCGGAGACATCGCTGCACCGTCACTATCTCACCGAATCCGGCGGTCATCGCGTCACGCTCTTCCCGATCGACGAGCGGCTCCGCTACCTGGTGCCGTTCCGCCCGCCGCACGAGCTCGCCGACTACCTGCGCGCGCTCCACCGCGACGGTCACGCGCTGGCGGTGCTCGGCGACGACGGCGAAAAGTTCGGCGGCTGGCCGGGCACCCGCCAATGGCTCTACGACGACGGCTGGCTCGAAGCATTCCTCGGCACCATGCGCGAACTGCGCGACGGTGGCGACGTCGCCCTGTCGCGATTCGACGACGCGATGCGGCAGACACCCTCGGCTGGACTCGCCTACCTCCCGTCGGCGTCGTATCGCGAGATGGAAGCGTGGTCGCTGCCGTTCGCGCCGGCGCAGGCGCTGCTGCGCCTCGAAGACGCGTGGCGCGGTCCGCGCCTCGACGGGATCGAGGGCGGCCTGCTGCGCGGCGGCCACTGGCGCAACTTCCTCGTCAAGTATCCCGAGAGCAACTGGATGCACAAGCTGGCGATGGCGCTGTCCGAGCTCTGTCGCAAGCAGGGCAACGCCCCCGACCCGCGACGGTTGATCGGGCGCGCGCAGTGCAACGATGCCTACTGGCACGGCGTGTTCGGCGGGTTGTATCTCCCGTTTCTCCGCGGCGCCGTCTGGAGCAACCTCGCGCGGGCCGAAAGCGCGTTACGTCACGGTGAGCTGCTGCAGATCGAAGCGTGCGACATCGATGCCGACGGCCAGGCCGAGGTCTGGGCCCATTCGAGTCTCGCGAGCCTGCTGATCGCGCCAGCGCGTGGCGGCATGATACCGGTCTGGCTCGATCTCGCGGCAGGCGAGAACCTGCTCAACGTGATTGCCCGCCATCGCGAGGCGTATCACGTGCCGCTGTACCCGGACCTGGTTGACGTCGCAAGCGGTGCCATGGTGCCCGCCGACGGGGCGCCGTCGATCCACGACCTCGAATCGCACCTCACCGAGCCGCCGCCGATCGACACCGACCAGCGCGGGCTCTTCGTCGATCGCGTGATCAGCGATCTCACGACGCGCGACGCATTTGTTGGCGGCACCGTCGCGGCGTTGCGGTCATGGACGCGTACCGTCTTCGACGTGACCTGGAGCGTCGATGGCGACACCGCCCAGATTGCCATGACGACGGCCGACCTGCGGAAAGTGGTGCGCGTGCTCGACGCTGGACGATCGATCGAATGCCGCTGGACCTGGAGCCCGACGACAATCGGCGGCGATGGATGGTTCAGCAGCGAGCTGTCACACTCCGGCGACCTGGTGATGGACGCGCCTGGCGCGGACGCCTGGACGTATCCGATCGAAACCGTCGCGAAGAGCGAGAAGGGCTTCGACCGCACCGTGCAGGGAACGGCGGTGGTCCTGCGCTGGCCGGTCGCCGCTGGATCGGCGAGCGTGCGGATCAGTCGCGCAACGTGATGTCGAGTGGGGCGCGGATGACCAGGCGGTAGGAGTATTCCCAGCGCGTGTTGAACAGCGCAATGCTGCGATCGTTGTCGATATTGTGCAACCGGAATTCTGCATCGAAGCTCACGTCGCCCGCGATGCGGGTGCGACGCATCAGTCCGATCTCGGTGTACACGCGGTGCGCGCGATAGTAGGACTCGTCGAAGCCGGTCGAGTTGTAGTTGTTGTCGCCCGCGTCGGCGTCGAAATTCTCGCCGATCCAGTGGATCACGAACACTTCCGCCCAGTTGTGGGGCGTGATCCCCGCTCGAAGATAGGTGCCGTGGCCGCCGTCGGGACGGCCGGGTGGGTAATCGGGATCGATGTGCCCCTGGCTCCACAACTCCCACGCCGACAGCGACGTCCGCCCCAGCCAGCCCAGCGAGTCGTGCAGCGTCAGGCC
Organism: uncultured Gemmatimonadales bacterium; assembly: GCA_963796635.1. GTDB lineage: Bacteria > Gemmatimonadota > Gemmatimonadetes > Gemmatimonadales > GWC2-71-9 > Palsa-1233. The sequence goes on from CAWCMH010000001.1 coordinate 1,753,461, forward strand.
GGCGGCTTCGGCGTGATTGTTGGTCACGACGGTCGGATTGTACAGTTGACCGCCGCGGTGATACCAGAGTTGCTGCGCATTCACATCCAGGTGCGGATCGACCGCCACCCCGAACACGCCGCCGGCCTCGAACTGCTCGCGTTGGCCGGGCTGGTTGAGCTTCTGCCAGTTGATCCACAACTCGCCGTGAAACGGGCCGGCGTGCTCGATCCACTGGCCACCGTACTCGATCGGCGTGGTGAGTTCACGCGTGGTAACCATCAAGGGATCGAGCAGGCCGTGACGGTCGACGGTTTCGAGCGTCCCGAACACCCCCAGCGCATGCGTGGTGTGATAGCGGAACGACAGGATCGGCTTGACGGAATCGGCGAATTGGGTCGACCCGGCACGCCGATCGACGAAGGCCCCTGCGTACACCGTCGCATGATCCGACAGCCGGGCGTCGATCCAGCTCGCGACCTGGCCGCCGAGAATCGTCTCGCCCACGCGGTAGGGAGTGAAGAATTCGGTGTTGTCACCGTACAGCGTGAAGGTGGTCCGCCAGTCGACGCGCTGCGCCCGCATCGCCTGCGGCAACAGCACGGCAACGACCAGCACGGCGACGATTCGCTGCATCAATCCGGTTTTCCCATCGCGGCGGGTAAGACCACTATCTTAGTGGCATCATGGCGGAATCACGCATGGTGCGCGTCGGCCTGGTGCAGCAATCCGTCACCGCGGACGTGGCAGCCAACCTCGAACACACGATCGCAGGCATCCGCGCCGCCGCAGCACGGGGTGCCCAGCTGGTGTGTCTGCAGGAGCTGTTCAACTGGTACTACTTCTGCCAGCGCGAGGATCACGACTTCTTTCGCCTGGCCGAACCGATTCCCGGGCCCACCACCGAACGCCTCTGCGCCGTGGCCCGCGAGCTCAACGTGGTCATTGTGGCATCGCTCTTCGAGAAGCGCGCCGAGGGTCTCTATCACAACACCGCCGCCGTGATCGACGCCGACGGTCGCTACTCGGCAAATACCGCAAGATGCACATTCCCGATGACCCGCAGTTCTACGAGAAGTTCTACTTCACGCCCGGTGATCTCGGCTTTCGCGTCTGGGACACCGCGGTCGGGAGGCTGGGCGTGCTGGTGTGCTGGGATCAATGGTATCCCGAAGCGGCGCGACTCACTGCGATGCAGGGCGCCGAGATATTGATCTATCCAACGGCGATCGGATGGCTGCCGCCCGAAAAGCAGGAGTACGGCGCCCGGCAGGCGGCCGCGTGGGAAACCATGCAACGCAGTCATGCGATTGCCAATGCGTGTTACGTCGTGTCGGTCAATCGCGTGGGGCATGAAGTCCTGCCTGGGAGCGCGCCGGATGCTGCGGGGATCGAGTTCTGGGGCGGATCGTTCGTCGCGGATCCGCATGGGCAGGTGCTGGTCAAGGCGGGACATGACGAAGAAGTGGTGGTGACCGACTGCGATCTCGCGCAGGTCGACGTCGTGCGCACGCACTGGCCGTTCCTGCGCGATCGCCGCATCGATGCGTATGGCGGTCTGTCGCAACGCTACCTTGACTGATCGCGCCACGCCGTCGGCGCGCGGCTTCCGGATGCCGGCCGAATGGGAGCCGCATCGCGGCACCTGGCTCGCATGGCCGCACAAGGAAGCGAGCTGGCCCGGCAACTTCGACCCGATTCCCGGCATCTTCGCGCGGATGGTCGGTGAAATCGCGCGGGGCGAGGAGGTCCACGTCAATGTCGCCGGCGACGCGATGGAGCAGCACGCGCGCTTTGTGCTGACCGACGCGCACGTCGACACCCACCACGTCTTCTTTCATCATCACCCGACCGACGACGCGTGGTGTCGCGATCACGGACCGATCTTTGTCCAGCGCGAGGACGGCGAGCAGTTGATCCTTGACTGGGGCTATAACGCGTGGGGAAACAAGTACCCCCCATTCGACCAGGACGACGTGATTCCGTCGCGCATTGCCTCGGAGCTTGGCATCCCGGTCGAGTATCCCGGGATGATCCTCGAGGGCGGTTCGATCGACGTCAACGGTCGCGGCACGCTGCTCACCACCGAAGCGTGCCTGCTCAATCCCAATCGCAACCCGTCGCTCTCCCGCGGCGATATCGAGACCCGTTTGCGCGCCTTTCTCGGTGTACGCAAGGTGCTCTGGCTCGGCGATGGCATCGCCGGCGACGACACCGACGGGCACATCGATGATCTCACCCGATTCGTGGACGCGCACACCGTCGTGACGGTCGTCGAAGACGATCCGTCCGACGACAACTACCGCCCGCTCCGCGACAACGTCGAGCGATTGCGCGCGATGACCGACCAGGATGGCGAACGGCTGCGCATTGTCGAGTTGCCGATGCCGAGTCCGCTCTGGTATCAGGATCAGCGGTTGCCGGCGAGCTACGCCAACTTCTACATCGCCAATGCCGTGGTGCTGATGCCGGGTTACGACGCCGCCCGCGACCAGATCGCGGCCGAGCGACTCCAGACACTCTTCCCGACGCGAGAGATTGTCACGATCGACTGCCGCGAGCTGGTGTGGGGGCTCGGCGCGTTCCACTGCCTGACGCAGCAGTGGCCGGAGGGTCGCCCGCCGGAGTGACCGGCAGCGTGGACGCCCCGCGGTCATGTCGCTTGCTGATCCGGCGCGCACGCCGCATCTTGAGCGGAGCGGTCCTCCCGTCTCCGGGGCGTCACGATGGGGCACTTCGCGTTCCTGGTGCTGTGGTCGATCGTCGGGCCGCGCACCACGATCCAGCCGCGCAGCACCAGCCAGCTCGTACTCGATTCGCTGATCGCCGAACTGCGTCACGTGCGCACGCCGGCGACGTTGCCGCGCGCACGCTGCGCCAACGGCGTCAAGTCGTTCCGGCGCCTCTGCGATGCGCTCGTCGCGGTGCGGTATGCAGAGCTCACGGCGCAACCCGCCGACGCGCATCACGCCGATGAACTCGCCCAGCGCGCGCTGCTCGACGTGCCGAAGTCAGCCGCAGCGTGGTACGCCCTCGGGCTCGATCGCCTGCAGCTGGTGGCCCTGCACGCGCTCGCGCACGAGGGCCCATTGCAACCGCTCGGCGTCAGCAATGAGGCCGCGGCGGGTTACGCACTCGTCCACGCGCTGGAGCTCGACGCGGCGCTGCAACCCGCCGCCGAAGCGCTCGCGCTCGCCCCGCTGCCGCCGCCGCGCGAAGGTGCGTCGAGACTCGCCGAACGCGTGGCGATGTTGCGGCGCGTGCGTGACATCCTCACGCCGCAGGCCTTGTACGGCGCCGGTCGGGTGGAACTGGCCGGCGGCTCTCCCGACTCGGCAGTGGCCGACCTTCAGCTGGCCTTGGCCCGCGGCAATCGCGACAGCGGCGTGATCGCCATCGGTTTGGCGCGTGCCGATTACCTGGCTGGCCATCCCGAGGCGGGCCGCGCGGCGTTCCTCGCGGGGGCCGGCGACTCCACCGCCGCCGCACGAGACCTGTATCGCAAACAGGTCGCGTGGGTGGCGTCGCCTGCGGAACTCGCGACGTGGGACGCGCTTGGGGCCGCGCAGCGACCCGCCTGGCTGGCGGATTTCTGGGCACAGCGGGATGTCGCGGAAGGACACGCCGACGGCGCGAGACTCGCCGAGCATTTCCGGCGGTACGAATACGCCCTCACACGATATCCGCTCCTGCTGCCCGGCACGGGCCGCAACCGCGTGGTGCAGAACGAAGATGAATTCGTCGGGGAAATGCACGACGCGATCCGCACCTCGCAGCATGAGGCCGCCGGCGTCGGTCAGGACGAAGGAACCGTCGAGCAGCGCGACGCACGGCTCCAGGCCTTCGAGGAAAACGATCACCTGTACGGTGTCGACAGCCCCTTCCACTACCTGCCGGTGGATCAGGACGAGCTCGACGACCGAGGTGTGATCTACATGCGCCACGGCAAGCCTGATGAAGTCGCCGCGAGTGGCGCGGGTCATGCCGCCATGGAGATCTGGGTCTACCACCTGCCGACCGGACCCCTGACGCTGCAGTTCACGAGCCAGGACTTCAGCAGCTCCGTGGAAGCCACGCGCCTGGTGCCGACGCTCATCACCGGCAACGCCGAGAGTCGAAACCAGATCTGCATGGCGGCGCCGTCGATCTGCCCGCTGGGTTTCGTGCACCCGGTCAGCGGGCCGTCGCGTGTGTCGACGGCCGCCGAAGTGGTCAGTGGCCAGTTGTCGCCGTCGCGGATCAAGCTCGCCTACACTCGCGGCGTGGCCGAGATCCAGCAAGCCGCCACGACCGATGACTTCGCGCACGCGTTCACGCGAGCCTTGCATCCGGCGGTCCAGCTGCTGGCACTGCAGCATGTCACGGACAGGTCGGGCATCCTCATCCCGTTCGCGATCCCCGGCGACGAGATCGACTCGTCGGGCAGCGTGGATGGCTCGCCGACGTATGCCGTGCGGTTCCAGGCCTTGGCGGAAAAGATCGGGACGGGAGACCGGGTCGAACTCGACACGGTTCGCACGTTCGTGTCGCATGCCGCACTGCGCCACGGCACATTTCTGACCGGTTTCCTCGAATTCCCGGTGGCTCCGGGCGACTATCGGATGTCACTCGTCATCAGCCAGTCCACCGGGCGCGGCGCGGTTGCAAGCCTCGACAACATCACGGTCCCGTTGTCGAGCGGTGCGCTGGCGCTCAGCGACCTCGTCCTCGGGCGCGCGCAAAGCGGTGCGCAATGGCGCTCCGGCCAGGTCACGGTTCCTCTGAATCCCCTGGATACGTGGCCGGTCGGTGCGAGCACAACCATCTACTATCAGGTGTCCGGATTGATTCCCGGCGCCGAATATCAGAATCGGTTTGAGGTGTTCGGTGCCAGGGACAGTCGGCACGAGGCACCGCGACTGTCCGTCACGTTCACGGAACAGGCGCAGCGGACGGCGATGGATGTGTCGCGCACGGTGGGACTGGGAAACCTTGCCCCGGGCCAGTATCGAGTATCGGTCACCGTGTCCGCGCCGGGCCAATCGGCAACCACGCAGGGCTGGCTCACGATCACCAGGTAGAACCAATTCGGGGCTACCGCCTCAAGGGACCACGGCGCCCAACGGCAGGCTCCGTTTCGGTCCTGCAACCCTCTCCCCGCGAGCGCCATCCAATCCTGCGTGACCGCACTCTCGATGGCTCTGCCGCTCGCGCGACGCGACACCATGGTGACTGACGTGGAGTCGCTCGACGTGCGCCGCGCCGCTGCCGGCGACGCCTCGGCATTCGAACGCCTGTACCGGCGTCACGTGGCCCGGATCCACACGCTGGCGCGCCGGATGGCCGATGCCGACGCGGCCGACGACCTGACACAGGACATTTTCGTTCGCGCCTGGGACAAACTGGGCACCTTCCGCGGCGACAGCGCCTTTGGTACCTGGCTCTATCGCCTCGGCGTCAACGTGATCCTCAGCCGCCGTCGCGGCAGTCGCGCCGACCAGCTCTGGTTTGGTGACGACGCGGCGCTCGCCCGTGCCGAGAACCCGCCGTCGCGCGCCGCGCATCCCGCGCTTCGACTCGACCTCGACGCCGCGATCGCACGGCTGCCAGAAGGCGCCCGCCGGGTGTTTGTGTTGCATGACGTCGAGGGATGGACGCACGAAGAGATCGCCGAGCAACTGGGCTTGGTGGCGGGGACGTCAAAGTCCCAGCTCTCGCGCGCGCGGGCCGCCTTGCGGAGCATGCTCGATGCCGATTGATGATCCGCGTGACCCGGTGCTGGACGCCGCGATCGCGACGCTGCGCGACGCCGCTCCGGCGACCGATCTCTGGCCCGGGATTGCCCGGCAGCTGCAGCCGCGGCATCCACGGGGGGCGCTGCTGGTGCGCTGGCCGGTCGCGCTCGCTGCGGGACTGGCCATTGCCGCGTTGGCCTCCACGTCGACCGTGATCTGGTTGCGTCACCGTCCCGCCGGCTCGAACCCGGCCACGGTGGCGGCGGCGCCGGCACCGGCACCGCTGGTGTCGGCGAGCTTTGCCCCCGGCGATGCGGCGCTGGCCCATGCCATCACGCAGATGGAATTCGTGGTGCACCGCCAACTCGCCACCATCGCGCCGGACGCGCGCGCGGCCGTGGATTCGTCACTCGCGGCGCTCGACCGCGCGATCGCCGAGGCGGCCGCGCGTCAGACCGCGGCCCCGGACGATCCCGATGTCGCCCGCTATCTCACCAGCACGTTGCGCAAGAAGTTGCAGGTGCTGCGCACCGTCTCGCACCTCACCGCCGAAAGCTGACGCGCCCATGCTCATCACCTTGCTGACGATCGCCGCATTGGCGCAACGCGGCGACACGACCCTCCAGCTGCCGGCCCACGGTGCCGTGGAGATCGACGCCGGCAACCGGGACGTCACCGTGCGCACCGTCACTACCGACGTCGTGACCGTGCAGGGCGGCACGGCCGATGTCGACGGGCACACCGTGACGGTCGACGCGCACGAACGCCGCGGTCATCACGTCGACGGGCCGCTCGTCGTGTCCGTACCGGCGTCGGCACGCGTCGAGGTGCATGCGATCAGCGGCACGATCACGCTCGACGGCACGCCGGAGCGCCTGCATGCCGAGAACATCAATGGCGACATCGCCGTCGACCACGGCTCGGGGACGCTGGAACTGGAGAGCGTGGCGGGCAATGTGACCGTCAACGGGTTTCACGGTACGTCGCTCTCGGTCAGCGCCACCAGCGGCGATGTCACGGTGGCCGATGCGGCGGGAACGATCGAGGTCGACAACGTCAACGGCAATGTCACGTTGCGCGGTGTCAAATCGACGGCCGTCACGGCAGGCACCGTCAACGGTGCCGTGCAATTCACCGGCGATTTCGCCGCCGGCGGTACCTACAGTTTCTCCAGCCAGAACGACGACGTGACCCTGCGGGTGCCGAAGACGGTCAACGCACGGATGCGGATCTCCACGATGAATGGTGCACTCGACACGCAGATTCCGGCCACGACCAGTACGGCGGCGGCAGACAGCCGGTCGCCGGGGCGTCACGGCAACGGCGACGACCACGACGGCGCGCACACCTTCGTCGTGATCTATGGCAGCGGCGGCGCGACCGTCAATGTCGACGCCTTCAACGGCAATGTGGTGGTGCGGGCCGCGCCGCAATAATAGCGGTCGGCCGGCCCCGCTATGCGAATTTCGGCGGGCGCTGCAGGTTGGCGTGATCGACCGATTGCCACGCGTGCGCCAGCCGCAACGCCACATCCTCCCGCCACAGCGCCGCGATGAATGACACCGATTGCCAGGTCCCCTGATCGTCCACGCGCACCGGCACACACACCTGCGGGTGGCCCGAAAGATTCGTCGCCGCCAGCGTATTGCCGCCGGTGCCCGGCGCGATGACCACGTCGACGTCGGCGAACATGTCATCCAGCTTGCTGATCAGCAGTGTGCGCGCACGGTTGGCCTGGATATAATCCGGCGCCGACACCAGATGGGCCGAGCGGAACGTGTTCGGCCACGCATTGGGCCCTTGCAGCACCATCTGGTCGACCGTGTTGTCGCGGGTGATCTGGTCGAACGCGGCGGCCGCTTCGACTTCGAGCAGGAACTGGATCGCGCCGGCCGGTGGATCATTCGGCCAGGTCACCGGCTTGATCACGGCGCCCTGCTTGCGCAGGGCGTCGAGCACCAGCATGCCGGCCGCGTGCGACGCCTGCGCCCGCGGATTCGCATCGGCCGACAGCGCGTTCAGCATGCTCGGCAGCGCGCCGATGCGCAATCGCGACAGCGGCACGTCGGGCTCGAACGCAAACGGCAAGGTCCGGCTCGACGGATCGCGCGGATCCGCCCCGTGCAGCGCGGCGAAGACCAGCGCCAGATCCTCGGCGCTTCGCGCCAGCGGGCCCGCCTTGTCCATGGTCCACGACAAGGCCATCGCGCCATAGCGCGACACTCGTCCGTACGTCGGCCGGAGTCCGCTCACGCCGCATCGCGTCGACGGCGCCACGATCGAGCCCAGCGTCTCCGTGCCGAGCGCAAAGGGATACAACCCGGCCGACACACCCGCGGCCGATCCCGCCGACGACCCGCTCGATCCCTTGTCGGTGTTCCACGGATTGCGCGTCTGGCCGCCAAACCACACGTCATCCTGCGCGAATTCGCCGAGCGATGTCTTGGCCACGAGCACCGCGCCGGCACTGTCGAGCCGCTCGACCACCGCAGCGGTCACGTCGAGCACCTGGTCGCGATAAATCGGAGAACCCCATGTGGTCGGATACTTGGGCACCGCGAACAGGTCCTTGGCCCCGTACGGAATGCCGTGCAGCGGCCCGCGGAACTTGCCCCGCCGTGCCTCGGTGTCCAGGCGATCGGCCTGCTCCAGTGCCCGGTCGCGGGTCGGCGTGATGACGCACAGGAGCGTCGGCGTGTACTGCTCGATCCGCGCCAGGGCGAGTTCGACGAGTTTGCGCGACGTCACCGCGCGCGCCCGAATCATCCGGCCCAGCGTGCCAACGCCGGCATACGCCAGGTCGATGTCGGTGGTGGGCCGCGGCCCGGAAGCCGCGGCGCGGGTCCGGCTGCGCCGGGACGCCGGTTGCGGGACGACCACCTTGCCCAGCGGTATCGGGTCGAAATGGAACGAGGGAGGCACCGCGTTGGTGAGCGGCACCGCGTGCAACCGGACGTAGGTCTCCAGCGCGCTGTTGAGATTTCGCAGCATCAACTCCCGGTCGCTGTCGCGGAACGACAAGCCGAGCACCGCCTCGGCCGCGGCGATCTGGTCCTTGGTGATCGGCCCGATCGCCTGCCGCAGGTCGTTCGCGGCGCGCGGCGCCGCTTCGGTCCACAGCCGGTGACCGAGGTCAAGTGGCAACCCTGCGGCTGCGCAGGCGGCAACGAAGCCGCGCCGATCAATCGCCCGTGTCATGCCAGCTCCCGAAATGAGTCCGCTGCAACCCTGCGCGATCCACTGACGTCAGAAGATCCGGAAGATCGCGCCGAATCGTCGTTCGGCCAAGGACCGACCCCTTCAGGAGTGCATTCATGCGCTGGACCACTTCGCTGCTGGCCCTCATGGTCGTGCCCGCTGCGGCGGCCGCCCAGGACTACCATTTCACCCACGATATCGCGGCTGGCGGACGGGTCGAAATCGACAACATCAACGGCCCGATCGAGGTGATGCGCGCCACCGGGCGCACCTTCGAGGTGACGGTCACCAAGACGGTGCGCCACGGCAACGGCGCGCTGGTCAAGTCGATCATGGAAACGACAGGCACCGGCGTGCGGGTCTGCACCGTGTATCTCGACGCGGCCAACGACACCGCAGGGTGCGACCACAACTCCCACCACTCCGATCGCGGCGATCGCCTCCAGGTCGACATGCACTACGTCGCGCATGTCCCCGATGGTGCCGAACTCACGGTGGACAATGTCAACGGCGCCATCACGGTCTCCGGTGTCAACGCGCACGCGCACATCGATGACGTCAACGGCGACGTCTCCTTTGACGGGGCGTCCGCCTCGTCGATCGAGACAACCAACGGCAAGGTGACCGGGCGATTCAGTCGCGCCGACTGGGATGGAACGCTCGATGTGCAAACCGTCAACGGGTCGGTCGACCTGACGTTCCCCGCCGGTCTCAACGCGGACATCCATGGCGAAACCGTCAACGGTAGCATCGAGAGCACCTTTCCCGTGACGATCGAAGGCAAGTTCGGGCCCAAGTCGTTCGATGGCCGCATCGGCGCCGGCGGCCGCAAGCTCGACATCCAGACGGTCAACGGCAGCATCCGCCTGCAGAAGCAGTAGTCGCGCCGAGAGCTGCCCACCCGGACGATCCATCCCGCGGGAGTACCTTTTCGGGATGGATCTGTTCGCGGCCAGCGACCTCGCCGATTGGCAGCATCGCATCAACGCCTCGGCGAGATTCGCCGAGGCGGCGGCGGGGTGGAGCGGCCAGTTGCTGCTGGTCGAGCGCGCCAACGACGTCACCCGCACGAGCTGGGTGGTGGTCGACCACGGCCGCTGCACTGCAGCGCGAATTGGTGCCGACTCCGACGCCGATGTGGCCGACTACATCCTCGAGGCGTCCCCGAGCACGTGGCGTGACCTGATCATGGCCAAGTCGACGCCGATCGTCGCTGCCCTGCGAGGGCAGCTCTCGCTCCGCAAAGGCAGCGTCATGGGGTTGCTGCCGCATGCGCACGCCGCCGCCGAGTTGCTCGCCGCCGCCGCCGAAGGGACGCTCTGATGGCCGAGGTCACGCTCGATGTTGCCGACAACACCACCGCGCGCGCGTTCGTCGCGCGCCCCGACCCCGAATCCGGCCCGCCTGCACGCGGTCTGCTGCTGTTTCAGGAAGCCTACGGCGTCAACGCCCATATTCGCGACGTCGCCGGCCGTTTTGCCGGTCTTGGCTTCGTCGTCATCGCGCCGGAGATGTATCACCGCACCGCGGACCCGGGCTACGAAGCCGGGTACAATGATTTCGACAGCGTGCGCCCGCACATCAGCGCACTGACGCCGGAGGGTATCATCGCCGACGCGCGGGCCGCATTCGAGTGGCTGATCCGCGACCCGGGCGTCGACAGCAGCCGGATCGGCGCGATCGGCTACTGCATGGGCGGGCGATGTGCGTTCCTCGCCAACACGGCGCTCCCCCTGCGCGCGGCGGTGTCGTACTACGGCGCCGGCATCGCGGTCGACCGCGCCGCGGCGCTCAAGGCGCCGCACCTGTTCTTCTGGGGCGGCCGCGACGAGCACATTCCGGCGGCCCATCGACAGGAATTGATCGACGCGCTCAGGCAGGCCAACCGGTCGTATGTCAACGTCGAAATGTCCGACGCCGGGCATGCGTTCTTCTGCGACCAGCGGCCGAGCTACCACCCCGACGCCGCCGCCGAATCGTGGGCGCTGACGGTGGAATTCCTGCGGCGGAAGATGCACTGACACGGCTCGCCCGTCGCTGAAGCGACGGCTTGGCGGACCACGCCGTGAACGGCGGTGGAGATCTCGGCGCTTCAGCGCCTGTTTCGCCGAGCGATCGCTTCAGCGACCAGCCGATCCCCCTTGCGACTTCGCCGTCGGCAACGCGTCGAACGCAATCGGTGCCGCGAGGATGGCGTCGGGAATCGCGAACGCCTCCGTGATCTGCTCCGCGATCGGCCGCAGTTCCTGGCTGCACTTGTTGACCAGGTAGCGAATCGCCTTGGCCTTGGGCGTCTCCACGGCTCCACTCATCATGAACCAGCCCAGGTCGCGTTCAATGCAATCGGCCCAGAAGGCGTCGCGCAGCAGCGCGAGCAGGGGCCGCAGGCTGCGATCGGCCCGCGCGATTTCGTGTTGCATCGCCTCGAGCGACTCATGCTCGACATGGGCGGTGGCCAGGTGCATCAGGTGATCCTGCACGTCGATCTGGGCACGCGTCGCATCCGCTCGCTTGAGCACGGACCGCAACCGTCGCGCCGCCGCATCGAGCAACCGGCCTTCGCGGTACCGCAACAACGACAGCTGTGCCGCCGGGTCGCGCAGGTGGTCCTCGTCATCTCGGCGCGCGGTGACCGGATTGAGCGTGCGCCACGCCGCACTGGCCCGGCGCGCCAGCAGCCGGATCACCCCCAGGTCGGCGAATTCCTGGCGATACCCGGTGAGCAGGCCCTTGGCCAGCAGTTGCATCAACACGGTGTTGTCGCCCTCGAACGTGGTCCAGACATCGAGGTCGCGTCGCAGGACCGCAATCCGGTTGACGGCGAGATAGCCCTGCCCGCCACAGCACTCACGCGCATCGGTCAGCGCCCGCTGCGCGAACCATGTGGCGTACGCCTTGAGCCCGGCGGCGAGTGCCTCGACCATGCGACTGTCGCCATCATCCATCGAGGCAAAGCGGTCGACCAGTCGGGACATCGCGATGTCCAGCACGACGGTGGTCGCCAGCGCCGGGAGCAGCCGACGCTGATGCGTGCGATAATCGAGCAGCAGCGTCTCCGGCTGACCCGGCTCGCCGAATTGTCGCCGGCGATTGCCGTAGCGGATCGCAATCGTGAGCGCGGTCTTGACCGCCGACAAGGCCGACAACGCCACGGTGATCCGCCCCGCGACCAGCGTACCGATCATCGTGAAGAACCGCTTCGCCGGGTTCGCGATCGGCGAGGAGTACGTCCCGTCGGGCGACACGTCGCCGAACCGATTGAGCAGATGTTCCCGCGGGATGCGCACCTGGTCGAACCAGATGCGGCCGTTGTCGACGCCGTTGAGTCCTTCCTTGTGCCCGGTGTCGGCAATGCGGACCCCGGGCAGCACCGTACCATCTGCGTCGCGGATCGGCACCAGCAGTGCGTGCACGCCGTGCGACACACCGGCGACAATCAATTGCGCGAAGACCGTCATCATCCGGCCGTCGCGGGCCGCGTTGCCGATCCACTCCTTGTGCGCCGAATCGGTCGGCGTGTGCACCACGAATTCCCGGGTCGCCGGATCGTACGTCGCCGTGGTTTCGAGGTCCCGCACGTTCGAGCCGTGTCCCAGTTCCGACATGGCGAACCCGCCCAGCAGTTCGCCGCGGCAGGTCGGCGGCAGGAAATGCTCGTGATGCCACCGGGTACCAAGCCGGAGCACACTGCCCTGGAAGAGCCCGTACTGCACCCCGTACTTGATCGTCAGGGACAGGTCGTGATACGCGACGGTCTCGAAGGCGGCGAGAAATCCGCGGGGGTCATCTTCCCCACCGAATTCGGCCGGCACCGCGAGCGCACCCAGACCGGCGCGCGACAGCAGGTCGAGCCACTCCGTCGCAAGCGTGCGATACGCGGCGTCATCCAGTCCGTCGCGATAGGCGAACTTCGGCTGGGCGAGCAGGCGGCGCACCCGGTCGCGAACCGCGGCTTCGGGACCATCCAGCAATCGGCGCAGCGCCGGTCCGTCGACGTCGGGCGACGGGCGCACCGCCGCGCGCGCGCGTGGCGCCGCACCGTCCGGTGGTATTCCGCTCATGTCGCGCGGACTCCCACGGTCGCCTTGCGATCGAGCTTGCCCCAACCCACCAGGCCGCCACGCAACGCGGCCAGCACGGCCCGGAGCACCACCCAGTACATGATCTGGCGGTAGACAAAGCGCTGCAGAAATACCAGCCACGTCAGCCGACGATCCTCGTGCGGCTCCATCAGGAAGGCCAGCGTGGCGGCACACCAGTCGATGACGATGAAGATGGCATACCAGCCGACAATCTTGTTGAGCGACGCGATCGCGTAGGTCGTGTTGTGCTCGTGATACATCAGGAATACGCCGATCAGGCTGAACACGAACACCAGGTCGGCGGCCGGCGCGATGAACGAGAAGCACAGCTGATAGATCCATACATTCGGCAGGGCGATGAACCCCAGCGTGCCGGCGTCGCGCCGCAACAACAGGTCGCGATGCTTCCAGGCGCATTGCAGCGTGCCAAAGGACCAGCGAAACCGCTGCTTGGCCAGTGCGCCCAGCGTATCGGGCGCCTCGGTCCACGCAATCGCGTCGTCGGCATACGCCACCCGATACCCCCGGCGCCCGATCGACAACGTGAGGTCCTGATCCTCGGCCAGGGTGTCGTGCGAAAATCCGCCGACCTCGATCACCAGCGACTTGCGCCACGCGCCGATCGCGCCCGGCACCACCATGATGCAATCGAGCAGCGCGAACGCACGCCGGTCGAGGTTCTGCGAGGTGACGTATTCCAGGGCTTGCCAGCGCGTGACCAGATTGATGCGATTGCCGACCTTTGCGTTGCCGGCGACCGCGCCGACATGCGGATCGGCCAGCGGGCTGACCAGGTGGCGGACCGCGCCCGGATCGAACAGCGTGTCGGCGTCGAGGGCGACCAGGATGTCCCCGCGCGCGTGCGCGATGCCGAAATTGAGCGCGCTGGCCTTGCCGCCGTTCGGCTTGGTCAGCACCCGCACGCTCGCGTGACCGGCAAACGCGCGCTGTGCGACGCCGTAGGTGTCGTCGGGCGAACCGTCGTCGACGACCAGGATTTCGATCTCGCCGCGGTAGTCCTGCGCCAGCAGGGACTTGACGGTGGGCACGATCACCGTCTCTTCGCGGAATGCGGGGATGACGACGCTGACGCTCGGCGTGTGGTCATCGGCGAACCGCCGATGACGAAACCGCTGGATCGCCGCCAGTACCAGCACCACCACCAGGCGACTCATGCCGAGGAGGATCGCGGCGAAGAACGCCCAGTAGAATCCCAGCTCCAGCACGCTGATCCCGCCAAACATCGCCAGCTCCAGCAGCCGGGTGTACGAACTCCGGCCGGTGACCGGCGGCATCACCGCGTTCGGCGAAAGGCCGCCGAGCTGGGCCAGCGAGACGATGGTGTCGCCGCGCGCGCGCAGGGAATCGATCAGGCGCCCGAGCACGGCGACCGTGCGTGCGCGATCGCCGCCACCATCGTGCAGCAGCACCACGTCGCCCGCATCGCGCGCCTCGGCCTGGTCGCGCCCTTCGAGCACATTGAGCACGATCTCGTTCGCCGTCGTCGTCGGCTTCCAGTCCTCGCCATCGACACTCACCCCGACGGTGATGTAGCCGAGCTTGCTCGCAATCGCGATCGGCACGAGTTCATCGGGCGTGCTCGGGTCGTTGTCGCCCAGGTACGGCGTACGCAGCAGGATCGTGCGCCGCCCGAGAATCGCCTCGAACAGGCGATTGGTGGCGTCCAGCTGCAGGCGGGTCCACCAGGGCGACGTCACCGCAAGATTCGGGTGGGTGAACGTGTGATTGCCGATTTCATTGCCCTCGCGCAGCACGCGCCGCGTCAGCGCGTAGTGCGATGCCACCTCGTCGCCGATCATGAAGAACGTCGCGGTCGCGTGGCGCGATCGCAGCGTGTCGAGAATCGCGGGCGTCCAGCGCGGGTCCGGACCATCGTCGAATGTCAGCGCGATCTCGCCCGGATGATGGCCGCTGCGCGCCACGACCCATTCGCCCGGTACGCTGTCGGTCACGACGTTGGCCAGCACACCGTCGCGGGTGATGACACGGCGGGCGCCCGGGTAGGGGCGCTGCCGCACCGTGAGCAGGTCGCCGAACCCCTCGAAATTCACGTTGTACGCCGGCTCGATGGTGTCGAGCGTGCCAAGTGGCGGCAACTGGCCGCGTCGTGCGAACAGCCGCCAGACGGTGGGGTCCTCGCTCCCCAGCCGCCACAAGGCGACCGACCGGACACCAAACTGGCGGGCGATGCGCATTTCATCCGCGGCAGTCGTCGCATCCTCGTACCAGATGAAGTGGTCGACGGAGTCGGCCCCGGACCACGACAGGTACGGCTGGTACACATCGGTGTCGAACGCCGGCACCACATGCATCTGCCGTGACAAGTGCCAGATGTCGGGCACGGTCACCTGTTCGAGCTGCGCCGTGTTGCCGGCGTCATTCCAATCATATCCGCCGTATGCACCAATGCCGACCATCGCCTTGTCGGGTGGAATCACCGACATGAGGCTGTCGAGCTTTTCGGTGAACCAGCCCCGGCCGGCGATGGGGCCCGGCTCGTTCTTGTCGAAGTGTTCGTCGTACAGCATGAGGATCACGCGGTCGCACTTGCCGGCGAACCGACGGGCCCACTCGGGCGGCAGGTAGTCCTGAATCGTCTGCGTCAGCAGCGGCCCCGTGCCCAGCGCAGCCCGGAGGTCGTCGAGAAAGGCGCCAAGCTGGGGCAGCGACGCGTCGGGAATGTCCTCGAAGTCGACCGTCACGCCCGCGAGGCCGAGGTCGTGCACTTCACGCGCCAGCCGCCCGGCGGCGCGACGCCGGATGACCGGGTTCGCCAGCAAGCGCTCGCTGTTGACGCCGCCGAACCGCCCGGCCGAACCGACCACGACATTGCTCACCATGAGCAGGACCTTCGGACGGCGCGCGGCCGGCAATTGATCAATCAACTTGAGAATCTTGTGGTCGTGCGACAACCGGAGCGTGTCGCCGCTCGCCGAAATGAACGCCCACTCCGCGATGACCCAATCGAGTCGGTCGAGATGCTCGCGCAGCGACTCGTACGACTGCTCGGCCCAGTCCACATAGAATCCCGCCACCAGCGAATCCGCCGCGGGCGGGCCGGCCTCGCGCCGAGGCACGGCGCCCGCACTTCCGGCCGGCAGCCGTTCGCCGCGCCGCAAGGCGCGATAGAGCCGCTCGCGCGCTGCATCGTGTTCCGCCGCCGCGCGCCGACTGAGCGGCGCCGGCCGACTGGCACCGGCCGGATCGAACGCACCCGACTGTGGCAGCACGGGCGGCAGCAGCGCCGCGGCGATCAGGCCGGCCACCACGAGCACGCTGACGGCACCCGCGATGATCGCACCGAGACGCACGCGATGCCAGCGCTCGCCGGTGGGCTCGCTGAACACGGGCGCAATGTTCTCTGGACCCGGCATCCGTCCTCGACAAACGCGCGACAGAACGTTCCGTCGCACAGGGAGCTACAATTCTACACGCACACCAGTGTTCCCCACGCATCGCCACGAGGACACCGGATGTCCGTGATCGCCGGGCCCGCCCGCACATCCACGATTGCCGTCATCGGTGGCGGGGCGGCGGGACTCATGGCCGCGATCCATGCCGCCGAAGGTCCGCATCGCGTCATCGTGTTCGAGACGACGGCGGATGGCGGCCGCAAGATCCTGATCTCGGGCGGCGGCCGGTGCAACGTCCTCCCCGACGCGATCGATGCCTCGCGCTTCGTGACGGCATCGTCGCCGAACACGTTGCGCAACATCCTGCGCAGCTGGCCACTGGCCGGGCAGCGCGACTTCTTCGAGCGGCGGCTGCAGCTACCGCTCGTGCTCGAGCCGGCGACCCACAAGCTCTTTCCCATCGCCAACCGCGCGCGCGTGGTGCGCGACGCGCTGGTGAGCGCCGCGCGGGCACTGGGCGTGGAATGGCGCGGTAACGCGCGCGTCGTGGATCTCGCACCGCACGAACGAGGCTGGCGACTGATCATTGCGCCGCACGATGTGGTGGACGTCGATCGCGTCATCATCGCGACGGGCGGGTTGTCGGTGCCGGCGACCGGGTCCAGCGGATTCGGGCTCGAGCGACTCGCATCGCTCGGCCACTCCGTGCACGCCACCTATCCCGCGCTCACGCCGTTGACGCTCGACCCGCCGGCCTTCGCCGACCTCGCCGGCGTGTCGCTCGACGTGCGGATCGCGGCACGCCACAACACCGTGCGCGCCGCCGCGACGGGTGGATTTCTCTTCACCCATCGGGGCTACAGCGGCCCCGCGGTGCTCGACATCTCCCACGTGGCAACGCATGGCGACCGGACCACGACGCGCATCGAGGTCCAGTGGACGCCCGCTCTGGGCGTCAAGGAGTGGACCACGCAGCTTGCGCCGTCCGCTCGCCAGGTCGGCAGCGTGTTGCGTGACGCACTGCCGGCACGGCTCGCGGTACGCCTCGAGGCGATCGCCGACGTGGAAGGCAGTACACCGCTGGCACAGCTGACACGCCCGGCCCGCCGCCGTCTGCTCGACGCGCTGACCCGCTTCCCGTTGCCATGGACCGGCGACGAGGGATATCGCAAGGCGGAGGTCACCGGCGGTGGCGTCGCCCTCGAGGAAGTCGATCCGCGGACGCTCGAAAGCCGGCTGCATCCCGGACTCTTTCTCGCCGGCGAACTGCTCGACGCCTTCGGTCCGATCGGTGGACACAACTTTGCGTGGGCCTGGGCGACGGGACGACTCGCCGGCACCGGCGCGGCACAGTGATGCCTCGCACGGCGAACGTTGCTCGTCACCCTTCGCGTTTTTCTCTTTTCTCTTTTCTCGTTTCTCCTTTATACTTCCCGCTCCTCCCACTACGAACCTCGACATGCGCTCACGTTTCGTCGTCCTGCTCGTCGCATGCTGCGCCGTGCCTGCCGTCGCCCAGCAATCCCTGACCACGCCCGAACAGGCACTCGGCTTCAATGTCGGGGCCGATTACCGCTTGCCCAACTACACCCAGCTCACGGCCTGGTGGCAGAAGCTCGCTGCCGAATCCCCGCGCATGAAGCTCGACACCATTGGAGTCACCGCCGAAGGGCGGCCCCAGTTGATGGCGATTCTCTCCAGTCCCGCGAATCTCGCGCGGCTCGAGGAATACCGGCACGACAACGAACAACTTGCCCGCGGGCGCATTGATTCGACCACCGCGCGCCAGCTGGCCCAGGACGGCAAGTCGATCATCTGGATCGATGGCGGCCTGCACGCCGACGAGGTGCTCGGCGCCAATCAGTTGCTCGAACTGGTCTGGCAGATGGTGTCGATGAACGATGCCGAAACGGAGCGCATCCTCAACGACGACATCATTCTTGCCGTGCAGGTCGATCCCGACGGCATGGAACTGGTCGCCAACTGGTACATGCGCAACGCCGACTCGCTCGAACGTCGCACCAGCGGCCTGCCGCGGCTCTACGAGAAGTACGCCGGGCACGACGACAACCGCGACTGGTATCGCGCCGCGCTGCCCGAAACGCAGAACGGCGAGCGGGTGCAATATCGAAGCTGGTATCCGGAGATCATCTACAATCATCACCAGGCCGGGCCGGCGGGATCGGTCATGTTCATGCCGCCGTTTCGCGACCCGTTCAACTACTACTTCGACCCGCTGATTCCGTCGTCACTCGACTGGGTCGCCAACGCGATGCAGCAGCGCTTCGCCGCCGAGGGCAAGGGCGGCATCGTCGACAAGAACGCATCGGATTATTCGACCTGGTGGAATGGCGGCCTGCGCACCACCGGCTATTTCCACAACATGATCGGCATTCTCACCGAAGCGATCGGCAACCCCACGCCAGAGACCATCCCCATCGTGCTCACGCGCCAGCTGCCGAGCGGCGACGGCGTACTGCCGGTGCAATGGGGACCATGGCATTTTCGCCAGTCGATCGACTATTCGATGACGGCCAACCGCGCCATCCTGGACCTGGCGTCGCGCAACCGCGAGAAGCTGCTGTACAACTTCTGGGACATGGCGCACCGCCAGATCGCACGCGGCAGCGAGGACAGCTGGACCACCACGCCCAGGACGATTCAGGCCGCCGAACGTGCCGCCAGCACGGCCGGCGTCAGCGACAGCACGGCGCGCGGGCGTGGCGGACGGGGAGGAAGCAATCCGGCCACCCAGCGCGCGTATGCCGCCGTCCTGCGCGACCCGGCCCGCCGCGATCCGCGCGGCTACATCATTCCGTCGAACCAGCCTGCCTTCGCCCAGGCCCTGGATTTCCTGCAGGCGCTGTCGTTCGCCGGCATCGACATCAGCAAGGCCACCGCCGACTTCACCGTGGGCGGCGTGCATTATCCGCGCGGATCATTCGTGATCAAGACCGACCAGGCCTTCCGCCCACACGTGCTCGACATGTTCGAGCCACAGTGGTATCCCATGGATCTCGAATACCCCGGCGGCCCGCCCAAGCGGCCGTACGACAACGCGGGCTACACCCTCGCGTTCCAGATGGGATTCACGTACGACCGCGTTCTCGATGCCTTCGATGCGCCGGTGCAGCCGATCACCCAGGAAACCATCACGCCCGATCCGGCCCCGTTCGTCGCCCGCACCAACGGATGGACGCTGTCTCCCGCGTCGAATGACGCGTTCCTCGCCGTGAACCGTCTGATGCACGCCAACCAGCGCGTCGAGCGTCTTGCCGACGGTGCATTCTATGTGCCGGCCAACGCGACGAGCGCAGCGATCGTCGGCAACCTCGCGCGGACGCGCGGCCTCGCCGCAGCGCCTTCGTCGGCGGCGAAGCGCGGTACCCCGATCAAGGCGCTGCGCGTCGGCCTGGTCGATCAATACGGTGGCTCGATGCCCGCGGGATGGGCGCGCTGGATCTTCGAGCATTACGAGGTGCCGTTTTCTCGCGTCTTCGTGCCGCGCATCAATGCCGGCGACCTGCGGCGCGATTTCGACGTGCTGGTGTTCTACGGTGAGGTGCCGTCGGACGCCGGCAATGGTCGCGGCGGTCGCGCTGGCTTCGGCGGGCGCGGCGTCGTCAACCCGGCGTCCATTCCGGCCGAGTACCGCGATGAACTCGGGCGCTCCACCGTGGACACGACGTTGCCGCAGATCAAGACGTTCCTCGACCAGGGTGGCCGGGTGATTGCCATCGGCCGCAGCGCGGTCGACCTCGCCGAGGATCTCGACCTGCCGATCCACAACCAGGTCGCTGGAGTGTCTCCCGACAAGTTCTACATCCCGGGCTCGGTACTCCAGGTCGCGGTCGACACGACGCAGCCCGCCGCCGCGGGGGCCAACGGTCACGTCGATGTCTTTTTCGACAACTCGCCGGTGCTGGCGCTGGGCGCCGATGCAGCCGCGAAGGGTGTCGCGCCCATTGCCTGGTTCGACACACCCGATCCGCTCCGCTCCGGCTGGGCGATCGGGCAGGAGTTGCTCAAGAACGGCGTTGAGATGGCATCGGCAAAGGTCGGCCAGGGCACGGCCTACTTCTACGCGCCCGAAATGACGTTCCGTGCCCAGCCGGAAGGGACGTTCAAGTTCCTGTTCAACGTGTTCTACGGCGCCGTGAATCCAACGCCGCACTGAACGGGTCGGCTATCTTCTCGCATGGCTTCCATCGCGTTGCTCGGTGTCCCGCTCGACCTGGGCGCGTCCCGCCGTGGTGTGGAAATGGGACCGTCCGCGGTGCGCCTCGCCCGACTCGCGTCGCGCCTCGAGCAGCTCGGCCACGCGGTCATCGATACCGGCGACGTCGTCGTGCCCACGCGCGAGACGCTGCGCCTCGAGCAAGGGCTCGACTATCTGCCGGTCATCACCGACGTGTGCCGCGAAGTGGCGCTTCGCACGGCGGCCCTGGTACGGCAGGGGCACATTCCCCTGGTGCTCGGCGGCGATCACTCGCTCGCCGCCGGTAGCGTCGCCGGCGTGTCGACCGCGATGGCCGAACGCGGCGATCGGATCGGATTGATCTGGCTCGATGCGCACGCTGACATCAACACGCCCACGACGACGCTGAGCGGCAACGTGCACGGCATGCCGGTCGCCCACCTGATCGGCCATGGCGACGCCGCGCTGCGGACGCTGGCGCACCCTGCACCGGCCGTCCACGCCGAAGATGTCGTCATCATCGGCGCGCGCGATCTCGATAACGCGGAACGCGTCAACGCCCGCGAGTTCGGCATCACCATCTATACCATGCGCGACATCGACGAGCGCGGCATGCGCGCTGTGCTGCGCGAAGCAATCGACCGCATCGGCGAACGGACCACCGGGTTCCACGTGTCACTCGACCTCGACTTCGTCGATCCGCGCGAAGCCCCCGGGGTCGGCACGCCGGTGCGCGGCGGCGCGACGTACCGCGAAGCGCACCTCGCGATGGAAACGCTGTGGGACACCGAGCGCGTGCTCGCGAGTCGATCTGGTCGAGGTCAACCCGGTGCTCGATGAGGTGAACCACACGGCCGAGCTGGCCGTGGGCTTGATGGCAAGCGCCTTCGGCCAACGCATCCTGTAATCGTTCCATAATGGTACGGGGATTATCTGGCGCATCGGCCCCGCCGACACTAGAATCTGCCGTCCGCAACGTCCCATCACCATTCTGCACTTCGAGCCGACGTGACTCTGCCCCGCCGCCTGCTGCCAAGTGTGCTCGCGCTGCTGCTCGCGAGCGGCTGGCACGTCGCGGCGGCCCAGGCACCGGCCACATTCTCGAACGACGAACAGCCGTTCGCGACGATCTCGCGGATGCTGCTCCGCGCACCGCAGCGCGATTCGCTGGTCGACCTCGCGCGCGCACAGGTCGGCTTGCGCTACAAGCTCGGCGCCAAGTCGCCGGGCCGCGCCTTCGATTGCAGCGGGCTGGTGCAATGGATCATGTCGAAGTTCGACTTGGTGCTGCCGCGCACGTCGCGCGAACAGGTCAAGGAAGGCATTCCCATCGCCAAGGACTCGGCGGCGCTGCTGCCGGGCGACTTGCTCTTCTTCGGTCGCGGTGCGCGCGTCACGCACGTGGGCATCTATGTCGGCGACGGCAAGTATGTCCAGGCGGCGAACCGCCGTCTCGGCGTGATCGAGAGCCGCCTGCCGACCGGGCGCGCCGCGGTCCGCTGGTGGAAGACGGTGCGTCGGTTGTTCGTCAACGACACCACCCGCCCGCCTGCCGACAGCAGCGCCGCCACACCGAGCGCCGCCTCTTCCTCCTGACGGGGCCGCCGACCTCCCGGCGGACACAGCCATGTCGCCTGCCTTGCCGTGGGCCCGTCCCAGCGCGGGCGAGCCGTTGATCCTGTACCATGCTGCCGGGATTGTCGCGTGAATCCGAATGCCATCGACTGGAGCATCGTCGGCCTTTCGATTGTCATCTGCTTCATCCCGGCGCTGTTCTTTCTGCGCAAGGGCAGCGCCAACACGGCGGAGTTCTTCACCTCGGGTCGCGCCGCGCCGTGGTGGCTGATCGGCGTGTCGATGGTGGCCACGACGTTCAGCACCGACACGCCGAATCTGGTCACCAATTTCGTCCGCACCGGCGGCGTGGCGAGCAACTGGCAGTGGTGGGCGTTCCTGCTCACGGGCATGGCGACGGTGTTCTTCTTCGCGCGCCTGTGGCGCCGCAGCGGCGTGCTGACCGACCTGGAATTCTACGAACTGCGGTACAGCGGGCGCGCGGCCAGCTGGGTGCGGGGATTCCGCGCGGTCTATCTGGGTCTCGTGTTCAACTGCTTCATCATGGCGACGGTGAATCTTGCTGCCGCCAAGATCGCCAACATCGTCCTCGGCTGGCCGATGTGGCAGACCCTGCTGATCTGTGCGATGCTCAACGTCGTCTTCGCCACGATCTCCGGACTGTGGGGCGTGCTGGTGATCGATTTCATCCAGTTCGGTGTGGCGATGACCGGCGCGTTTGCGGTGGCGCACTTTGCGCTCATCCAGCCCGAGGTCGGCGGCCTGCACGGGCTGGTGACGCACCTGCCGGCGCGCACGCTCAGCCTGATTCCCGATTTCAGCGACGGGGCCACGACGCTGACGCTGTTCATCATTCCCCTCACGGTGCAATGGTGGTCGGTGTGGTATCCCGGTGCCGAGCCCGGCGGTGGCAGCTACATCGCGCAGCGCATGCTCGCGGCGCGCTCCGAAGCCGACGCGCTGGGCGGCACGCTCCTGTTCAACGTGGCGCATTACGCGCTGCGTTCCTGGCCGTGGATCGTGGTCGCGCTCGCATCGATCATCGTGTTCCCCACCCTCGAATCGATCCGGGTCGCCTTTCCGCACGTCGACCCGCGGCTGGTCGGCCACGACATGGCGTATCCCGCCATGCTCAAGTTCCTGCCGCACGGCTTCCTCGGCCTCATGCTGGGCGCGATGGAAGCGTCGTACCGGTCGACGATCATGACGCATCTCAACTGGGGCTCTTCGTACCTGGTGCATGACTTCTGGCGGCGCTTCATCCGGCGGGATGCGAGCGAGCGCCACTACGTGATGATGGGGCGGCTGTGCACCGCCCTGCTGATGCTGCTGGCGGCGTTGCTCACCTTCGCCTTGCAGACCGCGGCGCAGTCGTTCCAGCTGATCCTGTCGATCGGCGCCGGCACCGGGCTGATCTATCTGCTGCGATGGTTCTGGTGGCGCATCAATGCGTGGAGCGAGATCGCGGCGATGACGGCGTCGTTCGTCGTGGCGATCGGATTCTTCGTCGCCGAGCGTCACGGGGTCGCGGTGTCGGCGCCGACCGCGCTGCTCACGACCATCGCGGTCACCACGGTGGTGTGGATCGCGACCGCGTATCTCTCGCCCGTGACCGATCGGGCGACGCTGGTGTCGTTCTACCGCAAGGTGCGGCCTGCCGGGCCGGGCTGGCGCTCGGTGCGCGCCGAAGCGGGCGTGGGCCCGTCACCGGACTCGCTTCCCCACGCATTCATCGCCTGGATCTGCGGCATCTTCATGGTGTACGGCGCCTTGTTCGGCACCGGCTCGCTGCTGTACGGTCACACCCGCACCGGGATCTTCTGGCTGGTCTGCGGATCGGTCGGCACCATCGGACTCATCATCATGATTCCACGGCTGTGGATGCGTCCGCGGACGGCGTGACCTGTTGCACCGCGGCGGTCGTGCTGGCCGCGGGACGGGGCAGCCGGATGCAGCGCCCCACGGCTGCACCGCTCGACGCGGCGCAGGCGGCCGCGGCCGCGCGCGGGCTCAAGGCGATGATGCCCGACACCCGGGGACGGCCGTTCCTCGATCACGTGCTCGCGTCGCTCGCCGACGCCGGCCTGCGCGACGTCTGTCTCGTGGTTCGCGCGGACGATGACGTGATCATGCCGCACTATCGGCAGCACCCGCCCCGCCGCGTGCGCATTGCCGGCGCGCACCAGGCGGAACCGCGCGGCACGGCCGACGCACTGCTCGCGGCAGAGGCGTGGGCCGGTGGGCGGCCCTTCCTCGTCGTCAATGCCGACAATCTCTATCCGGTCGACGCCATGACAGCGCTCTGCCAGCTCGACGGCCCGGGCCTGCTCGCGTTCGACCGGACGGCGCTCGTCGCCCACAGCAATATCGAGGTGAACCGCCTGGCGTCCTTCGCGGTCCTCCGACTCGATGCGCGCGATCAACTCGTCGACATCATCGAAAAGCCCGGGGCACTCACGCCCGGCGATCAATGGATCAGCATGAACGTCTGGCGCTTCGACGCCAGGATCTTTGCCGCGTGTCGCGAGGTGCCGGTGTCGCCGCGCGGCGAGCTCGAGCTGCCACTGGCGGTGCGATGGGCCGTGGCGCACGGCATGACCTTGCGCGCGGTGCGCGTCGAGGCCGGCGTGCTCGACCTGTCGTCGCGCGATGACGTCGCCGGCGTCGCCACGCTGCTCGGCGCGCGAACGGCGACACCGTGATCGACTGGCACGGCGCGCTTGCGCCACTCGGGTTGTCAGCCGCCGCCGCCGAACTGGCCGCGCACACGTTTGCGCGTGTCGCCCGGTTGCACCACGCGCGATATGGTCACGATCAGGGCGCGCGCGCGTGGTGGGTGCCGGGCCGGATCGAGGTGCTGGGCAAGCACACCGACTACGGCGGTGGCCGGTCGCTGCTCTGCGCCGTCGAACGGGGGTTTCACGTGCTCGCGGCGCCGCGCGACGACGGATTGGTCAATATCACCGACGCGTCGACCGATAGCACGTTGCACCTGACGCTCGACGCCGCCACCCCGCCGCACCCGGGACACTGGACCGACTACCCGATTTCGGTGGTGCGGCGCGTGGCGCGCGATTTCCCCGGCGCGCGTCGCGGCGCTGACATGGTGGTGCAATCCTCGCTCCCGTCGGCGTCGGGCTTGTCGTCGTCGAGCGCCCTCGTGATCGCGGCGTTCCTGCCGCTGGCCGCGTTCAACGACCTGCGCGAGACGCCTGCCTGGCGAGCGAACATCGCCGACGACGATGCGTTGGCGGAATATCTCGGTGCGGTGGAGAACGGGAGAGCCTTCGCCGCATTTCCCGCCGATCACGGCGTGGGTACGCAAGGCGGCAGTGAAGATCATGTCGCCATTCTGCGTTCGCGAACGGGCGCCCTGGTCGAATACCACTTTATTCCCGCCACGCGCGAAGCGATCGCCGACCTGCCGGCGGGGCACGAGTTCGTGGTCGCCATGTCCGGGGTGCACGCGGCCAAGGGCGGTGCCGTGCAAGAGCAGTACAACACGCTGGCCCGGGAAATCGCGCAGTTGCTTGACATCTGGCGCCAGGCGACCGGACGCACCGATGCGTCGCTGTTCGCCGCCCTGCAGAGTGCCGCAGACGCCGGGGATCGGCTCGACCAGTGGGTCGCGAACCAGCCAGCCTACGGGATATCTTTGCGCCAGCGGCTGATCCAGTTTCGCGAGGAATGCGAGGTCATCATTCCGGGCGTCGTGCAGGCGCTCTCGACGGGCAACCTGGGCGAAATTCGCCGCCTGGTGCAGCGATCCCAGCGACTGGCTGAAACCACGCTCCGCAACCAGGTCGATGCCACGGTCTTTCTGGCGAAACGCGCGGAAGAACTCGGGGCCGCCGGCGCCTCGGCCTTCGGCGCAGGCTTCGGTGGCAGCGTCTGGGCACTGGTGGAAAGCGAGAATGCGGACTCGTTTCGGTCGCAGTGGCTGGCAGACTACATGGTCGCCTATCCTCGGTACCGCTCCCGGGCCGTATTCTTCCGGTCGGCGGCGGGCCCATCGGCGCACGAAGTTTGCCTCTAGCTGGCTATTCATCGGTGGATGGGGCTGATTTGAGACCTGTGCTGCGGACCATCGAATGAGCCAACCAACCCGGGCCTGCCCGAGTTGCCACACCCCGCTGCCGGGCATGGCGTCGTTCTGCTACGTCTGTGGCACGGCCACACCCGCCGGACTCAATCGCGAGACCGGTGAAGCGATCACCACCACGATGCGCTCGGGCATCGGACCGGCCGACCTGATTCGCAAGCTGCAGCGGGCCCTCGGGCCCGGCTACGAATTGCAGGAACGGATCGGCGCCGGCGGATTTGCCGAAGTGTTCCGCGCCCGCGACCTGCGCCTCAAGCGAGATCTGGCAGTCAAGGTCCTGCGGCCGGATCTCGGTCTCTCGCCCGACCTGCTGCAGCGGTTTCGCCGCGAGGCAGAGACGATCGCGACGCTGCGCAACGCGCACATCGTGCCGGTATACGATATCGGTGAAGCGGAGGGTCTCGCGTTCATCATCATGCCACTGATCAGCGGCGAGAGTCTGCGCGCCATGCTCGACCGCGACGGCGCGCTGCCTCCCGATCAAACCCGGCGAATTCTGCGCGAAGCGGCGCGCGGTCTCGCCGCGGCGCACGAAGCCGGCGTGATTCATCGCGATATCAAGCCCGAGAACATCATGCTCGAGGGACGCGAGCAACGCGTCCTCCTGATGGATTTCGGCATCGCCAAGGCGGTCGGATTTGGTGGCCCCGAGGACAATGATCCGGGCGCCACGCTGACGACCACCGGCATCATCATCGGGACGCCGCAGTACATGAGTCCCGAGCAGGCATGCGGCGACAAGACCATCGACGCACGCAGTGATCAGTACTCACTTGCGGTGGTGGGCTATCGCATGCTGGCGGGAGGGCTGCCGTTCGAAGGCGAATCGACGCGCGCCGTCCTGTATCAGCAACTGGTCGCCGAGCCGCCACCGATCGCAACCAAGGTCCCCGGCGTGCCACCCGCGCTCGCCGATGCGATCCAGCGCGCGATGGCCAAGGAACCGAACGACCGGTTCGCCGACATGGCCGCGTTCGCCGAGGCCCTCGACAGCAGCATCCCCAGCACGACGGTCGAGACCACACCCGTGCGCGCGCCGATGTCGCGCCGCACCGTGCAGCTCGCCGGCGCCGCCGTGGCGGTATGCCTCCTGGCGGCCGGTGGTTGGTGGATCGCTGCACGCGCCCATGCGGCACCGCCCGCTGGAACCGAAGTGACTCCGCCCCCACTGGCCACCGCGCCTCCCATCGCAGTGGCACCGCCGCAATCGCAGCCGCCCCCGGCGCCGGAAGCGCGCCAAGCCGACCCGAAGAACCACGCGAAGTCGGCGTCGGCGGTCGGAACCCCCGGCAGCACCAAGCGCGGGACCGCGGTGACCACCGCGGCGCCCGCACCCGTGGCCGCTGCTGCCGCGCCCACCGGCTGCGTCAAGCTCGCGGCCGCGTCGAACTGGGCGGCCGCCGTGACCGCGTGTACGACGCAGGCCAACGCCAACGATCCGGCCGCCGCGCGCACCCTCGCAAAACTGTACGACGGCGGTCTCGGCGTTCCCGCCAATCCGGTACTGGCCGTCACCTGGTATCGCAAGGCGGGCAGTGATCCCGAGGCCGAATTCCTGCTGTCGCACATGGTCGACATCGGCCGCGGCACGCCGCAGAACGCCGACCAAGCGGTCACGTTGTTGCGGCAGGCGGCCAACGGCGGCTGGCTACGCGCGCAGCAGGTGCTCGCCTACCGGTTGCAGAACGGCGCCGGCATGCACAAGGATGAAACGGAAGCCGCAGTGTGGTATCAGCGCGCTGCCGAGCGTGGCGACGTCATCAGCCAGCAGAATCTGGCCGACATGCTGGCCAAGGGACATGGCGTGCCGAAGGATGAAACGCAGGCACTGTCGTGGTATCGCAAGGCTGGCGATCAGGGGTCAGGCGACGCCGCGTGGCAGGCGGCGCAGATGTATTTCAAGGGGCACGGCGCGGAAAAGAACGACAGCGTCGGCATGGTGTGGCTCCGGAAAGCCGCCGCACTCAACCAGCCCGACGCGATGAAGGAACTGCAGAAGCGAACCACCCACTGAGCCCAGCACCATCGGGACGGCGGGATTTGAACCCGCGACCCCTGCAACCCCATTGCAGTGCGCTACCGGACTGCGCTACGTCCCGGACACCAGCGCCGCAATGATAGTCGGGTCAGCAAGATGGAGTAAGGGGTGGGTTGACGGAGTGATCGCGGAAGCATCGCCGCTCAGAGCCACTGGTCAGATTTGAACTGACGACCGCTCGATTACGAATCGAGTGCTCTACCCCTGAGCTACAGTGGCGGGATTGCGCGATGCCCTGGCGCGGATTCGAACCGCGACGCCTTGCGGCACTACCCCCTCAAGATAGCGTGTCTACCAGTTTCACCACCAGGGCGAAGCGCGCAGAACATAGTGCGCCGGCTCCGGAGGGTCAACGTGCAGCGGCTCCGCAGTCGAAGGACTGCGGAGCCGCCCCTCACGCCGCGTGCGCGCGCACGTCAGCGGTAATAGCGCCGCGCCGCCTGAAAGGTGATCGACACGCCCACGTTGAGCACGTGCTCGGTGTAGGAGTAACCATTGTCGGAACTCGGATCGAGACCGTTGCTGAAATGGGACTGGTAGAAATCGACCATCGGCGCGATCGACACGCTGCGCGACACCGGAATGTCGTAGCCGGCGCCTCCGCTGAACGCAAAGCCGTTCCCGCCGCTCTGGCCTTCCAATTCGTAGGTCGTCCCGCTGTGCGCGACACCGATCCCACCCTTGAGGTAGAACCCGCTGGTCGCGGCCGGATAGAACTGCATCTCGAACAGGAAGGCGCTGAAGTTCTCGCTCAGGTTTTCGCCGTACCCGGCGTCGTAGTAACTGTGGCGCCAGCCGAAGACTTCCGCCCCCAGGCGCACATTCTGGTTCACCGCGCCGCCCAGACGGATCACGCCGGCCGGACTCGACAACCAGTCGGAGTACTTGGGATAGCCCGCGTCCTTGTACTGGTCGAGACCATCGCCGAGTCCGCCGGTGATGAAGAATCCAACGCGCGATGGAGTGCCGTTGACGGCCACCAATCCGCGATCGCGCCCTTGCGCGCTCGCGACCGATGTCCCGGCGGCGAGCAGCCCTGCCAATATCAAGCAAGCATTCCGTTGCATTTGCGTCTCCATTTCGTGATGTATGTGACGTGTGAGTCGAACAGGGACGCACGGCAGCAGGCTCCGTGCCACGAGACTATGTTGCACAGCGACAACGTGTTAGGTCAGAATCACCAGCGCCGATTCGGGGTTGGGTGTCCACTGGGAGGACAGGAAGTGTCGACTTTTCGACGCGCCGCGTTCGTCGCGGCGATCGTGGTGGTGGCGGCGACCGCCATCGCACTGGGCCGCTGGCAACTGCGCCGTCTGCATACACGCCGCGCGGCCAACGCCGCGCAGCGGCTCGCCCGCAACGGCCCGCCGATCCTCCTGCCGGGCCCGCTCGTCCCCGGCGATTCGAACCACTACGCACGCGCCCGTGGTCGCTTCGATGTCACTGCCCAGCTCTTCCTCCGTGGTCGCGTACAGGACGAGGCACCCGGCCTCGAGGTGGTCACGCCGTTCGATCTCGACAGCAGTGGCCGGGTGCTCTGGGTTGTGCGCGGCTTCGTACCATCACCGGATGCCACCACTCCGCCGGACAGCATCGCGGCACCCGCCCCCGGTGACGTGACCGTCACCGGGATATTGGTGGCCGCCCCGACGCTGGCGGACAGCGGACAGCCGCTGCACCACCTCGGCGCCACGACATGGGCCCGACTCGATCGCAACACCATGCATCGGCTGCGCCCGTCGTCGCTCGATCTCTACCTGCTCGCCAGCGGCGACAGCAGTGGACCGGCTCGCTTGCCGTCGATCCCGCCGCCCGAATTGACCGACGGACCGCACTTGAGCTATGCCATCCAGTGGTTCGGTATCGCCCTCGCCGTGGTGTGCTTCGGCGTACTCATTCTGTGGCGCGGGGACCGCGCATTGCCGCCGGATCGCGCTGCGCCGTAGCGTGGTGCGTGATCTGCCGCCCCGGTGCGCTGCAGCAGCCCGTATTCCCGCGTCCAGTCCCTGGTCAATGGCCGCATGCGCGGATCCGGAACCTTGCACTCCGGCTCGTGGTATTGGGATCGCGTGCGACAAACGGGCATCGGAGCGTCGTACGGATAACCTTTCGATGGCAGTGTCGGGCCTGACGCGCCGGTCACGGGCCATACTAACCGATTCGAGGATGCGGGTACCCACTGGGGTTCCCGGCCTTGCAGACATAAACTTCTGGCGCAGCGGTGGCCAGATGAGGAGCCGCTCGATGGAACGAAACACCCGGCAACGCGGCGCAATTCGCCGAGCTTTTCAACGAACCGATCGGCCGTTGGGCACCGGCGAGGTGCTCGAATTGGCCCGGTGCGAAGTGGGAGGACTCGGGATTGCCACGGTCTATCGCAACATCCGCACGCTCGTCGATGAGGGTTGGCTCAGCGTCGTCGAGCTCCCCGGCGAAGTCCCCCGCTATGAGATCCAGGGGAAAGGCCATCATCATCATTTCCGCTGTCGCCACTGTGACCGCGTATTCGAGGTGCACGGTTGCATCGGCCCGATGAATCAGCTGGTGCCGCCGGGATTCTCGCTCGAGAATCACGAGCTGGTGCTGTACGGTCGTTGCGCGGAGTGCCCCGTCCAGTAGACTCGCGGTGAACGCCGCGGTCAACGTCGCCTATGCCGTGGTCCGCGGTGTCATCTTTGTGCTGCTGCTCGGGTTGATCGGCACGCAGACATCGGGCGCGTTGATCGCCCACGCCATCGATGCGGGCGATCTGGCCCGCGTGCTGCGGCAACGCATCCGGTCGGCGATCCCGTGGATGAGCGGGCTCCTGGCGGTGGCCGTGCTGCTGCGCGGACTGCTGCAGGTGCTGTCGTTTGTCGATCCCGGCGATCCGATCACCATCGATCTGTTCACCGGCTTGCTGCTCACCGGCAGCTGGGGCCACGCGTGGACCATGCAGGTGTGCGCGTTGCTGGCGCTGACCGGATGGAGCGCGTGGCGACGCACGACCACGCCGCGAATCGACGGCGTGATCGTCGCCGGTCTCGCGCTCGTGGTGTGGACCCAATCGGGAATGGGTCACGCCAACGGCGAAAACTGGCATGGCCCATGGGGTCGACTGCTGGACTGCCTGCATATCGCCGGCGCCGGCATCTGGCTGGGCACGCTGGCGGTGCTCATGATCACCGCGTTACCGGCGCTGCGCGAAGCCACTCAGCTCACGACACTTGCCCGACTGATCCGCGGCTTCTCGAACTACGCCAAGACCGGCGTCGTGCTGATCGCAACGTCCGGCGTGATCGCGGCGGTCGTGTACGCCGGGTCCGTGCGCCAGTTTGTCGGTTCCGTCTGGGGCCGCCTGTTGCTCGTCAAGCTTGGTGCGTTGGCGGGCGTGGTCGCGATCGGCTGGTACAACTGGCGCGTCGTCACGCCGGGGCTGGAACGATCCGACGCCGCCATCGGGACCAAGCTGCGTCGGGCGATCCGGGTGGAGTTGCTGCTGGGACTGGCGATGCTGGCGATCACCGCTGTGCTGGTCGCGACGGCGCTGCCGGGGGAGCAATGACGGGCGTGGGGCGGATCACCACTCGAGGCAACCCGCGCTAGCTTGTGACCCCGATGACACCCTCGATTGGCGCCACGCTCCAGACTCTCGCGCGCGCGCACCGGGCCCGTCTCGCGGCGTTGCTGGCGCCGCACGGACTGCACGCCGGCCAGGATGCGCTGCTGATGGCGGTGTGGGACGAACCGGGGCTGCGTCAGGCTGTTCTGGCGGAGCGGCTGGCCGTGGAACGCCCCACGGTGACGCGCATGGTGCAGCGCCTCGAGCGGGCCGGCATGATCGAACGCCAAGCCGATCCCCACGATGCGCGCAGCATCCTTGTACTGCCTTCGGCGCGCTCGCGCCTGCTCGAAGTGACGGTGCGTCGCGCGTGGGCGTCGCTGGAAGCCGAGATGATCGCCGCGCTCGGCCCGGCCGACGCGCAGCGCTTTCAGCGTTCGATGGCGGCGGCGCTCGAGCGGATGTCTTCGACCGACTGAGCCGTCAGGCCGTCGTACCAGGTGCCGGAGCGGGCCGCGCCCAACGGCGGCCGCACGGCGTTGCGTTGCCAACCGAACAGCGACTCGCACAACGGGCCACACACGGCGCCCTGACAGGCGCCCATGCCGAGCCGCGTCCACAGCTTGGCCTGCCGCTGCGTCCATGCGGGATCGATGGCGCCGCATCGGACGTCCTCGCAACGACAGAGGACCGTCGTCGCGTCGGCCAGTTGGCGCAGTTCGCGCCGTGGCGCGAAGGCGGTTGCCATCGCAGCGGCGAAGGCGCGACCGCGTCGCCGCTTGCGTTGCAGCGCACCGGCGTGCGCCGCCGCGATGTCGCCCGCCGCCGCTCGCCCCGCGATTTCGCCTTCGACCATCGCGGCGGCATCACCCTTGACGCCGGTGCACTCGCCCGCGGCCCACACGCCCGCGACCGAAGTCTGTTGCGTCGCATCGACGACAATAGCGTCGTCCACGATGGCACAATCCAGGAGCTGGGCGACATCGGTGCGCGGACAGAGTCCGGCACTGCAGGCGAGCCAGTCACAGTCGTATTCGGTCTCGGTATCGCCGCGCCGCACGGTGACCGCGCGCAGACGTTCGTCACCGTGCGCCGCGGTGATCCACGCGGCGGTGCGGTACGGCGCCGTACGAAAGCCGCGTCGGTACAGCACGGCCTGCGCAATCGCGTGCGGCTTGTTCGCGAGGTGCAGGCCGAATCGCAGCAGCCGAACCCGCGAGGCCTGCTCGCCCACCAGCCGCAGGTCGGCACCGCATCGTGCCACAGCCGCGGCCACGGGAAAGAGCAGCGGTCCGGTGCCGGCAATGACGACGCGCGCACCGCGCAACGCCAGCCCGTTCTTGATCAGCGCCTGCAGGCCGCCGACGCCCGTCACGCCCGGGAGTGTCCAGCCGGGAAACGGCAGGAACCGCTCCGTCGCGCCGGTGGCGAGTATCAAGGCGGTGCAACGGATGATCGTGGCGGCGCCGTCGATGTCGAGCAGGGCTTCCCCGGACGATGGCATGTCGATCACCGTGGCACGGGACACGAACTCAACGCCGGCATGGCTGACACGGGCCAGTGCGCGGCGAGCGCGCGGCGTGAGGTCGGTCCCGCTTCGGTGCCGCCAGATCTGTCCCCCGGATCGCAGCGCCTGGTCCACCACCACGACGCGACGACCGCGTTCTGCGGCGGCGGCCGCGGCCGTGAGCCCCGCCGGCCCGGCTCCGATCACCAGTACATCCACGACGCGATGATCAACCGCCATGGTCGCCCGTCATCACTTGCATGCCGTCGTGTACCGGCGCGAGGCAACTGCGCACACCGGAGGCGCCGTCCACCTGCACGCGACATTCGAAGCAGGTGCCCATCGCGCACAGCGGCGCGTGCGCATGCCCGTGGCGGTCTCGCCGAAACGCAGCCACGCCGACCTGCAACAACGCGACCGCGAGGGTGACATCGGATGGCACCTGATGGGTCACGCCGTCCACGGTGATGGCGACCGTCATGCGGCGTGCGCCAGGCTGGGCATCGCCCGGTCGGGCAGAAATGGCGTCGGATCGACCGGTGGCGCGTGACCAAGGATCCCCGCGACGATCATATCGGCCGTGCCGGTCGCCATCGTGATGCCGAGGCCCTCGTGGCCGGTCGCGATCCAGACGCCGGGGAGTGCGCGCCACGGACCGATCAACGGCAGCTTGTCGGGTGTCGCCGGCCGGAAACCGACCCACGTGCGCAACGCGTGCGCTTCGCGCAGTGCCGGCAGGAATTCGAACGCACGTCCGAGCATCGCGCCGACCAGGGCACGATTGACCCGGGCGTCGAACTGCACCAGTTCGCGCGACGAACCGATCAGCACCTGACCGGTAATGCGTGGCTGCACGTTGAATGCGACCGACGCAGCGCCAAATGTGTGCGCGCTGTGCAGGTAGCCGAGTTCCACCAGTTGATGGCGGACCAGACCAGGTCGCCGGTCCGTGATGACCAGGTGACCCTTGCGCGGGATGACGGGCAACTCGGGGAGCAGGCGCGGTGCCGCGGCGCCGGCAGCCAGCACGATGGCGGCGGCGTGCACGGCGACCCCGTCAGCCAATTGCACGGCGTGTGCGCCGATCGCGTCCACCGCAACGCCGCTACGGACCGTGACGCCAAGAGCCGCCGCGCGCTCGCACAACCATCGCGCGATGGTGGGCGGGTAACACACGCTATCGTCGGGTACCAGCAACGCGCCGGCGAGGTCCCGGCGCAGGTGCGGCTCCTCGCGCTGCAACTCGGCCGCGGTCAGCACGTCGGCCGCGACGCCATGCGCGCGATACGCCGCGGCCCGCGTCCTCGCGACGCTCAGCTCCGCGTCACTGGCCGCGAGCCACAGCGTGCCGGCACGTTCGTGTTCGGCGGTGGACGGCAGGATGTCGGCCAGCGCGTTCCAGCGATCCCGTGAATGTCGGGTCAAGGCGAATTGCGCGTCGGAGTCGTCCATCACCACCAGATGACCCATTGCCGCACCGCTGCTGCCGCCGCCAGCAAAGGCGGCGTCGAGCAGGGTCGTGCGCACGCCGGCCTCGGCCAAGCGGAATGCCGTCATCGCTCCGACGATCCCCGCGCCGATCACGACGA
Source organism: uncultured Gemmatimonadales bacterium (assembly GCA_963796635.1). GTDB lineage: Bacteria > Gemmatimonadota > Gemmatimonadetes > Gemmatimonadales > GWC2-71-9 > Palsa-1233. Next base: position 1,788,358 of record CAWCMH010000001.1, read on the forward strand.
CATCGACCGTATCCGCCAAGGTCAGCGCAACCCGTCCCGAAACGGGTCCTGCGAGTCGAACAGCAGCGTACTGCGCGCGGTGAGGAAGGCGCGACCCTGAATGTGGGGCACCAGCACGTCACCGTCACGTTCGAGCCATCCGACAAAGCGCGATCCCACGATGCTCTCCTGGCGCCACGGCGTGCCGATGGGCAGTTCTCCGCGCGCATGCAGCACGGCCATCTTGGCCGACGTTCCGGTGCCGCACGGAGATCGATCGCAGGCCCGTCCGGGACAGAGCACGAAATTCCGGCTGTCGGCATCGGCGCGGGTGGCCGGGCCGAACAGTTCGACGTGATCGATGTCGGCGCCGTCGCGGCCGGTGATGCCGGCGTTGCGCAGCGCCGCGCGAATCTGCGTCGTGATGTGCAGCAGTGCATCCCGATGCCGCCATTCCAGTGACGGCGCGTTCACATGCGTAAGGAAGAACCAGTTGCCGCCCCACGCCACGTCGCCGGTGATCTCGCCGACGTCCGGCACGTCAATGCGCACATCGGCACGGTGCAGCCATGCTGGCACGTTCCGGATGGTGATGGCGCCGTCATCGGCGAGCGTGGCCTGCACCGTCCCCACCGGCGTGTCGACGTGCACGACGCCGGGCGAGATGCGCTGCAGATGCTGGAGGGTCCGGATCACGCCGATCATGCCGTGCCCGCACATGCCGAGATATCCGACGTCATTGAAGAAGACGACGCCGACGACGGCCTGCGGTGTGATCGGCGGGGTGAGCAGTGCACCCACGACCGCGTCGTGCCCTCGCGGCTCAAGCACCAGTCCGCGGCGGAGGTGATCCTGGTGGGCCTGCATGAACGCGCGCCGGTCGTGCAGCGTGCGGCCTTCCGGTGCGGGCCACCCATCGAGCACGACCCGTGTCGGCTCGCCCTCGGTGTGCGAGTCGATCACGTCGATGGCGGTGACGCCGGGGCTCACACCGCGGTGACCGGGCGCGAGGCGAGTCCCTCGCGGATGACGGCGAGGGCGATCTCGCGTTCGGCGCCGCTCAGCACGAGTCGCGGCGCGCGCACGCGCTCCGATCCCAGTCCGGTCTCCTCCTGCGCCAGCTTGATCAACTGCACGAACTTGGGCACCGTGTCGAGGCGCAGCAGCGGCAGGAACCACTCGTAGAGCGACCGCGCCTGCGCCGCACGTCCCGCGATCGCGTGTTCGAACAACAGGACCGACTCGTCCGGCAGGGCATTGACCAGGCCCGCGATCCACCCGGTGGCACCCATGGCCACGCCCTCGAGCACGGCGTCATCCATCCCGACGAACAACGCCAGCCGGTCGTCCAGCAGCGCACGCAGCGCCGTGAAGCGACGCACGTCGCCACTGCTCTCCTTGACGGCGTGCAGGTTGCTGTGCTCGCACAGGGCGCGGACGTGTTCCGGCAGAAAATCGGTGCCATAGGCGATCGGGTTGTTGTAGAGAATGCACGACAGCGGTGTCGCGTCGATGATCGCCTCGACGTGCGCGCGCATTTCCGGCCAGTCGCCGCGGTAGACATACGGCGGCAACACCATCAAGCCGGCACACCCCGCGTCGGCAGCGGCTTGCGCCAACGACACCGCCTCGTCGGTGCCCAACGCCGAGATGCCGGCGACGACCGGAATCCGGTCGCCCACCGCGTCGACGCACGTGGCCAGCACCGCCAGCTTCTCGCGGCGGCTGAGCGTGGCCCCTTCGCCGAGGGACCCGAGCGGCACCAGTCCGCGGCAACCCGACGCGAGCAATCGGCGGGCGTGTCCGGCCAGGAACTCGTGGTCGACTTCGCCCTGCGGGGTGAACGGCGTGGTAATGGCGGGAAAGACGCCGCGCCACTGGTCGCGACCCAGGGACGTCATGGCTGAATCTGCACGGTGCGGGTTTCGGTGTAGAACTCGCGCGCGGCGCGGCCCTGCTCCCGACTGCCCGACGACGATCCCTTGAGGCCACCGAAGGGTGCATGAGGATCGACGCCGGTGGTGTCGCCGTTGACACGCACCAGGCCCGCCTCGATGCGACGCATATAGTGCAACGCGGCCGCCAGATCACGCGTGAACAGCGAGGCCGACAATCCGAACGGCGTGTCGTTGGCCAGCGTCAGCGCATGGTCGAGATCGTCCGCCACCAACAGCCCCAGGACGGGACCGAACAGTTCGGTGCGGGCCAGCGGATCATCGGCGTCGCGCAACCGGACCGTGCGTGGGGCAAACCAGTGGCCGTGCGCGTATCGCGCATCGTCGGGCAACGTGCCGCCGAAGAGTGTCTCGGCGTGATGCGCGCGCAACGTGGCGTTGATGCGATCGCGCGAGGCCGCCGTGACCAGCGGCCCGATGGCACAGGCGGGATCGTCGACCGGACCGAGCGGCAGGCGATCGATCGCCGCGGCGAGGCGTGCGAGAAACGCATCGGCAACGGCGCGGTCGACGATCACGCGACTCGTCGCGGTGCACTTCTGGCCGGCGTACCGCATCGCGCCGGCCGCGGTCAGGGCCGCCGCACGATCGAGATCCGCGTCGCGCGCGACGATGACCACGTTCTTGCCGCCCATCTCCAGTTGCGCACGAATATTTCGCGCCGCGGCGGCCGACCCGACGCGCGCCCCGACGGCCTGCGATCCGGTGAACGACACCGCGCGGATCGCCGGTTCGGCGACGAGTGCGGCACCGGTCGTCCCATCGCCGTGCACGACATTGAAAACGCCAGCCGGCAGGTCGGCCGCAATGCGCCGTCTCGGCCAGCAGTTGCGCCATGGTGGGCGAGTGCTCCGACGGCTTGAGCACGACGGTGTTGCCAAACGCGAGCGCGGGCGCCGCCTTCCACAGTGGAATGGCGACGGGAAAATTCCACGGCGTGATCAACCCCACGACGCCCACCGGATCGCGCAGGGTGAATTGCAGCGCATCGGCGGCCTGGGCCGGAATCACTTCGCCGGATTCGCGGACCGCTTCACCGGCGTAGAACCGGCAGATCACCGTCGCCCGCGCGACTTCGCCACGGGCTTCGCTGATCGGCTTGCCGACTTCCCGGGCCATCGCGCTCGCAATCTCGTCGGCGCGGGCTGCGATCGCGCCACCCCAGCGGTACAGCCGTTCGGCGCGCGCCGGCCCGGAGAGGCCTCGCCACGCCGGACCTGCGGTGGCCGCGGCCACGGCGGCCGCCCGCACATCGGCGGCGGCGCCGCACGGCGCCGTCGCGACCAGATCATCCGGATCCGAAGGGTTGCGCCGCTCGAACGGCGCGTCGGCGCCCGGCGCGACGAACGCCCCGCCGATGCAATGCGACACACGCATCGTCATCGCTATTGCCGCTTGAAGACGAGTTTCTTCTGCACCTTGCCGCTCCCGGCCTGCACCGTCTCCTTGATTTCGAGGGACTGGCCATCCTTGCCCGGCTTGAACTCGCGCTTCAGCATCGCGGTCCCGATGACACCCCGCGTAATCTCGAGCGTGCCGCCGTTCCAGAGCGCCTGCGTCTGGATGATGCTGCCGTCCATCTGCGCTTGCTCGTGCTTGCGGCCGTCGGTCTTGAAACTCGACGTGTTGCCGTTGCCATCGGCCAGCGTGACGGCGCTGTCGTTGACGGCGATCGCCAGGTGTGCCCCGGGATTCATGTCGGTGAGGACGAGCGCCAGGTGCGGATCTCGCAACGCGCGCGCGGTATATGCGTTGTCGCGCTGCGCCTGCGCGGCTTCGGCCGCCGTATCGACGCTCGGCGCCGGAGCCGGCGCGCCGCCGCCGCCCTTGTGACCGTGACCGCCGCCGCCACCGCCACCACCGCCACCGCCACCGCCACCCGCGGACGCACCGGCACCCGCAACTTCGCCGCCGAACCCTGACGCCGAGCGCAACCCGCGCAGCGCGCCCACGCTGACGGTATCGCTCTGGCTCTGATCGAATGTCCAGGTACCGGCGAGCGCCTTCTGCTGGTCGGCAGTGGGTTTGTCCTGTGCGGCAACCGGTGCGGCAAGCCCCACGACGCAGGCCATGGCCAGTAATGAGCGGATCACGACGACTCCTCGACAACGGCGGTGAACGCGAAACGACGCTGAATAGTATCCCGATAGACGCATCCCGCCGTCACCTGGCGTGACGGCGGGATGCTGAGTGCCCCGATCAGGACTCGAACCTGACACCTAACGACGCCGGGTCAACCGGGCGGCGGGCCCCGCCCGGCGGGACCGGCCAGGATGCAGGTTTGCGGAGTGCACCGGGTCCGAAAAAGCCAGGAACGGACCTCAGGCCTCCGAACAAGCCTCCGAACGGATGTCGGGGACATCAGTCGGTGCGCATCACGTCGGCGGGATTGACCCGGAGCACCCCGAACGCAGGAATCAGCGTCGCAGCCACCGTGGTGGCGAGCAGCGCCAGCGGCGCTACGACGAATGTCACCGGATCGTGGGCGGACACGCCGTACAGGAAGCCTGCCAGGAGCCGCGAAAGCGCCCAGGCGACGGCTACGCCGACGAGTACGCCGACACAGGCGCTCCCGGCCGCTTCGCGCACGACAAGAGCGAGGAGATTGCCTCCCGTCGCCCCCAACGCGGCGCGAATCCCGAGTTCTCGGGCTCGCTGCGCAATGCCATAGGCGACAACGGAGTAGACGCCGAGCACGGCGAGCACCAGGGCTAGCGACGCGAACAGCATCAGTAGCGTGGTCGTGGTGCGGCGCGGCGCGACCGACGAGTCGATCACGTCGTTCATCGTGCGCACGTTGTACACGGCCTGCACCGGATTCACCGCATGCACGCTCTGCCGCAACGCGGCGAGTAGTGCTCCGGAGCCAAGCGTCCCCCGAACGACGAGTGCGACGAACGGCGGCGCGCTCGATTGTCGCATTGGAAAATACGCCTGCGACATGGGGGCCTGATCAAGACTCTGATCGTGAACGTCTCCGACAACACCGACCACGGTGATCGCATCACTGTCCCGCGCCATGAATCCGAACCGCTGGCCGATCGGATCGCGGCCGGGCCAGAACTGTTCGGCGAGTGTGTGACTGATGACGGCGACCGGCGGTGCCACCGAATCGTCGCCCGGGACAAAGGTCCGACCGCGGAGAAGCGGAATCCCCATGACGCGAAAGTACTCGTCGGTGATGTCAGCAGTTCGGGCCACTCGTCCTCCGTCGTCCGGCAGTCGCGGCGCGCCCGCTCCATAGAGCCATTGCTCGAGGCCAAGTCCGGTCTCACCATCGAGCGGCAGGTTGTTCACGGCCGCCGCCGCCGAAATCCCCGGAACATGCGAAAGCTGGTCGATCATGGCAGCGACCCGGAGTCGCTGGCGTTCCAGGCCCCAGATATCGTGGAGCTGATCCGTATTCGTGATCGTCGGATCGAGGGGTTTGACCGTGGCGAGCGGAAACGCCATGGAAAGCGTTGCGACGTGACTTGTCCGCATTCCGATGTCGGTCGTGATCACATCGCGGAAGGACCGCAGGAGCAGCGCGCCGGAAATCAGCAACGCCACGGTAAGCGCCAGTTCGGTGGCGACGAGCGCGCCGCGCAGGCGGCGGGACACCGCCGTCATCCCCCGAGCACCACCGCCCTTGATCGCCTCCACCGGCGCCGCTCGCGTCACACCGAGTGCGGGCCACAGCCCCAGCACGATTCCGCTGACGAGCGCGAGCGCGACGGCAAAAGCCATCACCCGCAGGTCGACGTGGACTGGAGCGATCCCCGCCTCTTCCATCGGGAGCAATCGGGCCAGAAGTCCGGCGAGGGTCCAGGCCAACCCCATGCCGAGGAAGGCGCCGCCCAGGCTGAGCAGCGAACATTCGACCAGGAATTGGCGGATCACGCGGCCGCGTGACGCGCCGAGCACCTCGCGTACCGCCACTTCGCGCCGGCGCGTCGCCACCTGGCTCAACAGCAGATGTGACACGTTCGCGCAGGCGATCAACAGGAGCATCCCGGTCGCACCGAGCAGCAGGACCAGTGCATGGCCGTGATCGCCAAGCAGGCTCTGCCGCAGCGGCATCATCGCGCCGTGCGTCCGGACGTCGACCAACGTGTTGTTCGCCTTCTGGCGCGAGGGTGGGTTCCCCTCCCTCGCATCCTGTTCCCATCGGAGTTGCAGACGACGGGCCGCCGATGCGACAGTGACGCCAGGCGCGAGCCGCGCGACGACGTCGGAGGGCGTCGCGCGGCCGAGCGCGTCCGAGGCATTCGGATCGAGCGGCACGACGAGCGGAATCCAGAGGTCGCTCCGTTGCGGAAACGTGAACCCCCGCGGCGCAATGCCAACAATGACGAATGAGTGTTCACCGAGGACGATGGGCTTGCCAACCACGTCGCTACCGCCGAACTGACTCTGCCAGAGACCGTACGAAATCACCGCGCTCTTCGGACCATTCGGCAGACCTTCTGCCGGCACAAAGGCGCGGCCGCGGACCGGAACCACGCCTACGGTTGCGAAGAAATCCGACGTGACCACGCCCACGCGCGCCCGCAACGGCCGCGACGGATCGCCGATGTTCATCGCGCCGGCCGCGTATCCCGCGACGTGCGAGAAGATCTCGTGCATTCCGGCGACTTCGACAAACCGCGGATCGTGCGGCCGCGGCGCCGTCGACGCGGAAGGTGCGCCACCCAGCGCGAACCGGAGATCGTATGGAAAATGGATGTCGCGAACCGCGACGAGTTCCTGTGGTCGCAGAAATGGCAGCGGGCGCAGCATCGCGGCGTCGACCGCACTGAACATCGCGGTCGTCGCACCGATGCCGAGCGCGAGTACGCCAACGACCGCCGTGGCGAACCCGGGATGATTGCGGATCCGTCGACGCGCGTACCGGAAGTCCATCGACAGGTCGCCGAGCAACCGTGTCCCGCGCTCGTCCCGCACGGCTTCCTTGTGTCGCTCGATGCCGCCAAAGGCGACCATGGCCTGACGGCGCGCCTCGACTGTGGGAAGACCCGAGCGTTCCAGATGTTCCTGCTCCATCGCGATGTGCGCAGCCATTTCCCGTTGCATATCGCGGTCAACATCGCGCGATCGCAGCAGCGCGCGCAGCCAGGTCGCCGTGCGAGGTCCCAGTGACACCGCTTACCGGCCCGTCTCGGCACCGATGATCAGTTCGACCGCGACGGCGAATCGACGCCAGTCGCTGACCTCGGTCGCCAGGGCCCGCGCGCCCGCGGCGGTAACCGCGTAATATCGCGCTTCCCGATTGTGTTCTGTCGTACGCCAGGTGCCCTTGATGAACCCCTTCTTTTCGAGACGATAGAGCGCGGGATAGAGCGATCCCTGACCAACCTGCAGTGCGTCTGCGGAAAGCTGCTTGATCCGCTGGCTGATTCCCCAGCCGTGCATCGGCTCGAGCGACAGCGACTTGAGGACGAGCAGATCGAGAGTGCCCTGAAGCACATCTGATGCGGCCACCGAATACTCCTGTCGAATGCGCAGGGGAGTATATCGCGCCTTCTGTCGAGTGACAAGGGGAGCAAGGTGACGGGCAGAAGGTCGAGGTACGTGCCCCGTCAGAGTGGAGGCCGGCGAGAGCCCGACCGGACGACCGTGCCGAAAACGACACAGGCCCCGGCGTTCGCTCGCCGGGGCCTGTGCGTTCACTGCACCATCGCTTGGACCGCAGCCCGACACGAGCCCCCGGACATCTCCTCGAACATCGCACACAGGGAGGAGTGCCCGGAATCTCGTCAGTCGTTGTCCTACCTCATGCCCCGACCAGGACTCGAACCTGGAACCTAGTGATTAAGAGTCACGTGCTCTACCAATTGAGCTATCGAGGCGTTGCGGTCATAGCCCCAACGGGAGTCGAACCCGTCTTTTGACCTTGAAAGGGTCACGTCCTAACCGATAGACGATGGGGCCCTGCTCCACGTCGAGCGTCATCTCCTGTCATAGCGCTAACGGGATTCGAACCCGTGTTCCAGCCTTGAGAGGGCTGTGTCCTGGGCCCCTAGACGATAGCGCCGCATCGTGGTACACGCGCGACCGACCGCCGGTCACGCCCAACCGATCCTTCGCTGGCCGCGCCAGCAAAACAGGCCCGGCAGGAATCGAACCTGCAACCCCCGGTTTTGGAGACCGGTGCTCTACCAATTGAGCTACGGACCTTCACGGTCTGACGCAGGGTGCCTGACGGGGATTGAACCCGCAACCTCCGGTGCCACAGACCGGCGCTCTAACCAATTGAGCTACAAGCACCACGATCCCACCAGCGGCCTAAGATGGCCGTCGCCACCGGGCGGGTCAAGCGTCGGCGCGATCCCAGAACCGCTTCGCCAGGCCGGCGGTGCGTCCGTTGTCGCCGATCGGCGCGCCGTCCAGCATGCCCACCGACACCAGCCCGACCGCGGCGCTGCAGGCGACAAACGAACGCCGCGCCAGCTGCTCGCGGGTGAGCACCGCCTCGTGCAAGCCGCCCCGCACCATTTCGGTGAGCCGCGCGCGCCCCACGCTCGGCAGTCCACCGAGACCGAGCGGCGGGAAACAGAGCTGCTCTCCCTCCCACCACCCGATCGCCCAGCGCGAGGCCTCGACCAGGCGACCCTCGCCGTCGAACAGCAGCGCATCGTCGGCGCCCGACGCGCGGCCGGTCATGCACGCGGCGTCGAGCCAGGCCCGGGTGCTGACCTTGTGCGGATATCCCCGATGCGGGGCGGGCGACGTTGCCAACGCGACCGATTCCGGCGGGCCGACAGCTTCGTCGGTCATGCGCACCACACCGTCGGCGAGCTCGAGCCGCACCACCCGGTCCACGCCGCCGAGCGGGCGCGGCACCTCGGGTAGCGGGACGCCGAGCATCAATGCGCTGTTCATCAGGCGCCAGTGATGCAGCGGCCACAGGGGCGCACGGCCCTCGATCATCCGCACCAGTTCGACAAGCGTCTCAGCCATTACACCACATCCGGAATCGGCAGCCGCGCCGGCGCGCGCACCGCCTGCATGATCGTCGCCCCGATGATCAGCGCCCCGCCCGCCAGCGCCAGCGTCGCGGGTATCTCGCCCAGGAACGCCCAGGTCCAGAGCGGATTGAACGCCGTTTCGACCAGCAGCATGAGCGACGCCTCCACCGCCGGCACGTGACGCAATCCCTGCGTCACGAGCAGGTACGCACCGGCGATCTGGAACACGCCAAGATACAGGATCACCGCCCATCCCGTGACCCGATGCGCGCCGACCGGGAGCGTCCACGGCAGCACCAGCACACACGCCATGAGGTTGCCCAGCACCACGGCAGCGATGCCGCGATCCGCCTCGCCGTCGCGTCCCAGCCATCGCAGGCCGACCAGCAGCAGCGCGTAGCTGAGCCCGCTGAGTGCCGCGAACACATTGCCGCGTGCGGGATCCGGCGCGGTGCTGCTCGGATGATTGCTGCCGAGCAGCACCAGCGCCAGTCCGCTCAGCACGGCGACGATGACCGGGACGTCCCGGCGCGTGATCGGCTCGCGCAGCAGCAGGGGGGCGAGCAGCAGCACATACAGCGGTGCGGTCGACTGGAGATAGATGGTGTTGGCGCTGGTCGTCAGGCGATTCGCCACCACGAACAGCACCAGCGTCGCCGCGTACGCGATCCCGACCAGCGCGGGCCGCCAGCCGAAGCCGCGGCGCGCCGCCGGAACCACCAGCAGCAGCGTGAGCGCCGCCACGCCCGAACGAAACGAGGCAATCTGCAGCGCGCTGAAATCTGCCAGCTTGATGGCAGCCCCGCCGGTCGAAAACAGCAATGCCGCCAGGGCGATGCGCAGGCGCGGTGACATGCGGCAAAGATACAGCCGATGCGTATACGTTTCCCGCATGACATCCGCATCCCGCGCGGTTGTGCGCCTGTCCATCGCGACACTCGTGGTCAACCTGCTGGTGATTCTGTGGGGCGCGTGGGTGCGAGCCAGCGGGTCTGGCGCCGGCTGCGGCAACCATTGGCCGACCTGCAACGGGGCCATCATTCCGCACGCGCCCGGCGTCCATACCCTGATCGAATTCACCCATCGCGCCAGTAGCGCACCCGCCTCGATCATGGTGGTGGTGTTGCTGATCGCAAGCTGGCGCGCGCTTCGGCCGGGCCAGTGGGCACGCCGCACAGCGCTGGCCGCGCTGGTGCTGCTGGTGATCGAGGCCGGGATCGGCGCCGCGCTGGTGAAGTTCGACCTCGTCGCAGCCAATGCGTCGCTGACTCGGCCGCTCGTGCTCGGCCTGCACCTCGTCAACACGCAGCTGCTGCTCAGTGCCATCATGCTGACCGGCTGGTGGGGCGCGGGTCATCCGCCGGTCAGCCGCACCGGTTTTGATGGACACGGGCGTTGGTTCGTGCTCGCGCTCGTCGCGCTCATCGTCGTGAACGTGGCGGGCGTCTTCGCGTCGCTGGGCGACACGCTCTTTCCGGCAACGTCGCTCGCGGCGGGGTTGGCGGCGGATCGAAGCGCCGCGTCGAATGTGCTGCTGCACATTCGCGTCTGGCATCCCGCGCTCGCACTCGCGGTCGGCTCCGGATTGATCGCGCTCGCGTGGCGCGCCGCGGTGTGGCGCAGCGACGGCACGGTGCACGCCGCGGCCCGGGCGGTGATGGCCGCCGTACTGCTGCAGTGGGCGATCGGCGTGATTTCACTGCTATCGCTGGTACCGATTGCGCTGCAGCTGCTGCACCTGCTCGTGGCCGACCTGGTCTGGCTCGCCGTCGTGTGGCTCGGCGCGGCGACGCTCGCCGATCAGTGCGAGCGAATGGTCGTGGCGACCAGTGCGGCGGCCTCGGCGTCGAACACCGTGCCGGCGCCTTCGTCCAGATGACTGACCGCACGATCGAGCGACCACGCCGGGCGATACGGTCGCACCGCACGTAACGAGGTGAACGCCGCCGCCGTGCCGATCAACCGGCTGCTCCAGTGCGGCGTCGGACGGAATCGACGCGCGGGATAGCCATTGCCGTCCGGACGCAGGTGGTGTTCGAACGCGACCACCGCGGCAAGCTCGAGTCCCGGGCCGCCCGCGTCGAGGAGAAACCGCGCGCCTTCCCCCGTGTGCGTCTCGACCAGCAGCCGCTGGTCTGCCGTCAGGCGGTCCTGGTCACCCAGACCGCTCGGAATGCGCGCCATGCCGATATCGTGCAAAAGCGCCATCACGCCGATACGATGCCGCCCAGCCGCCTCAATGCCAGCGGCGGTGGCACACGCCATGGCGATCAGCGCGGTATTGACCGGCTGAACGACGTGGTAGCGCGCCGCGTGGCTTTCGCCACCGGCCTGCGCCAGATGCACTTCGTCGAGCACGCGCCCCAGCAGGCGTGTGATCGCTTCCGCCTCGGCGCGGGCCACCGCGCCGCGCACCGCGGCGTCCCACACGTATCCCATCGCGTCGAGCTCGTCCGAAAGGTCCAGCCGGAGTTCCACATCGCCGCTCTGCACGTCGGCGGCGGCGACCTCGGTCGGTTCCTCCGGCGCGTCTTCCTGCACCGCGACCGCACCGAACACGATCCCCGGCAGCGGCGACGTTTGCTCATCGGGGCTGGGCGCTCCCGTCGTGACCCGCACCATGATGCGAGCCAATAGCTGCTCCAATGCCGCCTCCGTGGCGGCGACGTCACACTCGAGCCGCTGGATGCCGACCTGCGCCAGTCGCTGACTGTGCTGCCAGTCGCGCAGCTCGTGCAGCGCCCGTCCGCCGTACACCGGTGCCGTACCCAGGAAGAGGAACACCGGGTGTTCATCGACGGCGAGCAACGCCTGCAGGGCCTCCCACAGGTTCTCGATCCCGCGCCGATTCGCCGGGTGTCCCGGCGAATAGAGATTCATCGTCGACAACGCCTGCGCCAGCGCGTGGAGAAATCGAATCGCCTCGCTCATGACTCGCCTTCGAGCGCGTGGGTGATGTCGGCGTCGTTCGACCGCCGGGCCAGCTGCATCGTGGTCAGCACCGGTCGGTGACTGCTCCAGCGGCGAGCGAGGACCTCGAGCGCGGCAAGCATCACGGGTGACTTGGCCAACAACCGCTGGCGACGGAGCAACCCGCCGCGAGCACGAACCAGCGCCAGCAGATGCGGCACCGCCAGCGGGTTCGTCGTGTTGGCGAGACACCGTATCGCCGTCAATTGCACGTCGGTGGACGCGTGGCCCAGGATCGTGAGCACCGGGGCAACGAGGCGAGGGGGACAACTGCCGCCGAGCGACGTGAGCGCAATGCGCGCGAGCGTTTCGTCGCCGCTCTCCAGCGCCTGGGTAACGGCGCGGTCGCGGGTGAACGCATGACGCACCAGCACCCGCAACGCTTCCTGGCGCACGCGCGGTTCAGGATCGTCGAGCGCCGCGAACACGGGATCGGGGTGGGACAGCGACGGCAACTGCGCGAGCACGGCGAGAATGTTGCGCGCGAGATACCATGGCGCGTCGGGCAGTTCCTTCAGCAATTCCGGTTCGGCACTGGGCCCGATGCGCACCAGCATGTCGAGAAAGCGTCGCCGAGCCGCGCGTTCCTCGGCACTCCCCAATGCGGCGAGCAGCGCACCCGTGGCCGGCGCGCCGACGTGCTGCACCACCCGCTCGATCAGCGGATAATCGGGCACCGGCTCTGCGAGCAGGCGCGCCAGCAGATCCGGCTCGAGGACCGCACCTCGGATGGCGGCGGCGACCGAGGGATCGTTGTCGGGATTGTCGAGCACCTGCAACAAGTCGAGCAAGGGCTCCGCGGCGGCCTGTTGCCGAGCCGCCTGGATCACCGCTGGCGACGCCAGCGCCAGGTCCAGCCCGAGCGCCACGACCCGGGCCGGCTTGAGCCCGAGGCGCGCGTCGATGTCCTCGTCCACATGGGCCGCGACGCCATCCCACTGCTCGACCAGACCGAGGACTTCGGTGGTGAACGCCGCCGGGGCCACGTCCGCCGGGGTGCCGGCGTCGGCATCCCCACCGGCCAGCTTGCCGAGCAGCCAGCGCAACTGCGGCGAAATCGGCTCACCATCCGCCTCGGCGACCGACTCCAGGAGCTGCAGCAGCAAGGCCGGTGGGACCAGTTGCAATGTCTCACGGAGAAACCGGCGGCGCGACGCCGACGACGGCGCGGCCGCGACTACGCGAGTCGTGGTCGGACGCGACAACGCGGACAGCACCTCGACAAAACGCCGGCGCGCGCTGCCGGCGGCGCGCTCGCCGCGCGCGGCGATGGCCGACGAAAAGCCGGCCAGCGCTTCGTAGACCCGGCGGGCACCATCGGCGCCTTGCGCGGCCCGTTCCGAGATCGCATCGGCGATCTGGGTCGGCGTCGGCAACGCGTCGCCCTCCGCCAGGCGACGTCCGAACGCCGCTTCGACCAGCGCCATCCAGAACACATCGTCGAGCTCGCGGTCGTTCAGCGGGTCCGCCAGCGCCAGCACGTCGTACACCATCGGTTCGACGCGCAGGTGCTCCAGCCGCAAGCCGTCGCGTCCCACGGTTTCGTCGGCATCGGCCGCCGACACGGCCGACAGCAAGAGCGCGACGTCGTCCGGCGTGACGCCGCGGCGCAGGTAGATCGTGCCGATATTCTTGCGGTGCAGTCGCGCGGCGAAATCGCGCATCACGGCGGGCAGTGGATCCACCGCAGTGCCATCGACCAGCAGACCGCGCGGCAGGATGCCGATGGTGATCGCATCGCGTTCCGCCATCGCGTCATTCAACCGGTCGATCAGGTTTGCAGCGCTTTCCGCGATGAAGCGATGGCCGGGCGGATACATCCCGGCCTTGCCGAGCGCGTTGATCAGGTCGCGCAGCACGAGGTCGAGGGCGCGCGACAGCGTGCTCCCCGCCGGGCGAGTGCTCATCGTCCGGCCCCCAGCCGCCAGGGCTGGCTGCACGTGAGCGCTCCGATCACCCAGAAGGCGTCGCCATCCCACCAGTAGATCGCCGACTGCTCCCACTTGCGCGCCAGCGCCACCACATCGGCTTGCGACCACGCCAGCGCGACGCCCATCTCGACGTGGCGAGCATCGGGTGACCGACCGTCGACGCGGATGTAGCGCTTGCCGCCGGCGTCCAGCGCCGCCAGGAACCGCGCCATTCGCGCCACGTTGTCGGCAGCGGCAGCCGGACGGCCATACGGATTGCCCGGCGTCATCACGCCGAACGACCCGTCGAGACCGCGAGCGCGCAGCGCGTCGCGCGTGGCGGGCGACACCGGACACGCCAGGTCAACATCGATCGGCGGATCCCCATGCACGCGAAGGATCGTCCGCGCGTAGGACGCCCACCCCGGATCCGCCTCGGGTCGCAGGGTCTGCGCACCGGCGTTGGGCAACTCAGCCTCGCGGGCTCATGTTCTCCACCATGGCTCGCCCGAACCCGCTGGTCGACAGTTTGGTGGCGCCGTCCATGAGCCGCTCGAAGTCATAGGTCACCCGTTTCTGTGCGATGGTACGCGACAGCGATTCGATGATCAGGTCGGCGGCCTCGGGCCAGCCGAGATAGCGCAACATCATTTCCCCGGACAGAATCAGCGAGCCGGGATTGACCATGTCCTTGCCGGCGTATTTCGGTGCGGTGCCGTGCGTGGCCTCGAATACCGCATGGCCGGTGACGTAGTTGATATTGGCGCCGGGCGCGATGCCGATGCCGCCCACCTGCGCCGCCAGGGCATCCGAGATGTAATCGCCGTTGAGGTTGAGCGTCGCGATGACGTCATAGTCGCGCGGCCGCGTCAGCACCTGCTGCAACATCGCGTCGGCGATCACGTCCTTGATCACCATTCCGCCGGGCAGGACCTGCCACGGGCCGCCGTCGAGATCGGTGGCGCCGAACTCCTCGCGCGCCAACTGGTAACCCCAATCGCGGAAGGCGCCCTCGGTGAACTTCATGATGTTGCCCTTGTGCACCAGCGTCACGCTCTTGCGCTCATGCGCCAGCGCGTAGCTGATCGCGGCCCGGACCAGGCGCTTGGACCCCTCTTCGGACACCGGCTTGATCCCGATCGCCGACGATGCGGGAAAGCGGATGCTGGTCGCGCCCATCTCGCCCTGCAGGAAGGCCACCACCTTGCGTGCCGCCTCGGTGTGCGCGGCGTATTCGATGCCGGCGTAGATGTCCTCGGTGTTCTCGCGGAAGATGATCATGTCGACCGCCGCCGGATCCTTCACTGGCGAGGGAACCCCCTCGAACCAGCGCACCGGCCGCACGCACGCATACAGGTCGAGCTGCTGCCGCAACGTGACGTTCAACGACCGGAAGCCACCGCCCACCGGCGTCGTGAGTGGTCCCTTGATGGCCACGAGATAATGCGAGATGGCAGCCAGCGTGTCGTCGGGCAACCACGAGTCGAAGCGGGTCTTGGCTTTCTCGCCCGCGAACACTTCGAACCAGACGATGCGTCGCCGACCGCCGTAGGCCACACGCACCGCGGCGTCGAGCACCAGCTGCGAGGCGCGCCAGATATCGGGACCCGTCCCGTCGCCTTCGATGAAGGGAATGATCGGGGTATCCGACACCTGCACCTGCCCGTCGACAAGCGTGATGGCGTCGCCGTCAGCGGGCGGAATCAGGTGCGCAAAGACCGGCGGCACCATGGGCGTGATTGGCATTGTTCAATAATAGTGCGGCAACCGACGTTGTCACCGCTGGCGCCGCACCCGCTCAGGAGCCCAGCAGGTCCTCGAGCGCCTTGTCGACCGCCTCGACCACGCTGCCCGAGACGATCCTGGCGAGCACGTCCACCGCTTCGCGCGGCAAGCTGTCCGGGTGCTTGCGGTCGCGCTGAAAGCGGACGATCGACCCGAGCAGCACCGCGGCCAGCTGGCGTTCGGCCGGCGGCTCGCTCGCGTCGGCCACGGCGCGTTCATATCCCGACGACGGTACCGACGCCGCCCACGGCTCGGCATCATCACCTTCGTCATGCATCAGCTCGTCGGGCATCGGCACAAGGGCGTACAACTCGCATTGCAGGCCGGGATCTTCTTCACGCGCCGCCAGCACCAGCTGCCGCGGTTCGGCGAACACGCCATGGCGCTCGAAGTATGCGATCGCTTCGGGCGGCACCACGCACCGAGCCACCAGGTGCGAGTCGAGGTAGGTCGCCAGGCAGGCCATCCCCTCGGGCACCCGATCGTCGGCGATTTCCCGCACCTCGATCGGGATGGGACGATCGGTCGTCGCCAGCACGGCGGGCGGCGGCGCCGCGTCATCGCGCGCGCCGTCCGCGTTCGACTCATCCGGCATGGTGCCCGTCCGCAGCGATGTGGCGTCGGACGGTCGGTTGTACCGTCATGGTCATCATCCCAAGTCCCCCCCGGCAACCTAGTCGACTGTATGTTTGCACCGACGTGACCACTGCTGCACGCCCCGCGCCCGTTGCGCTCGACTTCGCCGCTGCCCGCGAGTGGCCGGCGCGCACCGCAGCCGACATCCTCGGCGTCGGATTGCTCGTCGCCATCCTGGTGGCGCTGCCCGTGGCACCGACCGATCTCGATCGCCATCAGCTTCCGAAGGAAACCGCCGTGCATCTGGCGACGTGGCTCGCGTTCATCCTCGCGCGAGCGTGGCCCCCCCGTGGACTGCGGCCGGCCGCGGGATGGGCCCTCGCCCTTCTCCTTGGTGCGGCCGCCGCCAGCGCGTTGCAGGCGCAGAATGGCTGGCTCGCGTTCCGCGCCCTCGCGTTGATGGTCACGGGCACGATCGCGCTGATCACGGCGCGCCATCTCGCCGCGCTCGGCTACGCCCGGCGGCTGCTGGCATGGTGCGCGGTGGCTGGGGTGATCGGCGCCGCCACCGGCCTGGCCCAGGCGTACGGCGCCACGAGTGTGTTCTTCGCAACCACCCGCGTGCCGGGTGGCACGTTCGGCAATCGCAATTTCATGGCACACACCGCGGCGCTCACGCTGCCACTGCTCCTGTTCGGCGCCTTCACCGGGCGCAAGCGCACGGCACTGCTTGCGATCGCCGGGTCCGCCGTCGTCGCCGCGGCGATCGTGCTGTCACGATCCCGCGCCGCCTGGATCGGGGCCGGCGCCGGCGTGATGGTCACCACCACGGCCCTCCTGCTGGCGCGGCATCGTGTGGCGATTCCCGTCGCGCGCTGGCGGGTCGGCAGCATCGCGATCATGGCTTGTGTCGGCGTCATCGCCGCGCTGGCCATTCCCAACCGGTTGGCGTGGCGGTCGCAGTCGCCCTACGTCGATACGCTGACCGGGCTTACCGCCTACGACGCCGGGTCGGGGCGTGGGCGGCTCCTCCAATACGCCAACACCGCGCACCTGATCCAGCGTCATCCCGTGCTGGGTGTGGGACCGGGCAACTGGTCGCTTCGCTATGGCGATGTCGCGCCGCTCAACGACCCGTCCTGGGTCTGGGGCGACGTCATCCCGCTGAATCCGTGGCCCAGCAGCGACTGGTTCGCTCTCGTGAGCGAATGCGGCGTCATCGCCGGCCTGGCGGCGATACTGCTCGCGGTGGCGCTCGTGTGGCGCGGGGTGGCGGCGCTGCGCACCCACGGCGAGCGGATCGTCGCTGGAGCGACCTTGCTCGCGTCGCTGGCCACGCTGCTCGTGGTGGGCAGCTTCGATGCGGTCCTGCTGCTGCCGATCGGTCTGCTCTTCGTCGCCTTGAGCACCGGCGCCCTGCTCGAACTGAGCGACGGCGGCAGTGCCCTGAGCCCTCCGGTCCGCTGGGCCGCGTCGCCAGCGGTGACCGCCGCGATCGTCGCGTTGCTGGGATTGTGCGCCCTGCGCAGCACATTGCAGACGACCGCGTATGTGGTGGCGGGAAGCGGTCGGTCGCTCCGCCGGCTGAGTTGGGCTGCCCGGCTCGACCCCGGCAGTTATCCGATCCGGATCGCCCTCGCACAACGGCTCGACTGTCGTGACGCCCGGACCCACATCATCGCCGCGTTGCGTCTCGCGCCGGATTGGCCCGCCTCCGAACTGGCAGCACGCCGTTGCGGTGTTCCGCGCGCTCGATGAGGCAGTGACTCGCTTACCGTCGCGCGTTGTCCCCTGTCTCGTGCTGCCCCGCCGGACTCAACCCTCCCTGCCCCACTCCGCCCAGCTGCCGTCGTAGATCGCGACCGGGGGTCCGACGCCATGCGTGCCGGCGGCACGCAGTGCTTCGACCACCAGGGCAAGCGATGCCGCGCTCGTACCCGATCCACAGAGCGCGACGATCGGCTTCGACAAATCGACGCCGGCCTTGCGCAGGATAGTCAGCAACTCGGCCGGAGGCCGGAGCAGGCCGTCGCCGCGATCGGTGAATTCGCTGTACGGCACGTTCATGCTGCCCGGGATGTGACCGCGGCGGACCTGGGGACGCGGCTCGTCCGCTTCTCCGCGGAAGCGCGCGGCGGGACGGCAATCAACCACCTGCGCCGTGCCGGTCTCACCGATGCGCTCCACGTCGGCCTGCGATCGCACCAGCGCGGGGTCGGCGACGGGGACCGGATACCCCGTCGGTGGTCGGTGCACGTCGCCGCGCTGCACCGTGCGGGTCGCCCCGGACCACGCCGCAAAGCCACCGTCGAGCACGGCCACCTGGGGGTGGCCGAACACCCGGAACATCCACCAGACACGGGCCGCACTGAGGTTGGCGCGACTGCCGTCGTAGCACACCACGCGATCGCTGCGCTGGATGCCGAGCCCTTCCAGGTAGGCCGCGAAGTGGTCAGGCGATGGCAGCATGTGCGGGAGCGGACTGCCCGGATCACTCGCGGCGTCAAGCTCGAAGCGCAGCGCGCCGGGAATATGGGCCGCGAGATATTCGGCCTGCGGGTCCCGACGCGCGGCCGGCAGATACCAGGAGCAGTCGAGCACCACGAGGTCGGGCGCGTTGAGGTGGGCCGCCAACCAGGCGGCAGAGACCAGCGTCGGGAGCGGATCGGATTCCGGAGCGGCCATGGAACTCTCGTTGACGCGGTGATCACCCAAGCCAGGGTCGGCGGGCGCATGCGGCACCACGAAACATTACTGCATTTGCCGGGAAAGTTAGGCTGGGCCCCGTTCAGCCTCTGGTCGCCCCGCGCACCGTCGCGCCCCCGTCTTGCCGAATGCCAGACCTGACCGCCGCAGCAGCGGCGTCCGCAATCACCGTGACGGCGCGCGCGGACGCCTCGCCGATCCGTTGCCGACGCGGCGTCTCACCGTTGCAACACCCCATCCGGGCGTGACACGGGCGGACGCGCCACAGCGCGGCCAGCGCCGTGGCCGCGCGCCGTGCTGTGCCGGAAGCCGTCTGGCTGGTGACCGCGAACGCTGCAATTGGTGGCCGCCGATCGAGAGGGGCGCACTGATATTCGGGACCTGGCGCGCTGGCATGGCCGCCGCAATCGCGAACCGCGTGTCACATCCATGGCTCGACATCGTCACACGCACGAAGTGTGGCACGAAGTATGACATGTATGCAGGAGTCGCACGCCACCATCGACGCCGCAGCGGATGGACCGATCCATTCGTGTCAGCGGGACGCGTGGCGGAACGACGCGACAGGAGGACGGGACCATGTTTGGTGATTCGATGTTCGAGGAAGAGGATCGCCTGCGCCGGGCGGAAGAGGGGTTGGACGACGAATTCGCCACGGCCGACGACGAGATCGAGGATGTGGCGCCCGCGGGCGGGCTCGACGAGACGCTGCGACGCCGGCAGGCCGTCGCCCAGTTGCTGCGCGAAGTCGGCGGCTGTTGAGGCGGCACCGCCTCACCGCCGCAGCCGCGACGCCCCGCGCAGTTCTTCTCCCGGATTGACGTAGCGGTCGAGTGCCTGGCGGTATTGCCGCTCGTACAGCGCGCGGTACCGCCCGTCCAGGTCCAGCAGTTCCGTGTGGGTCCCCCGCTCGACAATTTCACCATCCGCCAGCACCAGGATCTGGTCGGCCGACACGATGGTCGACAGCCGATGCGCGATCACGAACGTGGTGCGTCCCGCGCGCAGCCGGGCCAGTCCTTCCTGAATCAGCGCTTCGCTTTCGGAATCGAGCGATGACGTCGCCTCGTCGAGAATCAGGATGGCGGGATCGGCCAGGATCGCCCGGGCGATCGCGACACGCTGCCGCTGGCCACCGCTCAGCTTGACGCCGCGTTCGCCGACGATCGTCTGGTAGCCGAGGTCGAAGTGCAGGGCGAACTCATCGCAGTGCGCGACCTTGGCGGCTTCGAGTACCTGCGCGTCGGTCGCGTCGGGCTTGGCGAACCGGATGTTTTCGAGGATGGTGCCGTCGAACAGAAAATTGTCCTGCAGGACGATGCCGAGACGTTGGCGATAGTCGCGCAGTCGCAGGCCGCCCAGGTCGCGTCCATCGATCAGGATGCGACCTTCCCCCGGATGATTGAACGCCATCACCAGCGACACCAGCGTGCTCTTG
Source organism: uncultured Gemmatimonadales bacterium (assembly GCA_963796635.1). Lineage (GTDB taxonomy): Bacteria > Gemmatimonadota > Gemmatimonadetes > Gemmatimonadales > GWC2-71-9 > Palsa-1233. Next base: position 1,808,627 of record CAWCMH010000001.1, read on the forward strand.
CCCGAGCCACTGGGGCCCACGAGCGCCGTGGTCGCCCCGGCGGGCGCATCGAACGAGATGTGCTTGAGCACCGGGACACCCGGCTCATAACTGAACGAGACATCGTCGAAGCGCACGTCGCCGATGATCGTGCCGGCGGGCGCTCGGTCGGCATCGTCCGCGTCTTCGGGCAGCCAGGCCCGCAGTTCGCGAATCCGGTCGAGCCCCGCAAAGGCTTCGGTGACTTGCGTGCCGATGTTGGCGATCTGCACCAGGGGTGCGGCCACCATCGCCGTGAAGAAGATGTACATGATCAGGTCGCCGGTGGTCAGGCGCCCGGCAATGAGATCACGCCCGCCCATGAGGATGACGACCGCGCCCACCAGCCCGACCGCAATGGTCGACAAGGAGCCGGCCGCCGAGACGCCGGTCATCGACGCGGCGACGTTGCGCAGCAGCCGGTTGACCCCGCGGGTGAAGTCGAGCTTTTCGCGCCGCTCGGCCGCATAGGCTTTCACGACGCGGATGCCGGAAATGCTCTCGACCAGGCGCCCGGTCACTTCGGCGTTGATCTGGCCGCGCATGCGGAACAGCGGCCGGAGTTTCGAGAAGGCGTACGTCATGCCCGTCGCAAAGAGCGCCAGCAATACAACCGTGACGGCGGTCATGCGCCAGTCGAGCCAGAACAGCACCACCAGCGCGACGATCGCGGTAAACACACCGCCGACCATCTGCACCAGGCCGGTCCCGATCAGGTTGCGAATGCCTTCGGCATCGGTCATCACCCGCGACACCAGTTGGCCGGTCTGGGTGGAGTCGAATGTCCGCACCGGCAGGCGAATGAGATGGGCTTGCACGTCGCGCCGCATTTCCGTGATGGCGCGCTGCGCGGACACGCCGAGCAGCTGGGAGAGGCCGAACGACGCCGCAGCTTGCACCACAGTTGCAGCCAGCACCGCGAGACCCACGAGCATCAGCAGGTGCATGTCCCGGTGCGGCAATACCCGGTCGAAGATGACCTTGCTCGACGCAGGCAACACCAGGCTGGTGGCGCGACTGATCAGCATCAGGACGAATCCGATGATCAGGCGCGGGCGGTGCCGCCAGAGCAGATCGCGCGCCTCCCGCCACACCACACGGCGATCAAGTTTCGGCTTGGCGGGCGCAGTCATGAGTGCTTTCGGTGTGGCGCACCACGGCGGGCGCGCATGACCCTGAATTCAACGCGTCAACCTTTGCCGCCCAGGCACCGTAGCAAAAAATGGGACCTTGACCGGGTACAGTCGTCCGCGAACCTTGAGCCGGAAAGATAAGATGCCGCACCGTCGTGGCCTTCGCCTCGCTGGCCGCGTGCTGCTGCTTGGCAGCATCGTCGTGTTGCGCCCCGATCGGGCCGCCGCGCAGGGCGGCAACGTCGACATCATCGCCGGCCGGGTCACCGACCAGGCCGGCCACCCGGTCCCCAACGCCTCGATCGACGCCCTGAGCATCGAGACGGACGTCACCCGCCACGCGACGACGAACGCCAAGGGTGACTACATCATCTTCTTCAATGACGGCGGCGGCGAATACCGCGTCACGGCGCGCGCGATCGGACACAATCCGTTCATCCAGAACGTGTCGCGCCAGCCCGATGACGACCGCATTTCCCTCGACATCAACCTCGGCGCACAACCGGTGCAGTTGCAGGACCTGGTCAGCAACGCCAGCCGGCGTCCCAATCTCGCCGCCAACGATCGGCCGACCGCGGGCGAGACATCGCTCTTCATTACCGGAGAACAGGCCATGCGCCTGCCGATCGACGCCTCCGATCTCGCATCGCTGGCCGCGCTCGCGCCTGGCGTGATCTTCACCGAAGGCACCGATTCGACGTCGAGTACGTTTTCGGTCGCGGGCCAGAGCGCCGAATCGAACAACTACCAGATCAACGGCGCCACGACGACGAGCAGTTCAGTACCGCAGGACGCGGTCCGCACCACGCGGGTGATCACCAACAGCTACGACGTGTCCCGCGGCGGATTTTCCGGAGGCCAGGTCTCGGTGACCACCAAGGGCGGCAGCAACCGCGTGTCGGGATCCTTGAGCAGCCGGTTCCAGAATCCGGACCTGTCGTGGGGCGGCTACACCAGCAGTCCCTTCGGCAACGGGAGCACGATCGAACAGGTGGGTGCCGGATATGGTGGACCCTTGCAGCGCAACAAGACCTTCCTGTTCGGATCGCTGCAGGTGCGTCGGAACCTGTCGCCCCTGCCGTCGCTCGACGAGGCGAATGACGCCACGCTGGTGCGGCTCGGCGTGGCGCCCGATTCGGTGCGCAAATTCCTCGGCATCGTCAATGAATTCGGCTACAGTGCCCTGGTGCCGAACGCCGTCGCCAATCGGGCGCAGGACCAGTACCAGAGCATCGACCGGTTCGACTGGAACCTGGGCCAGTCGCACATCGTCACGATCACGGCGAACCTGTCCCGCAATACCCAGGATCCGAGCCGCATCGCGTCGACCCAGCTCCAGCAGGTGGGCGGCAGCACGTCATCGAACAGCGGCGGGTTGACCTTCCAGATCGCGTCGCGCTTCGGTCGCTGGGTCAACCAGTTTCGCGGCAGCGGCTCGTATAGCGACTCACACTCGGATGCGTATCTCGCCGTGCCGGTCGGCCGGGTCACCACCGAGTCGACCCTCGATTCCGGCGTGATCGCGACCAACGTGCTCGGCTTTGGCGGCAACGGCAGCTTTCCGCAGCACAACAGCAACACGACCTTCGAGGCTACCAACGAGCTCGCCGTCCTTCCCGGCCGCGCGACGCATCGTTTCACGCTCGGCTTGTACGCGCTCGGCCAGTACTTCAACCAGGATGTCACGTCGAACCGCTTCGGCACCTACACGTACAATTCCCTGGCAGACTTTGCCAACAACGTGCCGAGCCAGTTCACGCGGACGCTGCAGCCGACGATCCGCAATGGCGGCGCATGGAGCGAAGCGATCTACCTGAGCGACGCCTGGCGGCCGCGCTCCAGCCGGCCGGCGCGAAGCAACGCCACCGACAGCGGCCGCGGCGGACGCGGCGGTGGAGGGGGTGCCGGCGGGTTCGGTGGCCGTGGCGGCGGCGGATTTGGTGGTCGCGGTGGCCGGGGCGGCGGGTTTGGAGGCGGCGGGTTCGCGATTCCCGGCGGGAGCAACTTCCAGCTGATCTATGGTCTCCGTCTCGAGCATTCGTCGTACGTTGGCGCGCCGGCGCTCAATGATTCGATCTTTCACGAGTTTCACGTGCGCACCGATCAGTTGCCGAGCGAGTGGTACTTGTCGCCGCGCGTCGGGTTCACGTACAGCGTGCCGCGACCCGAGCAGCAGGGATCGAGTCAGCGCGGCTTCGCACCACCATTGGTCGTCTTTCGTGGCGGCGCCGGCATCTTCCGCGGCAACATGCCGGCGACGCTCGCCGGCACGGCGGAGGCGCAATCCGGCCTGAGCACGGCACAGACACAGCTGGTGTGCGTGGGCAGTGCCGTGCCACTTCCGGATTGGCAGGAATACCCGGACAATCCCGACGCCATTCCGAGCGAGTGCATCGACAATCTCTCGACGCCGGTCCTGACCGCGCGGCCGACCGTGACGGTGTACGACCCGGATTATGGCGCGCCCAAGACCAAGCGGCTGTCACTGGGCGTGCAGCGAAGCGTGACGCAACGCATCACCTTCACCGTCGATGGTTCGTACGTGCGTGGCGTGGGGCAGGCGGCGTCCCAGGACCTCAACCTGGCCGACCACACCGCACGCTTCACGCTGGCCAGCGAAGCCAACCGGCCGGTCTATGCGGATCCGGCACAGATCATCACCAGCACCGGTGCGGTGCCGCTGTCGGCGTCGCGCATCGACCCGGCATTCGGGACCGTGAACCGCGTCTTCAGCTCCCTGCAGAATGACACGCGACAGGTCACCTTCAACCTGGCAGGAACGACCAGCAAGCAGATCATCCTCAACCTCGCCTATACCCTGATGTATGCGCGCGACCAGGGGGGCGAAGGCGGCCGGTTCGGCGGCGGCGCGAACGAAACGGCAGGCGACCCCAACGTCTACACGTGGGCGCCGTCGAGCAACGAACGCCGCCACAATTTCCAGCTCAGCGTGCAGTGGCCGATCACGCCGGCGTTCGAGCTCAGCAGCGTCGCGAGTATCACTTCGGGGTCGCATTACACGCCGATCGTCGCGGGGGACATCAACGGCGACGGCTCGAGTCGCGATGACCGTGCCTTCATCTATTCGCCGGCGACGGCCCCGGACACGGCGATCGCGAACGGCATGACGCGGCTGCTCAGCGAGACATCGGGCAATGCGCGCAAATGCCTCGAGGCGCAACTCGGGCAGATCGCGTCGCGCAACAGTTGCACCGGTCCATGGCAACCCCGCCTCGATTTCCAGCTCAACTGGCGCCCCAATTTGTTCGCCCGACGCCTGTCGATTTCGCTGCAGACGATCAACACGCTCGGCGGGCTCGACGAACTGATCAATGGTGACAACAATCTCAAGGGGTGGGGCGGAAACGCCCGACCCGACAACACGCTGCTCACCGTGCATGGATTCGACCCGACCACCGATCAGTTCACCTACGTGGTGAATGATCGATTCGGCAACACCAGTTCGTCGGCCACGGCCGTGCGCCGGCCGTTCCAGTTGGGAATCAACGTGCGCTACGCCATTGGCTATGATCAGCGCACGTTGCAGATCCAGGGCCTGGGCCGCAATCTGACGCCGGCCACGGCCCGGCAACTGGTGGATTCGTTCATGCTGCGGTTCAGTCGGCAGAACGCCGCGCTGGCCGCACTCGCGCGCAAGGACTCGCTCGCGCTCACCGCGAAGCAGGTCAGCGAGCTCGAAACGGTGCGGGACTCGGCGGCCGCGGCGATCCAACCGCAGATCGACAGCCTGACGGTCGAGGTCGCTGCGGTCCAGAAGGCCTCGACCAGTGCCAACCCGGTGCCGTTGCTCACGCGCATTCGCGCACTGAGCCAGGCGCAGACGGCGCTGAACAATCGCGTCCGCAGCATCCTGACCGATGTGCAGTGGGCGCTGTTGCCAACCGAGATTCGGACGCCCGCGGCCGGACGGGGCGGCTTTGGCGGCGGGCGAGGTGGACGCGGTGGCGGCGGGCGCGGCGGCGGCGGCGGCGGGGGCTGATCCGCCGACGGCGCCCGGGGCGTCACCACACTCAACTTTTGGTGGCGACCCGGCGTAACAAGGCCCGAGTGCGACCGGGCGCATCGGCCTGGTTGGTGCCTCCGACCCGTTACCGGGATGGTCCATGCTGGTTCGCCTGTCGGCCCGCGTCACGGCCGTGCTCACCCTGCTGGTGGCGTTGCTCGCCGTCGCCCGACCGGCGCGCGCCCAGGGTGGCAACCTCACCATCATCGTGGGCACCATCACGGACGGCAGCGGCAAGCCGGTGCCGAACGCGGTGGTCGAGGCGTTCAGCATCGAGACCGAGGTCACCCGTCCCGGCAAGACCAACGACAAGGGTCAATACCGGATCATCTTCAACGATGGCGGCGCGCAGTACCGCATCAGCGTCAAGGCGATCGGCAAGGACCCGGCGATCTACAACGTCACGCAACAGAGTGACGACGATCGCATCGTGCTCGACATCAAGCTCGGCGAACGCGCCGTCCAGATGCAGGACCTGGTGGCGAACGCGGCGCGGCGCCCGAATGTCGATGCCCTGAATGATCGTCCGACGGCCGGCGAGCAATCGCGGTCGCTTTCGGGCGACGAGGCATTGCGGCTGCCGATCGACGCGTCGGACCTGGCCGCGCTCGCCGCGCTGGCGCCTGGTGTCGTGCTCACGGCCGGCACCGATTCCACCGCGGCCACCTTTTCGGTGGCCGGGCAAAGCGCGGCGTCGAACACGTACACCGTCAACGGGCTCACGACGTCGAGCAGCTCGGTGCCCCAGGACGCCGTGCGCAACACCCGGGTCATCACCAACAGCTATGACGTGGCCCGCGGCAACTTCTCGGGCGGCATGGTGTCGGTCACCACCAAAGGAGGCAGCAATCGCGTCAGTGGTTCGCTGACCAGTTCGCTGCAGAGTCCCACGCTCGCGTGGGGCGGCTATTCCGGTGATCAGTTCAGCGGCGCCAACACGCGCGAAGTGCTGAGCGCCGGCTTCGGCGGCCCGATCAAGCGCAACAAGACCTTCCTGTTCGGGTCGTTCCAGTACAATCGGCAGGTCCAGCCGATCGCGTCGCTCGCAGTGGCCAACGCGACGACGCTGGGTCGCCTGGGGGCGTCGCAGGATTCGGTGAGCAAGTTCGAGAGCCTGGTCGAAGCGACCGGCCTCACGGCACGGGCGGGTACCATCAGCCCCACCGCCACCAATGACAACTTCAACAGCATCGTCCGGTTCGACTGGGATCCCGGCCAGGTGAACGTCGTGACCTTCACCGGCAGCGCGGCGTTCAACAACCGCGACCCGCAAAGCATCGGGCAGACGTCGCTGCCGCAGGTGGGCGGAAGCACCACGGGGCACAACATCAGTGGCGTGCTGCAGATCGCGTCCCGGTTCAGCACGGGCATCATCAACCAGTTCCGGGCCGGCTACACCGACAATCATTCGACGTCGTCGCCATTCCTGTACGCCCCGGCCGGACGCGTCACCAACTACTCGCCGCTCGACTCGGGCCTGGCCGTGACGACGTTCGCGTTCGGCGGGAACTCGGGACTCCCGCGGACCAGCGACACGCGCAGTTTCGAGGCCACCAACGAAACCTCATTGATCTCGCCCGCGGGCGCGCATCGGTACGCACTCGGGCTGTACACCAACGATCAGCAGTTCACGCAGAACTCCACCAACAACCAGTTCGGCACCTTCACGTACAATTCGCTGGCGGATTTCGCGAACAACGTTCCGTCGGCGTTCACCCGCACGCTGCAACCCAGCATCCGCACCGGCGACTCGTACAACGAGGCGGTGTACCTGACGGACGCATGGCGCATCCGGCTGTCGAAGCGGGCGACCGGGGGGGCCACGCCGGCGAACGGCGGTGCGGGCGCGGCCGACGGTGGACGGGGCGGCTTCGGGGGCGGCGGCTTTGGCGGCGGCGGTCGGGGCGGCGGGGGATTCGGGGGCCGGGGTGGCGGCGGCGGTTTCGGAGGGGGCGCCGGCGGTGCCGGCAACCTGCAGCTCAACTACGGCGTGCGGCTCGAACATTCCTCGTACGGCGGTGCGCCAGCCACCAACCAGACCGTGCTCGACGAATTCCACGTCGATACGCACGTCCTGCCGACCGAGACGTATCTCTCGCCGCGGCTCGGGTTCAGTTACGCCGTCCCGGCACCGGAACAGCAGGGTCAGGCGCAGCGGGGCTTCGCGCCGCCGTTGCTGACGGTCCGCGGCGGCGTGGGGGTGTTTCGCGGCACCATGCCGTCGACGCTGCCGTCGACCGCTCAGGCGCAATCGGGGCTCGCCGGTTCCCAGACGCAGCTGTACTGCACCGGGGCGTCGGTGCCGATTCCCGACTTCAGTGATTACATCAACCATCCCGACGACATCCCGACCGAATGTCTCAATGACATCTCGACGCCGATCGTGACCGGCACGCCATCGGTGACCGTCTATGACAGGAACTACGGGGCGTCCAAGACGAAGCGCGCCTCCCTGGGCCTCACCCGGCGCCTGACGCTGCGCACGCAGTTCAACATCGACGCCTCCTATGTCCGGGGCGTCGGCCAGGGTGCGTCGCGCGATCTCAACCTCAACGAAACACCGCAATTCACGCTCGCCGACGAGGCGAACCGCCCGGTGTACACCAATCCGGCCGCGATCTTCCCGTCGACCGGCGTGGCGCCGCTGTCGGCCTCGCGCAAGGATGTCAATTTCAGCAGCGTGACCGAGGTGTTCAGCAAGCTGCAGAACGACACCCGCCAGATCACGCTGAATGTGGCCGGCACGACGGCAAAGCAGCTGGTGATGAACCTGTCGTACACGCTGATGTACGCCAAGGATCAGGGCGGCAGCGGTGGCGGCTTCGGCGGCGGCGGCAGCAACCTGACCGCCGGCGATCCCAACGTCTACACCTGGGCGCCGTCGAACAGCTCGCACCGGCACAACTTCCAGGCGAGCATCCAGTGGCCGGTGACACCGGCACTCGAGCTCACCGGCATCGCGAGCATGGTGTCCGGCTCGCCGTACACGCCCGTCGTGGCCGGCGACATCAACGGCGACGGATCCGGCCGCGACGATCGCGCCTACATCTTCAATCCGCTCACGACCACCGACACGACGGTCGCCAACGGCATGACCCGCCTGCTGTCCAGCACGTCCGGCAACGCGCGCAAGTGCCTCGAGGCCCAGCTCGGCGCGATTGCGGGACGCAATACCTGTGTCGGTCCCTGGCAGCCGTCGCTCAGCCTGCAGTTGAACTGGCGGCCGGGCCTGTTCAATCGCCGGCTGGCCGTGCAGTTCTCGACCATCAACATGCTCGGCGGCCTCGATGAACTCATCAACGGCGACAACAACCTCAAGGGATGGGGCGGCTTCGCGCGGCCGGACAACACGCTGCTCACCGTCACCGGCTTCGATCCGAGCACCAACCAGTTCAAGTATTCGGTGAACTCGCGCTTCGGCAATACCGGGTCGGTGGCCACCGCGACGCGGCAACCGTTCCAGGTCGGCATCCAGGTGCGGTACTCCATCGGATACGATCCGCGCACCCAGCAGATTCAGCAGCTCGCCCGCGGGCTGGGCGGCGCGACCACCGGCCCGCAGATGCTGGACTCGGCGGTGGCACGCTACCAGCGGCAGAACGTCGCGGCGGCGGTGCTCGCACGCAAGGATCCGCTGGTGCTCAGCAAGGCCCAGATCACCGGGCTGCAGGCCATCATCGACTCGAGCAACACCCGCCTCAAGTTCACCGTCGACAGCATCCGTCCGACGGTCGAGAAGATCAACTTGAGTGGGTCGGCGGCCGACATCGTCCCGTTGATCCAGAAGATCGGCCCGTTCCAGGCGTCACTGTTCCAGCAGCAGAACAAGGTGCGCGACCAGGTGCACGCGCTGCTCACCGACGTGCAATGGGCACTGCTCCCGGATTCGGTCAAGACGCCCGGCGCATTGAACCTGTTCAATCGCGGCGGCCGGGGCGGGCCTGGCGGTCAAGCCGGTGGAGGGACTCGCGGCCGCGGTGGGCCGGGCGGAGATGACTGACAACGAGCAAAGAGAACGCGGGAACCGGAGACAAGCGAGACGAGCGGTTCTCGCTTTTCTCCAGTTCTCTGCCCGCTTATTTCACCCGTTCGACGTAGACTTTCTCGCGCGGGTTGACACGCACCCGCTCGCCTTGCGCCACGAACTCGGGGACCTGAATCGTCACGCCGTTGCTGAGCGTGGCCGGCTTGGAACTCGCCGACTTGGTGGCGGTCTTCATCACGGGCGCAGTCTCGGTGATGTCGAGTTCCACCGAACTCGGCAGCTGGAACGAGATCGGGCGCCCTTCCAGCCAGGTCGCGTCGAACTGCATCTCGGGCAGCATCCACGCAGCATCCTCGCCGACCAGGTCGGGATCGAGGGTGTACTGCTCGTACGTGTGGGCGTCCATCACGTGCACGCCGTTGGCATCGGCATAGAGGACTTGCATCTGCCGAGTGTCCAGGCGCGCCTCGTCAACGTTTTCCGTGGCGCTGAAGCGATGATCGAGCGACATGCCGGAATTCAGGTTGCGCAGGCGCACCTGCACGAAGGCCCGCAGGTTCCCGGGGGTGCGGTGGGTGAAGTCCATGACCAGATGGGGCTTGCCCTCGTAATAGATGACCGTGCCCTTGCGAATATCGTTGGCTTTCATCGAGATCCTTCGACAGCGGAAAGGCGACCGGCGGAGTGCGGATCGCCGCGCCAAACATTCACCGCGGCGGTCGCGCTGGCAAGCCGTCGAATCAGGCCGGCGGCGGCAGGTACCGCCGCACCAACCGGAGCACTGCATCGGCGCGGACCGGCCGCGTCACCTGGTCGGGCGCCAGCAATGGCGCTGCGGTACGCGCGTCGTCGATGGTGAGCAACGTGAGATCCGGATACCCGGCACGGATGCGCTCGGTCAAGGCAACTCCGTCGGTGCACCGCAACCGCGCGCTGACCAGCAGCAGTCGCACGCACGAGCCGGCCACGTCGTCCAGCAGTTCCAGCGCCCGGGTGGCGTGTTCGGCTTCGAGCACGCCCCAACCCCCCCGGCGCAGTGTCCGCGCCACCGACAATCGGCTCCATTCGTCGTCGTCGGCCACCAGCACGGCGACCGCGCCAGCGCCGTCGAGGCGGGACCCGCGTGCCCGCGTGCTGGCGGGGAGTGCGGCCGCGAGCATGGTGCCGTGGTCGCGCGTGGTGTCGAACACCACCTGACCGCCGAGGTCGCGCGCGATCGCCGAAATCGTGGACAGGCTGAGACTGGAATCGAACGGGCGACGGTGTGGCGAGGGTTCGATCAGCTGGCGCAGCGACGCGTCATCGACGGTCCCGCCGGTGTCGCGCACCTCGAGCAGCACCCAGTCACCGGCGGCCAGTTCACCCACGCGAAACCGCAAGGTCGCGCCGACGGTCAGCGGTCGCGTTGCGACGCAAATGACGCCGCCCAGCGGAAGTGCCTCGCGTCCGTTCACGACCAGCGCGAGCAGAATCTGCTCCAGCTGGCCGCGGTCGGCGGCGGCCCACGCCCCCGACGGATGCAGCGCCGTCTGCAACGAGATGAACGGCCCGAGCAGGCGCTGCAGCGACGGTTTCAACTGCGCGACCACGGAATTGAGATCGATCGATGTTGCCGGCGCGCGGCGCCGCTTCGTATCATTGAGCTGACCGGTGAGCGCGGCCAGACGTTGCATGGTGCGCTGCACCTGTTGCAGCTGCGGCACGATCGGATCGCCGGCCGTGCAGTGCTCGAGGAGCTGACGCACCGTCCCTGCCGCGGCGACGACCAGTTCACTCAGGCGCGGCGCCAGGGTGTCATCAGCGGATTCCACGGCATGCGACGGACTCACAACGCTCCTCGACCAAGGGACTCCAGCCACGCTTCGACCACTCGCGCGGCCGCTCGACATGGTGGAAACGCAAGCCGTGGGCCGTCGGCGGACGGCGCCGGCGAACTCGCTAAGTGGTTGTGTTGAAATGGCTTGACAAAGCGTCTTCGGGGTAACGCGTGAACTGTGGCGGGTCGCGCGGGCAGTTACGCTGACTCCACGCCACACCCAACGGAAGGATTGCTTGCCGCATCCCGATTCCGGCGCCGCTCCGCGTCGCCCGCCGGCCGCACCACCCCATCGGCGCCGCGCACTGCTCATCGTCGCGGCGATCCTCGTCGTTGGCGCGTTCGTCTGGTACAACCGGTGGCACCTGAGCAAGACGGCGCTTCAGGTCGCGGATCCGCTGGTTCGCGCCTGGGCCGCACGCCAGGTGCTGCAGGGCAGCGACAGCGTGTATCATCTGGTTGCCAGCCCGATTGTCGTCGATGCCGCGCACCGGCGCATCGCCGTCGATACCATCACGGTGACGACCGACACGGCCGTGAACAACCGGTTGGCCCGGCCCCACACGGCCATCACGATGCGCTTCCGGCGTTGCGCCCTGACCGGCATCGACCTTACCGCGCTCGCGGGCGGTGCCGGCTTGCATGCCGTGCATGCCGGTTGCGACAGCGTGTATCTCACGGCGCGCACGTTGGTGCCGCCCCTGGACACCTCGACCGGTCCCCAACCCGCCGACAGCAACAACTTTCTCCGCTTCCAGGGGCAGCTCAACCTGCCGGCCGTGCTGCCGCATGTCGCCGTTGACCGGCTTGAATTTCCGCACGTGCATGTCGCACTCGAGCTGCTGGCATCGGATGGGCGGCGCACGTCGCTGGTCGTCGACAGCGTTGCCCTGCGGCTCGACTCGATCTACATCGACCCCGCCCAGCCGGTCGCACAGCGGCGCCCGTTGTTCGCGCGCGACATCACCGTCCGACTGGATCGATTCGCGAGCGTCACCAAGAGCGGCGCCCATGTGGCGCTGCAGCACCTGCTGGCCAATCTCGAAGACGGTACCGCGACGCTCGACGAGTTCCTGTACGAGTCGCCGCCGGGTCAGGGCGGCGATTCCGCCGGTTTTGTTGGCGCGCGACTGCAACATCTGCAGCTCACGGGGGTGCGCTGGCGCAGCTTTCTGCTCGCGGGGGATGTGCTGGTCGGAGGGCTCGATGTCGATACCGTGGTCGTGCGCACCCTGCACGCCGTGAAGCCGCCCCATACCCACAGCCATCACGAGGCACCACCCGCGCTGGAAACCGCCTTGCGGGGCATTGGCCACGCGGTGATGCTGGACTCGGTCGTGCTCCAGTCGACGACGCTCACGCAGATGGCGGTCACCCACCGCGACAGCGCCGTCACCACGGTGCGGCGACTCACGATCGGCCGTGCCGCCTTCACCCCGGATGCCCCGCAGTGGAACAGCGCCTTCCCGCTGGGGCATCTCACGGTCGTGGTCGACGGCGTGCTCCGCCGCACGCCGCGCATGAACGTCGCCCTGGCACACGTGCGCCTGAACGCCGATTCGAGCCACCTCGTCTTCGACGCCCTCCACGCCGCCCCTCCCGGCGACGATTCCGCGTGGCAAGCGATCAATCCGTATCGCAAGGCGCGCCTCAGTGTCACCATGCGGCGCATCGACCTGCGCGGCATCAACCTGCCGGCGTTCGCGCGTCGCGGCGATCTGCGCGCGCGCGCCATCCAGGTGAGCGGCATGGTCATCGACGTGCTCAAGGACAAGAACAAACCCGAGGATCCGGCACCGAAAGTGGTGCGGCGCACGCCCCAGGCGGTGCTCCACGATGTCGGTGCGGTCATGCAGGTCGATACCTTGCTGGGACAGGGGCTGGTGACCTACCGCGAGCGCGAGGCCGGCGCGCCCAGTCCCGGGATCCTGAGCTTCGGCGCCATTCAGTTGCGCGGGTACAACTTCAGCACCGATCCGCGTCGCATGACGGCCGGCCATCCGTTCCGCCTGATCGGCGACACGCGCCTGATGGGCGCCGGGGCCCTGCACGTCGAGTGGGACGTGCCGCTGCTCGCCCGCGATTTTGCGATGCAATGGCACGGCAGCCTCGGCCGCATGAACCCGGAGGCGATGAACGGCTTCCTGCCCAACTCGGTCGGGATGCGCTTCACCGGGGGGACCTTTGACAGCGCCACATGGTCGGCCACCGTGTCGCACGGGCTGGCATCCGGCACGCTCGCGCCGCGCTGGCACGACCTGCACGTCGAGCTGCCCGGCGTCGATCGCAGCGATTCGGGGGTGGTCGGCGGCATCGTGCGTGGCGTCGCCAAGCTCGCCGCCAATACGTTCGGCATCCGCGCCGACAACGACACCACCGGGGGGGCGCATCCGATTGACGGCCCGATCAATCATCAGTGGATCAACGTCGAGACATTGCCGCAGTTCGTCTGGCTGCAACTCCGCACGCCGCTGCTGGCGATCCTGAAGAAGTAGGCGTCGGCGACGCACCCGCGTCGCCACGTGTTGCGGTGCGCGTGCCGCACGTCTCCGGGCAGACACTTCGGGAAGCCCGGTGGCGCGCAACGACGATCCGAATTACAAGTGGAAAGTGCTGGCGTGTGTGGTGTTCGGGATCTTCATGGTGGTCCTCGACACCACGGTCGTCAACGTAGCGTTTCCCACCATGCGCAGTGAATTTCATGCGTCATTGAGCGCGTCGCAGTGGATCGTCAGCCTCTACGTCCTGGCCCTCGGCATCACCACGCCGATGTCCGGATTTCTGGGTGACCGGTTCGGCAGCAAGCGGATCTACCTGGCCGGGCTCAGCCTGTTCGTGGTCGGATCGATCGGATCGGGTCTGTCGCCGTCACTCGGCGTGCTGATCACCACGCGCGCAATCCAGGGTGCCGGCGGCGGTCTCGCCCTGCCGCTGGGTGTGGGCTATCTCTTCCGGACCTTCGCGCCCGCCGAGCAGGGTACCGCGCTCGGGCTGTACGGCATCGCGTTGCTGATCGCGCCGGCGCTGGGGCCGATTCTCGGCGGCCTGCTGGTCGACCACGGACTGTGGCGCTGGATCTTCTTCATCAATGTGCCCGTCGGCATCATCGGCGTGCTGCTGGGCCGTGCGTTGCTCCGGGATGGCGGCGCGCGTCCCGCCGCCCGAGCGGACCCGCTCGGCTTGCTGCTGTCGACGGTGGGCTTTGGCGCGACGTTGTACGGCGCATCGATCGCGTCGCAGGCCGGATGGACGTCGCCACACGTGTTGATCGCGCTGGCGGTGGGCGCCGCCGGGCTGGTCGCCTTCGTGCTGGTCGAGCTGTTCGTCGCCGGCGAGCCGCTGCTCGACTTCCGGCTGTACCGCAACGCCGTCTTTCTCAACGCGAGCATTACCGGTTACATCTCGGTGGTGGCACTCTTTGGCGCGGAATTCCTGCTCCCGATCTACCTGCAGGTACTCCGCGGCCGCACCGCTTTCCAGACCGGCCTGATCCTCCTGCCGCTGGCGGTCGCTGCGGGCATGACCACGCCGATCGCCGGCAAGCTGTACGACCGGATCGGGCCGCGCGCCCTCGTCGCGTTCGGCTTCAGCGTGTTGTGCGTCAATACGTGGCAGCTCTCGCAACTCGCGGCCGACACGTCGATGACGTGGATCATGGTGCTGATGGCGCTGCGCGGCGTGGCGCTGGGCGCGACCATTCAGTCCACGTACACCACCGCGCTCGGGACGGTGCAGCGCGCGCGCGTGTCGCGCGGCTCGTCACTCGTCAATTCAACCCGGTACGTCGTGCAGTCGCTGTCCGTGGCGCTGCTCGCCACGGTGCTCAGCGCCGCCCAATCTCCGGCGACGCAGCGCCTTCAGCAGCAGGCCCCCGGCATCAGCCGCCCGGCCCGGCCTGGCCACCGGCCGCCCCCGATGGCGATCTGCGTGCCCGGCCCGGCGGTGGATCGGTCGGTCCACGCGACGCCGCGACCTATCGCGGCGCGCGCGTGCCGTGAGACGCTCACCGGGTTCAGCAACGCCTACTGGATTACGTTCTACGCTGCGGTGTGCGCGCTGGTCCTCGGCGTGTTCCTGCCCGGCTGGCCTTTCGGGTGGGCGGGGCGCGGCAAGGCGGGCCGCGCCACAGGCACCGCATGATGACCCAACCCACGATGCTCACGACAAGGGGCGACGATGGATTCGGCGGTGGTGATGTTCGGCTGGCTGGTGTTCGCGTGGGGCGCGGGAATCATGGCGATCGCGCTGCTCTCGTCATTCAAGCGCGTGCGATCACCGACGCGCCACGTCGCGGACGCACTGAGCGGGGCCGTGTTCTGCCTGCTCGCGAGCGCCGTCGTGTTCGGCGACATGCGCGCCATTGTGCGCGAAGCCCTGGTCGTAGCCGCCGTCGCGTCGGCGCTCGCGAGCTGGATTCTCGGCCGATACGCCCGGCGGGTCGATCGCGTCGCCCGGCACGCCAAACCGTGATGGAATCCGCCCACCGCGAACGCTGACGCGCCGGCGCGTCAGGGCAACAGGTCGATCGTCGCCGTGGTCGAGCCTTGTCCAGTCCGCGCTTCCGTTGCGCCGTCGTTCGCGAGCAGCAGTTGCTGGCTGGTTTTCACCGACGCCCGCCGCACCGCGCCACTCCGGTTCAGGCTCACCGTCCCGGTTCCCAGGACCATTCCCGACGCGCTGACGCGACCACTGACCGCCACCATGCGAACAATGGTCGCTTCGAGATCGGTGGCATCGGGACCGACCGACACCACCTTCCACCGCGTGATGGTGGGGCCGGATTCGGAGTAGTTCTGGGCACTGATGTGGACGTCGATGGTGTCGGCCCAGGTACCGCCAGCTGAGAGCCTGGCATGAGCGGGCACGAAAAACGCCCGCGCATACTGCGCGATCGTGCTGGTCACCGGGTTGCGGGTCGACGGGGCCGCTGGTGCGGTTTCATCGGTCTGATCGAGTGCGACATCGAGCCACACGCCGCGCGAAGCCTGGCCGACCGAACTGTCGTACGCCATCGACAACAATCCGGTACCGCTGCATCGCACTGAATCGATCAGCAGACGTCCAATCCGGCCACCAGCCGAATCACGCACCGTCGTGGCGATGAAGGCGGTGATCGTGAAGTCGCCACCGACCGATGCCGAATCGGTCCCGATATGCTCGCGCTGGTACTGCCGAGTGCCGGTGAGTTCCAGACGATAGTGCAGCGCCGGAGCGGGGACGCCGGGTTGGAGGACCGCAGCGACGACGAGGAACAGCGGATACATGGTGCCTCCAGAGTTGCGGGAAGCGAACCAGAGGGGCCGGGCGGCCCGGCAATGCAGGACGCGCATCCAAACCTACCACCAGAATGACGCACGCGGTCAAGCCCGTGTCGGCACCCCCCGGGTGTCCCGGCGCACTTCGTATGCCTTGAGGGCCGTGCAGGCCAGCGACAGTATGGTGTCATCTACGGCGTGGCGGCGGGCGCGCTCAAGCATCCATCCGATGATGTGGTCGGCTTCGGTGCGGCCGCCGGCCTCGACGTCGCGCAGCAGCGATGCGCTCCAATCGCCACGCGCGTCGGTAAGGCGTGACCGCGCCAGCTGCTCGGCGGCTTCGCCGAGCGCGTGACCTTCGCACTGCGCGGTGGCGAGATTGGCGGTGAGCGCGCGCTCCATCGCCTGCAAACCGCCGGGGGCCGCGATGATTTCGCGAACATTCGCGCGAAACAGGCAGGTGGTCGCCGCCAGCGCCGAAAGGAACACCAGCTTGTCCCACAATCGCTGGATGATATCGTCGTCGAGTTGCCCCTCGAAGCTGGCGTGCGCCAACGCCGCCGCGAACGATGCGGCCCGCGCCGATCGCACGCCGTCACGTTCCCCGAAGATCAACCGCTGCATCGTGCCGCCATGGCGGATGACGCCGTCAGGCAACAACTCGGCGTCGATCAGGCAGGTACCGGGCATGATGTGATGCACCCCGAATCGTGCATCGAGGCGATCGAGGTGGGCCAGTCCATTCAGCAGCGGGACAATTGTGCACGACGCATGCATCGCCGGTGCGACGGCATCCATGGCGGCATCAAGGTCATAGGCCTTGCAGGTCAGCAGCACGATGTCGAACGCCGGCTGCACGTCGGAGGCGCGTACCGCCGCGACCGGCACATCGGCATCGCCGAGCGGACTGCGGATCTGCAACCCGTGGCGTTGCAGCTGGGCGTACCGTCGATCGCGCACGAGAAACGTCACGTCGACGCCGGCGGCGGCCAGGCGTCCGCCAAAGTATCCGCCGACCGCGCCGGCGCCGAGCACCAGGATCTTCACGGTGAAACCGCCCGCCGCGGCACGACCAGCCGCGCGGTCAGAATCTGCACCGGCTCGCCGTGCTGATTGCGGGTTTCGCTGCGCAGCAACACGGTACCGCGTTCCGGATGCGAGCGGGACGGTCGCATGTCGACCACCTCGCTGTGCACCTGCAGCGTGTCGTTGGCGAACACCGGCCGTGGCCACACCAGCTCACCGCCGCCGCCGATCATGCCGCCGACAAGCTGCAGTTCGCCGGCAACCAGCAGGCGCATGGTGATGGCTCCGGTGTGCCAGCCGCTGGCCACGAGCTGCCCGAAGAATGAGTCCCGGGCCGCCGCCGGGTCGACGTGAAAAGGTTGCGGGTCGAACTCACGCGCAAAGCGGATGATACTCTCGGCGTCGACGGTGTGCCGTCCCGACACGAACGTCTGGCCGACCTGCAGATCTTCGAAATACCGAGGCATCACTCAAGCATAACGGAAGGATGCCCGGACGAGTGTGCCCGGCTCAGGCGCCGTGATCACGGCGCGGCCGAAATGGCGCACCGTGCCCGGGAATGATGATGTCGGCCTCGCCCAGGATGTATTCGCGACTGGACTGCTGCCGCGTCCGGTCACGCGACCACTGCAGCCACGAGCCGTCGTCGTCGTGGTCATGCTCGAACAGGTCGCCCACGATCGCGACGCGTCCTGCATCGGTCCCCACCAGGACCGACAGGTCGTGATCCGTATGCCCCGGCGTGCGCATCACCGTCACCGGCGGCGCGCCCTCCGCGGCCGGAATCCGGTAGGGCCCGGCGTCGAAGTCATGGGTCCAGTACTCCCCGCCCTGCGCAACGTCGGAATCGAGCACGAACGTGGCGCCCGGGAACAGGCCGTTGTTGCCGACGTGATCGAGGTGACCGTGCGTGTTGATCACGTAATCGATGTCCCCGGCGTCGAGCCCTTCCCGCGCGAGCCCGGCCAGCAACGCGTCGCGTTGCAGCGCATCGCCCGTGTCCACCAGCACGTTGGGCCGCCCGCGCACCAGGGTAATCGTCCCCCCGGCACGCTGACGGCCCGCCCCGCTGTCCCGCACGAACCCTTCGACCAGCACGACGACGCGATGCATGTTACCGCACCGTGTTGCCGCGCCGGATCAATTCGTACCGGCGGCCGCAGCCAGGTCGCTGGCCGTGTTCGCCAGCAATTCCACCTTGGCGCGATCGGCCGAGTGCGCGGCGTCGCCACGAAGCGATTGCGCCAACGCCGTGAGCGCGTCGCGGCGCGCCTGCCCGCTGCGGCCTTCGGCGCGCATCAGTGCGGCGCGGGTCGCGGCCAGCCGGCTCGACGACAGCCCACCCGACCGCTGCAACTGGTCGGCGTACGCGCGCGCCAGCGCAAATGTCGGCGGCCACACGAACTTCTGCTGATCCTGCACGTTGTACTGGTCGAAGTGGACCGTCTTCGCCGCGTCAATCTCGTTCTGCGTCAGCGCGGGATTCGGCGTCAACTCGAGAATGTCGAGACCCCGCTGGATCTCCGAAGCGACAATCACTCCATTGTACCAGTAGGCCGACCACGTCCCGCCGCCGACGAGCTGGGTGGTGTCGATCGGGCCCCGATCGAAGAACGCGATTTCCCGGGGATGCGCCGCATCGGTCCAGTCGAACACGGAGATGCCGCCCTGATACCATGCCTGCACCATCACGTCGCGGCCCGGAATCGGAATCAGGGAGCCATTGTGCGCCACGCAATTCTCGAAACTGGTCTGCGGTGCCGGCATCTTGTAGTAGCTGCGGAAGTTCATGTGTCGATCGACCACCGTGAAGATCGCGTCCGCGCCCCAGTCCATGTTGTCCGTGGGACGGCACTTGGGTGCGCTGCCGCCGCCCCATTCATCGGAGAACAGCACCTTGCTGCCATCGTTGCTGAACGTGGCGGAATGCCAATAGGAGAAATTCGAATCGGCCGCGGCATCGATCCGCTGCGGATGGGCGGGATCGTGAATGTCGAGCAGCAGGCCGTACCCCTCGCACGCGCCACCGGCCAGTCCGATCGCCGGGTAGACGGTGATGTCATGACACTGATCCGGACCCGTCCGCGGCCGGGCGCCGCCGGTGAGGCGGTTGACCAATGTCGGGAGATAGGCCCGGAACGCCGCGCTGTCGGCGGCGGTCGGATTCCCGGTGCCGCCGCGCGCGCGGACGACGCTGTCGAGCTGCGGCTTGACGAACGTCGGTGGCAGGATGAAGTGCTGCCCCCCGAATTCGGCAATGAAGGCGCCCTGGGCGCGTGCCTCATCGAGCGCCTTGACATCGGCCGCCGCCTCGCCGTGCGTCGGCGGTGCCGCAAGATCATTGAAGATCCGCGGTGACGACACGATCGCGGCCTGCTCGGGATGCGCCAGCGGCACCTTGATCACTTCGATGCGGAAGTGCGCCGAGTTGGGATCGGTGGCCGGCAACGCGTTGGAACAGCCGGCCAGTTCACTGGGTGAGCGCACCGTGGACGAGCCGGAGATGTACACGTACACGTCGGCCGGATCATTCGGGTCGGTGACGACGGTGTGCGTGTGCGATCCGCGACACGTCTGCACGTTGGCGACATACTTCGGGTGTGCGATGTCGGTGGCGTCGAAGATGCGCAAGCCGCGCAACCGTTCGGCGCTCACCGTGTCGTGGACCCCTTCCGCACCACAATCGAGCCGGCCGCTGCCCGATTCGCTGGACACGAACAGGAGATTGTGATATACGGACACGTCGCTCTGCGACGCCGGGCAGAGATACGCCGTGCGCAACGTCGGCTGACTCGGATTGGCGATGTCCCAGACCTGAAAGCCGTTGTAATTGCCCTGGATCGCGTAGGTCCCGCGAAAGGCCAGGTCGGAGTTGGTGACGCCCAGGAATGCGGCGGGCGGCCGGGTGCTGGACATGAGCTGCAGGTTCCAGCTGGCCTGCCCCGCGTCCCACAAGCCGCCCTTGAGTCCGACACGCGGATCGGGTGACGGCGCGTGCACCGCGGCGATCGGCGCCACGTCCATCGCGCGAGTGGTGGGCATCGACGCGGCGGCGGCGGTCGGCGCGTTGTGCGCGCACGCCGACGTGCCGGCGGCGGCGAGAAGCATCAGGGAACTCCGCAAGCGCATGGTCATCGCAACTCCAGGGTGAGTAGCATTTTCCGCATCCGGTCGATTTCGGTGGTCTGATCAACGTTGATATCGCTGGCGAGCTTGAACGCCGCCTCGTCCTGGCCGGCGCCGGGGGTGCTGAACAGTTGCGCCACCATGTCGATGGCGCCGCTGTGATGCTGGATCATGCCCTTGAGAAACAGCTTGTCGAAGTCCTCGCCGCGCGCGGCATCGAGCGCCCGCAGCTGCTCAACCGTCAGCATGCCGGCCATCATCATGCCGGGAGGCATCGGTTGCATGGCCATGGCGCCGGTGTCGGCGGCCGGCACCGGTTGCCCGCGTTGCCGCAACCACTGTTGCATCAGCGTGATTTCGTCCTGCTGCGCATTGATGATCCGCTCGCAGAGCGTACGGACGGCTGGCGACGCGCCATGGGTCGGCGCCCAGCGTGCCATCACGATCGCCTGGGAATGATGCGAAATCATCCCGGTCATGAAGTCGACGTCGGCCTGCGTGTAGGGATACCGGCCCGGTTCGGCCGCGGTGGGCGGCAACGGGTTGGCCGCCTGTGCCCACGCCGGATGCGGCAGGGCGGCCACGGCCAACAACGCGGCCACGGCGGGAGGAATGCGCCAGAACGGGTTCACCACGCCTCTTCTCCTGCTCGAGAGCCGGCCCATAGTAGACGGGAAGTTGCAGATTGGGAAGTCGCCATGCCCACACCTGACGCAGCGGGGGCCTTCCGGGATTCACCCCGGCCCTGGCGCGCCGGCCACCGGATCGACATGCAGTACCGTCATCATGCCGGTCTGCAGGTGCTCGGCGATATGGCAATGGAGCATCCAGGCGCCGGGATTCGACGCGTCGATCAGCACATCCACCGTCGCACCGACCGGCACCAGCACGGTGTCTTTCCAGACGAGGTTGCGGGTGGCCACCCCGTCGCGGGCGATCACCAGCATCCGCTGGCCGTGCAGGTGAATCGGGTGCTGCATCGGATGGAATGACTTGGGATCATTGAACAGCTGGAGCTTGACGACCGACCCCTGCTTCACGTGCCAGTCGATGTCCATGTTCTCCTTGCCGGTCGCATCGTCGCGAAGCACCCAACGCACCTCCCGGCTGCTCGACAGCCAGTTCATGTCGGGCATCCCGTCCACCCACTCGACTGGCGCATAGTACGCCGTGTCGATGCTCATGAATTGCACCGTGGCAAGCGGCAGCGCGCCGGTCGCGACGGTCAGCGTGATGCGCTTGTCGGGCGGACGGGTCGAACGCAGCGCGGTACCGGTCGATGTCGCGGGACACTTCAGGGAAGTCACGCAACGTGGCGAACGCGGCACCGTCGTCCGGCGTCGCAGGGAGGCTGTCGACCGATACGGTGCCCAGCGTGTCGACTTCGGGGGCGAATTCGCCCATGTAATGGTTGATGGCCTGCACGGCGTTGACGACGGCGTAGGGACCGGCATGGTCGAAGCGTACGTCGACGACGTACCGTTCCGCCGGCGCCAGCACCACGCTCGCCACGCGCTCTTCGTGCTCGAAGCGGCTCACGTCCGACGCGACGACCTTCATCGGTGCGCCGCCGAACGACACGTTCCAGGTCCGGGAACTCGAGACGTTGGTGAGGAAGAAGCGCACCACCGCGCCCTGATGTGCGTGCAGCGTGTACCGCGGCGCGCCGTTGACCAGCAGCACATTGCCGACGCGCCCCATCAGCGCGAAATCGGGACCTTCCCGGCCGAACGGAATCAGCGTATCGGCATTGATGAGCAGGTCGTCGAGCACCAGAAACTGCTCGCGCATTGGCGGGCGAGTAGTAATCGCAGCTCGGGCGAATCGACGACCATGTTGCCGAAGAGCCCCATCGGCTGCTCGATGTCCTCGCGCACATGCGGGTGATACCAGTAGATCCCGGCATCGGGAAAGTGCACGTGATAGACCATCGAGTCGCCCGGCGGAACGGCCGCCTGCGTGACGCCCGGCACGCCATCATTCGCGTTCGCCAGCCGGACACCGTGCCAATGCACCGTGCTGGGCAAGTCGATCTGGTTGTGAAATCGCACCACGATGGTGGCGTCCTGCGGCACCCGGATCAGCGGGCCGGGGACCTCGCCGTTGTATCCGTACATCGTGAACGTGTGACCGTTGATGGTGCGCCGCACCATCGTGGCCGTCAGGTCGAGCGTGTCGCCGTCGGCCAGGCGCACGACGGCGCTCGGGCGCGCCGCCGCGAGCGCGCTGGCGGGCACGCCCGCACCCGGCACGAACGGCGCGACCGTGGGCGTGAGGCCCACGAGCCCGGGAATCATCTTCATCCCGCTGGGCATCGGAATCGGCATCGCCGCGCCGTCGCCTGACATCCCGGGCATCGCCATGCCGGCCATGCCGGTGTCGGCGCGCGCCGGTTGCTGCGCCGGCACCCGCGGCACCGCCGCGACGACCAGCACCACCGCGGCGGCGATCAACCGCCCCACGGGATTCCCCGGAACAGCGGATGGGAGAAAAACGTCTGCAGCCAGCCGCTGGGCGAGGTGCCGTGCAGGACGATCGGGCCCGCGTGTGATGTACTCGCGCTGTCCGCCGCCGCAACGATCACCAGCAGGAACTTGTCGAGATCGATATGGCCGACCGTGCTGCTGCCGTTGGCGACAGCACCGAGCCGCACCCACTGCGCCAGATCGGGGGTGACCGCCCACGCGACGTATGCGCGATAGTGGCCCAGCGACGCGGGCGGGGGCAAGGCACCGATGGTCAGCTGCGCCTGGTAGATGGCGCGGCCATCCGCCGTGACGGCAATGCCGTACGGCGACGGCGCATACACCAGCCGCGCCCGTGCCGTGGCGCCCGGCACGCGCGCGGTGGCGAACATCGGTATGTCGTACGGCCCATCGCTCGACGCGACCGGCGCCGTCGCCAGCGCCGCAACCAGCCAGAGCGCCGATCGCACCGCTACCGCTGCGCCCCGTTGGCCGACGCGCGCGGCGCACCCGCCGGACCGTGATCGTAATCCTGCACGCTCGAAATATTCGGCTGGCCATAGGCGGCGCCGTTCCATCCGGTGAAGCCGTCCATCTTGAAGAGCCACAGGCCGGTGCGCATGTCGGACAGCGCGATCAGGCCGTCGGAGTTGCGCACGTCGACTCCGAACGCCCCCTGCTCCACGCTGTTGGTCGCTTCCCAGCCGTTGTCCGGCGTACCGCCAAAGCCGTGTTCGTGCACGCAGGTCGTACACGTGAAATAGTGGCCATCGGTCTTCGGCTGGAGCGGATTGCGCAGGTCGAACACCTGCAGCCCGTCTTCATACGCCGACACGAATACGTACGGCCAGCGCACCTCGTGATTGTGCGCGAGATCCCGCCAGTCGGCCGTCCACCCGCTGATGGCGAGGTCGAGATTCTTCTGCGTCCCGGCCTGGCCCGGCGACAGATCCCAGATCCGCAACGGCGTGTATTGATACTCGGTCTCGGTGACCGCGTAGTGCCCATCGGGCGACGGCGTGAAGGTGTGCGCGATGTCCATGCCGAGGCCGGTGATGGTGAACACCTGCGTCGGCGCGTCGACGTGCGTCACGTCCCACACCGAATACCCGCCGAGGCCGGCGCCGTAGAACTTGTCCTGGTGCGTGTTCGGGTCGTACGCGACGTAGAAGTCGTGATAGCCGCCGCCGCCGATCTGGCGGAACGGCGTGGGATTCGGCACGGATCCCACCAGCCAGGTGCGGGTATCGGAGTCGCTCACCACCTTGTCGAGATCATATACCAGCGCCTTCGACTCGTTGATGGTGGCGAAGTAGAGCACGCGCCCGTCCGAATGCTTGTACGCAAAGGTGTTGTGGAAGCCGCCGGGAGACTGCGGATAACGGATGCGCGCCACCACCCTGACCTTCGATGTGTCGGGCAGACCGGTCACGTCGAAGATCACGGCCCCCAGGTCGGCATCGGGACTGCCCTGCATGAACTGGAACGACTGCGCGTAGTAATAACGGTTGCCGATCTTGAAATACTTGCCGTCCATGGCACCGATACCGCGATGCAGGTCCGGATTCTCGATGGTCCAGTCATAGATCTTTCGCGGATGCGATGGATCGCGCACGTCATAGATCTGCGCATCGAAATTGACGAAGTTCGAGATGTAGACATAGGGACGCCCGGGATCCTGTTCCATTTCGACGTCGGCGGCTTGCCACGCGCCGGTGCCGGTGGTCACGTGGCCAAGCAGATGCATGTTGCTGCTCCCGCCGTGCTTCTGGGAGTAGTCGGGGACCGCGGTACCAGGATCCTGCGCAGACGCAGCGATGGCACAACCGGCGAGCATGGCGAGCACCAGGGGACCGCGCATCGAGGCTCCTTGAAGGTGGCGAGGCTTGAAGGATGTTGCCGCGGGATGGAGCCGGCAAGGGCGACCCGGGGCGCTGCCGGGGAGGACGGCGCACCAGCCGGCATGGTTCTACATTGCCCCCCATGGACCACCGCCGGCGGCGACATCTCCCGCTCGCGATCGCGGCATGCGTCGCGATCGGCACCGGCCGCGCCACCATCGCCGCCGCTCAGGCGACCAGCGTCGTGGTGGTGACCGCGAACGGTCCGGTCATCGGCACTGTGACCGGCGGCGTCGCGGCCTTCAAGGGTATTCCCTTCGCCGCACCGCCGATCGGGGCGCGGCGCTGGCAGGCGCCCGCACCCGCCCTGCCGTGGGCCCGCCCGCTGATGGCGTCTGACTACGGCATGTCGTGTCCGCAAACGCTGCCGATCCGCGGTGCACCCGCCGGCAGTCGCGCGAACAGCACGAGCGAAGACTGCCTGACGCTCAACATCTGGACGCCGGTGCCCCGCGCCGGACCGCTACCCGTGATGATCTGGATTCACGGCGGCGGGAACATCGACGGCACGTCGGGACGCACACTGTATGACGGCCACAACTTCGCGCACGACGATGTCGTGCTGGTCTCGTTCAACTATCGCCTGGGCCGACTGGGTTTCTTCGCCCATCCGGCGCTCACGCGCGCAGCCGATGGCCAGCTCACCGCCAACTTCGGGCTGCTCGATCAGCTGGCGGCGATCCGCTGGGTGCGCCGCAACGTCGCCGCATTCGGCGGTGACACCACGAACATCACGGTGTTCGGGGAATCGGCGGGCGGTCAGGATGTTGTTGCACTGCTTGCCAGTCCGCGGGCGCACGGACTCTTCGCGCAGGCGATCGCCGAATCGCCGGGGGGCGGTTGGCAGCGTCCACCGACGCTCACAGAAGCGGAGCACGCGGGCGTGGCGCTCGCGACATCGCTTGGTCTCGGCCCCGGCGCGACAATCGATGAGCTTCGCGCGTTGCCGGTCGATTCCCTGCTCGCGCATGCCGACGAAAGCGTCGGTCCCATCATCGACGGGAAGCTGCTCACCGAGGCGCCGGAGCAGGCCTTTGTCGATGGCCACGCCGCCGCGGTGCCGTTGATGATCGGCACCAACAGCGATGAGGGATCGCTGCTCGGCCCGGATGTCCACGCGGCCAGCCTCCTGCCGCAGCGGCTCGACGGCCCGGCACTCGCGGGCATTCGCGCGCTGTACGGCGCGGCCGCCAGTGACGATGCCGCGTTTGCGCGGCTGCTGTTCCGCGATGCGTACTTTGCCGAGCCGGTGCGCTGGATCGCCGATCACGCATCACCACGAGCGCCCGTCTATCTCTATCGCTTCGACTACGTGGTGGCGCCGTTCCGTTCGTCACGCCCCGGCGCCACGCACGGCTCCGAGCTGCCGTTCGTGTTCGGCAACTGGCCGATTCCGTTGATGATTCCGGCGGACCGATCGATGCAGGCGGCCATGCACGACTGCTGGGTCGCCTTCGCGCGCACCGCCGCGCCGACCTGCAGCGGGCTGCCCGGCTGGACGAAATACCAACCTGCAAGCGGCGAGCTGATGTGGATCACCGAGACGCCCGCGATGCATGACAATCCCGTCTCCGCAGTGCTCGATCGACTGGAATCCCTGCTGCGCCGCTGACATCCGCGCGACCGGTCCGCTATCATGACACGGTCATGTTTCCACGGCATCCGGCCGGCGGCGCGCCTGTGACCATGTCTGGCCAAAACCTCAGCCGTTGGTGCAGGCGCCTGATCCTCGCGCTGGGTTGCGTGGCGCTGACGCAATGCCGGTCGTCGCGCGCGCCGGCAACCGCAGGCGTGAATCCCCACCCGATCCGGCTGCGTCGCCCGCCAGGGCATCCGCTGACCGCCGTGGCGGAACTCGGCCGGCAACTCTTCTTTGATCGCCACTTGTCGCAATCCGGACGACTCGCGTGCGCCACATGTCACGACCCGGGTCGCGCGTTCGGTCCACCGGACAGTCTGGCCGTGCAGTTCGGCGGACCGGACGACCGAGACCAGGGCGCGCGGGCCGTGCCAAGCCTGCGGTATCTCGACCGCGCGCCCAACTTCGGGATCGGTCCCGAAAACGGCATCGACGAAAACGTCAACCTGGTGCAACTGGCGCAACAGGGCACGCGCGACCAGCGATCCGCCAAGGCGGCGGGCGCGCCCTCCGCCGCGGTGCCGCTGGTGCCGCAGGGCGGATTGTTCTGGGACGGTCGCGTCAACACGCTGCAGCAGCAGGCGGCCGTGCCGTTGCTCAACCCGGTCGAGATGGCCAACACCAGTGTTGCAGCGGTGGCGGCGCGGTTGCGCCGTTCGTATGGCGGCGACCTCGCGCGACTGTTCGGCGCAGCCACGCTGGCGACGCCGCAGCGCGTGATCGACGAAGCGATGTTCGCCGTGGCACGTTATGAAATCGAGGACCCCTCGTTTCATCCGTATCGCAGCAAGTTCGACGCATATCTCGAGGGTCGCGCGACGCTCGATCCGGCGGAAGCCCGGGGATTGGCGGCGTTCGAGGATTCGTCCCGCGGCAATTGCGCAGCGTGCCACCTCGACCGCCCGGGTCGCGATGGCACGCCGCCGACGTTCACCGATTACCAGTACGAGGCCCTCGGCGTGCCGCGCAACCGGGGGCTCGCGCAGAATCGCGACTCCACATATTACGATCTCGGGATCTGCGGACCGATCCGCCGCGACCTGTCGAGCCAGACACAGTATTGCGGCATGTTCCGGACGCCGTCGTTGCGCAACGTCGCAACACGCGAAGTGTTCTTTCACAACGGCGTGTACCACTCGTTGCGCGATGTGTTGCGATTCTACGATCTTCGTGCCGTGGAACCCGCGGCGATCTATCCCGCGGATGCCACAGGACACATCGAGCAGTACGACGATATGCCGGTGCGCGATCGCGGCACCGTCGACACCCTCGATCCGCCATTCAATCGCCATCCCGGCGATGCGCCCCCGATGTCGGAGCGGGACATTGCCGACATCATCGCCTTTCTGCAGACATTGAGTGACGGATATCATGTCGGCACGACTGGCCCAGCGCTCGCCGCCGTGACCGGCGGCGGCCGCAGTGACCCACGTGTCAGCGCACCGCCGGTCCGCGTCAACTGCGGAGGAAACCACTGACGCCGGAGCGTTGACACCATGCCGCGGCACGGGAGAACCACTGCTGGGCGCGCCCGCCGAGCCGTGCGACACGTCACAGCGGCGATCGCGCGGTTCCGGCCCGCGCTGATTCCGCTCATTTCGATCGAGACCGGCAACGCGGAGTTGATCGGCACCGCGGTTGGCGTGCGAGCCGGCGACACGCGACTGGTACTCAGTGCCGCGCATGTGCTGCGCCGCTTCGCTGGTGCAACGATTCACGTGCCGGGGAATTCCGGCCTGCGGCCGCTGGCCGGCATCACCCATCTCGCCGCGACGGCTCCCATCAACTGCCCCGACGACGACACCGTCGATGCGGCCGTGCTGGTCGTCGATGGCGCGACCGCGGGCAATTGGGCGGGCTGGCTCGAACCGGACGACCTGCTTCCTGGTGCGCCGGATGGACCAAGCGACCGATACATCATTACCGGATTCCCGCGAAGCACCGCGAGCCGCAGCGAACCCGCCACGGTTCCCCCGGCATGGCGCTATGCGGGCAAGCCCGCGGCACGATCACGATACGACGACGCGCTGGCGCGACCGTCACTCCACATCGCCATCGATTACAGCCAGCGAAGCGTTGTTCGCAACGACCGGACCGTGCCGCCGCCAGCACTGTACGGCACCAGCGGCGGTATGCTGATATGGGCGCCCAGCCTCCAGGATTCGTCGCAGACGCTCTCGAACCGGCTGGCGGGCATCTTCATCGAGGAGCACGTCGCTCCGGCCAACCTGCTGATCAGTACGCGCATCGACGTGCACCTGGCCCTGATACACGACCGGCTACCTGAGCTCCGCCAATATTTCCCCTTGCCACGCACCGTATTCCGCCGCCCTCCGTGGCGGTCACCGCGAAGCCGGGCAATCCTGACACCCCGGTCACGCGACGGCGTGGCCACGCAATTGCAGTCAAGAGGATCCGGATCCTTCATCCGGAGTTGAGATGCTGCACACCGTCTGGCGAGGCGGATCACTCCGCTCGTGGATTGCGCTGGGCATGGCGTTCGCCGTGTTGCCGCTGGCCGTCTCGGCAGTGGCCGGATACTGGTGGCTCAGCCGCGGCGTGCTGGCGTCCTTTCAGGACGTCGCCGCGCGCCAGCGGCAGCAGATCGACCCGACCCAGCGCTTGCGGTTGCTGATCGTCGATGCGGCGTCGCCGCTCGACGATTTCATGGATGAAGGCGATCCAACCCGCCCCGCCGCGTATCGCGCCGCACGGGAACGCATCGAGTCCCTGTTCGCCACCCTGCGCGACGCCGTCGCCAGCGATCGCGCCTCGGTGTCGCTGGTCGACCGCGCCCAGGATGACTGGACCGCCGCCGACCGCGTTGCCACTGTGGCGCTGTCGGTACATCGCGCGGCCGGCGACTCCGCCGGAGCCAGGCTGATGGACGAGTTTCACGGCCTGAGCGGGTCGGCGGTCGACAAACTCGGCGCGCTCTACGACAACCTGGTCACCGACCTGCATGCCGACCACGATGCGGCGCTGCGCGATGTCGACCGGACTGACTGGCTCGCGGCCGGGGCCGGCGGGCTGTCCGCCCTCGCGATCCTCGTCGGTGTGGTGATCATCGGACGAGTCATGGCCGGCAGCGTGGAGCGCCTCGTCAACGGCGCCGAACTCTTTGCGGCAGGCGACCGGGACCATCGCATCGATGTCAGCGTCCCGCCCGAGCTGCACCGTGTAGCGGAGGAATTCAACCGGATGATCGCGCGCATTCACGAATCCGAAGCCGCGCTCGCCGGACTCGCTCGTCAGGATGCGTTGACACACCTGCTCAATCGCCGGGCGTTCGACGAGGAGGTCGCCGGGCTGTTCGCGCGCGAACAGCGTTTTGGCGAGGGATTCGCGCTGCTGTTGTTCGACCTCGATCATTTCAAGCAGGTCAACGACAACCACGGGCATGCGATCGGCGACGACGTGTTACGCGTCACGGCGCGACTGCTCAGTGCCAACCTGCGCCCGTTTGACCGCTTGTTCCGCACCGGCGGCGAGGAATTCGCCGCCCTGCTGCCCGGCAGCGACGTGGCCAGCACGCGCATCGCCGCGGAGCGGTTGCGCGAGGCGATCGCGGCGCATACGGTCGCGGTGGGCGACGTGGCGGTCCACGTGACCGTCAGCATCGGCGCCGTGATCGCACAGCACGGCATGGACCCCGAGGAACTCGTCACCGCCGGTGACGCGGCGCTGTATCGTGCCAAGTATTCCGGTCGCAATCGTGTCGTCGTCAGCGGCGAGGCCGTGTCGACCTGACGTCGCGGGGACGCCGGCCGGCCCAGCCGGCGTCCGTTCGCGGACCGCCGGGTTCGCTACCGGCGGCGCGACGGCAACGTGATCGTGTCGACACCGCCCGAGGTGGCGATCGTGAGCTTGAATGAGGCGGTCGCGGTCGCGATCCCGCTGCCGGCGGCGTGCACGTTGATCGTGTACGGGCCACCGGCCGTCATCGACGCACCGGCGGTCAGCGTGACCGAGGCGGAATCGCTGCCATTGGTAGCCCGTCGCGTCACGACGTAGGTGACCCCGGTCGGAATGCCATCGGCCGAGATCGTGAGGTCGTCGGTATAACCGTTGCGCGCCACCACACCGGTCACGGCGACACTGCCTCCCGGTGCGATGGTGGCCGACGTGGGATGCAGCGTCAGGCTGATCGAATCGTTGCTTGACGTGCCCGGCGAACTGCTGCACGCGGCGCCGAGGGCCAGCAAGCCCACCAACGCGGCACGGCGCATCGGTGTCGTGAACGAGAAATTGCAACGCATGGCGACGGTCTCCGGATCATAGGGACGAGGATGAGCACTTGGGGTGCCTCGCGGCCCAGTCGGCATCGCGGGCGACCCTCGATGTTCCAAGGCGCAAAACCGGCGGTTCAGGGGTCACCGAGGTCGCAGCGTGGTCTGGGGTACCGTCAAGGATGCCGACGCGTCGAGAGCGTGGGGCGATTCGACCTGCGCCGCCGGTAGTGACGGGCACCCGTTCCCTTGCAATTCACCGCCGGAACGGTGAACGTCACACGGTCATGAATGCGATGGCGCGCAACGTCGCGCGCCCGCGACGCGGAGTCCGATCATGCACAACCCTGGACGCATTCTCGCCGTGATGGTCACGCTCGCGGCCACTCCTTCGATCCACCGCGCGGCTCCTTCCGTGGACTGGCCGATGTTTGGCTGGAACATCGCGCGCACCAGCGCGCCCACGGTCGCGATGGGCGTGACGGCCGCGAACGTCTCGTCGATGCGTCGCACCCAGGTTGCCATCGACGGCACCGTCGACGCGACGGCGATCTACCTGCACGGCATCACGGTCGGCGGGATCGCGCGAGATGTCTTCTTCATGACGACCACCTACGGCAAGACGCTCGCGATCGATGCCGACCGCGGCACCGTGCTGTGGGAATTCACGCCGCCATCGTATGCCGCGCTCGCCGGTTCGCGCCAGATCACCACCGCCACCCCGGTGGCCGATCCCGATCGGCGGTTCATCTATGCCGCAGCGCCCGACGGGAACATCCGCAAGCTCGACGCCTCGACGGGACACGTGGAGTGGAGCACGGCCATCACGTTGCTGCCACGCCGCGAGAAGATCGCCTCGTCGCTCACTTTCTTTCGCGGGCATGTCATCGCAACAACCGGTGGATACATCGGCGATGCGCCACCGTATCAGGGCCACGTCGCGATTCTCGATGCAGTCTCCGGCAAGCTGCTGCACGTCTGGAATTCGCTCTGCAGCGATCGCGCCGGCTTGATCGATCCGCCGACCTGCAAGGAAAGCGACTCCGCCATCTGGGGTCGCGCCGGCGCCGTGATCGATTCCGCCACCGGCGATCTCTTCGTCGCCACCGGCAACGCGACCTGGGACGGCCGCACCGACTGGGGTGACGCGGTCATCGAGCTCGATGCCGACGCCACCCGCATCCTCGGGAACTACACGCCGGTCAATACGGCCCAGCTCAATGAGGACGACGCCGATCTCGGTTCCTCATCCCCCGTCCTGCTCGGCCAACATCTCGTCCTGCAGGGCGGCAAGGACGCGCTCCTGCGCATCATCGACTGGCAGAAGATGGGCGGCACCTCACCACACAAGGGCGGGGAGGCGTTCACCACGCCCACGCCGTCGCGTGCGCGGCTCTTCACCGCGCCGGCGGTGTGGCACAACGCCGGTGCGACGTGGATCATCGCCGCCGACAACGGCCGCACAGCAGCATGGACGGTGCGCGGGGACCAGCTCCATCCGGAATGGATCAGTCAGCACGGCGGGACCAGTCCCGTGGTGGTCGACGGCCTGGCCTTCGTGTACGACCCGGGCGGCGGATTGCACGTCTACCACGCGGAGACGGGACACGAGGTGACCGAACTGGACTGCGGGCCGGGGCATTGGAACTCGCCGATCGTCGCCGACGGACGGATCGCGCTTCCCGAAGGCAACGCCAACGCGCACGCAACGACGGGAGTACTCGACATCTGGCGCCTCCCGCGGCCGTGACGCGGGACCGCGGGACGAATACGCCAGCGCGCATCGCCCGGCGCTGGTGACGCGAGGCGGGACGTTCGGCCGCGGTGCGATGAAGGCGTCCGGGAGTTACCATTGGCGCAGATCCGCATGTGCCGGCCGGAGATCGCCCGATGATCCTCTACACCCTGCTCCTCGCTGCTGACTCGCTCACCCGTGCGCTGGGCGCGCTGCCGCCGGGCGTGACCGACGGCTACGCTGCCACGATTCGCGGCCAGCGCTTCACGTATCAGTCGGCGCATCCGACCGCCCACGCGTCGCTGCTGGTCCGGTCCGTCGACAGCACCGACTGTGCCCGCTGGCTCACGGCGCCGGTATCGGCGGATGCCGGCGCGATGCGGCACATCGACTTTCTCGCCGCGATGGATGTGACCGATGCGGGCCAGGCGCCGGTGCGGTTCTGGCTGATCGTCAATCGCACGCACCGCGTCGCGATTCCGCAGCCGACCACCGCCGCGGACCGGTGGAGTGTCGACGGCGCTGACGGCATCGCCCTGCACTTCCGTCGCCTGATGACCGATCGCTACGGCGACGTGCACGGCATCTTCACCGTCGACGTTCCCGCCCCTCTCGCACCGGCCGGTGCGCCGGTCACCCTGCAGGTGCAAGGCGAGGACGTCGGCCGGCAGAGCTGGTTCATCTTCTATACGGTGTCGATGCAGCCAACCATCGCGGCGCACGGGGAGCAGATGCTGGCGCGCTCGTCCCGGGGCATGCAGCAGACGATTCGCCTCGACGCCTGGCACCCCTTCGACACCAGCACCGTAATCGTGACGACGACGGGTGTCCCGCCCGATACGCAACGCCTGGCCGCGGGTGCGACAACGTTCCGGATCACGGTGCCGGCCGTCACCGCGCCGAGCACGATCACGCTCGGGCTGCACGGCCACGATGCGGATGCGGTGTTCGATGCGCTGCCGCTGACGCCGGTGGTCCCGCGCGAGATCTACCTCATCAATCACGATCACCTGGACATCGGGTATACCGACAGCCAGCCCGCCGTGCGGGCCAAGCACGAACGGGCACTCGACAGTGCCGTGGCCTACATCGATCGCTCGCGCGACTATCCCGCCGGCGCGCGCTTTCTGTGGAACGAGGAAGGTCTCTGGCCGCTGCAGCATTATCTCGCGACCCGTGCCGCGGCCGATACCGCCCGCCTGCTGGCCGACGTGCGCCGCGGTGACATGGCGCTCAGCGCGCTGTATGCCAACCTGATGACGGGCCTGTCGGGCGGCGAGGAGCTGATCCACCTGCTCGATTACGCGCGCGCGCTGCGTCGAACGCAACACGTGCCGGTGAGCATGGCAATGAGCAGCGACGTGCCCGGCTTTACCTGGGGCATGGTGCCCGCGCTGGCGCAGCGAGGCGTGCGGTATCTGTCGAGCGGGCCCAACGAAAGCGATCGCATCGGCTACACGCTCAAGGACTGGGGTGACCGGCCGTTCTGGTGGATCGGGCCGAGCGGGCGCGATTCCCTGCTGGTGATGTTCGCGGGGCGCGGCTACTCGTGGGTGTACAACTGGCCCGCGGGCCGACTGACGCTGGACGACGCCGACGTGATGAGCGAATACATGGACACGCTCGTCGCGCACCACTACCCGTGGGACATCGTGCAGGTGCGCAACGCGGTGCTGGGCGACAACGGCATGCCTGACGCGCATATCGCCGATGAAGTCCGCCGGTGGAACGCGCGCTATGTGAGCCCCCGGCTCGTGATCGCCACGTTGCCGCAGATGTTCCGGGCGATGGAGCAGCGGCACGGCGGCCAATTGCCGCGGATCCGCGGCGACCTCACCGGCTACTGGGAAGATGGCGCCGTAAGCACGCTGCGTGAGGAGATCGAGACTCGCGAAAGCGCCGCCCGCCTGACGCAGGCGACCACCCTCGCCGCCCTGCGCGGCATCGACCTTCCGGCGGCCGACCGCGATTCCGCCTGGCAGGACGTGCTGCTCTGGGACGAACACACCTGGGGCGCCGATCGCAGTATCAGCGACCCGGATGCCCCGATCACGGTGGCCGAGTGGCACTACAAGCAACACTTCGCCATCGCCGCCGATTCGGCGAGCCGCGCACTGCTTGCGCGCGCGAGTCACGCGAACGGAACCGCGCGCACGCTTGCCGTGTGGAACACACACGCCGTGGCGCAACGCGATGTCGTGATCATCCCGGATTCGCTGGCCCGTGACGACGACGCCGTCCGCGACGCGGCGGGCCGCCTCCTCGCATCGCAGCGATTGCGCGACGGCGGTGTCGCCGTGCGACTCGATTTCGCGCCGCTGCGCGCGACCCGGATCGCGATGACCACCGCCACCGATCAGCCGACGGTGCAACACGCCGCGCACGCCGATGGCGACTCGCTGTGGAATGACAGCGTGGTGGTCCGGATCGACAGCCACACCGGCGCGATCGCGAGCGTCCGCTGGCGCGGACACGAACTGGTCGACCAGGCGCGTGGCGGTTGGGGACGCTATCGCTACGTCCCGGGCACGGACACGAGCCAGGCCGAGGATGCGACCGGCGCGCGCATGACCGTCATCGATCACGGGCCGCTGATCGCGACGCTTCGCGTCGCGGGCGACGCGCCGGGCGCGGTGTCACTGGTTCGCGACGTCACCCTGTGCGCCGGGAGCAATGCCGTCACCGTGACCACCCATCTCGACAAGGCCCCGGCGCACGGCAAGGAATCGGTCCATATCGGGTTCCCGCTCGCGGTGCCGGGTGGCACCGTACGCATGGAACAAGGCTGGGCGATCGTGCGGCCCGACGTCGACCAGGCTGAAGGCGCCAATCGGAATCTCTATCCCGTACAACGCTGGCTCGATGCCAGCAACGCCGACTTCGGTGTCACGCTTGTCACGCCCGACCTGCCGCTCTGGGAATTGAATGGATTGACCGCCGAGAGCTTCATGCAAGCCGACGGCCGCGAGGTGTGGCTGCGGCACGCGCTGCCGGGCACGGAGCTGATTGCCTACGCGATGAACAATTACTGGCACACCAACTTCAAGGCCGACCAGCCTGGCCCCGTGACGTTCCGCGTGACGCTGGTGCCGCACGGACCGTTCAGCGCCGCCCAGGCGACCCACACAGCGCTCGCGATGACCGAGCCGCCGCCCGTGCTTCGTGCGTCGACCCGCGCCGTGCGTCCGCCCCCGTTCGAACTCGACAACGACAGCGTGATCGTGTCGAGCATTGCCACGACGCGTGACGGCGCCGGCTGGCTGGTGCGGCTGTGGAATCCCGCAGCGCACGACGCCCCGGTGCGATGGCACTGGCCTGCCGTGTCCACGCCGAAAGTCTGGCTGAGTTCACCGGGCGAAGAGCGCGGCAAGCGGGTGACTGGCCGCCTGACCGTACCGGCGGGCGGCGTGCTCACCGTTCGCGTGGGACGGTGATCGGCGCCCGCTTGTGCCCGCTGCGCTGGGGACGCATTTTCCGCCCTGCTTGCTTCCCCTCATCCGACTCGCCGCACAGGTCATGAAATGACCGCACCAGCGCAGGCCTGCACCAACTGCCGCACGCCCCTGCCCGAGGGCGCGCTGTTCTGCCTGCACTGCGGTACCGCGACACCGACCGATGCGGGCGTGCTCCCGCCGACCGGCGCCACCGCGATCGCCGACATCGCCCGGCTGCGCACGGCGATTGCCGCGAGCTACCGGATCGAGCGCGCGCTCGGTGAGGGCGGCATGGCCGTGGTGTATCTCGCCGAGGACCTGAAGCATCACCGCAAGGTGGCGATCAAGGTGATGCGTCCGGAGTTGGGCGCCACCCTCGGCGCCGACCGGTTTCTGCGCGAAGTCGAGATCTCGGCGCAACTCACCCACCCGCATGTGCTGCCGGTGTTCGATTCCGGCGCCGTGCATGGCGTCCTCTACTACGTCATGCCGTATGTGGAGGGCGAGTCGCTGCAGGAGCGCATCAAGCGCGACGGGCCGCTGCCGGTCGACGAAGCGCTCCGGATCGCCCGGGAAGTGGCCGAGGCGCTCGCGTATGCGCACGAGCGGGGCATCATCCATCGCGACATCAAGCCGGCGAATATCATGATCTCCCGCGGGCACGCGCTGGTGGCCGATTTCGGCATTGCACGTGCGATGGACACGCAGACGGCGATCACCCGGACCGGCCTCGCGGTCGGCACGCCGCAGTACATGAGCCCCGAGCAGGCGACCGGTGCGGCAAGTATCGACGGCCGGTCCGATGTCTACGCCCTCGGCTGTGTCGTCTACGAAATGCTGGTCGGCGAGCCGCCCTTCACCGGACCGAATCCGCAGACGATCATGGCGCGCAGTCTCACCGAAACGCCCCGGCCGCTGTCGGCCTCGCGGACCGGCCTCCCCGCCACACTCGATGCTGTCGTCGCCAGGGCCCTTGCCAAGAATCCCGCCGATCGATGGCAGAACGCGCAACAGTTCGCCGATGCGTTGGCTCGCACCGCCGACGGGGTGCGACACGGTGGCGCCCCGGCTATCGCGGTCGCCGCCCCGCGCCGCACGTCGCGTCGGATCTGGAGTGTCGCCGCGCTGGTCGCCGTCGTGGCCCTGGGTCTCGCGTACGCGTTGATGTTCCGCAACGGGAGCACTGCGAGTGGGTCCGGAAAAGTGGTGCGCCTGGCAGTGCTCCCCTTCGAGAACCGCGGTGCGGCGAACCAGGCCTACATCGTCGACGGCATTGCCGACCAGGTGCGTGGCAAGCTGATGAACCTGGGCCAGTTCCAGGTCACCGCGCAGACCAGCAGCGATCAATACCGGAACACCACCAAGACGCCGCAGCAGATCGGCAGCGAACTCGGCGTCGATTACCTGCTGACCTCGACGGTGAGCATGGTGCCGTCGGCTAGCGGGCCGGGTCGCCTCGAAGTGGTGCCGGAGCTGATCAACGTGAAGACTGGCGCCGGCATGTGGCAGCAGACCTTCGACGCCGACATGAGCGACGTGCTCGCGGTGCAGGCCAACATCGCGACCCAGGTGGCGGGCGCGCTCGGCGTGGCACTCGGCGCACACGACCAGGAACAGATCGCCGCCCGGCCGACGCAGAACGTCGGCGCGTGGGAAGTCTTCCTGAAGGGGTCGGCGCTCAGCAGCAACGATCCCGCCACGCTGGCGCAGGCCGCCGGATTCTACGAGCAGGCGGTGGCGCTCGATTCGACGTTCACGGAAGCGTGGGCGACGTTGAGCAGCACCCTCTCGAATCTCTATTTCAACGGCACGCCCGATCCTGCCATCGGCAATCGCGCCAAGGTCGCCGCCGCTCGTGCGCGGGCGCTCGATCCGGATGGCTCACTGACGCATTACGCCCTGTCGCGTTACGACTACCTCGTCAGCAACGACGTCGACGGGTCGGAGGCGGAGGCAAAACTGGCGCTGCAGCGAGGGCCCAATGACGTGGCGATTATTCGCCAGGCGGCGAGCATGGAAGAGTCGCTCGGTCGGTGGAACGACGCGCTGGCGCATCTGCAGCAGGCGCGTCGTCTCGATCCGCGATCGGTCGTCATCGGGGCCACCCTGCAGATCGCCTTTGCGTATCTGCGCAGATATCCCGAGGCGCTGGCACTGGGAAACGAGATGCTGGCACTCGACCCGGCCAACCTGCAGGTGATCGAGAGTCAGGGCATGATCCATCTCATGCAGGGCGACTTGGCGGGAGCACGGGCGGTCCTCGCCAATGCACCGCCCACGCTTGCCCAGCCGGCGCTGGTCTCCTACATCGGAAACTATCAGGACGTCTACTGGATGCTCGATGATCAGCAGCAGCAACTGTTGCTGCGCCTCACACCGTCGGCGTTCTACGACGACCGCGGTGTCTGGGCCGACGTGCTGATGGAGACCTACTGGCTGCGCGGCGATACCGTCAAGGCGCGCGCCTACGCCGACACCGCCTACACCGAACTCGAAAAGCAGCTCAAGGCGGCCCCGAACGATCCGCAGCGGAATCTCTTCGCTGGACTGGCGGCGGCGTATATGGGCCGCAAGGCAGAGGCAATTCACCTGGGAGAACTCGGCGACACGCTGGCGCCCTTGAGCCGCGACAAGGAGAACGGCGCGTACGGGCAGCATCAGCTCATTCGCATCTATCTGCTCACCGGCGAGACCGACAAGGCGCTCGACCGGCTGGCGGACCTGCTCAAGGTGCCCTACTGGCTCTCTCCGGGGTACGTGCGGATCGACCCGACCTTCG
Source organism: uncultured Gemmatimonadales bacterium (assembly GCA_963796635.1). Lineage (GTDB taxonomy): Bacteria > Gemmatimonadota > Gemmatimonadetes > Gemmatimonadales > GWC2-71-9 > Palsa-1233. The sequence continues at coordinate 1,847,192 of CAWCMH010000001.1, forward strand.
CGGCACTCAAGGGCAATCCCCGCTTCGAGGCAATCCTCCGGGCGAGTGACTGGCATCGGTAGCGACGCCGGGGAATAGCCGGCGAGCGCCGCCTTGTGGTATCATCGAACGCTGCGATCCAGCGAATCACGGAAACCAGGAGTTTGTCATGTCGACCATCCCACGGTGCCACCTCGGAACTGCTCTCGCGACCGCGGCCCTGTCGCTGTGCGCCGCGACGTTCGCCGCCGCGCAGGCCGTCAACGACCTGCCACCCGACGTGTCGGCCCGGATGACGGCGGCAATCCACGACGTGATGGCCACGACGCAGGTGCCGAGCGCCTCGATCGGCATCGTGGAGAATGGCCGGATCGTCTACGTCCAGGCGTTCGGCGAGGCCCGGCTGGCACCGCCGCTGCCGGCCACGCCGTCGATGCACTACGCGATCGGCTCGATCAGCAAGCAGTTCACCGTTGCCGCCGTGATGCTGCTGCAGCAGCAAGGCAAGCTGTCGATCGACGATCCGGTCTCGAAGTGGTTTCCCGAACTCACGCGGTCGAACGAAGTAACCTTGCGCAACCTCATGTCGCACACCTCGGGCTACGAGGATTACGCGCCGCAGGATTACACCATTCCGGAATGGACCAAGCCGTCGTCGGCCGACAAGATCGTGCACGAGTGGGCGACCAAGCCGCTCGACTTCGATCCCGGCACGCAGTACCAGTACAGCAACACCAACTTCAACATCGTCGGGTTGATCGTCCAGAAGGTCAGCGGCGAGCCGTTCTGGCAATTCCTGGAGAAGAACGTGCTCGAGCCCGTCGGCCTGTCGCACACGATCGATCTCGACACGCAGCACAACCAGCTCGAGCCGACCGGCTATTTCCGCCACGCCCTCGGTCCGTTGCGCCCGGCGCTGATGGAGGCGCCCGGCTGGTACTTTGCCGACGGCGAGATGGCGATGCCGGTCAGCGACCTGCTCAAGTGGGACATCTCGGTGATGAACCAGACCCTGCTCGACTCCGCGTCGTACGCCGCGATGGAAGCGCCCACCACGCTCAAGAACGGCAAGACCAGCAACTACGGACTCGGGCTGAGCACCGGCATGTACAACGGCCACAAGATCGTGTCGCACAGCGGCGAAGTCGGCGGATTCGTCGCGGCCAACTACGTGATGCCGGATGACAAGCTGGCGCTGGCGGTGCTGACCAATCAGGAAGCCAGTCCCGCCGCGGGATTGATCGGTCGCGCCATCCTCGGCGTGATCGGTCCCGGCTCGGTCGGCGGCGCCGATGTGGCCGCCGCCGAGTCGCTGGCGACGAAGGTCCTCACGGGATTGCAGCACGGCCAGATCGACCGCACGCTGTTCACCGCCAATTGCAACTCCTACTTCGACGCCCAGGCGATCGCCGACTATCGCAGCTCGCTCGGTCCCCTCGGCGCCATCAAGAGCGTCGCGCAGACGACGGCGTTTCCGCGCGGCGGCATGATGTACCGCGGCTTTGCCGTGGAGTTCGCCAACGGCAAGAAGGTCAACCTGTCGACATTCACCGTACCGGACGGGAAGATCGAGCAGTTCCTGGTCGAACCGGCGACCTGACGCGCGAGCCGCTCGGGCCGACAGACGAAAGCGCCGTCACGTGCGAACGTGGCGGCGCTTTCGCGTCACAGGCGCCCGCTCAATGCCCCGGCGGCTTCGGTCCCTCCACCGCCTGGGCCAGGTGGCCCAGGTCGATGTACTTCCGGAACGCGGCCTGGATCTCTGCCGGCGTCAGGGTGAGGTATCGCTTGGCGGCCACCATGGGTTCGTCGAGCGGCTCGCCATTGTAGCTCCAGTTCAGCAGCGACCCCGCGATGGCGTCGACGCTCGACACCGCCAACGGAATCGAGCGGATTTCGTATTGCCGCGCATTGGTCAATTCGGCATCCTGGACCAGCGAGTCCTGCATCGCGGCAATGTCGCCGCGAATGAGCGCGTCGACCGGCGCCACCTTGTCCGCGTCGCTGCCGTATTCGACCACGAACAGCGACCGCGACCGATCGAATTCCGGAAACGAATACGCGCCGTAGGCGTAGCCGTGCCGGACCCGGATATCGACCATCAGTCGCGACGCGAATCCGTTGCCGCCCAGCACGTCATTCCCCAGCTGCACGGCGTACCGATCCGGGGATGACAGCGTGAGCGGCACCATCTGCGCCAGCAGGACCTGATCCTGCGATGCGAACGCGTTGGGGACCACGACGTAACTCGCCGGGTTGAGCGGCACCGGCTTGGGAATGACGTCGGGCTTGGGCCCGCTCGCCGTCCAGGCGCCGAAGTACTTCGTGACCGTCGCCTTGGCCTGGTCCGGAGTGACATCGCCGACCACCACGATGGTCGTGAGGTCCGGACGGTAGGTCTGGGTGAAGTACTGTCGAGCATCGTCCAGCGTGAGATGTCCCACCGTGGCGGGTGTCGCTTCGCGCAGCACCGGGTCGCCAGCCGGCAGGAGCCCCCGATTCAGCGCCCGGGTGAACTGGTATTGCGGCGACTGCAACTCGCCCGCCAGCGCCCGCGCCAATGACTTCTGCTGCACGTCAAATCCTTGCTGCGGCAGCGCCGGATGCAGTTCGTTGTCGGCCAGCAGTTGCACGCCGCGGTCGAAATACTCGCTCAGGACCGACAGCCGAAAATTGGAGCCGCCGTTCTCGGTGGCGGCGATGGAGTCGAGCGCCTTGTGGAACGCCGTGCGGTCGAGCGTGGTCGAGCCGTAATCGAACAGCGACCCGAGCAAGCGGCCAACACCTTCCTGCCCCGCCGGCGCCTGCATGCCGTCATTGTGATCGACGTGCCCGACGACGGTCACCGTCTTGCTGACGGTTTCCGGCTGCACAATGAGCGTGATGCCGTTGTCGAGCTTCATCTGCACCGGCGCCAGTGTCCAGTGCGGCGCTTCCAGCGTGTTGAGCTGTGTGGTGGCCCAATCCGGGAGCGGCACGTCGAGCTTGTCATCACCGGCAAACGACTCGGTCCCGCCGAAGCCGGTGCTGTTGGGCGGCTGCGTGCCGTTGGCACTCGGCGTGAGCACCACGGTGATCCGGCCGGCCGGCTGGAGGTACTGGGTGGCGACACGATCGACGTCGGCCACCGTCACGTCGCGAATTTGCTGGTCAGCCTGTTCCGGTGATTCGAGGCCCCGCCATGCCAGCGCGTCGGACCAGGTGCCTGCCAGCCCGACCGCGCTGTTCTTGCGAAACTCTGCCTGCGACAGTTCGGAGCGCTTGGCGTCGTCCACCAGACCGGGCGGCACTCCGTTCTTCAGCACACCGGCGATCACGCTGTCGAGATCGGCCGTGACCTGCTTGGCATCGCCGCCCTTGGGAAAATTGCCGTCGATCTCGCCGATACCCGCGCGGCTGAACGCCTGCTGGTAGGCGTACGCGGACAGGACCTTCCCCTGCACTGCCAGGTCCGACAGTGCGCTGCGGGCGTTGCCCAGCACGTCCATCAGCACTTGAGCGGCTGCGTAATCCCTCGACTGCTCACCGGGCATCCGGAACAGGAATTCGACCGTACCCGTCCCCGCCGGTGTGGTCTTCGCGATGGTTTCGGGATGCATCGGCTGCAATGCGACGGCGGGTCGGACCGGTGTGGCATGATTGGGCAGGGAGTCAAAGAGTTGTTTGACCTGCGTCAGCGTCGCCTGCGGATCGACATCGCCGACGATGACAAAGATGGCATTGCCCGGCTGATACCAGTTGTCGTAGAACTGCCGCAAAACCGTGGATGTGGTCGAGTCAAACGATGGCCGGGTGCCCAACGCATCGAACGCGTAGCCGGTGCCGGCGAACAGGTCGGCTTCGACCTTCTGATAGGCCAGCTCTCCCGGATCGGAAATGTCGCGAGAGACTTCCTGCTCGATGGCGCCCTTTTCGAGGTTCCAGTCCTTGTCGGTGAGCGTGGCCCCGCGCATCCGCAGCGCCTCGATGCGCAGCAGCATGTTGAGATCGGAAGACGGCGCCACGAAGTAGTACTGGGTGGCGTCGTCAGTCGTGAAGGCGTTGTTGTCGCCGCCCATCTTGCCGGTGAGCTCGTTCAGCTGCGCGCCGGTCAATCCCTTGCTGTCGCGGAACATCATGTGTTCCAGCGCGTGCGCGGTACCGGGATATCCCTTGGGGGTTTCGTAGCTGCCGGCGAGGTAGGTGATTTCGGTGGTGACCATGGGCGCGAGCGTGTCACGCACGATCACGACGCGGAGCCCGTTGCCGAGGGTGTCGCGGACGATGTTGGCGGACGTGGAACTCGTGGTTGCCGCCGGCGCGTGGCCGCCGCACCCAATCGTGGCGACGGCAGTGACGACGACAAGACCGAGTGCAAGCGACTTCATTGGGCCACGATGCATGAGAGGGTTCCTTGAGGGTTCGGCTGCGTGATGAACGACGTTTCGATCCCTCCGTATTACATCTGTTGGGGCGGGAGGGCAAGGTCGGAGGCAGCCAGTCAGCGGGACGCCATGGGGAATCCGTAGTCGCGCAGCGCGATCCGACGCGGTGCGCCCGGTGACCGCTCGTCCTGGAGCGCACGACGGAGCGCCACACCAATCCACCTCCCACTGGCCCGTCGAGGCGATCAGCCGTATCGTGCACCCTCCTGGAGGATTCCATGAAGACCAAGACGCTGTTCACCGCGGCGCTCGCCGTGCTCACCGCCATCCCGACGCTCGCATCGGCCCAGCGCGGGCGATCCCGCGCCGCCGCGGATGCCCAACCAATCGTGCTTCATGCCGCACGACTCTTCGACGTGGTGCCGGGCCGGATCGTGAGCCCCGGCGAAGTACTGGTCCAGGGGAACCGCATCGTGGCCGCCGGCACATCGGTGCCGCATCCGGCCGGCGCGCGCGTAGTCGATCTCGGCGATGTGACGCTGATGCCGGGATTGATCGACGCACACGTCCACCTGTTCCTGCACCCGGCACCGCCGTCGGAAGGCATGCAGACCGTCGATGAGTCGGCGGCGCAGCGCACCATCGAGGCGACGCTCGCCGCACGCGATGACCTGATGGCGGGCTTCACGTCCGAACGCGACATGGGCACCGAAGGCGCCGGCCCCGCCGATGCCGCCGTGCGCGACGCGATCAACCGCGGCGAGATCCTCGGCCCCCGACTCCGCATCAGCGGGATGGCCATCTCCATCCTCGGCGGGCACGAGGACGCCGTCGGGTTCAACCCCGAACAGCACGTGCTCGGCAACGCCGACTACGCCGACGACACCGAGCAATTGATCGAAACCATCCGCAAGCAGCAGAAGGAAGGCGCCACGTTCGTCAAGATCTACCAGACCGGACCCGAGTCGATGGTCCCCCACGGATCGGCACCGTGTCTCGGCAACCCGATCTGCGCACAGCTCGGGATGGGCGAGCAGCCGGGGGATTCCGCATTCTGGGACTTCCACACCACCTATCAATACACCGAGGACCAGCTGAAGGCGGCCGTCGCCGAGGCCGCTCGCCTCAACACCAACGTCGGCGTGCACTGCCAGGGCGAACCGGCGGCGCGGTTCGCGGTCGAAGCGGGCGTCGCATCGATTGACCACGCCACCCAGCTCAGCGACGGCACCATGCGGGAGATGAAGGCAAAGCAGATCCCGGCCGTGCCGACGTTCACTATCTTCGAATACTTCGCGGACCACGCGGGCAGTGCCGCCGCAACCGCACGCGAGCACGCGATGCTCGACTACAAGATTCACGAGTTCCAGCGCCAGATCGCCGCCGGCGTCCCGATGGCCGTCGGTTCGGACGTGGGTCCGTTCCCGCACGGGACCCAGGCCCGGGAGTTCGAGCTGATGGTCAAGTACGGCATGACTCCCGTCGCCGTGCTCCAGGCCGACTATCTCAACGGAGCTCGCATCCTGACCTGGCAGGACGAAGTGGGGCAGCTCAAGCCGGGCTTCTTTGCCGATGTCATCGCGGTGCCGGGCAATCCGCTCACGGACATCACCGCGGTGGAGCATGTGCAGTTCGTAATGAAGGGTGGCGTGGTGGTGACCGGCCCCGACTCGACGGCGGCCCGGTAGCCGAGACCATCGCAGCCGCGCGGCCAGCGACGTGTCGATCCGGGTGGGGCTCGTTCGACGTAGTGCTGAGGGCCATCGAGGCCTGCCACTCCAGTGATGAGGAAGACTGCAATGCGCTTCATGATGCTGGTAATCCCCAAGGGCTACGAGAATGTGCCGGCCGACTTCGTCCCACCCACCGACCTCGTGGCGAAGATGGGCAAGTACAATGATTCGCTGAGCAAGGCCGGCGTCCTGCTGTCGCTCGACGGACTGGCGCCGCCGGCCAAGGGCGTGCGGGTGGCGTTTTCGGCCGGGAAGTCCCAGGTCAAGGACGGCCCGTTCACCGAGGCGAAGGAACTGGTCGGCGGCTACTGGATCATCCAGGTCAAGTCGCGCGAGGAGGCGGTGGAATGGGCGCGCCGTGCGCCGATGCTCGACGGCGACATCATCGAAGTGCGCCAGATCATGGGCATCGAGGACTTCCCGGCCGACGTGCAGGCCGCGATCCGCGGCTGACCCGCTCCCTCACCTTCGGAGATTCGAATCATGCGCGTACTGGCCCTGTGGTACCCCGACGGCGATATCAGTGCACCCACGCCGGACACGATGGCGAAGATGGGCGCATTCATTCACGAAGCGATGCAGGCCGGTGTGCTCCTCGACACCGGAGGCTGGAATCCCGACGCGCCCGCGACGGTGATCACCCGGAAGCACGGCACGATCGCGGTAAAGGACGGTCCCTACACCGAGGCGAAGGAAGTCATCGGCGGATTCGCGGTGATGCGGTTCGACTCGCAGGATGATCTGGTCAAGTGGAGCCGCCGATTCGTCGAAATTGCCGGCGACGGGCGCTCGGTGGTTCGCCCGATTGCCGATCAACCGATGGCGCATTGACCTGCACGACGTGACAGACTCACCCGTGGACCGCGCCATCGATGCCGTGTGGCGCATCGAAGCACCGCGGGTGATCGCGCGCCTCGCCCGGATGGTTGGCGACGTGGGGCTGGCGGAGGACTTCGCACACGATGCACTGGTGTCGGCGCTGGAGCAGTGGCCCGCATCCGGCGTGCCCGACAACCCCGGCGCGTGGCTTACCGCGACGGCCAAGCGGCGTGCGATCGATCACCTGCGGCGCGGCGCGATGCTCGAGCGTCGGCACGCGGAATGGAAAGTCGAAATGACAACGCCGGAAGATGTTGAGTCGGCGTTGGCGGCGGCGATTGACGACGAGATCGGCGACGACTTGCTGGGGCTGATCTTCACGGCGTGTCACCCGGTGCTGTCGGTCGAGGCGCGCGTCGCGCTCACGCTGCGTCTGCTTGGCGGATTGACCACCGAGGAGATCGCGCGCGGATTCCTCACTACGGTGCCCGCAGTGCAGCAACGCATCGTGCGCGCCAAGCGCACGCTCACCGCGGCGCATGTGCCGTTCGAGGTGCCGCGCGGAGCCGAGCTCGCATCGCGCCTCGCGTCGGTCCTCGAAGTCATCTACCTGATCTTCAACGAAGGCTATTCCGCCACGACCGGTGACGATTGGGTGCGACCGGCGCTGTGTGAGGATGCGTTGCGGTTGGGCCGCGTGCTTGCCGAGCTGATGCCCGATGACGCCGAAGTTCTTGGACTCATTGCGCTACTGGAGATTCAGGCGTCTCGGCTGGGCGCGCGCATCGGCCACAGTGGCGAACCGGTGTTGCTGCTGGACCAGGATCGCAGCCGGTGGGATCGGGTGCTGATCGCCCGCGGGTTGGCGGCGCTCGACCGCGCAATCCACCTGGGCGGTGCGATGGGGCCGTACACGCTGCAAGCGGCGATTGCGGCGTGTCATGCGCGCGCACTGGTGCCGGAAGCGACCGAGTGGACGCAGATCACAGCACTCTACGATGCGTTGGCTGAGCTCGTGCCGTCACCGGTGGTGGAGATCAATCGCGCGGTGGCGTACGCCATGGCGTTTGGTCCGGCCGAGGGGTTGGCGATCGTCGATGCGATTGCGGATGATCCTGCGCTGGCGAACTATCACCTGTTGCCGAGCGTGCGCGGCGACCTGCTCTTCAAGCTCGGCCGATTCCGCGATGCGCACGCCGAGTTCGAGCGGGCGGCGTCACGGACCGGGAATCGGCGGGAGCAGGATCTGTTGCGGGCGCGGGCGGCAGAGGCGGCCGCGCGGTGACCGGGGTTCGACACACCAGGGCCGCAGCGAAATAGACGATGGGAGGATGGGCCTGGGAGGAGTTGAACCTCCGACCTCACGCTTATCAGGCGTGCGCTCTAACCACCTGAGCTACAGGCCCCACAGCGCCCAAACTAACGGAGCCCGCCCACACCGGCCAACCCGGCCCCCGGCCCCTTGACGTCCGGAATCAGTCTGCCTATCATTCAACCATATGGTTGAACGTATCCCGCCGCTCGATGCGGTCTTCGGATCGCTGAGCGATCCCACCCGCCGCGACATCCTCAAGCGCCTGTCCCGGCGCTCGATGAGCGTGGGCGAACTTGCGGCACACTACCCACTGACCTTCGCCGCCGTGGCCAAGCACATCACCGTGCTCGAGCGCGCCCGGCTGGTCACCAAGGCCCGGCACGGCAAGGAACAGATCGCGACGCTTTCGCCCCGGGCGCTCGCCGCGGCCGACGCCTATCTCGAACGCTTCCGGCGACTCTGGGAAGACCGGCTCGATTCGCTCGGGAGCTACCTCAAATCCATTCGCACCGACTGACTCCACCGAAAGGAATTCCGCCATGGCCCCGATCAAGGAAGTGAACTTCGACCGCCTCTACGACGCGCCCGTCGATCTCGTCTGGCAGGCCTGGACCGATCCGAAGATGCTGCCGCAGTGGTGGGGACCCGACAACGTCACCATTCCGGAGTGCGAAGTCGACCTGCGCGTCGGCGGGATGATTCGCATCGTGATGGAAGCGGGCGAAGGCATGGGGCCCTACAAGGGCACCCGATGGCCGATGATCGGCGAATTCACCGTGGTGGAACCGCGGTCACGCCTGGCGTACCGTGCCAAGGCGTGGACCGAGGGACAGGACGACACGACCCAGATCGATCAGGTGACCGAGATCACGTTTGCCAACGAAGGCGGCAAGACCCGATTGAAGGTGACGGCCGCGATCCTCAAGATCGGCCCGGGCGCGAAGATGGCCGTCGAAGGGATGCAGTACGGCTTCACACAGCAACTGGACAAGTTGACGGGGTTCCTGAAGACGAGCCGACCGTAAGGCGACATCCAGGCGTTTCGCCCCCGATCCCCTTGCCTTTTCTCGTTTCTCTTTTCTCTGTTTCTCTTACTGGAACTGCAGGTTCCGCTCGAAATCTGCCGGGCTGGCGGCCGCTGCCATCGCCGCGTCGAGGCTGATCTGCTCGTCGCGGTACAAGGCCATCAGATGCTGGTCGAAGCTCTGCATGCCATATTGGGAGCCACCTTCGACGATAAGTTGCGCGATGGTGTCGGTCTTGGCGGGATCGGCGATGCATTCCTCGATCGCCGCCGTGTGTCGCATGACTTCGACCGCCAGGATCCGCCCCGCGCCGTCGGCCCGCGGCAGCAGCCGCTGCGACACGACGGCGCGCAACACCTCCGACAGCCGCTTGCGGATGCTGCCCTGCTCGCTCGGCTCGAAGACGCTGGCCAGGCGCGTCACGGCGCGGATGGCGTCGGTGGTGTGCAGCGTGCTGAAGATCAGGTGCCCGGTCTCGGCCGCACGCAACGCGATCTCGATGGTCACCCGGTCGCGCATCTCGCCGATCAGGATGATGTCGGGATCCTGACGCAGCGCGCCCCGCAAGGCCGGCTCGAACCCGGCGGTGTCGCTGCCGACTTCGCGCTGGATCGCGATCGACTTGAGATCCCGGTGCAGGAACTCGATCGGGTCCTCGATCGTGACGATCTTCTTCTGCTTGTGGCGGTTGATGTGGCCGATCATCGCGGCCAGTGTTGATGTTTTGCCGCTGCCGGTGGTCCCTGTCACCAGGATCAGGCCACGATCTTCCATCGCGATGTCCGCGATCACCGGCGGCAAGCCGAGGGTCGCAAAATCGGGAATCACGTCGGGGATCGCCCGCAACACGGCCGAGATCGACCCGCGCTGCGAGCAGAGATTCACTCGAAAGCGACCGAGCCCGCGGAAGGAATATGAGCAATCCATTTCCTGCAGGTTGCGTAGCACTTCGGCGACGTTGTGGAGGCTCGCCTTGCGGGAATTGACCAGGATGTCGGTGGCGATGGCGGCGGTGTCGACCGGGGTGAGCACGGGCGAACCATCCATCGGCACGACGTCGCCGCGGATGCGCATGCGGAAGGGGCCGCCGGCACTAACGTGCACGTCCGAGGCCTTGGCCTCCGCCGCCCGCACCAGCACTGTTTTGAAGACCGGCAGAATGTCCATCAGGCTCCCCGTGCCTGGCTGGCACGTCCAGCGGGGGACTGAACGCTACGCCGGTCCGGGAGGTCCGACAATGGGGCGCGAAGATTCGCCGCAATCAGCGTCGCCCCGCACTCCTGCGATGACGCCCGCGGACTATTTCTGGTTGGTTGGCTGTGGCTCGGCGGGACGCCGCTCCTCGCCGGCTGCGTCAACCGCTGCCTTGATCACGGCTTCCACCGGGGCGGCGGGCGGCAAGTGATCGCCGCCGGTCGGCGGCCAGCCATCGATGTCGGCAAACTGCTTGGCAATGCGACGATTCAGGCTACGTCCCATCAGGCACCTCGGGGCTGGGAATGCACGGTGCACTGAGGACGTCGGAGGGCCGGCGCGGCGCACGCGGAGTGGCCGATCAAGCCTGCCGCAGTGCGGGACAAGCGTCCCCGCAGGTCGGGCGCCGGGGCCCGATCGGCGCCAGGTCCAGCCGTCGCCCCGTCAGCGCCGGAGCGCCATGAACGCGACGCCCAGGAGCGACACCGTGGTGCCGGTCCAGAACACGAACATCCAGCGCATCATCCGGCTTTCGAACTTTGCCAGCCGCACCTCGAGTGCCGAAAACCGCTGCTCAAACCTGACGTCGGCTGCGGCGAACCGCCGATCCATCGCTGCGCCGAACTCGGCGAACCGCCGGTCCATCTTCGCGTCCATGTCGGCAAATCGCTGCGCCACCGAAATTTCGAACTCGGAGAACCGCCGGTCCATCTCTGCGCCGAACTCGGCGAACCGCCGGTCCATCTTCGCGTCCGTGTCGGCAAATCGCTGCGCCACCGAAATTTCGAACTCGGCGAACCGCCGGTCCATCTTTGCGTCCATGTCGGCGAATCGCTGCGCCACCGAAATTTCGAACTCGGCGAACCGCCGGTCCATCTTTGCGTCCATGTCGGCGAATCGCTGCGCCACCGAAATTTCGAACTCGGCGAACCGCCGATCCATCTTCGCGCCCATGTCGGCGAATCGCTGCGCCACCGACACTTCCGCCTGGGCGAACCGCCGGTCCACCTTGCCCTCGAACTCGGCAAACCGCTGGCCCACCTTCGCGTCAAATCGCGCGAAGTTGAGGTCGTTGACGTCCCGCAGCTGCGACCGATAGTCGCCATCGACAGCGTTCAACCAGTCCACCAGTTCGTTCGTGGCGCTGTCGCCGAGCTTCTCGTAGAAGTCGCGCGACAGCTTGGCCGTGACCGGCATCGCCCCTCCCGTTCAGGACAATGCCAGGCTAACGCTACCCTCGGCGGCGCCGAGGATCAATCGAATGCGAGGGGGTACAGGCTGACGCGGAAGGACGCGTACGTCAGCCCGCCAAGGGCCGAGGGAATTTGTTGAGCGACAAAATGCACACCTACTCGTCGTCGCCGTCGGGATTGAACTCGAAATCGCGACTGTCGAAGTCTTCGTCTTCGAGGTCTTCCTCATCGTCGTCGAAGTCCTCCTCCTCGTCGTCCTCATCGTCTTCGTCGTCCTCTTCGAAGTCGAAACCGCCCTCGAACTTCTCCTCTTCCTCGTCCTCGTCGAAAGGCCGCCGCATCACCACTGACTGCTGCAACACCTCGACAGACGCGTCCCACGCCGACATGATGACCTCCGCAGGTCCGGAACTGGGGGAAACGAGCACCAACCGGGGCTTCCTCGTCATGATGCGTCGGCGACCCGGTTCGCCGCACGCTGGGCCTTCTTGCGATCGTTGGCCGCCAGCACCCGCTTGCGCAGGCGGATGTTCTCCGGCGTCACCTCGATCAATTCATCCTCTTCGATGTACTCCAGCGCATACTCCAGCGTGATCTCGCGCGGCGGCTCCAGCAGGATGTGATCATCCGACGCCGTCGTGCGCATGTTGGTCAGCTTCTTTTCCTTCCCGACGTTGACGTCCATGTCGCCCGGGGCGGGCACTCTCGCCCACGATCATCCCCTCGTACACCTGGTCGCCGGGCGCCACGAACATCTGCGCCCGCTCCTGCAGGTTGCCGAGCGCGAAGGCCACGACGGGCGCCTCGCGGTCGGCGATCATGACCCCGCGCTTGCGTCCGCTCAAGGGGCCGGCCCACGGCCCGTATTCCAGGAAGCGATGGTGCATGATCCCGGTGCCGCGCGAATCGGTCAGGAATTCCGAGCGGTAGCCGAAGAGACCGCGCGCCGGAATCCGGAACGTGAGACGCACCATGCCCTGCCCGGGGTTCCGCATCTCGATCATTTCGGAGCGGCGGGGTCCGAGCTTCTCCATGACGACGCCCATGTACGCTTCGGGGACGTCGATGGTCAGCTCCTCGTAGGGTTCCAGCCGCTCGCCGTTCCTGCCCTCGCGCAGGATCACCCGCGGCCGGGACACCTGGAACTCGTAGCCTTCGCGGCGCATCGTCTCCATCAGGATGCCGAGGTGCAGTTCGCCGCGGCCGGCGACGGTGTGGGTGTCGGGCGAATCGGTCTCCTCGACCCGCAAGGCGACGTTGCGCTCCAGTTCCTTGAACAGCCGGTCACGCAGCTGCCGCGACGTGACGTACTTGCCTTCCCGTCCGGCGAACGGCGAGTTGTTGACGATGAAATCGACCGAGATGGTCGGCTCCTCCACGGCGATGCCTTCCAGCCGTTCGGGATAATCGGGCGCCACGAACGTCTTGCCGATTTCGATCGTCTCGAAGCCCGACAGGGCCACGATGTCACCCGCATCGACCGTGGCGGCTTCGACGCGATGCAGCCCGTCGAAGGTGTACAGCTTGGTCACCTTGCCGCGCTCGACACCGGCCTCGTCGGCCGGCACCATGCCCGGCTCCCCCATCGGCAGCAGCGCCACCTGGTCGCCGGCCGTCAGCCGGCCGCGCTCGATCCGGCCGATCGCGATCCGGCCCAGGAAGTTCGAGAAGTCGAGGGTCGACACCAGCATCTGGAACGGACCATCGGGGTCGCCGGTCGGCGCCGGCACCGTGTCGAGAATGGTCTGGAACAGCGGTTCGAGGTCGGTGGCCCGGCTGGTCGAGCTCGAACGTCGCGGTGCCGGCCCGGCTCGACGTGTAGAGGAACGGACACTCGAGCTGCGCGTCGGTGGCATCGAGGTCGAGAAACAGCGACAGCACTTCGTCGTGCACCCGCAGCGGCTCGGCGTCGCTGCGATCGATCTTGTTGATCGCGACGATCGGCTGCAGGCCCAGGGCCAGCGCCTTGCGCGTGACGAACCGCGTCTGCGGCATGGGTCCTTCGGCGGCATCGACCAGGATCAGCACGCCGTCGACCATGCGCAGGATGCGTTCGACCTCGCCGCCGAAGTCGGCGTGCCCCGGCGTATCGACGATGTTGATCTTGGTGCCGTGCCAGACGATCGACGTGTTCTTGGCGAGGATGGTGATCCCCCGCTCGCGTTCGAGCGGGTTGGAGTCCATCACGCGCTCCTCGACGTGCTGATTGGCACGGAAGGCGCCCGCCTGACGGAGCATCTGGTCCACCAGCGTGGTCTTGCCGTGATCGACGTGTGCGATGATGGCGAGATTGCGAATCTGCAAAGTGCTCTCGATTCCCTGTTGTAATGTCATCCCGAGCAAAGCGAGGGATCGGTCTGTGACGAAGCGATCCCTCGCTTCGCTCGGGATGACACCCGACCCTTCCGCGCGCATATATAGACGACCCCACCACGCCACCGCAACCCGCGTCAATGCGCGTGCGAATGACCCGGGTGGCTGTGGCCGACATGCGCGGCCGGATTCGCGACAGAACCGTCGTCATCACCGCAGAGTTCCGCGTCGCACTCGCCGCCGGTTTCGAGCTGGATGGTGACGTGCCCGATACCGATCCGGGCCATTTCACGCTCCACCCGCCGCAACACGCCGGGGTGCGACGTGAGGTCGGGGACGACGGCATGCGCGCTCATGGCAACGAGGCCGCTGGCGACGGTCCAGACGTGCAGGTCGTGGACGCCGCTCACGCCGTCAACGGCGACGATGCACCGCTCGACGTGGCCGGGTTCCATGTCGGCGGGCACGCGATCGAGCAGGATCACGCCACTCTCGCGCACCAGGCGCCAGGCGCTCGGAGGATCAGCACCGATACCAGCACGGAGATGATCGGGTCGACGCGGGTCCAGCCGGTGTAATGGATGATCACCGCCGCGACGATGGCGCCCACCGAGCCGAGGACGTCGCCGAAGATGTGCAGGTAGGCTCCGCGCGCGTTGAGGTTGTGGTGATGGTGGCCGTGCAGGACGCGGAGCGACACCAGGTTGACGACCAGACCCGCCACTGCGACGGCACCGAACAGGGTGGCATTGACCGCCAGGGGATGGGTGAACCGATCGATCGCCTCGATGGTGATGAACAGGCCGATCACGAACAGCGCGAGCCCGTTGACCATGGCGGCGAGCACTTCCCAGCGCAGGTTGCCGAAGTGCTGGGCCGGACCTTCTCGGCGTTGCGCGATCCGAGCGCCCACCAGCGCCAGCGCCAGCGCAGCCACATCGGTACCCATGTGGCCGGCATCGGCGATCAGGGTGAGCGAGTTGGCCAGCAGGCCGCCGATCACCTCGACCGCCGCAAAAACCGCGGTCAGCCCCAGCACGATCGCGATCCGGCGCGGAATGGTGCTGCTGCTGCTAACCTTCGGGGATATGTCGCCCGGCTTGGCAGTCATCGTCGTCCTCGCGCTGGTCCTGGCCAACGCCTTCTTCGTCGCGGCCGAATTCGCCCTCGTTTCCTCGCGGGAAACCCGGCTCGAGGAGATGGCACGCGACGGTGATCGCAAAGCTACGTTGGCGCTCAGGGCGGTCCAAACCCTCGACCGCATAATATCGGCCACGCAACTCGGCATCACGCTGGCATCGCTGGCGCTTGGCTCGATCGGCGAACCGGCGTTCGCCCATATCGTCCAGAACCTGTTTTCGACCCTGCCGTCCATCGCCGCCAAGATCGCGACCCACGGGCTGGCCGTGGCGATCGGCTTCACCGCGCTCACCATGCTGCACATCATCCTGGGGGAGCTGGTCCCCAAGGCGATCGCGCTGCTGCACGCCGAGGTAGCGGCTGCGTGGCTGGCGGCGCCCATTGCTCGGCTTCGCGTGGGTGATGCACTACCCGATCGCGGTACTGCGCGGGTCAGCCAATGGCCTGTTGAAGCTGCTCGGCATGCGGCCACTGTCGGAGCGCGAGCCGCTGCACTCCCCCGAGGAGATCCGCATTCTGGTCGAGCAGTCGGGGGAATCCGGATCGCTGGAGAAGAGTGACGCCCGGCTGCTCGAAGGCGTGTTCGAGTTCAGCGAAAAGACCGCGGAAGAAGTGATGACGCCGCGCACCGGGATGACGACGATCGCGGCCGACGTCACCGTCGCGGCAGCGGCCGACGTGGTGGCGCGGGCCGGCCGGTCGCGCTACCCGGTGTACCAGAACTCGCGTGATGAGATCATCGGCGTGGTGCACGCCAAGGACATCCTCCGTGCGTTGCGGACCTCGCCCGACACCCCGGTGCGCGAGATCATCCGTCCGCCGCTGTTTGTGCCGGCGACCCGTGAAGTGGAGGACGTGCTCGCCGACATGAAGCGACTCAAGACCCACCTGGCACTCGTGCTCGACGAATACGGCGGCACCGCGGGCCTCGTGACGATGGAAGACCTGCTCGAGGAAATCGTCGGCGAGATCTACGACGAACACGATCCGGTGCGCCAGGCGCCCAAGCCGCCGGCGGCGCGGACGGGGGCGGTCCCGATCGACGGCAGCATGCCGGTCGACGACGTCAATCACCGCTTCGGTACCACGCTCGACGAAGCGGACTACACCACCATCGGCGGCTTCCTGTTCGGCCAACTGGGACGCCTGCCCAAGGTCGGCGACCGCGTCACCGTCGATCAGCATGTGTTCGAGATCAGCGCGATGAGCGGCCGGCGGGTGGAGAGTGTGCTGGTCACGGAGAAACCGTAACACGCGAGACGGAGAGACGGAGCGAAGGGGCGCCGGTGTGGCGAATCAATCGCCGCGTCTTCTGTTTCTCATGCTCTCGGTCTCTCCGTCTCTCCTTCTCTCATTTTCTCGTAAACGGCCCCGGATCCAGCGTATCGCGGTCCTTGTGCCTGATCACGTCGTTGCGCGGCGGCAGCAGATTGAATCGCGCGATGTGCCAGAAGGCGGCGAGGCCATCCTTCCAGCCGATCTTCTTGCCTTCCTCGTACGTGCGGCCCGAATAGGAAATCGGCAGCTCCCAGATTCGCGCGCGCGCCTGCGCGAGGCGTGCGGTGATCTCCGGTTCAAAGCCGAAGCGATTGGTGGTGAGGATCAGCTTCTTCATCAGCGGCGCGCGCACCAGCTTGTAGCAGGTTTCCATGTCGGTGAGGTTGAGGTCGGTGAGCATGTTCGACATCAGCGTCAACATCGAGTTGCCGACCGAGTGCCAGAAGTACAGGACGCGATGCGGTCCGCCGAGAAAGCGCGAGCCGAACACGGCGTCGGCGTCGCCCGACTCGATCGGCGCCAGCAAGCCGGGGATTTCGGCCGGATCGTATTCGAGGTCGGCGTCCTGCACCACGATGACGTCGCCGGTGGCCGCGGCAATGGCGCTGCGGATCGCCGCGCCCTTGCCGCGGTTGACGGCGTGACGAATCACCTGGTCGACCTGTCCGTCGCGCTGCAACCGGTCAAGGATGTCACCGCTGCCGTCACGCGATGCGTCGTCGACACAGACGATTTCCTTGGCGAGCGGCACCGAGCGGACCCGCGCGACGAGGGATTCGAGCGTGCGCGCTTCGTTGTAGACGGGGATCAGGATCGAGACCCGCAGGCTCATGTCCGGCTCCGCTGAACGAGGTCGATGGCGAGGTGTGTGGCGGCCTGCATGCTGGACGGATCGGCGCGGCCCTGCCCGGCGATGTCGCGCGCCGTGCCATGGTCGGGCGAGGTGCGGATGAACGGGAGCCCGAGCGTGATGTTCACGCCCTGGCCGAACGAGGCAACCTTGATTGCCGTCATGCCGACATCGTGATACGGCGCGAGCACGGCGTCGAATTCACCGCGCATGGCGCGCACGAACACGGTGTCGGCCGGCACCGGCCCGGTCGCGCCGAGTCGCTCGACCGCCGGTACCAGCACGCGCGGCTCTTCGTCCCCGAACAGGCCCTGCTCGCCGGCATGCGGATTGAGCGCGCATACGGCGAGGCGCGGCTCCGCAATGCCGAACCATTGCTGCAACGCGTGCCGGGTGACCTCGCCGGTTCGCACGACGCGATCCGCGGTGAGGACCAGCGGCACATCGCGCAACGCGATGTGCGTGGTCACCAGCACCACGCGCAAGCGATCGCTCGCCAGCATCATCGCCACGTCGCAATCGCCGGCCAGGTGCGCGAGCCATTCGGTGTGCCCGGGATACGGAAATCCGGCCAGATGCAGCGCGTGCTTTTCCAGGGGCGCGGTGACGATGGCGTCGACGGTGCCGTCGAGCGCCAGTTGCGCGGCCTGTTGCACCGCCCGTCCGGCGATGAGGCCGGCCTCGGCCGCGGTTCCGGGACGGACCCAGGCGCCGGTGGCGATCCGGTGCGCAGCCGGAAGCGCGGTGACCTGTTCCCGAGCGCCCAGCAAGGTGACCTCGGCGTCGACGCCGCGCGCGAGCACCGCCGCGACGATTTCCGGACCAATGCCGCGAGGATCGCCGAGGGTGAGGGCGAGTCGCGGGCGCGAGCTCACGGCTCGCGGATGTCGACGTATGTCTTCGCGCGAAGCTGGTTGATGTAATCCTGTTCGCCGAGTGCGTCACCGAGGATCTTGCGAATCTGGTCCTGCAGGTCGTCGAACTGTTGCGGGCCCGCCGGCGTGCGACGAATCACCTTGGCGACCACCCACTTGTCCCGCAACGAATCGTCGGGGACCGCCAGCTTGAACGGCAGCGTCACCTGCCCGCTGTCGACACCGGTCGTGGCCGCGAGATAGGCCTTGCCGGTGACGCTCGAATCGAGCGACGGGATGGGATAGTCGGCCAGCTCCTGCTCCTCCGACCGGTCGTGATAGAGGTGCTGCAGCGAATCGAAGGAGGCCCCGCGCTTGAGGGCGGCCTCGATGCTGTCGGCGCGGACCCGTGCCGCCTGCGCACCGGCCGAATCGATCCGCGGCATGATCAGGATGTGGCGCGCCTGCACCTCGCCCGGCGCGACCCGCTCGACCTGGATGATGTGATACCCGAACGGGCTCTCCACCGGATTGGAGATCTGCCCGACGGCCAGCGAAAAGGCCGCGTCCTCGAACTCGCGCACCATCACGCCGTGGCGGAACCACTTGAGCTCGCCACCCGCGTCCTTGGTCGATGCATCCATCGAATAATTGCGCGCCACCGTGGCGAAATCGGCCCCGGCGCGCAACGCGCCGGCGAGCGAATCCGCCAGTTGGTACGCGCGCGCCTTGGCTTCGGCGGTCGGCGTTGGTGCCACGACAATCTGCGCGATCGAGATCGTGGGCGGCAGCGGCGGTAATTCGTCGAGGTGCGCCTCGTAGAAGGCGTGCATCTCCTTTTCCGTCGGCGTCATCGGCTTGATCTTGTTCTGATCCACCAGCTCGGCCCGGAAGCGCGAGACGATCAACTGCTTGCGTTCCTTGGTGATCAGCGCCGTGCGCCATTCCTCGGCGCTGGTGTAGCCGATCGCGTGCAGCTCCTTGGTGAAATCGGCCGGATCGCTGAACTGCTTGCGCGCCTGCGCCAGCACCTGATCGGCCGCGTCGGCCGCTTCCTGGTCGGTCACCTTGATGTTGGTGTCGGACTGGGCTTCCCGATACAGGAGTTCGAACGCGACCAGCGTGTCGGCGTACCGACGCACCACCTTGGCGAATGCGGCCGGATCGGTGGCCGGGTCGGGAATGTTGTCCTGCCGATGACTGGCGCGCGCGTACAGCTCTTCCTGGATATCACTGTAGAGGATCGGGTCGCTGCCGACCACGGCCGAAATGTGGTCCACCGGCGTGGCCGCGGCGGTGTCAGGACTGGCTTGCGCCACGACACGGCCAGCCGTCGCCCCGACCAGCAGGGCGGCGGCCAACCAGGACCGCATGGCGCTACCTGCGGTCATGGCTTCTTTGCGGGTGGCGCCACCGGTGCCGTCTTGCCCGTATCGCCGCCAGGTACCGGGGCACCACCCGGCGCGGGCTGCATCGCCGGCGGAGCGGCGGGCAGAGTGACCGGACCAGACTTGGCGCTGTCGGCCGAATGCTTGGCGCGGGCGAGCTCCAGACCGGTCTGCAATGCGGCGGCGTTGAAGTGCACCTTGGCGCGCGCGCGCAGTGTCGCGGCAAGCACCCCCGGGAGCGCCTTGGGGGCGATTTTCTGGTCGACCAGGTCCTTGAAGTACTGATCGACGAGCTTGGCGGCTGCGACCGACCTGGCATGGACGCTGGCATTGGGATCGAGGGCCGGCGGCACCAGCCCGAGCGATGTCTTGAGGCTGTCCACCGCGGCCGTGAAGCCGGTCTGCAGGACCTTCCATTCTTCGGGCTTCACCTTGACGCCGTTCTTGTCCGCTTCCTGGAGCAGCAGCGTGGTCTCGGTGAGGCCGGTGGCGAGCTTGGTGTACTCGCTGTCCGGCGCCTGCATGATCGACTGCAATTCCTGCTGTCCGCTTCCGGGATCCGACGTCATGGCACGGATCCAGTGAATCAGGTCGGCCGTCGTGAACGTGCCGCCGGTGTACGTCGCCAGGGTGGTGTGATCGTCCTGGTGCGCATCCATGTCGGCGATCGCCGCGCGCATGTGCGGCACGGCGTCGCTGGCAACCTTGACATGGTACTGCACGCCCAGCTCCGGGAAGTATGCCTGGCTGATGGCAGGCGCGGCGGCGCGCAACAGCGAGTCACGCCAGAGCTTCAGCTCCTCGGGCTTGGTCGGCCGGCGGATGATGTGATAGCCGAACTGCGTGGTGACCACCGGCGACACCTCGCCGGGGCTCAGCTTCCAGAGCGCATCGGCGAAGGGCTTGACCCACTGGGTCCGTGGCGCCAGCGGATAGTTGCCGCTGTCGGCCTTGGAGCCTTCGTCTTCAGTGTTCTCGAACGCGAGCTGACTGAAGCTGGCGCCGCCGTGAATGAGCTTCAGCAGCGAATCGGCCTTGCGCCGGGCCGCATCGCGCTGTGCCTTGGGCGCGGTGGAGTCCGCCTTGATGAGGATGTGCTGCACCGCGCGCACCTGCCCGGCCTGGTACGCGCTGTCGATCGCGGCGTCGCTGATCTTCACCTTGCGGGCCACGACCGTGTCCATCCAGCGCGCCGCCTTGATGTTGATGATGGCGGGCCAGAGCGCCTCGGCGACCAGCGTCGAGTCGGTCTTGAGTTCGTTGTTGGCCACGGCCTGCGAGAACAGCGTCAGGTTGGTCCACAGGTTGGTGACGAACATGCCGAGGTCAGTGTTGTACTGAATGGTCGGCGACTTGATACTGGTGAGGATATCCGCGAGTTGCTGCGCGGTGAACTGCTGGCCATCCACCTGTTCGATCACATTGGAATGGGCGGAAAAGGTGCTGCATCCTGCAGCCAGCACGACCAGGCCCACGCACAACATCAGTCTACGACGCATCGGACTCCCCGGAAGATGTGAACTGCGGTTCGCGGTCACGCGGCCACCTGCCGCAAGGCCCGAACCAGCGATGGTGTCAATGCTTCGCCACCCAGGCGGAGCAACCGCAACGACAACGGCACCGTGCGGCGGACTTCGGCGGCGAGCTGCACGTCGTCGAGGGCCCGCGTCAGCCCGGTCATGCGCGGTGACGCCCCCGGCCGGAACGTCAGCCGCGCTTCGTTGCCGCGAATCAGTACGTGCTGTAACCCGATTTGCGCGCCCATGGTTCGCAACCGCGCCATGTCGAGCAACGCTTCGGCCTCGACCGGCGGCGGCCCGAACCGCTCGCGCATTTCGGTCCGCAGCTCATCAATTTCGTCGGGCGTGCTCGCCCGCGCCAGTCGGCGGTACAGATCCAGCTTGGTGGCGTCGTCGGGCACGTAGCTCTCGGGCAGGTGCGCGGGCGTGTCGAACACCACGTCTGGCGGGGGCGGGAGTTCGCCTCCCACCTTGCCGCGCATCGCCGCGACGGTCTCTTCCAGCCAGCGCAGATAGAGGTCGAACCCCACCGCCTGCGCGTGCCCGGACTGCTCCGCGCCGAGCAGGTTGCCGGCACCGCGCAACTCCATGTCCTTGAGCGCGATACGGTACCCAGCCCCCAGGTCGGTATGATGCTCCAGCACCTTGAGTCGTTCCTCGGCCGCGAGGTCGATCAGGTCGGGGACCACCAGGTAGCAGAAGGCCCGCCGGTGCGAGCGCCCCACGCGACCGCGCAGCTGATAGAGCTGGGCCAGGCCAAAGCGGTGGGCGTCGTGCACGATCATGGTGTTGGCGTTGGGCACGTCGAGCCCCGATTCGACGATCATGGTCGAGACCAGGATGTCGACATCGCCGGTGACGAACCGCTGCATCACGGCCTCCAGCTCGTCGGCGGCCATCTGGCCATGGCCGAGCGCCACGCGGGCCCGCGGTGCCAGCGCCTGCGCCCGCGCGACAATCGTCGCGATCGTTTCGATGCGGTTGTGCACCAGGAACACCTGCCCGCCGCGATCGAGCTCGCGCGCGATGGCTTCCTCGAGCAGGCCGTCGTCCCACGGTTCGACGAACGTCAGGATCGGCGACCGGTCGCGCGGAGCGGTTTCGATCACCGTCATGTCGCGCAGGCCGGCCAGCGACATGTGCAGGGTACGCGGAATCGGCGTGGCGGTGAGGGTCAGCACGTCGACCGCCAGCCGCAACTGCTTGAGCCGCTCCTTGTGCTTGACGCCGAAGCGGTGCTCTTCGTCGACGATCAGCAGGCCCAGGTCCTTGAACAGCACGTCGTTGGAGAGAATGCGGTGGGTGCCGATCACCAGATCGAGTTCGCCGGCGGCGAGGCGTCGGACGGTCTCCTTCTGCTGCTTCGCGGTGCGAAAGCGTGACAGCACCTCGACCGTGACCGGATAGTCCGCCAATCGATCGGCGAAGGTGCGATAGTGCTGCTCGGCGAGGATCGTGGTCGGCACCAGCACGGCGACCTGCTTGCCGCCCTGGATCGCCTTGAACGCGGCGCGCACGGCCACCTCGGTCTTGCCGTAGCCGACATCGCCCACGAGCAGGCGGTCCATCGGGATCGGTCGCTCCATGTCGCGCTTGATGTCGTCGGTGGCGGTGCGCTGATCGGGCGTGTCCTCGTAGAGAAACGACGACTCGAGTTCGCGTTGCCAGCGAGTGTCGGGGGGGAAGCCATACCCGGCGACCGACTTGCGCCGGGCGTAGAGGTCGAGCAACTCGGCGGCCATCGCCTGGATCGCGAGCCGGGTTTTTTCGCGGACCTTCTTCCAGTGGTTGCCACCGATCCTGTGCAGGCGCGGCGGCGGGTGATCGCCGTCGTCGTCGGCCGCGCGATAGCGCTCGAGCTGGTCGAGACGGTACAACGGCACATTGAGCCGGTCGCCGCCCTCGTATTCGAGCACGGCGACTTCGATCACGCCGCCCTCGACCGTGATCGTCGCAATGCCGCGGTAGATCCCGATGCCGTGATCGAGATGCACGACGTAATCGCCCAGCGCGAGCGTGCCCGTCACCGCCGATGGCGCGGCCTGCCGATAGCGGCGCGCGCGACGCAATCGCCGCGCACGGCGGAAGATTTCGTGATCCGTGAGCACGCGCAGTGTCGGCATCACGAACCCGGCGTCGAGCGCGCCCACCGTGAGCGTGGTGCCGGCCGGCCGCAGGCCGCCGTCTTCGAGCAACTCGTCGAGGCGTTCGCGCTGCCCTTCGTTGTCGCAGAGAATCAGCGCGGGGACCTCACCGCCGAGGAGCGCGCGCAGGCGTTTGAGGTCGCGATCGATGCGCTCGGGCGGAAAGAATCCCAGCTGCAGGTCCACCGGTTCATCGCGCACCAGGATGCGGGCAAAGCCGCGCAGCCGTTGGGCCCAGGTGGCCGGATCGAGAAAGAGGTCGCCGCGCGAGGGCACGTCCTCGCCCAGCCGCCGCGCGACATCGAGGTGGTGTTCCGCCTCGCGCCACGCACGATCCACTTCTTCGGCGTCGGGGTGGGCGCGCTCCTCGATCAGGACGGTGTCCGCCGGCAGCAGGTCGAGCAATGAGCGCCGCTCGAGGGGACCGGTGGTGTCGACCACGCCGCTGCTGCGAATCGGCAGCACGGTGACCTCGGGCAGCTCGGCGCCGGAACGCTGCGTCGTCAAGTCGAAGCTCCGGATCGAACTGACCACGTCGCCCCACCATTCAATCCGCGCGGCGGCCGCCATGCCGAACCCGTAGACATCGACAATGCCACCGCGAACCGAAAACTCCGCAACTTCGGAGACGGTCGCGACGCGGGTGTACCCCATGCGTTCCAGCGCCGGAGCGAGCTCGCGAAGTGGGTATTCGCCGCCGGTCCGGAGCTGAAGTCGGAGCGCGGCGAGTGCCGCAGGGACTGCGCTGCGCTCGGCGCTGGCGCGCGCAGTGGTCACCAGCACCCGCACGTCGCCGCGAAGGAGCGCGGCGAGCGTTTCGATCCGCTCGCCGGCGATCTCGAAGTGCGGCTCGTCTTCGCCGAGCGCTTCGCGTTGCGGATAGAGCGCGACACCGTCGCCGGCGAGATACTGCAGGTCCGCGAGCCAGCGTTCGGCGTCGGCGGGGGTCGTCGCAATCACGGTGAGCAGTCGGCCCGCGCCGCCGGCGTCGGCGAGCCATGCCGCCAGCACCGCGGCGCTCGACCCCGGCACGCCGCCGACGCGCAGGGTATCGCCGCGCACGGGAAGCCGCTGCGCGAGTGCCCGCACGGCGGCGCAGCGGTCAAAAGCATCAAGGATGGGTTGCAGCGTCATTCAGTTCCGATTGCGCAGACGTCCCGCGAGCCAGGTTTCGGTCAAGGCGCAGCCGAGCGCCAACAAGAGCAGGGCGCCGCGCAGATCTGCGCGACCCCCGGCTGCGAACGCCCGTGATGGACCCTTGCTGAGCCCGAGGATGGTGGCACCCGGCCACGCCGCGTGGACCATCCGATCAGTGGCGCGTGCCAGGTTGGACGCGCGCGCATCGAGCTGCACCGTGATGGCGCCCAAGGTATCCACGCCCGCGAGCAAATGGAACACGCCCGGCGTGCCTGAGGTCCAGATCGAGCCGCCGTGCACGACGTCACGCAGCGTGTCGCCAACCACGGCGGTGGTGCGATCGGGCAGCAGCACGGTGGCGCCCGGCGCCACGTCGGCCGCGAACAGATTGCCGCGCGCGACGCGGGTGAGTATCGCATCGAGCATCGGCACGAACTCGGCCGACACCGGGAGGGCGGTCCAGGCGGGGTCGAGCCGGGATCCCAGCAGCACGATGCCGCTGTCGGCTACGGCCCATGGCTCGCCACCGACGGTGGCGAGGATCTGTCCGCCGGCGTCCTCGCGTCGCAGCGTATAGCGCCGGCTCACGCTGTCGCGCGAGGCAATCAGCGGTCCACTGTCGAAGCGCTCCGCGCCGACGACCAGCGCACCGAACTGCCAGTGCGCTCCCCGCGCGGCCAGTGCGCGATTGAGTGCGCCGACCCGGGCCGGGTCATCCGGCGGTTCGACGACACTGACGCCGGGGCCCAGCCTGCCAAGCGTGATCCCCTGCCCCGCCCGGATCCGCCCATCCGCCGTCAGCACACTGGCGGCGACCGCGGTGAAATGGTCGGTGGAATCCCAGCGCACGAGTGGCGGCGGCGCCACCCGCACCGCGACGCTGCGACGATCATCCAGCCGAAACTCGTCGGGTGGCAGCGACGCCGTCACGGTGTGCCATCCGGCGCGGACCGCGGGGATGCGTTGCACCGAACGCACGCCGGGCGTCACCAGCACGTCGCGCAGCAGTCGGTCATCGAGCGACAGCGTCACGGCGACCGGCAGCGTGTCGCTCGCGTTCACCATGAGGGTGACGGCGCCACCCGACGGTGTCCACGGCTGCAATCCCGCCGTCAACTCCACCACACCGCGATTCGCCGGCATGCGGACATCCGGACGCATGACCACGACGGGCATGGTCGCGGGGAGTGTCCCGAGTTCGGTTGGCGGGAGGGCACTGGCGACCACGATATCGCCATCGCGATGCGCGTCGTGCAGCAAGCCCTGCGCGATGATCAACAGGTGCGCGAGATCGGTGATCAGTGGCCGCGATCGTAATGTGGCCAGCCGCTGTCGCAGCTGCGCCGCCGAACCCGGCTCGGCCACACCATCGGCGGTGAGCAGCCAGAGCTGGTCGCTGGCCGTGGTGCGGTCCAGTACGCGATCGGCCGCATCAACCAGGCCGTCGAGGACGGCACGACCGTCGATCACGGCGGCGCTCGCCGCGCCGTTGTCGACCACGAGGACCAGCGCGACCGGCGTATGCGGCCCGAGCGACCAGCGACGCGCCGAAGCGCCGGCAGCCGCCAGCACGAGGGCGACGATCAGCAGCGTCCGCACCAGCAGCAACAGCCAGTTGCGGATCTGTATCTGGCGCCGCTGCCGTCGCGTCGCGTCGTGCAGATACCGCACCGGCGGAAAGACGACTTCCGGCGCCTGGTGCCGTCGCGCCAGGTGCAGCAGCAGCGGCACGGTGGCGGCAATCAGACCAACCAGCGCCCACGGTGTGGCGAACGACAGCATCAGCGCAGCGCGCGGCCGAGTGCGGTGCCGAACGGCAGGTCGGTGGGAATCAGCGCGTAGCCGACGCCGGCCGCGCGACACGCGGCACCCCAGGCGTGCACCACGCCGCGCACGGTGGTGCGATAGGCGTCGGCCCACGCGGCAGGCGACAGCGTGACGGTGTCCCCGGATTCGGGATCGCGATACCGCCGCTCGTCGCCGGGCACGAGCTCGAGCTCGGCCGGATCCGCGATGTGGAGCACGAGCACTTGATGCCCGCGATGCCGCAGATATCGCAACGCCTTCACGGTCAACTCCCGATCGAGCAGCAGGTCGGACACGAAGACCACCATCCCGCGCGCGCGCAGGGTGTTGACCACCTGGCGCAGCGCCGGCTCCGCGGCCGTCTGCGTCCCCGGTACCGCGGCGGTGAGCGCGCGGGCAATGGCATACCAATGGCCGCGCCGCGCCCGCATCGGGGTCACCGACCGCACCTCCGAATCGAACGTGACCAGTCCCGCCGCATCGTGCTGGCGCAGCAGCACCCGGGACAGGGCCGCGCACAGACGCGCAGCGTAATCGAGCTTGGTCAATCGCGCGGGCGCGCCGGTCCATGCCATCGACGCGCTGGTATCGAGCACCAGCATGGCGCGAAGGTTGGTTTCTTCCTCGAACTGCCGGACGTAAACCCGATCGGTCCGCGCCAGCAGCTTCCAGTCGATGTAGCGCGGTTCGTCGCCCGGCTGATACTGCCGGTGCTCGACGAATTCCACCGAGAATCCGCGGCGCGGCGAACGATGCTGTCCGGCCAGGAATCCCTCGACGATGCCGTCGGTGAGCACTTCAAGGCCGCCAAGGCGCGCCACCTCGGCGGGTGTCAGAAGATCGGGACGGGCTGCGGTGCCTGGCGCGGACATTCCGGAAGCTAGCGATGCGCGATGCGCGCGGGCTCGGCACGAGCGCGTGATGTGCGCCCGAATGCGCGCGGCCCACGACGACCTCGCCCCGCATGGCGCCGGGCTAATTTGCAAGTCCGTCCCGCACCGGATCATGACCTATGCGCCGCTTCCATTGCCTCGCCGCCTTCGCCGCGCTGCTCGCCGCATGCGGCGGCACTCCGTCGGCTTCGCCGCGTCCACACACTGCGGCGATCGCCAGCGACTCGGACATTCGCGTGGCGGCGGCGTTGATCACGCCCGCCAAGGTGCTCGAGCGAATCAGCGTGATCGCCGATGATTCGATGCGTGGCCGGAATACGCCCAGCCCGGGGCTGGAAATGACGGCGCACTATCTCGCCGATCAGTATCGCGCGTGGGGCTTCCAGCCGCTGGGCGACAGCGGCACGTTCATCCAGCGCTATCGTCTCACGCGCGTGCGACCCGCGGTCAGCGACTCATGGCTCCGGATCGACGACGGCAGCGGACCCCGCCAGCTGCGATTCGACCGGTGGGCCACCGTCACGGGCCCGATGACCGGCGCGCCGGTTACCGGCCCCGTCAAGCTCATTTCGGGTGCGGTGACTGCGGCCGACATCGCCACGGAGACATTCACCGGCGACATCGTCGTGTTCGTGCCCGACGCCGCGCGCGCGACTGACAACCGCGAGGTGACGCGCGCCATCGTCCAGCAGGCGCCGGCCGCGCTGATCGTCTTCCAGGATGGCGATCCCGTCGCGTTTCAGGCGCGCGTCGCCGCGGCGCAGCGCGAGGGGAATCCCCGCGCGGTGGTGGAAGGCGCGCCCACGACCGGTGTCCTCACGGTGATCGCGCACGACTCCCTGCTGGCGGGGATGCAGAACCTGCCCGACTTCGCGACCTGGCGCACGCGGACCACGCCGATGATCATCGACGCGCCGCCGGAGGTGACCCTGTCGGTGATGGCCCGCAGCGAAAATGCGTCCACCGCGACCGCGCCGAACGTGGTGGCGATGATGCCGGGCAGCGATTCGGTCCTCAAGCACGAATACGTGATCCTGTCGGCACACATGGATCACCTCGGCACCGCCGGCGACGGTGTGGGTGGCTGCACCGCGAAGGGCGCTGACAGCATCTGCAACGGCGCGGACGACGACGGCTCGGGCACCACCGGGGTGCTGTCGCTCGCCGAGGCGGTGGCGCGGCTCAGGGGCCGCACCCGCCGTTCGATCATCCTGCTCAACGTGTCCGGCGAGGAGAAAGGCCTCCTCGGCTCGGCCTGGTTCACCGCGCATCCGCCGGTACCGCTCGACCATGTCGTCGCCGACATCAACATGGACATGATCGGCCGCAACAGTCCCGATTCCATCGTCGTGATCGGCAAGCAGCACTCCGACCTCGGGACCACGCTCGCCGCAGTGCAGGCGGCCCACCCCGAATTGCATCTGGTGGCGGCCGACGACATCTGGCCCAAGGAGAGCTTCTATTCGCGGTCCGATCATTTCAACTTTGCGCGCAAGGGCGTCCCGGTCTTGTTCTTCTTCAACGGCACGCACCCGCAATACCACCAGCCCGATGACGAAGTCCGCCTGATCGACACCAGCAAACTCACTCGCGTGACGCAGCTCGCCTTCTACCTCGGCGTCGCTGTCGCCGACACGGTACCGAAGCCGAAGTGGAATCCGGAGAGTTATCAGGAGATCGTGGTGGATCAGAAGGTCCCGTAGGAGCGGAAGGAGCCGTGAAAGCGTCATCGACGTCAGCGTGGGAGCCGCGCCGCGCAGTCCCTGGCCCGGATCACGTCCTCATGGCTCAGGGCTCGGCACCGCGCCGTTCCCCGTCATCAGCACGCCCGCGACGATCAGCAGTCCGCCGATGACATGCACCAGTCCCGGCCGTTCGTGAAGACCGATCATCGCGATGACCGTCGCGACGAGCGGGACCACCGTGTTGTAGACCACGGTGCGCGCGGCGCCGAGGGTCGCCACGCCGCGATTCCACAGCACGTACGCGGCCACCAGCGACAGCAGCGCCGAATACGACAGGCCACCCCAACCGGCCCACGACACGCGATGCCAGTCGGTGTGCAGCAGCGCGGGGATGCCGAGCACGATCAGGCCGGGCGTGCCGGTGTACATCGTCCATGCGGTGAGGTTCAGCGCCGACATCGGCAGCGTCCAGAGCCGCAACAGCAACGTGTAGATCGCCCACATGACCACCGCCCCGAGCAGCAGCAGTTCACCCGCGCCAAAGCCGCTGTGAAATGTCCCGCCGTGGCCCAGGATCACGATCACCACGCCCACCGTGGCAATCACGACGGCGACGCGCTGCATGCGAGTCACGCGTTCAATGCCCAGCATGCCGGCGGTCAGCGTGACCAGCGCCGGCATGCCCGCCAGAATGAGCGAACTCTTGGTTGCGGAGGTGCGCAGCAGGCCTTCGACGAAACAGAACTGGTAGATGGTGTTGCCGATCAGGCCAAGAGCGATCAGGCGCCCGAGCGCGCGCCGCGGCAAGCGGGTGGGGCCTTCGGTGCTGCGCACGATGATCCAGAGCACGACCGACGCGAAGCTGAATCGCATGGCGGTGAACGCCAGTGGATCGAGCTGGGTGAAGGCCAGCTTTGCCGCCGTGAAGTTGCCGGCCCAGAAAACCACCAGCAGCAGCATGCCGGCTCGCGGAGACAGCGAAAGGCGGGGGCGCATGGGCGGGACGAATATAGAGGAATGGTCGTGAGCCCCGCGCCACGACGACGTGATCGTCGCCAGCGTGTGCCGCGCACCGCACGCCCTGCCATCGCGTCCGTCCTCGTGCCACGGGGCGCGCGGCTGCGCCTCTATATTCCCGCCCATGCGCCAGGACCACGTTCGCAACTTCTGCATCGTCGCCCACATCGACCACGGCAAATCGACGCTGGCCGATCGGTTGATCGAGCAGACGGGCACCGTGGCCAAGCGCGACATGCGCGAGCAGCTGCTCGACACCATGGACCTGGAGCGTGAACGCGGCATCACGATCAAGCTCAACGCGGTGCGCATGCCGTATGTCGCCCGCGACGGCCAGGAATACGAATTCAACCTGATCGATACCCCCGGCCACGTCGACTTCACCTACGAGGTCTCGCGTTCCCTCGCCGCGTGCGAGGGTGCCATCCTGGTGGTGGACGCGTCGCAAGGCGTGCAGGCGCAGACACTGTCGAACCTCTTTCTCGCGCTCGATGCCGGGCTCGAGATCATTCCGGTGCTCAACAAGATCGACCTGCCCGGTGCCGAACCCGAGCGGCGTGCGCAGGAGATCATGGACCTGATCGGGTCGCGACGCGAGGAAATCCTGGCCGTGTCGGCCAAGGACGGCACCGGTGTGCCCGCGCTGCTCGAAGCGATCGTGACGCGGGTGCCGGCGCCGGCCGGCGCCATCGACGCGCCGTTGCGCGCGCTGATCTTCGATTCGTATTACGATCGCTATCGCGGCGTGATTCCCAGCGTGCGCGTGGTCGACGGTACGCTGCGGCGCGGCATGCACGTGGCCTTTGGCGCACATCAGGCCGAGGTCTACACCGTCGACGAAGTCGGCGTGCTGGCGCTGGGGCAGCGGCCAGGCGAGGCGCTCGAAGCGGGCGAGGTCGGCTATTTCATCGCCAACCTGCGCGACGTGCGCGACGCGCGCGTGGGCGACACCGTGCTCGACGCCGATCGCCCGGCCCGTGACCTGCTGCCCGGCTATCGGGACGTCAAGTCGATGGTCTTCGCCGGCGTCTATCCCACCGACGCCGCGCAATACGAAGACCTGCGCGACGCGCTCGAGAAGCTCCGCCTCAACGACGCGTCGCTGCAGTACGAACCCGAGTCGTCGACCGCCCTGGGCTTCGGGTTTCGCTGCGGCTTTCTCGGGCTGTTGCACCTGGAGATCGTGCAGGAGCGGCTGGAACGCGAATTCCGCCTGTCGCTGATCACGACGGTCCCGACGGTGGAGTACCACGTGTATCGCACCGATGGCGAGATGCTGCTGGTCGAGAATCCGAGCGCGCTGCCCGATCCCGCCACCATCGCGCGGATCGAGGAGCCGTACGTCAAGGCGCGCATCATGGCGCCGGCCGAGTACATCGGTGGCATCATGCAGCTCGGCCAGGAACGACGCGGCGAGTATCACGGCATGACGCTATCTCGACGCGGCCCGCGTCGAGTTCTCGTTCGACTTTCCGCTCGGCGAAATCGTGCTCGATTTCTACGACCGGCTCAAGTCGATATCGCGCGGCTACGCGTCGCTCGACTACGAACTCGCCGGCTTCCGGACGTCCCCGCTGGTACGACTCGACATGCTGATCAACGGCGATCCGATCGACGCGTTCAGCGTGATCATTCATCGCGACAAGGCCTATGAATGGGGCCGCAAGATCGCCGAAAAACTCAAGGAGCTGATTCCGCGACAGCTCTTTGCGGTCGCGATCCAGGCGGCGATCGGCAACAAGGTGATTGCCCGCGAATCGATCTCCGCGCTGCGCAAGGACGTGCTGGCCAAATGCTACGGCGGTGACATCACGCGCAAGCGCAAGCTGCTGGAGAAGCAGAAGGAGGGGAAGAAGCGGATGAAGCAGGTCGGCAGCGTCGAGATCCCGCAGGAGGCCTTCCTCGCCGTGCTGCAGGTCGAGTAGGCGTTGACGCTTTCGCGCGTGGGCTTTGACGCCGTGCGCGCCGTGCGCAACACCACCGGGCTGGGCAATTATGCGCGCCGCACCCTGCAGGCGCTGCATCAGGAGGAACCAGCGCTCGCGTTGCGCCTCTATGCCCCGCGCGCGCCGACCGCGCCGTTCCGCGAATTCCCGGCATCGCATTGCCGCGCCGTTGCGGTTGCCGCCACCGGGCCTGGCGGCACGGACCCGCGGCAACGGCGTGGCGGACCTTCCGGTCGGGCCGCCAGGCGGCGCACGACGGCGTCGAGCTCTTTCACGGACTGAGCCACGAAATCCCGCGCGACCTGCCCGGCACGCGCCTGCCGTCGGTGGTGACCTTTCACGATCTGTTGTTCGAGACGGCGCCCCAATGGTTCCCGCTGATCGACCGCTGGAGTTATCGCTGGCGCTATCGCTGGAGCGCCCGCCACGCCGACGCCGTGATCGCCGTGAGCACCGGCACGCGCAACGCGCTGATCACGCATTACGACATCGATCCCGCGCGCGTGGTGGTCATCCCGCCGCCGCGCGACGAGGCCTTCGCGGTCGATCTGCCCGCGGCCGAGCGCGCCCGCGTGCGCCAACGGTACGGATTGCCCGACACCTACCTGCTCAGCGTCGGCACGATCGAGGTCCGCAAGAACCAGGGCATGCTCATCGCGGCAATCGCCGACGAGGCTGCGCGGGATTTTCCGCCGCTCGTCCTGGTGGGTCGCGACGGAGGCCGCGCTGCGATCACGCTGCGCGCGGCTCGCGAGCGGGGCGTCGCGAATCGCGTGCGGCTGCTGCACAACGTTGCGCCGGCCGACCTGCCAGCGGTGCTGCACGGCGCCGCCGTGTTGCTGTACCCATCGCGGGCCGAGGGATTCGGAATGCCGATCGTCGAGGCGCTGACCGCGGGCGTTCCGGTCGTGGCCGCGAGCGGCGGTCATCTCGACGACGCGGGCGGCGATGCCGCGATCTACCAGCCGCCCGATCAGCCCGCCGCGTGGGCCGCGGCGATCGGCAGCGTCCTGCACGACACCAGCGCCGCCGCCGCCATGCGCCTCCGCGGGTACCGCCACGCCGAACGCTTTGCGGCGCCGCTGCTCGCGGCGGGGCTGCGGCGCGTGTACGACGCGGTCCACGCGGGACGGTTGCCGCCGCCGGACCCTGTCGCTCCCCTGCCGCTCGTGGCGAGATTGCCCTGATGGAATGGGTGATCGGCATCGACATCGGGGGCACCAACTGCGTCGGCGGCGCGGTGGCGGTCGACGGATCGCAGGCGGTCGCCACGGCGACGCTCCCCACGCTCGCCGGCCGGGGGCCTGCGGCACTGGTCGCGGACCTGGCCGCGATGACCGCGCGAATCGCCGCGCAGGTCGCGGCGGTCGATCCTGCGGCGGCGATTCACGGCGTCGGTGTCGGGGCACCCGGTCCGCTCGACCTGCAGCGCGGCGTCGTACTGCTCACGCCCAACCTCGGGTGGACCGACGTCCCGCTGCGCGACATGATGGCCACGGCCACCGGACTCCCGGTGGCACTCGAAAACGACGCCAACTGCGCGGTGCTCGCCGAGACGTGGGTCGGCGCCGCACGCGGCGGGCGCTGGGTCATCGGCCTCACCCTCGGCACCGGCATCGGCGGGGCCATCGTGAACGAGGGCAAGCTGCATCGCGGGGCATCGGACGCGGCCGGCGAATTCGGCCACATGGTGATCGACCTCAACGGACCATTGTGCGGCTGCGGCAATCGCGGCTGCCTCGAAGCACTCGCTTCGGGGCGCAACATCGCCCGGCGCGCGCAACAGCTCATCCGCTGCGGCCGCCCGTCGACCCTGGTCGCGCTCGCGGGCGGGTCGACCGAACAGGTCACGGCTGAGCTGGTGTATCGCGCCGCCGCCGAAGGCGACGAACTCGCGCAGCAGGTCACCGCGGATACGGCGCGCTTTCTCGGCATCGGCGTGGCCAACTATCTCAACATCTTCAACCCCGACATCGTGGTCATCCTGGGCGGGGTCGCCGCGGCGGGCGACGCCCTGTTCACGCCGCTCCGCGCACAGGTCGCCCAACGGGCATTCCGCAGCATGGTCGATGTCTGCCGCATCGTCCCCGGCGAGCTGGGTGGCCTGGCCGGCGTGTACGGTGCCGCGCGGGCATTCCTCGATCGACGCGAGGAAGCCTGATGCCGCGCGTCGGCGTGCTGGGGTCTCTGGTGTGGGACGAGATCCACGGCCGGAATCCGCTCGAACCGCCGATCGAGGAGTGGGGCGGGATCGCGTATGCGCTGGCCGGCTGTGACGCGGCCCTCGCCGACGATTGGGAGCTGGTGCCGCTGATCAAGGTCGGCCACGACCTCGCGCCGCAGGCGGCGGAGCTGCTGCGCTCGTTGCGACACGTGCCACCCACCGCACGCTGCGTCGCCGTACCGGTGGCGAACAACCGCGTGACCCTGCGCTACCAATCGACGGCGCGCCGGTGCGAACGGATGTCCGGTGGGGTGCCGGGCTGGACCTGGCCCGAGCTGGGACCGATGCTGACGGATATCGATGCGCTGTACGTCAACTTCATTTCGGGCTTCGAGATGTGCATCGGGACCGCCGAAGCACTGCGACAGGGATTCGCCGGACCGATCTACGCCGACCTGCATTCGCTGTTCCTCGGGACCGGCGCCGATGGCATCCGCCAGTTGCGCCCATTGCCAAACGCGCCACACTGGTTCTCCTTGTTCGACATGATCCAGCTCAATGAGGCCGAGTTGCAGCAGCTCGACACCGACCCGCTGGCGGTTGCGGCCGATGCGCTCGCCGCCGGCGTGTCGCTGCTCAACGTCACGGTGGGCCCGCGCGGCGTGATCTACGTGACGCAGCCCGGCTTCACGCGACTCGATGCCAGCTTTCGACGCCCGCCGCATCCCGCCGCCGGCGACCTGCTGCGCACGGAATTGCTCGCACCGCCGCCGGTCGACGCGGTGGACGCGACGGGGTGCGGCGACGTGTTCGGCGCGACGTGCTTTGCCCGGCTGCTCGCGGGAGATTCCGTGCTCGCGGCATTGCACGCGGCCAACGTGGCGGCGGCCCGCAACGCCGCCTTTCGCGGCGCGGGCCAGCTGGCGGCACACCTGCGCGGCCAGCTGGTGACGGCGTGACGCATCTGGTGCCGGTCCCGCAGATCCTGACGCACCTGTCGGTCGATCAACTCGCCGCCGCGTTGGGCCCATGGCCACCGCCGGAACGCCTGATCGTCGACGCGCACGCGACCGAGTGGGCCTCGCCCGCCGGGTTCGTGGCCCTGCTCACGCTCGGGCAGGCGCTGGCGGAACTCGGCGCACCCAAACCCGAACTCACGCTACCGGAAGTCGACAACGTTTCGTCATATTGGGCCAAGGTGGGTTTGATTCAGCATGCGGAAGCGTTCTACCAGCTGCATGGGAAGGTGTCGCGACGCAAGGTGGACGAAAGCAGCGGCGTCCTGGTTCCCCTCACCATCATTCGCAACGCGGCGGACGTGATGGAGATTGTCGGTCGGTTGACCGAGCATGCGACCCAGATCCTGCGCCATGAACTCGACCTCGACGCCAGTGTCGTCGGAGGCTTCGGGCAGTCGTTGTCCGAAGCGTGCCAGAACATCGTTGAACACGCCGGCACCGCGGGATGGGTGGCGGTGCACGTCTACGTCTACCGCAAGCGACTCAGCGGGCGGAAGGTGGCTGTCATCGCGGTGAGCGACGCGGGAATCGGGTTCCGCCGCTCGCTCGAGGCCACCCAGGGCAAGCGATACGGAGACCGATGGAACGATGCGCAGGCGATCGAGACCGCACTGATTCAGGGCATCTCCCGCTTCCGTGATCCCGGTCGTGGGCAGGGTTTCACGGGCATCAAGCGCTATCTCGGGCGATGGGGCGGCAAGATCTCGATTCGCAGCGGGACCGGTCGGGTGGCGATCGTGCCCGACTGGGACGACGAACCCCCTCGTGCCGAGGGATTGCCCTGGTTTCCCGGCTCGCAGGTGACGATCGTCATTCCGCAGCGCGAGGCGCACGCGTGAGCGCCATCATTCGACTCGGCCTCGTGCTGCGTGAGGCGGTGGCGACGCCGTATCGCGACCTGGTCACCCGCTCGACCGGCGTCGCGGTGCGCAACCGGGTGCTGACCGTGTTGCGCGACAGTCGCGACGAACATGCCGAGCTCGACTTTTCCGACATCGGGCTGGTGGATTTTTCCTGTGCCGATGAAGTCGTCGCCAAGCTGCTGCTCGTGACACTCGGCCTGCCGTCGCCCCGCCTGGTGCTGCGCGGCGTGCGGGAGGACCATGCCGACGCAATCGCCCAGGTGCTCGCGAAGTACGACATGGTGGTCATGGCGCTGCTGGCGGAATCACGGCAGCCGCGACTGCTCGGCGCCGCGCCGGAAGACTGGCACGCGGCGTTCCGGGCATTGGCGCAACTTGGGCGGGCACCGGCGCCCCCCGTGGCCGCACTCCTGGAATGGCCGCTGCCGCGGGCCACCGACGCGCTCGGCGCATTGGCCCGCAAACGCTGCGTCTGTGTCCATGCCGATGAGACGTACGAACTGGGAGCCGTCGCATGACCGGCAAACCGGGCCTCTCGACGATCGCGATTCACGGCACGCCGCATGGCGGCCGTGACTGGAGCCCTGCCGTCACGCCGATCTATCAGAGTGCCACGTTCCGCAATCCGCCGGGCAGCGACGACGAGGTGCTCTATACCCGGTATGGCAACAATCCCAATCAGGTCGAGCTCGCACGCAAGTACGCCTTGCTCGAAGGCGCCGAGCGCGCGGTGTTCCTGGCGAGCGGCATGGCCGCCACCGCGCTGGCGCACCTCGCCGTGCTGCGTCCTGGTG
This sequence comes from uncultured Gemmatimonadales bacterium, assembly GCA_963796635.1. Taxonomy (GTDB): domain Bacteria; phylum Gemmatimonadota; class Gemmatimonadetes; order Gemmatimonadales; family GWC2-71-9; genus Palsa-1233. The sequence continues at coordinate 1,883,625 of CAWCMH010000001.1, forward strand.
ATCACCTGGTGGCATCGCGCTGGATCTACGGCGGAACGCGCACGCTCTTCGACGGCGAATTTGCGCGGCACGGAATCACCACGACGTACGTCGACCCGGACGTCACTCGCGGCTGGCGCCGCGCGATGCAGAAGAACACCCGGGCGATTTTTGTCGAGGCACTCACGAACCCGGTGATGCGCGTCGTCAACGTGCCGCTGGTCGCCAAGCTGGCGCGCGAATCGGGCATTGCGTTCCTGGTCGACAGCACGTTTGCGTCACCGATCAATTTCCGGCCGCTGGAGCACGGCGCCGACATCGTGATCACCAGCGCCACCAAGTATCTCAACGGCCATAGCGACGTGATTGCGGGGGCCGTGGCCGGCAGCGCGGCGATCATCGACGAGGTCACCCGATTGATGCGCGTCTGGGGCCCGGCGATCGATCCGCACGCCGCGTGGCTTGTTGAACGGGGGCTGAAGACGATGGCGCTGCGGGTCGACCGGTGCAACGCCAACGCGATGGCGGTCGCCAAGTGGGCCGCGACACGCGATGAGTTCACCGCGGTGCATTATCCCGGGCTCAAGCAGCATCCCGATCACGCGCTGGCGACCCGGTTGCTCGATGGGTACGGTGGACTGGTGGGGCTCGTCCTCGGCGGAGGCGCGGCCGTCGCCCAGCGCTTCGTGCAGCGCCTCAAGCTGGTGACGCACGCGCCGTCGCTCGCCGGCGTGGAATCGTTGATCTCCGAACCGCGCCTGACGTCGCACAAGGCCTTGTCGCCCGAAGAGCGAGGGCAACTCGGCGTGCCTGACGGATTCCTCCGCCTGTCGTGCGGCTGCGAGGATGCCGCCGACATCATCGCCGACCTGGAGGGTGCGCTCGGGTGATCCGTTTCACCAAGGTCAGCAAGCAGTATCCCACCGGCACCGAGGCCGCGCTCGCCAACGTGACGTTTCACATCGGGCGCGGCGAGTTCGTCTTCCTCACCGGTCACTCCGGGGCCGGCAAGACGACGATTCTCAAGCTCATGTTCGCCGAACAGCGGCCGACCAGCGGCGACGTGCGCGTGTCGGGCTTCGGGATCAGCGCACTCAAGCGCGACGAGGTTCCTCGCCTCCGCCGCCGCCTCGGCGTCGTGTTCCAGGATTTCCAGTTGCTGGACGACCGCACCGCGGCCGAAAATGTCGCCTTCGCCCTCGAAGTCACCGGCGCACGCGCCGACGTGATCCCTGGCCGGGTCGCCCGCTCGCTCGATCAGGTCGGGCTCGCGATGAAGGCCGATGCGTTGCCGCGTGAGTTGTCCGGCGGCGAGCAGCAGCGGGTCGCCATCGCGCGCGCGCTGGTCAACGATCCGCCGGTCCTGCTGGCCGACGAACCCACCGGCAACCTCGACGAACGAGCCACCCGCGGCGTGTTCCAGCTGCTGTGCGACATCAATACGGCGGGCACCGTCGTGGTGATGGCAACCCACGATCTCGACCTGGTGCGTCGCGCGGGCAAGCGCACGCTGGAACTCCGCGACGGTCGGCTGGTCTTCGATTCCGCCGCCGATGCCACGGAGGCGTGGTGAACCTGGTCACCCGCGAAGCCCTGCTGTCGTTCCGGCGCACCCGCACGCTCTCGGCGTTGTCGATCACCACCATCGCCTTCGCGCTCTTCGTCACCGGGCTGTTCGCGCTCGTGGCGCTCAACCTGCGCGATGCCATTCGCGACGTGGCCGAGCGGGTGCAGGTGGTCGCGTTCATCAAGCACGACACGCCGAGCCAGGAGATCAACGCGGCGGTGTCGGACATCGAGACGTTTCCCGAAGTGCTCAGCGTGCAATACATCTCGCCGGCCGAGGCGCTGCAGCGGGCGCAACGCGAGCTCACCGAGTTTCGCGAGGTGTACCAGGATCTCGAGGTGAATCCCCTGCCGCCGTCGCTGGAGCTGAGCCTCAAGCCCGCCGACCGCACCGCGGCCCACGCCGACGCCGTCGCCGAGCGCCTGCGGAGCTTCGATTTCGTGGACGAAGTGAAGTATGGCCAGGACTGGGTCCAGCACCTCGATACCCTGCGCAACATTGCGGGGCTGGTGGGCCTCGCCATCGGCGCCGCGTTCGCCATCGTGTCGATCGTCATCACCGGCGTCACCATCCGGATCACGGTGCTCCAACGCGCCCGCGAGATTCACATCATGCGCCTGGTCGGCGCCACCGACTGGTTCATCCGCGGCCCGTTCCTCGTCGAAGGGGCGATCAAGGGATGCCTGGGCGGCATGGTGGCCGTCGCGCTCTGCGCCAGCGTCTACGCCGGCTTTCGCGCCCAGCGCCTGGGACTTGCCATCGGGCTGCACTTCTTCGACGCGGGACAGGTGGTCGTGCTGATCATGTTCGGCGTGCTGCTCGGGTTTGCCGGCAGCCTGGTGAGCGTCGGACGGCACCTGAGAAAAGTGTGACGCGGGTAAGCGCGCCGCGAAACAGGACAGGAGAACCGTGGTACATGGCGCGTATCCGGTGGGCAATCGCGCTGCTGCTCGCCGTGGTCGCCGTCGCCGGTCCGCTGCACGCGCAGCAGCCCGATATCCAGCAGAGTCGCAAGCGGCTCGATGAAATCCGCGATGAACGCTCCAAGCTGCAGCAGCAGCAGGCGCGCTTGCAGGGCCAGGTCAGCGATGTCGGCGCGGCGCTGCGGAACATTGAAAAGCAGCGCGATGCGACCAATCGCCTGGTGAACGCGATCGAATCGGAGATGAGCGGCCTGACGTCGGAACTCGACCGGTCCGCCGCGGAATACATCGAGGCCCAGGACCGCCTCATCGACGCCAAGGCGATCCTGCGCCGACGGCTCGCCGACATCTACCGCCGCGGACCGCTCTACACCTTTCAGGTCCTGCTCGCCGCCGAATCGTTCGGCGACCTGCTGACGCGCTACAAGTACCTCTACCTCACGTCGCGCCAGGATCGGGCGCTGGTTGCCGAGGTGAGCACGCTGAGCGACAGTGTCGAGCAACAGCGCGCGCGGCTGCTCGGCGTGCGGTCGCAACTCGACGAAAGCAAGCAGGAACGCGAGGCGGAGATCGACAACTACAGCCGGCTCGCGGATGAGCGGCAAACGCAGTTGCGGCAGTTGCAGCGCAACACGCGGCAAACCAGCGAGAAACTCACCGCGCTGCAGAAGGACGAGGCGACCGTCTCCGACCTGATCAGCTCACTCGAGCGCGCCCGCCGCACGGCCGAAGCTGACCGCGCCGCGCGGCCCGAAACGGTCAACGCGCCCGCCGCGGCGCACGGCATGTCGACCAGCGACATCGGCAAGCTCGACTGGCCCGTCGAAGGGGACCTCAACATCCGCTTCGGCCCCGACACGATGGCCGATGGGGGCGTGATCCGGTGGAATGGCATCGGCATCAAGGCGCCGGTCGGCACCCCGGTCAAGGCAGTCGCCCCCGGCAAGGTGGTACGCGTGCAGCGGCTTTCGGCCTACGGACTGGGTGTGGTGCTGCAACACGGCAACGGCTACTACTCGCTGTACTGGCAGCTGCAGAGCGCGACCGTCAAAGAGGGACAGCAGGTGGCGCGGGGACAAACGGTGGGCACGGTCGGCGGCCAGAACACCGCGAATGGATCACATCTCTATTTCGAGATCCGCGGCGAGGACGGCATCGCGCTGGATCCGGTGGCGTGGTTGAAGGCTAGACATTAGTCGTTGGGCGTGAGTCGTTAGGCGCTCCACGGCGCTACCCCTAACGACTGACGACTAACGACTAACGCCTTCCTCACGCTGCGCTGCCGATCCGATCGGCTTCCTGCGCCTTGCCCTTGAGCAACGCCTGCTCGACCATCGCGAACATGTCTTCGGGTTTGTGCACGGCCGGGTGCGGATAGGTGGCGATCCCGGCGGTGAGCCGGCACCGCACGCCGAGGTGCAATTCCCCGAGGCCGGCCGGTCCCAGTTTCTCGCGAATCCGGTTGACGATCATGCGGGCCGCTTGTTCGTGGGTCTCGGGCAGCATCAGCAGGAATTCTTCGCCGCTATAGCGCGCCACGAAGTCGGGCGACCGCAGTTCGCGCTGCAGCAGCCGGCCCAGGTCGGCAAGGACGCGATGCCCGCCGTCGCGCCCGAGGCGCTCGTTGATCAGGCGCATGCCGTCGACGTCGAGCAACACCAGTGTGAAGGTGACGTCGTAGCGGCGGGCGCGTTCGAATTCCTCGCGAATGCGGCGGTCGAGGGCGTCGAGCGTGCCACACCCGGTGAGGGGATCGACGGCAGACGCCATGGCCTGGCGCCTTGAGATCGTGCTGCGCCGGTCGTCGGCCTCGAGCAACCGCCCGGTGGCGTGCACGGCAAGTTCGGCGAACGCGACGGCGCCCGGTGTGAGTTGCGATTCGCCGCGGCGAGTCCGCAGCACGACGCACCCGATCGGTCGATCGAACGGCGACAGCGGAATCGCGGCCGCGCAATCCACTTCCGGACCAGGATGCCCAGCGTGCTGCCGGTTGAAGGTGTCGAACAGCGGCGAGGTCGCGGCATCGCGCACGAACACCGTCTCGCCCGCCTCGAGCGCGGCGACCGCCTCGGGCCACTTGTCGAGTTCGACATCGGCGTCGCGGACCTTCGGCGCGTCGGTCGCCGCCACCAGACGGCCGCTGTCCCCGGCGGTCGAATGCAGCACACAACTGACCGACGCGACGTCGAGCGAGTTCGCCAGCGAACCCACCAGCGCGTGCAGCATTTCGTCGCGGTGCAATTCGACCGCGACATCCTGGAGGATCTCGAATAGCTTCAGGTCGCTGCCACCGGGCCCATGCAGCGTGTTCCGCGGCGCGACCAGCCTGGCGCGCAGCCGGGTGATCAGCAATGCCGGGTCGATGGGCAGCAGGATCGCCTCGTCGGCCCCCGCTTCGGCCGCGTGAATCAGGTCGTCCGGGACCCCGTCACCCAGCAGGACCACGACCTGGGCACCGGTGGCCCTGGCCGAGGTGAAGGCGTCGTTCAACTGGTCAGAGTCGCCGGCGAGAGTGGTGCAAGTTGCCACGACGAGCGCCGGCCGGCCGGGCAGGTGTTCCAGATCGTCGGCCTCCGCCACCTGAAACCCGGCTCGCAAGAGGTCGCGTTCGAGCCCGGCGGGACGCACGGCGTAATCGCCGAAGAGCACAATCAACGGCCGGGCTGGGCGCACCCTGGGGGTGCCCAGCGGCGGCGAAGAGGATTCAGTGACGCGTACGACCTCGGCCACGCGACCTCGTCAGCAAAAGTCAGTCGCCGAGCCGGCGACCCGCCCCGAACGGCTGGGGGCCCATGTGTCCACCGCGGGCGGCCCCGCCACAGCGCCTCGACGAGGCACGGCCATTGGCGCCACCGCCATCCAGATCTTCACGAAAACTCCCAACATGTGGCGGGAGCCGGTCATCTCCGAGGAGATCGCCACGGCCTTCCTCAAGGCACGCGACGCCCACCCCGTCGCGGGGGTGGTATCGCACGATTCGTACCTGATCAACCTCGCCTCGCCCGACGCCGCCCTGCGGGAGCGGTCCCGGCAGGCCTTTGTCGGCGAATTGCGGCGGTCCCAGGCCCTGCGGCTCGACGCCATCGTGTCGCATCCGGGCAATTTCATCGACGACCACGACGCCGGCCTCGAACGCAATGCTCGTGCCCTGACCGATGCCCTCCGCGAGGCGCCCGGCCCAGTGCTGGTCCTGCTCGAATCGACCGCGGGAAGCGGCACCGTCCTGGGCCGTTCGTTCGAGGAGCTCTGTACACTTCGCGACCTGGTGGCCGATGACGTGCGCCACCGCGTGGCCTTTTGCGCCGACACCTGTCACCTGTACAGCGCGGGCTACGACCTCGTGAACGACTACGATGCGGTCTGGGCCCGGTGGGACGAAGTGATCGGACTCGATCTGGTGCGCTGTCTCCACCTGAACGATTCGAAGACGCCGTTCGCCTCGCGTCGTGATCGCCACGCCCTCATCGGTGAAGGGTCGCTCGGGGTCGAGCCCTTCCGGCGATTGATGAACGATCCGCGCTTTGCGACGATCCCCAAGATCCTGGAAACACCCAAGGGAGACGACGACGAAACGACCAATGATCTGCGGATGCTCACGTTGCTACGTGGATTGATCGACTGATTTGACCACCGGACTCCGTCGGGCGATCTTGCGCTGATGCGTCCTGCATGGCTCAGCCTCGGGTGGACACTGGCAGTCACGCCGCTGGCCGCGCAAGCGACCGTGCGACTGACAGCCGGCGCCACGCTGAGCACGCCACTGATCCAGGATGGCAGCGTGCTGACCCGCTTGACGCCGACGCTCGCGCCCGACGTCGGGATCGCCCTGTCGTATCCCACTGGCGCTGGCGGCTATCGGGTGCTGCTCGAAGGCGATGTCCGGCACGCGGGGCTCAACGCCGTCAACAATGATCCGAACGACCCCGAATACCGATCCAAGGACCATATCGGCACGCTCACCACCGTCGACGCGCTGCTGCTGGTTGAAGGTCACGTGCGGGGCCAGTTGCGCTGGCAGGCGGGTGGCGGCGCGGTGTTCTATCGTCCCGGCCAACAGGAAGGCGTGTTCCAGGACGGCGGTACCCACCGGTGGGTGGTCGCGTTGGGGCTCGCCTGGGTGCACCCGATCGGCCCGCGCTGGAACTTGCTGGCGCAGGGGCGGGTCGATCACCAGGAATTCACCACCCAGGTGCTCGTCGACCGCGGCTACGGGCAGTCGCAGTCGGTGCAACGCATCACACTGCAACTCGGCCTTGAGCGTCCCCTGTGATCCGGCGCCTGATACCGTTCCTCGTGCTCGGCACGAGCGTGGCCGGATGCAACAACATCGCGTCGCCGTCGATCAACAGCGTATATCAATACGCCTTGACGATCGACGACACACTGGGCAATCCCCAGACGCTGGTATTCCACTGGCCGCGCTCGTACCTGCCGGTCCGGGTCTGGGTGTCTGACACGAGCTTGATCAGGGCGGACGTGCCAATCGCCATCGAGCGCTGGCAGCACGCGTTCCTGTACGGCGAGTACCGGGCCGTGGTGGTGAGTGATTCAATGCACGCCGACGTGATCTTCATTTACGGCTTTCCGCCCGGGCCGGGGATCGCGGCGCGCGCGGGCCAATGCGGCGGTCAGACCGATCCGCCGGATCCCGACGCGCATGTCTGGCAGCTACCGATCCACATCTACATCTATTCCAGCACGTCGACGACGACCGGCCCGGATGTCGAGACATGCTACCGCATCACGGTGACGCATGAACTCGGACATTCGATCGGGTTGCTGGCGCATTCGCCGTTCAACACCGACGTGATGTTCGCCAATCCGGTCTTCGACGGCGTCAGCACCAGCGATCGCGAAACGGCGGAGACCGTGTATCATCTGCCGGCCACCGTGGTGCCGGCCGGCCGCCGCTGACGAGGCCGCCGGTCGCACCGTTCCCGGCCCCGCATCCTGCGCGCCCGCGGTTTGCCGCGGCGGAACGGACGTATCATTTACCGGCCGAAGCGTGCGCTCTGGCTTGATTCCGACTTTCGTGGAGATGCAATGATGGCGACGGCAACACCGCTCGACGTACGCGTACCACCGTGGGTGCGGCATGAGCGCCTGGCGCAGTGGGTGCGCGACATGGCCGCGCTCACCGAGCCGGCGCAGGTGCACTGGTGCGACGGCTCGCAGCAGGAGTACGACGCGCTCTGTCAGCAGATGGTGGACAGCGGCACCTTGACGCGGCTGAATCCCGCCAAGCGGCCCAATTCCTACCTGGCGTGGTCCGACCCGAACGACGTCGCGCGGGTCGAGGGGCGGACCTTCATCTGCAGCCACCGCAAGCAGGACGCCGGCCCCACCAACAACTGGATCGACCCGCGCGACATGCGCGAGACGCTGCGGGGGTTGTTCGCGGGGTGCATGCGCGGTCGCACGATGTACGTGATTCCATTTTCAATGGGACCGCTGGGCTCGGCGTTGTCGTACATCGGCGTCGAATTGTCCGACTCACCGTATGTCGCCGCGAACATGCGCATCATGACGCGCATGGGTCGCGCCGTCGTCGACGCGCTCGGCCAGGCGGATTTCATCCCGTGCATGCACTCCGTCGGCGTGCCACTCGCGCCGGGGCAAGCCGACGTGCCGTGGCCCTGCAACGCCGAGCAGAAATACATCGTGCACTTCCCCGAAGAGCGCGAGATCTGGTCGTACGGGTCCGGGTATGGCGGCAATGCGTTGCTGGGCAAGAAATGCCTGGCCCTGCGCATCGCCTCGGTGATGGGACGCGATGAAGGCTGGATGGCCGAACACACGCTGATTCTCGGCGTCGAAGATCCAGACGGGCAGAAGACGTACGTCGCGGCGGGTTTTCCCAGTGCCTGCGGCAAGACCAATTTCGCGATGCTGATCCCACCGCAAGGATATGCCGGTTGGAAGGTCTCGACGGTGGGCGACGATATCGCCTGGATCCGGCCGGGACCGGACGGCCAGCTGCGCGCGATCAACCCCGAAGCCGGCTATTTCGGCGTGGCCCCGGGCACCTCGTATGACACCAATCCCAACGCCATGGACACCATGGCGACGAACAGCATCTTCACCAATGTGGCGCTCACCGACGACGGCGACGTCTGGTGGGAGGGCATGACCAGGACACCGCCGGCGCACCTGACCGACTGGCACGGCAAGTCGTGGACGCCGGAGAGCAAGACTCCCGCGGCACACCCCAACGCCCGCTTCACGGCGCCGGCATCGCAATGTCCCTGCATCGATCCCGCGTGGGAGGATCCGGCCGGCGTGCCGATCTCGGCATTCATCTACGGGGGCCGTCGGGCGACCACCGTGCCGCTGGTGTACCAGGCCTTCAACTGGAATTTCGGCGTCTACCTCGGTGCGACGATCGGTTCCGAAACCACCGCCGCCGCCGCGGGAGCGGTGGGGAACGTGCGGCGCGACCCGTTCGCGATGCTGCCGTTCTGCGGCTATCACATGGGCGACTACTTCAATCACTGGCTGCAGATGGGACGCAGCCTGGCAGAACCGCCGCGGATCTTTTGCGTCAACTGGTTCCGCAAGGATGCCGACGGCAAGTTCATCTGGCCCGGCTACGGCCAGAACATGCGCGTGCTCGAGTGGATCGTGGGCCGCGTGCGCGGGCGGGCCGCCGGCATCGAAAGTCCGATCGGGTGGATGCCGCGCTACGAAGACCTGCGCTGGGACGGCCTCGACTTCCGGCGCGACACGTTCAACGAGTTGATGTCCGTCGACCGCGAACTGTGGAAGGGAGAATTGCTGTCGCACCGCGAGCTGTTCGAGAAGCTCTACGACCGGCTGCCGCAGGAATTCATGTGGATGCGGGAATTGATCCTGTCGTCGTTGTGGCGCAGCCCGGAGCACTGGCGGCTGGAGCCGGAATGATGTCGGGCGGGCCGCGTGCGGCGTCGACCGATGACATCGTCCGCGATCCGCTGTGGGACAACATCCGGCTCGAGCCGGTGGCGGCGCGCATCATCGATACGCGCGCGTTTCAACGACTCCGCTACGTACGCCAGCTGGGACACGCGTTCCTGGTGTATCCGGGCGCGACCCATTCGCGATTTGAGCACGCCCTGGGCGCGTACCATCTCGCCCGTCGCGCCCTGGCCACGCTGGCCGATCGCGGCGACCTTGCCGGCATCGACGAAACGGAATGCGAAGCGGTTCGCCTCGCCGCGCTGCTGCACGACATCGGACATTATCCGTTCTCTCACGCACTGGAAGAGGCCGGGTTCCCGAGCCACGAAGCACTCGGCGCGCGCAAGCTCGGCGAAGGCGACCTCGGGGCATTGCTCCGCGAGATCGGCGGCGACGCGCTGATCTCGCGACTCGCGGCCCTGATCCAGGGCGACAGCCGGTCGCCACTCTCGGGGCTGGTCTCGGGATCACTCGACCTCGACAAGATCGACTACCTCAGCCGGGATGCGCGCATGTGCGGCGTGCCGTATGGCGTGGTCGACGTCGATCGGCTGCTCGCGTCGCTGGTCCTGATCGACGCACCGCCGGGGCTGGCGGTCGGCGTGCACGAAAAAGGCATCAGCGCGCTGGAATCCCTGCTGTTCGCCAAGTACCAGATGTATCGCAACGTGTACTGGCATCACGCCGTGCGCTCGGCGACGTGCATGTTCAAGCGCGCCGTCCGGGCGACCGTCGACGCCGGACGGCTCGACATCGGCACGATCGAGATGGCCACGGACGGCATGCTCGACACGCTGCTCTCGGAGCGCGACCCGACCGGGCTCGCGCTGGCAGTACACGAACGCCGGCTCTACAAGCGCGCGCTCGACCTGCCGGCTACCGAGGTGGGGGACGACATCGCCGATTGGGTCTCGGGCGATCCGGACCGGTTGCGCGATGCCGAAGACGCGCTCGCGGCGGAACTCGGCCTGCCACCCCATGGTGTCCTGGTGGATTATCCGGAACGCGCGTCGATGCTGCAGGTCGACCTGCCGCTGCTCACCCGCGACCAGCGCGTGGAACAGCTCACCGACGAAGGACGCGCGGGCGCGCTGGGATTGCCGCGGGTGGCGGACGAGCTCTACCGGAGTGCGCGGCGGTTGCGGATTTTCACGGTCGAGCCGCGCGTGCTTGCCGCGACTCCGGCAGCATTGCTGTCGTAACGCCGCCACAACGTGGGCCCGTAGTGTAGCCCCGGAACCATGACATTCGGCTGGAGCGATTCCTAACACGTTGAACACTATTGAGTTGCAATTACCGGCTTGCGGCACGGAAGCTGCAATTCCCCTCCGGAATCAATCTCCCCGTACAACTTGAAGGAGCTCTGCAATGATCCGACTGCGCCATGTGGTCGCGGCGATGGCGTTTTTCGCCACCACCAGCACGCTCGAAGGTCAGGTGATCGTCGGTACCCCTACGCAGCCCAACTGCCTTCCGTTTGGTTGTGAATTCACGGACGTGGCCCAGCCAAGCACCTATTATCAGCAAGTGTATGCCTCCAGCGCTTTCGGCACCGCCGGATTCATCACGGGACTGGATTTCTTCGAGGATCCGGAGTTCGCCGGCGACTTGAACACAATGACGTTCACCATCTCGCTGTCGACGACTACGAAGGGGCTGAACGTCGACGGGCCCGGCGGCATCTCGTACACGGACCCAGACGGCAACGTCGGCGCCGACCAGACACTCTTCGGCACCTACGCGCTCAGCGGCGGAAGCGCGCCAGCGACACTCAGCTTCGCCGGCAACCCGTTCTTTTACGATCCAGCCGCGGGGAACTTGCTGCTGGACTTGCGAGTCACATCGGGTCCGGTCGCAGGTTCGTTCAATTATTTCGAGGCGCAAGACGGCGACGCGACCGATTTTTCTCGCGCGACCGATTTTGGAACTCTCGGCGCTGGCTGGGGCTTGGTAACGCAGTTCGACTACGGTTCGTCGGTCGCCGTAACGCCTGAACCGGGGTCGCTGACCCTGCTGGGCTCAGGATTGGCGGCATTGGTCGGCGTCGGCGCCCGGAGGCGACGCCGCCGGTCGGCGTAAGTCGGTAGGTCCCGCTCAGGCAAACGGACCCGCGACTCGTGGGGCCGTTTGCCTCTTCAGAGCGCGGCCAGCGGGGTCACCGCTTCATCGCCGGCACTTCGCCGGTGGGCGCGGCGACTTCCTCGATCCGCACGAGCACGGTGGTGACGTTGTCGAGTCCGCCGCGATGATTGGCGCCGGCGATCAGTGCGTCGACCATCTCCTCCAGCTCCAGTCCCGACATGACGATCTGCCGCACGTCTTCGTCTTCGAGCATGCCCGTCAGGCCGTCCGAGGCCAGCAACAGCAGGTCCCCCGCCTCGAGCGTTCCGAAGTAGAGATCCGGCACCACATCGCTGCTTGACCCCACACACCGGGTGATCACGTTGGCGTAGGGATGGACGCGCGCCTCTTCGGGCGTGAGCTTGCCCGCGTCGACCTGCTCCTGGACGTAGCTGTGGTCCTTGGTGAGTTGCGACAGCACGCCGCCCCGCAGGATGTAGGCGCGAGAGTCGCCGACCTGCCCGATCAGGTAGCGGCGCGGCAGCAGATGCAGCACGGTACTGGTGGTGCCCATGCCGCGCTTGTCGACCTCGGTGACGGTGCGCTGGAAGATGGCCTCGTTGGCCGCGCGGATGGCCCCGACCAGTTGCGCCATCAATTCGTCATCCGTCATGCCGCGCGCCGGGCGAAAGCGCTCCGCGACGATGCGGGTCGCCATTTCGCTGGCAACTTCGCCGGCCGCATGGCCGCCCATGCCGTCCGCCACGATGAACAGGCCGCGGTCGCTGGCCATCAGGTACGAGTCTTCATTCCCGGATCGCACCACGCCAACGTCGGTCCGGGCCGCGCACGAGAAGCGCATCAATGGGCTCGCATCAGCATGATGGCCGCAAAGATCACCGCACCGAGCGCTACCGCAAAGATCGCGGTGGGCCAGATCGAGCGCTCGGCCTCGGGAAACTGCATCAGTGGCTGGCGAACCGGGTCGGCCGCCGGGCGGGGCGAGTCGTCCCACGTGTCGTCGGGCGAGAAGGCCAGGGTGGCGTCGCCCAGGCAGAGAATCGAGCCCGGGGCGAGCACTTCCTCGTCCAGCACATGCTGGCCGTCGATCCACAACGGCTTGTCCTGGCAGAGATTGGTGAACGTCCAGACGCCGTCGCTGAGGCGGAGCTGGCCGTGGCGCGGCGCCAGCCCGGCGTCCGGCAACACGATGTCGTTGTCCGGGTCGGCCCCGATCGATGCGGTGGCCGATGGCACCGGCACCGGAACGGCGGGGTGACCCTCGGCGCGGACATGAAGCCAGGCCAGGGGCGTCGGCCCTGACTGCGCACCCGTTGGCTTCGACAGCTCAGGATCCAGAAATCACTCCGGTGTCGGTACCGAAAAAGCGAAACCTATCCGTCGCAGACCAGTGAGGGCAAGAATCATGCAGACGCCGCCATCGGCGGATCGCCCTGCTGGAGCCGCACCAGCCGGAAGTAGAGCCCGCGCAACGCCATCAACTCGCGGTGGTTGCCACTTTCGCGCAACTCGCCGTGGTGGAACACCAGGATCCGGTCGGCATCGACCACGGTGCCCAGCCGATGGGCCACAATGATCGCGGTCCGCCCCTGCCGCAGCCGCTGCAACGCCCGCTGGATTCGCCCTTCGGTCTCGGGATCCACGGCGCTGGTCGCCTCGTCGAGCAGCAGAATGGCCGGGTCGCCGGCAAGGGCCCTCGCAAAGGACAGCAGCTGCCGCTCCCCGACCGACAACGAACGCCCCCGTTCAGCCACTACGTGGTCCAGCCCGCCCGGCAGCCGCGCCACCATGGGGTCGGCGCCGACCGCGGCCAGCGCGCGGTGCAGGCCGGCATCATCCAGCTCGCGATCCAGTCGCAGGTTGTGGGCCAGCGTGTTGCGGAAGAGAAAAAGGTCCTGGGGCACGAAACCGATGACGCGGCGCAGCGCCGCGCTGCTCAGCTGCTGCAGGTCGGTGCCGTCGACGGTGATGCGGCCGCGCGTGGGCACATAGAAGCGGAGCAACAGCGACAGGAGCGTGGTCTTGCCTGCCCCGGTGTGCCCGACGACCGCGACGGTCTCGCCGGGCGCCACGCGAAACGACACCCCGCGCAACGCCCACGGCGCATCGTCCGCGTAGCGGAACCACACGTCATCGAACACCAGCTCGCCACGCACCGGCAGCGTCAGCGCCACCGGATGCTCGGGCTCGGCGATCTCCACCGGTGTGTCGAGCAGCCGGAAGACCCGTTCGCCGCTCGCCATCGCGCTTTGCAGCAGGTTGAATTTTTCCGACAAGTCCTGCAACGGCTGGAAGAAGCGGCGGACCAGCTGAATGAACTCCGCGAGGACGCCGATGGTGAGGCCCAGGCTTGCGTGCCGCAATCCCGCGTACCAGAGAATCGCCGCAATCGACGCCGCGGTGAGGAATTCCACGACCGGAAAGAACAGCGCGTACAACGTGATCGACCGCAGGTTCGCCTGCAGGTAGCTGCGGTTCAACGCGCCGAACTCCGCCGCGCTCGCGGGCTCGCGGTTGAACAGCTGCACCACGCGGACGCCCGAAAGCTGTTCCTGCAGGTACGCATTGAGTCGCGCCACGGCGGCGCGAATATCGCGAAAGGCCTCGCGCACCGACCGGCGGAACAAGGCCACGACGCCGATCATGAACGGCAGCACGCCGAACGCAACCAGCGCCAGGCGCCAGTTGACACTCAGCATCAGGCCGCTGATCGCCACCAGCGTCGCGATGTCGCCGATCACGGTGACCACGCCCGACGAGAACAGCTCGTTGAGCGTCTCCACATCCGACGTCACCCGGGTCACGAGGCGACCGACCGGTTGCCGATCGTAGAACGGAATGCTCAGCCGCTGCAGGTGCGCAAACAGCTGGCGCCGCAGGTCCGACATGACCCGCTGTCCCACCCAGGTGGTCAGCACCGTCTGCGCGTACTCCCCGGCGAACCCGATCAGCAGCGTGGCGCCGTAGATCGCGCCCAGGGTTCCCAGCATCGCCACGTCGCGGCGCGGAATCGCGACGTCGAGCGCCCGACGGGTCAGCGTCGGGCCCACGAGGGCCAGCCCGGCGTCGATGAGCAGCAGGACCACGGCGGTCAGGATCGCCGGCAGATAGGGGCGCGCGTATCGAAGCAACCGCCGACCGAGTTCGGGATCGGCCCCTGTCAGCGGTTCATCGGGAGCGATCGCCGTCATGGCGCGGGCACTTCGATGGCCTGCAGTCCCCGACGCACCCATTGCGAAAACACCACGAACCCGGCCGCAATGGTGAACCACTTGTTGATGAAGTTCCACACCAGCGTGTACACCGGCATCAGCACCGGCGCCACCAGGCTGCTCATCACCAGCGTCGACAGCCCCTCGGCGAATCCGGAGCCGCCCGGCGTGGGGGCGAAGTACAGCATCGACGAAATGAACGTCTGCAACAGCAGCACGTCGACGAACTGCGCGTGGATGCCGATGGCGCGCAGCGCGACGTATCCGGCGAGCAGCTTGTTGGCGTGGCTCGGCGCCGACAGCACGATGGCCCAGCCGAGCGCGATCCAGCCGCGCGCCGTGTTGAACGTCTGCATCGTGTCGTGCGCCTGATCAATGCCGACCCGCAAGCCGTCGAGCCGCGCCGACACGCGACGGCTGCGCTTGCCCAGCGCGGTGGCGATCCGGTGAATCAACGCCGACAGCACGCGCGGCGCGAGCATCACCACGACGAGCAGGACGCCGAGCAGCACGAAAATGCCCATGCTGGTCTTGAACAGGTCCAGCAGGTTGAGGCCGAGGAAGTCCCCGTGTTCCCGCAACGAACTTCCGGCACCGAGCAGCAGCGCGGTGGGGCCGGCGATGGCGAAGAAGGCCACCGTGGCGATGAACGACATCAGCACGGTGGCCATCGCCTTGGGGACCGGAATGCCGGCGCGCTTCATGGCGTAGATCATCACGGGCGACGAGCCGGCCTGGAGCGGGGTGACGTACGATCCCCACGCCGCCATGCCGCCGGCGATGATCATGCCCTTGAGCGGCGGCCGATCGTGTACCACGCGCGCCAGCACCCAGAGCCGCAGCCCGCCGCCGAACCAGTCCATCGAGGCGAGACAGGCGCCGACCAGGACCCACCGCCAGCGCAACCCCAGCAGCGACGTGATGAACCCGCGGGTATCGTGGCCGTACAACAACACGCCCGCATAGGCGATCACGGAGATCAGCACGAAAAGCGCAAACCCCTGTCGCAGGCGCGCGGGCGTGAGCATGCCAGGCATCGGCGGCAAACGTACTGACAAATGCGGGAACAGCAAAGACGAGCGACACAAGCCGAGCGGTCAGCGACCGGCGCCACGACACCGCGACCGGAGGCCTCCCGCCGCTCGCCGCGTGCCCGCTAGTCTTACGTTTCACGCGTGACCTCCGTCATCCGCATCGTCAACGCGCGCCAGAACAATCTCCGTGGCATCACCGTCGAGATCCCGCGTCGCACCGTCACAGTCGTCACCGGACCATCGGGCAGCGGCAAGAGCTCCCTCGCGTTCGACACGCTCTACGCCGAAGGGCAGCGACGCTACATCGAATCGCTGTCGAGCTATGCCAAGCAGTTCCTCGAGCGCATGCCGAAACCGCTGGTCGATCGACTGGAAGGCGTGGCACCGGCCGTGGCAATCGAGCAGCAGCCCCCGGCGATGTCGTCACGATCGACGGTCGGGACGGCGACGGAGATCTACGATTACCTGCGACTACTCTGGGCGCGCATCGGCGAGCAGTTCTGCACCAACTGCGGCGGGCGCGTGCGGCGCGATACGCCGCAATCGGTCACCGATGCCCTCCTTGCCACCGGCGACCGGATGCAGATCGCATTTCCCCTGCCCGCGCCCGCTCGGGCCACGCACGCCGCGACGGTCGACAACCTGCGCGCCCTTGGCTTCGTGCGTGTGGTGGCCGACGGCACCGCCCTGCACCTCGACGAACTCCCCGGCGACGCCGATCTGTCGCGCGCCGGAGAGGTGCTCGTGGTGGTTGACCGCCTTGCTGCCGACACGGCGCAGGCGGGGCGGATCGCCGACGCCGTGAGCGTGGCGTTCAACGAAGGCGAAGGCATCACGATCGCGATCTTGCCGACGCGCCGCTTGCGCTTCACCGAGTTTCCAGCATGCAGCGCCTGCGATACACCCGGCGCGCTGATCACGCCGGCGCTGTTTTCGTTCAACAATCCTCGCGGCGCATGCCCCGTGTGCAACGGGTTCGGCGCCACGCTCGAGTATGACGAATCGCTGATCGTGCCCGACCCGGCGCGCTCGCTCGCCGAGGGCGCGATCGATCCATGGACCAAGCCCCGGTATGACGCCCGGCGCCGCTTGCTCGCGGCCACCGCGCGCAAGCTGGGCGTGGGCCCGGACACACCATGGCGCGACCTGCCCGCGGCCGTCCGCGAGACACTGCTGCACGATCGCCAGGGCCGCTATGTCGGCATCTTTCCGTTTCTCAAGGATCTCGAGGCCAAGCGCTACAAGCAGTACATCCGGGTCTTCCTGCGGCAATACCAGTTGGCGCAGGAGTGCCGGACCTGCGGCGGCAGCCGGCTCAAGCCCGAAGCGCTGGCGGTGCGGATCGCCGGGCAGTCGATCGCCGACGTGACCGCGCGCACCGTCGACGAACTCGCGGGATGGCTCGCCACGCTGGAGCTCACCGGCGCGGCACGACAGATCGCCGACCTGGTTCTCGACCAGACCGCCGCGCGCGTGTCGTACCTGCGGGATGTCGGGCTCGGCTATCTCACGCTCGACCGACAGACCCGCACGCTGTCGGGCGGCGAAGCCCAGCGCATCGCCCTCGCCAACGCCCTCGGCGCGCAACTGGTCGACGCGCTCTACGTGCTCGATGAACCGTCGATCGGCCTCCACCCGCGGGACACCGATCGCCTCCTCGCATTGCTGCACCGACTGCGCGACCTCGGCAACACGGTGGTCGTGGTCGAACATGATCTCAGTGCCGTGCGCGGCGCCGACTGGATGATCGAGCTCGGACCGGGCGCGGGCGAGCACGGCGGCCAGCTGGTCCATGCGGGGCCGGTCGCCGCGGCCCGCAACACGCTCACCGCGGCATACCTGCGGGGCGAGAAACGCATCGGCACCCCGTCACTGCGGCGGACCGTGGATGGCCCCCGTCTCGCGCTGCGGGGCGGCCGCCTGCACAACCTCACCGGCGTCGACGTGGACATTCCCCTCGGCGCGCTGACGGCCGTCACCGGCGTCTCGGGCTCGGGCAAGAGCACCCTGGTGTACGACATCCTGTATCGCCAGCTCGAGCAGCGCCTGCAAGGCGACCACTCCGCCAAGCGGCACCTCGGCGAAAGCGTGGGCGAAGTCGACGCGCTCGACGGCTGGCGACTGCTCAGCAGCGTCGTGCTGATCGATCAGACACCGATCGGTCGCACCCCGCGGTCCAATCCGGTGACGTACATCAAGGCATTCGACGAGATCCGGGAGCTTTTCGCGAGCCAGCCACTCGCACGCAAGCGGCGCTACACCCCCGCGACGTTTTCCTTCAACGTGAAAGGTGGCCGCTGCGAAGCGTGCGAAGGCGCGGGCCAGGTCAAGGTGGAAATGGTGTTCCTCGCCGACGTGTTCGTTCCGTGCGACGTGTGCGGCGGCACCCGATTCAAGCGCGAGGTGCTCGACGTCAAGGTGCAGGGATGCAGCATCCACGACGTGCTGCAGTGGAGCGTCGACGACGCGATCCGGCGATTCCGCCATCACACCCGGCTGGGCAGCGCGCTCTGGCAGCTGCAACAGGTCGGTCTGGGCTATCTGCGGCTGGGACAGCCGGCCACCACGCTATCGGGCGGCGAGGCGCAGCGCCTCAAGATCGCGCGGGAACTCCTCGCCGCGCAGAAGCGTGGCGGACGCAAGCTCTATCTGCTCGACGAGCCGACCACCGGATTGCACATCGATGATGTGCGCGTACTGATCGGCGTGCTCGACAAGCTGGTCGATGCGGGCCACACCGTCGTCGTGATCGAGCACAACATCGACATCGTCAAGCGCGCAGACTGGGTGATCGACATGGGCCCGGGCGCCGGTCCCTGGGGCGGACATGTCGTGGCGATGGGGCGTCCCGAAACGGTCGCACAGGCCGCGACGTCGGAGACCGCACCGTACCTGCGTGCCGCGCTGGACGACTCCGGTGCGCCTCGCGCCGGTTGACCCCCGGGTCAGCTGCGCAACCGCAGCGCGTCGGCGGTTTCGGCTTCGCGCCGCAACAACTCCCAGACGCGCTCCACGTGGCGCCGCTCCGTGCGAAAACTTCCGATCGCAACGCGGATGGCGTACCGGCCCGCCAACGACGTGTGCGTCAACAGCACTTCACCGGTCGCATTGACCCGGGCCATGAGGGCGGCGTTGTGCACGGCGAGGGCCGCTTCGTTGCCCACGAGATCGCGCGGCACGTGGCGCAGGCACACCAGCGCCAACGGCGAGGGCGCGAGACGTTCGAAGTCCGCCGACGCGTCGACCCATGCAGCCAGTTCATGCGCCCAGGCGACATGCTCCCGGATCATGGCGCGGATCGCGTCGGCGCCGTAGCTGCGCAACACGAACCAGAGCTTGAGCGCGCGGAACCGGCGGCCCAGCGGAATCCCCCAATCGCGAAAGTTGACCGCGGCGTCATCCGCGTCGTGCGCGGTGCGCAGGTATTCCGGCGTGATCGTGAAGGTGCGCAGCAATGCCTCGACGTCGCGCACGAAGTAGGCTGAGCAATCGAAGTTGGTGAGCAGCCACTTGTGCGGATTGGTCACCATCGAATCGGCGAGGTCGACGCCATCGAGCAGCGGCCGCAATTCCGGGACGATGGCCGCCGAGCCGCCGTACGCCGCATCGACATGAAACCAGGCGCCGTGCCGGCGCGCAATCTCGCCGATCGCCCGCAACGGATCACACGCCGCCGATGACGTCGTCCCCATGGTACCGACCACGATCATCGGCAGCAGCCCCGCCGCGGCGTCGTCGGCCATCATCGCAGCAAGGGCGGCCGGCTGCATCGCGAATTCGCGATCGACCGGGACGACGCGCTGCCGCGTGGCGGCGAGGCCCGCCAGGCGCGCGGCCTTGGCCACGGACGAGTGGGCTTCGGCTGCCCAGTATGCCACCGCACGCGACGGATCGCCGATGCGATCCCGCGCCGTCAGGAAGGCCACCAGCGTGGCAGACGACGCGGTATCCTGGATCACACCCGTAAACTCGGCCGGCAACTGCAACAACTGGCGATACCAGCTCATCACCACCTGCTCGAGTTCGGTGCCTGCCGGCGACGTAATCCAGCTCATGCACTGCGCGCCGAGACCGGCGGCGAGGAATTCGCCAAGGACGGACGCCGGTGAGCTGTTCGAGGGGAAGTAGGCGAACCAGCCCGGATGTCCCCAGTGCGACATCGCCGGGACGATGCGGTGCTCGAAGTCCGCCAGAATCGTCTCGAACGATTCGCCCTGCTCTGGGGCCGCACGAGGCAGCGCCGCGCGCAACGCCCCGGGGGTGATGGCCGGGGCGACGGGGCGTGATTCGATATTGGTGTAGTAGTCCGCCAGCCAGTCCACGATCTCGTGCCCGTAATGGCGGAAGTCGTCGGGAGTCATGCGAGAAGGTTAAAGCATCAGCGCCGCTCGACATACTCAGCGGCGCTGGCAGAGAATCTTCGATGTCCGGCGGTCGGTGGTCCCTCACCCCGCGGAGATCCTTCGCGGCCTGCGGTCGCTCAGGATGACCGATCAGCGAAGCTGGTCGGTCACTTCTCTTCCTTGAACCCCGTGTGACGCTTGAGCACGGGATCGTACTTGCGGAGTTCCATCCGCTCGGGGTGCTTCTTGGGGTTCTTGGTCGTGACGTAGACGTACGCGCTCTCGCTGCTGCGGAGCTTGACCTGCACGCGGCCTTTCTTTGCCATGGTCGATGGGCTCCGCGGTTACCAGGACGCCTTGCGCACGCCGGGAATCTTCCCTTCGAGCGCGAGTTCCCGGAAGGCGATGCGCGACAGGCCGAACCGGCGCACATACGCGCGCGACCGGCCGGTCAACTGACAGCGGTTGACGACCCGGACGGGCGATGAGTTGCGCGGCAGCGCCTGCAGCTTCCGAATGGCGGCATCCTTCTGCGCCTGAGTCGCGGCGAGGCTGCTGATCACGGCCTTGAGTTTCTTGCGCTGTTCGCCGTGCTTGGCAACGAGGCGGGTGCGCTTGAGATTGCGTTGCATCCAACTGGTCTTGGCCATCGGTCCTGTCTCGAATGGGCAGCCGACCAATATGGCTGGTTCGCGGTCAATTCGGTAGGGGCAGCGCCCCCAAACCGGCGCCGCCTACTGCTGCTTGAGCGCGCCGGTGGCCTGATCGTACCGCGCGATGAACTGGTCGGCATCGCCCAGGCTCTGACGCTGGACCGCACCGGAACCCGGATCGAAATCCACCAGCCCGAAGAAGCGGCCGACCGCCCAGAGGTCGCCGTCATCGGTCAGCGCGATGCCGCCGGTGAGGGCGTAGTTCGAGGCACCAGACACCGCGCCGCTGAGTGGGTCGACCCAACGCAGATCGCCGGCCGGGGTCAACGACAACACGTACGCGTCGCCGGCACCGTCGCTGCCAAGCGCGTTGACGACGTGCGTCCCAGCGCCGGGATCGAAGTCCACCGAGCTCTGGAACGTGCCGCCGAGGTAGAAATTCCCCGACGCGTCCATGGCAAAGGCCGACACGCCGTCGGTGCCCGAGCCGCCAAACGACTCGCCCAGGCCGTTCCAGTTGCCGCTCGCGTCGTAGCTGGTGAGAAAGACGTCGATGTCGCCGTGGCTCACCAGGAACTGGCTCAGCGACCCCACCGACGCCGTGCCGGTGAAGGTGCCGGTGACGTAGATCACGCCGGTGCTTGCGACGATCACACCGCCGGTGTTGATCGCGTCGTTCCCGGGACCGCCGCCGCGAACGGCCCATTCCAGGCCCAGCGTGGGCGCCAGTCGCGCCACGAAATAGTCAGCGCCGCCCGCACTGACCAGCAGCTGCGGCGCCAGCGGCGAACCGAAGCTCGCCGTCGAGTTGAACGTGCCGCCGATGACGACGTCGCCGTCGGTGCGCACGGCGATCGCGTTGCCGGCGTCGTCGTTCACGCCACCGAATTGCGCGACACCAATGAAGGAGCCATCCGACGCGTACCGGGCCACGAACCCATCGGTACCGCCGCGAGACACCAGTTCCGCAGCTCCGCCACTCGGGTCGAAATCGACCGTGTCCGAGAACTCGCCGGTCACCAGCACGTCACCGTTGGCATCGATGGCGAGATCATGGCCCTCGTCGACGCCGCTGCCGCCGACGCCGAGCGCCCAATCACAGGTGCCAACGGCGCTGATCCGCATCAACAGGATGTCATGATCGCCGTGGTTGGGCACCACATTGCCGTTGCACAGGGCGCCGGCCGTCACGTAGCCCGTGACGTACACCGCGCCGTCGGGCCCGACCTTGATGTTGAAGGGCACGTCGGCGTCGGTGCCGCCGATGCTGTACACCCACTGGAAGGAGCCGTCAGACGCGTATTTCGCGACCGCGATGTCGTAGGGACCGACCGCGGTGCGTGCCGTGGCACCACTGTCAGCGTCGAAGTCGACCGTGTTGGCGAAGTAGCTGGCGACGAAGGCGTCGCCGGCGGCGTCGGTCGCGACGGCTCGGGCGAAGTCCGGACCCTGGGCACCGATTCGCAACGGAAGCAGCGGACCTCCGGTGGCCGGCGGTGGCGGGGGAGTGGTGCCCGAATCGGGCTCCGGAACGAACGGCGCGCGACACGAGGCGGCGAGCACGAGACCAACCAGCAGGAGTGACCGAAGCGACGCGTGGTGGGCTGACATGGGCATGTCCCGAGTATCGGAGATTCGAACTCGAGAATGGACAGGAAGAAGCGTGCCCGGTCGGGCCGCGATCACTCGCCCGAAAAGGCGAAACTCCCGAGGAGGGACTCGAACCCCCGACCCGCTGATTAACAGTCAGCTGCTCTACCGACTGAGCTACTCGGGAAAATGGCCGCACGACGCGGCGCGACAACGTACCCGTTCGGCCGCACGGTGGCAAGGATCTCGGCAAACCCAGCCGAGAAAACTTGACAAATGAGCAAACACTCACAACACCAATCCGCCCGTGAGCAAGCACTCTTCCACGAAGATGACCGGACCGGCCATTCTGGCGTGGACCCGTCAGCGACTATTGCCATAAAACGTTGTGGATAAATGATTTACGACACATCATCTGGGCTTCTTCTACCCAGAAGCACCAGTTAGATTTGTGTGATGCCGTTGCTCCCATTGGCTGGTCACGCCAGCGCCCAGACAGATCTTCGCCGCGCGGTCGCGGCCGATCGGTTGCCGCAGGTCCTGCTGATTACCGGGGCCGAAGGAATCGGCAAGCAACGCCTCGCGCTGTGGGCCGCCCAGCTGGTGCTCTGCACCGACCGCGAGCCAAAGCCGTGCGGCAAGTGCACCGGCTGCCGACGCGTGCTTGATCTGGCGCACCCGGACCTGCATTGGTTTGTCCCGGTACCGCGCGCGAAGGGGTCCGATCCGAATCGCCAGCTCGACGAGGTTGGCGAGCTGTTGGAGACGGTGATGGCGGAACGGCGCCGCGACCCGTTGTGGAGTCCGCCCGATGGCATGGCGATCCACGGCATCGCGTCCGCCCGTCTGTTGCAACGTCAGGCCGCGCTCACTGCCGTGGAAGGGGGGTGGCGCGTCTTCATCATCGGGCATGCCGACCGGCTGGTTCCCCAGGAGGCGAGCCAGGAAGCCGCGAATGCCCTGCTCAAACTGCTCGAAGAGCCGCCCGCCCGGACGCTCTTCATGCTCACCACGGCGGAGCCGGGGTTGATGCTGCCGACGATCCGATCTCGCGCCACCCCGCTGCGCCTCGGTCGCTTGAGCGACGGCGACGTGGCGGAGTTCCTCCGCACTGCCCGCCCGGCGCTGGCCACTGACGCGGTGGTGGAGCGAGCTCACGGCGCGATCGGCCGCGCGATCAGGAGTACCGCCGGCGAAGCCGGCACCTCGCGAGAGGCCGCCAGGACGCTGCTCGATCAGCTTGGGGAAGGCCCGTCAACGACCGCGCTCGTGCTGCGTCAGGGCCCTTGGCAGGCCCGCGGCGATTTCACCGAGCTGCTCGATGGCCTGGCGGCCGAATTGGCGTTGCGGGCCCGCCGTGCGACGACTGGATCAACTCGCGTCTCCAGTTCGGGTGCGACGGGGAACCTGGATGGAATCGAATGCGTCCTCAAGGCACGCGAGCGGGCCCAGGGCAACGCCAATCCGCAGTTGCTGCTGGCCGCACTGATCGATGAACTGATGGCCGTGGGCGCGGCGTGATGCTGAGTCACCTCGATTCCGCGGGCCGGGCCAGGATGGTGGACGTATCGGACAAGCCGGTCACGATACGGCGGGCGATCGCAGAAGGTCAGGTGCTGATGTCGGCCAAGGCGTTCGCGCAGGTGCGCGATGCCGCGATCGCCAAGGGCGACGTGGTCACCGTCGCTGAGCTCGCGGGCACCATGGCCGCCAAGCGAACCGGGGACCTGATTCCCCTCTGCCACCCACTGGCGCTGGACCGGGTGCAGGTGCGCATCGAACTGGTGGAAGCATGGCCGGGGGTGCGCGTGACCGGCGAGGTGACGGCCACGGCCCGCACGGGAGTGGAGATGGAAGCGATGACGGCCGTGAGCGTGGCATGCCTGACGGTATACGACATGGTCAAGGGCGTCGATCGTGGCACCGCGATCAGGACGGTACGACTGCTGGAAAAAACGGGCGGCGCGGGCGGCGATTGGCACGCGTCCCATGATGCAAAGGAGTTGCCGGAATGAGACGATTGTTCGCACAACTCGTGGTGGTCACCGTGGGCGGCATCGCACTGCTTGGACTCGGCAGCGTGTCGTCGGTGCTGGCCCATCATGGCGCACCCGCCGTGGTGGCGCCGGCGGCTGACAGCACGTCGTCGCTCGCGACCGTGAAGGCGCGGCTGCTCGACGCGCAGCGGGAGCTGGAGCGCGCGGATCAGATCATGTCATTTTCGGGCGAGTACGCGATTCCTGCCGACCTCGCGGCGCAGATCTACGACATCGCGTCGGCCGAAGGCGTGCCGCCCGCCGTGGGATTTCGCCTGGTCAAGGTCGAGAGTGGATTCCAGAATAGCGCCGAGAGTCCGGCCTCGGCCATTGGGCTGACGCAACTGCGTCTACCCACCGCGCGGATCTACGATGCGACGGTCGACGAGGCCGACCTCATGAACGCCAACACCAACCTTCGGCTCGGGTTCCGCTACCTGCGTGATCTGATGAATCAGTTCGGCAACAACCTGCCCGCGGCGCTCGAGGCGTACAACAAGGGACCCACCCTGGTCCTCGCTGAACAGGCCAGCGGGGTGAGCGTGCCGGGGCGCTATTCGCATGCAGTCATGCAAGGACTTGGTCGGCACGCGGATTGAACGGCGCGCTAGACGCCGCCCGACGGAATCTCGAGCACCTGCCCGGCCTGGATGCGCGCCCGCGCGCCCAGGCCGTTTGCTGCCATCAACACGGATTGCCGCACGCCATAGCGCTCGGCAATGCCGCTGACCGTTTCCCCCGACTTCACGACATGGGTCCGGCCGCCGCTCCGAGTGCCCACGGTCGAGGCACGCCGGGCGCGCGTCGGCGCGCGCCGGGCATGGCTGGCGACGACGGTGCGTTCTACGCGGAGCTTTTCGCCGGCCAGGAGCCGGGCATTCACGGCGAGGTGATTTTCGCGTCGGACCGTTGCCACGGATGCACCGACTCGATGCGCGAAATGCGTCAGGGATTCGCCGCGGTGCACCGCGTAATAGGTGCTGACCACTCGCGTGGTGCGCGGCGGGTCGGGCTCGCGCAGGAAGCTGGCGGGAATCGTCGTGTTCACCGGCAGGTACACCATGCTGCCGGCAGCGAGCGATCGGCCCCGCGCATCCCGATTGGCTTCGCGGATCAGCGTCGCGCTGACATGATAGCGCCGGGCCAGGGCCGCCACCGTTTCGCCGCGGCGGACTTCGTGTGACACTACCGCATGGCGTTGGTCGGCGGGCAACGTGTCGTAGGCTGCGCCGATCTGGTCGGCAAGGCCGGGCGGCACGCGGACCGGGTAGGGGGCACCCGGCGGCGTGACCAGCCGGAGCAGCTGGGGATTCAGGTCGCGAATCGCGTCGAGCGTTGTGTCCGCAAGCCGCGCAATGAGATCGAGACCGGTCCCCCCGTCCACCATGACGGAATCGCGAGGAAATGGCGCCACGTCGGCCGCGGGCGTGAAGCCATACTTGAACGGTTCCTTCGCGACGATCGCCGCGGCGATCAGCTGCGGCACGTAGTTCTTGGTTTCGTCGCGAATCAGTCGCGTATCGGCGAGGCTGAAGAACGCCGAATCGTTGGTGATGTCGACCGAGTCGTCCCCATCGGTTTCGGGTGTGTTGAGCCGATCGAGGCCGCGTTCGACGCGCCCGGCCCCGGCGTTGTACGCGGCCGCCGCCAGATACGGCGAGCCGAACCGCTGGGTGAGATCGTCGAGATCGTGTGCGGCGGCATCGGTCGCCTTGATCGGATCGCGGCGTTCGTCCACCCACGAATCGACGCGCAGGCCGTACAGTCGCCCCGTGCCGAGCATGAACTGCCAGATGCCCACGGCAGAGGAATGGCTCACGGCACTGGGTGAAAAGCCCGACTCAATGAGCGCGAGATAGACGAAGTCGCTGGGCAGCTTGCGCGCCGCGAACTGCTCGCGGGCGTATGCCTCGTACCGGGCCATGCGATCGAGCCAGATCTGGAAGCGATCGTGGGCGCGACCGGTGAAGTAGTCGACGTAGTACTCGACCCGAGGCTCGTCGGCAAAATCGCCGACGTTGAGGTCCCAGGTGGGGTGCTTGTCGATGGCGACATCGGGCAGCGACGCCGCGGGCTGGTCGGTGTCGAGCGAATCGAGCGTGGCCGCGTCGGCCACGGAGTCGTGCGCGGCCACAAAGCTGGGCAACCGGACGCTGTCGTGGGCGGGCGGTCTCGTCACCGTGGCAACGGTGACCACGGGCGGCACCACGGATTGGGGCGGCGCGATCGGCGTCACCGCTGGCGAAGCGACCGGCATTCGGCCACCGCAGGCGGCGAGACACACACTCGCCGCGAGGATCCATCGAGGCATGGGCTGAGCTCCTCGAAACAGGTGGGGAAGGATGCGCCCAGCAGGGTTCGAACCTGCGACCTGTCGCTTAAAAGGCGATTGCTCTACCGGCTGAGCTATGGGCGCGCGCGACGGAGTCTAACGGGAACGACAGCCATGATCCATGAGGACGCGACCCGACGCAAGCGGGTGCACGGCCGACCGCGCCGTCGCGCATGCTCGCCATCCGTCACGGCCTCTTGGTGCATGGCTCACGGCTGTCGTTTCAGCGTAAACACAATCCAGTCCGCCTGCTTTCGCCACGGTTTGGCATCGAGCGTATCGAGCGACGGCACCGGCACGGCGGAGATCACCACGACCCGGGCATGCGGCACCCGTCGCCGGGTGCGCGCGACAGTCCCTTCGCCGAAATCGGAATGGAAGTCTCCGTTGTACTGGATGACCAGCGCGCCGCGGCCGTCGCGCCACGCGTTGGCAATCGACTCGGCCATGGTTTCGTCCTTGACGCACTGCGCACGGTACATGTTCTCCATCGGTAGTATCGGTCCGTTGCCGGTCGGATGACTGCCCATGGCCGCCACGAAGCGCTTGAAGTAGTCGCCCGAGGGTTCACATTGAAAATCTGCCGCCGCCCACGCCCGCGCGGAATCGGTGCGTCCGGTGATCGACGCGAGCCCTCCGGTCACGACGCCGCTCGCCAGCCGGCGCGGAATGTCGGCGGCCACGACATGCCAGCCGTGCGCCCGCGCGAATTCCACCAGCGGGCGATAGTCGCTGGCATAGTTGGGCCACGGACGCGACTCGCGCAGGAACGCGGCTTCGGACAGGGTGCCGCCCAGATAGGCATCGAGCGCCGGCTGGACGTCGCGCTCGAACATCTCCAGCGAGAGAATCACCGGCTGCCGGCGCCGGGCGACCGCCTCGAGCAACGCGAGTTCCATTCGATGGGTTCCCGGGTCGTCGTGCTGTTCGCCGAGAAAGACAATGTCCGACGCCGCGGCCGCGGCCGCGAGCGACTCGAAGTCACTGAAGCGCTTGTGGTGCGCGTCGTACACCCGATGCGGCGTCCAGGTTGCGGCCGCCGTGTCGGCGCGTGCCGCCGGCCCGACGAGCGCGAGCAGCAGGGCGATCATGCGGCGGTGCCTTCGTCGAAGAGTTCCCGCTGGCCGAGTGCCGTATCGCAGAAGAGCACCCGATGATGCGGCGTCAGGCCGCGGACGCGCAGCGCCGCGACATGTTCGGTGGTGGCATATCCCACATTGGTCTGCCAGCCGTAGCCGGGACGCCGTGCCGCCAGCGCGTGCATCAGGCGATCGCGGGCGACCTTGGCGAGCAACGACGCGGCGGCAATGGCGTGACAGTGCGTGTCGCCCTGCACGACGGCGTCGTGTTCCTCGAGCAGTTCGGGAAGACGGAGGCCATCGATCACGATGCGGACGGCGATGTCCTGCGCCAACCGGGCGCGGCAGCGTTGCAGCGCCCGGCGCATGGCCAGCGCGGTGGCGCGGCGGATGTTGACGCGGGCGATCTCGCGCACGCTCGCCGCGCCAAGCCCGAAGGCGAGGGCCTGCGCGCGAATGCGTCGCACCAGCCGGTCGCGCTCCTCGTGATTGGCGACCTGCTTCGAGTCACGCACGCCGCGGATGCCACGATGCTCGATCGGAAAGCAGACGGCCGCCGCCATCACGGGACCAGCGAGCGGGCCGCGACCGACTTCGTCGATCCCCACCAGCACGTGACCGCTCGACCACGCCAGACGCTCGTATCGCAAGGGAGGCATCGCCGTCGAATCTAGTGCGATGCGCGCTGGCGCAACGCCTCTTGCCTGCTCGGCGGGGCCGCCCCAACTTGCGAGCCTCCCGATTCAGGATGTGCTGGTCATGGCCCACGCGCCGTTGCCACTCGCACGCCGCCACTTTGGCGAAACGCAGCGCACCGACACGTGGTGGCTTCAGCCCGTGATCGTGTTCGTGGTGTTCGGCGCCTTCGTGGTGTACTCGACGTGGGCCGCGCTGCAGGGCACGCACTATACGTACGGGTCGTATCTCTCTCCGTTCTATTCGCCGGAACTGTTCGGCAGTTCGCCGCATGCGTGGTTCGGCCCGCGACCGGGATGGTGGCCTTCGTGGCTGGTGTTCTCCCCGGCCATCCTGATTCTCTGGGCGCCCGGCGGATTCCGCTTCACGTGCTACTACTACCGCGGCGCCTATTACAAGGCGTTCTGGGCAGATCCGCCGAACTGTGCCGTGGGCGAGCCCCGCTCGAGTTACGTCGGCGAGCGGCGCTTTCCGCTGATCCTGCAGAACGTGCATCGCTACCTGCTCTATCTGGCGCTGGTGTTCCTGGTGATCCTCTGGCACGATGTCTGGGACGCGCTCTGGTTTGCCGATGCCGCCGGACATCGCAGCTTCGGCATCGGCGTCGGCACGCTGGTCCTCGCCGTCAACGTGACGCTGCTGACCGGTTACACGCTCGGATGCCATTCGCTGCGGCATCTGGTGGGCGGCGCGCTGGATCGGTTGTCGCGGCATCCGGTGCGGCGCGCCATGTACGATTGCTCCAGCTGCTTCAATCGCGCCCACATGACGTGGGCGTGGCTGTCGTTGTTCATGGTCGCCTTTTCCGATCTCTACGTGCGGCTCTGCTCGATGGGAATCTGGCACGACTGGCGCCTGTTCTGATGTCCGACATCACCGTGTTCGAATACGACGTGCTGGTCATCGGCGCGGGTGGCGCCGGCCTGCGTGCCGCGATCGAGGCGCGCGCAGCCGGCGCCCGGGTCGGCATCGTCTGCAAGTCGCTGCTCGGCAAGGCCCACACCGTGATGGCCGAGGGCGGCGTGGCGGCGTCCCTGGGCAATGTCGACGATCGTGACAACTGGCAGGTGCATTTTGCCGACACCATGCGCGGTGGCCAGTACCTGAGCAACTGGCGGATGGCCGAATTGCACGCCCGCGAAGCGCCGGCACGGGTGCTGGAGCTCGAGGCGTGGGGCGCGGTGTTCGACCGGACCGTGGACGGACGAATCCTGCAGCGCAATTTCGGGGGCCATCGCTACCCGCGACTGGCGCATGTCGGCGATCGCACCGGCCTCGAGATCATCCGGACATTGCAGGACCATGTGGTCCATCTCGGCGTCGACGTGCACATGGAGGTCACCGTCCTCACGCTGCTCAAGGCGGGGGAACGGGTCACCGGTGCACTGGCCTATGATCGCGAACACGGCCATTTCCGCCTGTTTCAGGCGCGCGCCGTGATCCTCGCCACCGGCGGCGTGGGGCGGGCGTTTTCGGTGACGAGCAACAGCTGGGAATACACCGGCGACGGCCAGGCGCTGGCCTACCGGGCCGGCGCGGCGCTGCAGGACATGGAATTCGTGCAGTTCCATCCCACCGGGATGGTGTGGCCGCCCAGTGTGCGGGGACTGCTGGTGACCGAGGGCGTCCGAGGCGAAGGCGGCGTGCTGCGCAACAGCGAGGGCCGTCGTTTCATGTTCGACGACATTCCCGAGAATTACCGGAACCAGACGGCCGACACGCCCGAGGAAGGCTGGCGTTACGTGCGCGGCGACCGGACCGCGCGGCGTCCGCCGGAACTGCTGACGCGCGATCATGTGGCGCGGTGCATCATGCGCGAGGTGCGCGCCGGGCGGGGCTCGCCGCACGGGGGCGTCTATCTCGACATTGCCTGGATCAAGGAGAAGTTGCCCAACGCGGCGGAACACATCCGCCGGAAGTTGCCCAGCATGTATCACCAGTTCAAGCAGCTGGCCGACATCGACATCACCGACCAGCCCATGGAGATCGGCCCCACGACGCACTACATCATGGGCGGCATTCACGTCGACGGCGACACCCAGATGACCACCGTGCCCGGTCTGTTCGCCGCCGGCGAGTGCGCCGCCGGCCTGCACGGCGCCAATCGACTCGGCGGCAATTCGCTGTCGGACCTGCTGGTCTTCGGCAAGCGCGCGGGCGAGCACGCCGCGCAATTTGCGCAGGACCACGGCGCGGGTGCGCTGGACCGGAGCGATGTGGAGCAGGCCGAGCAGGCCGCGCTGACGCCGTTCGAGCGCGGCGCGACCCACGAGGGTCCCTATCGCATCCAGCACGACCTGCAAACGATGATGCAGAACCTGGTGGGCATCGTGCGGCGCGAAGAGGATCTCCACCAGGCGCTCGATGAGCTCGGCGCACTGCGCGAGCGAGCCGCCGCGGTGGGCATCGACGGCAATCGCGAGTACAACCCCGGATGGCACACCGCGCTGGATCTGGCCAATCTGCTCACCATCTCGGAGGCGATCGCGCGGTCCGCGCTGGAGCGGCGCGAGAGTCGTGGCGGCCATTTCCGGGATGATTACCCCGACAAGGATCCCCGGTTCGAGGCCATCAACATCGTCGTGTCTCGCGGCGCCGACGGCACCATGCAGCTGACACGCCAGCCGACCCGCCCGATTCCCGCCGCCCTGCAACAGGTCATCGAGGACCAGAAAACATGACCGACGTCACCTTCCGGATCTGGCGCGGCGCCCACGGCGACGGACGCTTCGAGGACTACCGCACCAGCGTGACCGACGGCATGGTGGTGCTCGACGCCGTGCACCAGATCCAGGCCGAACGCGCGAATGACCTGGCGTGCCGATGGAACTGCAAGGCGGGCAAGTGCGGGTCGTGTTCGGCGGAGATCAACGGCAAGCCACGGTTGATGTGCATGACCCGGCTCAACCAGCTCGATCTCGATCGGCCGGTGACGCTCGAGCCGATGCGCGCGTTTCCCCACGTGCGCGACCTGGTCACCGATGTCTCCTGGAATTATCGCGTCAAGGCGCGGATCCAGCCGTTCACGCCGTGCGCGCCGCAGGCGGCCGACGGCACCTGGCGCATGCAGCAGCGCGACGTCGACCGGGTGCAGGAATTCCGCAAGTGCATCGAATGCTTTCTGTGCCAGGACGTCTGCCACGTGCTGCGCGATCATCATCGCCAGGAGAGCTTCATCGGTCCGCGATTCCTGGTGTACGTGGCGGCGCTGGAGATGCACCCGCTCGACACCGCCGATCGCGTGCCCGAACTGCGCGAGGCCGACGGCATCGGCTACTGCAACATCACGAAGTGCTGCACCACGGTCTGCCCCGAGAGTATCACGATCACCGACAACGCGATCATTCCGCTCAAGGAACGCGTCGTCGATCGATATTATGATCCGCTCCAGGCACTGGTGAGGCTGGTGAGGAAGTGAGACAACAGAAGAGAACAGAGAAAAGAGAAACGAGAAACGAGAAACGAGGGATGGGCGGCGCAGTGCAAGTCACGAGAGCGGAGGAGCGGATGTTCGAACTCAAGCGACTGACCGCGGCGGGGATACCGGCAGCGCTGGACAAGGCGGAACAGTACCGGTTGCTGAATCAACCGTGGTCGGCCGAAAGCATCTGCTGGGACATCACGGAAATCGATGCCACCAACCAGCAGGCGCTACGGATCCGGCTGCTCGCGCAGACCGATCAGTTCGGGCGCGACGCCGGCGCGGTGCGGCGCGCGCGGGAATCGCTGGCGCGGCTCACCGACCCGTACCAGCAGGCCTACTATGCCGGCCTGATCGCCGAACGGCTGGCGCGAGCCGAACTCGACCACTGGACGCCGGGGTCGCGCTTCGACGCGTACCAGGAATTTCGCGCGGCCATGGACCATTACCAGCGGGCCGAAGCGATTCGGCCGGCCGGCGATGACGATGCGATCCTGCGGTGGAATACGTGTGCGCGATTGCTCAACGAATCGCCCCACATCGTGTCACGCAGCGAAGAGCGTGGCGAGCTGGTGACCGGGGAGTGACATCGGCGGCAACGCCGCCGGAGGTCACTGCTCAGCAAACGGATCCCTCGCTCGCGTTGCTCGCTCGGGATGACATCGGCGGCAAAGCCGCCGATGTCACTTCTCGCGCTTTTCCGTGATGCGCGACGCCTTGCCGCTCAGGTGGCGCAGGTAGTAGAGCTTGGCCCGGCGCACGCGTCCGCGACGCACCACCTCGATCGCCGCGTACATCGGCGAGTGCAACGGAAACACGCGTTCCACGCCCACCCCGGCGGAAATCTTGCGCACGGTGAAGGTTTCGTTGACGCCGCCGCCGCGCCGAGCGATCACCACGCCTTCGTAGGCCTGCAGGCGTTCCTTGTCGCCTTCGCGCACGCGCACCATCACCTTGACGGTGTCGCCCGCGTCGAAACGCGGCACGTCGGTCCGCAATCCTTCGCGCGTCAGCTTGTCGAGTACTTCGAGTCCCATGTCATCCTCCTGCGCGCTCGGCGCGATGTGTGGTCAGGACTTCGCATCGCCCTCGCGATGCTCCGTTGCCGTGAACGCCGCCCAGAGATCCGGGCGCCGCTCCTGTGTCACCTGCTCCGCCTGGTGCTGCCGCCACGCCGCGATCGCCGCGTGGTTGCCCGACAACAGCACCTCGGGAACTCCGTGTCCCCGGACCTCCGCCGGCCGGGTATATCCCGGCGGGCTCAACAGCCCCTCGTAATGCGAATCACCGCTGGCCGACTCGTGATCGCCGATCGCACCGGGCAGCAGCCGCACCACCGCGTCGATCACACACAGCGCCGCCGGCTCACCGCCCGACAGCACGAAATCCCCGATCGACACTTCAACCGCCCCCAGAATATCGACCACACGCTGGTCGATGTCCTTGTAGTGTCCGCACACCAGCGTCACCGCGTCGGCCAGTGACCAGCGCACCGCGTCGCGATGCCCGAACGGCCGTCCCCGCGCCGACATCACCAGCACGGCGCCGCGGCGATCCATGCTCTCGACGGCCTCCAGCAGCGGCTCGGCCTTGAGCACCATGCCGGCGCCCCCGCCGAACGGGGCATCATCGACCGTGTGATGCCGATCACGCGCAAAGTCGCGCAACTGCACCACGCGATATTCCACCAGCCCGGCAGCTGCGGCGCGTGCCGGAATACTCGCCGCCAGGTACGGCGTGATCACGTCGGGAAACAGCGTCACCACATTGATCCGCAGCATCGCCTAGCCCAGCAATTCCTCCGGCACCGTCACCACCAGGCGCCGGGCCTCCCGGTCGACGGCGCGCACGTACTCGCTGCGAAACGGCAGCAGGAATTCGCGCACCGGTCCCTGCACCTCGATCGTCGTCCCCTGCGGCAGGTCAAAGACCTCGCTGACGATGCCCAGCGGCTCGTCGGCCTCCGTCCGCACCGCCCAACCGACCAGCTCCTGCTGGTACACTTCGCCCTCGGCCAGCGGCGGAAGCGCGCCACGCTCCACCGCCACGAACAACTGCCGCATCGACTCGACCGCCTCGCGCGAGTGGTGGTCGCGCAACTTGAGCAGGCACTCGCGGTGATACACGCGGGCATGCTCTATCACGACTTCGTCCACCGGGTCGCCGGCGACGTCGATCAACTGCAACACCCGGCCGGCCACGAACACGCCCTCGGGATCGTCGGTGAGCGGGAAGATCGCCAGCTCCCCCTTGAGCCCATGCGGCTTGCGCACCCGGCCGACCACGATCGGCGGCAGCGCAGGCGACGCGGCGTCGATCAGATGCCCGCTTTCCGCAGCAATGACGCCACCGTGTCGCTCGGCACCGCACCCTTGGCGATCCACTGGCGCGCCTTGTCGACGTCGACCGTGTAGGGATCCTTGCTGGACTTGGGGCGATACGACCCGATCGCCTCGATGAATCGCCCGTTGCGCGGCGACTCCTTGTCGGCCACGACGATGCGGTACATCGGAACGCTCTTGCGCCCTTCGCGGCGCAACCGAATGCGAACTGCCATGAATGCCTCTCCGACTGCGGTTCAGCGCGGGGGGAACGATGGTCCGCCGAACGGCATCCTGCCGCCCGGCTTGCCCGCGACTTTCATGAACTTCTGCATCTGCTTGAACTGATTCAGCAACTGATTCACTTCCTGCACACTGCGACCCGATCCCCGCGCCACGCGGGCGCGACGCGACCCGTTCATCACGCTCGGATCGCTCCGCTCGCCCTTGGTCATCGACAGCACGATCGCTTCGACGTGCCGGATCCGCCGCTCGTCGACGTTGGCACCCTTGAGCATCGCGGGGTTCACGCCCGGCAACATGCCAAGCACATTCTTGAGCGGCCCCATCTTCTGCATCTGGCGCATCGCGACGAGAAAGTCCTCGAGGTCGAGCCCGCGCTTCGATCCCGCCTTGCGCGCCAGCTTCTTCGCTTCGTCTTCATCGACCGTCTGCTGCGCCTTCTCGACCAGCGACAGCACGTCGCCCTGCTGGAGGATCCGGCCGGCCATCCGGTCGGGATGGAACGGTTCCAGCGCGTCGAGGCCTTCGCCGGTGCCGATGTACTTGATCGGCGCGTGCGTGACCCCAAAGATCGACAGCGCCGCTCCGCCTCGCGCGTCGCCGTCCATCTTGGTCAGCACGACGCCGGTCACGCCCAGCGCGTCGTGGAACCCCTTGGCAATGCGCACCGCATCCTGGCCGGTCATGCCGTCGGCCACCAGCAGAATCTCGTGCGGCTTGATCGCCGCCTTGACGCGCACCAGTTCCTGCATCATGGCGTCGTCGATCTGCAGACGGCCGGCCGTGTCGACGATCACGCTGCGCGCACGGGCTTTCCCCGCCGCGTCAATGCCGTGCCGCACGATGCTCACCACGTCCGTCTCGCCCGGCTCGGCATGGACCGGCACGTCGACCTGGCGACCCAGTGTCTGCAACTGTTCGATCGCCGCCGGGCGGTACACGTCGGCCGCAACCAGGAGCGGTGCCTTCTGCTCCTGCTTGAGGCGACGGGCCAACTTGCCCGCGGTGGTCGTCTTGCCGCTGCCCTGCAACCCCACCATCAGGATCACCGTCGGCGGGATCGACGTGAACACCAGCGGCGCCTGTTTCTCGCCCAGCAACGCGACCAGCTCGTCATAGACGATCTTGACCAGTTGCTGCCCCGGTCGAACCGCCTTGAGGACGTCTTCGCCGACCGCCTTGGACTGGACCCGTTCCAGGAATTCGCGGGTCAGCTCGAATGACACGTCGGCTTCGAGCAGCACCCGGCGGATGTCGCGCAAGCCCTCCCGCACCGCCGCCTCGGTCAGCACACCGCGCCCGGTAATCCGGCGCAGGGTGTCGGTCAGGCTGGACGAGAGCTGGTCGAGCATAGCCCTCTAGGATAATGAGGCGAGGGGCGACGGGCGAGGGGCGCTAGGGTGTATGCGCCTCGGGGAGGGCAGACCAACGGCTCCAGGCGAGGGGCGCGATCACCACCCGGGCGCCCGACCGATGGCCCATCGTGATCGGATCGACCTGGCGGCGATAGCCCGGGCGGACCGGGATCGAATCGGCGAGATGCAGGAATCGGCGGGCCGAGGCGTCATCGTCCCATACCGAGATCCAGGCCAACGCCGGCCCGGCAGGCGTACGATAGATCCGCAGACGGTCGCCGCCCCAACCGGTGGCCGAATCGGTCGCCACACTATCGCTGTGGTGGAGACTGGCCTGCAGCAGCACCACGTCGAACGCCCCGAACGTGTCGTCGAAGATCACGCCCGCGGTATCGTCGTTGAAGCGGATCGGCACCGGGTCGTCGCCGCGCTGATAGCGATCCGGATGCATGATCTGCTCGGTCGACGTGGGCATGGCGGCGCCGAACGGCATCTTGCCGGGATACTCGCGATCGAACCAGCGCACGAAATCGGCGCCCGCGATGTAGGGAAACGTCAACGTCTCGCGAATCACCATCGGCGCCCGCGCGAACACGGTGGTCCCCTGCTCCTGCTCCCGCAACGTGGCGCGGAACGTGGCCCAGAACGTGTCATTGTGGGCGAGATCGGCCGTGGGCATCAGCGCCTCGAGTGAGGCCAGCGTGGCCTGACCTTCCATGATCGCCTGGGCCGCGGCCTGGCGGTCGCCGTTGGTCGAGTCGTGCAGGATCGAATCGAGGGGCACGTATTCGTGCTGCAGCGCGTGCACCAGCTCGTGCGCCAGCACCAGACGGAGTTGCACCGGGTCGCCGCCTTGGACCGCGTAGAGCGTCGTCGAATCCGGATCGTAGAACCCCGCGATCTGTTCGGTGTACAGGTCGAGAAAGAGCTTGCCCAGGTCGACCGAATCGGGCAGCATCGCGAGCAACCGATACGTGTCGCCGATACCCTGGAGTTTGGCCGGCGGCAGTTCGTGCGCCATCTTCGCCACGAGATACGCGTGAATCTGCGCGCGGGTGCGCACCGCCGACCGGGGGACCGACTTGAACTCGAGCCCGGTCGCCCGTGCCACGCCCGGCATGAGCGAATCGACCAGCCGGCCGAGCTGTTGATCGCTCACCGTCTGGGCCGACGGCGCCTTGCCGCGACAGGCCAGGATGCCGACGCAGAGGACCGCGGTGCGGCCCAGCGATTTCAGCATGAGGTCACCTCAGGAATCCGGCGTACCACCGCAACATGGCGGGTTCGAAGATCCAGCATGCGGCCGACCCGAGTGCCAGAAAGATCCCGAACGGCACCAGTCGCTCGCGACCCGCCAGCTTGAACGGCAGAAAAATGATGGTACCCAGCACAGCCCCAAGAAAGAGCGTGAGCAGCACGCCCTGCCAGCCGAGAAACGCGCCGATCATCGCCATCATCTTGATGTCGCCGCCGCCCATCGCCTCCTGATGAAACACCTTTTCGCCCGCGAAGGCCACCAGCCAGAGCAGCACGAATCCCGTGACGGCGCCGATCACCGACGGCAACCAGGTCAAGGCGTGCGGATCAGCCTCCCCGCGCCACGTCGCCACCACGGCGAATGCGATCCCGACGACGGTCCCGCCCACGGAAAACTCGTCGGGAATGATGTACTCGCGCGCATCGGTCACAGCGATCCCGAGCAGCAGCGTGCCGAAGACCGCGGCCCGCAACGCTTCGAGCTCCGGCCCGTAGTGCCAGGCAGCGGCGACCCATATACCGGCGGTCGCGAGCTCGATCAGCGGATAGCGCCAGGGAATCGGCAGGCGGCAATGGCGGCAGCGCGCGCGCAACGCCAGCCATGACACGACCGGGACGTTGTCGTACCAGGCGATCAGGTTGCCGCACTGGGGACAGCGGGAACGCGGCCGGACCA
Organism: uncultured Gemmatimonadales bacterium; assembly: GCA_963796635.1. Lineage (GTDB taxonomy): Bacteria > Gemmatimonadota > Gemmatimonadetes > Gemmatimonadales > GWC2-71-9 > Palsa-1233. The sequence goes on from CAWCMH010000001.1 coordinate 1,921,360, forward strand.
CCGACTGCAAGGCAGGCCACCGCACGATGCAGACGTTGAGAAACGACCCGAGTACGAGACCCAGCAGGCCGGCGATGACGATCAGTTGCGCCAGCGGATTCATCGTGTCACCCGGTACAGGACGATGCCGGCACTGACCGCCACATTGAGTGACTCGACAGCCGGCGCGATCGGAATCGAGACCCGCCGCGTCGCTCGCGCCGCCAGCTCGGCGCGCACGCCCGCCCCCTCGTTGCCGAAGATCAGCACGAGTGGCGTGGAGACGGTACCGTCATCCAGCGGATCACCGGAAGTATCGGTCAACCAGACCTGGGCCCGCGCCGCGGCGACCAGGTCGTGAAGGTCGGCATCGCTCCCGTGCGCATGGGGCAGGCGAAATAGTGCCCCGGCGGCGCTGCGGACGGTCTTGGGATTCGTGACGTCGGCCGTGCCCGCAAGCGCGAGCACTCCGCTCGCGCCGAATGCCAACGCGGTGCGCGCGATCGTGCCGACATTACCGGGGTCCTGCACGCCGTCGAGCACCAACAACGGACGGCCGAGCGATGGGGCCAGGTCCGGCAGTGACCACGTGGCAGGCTGATACACCGCGACGACGCCTTGCGGGTGCTCGGTGGCCGACAATTCCGTGAGTTGCGCATCGGTCACCTCGACCAGCTCCACCCCCTGCCCCGTCAACCGCGCCCGCAACGCGTCACCGCGCGTGTGGCGTTCGAGTGCCGGCGAGACGACGGCGCCCTTGCACGGCACGCCGGAACGAAGCATCTCTTCGACCAGTCGAATTCCTTCGGCCAGTGCGAGGTGCCGTCGTTCGCGCGACTTGCGGCGGTGCAGGTCACGAATCGTGCTCGTCAGAGCCATGGTCCCGGAGGCAGCGTGGAAGACGGCAAGCACCGGATCGCGCTCACGATCGCGGGGTCGGACTCCGGCGGTGGGGCCGGCGTGCAGGCAGACGGACGCACCTTCACGGCCTTCGGCTGCCATGCAACATTCGTGGTGACGGCGGTGACCGCGCAAAATACTCTGGGCGTGCGCGCTGTCCATGCCATTCCCGCCGCGATGGTGCGCGCCCAACTCGACGCCGTCGCCGACGATCTGCCGCCCGATGCCTGCAAGAGCGGGATGCTGGCGACCCGCGAGAATGTCGAGGCGGCCGCCGCCGCCATCGCCACGCACGGCTGGAGCCGGTACGTGCTGGACCCGATCTTCGCCAGCAGCAGTGACACCACGCTGCTGGACGACGACGCGGTCGACACCGTGCGTCGACAACTGGTGCCGCTCGCGCTCTGCGTGACGCCCAACCTCGACGAAGCCGAGCGGCTCACCGGGCTGATCGTGCGCGACGGCGAAGCGATGGTCACCGCCGGGCAGGCATTGCTGGAGATGGGCGCCCGCACCGCCCTGGTGAAGGGCGGCCATCTCGACAGTGATATCCTGGTCGACGTGTTGATCACGCCCACGCGCGTCGAGCGATTTCGCCGCGTGCGCGTCAACACGCGCAGTACGCACGGGACAGGATGCACCCTGTCGGCCGCACTCACCGCGCTGCTGGCACGCGGCGCGTCCGTCGACGACGCCGTGCCCCTCGCGCTGCGGTACGTCGAAACCGCGATTCGCGCGGCCCCCGGCCTGGGCCGTGGTGCCGGGCCGTTGGGCCCGGGGGTAGTACCGGCGGGCTGAGTCCCGCGAAATTTGCGCTACATTTCCTGCGACAACCGCGCGATGTCCGCGCGTTTTCACGGTTGACGAACCACCAACGCCAGCTGCCGTTACCGACCCCGGAGAAACCGCCATGTCTGCCCGCCACCTCATGATGTCGCTCGCAACCGCGGTGTTCGCGGTCGGCGCGCTCGCGATGACGCCCGACCAAGCTCAAGCCCAGATCGGCGGCTTCGTTCGCGGCGCCGTGAATGATCAGATCCAGCGCAAGATCGACGATGCGGTGAGTTGCGCCTTCAATGACCAGGCGTGCATCAACAAGGCCAAGGCCGACGGCAAGCCGGTCAAGGTGGTCAACGCCAAGGGCAAAAAGGTCTCCAGCGCCGACTCCGCCAAAGCGATGAACGGCGGCGCCGACAGTTCAGCGACTACGGCGACCGCGGCGGCTGGCAGCACGGGAGGCGCGGCCGAATCGGTGCCGCCGGGGCAGGGCGCGTGGCTCAACTACGACTTCATTCCGGGCGACCGGGTGCTGTTTGCGGACGACTTTGCCAACGACAAGGTGGGCGACCTGCCCACACACGAGGACATCTCGAACGGCAACGTCACCATCGTCGACATCAACGGTACCAAGTACCTGCGTACCGTCACCGGCGGTGACATGACCATCAACCTGCCGGAAGACCTGCCGCAGCGTTTTACCGCCGAAGTCACCTTTCACCGGCGTGGCGGCAACGGCGAGGGCATGTTCTTCCGCTTCGGCGACAAGGACGACGGCGACAAGCAACTGCAGATGCGCTGCGACCAGGCCTCCGCCGACATCCGCGGGCACGGTCCGAATGGCGACAAGCAGTCGGGCGAAGACGTGCCGGGCGTCGGCGAGAATGACTTCGAAGTCTGCCGGCTGATGGTCGACAGCGGCTACGCCAAGCTGTACGTGAACAATGTTCGCGTAGGCCAGCTCAACGGGCTGATCTTCCCCCGGACGAAGGTGATCGCCGTCGTGCTGGCGAACGCTGACGACAACGGCTCGCTGATCACCAATATCCGGATCGCCGAGGGCGGCAAGCCGATGTACGACGCGCTGATCGCCGACGGCCACGTCGCCACGCACGGCATTCTCTTCGCCACCAATTCGGCCGTGATCGAGGGCGAGTCGACGCCGACGCTGACCGAGATCGGCCAGATGCTCAAGGACCACCCGGATCTGAAACTGACCATCGAAGGTCACACCGACAACACGGGCGCCGCCGCGCACAACCAGACGCTGTCCGAACAGCGGTCGGCGGCAGTGGCGCAATACCTGGAGAGTCACTTCCAGGTGGACGCATCACGCCTGGTAACCAAAGGCTACGGCGACACCAAGCCGGTGGCGCCGAACGCCACGCCCGAAGGACGCCAGCAGAATCGGCGGGTGGAATTGGTGAAGATGTAAACGAGTCCGCCGGTTCAGAGCCGCGCGACGACACCCTCCACCAATCGCCCGAGCTGCGCGGCCACGCGGTTGGCCACCGCCATCACTTCGGCGTGATCGAGCGCGGTGTGACTCACCCCGGCGGCGGGATTGGTAATCGTCGAAATGCCGAGTACGCGCATGCCGCGCGCCCGCGCGACAATCGTCTCCGGGACCGTGCTCATGCCCACGGCATCGGCACCGAGGCGTTCGAGCATGCGAATCTCGGCCGGCGTTTCGTAGCTCGGACCGAGCAACGCCGCGTAGACACCTTCCCGCAACGGCGTGCCCTGGTCGGTTGCGACCGTCTGGGCCAGCTGTCGCAGCGCCACGTCGTATGCGGTGGTCATGTCGGGAAAGCGGCTCTCACCGGCCAGGACCGCGCCTTCGAGCGGATTCCGGCCGGTCAGGTTGAGGTGATCCGTGATCGCCATCAACGTGCCCGCGCCGAACGAGCGACGAATGCCGCCGGCCGCATTGGTCACGATGAGCGTATCGACGCCGAGGGACGCAAACACGCGCGTCGGCAAGGCGGCGTCGGCCGCCGTGTAGCCCTCGTACATGTGAAAGCGCCCGCTCTGCATCAGCACCGGGACATCGCCGAGCGTGCCGGCGACCAGTTCGCCCTTGTGACCCACGACGGTGGGCGCGTGGAAGCCGGGAATGTCGTGGTACGAAATCCGCACGGCACCGGTGACGCGCTCGGCCAGTGGCCCGAGGCCGGAGCCAAGCACGATGGCGGCGCGAGGACGCAACGGGCCGAGTGCGTCGCGCACGGCCTGCGTTGCGCGCGCGATCGTCGTCGGCATGTCGCTCACAGCAGGATGCCCGCAATTGCCGCCGACAGGAAATTGGCCAGCGTGCCGGCCAGCATGGCGCGAAAGCCGAGGCGCGCGAGATCGCTCTTGCGGTTGGGCACCAGCGCACCGATGCCGCCGATCTGGATGCCGATCGAGGAGAAATTCGCGAATCCGGCGAGCGCGAACGACGCGATGGTGAAGGACCGCGGATCGAGCACGCCCTTCATCGGGCCCAGCTGCGCAAAGGCGATGAACTCGTTGAGCACCGCGCGCGTGCCCAGCAGGCCCCCCACCGCCGCGCTGTCCTTCCACGGCACCCCGAGCACCCAGGCCACGGGGCGGCCGACCCACGAGAGCACCGTCTGCATGTCGGCCGGGAACCAGTACGCCACGTAGTCGTGCACCCACCCCATCCCGCCGTTGATCAACGCAATCAGCGCGATGAACGAAATCAGCATGGCAATGACATTGAGCATCAGGTGCAGCCCTTCGCCGGTGCCACGTGCCGCGGCGTCGAGCAGGTTGACGTCGGTCTGCGGAATCGCGATGTGCAGGTTGCCGGACGTCTCGGGCACTTCGGTCTCGGGTTCGAACATTTTCGCCATCATGATGGTCCCGGGCGCGGTCATGATCACGGCCGTGAGGAGGTGGCGGGCTTCGACGCCGAACGCGATATACGCCGCCATGATCGATCCGGAGACGTGCGCCATGCCGGCCGTCATCACCGTCATCAGCTCCGACTGCGTCATGCGATCGAGGAACGGCCGGATGGTGAGGGGCGCCTCAGTTTGCCCCATGAAGATCGACGCCGCGACGTCCAGGCTTTCGGCGCCGCTCGAGCCGAGGAGGCGGGTCATCACCGCCGCACACGCCCGCACCACGACCTGCATGACGCCGAGATAGTAGAGGATCGCGAACATCGCGGAGATGAAGATGATCGACGGGAGGATCTGGAACGCGAAGATGACGCCGAGTTTCGAGTTGTCCTTGCCGAGCTCGCCGAACACGAATTCGGAGCCGGCGTAGGAAAAGTGCAGAATCGCGGTGATGGCATTGCCGAGATGCCGGAAGATGTCGATCCCGAGCGGCACGCGCAGCACGAAGATGCCGAATACCACCTGCAGCCCGAGCCCCCACGCGACGATGCGCCAGCGGATCGCCTTGCGATTGTGCGACATCGCGTACGCCAGCGCGATGATGAGCCCGATCCCGATCAGGCCCGTCATCCGTGCCAGCAGCGTCACCGGCGCCGCCGTGGGCGGCACGGCGGCGACGGGCGCCGGAATGGTCTGGGCGAACAGCTGCCGGACACCGTGCCCCGTCAGGCCGGGCAGGATCCAGAACGCGCCGATTGCGACGAGTGTGCCGAAAAATGCCACGAGGAATTGCCGCCGGGGGGACCACTGCATCGAAGCGTCTCCGCTGCGGCTCGGCCGCAGTTCAGGCTGAGTGACTCAGTGCGGCGCGGGCCTGTTCGATCAGGATGGCACGTTCCGGCCACGCCAGGAACGCGTGCTCGAATCCGGCCAGCATCATGCGTTCGAGTTCGGCCGGGGAAAAACCCAGGGCGGCCTGCGCGGTGGCGTATTCATCGGAAAGGGACACGCCGCTCATCAGCCACGAATCGGTGCACAACGTGACCGCAACGCCCGCGTCAACATAACGTCGCACCGGATGCTCGGCCGCGTGGCGCACCACCCGCGTCTGCACGTTGCTGGTGATGTTGATCTCGAGGCAGATCCGCCGATCGCGCACGTAGGCGAGCAAGGCCGGATTCTCGAACAACCGCGTGCCATGGCCGATTCGCGTCGCGTGGCAGCTGTAGATCGCCTCGGCAATCGATTCCCAGCCGGCCGCCTCGCCGGCGTGCACCGTCACGCCCAAGCCGCCACGCGCCGCGATCTCGAACGCTTCGCGCTGACGCTCGGGCGGAAAACCGGCCTCCGGCCCGGCGATGTCGAAGCCGACGACGCCGTGATCCCGTGCGGCGACTGACACCTCGGCCAGTTCGAGCGCGCGATCGGGCGTGTCCTGTCGCAGGGCACAGTTGATGATGCGCGCCACGACGCCGAAATCGCGCGCGCCGCGCTGCAGGCCCCGCCATTCCGCGGCGATCGCGTCACGCATGGCGAGATCGCCCCGGGTGCTCAACCAGGGGCAGTAGCGAACCTCGAGATATCGCAGTCCGTCGGCGTGGGCGTCCTCGACCATCTCGTAGGCCACGCGCTCGATGGCATCGGGCGTCTGCAGCAGGGCGATCGTGTATTCGAAGCGGGCGAGGTAATCCTCGAGATTGCGGGCGTCGCTCACGAGCATCCATTGTGCCAGCTGCGCCGGGTGGTCGGTCGGCAGGCGCACGCCGGCCATCCGCGCGAGGGCGATCATCGTCGCCGGTCGCAAGGAGCCGTCGAGATGGACGTGCAATTCGGCCTTGGGACTCGCGCGCAACTGCTCAGGCGTCATCAGCGGGCCCGGTTCGGCGTGCCGACTTCTGCACGCGCAGGATGGCGCCGGCGCTCAGCGGAGCGTCGAGGTCGAGCGCGACGCCGCGGCCATCGGTCGCGACGGCGGCGCCACCGTCGGCCAGCCCGGCGAGCGCCGGATCGGCGTCACGCAACAGTTGCCGCACCGTCGTGCCCGGCACCGCGACAAGCTGACGTCCGTTGAGGAAGACGGGGAAGGATTCGGGCATCATTGAGGTAAAGGTCCGGTCACGAATATGCTTCGGTCGGTGCCCAGCCGCTTGCCTGCGGGGCCGCGCGGGGTGTTCGTTGACGTTCGCGCACGAGGAGCCGTCATGAGTCACCGCGTCCTGGTCGTCGACGACGAACCCGACATCACGGCCCTGGTGGCGTATCACCTCGCCAAGGCCGGCCTGCGCGTCTCGACGGCGCGCGATGGTGCGGAAGCGCTGCGGTCCGCACGGGAAGAACGCCCGGACATCGTGATTCTCGACTTGATGCTGCCGGGAGTTTCGGGCTACGACGTGCTGGCGGAATTGCGGCAGCGACCCGAGACCCGCGATGTCGGCGTGATCCTGCTCACCGCCCGGCGTGAAGAGGCCGACCGCGTGCGCGGCCTGACGCTCGGCGCCGACGATTATCTGGTCAAGCCGTTCGCGCCCGCCGAACTGGTGCTGCGGGTGCAGGCCGTGCTGCGCCGCCTGAGCGCACCCGCGGTGGCCGGTGGATCAATGGTCGTCGTGGGACCGATGGCGATCGACCGCGCCGCCCATCGCGTCACCATCGATGGTCAGGACGTCGTGCTGACGGCCACCGAATACAAGCTGCTGCTGACACTGGTCGAGCGGCGCGGCCGGGTGCAGGCGCGCTCGCAACTGCTGGAAACCGTGCTCGACGCGCAGCCCGATATTCAGACGCGAACGATCGACATGCACGTGCAACGGTTGCGCACCAAGCTCGGCGCCGTGGGCGCGATGATCGAAACGGTGCGCGGTTTCGGCTACCGATTCGCCGCGGCCGATCGCGCCCGCGATCGGTGAGCTTCTACACGCCGCTTCGCGCTCAGCAGCATCGCGATCACCGCGGTGATCGTGGCGCTGGTGATGTGGCTGCATCCGGGTGGCGCGGGCATGGCGACGCTGATCGTGGTCGCCGGCGGAGGTTTCGCGTGGATCGCCGCCCGCTGGATCACCGCACCGCTGCGCGCGCTCACCAATGCCGCGCGCGCACTCGCGGCGGGCGATCCGCCGCGGATCGCGCCGACCGGGATCCCGCCGGTCGACGCGCTGACCGGTGTGCTGGCGCGGCTGCACGAGCGTGACCTGGCGCGCGCCAGCGATGTCCGTCGGGAGCAGGCCGGCGCCAGCGCGATCGTCGACACGATGGTCGAAGGCGTCATCGCGGCGACACCACGCGGCGAGGTACGCATGGCCAATCCCGCGGCCCGCCGGTTGCTCGGCTACCCCCGCGATGCCCTCCCCGACCTGCCACTGCTGTTTCGTGACCGTCGCGCGCGCAGCGCGGTGGAGCAGGCGCTCGCCGGCACGCCCGTCACCGATTGCCAATTCGATCTCGACGACCGGATCCTGTCGCTGTCGGCCCGCCCGCTGGCCGACGGCGTGGTGCTGGTGCTGCACGACCTCACTGCGCTCCGACGACTCGAAGCGGTGCGCCGGGACTTTGTCGCCAACGTGTCGCACGAGTTGAAGACGCCGCTGACGTCGATCGCCGGATACGCCGACACGCTGCGGGACGAGAGCCTCGATGCCGCCACTCGCCAGCGCTTTCTCGGCGTGATCGTGGACAACGCCCACCGCATGCAGCGTCTGGTCGACGACCTGCTGGATCTGTCACGGATCGAATCGGGACGCTGGGAGCCGCGGCCGGCGCTGGTGGCGGTCGCGCCGGTGATGCAGGAAGTCTGGGACCGGATCGCCAACCGCGCGCGCGACCGCGGCGTCACGATGCAGACGGTGATCGATCCTGGCGCCGAGCATGCCTGGGTCGACCCCGAAGCGCTGCGGCAGATCCTCGGCAACCTGCTCGACAACGCCAGGCGCTATGCGCCGAGCGGCGACACCATCATCTGCCAGGCAACGCGCAGCAACGGCGGCGTCAGCATTCGCGTCATCGATCACGGTCCCGGCGTGTCGAGCGAACACCTGCCCCGCATCTTCGAGCGCTTCTACCGGGTCGATCCCGCGCGCTCGCGCGCGGAGGGTGGGACTGGCCTGGGCCTCGCCATCGTGCGGCACCTGGTTGACGCGCACGGCGGGCAGGTCACCGCCCAGAGCGCGTTGCAGGAAGGCATGACGGTGACCTGCTGGTTTCCCGACGCACCGACGGCGTGACCGAGCCGTGACGCTGCCGACACGCGGGTGTGATGACCCGCGCGCCTATTACTCCGCGCTTGAGCGAGCTGCGCGGAGCTTCCTGCCCGCCGTGCCGGACTCGCCGAGCCGGAGTTCATTCACGGGCAGGCGGAGGCTCCATGCGTCTATCAGTTTCGTGCCGGATCGCGCTCGCGGCGGCTCTTGGTCTCGGCGTGCATGCCACCGTCGCCCGCGCCCAGGTGACTGTCGCCGGCGTCGGCTATCTGCAGTACGCCTACTCGCTCACGTCTGACAGTGCGCTGGTCGGCACCACCGGCAGCGCGGGCCACCTCAACAACTTCGATGTGGGCCGCGCCTATGTGAACATCCTCGGCAAGTTCGCGCACGGCGTGCAGACGCGCATCACCACCGACGTCGACGGCCGCAAGGCCGCGTCGAATCAGCTCACGATCCGGCTCAAGTATGCGTTCGTGGGGTGGACGCCGGACAAGAGTGCGTTGACGTTCAAGACCGGCCTCTTCACGACGCCGTGGATCGACTACGAAGAAGCCCTGTACGGCTACCGGATGCAGGGCACCACGCTGTACGACCGGAACGGCTTCTTCCCGTCGTCCGACTTCGGCATCGGGGCCGACGGCAGTTGGAGCGGCGACGCGGTCAACATGCAGGTCGGCGTGTTCGACGGCGAAGGCTACAGCAACGCGCCGGGCGACGCCGGCAAGGATGTCGAAGGCCGGGTCTCGATCCGGTTGGCCAAGACCGACCTGAGCAACAAGGTCGGTGGCGTGCGGCTCACCGCCTACGGCCAGGTCGGGAGCGCCACCGGCGGCTCCTCGCGCAGCCGTTTCATCGGCATGCTGTCGTACAAGTCCAAGATGCTCACGCTCGCGGGCGAGTACGGTGTCCGTCAGGATTCGACCGGGGCCAAGACCCCGAAGCAGAAGGGCGCGGCACTGGGCGCGTACGGCATCGTCAACATCCCGAATTCGAAGGTCGGCCTGCTGCTGCGTTACGACAATTTCGATCCCAACACCGACTCGACGTCGGCCGGCAGCCCGGTGGTCGGCAACACCTCCATCGACAAGCAATCGCGCATCATCGCCGGCGTGTCCTACGCGATTTCGCCGAACCTGCGCGTCATGCTCGACGCCGACATCAACACGCTGCAGTACGGCAGCACCAACGCGTTCGATGTGGCCAACAAGAACCTCTATTTCCACACCGAATTCACGTTCTGACCGAACCCCATGACACTCACTTCGGAGATCGCAACGATGGCAAGCAAGCAACTCGATCGACTCGCGCTGGCCGCACTGGCGGCGGTGACGCTGGCGCTGCCCGCAGCCCTGGCGGCGCAATCGCTCACCGGCGCGGGCGGCACGTTCATCAACCCGCTGGCGCAGAAGTGGTTTGACGCATACAACAAGAAGACCGGCGTGCAGATCAATTACCAGTCGGTCGGGTCCGGTGCGGGCATTCAGCAGTACACGCAGGGCACCGTCGACTTCGGCGAATCGGACGGCCCGATGACCGATGCCCAGATCGCCGCCGTGCACGGTGCCGTGATTCACATCCCGGCAGCCCTCGGCGCCGTCGTGCTGACGTGGAACCTGCCGGCGCTGGGCAGCACCAAGCTGCGCCTCGACGGCCCGACCATCGCCAACATCTATCTCGGCAAGATCACCAAGTGGAATGACCCGGCGCTGGCGCGGCTCAACCCGCACGTCAAGCTGCCGTCGACCGACATCATCGTAGTGCACCGCTCGGACGGGTCGGGCACGACCTACATCTTCACCGACTACCTGAGCAAGGTCTCGCCGGAATGGAGCAGCAAGGTCGGCAAGGCCACATCGGTGAATTGGCCCGTCGGCCTCGGGGGCAAGGGCAATGAAGGCGTGACGCAGCAGGTCAAGCAGGTCGAGGGCGGCTTCGGGTATGTCGAGCTGATCTATGCGATCAGCAATCACATGCCGTTCGCCGATGTCAAGAACTCCTCCGGCAACTTCGTGACCCCGTCGCTGCAGACGACCACCAACGCCGCGGCCGGCGTGAAGTTCCCCGCCAACACCGATTTCCGGGTCTCCATCACCGACGCCCCCGGCGCGCAGGCGTACCCGATCTCGTCGTTCACGTGGTTCCTGATCCGGCCCGACATGACCGACGCCACCAAGGCCAAGGCGTTGAAGAACTTCCTGGAGTGGATGGTGACTCCCGAAGCGCAGGCCATGTCGACCGCGCTCGACTACGCCCCGCTGCCGGCGCCGGTCATCGCGATCGAGAAGCAGCGGTTCAGCAAGCTCATGGCGAACGGGAAGCCGGTTGGGAGTCGTTAGGCGTTAGCTGTTAGACGTTAGCGGGCGTTAGTTGTTAGACGTTGGCGAGCGTTAGTTGTTAGACGTTGGCGGGCCTAGCTAACGTCTAACAGCTAACAGCTAATGCTTCCAGTTACCCATCCGTTACACATCGGTGACTCGTGCGGGCCCATTCCGGTCTAATCTCCAGTCGCCCATGACAAGCCTCCCGACCGACGCCGGCGTGGTACCACCTTCTGGCCGGGTTCGCAGCCTGACGGCGACCGCGCGTGGCGACCAGGTCTTTCGCGGCGTGCTGACCCTGTGCGCCGTGATGATTCCCGTGTTGCTGGTGGCGCTCGTCATCATGCTGGTTCGGGGCGCGTGGCCGGCGATCGCCAAATTCGGGTTGAGCTTTGCCACCACCAGCGTGTGGGATCCGGTGGCGGGGGTGTTCGGTGCGTGGCCCATGATCGTCGGCACGCTGCTGACATCGTTTCTCGCCTTGCTGATTGCGGTGCCGTTGTCGCTCGGCGTCGCGGTGTACCTCACCGAGTTCGCGCCCCACGCGATCCGCCAGCCGGTCGCCATGCTGATCGAACTGCTCGCGGCCATCCCCAGCGTGGTGTACGGGCTCTGGGGCCTGTTCGTGCTGATCCCGGTGCTGCAGCGGGTGGTCTTCCCGTTCATGCGAAGCGCGCTGGGATTCCTGCCGTTCTTTCGCGGCGCGATCTACGGTCCGTCGGTGCTGGCCGCGAGCATCATCCTCGCCATCATGGTGATGCCCTTCATCATGTCGGTCTCGCGGGAAGTGCTGCTGGCGGTGCCGAACAGTCAGCGCGAGGCCGCCATGGCGCTCGGCGCGACACGCTGGGAGGCGGTCCGCTCGGCCATCGTGCCGTACGCGCGCACCGGGATCATCGGCGCGGTGATTCTCGGACTGGGTCGCGCACTCGGTGAGACGATGGCGGTCACCATGTTGATCGGCAACAGCCACGACCTGTCGGCGTCGCTCTTCGCGCCGGGCTACACCATGGCGGCGGCCATCGCCAACGAATTCAACGAGGCCGCCACGCCGATGCACTTCGCGGCGCTGACCTACGTCGCGCTGCTGCTCTTCGTCATCACGGTCCTGGTCAACGCCGCGGCGCGCCTGTTGATCTGGCGGGTCAACCGCGGTCAGGTTGGCGGCGGCGCCGGGCTGTGAACCGCCGCGCCTTCCGCCGTTTCAAGAGCAACGCGATGGTCGGGCTGATGATCATCGCCGTGATTGTCGCGGTGGCCCCGTTGCTGTTCATCCTCGGGTCGTTGATCATCAAGGGGGCCAGCAGTCTCTCGCTGGCCTTCTTCACCCGCGTGCCGGTGCCCGCCGGCGAGACGGGCGGCGGCGTGCTGAACGCCATCGTCGGCACGCTGATCATGATCGGCGTCGCGTCGTTGATGGGTGTGCCGATCGGCGCGGGCGCCGGGATCTACGGCGCGGAGTATCCCGGGTCGCGCCTCGGATTGGCGACGCGATTCGTGTCCGACGTGATGAACGGCACTCCGTCGATCGTGGTCGGCGTGTTCGCGTGGACGCTGATCGTCGCGCCACAACATCATTATTCCGCCTTTGCCGGCAGCGTGGCCCTCGCCGTCCTCATGATTCCGATGGTGATGCGCACCACCGAAGAGCTGCTCAAGCTGGTGCCCAATTCGCTGCGGGAAGCCGCCCTCGCGCTGGGCTATTCGCGCTGGCGCACCACGCTGACGGTCATGGTCCGAACCGCGCTTCCGGGCATCGTGACCGGTGTGCTGCTCGCCGTGGCGCGCATTGCCGGGGAAACGGCGCCGCTGCTCTTCACCGCACTGGGGAATCAGTTTCTCTCGATCAAGGTCAATGCGCCGATGGCGGCGCTGCCGCTGGTGGTGTTCACGTACGCCATCGGCCCGTATGAGGAGTGGCATCGCTTTGCGTGGGCCGCGGCCCTGGTCCTGATCCTGGTCGTGCTGGTGCTCAGCATCGCCGCCCGTATCGTGACGCGCCAGCGCTTCGGCACCCACCGTGGTTGACGCCCTGCCGCGCGTTCGCACGCGCAGCCTGAGCGCCATGTATGGCAACACCGCCGCCGTCAAGGCGGTGTCGCTCGAATTCACCGCCAACCAGGTGCATGCGTTGATCGGGCCGTCGGGGTGCGGCAAGTCGACCTTCCTGCGCACCATCAACCGGATGCACGAGATGTCGGTCGGCGGCTGGGTCACCGGCCAGGTGCTGCTCGACAACGACAACATCTACGCCCCCGAAGTGAGCGTGACGCAGTTGCGCCGGCGGGTCGGGATGGTGTTCCAGAAGCCGACGCCGTTTCCGACCAAGTCGATCTACGACAATGTCGCCGCCGGGTTCGCCTTCGAGCGTCGGATGCCGAGGGCCCAGCTCAACGACGTGGTCGAGCGCTCGTTGCGCCGAGCGGCGCTGTGGGACGAGGTCAAGGATCGCCTGCACACCAGTGCGATCGCCCTGTCGGGCGGCCAGCAGCAACGCCTCTGCCTCGCCCGCACCATCGCGCCCGAACCCGAGGTGATCCTGCTCGACGAACCGACCGCGTCGCTCGATCCGCAAGGCACCCAGCGGATCGAGGAACTCGTCTTCGAGCTCAAGGGCGACTTCACGATCATCATTGTGACCCACAACATGCAGCAGGCCGCGCGCGTGTCGGACACCACCACGTTCTTCTACCTCGGCACGATGATCGAGACTGGTCCGACACGCGAACTGTTCACCAATCCATCGAATGAACAAACCGAAGCCTACATTACAGGACGGTTCGGATGACCGCTACCATGATTCCCGCGCCCCCGGCGCGGTCCGTCAAACCCGGAGTCGCGATGCACCCGCGCGCGCCTGAACGCCGGCCCGCCGACCAGCAGACGGCGGCCATCGACGTGCGTGACTTCTCCTTCTGGTACGGGCGCACGCAGGCCTTGCACAACGTCACGCTGACCGCTCCGGAACGCGCCGTGACGGCACTGATCGGCCCGTCGGGGTGCGGCAAGTCGACCTTCCTGCGCTCGATCAACCGGATGAACGACTTGATCGCCGACACGCACACCAGCGGCGAACTGCTGGTCGAAGGCGTATCGGTCTACGGCAACGGCATCGACCTGGTGGCGCACCGCCAGCGTGTCGGCATGGTGTTCCAGCGCCCCAACGTCTTTCCCAAGTCGATCTTCGCCAACGTCGCGTTCGGCCCCGCGCTCAACGCGCTCACGCGCCGGAGTGAACTGCCTGAACTGGTCGAGCAGTGCCTGCGTCGCGCCGCGTTGTGGGACGAGGTGGCCGATCGTCTCGACGCGCCGGCCACGGGACTCTCCGGCGGCCAGCAGCAGCGCCTCTGCATCGCGCGCGCGCTGGGCAACCGGCCGTCCATCCTGCTGATGGACGAACCCTGCTCGGCGCTGGATCCGATCGCGACGCAGAAGGTCGAGGAGCTGATCTTCGAACTCAAGCGCGACTACACCATCGTGATCGTGACCCACAACATGCAGCAGGCGGCCCGCGTGTCGGATTTCACCGGGTTCTTCGATCGGGGCGGCGTGCTGGTCGAGATGGGGGAGACCGAGCAGATGTTCACCAATCCGCAGCACGAACGCACCGAGGCCTACATCACCGGGAGGTTCGGATGACCGGCGAAGGCCCGAGGCATTTCCACGAGGAACTGGCGCAGGTCAAGGCCCGCCTGCTGGCGATGTCGGGCGAGGCGGAGGGCGCGCTGGAACTGGCGGTCGAAGCCCTGCTGGAACGCGATACCCAGAAGGCCAGCGCCGTGATTCGGGGCGATCATGCCATCGACGCCCTGGAGGTGCAGATCGAGGAGCAGGTGGTCAACCTGCTCGCGCTGCAGCAGCCCATGGCGCGCGACCTGCGCATGCTCACGTCGGCGCTCAAGATCGCCAACGACCTCGAGCGCGTGGGCGATCACGCGGTCAACATCGCGCAATCGGTCGAGCGCCTGGCGCAGGTGCGGCCGATTACGCCCGAGCCCGAGATCGTCGAGATGGCGCGGCTCGCCCGCGACATGTTGTCCGATGCGCTGGAGGCGTTTGTGCGCGGTGACGCCGGCGCGGGCCGGGAAGTCTGCCGGCGCGATGACAAGGTCGATGCGCTGCACCGGTCGGTGTTCCGCATCCTGCTGACCTTCATGATGGAAGACCCCCACATGATCAGCGCCGGGATGGACCTGTTCCTGGTGTCGCGCAACCTCGAGCGGGTGGCCGACCTGGCGACCAATATCGGCGAGGACGTGGTCTTCCTGGTCGAGGGGAAGTCGATCAAGCACCACGCCGAGGACATAGGGGAAGCGGCGGGGTAACGGTGTGCCACTGAGGCGCCAAAGTGATGCACTGGCGCCACGTCCCCGGCAAGCTCCCGCCATCCAATGGCGGGAAGGGGCCTGGCAGCAGAATCATCCAAAGCATTGAACTGCAATGGTTTGGATAGCACTCGTTGGCCGGCCAGCCGCCGGACCGGCGCAGCGCATGAACCTTGCGATACTGTCGGGCACAAGGCATTACCCCATTCGGCTCGGCGCCGAACCACGTTTGACCGGAGATCGCAATGCGCAAGACGTTCGTAGCACCGAAGCTGGTGGAAGAGGCGAGTCTGGCGACGATGACCTTGAGCGCACCTGTGTCCTACGCTTCCTGACGGACCGCCGGCAAGTAGCCGGCCGCTAGACCATGACTCCTCGTCGCCCCCGGGCGGCGAGGAGTTTTGTCGTACGGATCTTGCGATCTCGTTGTGGCATGACACCGGCTTCTCCCATCACGTCGAACGACCCCGCTCTCGCCGCCCGCGTGAGCGCCTGGCTGTCGGATTCAGGGCTGCCGATGCCGCCGGACTGGTCGCTGCGCGTCGACCTGGTGGACACGATCGACGCCGTGGCCGACTCGCGGGAGGTCTTCGCGGTCGCGGAAGTCGATGTGCGCGCCGGGGAACCGCTCGGCTGGGTGCACCTCACGTGGCGTCATGCCCCGGCGTGGGCTCGGGTCGAGGCTGATCGGCCGCACGCAACCGTCAAGCTCACACCCGCGGCGGTGGCTGAATGGGATTATCTCTCGCGCAGCCTGCTGCTGGCCACGCTGATCTTCATGTGCAAGCGCGACGGACGGTATCATGTTCACGCCGGCACCATGGTCGATCCGCAGGGGCGTGGATGGATGCTGGCGGGCAACTCGTGCTCCGGCAAGTCAACCACTACCGCGCTGCATGCCAGTCTCGGTTGGCTGGTCAGCACAGACGACATTGCGTTCCTTCACGACAACGGCGGCCGCGTCACGGTGACCGGCTTCCGTGATCGAATTGCCCTCCGTGCTGGTGGAGCGGAGTTGGTGAAACCGGTGGGCGGCGTGGCGCTCGGCAAACGCGGCAAGACCGGCATCAGCGTGGAGGAGTTGGGAACAACGTGGGTGCAATCCGTCACGCCCGACATTGTGGTGTTCACCGCCGTCGGGGGCGAGCGAACCACGCTCACCCTGGTGCCACCAGTCGAAGCGCTCAAGCGCTTGATGACCTGGTCGCTCTGGGTCATGTTCGAACCGACCGCCGCACAGGAGCATCTCGACATGCTGGCTCAACTCGCTCGCCAAGCCCGCTGCTACAGCGTCACCCTCGCGCCGGATCTGTTCCAGGCGCCGGGCGGCCTGGGAGATTTCCTGCCATGAGCGATACCCGCTACCAGCGGCGCCCCGACATCCGGCTGACCGCACTCGAAGGCGAGGGCGTCGTGCTGCACCTCGGCGCGCGTCGCTATTTCAGCGTGAACGAAACCGGACTCTTGCTGCTCGAGGCGCTCAAGGAACCGCGGACGTTTCCCGAACTCGTCGACAAGGTCCTGAGCGAGTACGAGGTGACGCCAGAAATCGCGGCGGACACGACGCGCGAGTTTCTCGATCAATGTGTCACCGCGGGCGTGGTGGAGAGGACGGGGTGATTCGTCGGCTGACACCGGGGTGGCGGCTGCGCGCCACGTGGGCCGCGGTGACATTGCCGCCGTTGGTACATGTCGTCCCGGTTGACCGGATCAATCGCTGGATCACGGGCGGCGCCGACCGGCCCGACAACGATCCCGTCGAAGACATCGCCCTCGCGGATTGGGTGGACCGGGTGCTCACCCGCCTGCCGCCGCCGTGGAAGCGCACCTGCCTCAAGCGCGCGCTGGTGATGCACTACCTGATCCATCGCGCGGGGCGCGAATCCGAATTGCGCATTGGCGTTCGACGCGATGACACCGGCGCGCTCGTGGCGCACGCATGGCTCACACGCGACGGCTCGGCGTACCTCGAACCGTCCACGAGCAACGTCGCAACGTTCAGCGTGGTGACCACGTTGACGTCGACAGGAGGCGTCACGCCGTGAGCGCCGCGGTGAGCCTGCTCGTCGACACGCTCCAGTTCGACGTGCAGGGTCGCGCACGGACGGCCGAGTGGCGCCTGGTCGACGCGCGGGGACTGGAGGAGCTGGTCCTGCGGGAGCAAGCCGCCGTCTGGCTGGTGCGGCGGCTGCGGGCGGTACACGCGTTCGACAGCGCACCGCGCACCCTGACGGACCCCCTTCGCACCAAGGCGCTGGAGCATGCGGCATTGCGCCTCGAGGTCGAGGCGGAAGCCGCCACGGTGGTCGATCTCCTCGACCGTGCCGGCATTGAGGTCGTGCTCATCAAGGGCATGGCGAGGTCGGCACTCGCCGGTCGCTATCCCCTGCTCGATGCACGCGTCACGTCCGATGTGGACCTGCTGGTTTCGCCCGTCGCGATCGACGCGGCCACGGCCGTGCTCATGACAGCGGGGTATGCGCTGGCGCGGCCCGACGATCCCCCGCGCCCCGGACATCACCACCGGCCGGCGCTGCGCCGCGAATCCGTATGTGTCGAGCTGCATGAGAGCACATCGACCCGTGTGGAACCTGCCCTCGCTTGGCATCGCGCCCGCCACGCGGCCGAATCGGTCGACTGGAACGGTCGGCCGGTGCTGGTGCCGAGCGCAACCGAACTTGCGTGGAACGCGATCGCGCACGCGATGGAGGACGAGCTGTCGGGTTTCCGGCTCGCGCGCTTCCTGGAACTGGCCGCGCTGGTGGCCCGCGGCGCGGCGATCGACTGGGACGAGATCGCACTCCGCAGCCGGAGCGACGAGGCCTGTGACGCGACCGCGGTGCCCGATCATCCTGAACGCGTGGTGGGGCGCTGGATATCCGCAGCGCTCACTCTCGTGGCCCCGGATCGTCGCCCCGTACTGGCGTGGGCCGAACCATTCGACCTGGCGATGCTCCTGAGCTGGCGACTCGATGTGCTGCGCGCACCGCCGCTGGGTCGCGCCATGACAGATCGCCTCCTCGAAGAAGGGGGCCGCCTGATGACCGGATTGCCGCTGGAACCGGCACCGCCGCATACATTATGGCACGCGCGCACGCGCCGTCGAATCGCCGGCCGCGCGAGCCGTGTGGCCCACCGCCTCTGGCGAGCGACTCGCATGCGTTGAACGGCAGCAACCGAAAGGCTCTCATGTTCCGCACCGCGCCCGTGCTCGGCATCGTCCTCCTCGTCTCGTGCCATCCGGCCACCGCACCCGCACCCGCAACCCCACGCTATCTCGACTGGCACCTGGACGCTGGTGCGCGCGCCGCCGACCTGGTCCATCGCATGACGCTCGACGAGAAGGTGCATCAGATGACCAACTCGGCGGCCGCCATTCCGCGACTCGGCGTCCCCGCCTACAACTGGTGGAGCGAAGCGCTGCATGGCGTGGCGCGCAACGGCGTCGCCACGGTGTTTCCCCAGGCCATCGGCCTCGCGGCCACCTGGGACACCACGCTGATGCACCAGGTGGCGCACGTGATCGGCGTCGAGGCGCGGGCCAAGTTCGCCATCGCCGAGCTCTCGGGTAGACATTCTACCTATCAGGGGCTGGACTTCTGGTCTCCCAACATCAACATCTTCCGCGACCCGCGCTGGGGCCGCGGGATGGAGACCTACGGCGAAGATCCCTGGCTCACCGGCCGGATGGCGGTGGCGTTCGTGCGAGGACTGCAAGGCAACGATCCGCGCTACTTCCTGGCCATAGCCACGCCGAAGCACTTTGCGGTCCATAGCGGGCCCGAACCGTCGCGGCATGCGTTCGATGCAGTCGTCAGCACGCGCGATCTGTTGACGACATACCTGCCCGCATTCAAGGCCGCGATCACCGAAGGACATGCCGAGTCGGTGATGTGCGCCTACAACCGCGTCGATTCGTTGCCGGCGTGCGGCAACCCGCAGCTGCTGACACACACTTTGCGCAGCGACTGGGGCTTCGGCGGGTACGTGGTCACCGACTGCGACGCCATCGACGACATGGTGCACGGCCACCACGTCGACAGCACCATCGCCGCGGCCGATGTCCGCGCGCTGCGAGCGGGCACCGACCTCAACTGCGGCAATTCGTTTCTCGCCCTCGCCGACGCGGTGCGTCAGGGACAGGTCGCCGAGTCGGAGGTGGACACGGCGGTCACGCGCTTGTTCACCGCGCGCATGCGCCTTGGCCTGTTCGACCCACCCGCCCGAGTGCGGTACGCGGCGATTCCCGCCGATTCCAACAACACGCCGGACCACGCGGCGCTCGCGCTGCGTGCCGCCGACGCGTCGATGGTGCTGCTCAAGAACAACGGCGTGCTGCCCCTCGATCGCACCAGACTGCACACGGTTGCGGTGATCGGCCCCAATTGCGACAACACCGAGGTGCTGCTCGGCAACTACAACGGCACGCCGTCCGATCCGGTGACGCCGCTGCGTGGCATCACCGCCGCGGTTGGTCCGTCGGTCAACGTCCACTACGCCCGTGGCAGCACCTGGGCACCGGGCCTGCCCGACAGCGGCGTCGATTCGACGCTGCACACCGCCGCCATGGCCGCCGCGCGCGACGCCGATGTGGTGATCCTGTGCCTCGGGCTGTCGCCGCGACTCGAGGGTGAGGAATCGCGGCTTGATATTCCCGGGTTCCAGGGCGGCGATCGCACCACGCTGGCCCTGCCGGCGAATCAGGAACAGCTGCTCGAAGACGTCACCGGCGTCGGCAAGCCGGTGGTGCTGGTGCTGCTCACAGGCAGTGCACTGTCGGTCAACTGGGCGAACGACCATGTCGCCGCGGTCCTGACCGCGTGGTACCCCGGTGAAGCGGCAGGTACGGCGATCGCCCGCACCTTGTTCGGCGACAACAATCCGGCCGGCCGGTTGCCGGTGACATTTTATCGCTCGGTCGACGACTTGCCATCGTTCACCGATTATGCGATGCAGGGACACACGTACCGGTACTTCAGCGGCACGCCGCTGTATCCGTTCGGGTTCGGGCTGTCGTACACCACGTTCGCGTACCGCAACGTGCGCGTGCCGGCGCACGTCCGGATGGGCAAGCCGCTCGCGATCAGTGGAACCGTCACGAACACCGGCGCACGCGCCGGCGATGAGGTGGTCGAGGTGTATCTCACCGATCAGTCGGCGACAGTGCCGGTGCCGATACGCTCCCTTGTCGGATTCGCGCGCGTGTCGTTGCAACCCGGTGCCAGCCGGACGGTGCACTTCGCCGTCACGCCACGGCAGCGTTCAGTGGTGAACGAGGCGGGCGTGTGGCAGGAGCACGTCGGTCAGTTCATGCTGTCGGTGGGCGGCGGCCAGCCGGGCACGCCCGGCGTCGATACCCGCACCGCGGAATTCACTGTTACGCCCTGATCGGACGGCTGCGTCACGAATCCGTCACGAGTGCTACGGCCGCTTCTGCCGGCGGAGCCGCGGCGCCATCTTGCGAGCATGACGTTGTCGACCGCCGCTGCCGCCGGATCCGCGGTCTCGCCGACCCCGCTGCGTGATCCGTCACTCTACCTCAATCGCGAGCTGGCGTGGCTGGAGTTCAACGGACGCGTGCTGCACGAAGCGCTCGACGCCCGGACGCCGTTGCTGGAACGCGTGCGATTCCTGGCGATCTTCTCGAGCAACCTCGACGAATTCTTCCAGGTCCGGGTCGCCGGCATCCGCGAACAGGTGGCGGCGCGCCTTCCCACGCACGGCGCCGACCTGCTCTCGCCGGTACAGCAACTGGTGACGATTCGCGATGCGGTGCGGCACCAGGTGCGCCAGCATTCCGATTGCCTGGCGCGCGAGGTGCTGCCCGCGCTGGCCGAACACGGCATCGAGATTCACCGGGACTTCGCGACACTGCCGCGCAGCGAACGCGAGCACTTGCACCAGTATTTCCTCACCAAGGTCTTCCCGGTGCTGACACCGCTCGCGGTCGACCCGGCGCATCCGTTTCCGCACATCTCCAATCTGTCGTTGTCGATTGCCGTGTCGTTGATGGATACCCGTGGCCAGACCCATTTCGCGCGCGTCAAGGTGCCCAAGCTGCTGCCGCGCTGGATCGCATTGCAGCAGCCCGATCAGTTCATCGCCCTGGAGAGCCTGATCGGCGCGCACCTCGACACGCTGTTTCCGGGCGTCACCATCATGGGCTGGCACCTGTTCCGGATCACCCGCAACACGGATCTCAATCTGGAAATGAGCGGTGGGCCCGGTGACGACGCCGAGGACCTGCTCGAACTGATCCAGGAAGAGATCAGCAATCGCCGGTTCGGCGAGGTGGTGCGCCTCGAGGTGCATGCGTCGACGCCGCCGTGGGTGCGCCAGAAGCTGATCGCCGAACTCAACGACGCCGACGCGGGCGTGGGACTGCCGCTCACGCTCGACGACGTGTTCGAGGTCGAGGGCCTGCTCGACGCCACCGATCTCGCGGCGATCGCGGCGCTCGATCATCCCGAGCTGCGGGACCCGCCGTTCAGCCCGGCCACGCCGCCGCGGCTGGCCGGTGATCGCGACATCTTCGCCGTGATTCGCGACGGCTCGATGCTGCTGCATCATCCGTACGACTCGTTTCAGCACTCGGTCGAGCGGCTGATTGCGGCCGCCAGCGACGACCCCGACGTCCTCGCGATCAAGATCACGCTCTACCGCACCGGCGGCGACATCGCCCGGCTGCTGGCCGAGGCCGCCGAACGCGGCAAGCAGGTGGCGGTCCTGATCGAATTGCAGGCGCGGTTCGACGAGGAGAACAACATCAGCTGGGCGCGCCGGTTCGAGGACATCGGCGCCTACGTGAGCTACGGCATGCCCGGGCTCAAGACGCACGCGAAGGTGCTGCTGATCGTGCGTCGCGAAGGCGACGGCATCCGACGGTACGTGCATGTGGGTACCGGTAACTACAATCCGCGCACCGCGCGGTACTACACGGATTTCGGCCTGCTCACCGCTGATCCCGACCTCGGCGCCGACCTGAGTGACCTGTTCAATGTGCTGACAGGCGTGGGTGATCCCGGCGGCTACCGCAAGCTGCTGGTGGCGCCGCAGTGGATGAAGCAGCGGATCCTGGCGTTGATCGATGGCGAAGCCAGGGCGGCCGCGGAGGGCCGCGGGGCCCACATCACCGCCAAGCTGAATGCCCTGGTCGATCCGGACATCATCGAGGCGCTGTATCGTGCGTCGCAGGCCGGCGTCACGATCGACCTGGTGATACGCGGCATCTGCTGTCTGCGCCCGGGACTGCCCGGGATCAGCGACCGGATCACGGTCGTGTCGATCCTTGGCCGCTTTCTCGAACACGCACGCGCGTACATCTTTGCCAACGGCGGCGCGGAGTCGGTGTGGATTTCGTCGGCCGACTGGATGCCCCGCAATCTCGAGCGCCGCGTCGAGGCCGCCGTGCCGATCGAGAATGCCGAACAGCGCGCCCAGTTGCGCGACATCCTGCACGTGATGTTGACGGACAACCGCCAGGCGTGGGACATGCAGCCCGATGGCAGCTACATCCAGCGCCATCCCGGGGCGACCGAGCCGGAGCGCGCGTCGCAACGGCTGCTGCAGCACTGACCGACAGGAGTCCGTTCATGCCCGCTCGCGCCGCTCGCGCCGACGCCATCCGGCCGCCCGATCCGCCAGT
Organism: uncultured Gemmatimonadales bacterium; assembly: GCA_963796635.1. Classification (GTDB taxonomy): domain Bacteria; phylum Gemmatimonadota; class Gemmatimonadetes; order Gemmatimonadales; family GWC2-71-9; genus Palsa-1233. Next base: position 1,944,349 of record CAWCMH010000001.1, read on the forward strand.
GTCGCGCGGTCCGGAGCGGCTGGCCGCCATCGACGTCGGGTCGAACTCCATTCGCCTCGTGGTGGCGGATTACGACCCCGCCACCGGCTTCGACATCATCGACGAAGTCAAGGATCAACCGCGGCTCGGCACGCGCGTCCATGCCACCGGCCTGCTCGACCGCCGCGCGGCGAGCCGCGCCTACGCCGCGCTCAAGCGGATGAAGGACGTCGCCGATCGGCGTGGCGTACGTCGCATCGCGGCCGTGGCGACCGCAGCACTGCGCGAAGCGCGCAACGGCGCCGCGTTTGTCGCCAAGGTGCGCCGCGAGCTGGACATTCCGCTGGAAATCATCGACGCCGATCGCGAAGCCCAGCTCTCCTGGCGCTCGGTGGCCCACCACTTTCGCCTCGACAACACACGCACGCTGGTGGCCGACATCGGCGGCGGGTCGCTCGAACTGATCGGCGCCGTCGACGGCCTGATCGAAGTCACCACGTCATTGCCGCTGGGCGCAGTGCGCCTGACCGAGCAATTCCTGCCGGGCCGGGCCAGCCCGCGCGACGAGATCGACGCGCTGCGGCGCCATGTGCGCAAGGAATTGCGTCACGCACTGCCCTGGCGGGCCTGGGCCCAGGCGACGCTGATCGGCTCGGGAGGATCGTTCACCAACCTCGCGCGCGTGGCGGCCGCGCGGGCCGGGCATGTCGGTGAACGGATCCACGGCACGACCGTACCGGCGGGCGAAGTCGAGTCGTTGCTCGACTGGCTCGCCAACAAGACGCCCGCACAGCGCGCCCAGGTGCCCGGCCTCAATCCGCAGCGCGCCGACATCATTGTCGCCGGCGTGGCGGTCGCCGCCGAACTGATCGCGGCGCTGCACGCGCGCGAATTGACCGCCAGCGCGTTCGGGCTCCGCGAGGGGCTGCTGCTCGACATGATCGGCGCGCCGGCGCCGTCGGCCGCGGCGGATCCGCTGCGACTGATCCGTGAATTCGTCGATCGGTGTCGCGGCGATCGGCGCCATGTCGAACAGGTGCGCCTGCTCGCGATCGCGCTGCACGAACAGCTCGGCGCGGCCCTCGGTAGCGGCATCAGCGACGCATGGCTGCTCGAAACGTCAGCGCTGCTGCACGATGTTGGCCAGCTGGTGTCGTACCGCGGCCACCACAAGCACAGCTACCAGCTGATCATGCACGCCGATCGCCTGGGGCTCGACTCGCACGACCGGGCGCTGGTGGCGCTCATCTCCCGCTATCATCGCAAGCGCGGACCCACGCGCAAGCATCCGGAATTCGCCCGGCTGGGTGACGATGATCGCGACACGGTCACCCGGGTCGCCGCGATGCTGCGCGTGGCCGATGGCCTCGATCGCGGCCACACCGCAGCGGTCGAGAACGTGCGGGTGTCGCTCGAAGCCGGTCGCTGCGTGATCCGGGTGTTTCCGCGGCGCCAGCAGGACGACGTCTCACTTGAAGTGTGGGGCGCGCAAAAAAAGAGCGACGTGCTGGCGAGCCTGCTCGCGTGCGACGTCGTGCTCGAGCCCGGAATTCACCGCGCCGCCAGCGCGGGCAAGGTCGCCAGGACGAAGGCGCGCTGAACACCGCGAGGTGATCACGACGGACCCCTCGCGGTGCTGCCACGGCGGTGCCGCTGCGCCTTATGTGCCCAGGTACATCACATGCGCGTAGGTGCCCAGGCGGACGTTGTACGCCAGGTACCAGCCCGGGTGGTCCGGGTCGGCATAGAGCACGATGTCGTCGTTGTCCCAGAGCCAGTCGCTGGTGTAGTCGTAGTCGTAGGGTGCCACCTCGAAGAATCCCCCGCCCAGCTCGAAGCGCTCGCGGTTGCCGCCGTGCAATCGGCGCACGTATCGCGGCCCGATCTCGCCGCGGAAGCGGCCGTGCTCCCACGGATGCGCCAGTCGATAGTGCGGATCGTAGCGGCCGGTCGTGTGCTCGAACCACCGGCCGTTATCCGGATGCACATGCGGGTACGACGGATGACCCTCGCGATCGCGGAAGTCCCGCGACCAGGCCTGCGGGTTGGAACGTGCCAACCGAGCGTTGCGCTCCGACCGCACGCGCGACGTGGCCGGCGGACCGTGGGGCGGGATGTAGCCGTGACCGATTTCAGGCGCAGTGCGAGCGGCCGGACGTGACGGTGCCGGTCGCTGCGGCTGGCGGGGCGGCCGCGGGCGCGATTGGGCCGCGAGCATCGCCGGGATCAGCGCCAGCGCGACCGAGAGTGTGATCGATTTCATCAGTCCTCCAGTGGATCATGGCAGCCAACACGTTGCATGTTGAGAGTGACGACCGAGCCGGAGGCCGCGGCACATCGGGCCGGCGCGCGCCCGGAGTGCGGCGGATGCTGGGCGAGTCGACTATTGCATCAACGCTGGGGCGCGGATGCGGCATTGGTCGGTCGGACGACGATACCGACACATCATCACCGCAGTGTAAGCACCGTCGCATCAACCAGATACCCGCACCGGGCGGGCGTGGCACCGGGGTTGCTTCACGTCCGGCCATCAACGGGTTGAACCTTGTCTTGCGGACGACCTCACATGCACATGCGCCGTGACGGCTTCACGATTGTCGAATTGATGTTCGTAATGGTGATCATCGGCTTGCTCGCGGCCCTCGCGATTCCGCGGTTGCAGCCGGTCACCAACAAGGGACGCCTGGCAGCATTGCAATCGGACGTGCGCAATGCCGAGTACGCCGAGGAGGCGTACTTCACCGAAGCGGGGGCGTATGGCGACGTGGGTGCGCTGCAGGTGGCGGGCACGCTGAAGATCTCGCCGGGCGTCACGCTCACCGTCACGCCGTCACCCACGGGATACAAGCTGCAGGCAACGAACCCGGCCATCACCATGGGGCCGACGATGTGCGAGGTAGAATTCGGCAACAGCGCCAGCACGATCGCCGAAGGCGAAATTATCTGTCCGCAACCGTGACATATCGAGCGTCACACGTTCGGACCAGGGGTCGACGCTGCGCTACTTGAGGGCCACCGCGGCACTCGCGACATGCGCCGCGGCGTAACGGTCGCCGTTCAGCCAGCTCCACTGCAGCACGAATCGGATGACCTGTCCGGTCGTCACACCCTGATGCCGCAAGGTCAGGATACGCGAGTGGCCGGGGTCGACGGAAGTGGCCACGCTCGGACAGATCGGATCATCGCCGGCCGGAGTCCACTCCCCTCTTGCGCGAACCTCGATGGTTCCCGGGCAATACGCACTGAGCATGATCGATCCGGTGTCGCTGTTGGTCACCCGGAGCGTCAGCGCATACCCCACCGAGTCGGCCGTGGCTGAGGTGATTGCCACCGAGACGCCGCCCCCGGTGCTCGCGAGCGGCGCGCCGCTGCTGCATCCGATCACGAGCGCGGCCGCTGCCATCATTCCTGCCTGCCAGATCCGGATCATGACGCCTCCTTGAGCAGTTGCGCCAGCAGCACGGGCATCCGTTGGGCGTTACCTGTGTCCCAGCCGGTGAGAATCCGCCGGATGATGCCGTGCCGATCGACGATCACCGTCTGCGGAATTCCGCCCACCTGATAATGCTGGTCGTTGATGTTGGACTGGTACGGCGTTCCCGGCACGTAGGGGGGCGGGGCGTCGGCCACGGCCACGGGGAACGGTACGCCGTGCTCGCCCACGTAGTAGCCCCGGTCGGCTGCAAACTCCGCGGCCGAGTCGAGATTCCGTTGCTCACCCAGGTAGCCGTAGAATTCGGTCGCGAACACGAACCGTGCGCCCTGCGGGCGGAAGCGCTGCGCCATCGCCACCATGGCGGGATAACTGTTGCGGCACGGGATGCACCAGTGCGCCGTGAACTCGATCACGGTCACCTGCCCCGCCGGATCCAGCGTGTGCGGTCCCGGGGCCATGTTCAACCAGTGGTTGGCCGTCAACGCCATCGCCGGTTGGCCCACCAGTGCGTAGCGCGCGCGTTCCGGCGTGATGAGCTCATTGATGACGCTGTCGGGAATCTCGGGATGATCCGTTGCCGCCTGACGGAGGACCTGCATGGTCGAGTCGATCTCGCCAAGATCGGCGTACACTTCCGCCAGGTCGGTGTAGGCTTCGAGCACCGAGAATGTGTTGACCGCATTCGCACTGCGGTCGGACATCGGTGCCGCCTGCACGCCGCGCGCCAGCGCGATGATCGCCATCGAATGCTGGCGAATCCGCGGATCGACGTCGAGATAGCGGTATTCGCCATCGAGGGCACCATGCGCCGCGATCTTCTGCGCGCGGACGCTGTCCGACATCGCATCGAGCTGGGCCATGTACGGCTCGGCCCGCACGATCAGCAGGGTGTCGGGCTTGATCAACGCCCGGATCATCGTGGTCAGTGCCGCGGCCCGGTCGGCGTCGCGCAACCCCGGTTCGGCCAGACGCTTGTCGACCGCCGCCCGGGCGAGCGAATCGTCGCCCACCTGCGAATACAGTGCCGCCAGCTCCAGCAGCGTGGCGCCCGACGTGTGGTCGATACTGAACTGCGAGGCACAGGTCGCTTCCCGAGTGGTGCGGGCGGCAAGAAGCCCGCGGATGTCCGGCGCCTTGCCACCGGGGCGCGCGGCGCTGTCCCTCGCGGCGGCGTACGCCGCATTGAACCAGGTGGTTGCGTCACGGGCGCAGCCGGCCGGTGTCATCGCCTGCGCCGCAAGTGCACACGGCAACAGGAACGTCGTGACGGTCAATGGAATGATGCGATGCATGGTCAGTCTCCCGGCGGCGAAGCCGATCAAGGCGACGTGGAACTGCGCCGCTGATCGAGGAACTGGACGAAATCGGCGGTGTTGCGCGTCATGCCCAGGAATTGCGCGTCGACGTTGCCCAGCGTGTCGATGATGGCGTAGTAGGGTAGCGCCACGGTGCCCAGCTTGGCCTGTTCCATCTGCTGCTGCTGCTGATAGACCGCGCCCTGCCCGTCCGTGTACAGCCGCACGCGCACAAAATGGCTCAGCGCGAGCTTGACGGCGGGACGCGGGAACATGTTCGCTTCCATCCAGCGACAATTGGTGCAGGTGTATCCGGTAAAGTCGACTATCAGCGCCTTGTGCTCGGACCGGGCCTGCGCCAGGCCACCGGCGTAATCGTTGATCCGCCACGGCAATTCGCCGGCGACCGACGTGACGCCCGAGGCCACGCCTCCCTCGGGCGGCGGCACGAACGATTCAAGTTCGCCAAGGCCACGGCCGGCCAGCCCGCGGCCGATGTACATCGCCACCAGCAAGGCTGCCACCGCCGCCACCACGCGGATCAGGCCGGGGCGCTGCGGCCGACCTTGCAGCACGAGGTAGGCCGCCGCGCCGAGCGCGATGGCCAGCCAGATCACCAGCACGACCGTCCGGGTGAAGACGCCCCAGTGCAACACCAGGTCGGCGTTGGACAGGAATTTCATCGCCGTGGCGAGTTCGATGAATCCCATCAGCACCTTGACCGACTGCATCCACGAACCGGCGCGGGGCAACCTGGCTGCGACGCTCGGTGCCAGGGCGAGGAGGAAGAACGGCAGCGCGAACACTGCCGAGAACACCAGCAGCCCGCTTAACGGCCAGAGCCAGCTGCCGCGCGCCGCCATCACCAGGAGGGTGCCCACAAATGGGACCGTGCAGGTGAACGACGTCAGCGTGAAGGTCAGGCCCATCACGAGGATGCCCGCCGTTTCGCGGCCGCCGGTGCGACGGGTCATCTGATCGAGGCGCGTCAGCCACGACGCGGGCAGTCCGATCTGCCAGACGCCGAACAGGTTCAGCGCAAACGCGACGAAAATCCCGGTGACCAGCAGGTTGATCCACGGATTGGCGGCGAACCGGTTGATACCGCCGGCGCCAACCAGCACGGCGATGATCATGCCCAGCACCGTGAACGTTGCCATGATGCCGGCGGCGTAGATCAGCGCATTGCGAGTGGGGGTGTGCCGCGTGCGTTCCCCGGTCTGGGTGAAGTACGACACCGTGATCGGGATCATCGGAAAGACGCACGGCGTCAGCAGCGACAGCGCCCCCATCACGGCGGCGAGCCAGAGAAAGAGCGGCAGCGACGGCGCCGTCGTGCCGGTGGGCAGCGCAGGCACAGTCGCCGGCGTGATTGCCGTCACCGGCGACTGGGCGACCGCTGCGGCGGGAGGAGGAGACGGTGGCGGAGCCGGCGCCTCGCGTGGGAGCGCCGTCGTGCCCGCGAGGTTGCTCGCCGCGCTGACGTGCATCGGCCAGCGCAGCACTTCGTTCGTCGGCGGCAGGCACATCCGATCCGTGCAGGTCTGGAACGCGACGTTGACCGCGAGCGTATCCGCGCCAGCTGTGGCCGCCGTCAGCGGGATGACGAACGTCGCCGAATCGGTGTAGGTCTCGGTGACAATCTGGAAATTGTTGTCTTGCGCGACGTCGGGTTGCCGCGCCGTGATCGCCCCGGAGCGCGCGAACGCGCGGCCGGCTGCCACCGTGATCACCGTGGGTACCGGCCCACCCGGCGGCTGTGTCATCGAGTACAGGTGCCAGCCCGGCGCGATCGTGGCATGCAACCGGGCGACAAAGCGGTCGCGCTGCTGGACCGAGCGCGGACCGCTCAGCGACCAGGTGATCGGATGTCGCTGCTGCTGCGCGCGGGCGGGCGTTGGCGCGCAGGCCGTTGCTGACGCGATCAGCAGCGTTGCGCGGAGGACCCCGCGTTGCTGGCGCCACACGATCGTTCGCGTCGAATCAATCACGATGGCGAACGATACCCGCGCGGCCGCGCTCGGGCCAGCCGATGTCGCAGGGGTGCCCACTCGACCAGATCGCCGGCGCGCGTTATGCTCCGGGCCTCTCTGCCTGGACCTCGGCCATGAACGGCGCGCACTGGCACCTGCTGATCAATCACATTCCCGTCCTCGGCGTACCGTTTGGCGTCGGGCTGTTGCTGGCGTCGCTCTGGCGGATGAACTGGACGCTCCAGCGCGCCGGACTGGTCGTACTCATCCTGAGCGGCATCGCCGCCGAAGCGGCCGACTATACCGGCGATCCGGCGAAACACGTCCTGCGCCAGGAAATGGGCGCCGAATACCCGAAGGACGCCGTCCGGGCCCACGAGGACGCCGCCGGGCAGGGCCTCACGGCGGCAGGGGTCCTGGCGGGGCTCTCGCTCATCGGCCTCTGGTTCGCGCGCCGCGCGCCGCTCAGCCGCGGGGTGATGATCGGGTTTGTCGTCGCGGGCCTGTTCGTCACTGTGGTACTGGCTCGCGTGGCCGACCTGGGTGGACAGATCCGACATGTCGAGATCCGCAGCGGTCAACCGCCGGACTCGCTCATCCGGCCCGGACCGCCGGGCTGAAATCCCGGATGGTCCCCGCTACGTAACGCCGCGAACCCGACGATAATTGCAGGCGACATTCGATTTGGAGCACCCATGGCTGCGATTGAGACCTATCTCACGTTCGACGGCAACTGCGCCGAGGCGATGAACTTCTACCAGCGCACCCTGGGCGGCGAGTTGACGCTGATGACCATCGGCGAGTCACCGATGCGCGAGCACGCGAACGAGGCCAATGCCGGCCGGATCATGCACGCGCGGTTGAAGCTGAGCGACAGCATGCTGATGGCGGCCGACACGATGGCCGAAGGACACTATGATGGCATGCACGGGTTTTCGCTCTCGTTGACCTACACTTCGATAGCCGAAGCGCGCCGGGTCTTCGACGCGCTGGCCGAGGGCGGCAAGGTCGGCATGCCGCGGCAGGAAACCTTCTGGGTCGAACTGTTTGGCATGGTCACCGACCGTTTCGGGACCCCGTGGATGATCAACGGCGGCAAGGCGATGATGCGCGTGTAACGGGCGTCATCCTCGCCGGCTCACTGCACGGTGAACGGCATCACCATGCCATGGCGATAGTGCGGCTTCTTGTCACCGCGATCCGGCATCATGCAGAGAATCGCGTAGTTGCCGGGAACCAGCGTGGCGTCCAGGTCGACGTGGTGCCCGGGCACGATGCCGGTGACGCCGCCGGGCGTGTCGAACGACGCCGGAGTGCCTTCCGTGGTGTCCAGCCATTTCTCCGCTTCAACAAGGGTGTGCCCCGGTAGCAGGTGCACGACGACCATGTCGTGATCGATGCTGCCCGAGTCGACATTCTCGATGCGCAACACATGCGCGCCAGCGGTCAGCGGATGCGCCAGCGCGAGGCGATAGCTGGTCAGCTGCACCGTGTCGTCGGCGATTGGTTCGGACTGCTCTGTCCCGGTCGGGGGGACGATTTCGAGCGGCCGGATCATGCCGATGCTGATGTGCGGCGCGCCCGCGGAATCCAGGACCCAGCAGGTGATCGCGTAGGAACCTGCCGGCAGTGCGACGTCCATCGTGGTGCTGTCGCCCGGCAGCGTCAGGTGGGGCCCGCCGTGATCGACGACCCAGGTCGGGGTGCGTCCCGCCTGCAGTTCGCGGACGAATTCGGGCACCGAATGGGTGCTGTCCATCCGCAGCAAGGCCACCATGTGAGCCTGATGTCCGTGGTTGACGAGTCGCACGGTCCGGTTGCCACCGGAGACTGTGTCGGCCACGCTGTCGAACGCGTAGTCGACCGCGACGATGCGTAGCGGCGTCGGCGCGGCTGCGTCGAGAAGCGCAGGCTTGACGGGAGCATGACATGCACACAGAACCGCGAGCCCCACGGTCAGATACTTGAACATCGGATCCTCGAAGGTGAGACGGACGGCCGCGACACGGCGGGCGAGAACATAACGCCGAGTTGCGCAACCCGGGTGGCCGGCTTGGCTGCCCGGCAGCGCGCCGCGCAGAAGCTATCGCAGCGACCACACGGCGAGCGCCGTCACGATGGCAATCGCCTGCCCCGCAACCACATCGCCGGGATAATGCACGCCGAGCGCCACGCGACTCCATCCGACCAGCAGACCGAATCCCACCAGTGGCGCTGCCATGGCCGGAAAAATCAGCGCGTAGGTCAGGGCGACGGACAGACTCGCTGTGGCATGACCTGAGGGAAACGAGAAACGATCGGGACAGGCGATCAACGGCACCAGCACCGGGCGTTCGCGGCTCACCACCCGTTTGATCGCCTGCACCGCCAGATGCGACGCCGCCAGTGCCACGCCGGCGCGCCAACTCGCCGCATGGGGCCACGCGGCGAACAGCAGCGGCATCAGCACGCTGCCGATGGTGACCACGGCGCTGCCCGCGGCGGTGATCCCCAACCAGACGCGCCATGCCGGCGTGCCGCGTTCACCGCCGATCACCCACCGCGCGAGCAGTTCGCGGTCGTGGGCGTCGACGCGGTCGACCCACTGGCCGGCGAACATCACGCCGCGCGCCCGACCAGGGCCCCGGCGGCACGCTTACGGATGGGCGCGGCACCGAAAGCCTCCGTCATGGGACGACCGCTATAGCTCGCGGGCTGGGGGACGCCGAGCAACCAGGCAATCGTCGCCGGAATGTCGAGCAACGAATGGCCGCCATTGAGCTCGGTGGCACGGACGCCCCCGCCGGCGATGACAATCGGGATCGTCCAATCGAGGGGGTGATCGGCTTCGTGGTCGCGCGCCACGCCGCCGCCACCGCCATGATCCGCACACGCGATCAGCACCGTCGACGGGTCGTGCAGGATACCGGTCCATGTGACCAGGCGACCCAGCGCCGCATCCATGCGACGGGCGGCGGCCACGTACGCCGCCGAGGTCCAGCCATCGGCGTGGCCGGCGCGATCGGCATCGTGCCAGTGCAACACCTGCAACCCGCGATGGCGCGCGAGCAGCAACGGCAGCGCGGCGTCGAGGATTCCGTCGGCGGTGTTTCCCGCAAACGAAATCTCCGCGCCGATCGCACGCGCCGCATGTGTCCCCACCATGCGCCAGAGGCGTGGCACGTGGCGCATGAACACATCGACCGGATGATCGTGTGCGGAGAGAAGGCGCGGCAACAACTCCAGCCCGCTGCCCCCGCGCGGGACGCCGAACCGGTTCGACGTGACACCATGCGTCGCCGGCGCCACCCCGGTGCAGAGCGAGGTCATCGCGGCCGCCGTGATGCTCGGCTGCACCGTCCGCGCCGCGAATGTGGCGGCACCCCCCCGTGCCAGCGCGGCGAGCTGCGGCAACGGAAACAGCGCGATGCTGTCCGCGCGCAAACCATCGAGAACGACGAGTATGACTCTATTGACGCCTGCGGACCGGTCCATGCCAGCCTCCGGGGTCACGATGGGATCTCGGGTGCGATGGATTACCGCGATGAAGAATCGGCACCGCGCGTGACGTTCGTGCCACGACGCGGTCGCAACGGCGTCGAGATCGTGCGGCAAGTTCGGTACACATGTCAGGCGCGGTCGTGACACGACGGTGATCCGCTGGTGAGCCGGACCAGCCAACATGTGGCGCATGAGAACGTCGCCAATCCCCCTGAGCGTGCTGTACTGCACCGACACGTACCCGCCCCAGCTCAACGGCGTGTCCGTGGTCACCGCGCTGTCGGTGACCGGTCTCCGCGATCGCGGCTGGCAGGTGTCGGTCGTGGCCCCGGCGTATCCCGAGCCGGCGATCGATCCGTTCCGCAGGGGAGCGCGCGATCCCGCCGGCGCGACCACCTCGCTGCCAAGCATCGCGTTGCCTGGCTATGCCGACCTCCGCCTGACGGCGCCGAGTCGCGCGACGATGGAGCGCGTGTTCGACCGGGTCAGGCCCGACCTCGTGCATTGTGCCACCGAGTTCATCATCGGCCGCACGGGACAACGTCTCGCAATCGAGCGCGGCATCCCGGTGGTGTCATCGTATCACACCGATTTCTCGCGCTACACCGCGGAATACGGCGCCGCGTGGTTACGCGAACCGGTGCGCCAGTATCTCCGGCGTTTTCACCTGCGCAGCGACCGCGTCTACACGCCGGGGCTCGCCGCGCGCGATGAGTTGTGCGGACTCGGCATCTCGACGGTGGAGGTGTGGGGACGCGGCGTCGACGCCGAACTGTTCCATCCGGCTCGGCGCGATGTGTCGTTGCGGCAGGCGTATGGCGGCGATGACGTCTTTCTCCTGCTCCACGTGGGACGGCTCGCCGCGGAAAAAGGCGTCGAGCGGATCGTCGAGGCGTTCGCCGTCGCGCGCCGGCTGCTCGGGCACCGCCGCGAGATCCGCCTGATCATCGCCGGCACCGGACCGCGCGAACCGGCGCTGCGGAAGCTTGCCGGCGAGGGGGTCACATTCCTCGGCAACCTCGATCGCGTGACAATGCTGCCGCAACTCTACGCCAGCGCTGACGCGTTCGTGTTTGCCTCCCACACCGAGACGCTTGGCCTGGTGATTCTCGAGGCGATGGCGAGCGGACTCGCGGTGATCGCGGCACCGATGGGCGGGGTCACCGACCATCTACGCGACGGTGTCAACGGCCTGGCCTATGCCGCGGGCGACGTCGACGGGATGGCGCAGGCGATGGCGGCGCTGGCATCATCGTCGACGCGTCGTGATCAACTCGCGGCCGGGGCGCGGCAGACCGCGGAACATCTGTCGTGGACCAACGAGCTGGATCGACTGCACGTCAGCTACCGCGAAGTGTGTGAGATGCCGCAGGCACGGCGGCCAGAGGGCGTAGCCCCCGACTGCCCCCCGGCAGCGTCATTGTCACGCTCATCGAGGTGACGGGTGCATGCCGCGCTCAGCGGCAACTGATGGCGCTTCCGGGCCCCGGGCGACGCACCGGAGCGGCCGCGCACGACGCTGGATTTTCCGTTCCCCTCGGCGCGCACCCGATCGACGCGATCGCGGCGCCCGATCGCCCGTACCTGCCTATCGCCGAACTGGCGGCGCTGACCTCGCAGCCCGAGCAGGTGCGCCGGTTCTGAATCGCCTGGGAGGCGACGATGCCCAGGCCGAGCCGCTGCACTAACATCGCAATTCGGCGGCGTTCGACGCTCGTGTCATCGTAGCGTCAGGTCGCACATTGCATCTTCGGCGCTGATTCCGTTCCCACCCAACCGTCCCGCCCACCGGGACACCGACCGGAGCCGTCGATGCGTACCGCCGCGCAAATTATCCGCCCCTCGTCCATTCATCGCCGCGTTGCATTGAGCGTGATCATCGCCGTGGCACCCGCCGGCGCGATGGCCCAGGCACCATCGACACACGCGGCCGGCTTTGCCCAGGCGCTGGTGATGGCCACCCATGCCAAGCACCCCGAGGCCGACGAGATCGGCATTTCGGCGACGACCGCGAAGGGATGCTTCGGCATTGCGTCCACCGACAAGTCGGATATCGGCGAGAAGTGCGAAGCCGACGACACCCGGCCGATGCGCACTGGTAAGCCGTCGGTCGAAAAGGAGAAGGACGGGTATGACGTCTCGCTGCTGCTGCACGATGCGGCCGGGCGGACGGTTGGCGTGGTCGGCATCGGGTTCACGCCGGCACCCGGGCAGACCGTCGCATCGGTCACCGCGTCGGCACAGCGCATTGCGCGCGAAATGGAAGCGCAGATCCCGTCGAAGACCAGACTCCTGGGCAACTGACATGCGCACGCCTCGATTGCTCGTGGCGGGGGCCGCCATCGCCTGTCTCACCGCCGCGGCGGTCGGCCCGGGCTATCACCTGATTGAATGGTTCGCGCTGGGCGGCAGTGGAAGCTGGGACTATCTCGCGTTCGACACCGCCGGACATCGCGTGTTCATCGCACGCCAGGACCGCATCATGGTGGTCAATCCGGCCAACGGTCATTCGCTGGGAGAGGTGTCCGGCATCAACGGCGCGCACGGTGTCGCATTTGCCGATGCGGCGGGTCACGGGTTCGCGACGTCTGGCCACGATTCGTCGGTCGTGATGTTCGACCTCAAGTCGCTCAAGGTGGTGGGCCGCACCCATGCCGCCGAGGACGCCGACGGTATCCTGTTCGATCCGGCATCGAACCGCGTGTTCACGATGAACGGCGACGCGCATTCGTCGTCGGTGCTCGATCCCGTAACCGGCCGCAACATCGGCACCGTCGCGCTCGGGGGCAAGCCGGAGTTCGGCGTCACGGCGGGCGACGGCAAGCTGTACGTGAACATCAGCGATCAGGGTGAAGTGGCCGAAGTCGACGCGACGCGCATGATCGTGACGCGCCGGTGGTCGGTGGCCCCGTGTGCCTCGTCGACCGGATTGTCGATCGACGTGGAGCACCATCGCCTGTTTTCGGTCTGCCGAAACAAGTATCTCGCGATTTCCGATTATGACGCCGGCAAGCTCGTCGCCACCGAACCGATCGGCGGCGGCGTCGATGCCAGCGTGTTCGATCCGGCAACGCAACTCATCTTTGCCTCGAACGGCGACGGCAGCATGACGATCGTCCACGAAGATTCACCGGACGCCTATTCCGTGGTCGAGACCGTGCCCACCGGTGACGGCGCCAAGACGATGACGCTCGATCCCGGCACTCACCGCGTCTATCTCGGTACGGCGCAATTCGCTGCGCCGGACACAGCCGGTGGCCGGCGCCGGCGCCCGGCGGTGATCCCGGGAACGTTCAAGTTGCTGGTGTTCGACCGGCAGTAGCCTCCGGCACCGGCCGGCGACGCCCCATTGGCCGCGATCCGGCCCGGGCGACTCGCGGGTTGACGCATCAACGTTTGTTGATTTATCTTCAGGCCCATGACCTCCGCTCCCGCCGACCTGCAATGCGCGGCTGACCGCTTTCACGCGCTGTCGGACCCGACCCGCCTGCGCATCATCGGCATGCTCGGGATCGGCGAGCGGTGCGTGTGCGAGCTGATGGCCGAACTCGACGCGGCGCAATCGCGGCTGTCCTTCCATCTCCGCGTGCTCAAGGATGCGGGACTGGTTACCAGCCGGCGGGACGGTCAATGGATGTACTACGCGCTCCGCACCGAAGCGCTGGACGAAGCCGTCGACGTGCTGACGATGTCCCCGCCGGCCTGGCAGCGCGCCGCCAAGTGCTGCGGCTGATCTTTCGTCGTCGATATATCAACATTTCTTGATTGAAGGGAATCCCCGATGGCCACTGAGGACCTGAAGGACATCGTTCGCGAGAAGTACGGCGCCGCGGCCCGCCGGGTGACCGCCGGCACGAAGAGTGGTTGCTGCGGCGGCACCGCCTCCTGTGGTGATGATCCGATCACGGCCCATCTCTACAGCGACGCGGAAGCAGCGGAACTTCCGCACGACGCCGTGCTGGCCTCGCTGGGCTGCGGCAATCCCACGGCCCTCGCCGAGCTGCAGGCCGGCGACATCGTGCTCGACCTGGGCTCGGGCGGCGGGATCGACGTCCTGCTGTCCGCCCGGCGGGTGGGACCCACCGGCAAGGCGTACGGCCTCGACATGACCGATGACATGCTGGCGCTGGCGCGTGCCAACCAGGCCAAGGCCGGTGTCACCAACGCCGAGTTCCTGCGCGGTGACATCGAGCACATTCCTTTGCCGGACAATTCCGTCGACGTGATCATTTCCAACTGCGTGATCAACCTCTCGGGCGACAAGCAGCAGGTGATCGCCGAGTCCTTTCGCGTGCTGAAACCGGGCGGCCGATTCCGGGTCGCGGATGTGGTGGTGCGAGGCGAGCTTCCCGAGGCCGTGCGTCGCAGCATGGAGCTGTGGGTCGGCTGCATCGCGGGTGCGCTCCGGGAACAGGATTTCGCCGAACTGCTGACGTCGGCCGGCTTCGTTGACATCGGCATCGAGCCCACCCGCGTGTATGAATTCGCCGACGCGAAAGTGTTTCTCGAACAGTCAGGACTCTCCAGTGAGGCCCTCGCATCGGACGTTGGTGGCCGCGTGATGGGGGCGTTCATCCGCGCGACCAAGCCGGTGCCCACCAGCTGCTGCGGTCCCGAGTGCTGCCGGTGAAGTTGCTGCCGCAGTGTGGGGCCGAGCTGGTCGGCACCTTCTTTCTGGTGCTGATCGGTCCGGGGGCGGCAGCGGTCGACCGGTTCACGCACGGCGGGGTCGGTGACGCCGGCGTTGCGCTGGCGTTCGCGGCCGTGCTCGTCGCGCTCATCTACGCGCTGGGTCACATCTCGGGAGCGCATTTCAACCCGGCGGTGACGCTGGCGTTCTGGTTCGGCAAGCGGTTCCCCGGTTCGAGCGTGGCGCCGTATGTGGCGTCGCAACTGGTCGGTGCGTCACTCGCCGCGGGCGCATTGCGGCTCCTGGTGGGTCGCGCCGCCGGCGCCAGCGCCACGCTGCCGGCGATCGCCACGGGCCCGGCATTCCTGCTGGAAGTGCTGCTCACGATGTTCCTGATGCTGGTCATCATGGCGGTCGCGACCGACGCGCGCGTCGCCGGGCCGGTGGCGGGGATCGCGGTCGGGCTCGCGGTGGGCGCCGGCGCGATGATGGGTGGTCCGTTGACCGGCGCGAGCATGAACCCGGCGCGCTCGTTCGGGCCGGCCTTCGCGACACACCAATGGACCGATCACTGGCTCTACTGGGTCGGTCCGGTTGCCGGTGCCGCCGGCGCCGTGCTGCTGTATGACTTCATTCGCGAAGGCCGCGCCCATGACCACCGCCGCTAGACCATTGCGCGTGCTCTTCCTGTGCACCGGCAACTCGGCTCGCAGTCAGATCGCCGAAGCCCTGCTGCAACGGAAGGGCAAGGGACGCTTCGACGCCGAGAGTGCCGGGTCGCATCCCGCGGCACGTGTCAATCCGTTTGCCATTGCGGCACTCGCAGACGCCGGGATCGACTGGTCGGGACGAACGCCTCGGAGTTTCGAGGGCCTGGAACGGGAACCGTGGGATTTCGTGATCACGGTCTGCGATCGGGCGCGCGAGGCGTGTCCCTATTTCCCGGGGCAGCCGGTCCAGGCGCACTGGGGGATGCCCGATCCCGCACTCGCCGAGGGGACGGATGAGCAGAAGCGGCGCGCGTTCGCCGACACGGTCACCGCGCTCGGTCGGCGGCTCGATCTCTTTCTCGCGCTCCCGTTCGCGCGGCTCGAGCGGATGGCGCTGGAGCGGCGGGTGCGGGAGATCGGCGGTGGGTGATCGGCGGGGGCGCGGGCGATACGGTGCGCGCGCCGTTCACGCGCCGTGCTGTACCCAGAGCGACTCCATCACCGAACGTCAGGGCCACCGGGCCGCTGAAACCGCGTCGCTCTCATGGTGGGCCATCCAGACGGGACCAACGTCACCGTTGACAGCTTACTAGCCGAAGCATATAATCACTTGTCTCTCACAGAGCGGGCAAAGTGAGAACCTTGTTAGGATTGACAGGTCTGCTTGCAGCGTGTGGTTCGAATGTACCGACTTCGAATCATCAATACTCGACTTCCAACGCCACTCCTCCAACGATTGCGGTCACCAATGCTACCTGCCAAGCAGGCCATTGCATGACCCTGCACATTCAGGCCTTCGTGGCGAAGTTCGCAGTACCACAAACCCAGGCAGGTCTTGAAACGGTCGGTACGGTGCCTCCCGGCACGACATGCCTGAGCCTTCCCGCGACTTGGACGCTTTCGATTACAGTACTTGGAGGCACCAATTTCGCCATTACCTGGACCCCAGACGATCCCAACGGGATCTACCTCGTTGCGCTGGATTCAGCCGTAACTGATGGGCAACCCAGCGCAGCACTGCTCGATAGCGTAAGCGCGGGGACCACGCCGTTCGATGGTTTTGCTGGATCAAGCGTCGGCGAGACGCCCTTCTTTGTGCCTGCAAATTCTACCGGGTGGGCCGTTTCATTCCCAAGTTCTCCCACCCACGGATCTGCTCTGCAAGCTGTTGCTGGTTGCGGTTCTTGATATTGTCAGAGTGATTCCGCCATAACACCTACCCAACGGCTAGCCTAAGGCTGGCCGTTGGGCAGGACACCACCGGCCGCTGCGTGATACAACGGTTCAACGGTCGAGGATGCCATGAGGCGATGCTACGTGATTGCCGTTCTGGTGCTTGGTACCTTGGCAGCATGCGATTCACCGGTCGAACTGCCAATCTCTCAGGCGCACCCCGACGCTAGCTTGAGAGCGGCAAGCAGGGATTCGGTTCTTACACCAGCTGGCTGGCGAGCCGCATCGTGTGTTCACCACGTTGCGAACGGCGCGCGCGTCCATCCCGATGGAACAGTCGAACTTCCTTCCGGTGCCGTGACGCAGTTCGTCAAATGCGGTCCTGACGGCGGAATCAATCCGCCGACCGCCAATGGGTACGTCGTTGAAGGTACGTATTCAGCGTACCCCGCGCAGGCCTATCATCTGATTCAGGCGAGCTGGAAGGTTCCGGCCGCCCCGAGCGGCGCGTATACGTCGCCGGGCCAAGTCTACTACGCGTTCGATGCTTTGCAGAATTCGCATCCCTATATCATCCAACCGGTGCTACAGTACGGCAACAACGGCGGACCCGGCGGCAGCTACTGGACCGCTGAGCCGTGGCACTGCAACGAGGCTGGACCAGACTGCACTGAAGGCACCCCGATGACGGTCTATGCGGGCGACTCACTTATCGGTACCGTCACCGGGACGTCGTGCTCCAGTGGTTCATGCTATTGGGACATTGAACTTCGTGACGTGAATACGGCTTTAGTCTCCGCGATGTGGGTCTCAGACTCAGACGACTATCGCGAGGCGATCGGCGGAGCCGTCGAGGTCTACGACATTACGTCGTGTACGCAGTATCCATCCTACGGGGTCTTCTTCAAAGGCATTTCGTTGCGGGACAGCACCGGATCAGCCGTCTCTACGTCCTCTTGGTCCGCGGGCTACGTCGACTGGCCGACACCGTCCTGTTACGAACATGTGGCCTCTACCAGCGCGACCGTGAGCCTGTGGGTCGACCCGTGGGTCGCTAACCGTATCTACGCCGCCAGCGACTCGGAATATGACGCCTCGCCTTCCGGCGGCGTGCCAAGTTACACCCACTATTGGGAATATTGCGTGTCGGAGTGCGGCGAAGAAGAATTGCGTCCACGCGGGACAGGCGTGCATCCCGATACATGGGCGTCGGGCTGGAACTATCTCTCAACGAACAGTTACGTGTACTGGACTACGCCAAGCAGTTACCTGAGAGACACCGTAACTGATTCGCAGAGCAATCAGGCTACGGCGACGTATACCATTCCGTAGCGCACCCTAGGGAAGCTCTGCACAGCATGAGTGCTCGTGTCCCAAGGGCGTTCGGACCGGGATCTGACACATATCGCGGGGTAGCGGCGTGATCCGTACCCGCTTCCGGCGGTGCTTTCCACGCCGTATCCGTCGCTGCGCCGGTGATTTCACCTCGCCGCTTACGCCGCGACCGGCCGCCGGCGCAGCAGATAGAGGTTCGCGAGCATCAGCGCGGCGAAGGCGCGGGTCGCGTTCTTCGCCAAGCCTCGGTAGCGCACCGTGGTAAAGCCCCAGAGCCGTTTGATCACGTGAAAGGGATGATCGACGTGCGCGCGGACCCGTGACCGCGCGCGATTGATCGCGTCACGCGCCGGCGTGCGGGGACCGCGCCGATTCACGCGGAATCGGACGCCCTGGGCCTCGCAGTCATTCCGGTGCGCCGTCGCATCGTAGGCCTTGTCCCCGTACACCACCGATTCGCCGCCATGGAGCAATTCATAGAACTGCGTCACGTCCGCCACCGCCGCATCCGTCACCTGCACGCTATGCACGATCCCGCGGCGATCGGTCCCCACATGAATCTTCATCCCGAAGTACCACATGGTTCCCCTTCTTCGTCTGCCGCATCTCGGGATCGCGCGTGTGCGTGGCATTCTTCGTCGAGCTGGGTGCGTTGATGATCGTCGCATCCACGATCGTCCCCGCGCTCAGCAGCAACCGCTTCGCCGTCAAATGCGCGTTCACCGCGGCAAACATCTGCGCCGTCAGCTGGTGCCGCTCCAGCAGATGGCGGAAGCGCAGGATCGTCGACTCATCCGGGACCGTGTCCTCGCCCAGCTCCACCCCGGCAAAGCGCCGCATCGACTCGCTGTCATACAGCATCTCTTCCGCCAGCGGATCGGAGAGATTGAACCACTGCTGCAGGAAGTACACGCGCAGCAGCACTGCCATCGGCAGCGGCTGCCGCCCGCGTCCCGCCTTCGGGTAGTGCGGCGCGATCAGCGCCAGCAGCTCCATCCACGGGATCACCGCGTCCATCTCGGCGAGGAACCGCTCGCGCTTGGTCTGCTTCTTTTTCTGGGTATACGCCACGCCGGCGAAGGTGTGCTGCTGGCCCATCGAACCGCTCCACGCTCGGGACCTGGAAAACGTAGCTTAATCCGTCACGTTGTGCAGAGGTTCCCTAGCAGGCTGCTGAAAAACCGGGCCGCAGCGACCTGATTCTGGTGGGTTGGTGGTCCGTTCCGGCGCGCGCGCTCCGCGCGCGTCCCCCGTGGGACCTTGCACGCTCCGTGTCGGGCCGTCCGCACCGCGGTGCGCGCTCCGGCGCGGTTCACGCGCATGCGCCAGCCTGGATCAGGCTCCGGATGCGCACCAGATTGTACACCGCATTCGTAATGCGTAAACATCCAGTGCACGCCCTCGCGGCCGCGGTGACGGAGTTTGCGCAGCAAGCCCACGGTCTTGCCCCAGCCGAAGATCTCCTCGACGCGTTTCCGCTTCCGCTGGCTGATGGTGAAGCCGCCATGCCGCGTGGTACGACCGTCAATGGCACTGCGATGTTTCCGCGCATGCACGTTGGGGGTGACGTGCGGCGTCACCCCGGCCCCGCGGAGCTCGGTGACGAAGTGCGCCGTATCGTAGCCCTTGTCGGCGCACAGGGTGCGGCGGTGCGCCCGAGGGACGCGGGTCCGGATCAGCGCCAGCGCCGCGTCGCGTTCGGCCTCGTAGCTCGGCGGGCGCACATCCGTGGCGACCACGAGTCCGTGCCGATTCTCCATCAGCACGCTGCCCAGGTGACACAGCGTCGCGCCGGTCCGGCCTTTGCACGCCAGCCGCGCATCCGGATCGGTGACCGAGCGATGCGTCGCATTCGAGCGCTTCTCGCCGCGGAAGTTGATCGTGGGATTGCCCGGATCGTCATCGTCCGAGGGCGGCGGCGTGGGCTGGTCGATGGGACGCACACTCTTGTGACTGGCCCACGCCTCGAGCAGCGTGCCATCCACGGTGAAGTGATCGTCGGACAGCAACGCCCGCGCCTGCGCTTGCGCCAGCACACCCTGCAAGAATGCCGCGGCAAGGTCGCCCGCCAGCAACCGGTCGCGATTCTTCGTGAACACGGTGGGCACCCACACCGCGTCGTCGGGATTCAGGCCCACGAACCAGCGGAACAACAGATTGTAGTTGAGCTGCTCCATCAGCTGCCGCTCACTGCGCATCGTGTAGAGCACCTGCAGCAGCAGGGCGCGCAACAACTGCTCCGGCGGGATCGACGGCCGCCCGGTGCGCGAGTACAACTGGGCAAAGCGCGGCGACAGGTCAGTCAGAACCGGCTCGACCAGCGTCCGGATCACCCGCAGCGGATGATCCGCGGGGATGCGGTCTTCAATGGCGAGACAGCTGAACAGGATCGGCTGCTGCGGGTCGGCTCCACGCATCGCGGCCCTCGTGGCTGGGGACAATGCAACCTACTTAATCCGCCATGCGACGCGACGATTCACCGGTCCTTTTTCAGCAGCCTGCTAGGGAAGCTCTCCTTGCGCCCGCGCGTTCACGTCCTGAGCACGTTCGCGCGGTGACGTTGATCCCGTTGGGGTACAGCCCATCGCTAGAGTAACGCGATTTTTGACCTTGGTCCCGTAAGTAGGCAGCTCGACGCGAGAGTTACGCCGCTTCAGCGATCGCGTTTCCCTGACAGGTTTCCTGGTACTCCTGCGGGGTCAGGTGCCCGAGGGAGCTATGCGGACGGACCGTGTTGTACTCGTCCCGCCACGCGTCGATTTGCTGCTGCGCATCCGCCAGTGACACGAACTGATTCACGTTCAAGCATTCGTCGCGTAATTTGCCGTTGAAGCTCTCAATGTAGCCGTTGTCCGTGGGTTTGCCGGGCCGCGTGAAATCCAACTGCACGCCGCGCCGCCACGCCCAGTCTTCCAGCGCCCGCGACAGAAACTCCGTGCCGTGATCGACGGTGATCGAGCACGGTGGTTGGTCGCTCCCGATGGCTTGGTCCAAGGCCTCCGCGACGTCGCTTCCACGCAGACTCATACCGCACCTCAGGATCGGGCTGGAGCGACTCCACTGATCCACCACCGTCAGCACCCGAAACGCCCGCCCATCCGTCAACTGATCGTGCACGAAATCCATGCTCCAGCGCTCCCGTGGCCCCTGCGCGAGCGGCGCCGGCCCGCGAGCGCGCGATGCTTGCGCCGGCGCACGCGCATCCGCACCTGGAGGCCTTCCAAGCGGTACAGGCGCCGCACGCGCTTGGTATTCACCCGCCACCCCTCGCGGCGCAGCAGGACGTGAATGCGCAGATAGCCATACCGCGGCCGCGCGTGGGCCAACTCCCGAATCCGCGTGCGCAGCGGCGTCTGATCCCGCGCCGTGCTCGGCTTGTACCACCCGGCCCGGCTGAAGTCGGCCAACGCACACGCCCGCACCACGCTCGCCTGGAACACCGTGTGAAACCACTCGGCAAGCGCACGACGCTGCGTCGGCCTCAGACTTTTTTTCTGAGCGCCTCGCTCAGCATGTGCTTGTCGAGGGTGAGATCGGCGACCAGCTGCTTCAGTCGTCGGTTTTCGTCCTCGACTTGGCGCAAGCGGCGCAGCTCACTCACGCCCAGATGGGCGTCTTCTTCTTCTGAGTTACCCTGGGAAGCGTTAGTATCTCGGTGCCGTTGGCTGGCTCACTCTTTTTCTGTGCTCGGTCACTTCATTTGGACGTGCCGCCAACGGCATCGAGACGCGGTTCCTGCTGACTTGATAGAAGCGTGACGCACTCCGCCGGGAATGCGGACCTCACACAGAAATGTCGCAGCAGCCGCTTCACTCCTTCGCCGAGGTTGCGATGCCGGTAGTCATTGGTGTAGACGCCCACAAGTATGGCTGGGTGGCGGTCGCGGTGGATGAAACGGGTCGACGGGTCGACGCGTGCGTGACGGAGGCAACGCCGATCGGAGCGCAGCAATGTCAGGAGTGGGCGAGTGCCCTCGATGTGGCTGGCGGCGTCAGGCGCTGGGGCATTGAAGGGGCCATGCACTACGGACGAGCGCTCGCGCAGCACCTGATTCGTCATGGAGCCGTCGTCGTCGAAGTGCCGGGTAGCGCCACAGCCGCCGAGCGCCGACGCAGCCGGGGACGCGAGGCCGAGAAATCGGATGTCACCGACGCCTTGGCGATCGCGCGGGTCACCTTGCGGGACGGCGACCGCTTGCCGGCGATCGCGGTCGACGGCGCCCCCGCCCGTTGTCACGTGCTCTCAGAGCACCGCGACAATCTGATCCTCGCCGAACGGCGGCCCTCAATCAGTTGTACGCGCACGTGACGCACACCCATCCCGCTGCGCCCCGGTATGCGTTT
The DNA here is from genome assembly GCA_963796635.1 of uncultured Gemmatimonadales bacterium. Classification (GTDB taxonomy): domain Bacteria; phylum Gemmatimonadota; class Gemmatimonadetes; order Gemmatimonadales; family GWC2-71-9; genus Palsa-1233. Next base: position 1,966,703 of record CAWCMH010000001.1, read on the forward strand.
CAGGCGCGGCGGAACCGGCCCTGGCTCCGCGAACTCGCCGCAGCCAAGCCATCCGCGTCGACCTCGCTCACGCAGGCCCGCACGATGATTGTCGGCCAGCTCGCGGCCATGGTCCTCATGTACGACGAAATGATCCGTGCGCTGGATCAGGAACTCCGCGTACTCGCCGACCAACTCGCGCCGGCGCTTCTGAGCATCCATGGCGTCGGTCCGCTGTGCGCGGCCAAACTCGTCGGGATCATCCATCATATCGACCGCTTTCCGACGGCGGCCCGCTTCGCCGCGTATGCGGGTGTGGCGCCGCTCGAGGCCTCAAGCGGCGACCGACGCCGGCACCGTCTAAGCCGACGCGGCAATCGGCAACTCAACCACGTCCTGCACGTTGTCGCCGTGGTTCAGCGTCGGGGCTTCGCTCCGGCACAAGCGTACCTGGCAAAAAAGACCCGCGAAGGCAAATCCTCAAAGGAGGCCCTCCGAGCGCTCAAGCGTCAGCTGGCCAACGTCGTCTTTCGTGCGCTCCAGCGTGATGCGATCACGACCATGCTACAAGCAGCGGGACGATCGGGGATTGACATAGAAGCGTTCAGAGGTAGAACGTCGCCTCGCTGATGCCGAGCTGTCGACAGACGTGGGCGGCCGGCGTGCCGCCCCCGGCTTGACGCAGCGCGTAGGCGATCTGGTCCTCGGAGAATTTCGAGCGCTTCATCGGTCCCTCCCTTTCGTGTCGCCGGGACCACCGAAGCCAAAGTTTACTCTATTTCTGAACTGCCCAAGTTCTCGGGGGAGACGTCACGGTTGCTGCTGAGCGCGGGATCATCGTCGATGCCAGTTCCGCGAAGACCCATGCGGACATTCAAAGGTGGAAGATCATCCAGCGGCCGTCTACACTACGCCCCGTACGGCACCCAGATGTTCTTGACCTGCGTCGCCTGACGCAAAAACGCCGGGCCTTCGCCCGCGTCGGCCGCAAACCAGGGCCGCACTGTCCACTCGGTCCACGTCCGCTTCATGTTGCCAGCGCTCACTGTCTCCGCCTCGGCGCACTGGCCTTGCGTACCGAAGACCCAGATCGCGTCGACATCGTCGTGCCCGGCCAGCGTCGGCAGCAATTCCCGGCGCAGCCCGGTGACGATGTTGACCACGCCGCCCGGCAGATCGCTGGTATCGAACACCTGATACAGATCGGTGATCACCAGCGGTGCCGTCTCCGCGGGGCACGCCACCACCCGGTTGCCCATCGCGATCGCCGGCAGGACGAGCGAGACGAACGACAGCAGCGGCAGCTCGTCGGGTGCCACGATGCCGATCACGCCGACCGGCTCCGGCATCGCGAGCGTCACGTTGCGGAGCGGCGTGTGATGCACGGCGCCGTCGTACTTGTCAGCCCACGCGGCGTAGCTGAAGCATCGCTCGATCGCCGCGTCGACTTCCCGGCGCCCGGCCCGCCCGCTCGACTGCTTCAGGCGCGACGCAAACTCACCGGCACGCGCCGACAGGTTTTCGCCGATGTAGTAGAGCACCTGCGCCCGGTTGTGCGCGGTGGCGCGCGCCCAGCTGCTCGCGGCATGCGCCGCCTCGACCGCGTTCCGGATGTCCTTGCGATTGCCGCGGCCGACTTCGCCGATGACGCGCCCCTTGTCGTCGTGGACGGGCAACGCATAGCCAGAATCGGGACGTGCCTGCTTGCCGGCGATGTACAATTTCGGGGTGCGGTCGATTGGGGGCGAATGATCATTCGACCGTATGGGACCCGCGCCGTCGGGAATATGGGGCGAATGATCGTTCGCCCCTGCGGGATCCGCGCGATCGGGGGGATGGGGCGAATGATCATTCGCCCCTACGCGATCGCGGCGTACGGCGACAACGGGACGCAAATATTCGTACATCCCCTCGCGACCGCCCTCGCGCCCGTACCCGCTCTCGCGATATCCGCCAAACCCGCTGGCGGCGTCGAACAGGTTGGTGCAGTTGACCCACACCGTTCCCGCCTTGATGCGCGAGGCCACGTCGAGCGCGGTGTTGAGATTGTCGCTCCAGACGCTCGCCGCGAGGCCGTACCGCGTGTTGTTGGCGAGTTCCACGGCTTCGTCGGGGGTGCGGAACGTCATCAGCACCACGACCGGTCCGAAGATCTCGACCTGGGCCACCGTCGACGCCGGCGACACGTTCGTAAACAGCGTCGGCGGATAGAAGAGTCCTTCCGTTGGCACGCTCCACGACGGTTGCCAGCAGCTGGCGCCTTCTTCCGTCCCCTGCTTCACCAGCGCGTCGATCCGCTCGAGCTGCACCGGGGCCACGATCGCGCCGATATCGATGGACTTGTCCAGCGGCGAACCGACCCGCAACGTCTCCATGCGTGCGCGCAGCTTCGCGATCAGCGCGTCGGCCACGCCCTCGGCCACGAGAATGCGCGACCCCGCGCAGCACACCTGACCCTGGTTGAACCAGATCGCGTCGACCACGCCCTCGACGACCGAATCGAGATCCGCGTCGTCGAACACCACGAACGGCGACTTGCCCCCCAGTTCCAGCGTCAGCTTCTTGCCGCTGCCGGCGGTGGCCACGCGGATCGCGCGTCCCACGTCGGTCGAGCCGGTAAAGGCGATCTTGTCGACGTCATCGTGATCGACCAGCGCCGCGCCGACTTGCCCATCGCCGGTGATGATGTTGACGACACCGGGCGGCAGGCCGATGTCCTCGAGGAGTTCCGCAAAGCAGAGCGCGGTCAACGGGGTGTATTCCGCTGGCTTGAGCACGACGGTGTTCCCTGCCGCGATCGCCGGCGCGATCTTCCACGCGAGCATCAGCAGCGGAAAGTTCCACGGAATGATCTGGCCGACCACGCCGACCGCTTCCATCCCGGGAAACTCGCGGTCGAGCAGTTGGGCCCAGCCAGCGTGGTGGGAGAAGTGCCGAGCCACCAGCGGAATGTCGATATCGCGCGACTCGCGAATCGGCTTGCCGTTGTCGAGTGATTCGACCACAGCAAACAATCGCGCGTTGCGCTGCATGGCACGCGCGATGGCGTACAACCAGCGCGCGCGACCGTGGCCACCCAGGCGTTGCCACGCCGGTTGCGCACCGCGGGCGGCAGCCACGGCCGCAGCAACCTGCGCACGGCTCGCCTGACTTGCCTCCGCGAGCGGAGTGCTGGTGGCAGGATTGATCACCGTGAACGTGTCGGCCGGCGCCGTCCAGGCGCCGTTGATGAAATGCCCAAAGCGTCGCGCGTGCCGATCGAGCCACTCGTTGGCCAGCGCCGGAGATTCGGGGGCGGTGCCCCAGGCCATGGTGTCGAAGGCGGTGCGGACTGTTGTCATGCGGTCATCCCCTCACCGGGTCTGTCATCCTGAGCGCAGCGCGCTGCAGGCGCGCGCAGTCGAAGGACCTCGGCTCGACGTGAAGAGCAGCGCTTCTGCGCACGGGACCGAGGTCCTTCGACTGCGCACTCGCTGCGCGAGTGCTCCGCTCAGGATGACAGCTGCCGTCGTCAGTCCAGCCGAGGTCCTTCGACTGCGCACTCGCTGCGCGAGTGCTCCGCTCAGGATGACAGGTGCCGTCGTCAGCCCAGCCGAGGTCCTTCGACTGCGCACTCGCTGCGCGAGTGCTCCGCTCAGGACGACAGGCCATATGGTTACGCCACGCCATGGCGATGTGCCGCACTGTACCTCCCGGTGACGTAATGCTCCAGTTGCCGTTCGATGTCGCCGAGCATGGTGCTGGCGCCAAAACGGAAGAGGTCGGGCCGGAGCCAGCGATCACCCAGCTCCTCCTTCATCATGGCCATCCAGTCCAGTGATTCCCGGGCCTTGCGGATCCCGCCGGCCGGCTTGAACCCGACCAGGTACCCGGTGCGTTCGCGATAATCCCGGATCGCGCGCGCCATCACGATGCCCACCGGCAGCGTCGCATTGACGGGCTCCTTGCCGGTGCTGGTCTTGATGAAATCGGCGCCCGCCATCATGGCGACGCGCGACGCGCGCGCGACGTCACGCAGCGTGGCGAGTTCGCCGGTGCCCAGAATGACCTTGAGATGCGCGTCGCCGCAGGCGTCGCGAAAGGCGCGCACTTCGTCGTACAGCGCCTGCCAGTTGCCTATGAGCACGTGGGCGCGGGTGATGACGATGTCGATCTCGCGCGCGCCGGCTTCGACGGACAGTTCGATCTCCTCCAGGCGTGTCTTCATGGGCGAGAGCCCGGCAGGAAAGCCGGTCGACACGGCCGCCACGGGGATTCCGCTGCCTTCGAGCGCCTCGACCGCGGTCCGCACGAACGCGTGATAGACGCACACCGCGGCCACGGTGATGTCACCGACGCCGAGCACGTCGAGCAAGTCCGCGCGCACGGGATGCCGCGCCTTGGCACAGAGCCGGCGCACGCGGCCCGGTGTGTCATCGCCCTGCAGCGTGGTGAGGTCGATCAGCGTGATGGCGCGCAGCAACCAGCCCGCCTGCCACGCCTGCTTGATCGAGCGACGCGCCGGAATCGTCGCCGCGCGCCGTTCGACGGCACTGCGGTTGACACGCACGTCGCGCACCCACGCGAGGTCGAGCGGGGTGCCGGGGTTGCGCGGTACCGCACCGTCCGGCGGCGTGACCCGCTCGTAGCGAACGGCGTCCCGCGTGGGGCGCGTGGTCGGGCTGGTGATCGTCGTATCCGCTCCGCCGCTGATCGGCCTCGTCACCATTTCTCTTTTCTCGTTTCTCGTTTCTCTTTTCTCGTGGTCATGTCGTCTGCCACGCCCGAGCGGCCAGCAGCCGCTCGCGTTGCTCCTCGAGGGCCGGGCTGCGAAACAGCATGATCAGCGCGGCGCCGGCGAGGAATCCGCCGATGTGCGCCCACACGGCCACGCCGCCGACGGAGTCGAATCCGGCGCCCACCACCTGCAACGCGAACCAGTAGCCGAGCATCACCCAGGCGGGCACCGTCAACCGGAAGATCAGGATCACCCACATGATGGTATGCACGCGCACGCGCGGGTAGAGCACAATGTACGCGCCCATCACGCCGCCGATGGCGCCGCTCGCGCCGATCATCGGCGCCGCACTCGCCGGATCGATCAACACCTGCGCGGCGGCGGCGGCCACGCCGCAGAGCAGGTAGAAGATGATGAAGCGGACATGCCCCATCACGTCTTCGACGTTGTTGCCGAACAACCAGAGAAACCACATGTTGCCCAGCACGTGCAGCCAGCCGCCGTGCAGGAACATCGAGGTGAAGACGGTGTACCACGACGGCCCGCCGGTGATCTGGCACGCTTCGCCCTGCCCGACCGGAAAGGTGGTGCCGACGACCAGGTGATGTGTCAGCGCGCCGGGAGTGAGGCCATATTCGCACACGGTCTGCGCCAGCCGGGGATCGCTGCCCATGCCCTGGAACACCACCCAGATTGCCAGATTGGCCGCGATCAACCCGATCGTGACATATGGTGTCAGAATGGTGGGATTGTCATCGCGGTACGGCAGCATGGTGGGTCAAATATAGGCCTCGTCGGCGGCTGCACCGTGTGCGGTTTGGCACCCGACTCACCGTGCGGCCTTACACGAACCTGCAGGTCGCGGCATATTCCGCCGCACCCCGCACCACGAGATCATGATGTCGCGAATGATCCGGCCACTGCTGTCCCTGGTCTGTGTTGCCGTCCCGGTCCTCGGCGCGCAACAGCGCCGGCCAGTTCCGGCCGCCGACAGCACACCCGCCGCCCTCGCCGCCCAGGAACAGCAGATCGCGCAAGGCACCCGCACGCTCGATCCCGCACGCCTGCGCTTCGAGATCACGTTTCCGGCGAGTGCGCACGACAGCGCGATCACCGGACGCGCCTACGTGATGATCTCGCGGACCGACACGCCGGAGCCGCACCTGCAGGTGTCACGCACCGGCGCGCCGTTCTTCGGCCGTGACATCATGCAGGTCGCGCCCGGCCGGGTCGCGGTGGTCGACGGCAGCGATCTCGGCCACCCGGTCTGGGACATGCGCGATATTCCGGCCGGCGAGTATTACGTCCAGGCGTTCATCAACGTCTATTCGCGCTTCGATCGCGCGGACGGCCACACCGTGTGGATGCACGACGACCAGTGGGAGGGCCAGAACTGGGCTCGCTCACCGGGCAATCTCTACAGCGACGTGCAGCACGTGCACTTTGATCCGACCCGACCGATGACGCTGCACCTGTCGGCCTCGCATGTGATTCCGCCGATCCCGCCGATTCCCGACAGCCGGTATGTCAAGCACATCAAGTTTCAGAGCGCGATGCTGACCAGGTTCTGGGGCCGTCCGATCTATCTGGGCGCCACCATCCTGCTGCCGCGCGGCTACGACAGCGCCACGATCTCCTATCCGGTGCTCTACAGCCAGGGGCACTTCTCCACGCGCGCGCCGCTGGGGTTCCGGGAAGACGCCACCACCGGCATCTCCGGCGAGTGGATGGCGAACAACTTCCCGCGCATCATTGCCGTGACCTTCCAGCATCCGACGCCGTACTTCGACGATTCCTACGCGGTCAATTCCGTCAACGTCGGCCCCTACGGCGACGCGATCATGCAGGAGCTGATCCCGGCCATCGAGTCGCAGTTCCGTATCATCCGTGAGCCGTGGGCGCGCTGGCTCGACGGCGGGTCGACCGGCGGCTGGGAATCGCTCGCGCTGCAGGTGTGGCATCCCGACTTCTTCGGCGGCACCTGGTCGTACTGTCCCGATCCGGTGACGTTCACCGATGTCGAGGGCGTCGACATGTACCACGACCAGAACGCCTTCTGGAAGGGCAACGACTCGACGTGGTACCGCGAGCCGACGGTCAATTCCCGCCAGTTGAACTACTCCATCCTGCAGACCTCGCAGCAGCGCAACTACATGGAACTCGTCAACGGCACCCATGGCCGCTCGGGCACCGGCCAGATCGACATCTGGTCGGCCGTGTTCGGACCGCTCGGCGCCGACGGCTATTTCGCGCCCGCATTCGACAAGCGGACCGGCGTGATCGACCATCATGTCACCGACTACTGGCGCGAACACTTCGACATCCTCGAATACCTCAAGAAGAACTGGGCCGACGTCGGCCCGAAGCTGATCGACAAGATCCACATCTATGTCGGCGATGCCGACACCTACCAGCTCGATCGCGCGGTGCGCCAGCTCGACGCGTGGATGAAGACCACCGAGAATCCGCACTACGACGGTTCGTTCCTGTACGGCGACGGGAAACCGCATTGCTGGAGCGGGCCGGGAACCGAAGGCGACCGCATTCGCGAGATGGCCCAGCACGCGCTGGCGCACAAGCCGGCCGGCGTCACCACGCCGTGGTGGACGTATTGACCTGCAGCGGCGCCGCCCCGTGACCGACCCGCCGTCACGTCACCTGCTGCGAGTCCTCGGCTCCGCGTTCGGGCTCGCGATGGTCGTGGGCGCGATGATCGGCGGCGGGATCCTGGGCGAACCCGGCAGCGTCGCCGCCGCGCTGCCCGACACCGCACTCTTCCTTGGCGCATGGGTGTTCGGCGCGTTCAACGCGTTCCTGGGCGCGACGGCCTACGCCGAACTCGGCGCGATGATGCCGATGTCGGGCGGTGCGTATGTGTTCGCCCACCGCGCCATGGGCAGGACCGTCGCCTTTTTCACCGGCTATGCCGACTGGATCAACTGGTGCGTCGGCACGGCCGCGCTGGTCCTGCTGTCGGGCGTCTACCTCGCCGCCCTGTTGCCGTTCGTGGGCACGCACGGCGTCCTCGCCGGCATGGTGGCGTGCGGCCTCCTGGTCCTGATCCAGCTGATCGGCGTGCGGTCGAGCGGCCGGGCGCAGGAAATCACCGCGGTGGTCAAGACGGTGGCGCTGCTGGCGCTGATCGTCGCGACATTCGTGCTGCCCCATCCGGCACACCCCGCGGTCACGGCACTTGCGGTGCCGCACGGGCGGTCACTGATCGTCGCCTTCGCCATCGCGATGCAGGGGGTCGTCTTCAGCTACGATTCGTACTATGCCGTGGTGTATTGCGGTGAAGAGGTACTCGACCCGGGCCGCACGATTCCGCGCTCGATCTTTCGCGGCCTGCTGCTCGTCACCGGGATCTATCTCGGCCTCAACGTCGCGTTCCTCCGCATCGTGCCGGTGGCGGCGATCGCGCACGATTCGTTCGTCGGCGGCACGGTGGCACGGCTGGTGCTCGGCCCGGTGGGCGACACGTTGATCCGCCTCACCATGGTGGTGGCGATCCTCGGCGCCGCCAATGCGCAGATCATCGCGGCCCCTCGCGTGCTGCTGGCCATGGCGCGCGACGGACTGTTTCCGGCGCGGGCGACGCAGGTCAATGCGCGCGGCACGCCGGCCGTGGCCCTCGCGATGAGTGTGGTCGTCATCGGCGCGTTCCTGCTGGTCGGCACGTTCGACGTAGTGATCGCGCTCGACACCTTCTTCATCATCGCGATCTACCTGATCGTGTTCACGTCGCTGTTCGTGCTCCGGCGCCGCGAGCCCGAAGCCGACCGACCGTACCGCGCGACCGGATACCCGGTTGTTCCGGGCCTGGCGATCGCGATCTCGATCGCCCTGCTGATTGCGATGGCCGCCGGCGACCATCGTGGCGCGCTGATCACGGCAGCGGTGTTCCTCGTCTGCTGGCCGGCCTCGCACGTCGTGCGACGACTGATCGGTGGCGGGACGGTGGCGTCGTGAGGTGCACCGCGCCGTACCCCGCCGATCGCCTTACGGCGCCGACCGAGCGGTCACCAGCCCGTCATCGCGGATCTGCCACGCACGGCCGTCGGACGCGCGAACGGTTGCCTGCCAGGCGGTCGGAGTTGCGGTGAAGGCAATGCCGGACGGCAGATGTTCGATGCGGAGCGCCGCCAGGGACGTCGCGTAGCTGCCGTGCCCGGCGTGATACCGATGCTCGCCATAGTACACCCGTCGCAACTGCCAGCGCGCCACGTCGGCGGTGACGTCGCGCGTCATGTGGCCGCCGCCGAATTGCACCACGCCCCACATTTCGGGCATGTGCATGTCGATGGCACCCTGTGGTGACCAGACCCAGTTGTGTTCGGGCAGCGGTTTGCCGGCGGCATCGGTGCGCTTGGCGTAACGCCCGCCGGTCGTGTCGACGTCCCATTCGACCCGCGAGAAGTTGACCCGCCATTGTTCGCCCGCGCGCGGCGGAACGCGGTTGCGCCCGGAATCGGCCAGGGCGCGCCACGGAATCGCCAGTTCCACCGTCCAGCTGGTGTCGCGATCGCCGGGATGATTGACCGTCCCGTGCAATTGCACCGCGATCTGCAGCCCATCGATGTTCCAGCCGTTGTCAGGCGATCCCTGGTCGCGATACGGCTTCGGCAGGAACAGGTCCCAGACCGTGGCGAACTGGTTCATCTCGATTTCGAAATACCGGTGGGTCGTACCCGACGGATCAACGAAAATCTCGAAATCGTTGTCGCGGAAGATCACCGCATCGCGTTGACGGATGGTGGCCCAGAGATCGGGCTCCGAGATTTCTGCCGCGATGTACCAGTGGTCCGCGTCCCACAGCATCTTGACCCGGGTGCGGAAACGCGGCCGCGGACGGGTCGCGCCTTCGATGTCGGTGAACGCTTCGGTCCACGGCGCCGCGGCCCAGGCCGGATCGTCGAGGCGGCCGTCGATGCGCGGTGGCTGGGCGGTGCGGCGCGCGAGGTAGCGGTGGACCGCGGGGAGATGCGCCTGCACGTCGGCGCGTGGCGTCGTCTGATCCACCGCTGCCGGCGGGCGCCGCAAGGGCGCGGCGCAGGCCGTCACCCCGACGATCGCGACCAGCGTGGGCACCGGTCGCAGCCGCTTACCGAATGTGCGAATCGGCCACATATTGGAGCGGCGGCCGGCGGGTCGAAGGCGCCGCATCATGCCGGAATCTAGACCGGGCGCCCGGCAAGGCTGAACCATCTTCCACGGCGGCGTCATCATGGCCGGTGCAGTGGCGCGGAAGCCGAGCGATCAGGAGATCGATGTCTTCGGCCTCACGCACGCCGGCAAGGTGCGCCAGTCGAACCAGGACCATTTCCTGCTCGCAGCCCTGAACCGCCGGCTTGACGTGTTTGCCACGTCACTCCCGATCAGCGAATTGCCCCAACAGGGCGATCGGATCGCGGTTCTCGCGATGGTGGCCGATGGCGTGGGCGGCCGCGAAAATGGTGAGGAGGCAAGCCGACTGGCGCTGGAGGAGGCGACCGCATACCTCACCCAGTGCACCGACTGCTATTACCACGGCGACGCCGGGCTCGATTCGTTTACCGACACGTTGCAGGAGGCCGCCACGCGCTGTCACACGCGCGTGGTGTCGCACGCCACTGCCCATCCCGATCGCCGCGGCATGGCGACCACGCTCACCATGTGGATCGGCGTGTGGCCGTGGATCTACCTGCTCCAGGTCGGAGACTCCCGCTACTATCGCTTTGCCGACAACGTCCTGCAGCAGATCACTCGCGACCAGACCATGGCGCAGGAACTGATCGATCAGGGCGTGATGACCCGCCCCATCGCGCTGGCATCGCGCTGGGCCAACGTGTTGTCGAGTTCGATCGGCGGCGAACAGACCGCGCCCGTCGTGACTCGCCTGCCGTCCCGCTGGGGGGATGTGCACCTGATCTGCAGCGACGGCCTGACCAAGCACGTCGACGACGAGCGGATCGCCGAGCGCTTGCGCCACATGACGTCGGCGGAACAGGTGTGCAACGACTTGCTCGAGGATGCGCTCGACGACGGCGGCAGCGATAACATCAGCATCATCGTCGGCCGCGCGATCCGGCGGTCCGAGGCATGACTCGCCGGCGTGCGCGCGCACCACTCGGCGCCATGGTTCTGCTCGCCTTCGCCGCGCCCGCCCGGGCGCAGGGCCAGAGTCTCGCGGTCGGTGTGATGGCCGGCGGCAGCCTGTCGACGTTCACGGGACACACGTTGTCGGACATCAAGAACTACGCCGGCTTCATCGGCGGCGCCTTCGTGCAGGTCGGGTTCGCCGGCTTCGCGATCCAGCCCGGCCTGTACTACACGACGAAGGGCGCCAAGGCGACCGATCTGGGTGCCACGCCCGGCCGGCAGACGCAGTTGAGCTACCTGCAGATTCCGCTGGTGCTGCGCATTGGTCTCGGACCGCTCTATGTTGGTGCCGGGCCCGCGATTGGCATCAACACCGGGTGCAAGGTGACGCTCGATGGCGGCGTGGGGCAATGCGCCGACGTCGGCGGCTTCGATGTCAATTCCACCGAAACCAGCGGCATCGCAATCGCCGGCCTGCAGTTCGGTCACGTCGGGATCGGCGCGCGCGCCGACCTCGGCATCACCAACGCGTTCCATCAGGACTCCGGCTCGGTCAATATCAAGACCCGAACCGTCTCGGCCGTCATCACCATCCGGTTCTGATCGCCATCCATCTTCTGCTGCGGAGTGTCGGCATGTCCCGATGGCAACGCGCCGGTGCGCTGCTGCTCCTTCCCGCCCTGCTGCACGCGCAATCCACCCGGCTGCTGCATCAACCCGATGTCAGTGCACGCTACATCGCCTTCGCCTACGCCGGCGATATCTGGCTCGCGCCCCGGAGCGGCGGCGACGCCCGCCGCCTGACGTCGTCGCCCGGTGAGGAGAGTGATCCGCACTTCTCGCCCGACGGGAAATGGCTGGCGTTCACGGCCGCGTACGGCGGCAACCCCGACGTCTTTGTCGTCGGTGTCGACAGCGGCATTCCGCGTCGCCTGACCTGGCATCCGGGCGCCGATCAGGTGCGCGGCTGGACACCCGATGGCAAGCGGGTGCTGTTCACGTCATCGCGCGCCGGCGTCCCCGATGGTGAACCGCAATTGTGGACCGTGGCACTCACGGGTGGCATGCCGACGCGGCTGCCGTTGCTGCGAGCGCAGGCCGGCGCGCTGTCGCCCGATGGCCAGTCCGTGGCCTACCAACTGGTCCGGCCGTGGGAAACGGAGATGCGCAACTATCGCGGCGGCCAGAACCAGCCGATCCGCATCTTCAACATGTCGACCGATTCGGTCCGCGCGTTGCCATGGACCGACAGCCGGGACCAGCTGCCGGTGTGGTCCGGCAACACCATCTATTTCATCTCCGACCGCGACTGGACCAACAACGTGTGGGCGTATGATGTCGCCGCGCGAACGCTCAAGCAGATCACCCATTACAAGGATTTCGAGGTCGAGAGCGTCAACACCGGCGACGGCGTGGTCGCGTACGAACAGGCGGGGAATGTGCATCTCTACGATCCGGCCACCGGCAAGGACCAGCAGGTCGCGATCCGCGTGGTGGGCGATTTCCCGGGGGCGATGCCGCACGCCGTCAATGTTGGCCACGACCTCACCGCACCGCAGCTGTCACCCACCGGCGTGCGCGCGGTGTTCGAGGCGCGCGGCGACATCTTCACGGTCCCCACCGACAAGGGTACCTGGCGGAACCTGACGCAGTCGTCCGGCGTGGCCGATCGCGCACCGATCTGGTCGCCCGACGGGAAGCGGATCGCGTGGTTCAGCGACTCGACCGGCGAATACCAGCTGGTCATCGCCGATCAGGACGGCATCGAACCGGCGCACGCCTACGCCATACCCAACCCGACCTACTTCTACGCCCCCGCCTGGTCGCCCGACGGGAAGCGGATCCTGTTCACCGACGCCGAGATGAACCTGCACGTGTTCGACGTCGCGACGGCCAAGGACAGTCGCATCGACCAGGACAACTACACCTGGCCCGATCGCGACATGAGTCCGCGCTGGTCGCCTGACTCCCGCTGGATTGCCTACACCAAGCGGCTCCCCGGATCGCAGTTCCACGCGGTATTCGTCTACCACGTGACGGATGGCAGCACGCACCAGCTCACCGACGGCCTGTCCGACGTGGTCGACCCGGCGTGGGACAAGTCCGGCAAGTACCTGCTGTTTCTCGCGTCGACCGACTGGGCGCTCAACACCGGCTGGCTCGACATGAGCTCGTACGATCGGCCCGTGGAGCGCGCCGTGTATCTCGCGGTGCTGTCAAGGCGCGAGCCATCGCCGCTGCTGCCCGAACCCGGCGACGAGCCCGGCGATACCCTCACGCATGCGGCGACCGATTCGACAACGCATCATGCGGCCGACACCACCACGCACGCGCATACCGGCGCGGACACCGTGCATATTGATTTCGACGGCATCTCGCAGCGGATTCTCTCGCTGGGCGTGGCCAGTCGCAACTACACCGGACTCGCGGCCGGTATGGCGGGCCAATGGTTCTACCTGGAGCGGGTGCCCAACCACGCCGACGTGCTGCACCGATATGAACTGAAGACGCGGAAGGACGTCGATTTCATTCCCGCGGCGGGCGAGGAGTTCGATCTGTCGCACGACGGGAAGAAGCTGCTCTACCAGACTGCGCGACCGACCGGACAGCCGACCGGCACGTGGGCGGTGGTCGACGCGAGTGACGCGCCTCCGGCTGCAGGGCACGGTGAACTCGCCACCTCGGGGCTGCAGATCGATCTCGATCCGGTGGCCGAATGGCGACAGATCTTCGACGAGGCGTGGCGGATCGAGCGCGACTATCTGTACGTCGCCAACATGAATGGCGCCAACTGGCCGGCGATCAAGGCCAAGTATCAGGCGTTGCTCCCGTCGGTACGCAGCCGGGGCGATCTGTCGACCCTGCTGAGCGAGATGCAGGGCGAACTGACCGTCGGCCACTCCTTCGTCGGTGGCGGCGATTTCGCCCACGTGGACGTGCGACAGGCCGGCCTGCTCGGTGCGGATTACGACACGGCGCAGGGCCGCTACCGGATTCGCAAGATCTACACCGGCGAGAACTGGAACCCCGACCTGCACGCGCCGCTGTCGGGACCGGGGGTCGACGTGCACGCGGGCGACTTCATCATTGCCGTCAACGGCCACGACCTTCGCAGCGACGAAAACCTGTATGCCGCATTCATCGGCACCGCCGGGCGGCAACTCGAGTTGCGCGTCAACAATCGCCCGACGGCGGACGGCTCGCGGCTGGTGACGGTGGTCCCGGTATCGAGCGACGCGGAATTGCGGACCCGCGACTGGATCGAATCGAATCGCCGCATGGTGGATTCGCTGTCCGGTGGCAAGCTCGCGTACGTCTATGTGCCCAACACCGGCGAAGGCGGCTACGCCAGTTTCAACCGGTATTATTTCGCGCAGCAGGACAAACAGGGAGCGGTGATTGACGAACGCTTCAATCACGGCGGCAGCATTGCCGACTACATGGTCGACATCATGAACCGCCAGTTGCACGGCTATTTCAGCCAGCGAGTGGGTGATCGCTACACAGCGGTGACCGCGCCCGCCGCGGCGATCTGGGGACCCAAGGTCCTGTTGATCAACGAAATGAGCGGATCCGGCGGCGACATGTTCCCCTACATGTTCCGCCAGCTGCACATCGGTCCGCTGATCGGCACGAAGACCTGGGGCGGTCTCGTGGGCTGGGGCGGCGAGCCGCCATTCGTCGATGGCGGCTACATCTCGGCACCGAGCACCGGATTCTACAATCCCGCCGGACAATGGGATGTCGAAAATCAGGGCGTGGCGCCGGATATCAGCGTGGAAGAGAACCCGGCGCAATTGGAGACCGGCCACGACGCACAACTCGAACGCGGCGTTGCCGAGGCGATGCGGTTGCTGCAGCAACATCCGCCGGCGCTGAAGCCGACGCCGGTGGGGCCGGATCGCGTGCACCCGGGTTCCGCCGGCGCGGGACGGTAAGCACATGCCTCGAACGATCTGGCTGGTCACATGCGGCGCGGCGCTGGTCGCGGGCACGTTGCGGGCGCAGGATATCGGACCAGCACAACGCGCCATTCAACCGTTGTTCACCGACATGCTGGCGGCCGCGAACTCCCACGATACCGATCGTTTTCTGGCCAGCTTCCTGCACGATTCGACGCTGGTGTTCGTCTTCGACGGCGTGGTGACCACCGGCTTCGACGCCGTGCGCGCGAACCAGCTGCGCGCGTGGAAGAACGGTGCCAGTGACGTGGTCTACTCGGAACGCGCTCCCGCCCGCTATCTGGCGCTTTCGCCATCGATCGTGGTGGTGACTCGCGAACTCGGCTCGCGTCGGAGCGATTCGACTGGACACGCGGTCACCGGCGCGTTCGCGATCACCGAGGTGTGGCAACACCGCGCCGATGGATGGAAGGTTGTCGCCGCGCACGAGTCGACCGTGCGCTGACCGCGAGTGCGCTGCGGCTGCCGCGCCGCCCGTTGCGGCAGCGACCGGCGCGAGTGTGAATGCCGGGTTGACGGCGAACGTCAACTCAACGAGACACGTGCGAGTCTCGGGAAGGAATGCGCCGCGACACGCGATGCAACGTGACGATCGCGAGCCCGGTCCGGCCACCACGTAATGATGCTCATGCAGGCTTCCATTCGATCCCGGTGCAATCGCAGTGACGCGTCCGTGCACGCGGCACCGATCTCACCGTGCATTTCGGTGCCATGAGTGCCGGCGCGTGGGGCAACGTGTTTGCCAAGCCGCCTCGCGGCGTCCCGCGCCCGGTCGCCCTCAGGCTGCGCGTCTCTGCCGTGGCGCTGACCACCGTTTCCGGCTATGTCGACGCGCTCGGCTACCTGTCGCTGGGTGGCTTCTTCGTCTCGTTCATGAGCGGCACGTCGACCCGCTTCGCGATCGGCGTGGGCACGGCGTCGCACGCGGCCGCCGTGGCCGGGCTGCTCCTGGCCGCGTTCCTGACTGGTGTCGTGGTCGGTTCGTTCATCGCGCAATTGTCCCGGCAGCGTTCGAGCCGGGGTGTCTTGCTGGCGGTTGCCGCCGTGCTCGCACTCAGCGCCGTCGTGGGGAGCACGGGCATGAGCCGCCTCGCCACGACATTGATGGCTGGTGCGATGGGGATCGAGAACGCCGTGTTCCTGCGCGACCCCGACATGCACATCGGCGTCACCTATGTCACCGGCACGCTGGTCAAGCTCGGTGAGGGCATTGCGGCGGCGTTGCGCGGCGGCACGCACCGCGCGTGGATGTGGTACCTGTTGCTGTGGGTGGGACTGGTCACCGGGGCCGCGGTCGCCAGCATGGTCTTTCCGGATGTGGGATTGCGCGGACTCTGGGCGGCGGTCGTCGTCCTGGCGGTGCTGGCATTCATGGTGCCGGTGGAGCCGGAGCCCGCGACCGATGGCGGCGGCGCTACCGCTCCGTTTGCAATACCGTGAGGACGAACGTCGCGCCGTTGGTCGAGTTCACCGCATGCGTCACACCCGGGGGCAACGCGGCCAGATCTCCTGCCTCGAGTTGGCGGACGGCGTCAGGGACCTTCAGTGCGATCGCACCATCGATGACATGAATCGTGACTGGACCGTCGGCGTGATGTGATGCCAGGTCCCCGCCTGGCGCGAGGACCAGCAGCGTGACCCTCAATGCGCCTTGCTTGACGAGCGTGCGCGCCGTGCGACCCGTGCGCGCCAGCAGTTCCGGATCGACATCCTGGCGCTCTGCCGCGAGACGGTACACCAGGACTTTGTCGTGAATTTCACGGTCGAGAGCGGTCATTGTCCGGCTCCGGCGGCAACGGGATATCGGCGCGTTGCGTCGGCCATCCGACGCACGCCCGAACTCACTACCGCCGGAATGACCTTTCGCAACGCCATGATGTGCCGCACGTCAAAGCCTCCCGTCAACTGATAATCCGCAATGATCCGCCGATGGCAGCGCCCCCGGACGGCGCCGGCGCTCATTGCGCTTCGAGTACGCCCATGGCGCCCTTGGTCGCGTCAGCAAACGAATGACTGACGAACGGATAGAGTCCCGGCTCGGCGAGGCGGGTCTCGAAGATCATGCCCCCACCAACCGGCACATTCACCGTCTGGACGCCGTGCAGCGGCTGCCCTTCCCCGTCCACAAACACCCGCTCGAAGATCGCTCCGACGACGTGGAATGAGGAGATGTGATTGGGTCCGGCGTCGACCACGTAGAACCGCACCAGTTCGCCTGTTCGCACTTGCAGCGGATGCGCGGCGTACTGGCCGTATGCGCCATTGAAGACCACGTAATCCGGTGAATTGTCCAGCATCCGCTGCCAGCCGAGCGTGTGCGGCTTGGTGGTATCGCCGCCCGGAGCGAAGTAGAACTCGCTCTGAATGAGCACAAACTCGTGCGCTGGCGGGCGTGGCGTGACGGGGTCGACAATCAGGGCGCCATACATCCCGCTGGCGAGATGCAGCGCGACCGGGGCGGTCCCGCAGTGATACAGGAACGCACCGGGAATCCTGGCCACGAAACCGAAGTGAATCGAATCACCCGGCATGACGTTGACGTATACGCGACTCGGCGCGAGCTGGGCCGCGTGAAAATCGATCGAATGGGCGATGGGCGCCGAATTGACCAGCGTAAAGTCGACGGAATCGCCCACCGTCACCCGGAACACGGGGCCCGGAACCATGCTATCGAAGGTCCAGGCCTGAAACGACACACCGGGGGCGACCACGTGCGTCACGTTCACCGCGCGCAGCCGGATGTGATGCACGCGCGAGGTGCTACGCGGGGGCGCGGCAGCGAGGTGTTCCAGGGGAACCGCGGGGTTGTCGATGACGGCTTCACCATGCGACATCGGTGCCGGGGAAATCGTCGAAGGCTTGGCCGGCGGGGGCGCAACGGGCTGGCGCGGGCTCTGGCAGGCCGAGGCAAGTAAAAGCATTACGAGAAGACGGCGATTCATCCGAAGCATCCTCATGAACGGGTCGCGAGGGCGGCACCAACGGCAACTTCCCTTGAAGCTCACCGGGTGCCACGTCGCGCGACGTGACGGATGTCTCACTCCATGCCGCGGGCCCACGCCCGCAGGTGCGCCGGAAGTGCCATGGTGAGATGTCGCCCGCTTCGTTGCCGGATGAGACCGCGCTGCTCCAGCTGCTTCAGCGCGCGGGACACCGATTCGCGCGCCGTGCCGATCGCCTCGGCCAGTTGGGCCTGACTCTGCTCGAGCTTGAGCTCGACGCCGTCTTCCTGAACTCGACCGTGCCGCTCGGCTTCGTCGGCGAGAAACACCGCGAGGCGGGCCGCGACGTCCCGAAACGCCAGCGTCTCCACCAAGCGAACCAGATGGCGCAACCGGCCGCCCAGTGAGCGAACCACCGCCAGCGCGATGTCCGGATCGCGGCGGAGTGCCTGCTCGAAATCGCTTCGGGGCAGAAACACAAGCGTGCTTGGCGCGATGGTCACTGCGCTCGCCGGATAGGGTCCGCCATCGAGCAGCGGCAGCTCGGCGACTGGCCGCCCCGGCCCTTCGATCGAGATGGTCTGTTCGCGCCCTTCCGGCGAGTTCCGGTAGATCCGCACGCGTCCGTCGACCACGAGATACAGCCCGGCGCATGGCTCCCCGGCGCGGAACAACTGAAACCCCGTTCCCACCGCGCGCCGAACGCACCGCGTCGCCAAATCCTGCAGGACGGCATCGGCGACGCCGCTGAAGAGCGGAACACGACGCAGCACGTCGGACATGTCGGTCATGCGCCAATCATGCGGCCGACGCGGCGCTGTGACAAGCGTCACGGCGCCGGAGCGCAGCCCGGGCTGATGATTGGGAACGTCACACGGAAGTGCGACGCGACTTGGCGCGACGCAGCTCTGCCGGGCACCATTGGCGCGATGAGATTTCATTCTGGTCAGCCAGGACGCATGACCATCCCACTCCAGGACAGTTCATGCCGTACGTCATCACGGAAGCGTGCATCGGAATCAAGGACCGGGCATGTGTCGACGTCTGTCCGGTCGATTGCATCTACGAAGGGCCAGAGCAACTCTACATCAATCCGGACGAGTGCATCGATTGTGGGGCGTGCGAACCGGAATGTCCGGTCACGGCCATCTACCCCGAGGAGGATGTGCCGCAGGACCTGCGGTCGTATATCGCGTCGAATCGCGACGTCTTCGCGTCGGCGCAACCGCCCGGTCGGCCGGCGCGCTAGCTGCCGAGCGCACCAGCGGAACTTGACCTGGCTATGGCTGCTTTTCCCCCGCCAGCTCGGCGAGACGGCTCTTGGCGTCACGCACCCGCGGCTGCAAGTCCGGGTCGGCGGCCTTCCAGACCGTCGTGAACTTGGTGAGGTAGTCGATCGCCTTCGCCTTGTCGCCCTTGGCCTGGTAGTACTCGCCGAGGTGCTGCAGCGTGAGCGGATACCAGGAGGGATCGTCAAAGCGGTCGGTCACATCGGTCAGCGGCGAACTGGCAATCCGGGCATCCACGGCGGCGGCGGAATCAGGATGGCCGCCCTTGTCCAGCGCGTAGGCCCACTGATACGCGCCGCATGGCAAACAGTGTGACGCGGCCTGGACCCGGCGAAACTCGTCGGCGGCACGATCCCACTGCGCATTGGCGAGCGACTCGAGACCATCCCACGCGAGCACCGACACGGAATCGCGTTCGGCCACCGGAGTCACCGCTTCCCACTCGGCGCGAAAGGCGTGCACATCCGCCTTGCGCCCGAGCATCGCGGCGATTTCCGCCAACGCATCGTACGGGCGGTCGCCAGCCGGAATGGAGTCGAGGGGGTGCTTCGCCAGCGCCTGCTGGACCATTGGCCATGCCGCCGCCGGATTGGCGCGCTGCATCACCATGTTGAACGCCTGGAGCAGCTCAACGCCGAGCGCGATCTGCGGGGTGCCCGCGCTGGCACCGACGCGGGCGAGGTTCTGGTAGACGCCGTCGGCGCGCTGCAGCTGGCCTGAGGTCTCCGTCATCATGGCGGCGTTACTCAAGACGAATTCCTGAACTCCGGTCGATGCGCCAGTGATGTGGGCGACCTTGGCGCCGAGCGAGTCGAGTGCCGCGGGGTCGCGTCGAAACCGCGCGGTCAGCAGCTCCAGCGCAAGCGCCCGGCTGCTATCGCCACCCTGCCGCAGCCATTCCTGTGGCAGCGAATCGGCGGCGGCCCATTTCGCCTGGCCCGCCAGAGCATCGTCAAGATTCACGTAGAAGCTGAACAGCAACTGGGTCGCGACGGCATGCCGCAGGAGCGCTTCCGCGTCGGCATACTTGCCACCTTCGTTGAGCACCAGCGCCCCGTTGTTGAGGGCGGTGGGATCATCGGGATTGATCTGCAGCACCTGACGGTACGCGGCGATCGCACCATCGTGATCGTCGACGACGTTTTCGAGGTAATTCGCCTCGGTGAGATGTCGCTCAAGCGGCGGCAGGTGGTCACGGAAGCGGAAGGCGGCCTTGGAGGCGACGTTGGACCCGTCGATGTCGCCGACATTCTGGTCGGTGACCGCGAGCTTGCGCCAGGCCATGGCGAAGGTGGAATCGAGCCCGAGCGATTGCTTGAGCAGGACGCGCGCATGCTCGAAGTCGTCGGCGTCGAAATCCTTCTCGGCCTCGGAATAGACTCGCAACGCGGGCAGTGACGCCGTCGTCACCTGCTCCAGCGGTTCGCTCGCGCGGATGCTGCGCAGCGATTCGCCGATCTTCTGCCGCAACGCCTTGGACAGCCGGTTGACCGCGGGGATCAGGTCCTTGTCGCTCGCGGCAGTCTCACGGAATTGCGCCAGCGGTTGCGCCGTGTTGGCGTCGATCACGCTCGCCGTGATCACGTAACCCGCGCCGAGGGTGGCTACGTTGCCGGTGACGACGGCCTTGGCGTTCGCGCGCTGCGCGACTTCCCGTGCCGTGTCCGCCGTCAGTGGCGTGGTGGCCGGCAGGCCCATGCGTTGCAATGCGTCAGTGATTTCCGGTCCCTGCAGCAGATGGATCGCCGTCGACTGGCTGAGGTCGACGCGCAGCGCGTCGAGAATCGCGCTGCTCAACGTGGTGTCCGACGCGGGCGCGGTGAATTGGGCGAGCACCAGGCCCGAGTTGGTCCCCAATCGCCCGCGCGTCATCAGCGTGGCGCCCGGCCCGATGCCGGCGATCCCGGCCCCCACGAATCCGGCCGCCATCAATACCACGGCGCCGATCGCGATGACGCCGCCCTGGATCGCCTTGCGCCCGGTGAACTCGCCTTCACGCACGGCGGCGTGGATGCCGGTCATGGTCGCGTGCGCACGACGCCGTTCGTTGCGGCCGGCGATCACCAGGGGCGGAATCCCGGCCAGCATCGCCGCGCCCACCGCCCACCAGATCCAGTCGGGAAGCCCCACGGCGCGCGTGACGCCGAACGCGATCGCGGTCAGGGCGACCGTGGCGATCAGTTGCAGCATCACGACTCGTCCCGGATGCCACGTGCGGAAGACGCGCCGCGCAGTCGCCTTGGCGTCGAAAGGTTCCGTGCCGCCTGACGGTGTGCCGACCAGCTCCAGCGCATCGACGAGTTCACTCGCGGTGCCATACCGATCGGCCGGCGCCTTGGCGAGGCAGCGCATGATGATCGCCGCCAGGTCCGGCGGAATGTCGGCGCGCCGGGCGTTGATCGGCTCGGCCGGCTGCGTCACGTGCGCAGCCAGCATCGCCTGCGGCGTCGTCGCGTGATACGGGGATCCGCCCGTCAGCATTTCGTACGCGACCACGCCCAGGGAATAGATGTCGGCGCGGGCATCGACATTGGGATCGGCGACGGCCTGCTCGGGCGCCATGTACGCCGGCGTGCCGAGGGCCATCCCGACGGAGGTGAGCGCCGTGACCGCGAGGTCCCTCGCACGATCGGCGCCGCCTTGCGCGGCCCCGATCGCTTTGGCCACGCCGAAATCGGTGACCAGCGCGTGCCGGCCGGCGAGCATGATGTTGCCGGGCTTGATATCACGATGCACAATGCCGCGCGTGTGCGCATAGGCGAGCGCGTCGGCGACTTCTCGCAGCAGCCGCACCGTTTCAAGTGCCGGCATGGGCCCGCGCTGCAAACGCTCCGACAGCGACTCGCCTTCGACGAACGGCATCGCGTACCAGAGCAGGCCGTCGCCCTCGCCGGTGGCCAGGAGTTGCACGATGTGCGGATGATGCAGCGACGCCGCGACCTGGATCTCGCGCTCGAAGCGGCCGCCTTCGATCGACGCGGTGGTGGCGGGCGGCAGCACCTTGATCACCACCTTGCGCGACAACCGGGTTTCCTCGGCGAGGAACACCCGGCTCATGCCGCCGCCACCGAGTTCGCGCTCGAGCTGGTAGCGCTCGCCCAGCACGACCTGCAGACGCTGCTGAATTTCGGTCACGCGAGCCCGCGATGAAGGAAGGAGGAGACCGTTCAAAGATAGCGATGGGCCGCGGTCCGCCAGCCGTCCCGCGGCAGCGACCCCTAGCCGGCCGGCGGATTCCGGCCGATATTCTGCCGTCCCGTCCACAACCGTTCCCGGAGCCCTGCCATGCCGTCCCGGCGCTCGTTCCTGTCCAGCCTTGCCGCTGCGGGTGCAGTGGCCCCCCACGCCTTCCGCCCCCGCGCATTCCATGCGCTCTTTCGCGCGACGGACATCGCCGGCCACCGCACGCCCGACGATCTGGCCGACGACGAGGACTACTGGAGCGAGATCCAGCGGGCCTTCGATTCCGACCGCACCATGATCAACCTCAACAACGGCGGGGTGTGTCCGACACCCACGCATGTCCTCGAGGCGATGATCCGCGACCTGCGGTTCAGCAACGAATTGCCAGCCGAACACATGTGGGCCGTGCTGGAGCCGCGGATCGAGAGCGTGCGCCGCGACCTCGCGCGGCAATTCGGCTGCGATCCGGAGGAAATGGCGATCACGCGCAACGCGTCGGAAGCCAACGAGACGATGATCCTGGGCCTCGACCTCCAGCGCGGCGACGAAGTGGTGGTGACCAACCAGAATTACGGCCGGATGCTGACGACCTGGGACCAACGGGTGCGGCGCGAAGGGATCGTCGTCAAGGCCATCTCGTTCAAGGTGCCACCACCGTCGGACGATTACCTCGTGGAGCAATTCCGGGCGGCCATCACGCCGCGCACGAAAGTCATCGAAGTCACCCACATCACCAACCTGACCGGCCAGATCATGCCGGTGCGCCAGATCATCGACATGGCGCGCCCGCTCGGGATCCAGGTCTTCGTCGACGGCGCCCATGCGTTCGCGCATTTCCCGTTCACGCGCGATGAACTGGGCGTCGACTACTATGGCACCTCACTGCACAAGTGGCTGCTTGCGCCGGTGGGGACCGGCTTTCTGTACGTGCGGAAGGAGAAGCAGAAGGATCTCTGGCCGATGATGGCCGCGGGCGCATCGCAGACCGAGAATATCCGCAAGTATGAGGAGATCGGCACCCACCCCGCCGCCAATCACAATGCCATCTCGGCGGCGCTTGCCTTTCATCGCGGCATCGGGTCCGACCGCAAGGTGGCGCGGTTGCGTTTCCTGCGCGATCGCTGGGCCAAGCGGCTCACGACGGAGAACCCGCGCTTCACCGTGCTGACCCCGCTCGACAACCGGCAGGCGGGTGCCATCGCGCTGGTCCATGTCGACGGCATTGACTCCAGCCAGCTCAGCACCTGGCTGCACAACCAGCACCGCATCGTCAATACGCCGATCAACCATCCGGAATTCAACGGCGTCCGCATCACGCCCAATGTCTACACCACGCTCGACGAAATCGACGTCTTCACCGACAAGATGCTGCTGGCTGCCAGGAACGGCATCGCGTGATCTCGAAGCCGCTCGGCGTGCTCGCTGCCGCAGCGGTGTGGCTGCCGGTGGCATTGCCGGCGCAGACGCCACGGCCGCGACCGGTCGTGAGCACCACGTTCGATGCAACGCGACTGGCGCGCATCGACACGATGCTGCAGGCGTATGTCGATTCCGGACGCATTGGCGGCGCCGTGGCACTCGTGCTGCACGACGGCAACGTGGCGTATGCACACGCCGTCGGATGGGCCGACAAGGCAACGCAGCGCGCGATGACGACCGATGCGGTCTTTCGCATCGCATCGCAATCCAAGGCGATCACCACGGTGGCCGTGCTCCAGCTGGTCGAGCGCGGCGTGATCGCCCTGTCCGATCCGGTCTCGAAATGGCTGCCGTCGTTTGCCCACACCACCGTGGCGATCCGGACCGACACCGGTCGCGCCATTGTGCCGGCCCGCCGCCGGATCACCATCGAAGACCTGCTGACGCACACGTCGGGGATCTCCTACGGGACCGAAGACCTGGTCGGCCCGCTGTATCAGGCCAAGGAGCTGGGACCCGCCGCCGGCTGGGGTTGGTACCTCGCCGACAAGCGCGAGTCGATCTGCACCACGATGGATCGGCTGGGGACGCTGCCGTTCGTGTCCCAGCCCGGCGAGCGATGGGTGTACGGCTACAGTCTCGATGTGCTCGGATGTGTCGTGGAGCGCGCGTCGGGCGTGCCCTTCGACGTGTACCTGCAGACACACATCTTCGCGCCGCTCGACATGCATGACACCTATTTCTTCGCCCCGGCGAACGCCGCGAAACGCCTGGTCACGGTGTATGCGAGTGACTCGACCAATCACGCCTTCCCCGCCCCGCCGGGTGCCAGGGGCCAGGGCGATTACGTCGACGGGCCGCGGATGGATTTCTCGGGTGGAGCGGGACTGCTCTCCACCGCGCGGGACTATGCCCGGTTTCTCGAGATGCTCCGCCGCGGTGGCACGTTCGATGGACACCACATCCTCGCACCGCACACCGTGGCCCTGATGACGCACGATCAGATCGGCGATCGCTACGTCGATCCCGGACACGGGTTCGGCCTGGGCTTCGCGACGGTGGAGACCTACGGCGCGAGCGGGATGGAGTCGGTCGGTTCGTACGGCTGGGGCGGTGCCTACGGCAGCATCTACTTCGTCGATCCGGTGGAGCACATGGTCGTGGTGTTCATGATCAACCAGCTTCCCAACTCCGCCGACGTGGCCGGCAAGTTCCCGACCCTCGTATATGCGGCGCTGCTGCACCCGGCGCAGGGAGCGCCGTTCGGCCGACCGTGAGAACGCGACGTGGCGACGTGAGTCGGTTGGCTCAGCGCACGGTCAGTTCGGCATCTCGCTGCCACGCGACGGCGGCGCTTCCCCGAGAAAAACCATGACGAGTCACTCGATGCACCCAAGCAATCGCACGGCCCTGGCCGCCTCGACGTTGGGCGCGCTGTTCAGCGTCCTGCTTGTCACGCACGCGGCGCGTGCTCAAGGCGGTGTCGCTCGCATCCCGGACGCAACGCAGCAATCACATTCGACCGGGACAGCCGGTCAGCGGCCGCCGAAACTGGACATCGCGGTCAGCCGCGCCGCCGTCGGCAGCGCGTCGGGACCTCGCGCCGCCCAGGTTGTGACCGCAGTGGCCGGTGCGCTCGACCGGTCAGGAGCCCAAGTGATGCAGCCGGCGGAATTTGCATCGCTTCTCGCCCTGCGTCACCTCACGCTCGACGACTTCAACGGCACGAAATGGAAGACACTGGCGGATACGCTGACGTCGACCGCGGTGCTCCTGCTCGACGTAGTCCGTTCGCACGTCGAGCAACGGTACCTTGGGGGCAAGTATGAACCTTGTCAGTCGACGATACCCCGTTCCACAGCACCCCAGGCATGTCAGAGCGATCGCGGGGCGACCACGTCGGCCGATATCGCGGTGATGGTGCGCGTGTTCGACCTCGCGACGGGACGGGCCTGGCCGGCCCGGCGCATTACCGGCGCCGCGTCGAAGACTGTGGGGCAGGACCGGACCCGGGACGCCGCGCCGGAGCTTCCCGATTCGATGCCGGTAATGGGTGATGCGATACAACAGGCCGCCCGCTCGATAGCGGCGCTGGTGCGTCCATGGAATCGCTGACGTATCGGGACGGACACACACAAATGACGGCCATTACCCGATGATGCCACGCCGACCGAGGCAGTGCGGAGACCCGGAACCGAGGCAGCGCTTCATGGGTGCAGGTCGGTCCGACCAACCGGTATCGCCGCGCCGCTACTTCACCGTATCGGCGGCGACGCCTGTGGTCGTCAACACCACCGGCTCGATCGATCCATCGGGCGCGAAGTGCAGATACTCGATGCTCACCACGCGATGATTGGGGTTGGTGTCCCCGAGCGGACGCCGATGGTAGACGATGTACCAGTTGGGCGAACCGTCGGCGTGCAGCACCGAATGATGCCCGGCACCGGTGGCCACACTCGAATCCTGCTGCAGGATTTTCCCCACCCGCTCGAACGGCCCGAATGGTGAGTGGCCGACCGCGTATGCCACGGCGTAATCCGGTCCGGTCCAGCCGCCTTCGGACCACATGAAGTAGTACTTGCCGTCCTTGCGCAGCATGAACGAGCCTTCGACGTACCCTTTGGGCGTGATCTCCTTGTATAGCGTGCCGTCGGGCAGCGGCACCAGGCCGGTGAAATCGGCGTTGAGCTCGACGATGTTGCAGTGACCCCAGCCACCGTACGTCATGTAGTACGTACCGTCGCCATCGCGAAACACCATCGGGTCGATCGGCTGCGCGCCGTTGTGAAAGGCACCGATCAACGGCTTGCCGAGATAATCCACGAACGGGCCACCGGGCGAGCGCGACCGCGCGATACCGATCCCACCGACGGTGGAATCGTTCTGGATATCGTTCGTGCCGAAGAAGATGTAGTACCACTCGCCCTTCCGGATCACCGACGGCGCCCACACCGCCCGATGCGCCCAATGCACGTCGGCCGTGTCGAGCACATGCGGGTGCTTCACCCAGGTAATCAGGTCCTTCGACGAGAAGGCGTCCATGAAGGTCTGCTCGTTGTAGCGCGCCGAAAAGGTGGGATAGATCCAGTACTCGCCCTCGAAGACATGCGCCTCCGGATCGGCGTACCACCCGGGCAGGATCGGATTACCGGAGTGCGCGACCTGCGCGGCCGCGGGCGCACCGACCAGAACGACCGCCAGAAGTCCCCGGCAGAGTTGGCGCATCGTCACACGCGACATTGACATTCCCCCGACCATTTGAACACTCCGTCAGCCTGCGACCTGGATCGCAAGGAATATCACCCGACGGTGCACCGCCCGGCCGACCGCTTGCAGTTCACCATCGACGACTGGCAGCCCGACATCTGCGCGCTGGAGCGCGATCCGCGCCGCTAGCCGCGCGCGCCGTTGTCGATGAAGGTGCCATCGCGCAGGTCGCTCAGTGCCTGCTGAATTTCGGTCCGCGTGTTCATCACGATCGGCCCGTGCCATGCGATCGGCTCTTCGATCGGCCGCCCCGATACGAGCAGGAAGCGCACGCCGTGCTCGCCCGCGTTGACGACGACTTCGTCGCCGTTGCCGAACAACACCAGTGAGCGATTGCCGCTGAGTTCGCGCACCAGCGCATCGTCGTTGCCGGCCGTCTGCTCCGTGAGCACGCCGAACGGCGCCGAGGCATCGCGAAACGACGCGCTGCCTTCGAAGATGTAGGCGAACGCCTTCCGGTAGGTGTCCACCGGCAGCACCTTGCGTTGGCCGGGCGGGACCCAGACATCGAGATAACTCGGATCGGCCGCGATGCCGTCGACCGGGCCGCGCTGGCCCCAGAATTCGCCGCAGATGATGCGCACCGCCGTGCCATCGTCATCGGTGACCAGCGGAATCTCCTGCGAGGCCACATCCTGGTAGCGCGGCGCGGTCATCTTGTGCGCCGACGGCAGGTTGGCCCAGAGCTGGAATCCGTGCATGCGGCCGCTGGGATCGCCCTGCGGCATTTCGTGGTGCAGGATGCCGCGGCCGGCCGTCATCCACTGGACGTCGCCACCGGCGAGCAGTCCCTTGTTGCCCAGCGAGTCTTCATGCTCGACGCTGCCGGCGAGCACGTACGTGATGGTTTCGATGCCGCGGTGCGGGTGCCACGGAAAGCCGGCGATGTAATCGGCCGGCCGTTCATTGCGGAAATCATCGAGCAGCAGGAACGGATCGGTCTCACTGGTGTTGCCGAAACCGAAGGCGCGGCGCAGGTGTACGCCGGCGCCTTCGATGGTGGGCATCGAGGTGCTGGTGCGGGTAACCGGACGGATCGACATGACGAACTCCAGCGGCTGCAAGACGAAAGCTTGCTCTCAAAACTACGGCGAGCGTCAACCGGTTCCCGCGCGAGCGGTCTTGCGCGTTCCTGCGGCGGGCGCCAGATGCATGGTCCCTCGCCGCATCACCTGTGACAGGCTGCGCCCTGTGCACACCGGAGGTCCGACCCATGGCAACACCCCATCCCGGCCCGATCCCGCCCCTTCCGAGCCAGGTCACGATCCCCAACATCAAGGTGACGTCGAAGACCACCGGGACACTCAAGATCCCGGCGTCTCCCGGATTCTTCTATGCCGGCATCCAGTCGCTCTGGGTCTGGTGGAGCGTCGAGCTGCCACTGCTGCGGTCGTACCTCGAACCCTTGGCGAGCGCAACTTGCGGCAACAGCACCTTGAGGGCGACGCGCCGGCCATGCTTCACGTCGTGCGCCAAAAACACCACGGCGGTGCCGCCACGCCCAAGCTCGCGCTCGAACGTGTAGCGTTCCGCCAGGGTGGGCCGAAGCCGGTCGAGTAGGTCTTGCTCCATTACCGTAGCGTGCGGGTGTCAACCTGCAGCGAATGCCTCTGCCAGCCGCAAGAGCCGGGGAATCGCAGGTGCATCCGGCCCGGAGTTCCGGCGGCGGGACATGTCCGCTGCAAAGATAGCCGTTTCGCCACCCGGATTGGCGCCAGAACGGCGCTGGCCCGATATTCCCGCATCGATGTCGTCGCACGCCTCACACCAACCTGGTCACGGTCATGCATCAGCGGTTCCGCTGGATTCTTCCCTCGCTTGTCGCCCTGTTGCCGTCGCTCTCCGCCGCGTGCGCGTCACACGTCGCACCAGCCGACCTGGTGCTGCGGAACGGCAAGGTCGTCACCATGGATTCGACCACTCCCCAAGGCGAAGCCGTGGCGATCGCCGGAGACCGCATTGCCGCGGTCGGCACCGATGCCGACATCCAGCGTTACGTCGGGCCCGGCACCCGGGTGATCGACCTGCAGGGTCACCTCGCGATTCCGGGATTTGACGAATCGCACGGCCACTTCACGGCGCTCGGCCAGACACTGACCGAACTCCGGTTGCGCGGCGTGCCGTCGTGGCAACAGATCGTCGGAATGGTGGCCGCGGCCGTCAAGACGGCCAAGCCGGGCGCGTTGATTCAGGGCGACGGATGGCACCAGGAAAAGTGGAATCAGTCGCCCGGACGCGTGGTACAGGGGTTCCAGACCAACGACTTGCTGAATCGCGTCGCGCCCGACAATCCCGTCGTGCTCGGCCACGCCAGCGGACACGCGTTGATCGCCAACAACGCGGCCCTCACGCTCGCGGGCATCACCGCCGCGACCCGCAATCCGCCGGGCGGCGAGATCATCAGGGACGCGCACGGACGACCCACCGGCGTGCTGGTCGATGCTGCCCAGCGCCTGATCGATCGCGCGATCGCGCGGACCCTCGCCCGCCGCACGCCCGAGGAGGCGCGGGCCGATTTCGTCAATCAGATCCACCGGGCCACCGAGAACGCGCTGGCCAACGGCGTGACAACGTTCCAGGACATGGGCGAGTCCTTCGCCACCATCGACGGCATCAAGAAGATGGTCGACGCCGGCGACATGCCGCTCCGCCTGTACATCCTGGTCAGCCCGTATGAAGTGCGTCCCGATGACGTCGACTCGCTGGTGGCCCACCGCATGATCGATGACGGCAACGGACACCTGACCGTGCGCGGCATCGGCGAGATCACCTCCGATGGCGCGCTCGGCTCGCGCAGCGCCTGGATGCTCAAGCCCTACGACGACGACTCCGCGAACACCGGCCTCAACGTGACGCCCATGTCGCGCATCAAGGAGATCGCCGACATCGGGCTGGCGCACGGATTCCAGATTTCGGTGCACGCGATCGGCGACCGGGCCAACCAGGAAACGCTGAACACGTATCAGGCGGTCTTCGACGAACACCATGTGAAGAGCGACACGCTGCGCTGGCGGATCGAGCACGCGCAGCATCTCAGTCCCGCCGACATTCCGCGCTTTGGCCAGCTTGGCGTGGTGGCATCGATGCAGGGCATTCACGCCTGCTCCGATGCGCCGTACGTGCTGCCGCGCCTGGGCGAACAGCGCGCCCGTGAAGGCGCCTACGTGTGGCAGTCGCTCTGGAAAAGCGGCGCCGTGGTCACCAACGGCACGGACGTGCCGGTCGAGGCGATCAGCCCCATCGCGTCGTTCCATTGCAGTGTGACGCGCGACGCGGTCGGCACCGATTCGGCCTTCTTTCCCGCCCAGAAGCTCACGCGCGAGCAGGCACTGAAGACCTACACCGTGAACGGCGCCTACGTCGAGTTCCACGAAACTCAGACCGGCTCACTCACGCCCGGCAAGTGGGCCGACATCACCGTGCTCTCCCGCGACATCATGACCGTGCCGGCCGACTCGATTCTCGGCACCCGGGTGCTGTACACGATCGTGGGCGGCAAGGTGGTCTACACCGCGCCCCCGACGGCTGCGGACTCGACGGCGGGCGACTAGCCCCGGTCGGCGTGCGATGGGGACGCCGCTACGGCGCTTTCCAGCCGTTGTTCGTCGTGTCGGCGTCCATCCAGATTCCGCCGTCCAGGGTCAGCGACGTCAGCGACTTGGCGGTATGCACGGTGACGCTGGCCTGTCGCTGGTCGGCGCGCCAGATGGCGGACGTTTCGTGCACCACGTCATGACTCCCGTCGGCGTACTGCAGCTTCAGGTCGACCGGGGCGTCCATGCCGCCGATGTTCCGGATGACGACGGTATAGCCGCCGTGGGTCTTCGCGACACGCTCCACGCCGAGGTCGATATACGCGTTGCCGAAGAACCAGTCGGTCCAGAACCAGTCGAGGTTCTGCCCGGACACCGCGTCGAAGGTGTCGAAGAAATCCCACGGACTGGGATGCTTGCCGTGCCAGCGATCCATCCACGCATGCAGACTCTTCTTGAACACGGCATCGCCGAGCATGTCCTTGACGGCCAGATAACCGAGCGCCGGCTTGCCGTACGCGTTGATACCGTAGGCGCCGCCGGCGAGTGCATCGGCGGGCGTGATGATCGGCAGATCCTCCGCCGGTGAAGGATCGTGCGCCCAGCGGCTCACGCGAAACTGCTTGAACAGTGTCGTCGCCGTCTCGGCGCCCATGTCGACCTGATTGATCAGGTATTCGAACGTCGTCGCCCAGCCCTCGTCCATGAACGCGTAGCGGGTCTCGTTGGTCCCCATGTAGAACGGCATGTAGGTATGCGCGATCTCGTGCGCCGCCACGAATTGCGCAAACGCCGCGGTGGGATACGACTCATCGTTCGCCATCATCGGATATTCCATCCCGGCGCCCCCCTGGAATTCCGTCGTCTTTTCGTAGGGATACGGCACCCCGGGCCACTGGTGCGACAGAAAGTCGAGCGCGTGCCGCCCGAACTGCACCATCTGGTGGAAATCCGCCGCGCTGTCGTTGTACGCCGCCTGCACGCTCGCCCGACGATGGGTGGCGTCGTCGACCACGACGCTGCCCGCGTCCCAGTCATAGTGATTGCTCACGCCGAACGCCATGTCGGGCACGTCGGTCGCGGTGAAGTGCCAGCTGTTCATCGGCTGCTGCGCAGTGATGGCACCGGCCTGCGTCTCGGCGCCCGAGGCCACGTGCATGGTTGAATCCGACGTGAATGACGCCTGAAAGCGGGCCAGCGGTCCGGGCTGCAGGAGTTGCCCGGCGTCGGTGAGCGTGCCGGTCCCCCACACCACGAAGTTGGCGGGCGCGTCGAACGTCACGTCGTAGTCGTTGAAGTCGCTGTAGAACTCGTGCCCCGAATGGTCCATCGTGTCCCAGCCATTGTAATCGTCGTACACCGCGACGCGGGGATAGAAGTACGCGATGTAGTACGTGGTCGAATCGATCATCCCCTCGCGACCCGGTCGCAGGGACACGTCGTAGTCCCAGGCAAACGCCAGTCGCACCGAATCGTGGGGCATCAGCGCCGACGGCAGCATCACCGGCTGCCACGTGAAGTAGCGCGGGCTGTCGTCCCATTTGCGCGGCGTGCCGTTGACGGCAAAGTCGCGAATGTGCACGCCCGACGTGAGAAAATCCGGCGAAGTACCGCCATCGCGCGGCGCGCCGGCCTTGTGATAATTGTCGAACAGCTTGATCACCAGTGACCGCAACGTGTCCGGACTGTTGTTGTAGTAGGTGATCTGCTCGCGCCCGTCGATCCGCCGATCGGGCGGCAGCGCGGTGACGGTAATGGTGTACCGCGCCCGATTCTGCCAGTATCCGGGTCCGGGCAGGCCGTCGAGGCTCCGGGTCCCGCGCGCCACCGCCTGCGTGAAGTTGCGGGTCTGGTACAGCGACTGGGCGTGGGCGGCAGCGGCGAAGGCGAGGGTGAGCGTGGAGGCAAGCGCGGCGGGGAGCCCGGCAAACCGGCCTATCGAGCGAATCGGGTGGCGAAGCATGGCAGCGGCATCCTTCTGGATCGGGCAGCAGAGTCAGGGGCGGATCGGTAAGCTCGCCATCTGCGCTCCCCGCCGAAAGTCCTGCCGCCGGTCACCCCCTCGCGCGTTGTCGTCCATGCGCGCATCTTCGTTGGTGTACCCGAGCCCCAACCTGCCACGATGAGCCATCGAACCACACGCCTCGCCGAACAATTTGATGCGGCCGTTGGCGACCGCTACCGCCTGCAGCGCGAGGTGGGCCGGGGCGGCATGGCCACCGTCTTTCTTGCCCGCGATCTCCAGCGCGATCGCGACGTCGCGATCAAGGTGCTCAATCCCGACGTCACCATCGAGCTCGGCGCCGAGCGGTTCCAGCTCGAAATCGACACGATGGCGAAACTCGATCATCCGCACATCCTGCCGTTGCATGAATCGGGAGACGCCGGCGGTCTCCTCTATTACGTCATGCCATACATCCCGGGTGACACGCTGCGCGACCGGATCGAGCACGAACGACAGCTGCCGCTCGACGATGCGTTGCAGATCGCGCGCGACGTTGCCGATGCGCTGAATTACGCCCATTCACGCGGCGTCGTGCATCGCGACATCAAGCCCGCGAATATTCTGCTCGCCGACGGCCGCGCCGTGGTCGCTGATTTCGGCATTACCCGCCCGCTCGGCACGGGAGAGCGCGAGCGGATCACGCGCAGCGGAATGACGGTCGGGACGCCGAGCTACATGAGTCCGGAACAGACGCTGGGCGAGCTCGACATCGATGGCCGCACCGATCAGTACGCGCTCGCATGCGTGCTGTACGAGATGCTCGCGGGCCGACCGCCGTTCGTGGGCCAGAACCCCGCGATGGTGGTCCGGCAGCAACTCACCGATGCACCGGCGCCCGTCACAAATTTTCGCCCCGATGCACCGTCGTCGGTCACCGCCGCCCTGCACCGCGCCCTCGCCAAGGCGCCGGTGGACCGCTTCGATCCCGTCACGCGCTTTATCGACGCGCTCGACGGCCTCCCGCCCGGCACGACGGAGACCATGGCGATTGCCGCCGCGTCGATTCGCGACCGCCGGAGCCCACGACGCTGGTTGCCGGTGGTTGCCGTCGTGGCGCTCGTCGCCGCGATCGTGTTCGCCTGGTGGTGGGTGCGGCGGCGTTGATCGCGAACCGGGTCGCACTCTTCGCGCTCCTGGCGTTGCCGCACGTGTCCTCGGCGCAGGACACCGTGCGACCGCCGGCGATCCCGCTCTGGACCGGTGCAGCACCGGGCGCCCTCGGGACCGCAGCCGTGGACGTTCCCACCATTTCGGTCTATCGCCCGGCCGCCGCCACGTCCCCTGGCGCCGCCATCGTGATCTGTCCGGGTGGCGGCTACCAGGCACTCGCCGACTACGAAGGCCACGACATCGCGGTCTGGCTTCGCGCCCTCGGTGTCACGGCGATCGTGCTCAAGTACCGGCTCGGCCCCCGTTATCAGTATCCGGCGCCGATGCTCGATGCCGCGCGCGCGCTGCGCACCGTACGGGCGCATGCGGCGGAGTGGGGCATCGACACGGCCCGCATCGGCATCATGGGATTCTCCGCCGGCGGGCATCTCGCCTCGACGCTCGCAACCCATTTCGACAACGGCGACCCGACGTCGCCGGATCCGATCGACCGTGTGAGCGACCGGCCGGCCATCGCGGTGCTGGCGTATCCCGTGATTTCGATGGCCGACAGCATCACCCACGCCGGGTCGCGGCGAAACCTCCTGGGCCCCTCACCGCGGGCCAACCTGGTGACGTTGCTGTCCAATGAAACTCAGGTCACGCCCCGGACACCGCCGACCTTCCTCTTCGCCACGGCCGACGATCCGGTGGTACCGGTCGAGAACAGTCTGCTGTTCGCCGAAGCGCTGCGCCGGGCCGGGGTGCCGTTCGAACTGCACATCTTCCAGCACGGGCCGCACGGTGTCGGGCTGGCGCAAGGGAATCCAGCGCTCCGGATCTGGCCCACGCTGCTGGAGTGGTGGCTGCGGGGTCGGGGATTCGTCAGATAAAGGCGGCACCGCGCGGCTACCTTCCGTGTCGCAGAAACGACGCTCGGCTGAGGTCCGA
Organism: uncultured Gemmatimonadales bacterium; assembly: GCA_963796635.1. GTDB lineage: Bacteria > Gemmatimonadota > Gemmatimonadetes > Gemmatimonadales > GWC2-71-9 > Palsa-1233. The sequence continues at coordinate 2,001,117 of CAWCMH010000001.1, forward strand.
GGTTCGCGCCGGCGACTCGCACTTCGTTGCGATCGTCATGCAAGCCGGTCCGGGCTGCCAAGATTACACAGTCAAGTGAACGATCCCCGCCGCGGCTGGGTGCGCGCAGGCCATGAGCATCGATCCGGAACATTCCGCCGAGGTCACACATGACGATCACCAGTCTCGCCGCCGTACTGTTCCGCGCGCTGCTTGCTTTCACCACCTCGGGTGGCACACCCACGCCGACAGGCGTGCTGCGGGGTGTGCAGTTCAACGACAATCGCACGGCCGTCGGCACGATCTCTGACGGCGTCTTCACCGTGTCACTCGTGGTGCAGCCCGCGGAGTGGCGGCCGTACGGCGCCGACAGCACCGGCGTGCCGCTGCTGGCCTTTGGCGAGACCGGCAAGGCGCCGCTCGACCCCGGGCCGCTGCTCCGCGTGCACCTCGGCACCAGGCTCCGGGTCCGGGTCCGCAACGCCACCTCGCACCGGCTCGTGGTGCACGGTCTCTCGGCGCGCCGCGTGGACGCGATGGACACGCTTGTCGTTGCGGCCGGAGCCACTGGCGAGGCCGACTTCACCGCCGACGCCCAGGGCACGTTCTACTACTGGGCCAGTGCCCACGGCGAGGACTTCGAGCACCGCGAGCTCGACGACGCCCACCTCAACGGTGCGCTGATCGTCGATCCGCCCAACACCGCGGCAAAACCGGACCGGATTTTCGTGGTTGAGCTGTACACGCCCGATACCCTCAAGGACGGCACGCCGGATTACGATCACATGCTGTTCACCATCAACGGCCGGCCGTGGCCGTACACCGAGCGGCTGACGTATGACGTCGGCGACTCGGTTCGCTGGCGATTCATCAACGCCAGCGCCGACGTGCATCCGTTCCACATGCACGGCTTCTTCTACCGGGTTGACGCGCGCGGCGATTTCCAGCGCGACACCGTGTACTGGCCGGCACAACAACGCCACGTGGTGACCGAGGCGATGTGGGACGGTTCGACGATGGACATGGCCTGGAGTCCCGATCGTCCGGGCGGCTGGATCTTCCACTGTCACTTCAACTTTCATGTCACCCCCAACGCCGTCCTGCCCCCCGACTCGGAGCCGAGCCCGTTGCGCGAGCAGCACCTGCTCGCGGGATATCCGGGAATGGCAATGGGCCCGCGCGGCATGAACGGCATGGGTGGCCTGGTGCTCGGTCTCTACATCCGTCCACCGGCGGGGTGGCACCCGTACACCGGTGCGCGCCGCACGCTGCGCCTGCTGGTGGAATCCGATTCAACGGTGGGCGACACGACGCGACACTACCAATACCGACTCGCCGAGGGCGGTAGCGTCACGCAGGCGTCCGGTCCAAACGCGTCGGGGCCGGCCATCATCCTGCATCGCGGCGAGCCCACCCGGATCTGGATCGTCAATCACACGACCGAAATGACGCAGGTGCACTGGCACGGACTCGAGGTCGAGAGTTCGATCGACGGGGTCGTGGGTGTCAGCGGCACACCGGGCGCGATGGAGCCGGCGATCATGCCGGGAGACTCGTACGCCGTGGCGGTGACGCCCCGACGCACCGGCAGCTACATGTACCACACGCACATCAACGACATCCACCAGCAGTCGAATGGATTGTACGGTCCGCTGATCGTGCTCGATTCCGGTGCCGTGTGGAAGCCCGACAGCGACCGCGTCTTTATCCTCGGCGACGGCCCCGACCTCACGGCGGTGTTGAATGACGGGCACACCGCCGCACCGATCGAGCTCAAGGCGGGAGTGCCCTACCGATTTCGGTTGATGAACATCACGGTGTCCCACCCGGATCTGGTATTCCAGCTGGTTGGCAGCGCGGGCCTGGTGCATTGGATGCCGGTGGCCAAGGACGCGTGGCCCACGCCGCCATGGCAACAGTCGAGCCTCGACGCCAGGCAGGCGGTCAATATCGGGGAGACCTACGACTTCCAGGTCCAGCAGGCCGACACCGGCACCGTCACGCTTCGCGTCGGCAACCTCGCTGGCCTGCTGTTCGCGCAGCAGACGATCCGGTTTGTGAAGTAGCGGCGCACTACGCCGCGATCACCAGCGTCGCCCCGGCCTCGAGTGTGACCGGCGACGCAAATGCCAGCACGCGATAGCCGTTCTCCTCGGTCACGGTGCACGGCACGCTCCGTCCCGCGAGTTGCGCGCGAAACGTGGTGCCGACGAGGTTGACGCGCAGCTGCTGGAACGTGATCGCGCCGGTGCGGCAGGTAAGCGCAAGGCGGCGCGGCCCCTGCTCGATCTCGCCCCATGCGGTCGCCGCCACCCAGGGCGCACGCGCCACCGCGAGCTTGATCACCGGCGCCACCGTGAGCACGCCGGCCGGCGCGTCGACCTTGAACCCGGTCGCGCCCAGCAGCGTGGTCCAGCTGCACATGGCGCGGTAATAGTGGTCGCCGCATTCGACGTGATTCCAGATCCGGCCCGCGCGAGCGTAGCGGTCGCCCACGGCGCGCACCAGCGCCACGCCCTCTTCGACCAATCCGAATTCCATCAGCATCGAGGCAAATGCGTATTCGATGCCGGTCCAGTTCCCCACGGCCTGCGGGTTGTCGAACGTGGGAAAACGGGGTTGCGCGGTCGGCGGATACGAGGCGTTGATCAACCCCTGCTCCGGCGAGAAGTTGTGATGCACGATCGCCTTCAGCGCCGCGACGATCCGTTCGCGCGGCAGGCTCTGCCCCAGTCCCATCAGCTGCGTGTACCACTCCCCCGACAACTGGTCGCTCATGCAGCATTCGTCGCGCCGCGGCCCGTCGACCCACAGGCTGTAGTAATCGCCGTTCCACAGCAGCCGGTCGAACGATGCGGCCCCCTGCCGCAGCGTCGCGCGCCACTGCTCGGCCGTGGCCGTGTCGCCCGCCGCTTCCGCCAGATGCACGCCCGCCTTGAGTGCCGCGAGCCAGAGACTCGAGATGTACGCCGGCGTGCCGAAGAAGTCCCAGTTGTCGTAGGTGTTGAGACGGGTGTCCTTGTCGGGCAGTCCGTCGCCGTCGGTGTCGAGCAGCGCTGTGTTGGCGATGGCGCGCTGGACGTGCGGCCACATCGTGTCGAGGTACGCCTTGTCGCCGCGCCAGAGCCAGTCGCGGCAGACCATCAGCACGAACTGCGGGTTCATGTCGACCCGCGCGAAGGAATTGTCGACGCGCGACAGATCCGGCGTGAAGAAGTGCGGCACCCGCCCGTCGGCGCGCTGGAACTGCGCGCTCATCTCCATCTGCCGCTGCTGCAACTCGGGAAAGAGGGCGATGATGCTGCCCGAGCCCTGATACGAGACGTCCATCGTCTGGAAACCGCAGCAGCCGAGGCCTTCCCACACCGCGAATTCGCCATTGCGGTTCCACCAGGTACACTTGACCAGCGTACTCAACTGCGCCGACCACGCCTCGGCGAGATCGCGACCGAGCGTCGTGTTCGCGAGCGCGCTGGCAAAGCCCAGCGTCGCGTCGCGATGCGCGGCGTGGTTCGCCGTGAGATAGCGATTGACCTCTTCGGCGTCCTTGAACCACTCCTCGTAGGCATGGCCCATGTCGGCGCCGAGCGGACTCAGGTGATGCGGGAAATGCCAGCCCAGCGTGAAGCGGATCTCGCGCTCTTCGCCCGGCGCCAGCTCGACGGACGACGACAACGCGGCATCGCCCCAACGGGCGCGCTTACGATCGCGGCCGGCGAGATCGTCGAGCCAGCCGCGCGCTTGCATCAGGTACCGGCCAAGCGCCGCGTCGCCGTCGATATCGGCGCCTTCGACGCGCTGAAAGCGCTGATAGAGCGCCGCGAACGACGCGTAGCTGCGCAGCTGTTTCGCCAGCGACTGTTTGTCAGCGAGGGAAAGCGCGGTGATCTGATCGTCGGTGAGCTGCAGCAATGCGGCCGGCGTGGTTTGCGGTGGGAGGCTGGGCAGCCGGCCGGTGGCGCGGAAATCGTCAAGAAACGTCGCGTAGATGCCGCCCCAGAATCCGTTGCCGACATACTGCCCAAAATCTCCGGCGATCCAGCTCGCCTCGCCACCGGTGACCGACAGACCAAGGCTGCCGACCGTCGACGGTTGCGGCATGGTCGCGTCGGTCCGCATGGTGAGGTAGGTGGTCTTGCCGTCCTGGTCGACGCCGAGGGTGAGCGCACGGTCGGCGGCGCCCCACGCCAGCGGATTGGCGAGCTTCGCCATCAGCGCGACAGTGACGCGCTTGCGGGAAGTGTTCCGGACCGTGAATGCCGCGGTGAACCCGGGAGTACCGCTGGTGCGCGCGTCGTGTGGTACGAACGGCGACCACATCGTGGCCGACGCCGTCACTGGTAGCGTGCCATCGACATAGCGCAGTGTGGTCGAAGGGAACGCCGCGTCGTATTCAATCGCCTCGACGTTCTTGCACCAGCTGAGCGAGTAGAGTTCGTCCTGGTCGCCCCGGGTGCCAAGGCGGCGGACGATTGGTGCGTCGCCTTCCGACGCGGTCCGGAGAAAGAACGCCAGCGCACTCGGATCCATCTCGGGCGGCAGTCCGAGTTGGATCCGGCTGCCCGATTGGGCCCACGGCCCGAGATTGAAGATCATCCACTCGTGGAAGTAGCCATCGGAGCGGATCTCCACCGAGCCGGTGCCGATCCCGCCCAGTGGCACGCCGCTGATGTCCGCCACCGGGAACACTCGCGCGCGGGTCGGGACCGGAGCGACGGCCACCGGTTCGGGCGCCTGAGACGGCGCGTCGACCGCGAGCCCGGCCTCGCCCACCGCGGACGCGCGGGCGCGGCCGGCGCCGAGCACCATGGCGGCGGAGCCCAGTGCGATGTCCTGCATGAACCGGCGGCGCGAGGGCTCGGCGGCAGGTTCCTCTTCGTCGGTACGCTTGGTCACGGTACGCCTCCCGGCGAATAGCGGGCGGAAACGGCAGCGGGGGGCCGCCGGCGCAACGAAACATGCTGCGCCGCGGGATGGGGCAATAATACGAGTCCGGGTGGAGGAATCACAGTCGCGACGATCGCATCGTACCGCCGGCGGCGGCGGCCGACGCTGCCGTCGAGCGTTTGACGCACCTGACCACTCATGACCATATTCATGACCGCGAGTGCGCTGACCGAAGTCGAGTGTCTTCGGGGCCGCACATCGGCGCCCTTTCCCGTCCCGCTCGGCACGCTCGACACCATCCATCTCGCCACCACGCTCGCACGGCGTGAGGCGCTCGACGACCGAAGTTCAACGCAGGTGGGAGGCGCGCCTTGACCGCGAGACATCATCCTGCCGTCAGCACCCGGGAACTCACCATCCGCGGGCTCGTGCTGGGCGCACTGCTCACCACGGTGTTCACCGCGGCCAACGTCTATCTCGGGCTCAAGGTCGGGTTGACCTTCGCATCGTCGATCCCGGCCGCGGTGATGTCGATGGCGGTCCTGAGCATGGTCAAGGACTCGTCGATCCTCGAAAACAACATCGTCCAGACGGTCGCGTCGGCGGCGGGCACATTGTCGGCGATCATCTTCGTGCTGCCGGGCCTGGTGATCGTCGGGTGGTGGACCGGCTTCCCGTTCTGGCAATCGTTCCTGATCTGCCTGAGCGGCGGCGTACTCGGCGTGCTGTTCACGATTCCGCTGCGTCGCGCGCTCGTCACCACGTCGGACCTGCCGTACCCCGAGGGCGTCGCCGCGGCCGAAGTGCTCAAGGTCGGCTCCGGCACGCGCGGCGAAGTGAGCGACGACACCGGCGAGGCGCGTGAAGGACTGGTCGCGGTCATCCTCGGCACCGCCGCATCGGCTGGACTCGCGATACTCACGGCCACGCGCATCGCCGCCGCCGAAGTCACCGGCTTCGTTGCGCTCGGCGGTGGTGCGTCGACCGGGTTCGACATCGCGTGGTCGCTGGCGCTGCTCGGCGCGGGACATCTGGTGGGGCTGTCGGTCGGCATCGCGATGCTGGTGGGACAGATCATCTCGTGGGTCATTGCGGTCCCGATCCTCACCGCGCTGCATCCGGCCGCGCCCGGCATCTCGCTCGCGACCCACACGTCGGCCATCTGGAGCACGCAGGTGCGCTTCCTCGGCGCCGGCACGATCGGCATCGCGGCGATCTATACCCTCGCCACGCTTGCCAAGCCGGTGATTGGCGGGCTGATCAACACCCTTGCCGCCTCGCGCGCCTCGCATAGCGCGGACGAACGTGATCGCGACCTGTCGCCGCCGTGGATCATCGCGCTCGCCATCGCCTGCCTGGCCGTGGCCGGCGCGCTGTCGTTCACGTTCGCGCGCTCAACGGTGCTCGCGCCCAGTGCGTGGCACCTGACCCTCGTCGCAGTCCCGTTCGTGCTGCTGGTCGGGTTCCTGATCGCGGGAATCTGCGGCTACATGGCCGGGTTGATCGGTGCGTCGAACAGCCCGATCTCGGGCGTCGGTATCCTGTCCATCGTGATCTGCGCGTCAGTCCTGGTGCTCGTCGTCGCGCCCACCGACCTGACGCGTCCCGCGCTGGTGGCGTTCGCACTGTTCGTAACGGCGATCGTGTTCGCGTGCGCGACGATTTCCAACGACAACCTCCAGGACCTCAAGACCGGGCAGCTCGTGGGCGCGTCGCCTCGCCGGCAGCAGATCGCGCTGATCGTCGGGGTCGGCGCGGGTGCCGCGGTGATTCCGTTTGTGCTCAACCTGCTCGCCAAGGCGTACGGCTTTGCCGGGGCCGCGAACATCGGCGTCGTCGCACCCAATCCGCTTCCCGCGCCCCAGGCCACGTTGATCTCCGCACTGGCCAAGGGCGTCATCGGCGGCAAGCTCGACTGGAAGATGATCGGCATCGGCGCCATGGTGGGCGTCGGATTGATCATCATCGACGCGATGCTCGGCGTGATGAAGAAGCTGCGGATCCCGCCGCTCGCCGTGGGCATCGGGATCTACCTGCCGATGTCGGCGACGTTCGCCGTGATCATCGGTGCGGTGATTTCGCACTGGTTCAACGGGAAGGCCCGGCACACGCCCGACCCCGGACGCACCCAACGGCTCGGCACGCTGGTCGCGTCCGGATTGATTGTCGGCGAGAGCCTCTGGGGCGTGATCAACGCGGGATTGATCGTCGCGACATCAAAGGAGTCGCCCATCGGCGTGGTGCCGGACAACTTCGCGCCGGCGCCGTGGCTGGGCCTGGTGGGTTTCGTCGTCGCGATTGTCTGGCTCTACCGCTGGATGCTGCGCCGCGGCGCCGCGGCGCCGGCGGTGTGAGGGCGCCGCTCAGGCCACCCAGGTCGTGAGCTCCGCCGCCCCTCGCCGCGCTTTCGGGTCGCCCTCCGTTGCCGGCTCGCCGAGCTGGATCGTCGCAACGATCCGCTGTCCGTCGCCGACGCCCGCGGCCGCGCGCGCCCGCGGATCATCCATGACCGCGCCGGTCTTGAGATGCGCGCCAAGCCCGAGCGCGCCGGCGGCGAGCAGAATGTTCTGCACCGCCATCATCGTGGCGGCATAGTCCTCCTCGCGAATCTCCGGGTTGTCGTCGAGCGTCATGGCCACACACACCACGGCCGGCAGGGCGGCTTCCGCTGCCGCGACTTTTTCGATCACGGCACGGGCCGCGGCCGGATCCTCGACCTTCTTCGCCTTGCGTGCGCCGAGCGTCTCACCCCAGGCGCGCCGCGCCGCGGGACCAAGGACGTAGAAGTGCCACGGCTGCGTCATGCGATGGTTGGGTGCCTGGACCGCGGCGTCGAGCAGGCGTTCGATTTCGTCGCGCGTGACCGGTCGACTCGTGAACTGCTTGATGGAACGGCGGGTGTGGATGGCGTCGAAAACGTCCATGGCAGACTCCGGAAGGCGGTGACAGGCACTGCGCACAATCTCGCCTCGTGGCGGTGCCGATGTCACGCAGCTGCCGCGGGGACGGTGCGGAGTCGCCGGATTGCCACTGGCCGCCTCATGCCGAACGCCGCATATTTCAGCCATGAATCGACGGAAGCTGAGCTGGCAGGTCGTTCCCATGGACAGCCCCGAAGCGCGAGACGCCCGACTGGGCAGCACGAGCGCCGAACGACTGGCGATGGTGTTCGAACTGTCGATGCTGGCCTGGGCGGCCAGCGGACGGCCTTTCCCGCAGTATGATCGCGCGACCATGCCGGTGCGCAAATCGATGCTGACGGAACAAGGCGCGTACCCGACGATCGATGGTCGATGACTTCGGCGACCTGCTCGGGGAGTTTGTAGCCGCTGACGTCCGGTTCCTGGTGGTCGGCGCCCACGCGTTGAGCGTGCATGGCGTTCCGCGAGCGACCGGAGACCTCGACGTGTGGGTTCGACCGGACCCCGACAACGCCGTTCGCGTGGTGCTCGCCTTGACGCGGTTCGGCGCACCCACGCGGGAACTCGGTATCTCGGCGGAGGATTTCGAACGGCCGGATATCGTCGCGCAATTCGGCGTGCCGCCGTATCGTATCGATCTGCTTACCTCGATCAGCGGCGTCGAGTTCGACGACGCGTGGACGGATCATGTGGCAGGCGAAATCGCCGGGGTCACCGTGCCGGTGTTGAGCCGGCGCGCCTTTGTCGCCAACAAACGGGCCAGTGGACGCACCCGGGACAGAGCGGACCTCGAATCACTCGGCGAGGCGTAACGTGAATTGTGCATCTGTCGGCATCATCGCGTCCCGGGCACGGCGTGCCGCGCGCCGCGGCAGCCCGCGATGACTCCGGACCGCCAGTGGGCCCGTCCCCTCGACACCGAACTCGACATGTTCGGCATCACCGACGTCGGCCGCGTCCGCAAGGAAAATCAGGATCACTACATGCTCTGCACCGTGCACCCCCAAGTGGTGGTGCACGGCACCAGTCTGCCGAACGCCGACACGCTGCCCCTTCGGGGCGAGCGCATGGCCACGTACATGCTGGTGGCCGACGGCGTGGGTGGCGGGAGTGGTGGCGGCGACGCCAGCCGGCTCGCCATCGAGACGATCATGCAGTACGTCCGATCGTCCCTGCGATCGTACCATGCCGCCGGCGCGGCGTCGGACGCGGAGTTCCATGAAGCGCTGACCGCGGCGGCTCTCGAGGCGCACACTGCCGTGCGCAGCCGCCGCACCGGCGAACCCGGCGCCACGATGGCGACCACACTGACGCTCGCGGTCGCGGTGTTTCCCTGGATGTACGTGACGCAGGTGGGGGACAGCCGGTGCTATCTCTACTGGAATGGCAAGTTGACGCAGCTGACTCGCGACCAGACCATCGCGCAGGGAATGGTGGACCAGGGCATCCTCCCGGCCGACCGGATCTCGAAATCACCGTTCAGTCATGTGCTCGCGAGTGCGATTGGCGGCAACGAGGCCATGCCGGCGGTGACGCGGGTGGAGATCCCCCGCGGATGCGTCATCCTGCTCGCCACCGACGGCCTCACCAAGCACGTCGACGACGCCGAGATCAAGCGTCAGATCGAGGCGATGACCTCGTCGGAACAGCTCTGCCGGTCCCTGCTTGCCTTGGCCCTCGAACGGGGTGGCACCGACAACATCACGTTGATCGCGGCGCGCGCTCCGCTGCCGGCGTCGGGCGGCGGCTGACGCGGAACGTGCCGGCTCCCGGTTGATCGCTGTCGCCCTCCGCAACCGCTGGCAATCCCGCTGAATCGCCCTAGCTTCAAGCTGCCGGCACTCGCCGGCTTCTCCCAGGAGCATCATGAGTCAGGTCGAGCAGCTCACCTCGGCCCTCGCTGACCGCTATGCCATCGAGCGCGAACTCGGGGCCGGCGGCATGGCGACCGTCTATCTCGCGCACGACGTGAAGCACGATCGCAAGGTGGCGATCAAGGTGCTGCGCCCCGAGCTCGCGGCGGTGATCGGCGCCGAGCGGTTCCTGCGCGAGATCAAGACGATCGCGACGCTGCAGCATCCGCACATCCTCGGGCTGATCGACTCAGGGGAACTCCACGGAACGGCGTACTACGTGATGCCGTTCGTCGAAGGCGAAAGCCTCCGCGATCGATTGCATCGCGAGAAGCAACTGCCGGTCACTGACGCGGTCCGGATCGCCACGGAAGTTGCGGGGGCGCTCGACTACGCCCACCGCCACGGCGTGATCCATCGCGACATCAAGCCTGAAAACATCATGCTACATGACGGCTCCGCCCTGGTGGCCGACTTCGGCATCGCGCTCGCCGTGTCCAGCGCGGGAGGCGGCGCCCGGATGACCGAGACCGGGATGTCGCTCGGCACGCCGCACTACATGTCGCCGGAACAGGCGATGGGCGAACGCGAGATCACCGCGCGCAGCGACGTGTACGCGCTCGGCGCGATGACCTACGAGATGCTGATCGGCGATCCGCCGTTCACGGGAAGTACCGCCCAGGCGATCATCGCGAAGGTGATGACCAGTGAGCCGGCGGATCTCACGGAGCAGCGGCGGAGCGTGCCGCCCGCGGTCGACGACGCGGTCCTCACGGCGTTGCAGAAGCTCCCGGCCGATCGGTTCGCCACGGCCGCGGAATTCGCGGCGGCCCTCGGTGGCTCCGGCGCATCCCGGGTCCGCGCGCGTCGCCCCGAGTGGCTGGCCGATCCGCGGAGTCGGGCCGCGCTCATCGTCATCGTGATGTCCGTCGCGGCGGTCGCCCTGCTGCTCGTGCGGAACCGGAACACGTCGAGCGGGCTCGCTGACATTTCGTTCGCGCAGAATTCGTTTCGCTCCGAAGCGATCTTCAACGCGCGCTGGGCACCCGACGAAAAAACCATCGTGTACAGCGCCAGCGCGCGCGGGCCGACGCCGCGGATGTACGTGATTCGCCCCGACTACCCCGAACCGGCGCCGCTGGGGCCAGATTCGACGCACCTGCTCGCCGTGTCACGCAACGGCGAGCTGGCATTGCTCACGCACGCGACTCATCTGCATCACCGGCTGTTCGTCGGGACGCTGGCCCGGATGCCGCTGGGCGGCGGCTCGCCGCGCGAGGTGCTGGCCAACGTCCAGGAGGCCGATTGGACGCCGGACGGCACCGAGCTCGCCATCACCCGGACCGTGGGCGACCACGTTCAGCTGGAGTTCCCGGTGGGCACCGTGGTGTATCAGAGCGTGCCGGGCGGGTATCTGTCCGACCCGACCGTCTCGCCCGATGGCGATCGCGTGGCGGTCGTCGAGCATACGTTCGTGGGTGATGACCGTGGCTGGATCACGGTCGTCACCCGGGCCCGCAACGCGAAGCGGGTTTCCGCCGAGTTCTCCGGGGTCGAAGGTCTTGGTTGGACGCACGACGGGCGGGGGCTGCTCTTTTCCGCGTCCGAGAACGGTCTCGCGATGCAAGTGCGGCGAGCCGATCTGCACGGCGGTACGCAGCTGGTGTTGCCGGATGCCGGGGACCTGGTGTTGCAGGATGTCGGGCCGGACGGCCGCGTGCTGGTGACCAGTGACGACCTATCGCACGGACTCGTCGCACGCGCACCCGGACAAGCGACCGATCGCGATATCTCCTGGCTCGACGGTTCCCTGATGCCGTTCGTCTCCGCCGACGGGAATTGGGTCGCCTTCACCGACGTCTCGCAATCCGGCGGCATCAACTACGCGGCGATGCTCCGAAAGTCTGACGGGTCTCCGGCGGTGCGTCTCGGCGAAGGCGGCGTCCTCGCGATTGCACCCGACGGGAAATCGGTCCTGGGTCTGGTGTCAACGCCACCGCAGGTGTGGCTGTACCCGACCGGCGCGGGAACGCCGCGCCAGCTGACCTGGACCGGGCTGAAGACGATCGCATCGGTGGTGTTCAATCCCGACGGCAAGTCACTGTTCGTGTGTGGCTCGGCGAACGGGAACACGTCGCGGTGCTATCGCAGTCCGCTGGATGCGTCGAGTCTCGAACCCATGACGCCCGAGGGGATCGGCGCGGGCATGCCGAGGCCCGACGGGAGCGGCGTGCTGGTGCAGCAGGGCGATGACTACGCGATCTATCCGACGGCGGGCGGCCATCCGACTCCGGTACGCGGGATCGGCACGGACACTGTGCTTCGCTGGAGTCCGGACGGGGCGGCGCTGTGGGCCGAGGCCCAGACGCCCTCGGGCTTGCGGATCGATCGCGTCGATGTCGCCACCGGCAAACGCTCGGTGCTGCTGACGATCGACGCCCCGCCGTCGGTGTTCACGTTCGCGCGGATGGCGCTCGCGGATGATCCCCGATCGTACGTGTACGAAACCCGGCGATGGCTGTCACTGCTGTTCACGGTGTCGGGCGTGCAGTGAGCGCCGCCATCGACCGGCTCACCGCGGCCCTCGCCGACCGCTACATCCTCGACCGGGAACTCGGTGGCGGCGGGATGTCCCGTGTCTTCGTGGCGACCGAGACCGCGCTTCACCGCAGCGTCGTGATCAAGGTCATCGCGCCGCAACTCCTCGACGGCATGAGCGTGGATCGCTTTGCCCGGGAAGTGCGCCTGGCCGCCCGCCTGCAGCACGCCAACATCGTGCCCCTGCTCGCCGCCGGCGATGTCGACGGCGAGCCGTTCTACACCATGCCGTTTGTCCGGGGCGAATCGCTGCGCGCTCGCATGGCCACCGGCGAGCCGATGCCGCTGGGCGACGCGATCCACGTCCTGCGCGACGTCGCTCGCGCGCTGGCGTACGCCCACGGCGAAGGCGTGATGCATCGCGACATCAAGCCCGACAACGTGCTGCTCTCGGGCGGCGCTGCCGTCGTCACCGACTTCGGCATCGCCAAGGCGATCGACGTCGCGCGCACGCAGGATGGCGCACCCGCAGACGCCGTCAACATCACGCTCACACAAGCCGGCAGCGCGCTCGGCACGCCGGCGTACATGGCGCCCGAACAGGCCACCGGCGACCCGAATGTCGATCACCGCGCCGATCTCTACGCCTGGGGCGTGATTGCGTGGGAGCTCGTGGCGGGACGCCATCCCTTCGCGGGAAAGACCGGCCTGCACGCCATCATCGCGGCACAGATCACCGAGACGCCGCCGCCACTCACCACGGTGCGGTCCGACGTACCGCGCGCGCTCAGCGATCTGGTGCGGCGTTGCCTCGAAAAGGATCCCGATCGCCGACCCGCGTCGGCAACCGAGATGCTCGCCGCGCTCGATCAGGCCACCAGCACCGGCACGCGCGTTGCCGCATCGCGACCGGTCGCGGGCCGTCCACTCGTGACCGCCATGAGCCTGCTCGCGCTCGCGGTACTTGCCCTCATCGGTTGGAGACTCAAGAGCCGCATCGGCCGCCCAGCAAGTGCGGTGATCGACAAGTCGCTGGCGGTGATTCCCTTCACTTCGATCTCCCGCGACACCGCCAACGCCTACCTCGGCGAGGGTATTGCCGACGAAGTCACGCACACCCTGTCCCTGGTGCCCGGCCTCCGCATTGCCGGACACAGTTCCGCGGCGCGATACACCGGCACGACGGCGGGCGCGCAGGAGATCGGCCGTACCCTGCAGGTCGGCGCCGTGCTCGACGGCACGGTCGAGCGGATCGACGACCAGATCCGCGTGGCGGCGGAATTGTCAAACACCGCAAACGGGCAGGTGATCTGGAGCGACAACTATCAGCGGCCGGCGAATGACATCGCGCACGTGCAGGATGACATCGCGCGCGCGATTGCCGGCGCCCTGCAGGTCACCCTCACCAGCGCCGCCAGCGGTGCGGCACACGGCACCGCAGATCCGGTGGCGTACGATCTCTATCTCAAGGGGACGTACCTCTACCGGCGACGCGGACCCGACATTGCCGCCGCGATTGCCGCCTTCGAGCAGGCGACGGCGCGGGATTCGAATTTCGCGCGGGCATGGGCCGCCCTGTCGAACGCGCTGACGGTGTCGCCCTATTACATCGCGACGCGCACGGGCGAGATCCTCCCGCGCGCCCGTGCCGCCGCCGAGCGCGCCGTCGCACTCGACTCCACCCTCGCCGAAGCGCACCAGGCGCTCGGCTACGTCGACGCGGAAGGGTTCGACTGGCCCGCCGCCGAACGGGAACTGCGGCTCGCGATCGCGCTCGACCCCAACGCGGCGGAGCCACGCTATCGCCTGGGCTACACCCTCATGAATCAGGCGCGACCCGGTGAGGCGATTCCGACATTGCAGGCAGCCGTCGCCCGGGATCCGTTGGGCTTTGTCGCGGTGGCCTACCTCGGGTGGGCCGAAGTCGACGCGGGACGAGTGGCCGAAGGCATCGGCAACGAACAGCGGAGCGCGACGATGGAGCCGCAGAGTACCACGGCGTTGTCGCTGCTCGCGATGGGCTTTGTCAAGGCCGGCATGCCCGATTCGGCGCGCTACTACGCCCACCGGATTCTCGCCTTGTCGTCGGCGCCCGCCCGCGTCGGGGTGGCAGCGTATGTGCTGGCCCGGAGCGGCGCGCCGGCAGAGGCCCGGGGGCTCGTGCGCACGTTGCAGGCGTTGCCCGCCGATGCGTGGACACGATGGACAGGCTTGACGATGGCCTACGCGGGCTTGCGCGACACCGCCGCCATGGCCGATGCGATGGTGCACGCCGCCGCCGGCGACGGCGACGCGCTGCCGACCTTCGTCGCGCGCATCGACATCATGCCGCCAGGACCGCAAGTGGATGCCGTGCTGCGGCGGTACCATCTCGATCGGGCACGGTATATAGGCGTTAGGCATTAGACCTTAGGCGTTAGTTTGCGTTGGTCTTCGATTCGCGGGTCATCGCGATTGACTAACGTCCAACGTCTAACGCCTAACGACTTCACCGGATGCCCATGATGTCGCATCGCCCGCACGCCCTCGCCGTTGCCCTCGCCACGCTCGCGGCACCTGCCCTGGCCACCGCACAACAGGCCACCTCCGCCGCGGCACCGGTCGACACCAGTCGCTGGCGCGGCCTCGAGTGGCGGATGCTCGGTCCCGCTCACACCGGCCGCATGACTGCGGTGGTCGGTTCGACGCAGCGCCCGGATGAGTATTACGTCGGTACCACCGGCGGCGGCGTGTGGAAGACATCGGACGCGGGCAAGACGTGGTACCCGATGACCGACAACTATTTCGGCGGCACCATCGGCGCGGTCGACGTCTTCAAGGGCAACCCCGACATCGTCTGGGCCGGCGGTGGCGAAACACCGATCCGCGGCAACGTGTCGTATGGTGACGGCGTGTGGAAGAGTCTCGATGGCGGCAAGACGTGGAGCGACATGGGGCTCGCGGCGACCCGCTACATCTCGCGCATCGTGATCAATCCGGTCAATCCCGACATCGTCTACGTCGGGGCCCTCGGCCACGTGTTCGGACCCAACGCCGAACGCGGCGTGTTTCGGACGAAGGACGGCGGCAAGACGTGGGACAAGGTGCTGTTCGTCAACGACTCGACGGGTGTCGCCGATCTGGTGATGGATCCGAGCGACCCCAACGTGCTCTACGCCGGCTTCTGGCAGGCGGGCCGCAAGCCCTGGCTGCTGGTGAGCGGCGGCCAAGGCAGCGGCCTCTGGAAGACCACCGACGGCGGCGATCACTGGACCGATATTTCACGCGCTCCGGGACTGCCGGCAAGGATCTGGGGCAACATCGGCATCGCCATCTCGCCGGCGAATCCGCAGCGCGTGTGGGCGTTGATCGAAGCCGATTCCGGCGGACTCTACCGCTCCGATGACGGCGGCAAGTCGTGGACGTTTCTCAATGGCGACCGCAACCTGCGCCAGCGCGCGTGGTACTTCACCAAGATCTTCGCCGATCCCAAGGACACCAACACGATCTACGCCGGCAACGTCGGCGGCTTCGTCTCGCACGATGGCGGCAAGACGTTCCGTTCCGGGCTCGGCAACGGCGACACGCACGATTACTGGATCGCGCCCGATGATCCCAAGCGTATCGCTGTCGCCGGCGATCCCGGCGTCGTCATCACGCACCGATGGCGGCAAGACGACCACGCGCGCGAACATTCCCACCGGTCAGTACTATCACGTGCATCTGACCAACGCCGTGCCGTACGACGTCTGCGGGGCCGAGCAGGATGGTGGCGTCGACTGCTTCCCGATTCGCGAAGCGGGCGGACGCGGCGGCTTCGGTGGACGGGGCGGCCGGGGTGGGCCCGGCGGCACGGCGCCGAGTCAATTCAACTTCACCACGCGCTACGGTGGCGCCGGCGGCGAGTCGGGATATGTCGCCTCCGATCCGCTCGACCCGAACGTGACGTTCGGCGGGAATTACAGCGGCGTGCTGGAGATGTCGAATCACGTGACCGGCCAGTCGGAACGGCTCGATCCGTGGCCGCTCAATCCGATGGGCCACGACGCGAGCGACTCGAAGTATCGCTTCCAGTGGACCTTCCCGATCATGAACTCACCCAACGACCCGAAGACACTGTATGTCGGGTCGAATGTGCTGTTCCGCTCGAAGAACCTCGGCCAGAGCTGGCAGGTCATCTCGCCCGACCTCACGCGCCACGATCCCGCAACGCTCGGCGCATCCGGCGGTCCGCTCACCAAGGACCAGACCAGCGTCGAGTATTACGGGACGATTTTCGCGGTGCAGGAATCGCCGGTGAAGCCCGGCCTGGTGTGGACCGGATCGGATGACGGACTGATCTATCTGTCGCGCAACGTCAACGTGCCGAAACCGGTGTGGACCAATGTCACCCCGAAAGACCTGCCGAAGTGGACGCGCATTTCGATCGTCGAGCCGTCGCCGCATCACGCGGGCACGATGTATTTCGCGGCCAACCGTTACGAGATGGACGACGACGCGCCGTACCTCTACAAGACTACCGATTATGGCGCCACTTGGCACAAGATCGTCACCGGTATTCCGCCGCACGAGTTCACGCGCGCCATTCGCGAGGATCTGGTGCGTCCCGGCCTGCTGTACGCCGCCACGGAACGTGGCATGTACCTCTCCTACGATGCCGGCGACCACTGGCAGAGCCTCAAGCTCAACCTGCCCCCCGTGGCCGTGCACGACATCGCGCTGCGCGACGACGACATGGTGATCGCGACGATGGGACGCGGATTCTACGCGCTGGAAGGACTGGCACCGCTGCGTGTGGCCGATCAGATCGCGGCCGACACCACGTATCTCTATCCGCCCGGCAACGTCTATCGCGGCAATGGCGACGTCCGCGTGCAATATCACCTGGCGGAGCGCGGGGATACCGTCACGCTCGAGCTGCTCGACGCGCGCGGACGCGTGATGCAGAAGGCGTCGAGCGCCGACAGCGTCGTCACGCCCCGCGGTGGACGCGGTGGCTCCGGCGGCCGCCGCGGCGCAGCCGCACCGGCGCGCGTCACCGATTCACTGGGCCCGAACGAATACAACCTGAGCCTCCGCTACGCCAACGGCGTCGATTTCCGCGGCGCGATCTTCTGGGATGGCAACGGGCTCAACGGTCCGGTCGCCGCGCCCGGCATGTACACCGTGCGGATGACGGTGAGCGGCCACGCACCGCTGGCGCGCACCGTCCGCGTCCGCAAGGACCCGCAGACGACGGCGTCGGACAGCGACATCGCCGCACAGGTGGACTTCCTGCTGCGGATCCGCGATACCGTGTCCGCCGCCAACAACGCGGTCCGCACCATCCGCAACGTGCGCTATCAGCTCGACAGCATTCGCCCCACCCTCACCGGCAGTGCCGCGGCGGCGTTCGCGGCCGCGGCGCGCACCCTCGACGACAGCATGACACTGGTCGAGCAGGCGATCTACCAGACTCGCAACGAAGCCGGCGAAGACCCCCTCAACTTCCCGATCCGGCTCAACAACCAGATCGGTGCGTTGGCCGATTTCGTGGCCAGTGGCGAGCGACGTCCGCCGCCGCAGGCCTATGACGTGTGGAACACGCTGGTGCCGCAACTCGATGCGCAATTGCTGCGACTCAAGCGGCAACTCGCGACCGAGCTGCCACCGGTGAATGCCGTGCTCAAGTCGGCGGGAGAGCCGGAGATCGTGCCGAGCACCGCGGAGCTGGGCAAGCCGCCGGCCGACGAGCCGCGGGACGGCGGCGAATCGCCGTGACGGGCCGGCGGTGGCGTGCGCTGGGCGTCGCCGTCGTGCTGCTCTGCGGCGCCGCGGCGCCGAGCCTGGCGCAGCAGGCTGACGCCGTCCCCGCCGTTCGACTCGCCGCGCGACAGGCGTATCGCGACGACGCGTTCGGGCTGTTCATTCACTGGGGCGTCTATTCCCTGCTGGGCCAGGGCGAGTGGGTGATGCAGAACCAGTCGATTCCGGTGACGACCTACGAATGGCTCGCGTCGACGTTCGATCCGGTCAATTTCGACGCACACGCGTGGGTGTCGCTCGCGAAAGCCGCGGGCGTCAAGTACATCACCATCACCTCGCGGCACCATGACGGCTTCTCGATGTTCGCCACCAAGGCGACGCACTACAACATCGTCGACTGGACCCGCTTCGGCCGTGATCCGCTCAAGGAGCTCGCCGACGAATGCCACAAGCAGGGCATCCAGCTCTTCTTCTATTACTCGCAACTGGACTGGCACAACCCCGACTATTTCCCGCGCGGCGGGACCGGCAAGGCCGCCGGCCGGCCCGACAGCGGCAACTGGAATCACTACATCGATTTCATGAAGCAGCAATTGACGGAGCTGCTGACCAACTACGGCACCATCGGCGGCATCTGGTTCGACGGCATGTGGGACAAACCCGATGCCGACTGGCATCTGCCCGAGATCTACGGCCTCATTCACCAGTTGCAGCCTGCGGCGCTGATTGTTCCCAATCATCATTTGGCGCCCAAGCCCGGCGAAGATGTGCAGACCTTCGAGCAGGATCTTCCGGGCAGCAACAGCGCGGGATTCAACACGACCACCGTGGGTGCGCTACCGCTCGAGACGTCGCTGACGATGAACGGTGCCTGGGGATTCAACATCACCGATCACGCGTGGAAATCGGTGCCGCAGCTGATCGGCTACCTCGTACGCGCTGCGGGGAGCAACGCGAACCTTCTGCTCAACATCGGGCCGCGCCCCGATGGCACGATTCAGCCCGAAGCGGTCGAGCGCCTGCATGCACTCGGTGCGTGGCTGGATGTCCATGGACCTACGATCTATCGCACGCGCGGTGGACCGATTCCGCCGCGCGTGTGGGGCGTTACCACCCATCGCGGTGACACGGTGTTTGTCCATGTGCTCAACTGGCCGGATCGAGTGCTGGCGCTTCCTGATTTTGGGGCACGGGTGGTGACTGCGCGGACGTTTCCTGGCGGCGATGCAGTTCAGTTTACGCAGGATGACGCGGGCACGACAATCATGTTGCCGTTGGCGGCGGGGAACGAGCCTGACCGGGTTGTGGAGTTGGTGACAAAGAGGCCGTAAGCCATGGGCCCCTCATCTACGCTCGGCGTGATGCCTGGGGTGCGGCGCCGAGCGAGGATGACGGGCCCATGGCTCAAGGCTGTCGGCTCTCGTCTCATGGCTCCGGGCTCCGGGCTCCGGGCTCGCCCCCACCAACCCCGCGCACCGAGCCCCGCAGTATATTCGCGACCATCCGGATAGCGGATTTCCCATGACAGCCCCTCCTCAGCTCGTCGCCGCCCTGATCGACCGCTACCGTCTTGATCGCGAGATCGGGCGTGGTGGCATGGCAACCGTGTACCTCGGCGAAGACCTGCGCCATCATCGCCAGGTGGCGATCAAGGTGCTGCGTGAGGATCTTTCCGCGGCACTGGGC
Organism: uncultured Gemmatimonadales bacterium; assembly: GCA_963796635.1. Classification (GTDB taxonomy): domain Bacteria; phylum Gemmatimonadota; class Gemmatimonadetes; order Gemmatimonadales; family GWC2-71-9; genus Palsa-1233. The sequence goes on from CAWCMH010000001.1 coordinate 2,020,705, forward strand.
GGCAAGCGATTTCTCCGCGAGATCAACATTGCCGCCGGCCTGACTCACCCCAACATCGTGCCGGTGTACGACTCTGGCGACGCCGGTGGCGTCCTGTACTATGTCATGCCCTACGTGGCCGGGGAATCGCTGGCCGCGCGTCTCGATCGCGACGGTGCCCTCGCGGTGCCGGAAGCCGCGCGCTTGCTGCGCGAGATCGCCGACGCGCTGGCGCGCGCGCATCGCGCCGGCGTGGTGCACCGCGACATCAAGCCAGCCAACATCCTCCTTGCCGATGGGCACGCCCTGGTGATGGATTTCGGCGTGGCGCGCGCGATGAGCGATGTGGCGCAGGACACGACGTTGACGCAAACCGGCATGGCGATCGGCACCCCCGCCTACATGTCGCCCGAGCAGGCCGGCGCGGAGCCACATGTCGATGCCCGCGCTGATATTTACGCGCTTGGCGTGGTTGCCTACGAAATGCTCACGGGCCGTCCTCCATTTCATGGCACGACAACCCAGCAGTTGCTGATGGCGCACGTCACGGCGGTGCCGGACGACATTACGATCCATCGACCCTCGGTGCCGCCAGCGCTCGCCGCGGTGGTGATGCAATCACTGGCCAAGTTTCCCGCCGACCGCCCGGCCACCGCAGCGGAGCTGATTCCGGTGTTCGATCGCGCCGCCTCACCCAGCGGCGAGGCGATCGCGGTCGACCGCTCGGCGCCGGCCCGTATCCCGGCAGTCGCGCGCGCCGTCGCGCTGGCCGGGATACTGATCGTCCTGGTGATATTGGCGTGGCGATTTACCCGGCGGCCCGGTGGCAACCCCGGCGCGCCCTCGCCAGTGATCGCCATCATGCCATTCCACAATTTTGCGGGCGATACCAGCCACGCCAACTACGGCGAAGGACTCAGTGAAGAAGTCACCCAGGCACTCGCGCGCGTGCCGCGACTGACGGTGATCGGGCGCACGACGTCGGCCGGCCTCAACGTGGACAGCGCGGGAGTAGCGGCCGTCGCGCACGCGTTGCACGCGATGTATCTGCTGCTCGGCACCATGCAGTGGCAGGGCGATTCCGTGCGCATTCGCGCGGAACTGGTCGATTCGGCGAATCACACCGTGTGGGCCGAACATTATGATCGCGCAGGCACCAGCCTGTCGGCGCTCGAAGACGACATGTCGCGTGCCATCGCCGACGCGTTGCAACTGCATCTCGGCGCCGGTGGCCCCAGCCTCGTCGCGGCGTCGACGACCAATCCGGAGGCGCACCGTCTCGTGCTTCAGGCGACCGCCCTGTTGCATCGCAGCGACTCGGCGAGTTTCCATCGCGCCGTCGCGCTGTTCACCGAAGCGACGCAGCTCGACTCCGGCTACGCGGCGGCGTGGGCTGGCATCGCCGGCGCACAGCTCGACCTCGCCGATGCCTACGAGGCACCTGCCACCGTGCTGCCGCTGGCGCGTCAGGCCGCGCGACGCGCAGTCACCGCCGATGACCGATCGGCGGCGGCGCACTTGGTCCTGGGCGAACTGTGGCCGTACGACCACGACTTCGCGCGTGGACTGGACGAACTCAACCGGGCGCTGGCCCTGGATCCACAATTACCCGACGCGCATTGGTTTCTCGGTCTGTACGACCTCGATATTCTCGGGAACGCCGGCGCGGCGCGAGCCGAATTCCGGCGCGCTGAATCGCTCGATCTGCTGAATCCAAATTATGTGCTGTGGGAAGGTTCCGCCGCGCAAGTGGAGCACGACACCGCCGCGGCCTTCGCGCTGGCCCGGGAAACACTGCGCGTCGATCCCGAATACTTCTACTTCACCGATCCGATCGCGGGGGCACTCGCATGGGCCGGGCGCCCCGCCGAATGCGTTCAGCGCTACCTGTCCCTGCCGGACGCGGTGCGCCGACGGCCCATCCCCAGCTCGCCGGATGCTACGCACTTGCCGGACAGACCACGCAGGCGCGCCAGATGCTCGGCACTATCACGGCGCAGTCGTCGACGCGCTACGTCGACGCGGTATGGATTGCGTCGGTCGCCGTCGCCCTTGGCGACCATGACCTGGCCTTCACGTGGTTGCGCCGCGCCGAGCAGGACAAGTCGTCCAATCTGACCAGTGTCACGTGGCGCTGGCAGTTCGATCCAATCCGGAAGGACCCGCGATTTGCGCAACTCAAAACCGACATCGGGCTGGTGCCGGGACAGCGCACCGGGCCGTGAGTTGCGAGCCAGGAGCTCTCGACTCCCCGCGCCTGAGCGCTGCCCGCGCGACGCCGAATCGCCATCGTCCCACCAGCTCACGACGTGAGTATCGAGCAGCGAACCTCAATCCAGCATGCCCCACTCACGCCATTCCCATCGGTCATCCGCGCATCCCCATCGGGGCTCAACGCCCACTGGGTCCATCACGAGCAGCTACATTCCGCTGGTGAGCGACTCACCGTCGGTCGGCGCCGATCTCCACGGTCAACTCCTTGGTGAGCGCTTTCGGCTCGGTGAACAGATCGGCATGGGGGGCATGGGCATCGTATATCGCGCCCACGACACCGTGACGGGCGAGTCGGTCGCCATCAAGATCCTCCTCCCCGAGCTGCACAACGACGAAGTCTCGATCGCGCGCTTCCGGCAGGAGGCGGCGCTCGGCGCGCAGCTCGCCCATCCCAACGTCTGCCACGTTACCGCCGTCGGCGTCACCGCACAGGGGCTCGATTTTGTCGCGATGCCACTGCTCACCGGCGACTCACTCTGGGATCGCACGGCACATGGGGAGCAGCTTCCACTCGACGTCACCGCTCGGATCGTGCATGATGTGGCCGACGGGCTCCATGTCGCCCACGAATTGGGAATCGTTCATCGCGATCTCAAACCCGAAAACATTATCATCGTGGGCAATCCTGATGGATCCGAACGCGCCGTGCTGCTCGATTTCGGGCTTGCCGCCGCGCGCGCGCTGGGGCCGTCGCGGCCCAAGCTTACCCGGACGGGCATGGTGGTCGGAACGCCGGAATTCATGAGCCCGGAACAGATTCGCGCCCTGCCGCTCGACCGGCGTAGCGACATCTATGCACTGGCGTTCATGGCGTACGAGATGCTCACCGGTCAGCTGCCGTTCGCGGGCACCACCATGCGCGAGCTGGCCGTCGCGCGACTCAAGGGTGAGTTGATTCCGGCACGGACGCATCGTCCCGACCTTCCCGCCGCGGTGGACAAGGTGCTGGCGCGCGCCCTGGCCGTCGCGCCGCAGGATCGCTACGACACGGCTCCTGCGTTCGCGTCGGCCTTCACCGAGGCGACCAATGCGCCGTCGCGGAGCGGGATCTGGGGATGGATCCATCGGTGACCGATTTGTGACAGATCCCTCTTATATCAGGGGATCCTCAACTCAGGGTCCTTCCGTGTCCGATGAAGAACCGCTCCGCATCGTCCTGACGCCGGAGCAGCGCGAACTCGTGCGCCGCATGTCCGGCCAGCAAATCGATGCCATCGAGCTCGCCCCCGAAGACACCAAAAAGGGCGGCGGCCCGCTGCGTTTCCTTTGGCGGCTCTCCGCCGCCTCCGGCATCCCCCGCTTGAACTGGGGCAAGAACGGCGAGGAGGAACCGCCGAAGTAGCGATTGCGGCGCCGTTTTCTGCCATTTCGGCGCGGTAGTCCGGCACCCGTGTTGCTTTCTCTCCAAGCGTCCGTTCCCATCAGGCCAATTCGGCCACTTTCGGGACGCCCACGGGAGAATTTCACATCATGGCTTCAAAAATCATCGGTATCGACCTCGGCACCACCAATTCCGTTGTGGCAGTCATGGAGGGCGGCGACCCGGTCGTCATCCCCAACGCCGAGGGCGGCCGGACCACGCCGTCGGTCGTGGCATTCACCAAGGACGGCGATCGCCTCGTCGGCCAGGTCGCCAAGCGCCAGGCGGTCACCAACCCCAAGCAGACCATCTTCTCGATCAAGCGCTTCATGGGTCGGCGCATGAACGAGATCACCGAAGAGACCAAGCGGGTGCCCTACAAGGTCGAAGCCGGCCAGAACGGGCTCGCCTCGGTCGAGATCGCCGGCAAGAAATACACGCCGCCCGAGATCTCCGCGATGATCCTGCAGAAGATGAAGCAGACCGCCGAAGACTATCTCGGCACCACGGTCGAGAAGGCCGTGATCACCGTGCCGGCCTACTTCAACGACGCCCAGCGGCAGGCCACCAAGGACGCCGGCAAGATCGCCGGGCTCGAAGTGCTGCGCATCATCAACGAGCCGACCGCCGCGGCGCTCGCCTACGGCCTCGAGAAGAAGAAGGACGAGAAGATCGCCGTCTTCGATCTCGGCGGTGGCACGTATGACATCTCCGTGCTCGAACTCGCCGAAGGCGTCTTCGAGGTCAAGAGCACCAACGGCGACACGCACCTTGGTGGCGACGACTTCGATGAACGGCTGATCGAGTGGCTGATCACCGAATTCAAGCGCGACCAGGGGATCGATCTCTCGAAGGACCCGATGGCGTTGCAGCGCCTCAAGGAAGCGGCCGAGAAGGCCAAGATGGAGCTGTCGAGCACGGCGCAGACCGACATCAACCTGCCGTTCATCACGGCGGATCAGTCGGGACCCAAGCACCTCAACCTGACGCTCACGCGCGCCAAGTTCGAGCAGCTGGTCGACGACCTGGTCAAGCGGACCATCCCGCCGATGGAGAAGGCGCTGCAGGACGCCGGGCTCAAGCCGGGCGACATCGACGAAGTGATTCTCGTCGGCGGATCGACGCGCATTCCCAAGATCCAGGAGATCGTCAAGAGCTTCTTCGGCAAGGAACCGAACCGTTCGGTCAATCCCGACGAAGTCGTCGCGATCGGCGCCGCGATTCAGGGCGGCGTGCTCGGCGGCGAAGTGAAGGACGTGCTGTTGCTCGACGTGACGCCGCTGTCGCTCGGCATCGAGACGCTCGGTGGCGTGTCGACGCCGCTGATCCCGCGGAACACCACGATTCCGACCAAGAAGTCCGAGGTCTTCAGCACGGCCGAGGACAACCAGACCACCGTCGAGATTCACGTGCTGCAGGGCGAGCGTCCGATGGCGCAGGACAACCGGACCATCGGCAAGTTCCAGCTCACCGGGATTCCGCCGGCACCGCGCGGCATGCCGCAGGTCGAGGTCACGTTCGACATCGACGCCAACGGCATCCTGCACGTGTCGGCCAAGGACAAGGCGAGCGGCAAGGAGCAGAAGATCCGCATCGAGGCATCGAGCGGACTGAGCGACGCCGACATCGACAAGATGGTCAAGCAGGCCGAGGCCAACGCCAAGGAAGACGAAGCGCGGCGCCAGGAGATCGACACGCGCAACCAGCTCGACGGCCTCGTCTACAAGGTCGAGAAGGATTCGAAGGAATGGGTCGACCGGCTGTCGGCCGACGTCAAGGGTCAGCTCGACAAGGCGCTCGACGCCGGCAAGGAAGCGCTGCGCACCGGCGACACGGGCAAGATCCGCACGGCGCTCGACGAACTCAACGTGGCATATTCCGCCGCGGGAGCGTCACTGTATCAGAGCGCGTCGGCGAGCGGCGGCGCGGAAGCTCCGCCCACCGGCGAGGCCGGCACCGCGCAGCAGCCGCCCAAGGATGAGGCGGTCGAGGCGGATTACGAAATTGTGGATGACGAGAAGAAGTGACAGGCAGGGTTATCCTGGGCGGAGCGGCTGCGGAGCAGCCGCTCCGCTCAAGGTGACATACCACGGCGACGGAACCGCGTCGTCTTGCATCAACGTATTATTGAGGTCAGCCGGACGACCCTGTCGTCCGTAGGTTTCCGGATAGTGCACCTGTTTCTCCAGCATTGGAATGGAAATGTCCACGCGTTCGAAAAATTGGCTCAAGTTCGGCGCCCTGGTGGCGCTGGCTTTCGTGCTCGGCCTCTTCTTTGCCGGGCTGCTTGATTTTCCCCGCGCCGGGTTCGCCCAGGAACGGGAAGCCCACACGCCGATCATCAAGGTCAGTGCGCCGAGCATTCCCGCGGCTCGCCCACTGATCGAACTCAGTGATGCGTACGCCGCGATCGCCGAAGCGGTGCGGCCGTCGGTCGTGTATATCGAATCTGATCGCCCGATGACGGACGACCAGAGCCAGATCATCGGCCAGTTGCCGCCGCAATTCCGGCAACTGCTGCCGCAGCAGCAACAGCGTCGCGCGCAACCGCAGGAGCCCGAGATCGAGCACAGCAGCGGCTCCGGCTTCATCGTGTCGTCCGACGGCTACATCCTCACCAACAACCACGTCATCGAAGGCTCCAGCAAGGTGACCGTGCGGCTGCTCGACGGGCGGCAATTCACCGCCAAGATCGTCGGCACCGACAAGGACACCGACATCGGCGTGCTCAAGATCGACGCCACCGGCCTGACGCCGGCTGCACTCGGCTCATCCGATGCGACCAAGGTCGGCGAGTGGGTGCTGGCAATCGGCAATCCGCTGGGTTCGGATCTCACCTTCACGGTGACCCAGGGCATTGTGAGCGCCAAAGGTCGCGGCCAGCTCAACTTCGGCGGCGGCAACGATGGTGGCCGCGTGATCCAGGATTACATCCAGACCGACGCGGTGATCAACCGCGGCAACTCGGGCGGTCCGCTGGTCAACGCGCGCGGCGAAGTGATCGGCATCAACGCCGCGATCGCGTCGTCGACCGGGTATTACACCGGTTACGCCTTCGCCGTGCCGATCGATCTCGCGCGCAAGGTCATGGATCAGATCATCACCAGTGGGCATGTGGTGCGCGCCGGGCTCGGCGTGATGGTCCGCGATGCATCGCGCGAAGACGCGCAGTACCTCGGCCTGCCGACGATCGGTGGTGTCCTGGTCGAGAGCTTTGCTCCCCATTCCACGGCCGAGGCCGCAGGCTTGCAGGCCGGCGACGTGATCACCGCGATCGACGGCCAGCCGGTGAGCTATACGGCGCAGTTGCAGCAGATCGTCGGGTTCCGCCGCCCTGGGGATGACGTCAAGGTGACGGTCGCCCGGAAGGATGGCGCCCACACCTACACCGTCAAGCTGACGACGGTCGACACCCAGAATGCTGATTCGAGCGATGTCGCATCGGTGGGCGGTGCGCGGGGTGAAACGAATGCGACCAGTTCGCTGATGGGAATCACCACCGAACCGCTGACAGCGGCCGATGCACAGCAGTACGGCCTGCCCGCCGGCACGCACGGCCTGGTGGTCGACCATGTCGTCGACGGTTCACCGGCGTCTGGCAAGATCGCCTGCCCCGCCGAAGACGCCGATCAGTGCGGCGCGCCGGACGTGATCGTGAAGGTCGAAGGCAAGCCGATCGCGAGTGAGGCCGACCTCAAGGCCGCGGTCGCCGGTGCGCAGCATGGGATCGTTACGCTGCAGATCATGAATGGCGACCAGAATCATGTCGGCACGTCGCGGATCGAGCGGATCCGGTTGCACTGACCGGCACGCTGGACCTGACACAGCATATCCCGCCCGCCGGAAAGGATCCCGGCGGGCGTGGTGCGTCGGGGACCTGTCATCCCGAGCGGAGGCGCGCAGCGCCGAAGTCGAGGGATCTGCGTCCGCTTGCGTCAGGAAGCGCCGGATCAGCGCCCCGCGAACGGGGGCATCGCATCCGTCACGGTACGACATTGCGCAGCAACACCAGCTGGCTGCGCGGCCCGAGGGCGAACAGATCTCCTGTCGGCGCGGTAGCGAAGGTCTGCAGGTGGCCCCACGTGCCCCCGACCTGGATCACGACATCACCCGTCACCGGTGAGATCTGCGGCGTCGCGAAGACGGTCCAGTTGTGCACGCTGTCGATGACTTCGTCGCTGCCGGTGGTCAATGAGATTCGATGCACCTGCATGGTGCTGTCCCAGAAGTGGGCAAAGATCTGGCAGCACGGCAAGTTGGTGGGCGCCAGGGTGAGGAGGATCCGGTCCACCGCATCAACGCACACAGTGCCCTTGCACGAGACCCCGGCGACTTCGAGCGAGTCCTTTGAGCCGGGAGCCGGGGGCGCCCCGCCACTGATCGGGACCGTGAAGAGTTGTGCGCGGCCCTTGAGCGTGAAGACCACGGTCGCACCGTCGTTCGCGAACGAATAGCCCGTGGCACCTTCGGTGCCTTCAATGGGCTCGAGTGTAGCGGAGTTGCCGGCAATCGTTCCGCGAACGACAACGCCATTCGTGTCGACGAACGTGGTATCTCGTGTCAGGCATTGCGTGGCACTCTCACCGTCGGGCAGTGTCCCCATGACGCAATGGGGCACCGTGGTGAAGACCTGGCCCAGAGCGACGAACGAAGTCGTGCCGGTCCACTTGATGTCGGCGAGCCAGGTCATCGGCGTCGCGCCCGCAGTCACGGGAAGCGTCAGCAGGGCCGTGCGAATGAACGGATGCGCCGTGTCCGCAAGCCACAACGTGACGTGCGCGGCGGGAAGCAGGTTGTCGGAGGCGAGCGTCGTGGACTCGGTGTAGAGCAGTCGGCCGGTGGAGTCGAGGGCGAACGCGCCGAACTCGCTGGTCGTGTCGGGTTCGGTGGTCCGGTCGTCGCACATCGACCAGATGCGGGTGCCGCCGGCGGCGGGAAGCAGGCCGACGCAACGGTGCAGCACGTCGATGTAGTCGACATAGGCGTAGAGAATGCCCTTGCCGTCCTGCGTCCAGGCAGGCCAGTAGTCCTGCTCGGTATTGAACGTGAGCTGGCCGGGCGTGCCCATCGTGGGGGGCCCGTTGGTCTCGCCGGCTGGAACGGGGTAGGCATCGGTGTGTCCGCAGGAGAGGACGGCAACAAGGACGAGAAGGCTCAGGAGGTGAATCGTCGACCGAATCATGCCGAATGCAGCAGGGTTCTCGCGCTGGTGTCAAGGCAATCGTCACGGTCCGCGCCGGCGTTGAGCTTTCGCTCGATGTCGATCGACCGCGACACGGGGCTCGAGGGCGGCGGCAGCGCCGCGCGTCCAAGCGCTTCGGGCCCGAATCATGCACTTCATTCTTCAAGCCCCGTCACGGAAAGACATTGTGGTACAGGTAGAGATCGCTGTTGCCGTCGTGGGCGTAAACGTCGGCGCCACCCGACGTCGCGAACGTCTGCAGGTGCCCCCAGCCGCCGCCGAACTGGATGACAACATCATCCGAGACCGGTGACAGCCGTGGCGTCGCGAAGACGACATTCGTTGTGTCATACGCCACGACCTGATCGGCGCCACTGGCAAGCGAAAAGCGATGCAATTCCATCGGTAACGGCTTGGGCGCGAAATACCGCGCAAACGCGTAACACTCGGGATACTCGCAAGGTCCATACAGGTAGGTGCCGCTCAGCAGGACACCGCCTTTGGCGACGAGGCATTCGCTTCCTCGGCACGTCACGCCCAGCAGTTCGCCGGCCTGCTGGTAGAACGTGTCGACACCGAGCTTGGGAACCGGCACGGGCTCGCCACCGGTGATGGGCACGGTGAACACATCCAGCTGATGCTTGAGCGTGAAGGCGACGGTTGCGCCGCCGTTCGCGAGCGAGTATCCAGTGGCGCCGGCAGTACCGGCGATCGATTGCAGAGTGACATGGTTTCCCTGCAGACGCCCTTGCAGCACGACGCCGCCTGAATCCACCCACATCGAGTCACGACCGGGACAATTCAGAGGATTCGGAGGGTCCGGACAGTGGTCCACCGAACTGAATTGCTGACCCAGCGCGATGAAACTGGTAGAATCGAGCCACGCGATGTCCGCGAGCCAATTCACGAGCACGCTGTCGACCTTGACCGGAAGCGTCAGCAGACGCGTACGCACCAGAATGTTCGCCGTGTCTGCGAGCCAGAGTGTCGACACCGGCAGCGGCCCGCGGTCTTCAGGATTGACGGCGCTGATCGCTTCGGCGAAGAGCAGGCGTCCCGTGCTGTCGAGCGCATACGCGGTGTAGCTGCTCATCGTGTCCGTACGCTGGCCGCGGCTGTCGCAGAACTCCCAACGTCGGCTTCCGCCCGCCGCCGGCAGCAGACCAAGGCAACGATGCAACCGTGCGTTGGGATCGACGAACGAGTAGAGGATGCCCCTGCCGTCCTGGGTCCAGGCCGGCCAGTAGTCGGCCTCGACGTTGTAGGTCAGCTGGACCATGGACCCCGTGATGAACGGCCCGCGCGAGCCGACCGGTGCGATGACGTACGAATCGCTGTGACCGCAGGCAACTAGGAAGATGCAGACAGCCAGCCAACATTTCCTGCGCGACATACGTGCCTCCCGACGATTGGCCCCGCTCGCGGCTGGCGTGATCAGCGACCGAGCACGCAGTGAAGAAACCGCCCGATTGCCGCGCGCGCCGGTCAGGAATCGAGCCTACGCATCATCGACAATGCCCTGCGGTCACGCCAGTTAGCCACCCATCGGACGAGCATCTCATGTTCGAATCCGGGCAGGACGCGATGCCGAATGGCCGCTGGGTCAGCGCGGTAATTGCCTTTGATCTCGGTGGTTGCGCGATGTTGCAGTGCGCGGCAGGAGAACCTGAGTCAACGCACTCGACACAACGATCGTGGCTTTGCCTTCGGGCCTCAAGGTCAAAAAAGTGCCAACTTCCGTCAAATCTTGTCGGCACTGATTTTTCCGTTGCCCACGCAACCGTTCACGTACGGGCAAACAGGTCGAGCGAGCTGTGCGCGCTCTCCATCGGCTCGACGCAGCATGGCTTCCAGCACCCCTTCCCACGCGCTGAGGGACATCAACTCGTCCCAGGCGAACGGCGAATAGTGCCGCAACCAGCGTCGCACGGTTCGGGCGTCGAACCCGACGTGGTCCGCCGCATCGGCCAGACTTCGCGGCTGCTGAATCGCCTGAGCAACGCAACGCAGCAGACGGTATACCGCCCGCCAGTCATGCGGCGACCAGCGGCCCAGCTTGGACAGTGCCCGCCGCACCTGCCCGATCGACACAACATCCCCTGCGAGCACTCGCGCCACGTTCTCGGCGGTGCCCGCTCCCGCCCGCGAGCGGACATACGAAGAGAACGATGCGACGTCGGGCGCGCGCCGACGGCCCACCGCGGTTCGCGCAATGCGGGGGGCCATCGCGATGTCCGGACAGTGAACGACGAGAACATCGCCGCCAACGACGCCCAATTCCTCGATGACTGCTGGCTCTGTCGGCGATCGCGCGCAGATCACCAGAGGCGCCCATGGGTGGCTGCGGGGAAGCGCGACAGCCGGGCCGATGGCAAGGAGCAAGGCGTCGGTCTCGCGGAGCACCAGGACATCGCCGAGCCCGACGCGCTCATCCGGCGTGAGACTGGTCAACTGACGGTGCGCATTGACGACCCACACCTCCATCACCGGCAGCGGCATCACGAGCCTCGCGGAGCCATCGCGCCGACGTATCCAGCAGTCTCAGCGCAAGAGTATGATCAGTAGGTGGATCGAAAATCCAGCCATGCGGATCAACGCACATTGTCCCGAATGGCGCAATTGGGAATTCCCCCCAACGACTCTGGGTAAATTCCCCATACCAGCGCGGTGCCTGGCGTGATAACATGGAGCCTCGACACCACCAGCCCTACGATGGAGTTCCCACATGCCTGTTGATCCACACGCCATCTCGCTGCAGGACGCGATTGCCCTGACGACACGCTGGCGGCAGAACATGCCGAGCGGCGCGATCAAGGCGGCACGGTTCGACCGCATCGCGTTCGACACCCTGCTGGCGCAACCCGGCTGCGCCGGCGTCCGCATCTACCTGGGGATGAACGATGACCATGGCTGGACCTACGTGATGGTCGGCACCGACGGCAACGGCAAGGACATCGTCAGTGCCGCAGGCCGGTCGGGTGTCGCGAATGACGGCGGCGATGGTGGCTACATCGCCGAAGAGCCGGAACCATGCCCTCCAAATTGCGATACCGACAGCCCGCTGGACGGCGGCGCTGTGCCACGTTGACGCTACCGGAGCTGCGGCACGCCGCGACGATTTCCATGCCCTTCTGTGAAATCGTTGGGGCGACAGTCGGCATTGTCTTCTGGCGGCAGCTCGAACGCGGTTTGCGCTGGCTCACGGTGTGGATCGGCGTGGCGGCATTCGTGGATGTCGCGGCGCTGATCTCAGCCCGGATCATTCACAACAACGAGTTGATCATCAAGCTGTGGTTACCGGTGAGCGCTTTGCTCGCCGCCGAGGCGATGGCGTCGCTGCAACATTCCGCACGGCGGCGGCGCGCTCTCAGGCTGGTCGGCGCGGGTTACCTCGTGGCCTGGCTTGTGCTGATGCTCACCGTCGAGACCCCGGACGGATTTGCCAAGCTGGTCACGCCGTTGAACTCGCTGGTCCTCATCGTCGTTGCGGTGGCCACGATGTTGCGGCGCGTGACCGTCGGACGCATCGATCTCCTTCTCGACGGCAGCTTCCTCGCAGGCGCCGCGCTGCTCGCGTACGCCGCCCCCACCGCATTCTTTTCACCCCTGGTTCAGATACTGGAACCATCGCACAATGACCTCCTCGGTGCGTACTACGTCGTGCGCGTGCTCATCAACGACCTCGCCGTCCTGCTGATGGCACGCGCCTTCGTGCTCAGCGCCCCGAGCACCCATCTCGCAATGGCATGACGTGCTCGCTGCCAACCCGGCTCTCGGCATGATCGTCCTGGTGGCCACGGGCGCACTGGTGATCGGTGCCCTGGTCGCGCTGATCGTGGGGTCGATCGTGATCCAGCGCCGGCGCTACCAACGCGCCCGCGAGCACTTCGCCACCCGTCTGCTGCGCGCGCAGGATGCGGAACGCGCCAGTATCGCGCGCGACCTGCACGACGACGCGGTGCAACGCCTGCTCGCCGTGAGCCGGGAGCTGCATCACCGCGGCGGCATCAACGCCGACACGATCGCGGCGCTCGACCAACTGATCACCGATCTGCGGCAAATGGCACGCACCCTTCACCCGAGTGGACTTGAGGAGCTCGATGCCGATCAGCTGATCCGCTCCGTGGTCGCGGTCGCGCGGCAGGGGACTGCCGTGCCGATCTACTACTCGGCCGATGGACGTCCGGCACCTCTCTCGACCGCGGCAACGCTGGCGCTCTTTCGTGTCGCACAGGAAGCCATCGGCAACGCCATCGCCCACGCTGGCGCTCGCTCGATCACGGTTGTCGCAACCGGCGATGGGGAGGCGATCCGGCTGGTGGTTGCTGATGATGGCCGCGGTTTCGACGCCGGACGCAACCGGGCAACCGCCACACTCGGCCTGACCTCGATGCGCGAGCGGGTCAACATGGTCGATGGACGATTCGAGATTCATAGCGCACCCGGTCGGGGCACACGCGTGGAAGCCACGTTTCCGTGCGGTCGCTCCGCGTGAGTGCCGAGCACACGTCACTGTTGATCGCCGACGATCACCCGGTCGTCGCCGAAGGTCTCGCCAGGATTCTCGCCGAACGGTTTGACGTGCTCGATGTCGTCAACAACCTTGATGCCGTCGAGGACGCAGTGCGCAACCTGCGCCCGGACCTTGTGCTGCTCGATCTGTCATTCGGAGCCCAGTCGGCGCTGCCGGTACTACGCCGCCTGGCGCACGACGACCCGTCGATTCGGGTGATCATGCTCACGGCGCACGACGATCCGGTGCTGGCCGATGCCGCCATCGCGGCGGGGGCCCGCGGGTATGTGGTCAAGCAGGGCAGTTCCGACGAGCTCTACGAGGCAATCGATGCCGTGATGAGCGGCGGCACATTCCTGTCCGCGAGCGTTCGCGCGCGCGGAGCGGGCGCAGCACCGCTGCCGCGCCGAGCCAGCGCGGCGTTGCTCACCCCTCGTCAACTCGAGGTGCTGGCATTGGTCCGCCAGGGCAACTCGTCCACTGACATCGGACAACAACTGGGCATCGCGAGCAAGACCGTCGATCGCCATGTTGAAGACATGTGCACCACGCTCGGCATCCGGAAACGCAGTCAACTGGTGCGCTGGGCGGAGCGGCACTTTGGCGACGAGACGGCGCGCGGATAAGCGCCTGGGGTGGCCAATGATGCCATCGGAGGTATCGATTGCCCTGCTTCCAACCCCCACGCTCCCGGACTCGCCATGCCGCACCCGGACTTCGCGCTCAAGGCGCTTGCTCCCGTACTGATTGTCGATGCCGTCGAACCCGGGCTCGCGTTCTGGCATGAGCGCCTCGATTTCACCATCGAGAACCAAGTACCCGGAGACGACGGCGCGCCCAGGGTGGCAGGGCCATTCGTCTCGCCGGCTGGAACGGGGTAGGCATCGGTGTGTCCGCAGGAGACAGCCGCACCAAGGGCGAGAAGGCCGAGCGTTCTTGTCGACACCATGCGGGTCTCCTGACATTCCCCGCAGCGCGAGGGGCCACGAGCCTGCGCTAGTTGCTGCCGAGGCCGCCGGACACGCCGATCAACCGGAGGCTCGGCTTCGGCGAGACATCTGTATTGACGTTCAAGTCCAGACCCAGCACTTCGGTATTCGACGCCGCCACTTGCAGCGATTGGAGGCTGGCCGTGGATCCGAGGATCCAGATGATCGACGCCGTGCCGTCCGCCGCGGTCCTGAGCAACGCGCCGGTGCCACCGGAGAGGCCGGTGCCTGGCGACGTAATCGTGCCACTGCCCGCGGTGACGCGCACGTTGACACTGTCGCCCGCCGCCGGTCTGGTGCTGCCATCGCATTCCGTGGCGGTGACCTTGCACGTGACTAAAATCGAATCGCCGACAGCCACCGAGTCGGTACGAATAGGGGTCGTGACAACGAGCGTCTCCTGGCAGCCTGTCAGTACCACCACGCTGTTCGCGGTGGAGTCATGTACCTCGATCTCGTCCCCCCTACAATCCTGCCAAATATTGCGGCGGCGTACCGGCGCCGTCCGGTGTTCCGGATGAACACGCGACGACGGCGACGGTGAGCCCGGCGAGTGTCGCTGAGGCAACGGAAATCCAAACACGTCGCATTGGTTGCTCCGGCTCACGAGTGGCCTGTCCCGCCATCAGTCGGGGCAATACACTTGATGCATTGTTTCGTGATTGCCCCGTTGCAGCGCGAACGGCATCGGCTCCGTGAGTGTTCCATCGCCCTCGGGGAACGCGACACTGATAGTTAGGGAATCGCCCGAGATTCGGCCGGAGACCGTGGTCGACTGACCAACCAATTCGCGCCAGGACGATGCGATGTCCACACCGTTCGCGGAAAACGCTCCGGTACTGTCCACGACTACTGGTCCCGGAAAGAATGCCACTTGGCACGCCGTCCGCAGTACGACGCCGTTCGTGGTGGTCGAGTCGTGCACCTCGACCTCGTCGCCGCCCCAAAGTCCGGTCAGGTAGCGCGGCCCAGTGCCGGCCCCATCCGGCGGCGTTGGGGAACAGGCGGCCAAGCAAAAGATCAGCGCGAAAGCCCACCCGCGCCCATTGATAGCCAGCGAGCGAGCCTGCCGGGCGGAGCAGAACGGGATCAGGCCAGCATCTGGCTCTGGCGGACGTATGGAGCCATACAAGCGGCGAATGCCAATCATGACGATTCCCTCCAAGTGGTATGGCACGCCCAGTCCCGTCAGCTCACCATTCCCCGACCACGCGGTGTCGGAACGATCCGGTTCGACCTACGGTTTGACCGTACCGGCACGCAAGCTTCCCGAACTGCCGTGCTGCACGTCGAGGCGTGGACGACGCATTATTATAGTGCTCCCATGAAGGTGCGACATCACCAGTCTCACCATGGAGTTCCGACACCGTCGAGGACGCCGTGGGCAGGGAATGGCCCGACGTGGTGCTGGTCCATGTCGTCGACGGTTCACCGGCGTCGGGCAAGATCGCCTGCCCCGCCGAAGACGCCGATCAGTGTGGCGCGCCGGACGTGATCGTGAAGGTCGAAAGCAAGCCGATCGCGAGTGAGGCCGACCTCAAGGCCGCGGTCGCCGGTGCGCAGCATGGGATCGTTACGCTAGAGATCATGAATGGCGACCAGAATCATGTCGGCACGTCGCGGATCGAGCGGATCCGGTTGCACTGACCGGCACGCTCGACCTTGCACAGCGTACCCCGCCCGCCGGAAAGGATCCCGGCGGGCGTGGTGCGTTGGGGGAGCTGACATCATGAAGGAAGGCGCGCAGCGCCGACGTCACGGCAGCTGCTTTTCGCGAGTTGTGGCACTCGATGGTCGAGACCGCAGTCGCCTCGTCATCCGCGCACAAATGTCCGATGGCGCGCTCACCGTGCCGCGCACCTGCCTCAGGGCGACAAAGGAATTCGACAGCGTCGGTCGAGGCTAATTGGCTCCGGCGCCACCGGACCGGCTGGTCAGCCTTAGACCCGGTTGTGTCGAGTTGTTCGAGCTGACATTCAAGTCGAGACCAAACACCTCGGTATTCGACGCCGCCACCTGCAAGGACTGAATGCCGGCAGCGGGTCCGATGACCCAGACAATCGACGCTGTGCCGTCTGCCCCGGTGCTGACATCGGCGCCGGTGCCACCCGAGAGCCCGCTGCCGGGCGACGTAACCGTGCCGCCGCCCGCCGTGACGTTCACGTTGACACTTTCGCCCTCCGCCGGCCTGCTGCTGCCATCGCTCTCGTTGGCGGTGACCTTGAACGCGACGAGAATCGAATCGCCGACTGTCACCGAGTCGGTATGAACTGGCGTGGTGATCGCCAAAGTGTAGCCAGTGACCGTGAGCGGAGCGGTCGGCGTGGAGTTGCTGCTGCACGCAGCGACAACCGCCACGATGACTGTGGGACCGACAATTGTGCGCGACATGCAGTACTCCCTGTGGATGGGTGCGGGTCGCATCAAGTGTACGCCTCGGTACCGGAACTGGTCAGGGAGTGCGCAGGGCACCCCGGCAGGCGAACGGCACCGGCTCCGCACGCGGGGCGGGGGATTGCGCGTAACGCGCGCGACGGAAAATCGAATGCTGCACGACCCGGGGACCAGAGCAGCGATGCTCAGTCGCACAGCGCTCGTTCGTCAAAGAGGACAGTACACATCGTGACGGACACCGTGTTCGCCGCGCGTGAGTGAGTAGGTCGCCGGACCGCTGAAGCCGCCGATCCCGTTCGGCAGTGCGACGCTTAGCGACAGCGTGTTACCGGAGATCCGCCCAGCGACGTTCGCCGCCTGACCGATGAGCGCGCGCCACGACGACTCGATGTCCACGCCGGTCGCGGCGAATGCGCCGGTACTGTCGAGCGGGATCGGACCCGGGACGAGCGTCTCCTGGCAGCCTGTCAGTACCACCACGCTGTTCGCGGAGGAGTCATGTATCTCGATTTCGTCCCCCCCCACAATCCTGCCAAATATTGCGGCGGCGTACCGGCGCCGTCCGGTGTTCCGGATGAACACGCGGCGACGGCGACGGTGAGCCCGGCGAGTGTCGCGGAGGCAACGGAAATCCAAACACGTCGCATTGGGCTGCTCCGGCTCAAAGGATGGTGCGGTGCGTTGTCAGTCCTCGTAATATACGCCTCGTAACGTTCCGTGTTCGCGCGACCGCAGCAAGACATTGCCCGCGCGCACGCCGGGGTCTGACCTAAGGTCTCACCGCATCAGCACCCGATGTTCGCGATCTGGCCCGCTCCATTTCAACTTGCGAATGCGGCGCTATTCCAACGGGTGCACCGTGGGCGCTCGGCAAATGTGCCACGGATCCGTCGAGTGGCGTACAGCCCGCTGGCAGATCGGGGTTGCCACCCCTGCGGGTTGCTTGCGGGTGACCGTCCGGCGGCAATTTAAGATACTCAGCTTCGCCGATGTTGCACACATAAAAGCTTGTTGAAAGCGTGTCCACCGCCGCCCGCAGAAACGGTGAATCTCTAACCGACGTCAATACGGTCATCGTATAACCAGCGGTGTCCGCCGGCGCGCCACCAATCGTGGGGGGAATGTAGATGTCCCTCGTCAGCGATCCCCAGTCGTATACCGTGGTGTCGTGAAGCACGCTGGTAACAACCACGAACTTTGCCTGCACTGGAGGCGCGCCATAGTGCGTGTGAGCGACGAATGCGCATTTCCCGGAGGTCAATTGGCTGTCGGCAGTCACGTTACCGTTCGTGCACCACGTGTCTGAGTCTAGGGCGGGCGTCGGGATTGTCGCAGCGGCATCGATCTGGCCATAACCGTTGTAATTGTCTTTGCCGGACTGCCCTGGAGCGAGCCGGGTGTACGTCTCGAGCCGACTAACCGCTGTCGTGCGCGTAAGTCCGGCCGCAAGAGCCAGCGCAAACGCGCCCGAAACATGCGGTGTGGCGGCAGAAGTCCCGCCGAATCCAGTCAGGGTCGAGTAACCAGGCCCAACTGCGTCGGTTTCGACAAACGCAGGGCCCGACAACGCTATCGCGGTTCCGTACTGGCCGTGCGTCGTATGCGAAAGTGTGCTATCAAATTCACTGACAGCAATTACTCCGGAAAGCCGGGCAATTCCGGAAACAGGATCGGAATCGCTGCAGCCGTAACTCCAAGCTCCGTTGCCCGCAGCCGCAATAACTAGAATACTGTCAGCAATCGCATCCGCGACGGCGGCGGAAACGATCGATGGTGCGTCCGCGCCGCAGTTCCCAAGGCTTAGATTTATGATACGTGCTCCGTCGCTGCGAGCGGAGTCAATCGCGTCAGCTAGAACCGCACTTGATTCGACAAATCCGGAATCGTTGACTGCAACGTAGGAATACAAGTGGACGGTGGGTGCCATGCCAACAACGCCGCCATCGTCATCTGTGGCCGCAACGATGCCGGCAACAGCCGTACCGTGATAGTTGGTGACGGCGCACCCGGTCGAAAGTTCATCAACAAAATCATACCCACCGTACACCCGTGCAGACAAATCATCGTTGTCGCAATCCACTCCAGCATCGATGATCGCCACCCTAACGCTGCCGCCTTCATCTCCTAGTGCGCTGTCGACGATGCGTGCACGGGAGATCCCCACGCCCCACGGAACATCTTGGGAGAATCGGCGGGCGGTCGCACCCACGTATGGCGCGGGGGGCGACGTGCCTTCCTGGCGATATACGGCGCTATCAACTTCTACCGATCGAATCCAACTCAGCGCGCCGAGTGCGTGGAGGACTTGTGCCAGCTCGGACTTGCGAACTTCGAGCCGCAGTGCGTGGTGAGAGACCGCGTCTCCGACCATGCGTACACCGCTCACGAAGGCAGCCTGAACGCGAGATACAGGGGCCTGAGTCGTGTAGTGGGCGTAGATCGAGACGTAGGGCGGAGCAACCGTTCTGTTGACTAGGCGAGCGGCGGCTTGTTCGACGCGAGCTGCAGGTGTCGAATCCGGAATCCCATCAGGTGATGATCCAGCGCATGCTTGAATAGCGACTACAGCAAGGGCCGACCCGATTCCTTGACGCCATTTGCTTGTGATAGTGTGCCTCACAATGGTGGATGTCCGCGGAGAGAACCATTCGGCAACTGGTCGATACCTTTGCTCATATTACGTGATCAGCTCGCTATGCCAAGGTCAAAAGCGCGCCAACTTTCGTCAAATCTTGTCGCTCCCACGGGTTGCGCGGAGTCTAGCTGGCGCGGCTAGCTTCGAAGCGATATGCGCTTTCTGCGATCGCGGCCCGCGCAGCATCGCTTCCAGCACCCCTTCCCACGCACCGAGGCGCACCAACTCGTCCCACGCGAACGGCGAATAATGCTGCACCCAGCGACGCACCGTTCGGGCGTCGAACCCGACGTGTTCCGCTGCGTCCGACTGACTTCGAGGCTCCTGAATCGCCTGAGCAACGCAACGCAACAGACTGTATACCGCAAGCCAGTCATGCGGCGACCAGCGACTCAGCTTCGACAGCGCCCGCCGCACCTGACCGATCGACACAACATCCCCTGCGAGGACCCGCGCTACGTGCTCGGCCGTGCCCGCTCCGGCCCGCGAGCGAACATACGAGGAGAACGATGCGACATCGGGCACGCGCCGGCGGGCCGCCGCGATTCGTGCAATGCGGGGGGCCATCGCGATGTCCGGACAGTGAACGATGAGAACATCACCGCCGACGACACCCAATTCCTCGATGACTGCGGGCTCTGTCGCGATCGCGCGCAGATCACCAGAGGCGCCATGGGTGGCTGCGGTGAAGCGCGACGGCCGGCCCGATGGCGTGCAGCAAGGCGTCGGTCTCGCGGAGCACAAGGACATCGCCGAGCCCGACGCGCTCATCCGACGTGAGACTGGTCAACTGACCGTGCGCATCGACGACCCGCACCTCCATCACCGGCAGCGACATAACGAGCCTCGCGGAGCCATCGCGCCGACGTATCCACGAGCCTCAGCGCAGACGTATGTTACGGTAGACCGACCGGAAAACGAGCCACGTTGATCAAAACACATCGCCTCGAATCGCGCAATTGGGAATTCTCCCCAGCGACACTGGGTAAAATCCCCATACCGGCTGGGTGGTGAAGGTGATAACATGGAGGCGCGACATCACCAGTCTCACCATGGAGTTCCGACACCGTCGAGGACGCCGTGGGCAGGGAATGGCCCAACGTGGTGCTGGTCCATGTCGTCGACGGTTCACCGGCGTCCGGCAAGATCGCCTGTCCGGCCCAAAACGCCGATCAGTGTGGCGCGCCGGACGTAATCGTGAAGGTCGAAGGCAAGCCCATTGCGACTGAGGCCGATCTCAAGGCCGCGGTCGCCGGTGCGCAGCATGGCATCGTGACGCTGCAGATCATGAATGGCGACCAGAATCATGTCGGCACATCGCGCATCGAGCGGATCCGGTTGCACTGACCGGCACGCTCGACCTTGCAGCATATCCCGCCCGTCGGAAAGGATCCCGGCGGGCGCGGTGCGTTGGGGGGGCTGACATCGTGAAGGAACGCGCGCAGCGCCGCAGTCATGGCAGCCGCTTTTCGCGAGTCGCGGCTTTCGATGGTGAAGACCGCAGTCGCCTCGTCATCCGCGCACAAATTTCCGGTGGCGCGCTCACCGTGCCGCGTACCTGCCTCAGGGCGACAAAGGAATTCGACCGCGTCGGTCGAGGCTAATCGGCTCCAGCGCCACCGGACCGGCCGGTCAGCCTTAGACCCGGTTGCGTCGAGTTGTTCGAGCTGACATTCAAGTCGAGACCAAACACCTCGGTATTCGACGCCGCCACCTGCAAGGATTGAATGCCGGCAGTGGGTCCGATGACCCAGACAATCGAGGCGGTGCCGTCTGCCCCGGTGCTGACATCGGCGCCGGTGCCACCCGAGAGCCCGCTGCCGGGCGACGAAACCGTGCCGCCGCCCGCCGTGACGTGCACGTTGACACTTTCGCCCTCCGCCGGCCTGCTGCTGCCATCGCTCTCGTTGGCGGTGACCTTGAACGTGACGAGAATCGAATCGCCGACTGCCACCGAGTCGGTACGAACCGGCGTGGTGATCGCCAAAGTGTAGCCAGTGACCGTGAGCGGAGCGGTCGGC
The DNA here is from genome assembly GCA_963796635.1 of uncultured Gemmatimonadales bacterium. Lineage (GTDB taxonomy): Bacteria > Gemmatimonadota > Gemmatimonadetes > Gemmatimonadales > GWC2-71-9 > Palsa-1233. The sequence continues at coordinate 2,042,052 of CAWCMH010000001.1, forward strand.
GTGGAGTTGCTGCTGCACGCGGCGACAACCGCCACGATGACCGTGGGACCGACAATTGTGCGCAGCATGGAGAACCCCAGTGGAGAGGGACGGTGCACGTCAAACGGAAGTATACATCGCGGTACCGAAGCGGGACAGGTCGACCTGACGTCGAGGCAGGAGCAGGTCGCCCGGGCCGATCATCAACCGCGTGCAGCTGAACACAATGTGGCACACGGGGCGATTGGGAATTTCCCCATTGGCTATGGGCAAATTCCCCTACCGAGGCACGATAATGACATGGTGGTCGCCATCGATCGGCGACGGGTCGCGCTGGGCGGCCGAGTTGCGCAGCCAGCCGTTGCGGGGCGAGCTCGAGGCACGCCCATCGCGCCCGGGATCATCCGTGGTCACGGTTCATGGGCTGGGTGATGCCGTCAGCAGCGCCATCCGGCCGGCCATTTCATTCTCCAGATCGGTTAACGGGATCCGCACTTCATCCAGGATGTCGCGCAGCACCTGATCGGTGAGCCCGCGCCCCGCCGCGGCAATCGCTCGCACGACTGGTGCCAACAGGCTGTCGCGGCGTGCGATGAATTGCAGATGCAAGGCATGGAACGCCAATGTCGCGTTCGCACTCAAGGACGAGCTGTCATGCTGCGGCGGGGCCCCGACGAATGGATCACGAATAACGCGTTGGAGTGCGTGCGCGACGACGCCGCTGTCGACCCGGGTCCGGGATCGGTCCAAGCCGAACGCATGCAGCAGCGTCGTGTTGTGCGACGACCCCAACTCAATCTCCGCCCCCAATTGTACGCGAAAGGGCGCGAGATAGCGCGCTCCGGCGACCGGCGACCCAAAGTTTGGGTTCACGGCGTACTGATACGCCTGACGGCTCGGATCGAATCCGGTCACGAAAAGCAGTCGCGAATCAACCAGCGGGCCAGTAAGTGACCGGGCCAACCCACTCTGTGTTTGCCCAGTGATCGCCAGCAGCCCAGTGAGCGCATTCTGCACCACGGCGGTGAAGCGAATCCTTGAGGACGCGGGGCCGGGCGCGCCACCCACGCTCAAGGCCAAGTCGAGTTGGAAGCGCCACGGCGCCCGACAGCTGTTGGCTGCCGCAATTCGGCCCATGTTCGCCAACAGGCAGTGACGCGCGCCGGCCGGTGCGTTGGCCAGCAACCGCGACAATCCAGCAGCCAGCCCCGGATCAACGGCCGCCGACATGGGGGGAACGAATGCGCGGTCGTTAGTGCGGCCGTCGTTGTTGATGTCTTGATTCACCAGGGGCGTGTAGGCGTACCCTGACGTCACATCGACTCTGGCATCGAGCCGCACCCAGGGGATCGTGATGTTGCTGAAGTTCAGCCGGAACTGATGCGTTGGTTCCGAACCGGTCGACGCTTCCTCCGCGAATGGATCGCCCGCTGTACTCCCGGTGAATCCACGTTGGTGGACTTGTGACGCCGTGAGGATGTAGCTCGCCGCGAAACCCACGTGTCCGCGAAGCGGCCGGATCGGAGCAACGGTAACGGCGAACTGGCCGACCGCGGAACGACCATCACTGACCAATTCATCGACGACGCCAAACCGCCGATCAGTCCGTGACGCCTCCGGGTCGATCAATCCCTCTGCTGTGACGTCGCTCGGTGATCCGTATACCGGCCGATTTCCCTCGGTCGCGAGTGTGAAGCGCCGCGTGGTATCGAGATTGACGTCCAGCCGGCTCTCCATGTGCTGATTGATCGACAACAGTGCCGCTGGCGCGAGAGCCCAACCTCCAATGACAAGGCCGTTCACCTGCACGTTCGCCCGCCAGCTAACGGGAGGCTGATACCGCCGACCGAACACGGTTACCGACGGTTGCGCCGCGTCGGATACCGCGCACCCGTCGCTCGGCGCTGTGGTGAGCCGGGACCAATCCGGCGGTGGTACGGCGGCTCCCACGCATTCGGTGATCACCGTCGATCCCGGCAGTCCGGTCGCCCGGGTGACGGTCCAGATCCGGCCAGTCGGCACTGTGCCGCGAAATGCCCCGACTCCTCCGGTGATGTTGAATGCGCCGCCGCCGGGTTGCGGGGCCTGCAATTGATTCAGCGATCCGCCCGACCGCGTCGCGACCAGCGCGCTTTGCCCGGTCGCATCGCGGACACTTTCGATCTGGACCTCGTCCGACCCACGCGTCCGCGACGGCGTCCACGAAAATCCCACCCTGGGTGACACAGCGCTAACCGATGGGATTCGGTCAGTTCGGAGGCCGAACTGCTGATCGACGCCGGGGTTGTAGGCCGGTAGATCGCCGGCGCGCGCAACGTCTACGCGGACGCCGCCTTGCACGTCGAGGACACCTGGCATGGCCCGCCAAGTGTCACTGAATGAATAGAACGATGACGTGCCAGCGAGACGCAGGGAGTCACCGCCGCTTGCACCGATAAACTCCGCCGGCATGTTCGCGATGAGATCGACGAGAGACAGGTATTCGTACGTCGCCGTGCGGTCCTGCGAGTTGGTCGTCGACTCGCGCCGCCACGTGATGTCCTGCACCGCGCTCAGCAGGTGACGGTTATTACGTGGCACCCACGACAGCTCGGTCCGAATCTCCGCCTGGTCGGTCGCGTCAGATGTGGCCCCCGCGCTCGATCCGCCAAAGCGAAGATCGGCAAGGCTAGGTGGCGCGTCGGAAGGCGTCGTTCCCACCCGGACGATTCCTTGTGGAGCGTCGATGTATGGCCGCGTGAATGCGGTACTATGATCTGCACTGGCGTGCACCTGCGCCAACCAGCCGTTCACGTAGGCGCTTGCGTGCAATCCAATCATGGCGTTGGACGTACCGTCCGCTGACGCGGTTGATGGGAACGAGAGCGCTGTGATGCCGTTGCCGCCGTCACGCGACCAGTCGAGCAGCGTAGTGAGCGTCAGCGATGTCAGGCTGCCGGGTCGAAAATCGAACCGGCCAGCGGCCGACCCGACAGTGAAGGTGCTGTTCCGGGGACCATCAAGCGCGACACGAGGGGCGCCGAGCGCGCCTAATGCGCTGTCGACCACCGCCAACGTGTCAAACGAGATTCCCAGTGCGCGGAGCGCGCTCGGTCGCGAATTCGACAGCGACGCATCGATCGCGTCGGATCGCGTCACGTCGGCTGAGACTCGCCACTCGCCATTGTGCGTGTGCAAGGGGCCGGTGAGATAGCCGCTGAGCGTGAACAGGCGCGGCACCACGCCGCCGCCTGCGCGGGGATCAGCCCAGGCAAGATGCGGATCGGCGAGCTGCGGACGAATGATGCCGCCGAAGTGCTGACTGCCTTCTTTGGTAGTGACGGCGAGCAGCCCGCCGGCGAACTGACCATTGGCGGGATCGTAGGTCGACACGACGAGCGTCTCCTTGCCGATCGCGTCACGCGGGAGATGGCCGCCCCCAAACGTGAGCCCGTCGACCTGAACAGCATTCTGAGTGGGATCGGCGCCCAGGACCGAGAACCCGGAGTCGCCGGTGGCGACCACTCCGGGCGTCGTCGCGGCCAGAGCCGCAAGGTCCGATGGATCGAGCAGGAATACCGCATCGTGCGCACGGTCGCTCGCCGCCCCGCCAACCGACCGCGCGTGTCCGCGGATCGGCACTGGCCGGGAGTGGTACGCGGTCGTAACAATGTCGTTGAGCAGATAAGGTGAATACGACAGGATCATGTCGGGCATGACAATCACGGGGGAAAGCCCCGACCGTTCTGCATCCGATGTCGCTGGCAGGTACCCGACTTGGCGGACGACGACGTGAAACTGCTGGTCGGACTCGAACACTGCCGTAAACGACCCGTCATCCCTGGTTCGGACGGTGCGGACAAGGCCGGTCTGCCGACCGGTGATCGTTACCTGAGCACCCGCGACCGGGTGACGCGTAGTGTCGCGGACCAGCCCGCGAACAATTTCGGTCCCCTGCGCCGTGAGCGGCAGTCCCCAGACTGCGATGCCGAACGTGGCGGAGGCGAGCCAGTGTAGCGCACGCCCCATCCATGACGAATTGAATTGCAGGCGTCGACGAAGGCGGTGCGGCTGTTCCGGCGTCACGAACCGACAGCGGTGCCTGGAGCTGGCGCCGTCACGGCCACGGGCGGCGCTGCAGACGTTCCTTGCCATCCCGTTGTCGGCACGCGACGTACAAGCTGTGCTGTCCGGATCCGACAATTCGCTCGCTATCAGGCAGCGCGAGTTCGGATGTTCTGGTACCGGACCTGTCGATGATATCGTAGCGATGTCCAGGCGCTGTCGCGGTGACGGTTCGTCCGACTGCCAGATCACCATTCATCAGCATCGCGCTCGCCGGACCCGGGGTGGCAACGGGCGGCACCGTCTCCGGCCAGTCGATCGCCGGAAGCAGTCGGTTCCCGTGCCCCCCTCCTCGCGTGGCCGTCACCGCCTGCCGCTCCGCGTCAGTCACGGGGGCCTGCACCACGGGGATTGGTTGCCCCCTCGTCCACGCGCCGTCGGGAGAACGCCAATCGATCCTGAACGGGTGGAGGCGAATCACGGCAATGGAGCCATCCGGTGCCATCAGCGCCCGTTCGGTTTCACCGTACGCCGGAATTGGGCGCAATCGCGACGGCCGGCGCATTTGCCAGAGCGTGACCGTGCCTTCAATACGCCCGCTGTGAAGACCGATCAATAAGACCTGATTGCTGTCACCAAGGGCAGTGTAGGTCACCGCGCGAGGTGTGCCGCTGATGTCGACGAGTGCGTGGCCGTGATCGTCGGTACCGATTACGTCGGTGACGGACCGCGCCACCTCGGAGTCGGCGTTGCTTTCCGTCAGGTGCGTGCCATGCAGCACTGCCCAGCGGTGCTCGATGTCGTCGGCGAACAGCGTCGAGTCGCCACCAAGCGACCGCAATTCCCCCGAGCGCATTGAGCCAAGCCCCCGGACCCCGTGCTGCTCGTGCTGACCGAAGTCGACGACCACGAGCCCTTGGTCGCGTGGATCGGCAACCAACACTTGCCCGTTGGGCAATTCGCGCACGGACCCGACCGAAGCGAACTTTGGCAAGTACTCACCTTCGGTGCGAAGCGGCACGATTGGCCCGTGAGCCCGCCTCGACGCCAGAGACACCACGAGGGACACCGCCATCGTGGCACTGGTCCACCGAATATTCACTGCCGACCTCCAATACCGTGCCGCCCCTTGGCCAGCGAGGATCGTACGATCCCAGTCAATGAATCATAAGGAGGGATCGGGTAACGCCAACCGTTGATGATTACTGTTGGTGTTCCCCGGATGTCCAAGGCTGCCACCGAGGACTGCTCGAGACTGATCGCACTGTCAACCGCGGGATCAGCGGCACATCGGCTGAAGGCAGCTGTGTCACTGATCTGCGCCATCGCCTCGTAGCGCGTCCACGGAATCAGGCCGAATGAGTCCTGTTGTTCGTACAGCGCATTGTACATGCTCTCGAATCGGCCCTGCTTTCGGGCACAACGCCCAAGTTTCGCGGCAATGCGCGCAAATTTGTGCTGCGAAAGTGGGTAGTCCACGAAAACCAGCGTGACGCTGTCACCCATCGCCGCACGCACTGCCGCGAAGCTGTCATGAAACCGTCGACAGAAGGGACACTCGAAATCCGCGAATTCGACTACGGTAACCTGTGCGGCGCTATCACCGACGCGGGTGCCCAGCCGCGCATACTGTTGCCAATTCTTGACGTAAGTTGGTGGACCGCCAACATCCGAGGTTGCGAGCCGTGACGCCCGCACAAAGAATTCTCGGTGCACGGCAACTGCCGCGAGCGCGAGTACTGCCGCACACAACAAAACCTCCAGCAGCAATCCCGCCGTGATTCCTCCTCGAATAGAGGGTGCGAACCGCCGCCGCTCGGCGGCGGTTCGCGCAGCGGGAATCAGCTGCACCACCAGTTCTCAGTCCATCCCCCTCCACTTGGGCAACCCGTTTGATCGGAGTCGCACAGATATGGGTATGCAGAACCCCCGTTGCAGAGCTCGTTGCATTCATCGTCCATGAAGGTGATCGATGGGCACTGGGACGCGTCCGTGCACACGCCACACGTTCCCCCCGACTGCTCGGCAACCGCCTGGCGTGGCATCAGGAATGCCCCGAGCGCGAAAGCGAGCAGCGATAACCCGTAGATCCTCCGCCTGCGATTTGTCATTCTGGACCTCCCATGGTATGCGCTGACTCGCCCTTATCCACCGAGGAGCGCGTGAGAACGGGTCGCGACCAATGCGTAACTGCGTGCGCCCGTCACAGGATTTAACGGACCGTGCGCTCAGAATTGGTCATTGAGCTTCTCCAGGACGCACAACAGCGGCGACCAGCGGATCGGGAGAACCCTCGGCAGCGTGGCAAGCTTTCCCATCGCCCGCCGTCCGCCCGGTGACTCGAGTTCGCAGCATCTCCCGGGCGCGTTTCAGCCGGTTGTAGACCCCGTCAACCGTCCAACCCAGCGCCGTCGCGATGGCGCTGGCAGGTCGGTCGTCGACATACCGAAGCCAGAGCGCGGCTTGGGTCCGCGGCGAAAGCGTGCCCCACGCTGCACGTTGCGCCTCGTCGAATGCTGGGCGGTCTACTTCAGTGACATCGTCGACGATATCATCCAGCTCAGTTGTGAACTGCTCAGGGTCGGGGCGAGCGCGATATCCGCCGCGCAGTTGCCGAGTTAGTGCGGTGACCTCGCGCAGAAATCCAGCGAAGTCTGCCGGTACGTACTCATGACCACGCAACCGCTCGTACGCGCTCTCCTTCGTGGCGCCTTCGATCCATACAAGTCGGTAGATCTCCCGGTGCAGCGGCGACAAGCCGTGGGGCACCGAACGCCGCTGTCGTCCGTGTCGATGCCGGTGTTCGTCAATCGCCGCGTGCCGTGCGATCGTCGCGAGCCATGGCGCCGGATCGGCGTCGTCTGAATGCTGGGCGGCAAACGCTCGCAACGCGCGATACTCGCACTCGGCAAGCTTGTCGCACACCCGCACGAACGCATCTTCTCGGGCATCCGCATCGTGGAGCATGCGAGCGATCACGCGGCGTATGCACGCCTCGTGAGTCTCGAGCAGACGTTGCCAACCCTCGTGACATGCACTCGCACGTACCAACGGCGCCCACTCACGCATCGCCAAGTCCCCCCGACGCTTCATCGCGAAGCCTCTTTGTCAAGGCTGGAGCGGAGACGTAGACTCCCACGCCGCATTGCACTGACCTCCTGCTGGACAGCAGCTTTCTGGTAGCGGCGGGGCTGCTGGGCTATGCCTTGCCGTCGGTCTTTATGGAACCCGTGATCCTGATCTTCGTCGCTGCCCATCCGGAGGTACCAGTCGCATACTATGTCGTCCGCGATGTCATCGGCGAGCTCGCCATCCTGCTCATGATCCGCGCCTTCGTGCTCGGCGCAGGCAACAAACGCCTCGCGGCCGTATGACACGACTCACGGCAATGCGTCGATCGGCCTGATCGTGCTGGTGGTGACCGGCGCGCTGGTGAGCGGTGCACTAGTCGGCCTGATCGTGGGCTCGATCGTGATCCAAAGTCGACGCTATCAACGCGCCAGCGAGTACTTCGCCGCGCGCCTGCTGCGCGCCCAGAATGCCGAACGCGCTAGCGTTGCACGCGGCCTGCACGACGACGCGGTCCAACGCCTGCCCGCCGTGAGCCGCGAACTGCATCACGGCGGCGACATCGACGGGCGCACGACCACCGCGCTCGATCAGCTGATCACCGACCTGCGACAACTGGCACGTGGACTGCACCCGGCGGGACTCGAAGAGCTGGACGCCGATCAGTTGCTGCGGTCCGTCGTCGCTGTCGCGCGAGAGCGGACGGCCGTGCCAATCAACTACTCCACCGACGGCCGTCCGGTGCCTCTCTCAACTTGGGCCAAGCTGGCGCTCTTTCGGGTCGCGCAGGAAGCCATCAGCAACGCCATCAGCCACGCTGCGGCGCGGGCGATCACCGCCTCCGCAACCGGCGACGGGCACGCGCTCAAGCTGGTGGTTACCGACGACGGCTGTGGGTTCGACGTTGGACGCAGCCGACCAACGCCAACCCTTGGCTTGACGTCAATGCAGGAGCGAGTCGGGATGGTCGGCGGACAATGCGAGATTTACAGCACACCAGGGCGCGGGACGCGCGTGCAAGCGACGTTACCCTGCGGCCGGCCATCGTGAGCGCCGACCGGACGTCTCTGCTGATCGCCGACGATCACCGGGTCGTTGCCGAAGGACTGGCCCGGATCCTCGGCGAGCGACTCGCGATCTGCGGTGTCGTCACCGAACTCAACGACATTGAGCAGGCAGCGTATAGCGGGTGCCGACGTGGTGCTGCTCGACCTGTCATTCGGCGACCGAATGGCGCTCCCGGTGCTGCGCCGCATGGTGCGCGACGATGGAAATATTCGCGTTGTGGTGCTCACCGCGCACGACGATCCGGTGCTGGCCGACGCTGTCATGCTCGCTGGCGCGCGCGGTTACGTCGTCAAGCAGGGGAGTTCGGCGGAACTGTACGAAGCGATCGATGCGGCGATGACCGGCGGCATTTTCCTTTCCGCGAGTGTTCGCGCCGCCGGGGCGGGCGCGCCCCTGCTGCCACGACGCGCCAGAACGGAAGGACTCACGCCACGGCAGCAGCAAGTGCTGGCGCTGCTGCGTCAGGGCAGGTCGGCGGTCGAAATCGGCATGGAACTCGGCATCGGACGCAAGACCCCCGATCGCCACGTCGACGACATGTGCACCACCCTCGGACTCCGCGGCCGCAGCCAACTGGTACGCTGGGCAGAGCGGCAGCTTGGCGAGGGAACGGGCCTTCGTTGGGCACGACGCCGTTCGTACCGCCGTTATCAGTCGTCGAAGAACCGGAGTTGCGAAATATTCGGAATATCAGCGGCCCTGCAACGTTCGGGGCCTGACCATTTGCATGGGGCGCCTCGTCAGGTATCCATTGTTCCCGCGTCCAACACCCCCAACCACCGGAGCTGGCATGCCCCACCCCGACTTCTCGCTCAGCGCGCTGACACCCGTCCTGATCGTCGATGCCGTCGAACCCGGGCTTGCGTTCTGGCATGAGCGCCTCGATTTCACCATCGAGAACCAGGTGCCCGGAGACGACGGCGCCCTCGTGTTCGGCAGTGTTTCGCGCGATGGCATCGAGATCATGTACCAGACCCGCGCCAGCGTGATCGCCGATCAGCCCGGCTCGGCGCGCGACATTGACGGGCACAGCGTCGCCCTGTTCATCACCGTCCCCACCGTCGGTGACCTCGACACGATCGAGCAGCAGCTGGCCGGCGCGCCGGTGGTCAAGCCACGGCACGACACGTTCTACGGCATGACCGAGTTCTACGTACGCGAACCCGGCGGCAATGTGGTAGGCTTTGCGGCGCCGAAATAATCGCCGGCGCAACTATTCCCGGGGCGCGACCGGCAGGTGTCGCTTGGCCGCCGTCGCGTCCCACCACTTCCATCCCCAGCCGACGGCCTTGCCGTTGACGAATACGACGGGACTCATCTTGCGCCAGACGACCGAGTCACCGGCCGCAGCGTGGTCGCGATCGTACAGTTGCACGTCCCAGGTCCGCCCCGCGCTGAGATAATTCGCGTCGCGATGCGCTGGTCCGCCCATCACCTGTGCCGCGGAATCGGGACTGATACCGAGATTGAGCTTGTCGAGGCGGCTATCGCCGCAGGCCGTGGCGAAGAGGACGACGCCGGCGACCAGGGCCACGGTGCCAACAGAGGGGCGCATGACGGAGGAGCTCCGGTTGAGGTCGGGGGCGAAAGATAGCGACGGATTGCGGCGAGCTGGTCGCGCGCACAAGCCGATCCCTCGCCTGCGCACCGGCTACACTGTTGCTTCGCTCGCGATGACCGGCACTACTGCCCCGCCGGCAGCCGCATGATCGCGATCTGCGGCCGCAACGCCGACGAGAGCGGGCCGCCGCCCGGCGCGGCAAAACGGATCGACACGCTGCTGTCCGACGCCGTCGTGTCGAGTCGCCAGAACGTCATGGTGCCGGGATGGAATTCGTACTTGGTGGTGTCGTTGACAATGGGGAACAACTGCAACGGCATCGCCCGCGGAATATCCGGCGCGGGACCGCTGGTGACGTACTCACGCGCCCAGAGCTGGCGCAGGTTGCGCGACACAAACCGGTTGGCGGCCGGCGCCGTGGTGCGCGGGAGTCCCGGAAAACTGTCGGTGTACAGCGCGAGCCCGAAGTTGCCGAAGACACTCCCGAACGGCTGCCCGGTGGCGGACGCGATGGCCGCGAGCCCGTCGGACGGTCCGGTTTCCAGCGAACGCAGCGCCGTGTTGCCGAATCGATCGGCGAGATAGCGCACCAGCAACCAGTCGCCACCGCGCCACGCAAAGCCGTTGTCGGAATCGGTATGCAGCGTCAGCGACGCCGTGTCAGGCAGCAGCGCATACTGATAGGAATCGTAGAGAAAACTCTGCACGAATCCCTGCGACGAATCGGGAAAGATCTGATCCGGCGTGGTGCGGCACGCGGGCGCCGGGCATTTCTGTTCGTAGTACACCGACCCGAGCTCTTCGGCCACGATACTGAGCCCTTCATCCAGCCAGCTTGATTCCGGCGACAGGTGATTGACGACAACGTGCTGCGAGTAGTTGATCAGATGTTGCAGCTCGTGCATGAAGGTCGCCGGCACGCCATAGCCGACATCGCTCACGGTGTGGGTGCAGCTGGTCGTCCCGCTTGGGTCGGGGACGATCGAATAGAAGATCTCGCCCTGGTTCGATTCCGGATCCGACGCCCCGTCAAAGTCGGCCGGCGTGAAGAATCCGGCGATGTACCCCTGCGTCGCGCACTTCGAGGCCGGCGACAGCCCGTTGACCACCGGCGACATCAGCATGATGACGTGGCCATTGCCGTCGATGTCGCTCGGCGGCCCGAAGGCGTTGACGTCGATGTCGTAGAGCGTCTGGTCGAACAGCTGCCCGAACGCCGAGAGCTGCGCGGGCGTAAATCCGTTGGCGGGCGCGAGCGTGTCGATGTACATGTACAGGTTGCTGCCGATGAAGGCGAGCCTGGCCGTGACCGTCTTGTAGGCGCCGGTCGTCCCGCTGGAGATCACCTGGAAGTTGCGCGTACTGCCCAGCGTCGGCGGGTCGAACAGGAACGCACCCGATGGCGCCGTCGCCAGCGCCGTCGCCGTGTTGCGACCGCGCGCCAGCAGCGCATGGGCAAACTGCTGCTGCGCTGCACCGGGATACCACGCCGGCAGCGTCACCGGGCTCGGGCTCGCCGCGACGCCCTGGCGGAGCTGCGCGCCGGCGATGCGATTGCCGGACTGCGACGCACCCGTCAACGTGCCGGTGGTCAGGGTGTAGGTCACCTGAATGTTGGCTACGGTGTTGGTCGGAAACTGCGGGATCACCAGGTAGCTGGCGCCGTTGCCCGCGAGCGTGGCGGTGTTGCCCCCAGTGGCGCAGTCGAGCAGTACGGTCTGGGTCGGCTGGAGGTCGACCGTTTCGGTCGGGGCGCAAGGATTCTTCGCGAACGAGACCGGCCCGGTGGTACCGCCCGGCCCGGTGTCGTTCGGCGCGCTGCTGCAGGCGGCGAAGGCGACCAGTGCGGCAACACCGAGACGCTGCACACGTCGATTCATCAGAAGCTCCGTGCCGGCGAAGGCGCCGGCGAGCGGGGGACCGGGCCGAACGCGCCGGCGATCTGGCATGATTCAGCGAGACGGCGAAATATAGAACGAGTTAACTTCGGTCACGCGAGCGTGGCGGAATTGGCAGACGCGCAGGACTTAGGATCCTGTGGGGCAACCCGTCCGGGTTCGAGTCCCGGCGTTCGCATGACGTGGAACCGAAACACGCGACCGGGGCGCCCAGTTCCGCGACGCCGCGGATCGTTACCGCGGCTTGCCGGCCGGCACCTTGCGCCACAGCAGGTCGATGCAGCTGGTGCGCGCCACCGGCATGGGCTCAACCTGATTCGTGTCGGGATGACTGACCGGCATGCGGTCGTGGGCGCCGGAATCGGCGGCGAATACCGGCATCGGACAGCGAGCGGGGCCGGCTCGCGATTCCATGGCGGCGAGCGGCTGGGAATGCCGTTGGTCGTCCAAGGCCACGGCCCCCGACGAATCCGCCAGCGCGCCGGGGACATGCAACAATCGCAACGACAGGGCCGTGTCGGCTGGCGCTGGAAGAAATACGCTGCCAGGAGTCTGGGCGCTGACGGGACGCGCCAGCCATCCGGTCGCGGCGACAAGGCCGACCATCGTCGTGACAAACTTCATGGCGTCGCTCCGGTCTGTTTGACCGCCATCACGTTGTCCTCGGGCGTGCGATCGATCAGGATGTTGTACGGATCGATGCCCGCCTGTCGCGGCTCCTTGTCGACCACGAAATCGAGGGTCGTGACGGCTCCGGTAAGGTACACCTTCTGCACCAGCAGCCGGCTTCCCAGCTTCTGTCCGGCAAACAGGTCGCGCAACACGTACTTGAGCGAATCGGGCGTCACCGTGATCGACCGTCAACGGTGGAGTCGGAGACGTCAACCCGGCGCGGTCAGCCCCGCAGCGTCGACCCAGCGATACGATCGCTTGCGGCCCGCCGCCTGCCAGGATTGCGGCCACATCGTCTGCTGCCAGTCCAGCGCCTGCGCAAGCGGCTGCGGCGTCGCGGCAAGTGCGAGCGCCGCGCGCACATCGGCCTGCTGCGCGGCCCCCATCGCGTCGGGCGCCAGTGACACGAACGTCATCGTGCCGCTCCGCGCCAGCAGGTCGAGCCATTGCCGATTGAGCGCCCACGGAATCGCGGTCGTGACGCCGACGCAGTCGGGATCGGCCACGTAGAATGCCCCGTGCTGCACGCCCCGGAAGGCGAGCGCATTGACTCCCATCTCCGGGACGCGGGTCCAGTCGGTCCCGCTGGTGTCGTCGCCAATGCGGCACATCTCGAAGAGACCGGCCGACAGATGACTCACCGTGTTGCAGCCGATCACCAGTGCGTCACCCGCCGCCGCGCGGATCGTGCGATACAACTCGCCGACCACTTCGGCGGTGGTTCGCGCGGTACCGGCGGCAAAGGTCCAGCGCCCGGTCGTGAGCGTGGAGCCCATGTCACGCCCCCACCGACCCATGATGTCCCAGGTGGAATAGTCGTGCTTGATGAGCTCGAATCCCCAGGTGCGCAGGCGTGCGATGTCGGCCGCGACCTTCTGCTGCACTTCGGGGACCGTGGGGTCGAGCGTGTCGTGGCCGCGCAATCGCCACGCGGCCGGTGCACTGTCGGGCGCAATGAGCGGACGAATCCAGATGCCTGGACGCGCGCCCGCGTGGCGCACGCTCGCGGCGAGCGCCGGCATGTCGGCAAAGCGTTCGTTGCCGCGGTCCCACGCGCCGGTGTCGGCATGGCGTGCGCCGCGATCGGGCTGCCAGCCGTCATCGATCACCGCGAACGGACGATTGTCGCCAGTCGGCGACAGCTCGACGATGCGCTGGGCGTCGGCGAGCACGCTTGCCGCGCTGTTGTTGCCGTACGCGTAGTACCAGTCATTGTGACCGTACACCGGCTGCGACGGCAGCCGCGGCGCGGCACAGAGCTGACGGCAGAAGGCATGCAACGACTCGAACGGGGACTCGTGAGGCTGCCCCGCGCGACAGGCGACGTCGCACACCGCCAGTGCTCGATCGCCGAGTGTGAGCGGCGCGGCCGCGCTGCGCACATCGGCCCAGAGCGAGATCCCTTCGCGATCGACCTGCCAGAAGCAGAACGCACCGGCGCCGGTCAGCACGCCGTACCCGTGCGTGACGTGGCCGTCCCACGCGGCGACATACCACGGCATGACGCGGTCGGGCGCGATGCCGCGCCACTCGAGATCGCCGTAGGCGCGTTCCCACGCGTCGCCCAGCAACAGGCGCACGTCGTCGAGGGGGCCGTTCCAGCGGAGGTGCAGTCGTTGAATGCCGTCGACAGGCGCATGGAGCGTGACGCGCAACGCGACGTTCGACGGCGTGCAGGTGACGTCGATGCTGCCCGCTTCCCAGCGCCCGGTCGATGCGGCGCGCATCGGCCGGTACTCCGATGCGGTCTGGACGGTGACGCTGTCCGGCGGACGACGGAGGTCGACGAAGGTTGATGCCCGGCGCGACCACGACCCGATCACGGTGTGCGGCCACGCGGCCGCGCCGGTGGCCGCGGCGCTGCGTTGCAGGAATTCGCGACGTGACGTCATGAAGCCGCCTGCGTGAAGGTTGGCGCACCACGAAACTCCGGAGTATACCGATACATGCTGCAGTCGGACTGCCACCCACCGCCGGGGCTGGACATCACACCACGCCAGCACTGTCGCCGAATGGCACGACACGGCCGTGGTCGAGCGTCACGACGCGGTCGCCCGGACCTATTGCCTCGGCGGGTGCGTGTGTGACGTACAGTGTGACACACGACGCCTGGGCGAGTGCCTGCCGCAACTCCTGACGAACCGCGCGGCGCGTGGCGGCATCGAGCGCGGAGAGCGGTTCGTCGAGGAGCAGCACCGCCGGCGCGAGCACCAGCGCGCGCGCGATGGCCACGCGTTGCTGCTGACCGCCCGACAGGTCCGACGGCCGCGCGGCGCCGTAGCCCGCGATGCCCAGCTGATCGAGCGCGCGCGCGGCACGCTGCAGCGCCGACGCGCGGCCGATACCCTGCGCCCGCAGCCCGAAGGCGACGTTCTCCTCCACGCTGAGGTGGGGAAAGAGCGTGTAGGCCTGCGGCACATAGCCGACATTGCGTTGCCACGCGTCCACGTTCACGCCCGCCGATGCATCGAAATAGACCTCGTCGCCGAGCACGATGCGGCCGGTGTCGGGACGCTCGATGCCGGCGATCAGGCGCAGCAGTGTCGTCTTGCCGGCGCCACTTTCGCCCACGACCACGACGGTTTCGCCCGCGGCCGCAGTCAAGCGCGACGTCGAGGTGGAAGTCGCCCAACCGCTTAGCGAGCGCGACGTCGAGCACCGACTCCACCGATGGCAGCTCCCCATGGCAGCAATCGCAGCGCCGCGAGAATCGTGAACGAGAACACCACCAGCACGACGGCAAGCGCCACGGCGCTGTCGAGGTCGGTCTGCAGGGCGGAGTAGACGGCGAGCGGCATCGTCTGCGTCCGGCCCGACAGGTTGCCGGCGAAGATGATGGTGGCGCCGAACTCGCCCAACGCCCGCGCCCACGCCATCGCCGCGCCGGCGACGATCGACGGCAGCGCCAGCGGCAGCAGCACGCGCCGAAAGGCGTACAGCGGCGTGGCGCGCAATGTCAGCGCCAGTTCGCGATAGCGCGGCTCGACTTCGCGCAGGCCGGCGACGGCGGCCGTGATGAAGAACGGCGTCGCGACGAACAGCTGCGCCAGCACGACCGCGGCGGTGGTGAACGGCAACGCGATGCCGAACACACCGAGCGCTCGGCCCAGCAATCCCGCGCGACCGAAGGCGAGCAGCAGGCCCACTCCGGCCACGGCGGGCGGCAGCACGATCGGCATGTCGATGACGACCTCGACGAGGCGCTTGCCGGGAAAATCGTGCAACGCGAGGACATACGCGACCGGCAGTCCCAGCACCACCATGATCGCCGTGGCGATGATGCTGGTCGACAGCGAGAGCCGGAGCGCCTGCACCACCACAGGTTGGCGCAGATGCCGCCAGAGTTCTCCGGGCGACACGCGCAGCAGCAGGCTGACTAACGGCAGTACCAGGAAGGCGAACAGCACCGCCACGGCGAGCGCGATCAGTCCGCGCACCATCACGCGGCGCCACGACGCAGTAGTCAGCGCACCGCACCCGAGGCGAGAAATCCCTGCTGCACCAGCACGGCCTGCCCCGTCGGCGACAGCACCAGCGCGACAAAAGCCTGTGCGGCTGCCGCGTTGCCGCGGGAGCGCAGCACGGCGAGCGGATAGTCGGCAGGCGCGTTGGCCGCTGCGGGAATGTCGAACCGGTGCACCGCGGCGGCCACGGCGGGTGTGACGTCCGACACGTACACGATACCGGCGTCGGCCTCGCCCAGCTGCACCTTGGCCACGACGCCCTTCACGTTGTCCTCGTTCGAAACCACGTTGTGCAGCACTTGGTCGGCGAAGCCGGGCATGAAGCCCGGCAGCGCGGCGAGTGCGCTGACGGCCGCACGCGCGTAATGACCCACCGGTACGGCGTTCGCCGCCAACACCAGCTTGACACCGGGATGCGCGAGATCCTGCAATCGTGCGATCCGGGCCGGATTGGCCGCCGGCACGATCACCACCAGGCGATTGTGGGCGAAGATCTGCGCGGCGCCCGCCAGGAGCCCGCTGTCACGCACCGTCTCCATCCAGTGTTCGTCGGCCGATGCAAAGACATCGGCCGACGCGCCGTGGGTGAGTTGCAACGCCAGCGCCTGCGACCCGGCGAAGTTGAACATCACGTGCACGCCGGGATCGCGCCGGGTCAGCGTATCACCCAGCGCAGTGAACGCGGCCGTCAGGGATGCGGCGGCAAAGACCGTGAGCGTGGACAGGGTGGTTCGTGCCGGCGCCGGATGCGTCGCCGAGCCGGAGCCCAGCGCGAGGAACGCTCCGAACGCACCGTTGCGGACGACCGCCGGCCACGTGCGGCACTTCACTCGCGGGAGTACTCCGAGGAGATCACCAGCTTGAACCCATCTGGGTCGGTGATCCGGAACGCGCGGGCGCCCCACGGCATGTCCGTCGGCTCCGAGCCGAGGGTGCCGCCGTGATCGACGATGCGCCGGGCGATGTCATCCACGCTTTGCCGGGTGGTGAACATGAACGACATCCCGTCGCCCTTGGCGCGGTCCCATCCCTTGACGCCGTCGTCCTGGTTGAGCAGGACGCCCACATCGCCCGCGCGCAACGACACACCTCGCAATTTTCCTTCGCGTTCGTGTTTCCGTTCCACCGCGAAGCCGAGCACATCGGTGTACCAGGCAAGGCTGCGGTCGAGATCCTTCACGGTGAGCGACGCACCCAGGGATACGGCGCGGAAACCGGTCGCGGCAGACACTTCGGACATGAACGCTCCATGCAACAAGGGCGAGGGATGACAGGCGAGAGACCAGCGCGAAAGCAACCACCGGGTGGCGGATCAGGCAATGAGCATTCGTGCGACTCACGCCAGCAGCAGTGCGGGCGGCCAATCGACACCGATCAACATCGCGGCGACGACGCGGGAGGGCGCATGCGTGCGCGGCAGTCGATCGCCGTGACCATGCCGGCAAAGCTCGCGTCGCGCGGCGTAACGTCGCGCTCGTGATCCGGTGGCCGATGCACCTACGTTGCAGTGACCGTATCACCGCCCTGCACCGTCAGCCGGAGCCTCCCCATGCGCGTCTCGGGTACCATCCTGGTCACGTCACTCGTCGCCGTGCTCGCGTGGACGCCACCCCTCGCCGCGCAGGACAACTACGAGATCCAGGTGTACGGGTCCGATCTCGTGCCCGCCGGCGCCACCATGTTCGAACTGCACAGCAATTACACGACGCACAGCGGCGTCGATCTCGCGCCGGGCATGTACTCGACCTATCACGCCGAACACGAAACGCTCGAGATCACGCATGGATTCAGCGACATCTTCGAGCTGGGCTACTACAACTTCACCACCATCCAGCCGGGCGTCGGATTCGACTGGGTCGGCACGCATCTCCGCCCCCGGTTCGCGGCGCCAGCCCGCTGGCACTGGCCGGTTGGCGTCAGCATCTCGCAGGAATTCGGCTACCAGAAGGCCGCCTATTCGGCCGACACGTGGACGTACGAATTCCGGCCCATCGTCGATCAGCGAATCGGTCGCTGGTACTGGGCGGTGAATCCCTCGCTCGAGGTGGCCCTGAAGGGGCCCGACGTGAGCCGGGGAGCGGAGTTCTCGCCGAACATCGAAGCCGCCTACGACGTGAGCCGGCGCGTCAATGTCGCGCTGGAGTACTACGGCAACTTCGGCGAGGTCTTTCATCCTGAGCCGTTCGCGACCACCGAACAGGAGCTCTTTCCCGCGATCAACTACGATTTCGGGCCGGACTGGGAGTTCAATGCCGGCGTCGGCATCGCCCTGACGCATCACACCGACGTCGTGGGCCTCAAGATGATCATCGGGCGTCGCGTCGGCATGAAACGCCCGCACTGATCATGGACCGTCGCGAGTTTGTCGCCGGCTGCACCGGCGCCGCGATCGGTGCCGGGCTGCACGACGTCCACGCCCGCACGGCGTGGCGGACTCCCGCCGATTACACGCTGCGGATCGCGCGGCTCGATCTCGAGATCGCGCCCGGACGTGTGGTGCACACGGTGGCCTACAACGGCACTGTGCCCGGCCCGGTGCTGCGGGTGCGTGAAGGCGTGCCGATCACGGTCGACGTGGTCAACCAGACCGGTCTCGCCGAGACGGTGCACTGGCATGGCTTGAAGGTTCCGTCGGACGTCGACGGCGCTGTCGACGAAGGTACGCCGCCCGTGCCCGCCGGCGGCACGCAGCGCTACACGTTCGCGCCGCGCCCGGCCGGGACGCGCTGGTATCATTCGCACGATTTTGCGGGCATGCATCTCGACCGCTCGACCTACACCGGACAGTTCGGATTCATGGTGGTCGAGCCCGCGAACGCACCGGGCCGCTACGACCAGGAAGTGTTCCTCGCGCTGCACGACTGGAACCCGTACCTCACCGGCGGCGACGATGGTTTCCGGTCGGTGGCCTACACCCACGCTTCGATCAACGATCGCGCCCTCGGCGCCGGGGAACCGATCCGGGTGCAGCAGGGACAGCGCGTGCTGATGCATGTGCTCAACGCCAGCGCCGGCGTGCGTCACTGGCTTGCGCTGCCGGGGCATGCGTTTCGAGTGATCGCCCTCGATGGCAACGCCGTCCCGCAGCCGGCCACAGTCGGAGCGTTGCGCATCTCGCCCGGCGAACGGATCGACGCGGTGGTCACGATGGACCATCCCGGTGTGTGGATCCTGGGCGAAACCGACGACGCCGTTCGACGCGCCGGCCTGGGAATCGTGGTGGAA
The DNA here is from genome assembly GCA_963796635.1 of uncultured Gemmatimonadales bacterium. Classification (GTDB taxonomy): domain Bacteria; phylum Gemmatimonadota; class Gemmatimonadetes; order Gemmatimonadales; family GWC2-71-9; genus Palsa-1233. The sequence goes on from CAWCMH010000001.1 coordinate 2,061,032, forward strand.
TACGCCGGTCAATCGGGTGCGGCGCACTGGCAGCCGCCACCGCCGATGACCTGGGATTACCTCGCCTTTGCCGACGCGACCGCTCCAGCCCCGCCCGCGGCGGCCGACATCATCTCCATCCCCCTCGAATTCCGGTCGGCGTTTCGCGGTCACGGCGACCTCGAGCACTGGACCATCAACGGGTATGGATATCCGGACGGGCCGGTGCTGCCGCTGCGCCAGGGACGACGGCACCGGCTGGTGATGGTCAATCGCAGCGTCGAGGATCATCCGATGCACCTGCACCGACACAGTTTCGAGATCAGCCGCTACGCCGGCCGCGCCACGTCGGGGATCATCAAGGATGTCGTGGTGGTACCCGCGCTCGAAACGGTCGAGGTCGACTTCACCGCCGACGATCCCGGCAAGACGCTGTTCCATTGTCACCTGCAGGATCACATGGATGCCGGATTCATGGCGCTGTTCGATTACGTGTGACATGATCCGGCCATCGCGCGGGGGATGGCATCTGGCCACCGCCAGCATCGCGTTGCTCGCTGGCACCGTCATCCCGCGCGCACTGGTGGCGCAGGGCGACTACGAAATCGAGGTCTATCCCACCGCCACGGTGCTGCCGGGATTCATGTCCGTGGAACTGCACAGCAACTACACCTTCGCAGGGCAGAGCCTGGCACCAATTACCGGCACCGGGCCGATCTTCGATCAGCGCCAGCGCCCGTCGCACGCGGTCCCGTTGCTGCAGGATCCCACCTGCCACAATCCGTCCACACCGTACTTTGCGGTCACGCCGCCCGCGCAGGGTGCGACGGAGGCCGCCGTGCAACCGTTTCCCGTTGCGGCCGCGGACTCGGTCGGCTGCGCCCCGGTGATTCCGGTGTCGACGGCGCACACCGCGCACGAGCTCGTCGAGCTGACCGCGGGCGTGACCACGTGGTCGGAGATCGCGGTGTACGCCTTTGCGATCCGGCCGCCCGGCGCGTCGCTCCAGCTTGCCGGCGCGAGTGCGCGCATCAAGCTGCGCGTGCCGGATCACTGGCGCTGGCCGGTCGGTGTGGCGGTGTCGACCGAGATCGAGCACGAGTCGGCGAGCCTGTCGCCGCGCACATGGACCTGGGAAATCCGCCCGATCATCGATCGTGCGCAGGGCCGCTGGTACGTCGCGATCAATCCGACAATCGAGCGCGTGCTGGCGGGGGCGGACACGTCGGGCGGCGTGCAGTTCACGCCGAGCGCGCGATTCACGTATGACGTCGCGCGCACGGTGACCGCGGGCATCGAGTATTACGGCGCGTTCGGGAAGATCGGCGCCTTCGCAGCGCCCAACAACCGACTGCAGCAATTCTTCGGCGCCGTGGACCTGCACGTGTCGCCAGTCTGGGAGCTGAACGCCGGCCTGGGCCTCGGTACCACGTCAGCCACGAGCCGCCTCGTCGGCAAGATCGTGGTCGGACGTCGTTTCGGCTGGTAACTTGATCGGGTGTCTTGATCTGCACCGCCGGGCGTCCTAGTAGCTGAACGCCGGCCTGCCAGGCCACACCGTCGTATCACCCGCACCGGAGGAATCATGCGACGCTATTACGGGCTGCTGCTCGCCTCGACATTCGTGGCCGCATGCGCCACAGCGCAAGCCCAGTCGGCCGATCCTCCGGCACGCGTCGGACGCGTCAGCCTCGTCGACGGCAGCGTGTCGCTGTATCCGGTGGGAGACAGCGCGTGGACCGATGCCACCGTCAACTATCCCGTGACCAGCGGCGACGCGTTCTGGGCCGACACCGGCGCGCGCGCCGAGATCGAGCTGGGGCCGTCGGTGGTGCGGATGGCAGCGCAGACCGCGGTCGTGTTCGGCGAGATCAGCGACACGGTGACGCAGTTGCGCGTGGATCAAGGATCGGTCGACATCCGAGTCCGCGAACTCGCTGACAACGACGTCTATGAAGTGGATACCCCCGCCGGCGTGATCTCGCTGACCGATCAGGGACAATACCGTGTTGACGTCACGCCCGACGGCAAGCGCGCAACCGTGACCGTCCGCGCCGGTGAGGCCGACGTGACGGCCGGCGGGCAGACGCTGCCCGTGGCCACCGGCGCGTCGGCGTTGCTCACCGATGCGAACCAGCCGGCCGTCACGACCGAGACGCTGCCGGAGGACGAATTCGAGCAGTGGGCCGACGCGCGCGCCGCCGACGACAACGACCCGCACGCCACCGATTACGTCTCGCCCGACGTCGTCGGATACCAAGACTTGGACAACAACGGCACCTGGCAGGTTGACGGGACATACGGCGACGTCTGGATTCCGCGGAACGTGCCGGCCGATTGGGCACCCTATCGCTACGGCCACTGGCAATCGGTTGCGCCATGGGGCTGGACCTGGATCGACGATGAACCCTGGGGGTTTGCACCCTTTCACTACGGGCGGTGGGCGTATGTGACCGGCCGGTGGGCGTGGGTGCCCGGAGCACGCCAATTAGAGCCCGTCTATGCTCCCGCACTCGTCGCGTTTGTCAGCGGCCCCCAGTTCACCGTGGGTGTCAGCACCGGACCGGGCGTCGGCTGGGTGCCGCTCGCGCCGGGTGAACCGTATGTGCCAGGCTATCATGCCAGCCTGGATTACGTCCGACGCGTGAACCGGCGCAGCGTCAACGACAACCAGTTCAATCCGGCGCACGTCGACATCGACCAGATCAAGTACGTGAATCGCCAGGCACCGAACGGCGTCACGGTCGTGCCGCGCGGCGACTTCGAAGGTGCGCGTCCGGTCAACCGCGCGGCGATCGCACCGCGCCCGAATCAGCTGACGAATCTGCATCCCAGCGCAACGCCCATGGCGGGCAACACGCGGATCCCGGCACCGAAGCGCCCGGTTCGGCCCGCCGACAATCGCAGCGAACCCATCAGCCATCCGCCCGCGCTGCCCAACGACCACGTACCGCCTGCCCGCCCCGCGCAATGGCAGCGGCATCCCCGCCCCGGCCAGGCCGCGACACCCCAGCGCGGACAACCGGAACCTGCCCGTAATCCGGCGCCACCATCGCAGCCGCAACGCGAGCCACCGTCGATGCGTCCGGTGCCGCCGACGACGCAACCACCGCCGCAACCGGAGCCCACGCGCAACCCGTCGCCCCGGACCCCGGAGCCTCGGCCGTCGATGCGCCCGGTCCCGCCGACCGAGCATCCGAGCCCGGAACAGCGGAACCCGTCACGCCGGGTGCCGCCGAATCAGCCGGCGGAAACAGCGCGGACCCCGCGCCATGAAGGTCCGCCGTCACCACGCCCGACACCGGAGCCGGCCAAGCCGGAGGCCAATCCGACGCCACCGGCGGCGCACCCGACTCCTGAACACGAGCGCTCGACGCCGACGCCGCGCCCGCGACCGGATGGCCCGCCGTCGCCGCGGCCCACCCAGCAACCACCCGCGAAGCCACCGGCGTCGCCGAAGGCCGAGCCCAGGCACACTGAGCCGCGGCATCCAGCCAAGCCGTCCCGTCCGCCGCACGACACGAGCACGGGGGCGCCCGCAGTCATGAAACGCCGCGCGATCGGCTCGCTTGACGTGTCGGTCACCGGCCTCGGCTGCAACAATTTCGGTGGCCGCCTCGATGCGGCGGCCACGGCGAACGTGGTGCATGCGGCACTCGATGCCGGCGTGAACTTCTTCGATACCGCCACGATCTATGGCGGATCGGGACGGAGCGAGCAGTACCTGGGACAGGCGCTGCGTGGCCGCCGCGATCAGGCGATCATCGCGAGCAAGTTCGGGCATGCAGTCGAAGGGGATCACAAGGGCGGTCATCCGGAATACGTCGCCGCCGCGGCGGATGCGTCGCTGTTGCGGCTGGGCGTCGATCGCATCGACCTGTACCAGCTGCACCAACCCGACGAGAGCGTCCCGATTGGCGAAACGCTGGGCGCGATGCAGCGGCTGGTCGACGCGGGCAAGGTGCGCGAAATCGGCTGCTCGAATTTTTCGCCGGTCCAGCTACGCGAGGCCGACGCCGCCGCACGCCGCAGCGGCGGGGCGCGCTTCGTCAGCGTGCAGAACGAGTACAGTCTCTTTCATCGCGATCCCGAAGGCGAGATGCTCGATACCTGCGAGGAGCTCGGTGTCGCATTCGTGCCGTATTTCCCGCTCGCCAACGGGCTGCTCACCGGCAAGTATCGCGCAGGCAAACCGATCCCGGCGGGAACGCGGCTGTCGGAACCGCGACGGGCGGGCATGTTGTCGGGTGACAATCTCGCGCGCGTCGAGGCGCTGGCGGTCTGGGCCGAGCGACAGCATCACACGCGTGCTGGATCTGGCGTTCGCGTGGTTGCTGCGGAACGACGTGGTGGCGTCGGTGATTGCCGGCGCGACGTCGGCGAGACAGATCACCGCCAACGCCGCCGCCGCCGATTGGGAACTGACCCCGGCCCAGGTCGCGGAGGTCGAGGCGCTGCTCTAGCGCCGTCCGCGCGGACGGCGCAATTCGTGGGCGGCGTTCGGTCACGCGCCGCGCGAACGCGGCCGCGTGATTCACCGACGTTGCGGCGCGGCATGACAAACGCCGGGTTGTCGGGTTCGATGGTCCGACCGTGCGGCCCTTCATCGACCATCAGGTCACCGCCCGCCATTTCCACGGCATTTTCCCACTCATCCACGGCATCGATCATCACCCCGATCTCCTCCGTCGACTCGGTGCCGGTCAATCGGACGCCGAGCGATTGCAGCCGGCTGGCGCCGGCGGCGCGGGCGTGGTCTTCCTCGATGACGCGTTCGGGATCGATCGGCATATCCAGCGGCTGCTGGCTGTGAAAGGTCATGAAGTCGCCCATCATGGTGTCCGCCCGGGTGAGAAGATGGCCGGGAAGGGAGACGGGGTGATGTCACAAACGCGCACAGCGTAGTGCCGCAAGCTCGCATGCCCGCGGGCCGGGCGGCCGTGGCGGTCCGCAAGCACACCGCGGCATGGCCCTCGCCGCGGACATGTTTAGTCTCGGAACGGCACAAGCGGACGCGTGGTTATTGCGGGCGCTCGTTTTCCTTTACGGGGCCGGTACGATGTGCTAACCTGCTCTCTGCGGCGCACGGCCGCACTGGGGCCACGAACGTCGGCATTCGGATCAAGGGCGATCATCACCGAAGGGGAAGCTTCGAATGGGTGCGGTCGGTGACGGTGTATTGTCTCGCTCTTGATGATGAGAACTTCACGCCGGCGGCGCCAGTGGCGTCGCGACCGGTTGGCGCACTTCTGGTCGCCGCGCATACCGGAACACTGGAGTCATTCGCCGAGTTGGTAAAACAGTGGCGGGCCAGCCCTTGGTGCCCGGCAGTGTTGTGCAGCATCCGTCCGATGTCGACAGCCATATTGGACGTGCTCAGGCCTCCTGAGATGGGCATTGTGACCTTGACGCAGGCCCACGGCGACGCCCCGTGGACAACATCGACGGTCCGGACGGCGGTACGTCGACGCAGGATTCCTGACGCGACCGATGTCGCGGCATACCTGGCATTCCGATCATCGATTAAGCTCGGGCCATTGTTCTGCTCCGCGCTTGAGGCACGCGATCCGGCATCGTTGAGGGAACAACTGCGGACACTCGGCCCTTGGTTGCCGCACGATTGGCGCGCGCTGCACCGGTGCGTCACGCTGATGGCGTGGGCTATCAGCCACGTCAAGACGGAGGCGAACGCAGCCGACTGGGCAAAGGTAGATGTCAAGAGCGTGTCTCGTTGGTGCCATCGATATTGGGGCCAAAGCTGGCGGGATCTCGTCCGGTTCGGGGCATGGGAGCCAGTCGTGGAACTGGCGCTCCGCAGAGGCGGATATTGTCGCGATTCGGTTGCTGTTCGGGGTATACCGGGCGACAAGTGACGTGACGTCGCAGTTTTCGGGATGGTGTGCCGCGAGCTGAAGCCGCAAGTTTGAGGTACACGACGTGGCGGCACACAGATGTAGCGTGGTGACGAAGATTGGGGCCCAGAGTTAGCAGTACGCGCCAAGGAACGGCGCATGGGTCTGCCACGCATCTGGATCCGCAGGTTCGTCGGGACTCCGGCGACACCACTCGTCACTTGCGCGAACTGACAAGGGAGAACCACAATGGAAACGTGGAAGGCTATCCTCCGATTCTCGGCAGCTGTGACAGTAGTCTTCGCTCTAGCTGCGTTTTCGGGCAAGACAGCAGTTCTCCGCGCCGACCAGCATGCCGACTGCCAGCCCGGTACCGACAAGCTCTGCGTGCACACGGATGGATCAGGTACAGTCGAACAGAACTACTATTGCGACGGTGCGGGTTGTGGCAGTTGCTCGCCGATAAGCGAGCGGTGTGACCCGTTCGGGTCAGGCATCGATCGCACCGACTACTGGACCGATGATTGACCGGTTCCGAGGGAGTGTAACAACACGTTGGCGCGGGCGCACGACATGGACGTTGTCCCGTCCAGACGCGCGGCGACGCCGATTTCGGGGGGAGCGCATGACGACACGTCGCATGCTTGCGTCGCTCGTGCTCCTGCTCGTCATCGGCTGTCACCGTACGTCGTCGGCTTGGCCTCTGGATCATCTTGCTGACGGCACGCCGGCGATTTCCAACGCGGGCCTCCACCCGCAATATCCCGAACCACACCTGCTCGTCTCCGACCCGATCATCGGAGATCCCCGACACCTCGGCGTGCAGGGTGATCGCCTGTGGGTCGCTGACGACAAGGGGGACCCGTATCTCGACGTGGTCAACATCTCCACCGGCAGGATTCTCGTCTCCATGGGGCGGCATGGCGAAGGTCCGGGTGACTTCGGGATCGTGCCGCAGTTCAGTCGACGTCCAGGCGATGACGCCGGAATCTGGGCGTACGACGAAGGCTTGAGCCGCATGACGCGGGAAACCGGTCAGCCAGCGGACAGTTATGCGCTTTTCCATCCGCCTGCCGTGTTTGTCGGCAGCGTTTTCACCTATCTCTGGCTCGGCCGCAATCGACTGGTCGGCATCGGCGACATGGACACCAATCGCATCATCATCGCGGACACCAGCGGTCAGCTGTTGGCGCTGCGCAAGACCGATCTGCTCGGCGGGGACTCCATTCCGTTGCTGGCGCGACGGGCGGCATCGCTCGGGTTCGTCGCCTGTGCCAGTCCGGTCGCGGAGCGGTTCGCGGTGCTATACCAGATGGGAGGACGGATCGATCTCTTTGACTCGACTGGTGAGTTGATGACGCATGCGAGCGTGCCATTTCCCTCGAACGGCGAATGGGCGTTGTCTCCGCGCACCCACACGTTGTGGGGCAAGCCTGACTGGTTCTTCTATATCGACTGCGATGCCACGCCGCGTTACCTGTACGCGCTGTTCGCCGGCCACCGGACCGATGGTCCGCACGGGGGGCGCGTACGGGCGGCCAGATATGTGCACGTCTTCGACTGGGACGGCCGTTTAGTCAAGGTGATCGGGCTGCGCCACGAAATGAGTACGATCGCGGTCTCGGGAGATACCATGCTGTTCGCAGCGGGACAGGACGGAGACGGGGTCTTTGAATACCATCTGAGGGGCTCTCCGTGAATCGTCGCCATCAGCTGGCGGCATCGACGCCATTGATGAGGGGGCCTGACCGACATGTCAATCGCAAGGGTGCTTGACCGCACCACAAAAGTACTTTACCTCGTCGCACTCGTCTTGGTCATTCTGGGCGTTCGTGACCGCCTGGCGACATATCGACGGCGCCGGGCGGCACAGCGGATCTCGTTACCGACGCTCCCACCAGGAAGCATCGACCCAACGCTCTTCTATCAAATGGCGGCTGAAAGCCCTCGAATGGGCCCGGCGGATGCGCCGATCGTCATCGTCGAGTTTCTCAACTACACCTGCGGCTATTGTGTCGCTTTTTCGGCAACCATCGAGAGGCTTCGGCGCCGCTATCCCGATGTGGTTGCCGTGGTGGTGAAGAACCTGCTGTCCCAACCCGGGCGTGCCGAGCTCCTGCTGCATGAGGGCGCACCGTGTGCGGCAGATCAAGGCAAGTTGGCGGAGTATTACCATGAGGCATTCGTGTTCGGATCGACGGAGGTCGCACACGAACCTTGGCACGACGTCGGCGACAGCATTCATCTTCCGGACATGAAGCGCTACAGTCTCTGCGTCGAATCCGGAACATTCAGCCACGCCGTGGAACGAGACGCGCGGGAGGCCGCACAACTCGGCGTTGTCGCAACGCCCACGTCGTTCATCAACGGATTGCCGGTTACCGGTGCAATTCCTTTTGAGGAGCTCAACCGACTCGTCGCGAGGCTTCTCGGGCGAACAACGCAGCCTGACTCGCAAGCTCCTGCCACCGCGCGATACGGGCTCGACACGGTTCGACATGCACCGCGAAGCCTTCGACATGACTCCTAGGATCGCCGGTGGCGTCACCGCGCTGCTGGCCGCACTGGCCGCCCGCAGCAACGCCCAGCTGCCACGCGTTCGTGACAGCGCCGGAGTGCGAATCGTGGAGAACCGCGTCGCGGACCCCGATGCAATCACTTGGCGCGTGGTTGATTCGACGCCGGTCGTGACGATCGGCGGACCGGGCGCGAAGGGCAATGCGGCACTCGGGACTGTGATGGGTGCACTTCGCCTGCCGGATGGCCAAATCGTCGTCGCCGACTTCGACCACAAACGGGTCTCCTTCTTCAACTCGAAAGGCATCTACCGCTTCGGCGTCGACGTCGTTGCGATCTCGGGACGCCTTGAACAGCCCTGGAATCTCTTTCCGTTCGGGCCAGGAAAGGTGGCCGAATGGGATGGCGTGGCCGACCAAGTCATGGTGCTGAACGGCAAGAGCAGCGTGACGCATACGGTCCGCGTCCACAATCCCCCGGACCAGCGCGAGCTCCGTGGTTGGTCGCGCGCGTTCCTGTCGCTGGTCGGTGCCTTTGGCACCGGCGACATGATCGGAACGGTCAAGAATCCCGTCGCGCCGCATAATCGACAAATTCGCATGGATTCGTTCGCGATCTATCATGTGACCGCGAACGGCAGGGCGGCCACACTCGGTCTGCTCTTTCGAGAGGAACGATTCACCTTTGACGGACATTATTCGGTGACCGGACAGCTGCCGCTCGGGCGCAACGGCTCAATCGCGGTTGATGACGACGCCTGGTTCTACACCGATGGATCGGCGTTCGAAGTCCAACGCCGTGCACCATCGGGGAAACCGCTAGCGCGCTTCCGCATGAGCCGGTCGCGCCGACCGGTCACGCCGGTCGTGATCCAACGTCTCAAGCGGGCCCGCCTGGCGCGCAGCTATCCGGTCGAACGGCCGGATGACAGTCTCGCGCTGGAATGGATGCCGTTTCCGTCACAGGCGCCCGCCTACACCGCGCTCCAGGTTGACGACGAGCATCACGTGTGGGCCCGGATCTGGACCATCGACGGCGAGCCGGCGACCTGGGACGTGTTCGCCGCATCCGGTCAATTTCCTCGGCACCGTCACCGTCCCGCCCGACCTCGACGTGCTGCAGATTGCGAATGGCTATCTGCTCGCGCGTTACACCTACCGGTCCACCGTGTCTGAACTCCGGGTCTTCCGGTTGCGAATCCGCCGGTAGGTGGAGCTCAACCGCTGCAGCCGGCCGTCAGCCACCATCATTCATGGGGCGCCCGTCACGGCCTTCGCCTTGACGTAGAAATCGGGATCGACCCCGAACTCCCGGTCGGCCGGCAATGCGATCGGGGTACTGCTCCACGCCTCGGTCGGGTGAATCCACACATAGCCGCTGTCGCCGGAAGTCACTTCGACGGGCATCGCGAAGCCCGGCACGACGTCGGTCCAGCGGTAGCGCAACGTGTCGTTGGCGATCTGGTATTCCAGCGTGGGAATCTGCGTGGTCCGCAGGTACTGATCGAACACCTTGCTCAGGTCGATCCCGGTCTGCTGCGACATGTAGTGCTCGATCTGCTGCGTCGTGACGGTCTGGTGCCAGAAGGTCTTGTTGAGGCCCCGCAGCACGCCGCGCCATTTCTCGTCGTTGTGCACCAGCTGGCGGATCATGTGCAGCATGCTGCCGCCCTTGTAGTACATGTCTCCGGAGCCGTCGGCGTTGACCCCGTACGGCCCGATGATCGGCGCCGTGTTGCGGATATTGTGTCGGCTGCCGATGATGTATTTCGCGCCGGCGGCCTTGCCGTCCTGGCACTCCGCATACAGACCTTCGGCATAGTTCGCGAAGCCTTCGTGGATCCAGCTGTCGGCGATGTCCTTGCTGGTGATGTTGTTGCCGAACCACTCGTGGGCACTCTCGTGCACGATGATGAAGTCCCACTTGAAGCCTTCGCCCGAACCGGACAGATCCGTCATGTGCCCCGCGGCAATCGGGTCGGCGGGACGCCCCGAGAAGTACCCGTTCATGTAGTGATTGCCGTACGCCACCGCCGTCTGGTGTTCCATGCCAAGGTGCGGCGCTTCGATCAGCTTGTACCCATCCTTGTACCACGGATACGGGCCGAACCAGTGCTCGAAGCACGCCATCATCTTCGCGGCCTGCTGGAACTGCACGCGCGCCGTGTCGAGGTGATAGGCGAGTGGCCAGAAATCCATGGTGAGCTTGCCGTCTTCGCCATGATAGATCTGGCTGAAATGCGCATAGGTGCCGGCGTTGACGGCGACGTCGTAGTTGTTGATCGGTTCGCTCTCGAACCATTCGTACGTCGTCGTGCTGTCGGCGTTGTGCGTGGTGTGCCGCAGCCGCCCGTTGGACACGTCGATCATCGGGTCGGGCACGGTGATGGCGATGCGCTGCGAATCCGGCTCGTCGGCCTGGGTGTCCTTGTCGGGCCACCACACCGACGCGCCCAATCCCTGGTTCGCCGTCGCAATCCACGGATTGCCGAGCGAATCGTGCTGCCAGATGAAGCCGCCGTCCCACGGCGGCCGCTTCGCCGCAACGGGCTGCCCGTGGTAATACACCGTGACCGTCTTCCGCGCTCCCACATGCTGCGGCGCCACCAGCGCGACGAAGAACGCGTTGCCGTCGCGCCGCCAGGTCAGCGCGCGACCATCCTGGATCATGCTGTCGACCACCAGCGGCATTTGCAGGTCGATCTGCATCTCCTGCTGCGGCGCGAGCACGCGATAGGTGATGCCGTTCCAGCCGGTGATGCTGCTGTCGGCCGGATGCACCGTGACGTGCAGGTCGTAGAAGGCGACGTCCCACCACACCCGGTCGGGACCGATGCTGCCGCGCAACGTGTCGGCGTGCGTGAAGACGCGAGCCGGTCGCTGCGCCATCAGCGGGACCGCGGCGAACACAGTGATCGGAAGCCAGGCGAGTCTGCGCATGATTCCTCGGAGGTGCGACTGCGTGCTGAAGGGTGACTGCGAGAAGGCCGGGATCGTCTCCCGAGCGTCACGCCACGGGAGTTGCCGCTGCCGTTCCTGCATCAATTTGCCGTCACGCCCGACTGGGCGCTGCTGATACTCCGCCTCGGCGTCGCAACACCCTTTCTGGTGCACGGCGTCGAGAAGAAAAAATACTGGGGAATGGCCCCTGGTGCCGCGGGCTCACGCCACATGCTGCAAGTGTACCGGCTGCTGTCGATTGCCGAGCCGCTCGGCGGCCTCGGCGTGCTCCTCGGATTGCTGACGTCGTACGCCGCACTCGGCCTCAGCCTGGTGATGCTCGGCGCGATTCGCACCCGCATCGTGGTGTGGCACGACCGCTTCGGCGACGACGATGGCTGGGAAATCGATTTCATCCTGCTGACGGCGGCGGTCGCGGTCATGCTGCTCGGGCCCGGGCGATACTCGCTCGACGCCGTATTGCATCTGCTCCCCTGATCGCGGCGTGCGGCAACGGTCAGGGTTCCGGGTCCGCCGGATGCAGCAGCGCCACGCGGACGGCGTCGATCACCAATTGGAGGTTGTCGAGCTTTCCGAGGAGTGGAACCCCGAGTTGTTCGATCGGGAGGTGAATGTCGGGATCCCGGCTCGCGCCGGTGAGGAACACGACCCGATGCCTGAGGTGTGGCGCGCGCTCGGCGAGATGACGGTAGAACTGCAGGCCGTTCATGCCGGGCATCAACACGTCGGACACCACCGCGTCCGGAGCCGGCGGCCCCTTGAGCATGCCGAGCGCCTGAAATGCCGACGCCGCTTCGATCACCGTGTGGCCAGTGCGCTCGAACACCAGGCGTACCACCCGGCGGACGGCTGCATCGTCATCAACCACCAGGATGATCGCCATGGGTCAAATATGGGGGAAGCCGTGAGGAACCGCTCGGACCGCGTGCGCTTCTGGGACGGGCATGACATGGACGACCGGCTTTGGTCTCACTCCCGGGCCCGGGTGACGCTATTTTCCACCGCATGACTGGCATCACCTATCGTACCACCGCCGAAGACGTGGCCTCCCGGGCACTCGAGGTCACCGTCGCCGTCGACCGGCTCGAAGCCACCGAACAGCGGGCCGTGCGTGAATATGCCCGGAAGACCAGGCTACCCGGCTTCCGCAAGGGCCACGCGCCGGAAGCCGTTGTCCGACGACGGTTCGACACCGAAATCCGGCGCTTCGTGCTGGAGGATTCGCTGCGCGAAGGCTGGGAGACGATCCTCAAGGACACCGAGCTCAAGCCCACCGCCGATCCCCAGATCCGTAACGTCTCGTTCGAGCAGGGCAAACCGCTGACGTTCGAAGTCCTGGTCGAGATCCGCCCGGAGCTCACGCTGGCGACCACCGGCGGCTTTACCGTCACCCGTCAGGTTCCCACAGTGACCGACGAGATGGTGCACGAGCAGCTGCAACAGTTGCGCGAACAGCGCGGGACCTGGTCGCCCTTGACAGCCGTCCGGCCCAAGCCCGGCAACCTCGTGTCGGTGACGGTGACGCCGCATCGAACCAGGCGTCGACCCCGAGCCAGCGCAGCCGCACGATATCGTGCTGGGACAGGGCCAGGCGATTCCCGACCTCGAAGAGCAGATCATGGGTCTCGAGCCGGGGGAAACGGTCGACGCCGAGGTCCGGCTTCCCGACGATCATGCGGACGAAGCCCGGCGGGGGCAGACTCGGCAAGTGCGGATTTCCTTGCACGAAGTCAAGGAACAGGTGCTCCCGGAGCTCGACGACTCGCTGGCGCGCGAGCTGGGCGATTTCGACTCGCTCGCGGCGCTCGAGACGCGGGTCCGCGAGGATCTGGCGGCCGAGGCTGGCCGACGTGCCGACGACGAAGTAAAGGGCGAGTTGATCAAGCAGATCGCCGAGGCCAATCAGGTCCCGGCGCCGCCGTCGATGGTCAACCGGTTGCTGCACGCCTATGCCGAGTCGTACCGGGTCGACCCCGACCGGCTGGAACCCTTTGCCCAGTCGTTCCGCCCGGTGGCCGAGGCCCAGGTCAGGCGGGAATTGATCCTCAATGCGGTCGCCACGGCCCGGAACCTGCGTGCCACGGAGGCAGATCTCGACGCGCGGGTGGCCGCGATGGCGGCGGCGCGGGGGATGGAACCGGGCAAGTTGTACGCGTCGTTGCAGCAGAATCAGCGGCTGAGCGAACTCGAGCATGCGCTGACCGAGGAGAAGGTATTTGCCTGGCTCCTGCAGCAGTCCACCATCACCGAGAGTGCGGCGTGACTCACGCCTCGATCTATCCGCCCTACATCATCGAGCGTTCGTCGCGAGGCGAGCGCACCTATGACATCTTTTCCCGGTTGCTGCTCGACCGGATCGTCTTTCTGGGGGCGGCGATCAACGACGACGTCGCCAACATCATCATCGCGCAGCTGCTCTTTCTCGAGGCCGACAACGCCGAGAAGGACATCTACGTGTACATCAACTCGCCCGGCGGCGTCGTATCCAGTGGCATGGCGATCTACGACACGATGCAGCACCTGCGGGCACCGATCAACACGATCTGCATGGGGATGGCCGCCTCGATGGGGTCGTTCCTGCTGGCGGCCGGCACCAAGGGCAAGCGGGCGGCGCTGCCGCATTCGCGAATCATGATGCACCAGCCCTCGGGCGGGGCGCAGGGGACCGCGGCCGATATCGAGATCCAGGCCAAGGAGATCCTCTATCTGCGCGGCAAGATGCACGAGCTGTATGCCCGGCACACCGGGCAGACGGTGGCGCAGATCGAGCACGACATGGAACGCGACCGTTTCATGAGTGCCGAAGATGCAGTAAGCTATGGGCTGATCGACTCGGTATTCACGCCGCGCAAGCCCGTGCTGGCGGCCAGCTGAGGTAGCGATGTCCAACGACAAGCACCTGCGTTGCAGCTTCTGCGGCAAGAGCAAGGACTCGGTCCGGAAATTCATTTCGGGCCCGTCGGTGTACATCTGCAATGAGTGCATCACGCTGTGCAACGAGATCCTGGCCGAGGACGAACAGCGCGAAGCCACCGAGACCCAGCGACCGGTCCCGTCGCCGCAGGAAATCAAGGACACGCTCGATCAGTACGTGGTGGGCCAGGAGCGCGCCAAGCGCTCATTGTCGGTGGCCGTCTACAACCACTACAAGCGCATCAATGCCGGGCCGCGCGACAGCAGCGAAGTGGAGCTCGAGAAGTCCAACATCCTGCTGCTGGGCCCCACCGGCACCGGCAAGACGCTGCTCGCGCAGACCCTGGCCCGCATTCTCGACGTGCCGTTCACGATTGCCGATGCCACCACGCTCACCGAAGCGGGCTACGTCGGCGAGGACGTCGAGAACATCCTGGTCCGGCTGCTGCAGGCGGGCGATTTCAACGTCGGCGAATGCGAGCGCGGCATCGTCTACATCGACGAGATCGACAAGATCGCGCGCAAGTCGGAGAACCCCAGCATCACCCGCGACGTGTCGGGCGAGGGCGTGCAGCAGGCGCTGCTGAAGATCCTCGAAGGCACCGTCGCGTCCGTCCCGCCGCAGGGGGGCCGCAAGCACCCGCAGCAGGAATACATCCAGATCAACACGCGGGACATCCTGTTCATCTGCGGCGGGGCGTTCGACGGCCTCGAAAAGATCATCGAGAGCCGGCTGGGTCGGCAGCAGATCGGCTTTGGCGGCGTCGCACCGGCTGCACCCGGCGGGCCGGCGTTCGACCACAACCACCCGTACAACTGCGCCGAGCCCGATGACCTGCTGCGCTTCGGCATGATTCCCGAACTGGTGGGCCGGCTGCCGGTGCTGGTCGCACTGGAGTCGCTCGACGAGGAGGCGCTGGTGCGGATCCTGGTCGAGCCCCGGAACGCCCTGACCAAGCAGTACGCCAAGTTGTTCGACCTCGAAGGGGTCGGGCTCACGTTTGCGCCCGAGGCGCTGCGCGCCGCCGCGCGCAAGGCGATCACGCGCCAGACCGGCGCGCGCGGGCTGCGCGCCATTCTCGAACACATGATGACCGACATCATGTTCGACCTGCCCACGCCGCGATGACGTGCGCGAGGTGATCATCACGCCCGAGGCGGTCACCATGGGCAGCTCGCCGCTCATCATCACGGAACGCGTCCGGCCCAAGAAGGAAGCATAGCGTTCGCGCCGCGGAGCCTGTTGCCGTGACCGACCGCAATCCCCTCGCCTCGATCGCCGTGGATTTTGTCGGCTCGTTTCCCGAGCCGGCGCATCCGCTGGACCCGCCGATGCCGGAGTTCGCGCTGGTCGGCCGGTCCAACGTCGGCAAGTCTTCGTTGCTCAATGCGCTGGTGGGTCGTCGAGCCCTGGCGCGGGTGAGCGGCACTCCCGGCAAGACCCAGTTGCTCAACATCTTTCGACTGCCGACGCTGTATCTTGTCGACCTGCCGGGATACGGCTTTGCGCGCGCCGGCCAGGCCGTGCGCCTGGAATACCGGCGCCTGCTCGAGGCGGTGCTGCGGGAGCGGGCGTCGCTCACCGGCGTGGTGTGGCTGCTCGACATCCGCCATCCGCCGTCGCGCGACGACGAGGAGTTCCAGGACCTGCTGACCGCATCGGGGCGCCCGGTGTTGCCGGTACTGACCAAGGGTGACAAGCTTTCCCGGGCGCAACAGCAGGTGGCCGCCGCGGCGCGATCGCGGGAGCTGGGGATCGCGGTGGACGACATCCAGGTGGTCAGTGCCCGCACGGGCAGTGGCGTCGGCGACCTCGCCGAAGCGCTCCTCGCGGCAGCCCGGGAGGCAGCATGAAGCGGCGTGGAATGCTCAGCAGTCGTGCCCTGCGCCGCGTGACCAGCGCATGCGTCGTGGCCATATCCCTCGGCGTGGCGCGCGGAGCAGCCGCGCAGACCACCGATACCACCCGCACCGACAACCTGCCCGCCGGCAAGGGCCAGCTCAGCCTGGAGTCGATCACCCTCCGGTTGACGGCCGGCAACCTGGAGATTTCGTTCGTGCCGCTCGACGAACGGGTGCTGCGCCTGCTCCAGCGCGACACCTATCAGGGTATTGAGCGGATGCTCGCGTCGGAGCAGACGCAGATCGACTCGGCGGCTCGCGCGAGCGGGGTCACCGACCCGGGAGTCGCGCTGGTCAGCTTCCACGGGCTCGCGCCGAACACCAGCTTCGATCCGTCGCTGCTCACGATCGTCTTCCACGGCCAGCAGTTCCGTCCCGAGGCATGGGTGCCGTTGTCGGCCACGTTCAGCAACCAGCGGCTCGATATCCGCCAGCAGGTGCAGGCGCTGTTCATCTATCGCCGCGACATTCCGGTGCAGGAAGCGTTCTCCCTCTCCTATCTCGCCTCGAGCACCGACGACTGGGAACGCCGGCTGCCCCGCTTCGACCTCGAGCGCACCCGTATCGGGACGGCGCGGACGCCGCCCGACACGTCGCACCGACAGTGACCTATCGCCCGCTGCGCCAGGTCGCGCCCGCCGAAGGCGTGGCCGCCCGGCGCGACAGCTGGCTCGCCGACTTGCAAGGGCGGCTTGGCGCCGACGGCGCCGACTGGAATGTCATCGTGCGCGACACGCTGTTCGAGCTGGCGTGGCCCGGTCAGGGCACCTGGGCCGAACGCAGCGCCGAGGCCGGGGTGTCGGCGGCGGCACGGGTGGCGCTCGATGCCTGCGACCCGCGCAACATCACGCTGGAGCCGGAGTACTACGCCGAAGTGGACGAGGCGAAGTTTGCGCGCGTCAAGCCGTTGCTGTGGCTCTGGTATTCGTTCGACCGGCTGCCGTGCGGCGGCCAGAACGTGCATCTCGGCGTCGAGTTCCGGCGCATTCTCGCGGCGCACATTTTCGCGCGCGTGGGCGCCAATTTCAAGTGCTTTCAGCACGTCGAGTTTTCGTTCGGCTATCAGCTGGAGGTCGGCGACGACGTCGTCGTGCACCGGCATGTGCTGCTCGACGATCGCGGCGGCATCACGCTGGGCAATCGGGTGTCGATCTCGGACTACGCCAACATCTATTCGCACACCCACAGCATCGTCGACCAGAGGGACGTCACGTCACTCCCGACAGTGCTGGACGACGACGTGCGCATCACCTATCACGCGACGGTGCTCGCCGGCGTGCATGTCGGTCGCAACGGCATGGTGGGCGCGAACGCCGTCGCGACCAAGGACGTGCGTCCCTATCACGTCCACGTAGGCATTCCGGCCAAGTCGATCCGGGTCAAGCCCAATGCGCCGCCGGAGGTGTTTGCGACGCATCGAGATCCCGACCGGCCACGCGGTGAGCGGAAGTAACTCCAAGCAGCGTCACGCTCCCGCTCGAACTCGCCCCGCCCCCCTGCTACACCGCTCCTCGCGCCAGTTCGCCGTCAAAGAACTCCACCTGCCCGGTGCGGATGTCGTACTGGGCACCCACCACGGCGAGCCCGTCGTCGTGGATCAGCCGCTCGAGCAGCGCCGAGCCATGGCGCAGATGGCTGGTTGAGGTGCGCACGTTGGCGCGAATGGCGAGGCGCGAGATGGCGACGTCGTCCGCCGTCGGATTGCCCTCCAGCGCGGTGTCGACTGCCGGGCGCACGTAGTCGACGATCGCGCGAACGTTCTGCGACATCGGCGAGCCGGGCTGACGCACCGCGCGCAGCGTTGCCGCAATCGCACCGCATTCGGTATGCCCCATCACCACCACCAGGCGCGAGCCAAGTTCCGTCGCGGCAAACTCCACGCTGCCCACCAGTGACGGTGCCACGATGTTGCCCGCCACGCGGATCACGAAGAGGTCGCCCAGCCCTTGATCGAAGACAATCTCCGCGGGCACCCGGGCATCGGAACAGCCCAGGATGGTCGCGAATGGCGCCTGTACCGTGACCAGTGCGTCGCGCCGCGCGAGCTCCACGCTGCGGTCGCCGTCGACCGACGCCAGAAAGCGCCGGTTGCCCTGACGCAGTCGATCGAGCGCCGCCGCGGCCGACACCGCCGGACTAGTCATCGATCCGCAACACGTCGTCGAGCACGCCCGCCGTGCCGTCACCGAGCAGCCGCACCGCATCGGCAATCGAGCGGGCGGCGCGCGGCCACGAGCAGCGCTGCTGTGCGTCGGCCGGCGAAAGCCACAACACCGTGTCGTGTTCGTGGCTGAGCCGAATCACGGCATCAGCGGCGACAAAAGCCGCGAAGACCGGAATCAGGGCGATCTCGTCGCTACCATGCAGGTAGAACTGCTCGACGCGCGACAGGTTGTAGAGCGCCATCGGCGTGCAGCCGGTTTCCTCGCGCAGTTCCCGGCGCGCCGCCGCCGCCGGCGTCTCGCCCGCGTCGATCTTGCCATGCACGCATTCCCACGACCCGGGACGCACCTGGCCGCGCGCCCGGCGCAGCAGCAGCGCCTCGAGTCCGTCGCCGCGGCCGCGCAGCACGTAGACGTCGACGTAGGAGACGCTGGAAATGGTCATGCAGGGAAACTAGGAGACCGGGGAGAAGGAGAGAAGGAGAGACAACTCTCCCGGCGGGCGAAAAATCCAAACGTCCCGCTGGTGCGCCGAAGTGGGACACGAATTCAGTGCCGCCGGTCTCCTTGTCTCGTCTCTCCACGTCGCGTTGCGATCAGCTCGCCTTTTTCCGGGCCAGCGTGGCCTCCAGCCGTGCCGACAACGCCTTGGGCCGGAATGGCTTGGCGAGAAAATCGGTGGCGCCCAGGCGCAGCACGCGCACCTCGTTGTCCTCGTCGCCGCGGGCGGAGAGAATGATCACCGGCAGGTTTTCCGTTCGCGGATGCGCGCGCAGCTTCTGCAGCACGGTGTAGCCGTCCACATTCGGCAGATTGAGATCGAGCAGCATCAGGTCGGGATTGTGGCGGTCGACCTGCTCCATCGCTTCGGCGCCGTCGCGCGCTTCGCAGATGGCATAGCCTTCCTGCTCGAGCAGGTCCTTCATCACGCGACGCAACGAGTCCTCGTCCTCGACCAGCAGGATCGTGGCACGCGTCGCCACCGTGCTGCTCGACGGCGCCCCGGGCTCGTCGAGCAGTTCCAGGCCGGCGAGGAGCTCCTCGTGGCTGTGCTCCCCGGTGGCGTCGATGTCGAATTGCGCGTCCGCCGCCACCGACGGGCTCGTCCCGCGCGCCGGCTTTCCCTTGCGGCCCTTGCTGCGCGCCGCCGCACCGGCGGCCTCCTCGGGTTGCGGCACATCCGTCACGCGCAGCAGCTCGTCGACGGTGGTGTGACCGTCGATCAGGTGACGCAAGCCGCATTGGAACAGCGTCTGCATGCCGCTCGCGCGCGCGGCACGGCTGATCTCGTCGGCGTTGCCGCCGTTGCCGACCAGGCGTTCGATCTCCGGATTCATCGTCAGGATCTCGACCACCGAAAACCGGCCACGATAGCCGGTCTGCGTGCACTTGCTGCACCCGACCGCCTTCCACAGCGTGGTGCCGGCCGGAATGAACGGACGCAGCCGCTCGGGAACTTCGCTGGCCGACTGCTGGGCGCGACACGCGGGACAGAGCTTGCGCATCAGGCGTTGCGCGATGATGCCGCGCAAGGCGGCGCCGATCTTGAACGCCTCCAGCCCCATGTCGACCAGACGGGTGACCGTGTTCGGCGCGTCGTTGGTGTGCAGCGTCGACAGCACGAGGTGGCCGGTCAGCGACGCCTGCACCGCCACTTGCGCGGTTTCGATGTCGCGGATCTCGCCGACCAGCACGATGTCGGGATCCTGACGCAGGATCGACCGCAGCGCGGCGGCGAACGTCAGCCCGGTCTTCTCGTTGGTCTGCACCTGCACGATGTTCTTGCCGAGGCGGTATTCGACCGGGTCTTCGACCGTGACGATGTTGATCCCTTCGCCCTCGATCGTGCGGATGCAGGAATACAGCGTCGTCGTCTTGCCCGAACCGGTCGGCCCGGTGCAGAGGATGATGCCTTCCTTGCTGTTGAGCAGCACGCGGATCGTGGCGCGCTCTTCGTCATAGAGACCAAGCGACTCGAGCGACAGCATGGTCGACTGGGTGTTCAGGATCCGGATGACGACCTTTTCGCCATGCGTGGCCGGCAGCGTCGAGATGCGCAGGTCGACCGGGTTGCCATTGACCGCGACGCGCGCGCGGCCGTCCTGGGGCCGCAACCGGTCGGCGATGTCGAACCCCGACATGATCTTGATGCGCGAGATCAGCGGCGACCCCGCCTTGCGCGGAATGGTCATCGCCTGGCGCAGCACGCCGTCGATGCGGTAGCGCACCACCACGCTCTGCTCGCCCGACTCGATGTGAATGTCGCTGGCCCGGCTGGTGATGCCATCGGCCAGCACCACGTCAACCAGCTTGATGATGGGCCGTGACGTCGCCTCGGCCAGGCTGTCGGCATCGGTCTCGTCCGGCTGATCCGGCAACGCGGTGATGTCGAGGTCTTCCATCCCCTCGAGAATGTCGTCGACATTGCCGTCACGGCGTGCGTCCCGATACAGCTCGTCGAGGCGCTCCCGGATGCGCCGCGGCGACGCCAGCAGCATGCGGACCTCGCGGCCGGTGGCAAACGCGAGCGCCTGTTCCGCACCGATATCGAACGGATTGCTGGTGGCCACTTCGAGCACGGCGTCATTGACGCGCAGGGGGATGATGCCGTGCCGACGGGCCAGTTGTTCGGGGACGGCGTCGCGCGCGGCGTCGGTGGTGGTGGCGAGATCGGCGATCGGCAGCCGGCATCGCGCAGCGACCGCGCCGAGCACCTGCTGTTCATCCAGGAGCGAGGACTCGAGCACCCGCTCCCACAACGACGTCTTGGCGTTCGGTTCGGCCATGAACTCGGCCAGGGCGCCCTCCGGCAGCAGAGGGGCCAGCGCGGTCGCCATCCATTCGTCGTTGTAATTGGCCACGGACTGCCTTTCCTGAGCTCAACGCCTCGAAATATGGGAACAAACCCGTGCAAACTGGATGCCTGCCGGCGGCAGCGTCGAGGCCTCACATCACCGGCCACCAGTCAGGATGCGCATCCACCGTCACTTCGACTCGTCCGGTCCGTAACGAGACCCCGGTCTCGACCCTCAACAACGGTCCCCACAGGTCGAGACGGAGCCCCGCGACCGTCTCGACACGGTCGGTCGCCGACCAGGGAACCCCCGCCACCGACCCTCCCGCGAGGCCGGCCGCCACGAAGGGGCCCAGCGTGCTTGGCAACGGCACGTAGCGCGAGTATGGCACCGGCGGCGTGGGCAGCGCGATCGGCAGCATCCAGGCGACGTTGGCGAGGAGCATTCGGCGCCCGCCAAGCGATCGGAACGGCACACCCGGCAACGTCGCCCTGCCGCCGAGCACAAAGTCGCGATATGGTGGGAGGGACGCGGTGCCCGCTCCGGCCTCGCCGCCGACCTGCAATTCGCCAGAAGGCATCGCGATACGGCCCATCGCGGTGGCGTGAATCCGCGCCCAGGCGACGTCCGCGTCGCCGGCTTCGACGTCCGCGGTCCATGCGATTCCGGGCGCCGAACGACGCACCACGCTGATCCGGATGATGCTCGCCGCGCCGACACCCAGCGCCGGATTGTGTCCGGCATTGCCCGACAGCGGTGTGAAGCGGGTCGCAACCGACTGCGACCACTCTTCCCCGCCCTGGATGCGCACCGGAAATCTAGTGCCGAGCGACGCGCCAAGCATGACGCGATCAATCAAGGTGTAATCGCCGTCGTCATCCCCGTTCACCACCGTCTGCAGCGAATTGAGGACACCGCTGATCACCGGCGTGTCGCCCACGTCCTGCATCGTGCGATCGGCGGTCAGCGACCAGTGCAGCGCGGAGCGCGGCAGGCCGATCTGCACATCACCAATGGCGCGCTGATCGCTGAAGCCGTACCCGCCGCGCAGCCGCAGCGCGACGTGCCGCCCGATCGCGAGGTGCAGCCCCGCTGCCGCGGTGACACCCTCCACGCGATTGACCCGGAGAAAATCACTGATCCCCGCACCCTGCAGTCGCCAGTGCGGCAGCGCGTCAAGCAGGCGACCACCCAGCTCTCGCGCGGCATTCGCGTCGACCGCCGCCACATCGGCACCGGTGGCGGGCAGCGAGTCGAGCACGCGGGTGATCGGCACCGGCCACGGGCCGTGATCGAGAGGCGTCAACGGCCCCGCGATCAGCGTGTTGGCAAAGAGACCGGCGGGTGCGTGGGCACCGAACTGGTAATCGTCGATCTGCCAGTCCGCGCGGATCAGCGACTGCACTGGCAGATCGAGCCACGGCAGGGCGCGGCGAATCACCATGACCTGATGCCACGGCAGCCAGCGCGCATTGCGCTGCAACGCGTTCTCGAGCGTCACCGTGATGCTGGCGACCGACGCATCGCGGTAGGTGGCCGGCGTGAACGTGAAGTCGAAGCGCACCAGAGCGGCCCGGTCGACGTCGAGATACATCGTGCCCACCGCGCCAGGCGCGTCGGGATCGCGCGGCCGCACCTCGATCGCGACGACACGCACGCGTCCGGCGGGCCCGGCCAGCGCCACCGTGTCGCCGACGCGAAAGAGGTAAGTTGCCACCCCCGCGGGGGACAGCGGATGCGCCACGTCGCGCACCTCATCCCCCTGGCCGAGCCGGATGGTTGGACCAAAGTCGTTGGCGACGATACCGAGGTGGTCGCGGTGATACGTGAGCGCGTTGGGCAGGAAGGTGGTGTCGCGCCAGGCGGCGATCACCTGCTTGCTGCGATTCGGGGCTTCGCCATACACTTCGACTTCGAGTTCGTCGGCTCGGATGACCCGTTCGATCGGAACCCCGTCATGATTGAGCACCGCTGCGAAGCGCAACACGCCGTGAGCCCGCGCCTGCCACGCCGCCAACACGGTGTCGGCATCACGGGCAGTGCGGTGCGCCGCGGCCCGGCCGATGAGCGGGACCGCGCTGCCGGGCTGCCAGCCCTGCGCGGCAACGGGCGCGGCAACGATGATCAGCAGGTGTACCATGGGCAGCGACGCGCGCATCGTGGGAAGATAGGCTTCGCACTCCTGCTGCTCGGGGCATGCCATGGTCATCACGTCACGACGGCCCCGTTGCCGGCCAACGGTGCGGTGGCCACCACCACGCTCGACCATGTCTGGATTCTCGGTGCGTCGGGCCCCGGCATCGCCGATACCACGTTGACATTCGCGCAAGCAACGGGACGCACCGTCGTCCTGCGACAGCCCGATTCCCTGCACGCCATCTTTGCCACACTGCGCTTTCCGCCGGTCGCCGACAGTCTGCGCACCGGCGACAGCACGCGCATCGCGCTGCATCAGGAACCGGGCGAGTACGCGCTGACGCTCACCGCATCCTCGCTGGTGCCGTCGGGCAGCTGGATCGAGTTCTGCTACGCCATCCATCTGCAAACGCCGCCACAAGCTGTCGCCCGATACCCCGATCCCGGGGTGCTCGAGCAGCGTCTGGTCCCCGCGCTCATCGGGAGCTACGGTCGCGTCGACATCTTTGCCGCCGATCGTCCCGCGGCCGATGTATTGCGGTCCGCGCTGCCGGGGCCCGGTACCTTCGCGGTGGTGTTCAACAAATGACGGTGTGGTTCGACGTCTGCCGCGAGGCAGCGCGCGCCGGACATACTCGCGTCCCGCTGACCCGCAACGTCGTGCTCGACGGCGAAACCCCGGTGTCGGCGTTCGCCAAGCTGCATCGTGGCGGCTACGGCCTGCTGCTCGAGTCGCTCGAAGGCGGCGAGCGGTGGGCGCGGTATTCGTTCGTCGCCACCGAACCCACCGCGGCCTATCGCTATCGCGGCCATCGGGCCGAAACACTCGCCGCCGACGTCTGGACCACGGTGCCCGGCGACCATCCGCCGCTGCAGCATCTTGGCGCACTGTTGCGGGGCGAGCGTTCGGCACCTCGACCGGACCTGCCGCCGTTTACCGGTGGCGCGGTGGGCTTCTGGGGGTACGACACCGTCCGCACGCTCGAGCGGCTGCCGAATGCGCCCGCCGACGATCGCGACCTGCCCGACGCCATGGTGATGCTGGTCGACACACTGCTGGTGCTCGACAACCTGTACCATCGCGGCGTGGTGATCGCCAATGTCGCGGTGTCGGTCGATTGCAGCGACGACGAGTTGCGTCGGCGCATTGCCGCGGCCGAACGTCGCTGCGATGACTGGCTCGCGCGACTCGCCACGCCCGGTGCCCTGCAACCGCTCGCCGTGCCCGACGATGCCACCCAGGCCGCTGCGACCTGCGGCTACGCCGACGACGCGTTTCGCCGCGATGTGTCGCGCTGCCAGGAGTACATCGCGGCCGGTGACGCTTTTCAGATCGTGCTGTCGCGCCGGCTCGATGTTCGTCCCGCGCCCGACCCATTTCGCACCTACCGCTGGTTGCGCGCGCTGAACCCGGCGCCGTATTGCTACTACCTCGCGCTGGGCGACCTCACGATTGCCGGCGCATCACCCGAAGTGCTGGTGCGCGTCACGGGCGGCCAGGTGACGTTGCGTCCCATCGCCGGCACCCGTCCGCGCGGTGCCACGCCGGAACAGGATGAGGCGCTCGAAGCCGAACTGCGCGGCGATCCGAAGGAGTGCGCCGAACACATGATGCTGCTGGACCTGGGGCGGAACGATGTCGGTCGGGTGGCGGCGTATGGCACGCGTGCACGTGGCCGAACGGATGGTGGTGGAGCGGTATTCCCAGGTGATGCACCTGGTGAGCGAAGTGCGCGGGACCTTGCGCCCCGACCTCGATGCGCTCGACGCGCTGGCAGCGGCGTTTCCGGCCGGCACCGTCAGCGGCGCACCCAAGGTGCGCGCGATGGAAATCATCGACGAGCTGGAACCCTCACGCCGCGGCCCGTACGCCGGCGCGGTCGGCTACGTCGGTTTCGGGGCGCACACGCTCGATACGGCGATCGCGATCCGGACGACGGTGTTTCACGGTGGCGCCGCGTACGTGCAGGCCGGCGCCGGCATCGTCGCGGATTCGGTGCCGGAGACCGAACTGCAGGAGACGGCCGCCAAGGCGCGTGCGGTGCTCAAGGCGCTCGGCCTGGCGGAGGCTCCGGCAACTGGACGATTCCCTCGGCAAACCGGTATTCGTAACCCGCCTCCGCCAACAGCCGCACCACCAGGCGCACCGGCAGTCCCATGACCCCGAAAAAGTCGCCGTCGATGCGGTCGACCAGCGCGGCGCCCCAGCCCTGGATGCCGTAGGCGCCCGCCTTGTCGCGTGATTCACCGGTCGCGATGTAGGCCCGCAACATGGCGTCATCGCACGGGCGGAAGGTCACATCGGTCTGGTCCATCGCGTGTCGTTCGGTGCCGCGCGCGATCAGGCATATGGCAGTGATCACGGTGTGCGTGCGCCCTTGCAGCGCCTGCAGCATGCGCAGTGCGTCGTCGTCATCGAGCGGTTTCTCGACAATGGCACCGTCGAGCACCACGATGGTGTCGGCGCCGAGCACCAGCGCGCCAGGCACGGCACGCGCCTTGTCGCGAGCGAGCCGTCGAGAATACGCCGCCGGCAACTCACCGGGCAGCGCCAGCTCCTGCACGTTCGCCGGTGTGACGACCACGGGAATGCCGAGCATCTCGAGCAACTGACGGCGCCGGGGGGACGCCGACGCGAGCACCAGCGGCGGCGCGTTCACGCAACCCGCTCCAGCATCAGCGTCACCGGACCATCGTTGATGAGTTCGACTTGCATGTCGGCGCCGAATTCGCCGGTGGCGACCGTGGTGCCGCGCTCCCGCAGGCCCGCGACAAACGCCTGGTACAGCGGAATCGCCACGTCCGGACGTGCCGCGTCGGTGAACGCCGGTCGCCGCCCCCGGGCCACATCGCCGTAGAGCGTGAACTGCGACACGACCAGCACGCTGCCGCCGACCGCCGCCAGGTCGCAATTCATCTTGCCCTCGGCGTCGTTGAACACGCGCAATCCGATGACCTTGTCGGCCATCCAGCGCACCGCGTCCATCGTGTCACCGTGCGTAAAGCCGACCAGCGCGAGCAGGCCCGTGCCGATCTCGCCGGCCACCCGGTCGTCGATGGTCACGCTGGCCCGCCGCACGCGCTGCACCAGTACCCGCATTGGCACAAGTTAGGTACGGTCGGATCGACGCGGCAGCGCCACGGCGATATGCTGGCAACCACGCTCGCGTGGCTGGCCGAGGGCAAGGTCCGCGACTGGAAATACGTCACGCGTTGATCCTGTTGTGCCTCGGTTGATGGTGGATCGTCAGAATGCACCGGTCCACTCTCCCCGAGGAACCGATGCAACTCCGAACGCTCTGCCTGCTGCTCTCGGCGCCCGTGGCGCTGCACGCCCAATGGCGCGTCGCCTTGACGGCGGGAAGCTCGACGGTGCGCGGCGACGCGCGCGACGACGCCGACACCGATCGGCCTGAACTCCGTGACGATCATCCCGCCACCGTTCGCGTGGCGGTGGGACGCAACGCCGGCCCGTGGCGATTCTCCGCCGGGATCGAGCACACCGACGCCGACATCAGCGAGTCGAGTGCGTCGACCGCGATCGTGACGCCGGCGGCATTGCACGCGTGGGGCGCCATGGCCGAAGCCGGTCGTCGCATCGCCGGGCACGCGGGCACCGCGGCGCTATATCTGCTGTTGGGAGGCGAGCTGACACATTGGTCGTTCGATCTGGCGGAAGGTGCCGGTCGCAGTCGCGGGGCGGTCCAGGGCGCGGCCGAATTCGACTTTCCGATGGGACGACGGTGGAGCGCCGTCGTGCGCGGCGAGGTGGCCACCGGCGGCTCGGTCTTCTCGGCCGACGAGCTCCCCGACGGCTTTGCGCGGATCAGCCGCCGGCGGGCCGGCATGAACCTGGGCATCGCCCGCCTGTTCTAGCGCCGGGCTGCCGCGTTACTCCACCGTCACCGACTTGGCGAGGTTGCGCGGCTGGTCGACGTTGCAGCCGCGCTTGAGCGCGACGTAATACGACAGCAGCTGCAGCGGAATGATGGTCAGCACCGGCGTCAGCAGGTCGAGCGTCTGCGGCACGATGAACGTGGCCTCCGCCAGGCGCGCGATTTCCTCGTCGCCCTCGTTCACGATGGCAATCACCTTGCCGCCGCGGGCGCGCACCTCCTGCACGTTCGAGACGATCTTGCTGTGCACGGCGTCGCGGGGCGCCACCACGACGACGGGCATGTTCTCGTCGATCAGCGCGATCGGCCCGTGCTTCATCTCGGCCGCAGGGTAGCCCTCGGCGTGGATGTAGGAGATCTCCTTGAGTTTGAGCGCGCCTTCGAGTGCCACGGGAAAGTTGACGCCGCGGCCGAGATAGAGGGCGTTGGTGGCATCGTCGAAGCGCTCGGCCAGCCGCTCGACCTCGTCGGCGCGATCGAGAATCTGCTGCACCTGCGAGGGCAGCCGCTGCAGCGCCTCGATGTAGCGACGCCCCTCGAGCAGCGACATGGTGCGCAACCTCGCGAACCGCAGCGTGATCAGCGCCAGTGCCACGACCTGCGACGTGAAGGCCTTGGTACTCGCGACGCCGATCTCGGGGCCGCACCGCAGATAGAGGCCGCCGTGCACCTCGCGCGCGATGGTCGATCCCACCACGTTGACCAGGCCGATGGCGCGAGCGCCCCGCTGCTTGGCCTCCAGCAGGGCCGCGAGCGTATCGGCGGTTTCTCCCGACTGCGAAATGGCGATCACCAGCGTCTCGGGATCGACGATCGGGTTGCGATAGCGGAACTCCGACGCGTACTCCACCTCGGTCGGAATCCGCGCCAGTTCCTCCAGCATGTGCTTGCCGATCAGGCCCGAGTGCCATGAGGTGCCGCACGCGGTGATGATCACGCGGCGAATCTTCTTGGCATCGGTGTCCGACAGCTTCAGGCCATACACGCGCACCGATCCCACGTCCTCCAGCATGTGCCCGCGCATGGTGTTTTCGATGCTGTCGGGCTGCTCGAAGATTTCCTTGAGCATGAAATGATCGAACCCGCCGCGCTCGATGGTCTCGAGATCCCACTCGATCTGGTTGATCGGCTTGTCGACCTGGCGGGTGGTGAGGTTGCGCACCCGGAATCCATCGCTGGTAAGCACCGCGAGTTCGTCGTTGTCGAGATAGACCACCGACCGGGTGTGATCGAGCAGCGCCGACTGATCCGACGCCACCAGGTTCTCGCCTTCGCCGATGCCGAGAACGATCGGCGACCCGTTGCGCGCCGCGATCAGCGTTCCGGGCTCGTCCGCCGACATCACGACGATGCCGTACGCGCCGTCGATGTCGCGCAGCGCGGCGGCCACCGCCTCCTCGAGATTGCCGTCGTACAGCTCGCCGATGAGGTGCGCCAGCACTTCGGTGTCGGTCTCGGAATGGAAGACGTGGCCGCGCGCGCGCAACGCCTTGCGGATGCTGGAGGCGTTCTCGATGATGCCGTTGTGGATCAGCGCGATCCGGCCCGATTGATCGGTGTGCGGGTGGGCATTGGGCGTGGTCGGCGCGCCGTGCGTGGCCCAGCGCGTGTGACCGATGCCCAGGGTACCGTGCGGTTCGTCGCCTTCGATTTCGCCGGCCAGCACACTCAGCTTCCCGGCGGCCTTGCGGATCTGCAAGCCGTTGCCGTTGAGTACGGCGATACCCGCGGAGTCATAGCCGCGGTACTCCATGCGACGCAGCCCTTCCATCAGGATCCGCGTCGCCTGCTTGGGTCCGACGTAACCGACTATGCCGCACATTTACGAACCTCGCAACTCATTGCTGTCCCCGGTTGATGCTCGCCCTTCGCCCCGCGCCTGGTCAATCAAGCTCTCCGCTTCCTCGCGCGTCGGCGCTTCGGCAATCAGCCGGATCACCGGCTCGGTGCCCGACGGCCGCACGTGCAGCCAGCGGTCGCGCCAGCCCAGCCGCAGGCCGTCACGCCGATCCTGCTCCGCGTCCGGAAACGCCTCGACCAGCCGAGCATACTGCGCCGCAAGATCGCCACCTCGCGGCACCTTGGCCTTGACGATCACGTAGCGCGGTGCTGCACCGACGAGCTGCGACAGGCGTTGCCCGGTATTCGCCAGGTGTTGCAAGATGAGGGCCGCCCCCAGGGGGGCGTCGCGGCCCACATGGAGTGCGGGAAACATCACGCCACCGTTGCCTTCTCCGCCGATGGTCGCGTGTTCGGCCAGCATCGCCCGGGCAACGTTGGCTTCGCCGACCGGGGCCCGCACCAGGCGCCCGCCGGCGCGCGCGACCGCATCGGCGACCACCAGCGATGTCGACAGGTTCACGACGACGGTCGGCTGCGGACTGCGCGGCACCGACGCAAGGACCGCGCTTGCCGCCAGGGCCAGCGTGTAATCCTCACCGATCGGGCGGCCGGTTTCGTCGACCAGCGCCAGCCGATCGACATCGGGATCGACCGCCATGCCGATATCGGCGCCGCTTTGCTGCACCAGCTCACCGAGCGCTCCCAGGTTTTCGGGAATCGGCTCGGGTTCGCGGGGAAACTGGCCATCGGCTTCGAGGTTGATACCGCTGACGCCGACGCCCAGGCGGTCGAAGAGCGCCAGCATGGCCGGCCCGCCGGCGCCCCGCACGCAGTCGAGGGCCACGTGAAAGCGGCGTTCGCGAATCGCACCGGCATCGATCCCGGGCAGTTCGACAATGGCATCAAGATGGCGGGCGAACGCTCCGTCGTCCCGAATGACGGTGCCGATCGCGTTCCATGCGGCGCGCGGCGGGCCGTCGTCGGCGAGTTGACGCACCGCAGCTCCGGCATCGGCATCGAGGAAGATGCCGTCGGGACCGAGGAACTTGAGCGCGTTCCACTGGATCGGATTGTGGCTGGCCGTGAGAATGAGGCCCGCACCGGCGTGATGGTACTCGACCGCGAGCTGCACCGTGGGCGTCGGCACCACGCCGACATCGATCACGTCGACGCCGACCGACTGCAATCCCGCCGTCGCGGCGGCCGCCAGCATCGGCCCCGAGGTGCGCGCGTCGCGCCCCAGCACCACCCGGGTGGCACCGTGACCGCGCGCCCAGGCGCCGAGCGCCGCGGCGTGCCGGGCGACGAGCTCGGGAGTGAGATCGGTGCCGACGATGCCGCGCATGCCGGAGACCGAGATCATGAGGGTCGAAGTCATCACGTCAACTTAGCGAAGCGCAGGCATGAGCCGTGGCCGCGTTTCACAGCTTGATCGGCAACCCCTGTGCCTCCGGGTATGCGGCCAGGAACGCGTCGAGCACCGCCGCGTCGAACTGGGCGCCGACGCAGCGCTGCAACTCGGTGATCGCGAAGATCGGGCCCTGATGCTCGCGATAGGCGCGATTGCTCGTCATCGCGTCGAACGCATCGACCAGCGACACGATCCGCGCGGCGATCGGAATCTGCGAGCCGACCAGCCCGTCGGGAAAGCCGGCCCCGTCGACCCGCTCGTGATGCCAGCGCACGATGTGCAGCACCTCAGGGTGATCGGCGCGCAGCATGCTGAGCATCGCCTCACCTTCGACGGTGTGGCGGCGAATCTCCGCGAATTCCTCGTCGGTCAGCGAACCGGCCTTGTGCAGCACCGCGTCACGCGTACCGATCTTGCCGATGTCGTGCAGCTCACCGCCCAACCGGATCTGGTCGATCAGGGCCGACGCGAGCCCCATCTGCCGTCCGGTCGCGACGGCGTACTCTGCCACTCGGCGCGAGTGGCCGCGGGTGTAGGGATCCTTGGCCTCGAGCATCGTGACGGCCATCTGGACCTGGGCGAGGAACATCGACTGATTCTTGCGCGACAGCTCCTGCACCTGGCGTTCGAGGTCGCGGTGATAGCTCTCGCGCAACGCCCGCATTTCGATCGCCAGCCGCCGTTCGGCGAGCGCCTTGTCGATCCGGGCGCGGACCTCCTGCACTTGCACCGGTTTCGAGAGGTAGTCGCGGGCGCCGATCTTGAGACATTCGACCGCGCTGGCGACATCACCGTCGCCGGTCAGCATGACGACGGCCGTGTCGGGATAGCGGGTGCGCACTTCGCGCAGCAGGTCGAGACCGTCGCGACCCGGCATGTGCAGATCGCTCATGATCAGCGGGACTTCGCCGATATCGTCGAGCGTGGCGAGTGCGGCGTCAGTCCCGTCGGCCTCGGTCACGTCATAGCGTTGGCCCTTGAGCAGCCGCACCAGGATCTCGCGCACGCGCGCGTCGTCGTCCACCACCAGGACGTGGGTGGGTGGCGCGTCGGCGGCGGCCGGCGCGAGGGTCACCGGCACGTGCAGGCCCCGTATGACCGGCGCGACCCGTCGATCGCCCTTGTAGATTCGACCCACTCAGGAGCGCGCATGATCGATGTCCATCTGGGCGACAACCTCGACGTGCTGGGCCGATTCGCCGACGCGGGCTTCGGACTCATCTATCTCGATCCTCCGTTCAATACCGGCCACCGGCGGCGGCACACCCGGCTCTCCACCGTGCGTGACGCCGAGGGCGACCGCACCGGCTTTCAGGGCCGGCGCTATCGCAGCCAACGCCACGAAACCCACGCCTACCCGGACCGTTTCGACGACTACCCTGCATTTCTGGAGCCGCGGCTACGCGAGGCGCGCCGGATGCTTTCGCCACACGGCAGCCTCTTTGTGCAGCTCGATTACCGCGAAGTGCACTACATCAAGGTGCTCCTCGACGGCATTTTCGGCCGGAATTGCTTCCAGAACGAGATCATCTGGGCCTACGACTACGGGGCCCGCTCCACCACCCGCTGGCCATGCAAGCATGACACCATCCTCTGGTACTCCCGGCACCCGACCCGGTACACGTTTCAAATCGACCAGGCTGACCGGATCCCCTACATGGCGCCGGCATTGGTCGGCGCGGCCAAGGCCGCCCGCGGCAAGACGCCGACGGACACGTGGTGGCACACCATCGTGAGCCCGACCGGGCGCGAAAAAACCGGCTATCCGACGCAGAAGCCGCTGGGCGTCCTGCAGCGGATCGTGGCGGTGCATTCGACGCCCGACATGCTGCTGGGAGATTTCTTTGCGGGCAGCGGATCGTTCGGCGACGCGGCCGACCGCGCCGGGCGGGATGCGGTGCTGATCGACAACAATCCCGCCGCGATCGACGTGATGCGGCGTCGCTTCGCGGGACGGCCCGCACGCTTCCCTGCGGCGCTGGCGCGTCAGGCATGACCGACCGCGACGCCGCGCACGAGCACCTCGCCACGCTCGCCGTGCACGCGGGGCAGATGCGCGATCCCGTGGCCGGGGCCGTGATGCCACCGATCTACCAGACGTCGACGTACATCCAGGACGGACTCGGCCAGCCGCACCATGGTTATGAGTACGCCCGCACCCGCAATCCCACCCGCGACGCCTGGGAACGGAACCTGGCCGCGCTCGAGGGTGGCGCGCATGGTTTTGCGTTCGCATCGGGGCTGGCGGCGCTCGACGTGACGCTCAAGCTGCTGTCGGCGGGTGATCACGTGATCGTGGGCAACAACATCTACGGCGGCAGTCAGCGCCAGATGGAGCAGATCTACACCCGATTCGGCCTCAGGTTCACGTTCGTCGACATGCGCGACACCACGCAGGTCGAGGCCGCGATCCAGCCGGCCACGCGCATGGTGTACTGCGAGACGCCGACCAATCCGATGATGTTTCTGGCCGATCTCGCCGCGCTCGGCGACATCACCCGGGCCCGCGGCCTCCTGCTGGTGGTCGACAACACGTTTGCGACGCCAGTGCTGCAGCGGCCGCTGTCATTCGGCGCCGACATCGTACTCCATTCCACCACCAAGTATCTCAACGGTCACTCCGACATGGTGGGTGGCGCGTTGATCACGTCGCGCGACGATCTCGCCGAGCGGATCGGCTTTCTGCAGAACGCGGCCGGTGCGGTGCCGGGACCGTTCGATTGCTGGCTGGCGCTCCGCGGCGTCAAGACGCTGCCGCTGCGGATGCGCGCGCACTGCGCCAATGCGATGGAGCTGGCCGAATGGCTGGCCGCGCGCGACGACGTGCCGGCCGTGTATTACCCGGGTCTCGCATCGCATCCGCAGCACGCGCTCGCCCGGCGCCAGATGGCGGGGTTCGGCGGAATCATTTCAATCGAGCTCGGCGACGTCGCCCGCGCGCGCCGGGTGGTCGAGGCCACGCGCATTTTCGCGCTTGCCGAATCGCTCGGCGGGGTCGAGAGCCTGATCGGCCATCCGGCGTCGATGACGCACGCGTCGGTGCCCCGCGCGATGCGCGACGCGATGGGGCTCACCGATTCGCTGGTTCGGCTGTCGGTCGGGATCGAGGATGTGCGAGATCTGCGGCGCGATCTGGAGCAGGCGCTGGGATGACGGTACCGGATTCGTGGGCGCGGGCGCGGCGCGGATCAGAGCGAGCCGAATCTCGACGAACGGTGATGGAGCGTCGAGCGGCAGCGGCGAGCGGTTGAGCCGCACGCGCCCGCGCGCCGATGCGTGAAACCGAGGCCCTTCGACTGCACCGCCTGCGGCGGCTCCGCTCAGGATGACACCGCGTGGTTTCCTTCTCCTTTTTGAAACATCCCCTGCGGTTCACGCGTATCCCTGTCATCTCTTTCACCTGAGTGGCCCATGACTTCCCTTCCCGCCCCCCGCCCTCGCGCCGCGTTGCCGGATATCGCACCGGTCGCCTGGGAGCATCCGGCTGACCGGGCCGCCCTGCAGACGTTGCGCGCCATTCCCGGTGTCGATCAGGTGATCCGCAAGGTGCTCGCCCTGCTGGGCGGCGAGCGCGGCATCCGGCTCTTCTTCCAGGGCAACGCCGTGCGCGCGGGCGTGACGCAGTTTCCGCAGCTCTGGGCGATGCACATCGAGAATTGCGCCACCTTCGGCTGGGACAACATTCCCGAGCTGTACGTGACGCAGACTCCGATCTTCAACGCCGGCGCCTACGGTGTCGACGATCCGTTCATCGTGGTGCATTCCTCGGCGTTCGAGCTGCTCGACGGTGATGAGCAACGGGCGCTGCTGGCGCACGAACTTGGTCACGTCATGAGTGGGCACGCGCTGTACTCGACCATCGCCGCCATCATGGTGCTGGTCAGCCTCGGCGCGTTGCCGCTGCCGCTGGAGCTGCTCGCGCTGCCGGTGCGGCTCGCGTTCCTCGAATGGTCGCGCAAGTCGGAGTTGTCCGCCGACCGCGCCGGCTTGCTCGGCGCACAGGATCTGGCCGTCGCCATGCGGCTCTACATGAAGATGGCCGGCGGCGCCAACACCGCGAACGTGCGCCCGGGTGACCTCAACCTGGAACCGTTCATGGTGCAGGCGAACGAATACGCGACCCATCATGAAGGCTTCGACGCGGTCTACAAGCTCATCAACACGCTGGCGCTGACCCACCCCATGCACGTGGTGCGCGCCGGCCAGCTGCAGGCCTGGGTGCAGACGGGCGCGTACGACCGGATTATCAACGGCGAGTATCCGCGCCGCGGCAGCGACACCGACGCCCGGCCGCTCGGTGATGACATGCGCGAAGCGGCGCGGCACTACAAGTCGGAGTTCGACGAGTTCGCCGGTCAGCTCCGTACCGCGGCGAAGCGGGCGGCCGACAACGCGCGCGCCGCGTTCAATCAGGCGCGGGAGAAGACCGCGACGTGAGACTGCTGATCGTCGGAGGCGGCGGCCGGGAGCACGCGCTGGCGGTGGCCGCCGCGATCGACGATCCTGCGCACCGGATCTACGTCGCCCCCGGCAATCCCGGCACTGCCGGCGTGGCCACCAACCTCGCGATTGCTGCCCACGACATCGATCGCCTCGCCGATGCGGTCGACGCCTACGCCATCGATCTCACGATCGTCGGCCCGGAATTACCGCTGGCCCTGGGGCTTGCCGACCGGCTCCGCAGCGAAGGGCGCGTGGTATTCGGCCCGGGCGCCGCGGGGGCGCAGATCGAGGCGTCGAAGGAGTTTGCCAAGGACGTGATGCGAATCGCCGGCGTGCCCACGGCACAGAGCCGGTCGTTCGCGGACGTCGCATCGGCGCTGGCATACCTCGACGATCACGTCGAACCGCTGGTGGTCAAGGTGTCGGGGCTGGCGAGCGGCAAGGGTGCGGTGGTGTGCGCGACGCGCGACGAAGCGCGCGACGCGGTTCGTGCCGCGATGATCGAACGCCGGTTCGGATCGGCGGGCGATACGGTGCTGGTCGAGGAGTATCTCGAGGGCGAGGAGCTGTCGGTGCTCGCGGTCACCAACGGTGAGGATGTGCAGTTGCTGCCGGCCGCGCAGGATCACAAGCGGCTGCTCGAACACGATCGCGGGCCGAACACCGGAGGCATGGGTGCCTACGCCCCGGTCGACATTGCGACACCCACGGTGCTCGCGCGCATCACGCACGATGTCCTGCTGCCCACACTGGCTGAGCTGGCGCAGCGCGGTGGCCCGTATCGTGGCGTGCTCTACGCCGGCATCATGCTGCATCCTGACGGCACACCCAACGTCATCGAATTCAACTGCCGGCTGGGCGATCCGGAGGCGCAGGTGGTGTTGCCGCTGGTCGCGTCGGGATTGATCCCATTGTTCGACGCGGCGGCGCGCGGCGAGCCATTGCCGGTCTGCGAATTTCGCGCGGGCGCCACCGTCACCACGGTGCTGGCCGCGGCCGGCTATCCCGACGCACCCGTGCCGGGCGCCGAGGTGCACATTCCCGTCGACCTGCCGTCGAACGTGACGGTGTATCACGCCGGCACGGCACGGCGCGACGACGGGACACTGATCGCGAGTGGCGGCAGGGTGCTCGCGGTGACCGCCCTGGCCGATGATTTCGTGGCGGCGCGCGCCACGAGTACCGCGGCGGCGGAGCGGATCGACTTTGCCGGCAAGCAGTTCCGCCGGGACATCGGCTGGCGCGAGGAGTGGCGACGGACTCGCCGCGACGGCGCGGAGTCGCTGACGCAATAGGCGGGACGGCCCGCCGCTGCTGAACATTGGTATCGGGACGGCAGCGTCGCACGCACGCAGTCGAGCGGGGTGCTCTCACATTCGAGCAATCGCGCTGGCGGGTCGGGAGCAGTGGCGGCACGGCCACGCCAGCGATCCCGACGTCTAGTACAGAGACTTTCGGGTGCTGGCGAAGACACCGCCGCGCCACAATTTGGCAACCGCATCGCGCCCGAAATGGTGGCGCACCCGACGAAGCGCACTCGCCCGCGACTCGCCGTGCCCCGTGAAGCGAAATCCGAACCGCCGCGCCAGATCGCGCTGTCCGACGTCATCGCCGGCGCAGGGAGCGGCTGCCGGAAAGATTTCGAAGCGGATGTCCGGATGGGTGAGACCCAGACGGATCAATGCAACGAGGTCCGCGGGCGCGGTCCAGCTGGCCGGCTCGGACTCCTCACGACGCACGGTGACGTGACCGATCCGAAGGCAGGTGACTCCCATGCCGAACTTGCTGGCGTAATACGCACCCAGGCCTTCGCCGAAGAGTTTCGTCACGGCGTACCGGCTGTCGGGGCGCGGCGCGCTTGTCGAATCGACGCGGTCGCGACGCCCATAGAATCCAACCACATGCATCGAACTGGCGAACACGACACGCTGAACGCCATGCGTATGGGCCGCCTCGAACACATTGACCACCCCATGCACATTCGCGGGCAGGAGTTCGTCGTAATCACGTTCCTTGGCCACCGCTCCCAGATGCACCACGGCGTCCACGTCACGCATGGCTTCGGACACCGCGGCCGCATCGCGCAGGTCCGCCAGCACGAATTCCTCGGCGGCGTGCGCCGGGCTGACCGGACGGATGTCGCTGAGCCGGACGACCTGAAACAATTCCCGCAGGCCCGGGCGAATCATTGTGGCGACCTGGCCGGCGGCCCCGGTGAGAAGCACGCGCGACGGCAGCGGGATCTCGCTCGAGACGCTGCGTGTCTCCGTTCCGCCCGCGCAGCCATCGACCCAACGCCGGCACCGGGTTCACTTCGGGTCGCCCACGATATGACCCTGTGCCCGGCGGCGCCGGTCCAGCACGTTCTTGAACAGCTGCAGTGGTTGCAGCTCAGCCATGGACCGGCCGCGCGTAATGTTCCGCTCGTGCCGGCGCGCGATCATCACGACCTCGTCCAGATTTGCGATATTGAGTCCAAGGTCTCGGGCGCGGAGAAACCAGTCGGAATCCTCGCCAAAGCGAAGCGCGGCGTCGAAGAGGCCGGCCCGCTCGAAGGCCCGACGCCGGTAGAGGCCAGCTGCGATCGAATAGGGAAATGTTTCCGTCGGACTGCCGACATACTCGCCATGATCTTCGAACGTGGTGAACCGCGACAATTGCACCCGGCCATGGACCACATCCGCGTCGAGATCGGCGGCCAGAAGGTCGGCAAGACGCCGCAACGTACCCGGCGGCCAGAGATCATCGACATCCAGGAAGGCGAGCAGTTCACCCGAGGCGTCGCGAATCCCGCGATTGCGGGCCGAGGCGGCCCCGCCGTTCGGCTGCTGAAAGAAGCGCACCGGCACGGGCAGCGCACGAACGGCCGCCGCGAGATCATCCACCGATCCGTCATCCACCACGATGATTTCGACCGCAGGATATTCCTGTGACAGGACATTCCGGACGGCATGCGCAAGAAACTCGGCGCCATTGAACACCGGAATGATCACACTCAACAGCGGGCGGGACGGGCATGCATCCTCGACATCGCCTCGTGTCGCCATGCGCGTCAGCGCCGTCGCGTCAAGGTCGACGATCTCGGCGATGGAAGCCGGCACCGATTCGACGTCGTGACCCGAGCACCAGTTGCAGATTCGGGACGCCATCGAGCATCCGGTCGATGAACGCGTGGGTGACGCGGCCCGCGTGCGGTAGCTGCGAGAGTGTGGTGAATTCCGCGGCGCGCTGCAACACATCGCGCGCCACCGGCGTTACCGTGGTGCCCGCCTGATCGCCGAACGACGGCGTGGTGACGGCCCGGAGCGGCAGCGATCGGCTCAACTGCCCAGCCAGTGACGGAAACAGTTGCACGATGGCTTTCTCGTCGCCGTTGACTTCGGGATTGGTCACCAGCGACTGGAACTGCGGAAATCGCTGCAGGGCCCGGGTATCGAGCTTGGCGGTGCTGTACAGGCTGTAGACGCGAGGCGTGGGATCCAGACTCACCACGACATAATCATCACCGACGTACTGCATTCCGGCGGCGAGGCACGCCAGCGCGGTGGTCGACTTTCCGATCCCGCCCTTGCCGGTGATGAGTACCGCTCCCGCGGCCGTGCCCACCGCGGCGGCGTGCATGACCTGCGCGCCGTGCTCCTCCATCCACCAGTGCAGCAGCGTGCGGAACGGTGCCCCTTCCGTCCAGTAGGGCAACGGTTGGTCGCTGCCAGTCCAGAAGATGCCGACACGCCGATCCAGATCGAGCAGATTGACCGACGACTCATAGAAATGAAACGAGCTGCGCACCCGCCGGCTGGTCATGCCCCACAGGTCGCCGCGATCGGTAAAGCAGTCCCGTCGGCAAGGCGGCGGTACCATCGCGATGCCGGACGAGGTCGAATCCCAGACATGGATCGTCACATCGGCCATGCGATCGATCGGCTCACTCAGGTGCGCCAGTGCACCCGTCAATTGTCTCACCAGGCGATCGCCCGCAAACACGAATTCGAGTCGCGTCCCGGCGAGCTCGAACTGGCGGCGGACGATGCCCATCCGCTGCTCGGCCTGCCAGGCGCACGCGAGCGCGGCGTCGAAGAATGCCCGCTGCTCCTCCTCGGAGCGCTCGGGCATGTCGGAGCGATGCGCCGCGATGACGTCGGGCGTGCGAGGCGACGATTCAGTCATGATGATCGAGCAAGGGCGAGCCCGGTCTTGGCTGGCGGCGGCCCGCCAACTCGCGGCGGGCGCGGCGCAGCAACATCGGCACCATCTGCCGCCGTCCGGTGAGGCCCATGCGGTACCGGAGATAATGTGTAAACCCATTGGCAAATGCGAACGGACCGCTGGTATCGGCGTAGCGCAGATAGTCGACGAACCGCAGCCATTGCTGGCCAAGGACCGACCGTTCCAGCCGGCGATTGTCGGCCAGCAATGCCGATTGTTCCACCCACTCCAGACGGGACATGCGAGAGGACCGCAATCGATCGAGAGCGTCCGCGGGCACTGGCGCCGCGAGCGTGCGTACGAGGTAGTCGAGTCCCAGGCCAAGACGATGTGTCAGGCGGCGCGCCTGCGCGAACGTGACCAGCCGATCCCAGTCGATATCGGCGCCGCGCCGTTGCAGAATCATCATCGCGTCCGGAATCCAGCGGACCGGCGTCTGTTCATTCCAGCGGACGCCGTGCACAATCACCAGGAACAGCAGGCTGGTCGGGTCGAGTTGGCGGACCCGCGAACCGAGAAACGTGACCGGCTCGGCGGCGGCCATCATGGTGCGGTCGGCGTCGTCGGATGCGGCCTCGAACACGATGTGCCAGTGCAAGTCCATTTCGCCGCCGTCCGGGCCCAGGCACTGGACCGCGTGGCGGAAGCGCAGATCGTCCGCCAGCGGGGTTCCCATCCGCCAGCCCGCATGGCGCAGAACCCGGAGCGCGGCGTCGAGATCTGCACGGGGGACCATCAGGTCGACATCACCCATCGGCCGGAGTGCGGCATTGCCGTAGTAATCAATCGCGAGCGGCGCGCCCTTGAGCAGGAGGAGGTTGATGCCGGCCGACACGAGCGCTTCGATCGCCGGCCGAGCGGCGTGGAACAGCCGGTTGGTGTCGTACCAGGAGCGCCGGTAGGCGCCCTTGAGGCGCGCCATGACCGGATCGTCGACCGCCTGGCGCTGCATGTTGGCGTAGACCAGCGGCAGCAGCCGCGTGACCTCGGGATGAAATTCGCGCATCAGGTCGACCCGTGCCTGCCACGCGCGGAACGCTTCCACCGATCGCGCGCCATCGCACAGCGCAGCGGTCAGCAGCAGCTCCTGTTCAGGCGACGGCCAGAGGTAGGTGGTCGTGTCCGTCGATTCAGCCATCGTGCGCATCGCTCGCGGACGCCGGGTCCGCTGCGTCGGCCTGTGCCGTGCGGCGCCGATCCAGGGCCATCTTCAACAGGCGAGGATAGTCGACCCGGAATTCACGGTGTTGTGCCCCGGTATTCTGCCCGTGAATCCGGCGGCGAAAGACGACTTGGTCCACATGATGCTCGACAATTCCGGCCGAGTTCGCGCGGTCGATCCAGTCGATCCCCTCGCCGACCCGCAACCGCTCGTCAAAGCCGCCGACGCGATCCATCACCTCGCGCCGGACCAGCAACGAGCCAGGACCGCGGCCGCGACTCGGTCCCGTCGGGCAGGCGAATGTCGCCCGGACGTCGTCCGGGACGTCGGGACTGATGAACTGTTCCACGAGGCCGGTGCAGTATCCGGCGGCGGCATCGCGCCCGAGCGCATCGAGGCGGCAGGCGAGGCTGCCGACGGTCCACAGATCATCGGCATCGAGGAAGGCAATGAACGGCGCACGCGCGATCTCCAGCCCGGCGTTGCGCGCCGCCCCCGCGTGCCGGTGCGTGCGACGGTGGCATTGCACCGGACCTCCGAATCGTTCGGCAATGGCCGCGCTGTCATCGGTCGAGCCGTCATCGATCACGATCACTTCCACCGGCGCGGGGGCCTGGGTGCACACGCTGTCCAGCGCGGCCGCGAGATACCTCGCCGTATTGTAGCACGGAATGATCACGCTGACCGGCGCGGTCGTCACTG
This sequence comes from uncultured Gemmatimonadales bacterium, assembly GCA_963796635.1. Lineage (GTDB taxonomy): Bacteria > Gemmatimonadota > Gemmatimonadetes > Gemmatimonadales > GWC2-71-9 > Palsa-1233. Next base: position 2,101,910 of record CAWCMH010000001.1, read on the forward strand.
GCTGCCCATGGCGCGCTTGCGCTGAATCGATCCGCGCATGGCGCGCAGCAAGATGGAAGACAGCTTCGGCTGGGTCAGCGACGTATTCGCGTCGTGTACTCGCTTGATCACCAACGTTTCGGGTAGTACGGCCATCGGAACACGCAGGTCTTTCGCCCTGGCGAACCAGTCGGTGTCCTCTCCGACGACGAAACCAGGATCGAACCGGCCGACACGGGCAAACACATCCCGCCGCGCCATCAGCGTTTCCATGATGAATCCGGCGACCGGTCGGTTCAACAGGTCGCGCCGGAACCCGGGCGGCGGTACGGCGCCGTCGTGCAGCACGTGTTGTACATGGGTCACCGTGTACAGTAACTCCGGCTGGTGGCGCATGACGTGGAGCTGACGTTCAAGCTTGGTTGGCAACCAGCGATCGTCGTGCGAAATGAACGCCACGAACTCGCCGCGTGCCGCCGCGATGCCCTGATTGTACGCTGCGGCAATCCCGCGGTCGCTCTGCGGCAGCACCGTCACCGCCGCAACGCGCCGGGCGATCTCGACCGTGCGGTCGGAGGACTGCCCATCGATCACCAGAATCTCGCCGGGGAGGCACGTCCCCGTGACCACGCTGTCGATCGCCTCGGCGAGGAAGCGCTCGCCGTTGCGTACGATGAGCACGACCGTAACGTCTTCCGCGACGACGCCGTTCACGGCGTCGCTGCGTCTGTCGGCTTTGCGGCGGGCCAACCGGTGGCATCGACATCATGGATGGGGTCGAGCAGCAACAAGTCTTCCATGTCGGCGTACGTGTTGAGCGTCGGCACCACAAACACTACGCGGACCTCACCATCGATGTCGTCCAGCGGCGTCGTGTCGTTGGGGGCGACATCCAGCTCGACGACCAGCTGTCGTTCACACAGTTCGCCAACAAACACGTCGACCGCTGCCGTCAGCGCCGCATGATCGGCGTCGTAACGGGCCGCGAGCATGGCCACCAGCCCCGCACGGCTGAGCCCGCGTTCAATCCCCGACCAGATCACGGCGCCGGTGCCGTCGGTGCTGAAGTAATGCCCTGAACCGAGATCCATGATCACGGCTTCGCCGTCGATGACTTCACCTATGACGGATGGAGCGTTGACGCGAATTGTGCCTCGCAAGGTGTCTCCCGGGTTAGCGTCTGGCGGCGGCGACCGCGATCAACGCCTCGCGCCTGAGGCTTCGACGATGGGCTGCGTTTCCATTTCCGCCTGGGGCGCGCCCCGGAACAGCCGGCGGAAGGGATATGCCATCTGGACAAGCGGATAGAACAGCGTGTGCACCCCGACACGCGACTCGTGCGGAAAATCCGCATCCACGATGCCGGTTTCCGGATACTCATCGTACCCGTAATATTGCGTGCCGAAGAACTGATCCCATATGGCGAGCACCGAACCGAAGTTCTTGTCACGGTGCCGCGGCTCGAACGAATGATGAATACGGTGCGATTGCGGTGTCACCAGCACGTGCCGGAACGGTCCCAGGCTGGTGCGAATATTTCCATGATAGAATCGCGTGTACCACCGCTGCAGCAACGCGTACGCGGCGATCACCGGCAAGTGCACGTCCAGGATGAGGAAAGGAATTGCCAGCCACGTGTTGCGCACCAGGTACTCGACGATATGGTAGCGAAAATCGGTGAAGAAATTGAGCCGGCGCTGCGAATGATGCACGGTGTGAAAATTCCACAGCACTGCGAACCGGTGGTGACAGTAGTGCTGCAACCAGAGCAGCAGGTCGAACAGCAATGCGGCCACCACAAAACGTTCCCACGCGGGCCAGTGCCGCGCCGCCGTGATCGTCAGCCCGGAGCAGTACCGGTGATACAGCGCCGTCAACAGGGCGACGTACGTGACCAGCATGACCGCCTGCATCACCGTTTCGTAGAAGAACCAGACCAGGTCCTGCGCGAAACTGGGGCTGAACAGCGGCGATTCCTGCTGCGCCGGGATCAGGCGTTCGAGCAGCAGCGTGAACCCGACCACGATCACAAAGGCGGGGGTGAGCACCATGTGCCGCAGCAAGTCCTCCGTCGGCCAGATCACTGCCGAGCCGACGGCCATGTGCAGACCGCGGAGCTGCAGCCCGGCAGGGTGGACCGCGGCCGCCAGCCACAAAATGAAGGCTGCAATCGTTGCCCCCGATAGCAGGACAATGGTGGTGTTGCGTGAAGGCATCACAGCACAAACGAGCAAGTGGCGTGCCGTCTCTATCTTTCCCTTGGTGCCCGAACTCCCCGAAGTCGAGACCATCGTCCGCGAGCTGCGGCCTCACCTGATCGGCCGCCGCATCACCGCCGCGAAACTGACGCATGATGACCTCCTGAGCGGCGTGAGCAAGCGCACGCTGCTGCACGACCTGCCGGGCCGCGCCATCGTCGATGTCACGCGCCGCGCCAAGCACGCCCTGATCCACACCGATACCAGGATTCTTGCCGTCCAACCCGGCATGACCGGCGCCCTGCTCTACTTCGACCGCAAGCTCAACGCGCACGAGGCGCACTATGCAGTGTTGCAATGCAGCCTCAGTCCTCGCGGTCTGCTGGTCTACCGCGACGTCCGCCGGATCGGCACCCTGCGCTGGATGACGCCAGCCGCCTGGGATACCTATCAATCGAAACTGGGGCCCGAACCGCTCGACGTGTCCTACACGGCAACGGCCTTTGCAGATCGCGTGTCGCGCTCGCGCTCACCGATCAAGAAGGTCCTGATGGATCAACGCGTGATTGTCGGTGTCGGCAACATCTACGCGTCGGAGGCCTTGTTCGCCGCGGGGATTGACCCGTCAAAGCCGGCCAACCGCGTCCCGCGCGAGCAACTCCTTGCACTCCACGGCCACGTCCGCCGGATTCTGCGCGCGGCCATCAAGAGTGCCGGCACGACGTTCCGCGATTACGTGGGCGGCATGGGCGAGCGCGGCAACTTTCAACGCAAGCTCTTCGTCTACGGCCGCGAAGGCGAGCCCTGCCGTGTCTGTGGACACACGCTGGCGAGCACGCACGACATCGACGGGCGAGGCACCGTGTTTTGCTGGCATTGTCAGCGGTGAGACGGGTTGTCATCCGGAGCGTACGCGTGCAGCACCGAAGTCGAGGGATCGCTGCCACGAGCGTTGTCATCCCGAGCGAAGGCGCGCAGCGCCGAAGTCGAGGGATCGCTGCCCGGCTCGGCGATCCCTGACAACCGCGTTCGGGGAGCGATCCCTCGCTGCGCTCGGGATGACAGCGCGCGGTGCGCTCGGGATGACAGTACGCGCCGTTTCAATAGATTGCAGCAGTGACCCCGCTCGCCCTCGCGCTGCCATCCACTGACCTCGTCGCGCTCCGGTTGCGCGTGCGCCGCCTGGCCGAGGACCGGCCGGGCACGTATCGCATGCTCGACGCCGCCGGCCGGGTGCTGTACGCCGGCAAGGCAAAAGCGGTGCGCACCCGGTTGATGACCTACTTCCGCGCGCCGTTTCCCGACGACAAGCAGGCGCGCATCCTGCATGCGGCGAGTGACATTGCGTTCGACTACACTCACAGTGAATTCGCGGCGGCGCTGGCCGAACTCAGGTTGATCCGGCAGCACCGGCCGCCGTTCAACGTGCAGATGAATCGCAACAAGCGGTACGCCTTCCTGGTCATCACCGACGAACCGGCTCCACGCGTGGTCGCGACCGGAACGCCCGACCGGCTTCGCGGCCGGATCTACGGTCCGTTGCCATCGCCGATGCGCACGCACGACGCCGCCCGCGTCCTCTCCGATCTGCTTGGCCTGCGCGATTGCCGGGCCGACATGCCCGTGCACTACGCCGACCAGGGCGACCTCTTTGCCGCGCCGCGCCGTGCCGCCTGTCCGCGCTTCGACTTCGGGACCTGTCTCGGCCCGTGTGCCGGCCTGGTGGCGGAATGGGCGTATCGCGAGCGCGTCGAAGCGGCGGCGGACTTCTGCGAAGGGCGTGCACTCGATCCGGTGCCCCGCGTGGTCGACGAAATGACGGCGAAGGCGGCGGCCGACGAATTCGAGCAGGCGACCCGGTGGCGGGAACGGTTCGAGACGCTGGAATGGCTGCTGGCGGCCACGACGCGCGCACGCGCCGCGCTGGAGCTGCTGACGTTCGTCTATCGCGACCCGGGCGCGCAGGGCGACGATCGGATCTACCTGATCCGGTCCGGCGAAGTCCGTGCGTGCTATCCCGATCCGGTCACGCCGCTCGAGCGCGAGATGTTTGCAGGCGTCGTTCGCGACGAGTGCGCCATACCGCTGCCCCCACTCCAGCGGGTCGATGCCGAGCGGTTGCACCAGCGGCTGCTGGTGATGTCGTGGTTCCGGACCCATCCTGAAGCGTGGCGGCGGACGACGCCGCTGGACGAGTGGCTCGACGCTACGCCCGGGTCCTCGCAGCGGCCAGCGACGGCGTCGTAGTCACCTCGAACACAAAGCGGGCGGACCGATTGGTCCGCCCGCGTCGCGTTGCCTCGCAGGTGTCCGTTCAGCGCTTGCGGTTGCGACGGCGCAGCCCGACTCCGCCCATGCCGACCAGGCCCATCGCGAGCAATGACATGGTGGCGGGTTCGGGGGTGACGGAGGCCGCGTCAGGCTCGAAGTTGTAGTCGCCTGACACGGGGCCGTTGGCCGTGCCGATGTTCCAATTGACCAAGTCGGCGTAGTCTACCGCACCCGGAGGCGCGGTAAAGGTGCCCCAGTCGACCTCGATACCGGTAACGCTCGCCGTTTGGATGTCGTAGGTCCCGTTCTGGCCATTGCAGGTCGCCCCCCACGCGTCCAGATCCTGACGACGGTCATCAAAGCTGCTACCAGTGCTCATACAGTCCAGCGAGGCTTGACCGACGCCCCCGATACGGAAGAAGAAGGCGTCCGCGGCGTTGTTGTCAGCGAGTAGTTCCGTTGTCCATGTTCCACTGGCGCCGTTGAGATACCATCCAAGCGATCCGTCGGAACGTGGTTGGGCGAAGCTGTTCGCAGGCTCATCAGTAATCCCCGTGAGCAGAATGCGAATGGTCGGACTCGCGGCAGGAACCTCGCCCGAAGGGGTAAGGAAATCATACCCGAGCGATAGGGACTGGATCGTGCTCACCGGGATCGCCGTGCCGAAGAAGTATGCTGCGGCAGGTTGCTGATTCGATGCGTCAACGTTGAATTGCAGCGACCCATTACCGTCGCGAGGTTGTGCGCCTGTAATCGTGGCCGGGCTTGTCCCGCTCGATCCGTCGAACAGATACCACCCGTTCGCGTTGGCGTTACTCGGGGTGATTACGGTTTGCGCGCAAAGCGGCGCGGCAAGGCACGCGACGGCGGCCGCCGTCGCGGCGATCTTACGAATATCCATTTCGACTCCTGGAAGGGCTTGCCGCAGCGATCCGCCTGCGGCGACAGCGTGAGTGTGGGTTATTAGCGTGCGTCCCCCGACCCGAGACGCCCATCGCTCGCGCGAAAGGCAAGCATCGAACCGTGGGATCGACTTATCAGCTTGCGTGATCGCATACCCCGATCAGGCGGCGTCACGCCGAGAATGATTGTCCGATCCCGAACGCAAATGCAGGACTGTCCCGCTCGTGCATCACCACGCGTGTGACCTGTGCTACATCAAGGCAGGAACAAATACGGATGCGCAGATGTCTTCCGAAACCGTCAGGGTTCGGTCCGCCTGAACTGCGCTGCAAAGGGACCCGATATCTTCCTTCGCTTCCCTCATGACCATGGAGGGTGGCCGCCGCTTACGGCGTCGTGCGCCGAGCCGCGGCCGTGGCCGCGAGCTACTCGCGAAATAGCTCGGCCAGTTCGATCACGCACTCGGCGTCGAGCGCTGGATGCCGCCACGTCAGCCGTTCGTGCTCGACCACCGGGAAGATGGCATCGGGCGTCCAGACTTCGACGAGGCGATTGTCGATGTCAACGACCCAATAGGCCGGAATGCGCAGTTCCTGATAGAGTCGCCGCTTGACGAACCGATCGGCGCGAAGGGACGACGGGCTGAGGATTTCGACCGCGAGATAGAGCATCTGCACGTCATCCCAGGATGCGGCGGCGCGGACTTCATCGCGGTCGGCCACGAACAGATCGGGCTGCACCAGCGTATCGGGGCCCCACGAAAGGTCCGCGGCAACGCAAAACACGCCTTCGATTCCATATCCTCGCAGAGGGGTCGCTACTGCGAGAAAGAGCCGGGTCAGCAAGACTTGGTGAGCCAATCGCGGCGATGGCGACACTAGCAGCTCGCCATGAACGGTTTCGTAGCGATTGCCGTCGTCGGGCAACGCCCGCACCATATCGGCAGTGAAGAATTCAGCCAGCGGCATGGACATAGTATCTGCTCGGCGCACGGGAATTGGCAAGCGGGGGCCATGCGCGAACGATGGGTGGCGCTGAACCCCGGATGGGAAACCGATGCACGCAAGGTGGCGCATGAAAACGCGCACAGGCCTTGGCGCCGCGCGATGAACCGGCGTCGCTGAAGTGACCCTTCGCTGCGCTCAGGGCAGGCGGCTCGGCACTACGAAGGCGCTTTCGCGCCGCTGCGCACGGTGAGGAATGCGTCGCTTGAGCACGTGAAAATGCCCAACGGTCACAAGCCGCAACCGCGACTTCGCGGGGCCGAGCCGCGGCTTCAGCCGCGCCGGCTACGCTGCTACGCTCGGGGCGACACGACAATGTCCCGCACGGCACCGGGCAGCACGAGCGCTTCGATGACGTCGGCCGTGCGTCGGCCGCTGGTGCCGAGCCACGCCAGGCCGTACTCCAGCAGCCGGCGCCGCGCGACGGGATCGACGCTTCCGGAGTTCAGCGCCTCGTCGACGGGGCGCAGCATCGCCTCGACGGAATCGACCACCGTGGCCGTCGCCTGCAAGAGCTCGAACATCACCGGATCACTGAAAGCGAAATCGGGACGCTTGTAGATGATCATCGGCCGGTACAGGGTCGCGTATTCCAGGTGCAGAGAGCTATGATCGCCGATCAGCACATCCGCCGCCGCGAGCAATGGCTGGTTGTCGGGTAGCCTGGACAACACCCGCATCCGCGCCCCGGTAAAGATGCGCTTGAGACGGGCCAACCAGTCGATGCCGCCGGAGAGCTGGTGACGTTCGACGCTGAACAAATTGTGGTGCGCGGTGACGACAACGTTGACGTCGAGCGCCGCGAGATGATCGCGCAACGGCTCGAGATCGCGCGAGCGGAACAACGCCTCTTCGCGCCAGTGCGACGACAGCAGCACGGTCTTGCGCGCCGGATCGAGCCCCAGGCCGCCGAGATATGCGGCGCGATCGTAACCGCCGCGCGCCAGAGCATCGAGTTTGGGCTGGCCGGTGACGATCAGGCGGTCGCCGAGACTCGAGCCCAGCAAACGGCGGCAGTGCAGAACCTGCGCATCGCAGAGACAGAAGAGGTATCGCGCCGTGCCGTCGACGAGGAATTCCAGCGAGTAAGGCGAGGGAAGGTTGGCGAACGACGACCCGTGATGGAGATACGCCACCGGCGGACGCCGCCAGTTCCTGACGGTCGGCGAGTCGGTGATGACCACCAGCGCGTACCGCCGGTGGGCGGCCGCACCAGGTCTCACGACGTGATCCCGGCCGATGCCGTGCGCGGCAAGGCGTTGGCTGAGCTCGGTCGCAGCCAGCAGCGCCGAGGCGACATCCACCTGCACCCGCCCACTGCGAACCAGGTGATCGATCACGGGAGCCTGCGCTTCAAGGCCCAACCCGTTGTGTACGTCAAATAGCACGGCCGGGACACGACCGATCCCGACGACCCGGCCGATCGCCGAATCCACCGAGCGGACAAAACCTTTCACGGGCTTCAACAGCGCGCTCACCAGCAGAGTCCTTCGTAGTGCCACGGCAACTTGGCCAGCGCCGACCATCCGTTCACGTCGATGACGCTCTGGGACGGTCGCACCGCCCGGGAAAACGCGCCGATCTCCGCACACGCCTGAGCCGCGACAACAACGTCACTCTGCTCCACCACCTCGGCCGGACTCACCCGTAGCAACGCCGCGAGATGCGGCATACGCCGCTGGATCTCGGCCGCATTGGCGCCTATCAGGCGGGCCAGGTTGACCTGCGGATCGTAGATGTGCAGTTCGTATCCGCGACCCAGCAACGTCTCCGCTACCGACACCATGGGGCTGCCGCGCAAATCGTCGGTGGTGTCCTTGAACGCCAGCCCGAGCATGCCGACCCGGCGCTGGCCCTTGCCGACGATCAGCTCCACCAACTGATCAAGGTGCGCCTGATTGGAAATGAGGGTGTTGTCCAGCAACGGCATGTTGACGCCCTCCTGCCGTGCGAAGGCCTTGAGCGCGCTGACGTCCTTGGGCAGGCACGAGCCGCCGAACGGATTCCCGGGCCGCATGTAATAACTGGAAATGTTCAGCGACGTATCGGCACACACCACGTCCATCACCTGCGCGCCGTCCTCGCCCAGCAGCTTGCACATTCGCCCGATCTCGTTGGCGAAGCCGACCTTGACCGCGTGGAGGTAATTGCAGGCGTACTTGATCATTTCCGCGGCTTCCCACCGCAGCGATGTGGGCGCCCCGCCAAGGAGTTGCGCCGGCGTAGCACACTCGGGCGCCTCACCATCGTGAGTCCCGACGACAGTCAGCGACGGCGTACGAAAGTCCGCAACGGCGGAGCCCTCGCGAAGGAATTCGGGGCAGTAGTACACACGCACTTGTCCGCTCGTGCGCAACTCGTGCAAGCCGCCCGTGACGAGGTCGCGGGTGCTGCCAGGCAACATGGTGCATCGATAGATGATCACGTGCTGCTTGCGAGACGCTCGCAGAACCTCGTCGATCTGCCGCGACACGTTCTGGGCGAATGCGAGATTGAGGCGCCCGGATGGGAGCGCGGGCGTGCCGACGCACACAATCGAGACATCGGTCGTCGCCAGCGCATCGGCAGCATCGGTCGTGGCGCGCAGCTGGCCCCGTTGCCGCGCCGTGTGCAGCAGCGCGCCCAAACCGGGCTCGACGATTGGCGATAACCCGACGTTGAACAGGTCAACCTTTTCCTGCTGGATGTCGACGCCGACCACGCTGTGGCCGAGGTCGGCAAGACAACCAGCAGTCACCGCACCGACGTAGCCGAGACCGAAGACACTCACGTTCACAGGGGTTCCTCCGGGCGCGGATTGCCGCCAAAGGCTGATTCCCCATCAATATGCGGGCCACGGGAGCCGTGCAGGGCCTCATCCCGAGCGGAGGCGGCGCAGGCGCCGGTCGCCTCGCGGCTGGAGCCGCGGCTCGGCGGCCTACGCCGTGAACGGCGAAGGAGGATGGCCGGCGCTTCAGCGCCTGGTTCGCCGAGCCGCCGCTTCAGCGACCAGCTCCGGCGGCGGACAGCGATCCCTCGCTACGCTCGGGACGACAACAGCGCCGCTACGGCTCGTCCGCCCCCGTCAACGCTACGAGTCGCCCCCGCGGCGGAATCCCCGGCTCGAGCCATCAGCTCAGCGCCTGAATGAGCCGGCGGCACTGAAGTGCCGGCTCGGCACCACGAAGCCCGGGCCGGGCTGACGGCATTCTCAGCGTCGTGCACGACGCTTTGCGCGGCCGAGCCGCGGCCTTGGCCGCGCCGGCCCCTCGCCGCGCACGGCGTGCCTTCTCGCGCCGCTACGGCTCGTCCGCCCCCGTCAACGCTACGAGTCGCCCCCGCGGCGGAATCCCCGGCTCCAATTCCAGGATCCCGACCGACGCGGGAATGTCGAAACGCCGCGGGCCGGCGCCGCCGGGATTCATCAGCGTCACCACGACGTCGACCAGCGTCAGCAACGGTCGATGCGTGTGCCCGTGGATCAGGATGTCCGCCTCGGGGTATGCCGCATGTAATGCCTCGGCCGGCACACCACGGCCGAATTGATCGCCGTGGGTCATCGCGATGTTGAACCCGTCGAGCTCGACGGTCGCCACACGAGGGAGCTTGGCGCGAATGTCGGCACCGTCGGTGTTGCCGAAAACGGCAGTCACCGGCGCCAGTGCTTCAAGCTCCGCGATGATGTCCAGATTGCCGACGTCGCCCGCATGAAAGATGTGATCGACAGCGGCAAAGACGTCGAAGACCTCGGGCCGCAGCAGCCCATGGGTGTCGCTGATCACGCCAAGGCGCATCGATCAGCCTTGCCAACGCGGCGCCAGCGGAATGTCGAGCTCGAACTGATCGAGCACTCGCTGCACCACGAAATCGACCAGTTGTTCGATGGCCGACGGCTGATGATAGAAGCCGGGCGCGGCGGGAAGGACCGTGGCACCCGCTTCGGTGATGGTGACAAGGTTGCGCAAGTGAATCAGCGACAGCGGTGTTTCGCGCGGCACCACCACCAGCCGGCGCCGCTCCTTGAGCGTGACGTCGGCGGCTCGTTCGACGAGCGATCGCGAGGTGCCACCGGCGATGGCGGCGACGGTCCCCATCGAGCAGGGACAGATGACCATCCCGCGGGTGCGGAACGACCCTGACGCCGGCGCCGCGCCGCGATCATCATCGGGATGCACGCGCACGCTTGCCCAGTCGCCGCCGGTGCGCGCGCGCAACGCGGCATCGTCGTGAATTCCGGTCTCCGTCTCCAGCAGGCGCCAGCCATGCGACGAGATGATCAGCTCGACCGGCACGCGCGCGCGCGCCAGCACATCGAGCAACCGCACGCCGTACGGTGCGCCGCTCGCGCCGGTGAGGGCGACGATGAGGGGGTGGGGGGACGCTGTCATCCCGAGCGGAGCGTCCGCGGAGCGGATGCGAAGTCGAGGGATCGCTTCGTGACGGCGAGATCGGTAACCGCCCCATGCGGACAGCGATCCCTCGCTGCGCTCGGGATGACAGGCGGCGCGTCCGGACAGCGATCCTTCGCTGCGCTCGGGATGACGCGGTCTTCTCCCTTCCCCCTTCTCTCTCCCTTTTCCATTTTCCCTTCTCCCTTACGCCAGTCTGTCTATCACCGCAAAGCCGAGCACCGTCAGACTCATCACGCCATTCATGGTAAAGAACGCCGCATCGACGCGCGACAGGTCACCGGGCTTCACGAGCTGGTGTTCATAGATCAGGATCGCGGCCGCGACGGCCACGCCGACGTAGTACCAGACCCCGAACCCGGCGCCCCAGCCGAAGAGCGCCAACGCGGGAATCGTGAGGGCGTGCAGACTCTTGCCGAACAGGATCGCGCGCCGCTGCCCCAGCCGCACGACAGCGCTGTGCAGGCCGGCACCGCGGTCGAATGCCTCGTCGGGGAGCGCGTAAAAGACGTCGAAGCCGGCGACCCAGGTGAGCACCGCCACCGTGATGGCGACCAGCAACCACCACGGCGTGCTCCAGCGTCCGGTGACGGCAATCCAGCCGCCCACCGGCGCGATCGCGAGCGACATGCCGAGCCAGAGATGCGGCCAATGGGTGAATCGCTTGGCGTAGCTGTACGCCAGGATCCACGCGAGCGCCACCGGCGCCAGCACCAGGCAGAGCGGATTGAGCAGGCCCGCCGCGATGATGAACACGAGACTCGCCAGGGCGACCGCCGCGGTGGCGGCCTCGACGGCGATCACGCCCCGCGGAATCTCCCGCTGCATCGTGCGGGGGTTGCGCGCATCGAACACGCGATCGGCGATGCGGTTGAACCCCATCGCCGCAAACCGTGCCGCACTGAACGCGACCACCACCAGCACGACGGTCCGCCACGTGATCGGCGACACGCGGGATGCCGCGAGCACGCCCAGCAGTGCGAATGGCAGCGCGAACACGGTATGGGGCAGCTTGACGAACGACGCGTACCGCGTGACCACCGAGCCGCCGGCAAAGGTCTGGGGTTCAGTCATGCGGGTGCATGATCCCTCACTGCGCTCAGGATGACATTCACCGAGTGATCCCCAACCGTCCCCACATCTCGTCCACGCGCCGCTTGGTGTCCGCGTCCATCTCGATCCGGTCAGGCCACGCCCGCGTGATCCCCTCGTCGGGCCATTTCCGGGTACCATCGATGCCCATCTTGCTGCCGAAGGAGAAATGCTGCGCCGCATGGTCGAGCACATCGGCCGGCCCGCGCACGAACTCCACATCGCGCTGCGGATCGATGTGGTTGAGCGCGACCCACCAGACTTCGTCGGCATCGTGTACGTTGACGTCACGGTCGACCACCACGATCAGCTTGGCCAGCGACATCAGCCCCTGCCCCCACAAGGCGTGCATCACCTTGTACGCCTGCCCGGGATACTGCTTGTCGATCGACACGAACACGAGGTTGTGGAAGATCCCCGCCGCCGGCATGTGATAGTCGACGATCTCGGGCACCGTGAGCTTGAGCAGCGGCAGGAAGATCCGTTCGGTCGCGTGGCCGAGCCAGTAATCCTCCATCGGCGGACGGCCAACCAGGGTGGCGATGTACGTCGGGTGCCGCTTCATCGTCACGGCCGTGACGTGCATTCGCGGATATTCGTCGGCCAGCGAATAGAATCCCGTGTGGTCGCCGAATGGACCTTCCATCACCAGCGGCTCGGCCGGATCGATATACCCCTCGATCACGATCTCCGCTTCGGCGGGCACATCGAGATCACAGGTGAGCGCCTTCACCAGCGCGACGTGTTCGCGGCGCAGAAACCCGGCAAAGAGGAACTCGTCGATCCCCGGTGGCAGCGGAGCGGACGCCGCATAGACGCTCGCGGGATCGCCGCCGATGGCGATCACCACCGGCATCTTCTCGCCACGCGCCGCCATGGCGCGCCAGTGCGCCGCGCCACTCTTGTGGCGTTGCCAGTGCATGGCAAGGTCGCGCGGGCCGATTTGTTGCACGCGATACATGCCCACATTGCGGGTGCCGCGCACCGGGTCGCGCGTGATCACCATCGGCAGCGTGATGTAGCGACCGCCGTCGCCAGGCCACGTCTGCAACAGCGGGATCCGGTCGAGATCGATGTCGTCGCCGCGCCAGACCACGTCCTGACACGGCGCCTTCGATTGCGCGCGCGGCGGGAACTTGGCCAGCTCCGCCAACCGCGGCAGCATCGCGAGCTTGGCCATCAACCCGTCCGGTACCTGGAGGTTGAGCATGTCGGCGATGCGCGCCCCGATGTCATCGAGCTGGTCGACCCCCAGCGCCAGCTGCATCCGCCGCCGCGAGCCGAACAGGTTGATCGCAACCGGCATGTCGCTGCGACGGCCATCGGGCATGACGGCGTGTTCGAACAGCAGCGCCGGACCGCCGTCTGCCGATTTCATGGCACGATCCGCGATTTCGGCAATCTCGAGATGGGTCCGCACCGGTTCGCTGATGCGCACCAGCTCGCCCGCCTGATCGATCGCCGCGAGGAAGCTCCCGATCGTGTCGAGCGTCACGCGGTGGCCCGGGTGGCGCAGTGAATCGCCACGATGCCGCCCCACACGGTCTGCCACGTCACCGGCCGGAATCCGGCCTCCACCAGTCGCTGCGCCAGCACCGGCGGCTCGGGAAACGGCAATACCGATGCTGGGAGCCACTGGTAGGCGGTCCTATGTTTCGACACCATGCGGCCAATCCGGGGGAGCACCTGTTGCAGATACGCCAGGTAGATCGCGCGGAACGGTTGCCACGCCGGCGTGGTGAATTCAAGTACCACGAACCGCGCGCCGGGCTTGAGCACCCGGGCCGCTTCCCGCAGTCCGGCGTCGAGGTCCATCAGGTTGCGGACACCAAAACCGACCATCGCGCCGTCGAACTCGGCGTCGGCAAACGGAAGGGTGAGGGCGTCGGCAGTGGCGGGCGCGACTCGCTCCGCCTTGCCGCGACCGAGGCGCAACATCGACGTGACGAAATCCGTGGCGATGACGGTGCCGGTAAAGTCACCGCGGCCGGCAAGTTCGGCCGAGAGATCGAGTGTCCCGGCGCAGAGGTCGAGGTAGAGTCCGTTGGGCGCCGTCTCGTACCGCAACGTGTCCACGGCGGCGCGACGCCACCGCCGGTCGGCATTGAGCGACAGGACGTGATTGAGCAGGTCGTATCGCGGCGCGATGTCCTCAAAAACCTGGCGGACGTAGGCGCGCTTGGCCGCCCCGCCCGCGACCGGTAGCGGCTGGTCGACGGTGGTCATCGGGTTGAAAGCTACCACTGCCGTGTCATCCCGAAGCGGCGGAGCGACTGAGGGATCGATTCGTCACGAAGCGATCCCTCGCTTCGCTCGGGATGACGCGGCGTGACGACTCCTCTTGCCGCCGACTGGCCCTCGCTCTCCGACCAGGACGTCGTCCGATTGGCCTCGGAAGGCCGGGAAGCGGCCTTTCGCGAGCTGATCCGCCGCTACCAGCGGCCGGTGTTCTCGCTGATCTATCGCATGGTGCGCGACCGCGAACAGGCCGAGGACCTGACCCAGGAAACGTTCATCAAGGTGCTCAACGCCATCGGCGGATATCGTCCGGAATACAAGTTCTCGAGCTGGATCTTCAAGATCGCCAACAACGCCGCGATCGATCAATTGCGACGCCGCGCGCTCAAGACCATCTCGATCAACGGGGCGCCCAACGCCGAAAGCGCCGACGCGATCGAGGCCACCACACTGCAGGTCAGCGACGAGCGCGAGTCGCAGCTCGATGAAATGACCAGCCGCGAACTTGGCTCGCAGATCGAGCAGGCGATCGGCCAGCTGCGTCCCGAGTACCGCAGCTGCATCCTGCTGCGCCACGTCGAGGGCCGGTCGTACGAAGACATCGCCGAACTGCTCGACCTGCCGCTCGGGACCGTCAAGACCTATATCCACCGGGCCCGCAACCAGCTCCGCATCCTGCTCGCCGATGCCCGCACGTGAAACCTCGTTCACACACTGGCGTAGGAATGACGAACATGATCCGCGATCCGCTGACCCATCTCACGACCGACGAGCTCGACGCGCTGCTGTCGCCGGACGCCCCGGCCGATATCGTGTCGCATGTTGCGACGTGCGCGGCCTGCGCGACCGTGGCGGCGCTCGATCGCCGGGTGGTCGAGTCGCTCGCGACATTGCCGCTCTACCAGCCACGGGAAGACCTGGCTGAGCGGGTCATGGCCCGCGTCGTTATCGCAAGCGGCGCCGCGGTGCCGAGCCCGCGATCGCGGTCGGCGCGCCGCCGGGCGGTCGTGATCGGCGCGGGAGCGGGGGGCGCGCTCGCGGCCGCACTCGCCTGGGCTGCGGCGTATCCGGCGGTCGCGGTGCGCTGGCTGGCGCCGGTCGACACCTCCGGCCTCGGCGCGTGGCGCGCGATCCATGCGCTGCTCACGAATCTCTCCGCGCAGCCGTGGCTCACGGCTGTGCGTGACAACCTGGCGCATCCCGCACGCGCGGTCGCGGTGCTGGCGGTGGCGGCCGCACTCTACGGGCTCGGTCTCACCGGCCTGGAGCGCCTGCTCTCCGCACCCGTGATCGATGCAAGCTGGTAGGTCAGTCGACATGTTGCTCTCGCTCGTCGCCGCGACGACACGCGCCACGCCCGTGGCACCTTCCGCATTGGCGACGTTCGGCGTTCACGCCGCAAGTGTCGCGGGGATCGTCCTCACGGTCCTCGTGCTCGGCTTCGGCCTGGTCACGTTCGGACGACCGAATCTCGAAATAGTCTCGGATACGGTGACCCATTCGTTCCTGCGCAGCGCCACAGTCGGTGTGCTGGGACAGCTGCTGGTGCTGCCGAGCTTCGGGGTGGTGGCCATCGCGCTGGCGCTGACCGTGGCCGGCGTCCTGCTGATTCCGTTTGCGCTGACGGTGTTCGCGGTGCTCGTCGCGCTCGCCGCGATTGTCGGCGTGCTGGGTGTCGCGCACGCCATCGGCGAATGGATCGCGCGCCGACAGATGGCGCGCGGGCTCGCCGTGTCGGCCAATTCGTATCGCTATGTGCTCACCGGGGCGGCGGCGATGTCGCTGCTCTGGACGGGCTGGGTGCTGTTCGGGTGGACGCCTCTCGCCGGTACGGTGATGCTGGTCGCGGCAGGCGTCGCGACGTGGTTGCTCGCGACCGTGGGATTTGGTGCCGTGCTGCTTTCACACGGCGGCATTCGCGAGCAGTTCGCCGGGCGGCTGCTTCCCAGCGATGCGATGACCGACGAGTACCTCTGGGCAACACCCCAGTTCGGCGTGCCAGCCGCCAGGCGACCGGGCGATCGTCGCTAGCCGGGCTTATCGCGGCCGCGCCAGCCGGTTGAAATCCGGCCACGTGGTGATCAACCCATTGTCATGCGTCGTGCGAGACACACCGGCGACGAGCTGTTCCTGATATCGCGCGAGCCAGAAGTCGAACGCGTCGCGGGGATATGCGTCGACCACCAGCAGATTGGCGGGCGTCATCGTCAGGAGCCCGAAGTGAATGGTGCCGCCGCGAAAGTACATGTAATTGGGCGTTCCCGGTCCGGGCGTCGGTAACGCGCGGGCGGGCCCGTGCCCGCCAAAATGCAGCGTGAGTGTCGAGTCGCCCACGGCGAACGCGACCAGCGTTCCGCGGGTGCGCGGCGGTGGCAGCATCGCCGCCGGTGTGAGCAGCAGGTCATTGTGTTCGATCCGCAGCCCCGGCGCCTGCTTCACGTTGGCGAGCTTCTGCAGCGACAGCCCGAACAGGTTCATCAAGCCATGCACGCCGATGCCGAGCGCGTGAATCGACTCGGGGTGCAAGCGCAACTCTCCATCCGGCATCAACGTCAGTGTGGTGCGCAGGCTGAAGGGTATGCCATGCAGGCGCCCGCGCTGCTTGAGCTGGGCGCCGTCGGTTTGGATCCTGAGCCCGCGAATCGGTGCGCCGTGATAGTCGAACACGTGGCGATTGAGCAGGGCCGAGAGCGCAGTCGTGCGGAGCGTGATGTCGGCGGTATCAATTGCGATATCGAAGGAGGTCGGGTCATCGAATGACGGCGGCTGCGTCGGTCGAGTGGCAATGAGCTGGCCGCGGAGATAGTCGATGTGCATGATCAGCGTCGAGTCGACGTGAAAATCGACCTCACGCATGACCGTCTCGACCGGCGGTTGCTGCGCGGCAGCACTCGTCGTTCCCGCTGCCAGTGCCACCACGATGGCACCGGCGAGCCCGACACCCTGTTTCATGAACCCTCCCGTGACGATACGCTGCCTGGCCTTGGACGGATGCCGGCGCGTCCGCAACACGGGGCGGTTGCTACGGCAGGTTGATCGACGACACGCCGAGATGACAGACGGGGGGTCGCGACTTGGTGCACACGCCGGCGAGCCAGACCACACCGCGGTCGATCGCCACGCCGGCATTGCTGATGAACATGTCGGCCACCTTGTCGCTCGTGATCGCGCGGCGCACGTACGGCGTGAAGACGGCGTCGTACTCCCGCAGCAGGGTTGCCTCGCTGGTGATGAGCCGATGGCTGGTCCGGGACTGGTTGACCCGCAGCGGGTAATTGACCATGTGTACCACCGCCGCGCGATCGTTGGCGCTGACCGCCTTCTGCAGCGCGTCGATGAACCGGGTACCCTCCTCGTCGGTGACGCCAAGCGCGTAGAAGCGCTGGGCGTGCACGGCGGCCGGCGCGGCGCACAGGAGGGACAGCAGGACGAAGGGCGAGACACGCATGCGCTATTCCAGGATCGGCAGGGTGACAGGATGCGCCGCAACGCGTTGCTGCACCGTCGCGGCGATTTCACGAAGTATGACGGCGGCTGCGGACGTCGGCGCCGCCACCACGATCGGTTCGCCGGCGTCCGCGGCGTCGACCAGGCCCGGCTGCAACGGAACCTGCCCCAGCAGCGGAATGCCCAGTTCATCGGCCAGCCGCGCCCCGCCGCCGGTGCCGAACAGGTCATGACGCATGCCGGTGACCGGATCGATGAACCCACTCATGTTCTCGACCACACCAAGCAGGGGCACGTTGACGCGCTCGAACATGCGCGCGCCGCGCAGGGCATCGCCCACGGCGACCTCCTGCGGGGTCGTCACGATCACCGCCCCACTCACCACGACCTGCTGCACGAGCGAAAGCTGCGCGTCGCCCGTCCCCGGCGGCATGTCGACGAGCAGCACATCGAGATCGCCCCATGCGACGTCGTGCAGGAACTGGTGCAGCACCTTGGTGATGATCGGTCCGCGCCAGATTGCCGGCGCATCCCGATCGATGAGGAACCCGATCGACATCAACTTGACGCCGAACGCTTCGAGCGGCACGATCCGGCCGTTGTCGACCATCGGCTTTTCGTATACACCCACCATGCGAGGCACATCGGGGCCATAGAAGTCAGCATCGATGATGCCGACCGCAAATCCGGCCTCGGCGAGTGCCACCGCCATGTTGACGGTGACCGTCGACTTGCCGACGCCGCCTTTCCCGGACGACACGGCGATCACGCGGCCGATCCCCGGCACCTCGATCGGTGTGGGCGCCCCCGGCACTCCGGCCTGGGTGCTCTGCGGCGCCGCGTGCGTCACCGGTGCGGGGCCGGCGGGGTCAACCACCTTGATGCGCGGCTGCGCAAAGCCCGCCGTCACCAGCGCCTGGCGCGCCTGGCGCACCAGCGTTGCGGGGTCATCGCGACGAAGGAGAAAGGTGAAGGAGATGTCGCCGGCGTCGCCAAGGGTAAGCGCCTCGATCATTCCCGACGTCACGAGGCCTTTGTCGGTGCGCGGGTTGACGACCGCATCGAGTACGTCACGCGCCTGCTGCGACACATCGTCCGTCATACGGCTTCGACGATCAGGACTTCGGGCACGGACTCGCGCAAACGTCGTTCGATGCCGTGCTTGAGCGTGATCGTGGACGCGGCACACCCCTGACACGTGCCACCCAACCGCAGCAGCAGTCGGCCGTCGGCCGCATCGAAATCGATCACTTCCACGCTGCCGCGGTGTGATGCGATGTACGGCCGGAGCTCATCGATGGTGTGCTCGATGCGGTCGAGGAGGGTCGCGGTGGGAGCGGTTGTAGTCACAATGGGAAGCTAATGCGGGGGCGCGACGCGAGCATGCCGGCGCGGCTGAAGCCGCGGCTCGGCCGCGCGAAGCGTCATGAATGACGCTCGGCTGCGAGCCCGCAGGGCTTCGTGGTGCCGAGCCGTCGCTTAAGCGACGCCGGCGCTGGACGACCCACTTACGCGGACGCGCTTCCCAGGTACCGCCGTGCCGCCTCCAGCACCGTCGCCTGCACTGCCGGCAGCACCCCAGCGATTGCAACGCCCGCCGCCTTCGCGTGGCCGCCGCCGCCGAACTGACGCGCGAGTTCGGCGACATCGACGTCGCCCACACTGCGCAACGACACCTTGATGCGGCCGCCCGACATCTCGCGGAACAGCAATGCGAGTCGCACACCGCGCACCGAACGGGCGTGTTCCACCGCGCCGTCGAGATCGTCGGCATCGACGTGATGGCGTTCGATCGCGCCCGGTGGTACCGTGACCCACGCCAGGCCGATCGCGTCCTCGACCACCAGCGTCTGCAACACCTCGCCCAGCAGCCGGGGGCGACCCACGGGCGCACCGGCGTACACGTCGAGATAGACCTGCTCGGTGTCGACGCCGGCGCGCAGCAGTTCCGCCGCCGTGTGCAGGGTGCGTGGACGGGTGTTCGAGAACCGGAACCCGCCGGTGTCGGTGACGAGCGCCACGTACAACGCGCGTGCCATCGGTGGCGTGATCGGGTATCCCATCTCGCGGGCGAGCAGGAAGACCAGCTCGCCGGTGGCGGCCGCCGTCGCATCGACAAATCGGGGCCCGGGCGGCAGCGTGCCGGCACTCACGTGGTGATCGATGCAAGCAACCGGCACGCCGCGCTCGCGCACCGCCTCCGCCAGCGCGCCCAGACGCGACAGGTCGGCGATGTCGACCACGATGATCACGTCAGCCCGCCGCAATTCCTTCACGGCATGAGCGGAGTGATCCACCCCGGGCAGATCCCGCAGCAGGAAATCGAACCGGGCCGGCGTCGGCGTCGGATTGGTGATCGTCACGTGGGCGCCGAGCGCGCCGAACATGTGCGCCAGCGCCACTTCGCTGCCGAGTCCGTCGCCGTCGGGGTTGACGTGCGTCGTCAGGCAGATCCGCGTCCCGGTATGCACGAGCGCCGCCACCTCGCGGGCAGCGGCGCTCATGGTCGCGTCAAGATCGGTCATGCCGAGAAGCTAATCGCGCCGACGTGCGGGACTGCCAGTGTGGCGCCGCGACGAGACCCGGCGCCACGCCGGCGGATCCAGCGTGCTCCGGTCAGCGGACTCCGTTGGCCTCGCGCTGCAATTGCAGCGTGCTGTGCTTGCGGCCGTACGTGAAATAGATCGTCAGGCCGATGATCAGCCAGATGATCAGCCGCGCCCAGGTGTACCCCGGCAGGGTCGCCATCAGGCCAAGGCAGCAGATCACCCCCATGATCGGCACGAACGGCACCCACGGGGTGCGGAAGGGCCGATCGAGTTCGGGGCGCGTCTTGCGCAGCACCATCACGCCGATGCACACCAGCACGAAGGCGAGCAGCGTACCGATGTTGACGAGCTGGGAGATCACGTCGAGCGGCAGGATGCCCGCCGCGATCGTCACGGCCGTCCCGGTGAAGATCGTCGACAGGTAGGGTGTACGGAACTTGGGGTGCACCCGCGAGCCCCACGCACCGATCAATCCATCCCGCGACATCGAGTAGAACACGCGTGACTGCCCCAGCAACATCACCAGCACCACCGAACCCAGGCCCAGCACCGCGCCGACATCGACCAGGAGGCGGATCACGAACGGCGCGCCGATCTTGTCCATCGCGATCGCCATCGGCGCCGCCACGTTCAACTCGGTATAGGGCACCATGCCGACCAGCACGGCCGACACCGCGACGTACAGCAGGGTGCAGATGCCCAGCGAGGCCAGGATGCCGATCGGCAGGTCGCGCTGCGGATTCTTGGCTTCCTGCGCCGCCGTCGACACGGCGTCGAACCCGATGTACGCAAAGAACACCATGCCCGCGCCGCGCAGCACGCCCGAGAAGCCGAACGTCCCCCACGTCCCGGTGTTGGGGGGAATGAACGGGTGCCAGTTGGCCGTGTTGATGTGGCCCAGGCCCACGGCGATGATCAGCAGCACGATCGCCACCTTGAGGATGACGATGAAGTTGTTGAACGTCGCCGACTCCTTGATGCCGATCACCAGGATGGTCGACATGATCACCACCACGAACATCGCCGGCACGTTCAGGATCGCGCCGGTGAGGTTGAGGTGCACATGCGGGCACCCGGCGACTCCCTTGGCTACATCGGCCGCTTCGCACCACCGGGTGGGCGCATTGATCAGACGCGTCGGGAGCTCGATGCCGAGGTTGTGGAACAGGTCGATGAGGTGACCCGACCAGCCCACACCGACGGTCGCCGCGCCCGCGGCGTATTCGAGCACCAGATCCCACCCGATGATCCAGGCGACCAGCTCGCCCATCGTGGCGTAGGAATAGGTGTACGCGCTGCCGGCAACGGGAACGACACTCGCCATTTCGGCGTAGCAGAGCCCGGCAAACGCACACGCGATGCCGACGATGACCATCGAGAGCGGCACCGCGGGACCGGCGTAGATCGCCGCCGCCTGTCCGGTGAGCACGAAGATGCCGGCGCCGATGATCGCGCCGATCCCCAGCGCCGTCAGGTTGCCAGCGGTCAGCGTTCGCTTGAGACTGTGCTCGTTGGTCAGCTCGGCTTCGGCACGCAGGTCGGCGATGGACTTGGTGGCCCACAGATTCATGGAGCTCTCCGGTTAGGCGTTAGCTATCAGGCGTTAGGCGTCAGGCGTTAGTCAGGACAGCTGCGCCGGGAGGACCCGGTGTTCGGACACAACAACGAGCTCATGCGGCAATGCGACAAACGTTCACGTGGACTTGATCCCACGGCTAACGGCTAACAGCTAACAGCTAACGGCTAACGGCTAACGGCTAACTTCACACGCTGTAGTTCGGCGCTTCCCTGGTGATCGTCACGTCATGCGGGTGCGACTCGCGCAGACCGGCGGAAGTGATCTGCACGAATTCGGTGTCGCGCTGGAGCGCCGCGATATCGGCGGTCCCACAATATCCCATGCCGCTGCGCAATCCGCCAACCATCTGGAAGAGCACCTCGCCCACCGGCCCCTTGTAGGGCACCCGACCCTCGATCCCTTCGGGCACGAGTTTGTTGGGCGAAACCTCACCTTCCTGGAAGTACCGATCGGCCGATCCGTCCTGCATGGCGCTCATCGAGCCCATGCCGCGGATCAGCTTGAAACGGCGGCCCTCGGCCAGGATGCTCTCTCCGGGACTTTCTTCGGTCCCGGCCAGCATCGAACCCATCATGACGCTGGCAGCGCCCGCGGCGAGCGCCTTGACGACGTCGCCGGAGTACTTGATGCCGCCGTCGGCGATCACCGGCACGTCGCCGGCGCCATCGACGGCGTCGCGAATCGCGGTCAGCTGCGGCACGCCAACGCCGGTCACGACACGCGTGGTGCAGATCGATCCCGGACCGATGCCCACTTTCACCGCATCGACGCCGCGCGACACGAGTGCCTCGGCGCCGGAGCGCGTGGCGACGTTGCCGCCGACCAACTGCACATCCGGGAACGACTGGCGCAGCAGCGTCACCGTTTCGAGCACGCCTTCGGAATGCCCGTGGGCCGAATCGACCACCACCACGTCGACCCCGGCCGCCACCAGCGCACGCGCGCGCGCCTGGGCTTCGGCGCCCGTGCCGACGGCACCGGCAACGCGCAGTCGACCGTGCTGATCCTTGTTGGCATCGGGAAAGTCGCGCCGCTTGAAGATGTCCTTGACGGTGATCAGTCCGCGCAGCACGCCATCGGTGTCGACGACCGGCAGCTTCTCGATGCGGTGACGCGCGAGCATCGCCTCGGCCTCGTCGAGCGTGGTCCCGGTGGGCGCGGTGACCAGGCCCTCGCGGGTCATCGCTTCGGCGATCGGCCGCTCGAGATTCGACTCGAACTGCAGGTCGCGGTTGGTGATGATGCCGATCAGGCGGCCCGCGCCGTCGACGATCGGCACGCCCGAGATGCGAAACCGGCGCATCAGCGCGTGCGCTTCGCGAATCGGGCGCTCGGGGCCGAGCGTGATCGGATTCATGATCATGCCGCTCTCGCTGCGCTTGACGCGGTCGACTTCGGCGGCCTGACGATCGATCGACATGTTCTTGTGGAGCACGCCGATGCCGCCGGCGCGCGCCATGGCGATCGCCATCTCGGCCTCGGTGACGGTGTCCATCGCCGCGGAAATCAGCGGAATGTTGAGCGGGATGTCGCGGGTGAACCGGCTGGTCGTGCGAACGTTGCGGGGATGGACGGTCGAATGTCGCGGCAGCAGCAGGACATCATCGAAGGTCAGGCCGTAGCCGGCACGGATGGTACTCATGCGGCCGCCGACAGGCGCGGGATGCTCATGGGGAACATCTTCAAAGCTACTTCCGGAGCGGCGGGGAGTTCAAGTAAGCGAGTGGCGGGGTGACGAGGCGTCGTGGTGTCATCCCGTGCACAGGCGGAGGAGCCGGCGTCGAGGGACATCGGGGGAGGCGTCAACGCCGGCGTCGCTGAAGCGACGGCTCGGCACTGCGAAGGCGCGTCTGCGCCTGCGCATTCGGCGAGCGAGGCCTCGCGATCCGCGCGATCACAGTGGCGTGGCCAGTCGCGGAAGCGACTTCGCGGTGCCGAGCCGCGGCCTTGGCCGCGCCGGCCCCACGCGGGGCGGCTCCGCCGCCTCGGCTCGGGATGACACGCCGCGAGGCGGCCTTACATTTGCCCATCCGCCACACAGGACACTCGATGCCGCTTTCGCCGGACTCGCCCCCGCCGCCGCCCCGTTCCATCCCCTGGCCCGGCCTCCTGCTCCTCGGCACGTTCACCGATTTCTTCGACACGCTCGGTATCGGTTCGTTCGCGACGACCACCGCGGCACTGCGCCTCGGCCACATGGTCGACGATCAGGACATTCCCGGCACGCTCAACGTGGGCCACGCCATTCCGACCATTCTCGAAGCCGTGCTGTTCATCATCGCGCTGGGCGGGATGATCGATGTACCGACGATCACCACCATGGTGATCGCCGGCGGGATCGGGGCGTGGTTCGGCGCCGGTGTGGTGGTGCACCTGCCGCGCCGGGCGATCCAGCGAGGCATGGCCGTCGCGCTGGTGGTCACCGCCGCGTTCATGGCGCTCCGCATGCTCGCCAACCTGTCGCACACCGAGGGGACGATCGCGTTGACCGGACTCGCGCTCGTGGTGGCCGTGGTCGCCTCCCTGGTCATCGGATCGTTCACCAGTCTCGGCATCGGCAATTACGCGCCGACCATGGCGGTCACCTACATGCTCGGCATGAACGAACGCGCCGTCTTTCCGATCATGGCCGCGTCGGCGTCGCTGATCCTGCCGGTGGCAGCGTTCCGGTTCTACCGCTCGCGCCGCTTCGATCGGCGCACCGCCACCGGTCTCGCCATCGGCGGCATTCCGGGCGTGCTGATCGCCGTCTATCTGGTCAAGTCGCTCCCGCTCGGCGTGGTCAAGTGGATCGTCGTGGGCGTGCTGCTCTACACGGCTGCGACGCTATGGACCGCGTCACGCAACGCCGCGAGCGTCGCCTGATGCGCATCACCGGAATCCGGATGTACCAGGTCGACCTGCCACTCCACGAGGGGAGTTACAACTGGTCGGGCGGCAACAGCGTGTCGGTGTTCGATGCGACGGTGGTCGCGATCGACACCGACGCGGGCATCACCGGCTGGGGCGAAGTCTGCCCGCTCGGACCGGCCTATCTGCCGGCGTACGCGCGCGGCGCCCGCACCGGCATCGCCGAACTCGCACCGCAGCTGATCGGCGCCAACCCGCTCGAACTCCGCGCGATCAACGACTGCATGGACGCGCTGATGCGCGGCCATCCCTACGTCAAGTCGGCGATCGACATGGCGTGCTGGGACATTCTCGGGAAAGCGAGCAATCTCCCGGTCGCCACGTTGATGGGTGGACACGTCGGGGACGACTTCGCGCTCTATCGCGCGATTTCGCAGGACGCGCCCGCCGCGATGGCGGCGCGCATCGCCGACTATCGCGCGCAGGGGTACAGCAAGTTCCAGCTCAAGGTCGGCGGCGATCCCGACACCGACATCGACCGGATCCGCGCGGCGGCCGCCGTGTTGCACCGCGGCGACGTGCTCATCGCCGACGCGAACACCGGTTGGACCCAGCACGCCGCCATCCGCGTGGCCGACGCCGTGCGCGACATCGATGTCTACATCGAGCAGCCCTGCCGCAGCTATGAGGAATGCCTGGTGGTGCGCCGGCACACGCACCGCCCGTTCGTGCTCGATGAAGTGATCGACGACATCGGCATGGTGGTGCGTGCCGCGTCGGATCAGGCGATGGACGTGATCAATCTCAAGATTTCCAAGGTCGGCGGCCTGACGCGCGCCCGCCAGATCCGCGATCTCTGCGTGTCCCTCGGCATCGCGATGACGATCGAGGATACGTGGGGCGGCGACATCATCACCGCGGCCATCGCACATCTGGCGCACAGCACACCGGAGCGCTTCCTGTTCTCGTCGACCGATTTCAATTCGTACGTCACCGTCGCGTTTGCCGACGGCGCTCCGCAGCGGCGGCAGGGACGACTCGCCGCGTCACGCGAACCGGGACTCGGCGTGACGCCGCGCCTGGACGTGCTGGGCGAGTCCGTGGGAGAATGGTCGTAAGCCCCGGGGACAGCTGCCCGCCCAGTCGCCGCAGCGACTTCGCGGTGCCGAGCCGCGGCCTTGGCCGCGCCGGCCATGCCGTCGCTCGCTCAGGATGACAGGCGTTCAGGTCGCCTCGCCGCCCTCGGGCGGCGTGGGCTTGTCGGACTTGGGCGCAGCAAGATTCTGCGCGGTGCGCGACGCCTCGTCGACCACCGCCCCGGCGGCGGAGGCGAGTCCGCGCACCACTTTCGAGGCGCCGTCGAACAGATTCACCGTCCCGCTGATGGCATCGAACGGCACCTTCCCCGCGCGCATCGTGTCCTGCACCTTGTCGGTCAGCCGAGTGAACACATTGGCCGGATTGGCGCGTTCGGCGTACTTGCTGTCGAGAAACTCGATGTAATCGAGAATCTGATACCCGCGCTCGTCGGTCAGGCCGTCGAGTGCGCGGGTGATCCGTTCCTTGAGATGTCCGTCCATGGTCTTCCTCAGTTGAGGCGACGCACCAATTCGACGATCGGCGTGGGCAGGAAGCGCGACTTGCCGGCACGGATGGTGGCGCGAATGCGCAGCTTGGTCAGCGGATCCAGCCGCTGGAACGCGTCGACGCTGTCCTTGGGAATCATCACGTAGACAAAACCGGCTTCGGGAAGCGGGCCGCGCGTCAACAGGTAGGGTTGACCCGCCGGCATCTCGGGCCGGAGTTCGTCGGCCGTCTCGACACCGAGCAGTTGCACCGTCCACTCCACGCTCTGGCCGACGTACTTGTCCGGTGCGGCGCGCAGATCCGCCGCGGTGATGCCGCCAGCCGTCACCGCAAGGCCCAACGCGGCGTCGGGAACCCAGGTGTCGATCCGGAGGCGCGTCCACCCGTTCTGGTGGTCGATCACCTTGCCCGCGACCGGCGTTTCGATATTCGCGAACGGGGGGCCATCCGGCGCCAACGCCAACGACGACCCCGCGGTGATGGTCGCCGAGTCGGCGGCGGCAGTCGGCACATTGTGCGGTGCGGGCTGGCTCGCCACCGTCGCGGCGGGCACCGGCGCGGGCGGCGGGGCCGACTTGGCCGCGCGCGGCGGCGCCGACCTGGCCGCGGGCGGCGGTGCGGCGGCCGGCGCGGCAAAAGCGTTGCTGCTCACCCATCCGGTGCGGCGCACGTGCACCCAGTTCCCGTGGGTTTCCAGGCGCTTGAACAGCGCGCCAAATCGCGCCGTGGCGAGCGTCGCGCCGCTGCCCGGCGCGCTCATCAACGCGCTGCCGGCCGTGGGACTGACGCTCACATCATATCCGGCACGGGTGTCGGCGCGCAGCGCATCCGCGGAGAGCCATCCCTCGATCGTCGCCTGCACCAGACCATCGCGCGTGGGCCCGATGACCAGTGGCGTGCCCTTGGCCACATGCAGCAGCACCACGCCGCTGGTGTCCTTGACGAAGTCGGTTTCGGTCGTGGTGCTGCGCGGCTTCTGCGCCGAAACGGGCAACGCAGCGGTCACGCCGGTGACCACGAGGGCGGCAAGGCGGAACGGCGCGGATGACATGGAGGGCAGTCTACCGACCGCGGGCGCGCGCGTCAAAGGTGTCGACCTCAATCAGCCATCCGCGGGCCGGCGCCACCGGGATGGGCTCGCCCAGCGTAAACTCGCGCGCAGGCTGAAATCCGGCGATCGCCGGCGCGCGAAGGCGCGCTCGGCTCGAGTCGATGCCCAGGGCACGCCAGTTGACGTGCAGCGTGACCGCCGCCGTGTCGGACGCCCAGCTGGCGACCGCAATCAGGGCCCGACCCGGTCGGGCGTAGGTCGTGGCAAGCACATCATCGCGGCCCGTTTCGACCGGGGGATGCGGCGTCCACCAGCCGAGCATGCGGGCGTTGATGATGCCGAAATCGTCCCACGCGTGCCACAACGCCCGCGGATCACTGTTGGTCCACGGCAACCGATTGGTCATGCCGAACAGCATGCCGCGCCACGGATTGCCCCCGCCCTGGAGCATCTCGCCCATCAAGCCGAACGGGATGCCCGACATCTCGACCAGCCAGTAGTCGGGCGGCGCGTCGTAATCGAACCCCTCGCCAAACCAGAGACGGTCGATGAACGGAAAATGCTCCAGATACAGGTTGGCGCTGCTCGCAAAGCCATCGTTGCGGTCGTACTGATTCGCGGAGTGGAGGTCGACCCGTTCACCGGGCGTGCCGTGGTCGACCAGCACGCGGCGAATGCGAAGCATGGTGGTGCGATCGAACGCGACATCGTCGAGGTAGATGCCATCGACGCCGACCCGCTGCGCCAGCCATTGCATTCCTTCGACGTAATAGTTGTGCCAGCGCGAGATGCCGCTGGTGATCAGCGTGGCATCCCGGCGTTGCGGCACCGCCCAGCCCGGCAGGTAATTGTTCACGACGTGTTCCTGCAGCCACGGGGTGCCGCCGCCCGGGCCACCCGACAGCACGTCGGTGCCGAGCGATCGCAGCGCCCACAGCTCCGGCGCGTGATCGCTCAGTTCGCGCACGGTGTAATAGATCTTCAACCGGATTCCGTGCGCATGCAGCGAGTCCGCGTACGCGCGCATCGCACTGGCTCGCAGGAACGGATAGTTGAGGTAGGGGTTGATGTCGGTCGCGTGATGCACATTCACCAGTGTGGCGCCGGTCGCGAGCACGGTGTCGATCGGCTTGAACGCGTGGTAGTAGCGGGTCGCGAAGTGCGTGCGCGTGTCGATGACGTGGAACGGCGTGATCAGCAGCCGGACGTTGAACCACAGCGTATCGCCTGCGACGAGCATCCGCGGCCCGCTGGAACAGGTGGCATCGTATCGTGCGCCCGCGGCCGCAAACGTGCAGTCGCCCCGCCCGTCATTCGACCACGAGGTCGGCATCACCAGTGGCGACTGGAGATAGAAATTGGTGTTCAACGGCCGGACGTAGTGGTTGTCGGTCAACGTGACCTGCATCCCGGCGTTGATGTCACCGATCCAGTAGGAGTCCTGGTTATGCGCCACGTTCCACTGCCAGTGATACTCCGCCGGCGCCGTGCCGCCCGGGCGATTCATGCCCATGAAGTACCGCGCGACGTCGCGCCGGAACGGCACGCGCAGGCGCACATTGTCGACGGCCGTATCGCGCCGGGCGACAAGCGCAATGCGGTATTGCAGGTTGCCGTCGAATTCCAGCGCACCGCGCACGACGAGATCGAGTGCGCCCCGATGACCGTCTGCGCGGATCGACGCGCGCGATGTCGACGGATGCGTGACCACCGCGCCCGAGCCGAGCCACGGCAGAACCGTGCCGTCGCGACCGACCACGTCCAGCGCAATCGGGGCCGCGAGCATGGGACGCGCCGCCGCATGGGCGGTCGTCATCGCCGGGTCGAACGTCGACGTGACCTGCGCGGGCAAGCCCGTGGCACCCAGCACAATGTGCCGTCCCAGGATCGCCAAGTCACGCGGCCCGCCGCGCACTGCCGTGTACGGCGCGATCGGCGGACCGTCAGCGGCCAGCCGTGAATTGAGCCACCGCAGCCGCGACAGCCGCCAGGGATCGTCGTCGCCGTGCCGCACCGCCAGCTGCTCGTCGACGTCGATCGTGAGCGGCACGGTCACGCGGCGCCCGCTCGCCGCACGGACAACGGCCGTGACATGATACGCACCGGGCGCGGCGTCGCGCGGGATCATGATCCCGCACCACAGCACGCCGACGTCGCCGCTGGCCAGCGCGACCACGCGGTGAAACGCGTGACCCTGCCAGTCGACACCATCGGTCGTGACACAGTTGAACGCGCCTGCCGCGATGCGATGCGCGCCGTCGACAGCATCGCCAAACGTGGCGTCGATCGAATCGAGCGCGGTGAACGCCCAGACGCCGAGCTGAAAGCTGTAGTACTCATCGCGCTCGGCGGGGTCGAGCGGGCTCGCGTCGGCCGCGCGCGTGGTCCAGAGGTAGGGAATGGCGCGCGTCATCTTGATGGGCCGCAGCCGGTCCTCGACGAACACCATGAACGGTGCCGCCGCCGGTGCGCGCGCACGAAGCGCGGCGGTTTCGGCATCGGTCGCCGTCACTTCCATCGGCCAGCGGCTCGACATCGAATCGACCGCTTCGAACCGCGTCTCGCCGGCGGCGGGCAGGGTTGCCGCGTGGGCACGTGCGGCGGCGATCCACGCCGGATCGCCGGTCGAGTCCGGTGGCAGGTAGGAAATCTTCGGGTACGGCGACCGCACCGTGCCGGTGTACGGCAGGTAGTAGACGTAGTACTGCCCAGCGCCACGGATCGGCTGAAAGGCGACGCTGCCGGAATCCCGACGGACCCGCAGCGCCACCGCGTTGACGATCCGGTGGTCCTGCGCATCTGTCACGATGATGCGAGTGCGCTCTGGCGTTGCATCGCGGCGACGCCACGGCATGTCGGCACGGACCGCACCGGTCGGCGACGTGTCGACCACCGTGACGACGACGCGCTGACTGCCGAACGAGTCGGGATCCCAGCGGCCCACGCCCCACAGCCCGGATTGGGCGCGTGCCCCTGGCGCCGCGCCGGCAACGACGGCGGCGATCAGCAGCAGTGTGCGAACCGTGCCAGACCTGCGTGAGGTGGTCATCATGACTGGTGAATATCACACGGTTGCACCGATTGGCCCATCTGCGGGGCATCGCTACTTTCACACGACCTGTCCCTGGCGCGAGGAGCGAGCGTGACTGCGTGGTCGCCGACCGGAACGCCGGTGGTCTTGTTGGTGCTCGATGGCTGGGGCTGGCGGGAATCGTCGGAGGGCAACGCCATCGCGATGGCGCGCACACCGGTGTGGGATCGACTGATCGCCGGCGCACCGCCCACGCTGCTGGAGGCAAGTGGTCTCGCCGTCGGCTTGCCCGCCGGGCAGATGGGCAACAGCGAAGTGGGGCACCTCAATCTCGGCGCCGGCCGCGTGGTCCCGCAGGATCTGGTCCGCATCAACCAGAGCATCGAACGCGGCGATTTTGCGCGGCTGCCGGCGCTCGCCGACATCGCGCGCCACGCGACCGCGTCCGGCGGCACCGTCCACCTGATCGGCCTGCTCGGCCCCGGCGGCGTGCACGCCATCGATTCGCACCTGCTCGCGACCATCGAGGCCTTCGTGCAGCTCGACGTGCCGCGCATCGCGATTCACGGCTTTCTCGACGGGCGCGATTCTCCGCCGCGCTCGGCCGCCGACGTGGTGGCGCAGCTGCAGCGCGACATCGCCAGCGTGGGCGGCGGCCGCACCGTGCTTGCCACGCTCACCGGCCGCTACTTCGCGATGGATCGCGACAAACGCTGGGAACGCACCCGCCTCGCGTACGACGCCATGGTCCACGGCCGCGGGACGCCGATCACGGATCCGGTCACGGCGATTCGCGATGCCTATGCGCGCGACGAAACCGACGAATTCCTCAAGCCCCTGGTGATCCAGCGCGACGGCGCGCCCGTCGCAACGGTGCGCGACGGCGACGCGGTGTTCTGCTTCAATTACCGCTCGGACCGGATGCGACAGATTGTCGCCGCACTCGCCGTGGCGTCATTCGAGGGATTTGCGGTGCACGATCGGCCGCGCCTGCTGCTGGCGACGATGACGCAATACGACCAGACCTTTCCCTTTGCGCAGGCATTCGCGCCGTTTTCGATGGCGCACCTGCTGGGTGAAGTGCTCAGCACGGCCGAACGCCGCCAGTTCCGCACCGCCGAGACGGAGAAGTACCCGCACGTCACCTATTTCTTCAACGGCGGCCACGAACCACCCTACCCGGGCGAGGATCGCGAGCTGGTGCCGTCGGCCAAGGTCGCGACGTACGACCTCCAGCCGGAAATGAGCGCGGCGGGCATTACCGACGTCTTGTGCGACGCCTTGCAGCGCCGCGAGCATGATTTCTTTCTCGCCAATCTGGCGAACGCCGACATGGTCGGCCACACCGGCGTGATGCCGGCGGTGATCACCGCGGTCGAAACCATCGACGCCTGCCTGGGCCGGATCCTGGTCGCGGCCGACGCCGCCGGCGCGCGCGTACTGATCACCGCTGATCACGGCAACGCCGAGCAGATGATCGACCCACTGACCGGCGGGCCGCACACGGCGCACACCACCAATCCGGTGCCGTTCGTCACCGTCGGCACCGCGGGCGCGCTCGACCACCGCGGCGCGCTCTGCGACGTCGCACCCACAATCCTCGACTTGCTCCGGCTTGAACAACCGCCCGAAATGACGGGCAATCCTCTCCTGCGCAGGTAGATTCCCGGCATGCGACCTGTCCTGCTTCTGCTGGTGACCCTCGCGCCGTGCACCCTGGCCGCGCAGGCCGGATTTGCGCCATCCCGCTCGCCCTACCACGAGATCGACCACGGCGGGTATCTGGAACTCGGCTACGGCCGGGTCTACGGTGGGGGCGGCCTGCTTCGTCTGGGACCGCGCGACGGCACGTCGCTTGGCTTGCGCGCGATCCTGCGGGGGAATCACACGCTGCAGTTTTCCTTCGGGGCGTGGACCGCCGGCACGGAGCGCAGCGTGATCGACGCGAATGACTCCGTGGCCGTACGCGACAAGGGCCTGCATCCGCAGCGGCTCACCGCCGGCGAGATCGGCATCCAGCTCAACATCACTGGTGGAAAGACCTGGCGCGGCTTCGCGCCCTACGTCAACGGCACCTTTGGTCTTGTGCACGGCCAGGGCGGTCCCGCCAGCGACACCTCGGGCTACTCGTTCGGCAACAAGATCTATTTCGGCCCTGGCACCGGCACGCGCTTCTTCGTCGGACAGCGCGTCTACCTGCGCCTCGACGTGCGCGCGCTGTTCTGGAAGCTTTCGTATCCGTTGTCCTACAGCCAGGAGCCCTCCAAGCAGCCGGGCACGACCAGCGCACCCAACGCCGTCAATCCGACCGGCGTGTCGGGCCAGTACACCATCACGCCGGAGGTGCGCTTCGGACTCGGCATCGCCTGGTGAGCTCGCCATCCGCGTGCTGGCTGACGCGCCGCGTGACGCTCCACGCGCGCCACCGGTATGGGCCGGCGGGACCGACCAGTGATCATGGCCATCTCTACCGGATCGAGGTGACGGTGGGCGGCCCCGTCGACGCGGCATCTGGCGCCATCATCGACCTCGACCGCTTCGACCGCATTCTCGACGAGCAACTCGTCGCGCCGCTCAGCGGACGCCATCTCAACACCGCCGTGCCGGAATTCGCGTCGGGCGCGCAAGCACCGACATGCGAAGCCCTGGCGGCGTGGTGTTGGCGACAGCTCGCCCCTCGTCTTCCTGCGCATGTGGACCTCGCGCGTGTGCGCGTGGCCGAGGACGACACCTTGTGGGCCGACTGCACCGGCGCCGCATCATCGCTGGAGACGACATGAGGTTGACCGTGCTTCGCACCGTCATGGCATTCGCGGCGAGTGCCGCGCTGATCCCGCAGGCCGCCATCCGCGCCCAGACGCATGACGAATCGCGTCTCGTGATCGGCATTTCCGCGGGATGGATCGGATCGGCGACGCTGTGGGATGTGCCCGACCAACCGGTGTTGTCGTCGGTCGAACCGGGCGATCCGTCGATCTATCATCTGACCCGCACGGTGGAATCAAACATCACGGTGAGCGGCGCGGCCACCTATTTTCGCAACGCCCACGTCGGCCTCACGGGCGAGTTCACGTATCTGGGACTGGGCACAACCGACGGGTGCGTGCTGACGCACGACGACGGCGATGTGTTCCTCCAAGCCGCGTGTACCTATCTGCAGGGCAACCAGATGTCGTCGTCCACGACCACGGTCCAGGGCGGCCTCGTGTTGCGGCCCTTTTCGCGCACGGCCTTCCAGCCATACCTGAAAGGCATGATCGGCGTGACGTTCACGCCCGAGAGTCCGCTCACCATGGTCGCGACCACGGGGTTCATCGCCGACACGGCGTACAACCTCACCGTCTACACCGACAACACCTGGAAGGAAATTCACCCCAACTGGACCGCGGGCTTCGGCATCAGCACCGCGCCCGGCGCCGGCTATCAGATTCACGCCGAGTTCCGCGAAACGTGGACGTACCTCAGCGAGATCACCGGACCGACCGCCGGACAGGGGTTCGTTCCGCCGCATCGCACGGTGCTCAAGAGGTTTCCCAGCCTGCTGGTCGGGTTCGACGTGGTCCTCGCGCAGCAGCGCGGTCGCCGCTATTAGCACCACCTCCGTGCTGACCGCCGACGACGCGGCGGCAGCCATTGTCTCATCGGTCCGCTGCCAACCCGCCGTGCGCGTGGCACTCGGCGACGCCCTCGGTCATGTGCTCGCCGAGGATGTCTTTGCAAGCGTCGCACTACCGCCGTGGACCAATGCGGCAATGGATGGCTACGCGGTGCGCGCCGCCGATGTCGTCGGCGCGCGCGCCGACACGCCGCGACGACTCCGAGTGATCGGCACCATCGCCGCCGGCGATACGACGCCGCACGCGATCGGCCCCGACGAGGCGATGCGGATTTACACCGGCGCACCCGTGCCGGCAGGGGCGGATTCGGTGATCCGCCAGGAAGACACCGATCGCGGCGAATCCACGGTCGTCATTCTCGACGCCCGGGACGCCGGCGCCAATGTTCGACCGGCCGGGAAGGATCTCGCGCAAGGCGCCGTGGCACTGCGTCGCGGCACCGTGCTCGGGGGTCACCAGCTGGCGGTACTCGCGGCAATCGCGGTGACCGATCCGATGGTTCTTCGGCGGCCGCGCGTCGGCGTACTGACGATGGGCAATGAGTTGGCGACCCCCGACCATCGTGAAGCGATTCTGTCGGGGGCGATGCTGGCCGACGTGAACGGGCCCGCGCTGAGCGCGCTGGTCACCCAGGCGGGCGGTGTCGCCGTGCCACTCGGCATCGCCCCCGACGACGCCGACACACTCGACGCGATGGTGATGGCGGCGCAGGATGTCGACCTCGTGCTCACGGCGGGCGGCGCCAGCGTAGGCGACCACGATCACGTGCGCGGGGTCATGGCACGGCGGGGCGTCGACCCGCTGTTCGCCCGCGTGCGCATGCGGCCCGGCGGCCCCACCACGTTCGGCCTGCTGCCCGACGGGCGCGCGTGGCTGGCACTGCCGGGCAATCCGGTGAGTGCCATGGTCGCGTTCGAGCTGTTCGGCCGGACGGCGATCCGCGCCATGGCGGGGCACCAGCAGCCCGCTCGGGCGCGGTTCCGCGCGCAGCTGGCCGACCGGGCGCCGCGCGATGCGGTCCTCGATCAATTCGTGCGATGCACGTTCGTCTGCACGGACGATGCGGCGATGCCGCTGGCGCGGCTCACCGGCCCGCAGGGCTCGGGCATGCTGATGTCGATGGCGCGCGCGGAGGGCCTGGCGATCATCCGTCATGGCAACGGCGAATGCGTCAGCGGCGAAACCGTCGACGCCCTGATGTTCGACTAGCCGGTCAACTCCGCCCGTACACCGGGATCAGCGCGCCCGATGTCAACGCGTTCTCGCGCGATGCAAGCCAGATAATCGTGCGAGCGAGGTCCGACGGTTTGGGCCACTGCTCGAACTTCGCATCGGGCATGGCCGTGCGGTTGGCGGGAGTATCGATGATCGACGGCAGGACGGCGTTGACCAGGATGCCGTCGCCGCGCACTTCCTCAGCCAATGCGCGCGTCAGCGCGGTGACGCCGGCCTTCGCGGCGGTGTAGGCGACCAGGTTGGCCGCGGGATGTTCCACCACGCGCGCGCCGACGTTGACGATCCGTCCCTCACCCGACTTGCGCATGGCGACCACGGCGGCACGGCAGCAGTGGAAGGCGGTGAGCAGGTTGATCGCCAATTGCTGCTGCAGGTCGGCGGTGGTGGTCTCGGCGATCGGCTTGAACAGGAAACCGCCGGCGAGGTGGATCGACGCGGCGATGGGCGGGAGCGCGGCGTAGTACTCGTCGACCTGTTGTTGACGCGTGAGATCGATGGGTCCGGTGGCGAGGATGCCGGCCGGTGACGCCGGCGGTGGCGTGCCAATCACCGGCAGATGACACGTGGCCCCTGCGGCCACGAACGCGTCGGTGACGGCGCGGCCGAGGGCGCCGTCGCCGCCGGTGATCACGACGTGCTGAGCGGAGAATGGATCGGGCATGGGTCACCAGCCGTATGGGACAATATCTGCAATGCGTGCTGGATGTTGGCGGCCCGGGATGGCAGTGTCAATGTTCGGGGGGCGCCAAGGTCTGGACCGGAGTTCAACCGCGCATGGATCGGTTGGCTATGATCGATCGCCACTCGGATCAAGGCCATCACTCACGAAGGGCACGCCGGGAACAGATCGACATCCGCTCCCGGCGTGTGAAACTGGCGCCGTAGGCCTACTTGAGGTGTATCCCGCCCTTAATCGTCAGCACCGTCCCGCCGTAGCCTCCGACACTGCCCGCCAGCCCGAGCTTGAGTTCGACAAACGGCATCAGCCGCGAATTCGCCATGAAGTTCAAGCCGCCGAGGATGTTGAGTCCGATGCCGCCGCAGCCGACGTCGCACCCATATCCGTTTCCGTAGGAAAATTTGGCATACTCAAGCCCGGCGCCCACATACGGCTTTGCGTTGCCGCTCGATGCGATGTCGTACAATCCATCCGCCGAGATCTGGAAGTAGTGCCGCGACACCGACTCGTAGCATACGCTGCCGAAGGCATCACATGTATATGGGGCGTCGCCATAACTGCCTGGGAAGTAATAGTCGAACGACACGCGGCCCGTGATCGGGTGCGCGTTCATGTCGGCCAGGTGAAACTTGACGAACGCGCCGACGCCGAGGTTGAAGTGGTCGGCATACGCGGCTTCAACACCGAAGCGCGTGCCGGAGGTCTGGGCCTGCGCCACCAGGCGCGGTGCAGCAACCGCTGATGTGGCGACAGCGTGGCTGCGAAGGCAATTCGATGGGACAATCGCATGGGTAATCCTCGCATGAGGTGAAGGGGACGCGACTATATGCGATATCATGGGGTCGGCGCGCAAGGTGAAATTTCGGTCAAGTCCGCAAATTCGCAGCAGTTGACCGGCGCTATCGCGATCGACGGTAGCGGACCAGCCCCGCAGAGAATTCGGACTGCAATCCGTCGATCGTGACTCGCACGCGGATGTATTCGGGCGCGGGTGAAATGCTGACCGTCTGGAAAGGTCAGGCGGGTGGTCGCCGTGATCGCGTCGGTCAGGCCAATCGCATTGAGATCGATGTTCCCGTCGCCCAGCACGAGCGACTTGCCCCGGTGGCCTGCGCGACCAGCCAGGGATCCAATGAGTTGAGCGGAGTCCGGTCAGCAAGGTTCGCCGACGCCACGGCGTGCACCACGGCCCCGTACTGTGACAGCAGGGCGGTGATGGAGGCAAGCGTTTCATCGGTGCACGGGGCCTGGTGATCGCAGATCATGTTTGCCGTGTAGTGACGGCATCGGTGATGTTGATGAGCACGCGCGCCGCATTCGAGCGCCAGTGGATGTGCTGCAGTGCGTACTCGATTCCTTCGAGTCCATTTTGCGGCGGCTCATTTCCGCCACCGGACGCATACCATTCGGTCGCGACATGATGTTCGAAAGTCGCCGCGTCGGTAAGGTCGAACACCGGTCCGATATACCGGCCGTCACCCGGCGGACTTGTGGGAATGATGCCGGCCCCCGAGTATCCCACGGATCCGAACCGGACGTCGAATCCTTGATTGGCCAGGCTGCTCGCGAACGCGCCGACGGATGAACGGATGCTGTCGATTTCGTCCGACATCGACGATGACAAATCCTGCACGAATACCAGATCCACTGGCACGTTGCCTTGCGCGTGGTTTCCTGGAACGCCACGCTGCAACCATTTTCGATAACGGTGAAGTCGCTGGCAGGCAACGACGGCTGCGTCACGCCATCGATCACGACGCCATTGATCGTCACATCAACCGTATCCGTGCCAGGGCGCCTCGAAATCACACCGGACACCGGGAAGTCGTTGTGCGTAAGCGGCACGACGTCGTGAAGGCACCCTGACCATTGTTTCAGCACGCTGTCGACGTCCCCCAACACCACCGTCGATGCCATCAGCCGAACATGGTTCTCGTTGCCGACCAGCAGTTCGCCCGCCGTCCACGATGGCATCGCGCTGCTTGCCGGGACCACGCTGTCCGACACGTCGCCTGGATCGACGGCCGCGGTGACACAGGACGCGAAGTAGAGGACGTCGTCGGTCAACCCTCCGGACGACGGCGGCTCAAAACACCGATCGTGAAGATCCGTGTGCTGTCGGCATGATTGGCCCGAAGCAGCTGGATGAGGTCGCTTTCCGGGCGCAGATCGCGCAGTCCCAACGAGGCGAATATCGGCGATACGAATGTCCCGAGACTCGTCACGAACTCATCGGACCAGTGTCCCGGACATATGGCGTTGATGTTGAAGTAGTCCTGGGCGGCAAGTCTGGTCGTTCCGGATACAACGGACGCCACGGGGGCGCCGTCATGTGGTGTGGCGATCGTGATCAGGCCGCGAATGGCGGGCGGATTTGGGTAATCGAGCATCGCTCGCGCCACCAGACCACCCATGCTATGGGCAACGATCACGGGCGCTCCGCCGGGAAGTTGTGGTAACGCATCACGCAAGTAGGCAGCGGCGTCGAGGACGGGAAAAAACGTCCGATAGTGCATCACATAGACATGGTAACGGCTTCTCAGATCCGGGTCCAGCCGCAGGTTGTCGAGCAGCGGCCCGAACGGATCGCGATTCGTCGGCGGATCGAGGAGCGCGTACAAGAGGCAATTTGTCACGTTCCAATCCCACCCATGGATCAGAAGCAGGGGGATCGCGTCGGGTGCGGCTAATCCGTCGTCCGCGTCCGTGATGCTCGGCGGGATGTTACAGGTGGTTTGAGGGTCGACAAATTCGACCAGCTCATCGGTAGTAGCGGTCAGGGTGGGCTGCAGCGTGGCAATATCGACCGCGTGCGTCACGCCGGTCCTGGGATCGACGTAGGTCGATTGCGTCGACGAGGTCCAGAACGGAACCGCGCCTCTGCTCTGCATGTCGAGGATTCCCACACTCCGCAGCCCGGGCGTCGTTGGCGCCGATTGTTCGACGACAACTTGCACTGCGGCCGTCCCACCATCGGACAGGTGCGCGCCGGCGCCACCCGACGTGATCGGATCAACCCGCAGCACGGCGCCGCCGCGGGCCATGTCGGCGGGCACGATTCCGGACGTATCCATCGTCGTGAGTTCAAACCGGCCGTCGACGGACCCTTGTCGATTGTCGACAATTGCAAAGATGGAATCCGAAAGCTGCAGGGTGTCGACCGTCCCGACGACAACAACGCGTGTCACGGACGTCGTACTTGGCCGGAGCGTCGCCAGTTGTGTCGCGTCGCCACAGCCGACGAGCACGACCGCCACGACGATGTTTCTCAGGTGCTGTCGCATCGCCCGCCTCATCAGGTAGGGGATCAGAAGGTCATCGCGCCGACGACGCACCACGCGCGCGACGTGCCCACGGCCTGGTCTTCGCGATAGAGCTTCACGAATCCGACATCGTACCGAATGGAGAGGCTGATCACCCCGAACCGGAGTCCAGCCCCCGCCACCATGCCGCCGTCCACCTTCCGATGATTGGTGAAATTCGCGTCCGCCGCACACGGCTCCGCGGACCCCTCGGCGTCCGTCGCAGCCGTGATCGACTCGGAGCACCCGACCTCGTAGGCTCCGAAGCCACCGAGCAACAGCGTCCCTCCGACGGGATGCCCGAGGGAGACCCGGACCAGCATCGGAGCCTCCACATAGGCTGTATGCACCGACTGGGTCGCGCCGGATGCATTGGCAGCCAGCCCCTTCTGCACGAACAGACCATCCAATTCGAAGCCCACAGTCGATGCGGCACCCAAGATCAACCCCAGTCCGGCGGTGAATCCCGTGCGGTGTCCGAAGGTCGCACCGGCGCCGGGTCCAAAGTGCGCGGACGAACCGGACAGCCCTCCGAGCAGTGTCAGCGCAACGGAATGCTCGCTGTGCAGGCTGATCGATGCGATGGTGGACGGTCGCCCTTCAGCCGGAGGCGCGACCGGCGGCGCACTGTCGCCGCGGGTGCGGCCGGCAGCGAAGCGGCCTCCACCTGACTGGCGCGTAACCATCCCGACTCGCGAGGCGTCTGTACGTGCACCCACGCCCCGTCGCGCCCCAGCGACGTCACAACGGTTCCCCGGGGCAGCGCGCGCACGATCGCGGAATCGATGGATGGCGCCACGCGAAGGATCGCACGCGCCGCCGATACGCGAAATAGCGAATCAGGCTGTTGCGCCCGCAGTGTCATCGGCCAGAGTACACACGCCGCGAGGAGCCACCCACAGGTTCGCACCTAGAATCGGATGCTGAGCGCCATGCCGACGCGCGGACGCCGGGTTGGCACCAGCATCGGTACCAGCGACACACCCAGGCCGTGCGCGGCGTTCATGCGCCGGGCGCTTGCCGGCGCGTCGACGATCCCGTACACGTACATGCCGAGATCGACAAGCACACCGACCTCGCACACGCTCAGACTGCCCGCGATGCCGCAGCCGACAAGCACCGATCCGACACCCACGCCCAGGAGCAGCAACCCGCGGTTGGTTTCACCCGAATAGAGCTGGCCGCCACCGGTGATCAGCACGCTGAACAGCAACGCCGTGCCCGGGTCCTTGTACCCCGGACCGTGGATTGCTCCTTGCGGCGGTGGTGACTCGCGCCGTGCCGGCGGAGGCGGGGGATTGCTCGCGACGCGACGAGGCGGCGCCGGTGGCGCGACGGGCGTCCCGACCGAACGTGTCGACTCCGCCGCAGCAACCCCCGGCGCCGTCACAAGCAGATTGCTGCGAATCCAGCCGGAAACCGCGGCCTCACCCACCTCCACCTTGCTCCAGCCGCCATCATGCGCGACGACGGTCACGACCGTCCCCCGCGAAAGCGCACGCACGATGGCCGAGTCAATGGATGGCGCGCGCCGGAGATTGACGCGGGCCGCGTTCACCCGCATCACCTCGGGCTGTTGCGCAGCCGCGGCACGTGCCGTACCCAGTACCAATACCACTGCCCACCAGTAGCGACATCGCATTGCTGCCCCACGCCGTTGAAGAGTGTTGGTCGGTGACTCAATCCTCGATCAGAATCAGGTAGCGTGATGGTTCCCAGAACGTTGCCGGGTCGGAGATTTCCAGCGTGCCGCGTACGTGCCGCTGCTTGTCGAGCACATTCTGCAAACCCGAAACGTTCTGATTCGTGAGGATCCGGTACCGCTGTCTGGGCTTGGGCAGGGCAATCGACGAGGTCTGTCGCTTGTTGACCGCCGTGAAATCACTGGCGTCGAGCGTGCCGGCCGCCACGATGGACTTGCCCTTGCCGAACACCAGGAACTTGCCACTGCCCTCCTCCGCCACGACCCCCAGCTCCAGCAGCGCAGCCTTGGACCCGGCGATCCAGTACACGGTATTCGCCGCCTCCTTGAGGTCCGTCATCGAGTCCTGCAACACAGATTGCGTCGCAACCAGATCCTTCTGCGCGTCCTGCAAGCGTTGATTCTCGGCCCGCAACGATGTCACCTCGGTGCCGAGCGACGCGAGCTGCTGCTGCTGCGCCGCGACCACCTTCCGAACCGACGCTACCGTCTGCTCGTATTGGGCGATCTGGGCACGCAACTGGTTCGCACTGCCAGTCATCTCGTGCACCCGGGCCAGGCTTGCGCCCAACTGCGACTGCGCCGTGTCAAGCCGCGCACGCAACGAATCGATTTTCGGAAGGAGGACGGCGCGCGCCTCACGGGCCGTCATCGGTCGCCCGCTCGGTTCACCCAGAATCGGCGTGTTCTGGCCGCTGGCCACGGCGGACACTGCCGCATTGATATCGTTGACGAGCGTGGTGGTTTCCAGCAGTTCGGCCAGCAGCGAATCCTTTTCCTGCGTCAATGCCCGCGTCTCGGCCAGCTGCGTCTCAGCCGTCGCCGCACGATTGTTCGCCGCTGCCACCACGCCGCGAGAATGCAGGATCCGCCAGCCACCCCACCCAATCACCACCAGCAGCGCGAGAGCACCGAGGCCCATCGCAATTCGCTTTCCCGGAGCTGGCCCAGGCGTCGGACCACGTGCTCTCGCGGCGGACGAAGTCGATCCCTCGACAGGGGGTGGCGGCGGTGGCGGTGGTGGGAGCGGTTGGGGCGGGTCGTTTTCGGGCGCAGCGATCACCGGTGCCGCCAACACAGATCCGCACCCGCGGCAATACCTCGCGCCATCACGATTGTTGACGCCACAGGCGCCACAATCCATCGCCGGCACGATTACTCCACCACTGCGGCACAACTCGTACACGACCGGCCGACGACGCCTCGGGTCCCGCACGAGACGCAATACGCCATCTCGATCGCCGGAGCCGCTGGTGCGTCCACGCCGAAGTTTGCTGGCCGGGACGGCGCAAACGAGTCCGCCGTCACGATCGACGCCTCGGGCGGGCTCGGTGGCGGCGGTCGGGACACGGTCAGCGCTGGCGATGGAACCGTGGCGGCCGGGGCCGGCCGCGGCGCCGGACGAGCCAAAGGTGCATCACTTGCGGCATTGGTGGCGTGAGCGTCGGACGCCCGGTACACTACGTACGTCCCGACCAGCTTGTCATGCCACCCCTGGTGTTCCTTGTCGATCAGGATCCAGATCCAACCCATCATGAACACGAGCCCCGATATGAACTTGCCGAACGTTTCGCGCACCAGCATGGTGAGAAAGTCGGCAGGTCGCCCATCCTGCTTCACGACCTGGATGCCCATGATCAGCTTTCCCGGCGTCAAGCCTCGCGCAAACAGCGACAAGGCCCAGACCACGTACCCGAGAAACAGCAGTATCAGCAGCCCGAAGCTGTGCGCCAGCAGCGCACCGGTGGCCATGCCGAACAGCGCGATGAGCGGGATCGATTCGTCGACGAGGAATGCGGCGAGGCGCCGTGCCGGTGACGCGAGATCGGCAGGGCCGGGGCGAAAACGATCGTGATGACACGCATCGCACCAACGCTGGTTCACCGGCACCGAGGCACCACACGCTGCGCACGTGTTCATCGCTCGTCTCCGCGCATGTCGCCGCCGGCATCGATGTCCATGGCCCCGGCGGTCGCCGGGCGCCTGATCAACGCGTCGATTATCAGTGGGTTCGGGTACGCAGGGAGATTAAGTGCGGGAGCATCGCGCGCAAGGCGAAACAACCGTCAATTCGATAACTGACCAACCATCGTTGCCAGAAACGTCAGTCAGTGCCAACAGCGAATCAGCGTCGGGCCGGTGGACGAGTCGACGCGGACGCCAGTGCACATACGACAACAGACACCCGGCGGACAGGTTGCCGTCAGTTCAGTTGCACCGACCAGGTCGTAAGCGCGCCAGATCCGTCAAACCATCCGTTGCCCCCCTCAATCCTCGATCAGCACCAGATACCGACTCGCCGCCCAGAACGCGTCCGGATCCGCGATCTCGATCGTGCCGCGCACGTGCCCGTCCTTGTCCAGCGCGTTGCGCACGGCCGACAGATTCTGGCGGGTGAGTATCCGGTACCGCTGCGTCGGCTTGGGCAGCGTGATCGACGCCGTCTGCCGCTTGTCGCCGGCGGTGAAATCGGTGGCGTGGAAGCTGCGCGCGACCGCGACATTCTTCCCCTTCCCGAACATCAGAAACTTGCCGCTGCCTTCCTCGACCACCACGCCGAGTTCGAGCAGCGCCGCCTTCGACCCCGCCACCCAGTACACCGTGTTGGCCACCTGGGTGAGGTTGCCGACGGAATCCTGCAACACGCCCTGGGTCGCGACCAGCACCTGCTGCGTGTCACGCAGTCGCTGATTCTCGGCGCGCAACGACGTGAGTTCGGTGCCGAGCGCATCGAGCTGGGCCTGCTGATCGGCCACGACGGTACGCACCGAAGCGACGGTGCGCTCGTACTCGGCAATCTGCTGGCGCAAGCGTGCTTCAGTCGACGTCAATTCATGCACGCGGCGCAGGCTGGCCCCGAGTCGCGATTCGGTGGTATTCAACCGGGCCCGCAGCGAGTCGATCCGCGGCATCAGGATCGCCCGCGCCTCGCGCGCGGTGAGCGGCCGGCCGCCAGCTTCGGCGAACGCCGGCGAATTGCGCCCCTGTTGCACGGCGGTCACGGCCGCATTGATGTCGCTCAACACAGTGGTGGTCTCCAGCAGCTCCGCCAGCAGCGAATCCTTTTCGGTCGTCAGGGCCTGCGTCTGGGCCAGTTGGGTTTCGGCGTCGCGTTTCTGAGTGGCCAGTTGCGCCAGCGTGATGCTGTCCGCGCCGCCGAACAGGTGCCACGCCCCCCAGCCCGCGCCCACCGCAATCACGGCCAGGACCGCGAACCCGGCTGCTGTGCGGCCTATCCGCCGGCGCGCGGCCGGCGACGACGCCGCAGCGGCCCGTCGCGCGGTGGTGGATGCCGTCTGCCGGGATGCGCCAGTGGCGGCGGTATCGGTGAGCTGATCCGCGGGCGCGCGCCGCGTTGCAGCCGTGTCGGACGGCACCACCGGCGACGACGCCGGCAACGGTTCGCCGCACGCGCGACAGTACTGGGCGTCTTCCGCGTTGGCTTGACCACAGGCTCCGCACTGCCGTTCGGACATGACGCTTCACCTCCCCAGCGCCGCAGCGCGCGAACAGGATGGCATGATGGGCGGTGTCGGTACGCCGCCACTGGACAGATTATCGGTTGTTGAACC
This sequence comes from uncultured Gemmatimonadales bacterium, assembly GCA_963796635.1. Classification (GTDB taxonomy): domain Bacteria; phylum Gemmatimonadota; class Gemmatimonadetes; order Gemmatimonadales; family GWC2-71-9; genus Palsa-1233. The sequence goes on from CAWCMH010000001.1 coordinate 2,146,185, forward strand.
ACAAAGATATCATGCGGGTCACCTGCTACGTTCAAGCGTGACCTTGCCCCACGGCCATTCGCTTGCCGGCTGGCTGATCTTCGCCGCCTTCTTCGTCGCGCTCAGCGTCGCCGAACTCGGCATGCTCAAGCGTCGCCCGCAGGCACCGTCCCTGGGCGAGTCGATGTGGTGGTGTGCCGTCGTGGTCGCCGCGGCCGCCGCCTTCGCGGCGGTGGTCTGGGTGCGGCGCGGTCGCGGCCCGGCGCTCCAGTTCGCCACGGGGTACGTCGTCGAAGTCGCGTTGTCGGTCGACAACCTGCTCGTCTTCATGTTGATCTTCGACTACTTCGGCGTCGGCCCCGCGCTGCGGCTCACCGCACTGCGCTGGGGAATCTTCGGCGCCATTGCCATGCGTGGCCTGGTGATCGGCGCGGGCGTATTGATCCTCGCGCGGCTGTCGTGGGTCCTCTACCTCCTGGGCGCGCTGCTCGTCGTCACCGGCGTCCGCATGCTGGTGCGTCGGGATTCCGGGCAGGTCGACCCGGCGCGCAACCCGATCGTGCGTGCCGCGCGCCACATCCTGCCGGTGACGGAGCGGTTTCACGATGCGCGGTTCCTCGTGCGCGAGGCGGGCCGCTGGATGGTGACGCCGCTGCTGCTCGTCGTGCTCGCGATCGAGTGGACCGATCTCGCGTTCGCCGCCGACTCGATTCCCGCCATCTTCGCCATCACTCGCGATCCGTTCCTGGTGTACACGTCGAATATCTTCGCGATCGTCGGGCTGCGTGCGCTGTACTTCCTGGTCGAGGGGGCCATGCACCGATTCACCCGGCTGGCCCCGGGCGTGGGCGTGATTCTGCTGCTGGTCGGGGCCAAAATGCTGCTGTCACGCTGGATCGCGGTTCCGGCGGGTGCCATGCTGATTGCGATCGTGCTGATTCTGGGAGGATCGTTGCTGTTGTCCGATGCGCGCGACCGAGGGGTCGCTTAGACGGGACGCGATCCCTTCCTTCGCTTCGCTCAGGACAGGCGTTTCGCTCGGGATGACGGAACACCGTCACATGAGTCGATACTTCGGGCCGCTGCTGCCTTCCCGGGGCGTCCACCGCGGCCCGAGCACATCGGTCGCCTTGCAATCGACACAATTGGGGGGATTGACGCGCAACGTGTCACCGTGACGCTCGTACACGCCCGCAGGACACATGTGCGCATAGAAGTCGGCCACCTCGCCGGTGATGTCCGGACCGACCAGCAGGTGTGACGGAATGGTGTCTCGCGTCGCATTGCCCGACTTGAACACCGCGTCGACCTTGCTGAACGTCAGCACGTTGTCGGGGACGAACGGCTCCGCCCGGTGCGTCTCGCGCGGCGCGTCGGCGTCGGCGGCCATCGCGATCCGTCCACCGGGAAAGGCGCCGCCGGTGAGTGTCATCAGCCCGGCCTTCACCCCGCCCACGAAAAATCCATCCTTGAACGCCAGGCGCATGTTGCGCGTCTTGCGCATGTCGGTCACGATGCGCGACTGGCGCACCGCGTTGTCGTAGGCGGCAAGCCGCGCGGAGTCGGCCACGCCGTGATCCTGCAGCGCACCGGCAATGGCGGTGGCGGCGAGCATTCCCGACTCGATGGCGTAGTGAATCCCCTTGAGCGACGGCACGTCGACAAACCCGGCCGTGTCGCCGATCAGCACGAGGCCATCGCCGCTGAGGCGATGCGGCAGGGCATGATACCCGCCCTCGGGTATCGTCTTGGCGCCCCACTCGAGCAGCGTGCCCCCGGTCAGCAGGGGGCGGAACAGCGGATGCAGCTTCATGCGCTGCAGCGATTCGTGCACGTCGAGTTCGGCGTCGCGATAGTCGAGCCCGACCACCAGGCCGATCGACAGCTGGTTCGGACCCATCGGATAACACCACGATCCGCCGAACGCGTCGCGCGGCAGCGGCCAGCCCAGCGTGTGGATCACGCGCTCCAGCGGGCGCGTCACCTCCCACACTTCTTTCACGCCCAGCGCAAAGATCTGCGGATTGTCGCTGCCCACGTCCTGCCAGCGGCGCCACGCCTGTCCGAGCGCACCGCGCGTGCCTTCGGCCAGCACGACGCAGCGTGCCGTGAGGTCGGTCGGCTCCTGGTACACGTCGGTCGGATTCCCGTCGCGGTCGAGGCCGCCTCGCGTGGTGCGCACCCCGCGCACGCGCTGGCCGTCGACCAGCAGTGACTCCGCCGGAAACCCCGGGAAGATGTTGACTCCCAGCGCTTCAGCCTGCTCGCCGAGCCAGCGCACCAGCTCGCACAACGACACGGTGAAGTGGCCGTGATTCTTCATGGTCGGCGGCGTGGGAATCGTGCTGCGCACGCGACCGCGTCATCAGGTAGACGGCTTCGCCGCTCACGGGCTGGCGAAAGGGAAAATCTGCATCTGCTTTTTCCGGAAACAGCGCGCGCAATGCAACCGGATTGATCACCGCACCAGACAAAGAATGCTCACCCAATGCGCCCGCCTTCTCCAGCACCCCGATCTGCAGGTCGGGCGCGGTGCGGGCCAGCTGGATCGCGCACGCGAGCCCGGCCGGACCGGCCCCTACGATCAACACGTCGAGCTCGATCGCCTCGGCGGACGGCGCGTCTGCGAGAATCATCGTGTCGGGGAGCGGTGCCTGGTGGCGAATCGGGAGGATGGTCACATGTCACTCGCTCGGGATGACATCCCCCTCACTGCCCCTTCGCCTGCTGGATCGCCGCGGTCAGCGCCGGCACGACCTCGAACAGGTCACCCACGATGCCGTAGTCGGCCACCTTGAAGATCGGCGCGTCCTTGTCGCGATTGATCGCGACGATCACTTTCGCCGTGCGCATGCCGGCGAGATGCTGGATCGCGCCCGAAATGCCGACCGCGATATAAAGGTCAGGCGATACGGTCTTCCCGGTCTGGCCCACCTGCGCGCCGTGCTCGGCCCATCCGGCATCGACCACCGCACGCGACGCGCCCACTGCCGCCTCGCCGCCGAACGCTGCGGCCAGGGCCTCGAGCAGCGCAAAATGTTTCGGATCACCCAGCCCGCGGCCGCCCGAGATCACCACGCGGGCTTCGGCGACATCGAGCGACGCAGTCTCGGGCGCGCGGACCGCTCCGATATCGATGCGACGCGTGAACGACGGGACCGCAACCGTTTCCGTGGTGCCAGCCTTCGATGCCGCCACCGCCGCGCAGGCGCCAGGTCGCACCGCAATGACGCACGCACCAGCGACGTCAACGGTCTGCATCGCCTTGCCGGCGTACACTGGCCGCACCACGCGCAGCGTGTCGCCCGCGACGTCCACGGCCGTCACATCCATCGCGCACGGCAATCCGAGGCGCGCGGCGATGCGCGGGGCGAGATCCTTGCCGGTGGCCGTCGCCGCCGTCACCACGGCGCGGTATCCGCTCGCGATCGAGGCGACCACGGCCACCACGCCGTCGGGGCAATACGTCGCGAAATCCGCATGGGTCGCCGTCAGGACGCGATCGGCCCCGGCGGCACCAAGCCCGTCCACCCCCACCGGCGCGCCGGAACAGACCAGTGCGTCGACACTGCCACCGGACGCGTCGCACGGTCCGGCGCGCCGCCGCCAGCAACTCGGCCGCACCCTTGCGCACCGCACCGCCGCGCACTTCGAGCACCGCAAGAACGTTCGCCATGATCAGAGCACCTTCGCTTCGGTCGACAGGAGCCGCACCAGTTCCGGCACCGCCGCGGCACCTTCACCCACGATCCGTCCCGGCGCGCGCTCGGCCGGCAACGCCAGTGCCGCGATGCGCGACGCACCGCCCGCAACCGTCACCGGCACCACCTCGAATGGCTTCTTCTTCGCCGCCATGATTCCCTTGAGCGACGGCAGCCGCGGCGTGTTGAGCCCCTTGTCGCAGGTGAACACCGCCGGCAGCGCGACAACTCGCCGGCTCAATGCCGCCCTCGACCTCGCGCGCGACATGCGCCCGACCGTCGGCGACCTCGAGCTGCGTGATCGCGGTGGCGCACGGCACCTCCAGCAGCTCGGCGATCATCGGGCCGGTCTGCTGGCCGTAGTCGTCGACCGCGAGCTTGCCGCAGAGAATCAGGTCGTAGCCACCGCCACGCAGCTGGTCGGCCAGCACGACCGCGTTCTTCAGGCCGTCTGAAGAAGCATCGCCCTGCAGATGAATGGCGCGGTCGATGCCCATCGCCAGCGCCGTGCGCAACGTTTCCTGGACCGCGTCGCCGCCCAGGGCGAGCGCCACCGTCTCCCCGGCACCCGCCTGTTCCTTGAGTGCCAGCGCAGCCTCGATCGCGTATTCGTCGTACGGATTGAGCACGAACTTCACGCCGGTTTCGTCGATGGACGTACCGCTCGCGCCAATGACGATCTTGGCAGTCGTGTCGGGAACGCGGCGGAGTAGTACGGCGATTTTCATGAGATAGCCATTAGTCGTTAGTCGTTAGTCGTTAGTCGTTAGGCATTGGCCGTTGGGCGTTAGGCGTGGGTCAGTAACGATTCGAAGCTCCGTGAGTAGCCTGCAACATCGGCGGTGCGAGCATGAGCCGCAGTGCCGAACGCGCAGTTGCTAACGCCTAACGACTAATGGCTAACAGCTTCCTTCAGTACGCCGCCAGCCCGGTGATTTCCTGTCCGACGATCAAGGAATGCATGTCGTGCGTGCCCTCGTACGTGTACACCGACTCCAGGTTGACCAGGTGCCGCATCGAGTGGTATTCGATCAGGATACCGTTGGCGCCGAGGAGGCGGCGCGCCTCGCGGGCGATGTCACAGGCCATGTTGACGTTGTTGCGCTTGGCCAGTGATACCCGCGCCGGCGTCGCCTTGCCCTGATCCTTGAGCCGGCCCAGCTGCAGGACGAGCAGTTGCGCCTTGGTGATTTCGGTCAGCATGTTGGCGAGGCGCTCCTGCTGCAATTGCGTCTGGCCGATCGGCTTGTCGAACATGATGCGATTGAGGGCGTAGCGTCGCGCCTCGTCATAGCACGCCATCGCGGCGCCCACGCCACCCCACGCAATGCCGTAGCGCGCCTGGGTGAGACACATGAGCGGCGACTTGAGGCCGGCTGACTTCGGCAGGATCGCATCCTTGGGCAGGTGCACATCCTGCAGATGGATCTCGCTCGTGTCCGACGCACGCAACGACAGCTTGCCTTTCTGATCCTTGCCGGTGTAGCCGGGCGTGTTCGCGGGCACGATGAACCCGCGGATCGAACTCGCGTCATCGATCGCGCCGGTCTTGGCCCAGATGATCGCCACGGTCGCCTGCGACCCGTTGGTAATCCACATCTTGACGCCGTTGAGCACCCAGCCGTCGGCGGTTTCGCGCGCCGTGGTGATCAGGCCGCCGGGGTTCGACCCGAAGTCGGGCTCGGTCAACCCGAAGCAGCCGATCTCGGCGCCGGACGCGAGCCGCGGCAGCCAGTGATCCTTCTGCGCATCCGACCCGAACGTGAAGATCGGATACATCACCAGCGCGCCCTGCACCGACGCAAACGACCGGATGCCGCTGTCGCCGCGCTCGAGCTCCTGCATGATCAGGCCGTAGGCCACGTTGTTGAGGCCGGCGCAGCCATACTTTTCCGGCAGATTGGCACCGAACAGCCCCAGTTCGGCCATGCCGGGAATCAGTTCCTTCGGAAACCGCCCGTCGACATAGCAGCCGCCGATGACCGGCATGAGCTGGTCGTCGACCCACGCCCGCACGGTGTCGCGCACGGCGCGCTCCTCCTCGCTGAGGAGCCCGTCGACGTCGTAGAAATCGACACCTGTGTACTCCGCCCCACCGCTCATCGGTCACCTCGACAGTTCGATCGGGGAACATAAGGCGGGAGAGAGGGGGAAAAAGCCGCGCGCGCTCGTCCCACGCAAGGCCGCGGCAAGCGGCCGGCACGGCCAAGGCCGCGGCTCGGCACCGCGAAGTCGCGGTCGCGACTGCGAGTGCCCTCTGGCTTCCGAGGCTGAGGAGACGAGCGTCATCGGCGTGGGGTCAGGCGCGGGCGCGGCGCGGATCAGAGCGAGCCGATTCTTGCCCACGGTGATGGACGGCCGGGCGTTGTCATGGAGGCTTCGGTCGGGATGACAGCGTGCCGTCGATCCGCGCCACGGCACCCGCGTGAATGCCGACGCGTCGCGCCATCCGCCGGAAATCGCGTCGGTGATCGATCGGCCGGCCGGTTTCCGCCTGCCATTGATGCACCATCTCGTGCAGCAGCGTGTCGAGCGCCGCATCCCACCCGTCCCGGCGCATGTGCCGCCGCGACATCACGATCTCCGCGGGACCGCCGTCGTGCGGCACACGCAACTCGCCCAGGCGACGACGCATCCGATCGGACAGCAGGATCGGCACGCTGCCAAGCGCACCGCCGAAGTGTCGCGCGTTCAATTCCGCGTGCGCTGCGCGCAGCCGCGCCACGATCGGCCGATCCATCCCGGAAATCGCGCGAACACGACGCGCGGGCCGCGGGCGCGACGTCGCGAACTCGTGCGCGGGAAACGCCATGAAGATCCGTCGGGCGACCGCACGTTCCGCACGCGGTACGCGGCGCGCCAGAAAACGCACGATCGCCGCGAGCACATGGTCGGGTGCGTGCACGTACCCGGCGTGCAGCCGGAGTCCGGTATGTGCACGCCAGCTCAGCATCGTGACACGATTCCGCGTGAGTGTGACGGGCGTGTCGCGGGACAAGCCGAGGGCGTACAGCCGAGCCGGAAGAGGGACCAGAGCCATGACGTACTGCGGATTAGCACGGCCGGCGGCGCGATCCGAGAGTTCGGCCGCACGTTCGTCTGTCATGCCACCCGCTATGCCGGCATCACCCATCCGCCCCCTGCAACTCGCCCACGCGCGGCCGCGGATACTGCACCGCAGTTCCCGGCTGGAAGTCGCCGGCCGACGTATCCCAGACGTAGTGCCGCACCGTGATCGTCCGCGCGTCGGCGAGCACGAGATTGCACGCGGACGGTCGGTGCCCGCGCGTGCGACTGGTGTGCGTGCTCGATGTCGCGACGACCGCCCCGTTCGGCAGCACACCGGTGCGTTCCTCGTGATCATGTCCGCACAGCACCAGGTCGACACCGGTGGCCATCACGTTGCGCCACGCTTCGCGCCAGCGCGCCAGACCCATCCGCTCGGAAATTCGCCCGCGCAGCAGGTTCTGGTGCATCACCATCACCCGCAGCATGTCGGGGCTCTCTTCGGCAAATCGCAGCGCGGCCCGCTCGGTTTCGCGCGCCGGCAGGTGCCCCTTGACCGCCATGTCGTTGAGGTTCGGCGTCATCGACCCGGCGACGACGCCGTAGCTCGTCAGCACGCCGCAGAGAATCGCGCCGTCGATCACCAGCGTGGGCGTCAGGTCGTCGCCGAAATACCGGCGGAACTTCTCGTACTTGGGTCCGGCGCCGATCACGTCGAACGGCGTCGCCCACCATTGGACATCGTGATTGCCCGGCACGATCAACGTCGGCGCCAGCCGTCGCAGGGCCTGCACGAACACCAGCGCGCGCTGGAACTCCCCGTGACGTGCCCGCTGCGTGATGTCGCCGGCGATCGCCACCGCGCTCGGCGCGAGGTCAGCCGCGAGGGCCTCGAGCGCGGCGATCTGGTCGAGATCGACGTCCTGCCCGAAGTGCAGGTCGGAGCACTGCAGGATCGAAACCCGCGTCACCAGACCACACGCACGCGATAGGTGAGCACCGACGAATCCCTCGCCGCCACCGGCACCTCGAACACCGTGCGCGTCGAAGACTTCCGGATCGCCGGGCGCGAACTCTCCAGCACCGACCATTCGCCACCGCGATTTTCCTGCACGTCCACGACGACAGCGGAGTCCTTGGCGTTGCGCAGGACGACACGATAGTTCGACGTCACGACCGTGCGACTGGGCACGTTCGGCGTCGGCTGTGTGCGCGATTCGACGTAGTCGAGTTGCGTGCGACGCGCCGTCACGTCGAACGCCGTGCCGGCGGGAACGATCAATGCATCACCCGGCGCGGTGTGGTCGATGTAACCCTGACCCACCAGTTGCATCCGGCCGCCGCGATCGGCGTCGAAAATGCCGACGTAGCCGGCCGGAAGCGCGAGATCGCCGAGTGGCGTGCCGAGCTTGCGGTCGGCGTGATAGGACACGTCCACGGGCACCGGCTGCTCGTCGGCTTGCGGCCCGTACCCGCCGTAGAACGGCAGGGCACCGTCAACGACATAGCGACGCGCCGGGTGGATCGGCGCGGGATCGAACAGCGCCACCGTGAACGACGAGCCCGGCACGAAGGTCGACAAGCCCGGCAGCGTGTAGAGATGCGTCTCACCGATGGCCTCCGTGGACGCGCCCGCCGTTTGCCGCGTCGCGACCTCATCACGCGCCATCAGCATCGGCGACGGTGCATATGCCTTCGCCTGCGGCGACGGGCCCTGACCAATGTCACCTGCCAGCAATTGCACTTCGGCCTCGGCGAGATCGAGCGATCCGCTGCTGATCGACGCCGTACCCTCGATGTGACCCCTCGGACCGAGGAAGAGCTGGTACGACGCGGACCACGATGCGCCCGCAGTTTCGTACATCACCCGCACGCTCGAACGCGGTCGATCACTGACGAGCGTCACGGTGGCCGTGACTTGCAACGGCACCAGGTCGGCCGGCCAGACGATCCGGCCCGGCCGACCAAAACGCACACCCGACTGGTCAGCCCACTGCCAGCGCTCGGGATCGAGCGCGAGCAACGTGGCGCGTCGCGTGCCGTGCGAACCGGTATCGATCTCGAACGGGTGGCCCACATATCGCCGCAGCAACGACTCTTCGGAGATCTCGTCGAGCGACTGCACACCAACCAGCCGCACGCCCGAATCGAGCGGCGCGAACGTGCTCGGCGTGAATGTCCCGATCGGGATCGTGGTGGTCGATCGACCCGCCGCAATCGTCATCGGCAGCGTCTGCCGCACCAGCACCCGACCGGAATTGAAGAGCGTCACGGACGTCGCCGGTGAGGCCTGGGCAACGAGGGCGGCGGGGAATGCCAGCCCGAAAAGCGCCGTCGTCCAGGCAGCCGCGAAGCGGCTTGGCAGGTGCCGAGCCGTCGCTTCAGCGACGGGCGTCGATCGAGTCGTCGCGACGACCCCGAGCGTCAGCGAGAGATCAGCGACAGGCATCGATCGCAGCATCGATCCGTTCATGGCAGCGCCTCCATGGCGATGCGGCGCACGATCAGGCGTACCAGGAAGTAGGTCGCGCCGATCGCTGCCCCGCCGTACCAGCGACTCGTGGGCGTCAATGGCATCACGCGAATAGTCCAGATCGCCGCGATGGCCGTGGCGACGAGTGCCACCGCCGTCGCCAGGCGTTGCGCACGTCGTGTCCGGCGTGCCAGGCAATCCGCGCATCGTTCCGCAAAGTCGATCCCCTCGACGAACTTGCCGCATTCGATGCAGGGGACCTCACGCCACCCGGCGGGCGACGGCATCGCCGAATTCCTCCGTGGTGGCCGTGCCTCCCAGATCGCGGGTCCGCACCCGGTCGGCCACGATGGTGGCGACGATCGCGCGACGCACCCGGTCACCTGCCGCCGGTTCGCCGAGATAATCGAGCATCATGGCGGCCGCCAGAATCAACGCCGACGGATTGGCGATGCCCTGTCCCGCAATGTCCGGCGCCGATCCGTGCACCGCTTCGAAAATGGCCGCGTGCGCGCCAATGTTGCCGCCCGGCGCGAGGCCCAGTCCACCCACCAGCCCGGAAATCTCGTCGCTCAGGATGTCGCCGAACAGGTTGGTGGTCACGATGACATCGAACCGTTCGGGGCGCATCACCAGTTGCATGGCACAGTTGTCGACGATCAGCTCGTTCATCGCAACGCGGTCGGCATACTCGCGCGCCACGTCGCGGCCGACCTCGAGGAACAGCCCCGACGTGTGCTTGAGAATGTTCGCCTTGTGCACCACGGTGACCTGCTTGCGGCCGTGCGCCACGGCGTACTCGAACGCATAGCGCACGATGCGCTCCGATGCCGCCCGCGTCACCACCGCGACCGACTCGGCCTGGCCGTGCGGGTCGCCGTCGCGCTCGACCCACCGCTCCCGGCCGATGTACAACCCTTCGAGATTTTCGCGCACCAGCACGATATCGATGTTGTCGTAGCGGCCGCCCGGCACGATCGTCTTGGCCGGCCGGAGATTGGCAAAGAGTTCGAATTCCTTGCGCAGCGCCACGTTGACCGAGCGGAATCCGCTGCCGACCGGTGTGGTCAACGGCCCCTTGACGGCGACGCGGGTGCGGCGGATGCTGTCGAGCGTCGCCGCGGGCAGCGGATCTCCCGTCGTGGCGACCGCAGCCACGCCACCCAGCTGGCGATCCCACTGAAACACGATCCCGGTGGCGGCAAGCACGTCGAGCGTCGCGGCCGTGATTTCGGGTCCGATCCCGTCGCCGGGAATCAGCGTGACATCGTACGCCATGCTAGCGAGCGTCCGGCAGCACTCGGGCGATGATCGCGTTGATGCCCGCGGCCGCATCGGGAGCGATGGCGGTCGGGAAACTGCGCCACGAAATCGCGCCGCTGCGCGCATCGGCCAGCACCAGGACGGACTCGACCTGCACACCGCCGGCCACGCGCGTGAACCGGAGCACGGCGGGAATCATCACGTACCGGCTCCCGGTCAGCGCCACGAGTTCGCGAATGTTGCCGAGCAATGGATCGGGTACCGATCGGAGATTCTCGAAACGCATCTCCGCCTGCGACATCTGATCGGGATCCTTGACAATGCCGGGCGCGCGTCGGGCCACGCGGCGAAGCTCCGGCGGAAACACCCACGTCGCCTCGGGGCCGCGCGCCTGCAGCGCGTCGGCGAGCACCGAATCCGCCCACATCAGGCGCGCCACCCGTTCAGTCGGCATGCCCGCCAACCCGGTGTCGGCCACGATGTAGGCCAGTGGCAGCACCGGAATCGGCTGCCCGGTGAGCGGCGACAGCAGCAACGCGGGCACCGGGCGCGGTTTGGCGGCGTCGGCGGGTTTGGGCGCTGCCCCGCCGCACGCGGTGCTGCTCAGCAGCACGACGGCGGTGAGGATCAGGGACGGACGACGGACGACCGAGCGCGGGTTCACCGACCAAACCTATTCCAGCGAGAGACCGCCGTCTACCACGATCGTCTGGCCGGTGATGTGGCGCGCCGCGTCGGAACAGAGAAAACTGATCACGTGCGCCACGTCGTCGGGCTCGGCGAGGCGACCGAGCACGGCCCGTTTCCGGGTTCGCTCGATCAGGTCGCGCGGGAGTTGGTCGAGTCGCTCGCTGTGCACGAACCCGGGCGCCACCGCATTCACGTTGACATTGGACGGGCCGAGTTCAACAGCCGCTGCGCGGGTGAATCCTTCCAGCGCGGCCTTGCTCGCGGCATAGGCCGACACGCCGAAGCCGGGACGCGTGGCCTGGTGCGCCGATACATTGACGATCTTGCCCCAGCGTTGCGCGCGAAAATGCGGCGCGCAGGCGGCCGTGCAGTGAAATGCGCCATGGACATTGGTTTCGAGCACCGCACCCCATGCATCGCTCGACAGCCGCCACAACGCGCCGTCGTGGGCGATGCCGGCGTTGTTGACCAGATAATGCACGCCGCCGAGTCGCTGCCGCACGTCGCCGATGAACCGCTCGACATGCTCCCGATCGCGCACGTCGCAGCGCGCGGCGTACACCTCGACGCCCATCGATCCCAGCGCGGTTTCAGTGAGCAGCGCGCTGGCCTCGACATCGCGGCCGTCCATTTCGAACCAGCAGAAGGCCACCTTCGCGCCGAGGCGCGCAAATTCCAGCGCGACGCTGCGGCCCAGCCCGGTGGCCCCACCGGTGACCACGGCCACGCGGTTGGTGCGTTCATCCGCGCGGGGCTCGGGTTGCGGGGCAGTCAACGTCGCCGTCGACGGAGCCGCCGACGCTACACTTCGCCAGGGTTCGGGAGACCGGCCGGCCGCGAAAGGCATCGTCGCCGAAGCTACGGGTCGGTCGCGGGGCGAGCAAGCCGGCCGCGGCCGCCTGGTACCTGCCGACGCAACCTCGCAGACGCTCGAAACATCGTTATGATCATCGCGCCCGCCCACCGAATGACCGGAGAATCGCATGTCGTTGCTGCGCCGCGGAAGCATCACCACCGGGTTGCTGGTCATGACGCTCGCGCCTGCGGCCAGGCTCGTCGCGCAGGCCACCGCGCCCACCGTCGAGCTCGGCAAGCGGGACGCACGGTCGAAGTATGCGTTCGGTCACCTGGTGGCGGTGGCGGAGCTTCCCGACGGTCGCGTCGTCGCCAGCGACGCGCGGGAGGCGGCCTTCCGGCTGCTCGACCTGGGCCACGGCACCGATTCGCTGATCGGTCGGCAGGGAGACGCCGCCGAAGAGTACGCGTCGGCCGGCACGGTGCTGACCGGACTCGGCGACTCACTCTACCTCTTTGATGGTCGCGGCCAGAAGTTCCTGCGCCTCGCACCCGACGGCCATCTTGCCGCGCCGCTGCGGTACGCGCCGCCGTCGGATGCCAGCCACCACGTCGGGCTGCCGATGGTGATGGATGCCAGTGGTCGCGTGTATGCGGTGTGTTTCGACATCGATACCGCCGCCAGACCAATGCACTTGTCGCAGGCGGTTTGTCGTGGCACGGGCGCCGGTGCCGAAGAGAAGGTGCTGTCGCTCGACAGTCATGCACCGACGGCCGCGGCGGGCAACGGCGTGCAGATCTTTCCGTTTCGCGACGCGTGGGCCGCCCGGCGTGATGGCACCATGGCGCTGGTTGTGGCCGACAGCTACGACGTCGTCTGGTCGCGTGACGGGCATGAGATCGGTCGCACCGGCCCGCTGCCGTATCAGCCGATCCCCCTCACGGCCGCCGAGCAGCGAGCCGCCACCGATTCGGTGCACGAAATGATGCAGGCGCTCCGCACACCGATCGCGATGCCGCCGGGAAACGGCGGCCGGACCACCGTCAGCGATGGCGGCGGCGGTATGGCGGGCGGCGTGATGTTCATCTCGCGTGATGGCGGGGGAGCGGCGTCGGCGACCGCGTCGGGCGGAGCCCCGCAGCACATGACCATGGCGGCTCCCGCCGACATGCCGATCGCGCCGTTTCCGCCCTTCAAGCCGCCGATTCCGTCGGGCGGCACCGTCGCGATCTTCGCGCCGGACGGCTTGCTCTGGGTGGCGCGCGAACGAGCCCATGGTGACAGGATTCCCACCTACGACGTGATCGCAGAAGGCAAGGGCGTCGTGGCGCACGTCCGGTTGCCGCCTGATACGCGACTGGTTGGTCTGGGCCAGCACGGTGTGTATCTGGCCCACCGCGACGGAGACGAGGAATGGCTCGAACGCTACGTGATGCCAACCGTCACACCGTAGCCGATGCGCCGTGAGGTGAGTGCCGTCGCCTGGACGGCGATCGCCGCGCTCGGCGCCGCCGGCTGGGCCATGCTGGCGCTCCATCGCGGCGAAACCATCAATGCCGCGTGGCTGGTCTGTGCCGCGGTCGGCAGCTACCTGATCGCGTATCGCTTCTACAGCCGCTTCCTGGGCCGGCGCGTGCTGCGGCTCGATGATACCCGCCCCACGCCGGCGCATCGGCACGACAACGGGCGCGACTTTGTCCCGACCTCGCGCTGGGTCCTGTTCGGACATCATTTTGCCGCGATCGCCGGCGCCGGTCCCCTGGTGGGGCCGGTGCTCGCCGCCCAGTTCGGCTATCTGCCAGGAACCATCTGGCTCGTGGTCGGCGTCATTCTCGGCGGCGCGGTGCAGGATTTCGTCATTCTCGCGGGTTCGATGCGGCGCGACGGCAAGTCGCTGGGCCAGATGGCGCGCGATGAAATCGGTCCACTCACCGGGGTGCTTGCCATGATCGCGATCCTGGCAATCATGATCATCCTGCTCGCCGTGCTCGCGCTGGTGATCGTCAAGGCGCTCGCGCAGTCGCCGTGGGGCGTGTTCACGCTCCTCTGCACCATTCCGATCGCCCTCGCGATGGGATGCTGGATGAAGCTGGTACGACCCGGTCACACGCTCGAGGCGACCGCCGGTGGCATCGCACTGGTGCTGCTCGCGCTCGTGGCCGGCCAGTGGGTGGCCGCGTCGCCCACGTGGGCACCCGTGTTCACGCTCAGCGCGATCACGATCGCGTGGGGACTGATCGGCTACGGCTTTCTCGCGTCGGTGCTGCCGGTGTGGCTGCTGCTCGCGCCGCGCGATTATCTCTCGACCTTCATCAAGATCGGCACCATCGCCGGCCTGGCACTTGGCATCGTCGTGACGCTGCCGGTGATGAAGCTGCCCGCGCTGACGCCGTTCATTCACGGCACCGGGCCGGTGTTTGCGGGGGCGTTGTTCCCGTTCTGCTTCATCACGATTGCCTGCGGCGCGATCTCGGGCTTCCACGCGCTGGTGTCCAGCGGCACGACGCCCAAAATGCTCGATCGCGAGACCGACGCGCGGGTGATCGGCTACGGCGCGATGTTGATGGAATCGTTCGTCGCGATCATGGCGTTGTGCGCCGCGTCGATTCTCGACCCGGGCGTGTATTTCGCCATGAACGCGCCGCTGGCACTCCTGGGCGGAAGTGCCGCGACCGTGTCGCACGCGGTGCAGCAATGGGGGTTCACCCTGGCGCCGGGACAGATGGACGCGCTGGCGCGCTCGGTGGGCGAGACGACGCTGCTCGCGCGGACCGGTGGCGCACCGACGCTCGCGGTGGGGATGGCGCAGATCCTCTCCGGCGTGTTTGGCGCGCGGCTGATGGGCTTGTGGTACCACTTCGCCATCATGTTCGAGGCGTTGTTCATCCTCACCACGATCGACGCGGGGACGCGGGTCGGCCGGTTCATGATGCAGGAGCTCGGCGGGCATCTCTGGAAGCCGCTGGCGCGGACGTCGTCGTGGCCCAGCACGATCATCACGTCGGCGTTGATCGCCGCGGCGTGGGGCTGGTTCCTGATCGCGGGCGTCACCGATCCGCTCGGCGGGATCAATTCGCTGTGGCCGATGTTCGGCATCAGCAACCAGCTGCTCGCCGCTGTGGCATTGTCGGTCGGTACCACGCTGATCGTGCGCAGCGGCCGGGCGCGGTACGCGTGGGTGACGCTGCTGCCGCTGGCGTGGCTGCTGGCGATCACCACCACGGCATCGTGGCAGAAGATCTTCGCCGCCGATCCACATCTCGGATTCCTGAGTCAGGCGAGCCAGCTGCGCGACGGCATCGCTGCCGGCACGGTCGCTGCGGCAACCGGCGCAAGAATGATCTTCAATGCCCACCTCAACGCGGCGTTGTGCGCGCTCTTCCTGCTGATCACGTGGGCGGTGGTGATCGCGTCGGCACGCGTGTGGCTGCAACGCTGGCGCGCGCCGGCACTGGCGACCTCGGCGATGGAGGCGGCATGAGGCGCTCGATGGTCCGTCTCGTGCACATGATCAAGCGGATCGCCGGCATGCCGGATTACACGGCATATGTCGCGCACCTGCGCGAAGCACATCCCGACCGCGCGATTCCCAGCGAGCGCGAGTACTACGACTTGTACTTGCGCAGCCGGTATGAAGGCAAGGCGACGCGATGCTGCTGACCTCTGAGCTAACCATGTATCGCGCGCACGCCGTCGAATTTGAAGCCATTCAACGGAACAGTCGCTCCACCGGCAGGCGCAGCGGCTCGATGCCGGGCATCGGCGACCAGGTCACCGCTTCCCGCTCGATCGCCGGCTCGGCCGCGTCCGGCGTCCAGACTTCAACCAGGTGTTGGTCGGCGACGACGATCCAGTACACCGGCACGCCGGTCTCCTGGAAATGCCTTCGCATGGTCGAACGCATGCCATCGTCCGGCAGCTCGCGGACCATGGCTGGCGTGTAGCACTGCGATTCGGTCAGCGAGATGTCAGCCGGCGACGCAAGCGCTTCGCCGACGCCGGTGGCGTCGCAATAGTCGGACAACGCCCGCAACAATTGTCGCACGACTCGTTGATGCATCCGCCGCGGCGCCGGCGTCTCCAGCAGCTCGCCATGAATGGTTTCGTAGATCGAACGCCCCCGGATGCGCTGAAGGGCCGCGCTAGTGCGACATCGCGTAGACCAGGTAGTTGACGCCCAGCTTGTACGCCTCGTTGTCGGCACTGATCGGATACGATCCGCTTCCGGAAAACTCCCAGAAGTCCGAGATATCGGTATTGAAATTGATCATCGCGATCAGGCGTTTGGTGGGATCGTTGTCCTGGTAGATCCCGCGCAACATCGGCGGTCCGGCGTCGTACGCCTGCGGCAGGATGTTGAAGGAATTGATCTCGTAGAACGAGTGGAAGATCGGGTCCTTCGGCGTGAGGTCGACGATCCGCGCCCCCGGCAGGATGCGCTGCATGTTGGCGACGAAGCCGTCCCAGCCGGTGCCGCCGAACCGTCCCGGATCACGGAAATCGTCGAAGATGACGAAGCCGCCCTTGAGCAGGTATTTCCGGAACGCCAGCGCCTCCTTGTCGGTGAGCGTCCAGAAGTCCGCCTCGGCCATGTACGCCAGCGGATAGTTGAACAGCTGTGGATCGTCGAGGTTGTAGACGACACTCGCGTCGAGCCGCGGATGCGTCGTGCTCAGCGCGTTCAGGATCTGCGTCAGGTTGCGTTCGGCAGTGGCGTAGCCGTGGGCCCAGGCGGGAAGCCCGCGATAGTAGAACCCGCCGGGCCCGGTCACGAAACTCAAGCGCGCAAACGTGAAGCGGCCGTCGTAGGCAGGATTGTCGATCACCGGCGTGCGCACGTAGCCATAGCCGCGGCCGTACTGCGCCGACGCAGGCGATGCGACGCTCAACAGCGGGAGGACACCTAGTGCAACGAGGCTACACCGACGCATCGCCCAAAATACACGGACGAGACGGGAAGACGGCGACACGAGCGTTGTCATCCCGAGCAAGGCGAGGGATCGGTGCGCAGCGGTGAGATCTGCAACCGCCCCGTGCGGAGACCGATCCCTCGCTACGCTCGGGATGACGCCGGCTTCCTACCGCAGGAACAGCAGTTCCCGATACGTCGGCATCGGCCACAGATCCGCGGCGACGCGCGTTTCCAGCGCGTCGACGGCCACCCGCAACGTCTCCATGGCCGGGCGCACCTTCGAGCGGAAATGCGCGGCGTGCTTGAGCGGGTCGTCGACCTGATGCGCGGCGGCGGCTTCGACGGCGCCCAGCGCCGTGCGCGCGTCGGACACCAGCCCCACCAGTTCCTCCAGCGCCTGCACCGTGTCGTCGCAGTCGACGCCGGCGGATTCGGTTGCGGTCACGGTCGACGCCAGCAGGCCCTGATACCGCAATGCCGCCGGCAGGATCATCGTGCGCGCCATCGCGATCATCGTCTCGACCTCGATGCCGAGCTGCTTGATGTACTTCTCCACCGCGATGTGATAGCGCGACTCGACTTCGGCCTTGGTCAGCACGCCGTATTTCTTGAACAGGTCGACCGTGTTGCGCGCATGCAGGACCGGGAACGCGTCGACCGAGTCGCGCAGGTGCGGCAGGCCACGCCGCGCCGCTTCCTGGTGCCATTCCGGCGAATAGCCGTCGCCGTCGAAGCAGACCCGCTTGTGCTGCTTGATGGTCTTCTTGAGCACGCTGAGCACGGCGCTCTGCAGCTTGGCCGGCGTGGGATTGGCGCCCGCCGCGTGCTCCAGTTCGCCGGCCAGGTCGTCGAGCGATTCGGCCACGATGGTGTTGAGGACGGTGTTCGGCCACGCCACGGAGGCGGTGGACCCGACCGCCCGGAACTCGAACTTGTTGCCGGTGAAGGCGAACGGCGACGTCCGATTGCGGTCACCGGAATGCCGCGGCAACTCCGGCAGCGTGCGCGCGCCGAGTTCGATGGTACCGCCCTTGAGCGTGCGCTTGGGCAGGCCCTGCTCGACCTGGTTGAGGATGTCGGTGAGCATGTCGCCGAGAAAGATCGAGATGATCGCGGGCGGCGCCTCGTTGGCGCCCAGTCGGTGATCGTTGTTGGCGGAGGCAATGCAGGCGCGCAGCAGGTCGGCATGCAGGTCGACGGCGCGGATCACGGCGCAGAGGAACACCAGGAACTGCATGTTGGTGTGGGTGTCGTCCTGCGGATCGAGCAGGTTGACGCCGGTGTCGGTGGCCATCGACCAGTTGTTGTGCTTGCCGCTGCCGTTGACGCCGGCGAACGGCTTCTCGTGCAGCAGCGCCTTGAGGCCGTGCCGGTCGGCGACGCGCCGGAGGATCTCCATCAGCACCATCTGGTGGTCGCTGGCGATGTGCGAGGTCTCGAACAGCGGCGCGATTTCGTACTGGCCCGGGGCGACCTCGTTGTGCCGCGTCTTGACCGGCACGCCCACCTTGAACAATTCCTCCTCGGCTTCGGCCATGAACGCCAGCACGCGCGCCGGAATGGCGCCGAAGTAGTGGTCCTCCAGCTGCTGCCCCTTGGGCGGCCGCGCGCCGAACACGGTGCGCTCGCACGTGATCAGGTCCGGCCGCTGGTAGAACGCCTGCTTGTCGACCAGGAAGTATTCCTGTTCGGGGCCCACCGTGGTCATCACGCGCGACACACCGGCGTCGGTCCCGAACAGCCGGAGGATGCGCAGCGCCTGGCGGGACAGGGCTTCCATGGAGCGCAGCAACGGGATCTTGGTGTCGAGTGCTTCACCGGTCCAGGAGACGAAGCCGGTCGGAATGCACAGCGTGACCGCATCGCCATTGCGGGTCAGGAACGCCGGCGACGTGGCATCCCACGCCGTGTAGCCGCGCGCCTCGAACGTCGCGCGCAAGCCGCCGGAGGGAAACGACGACGCATCCGGTTCGCTCTGGGTGAGGTCGGTACCGGAAAAGTTGTAGATCACGCCGCCCATGCCATCGGGCGACACCAGTGAATCGTGCTTTTCGGCGGTCAGGCCGGTCAGCGGCTGGAACCAGTGGGTGAAGTGCGTGGCGCCGCGCTCGACGGCCCAGTCCTTCATCGAGGCGGCGACGATGTCGGCGATGCGCGGATCGAGCGGTTCGCCGTAATCGATCGTGCGCAGCAGCGACTTGTAGACGGCCTTGGGGAGCCGCTTCTGCATGACGTGCTTGGAGAAGGTGTCGACGCCGAACAGGGCGTCGACGCGTCCGGCGGGCGCAGCGGGGAGATCGTTCACGACGGGCAACCTCGGGCTCAGGGTGGTTCGCGTTGGCCCCAAGGTATCGCGGCGCCGCGACGGCGCAATGATGGTTAGCTGACTTATCAAATTGCAGAGTTACGGCGTCTCGCCTGTTGCAGCGACGGCAAGCGACGCGTACCAGAAATAGTTAGCTGGCTAACATGACTCGGGATTACCCGCCGCCCGCAAGACCTGCCAGCTCTCCTTTTCTCCTTTTCTCCTTTTCTCCTTTTCTCCTTTCTAGGCGTCGCTCGCCTCCAGCCCCCACCGCGCCAGGCGCACCGCCAGTCCCCCGCCCTGCATCGCGCGCAACAGAAACGCCACCGGCTCGCCGCCCACCTCGGCGTACCATGCCTGCCACGCCTCGTGGGCCAGTGCCGCGCTCAGCGCCTGCATCGGGTCGGTCGCGAGCTCGGTCAGCATCGCGCGCGCGTCGCCGTCGGTCACGCCCGCCTGCTGCTGGATCCAGTCCATCAGGGTGTCACAGTCGGCCGTGCGCGCCTGCAGCATCAGGTCGGCTTCGCCGGCGACCGCCTCGCGCAGCGCGGCGTAGGACATCATCACCCGCCGTTCGGGAAGGCCGAAGACGTCGGTCGCCCGCAACAGCGCCGCCACCGTGCGTCCCCACCCTTCGAACAGTCCCGAGTGATGCAGGTGCCGCCGCACGGCGTGGGGCTGGCTCGCCATCGCGGCACGCAGCATCCGCACCCCGTGCCCGCGCACCGCGTAGGCGGTCATCGACCAGGCATCATCCGCCTCGACCGGCGCGTCGGGCGGCGGCGCGTCGTTCACCGGCAGTCCCAGGTCGCCCATCTCCTCGCCGACGCGCCGCCACTCGTCCTGCCAGTAGTCGTTGAACACATCCAGCGACGGTTGCGCACTGGTGAACAGTTGCTGCGCGCACGCGAGCGGTGCATCGCTCCCCAGTTCGTCCGCCGCACTCGCCAGCGATCGCTCGACCCCGGCGCGGCGCAGCTCCAGCAGCCGCAACGTGCCCTTGATGCCCAGCGGCTCGCTCAGCAGCGTCGCCAGCTGGGCCTCGAATTGCGGCTGCTCCATGCCGTAAGCACCGCCGGCGCGTTCCGGCGCATCGAGCCACTCGCGATGTTCGGCGATTGCGACCAGCGCCGGTTGCACCGTGGCGTCGTCGAGCCGCTCCGACGCCATGTCCAGCGTCCCCTGGTCGAACATCGACGCCTCGACGCGGGCGCTGTCGAGCGTCAGCGGCGGCACCGGACGCACGTCGTCGCGCAGCAACGCGAGAAATCCGGGAAAGGCCGCCACGCGCTCGCGCAAGGCGGCATCCGCCGCCGCGTCGAAGTCCTCGCCGAGCAGCGCGTCGAGTGCATTGCCCAGGTGCGCCAGCGGCAACGCCGGATTGGACGCCCGGGCGGCCAGCGTGCCATCGAGCCGCACGATGTCGGCGCGAATCGTGTCGAGCAGCATGGTCCGATCCACCTCGTCGTCGAGCGCGTCGACATCCTCCAGATCCTCGAGCGCATTGGCGATGCTCCGCAGCGCCACCACCTGCGCCCGGAGCGATGCCGGATCGAACCGACCGAGCCGATGGGCGATCTCGGGCGGCGCGCCCTCGGGAAAGCGCAGCGGGTCGAGATGGCGCGCCAGGTCGAGATAGGACGCGAGCAGCGCGTCGATCGCCTTCACGAACGCCCCGCAATCTGGCTGTGAGCGCCGATCGATCCGGAGCCGGTGAAGTCGGTGATGGTGACGTGATCGCCCAGCATCGAATGCGTCACCGTGGATCCCTCGATGGTGCAGTGCGCGCCCACGATCGAGTGCGCGATCGCGGCGTCCCGCACGGTGCAGCCCCGCTCCAGCGTGACATTGGGTCCGATGGTGCAGCGTTCCAGCGTGCAGTCGGCTGCGATCAGGACCGGTTCGACCAGGCGCACGTCCGCACCCACGGGGCCGTGTCGCGCGGCGCCGCGTTCGAGCAGCGCGGCGTTCGTATCGAGCGTCGTCTCCAGCTGACCGCAGTCGTACCAGCCGCCGACTTCGGCCGTGAGAATCCGTCGGCCCTGATCGATCATGAACTGGAACGCGTCGGTGAGATAGTACTCGCCCTTGTTGGCCGGGCTCGCCAGCACATGGTCGATGCCACGCCACAGCGTGTCGACATCGCGGATGAAATACAACCCGATGTTCGCCAGCTTCGACACCGGCGTGCTCGGTTTCTCGACGATGCGCGTCATGTAGCCGTGCTCGTCGGTGACCACTACGCCAAAGCGCTGGTAGTCCTCGACCTCCTTGGCCCAGATGATCCCGTCGGCGTCGGTCGTCGCCGCAATCGACAGATCGGCATCGAACACCGTATCGACGAACACGATCATCACCGGGCCGTGCACAAACGGCCGGGCGAGATTGACCGCGCCCGCGGTGCCGTCCTGCACCTTCTGTTCGATGAATCGTGACGGAATCGGGTAATGCTCACGGGCGTATCGCTCGGCCTGCTCCTTCAGGTGCCCGGTGATGAAGATCAGCTCCTCGACCGGGAGGCCGGCGAGCCGGTCCATGACCCAGTCGATCACCGGCCGGCCGGCCACCTTGAGCATCGGCTTGGGCACGAGGTGCGTATGCGGCCGCAGTCGCGTGCCCTTGCCGGCCAGCGGAATGATGACCTGCATCGATCAGCTTCTCCCGTAACGGTCGTTGATCCGCACCAGGTCGTCGAGCTCCGGCGTCGAGGCTTCGAGCACATCGCTGTCGACCACGGCCTCGATCTGGTGAATGGTGGGCGCCGGAATGTGCACCGACTCGCCGGCCCTGAACGCGCGTTCGACCGGTGCCGCGTCGCGCTGCGGCCAGGTGCGCAGGATCAGCTCGCCTGACAGCACGTGCATCGTCTCGTCCTTCTGGTGGTGATACTGGATCGACAGCAGCTGACCGGCCTTGACGTGCAGGATCTTGCCGACATAACGGTCGGTGTGCGCCCAGATCAGTTCATGACCCCAGGGCTTGTCGACACGACGTGGCACGGCGGACATCATCGCTCCAGCGGACTGAAGGTGAGGGACGACGGAATGGTCGGGCATTTGTCCACGCAGACACCGCAGGCCACGCATCCTTCGGCCTTGAGCACCGGCCGCCCTTCGCTGTCGAGCGCGATGGCGGTGACGCCGATCGGACACGCGTCGACGCAGATGCTGCACGGCTCACCCCTGAACGTAATGCACCGTTCCGGGTGAAAGGTGATCCGGCCCAGGCGCTCCTGCGCCCAGCCGTCCGGCGGGACCAGCAGCGCACCAGTCGGGCAGCTGGCGGCGCACGGCATGTCGGCGCACGCGACGCACGCCACGCGATCCGGCTCGAGGTACGGCGTGCCGGCGGCGAGCCCGCCATCGGACCCGGCGTACCGGATCGCGTGCGGCGGGCACGCGTCCGCGCACAACCCACAGCGCGTGCACGCCGCCAGAAATCCCAGTTCGGGAATGGCGCCCGGCGGTCGCACGTAGCGCCGTTGTATCACGCGCTCCTCGGTGGTGCGCGCCACATGCTCGATCACGCCACCAAAGGCCTGGCGCAGGAAGCGGCGCCGATCGCCCGGCGGAAGCTTCACGGGATCACCGGCGACAACGACACCACCAGCCGGTTCAATCCCAGCGCCGACTGCTGATGACCGATCGCATACGCCGGATCGCTGACGTACCACGGGACATCGACGCGCGTCTCCCAGCTGGTGCGGCCGATGCGCTGATTCACCCGCACGCCGATCCCCGCGTCGCCCAGCACGCGATCCACGGGCCTCGACAGCAGCAACGCGTTGCCATCGCCCACGCTGGCGTGATCGCCGACATATCCGGCGTCGGCAAAGAGCGCGACGCCGATCCGTGACGCGAGTGCGTGCGTCGTCCTGACCACGGTGGCCTGGAGTTCGACGTTCACCGCCGCCAGCCGATCGGTGGACAACGCTTCGCTGTAGCCGCGCAGGTCCCCACCGCCCGGCGTCTGCCAGCGACACCAGCAATCATCACGCAGCAGCGGCGCGCCGGTCGAGCGAAGAAACGGATTGCCGTCGGTCTGGTACGGATCGGCATCGGCCGCGTAGAGACGGCGCTGCAGCAGCACCGGGTCGTTGCTGATCACAGCCGCGCCATAACCGCGCACGCCGAGGGACCAGCGCGTGCCGAGGGTGCGGGTGGCCGTCGCCGTCAACTCCGGGCGGGCATAGGCCTGCGCGTCGTAGTTCGTGCGGGTGGTGATTCCCGCGGCCGGGTTCGAGTACATCACGCCGCCGGCGGCGCGCGCGTTGACATGCACGCGCCACGGTCCGCTGCGGTCGGTGACGCCCCACCAGAGCGCACCCTCGAAGGTGCCGCCGTTGTCCCACAGTGCGGTCGGGAGGTACGCCAGATCGTACGTCGCCAGCCAGTTGGCGGATATCCCGCGCGTGTAGGTCGGGCCATATCCCAGATGCGGCGTGATCCGTTGCTCGACCGACACGCCGGCGCTGGCGCGCCCCTCGATGCTGAATGCGTGCAGCTCTTCGGAGACGTCCGGAATCCGCCACCAGGTGGGATTCCCCAGCGACAGCGAGAAGTCGCATTCCTTGACCTTGAGCGCAGGGCGCGCGCTGATCCCGGTGCCGCACGACGCCGTGCCGACGTTGTCATCGTAGCGGCCCAGATAATTGGACCGGGTGCGATACCCGATGGTGATCCCGCCGGCATCGTTGTACCACACCGTCGGCATCACGCCGATCGTCAGCGCATCACGCCGGGCTTCGGGCGAGAACCAGGTGTCGAAATACACGTGCGTGGGAGCGTCACCGCGCAACAAACGGGTCCACGGGTTGAGGACGCGCTGGTTGTTGAGGATATCCCAGTCGTGCGAATCTTCGTCGGGATCAAGCATGACTCGCGACGGCTTGCTCCCGGTGTGCACCGTCACGCGCTCGGCGTCGGCGATGCCGTCCACGGTGGCGTACCCGGTGTCGTGCGCCGCATACACCGCAACCGTCACCGGGTAAATCCCCGGTGACTTGCGCCGCACATCGACGGTGGTCTGCCAGCCGCCCGCCACCTCGGCGCGGCGCGCAGCACGGATGGCGTAATCGGTCAGCACGACCTCATGCAGCCACTGGGCGAAGAAGGTCTTCATGTCGCGGTGCGTGACCTCCTCCACCACGCTGCGAAACGCGTCCTCGTCGACATGCCGCAGCTTCCACCGCGCGTAATAGGTGCGAAGGATTGCCAGCATCACCGAATCACCGACCATGCGCCGCAATTCATGCAGGAACAGTTCGCCCTTGGTGTAGATCATGGCGTTGTAGGTGCCGAAGTCGCGGAAATCCTCGCTCCGCGTCGACACCGGCTGCGAGACGCCGTCGAGATCGTCGAACAG
Organism: uncultured Gemmatimonadales bacterium; assembly: GCA_963796635.1. GTDB lineage: Bacteria > Gemmatimonadota > Gemmatimonadetes > Gemmatimonadales > GWC2-71-9 > Palsa-1233. The sequence continues at coordinate 2,170,674 of CAWCMH010000001.1, forward strand.
CACGCTCGCTTCGGTGGCGCGGATGGCTGCGTCGCTGTGGGCCTGGATCGCTTCGTACCACGACGTCTGGAACGACGTGAATCCTTCGTCCATCCAGCCTTCGCGCCATTCGTTGTTGGCAAGGATCCCCATCAGGTACGAATGGCCGCCCTCGTGGAGGTTGAGTCCCAGCGACGGGGATCCGTCCATCTGCATCATCGGAAACTCGGTGCCGCCGCCTTCGATGCGGTGCGCCACCGTCATTTCCGGCCACGGATACGTGCCGAAGATGAAATCCAACCACTTGAGCGTTGTGATGGTGTTGTTGACCACGATCCCGCCGCCCCAGGTCTTCTCGTCGCCCGGCTGATAGAGCACGTGTACCTGGATGCCGTTCCATTCGCCGCCCTCGTAGCGATAATCGGGCGACATGGTGATGGCGAAGTTGTGCACGTCGTGCGCGACCCAGAGGACCTGCTTGCGACTCGCGCTGCTGTCCGGCCGCATCACCACCAACCGGGGGGCTTCGCGGGCATAGCATCCCTCAGAGGTCACCGTCGACCCAAGTACGGTGTCGGGATCGGTTCTCATGCTGACCTTGGCCGCCGTGACGAATCCGATTTCAGAATCGCCGGCGGCCGTCAGGACTGGCGACGATCCACGATTAGCCGCAACCCATCCCGGATCCCCGCAGACCGGCACCCCGGTCGCCCCGATCACCTGATCCTTCGGTACGTCGAGCTTGACGTAGAAATCGCCGAACTCGCCATAGAACTCGCCCGACGGATAGAGCGCATGCTCCTCGAGGCCGTAGTTGTCGTACACGACCACCTTGGGATACCACTGCGCAAAGTCGTAATGGCGACCGCGCCGTCCCTGACGCCGGGGCACCGTGGACACGCGCGCGTCCCAAGTCATGTTGACCGCCACCGAGTCGCCCGGTGCCAACGGCGCCGGCAGCATCAGTCGCGCGATGGTCGAGTCGGGAGCCAGCGGAAAGAGCGGCGTCACCGGCACGCCGGCCACCATCACATCGCGAATGTGATTGAAGCCGAAATCGGGATCCTTGAGCCGATCGAAGCGATGCACCCCGGCGGCGCTGTCGGCCTGGCTCCAGCGCGAATGCGGCCGGAACGCATTGAGGTAGAGATGAAACGAGATGATGCGCAGCGTGTCGGGCGAACGATTGGTGTATTCGACCTGTTCCGTGCCACTCAGTGTGGCCGAGGGTTCATCCAGCTGCGCCGTGATCTGGTACACGACGTGCTGCTGCCAGTACGGCGCTGGACCGATGGCCTGGGCGGCGTGCTGGAGGGCGAACAGCGTGGCGAGAAACATGAGCCAAAGTTAGCGGCGTACGGTGGGCGATTCTGGCGCGACGCGGCCACCCGGGGGATCCGTCGCGCGTGCGAAATCGGCGTCGCGGCCGGCGACACCTCCCGACAGACTCGCCGGGAAACCCGGTACATCGTGATCCGGGTAATCGCCCGAATGCAAAGCCAGGCTGAAGAAAGTATGAAGAATTCTACCGAAATCGCGGCTTGACCGGGTGTCGCCGCCGCCCCATAGTTCGCGACCAATCCGCAATTACACTGGTCTCACGCCTGACGTCGAGATGGAGATCGCGTGGAGACACGCCGGCGATTCACCACGCTCGTGGCAGTCCTCGCGCTCGCCACGGCCTTGGCCGCGGTGCTCATATGGTTCATCTGGAGCCAACTGACCGACGTGCTCGAAGGTCGCCTCGCCTGGGCGCGCGATGGGTTGGCGGTGGTATTGCTGGTGCTGTTGATCGGCATGGTTCGCTGGCTGGGACAGTGGCTGTTGCGCCTGGACCCGCCGTCATGACCGAGCCCCGACGCACGACCGCTGCGCACATCGACAATGCGAGGGATACGATGGCCGAGCCCGACGCGAGCTCATCCGGCGGCGCCGCCCCGTCCGGTGAGCCCAAGGCCCCGAATACCCAGGCCCCCACCGGCACACTGGTGTTGATGGTGCTGTTCCTGGCCGCGACGGCCGGACTCTGGATCCTGGTGTACCGCCTGCTGCTGGAGCGTTGATCGATGACCGCACCCCATCGCGTCCATGCCTATGAAAAGGCCTTCCTCATCCTCGGCGTGGTACTGCTGCTCTCGTTCGCGGGAGCATTGGTCTATGCCACGACCATGCGCGGCATCATGTTGCCGGGCGAAGGCGGGCGCATCGACCCGAAACGGATTTTCAGCACCCCGCCGTTCAACCATACCGGCGTATTCCAGACCGCCCCGGACAGCTTCACCGTGGTGATGATCGCCATGGCGTGGGCGTACATGCCCAACGAAATCCACGTGCCCGCGGGCGCGACGGTGACGTTCGTGATCTCGTCGGCCGACGTGGTGCATGGCTTCGAGATCCCCGGGACGCGCGTCAACATGATGGTGATTCCGGGACAGATCGGACGGTTGACGCACACCTTTGCCACGAAGGGCGTGCTGCACCTGTTGTGTCACGAGTACTGCGGCGCAGGACATCAGACCATGAATGCCAAGGTGGTGGTCGAATGAGCGCCCCGGCAATCGCGACACCGCGTGCTGGTCTCCCCGGCCGAAGCGCTCGCCCGCACCGAGCCCGGCACGCCCGTGGTGGATCATCCCGCGGGATTCACCTTGCCGGACGATCAGCGCGCCGTGATCCGGTGGAACGTGTATGTGGGTTTCATGGCGCTCTCGGTCGGCGTCTTCAACGGACTGGACCAGGCGCTCAGCTACGCCGGCATCAGCATCCTGTCGTGGTTTCCGGGCCTCAAGACCTATTACGAAGGCTTGACGGTGCACGGCGTGTTCAACGCCATCGTGCTCACCTTCTCGTTCACCAACGGTTTTCTCTCGCTGGCGACGGCGCGGGCCCTCAACCGACCGCTGCGGAGCGGCCTCCTCAAGGCATCGTTCGGCTGCCTCGTCGTGGGAGTCCTGTCGGCGAGCTGGGCGATGTTCACTGGCCGTGCCAGTGTCCTGTACACCTTCTATCCGCCATTGCAGGCGCACCCCGCGTTCTACATCGGACTGGCATTGCTGGTCGTCAGCACCTGGATCACCGCCGCTCAACCTCGCGCTGACCCTCCGCGACTGGCGACGCGACCACCGCGGCGAACGCGTGCCGCTCATGGCGTATGCATCGATCGCCACATACGGCATGTGGACGCTCGCATCGGTCGGCATCGCCACGGAAGTGGTCGGCTTCCTGATCCCGTGGTCGCTCAAGCTGTTGCCCGGGATCGATCCGCTGCTCATGCGCACGCTGTTCTGGCTGACGGGCCATCCGCTCGTCTACTTCTGGCTGCTGCCCGCATACGTATCGTGGTACACGATGATTCCGCGCATGACCGGCGGTCGGCTGATGAGCGACTCGCTCACGCGCATCGTCTTCATCATGTTCCTGACCACTTCGGTGCCGGTGGGCTTCCATCACCAGTTCACCGATCCCGGCATCTCCCCGGGCATGAAGGCCATCCAGGCGGTATTCACGTTCGTGCTGTTCGTGCCGAGTCTCGCCACCGCGTTCTCGATCATGGCGGCACTGGAGAATGCCGGCCGCAACCGGGGCGTCACCAGCCTGTTCGGCTGGATACCGGCACTGCCGTGGGGGGACCCCGCGGTGTCGACGCAATTGCTGGCGATGCTCACGTTCGTGTTCGGCGGCATCACCGGCTTGATCAACGCGAGCTACACGATGAACCAGGTGATCCACAACACCACCTGGGTCCCGGGCCATTTTCACATGACCGTCGGTTCCGCCGTGCTGCTGACGTTCATCGGCATCAGTTACTGGCTGGTGCCGTACCTGACCCATCGCGACTTGTGGGGCCGCAAACTGGCAGTGATCCAGGGGTGGGTCTACACGGTCGGCGTCTTCATCATGGCGCGCGGACTGATTTCGGGCGGGCTCGAGGGCATGCCGCGGCGCACGTACATGGCCGGTGCAACGTATCGCAGCCCGGCATGGCGCCTGCCCGGGATCTACACCGGCATCGGCGGTACCCTGATGTTCATCGGCGCGATCATGTTCTTCGTGGTCCTGCTCGGCACCATCTTTTTCGGCAAGCGGCGGACCACGCCGGTCGACGTGCCGTTCAGCGAAACGGTATCGGGGCCGGCCGCGAGCGGTTGGGAACTCAAGCTGGACAACTTCCCGCTCTGGTTCGCGGTGGCGGTGGTGTTCATGCTGATCGCCTATGCCCCGTTCTTCATCCATTACCTGCCGCCACACCTCACGTCGCTGCCGTTCAAGGGATTCTGACGCGCGCCCGGGGGCGCCGTGCCGCCGGGCTCACGGCAGCGCGGCGCTCTTGCGGAAGTCGTCGAGCAGCTTGCGATGTTCGGCGTACCCGGGCTGATCGGTGCGCTTGATCTCCGCGGCGTAGTGCGCCAGAAACGCGGCGCGTGCGCGCGCTGCGCCGGCGGAGTCGCCCTTGGCCTCGTCAATGCGATAGCGCAGCAGCAAACCGAGGAGATTGTTCGGCGCCATGGTCAGGATGCTGTCGCTGAACGCTGACGCCTGCGCGTACTGACCCTCCTCGCGGTACAGCCATCCCATGTGAAAGCGCGCGTCGACGTCGCGGTCGGCGGTCGACAGGTTCTGGTACGCACCCAGCAGCATGGGCCAGAACATCGCCACGCTCGCCGTATCTCCCTGCGCGGCGGCCGTGCTCACTCGATCACTGAGCCGGGTGAACTGTTCCCGCGGTGTCATGTTCGAGATGTCCGGCGCGGGGCCAGTAATTCCGGCCGCGGCCGCCGCCGCCGTCGGCGCCGCCGTGGACGGCGCGGGGGCACGCCCGCGCGTGGCATAGACAACCGCCGCAATCGTGATCGCACCCAAAGCCATGACGAGGATCCACATGGGCTGGCTCGCGGCGGACGCTGGTGCCGGCACCATGCGATAGGCAACTGGAGGCGCCCCTGCCACGGGCGCCGGTCCCGTCGCTGGCGCGACGCCCGCATTCACCGGCGCGCCACAGCCGTGGCAGAACTTTGCCCCGGGGGACAGACTGGCGCGACACTGCGGGCACGCCCGCGGGGCGACGGCGGCGCCACACGCCGAACAGAAGTTGCCGGCTGCGGCCGCACCGCAGGCGGGACAGTTGGATGAAGCCGTACTGGACATCGAACCTCGCTCGGGGAACGGAGCCTGAATATTATCCGCCGACCGGCTGGGTCACGCTCGCCGGCGGCGTCGGTTGCGGCTTTTCTGGCAGCAGGCGCGGCTCCGCGCCGAGCCAGTACAATCCATTCGCCATGATGCAGAACCCGGTGGCGGCGAACCAGACCATCGCCACGCCGACGAACGCCGGAAAGATGAGCCACAAGGGGCTGACGGCAAGCGACAGGACCGACGCGATGATCATGTTGATGCCCACGACCAGGTAGATCCGCCGCTCGAGAAACCAGCGATCGGTCTGCATCAGGTACCAGCGGCTTCCCGCGTCGGCACGGCCGAGCATGGGTGTGAAGCCGAGCCGGTAGAGCACGTTGCCCACCACGCAGAAACCGGTCGCCGCCACGGTGATCGACGCCATGCCGGTCGCGATCACCAGCCCGATCCACCAGCGGTCGACCCAATGGGCCAGCGCGCTGCTGACCAGGAGCACCGCACCGGCGATGAGCCACACGGTGCGCTCGATGTACCAGCGGTGCGTCGGGACGATGTAGATGCCGCGCCGAATGGTCATGACGTTGATCTCCTCACGATACCAGGGGTGTGGTGGGCGCGGGTCAGCGGTGCCGCGCCGTCAGCGGGCGGGCGCTCGCGCGCAACAGGTCCAGCCATGCGTCCATCCCCGCACCGGTCAGCGCCGACACCCGCAGCAGCTCGACGTCAGCGTTCACTTCCCGCAGACACGCGAACGCACGCTCGGCCGAAAACGGCACGTACGGCATCAGGTCGATCTTGGTCAGGATGGCATACCGCGCCGCGCGGAACATCGCCGGATACTTCAGCGGCTTGTCTTCACCTTCGGTGACCGAGAACAGCACGATCTTCGCCGTTTCACCGAGATCCCAGTGCGCCGGACAGACCAGGTTGCCGACATTTTCAATGAAGACCAGGCCGGTGTCGTCCAGGTCCACCGCGTCGAGCGCGACCGCCACCTGCCGCGCATCGAGGTGACATGCGCCCTGCGTCACGACCGCCTGCACCAGGCGCGTGGTCCGCGCTGCGAGCCGGTCGGCGTCGTTCTGCGTCTGCACATCGCCGGTCAGCACGCTGATGCCGAGCTCCTCGCCAAGGGCGTCGAGGGTGCGCTCGAGCAGCGTCGTCTTGCCGGATCCCGGCGAGGACACGAGGTTGAACGCCGGCACGCCGGCCGCGGCCAGGCGCCGCCGCACGTCGCGGGCACACGCGTCGTTCCGCGCCATCAGACGCTCGCGCACTTCAATGGTCCGGACCGGCATCCTCGACCTCCAGGTACGCCAGGCGCAGCGCCGATCCCGGCCCGGTCAGCAACGCGGGCTGGGCGCCGGCGAACGGCGGCGTGCTCAACAGCGCTTCCAGGCAGAACCGGAAATTCTCGACCTCGATGTTCGCATCCGCGCCCACCTCGATCGCCACGGTACGGAGTCGCGCCATGTCGTCGACGGCAAGGCGCTCCTCGGCGAGCCGGCACACTTCCATCGCAAGACTCAGCTCGTGCATGGCGCGACATCGCGGAGCCGGCAGCGGTGCCCCTGGCGCACGAGCCGCCGAACGACACGATGCACCAGCGTCGGCAGCGCCGCCTGGGCACGCGCACTCAGCTCCGACGACATCTCGACCCGGTCCGGCTCGATGCCGAACGCCGCCACGCGCGCCGGCAGCGTGCCCCGCAAGGCCAGCAGGGCCAGCACCTCGCGCAGGTCGATCTGGTGGGGCGACAACTTGTGCATCAATCCACGCGGCAACGCATCGCCGTCGAGCGCCACCACGCTTCCCGGCGCCCGGCCGGTGCGGATTGCGTCGAGGAAGATCACGTCCTCCGCGTCTTCGAGGCACGGCAGCAGGTTCATGCCCCAGGTGCCCCCGTCGAGCAGTTCCACCCGGTCGCCCAGATCCCAGCGTGCATCGAGCGCGGCCAGGGCGGCGAGGCCGATGCCGTCGTCGGCCATGAGGGGACTGCCCAACCCGATGATGACCGTCGACGCTGCGCGATCAGTCATCCTCGAACCGTTCGTCCGCCGGAACCATCCGGCCGCCGCTCACCATCGACGAGATCGTGCTGTTGTGCTCCAGCACGTCGGCTCGCAGCGACAGGTAGACATGGATCGGCACGTAGATCGCGAACACCCAGGTCATCTCGTGGTGCACGAACCGCACGTTGGGCATCCCGCCGAACAGTGGACCGATCCAGTTGAACCACCGGTAGAAGAGGCTCGTCGCGTCGTACTGGCCGTAGAGTGCGAAACCGGTCACAACCTGGAGGGCAGCGACGGCGTAGAGCCCGGTGTAGCTCAACTGTTGCAGCGGATTGTGGCCGAGGTAGAGCGGCGCCCGCTCGGGCCGCACCGTGGCGTACGACCACGCCTGGCGGAACAGCTCGCGCCAATCCTTGCGATGGACGGGAAAGAGCGCCTTCCAGCGTTCGTACCGGTTGCCGGCAAAGAGCCAGTACACCCGCACGATGGCGGTCATGACGAACACGCCGGCCGCCGTGAAATGCAGGAACCGCATCCACGCCATCAGGTAATGGCTGCTGGCTGCTCCGGACGTCATGAAATACGGCTTCCCGATGTACAGGCCGGTCACGGCCAGCACCACGATGCACACGGCCGCGAGCCAGTGCATCATCCGCAAGGGCAGGCCCCACAAGGTGACCCAGCGATAGTTGCCGGTGCGCGGCAATGGCTCCGGCCTGCGCGGCGCCGTCGCAGGCGGTGAGGCGGCTGCGCTCACTGGATCGTGACCTCGACCACGCTGGCACCGGTCGCGTCGAGCACATGGACGCCGCACGCCATGCAGGGATCGAACGAGTGGACCGTGCGCAGGATCTCCAGCGGCTGATCCGGCTTGAGCAGGGGATGATTGTCGACCAGCGCCGCTTCGTACGGGCCCAGTTGGCCACCGCCGTCACGCGGCGAGCAGTTCCAGGTGCTCGGCACCACGCACTGATACCGCGTGATCTTGCCGCCCTCGATCTGGACCCAGTGGCCGAGCGCGCCCCGCGCCGCGCCGACAAAGCCGTACCCCTGCGACTTCTCCGGCCACTGCGACGGATCCCACTTGCTGCCGTTGAACGTGCTGGTCTCCCCGCTCTTGATGCGCGCGACGAGTTCGTCGTACCAGCGCGTCATGCGCCGGGCGATGAGTACCGTCTCCATCCCGCGGGCGGCGGTGCGGCCGAGCGTCGAGAAGAGCACCGCGGGCCCGACCTGCAGGCGCGCCAGCGTATCCGTCACCATCGGCTTGATGTCGGGATGATTGCCGGCATACCCGACCAGCATGCGGGCGAGCGGCCCGACCTGCATCGGCAGGCCTTCGTACCGCGGCGCCTTCATCCAGGTGTACTTCTCCAGTCCCTGCAGATATTCCCACGGCGGCTTGGGTCCGGTGTATTTCGGCTTGGTTTCGCCGTCCCACGGATGCAGCCCGACACCGTCGCCGCCGGCATATTCGTACCACGCGCTGGTGATGTACTCCTTGATCTTCTGCTGGTCGTAGGGATGGACCGTGCTGAGGTCCCGGTTCAGGATGATGCCGCGCGGGAAATAGAGCTTGTCGATGTCCGTGAGTTCGCCCTCGGGAAATTCCCCCACGGCCATGAAGTTCGGCACCCCGCCGCCAATGCTCCCCCACTCCTTGTAGTAGCCCGCGATCGCAATCAGGTCGGGATAGTACACCTGCTCGACAAACTGTTGCGCGCGCTGGATCAGCGCTTCGATGTGATCGAGACGCTCGGCGTTGATCGTCGCCGCCTGATCGAGATTGATGGCGCACGCCATGCCGCCCACCAGAAAATTCGGATGCGGATTCTTGCCGCCGAAGATGGTGTGCAACCGGATGACATCGCGCTGCCAGTCGAGGGCTTCGAGATAGTGCGCCACGGCGAGCAGATTGACCTCAGGGGGCAGCTTGTACGCCGGGTGACCCCAGTAGCCGTTCGTGAAGATCCCCAGCTGGCCGCCCTGCACGAACTTCCGCACCCGGTCCTGCGCCTCGCGGAAATAGGTCTCGGAGTTGTTGGGCCACGGCGAGATGCTCCGGGCGATCCGGCTGGTGGCCGCGGGATCCGCCGAGAGGGCGCTCACGACGTCGACCCAGTCGAGCGCATGCAGGTGATAGAAGTGGATGACGTGATCGTGGAGATACTGCATCCCGTGCACCAGGTTGCGGATCAGTCGCGCGTTGGGCGGGACGGTGATGCCCAGCGCGTCCTCGACGGCACGACACGAGGCAATGGCGTGCACCACGGTGCACACGCCGCAGATGCGCTGCGTGAACGCCCAGGCGTCGCGCGGGTCGCGACCCTGCATGATGATTTCGATGCCCCGGAACTGCGTCGACGATGCCCACGCGTTACTGATCCGCCCGTTCTCCGCCTGCGCTTCGATTCGCAGGTGCCCCTCGATGCGGGTGATCGGATCGACAACAACCTTGGTCACGGCCATGATGTGTTACTCCTTGCCGACCGGCGGAGCCGGCGGCGATGCGCCCGGCTGATCGACCACCGGGAGGTGCCGCTTGCGGCGTGCCTCGTGGACACTGGTCGCAATCGCGTGGGCCGCGACGCCCGCCGTCGCGCCCACGGCGAGCGCCGCGCCGATGATGTCGGCGGTGCGCTCGACGCCGAAGCCGCCGACATCGGGCAGTCGACCATAGAACGGCGTCATCGTATCCCAGAAGTGCCGCTCGGTGCATCCCAGGCACGGATGCCCCGCGCCGATCGGCCAGCTGGTCGCGTCGTTCCACTGGAAGATCGGACACGGCGAGAACGTTTCCGGCCCCTTGCAGCCGACGTGATAGAGACACCACCCCTCGCGCGCCGCGTCGTCGTCGAACACCTCGACAAATTGTCCCGCATCGAAATGCGCGCGGCGCGTGCACTGATCGTGAATCCGCGCGCCGTACGCAAAGAGCGGACGACCGTCGCCATCCGTCGCGGGCATCCGGCCGAACGTGAGATAGTGCACCAGCGTCGCGGTGATGACGTCGGCGATCGGCGGACAGCCCGCGATGTTGATCACCGGCTTGTCCGTGATGATCTGCGATATGCCCACGGCCCCGGTCGGGTTCGGCCGCGCCGCCTGCACGCTGCCCCAATGCGCGCACGCACCAACGGCGACGACCGCCGCGGCATGCTCGGCGACTTCTTCCAGCACAGCCTTGGCCGTCCGCCCGCCGATGGTGAGGTAGATCCCGCCGTCGGCCAGTGGCACCGAACCGGTCACCACGAGGAGATACTTGCCGGCATGCTGCTGCATCGCGGTGGCCAGCGCGGCTTCGGCTTGATGCCCGGCCGCCGCCATCAGCGTGTCGCTGAAGTCGAGCGAGATCAGGTCGAGCAGCAGGTTGCCGATGGTCGGCTCCGCCGTGCGCAGGACGCTCTCCACGCACCCGGTGCATTCCTGCAGCTGCAGCCAGATGACGCTGGGGCGCTGCATCGTCGTCAACGCGTGCGCCATGCGCGGGACCGCCAGCGCATCGAGTCCGAGCACCGCACACAATCCGCTGCAGTACTGCAGAAACTCGCGTCGCGAGACGCCGCGGCGTTCGAAGTGCTGGCCGAGGGTTTCTCCCTCGCTCCATGGATGAGCACTCGGTGCGTACATGAGGAGCCTTTCGGCCAGGATTGATGCGCGATTGGCGGCCGGCGGACACATCACGCCTGATTCGGCGCCACGCCGCACCATCTCCAACATATCCTTCAGCGCCGTTTGCGTAAGTGCAATTGCAACCTGAAGCACCGCGAGGACTATGAAGGTTTCTTCACACTCGTACTGAGCCATTGCGGCAATCGGTATTATCCCGTATTCATCAGGTGTTCCGAAAGCGGGCGACTTGAAAGAAGCCGCCTCCCGACCGCGTTGGGTCGGGCACGCGGCACGAGGAGTTTGACGATGCGCGTCTCACGATGGCTGCGAATCGGCGTCTGGGGCCTGCTCAGCACCGTGACGGCGTGCACGACCACCGACGTGGTCTACCGCGATCGGGCGCCGTTCAACACGGCCGCCGACACGACCAGCGGACTGCTCGGCTACTACACGGTGAGTGCCAAGCAAACCACCTGCGGCAACTGTCACGTCGATTACCAGGCGCGCTGGTCACAAACGCACCACTCCAACGCATGGTCGGACCTCATCGCCAGCGGGCACGCGACGGCGTCGTGCTACGGATGCCACACGGTGAACGAAGCCGGCAACGGCCTTGCCGGACCCGCGGGATACAACAAGACGCCCGACAGCACCTATCACGATGTCCAGTGCGAGAGTTGCCATGGACCGGGCAGCAAGCACGTGGCCAACCCCGACAACACCCACACGATTCCGCTCGCGCATGTAACGCTCTACGACTCGGCCGCGAGTTGCGCCGCGTGCCACACCGGCGTGCACGAGCCGTTCACGCAGGAATGGGAGATGAGCGGTCATGCCCAGCTGGTGACCGCCGCCGTCAACAATACCAGCGGCACGTGCAAGAGCTGTCACGAGGGCAAGGGTGTCCTGGTGGCATGGGGTGTCAACAGCAACTACGTCGAACGCGATTCGGCCGGGAACTCGCCGATCACGTGCGCCGTCTGCCACGACCCCCACGGATCGCCAAACGCCCACCAGTTGCGCTTCCCGATCGACAATCCCGATCCGGAACAGAACCTCTGCATGAAGTGTCACCTGAACCGCGGTCAGCCGGTGGCGGGCGCGCACGGGGTCACGCCGCATGCCCCGCAGGGCTTCGTGTTGCTGGGCACGGCCGGCTATCGGCCGGCGGGTGTGGCGATCGATACGCTGATCGCACTGACCACGCACGCAAGCATCGCGAACCCGCGCCTCTGCGCTGGCTGCCACGTCAACGCCTACGACGTGACCGACGCGACCACCGGTGCGTTCGTGTTCCACTCGACTGGACACAGCTTCCGCCCGATTCCCTGCGTCGACGCCAATGGCCAGCCGACCAGTGATACCACGTGTGCGTACACGCCCGCCGCGCGGACGTTCGCGTCGTGCACGGCGGCAGGCTGCCACGGCAGCCAGGCCGTGGCGGCGTCACTGCTGGCCCAGGTGCGCAGCGACATCGCGACCCTCGCCGATCAGATCTGGATCGACGCCAATCACAACGGCATCATCGACGCGTACCCGGCCGACTCCGGCTATCTCGCCCTGGTGCAGCGCGATCATCCGGCCGACCTGTCGAACGCAACGACAGTGACACCGGCGCAGGGCGCCGAATTCAACGTCGATCTGTTCGGTGAAGGACGCTACGCCAACGGCGACAAATCTCACGGCGTGCACAACCCGTTCCTGGCCCGGGCGCTCCTCGCCGCGGATATCACCGAGCTGCAGAAGGTCTACGGCTATGCCTCGCCGTCGGGCCGGGTACAGTCGGTGATCGCCAAGGCGTTTGCCGAGGCACGTCAGCAGGCGCCCGGCTTCATCACCGCCAAGCCGTAACCGGCGGTGGATTCCGCCGCGTGATGCTCACGCTCGCGCTCCCGTTTCTGCAACAGGCCGGGGGCGCTGTGCGCGTCTCCGGCGACACGCTTGTCCGCCAGCAGGATACGCTTGCCGCTCTCGCCGGCGCGGTGCGCGACACGCTGCGACCGCCGCCGCTCCCGGGCGGGGTTGCGTCGTTCGTGCGGTTTCTCTTTCAAGTGCCGCAATGGATCCAGATCGGCGGCGCGCTGCTCGGGGGGGTGCTCGCCGGGTGGATCGTGGTCGTCGCGTGGACACGGCGCCGCACCATCCTGCATTGGCTCGTCACCCGCACCCGGCACGTACAATGGCTCCTGGGTGGCACAGCGCTGATCGTGGTGATCGTCGCCGCCGTCAGCGGCGCGTCCGGCTGGAACTACATGCAGAACAACAACGGCTTCTGCACCGGTTGCCACATCATGAACCGGCCCTTCAATCGCTTTCAGGTGGGTGCCGGCAAGCACGAGAACCTGCGGTGCCATGATTGCCATGAACAATCGATGTACGCCAACGCACGGCAACTGGTGCTGTGGGTGGCGGAACGCCCCAGCTTGATCGGGCCGCACGCGAAAGTCCCCAATTCACGCTGCGAGGGATGCCACGAGGTCGCCAATTCGACCGAGCCGTGGCGACATGTGCTGCAGCTGGCCGGCCACAAGGCGCATTTCGAATCCGACTCCGGCGTGCTGCGTAACCTCACCTGCGTGACCTGCCACGGCGCCGAGATTCATCAGTTCATTCCGTCGGTGCGGACCTGTCAGCAGAGCGGGTGCCACGTCAACCAGTCCGTCCGCCTGGCGGGCATGGCGAAGCTGCCCGAGATCAACTGCGTCACGTGCCACGCATTCACGGCCGATCTGCCGGCCCTCGCGACGCACGATTCGGCGGTTCGGGCCCTGATCCCGGCCCAGAAGCAGTGTCTCGCGTGTCACGGCATGCAGGGGCGCCCCGCCGGGTACGTCGCCGCCAAGGACCCTCACCTCGGCCGCTGCGGATCGTGTCACGATGTGCACGCCGACACCCGGCCCAGCGACGCAGCAAAGCGATGTGCCCAGTGTCACACCGACTTGAGTCGCACGGCGTTCCACTCCGGCGTCAACCATCGCGCGGTCGCGCAGGACTGCCTGCTGTGTCACCAGCCACACGCGGCATCGGTCGACGCGTCGGACTGCGTCGGCTGCCACACCGCCGTGCGTCAGCGCGGACTGTTTCATCCACCATTGCCATTCGACACGTCCGCGGTGATCCGGCATCGCATCTCGCTGGCGCCGGGGCCGCGCGCGGCCTCGGTCATGATCCTCGCCGAGTTCGTCGAGAACGCACGCCCCGCACGCGACCGGGTCCAGGGGGCGTTACCGCCGCCCCGCGACTCGCCGCGGGCGGCGACACCCAGTACTCGCGACACGTTTCCGCACGACCGCCACCGATCCCTCCCCTGCCTGACCTGCCACACCGTCAATGACTCGAAGACCCCCTACGGCCTCGTCTTTGCCATTCCGCGCGGCTGCGATCTCTGTCATCACCAGGCCGTGTATCGCGGTCAGGTAGTTCGCGAGGATTGCGCGCGGTGTCATCAAACCGCGCTGCTGACGCCGAAGCCGACGCCGGTCACCATCACCGTCGATCATCACCCGCCCGCGCCGCGCGACGTCGCGTTCGACCATGCGCGTCACCAGTCCCTCGCGTGCGTCACCTGTCATCAACCACCCGCCATCGTGCCGCCCGACAGCATCCGGAGTTGTCAGGCCTGCCACGCCGATCACCATGCCGCGGAGCGACAGTGCAGCACCTGCCACAACCTGCCCGGAACTCGCGCGGCCCACACCCGAACGACGCACACCGGCTGCGATGCCTGTCACACGGCGGCAGTAGTCGCCCTGCTGACGCCGAACCGGAACTTCTGTCTCGTGTGCCACACGGCACAGGCGCAGCATCAGCCGGCCGGTGAGTGCACGACGTGTCATTTTCTCCAGACGCCCGATGCGTTTCGCCCGGCGCTGCTGCGGACGGCGAGCCGATGAACCCGGCGATCCGCATCGGGGTCACAGCCGCGCTCTGCGTCGGCGCGGCTCGCGCCGCAGCAGCCCAGTCGTGGTGGCTGCGCTTCAACGGATCAGCGCAACACATCGAACTGCGCGGCCTCGACGAGGACAGCATTCTCGCGACCGCCGCGGTCGCAGCGCCGACCGGCGGACTGCAAACCCCCGACGGGTTCGCCGTGGACTGCCTCGGCACCACGTACTGCCAGTACTTCCGTGCCGGCCGCGTGCTGAGCGGATTGCCGGCAACGGCCGGCGTCGACATGTCGATGTGGGGACTCGGCGTGCGCGGGTTGAGCGTCCAGATGAGTGCGCGTGCGTATACCGACTTGAACGGTGGAAGTGTGTGGCCCGGCACCACACCGGCATTCGAGTTGTTCGACGCGTACGCCCAGTACCTCCACGGTGGATTGACCGTGCAGGGTGGCCGGCTGCTCGAGCAAGGGCGTCTCGCGGTCGCGGGAACCAGCGGACTCGACGGGGTGCGGGGCGACTGGCGCTTTGCGGGCGGGTCGTATGACGTCGGCGGATACGCCGGCTGGGGTCTCGCGCGCGGTGCCACGCTTCCGGTCACCAGTCCCGCCGTCGACCCGCTCGCGGAGTATCAGCCGTCCGAACGCCAGATCGTCGTGGGCGCGACCGGTGCGCTGCACCTTCCACGGCTCGATGTGCAGGCTGAATACCGGCGCGAAATCGATCCCGCCACCGATTACCTGGTTGCGGAGCGCGCCGCCGTGAGCGCGCTGGTGCGCCCGATGCCTGCCGTGCGGATCGTCGCCGGGGCCGATTACGATCTCGGCCAGGAGGCTTGGGGCAGTGCCGACCTGTCGGTCGAGTACACCGCGCGCACGCTCTCGGCGACCGTCGGCGCCACGCATTACCGACCGTTCTTCGATCTGTGGACGGTCTGGGGGGTATTTTCGCCGTCGCCGTACAACGGCGTGACCGGTTCGGTCGCGCTGCATCCCATCAAGCACCTGCAGGTGCGCGCCAACGGGGAATGGTTTCGCTACGATGCGGCGGGTGTCAGCGTTCCTGCGGTGCCGCTGACCGATCGTGGCTGGCGCTGGGGCGTGGGCGCAACGCTGACGCCCGCACCCGCCTGGTCCGTCGACGCGAACCTGCATCGATCGTTGCTGCCGGGCGCATCATCAAGCGGGATCGACACGCGCGTCTCGTGGCACGCGCTGCCCCAGTGGGAATTCAATGCCGAAGGCGGCAGTCTCGAGAGTCCGCTGGAATTCCGGTTCCAGAATGACGGTGTCGACTACGCCGGGGGCGCCGTCGATTACCACACCGTCGAGCGCTGGCGGATCAGCCTGAACGTCGATCGGTACTGGCAGAGCGCCGCCCGTCCGGACGCGGCATCGTTCGACTTCAACCAGTGGCGCATCAGCGCGCAGTTCACGCTGACACTCCGCTCCGCTGCCGACAGCTGGCTGCCGCCCGCGGCACCGGTGAGTCAGCCGTGATCCCCCGCATTGCAGCGCGGGTCGCCATGTTCGGGGCGCCACTGCTCGTGACGGTCGGGGCCACTCGGGCGGCGCGCCAGCAACCGGATCAGTTCGACCATGCGCGACATGCCAGACTCTTCGTCGCCTGCAGCACGTGCCACGTGGGTATCACGCGTCCGGGGGCGCCGGTATTCCCCGCCCCCACCGCCTGCGCCACCTGTCACAACGGAACCACCGAGCGTCGCGTCTCGTACGTCGCGCCCACGGCGCCGCGCCCGTCGAACCTGAAGTTCAGCCATGTGCAACACGCCGCGCGCCGCCGGGCCACGAGCGACACGTCCGGAAGTTGCGACATCTGTCACGCGGACCCCGGCGCCGGCTGGATGCAGGTGCACGGTCCGCAACCAGCGCAATGCGTCGCGTGCCACACCCAGGGCCGGGGTCAGCACCTCGCGCTTCCCGATACGGCGTGCGCCACATGTCACGTCCCCCTGGCGCAGGCAACGACATTGTCGCTGGCGCGCATTCGCGCGTTTCCCAGACCGCCGTCGCACGATGCCCCGGGCTTCATGACCGCCACCGGCCATGGCACCCTGGCCCGTCACGGCAGCGCCGGCTCGGCGGTGGCGCAAAGCTGTGCGACATGCCACGCCCGGGATTTTTGTGTCACCTGCCACGTCGATGCCCCGGAGGTCGCGGCCATCCAGGCGCTGGCACCCGATCCCCGGTCGCTGGTGCTGCCACATCAGCTGACCGCACCGCCAAGTCATTCCGCCGCGAATTTCGAGACGATGCACGGACGATTGGCGGGCCCGAATGCCGCGAGCTGCCGCACCTGTCACACCCAGGAAAGCTGCATCACCTGTCATCGGGGGGCGGCGCCGAGCGCCGTGCTGGCGCTGTATCACGCCGGCGCGGGCCGTGGGCCCGGCGCCCGCACGGTCGCCAGCAAGCCGACGTCGCACCTCGCCACACACTGGGCGACGCAGCATGGACCGGTCGCGTCGGCTTCGATGCGCAGCTGCACGACGTGTCACGCCCGCGCCGAGTGCCTGGTCTGTCACAAACCTGATCCCGGAAATCGCGGTGGTTACCATCCGGCGGGATACCTGACCACGCATCCGGCCGACGCGTACACGCGCTCGAGTTCCTGTTCCGATTGTCACAACACCGGACAGTTCTGCCAGACGTGCCACCAGCAGTCCGGCCTCACCTCTCACCGCGCACTCCTCGGCGCGGCAGGCTACCACGACGGCAACCGCCAGTTCTTCCTGGGGCATGGTCAGGCCGCGCGTCAGGCGCTGGAAAGCTGCGTGTCGTGCCACACCGAGCGCGATTGCCTGACCTGCCACTCGGTGGTCGGCGGTCGCGGCTTCGATCCGCACGGACCCGGGTTCAATCCGGTCGAGATGCTCCGCAGGAATCCCCAGCTCTGCATCACCTGTCACGGTCGCGCCATTCCCACGCAGCGGCCACCCTCATGACACAAGCTGCTCCTCGCACCGATCGGTGACCCCCGCTCGCGAGCGGTAGCGCGCGCCGCAGCACCACGCAACCGGAGCATTCGCGTTGCCGCAGTGACGGTACCGGTCGCAGCGGCGGCTGGTTCGCGCTGCGACGTCCACCGATCCACGGACGGTTTACCTTTTTCGATAGCAACGAATCTGCGGCGGCGGTCCGCTTGGCGACATCCGGGATCGTCCCGGACCGCGAGCGGTAGTCCGCCGATGTCGACAGGGGGCCGACTACGGTGGAACGGACCATCCGGCGGGGGGAACAACTCGAGAAACTCGTCCTCGCGGGCGTCGCACTCACATCCGAGGCGTCGCTCAATGGTGTGCTGCGTCGAGTGGCCGAGATCGCGGCCGAGGTGATCGGCGCACGCTACGCCGCGATCGGCGTGCTCGCGCCCGATGGCCGAACCTTCGAGCGTTTTGTCACCCACGGCATCGACGCTGACGATCGCGCGCGGATCGGCGCCCTGCCGCACGGTCACGGCATTCTCGGCCTGGTGATTCGCGAGGGCCGCCCGCTGCGGTTTCCCGATCTCGCGCGCCACCCCGCTTCCTTCGGCTTTCCGCCGCACCATCCCCCGATGCACAGTTTCCTCGGCGTCCCCGTGACCGGGCAACGCGGCGTCATCGGCGATCTCTATCTCACCGAAAAGCAGGGCGACAGCGTGTTCACCGACCAGGATGAACACACCGCCGTGCTGCTCGCGGCGATGGCCGCGTCCGCCGTCGAGAACGCGCGCCTCCATGAGGAAAGCGCGCGCCTGCTGGAAGAAGTGCAGCAACTGCACCGCACCCGCGAGCGGTTCTTCGCGATGGTGAACCACGAACTGCGCAACGCGCTGGCCGCGGTGTACGGATGGTCGGAATTGCTGGTACGCAAGAAAGACCGCGCCAGCGTGCCGGCGGCCGCGTTCGAAATCCTCGATTCGGCGGAGCAGGCTGTCAGCGTCATCAACGACCTGCTCGACCTGAGCCGCCTCGACGAGGATCGCCTCAAGCCCGTGATTCGGCCCGTGGCGGCCGGTGCCGTCGCCCGCCGGGCCGCGATGCGCGTGTTGCCCGCCGCCGACGCCAAGGGAGTCCGGATCGTCACGCAACTGCCCGATGAGCTGCCACCCATTGAAACCGACGGAAGCCGCGTCGAGCAGATCCTGATCAACCTGCTCATCAACGCGATCAAGTACACACCCGCCAATACCACTGTGCAGATCAGCGCCGTGTGCGACGGCGAATGCACCAGTTACGCCGTGCGGGACGAGGGCCACGGGATCGGCGAAGCGGATGCGGAACGGATTTTTGACATCTACGTCACCGAATCCGACGGCGCCACACAGGGTCTGGGTCTGGGCTTGCCGCTGTCTCGGCGGCTGGCCCGGTTGCTCGGCGGCGAGCTCTCGGTCGTGCCGCAGCAAGGCGCCGGCATCTTCGTCCTGACGCTCCCGGTACGCCGGACGCCGCCAACCGACGGGCTGGCACTTCCCGCCATCCCCGCGGCGCAGGTGGCAACACCATGAAGATCCTGGTGGTCGAGGACGACCGCAGCATTGCGTCGTTCATCCGGCAGGGACTCGAGGAAGAAGGCCATGCGGTCGATGTCGCTCCCGATGGCGAACAGGCCGGCCTGCTCGCGCACGTCGGCGATTACGACGCGATCCTGCTCGACATCATGCTGCCCCGGAAGAACGGCTTTCAGGTCGCGACGGAATTGCGCCGCGAGGGGCGCAACACTCCCATCCTCATGCTGACGTCGCGCGACGCGTCCGAGGACATCGTCCGCGGCCTCGATGCCGGAGCCGACGATTATCTCGCCAAGCCATTCCGGTTCGACGAACTGCTGGCCCGTCTCCGCGCGTTGGTGCGTCGCGGCGGGGCCGGCCGACTCGAGGATTTGCGCTACGGCCCGATCGCCATCGATCGCGCCCGGCATCGCGCATCGATCAACGACACGCGTCTCGACCTGACCCCAAGGGAATTTCAGCTGCTGGAATATTTCCTGTTGCACATCGAAGAAGTGGTGCGTCGCACCACCTTGCTCGAGAAGGTCTGGGACATGCACTTCGACCCCGGCAGCAACGTCGTGGATGTCCACGTCGGTAACCTGCGGCGCAAACTCGCGCACGCGGCCGGCGCGGAATGGCTGCATACCGTTCGAGGCGTGGGTTTCATGCTGCGGGAGCCCGGCGGCCCGTCCCTGACGTGACGGCTCGGCGCCTGCCAAGCCGCTGACGCGGCTGCGTGTTCCCGGACCTCGTGTAGTCGCGGAGCGACTTGGTGGTGGCCGAGCCGCGGCTTTAGCCTTGGGCCAGCAGCTTCTGCCGCAGCACTCCGAGCCGCTTGCGCACCGAGCCGTCGTACAACCGATCGCCGATCCGCACCGTCACGCCGCCGAGCAACTTGGGATCGGTGGTGAACCCGGCAATGACGTTCTTGCCGATCGCTTTCGACAGCCGCTCCACGATCACCTGCCGCGTCAGCGCGTCGATATCGCGGGCGACGGTCACGCCGGCGCGCACGCGATGCAGCTGCACGTCAACCAGGATCCGGTACTGATCGGCAATCTCCGACAGCATCCCCTGCCGGCCGCGGTGAATCACGGCAGCCATGAACAGCCCGAACTTTCGCGGCGCGTCGTGCAGCGCCTCCTGCACCAGCGCGATCTTCCGGTCGCGTGGCACGCGGGGCGACATCAGCACGGCCGCGATCGACGGCGTGGTGAACGCCGCCGCCAGCGTGTCGAGCAACTCGCCCCACGCTTCCAGGGCCCCGCTCTCCTGCGCCAGGACCAGCAGCGCCTCGGCGTAGTTGCGGGCGATGGTCACATCTCTCACGCGTTGGCTCCGCGGCCGATCGAGGCGATGTAGTCCTCCACGATCCGGCGATCGGCAATGCCGTCGAGCCGCGATCCCACCACCTTGCCCGCGGCACTGATCGCGAGATCGATCGCTTCGCGACGGATGTCCGCGGTCGCCCGGTCGCGTTCGGCGCCGATCTCGCGCCGGGCACGCTCGAGCAGCTCTTCCTGCTC
Source organism: uncultured Gemmatimonadales bacterium (assembly GCA_963796635.1). Lineage (GTDB taxonomy): Bacteria > Gemmatimonadota > Gemmatimonadetes > Gemmatimonadales > GWC2-71-9 > Palsa-1233. Next base: position 2,191,317 of record CAWCMH010000001.1, read on the forward strand.
GTGCCGCGTCTTCTCGATGCCGGCCGCCCGCTCCCGCTCGGCGGCCTGCCGCGCCTCGGCGATGATCGCCTGCGCTTCGCCGCGCGCACTCGCGAGCAGCTCGCGCTGCTCTTCCAGCACCGCCTGCGACTCCGCCCGCAACCGCTCGGCGTCGTCGAGGTCCTTGTTCATCTTCGCCTCGCGATCGTTGGTCGCCTGCATGATCGGCGGAAAGACGAGCTTGGTCAGCAGCACGAGCAGCATCAGGAAGACCACCCACGACCAGATGACGACACCGAGCGTGGGCTGGAATGGCGCTGGAAGATTTCCCATGATTCCCTCGATGGGTTACGCGACGAACTTGAACAGCAGGGCGAACACCAGTGCGATGATCGTGGTGCCTTCGAGCAGTGCGGCGAACAGGATGCCGGCGCCGCGGATAGCGTTGGTCGCCTCGGGCTGGCGCGCAATCGCCTCGGCGCACTGGCCGCCAATACGACCCAGCCCGATGCCCGCGCCGACGATCGCGAGACCCATCCCGATCCCCGCGCCCAACTGGCCGTAGGATGCGGTCACCGCCTTGGCGGCCGCCATCGCGGCCTGGTCCTGCAACAGCATGGGAAGCAGCATGTCAGTCAATCCATTGCAAAGGGAAGATCAAGAGTCGATCGCATCACTCGTCGGCCGCGCGGTCTCTTCCGTGAACCGCGCACCTTCGATCGGGATCACCGGGCCACGGCCCGATCCCGAATGCCGGAAGCTGCTCCGGCGTGCCGCTCACCGCGGGATGCGCGAGGTGACCGACGTGTCGGTCATCCCGAGCGAAGCGAGGGATCGCTGCGTAACGAACCGATCCCTCGCTGCGCTCGGGATGACAACTCTCAGTGGGTATCATGCAACATCAATCCGATAAACACCGCCGTCAGCAGCGCGAACACGTAGGCCTGAATCGCCGCGACGACCAGCTCCAGCACCATCACGCCGAGCACGATGATCGCCGTCGCGCCGCCGATGCTCCACCGTGCCACGCCGCCGAGGTGACCGAACATGAACACGATGCCGAACATCGCCAGGATCACGAAATGGCCGGCCGTCATGTTGCCGAACAGACGCACCGTCAGCGCAAATGGCTTGACCAGTTTCGACATGAACTCGATCGGCATCATGAAGATCGACATCGCCATCGCGGCCGGCTTGGGCAGCCCCTCGATCGGCGGGAAGAGCGTCTTCATGTAGCCCTTGAAGCCCAGCCGGAACATGCCGCCGATCTCGAAGACGCAGAACGCGATGATGCGCCAGGGCGCCGGTGAAGGCGAGGTTGCCCGACGGTGTCGAGCTCCACGGCAGCAGGCCGAGCAGGTTGGCGATCAGGATGAAGAAGAAGAACGTCAGCACGAACGAGGCGTAGTGCGGCCCGGCCTCGGGGCCGATGTTCTCGATCACGATATCCTGCCGGGCCCAGAGCACGAAGGCTTCCATCGCGGCGGCATACCCGCCCGGCGCCCGCCCGCGCTTGCGCGCGCGCGCGATGCCGATCGCCGCGGTCTGCAGCATGATATAGGTGAGCACGGCGGCGATGATGATCAGCACGATGTGCCGCGTCGGGGACAGGTCGATCGTCAGCGAGCCCACATGGATCGGGTGCCACCGCGGCAGCTCGATGGTGCCGAACGGCTGCAACTCGATGTCGTGCGAGTCGCCCGTGTGATGGAAGATCAGCTGGCCGATGTCGACCTGGGGTGTTTGCATCATCGTGAGAGTCGCGTCTCCAGATAGAGCAGGGGCAGCACCGTTCCGAGATAGCCGGCCGCCGCCGCGAGCGGCGGAAAGATGGTGCGGTCGAGCACCACGGCGATCGCCAGCACCACGACGCCGAGCAATCGGAGCAGCACGCCCATCAGATACACCTTCAGGTGGTCGAGCGCCGCCGGAATGCCGGTGCGCGCCATCGCCCGCGCCGCCAGCATCTGCAGCAGCGTGGCGATCACGCCCAGCACCGCCGCCGCGACGGCCGACCGCACGCCCCAGACGAGGCCGGCGCCCGCCGTCATCACGATGGCGGCCGCTGCCCCCCACGCCGCTCGGCGCCGCTGTTCAGCGCCGCGGGTCATCGGATTCTTCCTGCCGCTTCAGCCGTTGATACATCCAGAAGCCACCCACCGTCATCCCGGCCAGCGTCCCGGCCACCGTAAGCCAGGGCGTGGTGCGCCAGCGGCGATCGGCCCAGATCCCCACCAGCACGCACGCCGTCAGCGTCAAGGCAAAAGTGATCCCGATCGTGAGCAAGGCATACCCCTCACCCATTTCCCGCGACGTCTGGCGTTTTCCGGGTATCACGGGGCGGGAAACTAGGACTTTGTGAAATGTTACGCAAGCAAACAGACCAGTGCCGCAGCCCGGCCATGGCGTGTAATCCATTCATCCCATGAATGATTATCATTCACGGCATGAATCATCGCACATTGCCGCGCCTTGTCGCGACCGCGTTGACGGAACGGCTCCGCGTGATGCCGGCCGTCGTCGTCACCGGGGCGCGGCAGACCGGCAAGAGCACGCTGGTCCGGGAACTCACGAGCGGCGAACGGCGCTACCAGTCGCTCGACGATCTCGACGTCCTCGACGCGGCCACGACCGATCCTGAAGCGCTGGTGGGCGGTCGGGAGCCCATCACGCTGGACGAAATTCAGCGGGCTCCTGCCATCTTGCATGCCGTCAAGCGCAACATCGATCGCCACCGGGTTGCCGGACGGTTCTTGCTGGCGGGCTCCGCCAACCTGCTGATGATGCAACGCGTCTCCGAGTCACTCGCCGGCCGCGCCAGCTACCTCACGCTCTGGCCGATGACGCGGCGCGAGCAACTCGGTCTCGGGCAATGTGGTGTCTGGGAGCAACTGCTCGACGCCCGCGATGCGGACTGGCGCGACATCATCGCGGCGCAGCCTGACGCCTCCGAAGACTGGCGCGCCGTCGCGGCCCGCGGCGGTTTCCCTACCCCAGCCCTGGCGATGCACCGACGCAGCGACCGGACCATCTGGTTCGACGGCTACGTCCGGACCTATCTCGAACGCGACCTCCAGGAGCTGGCCTCGATCAACGCACTGCCCGATTTCCGGCGACTGATGCGCGCGGCATCGTTGCGTCTCGGCCAATTGACGAACCAGACGGAGATCGGACGCGACGTGTCGTTGCCGCAACCGACGGTGCACCGTTGGCTCAACTTGCTGGAGACGTCGTATCTGCTGGTCCGGTTGCCGGCATACGCGGTGAATCGGACCAAGCGATTGATCAAGTCTCCCAAGCTCTACTGGGGCGACACCGGTGTCGCGGTGCACCTGGCCGGCCTCGACGATCCCACTGGCGCGCACCTTGAAAACATCGTGCTGACTGATCTCCTGGCGTGGCGTGACTCGCGTCTCGAGCGGGCGGAGTTGAGCTACTGGCGCACGGCGGCGGGCGAAGAAGTCGATCTCGTCATCGAGTCGGGCGGCAGGCTGCTGCCGATCGAGATCAAGGCCGGTGCGCGGCCGCGCCTCGCAGACGCCGCACCGTTGCGGAGCTTCCGCGCGGAGTATGGCAAGGCGTCCCGCCCGGGCCTGCTGCTGCACACCGGGCATACCATCGAATGGCTCGCCCCCGACGTGTTGTCCGCCCCGTGGTGGCGCGTGCTGTGAGCGTCGCGGATTTCTTCTTGCGGGCGACGCATGTGAAACGCGTGTCCGCAACGACCGGGCGCGGCGGGTCTGGCAACGTGGACGGATCATTGCGCGACGGGATTCCGGACGATGGATCGCGCGTTCCTCGGCGATCATCGTCATACCGTGATATCGTACCGCGGATCGCGCCGACACGGGCGGATGGTCGTCGCAACGTGATACCGTACCGCGGATCGCGCCGACACGGGCGGATGGTCGTCGCAACGTGATACCGCACCGCGGATCGCGCCGACACGGGCGGATGGTCGTCGCAACGTGATACCGTACCGCGGATCGCGCCGACACGGCCGGATGGTCGTCGCAACGTGATACCGTACCGCGGATCGCGCCGACACGGCCGGATGGTCGTCGCAACGTGATACCGTACCGCGGATCGCGCCGACACGGCCGGATGGTCGTCGCAACGTGATACCGTACCGCGGATCGCGCCGAACGGCCGGATGGTCGTCGCAACGTGATACCGTAGGGGCGAAAGATCTTTCGCCCCTACAACCGCACGCCACGATCACAACCGCACGCCGCGATCACAACGGGCCGCCGCGATCATCACCGAAACGCGCGTCCAACCGGCGGCGACCATTTCCGCGGACCCGCCACCTCTTACCTTCCATTCATGACTTCCGCCCACGCCCCCACTGACGACGTCGCCCAGCTCGCCCATCTGCGCGACGCGGTGGCCACGCTCCGCCGCGAAATCGCCGGGCGGATCGTGGGCCAGCGCGACGCCGTCGACGGCGTGCTCATCGCCCTGCTCGCCGGCGGCCATGCGCTGCTGGTCGGCGTCCCCGGGCTGGCCAAGACCCTCCTCGTGTCGAGCATGGCCGAGGCGTTGTCGCTGTCGTTCAACCGGGTGCAGTTCACCCCCGACCTGATGCCGGGCGACATCACCGGCACCGAGCTGGTCGAGGAGGATCCCGTCACCGGCAAGCGCGCCTTCCGCTTTGTGCGCGGCCCCATCTTCGCCCAGGTGCTGCTGGCCGACGAGATCAACCGCACCCCGCCCAAGACGCAGGCCGCCCTGCTGCAGGCGATGCAGGAACGCCAGACCACGGTCGCGGGCCAGACGTATCCGCTGCCAAGCCCGTTCTTCGTCCTCGCCACCCAGAACCCGATCGAGCAGGAAGGCACCTACCCGCTGCCCGAAGCCCAGCTCGACCGCTTCATGCTCGAGCTTCGGCTCGGCTATCCGTCGCGGCAGGAAGAGGAAGCGATCGTCACCCAGACCACCGGCATGCTGACCAGCACAATCGCGCCGGTGCTCGACGCCTCGGGCCTGGTCGCGATGCAGTCGCTGGTGCGGCGGATTCCGGTGTCGCAATCGCTGATCGCGGCGGCCGTGTCGCTGGCCCGGATGACCCGCCCGACCGAGGCCGACGCGCCCGGGGTGACCCGCGAGTTCATCGAATGGGGCGCCGGGCCGCGCGCGTCACAGTACCTGGTCCTTGGCGCCAAGGCGCGCGCCGCCATCGATGGCCGCCCGCAGGCCGACCTCGACGACGTGCGACAGGTGGCGCCGAGCGTGCTGCGGCACCGCGTCATGACCAGCTTTGCGGCCGAAGCCGCCAATCGCAGCAGCGCCGACGTGGTCGCTGAACTGCTGGAGATGAATCGCTGGTGGCAGGGGTGACGTGACCGGCTGGAACGAACCGGCCGGCCGCGGCATTAACTATCTGATATGATGCAGTCGACGTCTCGCAGACCTGAAAGGGAATTCCCGTGGCCAATCCAGTCCTGAGCCGGGCCGACTTTGTCGACGCCCAGGCGTTGCCGGCGTCGGAGCGCATGACGCTGGGTGGCACCGTCACCAAGACCGGCGTGCTGATGCTGCTCTGCGCGCTGTCGGCGGCGGGGGTGTGGCTCACCTCGGCCAGCATCGGCCCGTCGGTCGGGACCGCCATCACCGTCACGGCGATCGCGGCATTCATCATCGCGCTGGCGACGATCTTCCGGCCCACATGGTCGCCGATCACCGCCCCGCTCTACGCCATCGCCGAGGGCACCCTCCTCGGCGCGATCACGCTGCTGATCAACCTGCGCTATGCCGGGTTGCCGCTCACGGCCCTCGGACTGACGCTGGCCGCGGGCGGCGTGATGCTGGCGCTATACACAACGCGGAGTCATCAGGGTGACGGCGCGGTTGCGCGCCATCGTGATCGGGTCCGTTTTCGCCATCATGCTGTATTACGTGTTCGCGATCATCGCGCATTTCTTCGGCATGCAGGCGCCGCTGCTGCAGGATTCCGGCTGGCTGAGCATCGGCTTCTCGGTCCTCGTGGTCGGCGTGGCGTCGTTCTCGTTCCTGCTCGACTTCGACATGATCGAGCAAGCGGTCAACCATGGCGCGCCGAGATACTTCGAGTGGTACGGTGCATTCGGCGTCATCGTGACCTTCGTCTGGCTCTACCTCGAAGTGCTCAACCTGCTGATGAAGCTCTCGGGGCGGCAGCGCTAGACCGCCGGCCGCCAACCTCCCATGCACGGTCGCCGTACCTTGTCCTGTCTGTCACAATTCCGGAGCGACATCATGCGGGGTTCCATCTCGATATCTGTTGCGGCGGCACTGGGCGCGGTCGCGATCGGCCTGGTCGGTTGTTCCACCACGAGTCCGACTGCCTCCGGCACGCCCGCGGCGTCCGGCATCGGCGTGCTGTCAGGGAGTGCCCAGGGCGCCGTGATCGGCACCGGGCTCGACGCCCCGCTGGTGGTCCATGTGACCGACCAGTACGGCAACGCCATCGCCGGCGTACCGGTCACCTTCACGTCGAGCGGCCACGGCCTGCTGGGCAGCAGCAGTGCCACGACCGACAATTCGGGGAACGCCCAGACCACATTGAGCTTTCCGACCAACATTGCCGGGCTCGACACGGTCACCGCGACGGTCAGCGGTGTCACGGTGCCGGCGCGGTTCTTTGAGCGGGCGCTGGCCGGGCCGATCACGAGCGACAGCATTACGAGCGGCAACAACCAGTCGGGTCCGGCGGGCACCGTACTGCCGTTGCCGCTGGCGGTGCAGCTTCGCGATCAGTACGGCAACACGGCGGTGGGCGACACGGTGACCTGGACGGCGTCGGCCGGAACGTTGAGCGCACCATTCAGCGTGGTGGACACGAGCGGCAGTGCGCAGGTGCAGTTTACGCCGGCGGCGGGGAGCAACACCGTCACGGCCAGCTTCAGCGGCTCGGCGCTCACGGCGACGTTCACCGAGACGGGGAACTGATCGGATAGTCGAACGCCGCGTCGAACTTGGCGCGGCATTCGCATTGCTGGATTGCGCGCTTCGCGACTCCTGACTCCGGCTGCCGCGCTCTTGGCCGGATCCCCGGAGAACCGCGTTGGGAAATAGCTTTGTACATAACCCGTCAATGGAGTTGGGCCGGACGCCTGCCGTTCATTTTGACGGAGTTTAGCGAGTTTATGGCAATTGCATAAACTCGCTAATATCCCTATAATCGGCCATGGATCCGATCCACAATCCGTTCGCGCCTGGGCGTCGAGATCACAGCGCCGGCCATCAAACGTCTCGTCGACGAGACGCACGGATATCCATATTTCATCCAGGAATGGGGCAAGTACGCGTGGGACGCGGCTCACGCGTCTCCGATCACGCTCACCGATGTCAACCGGGCTTCGGCATCTGCTGTCGCAGCGCTCGATGAGAGCTTCTTTCGCGTCCGGTTCGACCGCCTGACCGCCGTCGAGAAGCGCTACTTGCGCGCAATGGCCGAACTCGGGCCAGGGCCGCACCGGTCGGGCGACATCGCCGAAGTGCTCGGCAGGGCGTCGACATCGCTGGGTCCCACCCGAGCGCAGCTCGTCAGCAAAGGCATGATCTGGAGCCCGAGTCATGGAGACACCGCCTTCACGGTGCCATTGTTCGACGAGTTCATGCGGCGGATCATGCCCGGTAATGACTGGCGGGAGCGGTGACCACGATCCCCGGATGAGTCCAGGCACCACCGCAAGATCAGCGGCCGGCTTGATCAGCCGCCGCCGCCGGCTCCATCTCCGCTCACTGGTGCGCCAACCCCGGATACAGGTGCAGATCCGATCCGCTCACGTCATACGTTTGCAGGTGACCGAACTCCGCACCAGTCTCGGCGACCACGTCGCCGTTGGCGGCAAAGAGCGGGCACGACATTACGTACGGTCGTTGCAGCAGGCTGTCGCTGGTGCCTGTTGCGAGCGACACCCGCCGCAGTTGAAACGCATTGCCGGTGAGTCCCGCGTTTGTCGTGTCCGGATACTGCGCCCAGAGTGCGACTGGCCCCACCGCCACCATGCAGTCGGTACCGCGGCACGACAGGCCAAGCAAGTGCGTGTCGGGTTCGGTGGTCACGAGGGGACCGACCTCCGGCGTGCCGCCCGCCGCAGGCACCGTAAACAGATGCAGGTCATTTCGCTTCATGAACACCAGCGTGCCGCCGTCGTCGTGACGTGACACCCAAAAGCTGATCCAGGTATTGTGGTCGGTCCTCCCGCGGAGACGCGATGCGGAAGAGCCGATTTACCCCCGAGCAGATCGTGGGGATCCTGCAGGAGGCCGAGGCCGGTGGCCCGATCACCGAGGTCTGCCGGCGGCATGGGATGACCCAGACCACCTTTCATCGCTGGCGCCATAAGTATGGCAGCATGCCGGTGCCCGACGCCAAGCGATTGCAGGCCGTGGAGGAGGAGAATCGCCAGCTCAAACGGCTGGTGGCCGACCAGGCGCTCAATCTCCAAGTGGTCAAAGACCTGCTGGGAAACAAGTGGTGACTGCGAGACAGCGGCGGCTGGCGGTCACGATGGCGATGACCGCCGCAGGAATCCCCGAGCGCCAGGCATGTCGCTACACCGGGTTCAGCCGGAGCAGCCAGCGATATCGCACGCGCCGCCCCGAGCGCACCGCGCTGCGCGAGCGCCTGCTGACGCTGGCGACGCTCAAGCCGCGGTGGGGCTATCGGCGGTTGCATTGGCTCTTGCGGCGCGAGGGCGAGCACGTGAATCGCAAGCTGGTCTACCGCGTGTATCGCGAGCTCGGACTCAGCGTCCGGCGCCGCAAGCGGAAGCGAGTGGCCGTGGTGCGGCAGCCGCTCGCCGTGCCGCAGCGGCCCAATGCCCGCTGGAGCATGGATTTTGTGAGCGACGCGCTGGGCGATGGACGCAAGTTCCGCGGCTTCACCGTGGTCGATGATTTCACGCGCGAGTGCGTCGCGCTGGATGTGGCCCGGAGCTTCACCGGTCGGTGCGTCGCCGCGTGCTGGATCGGGCGATTGGCGAGCGCGAGGCCCCGGCGACGATCGTCTGCGACAATGGCTCGGAGTTCACCAGCCACGCCCTCGATCAGTGGGCGCATCAGCGCGGCGTCCAGCTGCATTTCATCGAGCCGGGCAAGCCGGTGCAGAACGCGTTTGCGGAAAGCTTCAACGGGCGCGTGCGGGACGAGTGCTTGAATGAGACCTGGTTTCTGACGCTGGCCGAGGCGCAGGTGACGCTGGGAGCATGGCGGGCGGAGTACAATGCGGGGCGTCCCCACGGCAGTCTGAACAGCCTGACACCGACGGAGTTTGCAGCACGCTGGTCCACTTCAACTAGGGTCGACCAACCGTAATGCCTGGTACAGCGTTGGGTGTCACGTCACGGGGGAAGTCCAAAGATCTCGTGAAGCGCAATTTCACGGCGACGCGTCCGAATCAGCTGTGGGTCTCCGACCTGACGTACGTCGTGATGTGGAGGGGCATCGTGTACGTCGCCTTCGTGACCGATGCCTTCTCGCGCCGCACTGTGGGCTGGCGCGCGAGCACGTCGTTGCGCACCGATCTGGCGCTCGACGCGCTGGAACAGGCGCTGTGATCGGGACACCGACGCCCCGTTCGTTCAACACAGCGACAGAGGGTCGCAATACCTCCCCATCCGCTATACCGATCGCTTGATCGAAGCGGGGAACGAGTCGCCGGCCGGCAGTCGCGGCGACGCCCAAGACAATGCGCTGGCCGAAACGATCAACGGGCTTTGCAAGACGGAAGTGATTCATCATCTCCGCCCGTGGAAGGGCATGGCGGAGGTCGAGTACGCCACACTCGAATGGGTGGCGTGGTACAATAGTGAGCGTCTGATGGAACCGCTGGGCTATCTCCCGCCGGCGGAGTACGAGGAGCAGTTTCACCGCGCGCGGACCGACATCGCGATCCTGGCACTCAACTAACTGAGTCTCCGAGGAAGCCGGGGCGGTTCAGGCGCGAGCACGTTCTCTTGACCGAAGCGGGTACCACGCAGGCTGAAGATTCCTAATCGATCGCACGGCGGATTGCGTCGCCCACTACCGAAACCTCAATGCGCGCGGCGCCAAGGCCGTCAAGCGCTGAGCGCAGACTTTTCCAGGGCGCTTCATTCTCGCGGCGGATCGACTGGCGGATTGTGACGCATCGCCGAACGGCGTGTCAGTTGACCAACCGATGCAGCGTGTACACTGTTGTTCCGAAGTAGCGAACGGCTGCTTGTCCCCTGACAAAGAGGTGCACGGTGGGAGCGACTCACAGTTTTGCTCGGCAGTGGGGTGCTGTTATGACCACGCCGCGGCTTTTATGCGCGGCGTTGACCATTGCCAGTGGCGCCATTCTGGCCTGTGCGCCACCGGATCTGCCGTCGGCGCCAACGATTCAGAAAAGCCTTCTGTGTGAAGAGGGGTGCGGTGGTGGAGATCCCGGTGACGATCCCAACCCGAGTTCGCCCGGAGTCTGGATGGGAGACTTCTTCTCTGGTGCCCCATCATGATCTTCGACTCCACCTCCGGCGACGACGTCGGGCGGGAGCCCTACTGGGCCGCCAGGCCAGGTCCGGACAGCACGGTGGTGATCCTTTACATGCCAGCATACTATGAGGATCTCGGCTGCAGCTCCATTCCGTTGTGCGGCACGCTGGATTCGGGACACCTTGGCGATTCTGAAGCCATCGGCATCACGATCAAGTGGGACGGAACGAGCCAGCACTGGGTCTTGGCCTCGGCGTCGCTCAGCACGCACGGCACGTACCGAGTATTTTCCCCAGGGGGGAGCGGCTATCCGTCGGGGTTGGAGTATCCGACAGAGAGCGGTGGACGATTCGACGTGCACGTTGCCTATGGCAAGCACGCGAATTACGAGACGCGCTCAGCTTGCAACGGGTCCTTGGCCGACGTGTGCAATAACGGGTCGTCGTCAGGGGACACGCTGTACGTCGAGACGGACCGCAATGTGGGAGGTTACTATCACCAATTCTTGGATTGCGTTTACAGTGAAGTTGGAGAAGAATATGATGACTATCAGGAATGCTTCTGGAGCGGTTCGGACTTCGCCGGATGGCAGGGAGAAAATGGCCCTACATCCAACCCTTACTCCTACCGGCTGTCCGACTTCGGCTTCTTTCCTGCCTGACTTGACTTTAGGCAAGGCCATGTCGAACTGCACCCTCGGCGTAATCATTTGCGGTGCGTTGCTCGCGCGACCCCTTTCTGGGCAGCGAGTTGGACAAGGCCGCGTCGGGCTCGTCGGATTCTCTGCGGGACCGACGGCGGGGCACCTCTTGACGGCCGACGCAGTTCCATCGCCAATGCAGGTGTCACGCCATTCCGACGCACCATGGATCGGAGCGGCCGCCGGGGCTATCGCACTCCCGCTCGCCGGATACCTGGCCTTTCACGATAGTGACAGTGGTCCCCCGAAGACCGGGGGAGTGTTATTACTCGGTGCGATCGGTGCGGTGTTAGGGTACATGGTCGGACTCTGGATCGCGCACCGAGGTCACTAAGCGCCTCGACCGGAATTATTGGCTCAGTCCGGCTGGCAGGGGCAGCAGATTAGAGCGATATTGTCCGCCGAAAGTCCGGGATGAGGACGTCGCGGCTGATCACCTCGCATGTTGGCTCGAAGCGCTGAAGTCCGGGAAGTTCGTCGACCTATACAATTGGCACGCACAAGTCACGTGGATACTTTGAAGCATTTGTGGCACCATGTGGAACTCTCGAGTCGCGAAAGCCAGGATCACCGTCGCCCTTGAGGAGGGCGAAGGCGGTCAGCCCGTCGCGGTATGTTTGCGCAAGAACCGAATCCGCTGTCAGAGTCTTGTAGTAACCTGGCTTGGTTACTCATCAGCCCGACAGCAGTTCTCATCGCACAAAAGGCAGTTGTTAGCGGGCGTGGAAATCTCCGCAGCGAACCCTCGGCGGCCCCTCCCGCGAAGAGCTGCTTCACCGCGGAGCATCGATCGCCGTGCTCGATGCGAGTGCGCGATCGGGTCACTAATACGTGCGCGCGACGCCGAAGCCGCCTAGCTCCACGACCGACGCCTACTAATGAAGCCAAGTCCATTCTGCACCACAATCTTGCAGGCATTTATTGAGACCGTCGAGGAAGGAACAGGCTCAACGCCGCAAGCGATAGCAGTCACAAGCTCATGGCTCCTGTCACGGCGATGAATCAATTGCGAGGTGTTTCCACCCAACGTGGTACCCATCTCGTGTGACTTGAACGCGGGTGGCCAACGCTGCCGTACGCCTCTGCAGCGTGCGCAGCGACACGCCGAGATCCCGTGCAATGTCACATTGTTTGTCCCCAGACAATAGACGGTCGAGCAATCGTTGCTGTGTAGGGATCAATTGTTTCACCGGATTCGCTGCGTTGCACGCTGTCACGAACGGACGAAGGTGAACGCTGATGTACACATCACCAACCAGAGCAGACTCGATCGCCGCGAACAGCTCCTCGGGATGATGTTTGAGGACGACACCAAGTGCTCCATTCGCGATCGCTTCGGTCGCAAGCGCCGGGCTTTCATAGCCAGTGTAGACCACGTGACGAGCGCTAGGACAAAGATGGCGTAGGCGGACCAGACGGTGGAGGGCGTTCTCCGCTCCAAAGAAGATCTCGAGCACAATTACGTGAGGCTGATGTCGCTGGACTTGTGATGTCAACTGGGAGAGCCGCGACACGGTCGACACGACGCGATAGCGACGATCCCGGAAACGTTGCTCCAAGCTTCGGATTATGTCCGGATGATGATCTGCTATAAGGATTGTGGGACGCGAGAACATTGAACGGCACCTCCCGACGAGAAGTCGTGGATCGTCGCGCGAGCGTGGTCTACGTCGTGCGCGCCTCCGAACGTCATTATGACCCTCGCAGAGCGGACTGGGAGGACCGCAACGCACGAGCCGCCGGTCGATGCGCTGTCCACAACTCCCGTGAGATGGTCGCCCGCGCTAACGGACAGCAGCGTGCCGTATACCAATTCGTATTGCCAACGACATACCAGCAGGTTCCCGTCCAGTAATTGCCTCCGCCAGCCGCCGACGATCCCCACTGCAGGACTGGCTGGAGAATCGTGCTCGAGCTCTCGAACCCGTTGAACAAGAAGATCGTTTGTCCATCGGAGGTGCTGGGCGCCGCGGGAGCGACCCATTTCGCTGTGTCGGCGGTTATCGCATGACCGCTTGGGCGGTTCCAGTATGCATACGCTATCCATCCACTGCCCATCGACGTGGGATCGCCCGACGGGATGATCGATGAACGGTTCGCGATGTCCAGCGGGGAAACGGTGTCCGCAGCTGCCGGCATCGGGCCGAAATCCGCCACCGTCAAACCGGACCGTTGACGTTCCTGCAGGCGACCGCCCCACACTCCGACGATACCGCCGTCAGCCACGTGACGCACCAGCGCATCTAGCGACGTACCCACCAGGTGTCAGCACGTAGTTGACGGGCGAGTGAGCGGCAGTGACCGACTTGCTCATCACGGTCGGTGCAGTCGGACCAGAAGGGTCTGCACAGGCGGCGAGTGCTCCCACGATCATCGACATGGCACCAATTCTCCATTTTGATCTTACCATGGCTGCCTCCGGACTTAGGTTAGACCATCGCGGATGGCATCGCACGACCACGAATCCTAGCGAGCCCACTTCGTCCGGTGTATTGGGAAAATTCCCCATATCGATATGGGGAATTTCACCCATATCATGGGGAGGACGTGGGGGATAAAATGGATCGCTCTTGGTAGCCATCCCCGACGGAGGTACACCATGCCCAATGACCCGCACGCCATTTCGCTCGACGACGCCATCGCGCTCACCGCACGCTCGCGCGCCAACATGCCGAAGGGTGCCATCAAGGGCGCCTGCTTCGACAGCATCGCGTTCACTAGCTTGCGGGCACACCGCGCGCCAGTGTGACTCCGCCTACTGGCTCGCCAATCCACGATAGAGATGCAGGTCCGAATCACTCGTGTAGAAGGACTGCAGGTGCCCGAATCCCGCACTGACCTTGGTCCCGTAAGTAGGCAGCTCGACGCGAGAGTTACGCCGCTTCTGACCTTGGTCCCGTAAGTAGGCAGCTCGACGCGAGAGTTACGCCGCTTCAGCGATCGCGTTTCCCTGACAGGTTTCCTGGTACTCCTGCGGGGTCAGGTGCCCGAGGGAGCTATGCGGACGGACCGTGTTGTACTCGTCCCGCCACGCGTCGATTTGCTGCTGCGCATCCGCCAGTGACACGAACTGATTCACGTTCAAGCATTCGTCGCGTAATTTGCCGTTGAAGCTCTCAATGTAGCCGTTGTCCGTGGGTTTGCCGGGCCGCGTGAAATCCAACTGCACGCCGCGCCGCCACGCCCAGTCTTCCAGCGCCCGCGACAGAAACTCCGTGCCGTGATCGACGGTGATCGAGCACGGTGGTTGGTCGCTCCCGATGGCTTGGTCCAAGGCCTCCGCGACGTCGCTTCCACGCAGACTCATACCGCACCTCAGGATCGGGCTGGAGCGACTCCACTGATCCACCACCGTCAGCACCCGAAACGCCCGCCCATCCGTCAACTGATCGTGCACGAAATCCATGCTCCACCGCTCCCGCGGCCCCTGCGCGAGCGGCGCCGGCCCGCGATGCAGCGCGCGATGCTTGCGCCGGCGCACGCGCATCCGCACCTGGAGGCCTTCCAAGCGGTACAGGCGCCGCACGCGCTTGGTATTCACCCGCCACCCCTCGCGGCGCAGCAGGACGTGAATGCGCAGATAGCCATACCGCGGCCGCGCGTGGGCCAACTCCCGAATCCGCGTGCGCAGCGGCGTCTGATCCCGCGCCGTGCTCGGCTTGTACCACCCGGCCCGGCTGAAGTCGGCCAACGCACACGCCCGCACCACGCTCGCCTGAAACACCGTGTGAAACCACTCGGCAAGCGCACGACGCTGCGTCGGCCTCAGACTTTTTTTCTGAGCGCCTCGCTCAGCATGTGCTTGTCGAGGGTGAGATCAGCGACCAGCTGCTTCAGTCGCCGATTCTCGTCCTCGACCTGCCGGAGCCGCCGCAACTCACTCACGCCCAGGTGGGCGTACTTCTTCTTCCAATTGAAGAACGTCGCCTCGCTGATGCCGATCTGTCGGCACACGTCCGCCACTGCCGTCCCGCCCTCCGCCTGCCGCAACGCGTAGGCGATCTGCTCCTCCGAAAACTTCGACCGCTTCATCGCTCCCTCCTCCGGGCTGGGACCGCCGAAGCAGAGCTTAACTCCAGTTTCCAACTGCCATACTATTTGGGGGGAAGGTCAATACCCGCCACGAGCGTGGCGTGACTGGAGGTAGCCATCAATTCATAGACGCCATCGCTCCATGAACCCGTCAGGACGTTTTTCGCTTGACTGCACGCCGCCAACCCGAGCAGCAACAACGCAGAGCTAGTCGCTTTCATGAAGCCGCTCCTTTTCCAGCTCAACACAGTTCGTCGGATGTTGCTGCCGGTGCGAGTTGAACACGAACTGGACTCCGGGATCGGTAGCTTCCCGCACCCGGTCGGCCGGCGCCGCGGCATTGTACGCACCCATGATGCTCGTCACAGGGCCCGTCACGTCTTGGTTCATTGCCACATCGGCCTCTGCTCGGACTGCGACGGCTCGGTACGCACTCACGGTTTGCGGCTCGTTCGACTCGCATCCCATCATCGCAACTTCCAACCGGCCGGCAACGGGGGCTAACGCGACACGGTTCGACACGACGCAGCTCAAGTTGGAATAGGTAACGTTCACCGAAACGGGGAACTGATCAGATAAGGCGGGCGCCCGTCGAGTTGACGGGCGCCCCATGCGCATCTGTTACTTCGTCGGCAGCGTACAGGCCGTCCCGCTCGTCAGTTGCGTGCTGCCGTCGGCCGCGATATTGAGACGCCAGCCTGGCGCAGAACCGGGTGCAAACCAATCCAGCTGTGCGAGTTCCATGCCTGAGGTCGGGTCCAACAGGAAGAATCCAATCCGCTGCGAATCGTACCAACGCAGCGTGTCGACCTGTTGAGTGGTAACGTTCGTTCCGATGTTGTCGATCTCCGATGGCAACGCCAGGCACGTCGTCCCCGGCCCGATGTCTGCAAAGCTGTATACGCCCCAAGACGGTTGAGGAATCCCGGGATGAAAATCCGGCATGCCGCTTATGTGATACGAGCGCCCGCTTTCGTTAATAACGTTCAGTGTGCCAACTCCGGATCGTACCACAAGATTCTTGCCAGTGCTGCTGAGCGCGCTACTTGGCGACACGCTGGCTGGCGCGCACGCGGCGATCAATAGTCCGGCCGCCACCGGAAGCCTGATGAAGAATGTTGTCATTGTTCTCTCCCGTTGGAAACGCAGTGCCCGCGCTGTGCCGTTCGGCACCATCGACCGTCTCATTGGATACTACATCCCGGATTCCCGATGCAGTTATAAATATACAGCGAATCCTTGGTGGTGAGACCGGCGGACGTCACCGAAAGGATCCACCAGAAATTTGCATCGCCAGAGTCGACGGTCCGAGCTTGCGTTGACGACGTCCCTTCGTTCGTATCCGATCCGCCGTCCTCCCGTAACACCCACTGATAGGTGTAAGAGCCGTCACCACCAGACACGCTTGCAGACCAAGTGTACGTACCCTTGGTATCAATCTCGGTCGTTCCGCTGATTCCCACCGTTGGCGGTGGGTATCGAAAGTACAGATCGACCTCTCCGCCGGGGTCGGCGTTGCTAACGACGCTCGCTTTCTGCCCGCATTCGGAATACGGGCTATAGGCAGTCCAGCTGAGCGTCGGCGTGCCCGCGTGGGTCAATATGTTGATGTTCGTCATCGCGGTTAGCGTTGTATTCGGGTAGTCACTACATCCAGTAATACCGTACGCTTCTATCGTCTCCACGGCTTCGTACAATTCAGGAATTGCACCGTATACTCCCGTCCACTGTTCTCCCCGCGGCGGAGCCTTAAACGTGCAGGAGTACTTGTAAGGACTGGTAGGGAAGCTGTCGACCGAAGCGTAGACTGAATCACCTGGATACACCTCTACAGGCGATCCGTACCATGTGCCGCTATTCAACAAGAACCAACAATCCATGACGTAATAGGCGCCACCGCCATTGAACGATGTTGCGCCCCACTGAAGCACGGGTTGAATGATGGCAGAGTCCGTGGCAGTGAAGCCTTGCACGCCGTTGAAGATAAAAACGAGTTGACCATTCGATGTCGATGGAGAGGGAGGCACGATCCATGTCCCAGAGTCACGCGTGATCGCTTGCCCGGTCGGCCTGTCCCAACGCGCGTCTGCGATCCACCCCGAGCCGTAAGTCGGCCGCGTACCGTCTGACGCCTGGGCGGCGAATAAGGAGTGCGGTCGAGCACAAGCTGCTGCTGCAACAGTCGCTGCTATGTCGGCTGGAGAGCCATAATCGGCGACCAATTCACCTTGGACCGTCCGCTCTTGGACCCGCCCGTCCGTAACGCCAATCGCGTTGCCAGTCGCTAAGTGATGGACCGTGGAGAGCGGCCGATTGCCAAAGGGCGTTGCAACGCACGGATCGGATGTCAGCGAGCGGCTGGCCGCAAGACCGCCAGTCGTGGTTGCTCCTTCCCCGGCACAAGCGAGTGTCAGGCAAACCGCGGCGATCGCACCACACTGCGCATAGGCTTTCATGCTTGCCTCCGTGGGAGACCGTTACCTGGCCACCTAGTTTCCATCGCCCGGCCCCCGGCGAGGTAGCCAAGCGCGGGTGTCCGCATGCGATGCCGCTGACGCGTCGCCATGCATTGTAGCACTAGCGCAGAATCCGCGATATTGGGAAAATGCCCCATACCGATATGGGGAATTTCACCCATATCATGGGGAGGACGTTGGGGATAACATGGATCGCTCTTGTTACGCCATCCCTGACGGAGGTACACCATGCCCAATGACCCGCACGCCATTTCGCTCGACGACGCCATCGCGCTCACCGCACGCTGGCGCGCCAACATGCCCGCTGGCGCCATCAAGGGCGCCCGCTTCGAAACCATCGCCTTGGCTAACTTGCTGGCACAGCCTGGCTGCGCCGGCATCCGCATCTACCTCGGCATGAAAGACGACATGAGCTGGACGTATGTGATGGTCGCGGTCGACGCGCAGGGAGCAGACATCATTCCGGCGAATGCCCGAGCGGACGGCCAGAATGCCGACGGCAGCGGATTGGAAAACTTGCCGCCTCCTTGTCCGCCATTCTGCGATGTCTTGAGCCCCCTCAACGGACCGGTGTGACGCCAGTGACGACCGCCGGTTGGGTCCACGTCGCGACGAGAATCATATGGCTGTCTGACGGCGCCGGCGCAGGCATCGGGCTGCTGCGTTGGCGCCGACTGGACCGCGGCGTGCGATGGATTGCCGCGTGGCTGATGGCCAGCGCCGCGACCGACGTCATGTTCGCCGTGACCGCCCGTTTCTTTCACAACAACCTGTTGATCGGCCGACTCTGGTGTCTCGCGAGCGTCACGCTGGCGCTCAACGGTCTGGCGGTCATGCAACATGACCCCAGGCGCGCGAGCCTGATGCGGGCTGTCGTCTATGCGTATGCTCTCACTTGGGCAATTCTTCTCGCCACGGTCGTGCGCCCGAACAGCGATTTCAGCTACATCGTCGAACTGCAAGCACTCGTTGTCGGTAGCGCAGCGGGTGCCACGATCGTGCGACGCGTCGCGGTGGGACGGGGCGACTTGGCGCTCGACCCCGCGTTCCTCATCGGCGTCGCATTGCTTGCGATCGCCATCCCCGACGGTTTCCTGTCGCCGCTGACACAATTCTGGGCGCGGTCCAACGTCGCTGCACTGGCCGCGTTCTATGTCGCCAAGGACTTCCTCGACGCCGTCGCAACGCTGGTCCTCATCCGCGCGATGACGCTGAGTCGTGACCCGATCGAGGCCACGGTGTACGCGTGACGCCGAACCAGGGCCTTGGCCCAGCGCTGTTGGCCGTAGCCGTCGTGTTGCTGACCACCGGGATGATCGGCCTCCTCGCGTTCTCCGTGATTGTCCAACGCCGACGTGATCTGCGCACGCGCGACCATCTGGGCGGCCGCCTGCTGCGGGCGCAGGACGAAGAACGAGCCCGACTCGCGCGGGACATCCACGACGATGTGTTGCAGCAGCTGATCGCCGCGACGCAACTGTTGCACGAGTCACCACCAGATGTTGTGCGTGCCACCGCCGCGCTCGAACACATTATCACCGGTTTGCGCCAGCTGGCTCGGCACCTTCATCCGGCAGCGGTGGAGGAGCTACCCCTGCCGCTGTTGCTCCAGAGTCTGGCGGCATCCTTCCCCCCCGGAAGCGTGACCGTCACGTGTACGCCGCCGGATTCCCCCGCCTCGGTGCCGCGAGGCGCCAAACTGGCGCTGTTCCGAGTGGCGCAGGAAGCGATCACCAACGCCATGACCCATGCTGGCACCGGCGAGGTCGCGGTTACGCTGACGCAGGAGGACGGCGAGCTAATACTCCTGATCCGCGATTCCGGACACGGGTTCGACATCAACGTCCGACCGCAGGGCATCACCCTTGGCATCACGTCGATGCGGGAGCGGCTCGCGCTGATTGGCGGTCACCTGGCAATCCTCAGCGCTCCCGGCAAAGGCACCGCCGTGCGCGCACGAATCCCGGCACCTCCGTTGTGACGGGCCCCCCGCGATACCGCCTGGCGCTTGCCGACGACCACGCACTGGTGGTCGATGGGCTCGCGGCGATCGCCCGGGAATGGGCGGATGTGGTTGGTACCGCAACCGAAGTGGACGCGGTGGCCGGCTTGGTGCGCGCGCAACGCCCCGATGTGCTGGTACTCGATCTCTTCTTTGGCAGTCGTCCGACGTTTGCGTTGATCGAGGCCCTCGTGGCCGAATTCCCGCGGCTTCGCATCGTGGTGCTCACGGCACATGAAGACCCGGTCTTCGCCCAGCAGGCGTTGCAATCCGGCGCGGCAGGCTATGTACTGAAGCGAGGCAACGTCGGTGAGCTCCGGGTAGCCATCGGTGAAACCATGTCGAGCCGGTGCTATCTCTCGCCGGAGGTACGCGCACACCCGGCGGGTGACCTGAAAGTTCCGCGCAAGGATGTCGCCGGACCGTTCACCGCGCGTCAGCTGGATGTCCTCGCATTGCTGCGCAAAAACCTGTCGTCGAAGGAGATCGGCACCGCGCTCAACATCAGCGCCAAGACCGTCGACCGCCACATCGATGACATGTGCAAAGCCATTCAAGTACACAGGCGAGCCAAGTTGCTTGCCTGGGCGGACACGGCAATGCCACGGCCACCCGAGGACGAGCCGTAGTTCAGCATTGCCCGCCGGCACTGCTGGAATTGCTTGCGCATGGCGTGCACCCAGCCCTCGCGTTCCCGCGGCGGTGTGTCGGAGCGTGTTGCGATTCACGGTGAGTTTCTGGTCCCAGGAACTACGACTCCGCCACGCCTCGCACCTGCAGGTCCGCCCGGATCGCAACGGACCGCTACAGCGGCGGCACCGCTCTGGCTGCGCTGGCGGCTGCAGGGCTGAACGCATCAGGAAAGCCGCTGCCGGTTCCGTTCGGGCCGTAGACCGGCAGAACCCGAATACTGTCCCCCACGGAAAGTTCCACCTGTTGCGTGAGCACCATCGACCGGCCCACCGTGAGAATCGATCCGCCGCCGCCGGCGGCGCATTGGCCCTTGTCAAAGCTCACCCAGCCGCCAGCGGTCCAACGCTGCAGGCCGGTCCCGCAGAAATCCACAACAGCGTTCGTCGGGCCCTGGTCGGTCAGTCGGTACTGAACGACGTAACCGGCGGCGGTCGTGTCTGGCGTCATGGACACGATCGCCGCGGTCACCACCGGCGGCTGAGCGCCATCCAGGCCGTTGCTCGCTGCGCACCCAGCACACGCCAGCAGCACCAGGCTGCCACCAAAAAAGACTTTGTTCGTCATGTTCGATTCCTCGATGGTGCGAACCATATGAACGAGTACCGGTTGTCTCCGCGCGCGCGCAACCTCGTACCGGTATCATCGCGCTTGCGATCAAAGGATACTGCGCACACCACACCTTCGACAGGTCGTTCCTGAGAGACCTCTCGCACGAATGCCGCTCCGCCGCCGAGCCCGGCGACGCCACGTGAAGGATCACGGGCAGGACGTATTGCTACACAACGACCGTTCGCGTTCCCCGCGCGCGCGCGCGACAAACCACACCCCGCGCCGATCAAACCACTCACGGAGGTCAGCAAAACAACGCCCGCGACGACAAAACCACCCGCGACGACGACCCAACCATCCACGGACGCGGACAAACCTCCGGCCTCTCCAGCCGAAACATTCGTTGACGCAACGAACCCAGTTCGCGCAACGACCAACACACTCGGCGACGTCATCAAACCCCTCGCTGATGTCATCGACACACGCGCCGATGCGATCCAACCACTCGGCGCGCTGACCAAACCGACCACCGCGATCATCAAACCTCCCGCCACGACGACAAAACCCGCTTCAGCAGCGGTCAACACGACCTGCGAGCCGAAGAAAACAAGGGCCGAGACGACCAGACCAAACACCGACGCCGCCGAACTATTCATCGCGGAAGTCGGCACACTCTTCGCGACGACCCATACTGGTGCAATGTCGACCAGAACCCTGCTTCACCGAGTCAATACGACAGCACTGTCCACGAAAACACGGACACCCACAGCCGACCCATGATTGCAAGTGACACTCCGTCATGATGTTACGAATGGCACACTGCCTGCAATATCCCGCGCCATCGACGCGGCGCCGTGGGGGTGCCCGTCGAGTCCTCGACCAATTGATCAATCATCGGTGCGGCTGCCCAACCAGCGCACCACAAGCACGAGGTGGATCATGAACGGCGACACGCGCAGGAAACTCGCGATGGCGGCAACCGTCATCGACTTCATCAAGCAGCAGCCGGCGTCGACCGACGCCGGGTTCAACGCCCTGGTGACCGAGCTGCAGGCGCTTGCCACGCGGGGCGACGACGTGGCCCAGCAACAACTCGACGGCATGACGGCGCAGGCAGCCGCGACCCGGCGCCGCTTGGAACTGCGTCGGCGGACGCTCCGCGACCAGGCGCGCTACCTGGCCCGGGTGGGCCAGCGGACGGTGGCAACCAACGCCGAATTCGCGGGACACTTCATCATGCCGCCCGACCAGGGCACCCTGAGCGGATTCATCACGGCGGCCAAGTCCCTGCTCGCCACCGCGCTCACGCAGAAGGACCTGTTGCTCTCGGCCGGACTCGCCGCCACGGCACTCGACGGCCTGCAGGCCTCGATCGACGAGTTCGACGACGAGACCGTGCGTCAGCACGATGCCCGGCACGACCACATCAGCGCGCGGATCGAATTGATCGGGATCGCCGCCGAGTGCGTCACCGCAACGAAGGCACTCGATGGGTATTTCCGGCTGCAGTTCGCCGGCAACCCCGAGAAACTCGCCGCCTGGCGATCCGCGAGCAGCGTCACCGCCCACTCGGCGCGGCACCCGGCACCCGTACCGGCGCCGGTACCGGTGCCAGCGCCTGCAGAGCAGGTAGCAGCGTAGCGCAGTCTCTCCGCGACCCGGTGTCCGCAGCACCAAACTGGACGGGCACCGGGTTGCGAGATAGGTCGCCGGCAACGGTGTATTCGCCGTTCTTCAGCCCATCCCAACCCAAGCCAAGCCCGTTACGGTCAGTACAGCATTGCCGCACACTCACGTGCCAGGTTCTTGTCGCCCCGAGCGCGCACCGGCCAACACCGAATCGCGGCCTGCATCAAGCGCAGCGAATGCCTGTTCGCGGGTAACGCCCGGAAACTGGCGGAGAAACTCGCCGATCGTGTCGCCGCCTTCGATGTAGTCGAACAACGACTGCACCGGCACACGCGTCCCGATGAAGACGGGCGTGCCGCCAAGCGTCGCGGGATCGCTGTGCACCGCGTCGCGGATTCCCATGGCGGACCTCGCGCGGCGCCCTGTGGGTCGCACACCGGCGTATGGCCCACTCACTGCGGCCGAAGCACCCTCCGGTGCATCACGGCGAACAGGATCAACCGAGCCTAGCGGCGAGACACGCAAGTTGTCCAACTCCTTGTAACACGCCCACAGCACGTCACCGAGCGTGTGAAGCGTCATGTTGCGGCGACCGTTCAATACTTGCGAGATGTATCCCTTGGTGCAGCCAAGCGTGTCGGCAATGTCGGACCGGCACACGCCGGCCTCATCCATCGCCGCCTGAATGGCCTCGGCGACCGCAACCACCACACGCTGTCTGGCATATGCCCGCTGGTCTTCCGGGTCAGGAAGCTCGCGGTCCAGCCAGTTCACCCGAGCAGCGGAAGCCGGCTGTACGCAGGCCGGGACCTGATCCACATTGTGCGCCATAATGTTCACGGGTCTCCCTTGTTCGTTGTGGCGTCCAGATCGGCGATGAATTCGTCATGACGCTGCCGTGCGTCTCGGTAGTCCGGTTCCTGCCGCGCCCTGGTCTTCTTCGTCGCTCCGCTGACGATATAAAACGTGGCCCGGTAACGGAAGCCGAAGAAACGGTAGTCGCCGGGCTTCATCTCGTAGATCGCCTCCTATGGCGGATCGAGCCAGTGCCCATTCATCGGCGCCTTGCTCACATGACCTTGCAACGCGATCTGCCGAGCCTGCGCCAACAGCGACGCCTTGCCAGCAGGATTCGCGGCCAGGAACTCCTTGGCCGCGCATCGGCCGTCCCGTCCCCGCAACCAGCAAACGGAGACCTTCCCGCCCCATGGCACCCACTCCGGATGCCGACTCAAGCTCGCAAAGTATACATAAAAGTAAACCTCGTGGCCAGCGCTGCGGCGGCCGGGTACGATGGCGCGGACACGAGTCAGCTTCCGATGCTGCCGCCTCCGAAGGGCCCGCATCTCTTGACAGCAGGCACTTGGCGCCACAGGCTTTGCGAGCCACCCCGATACGACGTTTCGATTTGACGCCGAATTGACCGCCCCGGGGTACTCTGCTACAACCGCCAAAGCGGAGCCTGTCCCGTGGCACCCTTCCAGCTCACCGTGCTCGGCCCGCCGCAACTGCGTACGCCCGCTGGCGAACTGGTTCGCTTCCGGACCCGCAAGCACTTCGCGCTGCTCATCTATCTCGCCCTCGAACCGCCCATTCCGCATCGGCGCGATCGCATCGCCACGATGCTGTGGCCCGAACCCGACATCGAAGAAGCGCGCCACTCGCTGGCAACGGCGCTGTCGCTGCTGCGCGTGTACCTGGGTGCGGACGTCTTCGACACGCCGCGAGACAGCGTGCGGCTGCTTCCCGGCAGTGTGGTGTCGGACGCCGCGGCACTCGGCGCGGCCGAGACGCCGGAATCGCTCACCATGCAGCTGGGACCGTTTCTCGAGGAATTCGACGTCGACAGCGCGCCCGGGTTCCAGCAATGGAAGGACACGAAGCGGGCCCAGCTGCTGCCCCTCCTGCACGGCGCACTGACCGAGCGAATCGAATACTGTCGCCGCCGGGGCGACGCGCCGAGCATGGAGGCGCTGGCGCAACGGTTGCTGCGCATCGACGACCTCAGCGAAGACGCGACACGTGCGCAACTGGAAACCCGGGCCATGGCCGGCGATCGGATCGGGGCCCTGCGCTTGTATGACGGGTGGCGCATTCGGCTCGAGGATGAGCTCGGCGCATCGCCGTCGCCCGTGATCGAACGGCTGGCAGACCGGTTGCGCCGTAATCGTTGGGATCACGCCAACACCATCGAGGCGACGGTTCGGCTCGAAGCGTCCCACAATCCGCCATTCGTGGCCCGCGGCGACGAATTCATGGCCTGTTACGAAGTGTGGGAACGCGCGCGCGACGGCGAGCCACGGCACCTGCTGCTCCGCGGCGAAACCGGAATCGGCAAGACCACGCTGGTCAGCCGCCTCACGACGGCGCTCTCGCTGGAAGGGGCCACCGTCACCCGGGTCAAATGCTACAAGCTCGAAACCGAGTTGCCCTTTGCCGTGATCGTCGGCGTGCTCAACCAGCTGCTCGATCTGCCGGGCGCGAGTGCCACCGCGCCGGAGCATCTGGCCGAGCTCGCACGGGTCATGCCCAAGGTGCGGCAGCGCTACACGGCATTGCCGGACCCGCGGCCAAGCATCCCGGAGAGCGCGCGCATGCTGTTTACCGAGGCCGCGCTCGCGTTGCTGTCGGCGGTGGCAGAGGAACATCCGGTGGTGGTGGTCATCGACGACATTCATCTCGCCGACGTCACGTCGCTGGCGGTCTTGCACCTGATGTTGCGCCGGGTGGAGCAGCTGCCGCTCATGGTGGTGCTGACCTCATCGAGCGCGCTGCGCGCGGAGATTGCCGAGGCGCGCCGGTTCGTCGACAGTGCGCGCGAGATCGGACTGACCGAACTCCATCTCGCTCCGCTCGGCGACGACGCCATGCGCCAGTTGCTGGCGGCGCTGACGCAGGAAAGCCCCTCGCCGGCGCCGACGGTGCGTCGCGCGCTGCGGCAGGCGGCCCGCGGCAACCCGATGGTGCTTGAGCTGCTGGTCGACGACTGGCGGCGGCTCGGCAATCAATGCGTGGCGCTGTCCCTCGGCTCGATGACCTCTCCGTCGCGGGGCGGCGTCGGCGACGCCTTCCGCCGCGTGGTGGAGCACACGCTGGGCGCCCTCGATGCGGAAGCACGCGCCGTGGCCGAACTGGGCGCGATTCTCGGGCAGCGCCTCAACGAGTTGTCGATGTACGGGCTGGTCGACATGCCGGTCGCGCGTACGATGCGCGCGATGACCACGCTGACGGCGCACCGCGTCTTGCGTGACGCCGGCAACACCATGGAATTCAGCAGTGAGTTCGTCCGGGGGCAGTGCTATCTCGGCATCGCACCGCCGTTGCGGCGGATGCTGCACGGCACCGTCGCCGACCGGCTCATGGTACAGGATGGGCCGGCCGATCCCATTCCCGGGCTGGAGATCGCGTGGCATCTGGTGCGGGCCAGTCGGTTGACCGAAGCCGTGCCCTACCTGTTGGCGGGCGGGCGCGAATCGATCCACCGTGCGGCGCCGCATGAAGCGGAACTGGCGCTGTCGACCGGGATGCCGGCGCTGACCGGCGAGTCCCGGCGCACCGCCATCCTGCTGCTGGCCGAAGCGCGCCAGGAACTGGGGCGGTGGGCCGAGTCGCTGGAGGCGCTCGCGGAACAGAGTGACGAGTTCAACGAATCGGAAGCGTGCTGCCGACACGTATTCCGTGTTATTGCGCGGCGATGGCTGGGGGAGTTGACGCCCGCGCAGATGAGTCGAGAGACCGTTCATCTGCTTAGCATCGCCTCCCGCGACATCGCGCTTGAAGTCCGCGCAAAGGCTGTAGCCGGAAGCCTGCGACTGCTGCTAGTGACGCGAAATGCTGGGCATCTCGATCGCTTGGAGGCCCTGACTGAGGAGCTCGCCAGATTCAAAATGGACCCGTTTGACGAGCTGCACGTCATCCTGAGCCAAGCGTGGATCCATGACGTTCGTGGACGCAAGAACCAGGCACTTGCAGAGATTGTTCGCGGAGTTGCGCTAGCTAACAGCGCGTCAATCGGGAGTTCGATCGCGGTGCGCCTACTGATCGGACAGGCCGCGCTGCTGAGTGGATTCGGACGGTACACTGAGGCGTTACCCACACTCGAACAAGCAGCGAAATGGGCTAAGCGACTCGATAATCAGACGCTGATGGGTGAGTGCTGTTCGCAACTCGCCTTGGTTCATGGCCGACTAGGCTCCTCGAACGCCCAGATTTCGTTTGCGCGGGAGGCGTTGGGATCGTTTGCCGAACAAGAGTGGTCGGGGTGGATAATTGGCGCCGCGTACGAGCTGGGCTTGGGACTTGTTGCGGAGGGGCGGTTTCAAGAGGCGCAGCTGTCTGCGTCTTTGCTATCGAAAAAGAGATCAGCGGCGCTTCCAAGCTGGATCGCTCAAGCCGGATTCCTCATGGGCGCAGATATTCTCGCAATGAGCGGCTGCACAAAGCGCGCATACAACCTCGCCGCTCACGGCACAACAGGAAAGTTCAACACCCTCCAGAACAAATCCTACGCCGGGCAGTTTGCGCGTTGGGTCGCTCTATTAGCGGTCCGCGACGGGAAACTCGCTGCCGCGCGAAAGCGCCTGAAGATCGCGTTTCCGACCATCAACGCCTTGGACCTAAAAGACCAGGCAGAAGTCCGCGCTGCATTGGCAACGATTGAGTCCGAGCTCGGCCTCAACAACGCTAATGCTTGGACGCGCCTACACGAACAACTCGACGGCCTGCCCATGTCCGTAAGCGTTGTCTTGAAGAGACTCGGAACATATCGCGACCGCCCCAAAGGACCGCCTGGTCGCGGAAGACATCAATTGTGATCGTTGGCTACGCGGCGCAGAGACAGAGAGTCCTTCGTTTTCTGCCGCGCTGCTGCGGCGCGATCCCGGATACGTGGCGACGGCAGCTCTGGAATCAGTGACGGATCAGAGATCAAACGCCTGACCGTCACGGAATTTACGGTCAGCTCCACGAGCGTATCGTCGAACTGTGTGTTTCGGCCGCGATTCAGTTCCGCTAACACCGTCTCCAGCGACAATGCGTTTCGGTACGGCCGATTGGTGGTCATAGCGTCGATCGTGTCGGCGATCGTAATAATGCGCGCACCGAGTGGTATCGCCTCGCCAGAAATGCCTGCGGGGTAGCCACGGCCGTCATAGCGTTCGTGGTGGTGAAGCACGCACGACACGACGTACCCTTGAAAGCGCGAAAACAATCCAACCAGCTCAGCACTCTTCGCTGAATGTGTCTTCATGATCGCCCACTCGTCGTCGGTCAGCTTGCCCTCCTTCTGCAGAAGAGGGGCGAACTCTGCGTGGATCTTGCCAACGTCATGCAGTAGGGCGGCGTTCTCGATCTCTTCCACCTGCTCAGCGCTGAGACCGAGATCGATCGCAATCGCTCGCGACAATCCGCAAACGCGGCGAGAATGACCGGATGTGTATGGATCACGAGCTTCTATTGCCTTCACCATCATCGCAAGCTGTTCTCGAACATTGAGTTCAAGCTGCGCGTACGCATTGTCCAGCTCTCCATATATGTCTTGCAGTGCATTCAGCTTGCCGTAAATGTGCCGGAACCCGAGAAGGGGCAACGCAAGCGCGAGAAACGCGAATTTCTCCAAGCCAGTCGACTCGTTTGTGCGAATGAAGACACCCGCCACGATCAGTGCGAGCATACTCGCCGCAAGGTCATAGCCCAAGACCCATGCGCTATTCGATCGCCAACTTGAGAACACCGGTCGGTCAGTCGCAAGCGCGACGACCGCACTCACCAACACTGAATTCAACACGAAGTAAATGAGGGCCGACGCCAAGAACGCGGCGATCTGTAGCAACGCGGCGTCGAAAACGACCGGGTGCGTCACATCAGTTGGCAACAAGAATGCAGGCGGATGCTGGCCTCGAAGCAGCCAATACACAATGAATGTCGTACCGACAGACACGACCCGCTCGGCGACGTTGAAGACAACACGAACGGGGACGTCGCGCTCAACTACCTTCGAAATTCCCTTCGCCACGCCGGCGATGATTGCTCCCCAAAACGCTCCCATCACAATGCCAACGGCCAGATGGAAGACAAAGACGAGCGAACCGGTTAGTCCGCCTGCCTTGTTCCGGGTACGTGAAAGCTCCAGCAGACATCCGACGAACAAGAAGCTGAACACCGCCCATGCGTCGAAGCGCGGCTTGGGCAGCAGGCTCGACACAGCAAGCACTCCCGCAGCAGCCAACGCGACGGCGACGACATAGCGATGAACCTTCTTGTTGAAACCCATAGTGAAAGGGGGGGAAGTCCCTAAATCAGCCCTTAGCCCCAGCCCAGCGTTTCCGCGTTGAACAAGCCCTCGACAAAATCGAGAGCAGCAGCCAGCCACTCCAGCATAGACGTCACCTCCTCCCATACTGCCAAAGTCCTCCGAGAGGTGGCGAACCCCGCTATGGTTCACCGGACGCTTCGCTTGTGTTGCCGCTCACTCCGCTCAAAGCCGGATCCGGGATTTCCCCCCGATTTTTCCTTTCCCCTGACGTGACCGCCGGCGCTCATGCGCCGGCAGATGCATCCCTGCTGCTAGCGCGGCCGGTGCGCCATCGCCCACCGGTTGGTCGCATCGAGCACCGCATACACCGCCGCGTGCTCCGAGCTGTCGCGCACTTCCGCCGTCCCCATCAACAGCCGCGATTCGCGCGCCGACGACGCGAGCACCGCGACCACCGCGACGCTGCGGCCGAACATCTCCACCAGCTGCACCCCCTCGAGCGCCAGACCCTGCGCGTCGAACAACTGCCCCAGCGACAGCACGGCAGCCCGCGCCGCGGTCTCCATCCGGTTGCGCAGCGTGTCGGGCCCCTCGTCGGTCACCGTCTCGCTGCGCCCGTCGAGCGCCAGCGTCACCGTGGCCGACACCCGCCGCGACCGCGGCACCGTGGTCATCGACAGATCCTCGAACAGCACGATGCGACGCGCCGCCTGATCGTGCACCGCCGACTTCTCCAGCGTCTGCAATGGCCGCACTTCGGCCGTCGACGCCACGGAGATCTTGCGATGATCGACCTTGAGCCCCAGGTGCGCCAGCAACGCCGACTCCACGTTGCGCACCACCTGCTTGGGATTCTGCCCCGCCTGCGCCAGGATGTGGATCTCGCTCACTTCGCCGAGCGGCGTCGTCACCAGCCGCGCCGAGAGGATCCCCTCGAGCGACGTGAGCAGATTCTCCGCCCGCCGCACGCCCCAGGGATCGGCGGCAGGATCGACCGGCGCGCCGCCCGGGCGCGACGACGAAGCGTCAAAGAATTGTGGTGAAGCAGTCACGGCTCGTTCCTTCCCCGAGATCGGTCGACCTGTTACGCGATATTGTTGCGGCCCGCCGCCTTCGCGAGATACAGCGCCCGGTCCGCCTGTTCCAGCAACGCCCCTTCACTCGGCAGCGACGGGTCATATTCCGCGACCCCGATGCTCACCGTGATCTGGCCCGACAGGAAGCCCATCCGCCGGCCCGATTCTTCGACCCCTTCGCGCACCGCGTCGGCCACTCGCAGGGCGCCCGCGCGATCGGTGCGCGTCAGCAGGGCCACGAATTCGTCGCCGCCATACCGGGCCGCCAGGTCGGTGGCGCGGATGGTCCGGCGCAGTTCCTCGGCCACCGCCCGCAACACACTGTTGCCGCGCTCATGTCCGTACCGATCGTTGAGCGGCTTGAGGCGGTCGAGATCGAGGAACAGCACCGCGAAGGACTCGCCACTCCGCTTGCTGCGCTCCATCTCGTGCGACAACCGCTGCTGCAACGACCGATAGCTCGCCAGCCCGGTCAGCGCGTCGGTGCTCGCATCGCGCGAGGCATCGTCGGCGCGCCGACTGAGCCACGGCACACACTGGCGCAGCGAGGCGCGTCCCAGCGCCGCTGCATTCGCGAACCGGTGACACGAAGCATACCCGCATGCCCGGCAATCCCACGGCTTGCCGTTGGGACCGGTGCCGATCGCCTCGAGAATCGATCGCACCGCCACGGCGTCGGGTTCGGCATGCGGCCACCCCACCGGAAACGCCGCCGCCACCGAAACTCCCGCACCGCCGTCGGGGATCACCGGCGTCCGGCTCCGCGTCGGTTCGTACTGCTGCACCAGCATCCGGCGCCGGTAGAGATCCTGCTTGGGTCCCGCGGCAGGATGACCCAGCGCCCCCGGATGCGACAGCAGATCGACAAACCCCAGATCGATGCGGTCGTGCCCCACGGCACGAGCCAACGCCGGCAACGTTTCGAGACCCCGGACCGCCAGCAACCGCCGCCCCCGGGTCGAGCCACTCACCACCATCTCCAGCGCCAGGCCACCCGCCACCGACACGTGACGACGTGACTCCAGCGGCAGCCGTGAGAAGGTCAGCGGCAACGTTTCAGGTCGAACTTCCCGCAATGCAAAGAGCTGCTCCAGATCACCGAACGTCAGCATGGCGTCAACTTCCTTGACACTACCAGCCGCGCTGACCCCGGCATACACCACCGGGAGCGTCGAACCGTGCATTTGTCGCAGGAATCGAGCCTCGGCTGCGGCCGGCGTGGTGATCGGCGCCAGATAGGGGATCAGCTCGGGGAAATGGGCGGTAATCACGGCCGTGGCCACCGGATCGGTCGACCGGACCAAGGTGCCCCAGTCGGCATCCTCCCACAACCTGAGGTATTCCTGCGCCACCAGCTCGTCGCCGATGATGCCGCGAGACACCAGCCGGAACCCGGCCTCGTAACCGGCGTTGACCAGCTGCTCGGGCGTGGCCGGATGGAAGTGCGCCACCGCCTCTGGCGCCAGGATCAGCGCGCCAGTCCCGGCCTCGGCAATCGCCAGCGCGTGATCGACCGCACCGGTGGCGGCAATGGCGTCATGCGGACACGCGGGAATGCACTCACCACAGCGGATGCAGTTCTCTTCGACAATCTCGACGATGCGCGCCTCGGGCGGCAGCGCGATCGCGTCGGTGGGACAAACCCGCACGCAGGCCAGACAGGCGACGCATCGTGCAGGATCGACGGTGAGATGCACAAAGGCCCTGGGTTGCTGGTGAACGCCAGACGGCGTCGGCGCAAGTTGGCGGCCCGGTTGAGAAGTGTCAAGAGATGACGCCGCTCAACGATTTGCCATTCCACGACTTAGGCGAACTGGTACTGCTTCAGTTTCCGGTACAGCGTGCGCTCACCGATGCCGAGCACCTGCGCCGCCTTGCGACGGTTGCCGCCATGCTCGCGCAACACGGCCTCGATCGCCACGCGTTCGATGTCGTTCATCGTCATCCCCGGCCGATACAACACCGTCGGAGGCTCCGCCGGTTCATCGGGCTCGGCCCCGGTGGGGCCGACGGCGGCCACCGGCAGCGCGATGCTCGCCGGCAACGGCTGCGTCGGGTCGCTCACCTCGATCACCTGCACGTCGTGCGGACGCTCGTCGAGCCGCATCCGCAGCGATTCCAGTTGCGCACGAAGTTCCATCAGCGACCGCAGGATGAACTCGAACTCGGCCCCACCCAGCGGCCGCTCGGCCGACGCTGCCGCGGCGATCCGCATCGGCAGCAGCGTCCTGCCGGTGTCGAACAGGTCGGCCGGGATGTCGCTCGCCTGGATCTCGTGCTCGGGGGCGAGCACGACCATCGATTCGATCAGGTTGCGCAACTGGCGCACGTTGCCGGGCCACGTCGCCAGCACCAGGCGTTGCATCGCCTCGGCCGACAGGCCGGGAAAATGCCGCTCGTGCTGCGCCGCGAACTCGCGCACGAATCGCTTGACGAGCAGCGGGATGTCCTCGGGCCGCTCGCGCAACGGCGGCAAATAAATCGACAGGACGTTGAGGCGGTAGAAGAGATCGTCGCGAAAGTCGCCGGTCGCGACGCGATCCTTGAGCGCGCGATTGGTCGCCGCGACCACGCGCACGTCGACCTTGA
Source organism: uncultured Gemmatimonadales bacterium (assembly GCA_963796635.1). Taxonomy (GTDB): domain Bacteria; phylum Gemmatimonadota; class Gemmatimonadetes; order Gemmatimonadales; family GWC2-71-9; genus Palsa-1233. The sequence goes on from CAWCMH010000001.1 coordinate 2,223,739, forward strand.
TCGGCTGCACACCACCGACGCGGAAGAACGACCGCGTCTCCAGCACCCGCAGCAGCTTGACCTGCACCGACGCCGGGATCTCGCCGATCTCGTCGAGAAAGATCGTCCCGGTGTCGGCAAGCTCGAAGCGGCCGAGGCGACGTTCGGCCGCACCGGTGAAGGCGCCCTTTTCGTGCCCGAAGAGTTCGCTTTCGAGCAGCGTCTCGGGCAGCGCGGCACAGTTGACCGCGATGAACGGCCGGCCGCGCCGCGGCGACAGGTCGTGAATCGCCTTGGCCACGAGCTCCTTGCCGGTGCCCGACTCGCCCTGCACCAGCACGGTACTCGACACCGGCGCGATCTGTTCGATCTTGACCAGCACCTCCTGGATCGGCGCGCTTTCGCCGAAGATGCCGGTGCGTCGCTGCAGGTCGCGCCGCTCGACCATGCGGCGTACGGTGGCGAGCAGGTCGTCGGTCGCGAGCGGCTTGACGAGCACCTCGGTGGCGGCCAGGGCGACGGCGCGCTCGGTCCGTTCGGAGTCGGTCGGTTCGAGCAGCGCGAGAATGGCGACTTCGTGATCGCGCGCGTAGGTGGCGAGGGCCAGCGTGGACGCCTCGTGCACCGCCCCGCTCAATACCAGCAGGCAGGGATGGTCGTGACGAATCGACTGACGGGCCTCGTCGACCGACGCCGCCACGGCGGAGTCGATGCCCGCCGCCGCGAGCGCGCGGTCGAGCGGCACGGCCGTCTCGAGATCGGCGAGGGTGATGACGGCTTGCACCGGCACGATTCAGTGCTCCGTGTCGCCGCGCAGCAGCGCGACGATGTGTGAGAGCAGTGGCGCGAGCACGTCGAGCGCATCGGCCACGCCGGCCGGCGAGCCGGGCAGGTTGACGATGAGCGTCTGCCCGCGCAGCCCGGCGACGCCGCGCGACAGCACGGCCCGCGGCGTGTGCGCCGCACCGGCGCGGCGCAGGGCTTCGGCGAGACCAGGCGCGTCACGCTCGATCACCGCGCGGGTGGCTTCGGGGGTGACGTCGCGCGCGGTGAACCCGGTGCCGCCGGTCGTCAGCACCACGTCGACATCACCGTCGTCACACCAGCGCAGCAGCACGGGGACAATGTCCGCGGTCTCGTCGGGCACGACGACGTGCGCGCGCACGTCGCAATCGTGCGCCGCGGCCCACGACGTGATGGCGGGACCCGAACGATCCTGGCGCACGCCGCGCGCGCAACCATCCGACACCGTGAGCACAGCGATCCGCGGCGTCATGCGAGAGTCCGTGACACGAACGGCCGGCGCACCACGCGCGCCTGCCACAGCCGATCCGCCGACACCAGCGACAACATCGTGCCCGGCGCGTCGGCACTGGTAGGGACCGCCACGGTGCCGATGACGCCGACGCGCGGCGACTGGCACACCGCGCGCACGCGATCGACCATGACGCCGGCTACGCTGGCTCGCGCGCCGACCGGGGGCACGTCGTCCCCGCCGACATGAAATCCGACCAGTGTCTTGATGGCGCCGGTGCGCCGCCGCGCGGCAAGCGCCGTCTCGCCGGGAAAGGGCGCGCCCTTGCCTTCGGCCACGAGGTGGCCGAGCCCCGCTTCGACCGGCGTGTCATCGGGATCGATGTCGACGCCGACGCGCGGAATCCCCCATTCGAGTTGCGTCACCTGCCACGCGTCGTCGTCCACCGGCCGCACGCCGGCGCGCTGCAACGCGGCGCGCAACGACTCGACGTCGCGGGCGCGACAGTAGAAATCGATGCCGTCGGGCCCGTCGGCCGGCGCCCGCGCCGCGAACACGTCGACGCCGGCCAGTCGCGCCGAGGCCACGTCGCCCGGCTGCTCCGGCACCGGGGACAACAGCGGTGCCAACTGCGTCGCCGTGCCGGGGCCACGAACCATCACGACGCCCATCGCGTCGGAGATGTCGCGCAACCGCACGTTGCCGCGCTTCCGCGACACGATGTGCTCCCAGGCCTCGGCGCGCTGCGCCGGATCGATCAACAGCATGACGCGTTCGGGAAACCGGTAGACCGTGACGCAATCGAGAATCGTCGCGTCCTCGCGCAACAGCAGCGACGGGACACAACGGCCCGCCCTGAGCAGCGACAGATCGGCGGTAACGATCCGGTTGACGAGCGCGTGCGCGTCGGCGCCGGCAATCTCGAATTGCCCGAATTCCCGAGCCACCCAGCTCCCCGCCCCGCTCGTGAGCGCACGGTATGCTTCGGCAAACTCACTCATGCGGCGTGGTCCATCAACGTCACCAGGAGCGCTTTCTGGGCGTGCAGGCGATTCTCCGCCTCATCCCAGACGCGCGACTGCCGACCTTCGAGGACGGCTTCGGTGATTTCCTCGCCGCGGTGCGCGGGGAGGCAATGCAGCACGATCGCCCTGGCGTCGGCGCGGCCGAGCAGGGCGTCGTCGACGCAGAAGCCGGCGAACGCGGTGCGTCGCGCGTCGGCTTCGTCTTCCTGACCCATCGACGCCCAGACATCGGTGTTGATCACGTCCGCGCCTGCCACGGCTTCATCGGGATCTTCGGTGATGCTGATGCGCGCGCGTGATGCGTTGCGTTTCATAGATGGCGCGATCGGGCTCGTAACCCTCGGGACAGGCGAGCGCGCAACTCGAAGCCGAAGAGCCCGGCGGCTTCGATCCACGAATTGGCCATGTTGTTGCCGTCGCCGATCCAGGCGACGATGCGCCCATCGAGCGATCCGAATTCCTGCTGCACGGTCAGCAGGTCGGCGAGCACCTGGCACGGATGCAGCAGATCGGTGAGGCCGTTGATGACCGGAACCGAGGCGTAGCGCGCCAGTTCCTCCACATCGGCTTGCGCGAAGGTGCGGATCATGATGCCGTCGACATAGCGGGACAGCACGCGCGCCATGTCCTTGATCGGCTCGCCGCGCCCGAGCTGGATGTCGCGCGCTGAAAGGAAGATCGGGTCGAGGCCGAGCTGGCGGGCGCCGACTTCGAACGAGACGCGCGTGCGGGTGCTGCTCTTGGCGAAGATCAGGGCGAGCGATTGCCCGGTGAGTGGCTGGTCGGTATACGCGCCGGACTTCATGCGACGCGCGAGATCGAGCAGGGCGAGGAGTTCGTCCCGGGAGAGGTCATTGAAGGAGAGGAAATCCCGTTTCGCCATCGTTTTCCCGGTAGAGGCAGCCAGAATGGCAGGAAGATACCAGAGAAAACGAGAAAAGAGAAAAGGAGAAAACGGGAGGCGAGAGGCGAGAGGCGAGCCGAACGGCGTGGTCTCATCGTGAGCGGCGAGTCCCGCCGCACGCCGCTGGAGCGGCGGCTCCATCACCGCGGAGGCGTTGCGCGGCTGACACCAGTTCACGTCGGCTGCCGAAGCGAGGATTCGCGGCGGCGGACCTCCGTGTCGATTCAGCGCCCGGTGGCCCCGAGGATCGATCGGAACAACGTATCCATCACAAAGATCCGGGTCCATTCCGATCCCGGGTGCGGGCCGACCATCTCCGCGACGTACACGCCGCCGACCCGCGCCAGCCGAACCTGCGTTGAATTCACCGCCGGCTCGGTACGCGCGAGGTCCAACGCGCGCCGACAAAGCGAGTCGGACTGCACGGTGATCACCTGGCTCGAATCCACGGCGGGGAGGTGAATATCTTCCCTGATGACCGACCGTCGCGGAGCAGCTGAGGTATATCGAACCCAACCGACGAATTCGCGGAAGCCGGTGGAGTTCGCACGATCACAGCTTTGGGCCGCCAACGGAAATATCGTGCACGTCGCCACGGCAGCGAGGACGCTCACGACGACCAATATGCTGGGTAGAGGATTCGTCGTCATCGTTAGTGTACCTCTCAGTTAGACCGGGGGGTGGCGCAGTCGCCAGACACGGATTTCGCGCCGGATAGACGCCACCGGCTGGCATGCGGGATCTATACGCGCATGAGTACATCACATGCCGAAGCGCTCGCCGAGAATGTATCGCGCAGTGAACTCTATCGATGTAACTCGGCACGTTTTCTGCTATGGGTAGTTGTCGGCGTAGATCAGAGTTCGACTGACCATCGAGCTATTGGTCAGCATCCATGTAGTCGTGAGAGTCTGTGACGAGATGGCAAAGCGAGTTACCGTTGTACCGCGCAGTGTCTGCCGATGTGTGACCTGCACAAACGCCACAACGTTCGCCACGTCCAACCCCGGAAAGGCGTATGTGCCAGTTGATTGGCTGCAACCGGACACGTCCCGATGCTGGCAGGCTGGTGAAAGTGAGTAACATCAGGCCAGTTGTCGAGGTTGATGTCACTCCCCCGAGCTAGCGTGTATCATAAGTCGCGTTCGAGATACTAAGCTGCAGCGGACTGGTCTGCGTAATAGTTCGGTTTGGATCGTACTATGAGTTCAATCGAACTTTTCGCCGGACGTCGGCGGTCATAACCCTTGCACGCTGAGGTCGGCGAAGAACCTGATTGGCGCGATAGTTCGTTATCGTCGTTACCGTTCTTTCCACCGGAAGAGCCAGCCGTCCCCCCGCCTGTAGAGTAATAGTAGCGGCAGTTATCAACCCACGTGACAGTGTCGTAGGTTCCATCGCTCCAATAGATCGTATCGGTGTTCACGTCGCACTCGTAATGGACGAGAACTTCCACGTCACCATCATCGCCGCCGCCCGCCTCCAGCGCTGCACCGCCAACACTGTCGCGCGCTGCGGCGCGGTACGACGCAATCGCGTGCTGGATCGAATCGAACGCGATGCCAGGGCATCGGAAATGGGACATCCCCGCGCCATTGAGCAACTTGATCGCGACGGACCCCGAACTGTCCGCGCCGGACTGCACAGTGCAGCCCACGCTCGTCATGAAGGTCGTCGGATCGGCATCAAGGTGCCCGCCGTGGCTCACCAGATGATATCCGGGATCGTCGATCAGGTCAGGATGAGCAGGCCGCGATGAAGGCCGTGCTTCCCAGCAATAGCACTGCGAGGGTCGCGCGGTTGCGCACGATGAACGACGGTCGCTGCATGAACACTCCACGGGCTGCGTGAACCGGAGCGAAGCGAATGTCAGTCAGTTCGGTTGTAGCGTCAGATCGGCGAGCAGGACAACACTCGGCCCAAACGTTAGTCTGGCCGGGGGGGGACGATGTCAACCCCCGAGCCGATGGCCACGCGCCGCTAAAGCGGCGGCTCAACCATCGCGAAGCCGCTGCGCGGCCGGGGCAGACGTCTTTGATTACAGCGAGCGCTTCTACAATCCGATTCGGCGGCACGCGACCTTGGGCTACGTCAGTCCGATCAGGTACGAAGAGCAGGCACAAGCAGCTTAGGCCCGTGTCCACGAAACCGGGAGCAGCTCACTTCGTCGATCCAGTGTCCCTGACACCGGGTGACGGATTCACTCGGGAACCGCCGAGTCTCGTCCTCGACTACTCTACTTTACGCTACCCTACGTTTCCGGGGGAGGGCCGCGAGTTCAGGTCACCATAGCCAGCGTAACCGAGACGACGTGACCGTTACGCAGGGCCACGTCATACACGGCTACTCCCATCGCCTGTCGATAAGCCCACGACACGCGAATTCCGAGAATGACCTGGCCGCCGACCATCCGTACGCCTGTAGCGCTCACTACGAACATGTTCGCCGGTAGAGTGCACCGGCGGGCGGTTGTGCATATCCGCGTGTCATTCAAGGACTGTTCGCTAGCGTCAGCCCGGATTGACTGCGCAAAGCCCGACCAATTCTCGGTCAGAGCACCAGCTTGGCCTGCTTGCAACTGAAATGATGCACGGTCAATGACCACTGCTCTGGACCGACCCACAATGCCGGGCGTCCATTTCGAGGCCGAATCGATCACGGCGATAACTGCCTCGCGAAAAGCTGCTTTCATGGGACCGGGTTGGGGCGACAGGCACGCCGACGCGCAGGCGAGTAGAGTCAGCATGATGTTATCTCCTTGAAACGGAAGCTCGCAGATATTGGCTACCATAGCCGCATTCGTCCCCGTACGCAGTCGCAGCGTCTTCGTCCATACCGGTGCTGTGTCCGTATTCGTGTGCCAGCGTGTTCGCCAGCTCCCCATAATCAAAGGCGTTATTTGTCACCCAGATGTTGTTCATATCCATAAACATGAACCCGTACACATCTCCTTCATCAGGCCAGACTCGGCCGTCAGGATCGGTGTGCGCGCTTCCATCGTAATACGCCAAGGCGAGGCGATTGGGCCTGCCAGGCCGGACGCATTGCTGGTGATGCCCCCCCCGCCGTTCCGCCTGTTCTCTTTTCACCTTGGCTTACAGGATGTACTTCCGCAGATCGTCGTCCCGGACCACCTTCGCCAGCCGCTCGCGTACTGCGGCCGCGTCGATCGCGATCGACCGCGTCGCGCCATCGGGCAGGTCGAACAGCAGGTCCTCGACCAGCGTCGACATCACGGTGTGCAGTCGCCGCGCGCCGATATTCTCCATGTGATCGTTGGCCGTCCACGCTGTGTGCGCGATTTCCTGGATCGCGTCGGACGTGAAGGTCAGCTGACACTGTTCCGCGGCGACCAGTGCCGCGTACTGCTTCGTCAGCGCATTCTCGGGTTCGGTCAGGATCCGCACAAAGTCCTGCTCGGTGAGCGGTTCGAGCTCGACGCGAATGGGAAAGCGCCCTTGCAGTTCGGGAATCAGGTCGGACGGCTTGGAGACATGAAAGGCGCCGGCCGCCACAAAGAGCACGTGATCGGTGCGGACGTAGCCGTAGCGCGTCTGCACCGTGGAGCCCTCCACCACCGGCAGCAGGTCGCGCTGCACGCCCTCGCGCGACACGTCGGGCCCGCTGGTGTTCTTCTCGCCGGCGATCTTGTCGATCTCGTCGATGAAGATGATGCCGTGATTCTCGACGCGATCGAGCGCCTCGTTGACGGTTTCGTCCATGTCGACCAGGCGACGCAGCTCCTCGTCTTCGAGAATCCGTCGCGCCTCGGGAACGCGCGCGCTGCGCCGTTTCTTCTTCTTGGGCAGCATCTCCATCAGCCAGTCGCTGAAGGCCGACTCGACGCCTTCCATCATCCCGGGCACCGGCGCGTTGTCGACACCGGGATAGTTCATCGGCGTCACCTCGATGTCGACCATGCGGTCGTCGAGCGCACCGTCGAGCAACTGCTTGCGGAGCTTTTCACGGGACGCCGCCCGGCGCGTGCGCAACGCCTCGTCGTCATCGGCCACGTCGACCGCCGGGAGCAGCAGGTCGAGCAGCCGTTCCGTGGCGGCGGCTTCGGCCTGGGGCCAGACCTCGTCTTCGCGTTCGGCCCGGACCAGCGAGATTGCGGCGTCGACCAGGTCGCGCACCATCGACTCGACGTCCCGGCCGACGTAGCCCACCTCGGTGAACTTCGACGCCTCGACCTTGATGAACGGCGCGCCGGCGAGCCGCGCCAGACGCCGCGCGATTTCGGTCTTGCCGACCCCGGTCGGGCCGATCAGGATGATGTTGCTGGGGGTGATCTCGTCGCGAATGTCCTCGGGCGCCTGCGACCGCCGCCAGCGATTGCGAATGGCGATCGCGATCGCCTTCTTGGCGGCGGCCTGCCCCACGATGTATCGATCGAGCTCCGCCACGATCTGGCGCGGCGGCAATTCCTCAAGCCACGGCGGCGGCTCGGCGGGCGGGACGGCAGGAGTCGGCATGCGCAAAGATAGGAGAGAAGCGCGGTCTGTCATCCCGAGAGAGCGAAGCGACCGAGGGATCGCTGTCCGTCTGCGCGATCCCTCGCTGCGCTCGGGATGACAAGGGCGGCGCGGCGACAGAGCCGGGCATCGCTGCAAAATCGCCGGCCACGGCTTCCGGAGCGGGCGTTGACGAGCCGGCGCCGGATGATGTTGGGCCGGCGTCGCTGAAGCGACGGCTCGGCACGGCGAAGCCCTGCGGGCTGGCGACTCACGGCAGCGTCGCCTGCGACGCTTCGCGACGCCGAGCCGCGGCTTCAGCCGCGCCAGCAGTCCGAGCGCAGCGGCGACGCCGCTGCTTGCTCAGGACAAACGCCACGCTCGGAAAGGGATCCCTCGGTCGCTCTGCTCCCTCGGGATGACACTTCGTGTCACCCCGGCAGCTCGAGCACCGTGACGTTGGCGTTGGTGAACACGCAGATCTCGCTGGCGATCAACAGGCTGCGCTCCACGATGGTGCGCGCAGCGAGCCGCTCGTCGGGCAGCAGCGCGCGCGCGGCGGCCAGGGCATAGGTACCGCCGGAACCCACCGCGACGATGCCGTCATCGGGTTCGATCAACTCGCCGGTCCCGCTTAGCAGGAACACGTGGTCGAGATCAGCCACAACGAGCAGCGCCTCGAGGCGGCGCAGATAGCGATCGCCGCGCCAATCGCGCGCGAGTTCGGTGGCCGATCGCGTGAGATTGCCGGGGTAGCGATCGAGTTTCTCCTCGAAGCGCTCGAACAGCGTCAGCGCGTCGGCAACCGAGCCGGCAAATCCCGCGAGAATCCGGCCGCCCTTGAGCGTCCGCACCTTGTTGGCGTGCGCCTTGAGAATGGTGCCGTCGACCGAAACCTGCCCGTCGCCGCCCAGCGCGACGCGGCCGTCCTTGCGGACGGCGATGATGGTCGTGCCATGAAAGGAGGTCATCCGAGAAACATACAGGAGAGAAGGAGAGAAGGAGAGAACGAGAGAACGCAGCCCCTTGTGCCTTCGCGCCTGCTCTCGTTTCATCCCGCTCGCGGATGCGCCTTGCGGTACACCTGCTTGAGCCGCTCGACCGACGTGTGCGTGTAGATCTGCGTGGTCGCGAGCGACGCATGACCGAGCAGTTCCTGCACGGCGCGCAAATCGGCGCCGGCATCGAGCAGGTGCGTCGCGAAGGAGTGCCGCATCGAGTGGGTGTGCATCTCGCCGGCGCCGATCGCGACGTAGAGCCGGTGCATCCGCCGCTGGATGGTCACCGGACTGAGCCGCCGTCCGCGGCGGCCGAGGAACACGGCCTGGCGATCGGCGCCGGGCAATGCCGCGACGGGTTCACGGAGCGCGAGCAATCGCCGCAGCGCGAGGCTGGCGCGGCTCCCCACCGGTACGATGCGTTCCTTGCGTCCCTTGCCCATCACCCGCACCTGATCACCGATCAGGTCGAGCTGCCTCAGGGTGAGTCCCTGCAACTCCGACAGCCGCAGCCCCGACGAATAGAAGAGTTCGAGCATCGCGAGATCGCGCACCGCGTCGAAGTCGCCGCCGTCGGCCAGCAATTCGGCGTGCGCAAAGAGCTGATCGATCTGGTCGCGCAGCAGGTACACTGGCAGCCGCTTGTCGAGCCTGGGCGTGCGCGCCGCGCGCAGCGCGGGGATATCGACGTCGTGATGCACGTGCAGCCAGCGATAGAACGACCGCAGCGCCGACAACGCGCGGGCGATCGATCGCCGCGCCAGTCCGCGCCGATCGAGTTCGCCGAGATAGCCGCGCAACGCGAGGCGGTCGACATCGGCGAAATCCCAGTCGGCGTGCTTGTGCCGGCGGTCGAGAAAATCGCAGAACGCGTCGAGGTCGCGCCGGTAGGCCTGCACCGTCGCCGGTGACTGTCCCTTCGCCTTCTGGATGTGGGTGAGAAACTCGGCGACGACCGGGCGGTTCACAACGCCTTCGACCAGGCGGCAAAATCGTCGCGCGCGCGGTCGACCAGCCACGCCTTGCGATCGGCCTTGGCCACGGCCGGATCCGCGGGATCGACCAGCCCGAAATTGGCGTTCATCGGCTGGAAGTGCGCCGGATCGGCGTCACGCAGATAGCGCAGCAACCCGCCGAGCATCGTGGTCGGCGGCGGCACCGCGACCTGATCGCCCGCGAGGACGCGACTCAGGTTGATGCCGGCCAGCAATCCGGTCGCGATCGACTCGGTATAGCCCTCCACCCCGGTGAGCTGGCCGGCGACGAACACCGGCGCGCCATCCTTGAGTTGCAGGGCCGCGCCGAGGGACGCGGGCGCGTTGACATAACTGTTGCGATGAATGCTGCCGTCGCGCAGGAATTCCGCCGACGCCAGCCCGGGAATCGTGCGGAACACGCGGCGCTGTTCGGGAATCCGGAGCCGGGTCTGGAAGCCGACCATATTCCACATCTGCCCGGCGCGGTCTTCGCGCCGCAACTGCACCGCGGCATAGGGTTCGCGCCCGGTGCGCGGATCCGCCAGGCCGATCGGCTTCATCGGACCGAACCGCAGGGTCTCGCGGCCACGCCGTGCCATTTCCTCGATCGGCAGGCAGCCCTCGAAATACGCGATGTCGTCGAAATCATGGCCGTGAAACTGGTCAGCGGCCGTCAGCGCGTCGACGAATGCCTCGTACGCGTCGCGCGTCATCGGCGCGTTGAGATAGTCGTCGCCGTCGCCCTTGCCCCACCGTGATCGCGCGTACAGCACGTCATGATCGAGCGAGTCGCCGCTGACGATCGGAGCGATGGCGTCGAAGAATGCCAACGCGTCGGCGCCGAGTCGATCGGCCAGGGCGGCACCGAGCGCCGACGACGTCAACGGCCCGGTGGCGATCACGCCGCGCGCGGGAAGGTCCGTCGCTTCACGCCGTTCGACGCGGATGCGGGGATGCGCGGTGATGCGCGCATGCACGGCCGTGGAAAACACATCGCGGTCGACCACCAGCGCCGCACCGCCGGGAATCCGTGCCTCGTCGGCCAGGGGCAGCAGCAACGACCCGAGGTCACGCAGTTCGGCCTTGAGCAGTCCGTGCGCGTTGTGCAACTCCACCGACTTGAATGAATTGCTGCAGACGAGTTCGGCGAGCCGGTCGGTCTGATGGGCCGGCGTCGACACCACCGGCCGCATCTCCAGCATGGTGACCTCGACACCGCGCTCGGCGAGCGCCCACGCGGCTTCACATCCCGCGAGGCCGCCGCCAACCACGGTGACCGTCACGACGCACCGGCCCGCCGTCGGCGCGTGGTACCCCGCTTGCCCTTGGGCGCGCTGCCACGTTCGGCCAGCACGGCCACCGCCTGCTCCAGCGTGAAGGCCTGGACATCGGCGCCGCGTGGCAGCGAGGCGTTCAGGTCGCCGTGCTTCACATAAGGACCGTATTTCCCTTCGAACAACTGCACCGGTTGCTGGTCGGCGGGATGTTCACCCAGCACCCGCAGCGGGGTCGCGGCGGCGCGGCGACCGCGCTGCGCCTTGGGCTCGGCGAGCAGTTGCAGCGCCCGCTCCAGCGTGACGGTGAGCACGTCGTCGCCGGCCTTGAGCGAGCGGAAGTCGGCTTGGCCCTTGCCGAGATCGTGCAGGATGTACGGCCCGAAACGACCGAGTCCGGCCTTCACCGGTCGCTGCGTCTCCGGATGGACGCCCAGCGTGCGCGGCAGCGACAGCAGGCCGATGGCGAGTTCGCGCGTCACGGCTTCGGGCTTGACGCCCTTGGGCAACGACGCGCGCTTCGGTTTGTGCTCGTCGGATGCTTCGCCCAGCTGCACATAGGGACCGTACTGACCGTCGAGCAGGAAAATCTGCTCGCCGGTGTCGGGATGGGTGCCGACCGACGCGGGCCCTTCGGCGCGCTGGCGCAGCAAGGCGTCGATGCGCGCCGGGTCGATGTCGGCCGGCGTGGCGTCCTTGGGCAGTGAGGCGCGGATCATCGTGCCGTCGTCCTCGCGCTCGACATACGGGCCGAAGCGACCGATGCGGACGGTGGCGCCGAGGCCGTCGAGCGCGACAGTGCGTGCGTCCGACGGCAGGATGTCCTTCTCGCCGCGCGCGGTCTGCTGCTGCAGGCCGTCATCGCCGAGGTAGAACTCGTGCAGGTAACGGAGATACTCCGTGTCGCCCGACGCGATCTGGTCGAGACAGTCTTCCATGCGCTTGGTGAATTCGACATCGACCAGGTGACCGAAGTGCTGCTTGAGCAGGTCGGTCACGGCGAACGCGGTGAAGGTCGGCACCAGGGCCTGGCCCTGGCGCACGACGTAGCCGCGATCGACGATCGTGCCGATGATGCTGGCGTACGTGGACGGACGGCCGACGCCGTTTTCCTCGAGCGCCTTGACCAGCGATGCCTCGGTGAAGCGCGCCGGCGGCTTGGTCTCGTGCCCGACCGGTTCCAGCGCGGTGCACGCGGGCGCGTCGCCGGCGGCGAGCGGCGGCAACGGCGTGTCGCGATCCTCGAGGGCGGCTTCCGGATCGTCGGAGCCTTCGACATACGCGCGCAGAAATCCCGCGAACTCGGTGCGCAAACCGGTCGCCTTGAATGTGGCGTTGAGCACGGCGAGTTCGACGGCGGTGGCCGTCTTGCGCGCGTCCTTCATCTGCGACGCAACGGTGCGCTTCCAGATCAGGTCGTACACGGCGAGCTCGTCGCCCACCAAGCCGGTCTGGTCCGGCGTGCGAAAGGCGCTCCCGGCCGGGCGAATCGCCTCGTGCGCTTCCTGCGCGTTGGCGACCTTGGTGGCATAGCGACGCGGCTGGTCGGGCAGATATTCGTCGCCGTACAGCCCGCGCACCTGGTTGCGGGCCGCGGTGATGGCCTGGTCGGAGAGTGCCACGGAATCGGTCCGCATGTACGTGATGAAGCCACGCTCGTAGAGGCGCTGCGCGATCTGCATGGTCTGCTTGGCCGAATAGCGCAGCTTGCGATTCGATTCCTGCTGCAGCGTCGACGTGGTGAACGGCGCGTACGGCCGCAGCGTGCGCGGCGTCTGTTCCACGCCGGTGACCCGCCACGCGGCATGGCGCAGCCGCTCGACCAGTCCCCGGGCGGTCGTTTCGTCGAGCAGCACCACATCGGCGCCCTCGGCGAGCTTGCCGGTCTGCTCGTCGAAGTCCTTGCCGATGGCGAGCCGCTTGCCGTCGAGCGCGATCATGCCGGCTTCGAATGACGCGAGCTCGTGTTCAAGTGTCGCGTTCAGGTCCCAGTAGCTGCCGGTGCGGAAGGCCAGGCGCTCCCGCTCGCGATCGACGATGAGCCGGGTCGCGACCGACTGTACCCGCCCGGCCGACAAGCCGAACGCCACCTTCTTCCACAGCAGCGGCGACAAGGTGTAGCCCACGAGCCGATCGAGAATGCGCCGGGTCTCCTGGGCGCGCACCAGGTTGTCGTCGACGTCGCGCGTGTGCGCCAGCGCATCGGTGATCGCGTCGCGGGTGATTTCGTGGAACACCATCCGCCGCACGGGCACCTTGGGTTCCAGCACCTCGAGCAGGTGCCACGAAATGCTTTCGCCCTCGCGATCTTCGTCGGTCGCGAGATAGAGCATGTCGGCCTGCTTGAGGTCGTCCTTGAGTTCCTTGACGACCTTTTTCTTGTCGGATGGCACGACGTAAAGCGGCTGGAAGTTGTTGGCGACGTCGACACCGAAGCGGGCCCACTCTTCGCCCTTGTAGCGCGCCGGGATTTCCTTCGCTTCCGACGGCAGATCGCGGATATGCCCCATGGAGGCAGCCACCGTAAAACCGTCGGGCAGGAACCCCGCAATGGTGCGGGCCTTGGTTGGCGATTCGACGATGACCAGTGCGCGCCCCAGCCCGCCCGATGCGGACCGGCTCGCAGCCTTGCGCCTGGTCTTGCCGCCACTCGATTTCTTCGTGGCCATCATGCCCTTCGAAAGAAGGTCGCCCATCGCACCCGGCCGCGGCTGATTCCGCGGTTGCCCGGCCCCCCACTAATAGTCTGCTGGTCCCGGCTCAAGCAAGGCGCGGTCACCCGGTCACCAACCGGCGTATTGCCGGGCGGCCGTCGCAACGCCTGCCGCCGCCGCCTCGATCGATACGTCGCCCACCGCCACTTCAATATCGGCAAGACGGTACCACGACTCGCGCTCGCACAGGAGCGCTGTCAGTTGTTCACCGACATCGCCGGCGCGGACCAACGGCCGCGTGGTCGGGTGACCGATGCGGCGCGCCGCGACGTCGACGGCCAGGGAGAGATAGACCACGAACGCCTGCGCCGTGACGCCCGCCAGATTGCCGGGCTGCGCCGCCCAGCCGCCACCGGCGGCAATCACCTGCGGCGGTTCGGCGAGCGCGGCGCCCATGGCGTCGCGTTCCCGCGCGCGAAACCAGGGTTCGCCATGACGGGCGAAGAGGTCGCTGATCGTGGCACCGAGCGTGGCTTCGAGACGTTGATCGAGATCGCACCACGGGCAGCCGAGCAGTTGGGCAACCAATGGTGCCAGCGTGGTCTTGCCGGCACCGGGCAGGCCGACGAGCACGATCGATTGCACGCTGCTCAGGCGGGCTCCGCGCTGATGCCCGGACGCAGCGCATCCCAACGGCGGCCCGCCGCCGCGAGATACCCGGCAACATTGCGCTGCATTTCGGCCAGCGAGTCGCCGCCAAACTTCTCGATCATCGCCTCGGCCAGCACGAGCGCGACGAGTGCTTCGGCTATCACACCCATCGCGGGCACGGCGGTGACATCGGACCGCTCGCTCTGCGCATTCGCTTCGCCGCCGGTCGCCAGGTTGACGGTCTTGAGCGGCGACATCAAGGTGGAGATCGGCTTCATCGCCACCCGCACCACCAGCGGTTCGCCGGTGGTCATGCCGCCTTCGAGCCCGCCGGCGTTGTTGCCCACGCGCGCGAACCCGGCGCGGGGGTCAGCGGGTGGCACGTCGCTCGGGATGACATGCGTCACGATCGGGTCGTGCACCTGGGAGCCCGGGCGCCGCGCCGCCTCGAAGCCCAGACCGATCTCGACGCCCTTGACGGCGGGAATCGACATCAGCATGCCGGCGAGTCGGCCATCAAGCTTGCGATCCCAGCTCACGTGACTGCCGAGGCCGACCGGCAAACCGCGGGCAACGACTTCGATCTCGCCGCCGAGCGTGTCACCGTCGCGTTTGGCCGCGTCGATCCGTGCGACCATCTGCGCTTCGGCTGCGGGATCGAGCGTCCGGACGGCCGAAGCGTCGCTCGCGGCATTCAACGGCGTGGGCAGCGGGGTCGGCACCGTCGCCCGAATGCCGCCGAGTGAGACCAGGTGCGAGCCGATCTCGACACCGAATTCCTCGAGCAGGCGCCGGGCCACGGCGCCCGCCGCGACGCGAGCCGCCGTTTCACGCGCCGACGCGCGCTCGAGGATGTCGCGCGCGTCGAGCCGATCGTACTTGAGCACCCCAACCAGGTCGGCGTGTCCCGGACGCGGCCGCGTGACCCGCCGCCGGCGTTCGTCGCCGGGGCTCCCCTCGGCCGCCATGACGTCCTGCCAGTTGGCCCAGTCGCGATTGTGGATCAGCATGGCGATCGGCGAGCCGAGCGTTTCGCCGGATCGCACGCCGGCGAGCCACTCGATGCGATCCTGCTCGATCTTCATGCGCGCGCCGCGGCCATATCCCTGCATCCGGCGGCCCAGCTGGAGATCGATCGCGTCAGCAGAAATCGGCAGGCCGGCGGGCACGCCCTCGACGATCACGGCGAGTGCCTTGCCGTGCGATTCGCCGGCGGTGGTGAAACGGAGATGCATGGGCCCCAACATACGCAGGGGCGCATGATCGTGCGCCCCCACATTCGATCAATGACACACGGCGATCGTCAGTAGGGGCGCATGATCATGCGCCCGTGCTTCGTTCAGGGATATACCGGGATGCTCAATTCCCCGTCGGATCGTCCAGAATGCGCGGGGTGACCAGGATGATGAGGTCCTGGTGGTGTTCCTGGTTGGTGGTGAACGAGAACAGGTTGCCGATGAACGGCAGCGACCCGAGCAACGGAATGCTCGACCGGTTGCGCGTCACGGTGGTGACGGTCATGCCGGCAATCACGGCGGTCTCGCCATCGTTGACGAGCAGCCGGGATTCGGTGTGCTGAATCGGGATGTTGAAGCCAAGGTCGGCCGAGGCGAGCGGCTGCACCGACGAGCGCTCGACTTCGAGATCCATGACGATCTGACGATTGGCCGTGACGTGCGGCGTGGCAATCAGCTTGATGCCGGTTTCCTTGAACTGCACGTTGGCGCGCGGCGCCTGATTGGCCTGGCCGAACGACGACGCGTCGATCACGCGGACCGGCGTCTGTTCACCGGAAATTACCTGCGCCTGGCGGTTGTCGAGGGTATTCACCGTCGGCACGGCCTCGACGTCGGTCAGTTCGACCTGCTCCAGCGCGCTGAGGAACGACGAGATCGAGAAGCCGCCGATCGCGGTCGAGAACACCAGGTTGAGCGCCGATCCCGAGATGAGCTGGTCGGCGTTCGAGATCGCGGAGATCCCGTTGCCGCCGAGATTGACGACGTTCTGGTTCGGGTTGTACGGCTGACCGGTGGTCGGGTCGGTGCGTTGCACGATCTGGTTGAAGAACTGGTTCGACGTCCCGATGTCGTATTGCAGACCGAGCTGCTCGAGATCGGTCCGGTCGACGAAGATCAACTTCGCCTGGATGGCGATGGTCGGCGTCTTGAGGTCGAGGCTCTCGATGAAGCGCCGGATCGCATCGATGCGGGTGCGGGTGTCCACCAGGATCAGCGAGTTGGTCGACGTATCCGCCGTCACCGACCCGCGATTCTTGGTCATCATCTTGGTGACGTTGTTGGCCATCTCCGCCGCCTTGGCGTAGTTGAGCCGCACCGTCGCCTGCGTCAGCACCTCGATCGAGTCGAGCTTGGAGAGCTCGCCCGGTGAATCGACGCGGATGATGTCGCCCGGCATGACCGTGGCCGACAGCCCCTGCTGTGCCAGCAGGGCGTCGAAGATTTCGCGCCAGGTCTTGTCGGTGATCGTCATCGACACCGTGCCGCTGACATCCTTGCCCGGCACGATCGAGAAGCCGGAGCGCAGCGCCAGCTGGTGCAGCGCGTCCTCGATCGGCGTCTTGTCCCAGGTCACGCTGAAGCGCGACGTATCCTGTTGCATGAACCGCGTCGACCCGTCAATCCGCGGCTCGGGCTCGCTGGTGATCACGGAGTCCGCCCCCCGCGCGACCGGAGCGGCGCTGCCCGGCAGCGCACCCCAGGCGGCGAACGGCTGGTCGGCGAACGTCACCGACACCTTGCCGTCGGGATTCTGTTCGACGCGATACGCCGGCAGGCGATCGAATTCGACCACCACGCGCACCACGGTCGACGTGAACTGGTTCACGCGGATGTCGACCACGTCGCCGCGATGCAGTCCGTCGTACGAGGCGAAGTCGCCCTTGACCGCAGGCGAGAAGTCGAGGACCAGGCGATCCGGATCGGTCATCCGGGAGTCGCGGACCGTGACGCCGCGATCGGCGGACACCGTGAGCCGGGCGGTACCACCCGTGCTCGACAGTGTCAGGGCATTGACCTGGCCGGTCGGGGCGGGCGCAGACCGCGGGGTCGGGACGCCGAAGAAAGTGGGCAGCAAGGCCCACAGCAGGGTTCGCAGCATCATGGTTGCTCGTCCTCCGGTTTGCGGAGCGAGTAGGTCTGTTCGCGCTCGGTTCCGAAATCGTCCTGGCGCAGCTTGACCGTGTTGGCGGTGATACTCACGACGGACAGGCGGCCCAGCCGCTGGCCCGGACTCAGGGTGTAACGATGATCGTCGCCGACATCGCGGAACGTGGCGAGGCTGCCGGTGGCGTGATGATCATCGTAGATGATCGCCACCAGCCGGAGATCGGGCAGTTCGGGCCCGCGATCGACCGGGCTGACCAGCGGCCTGAACGGATCGCGCGGTCCGCCCTGATAGTGGTAGATCTCGCGGACCAGCGGACGCGTGCCTGCCGCGGCCGCGGTATCGAACGCGGGCCCGGTCGACGACGCCACCACCGTTTTGGACTTGGCCGCGGCCTTGGTCGTGTCGGCCAGGACCGTGGTCGTGGTCGCCGCGTTGGCGCCGCTGCCGCACGCCGCGAGGACCATCAGCGCAGCCATCATGGGGAGCCTATTTCGCATGAGTCGAGTCCCCCGTCGTCGGCGCGGCCTTGACGTAGGTGCGCACGGTGAAGTGCGCCTCGAGCATCGAGGTGGTGTCGCCGTAGGCGCGGCCGAGTTGTTCGCTGGCCGCCACCATCCGCACGTCGGTCGGCACCATGATGCGGCGGAGCGACGCGATGTCGGTGAGGAACGAGGCAACCTGGTCGTAGTGACCGACCACGGTGAACTGATACGCGTAGGTATCGAACGGGGCCGGGCCCGGCACGGGCGGCAACGGCGCAAAGCCGGTCATCCGCACTCCCCGCACGTGCATCCGGGCGCTGACGTCATCGAGCAGGTTGTCGACCTCGCGCTGCGCCGGCACCAGCGTGCGCAGCAGCGCGAGCGAGGCGCGATAGGCGTTGACGCGCTTGGTGACATCCTCGACCGATTCGCGCGCGATGTCCCGCTTGGCGACGTCGATCTTGGACTGCAGCACCGTGATCGAGTCGCGCACGGAATCGACCTGTACCATCTGCGTCTTCACGCCGGACATGCCGATCAGCGAGATGCCGGCGCCGGTGTAGCCCATGTAGCCGACGCCCAGGGCGATCAACGTGAGCAGAATGGCCGTGTTGCGCGATGACGTGTCCATCGGCTACCTCACCGTCGATTCGATGATGGGCACCGTCTGGATCCGGCTCGAATCGGCGCGGGCGAAGGTCGCCTGCACCGTGAACGACGTCATCGGACGGTTACCCTTGTCAATGATCGTTTCGGTCTTGACCGGCAGGACGTTCGCCAGCCACGGGCTGTCGCCCAGGCGGCGGAGGAACGCCGTGAAGTTCTCGAGATCGTTGGTCTCGCCCGTGATCAGCACCGACACCGGCTGCGGCATCGTGCTGTCGCTGGTCGTGACGGTCAGGCCGTTGTTCTGCGTCGCGGGCACCGCGGCGCTGATGTTCGTGAGCCAGGTGTAGTCGGGCACCGCGCCGGCCACTTCATCGAGAATGTGCGACCAGACATAGCGATCCTGATCGACCGACGAAATCGTGCCGATCTGGGCGAGGATCGAGTCGCGCACCTTCTCCTCGTGATGCTTCTGCTGCACGAAGACCTGATAGCGCGAGTATTCGTCGCGATCGCGTTGCAACTGCGGCTGCAACCCGTTGAGCTGCGACCGGGTGTGCAGCAGCAGTCCGCCGATCACGACGATCACGGCGACCCACGCGACACCCGCGACCAGCAGCGCCGGCTGCTTGACGCGCTGGCCGACGCCCTGCAGGCGTTCGCGCCATGCTGCCATCGCGTCGCCCTTGGCGGCCTGACGTCGTGCGCCGGGCTTGAGATTGATGGTGATCATGATGCGGCGCTCCTCATGCGGCCGCCCGCAAGGCGAGGCCCACGGGCAACATCAGCAGTGGCGACACTTCATCGACATTGAGACCATCGAACGCACCGGGGGCGACGTCGAGCCGCTCCACGGCGTGCGCCTGGGTCACCGGCACGCGCAACCGATCCGACAGCACACCCGCCAGCCCCGGCACCCGCGATCCCCCGCCCGCGACATAGAGTCGCGACAGCGAGCCGACCGGTCGATTGGATGTCTGCAGAAATGCCGCCGCGCGCTCGATACCCAGCGCCAGTTCCTCGCCCCGGGTAGCCACATGCGGCGCCAATGCCGGATCGAGATCGCTGCCGCGCACGACGCGATCGGCTGCGTCGGCGGCCAGTCCACGTTCGCGCTGCAGATCCTCGCGCAAGCGTCGCACGCCGATCGGCAGGTCGCGCGTGAGGACCGGCACGCCGTCTTCGAGCAGGTTGACCGTGGTCGTCTCGTGACCGACATTCGCCAGCGCCACGACGCCGCGCATCGCTTCGGGATAGTTCTGTTCGAACGCGTTGTGCAGCGCGAACGCTTCGACGTCGATCACGCTCGCATCGAGGCCGATCTCGGCCAGCAGGGTGAGCTTGGACTCGACCAGCTCGCGCTTGGCCGCCACCAGCAGCACCTGCATCTGCAGGCCTTCCGCATCGGGATCGAGAATCTGGAAGTCGAGCTCGACGTTTTCGGGGTCGAACGGCACGTGCTGGTCCGCCTCCCAGCGGATCACATCACGCGCTTCGGCGTCCTTCATCCGATCCATCTGGATCTTCTTGATGATCACGTCACGGCCGCCCACGGCGACCACGACCTTCTTCGCCTTGATCTGTGCGCTGCTGAGCAGGGCTCGCACGGCGTCGGCCACAACGGTGGGATCCATCACTTCGCCCTCGACGATTGCATCGTCGGGAACGGGCGACAGTGCCACCTTTTCGAGAACCGGCTGACCCGAGGCGTGATTGACAATCACTGCCTTGATGTAGCCGCTCCCGATGTCGAGTCCGACGGTGGAGCGCGAACGGGTGAAGAGCGCCATATCAGCCCGGATTGTGCGGTGGAAGGCCCTTGCAGCGCCCCTCGACCCGTGCTCGGAAGCCGAGCGAGGTTGCGCCGAGTAACCTTTTGCCAAAAGAGCACTTACGTGAAAATTCGCTGGACCGGAATCGGCCGCTTTCGCTGCCGCTGGAGGGGTTAGGTAGCACTCCCCGTGCCACGCGGCTCAGAAACGCGGATGATCGCCGAGCACCCGCACAGTATCGGCGGAATCCCGCAGCAGCAGGAGACTGGCGCGCCGGGCGGCGAGCAACGCGCCATCGGCGCCGTGGCGTTGCGCCAGTGCGGTCAGGCGAATCAGCGCACCGGCCCGCACGGCTTGTGTCTGCCACTGCCAGTTGTCGGGGCCGGTGACGGCGGGAAAGGTGATCGAGGTACTGTCGTGCAGCGTGTCGAGATCCGGGCGATGTGCGACGCGGGTTGACGCCAGGGCGCTCGCGACAACCAGCTCGCCTTCGGTGCGCCAGCGCGCGTCGGACGCGGCCCGGACGCGGACGGCGCACGCCGCCATCGTGATGGCGCCGAACCAGCCGGCCAGCACCAGGGCGACCAATGCCATCACGAGCGACATCCCGCGCCGCCGCGTCGTCACGGCGCGGGTCCCAGCGGAACGTGCAGCGTCACGGCGGTGGCGCCCGCAGGTGCGACCACCGCCTCGAGCGATGCCGCACTGGCTCGGAAGTCCGAGGCGGAGGGCGCAAGCGGACCAGCGAACGGCTGCACCGGGGCGCTGTGATCGGCGGGGGCAAGCCCGTACCAGTCGGCGCCGCGTGAGCGATACACGCTCAGGTCGACCGGTTCCATGACGCGCAGGGTCGCCACCGATCCCGCATGGGGCGCTACGCCGAGCCGGAGCGCGGCAGCGCCCGACGTGGGACATCGCGCGGCGCTCACGCTGTCGATCGCCGTGACCTGCCAGGCGCTGTCCCCCGCCGCGAGCAGCGCCACCCGGTCGCGCCCGGCTTGCGGCGTCCGCGTGCCGAGATAGCTCGTGTCGGCGATCAGCACGGCCGTGCCGCTGTCGGCGCAGACGCTCGCTTCCCCGACCGGACGGTCGAACATCACGTCCGACGTCGTGGCGACGACATCGTGCGCCGTCGCGTCACGCAATTCCTGCGACAGGAACGTGCGCAGGCCACCGATCGTCCGCGCGCTCACCAGGCCGTCGACGGCGCGGGCCGCGGGTCGGGCCGCGCTCAACACCACGGTGGCATAGAGCATCGCGAAGAAGCCGAGCAGCACCACGCTCATGGCGAGCTCGACCAACGTGACCCCGCGACGTGTCATCGCCCGCACCGCCACACGACGTGGAGCGTCGGTCGATCGGTTGTGGCAGGGAGGTCCAGCGCGCCGGTGTCGGGTGTCGGGCGCCGCACGCAGGCCGAGTCGGTTTCGCGTGCCCGATACTCGGCAAGCCGGGTATCGTCGTCACGCGCGCCCTGATTGGCGTGGCGGCTCAGCCGCTCGGCGACGAGTGCCGTGGCAAGCGCGGCACCCCCGACAAGTTCCAGGATCAGCAGCGCAACGATGAGTTCGATCAGCGAATCGCCGCGACGGGACAAACGCATGCACACCCTCCGGTGAACTGGAGTGGCACGCTAGCAGATCATGACGCCGGGGTGGTGCTGAAAAAATGCGGACGGGCGAAGAAAACGGCGGAGCGGAACGACCACCGGCGTCGCGCCGCCTGGTCCAACGGCGCACGCGAGCCGGTGTTACATGTTCAACGCCTGGTCAGGAACAGTTGACGACGCCGTCGACCGTCGATGCGGACCCGGCGCCCACCGTGACCTTGCAGGTCTTCACCCCGGACGAGATCGAGGTGTTCTTGGCGGTCACCGTGTATCCGCTGGCGTTCGTCGCGAGCGTCATCGTGTTGCCGCTCGACAGCGAAATCATGTTGGCATTGGTGAGTTTGTTCAGGTTGCCGTACTTGGCGTGGTCCGAGAAGTAGGCTTCTTCGGCGGTCTCGGCATTGTGAATGTCCGCCTTGAGCGACGCCACCTTCGCCTTGTCCTTCGTTGCGGCGAACTTGGGAATGGCGATCGCCGCCAGGATCCCGATGATGACGACGACGATCAACAGTTCAATCAGTGTAAAGCCCTTGCGCGTTGACAACATCGGCTCACCTCCCAACTGGAGACACGGGCAGCGGCGATTCCGCGCGCCCGGGTTGCTCTGCGCTCGGGATGCCCGCGGCAGAGCCGGAGCATCCCGAACGCGCGGTCAGTTCAGGGGCAGGTAATCACGCCGTCGACGGTCGATGCGGCCCCGGCAGCCACTTTCACCTTGCAGCTGGTGGTCCCGGACGAGATCGACGAGTTACTCGCCGACACCGTGTAGCCGCTGGCGACCGGCGTCAGGGTCATGGTGTTGCCGCTCGACAGCGAAATCTCGTTCGCCGTCTGCAGCTGCGTGAGCGAGCCGTAGGTCGCGTTGTCCGAGAAGTACGCCTCTTCGGCGGTCTCCGCGTTGCGGATGTCCGTCTTGACCGAGGCCAGCTTGGCCTTGTCCTTGGTCGCGGCGAACTTCGGGATGGCGATGGCCGCCAGGATGCCGATGATCACGACCACGATCAGCAGCTCGATGAGGGTAAAGCCCTTGCGATTGCGCAACATCAACACACCTCACATCGGGAGACACAATTGGGCGGCGAATCCGCTGCAGGAACCACTAGCAAACGGAGTGCCAATCAGCAGGATGTGAGGTCGATCAAGGCGTGCAGGCCGAAATCCCCTCCACGCTCGCCGGCGCAACGGGTGCGGCATTGCCGTAAAACACCATGCATTGACGGGGCGTGCCGACCGATGACGCGGTCGCAGACCACCCCCCATCGGTCGACTCGTCGATCACGACGGTTACGCCAGTGGATGGCGAGAAGATGAGCGCCGCCGATGGCAGCGCTCCGCTGTAGTAGGTACCTGCGTCGTCGAAGTAGGCTTCCTGCGACACCGCCAGGTTGCGAAGGTCAGCCGTCATGCGCGCGAGGAATGCCTTTTCCTTGGCCGCAGCGAACTTGGGGATGGCGATCGAGGCCAGAATGCCGATGATGACGATGACGATCAGCAGCTCAATCAGCGTGAAGCCATGTTGACGAGGCGCAGGCATCGCGGGAATTCTCCAAACGGAGGGCCATCTAATGTACCTGGCATCGGTGAGTGGAAGGATGCCGGCGAACCAGGTCCGCCGGCATCCTTCCGACCTTACAGCCTCACCGGGCGACAATCAGGGGCAGGTAATCACGCCGTCGACGGTCGATGCGGCCCCGGCAGCCACTTTCACGGTGCAGCTGGTGGTCCCGGACGAGATCGACGAGTTACTCGCCGACACCGTGTAGCCGCTGGCGACCGGCGTCAGGGTCATGGTGTTGCCGCTCGACAGCGAAATCTCGTTCGCCGTCTGCAGCTGCGTGAGCGAGCCGTAGGTCGCGTTGTCCGAGAAGTACGCCTCTTCGGCGGTCTCCGCGTTGCGGATGTCCGTCTTGACCGAGGCCAGCTTGGCCTTGTCCTTGGTCGCGGCGAACTTCGGGATGGCGATGGCCGCCAGGATGCCGATGATCACGACCACGATCAGCAGCTCGATGAGGGTAAAGCCCTTGCGATTGCGCAACATCTGTCGATCTCCGGGTGAGGCGTGGGTTGGGGCACTTCCAGCGCACAAGCGCCATTCGGCGCCTGGCGATGTCAGGGCAGACATTTGCAACAGCGATGCCACGCGTCACCAGCGGCGGACCACTGGCGGTAACCCGTTGTCAGGTAATATCTTGATCGCTCTCCTGTTCACGGGTACCGAGCCAACGTCGCAATCGACCAGTGGACTCTTGCAAGCCGCCAGCGGGTACCCGATGACGCGGATGGAAATTTTGCGTCACCCGGGGCGCTGACATCGCATGATTCATTCCGACCAGGCACCGCGGCGCGTTCCCCACTGGATCCCGGCTGCGTCCGTGGCCCTGCTGGCCGTGGCTGCATCCTTCACTGCACTTCCCAACCACTTCGTGCAGGATGACGCCGGGATCATCCAGACCGTCAAGGAGATGCACTCCCTGGCGCGCCCCTGGCACTTTTTCGCCGAGTCCTACTGGCAGGATCCTTACCCGCACGATCTCTATCGTCCGCTCACCAAACTGGCTCTCGCCGCGCAGTGGGTGATCGGCGATGGGCGGCCGGTGGTGTTCCGGATTGCGTCCATCTTGATGTATATCGCCGCCGCGCTCGCGATCTTCGCACTCGCCAGGCGCCTGCTGAGCCCCGCCGCGGCGTGGCTGACGGCGGCACTGTTCGCGGTGCACCCCGTGCACGTCGAAGCGGTGGCGGCGGCGGTCAACCAGGCCGAGCTCGTGGTCGGTGCCTTGCTCGCGATGCTGACGGTGGCCTACATCGATCGGCGACGCAGCGCCCGACCGATCACCGCGGGCTGGATTGCCGGTGTCGTCACCGTCTACATCATTGCATCGCTGTTCAAGGAAAGCGGGCTGATGCTCCCTGCATTCCTGGCTTGTGCCGAAATCACGGTGATCAAGGACGCCCGGCCGTGGCGCGAGCGGATCGCCGCGCTGCGACCGTTCTATCTCTGGCTGCTGCTGGCCGGCGTGATCTTCATCGCCCTGCGCCGTGACGTGCTCGGCAATACCACCGGCACCTTCGCGGCCGAGGCATTTCACGGTTCCGGCATCGGTGGTCGCGCGCTCACCATGCTGGGTGTGGTGCCGCAGATGGTTCGCCTGTTTGTCTGGCCCAGCCACCTGCAGGCCGACTACTCGCCGCAGGAAATCGTGGCGGCGACGCACTGGGGTTGGGCCCAGACGCTGGGTGGAGCGCTACTGCTCGGCTCCATCTGGCTCGGCTGGTGGTGCCGGCGCCGCAAACCGGTGATCACCTTCGCCCTGTTATGGACCGCGGTCGCGCTTTTTCCGGTGAGCAACGTGCTGATACCGACCGGGATCGTGCTGGCGGAGCGGACGCTCTTCCTGGCCAGCCTGGGCGTGGTGCTGGTCGAGGGGGAGCTCCTCGCAACCGCCGGGCGCTGGATCTATGCGCGCGGCCGCGTCGGACGACTGCTCACCGCCGCGGGAGTGGCGGTTATCCTCGCGCTCGGTGTCACTCGGAGCGCGCTACGCGAGATGGCGTGGCACGACCTGTTCACCTTCTGGTCGCAGACCGTCATCGACGCGCCGAGGAGTTATCGGGCCCACTTCGCCTACGCATCAGTGCTTTTCGATCTCGAATTCAAGCGCACGGCGGAGTACGAATTCCGGCGCACGCTGGCCCTGTATCCCCGCGCGTGGCCCGCCGATCTCGCCCTGGCCGATCATTACCGCGAAGCCGGCTTCTGCGACCCGGCGGTGGGATTCTACGAGAAGGTGCTGGCGGCCGCGCCGCAACACACCGCGGCGCGCAGTTCGCTGATTGCGTGCCTGGTCTATGACGGCGACTACGCGGAGGCCGTACGGCGGGCGCGCCTGGGCGTGTCATTCGACGTGCAGCCGAAAACCTTCCGTGAATACTGGCGGATTGCCGACAGCGCGGCCGCGGCGCACGCGCCGCCCCACTCGGTGACGTTGCCGCCGCCGGTCGACGCTCCACCGACCGATCCATGACGCTGCGACGCCGTCACGTCGTTGCCGCACTCGCGCTCGCGATTGTCGTCACGATGGGACGGAGCGTCGCCAACGGTTTCGTGTACGACGACGTCAGTGCGATCGTGCAGAACACGCACGTGACGGCAGCAGACTGGGTCTCGATTCCCGGTTCAACCTACTGGCTCGGTACGCTGTGGCGACCGCTGACGACGGCCGGCTTTGCGCTGCAGTGGGCCGCGTTCGGCGGCCAGCCGTGGGGATTCCACCTCGTATCACTGCTGGCCTGCTTCGTGGCAGCGCTGCTCCTGGTTGCGCTGCTCGAACGGCTCGGCGCGAGTCGCGCAATCGCGGCCGTGGTTGGTGTGCTCTTCGTGGTCCATCCGGTACACGTCGAGGTGGTCGCCAACGTGGTGGGCCAGAGCGAACTCTGGGTGGCCATCTCGCTGCTCGCGGCGACCCTCGTCTATTTGAGCTTCGCGCCCGCAGGGGCGCAGCCGGAACGTGTCGTCGTCTTGCTCGCCATCGTCGCGCTGGGCATCACGGCCAAGGAACAGGGCTTTGTGATACCGTTGCTGCTGGTCGGCGCGGCCTGGCTCCGGCTGCCTGCTGCGACGCCCGCAAGCCGGACGCAGGTCCAGGCGCTCTGGTTGGTGACCGCAGTCACCGGCGTGATGTTCCTGATTCGCAGCCGCGTCACGGGCGCATTCACCGGCGAGACGCCGGCGACGGCGTTCACGGGCGCGGGATTCGGCGCGCGGGTGCTGACCTTTCTCGACGTGGTGCCGCGGGACGCGCGGCTCTTGCTGTGGCCCATCCACCTGCAGGCCGACTACGGACCGCCGCAGGTGCCGATCGGCGGACCCGTCACGGAGCAGCACCTGCTCGGCGCCCTGCTGGTGATCGGCGTCATCGCCTTGTACTGGTGGTCACGCCGCCGCGCGCCGATGGTCGCCTTCGGTTGCTGGTGGACCGCGATCACACTGGCCCCGGTGACGAATCTCGCGGCGGCCACCGGCATCGTCATGGCCGAACGAGTGCTGTTTCTGCCGTCGATCGGCGTTGCGATCGCCGTCGCGGGCGGCGCCGTCGCATGGGAGCGTCACGCCCGACCGGCATGGAGCCGCCACCTGATCGCTGCGCTTGCCGCCGGTTGGGGCGTCATCATGAGCGTGCGGAGCTTCACGCGAACTCCCGTATGGCATGACAATGCGACGTTCTTTGCCCAGCTGACGACGGACGCGCCGATGTCGTATCGCGGCTGGAAAGTCGCGGCGACCTATTGGGCCGACGCCCATCAGAACGAGCGCGCGGAAGCGGACTTCCGTCGCTCGATCGCGCTCTGGCCGCACGATCCGGATGCGTATGAACGGCTGGGACAGCTGTTGCGAACCGAAGCGCGTTGTGCCGACGCGGTGCCGGTGCTGACCGCCGGCGTGGCGGTCGACCCGGAGCGCACGACGGCGCGGGCGAAGCTGGTCGAATGCCTCATCACCTTGCGGCGCTGGGACACCGCGAAGCAGGTCGCCGCGGACGGGGTGCGACTCGGGCAGCCGGCGTTCCTACGTGAAGAGCGCCGTATCACGAGCAGGCGAGCGGAAGCCGTCGGGGGACACCCGTAGATCACATACGCGCCATGGCGGACGGTGGCACGCCAGGCTGTAGCTCATCAACACCGGAAATGATCGCCTCGACGACGTATGGTGGACGCGCCTTGACTTCTTCGTACACGCGCCCAACGTATTCGCCAACGATCCCCAGGAAAAAGAGATTGAGTCCCGCAAGAAACGTGATGACGAGGATGATCGCCGTGAATCCCTGCGGCGAACGATGCAGGAACAACCGCTCGAAGACCGCCCAGGTTGCATACACGACAGTGGCAGCGACGCCGGATGCGCCGAGTACCATCGCCGCGCGAATGGGCACGGTGGAAAATGCGAAGATGCCATCGAGCCCCAGACGGATCAGCGCACGATAGGAATACTTGCTCCGGCCGGCCGCGCGCGCGGACCGTTCGACATTGACCCCCCGCTGGGAGAAGCCTGCCCACGCACGCAGGCCGCGTACGTACCGATTTCTCTCGGGCGCTGAACGGATGGCATTCACCACCCGCCGCGTCATGACGCTGAAGTCTCCCGCGTCGACGGGAACTCGCAGTCGTGATGAACCACTCAGCAAGCGATAGTAGAGGAAGTAGCACAACCGAAGGGTGAGGCTCTCCCGGCGTCCCGTGCGGATTGCGTACACGACATCGTAGCCTTCGGCCAGTGAAGCCAGCAACTGCGGAATTGCTTCAGGGCGGTCCTGCAGGTCGCCATCCATGACGGCGATAACGTCGCCTCTGGCGTGCTCCAGCCCGGCAGTGACGGCGGCCTGATGGCCAAAATTGCGGGAAGGAACAGGGCGGCTACACGGGAGTCCGTCGCCGCCGCTGCCCGGAGCATTGATCGCGTCCCGTCCCACTGCCGTCGTCCACAAAAAGGATTTCGTGGGGTCCGTCGCCGAGTGGATCGAGGACGGCCGTGGTGCGGCGCAATAGCTCCGGCAGTACATCTTCTTCGTTCAGGACGGGCACCACGACACTCAAGCGCATGCAGCCCCCGGGACTGGTGTCAACTCGAAATAGCCCATGTGCCAGAGGTTCATTGCGCCGACGTGCAGCGCATACCGCTCCTCAAACTCGACGTGACATGCGTTGCCGAGCAACGCCCTCAGATGCGAATACGGGCGCACATTGCGGCCTCGGTCGGCCCGCGCAAGCATCGAGTGCAATGCCGCGAGACTGCGGAAGCAGTATGTCGAGTACGTAGATCTTGCCATTCGGCGACAGCAAACGCCCTGCGCGATCAAGGAGTGCGGCCACTTCATCGTCGCGCATGTGATGCAACAGACTGTTTACAAAAACGCAGTCGAATCGCTCGTCGGCGGCAACGGACAACCGAGCTGCATCGGCGACTTCGAAGCGAGCGCCGTAACGCTTCCGCGCGCTGGCGATGTACCCCGGGTTCAGGTCCACGCCGAGATAATCACAATGCCGGAATGCCGCCGAATTGGTCCCCGGACCACAACCGACATCGAGCACCCGACGAAACGGAAGGGCCGGGTGGCGTCGACGAAACGGCACCAGCTTCTGTTCGACGAAGGGCGCTTGCCAGGCGAGATACAATCCAGGCACGTCGAGCACATGCATGGTCACGGATTCGCCCGAAGGTAGATCTGGAATTGTCCCACGTCTCGCCTCTCAGGAAATTGCAGCTGAATATCGTGTACCAGGCTCGGCGAAACTTGCCGCGAAAAGGCCGGAGCCGTGTTGACCACGACCGCCTGGAGCCTGCCAGAAGCCAACTGGCCGGCAAGGTTCGTTCCAGCTTCCCCGGGCCGGGAAAGGAACGCAAAGAAGCTGCGGTTCGAGTCTCGCCGGCCCGACAAAAACGCAACTGCAGGAGCGTCCGGGCCTGCCCAGATTGGCCCGGGTGGCACCGAATCGAACAATGCCACGAGGCGCCGGTATTCTTCGGCATCGTCAGCCAGAACGAGCAGCCTCGCCCGCGGAATCCTAAGCCACGACCGTGGTTCTGTGACCTGTGAGACATACCCGAGATCTTCGGGCGAGCTTGGCACCACTTGCGTCATTGCGAACAGTATGACAAGACCTGCCAGCACGGCCACGGCGCGTCGGTTGGAGGAGGGCGACTCGATCGCTCGCGCGACGATGGCGACCACCAGCAGCGGAACGATGTAAATGAAGTATATCGGCGCCGCAAACGGAAACTGCGTGAGCACCATCATCGCGGTCATCGGTACGAACACGGCGAGTACCCGCCGCGATTCGACGGGCGCCACTCCAACCCTGGTTGGCCACCACACCAGAAACGCAATGCTGCCTATCGGAACGAGCGCCCGGACGGCGTGCCACACGTCCTGGTGAATGATCGGATCGCGCCAAGCAAACGCGCCGACAATCACCCCCGCGAATAGCACGACTGGCCACCGGACCTGCAGCGCAGGTTTGGTGACGAACAATACCAGCGCCAGCGGTACGCCGAGCAAGACTGATTCAACACTGGGCGGGCTGAACGAAGACTCAGCTGTACGCTCGCGGACCACATCGCGCAAGCTCGCGACAAGCGGCATCAATCCGCCGTGGGCGCCGAGCCACAACGCGAATATCGCGACGGGTACCGCTGCACCAAGCGTCAGGACAGCGGATTGTCTCCACAACACTGGATCGACCGCCCATCCCCGGCGACGGCAAGACCGAACTTCTGCCATGACGAGAGCGACAACCATCGCAACGGGCGGCAGCGCCAGATGCATCGCGACGCGCCCGGTCCATCCAGATGCAAGCAGCCGGATGGTCATCGCGATGATAATCACACCTGCGGCGACGACTTCGGGTCGACTCGGGCTGTCCGGCTGCAGCTGCCGTCGCAAGGCCGCGAGAGCCCATAGTGCGCCCGCCAGTGCGAACATCGCCGTGATCTTCACGATCAGCCCAAGGCCGATGAGGACACCGGCGCAGAACACCAGCAGCATTGATCTGGGTCGGCCAACCCGTACCAGCAGGATGCCCGCTCCCGTGACGAGAAACAGGACGTACCACGAGGGCATCGCCGCAGGATAGAGCGGAACGCTCCACAGTACTATCAATCCGGCCGTGATCGCCGCGACGAGCGGGCGTAGCCAGGTCATGAAGAAGCGTAGAAGCAATGCGAACCAGAGCGTGGTTACGCCCGCAAAGAAGTTGCGCAGCGCGGTGAGGCTCACACCCCCAATTCGGAACACCAGCGCGTGCAACAGCCCCAGACCGCCAGTGTACGGATCATCGAAATCGCGGTGCGGAATCTGACCGCGCAGCACACGCTCGGCCGACTGCCCCAACGTTCCGTCGTCGTGAGGATACCAGCCGCGGAGCCGGAAGATCCAGATGTATGCTACAAACACCGCGATCAGGCTCCAGAATACGACCTGTTCGCCGCGATCGGCGAATCGGCGCCGCGACGCAGTCGCTGCGGTCACAACCGTCATCGGAGAACCTGCTGCTGGATGACCAGCAACTCGATCGACGCGACCGCAGCGCTTTTCATCAGCCGCAGATGCCGTGCGACATAGAAGATCCAGCGACCGCGGTCGTCGTGTTCATGGGATTGGACGGTCGAGCTTCCACTCGTTCAGCAACGAATCCACCGCCACCGGCGTGAACCGCAATCGCCCGCCGACCTGAAGGTCCTCGGTCATCAACCAGATCGCGCGGGTGAACGGCGACCCGATCACCAGGGTATCGCGGGCATGCAGGTCACGGAGATAGATGTTGCCGTCGTCGTGGGCGAGCAGCACCGGTGGGAAGCGGGCGAACCCGCCCCGATCCTCCTGGATGCGACGGACACACTCCGGCGTGAGCGCATGGCCCGGCAGGAATCGCAGCGTCGTATCGGGCAACGACGGCACCGTCACCAGTCGCGCCGAATCTGCCGCCGATGTCGCGAGCTGGCGCTCCAGTTCGGGCGCGCCGCCGCCGTCGTGCTCCGCCCGATTGATCGCCACCTGCAACGTGCAGGCATCGGTGGTGCGGTACAGGTGCTCGGCGTCGGTGCGGCTCACACCCAGCCCCCACAGACGCGCCACCAGTTGCGCGCCCCAGCTCTCCCGCACCAGCACGACCGCGTGACTCACCCCGGCCTGGCGCGCCGCAGCGTTGATGTCGAGCCGCATCGACAACATCCCCAGTCGATACTGGCGCGCGCGCAGCGGCACGGCCGCGATCAGGGCAATCACCAGCGATGCGGCACCCGCCGTCACCACGCCGCGCACGATCGGTCGGGGCCAATGCCGTTCGCGCAGCACCGCAGGGAGTCGTGCCGTCCACAACGCCAACCATGGTGCCAGCGGGAGCACGAAGCGGGGCCCGAGGTAGAACCCGTCGTGCCAGTAGGCGAAATACGCCAGCAGCAACAACCCGCTGCCCGCCAGGATCCAGCGATCGAACGCCGCACGGGTGCGGGTGAGCAGCAACGCGAACGTGGCAAACAGAAGCGACGGTGCTGGCGTTTCGAGGAAGTAATCCTGCAGCCGCAGCAGGTACAGGTTGATCAGTTCCAGGCCGCGGGCGGGCGTATGGGCCGGTCCCCAGGGCGCCGCGTGAAAGCCGAGCTCGTGCGACGTCCCCCACATTTCGATGTAACCGAATCGAAGCGCGTGACCGGTTTGCGCCCGGTTGATGAGCAGCAACACCGCCATTGGCAGGGCGACGCCGATCCCGCTGGCGATCAGTGCCACGAGATGCTGTCGTCCCTGTCGCGCGCGCCACACCAGCCACACCGCCGCGGGGATGGCAAACGCGGCGGCATCGGTGGGACGGATCGTCGCGGCCACGCCAAAGCACAGCCCCATGACGCCGGCGGCACGCCACCGTGCGGCATCGTCGCGCACCGCGATCGCCAGCGCGAGCGCCGCCCCGAGCAGCCAGGTGGTTTCGGTGACGTGATTCATCATCGAACCACCGAGAAACACGGTGAACGGCGCGAAGGCGTACAGCATCAGCGCGGCGAGCGCCGCCCCGTCACGCAGCGGCAGGCGCCGCAGCAACCGGGCGAACACGAAGACGCCCACACCGGTGAACACGGGGCCCACCAGCCATTCGGCATGTGCCAACGTGCCCAGCGTGAGCATCGCGGGGCCGCCAGCCGGGAACTGGCCGTAGATCTTGCCGTTCCAGTCGAGCAGATGCATGGCGCTGCGGAACACCGGGTACTTCGGTGCCGGCAGCCAGAATCGTCCGGCGGCAAAGATGCGCGCCTGATACAGCTGGATGATCTCGTCGATCAGCAGCGGTTTGGCGGACAATACCGTCTGCGCGACGACGCCACAGATCGTAAATGAGCCCAGCGCAACGATGGCGTCGCTGACCCGGCCGCCCAGCCGCCACCGCTGGCCCATGCGTGCCCAGAGCCCGCGCCGCCACAACGGTGAGTGCGGCCAGCGGCGAAACACCATCGCCGCGATGATGCCGATGCCGGCCACGATCACCGTGCCGTTGAGCCAGTCGGCGGCGCGCACGGCGTACCACGGCGCGTCGTGTCCGCCCGGGATCCAGTTGGCGATCGGCAGCAGGCCGAGGACCAGCAGGATCAGCCCCGCGACAAACGTCATCTACTTCATCTCGATCTCTTCGTACCGCGACAGCTTGCGATAGAGCGTGCTGGGGTCGATGCCGAGGGCTTCCGCAGCGCGGGTCTTGTTGCCGCCCTCGGCCTGCAGCACGAACATGATGTAGGCGCGTTCGATCAGGTCGAGCGGCGGATTCGGCTGCGCGCGCTCGGCCACCAGCGGCTCCTTCTTCTGGCGCGTGATGCGCTCCGGCAGGTGCTGCGGCTCGATCAGGCTCCCCTTGGCCAGGACCGTGGCGTGCTCGAGCGCATTCTGCAGCTCGCGCACGTTGCCGGGCCATTCGTACACCATCACCGCATCGAGCGCCTCGGCACTCAGCGCCTTCATCTCCATGTCGCGATCGGTGGCCAGGTCCTGGAGAAAGCGGTCGATCAGCAGCAGCAGGTCGTCGCGCCGGTCGCGCAGCGGCGGCAAGTCAAGCGGCAGTACGTTGAGCCGGTAGAACAGGTCGGAGCGGAAGTTGCCGCGGCGCACCTCTTCCTCGAGATCGCGATTGGTGGCCGCGATGATGCGCACATCGACCGGCAGCGCCTCGGTGGCGCCCACCGGGATCACTTCGCGCTGCTGCAGCACGCGCAGCAACTTGACCTGCAACGACGCCGGCATCTCGCCGACTTCGTCGAGGAAAAAGGTCCCGCCCCGTGCCGCCGCGAACAGGCCCTGCTTGTCGCGCACGGCGCCGGTGAACGATCCCTTCACGTGACCGAACAGCTCGCTTTCGAGCAACGTTTCGGGCAACGCGCCGCAGTTGATCGACAGAAACGGCCCTTCGGCGCGCAGCGACGCGTCGTGGATGTACCGCGCCAGCACTTCCTTGCCGGTGCCGCTTTCGCCGCCGAGGAGCACGGTGGAGTCGGTCGGTGCGACCACGTCGGCCACGCGCAGGGCGTCGAGAAACCGGCGCGACTTGCCAACCGGACGCGTGACGACCGGCCGCGGGCCGCCGCCGGTGCGGCGGATTTCCTGCTTGAGCTGCTTGTTCTCGACCCGGATCTGCCGGAACTCGCAGGCCCGCCGCAGGATGGCGAGCAGTTCGTCGTTGGCAAACGGCTTCTGCAGGTAGTAGAACGCGCCGGCGTTCACCGCCTGAATGGCACTCTGCAGCGAGGCCTGCGCCGTCATCAACAGCACCGGCGTGATCGGGTCGGCTTCGCGGACCGCCTGCAGGATGTCGAGGCCGGTCACCTGCGGCATCCGCACATCGGTGAGCACGATGTCCGGCGCGGTGGCACGAATGGCGTCAAGCCCCGCCTTGCCGCCCTGCGCGGTGCTGACCTCGAAGCCCTCTTTCTTGAGCAGGATACGCAGGGTGTCGAGAATCCCCGACTCGTCATCGATCACCAGCACGGATGGCTGCTGACTCATGCTCGCTCCTCCCGATTCCAGGTAGCTGGAAGAAAAATGGAAAAGGTCGTGCCCACACCCGCGGCGGTGTCCACGAGAATCACACCGCGATGCGCGGCCACGGCGCGCTGGACGATGGCCAGCCCCAGCCCGGTGCCGCCCGGCCGCCCGGTCACGAACGGTTCGAACAACCGCTCGCGCACGATGTCGGGAATCCCCGGTCCGTTGTCACGCACGACCAGCTTGACCGGCCGCTCGATCACGTGGCCCGGCGCTTCGCCGGCGCCGGTGCGGCCCACCGTGATCTCGACGTGTCCCTTGCCGTCGAGTGCCTGCGCCGCGTTGAGCATCAGGTTGCTCACCACGCGATTGATGAGGTCGTTGTCGGCATCGAGTTCCACCGCGTCGCCCTCGACCGAGATGGTGACACCGCGAGTCGCCGGATGGGCGCTCGCGACCCGCACCGCGTCGCGCACCAGCGCGGTGAGATCGAGGCGTTCGAACTTGCTGGCGCGAACCCGCGAGAAATCCAGGAACTCGCTCAGCAATCGGTTGAGGCGCTCGCTCTCGCGCACGACCAGGTGCGACAGCGTCTGATCGTCTTCATCCGGCCCGGCCGATCGCACCAGTTGCTCGACGGCACTGCGGATCGCCGCAAGCGGGTTGCGGATCTCGTGCGCCAGCGACGCGCTCAACGCCGCCACGGCTTCGAGGCGTTCGGCGCGGAGCCGGAACTCCTGCAATCGCTTGAGATCGGAAATGTCGGTGAAGATCGCCGTCACCAGTCGCTGACTGCTGCCTGGCCGCTGAAAGGTGGTGGTGCTGACGCCCACCGGGAAGAGCGTCCCGTCGCGGCGACGAACCTGCGCCTCGGCGCGCGCCACCCGGGTACCATCGGAAATTCCGCGGCTGATCGCGTCGTGCAACTCGCGCGATCGGGTGCGCAGCGTCTCGAGCACTGGTTGGCCGGGAACAAAGTTGGCGCGATCGGCACCGAGGATGCGCCGCCCGCGCGGATTGATGTACCCGAGGCGTCCGCTCGCGTCGACGCTGATGACGCCGGACTGGATGCTGGCGAGGATCTCGTCGGCCTCGAGGCGCGTCTGCACCAGCGCGGCCGTCAACGCCCGCTGCTCGCGCGACGCCTCGGCCAGCCGGTTGCCGAGAATGGCGATCAGCGCGCCGACGAACGCGATCACGGCCACCTGCGTCCAGAATGTCGGCGTCACGGCGGTGACGCGGAGCCAGATCGGCGCATCCGATGGCGTCTCGGCCGCACGCAGCGTGATGGCGACATAACAGCCACAGGCCAATGCCACGGCGGCGAGGCCGCGGCCGACCGGCAGGATCAGCGCATACACCGTCACCAGCGCGATGTAGAGCGCGGCCACCGATGTCGCCGTCTTCATCTGGAATGTCACCAGCGTAGTGACGACCATC
This sequence comes from uncultured Gemmatimonadales bacterium, assembly GCA_963796635.1. Taxonomy (GTDB): domain Bacteria; phylum Gemmatimonadota; class Gemmatimonadetes; order Gemmatimonadales; family GWC2-71-9; genus Palsa-1233. Next base: position 2,259,460 of record CAWCMH010000001.1, read on the forward strand.
ACGTCGACCGCGGCCTGGAACATCAGCTTGTTGGGCCCCGGCATGTCGCTCGGACGGCGAATGTCCCACGCCAGCCACGCCGCCGCGATGAACGCGATGATCGCCACGGCGATGATCGATCCGAACGCCGGATCGATCTCGCCTTCGCGTGATCCGAGTTCGCGGCCGAGGGCGAGCGCCATCAGGATCAGCCGCGCCACCACGATCCCGGCCAGCAGCACACGCGGCCCGGGCACCCGCAGGCGTTCGAGACCGCGGGCGCGGTCCCCCGATCCGGCGGCATCGACGGGAAATTCGCCGTTGCGGGGATCGCGGGCGTCGAAGGACGGGACGGAGTTGGGCAAGCCTGCAATATGGCCTGTGCTGGAGGCCGGGACTACCGGGCACTAGAGTTCACGCATGCCCGACACCAGCGTGCGACTCGACAAATGGCTCTGGGCCGCGCGGTTCTTCAAGACCCGGTCCGCCGCAACCGAGGCCGTGCACGGCGGCAAGGCCGACGTCAACGGCGCGCGCGCCAAGGCAGCACATGCCATCCAGCCCGGTGACATGGTGCGCCTCCGAGTGCCGCCACATGAGTATGAGATGCTGGTGACCGGCCTGGCCGAACGCCGCGGATCGGCCGCGGCGGCGGCCGCACTCTACCAGGAGACCGAGGTGTCCCGGGCGCAACGCGAACGGCTCCGGGAACAGTTGCGCTTGGCGCCCAACTTCGACTTCAGCCAGGGCAAGCCCGACAAGAAACAGCGCCGGGAGTTGAGGAAGCTGCGACGGCGGTGACCTGCGTCTCATCCCGAGCGAGCGAAGCGACCGAGCGATCGCTCAGCTGGTAAGCGATCCCTCGCTTTGCTCGGGATGACACGTGACGGTCAGCGATCCCTCAGTCCTTTTCTCGTTTCTCTTTTCTTCTCGCTTTCGGTCACAGCCCGCCGAACCACGGATATCCCTGATCTTCCCAGTACCCGCCGGGCTTCTCGGCGGTAAACGTCACCTTGGTCAGATATTTCGTGAGCTTGTAGCCGAGCTTGATCGGTGAGTACAGCCGCAGCGGCGCCCCGTGCGCCGGCGCCAGCGGCTGCCCTTCGAAGCCGTCGGCCAGAATCGTTTGCGGGTGCATCGCGCTGGCAATATCCCAGCCGTTCATGTACCGGTCATCGAACGAGTCGAACCGGACGTAGCGTGCCTCGGGCAGCACATCGACCAGCGCGGCAATCGTCGACATCGGGACACCGGTCCAGCCCTTGACCACCGACCAGCCCTCGACACAATGGTGCGTGACGCGGTAGCTGATGTGCGGCAGCTGCGCGAGCATCGGCAAGGTCAACTGCGCCGGCTTGCGGACCAGTCCGCCGACGTCGAGGTGCCACGCCGCCGGGTCGGCGAGCATCGGGAGCGAATCCGAGATGAAATACGCGGGCATCTGTCCGCGCGGAACCTGGTGCGGATTCGCCGTACGATGCAGCACCGCCTGCAAACCTTCGCCAAGCTGATTGTTGAACGCGATCACGTGATTGAACACCGGCTGCAGTCGCCGGCCGCCATCCCAGCCGCACCCGACCAGCGCCGCCGCGGGCAGCACTGGCGCCGCCAGGCGCACGAAGTCACGCCGCGCGAGCGTTCGGCGGGGATCAGTCATGGCTCGGAAACTTGCCGCGATAGCGGCCCGTGATGATCGCGCGCAACGACGCCGGGTCGGATACCAGCACCGCGATGACATGCACCACGATGAACGCGGTGAACAACCAGACCGAGACAAAATGCCAGTAGCGGGTCAGTTCGTACCCGCCAAAGGCCGCCGTGAGCCACGACAGCTCGATCGGCTTGGCGAGCGCGAACCCGCTGAGAATCGCGATGATCGCCAGCAGCAGGACAAATGTGTACGCACTCTTCTGGAGCGCGTTGTGCTTGCCCTGTGCAGGGTGGGTCTTCCGGATCCGCAGATAGTACAGCATCATCTGCCACGCCGCGGGCACTTCACTGGGGCGGAACAACAGCGCGCGCCATTCGCCCGACACGGCCAGGAAAATCACGTACGCCAGGCCGGTCAGCACGAAACCCCACGCCAGGGTGAAATGCCAGCGCAGCCCGCCGGCGAGCCACCCGCCCAGCAGGAGCGCATGCGGGACGGCGCGGCGCGTTGCGTCGAACGGATTGGGCACGGCGAAGGTGTCGCCATGATATCCGAAATGCGCATACGCCGTGTAGATCTGCAAACCGCTGCCGATCATGCCCGCGAGAAATAGCGCGTTCAACCAATGCGTCCAGCGAACCAGCGCGCGATGACGCACGACACCACGCCGCGGCGGCGACGACGGTGCCGCAGGAGTGGGCGCCTCCGGCGACGCGCCTGGCGCCACCGCGTCGTTGGACATGCCCTCAGGATCAGTCACGAATCGGCCACTCCGGCTGCGAGGGCTTCCCACCGGCTCATTGCCTGCTCCACCGCGCGGCGTGCCCGATCGCGTGCTGTGGTCGCGACGCGTGCCCGTTCGGCGGCGTCGACTCCGACGTACAGCGTGGGATCCGCGAGTCGTGCTTCGCATGCGGCGAGTTCGGCTTCACACCGCGCCACTTCCGCTTCGGCCTGCTCGCGCGCCCGCCCGGCGCTTCGCCGGCGCGATGCATCACTCCGTGCCGCCGGTGCGGCGGGCGCGGGCGACGCGGTGCGCCCCGGGCCGGACAGCTTCGCCCGCACGGCAGCATCGGCCTCCCACTCGGCAAAATCGCCGGGGTAATCCGTCAGCACGGCGTCAGCGAGCGACCAGATCCGTGTGGCGAGTGCCGTCAACAGCGCCCTGTCGTGGGTGATAAGGACCACGGTGCCTTCGTACGCGTCGATCGCGTCTTCGAGCGCCTCGATCGACTCGACGTCCAGGTGGTTGGTCGGCTCGTCGAACACCAGCAGATTCGCATCGCTGAGCATCATCAGCGCCAACGCCACCCGCGCCCGTTCCCCCCCGAAAGCGACGCCGCCCGACGCTGCACCTCATCGCCGGAAAAGTCAAACCGGCCGAGGTGTCCCTGAATCTGTCCGCGGTTCCAGGTCGGCCGGCGCGCAGCAATCAGTTGATAGAGTGTCGCAGCCGGATCGACATCACTCAAGTCCTGCCGGTAATATGCCACCGAAATCGAAGGCATCAGCCGGACCTCGCCGCCGTCCGGAGCCCGCTCCCCGATCAAGGTGCGAAGCAGCGTCGATTTTCCGGTGCCGTTCGGCCCGATCAGCCCGACCACGTCACCCCGACGGAGGATTCCCGACCATGACCGCAGCAGGTCGCGTCCATCGATGCGCAGCGCGAGACGGTCGGCCACCAGGACCTGATCGCCGCCGCGTTCGCCGCTGGCGAATGCGACCGCCATCGCGCCGGTCTGCTCGGGCGGCGCCGAGAGGCGCGGCATCCGCTCCAACCGGCGGCGGCGGCCCTTAGCCTGCGTCGATTTCTGCCCGGCGATGTTGCGGCGAATGAAATCCTCCTCCGCCGCGACGCGGGCGTCCTGCTTGCGCACCGCGCGCTGCAGCGCCAGCCGTCGCTCGGCGCGCTGCGCGATGAACCGCTGATAGTTGCCGGTGTAGCGTTCGGCCGTGCCGCCCTCGAGGTGCAGTACATGATCGACGACCGCGTCGAGAAATGCGCGGTCATGCGAAATGAGCAGCACGGCTTCGTTGATGTCGTGCAGGTACGCCTCGAGCCAGCGCGCCGTGTCGAGATCGAGGTGGTTGGTGGGCTCGTCGAGGATCAGCAGATCGGCGGGTGCCGCGAGCTGCGTCGCCAGGGCGAGCCGTCCGCGCTCGCCACCGGACAACGTCGCGACGGCGCGTGTTCGGGCGTCGTCGGGATCGAAACCGAGGCCGGCGAGCACCGCATCGACCCGGGCCGACGCACCGTAGCCCCCGGCGTGCTCGAACCGTTCAAGATCGTGGGAGTAGCGATCCAGCATCGCGGCAGTGACCCCGTCGCCGGCGTCGCCAATGGCGTGCGCCTGCCGGGCGAGCTCGTGTTCGAGTTCGAACAGGTCGGCAAATCCGCGCGCGGCTGCATCCCAGACGGTCACCGCACCGCCCAGGTCACGGTACTGATCCATCACGGCGATGCGAATGCCGGAGCTCCGCGCCACCACACCGCGGTCCGGGTCGCGTTCACCGGTGATCAGCTGCATCAGGGTGGTCTTGCCACTGCCGTTGCGCCCGATAATCCCCCACCGGTCACCCGCCTCGACCTGAAAGCTGATGCCGGAAAAGAGTGTCTCGGCGCCAAAGACGACCGCGAGATCGGAGGCGGAGATCAGCGGCACGGGCGGGCGCCAGTCAGCGTAGGCAGTAAGGACATCCTGCCTGAAGACTAACGAGCGGCCGCCGCGCAGCGCTATTCGTTGCTGTCGGAGGACGTGCCGTGCACGTCGACGCGCGTCTTGCCGCTGGTGTCCTTGATCCTGATGCTGCCGCCGGTGCTGTCGCCGTGAATGTCGATCAGCGGCCGGCCATTCGCGTCGCGGATCATCACCGACCCGCCGTTGGAGTCGCCACTGATCTGCACCAGCTGGTGATCGTTGACCGAGATCGACAACGAGCCGTTCGACTGCCGGATGTCGACGTTGCCGGCGTTGCCGCCGGTGCCGCGGTATGCGTGCAGTCGTTCGCGGTCGACCAGTTCGCGCGGGATGAACAGCGTGACGCTGTGCGAATCGGGCAGCACGAGCACGTGCCCGAACGGCACCAGGTCCATGTCGATCGAGTCCTGGCGCGAGGCGCAGTAGAAATGCGTGTCGCTGCCGAGGGTCTGATTGTGACTGGTGACGCGAAGGCGGCAGTGCTCCAGCGAGTCGGCGGCCGCGACCGACGCGGTCTTGACCGTCAGCACGGCCGAATCGACCAGTCCGGGCTCGGCCCGCATGAACTGCACCCGCTGCACATCACCAATGCGGTTGCCGTCAACGCGAAGTCCTCCCCGGAACAGCGTCCACGAGGCCGGAACGTTGTCAAGCACAAGCGCCTTGCCCCGATCAATCCCGCGCGCCACCAGCATGCCGACACCGAACACGGCCAGCATGCCGATGAAAACTCCGGTCCAGTATTTGGGCGACATCAGCGTTCTCCCTGACCGATCCCCGGCCCGTCACATTGTTGCAAGAGTAAACGTACACCCATCCCGGATGGTTTCAACCGGGCGGGTATTATTGCGAATGTCCGGTTCTCTCGACCAGCTCACCTGGGACAACTCCTTTGCCCGTCTGGGAGACCGGTTCTCCGAGACGGTTCGTCCCACGCCGCTGCCAGCGCCCCGGCTGGTCGCCATCAATCCCGACGGCGCCGCCCTGCTGGACATCGACGCCAGCGCGACCGTTGCCGGCACACTGATCGCCGCCGCGAACGGCGAAATCATACTGCCAGGCACTGCCCCGCTCGCAACGCTCTACGCCGGCCACCAGTTTGGCGTCTGGGTGCCGCAACTTGGCGATGGCCGCGCGATCCTTCTGGGCGAGGTCGTGAACCGGAATCATCAGCGCTGGGATGTGCAGGTCAAGGGCAGCGGGTTGACGCGCTTTTCGCGGATGGGCGACGGGCGGGCGGTGCTGCGATCGACGATCCGCGAGTATCTCGCCTGCGAAGCGATGCACGGCCTGGGAATCCCCTCCACCCGGGCCTTGCTGATTGCGGCAAGCGACGCGCCGGTCTATCGGGAGGAGACCGAGACGGCCGCTCTGCTGATCCGGCTGGCGCCGTCGCACATCCGGTTCGGCCATTTCGAGGTCTTTGCCTCACGGGGCGAGGACGATGCGACGCAGCAACTGGCCGACTACGTCATCGACCGGCACTTTCCCCACCTGCTCACGCTGCCGCGCAGCGAGCGGTATCCAGCGTGGTATCGCGAGGTGGTGGACCGGACCGCGCGCCTGATCGCCATGTGGACCGCGGCGGGCTTTGCCCACGGCGTCCTCAATACCGACAACATGTCGATCGTCGGCGTCACGCTTGACTACGGCCCCTACGGCTGGCTCGACGAGTATCAGCGCGACTTCATCTGCAACCACTCCGACCCGGATGGCCGCTATGCCTTCGACCAGCAACCGCGCGTCGGCCTCTGGAATTGCGCGCGTCTGGGCGAGGCACTGCACACGCTGGTGCCGTCCCCGGACGCGCTCGCGGCCCTCGAATCGTATCGCACGACATTCGAAACCGAGATGGACCGGCTGATGCGTCTGAAGCTGGGTCTCACCGCGCGCGAAGACCGGGACATCCAGCTCACCGCCGCCGTATTGGGCATGCTGCACGACCTCCGCGTCGACTACCCGCGCTTCTTCCGCGCCCTCTCCGGCTGGAGCGCCGCGGACGCCGCGTCGCGGGACCGCCTGCACGCCGAGGTCAGCGACGGAGCGCGGCTCGACGCGTGGCTCGGGATGTACGCGCAGCGTCTCCGCCGCGAATCATCGCGCGACGCAGAACGCCAGGCGCTGATGTTGCGCGCCAACCCTCGGTTTGTGCTGCGCAACTGGATGGCGCAGGAAGCGATTGTCCACGCCCAAGCCGGCAACTACCACACGATCGAGGCGCTCCGACGGCTCCTCGCCACACCGTTCGACGAGCATCCCGGCAGCGAACGGTACGCCGAACGCCCGCCCGCGTGGGCCCGTGAGATCTCCGTAAGCTGCAGCTCTTGAACAAGGAGAAAAGAGAAACGAGAAAAGGTGTTCCCCTTCGCACTTTTCTCTTTTCTCGTTTCTCTTTTCTCCTGGTTCAGGGCGCCACTTCGAGAAATTCGAGATCGGCCGACTTCTCCAAGCTGTGCCGCAGCGCCCACTCGTCCTCGAACAGCAGGATCGAGCCCCCCTTGGCGTCGTACAGGCGCAGGCGTGACCGCCCCTCGACGAGGGCCTCGATCGCGGCTTCGCTGCCGCGCACCCAGCGCGCCAGCTTGAAGGGCAGCGGCTCGAGCCTGCAGGGCACGCCGTATTCGTTTTCCAGCCGGAACAACAGCACGTCGAATTGCAACAGACCGACCGCGCCGACGATCGGCACCGGACCCGCGATCGATTCCTGGTAGAAGACCTGCACCGCGCCTTCCTCGGCGAGCTGGCGCAATCCGGTGTCGAGATGCTTCCGCCGCAGGGGATCGGAGACGATCACGCGCGCGAAGAACTGCGGCGCGAACCGCGGAATCCCGGTGAAGGTCACGTCACCGCGCGTGGACAGCGAATCCGACACCCGCAACGTCCCGCGATCGTGAATGCCGATGACGTCGCCCGGCCACGCTTCCTCGACTTCCACCCGCTCGCGCGCCAGGAATTGCTGGGGCTGCGCCAGGCGCAACGGCTTGCCGGTGCGGGCCAGCGCCACGGTCATGCCGGCGGTGAAATGTCCGGAACAGATCCGCACGAACGCAATGCGATCGCGATGACGCGGGTCCATGTTCGCCTGGATCTTGAAGACAAACCCGGTGAACTCCTCGTCGTCGGGCGAGACATCGTGCGGCTCGGCGTGCCGCGGCAGCGGACCCGGCGCGTGTTCCAGGAAGTCGTGCAGGAAAGGTTCGACGCCGAAGTTCGACAACGCCGACCCGAAGAACATCGGCGACAGGAGCCCGTCGCGCACTGCCGCGGGATCCCACGTGTGCCCGGCGTGATCGAGCAGGGCGAGTTCGTCGCGCAGCGCGGCGACGTCCGCCCCGCCGAGATACTGCAGCAACGCCGGATCGTCGAGTCGAACCCGACGCGTGTCAACCAGGGTCGCGCCATGGTCAAGATTGCCGTGCGAACAGCAGCACGTCGCCGCGCCGACGATCGGCCACGCCCACAAACCCGGCGCTGGTGTGGATCGGCCAGGTCACCGGATAGATGCCGAGTCCGAGATCCGCCTCCACGTCGCTGATCAGCTGGAGCGGATTGCCGCCCGGACGATCGCACTTGTTCACGAAGGTGAAGATCGGCATGCGCCGCAGGCGGCACACGTCGAACAGCTGGCGCGTGCGCTCCTCGACGCCGCGGCGATTGTCGAGCAACATCACGGCACTGTCGGCGGCGATCAACGTGCGGTAGGTGTCCTCGGAAAAGTCGGCGTGACCCGGCGTGTCGAGCAGGTTCACCTGGTAGCCAAGATATTCGAACTGCAGCACGCTGGACGTGACCGAAATGCCGCGCTGGCGCTCGAGTTCCATCCAGTCGGACGTGGCATGACGGGCCGCGCGACGGGCCTTGACCGAACCGGCCAGATGAATCGCGCCGCCGTACAGCAGCAGCTTTTCGGTCAGCGTCGTCTTGCCCGCATCGGGATGCGAGATGATGGCAAAGGTGCGGCGCTCGGTGGCGGGGCTGCGGGGACTGGGCATTGCGCGCCAAAACTACACCGGCGCGATACCGGATCCCGAAGCACCGTGATACAATCCTGCCGTGACGAAACCCACCGACGCGTCGTTCACGCCCCGCCACTGGATCGCGCTCACGGCGCTGATCTCGGGCCTCGTCGCCGTCTACCTGCACCTCTGGAAGCTCGGCGACATGGGCCCGCTGGTCTGCAACGCCGCCCACTCGTGCGAGATCGTGATGACCTCGCAGTGGGGGCGTTTTCTCGGCATCGATGTCGCGCTGATCGGCGCCGTGGGTTACACGCTGATCCTTGCCGTGGCACTCTTCGGCTTGCAGCCGGCCCGGATGGACGACCGGCGCATCACGCTGACGCTCACCGTGCTGATCGTCGGCGCCTTCCTGTTCACGCTGCGACTCAAGTACTACGAGTTCTTCGTCATGCACGAGTTCTGCCGCTGGTGCGCCATCAGTGCCGTGACGATCACGACGCACGTGATTGCGGTCGGGCTGGACTGGAGACGCGTCGCGCGGGCGTGATGTGCCGGCGTCACTGAAGTGACCCTTCGCTGCGCTCAGGGCAGGCGGCTCGGCACAGCGAAGTCGCCAAGGGCGACTGCTGCCGCCGCGAACATCGCGAGAGGTCACTGAGTGACCAGACGGCGCGACTTCAGCCCGGCCCGGGTTCCAGATCCGCGAGTCGCCCCACCGCCGCCAGTTCGGGCGCGAGCCGCGCCGTGACCCCCACCACACTCAGCGTGAGCGCTCCACCCATGAGCACCGCCGGGACCGCCCCCATCAATCGCGCGGTGACGCCCGATTCGAACGACCCGATCTCATTGCTCGACCCGATGAAGATCGCGTTGACACTGGCGACCCTGCCCATCAGCCGGTCGGGCACCAGCAGTTGCAGCAGCGTCGACCGGATCACCACGCTGACCATGTCGGCGGCACCGCCCAGCGCAAGACAGGCGAATGACAGCCACGTGGTGCGCGCCAGACCGAACCCGATGACGAGGGCACCGAACAGCGCCACCGCGATGAGCAGCGAGCGGCCCGCGCGCTCCATCGGCGGCCGCCACGCCAGCCACACCGACATCGTCAACGCGCCGACCGCTGGCGCCGCACGCAACACGCCGAGCCCCCAGGCGCCGGTGTGCAGGATATCGACGACGAATACCGGCAGCAGCGCGACCGCGCCGCCGAACAGCACCGAGAACAGGTCGAGCGTCATCGCGCCAAGCAGGATCTGTTGCCCCCGCAGATACCGGATCCCGCTGGCCAGCGACGCCAGAATCGGCTCGTCGCGACGATGCCCGGCGGGCGCAGCGCGGAACCGCACCAGCAGCAGTCCGAAAACACCGACCGCCAGCAACGCCGCCGAGATGACGTACGTGGCCTGTTCACCGACGATCGCGTTGAATACCCCTCCGAGCGCCGGACCGATCACCGCACCGAGCTGCCAGATCGTACTCCGCCACGCGACCGCGTTGGCCTGCATGTCGCGCGGCAGCATCGCGGCGGCCAGGGCGATCCGCGCCGGCTGCAAGAACGCCCGCGCAACGCCCATCGTGGCGACCAGCAGGTACACACCAATCACGCGTCGGTGGGCCGTGATCCCACCACCGGCAAGGAGCGCAAGCAGGCCGGTGCAGAACAGCAGGATCGTCGTGGCCAGCAGCGCCAGGCGGCGGCGGTCCATCCGATCGGCGGTGTGTCCGCCGAGCAGCGAAGTGATGATGTTGGGGAGCGCTTCGGCCAGACCCACCAGGCCAAGCGAGAGGGGATCATGGGTATCGAGGTACATCTGCCACGCCACCACAAGCTCGGCGACCTGCAGGCCGACCGTGGTTGCAAAATGCGCGATCAGGAAGCGGCGATAGTCGGGGTGCCGCAGCGCGGCCCAGGGGTCGTGCATCGCCGCCAAAGCTAAGGCGTGCGCGGCATGGTCAGGATCAGCGCGTTGGTCGTCAATCGGGCGTGCGCCTCGACCGGCATCGCCACGTCGAATTCGCGGCCGTCGTCGGTGAGCATTCCGGGATATCGCTGCTGGTACTGGCTGAGTGCGGCGAGCAGCAGCAATTCGGGGATCGGCAGGCCCCGCACCGACACGCCGTCAAGCCGGAAAACCATGACGCCGTGATCGGCCTGGGGCATCGAAATCCGCGCCACGAACATCGACGTCGAATCGATGAACGAGAAGATCGGCCCGATCTCGGCGCGCGAATCGGCCGGAAAGTCCATCAGGCGGCCCGAAATCCGGATACGCTGGCTATCCGCCGTGACCCGGAAGCCGAGCGAGTCGGGAAACGGCGGCGCCCCGATCCGCGCCAGCAGCATGCTGGCAAAGTCGCCGATATCGACCGTGTCGCCCCAACGCGTCCGGGCAATGAAGACGGCCTGCGTGGCGCTGTTCGCGCGAACCACGCCGTCGTTGGTCAACCGGGAGCCGGGCAGCGTGTCCTGCGCCGCAAGCCGCGGCACGCCCACGACAAGACACCCGGCCACCACGGCCAGACATCGCCCCAGCCACAAACCGGCGCCCGTCGCGGGCTGGCTCCCTCTCTCGCGCTCCCCTTCGCTCATGCTCTCGCCTCTCGCCTCTGGGCTCTCGCCTCGCTACAATCTGTCCCGGTCCTGCCCATCTCACGACCTGGAGCTGATCGTCGCCATGCTTGGACTGATTCCGGTGCTGGTCGCCGTGTTGCACCCTGCCGGTTTGCGCACGCCCGGCGCCGCGCGACGGTGGGGGGCGGAGGCGCACCGCATCATCGCGCAGGTGGCGCTCGACCGACTGACGCCCGATGTGGCCGCGGAGACACGGCGGCTGCTCGGCGGGGACGACATCACCGCGGTCGCCAGCTGGGCCGACGATGAGCGGCGCCGGCTGCCCGGCACGGCGCCGTGGCATTACGTCAACATCGAAACCTACGATTCGACCTACGTCGCCGCGCGCGACTGCCAGCGGAACGTCTGCATTGTCGCTGCGCTCACCGAGCAGATCCGGATCCTCGGCGACACGACGGAGTCCGATGCCGCGCGTGCGACGGCGCTCAAGTGGGTGGTACATCTCGTCGGTGACATCCACCAGCCGCTGCATGCGTCCGATCGCGGGGACCGCGGCGGCAACGACGTGCATGTCGAGTTCGACGGCCGGTCCACCACGCTGCATGCCATCTGGGACACCGGCCTGCTGCGATCGTTCGGCGAGACCGAGCCGCAGCTGGTGCACGACATCGAAACCGACATCAGCCGCCGCCACGACATCGACCAGCTGACACACGGCAGCGTGATTCAGTGGGCCGTGGAGTCGCACGACATTGCGCGCGACATGGTCTATCATGACCTGCCGTCGTCCCTCGACATCACGCCAACCTACGCCGACGCGGCGCGCCGCGTGATTCGCGAGCGCCTGCTGCGCGCCGGCGTGCGCCTCGCGGCGATCCTGCAACGCACGCTCAAGGACTGATCATGCATGTCGAGCGGATCTACGACAGTGGCCTCGCGCAGGCCAGCTACCTGATCAGCGGCGATGCCAGCGACGAAGCGATGGTGGTCGACCCGGCGCGCGACATCACACCCTATCTCGCGCTGGCACGGAGTCGGGGACCGCGGATCACCCGCGTCGCCGAAACGCATATTCACGCGGATTTCGTGTCCGGTACGCGTGAATTGGTCGCCGCCACCGGCGCGGTGCCGCTGCTGTCGGGCGAAGGCGGCCCCGACTGGCAGTATCGCTTTGCCGCCGGCGACGGCGCCACGCTGCTGCACGATGGTGACGTCATCACGTTCGGCACCGTGCGGGCGACCGTCTTGCATGTGCCGGGACACACGCCGGAGCACATCGCGTTTCTGCTGACCGATACGGCGACGCCCGACGCGGCACCGACCATGCTGTCGGGCGACTTTCTGTTCGTCGGCGACGTGGGACGGCCGGACCTGCTGGAACAGGCGGCCGGCGTCGCCGGCAGCGCCGATCCCGGCGCCCGGCAGCTGTTCGCCTCGCTGCGGCGGCTGAATGACCTGCCCGACACCCTCGCGATCTGGCCCGGTCACGGCGCGGGTTCGGCCTGCGGCAAGTCGCTCGGCAGCGCGCCGTCCACGACGCTCGGCGACCAACGCCGCCAGAACTGGGCGCTCCAGGCGTCGGACATCAATCAGTTCGTGGCCAATGTGCTCGCAGACCAACCGGCACCACCACCGTATTTCGCGCGCATGAAGCGGATCAACCGCGACGGACCGACCGTGCTCGGGGTACGACCGCCGCCGCGGTCATTGCCTGCCGCTGCCTTTCGCAACGCGTTGAATGACGGCGTGGTGATCGACCTGCGCACCGCGGGCGAGTATGCGGGAAACCACCTGGCAGGCACGATCAACCTGCCGCTGCGATCGTCGTTCACCAAATGGGCCGGGTGGCTGATTTCGCCGGACCGGCCGGTGTACCTGATCGCCCCATCCGCGGCCGCGGCCGCGGAAGCGCAGACTGCCCTGGCGAGCATCGGCATCGATGCGATCGCCGGTGCCTTCGACCTCGAGGTGCTGGCCGGTCGCGACGCCGGCCAACGGGTCACAACCCACAGCGCTCCGATCGACACGGCGGACCGGTTACACAACTCCGGCGTAATGATCGTCGACGTACGCGAGGCGAACGAATGGCAGGCGGGCCACCTGCCATATGCCATCCACGCTCCGCTCGGCCGCATTGAAGTCGCGCTGCGCGATGTCGATCGCGCCACGCCAGTCGCGGTGCATTGTCAGGGTGGCACCCGCTCCGCGATCGCCGCATCCGTGCTGGAACAGATGGGCTTTGCCCAAGTCACCGACCTCGCCGGCGGATGGGACGCGGTGCGCCAGCCATAGCCCGGACCGCACGTCCCATTGCCTTTACGGCGCGGTCCAGGTGTTGTTGCTCCGATCGACATCGACCAGCAGATGATCGGGATCGAGCTCGATCTTCGCCACCTTCTTGCCGAAGGTGTACCGCCGGATGTAGTGCGTCGTGTTGGTGCTCCACACCTCCGCCGGGTAGTCGAATTCCTGCGTTGACCCGTCGGTAAAGGTGAAGCGCGCCCGGATCGGAAGGACGCCGCGCATCCGGCTCCCGTACATCACGGCCACGTTCTCGCTGTCGCCCACCTGCCGCGTGGCGACCGTGTCGACCGCCTGGTCGAAGCGTGCGTTTTCGTAGAACCATTCGCGCCAGAACCAGCTCAGCTGACGGCCGCTGACGTCCTCCATGGTGCGGAAGAAATCACTCGGCGTCGGGTGCTTGTACGCCCACCGACGGATGTAGGTGCGGAACGCCGCGTCGAACGCATCGGGACCCAGGATTTCCTGCCGCAACAACTGCAGGCCGACGCTGGGCTTGTCATAGGCCGAAACGCCCAGCAACTGCGGGTTGATGCGATCGGGGTTGATCATGATCGGCTGGTCCACGCCGGCGCGCATGACTTCCTCGATCTCGTTGCGTTGCGCGGCGGCGCGCTGCATCTGATCGCCGTTCTGCGGATAGCGCCGAGCTTCGGAGAAGGTATTGATGAACGTGTTGAAGCCTTCGTCCATCCACATGTAGCGCCGCTCGTTCGACCCGACGATCATCGGGAACCAGTCGTGGCCGATTTCGTGGGTCACGACGTTGTACAACCCGGGCTTGTCGCGGCTCACCGTTTCCATCGCGAGCATCGGGTATTCCATGCCGCTGATGGGCCCTTCGACCGCCGAAATCTGCGGCCACGGATATGGATACCAGCGTTCGGAATATTCCTGGATCGACATGCGGGCCTGGTCGGCCGCGTCGTCCCAGTTGAACGCCGCGCTGGGTCGGTAATACGCCATCGCCAACGCGCCCTTGTACCCTTGGGCGTCCCATTGATAATCCGGCGAACCCGCCCACACGGCGTCGCGCACATTCTTCGCCGAGAACTTCCAGGTCATGGTCCCGGTCGCGCGCGGCCGCGCTGCACCACTCTTGAGCTCGTCCGCCGTCACGATGGCAATGGTGGTGTCCGATTTCACCGCTTCGGCCAGCCGGGCGATCTCCTTGGGCGTGAGCACCTGGCTGGCGTTATCCAGCGTGCCGGTCGCCGCGACGATATAGCCCGCCGGTACGGTGACCGACACGGTGTAGTCACCGTAGTCGAGATAGAACTCGCCCTGGCCGAGATAGGGATCGGTATTCCAGCCCTGCACGTCGTCGTAGACGTTCATGCGCGGATACCACTGCGCCAGCTCGTAAAGTGCGCCATCGCGGCCCATGCGGTCGGCGCCGTGCTCCGGAATCAGGAAATGCCACGCCACATCGAACGTGGCGGTGTGCCCCGGCGCGAGCGGCTCGGCCAGATCGACGCGGGTGACGGTGCCGTTGACGTAGAGATGCAGCGAATCGTGACGCGCGCGCACTTTCGCCGAGCCCCCGACCAGCTCGTCGAAATGTTCGATGACATCGCCACCCTGGAAGTTCTCGGCGCCGAAGCGTGAGTTGGCGGGGAAGATGAACGAGTTCAGCGAGTTGGCCTGAAAGGCGTTCTGCTCGGTCTGCACCCAGACGAACCGCAGCGTATCGGGGGAGTTGTTGGTGTACCGCAGGACTTCGTGACCGTGAAGCGTCTTGGTGGTGGTGTCGAGCGAGGCATCGATGTCGTAACTCGCGCGATTCTGCCAGTACCGCGACCCGGGTGCACCACTGCCATCGCGGAACTCATTGGCCGTCGGCAAGGCGATCGGGGCGAAAATGGACGTGTCGCCAACGGCCGTCTGGGGCCGCAACGGCGGCAACGGTTGCGGTTGCTGGGCGGCGAGCGGGCTGGCGAGCAGGACGAGCACGGCGACGGACGGGCGGATCATGGACGGGCTTCCGGGTAGAGTCAGTCGAAGAATAAGCGTGGCCGGGGCCCGGCGACTAGGCGAGGCCGCCGGTTGTTCGTGTAGGTGACGACGCAGCCGTACGTCCCCCGGGTAACTACCCATGCGCACGCACCGCTCGCACCGCACCACGTCGCGCCGTTCGACGGCGCGCCTCAAGTTCCAGTGGCACGCCGCACAGGCTTCTCTCTGGTTGCTGTTGTGGATCGCCCTGAACCACAGCAGTCAGACCGCTGATCTGGTGCTGGGCGCGATATGCGCCGTGGCTGCGACCGCCATGGTCGCCGGGGCGTCCCGCGTCGCAGGTGCCCGGTTCGGCGGTCGCCCGGCGTGGGTTCGTCACCTGCTCCCGATCCCCGGTAGGGTGGTGCGCGACACCGGTCGCGTGCTGGCCACGCTCTTCGGCGGCGCGCACCGACACCCGGGCGCGGTGCATCGGGTCCGGTTCGATCCCGGCACCAACAATCCGCGAGATACCGGGCGGCGCGCGCTGGTGGTAGCGGTGCTGTCGACGGCACCGAATACCATCGTGGTATCAGCGCCCGAGGATTCAGGCGTACTCTACGTGCACACACTGGTGCCACCTGCGCCGCCGCTCGGCGGCAATGATCCCCGATGGCCGATCTGACAGGGACCGGCGGGTGATCCCCCCTTCGTGGTGGAACACCGCGGCGCTCGGCCTGCTGCTGGCCGCCAGCATCGCGATGATCGCGACCGGCCGCGGTTCCCGCCTGGCGAGACTCATCGCGATGCAGTGCGCCAGCACCAGCACGGTGCTGGCACTGCTGCTGATCGTCGCCGCGTCGCGGCGCCCCTCGTATCTGATCGTGCCGCTCGCGCTGGCCGCGATCAGCGTGCCGGGAACCCTGATCTTCGCCAACGTGATTCAGCGTTGGTTGCGCAACGATCCATGCGAAGCGTGATCGTGGCCCTGCTGCTCGGCGTGGGGACGCTGACGGCGCTCGGCGCCGCGATCGGCGTGGCGGTGACGCGTGACGCGCTGAATCGCGTCCATTTTCTTGCCCCGCTCAGCACCGTGGGGGCGCTCGCCGTGGGACTCGCCATCGTGATCGGGTGCGGGGCCGACGCCATGACGGAAGGCGCCGTCGCCGCGACATTCGTCGTGGCGGTGAGCGGGCCGATCCTGGCGCACTACCTCGCGCGCGCCGCATTCGACGTCGATCGCCCCGGTCCGGCGGAACGATGAGTGACCTGTTGCTGATGCTCGCGTTCGTGCTGGTGGCCGGCGCCGGTACCGCCGTCGTACTCACGCGCGACGCCGTTGCCCAGTGCATCGTGCTCGGGGCCTACGGATTGATGCTGGCGGTGTTGTTCGTGTTGCTGCAGGCGCCTGACGTCGCGTTGTCGGAGGTCGGCGTCGGCGGCATCGCGTTGCCGACATTGATCCTGTTCACGCTCGTCAAGCTCCAGCGGAACTACCAGCGGCGCCGAGCCGCCGACGACGATCGGCCGGCCCGATGAAGCTGCCGCTGCGCACGGCGCTGTTTGTCGCCAGCGGCGCCATCTTCACCGGCGCACTGCTTGGTGCGGCGCTGCAGCTGCCGACGTTCGGACACCGCCAGATACCATATGCCGCATGGCTGAACGCGCGCGCCCCAATCGAGCGCGCCGTCGCCAATGTGCCGACCGCCATCACCTTCGATTACCGCGGCCTGGATACGCTCGGCGAAGAGTTCATCCTGTTCGGCGCGCTGATCGGTCTCGCCCAGGTCATCACCACTGGCAAACGGCACGTGATTGCGACGCACGAGGACGACGAGCAGAAACATGTGGTTCCCGCCGACCGAGGTGAAGCCATCCGCGTCTTTGCCCTGGCATCGCTGGGAGGCGTGCTGGTGATCGCCATCGACATCATCACGCACGGGCACCTGTCACCGGGGAGCGGATTTCAGGGTGGTGTCCTGGCGTCGGCGGCGTGGCTGATGATCTACCTCGGCTTCGGCGCGGACATCTACTGCCGGTTCGCTCGTGGGCCCGTCGTCGAAGGCATCGAAGCACTGGGCGCCGCCGCGTACGTTGTCATCGGCTGCATCGGCGTGATCGACGGCACGGCATTCCTGGCAAACGCGCTGCCGCGCGGGCATTTCCGCCAGCTGCTATCGGGTGGTACCATCACGGCGATCAACCTCGCCGTGGGACTCGAAGTGGCCAGCGGCTTCGTGCTGGCCTACGGACACCTGCTTGATGTCGCCCGCACTCGTCCCTCTCTCGGCGCCGAGCCATGATTCCGACGGCCGGCGTGCTGCACTGGTTGCCGTATGCCGCGGCCGTGTGGTTGTTCATGATCGGTCTCTACGGCGTCGTCACCAGCCGGCATCTGGTGCGCCTCATCATCGCGCTCAGCGTGGCACAGTCATCGACCTACGTGCTGCTGCTCACTGTGGGATACCTGCATGGCGCCGGGGCGCCCGTCTTCAGCGACGTGCCGCCGGGCACCCCCGCCGTCGATCCCGTGGTCCAGGCCCTCGCGTTCACCGACATCGTGGTCAGCGCTACCGTGACCGCACTGCTGCTCACCATCACCGCGGTGCTGAAGTCGCGCGGTGAATCGGTCGATCCGCAACGACTACACCCGCTTCAACCGGTGGAACACCCGGCCGATTCCGAAGCGATCCTGCCTGCCTGATGCACGGGTTGCTGCCCTTCACGATCGCGATCCCGCTGCTGGCAGCGGGGCTGCTCACCGCCACTCGCACAGTGATTCCTCGGGTGGCCGCGCAGTGCGCCAGCCTCATGGTGGGCGCCTTCGAGGTCGTCGCCTTTGCCCTGCTTGCCCCGGCGGCCGCCTCAGCGCGCGTGGTGTACTGGGTCGGAGGCTGGACTCCGCAGCACCATCTCGCCGTCGGCATCGCGCTGGTACTCGACGGGGTGAGTGCGGAAATGGGGGCGCTGGTCGCGTTGATTGCCCTGGCGTCACTGGTGTCGGCCTGGCACACCGTGCGCGACGACGATGGGCACTTCCAGCCGCTCATGCTGCTGTTCATGGGGGCCATGGCGGGCCTGTGCGTCGCCGGCGATCTGTTCACGATGTTCGTGTTCTTCGAACTCATGGGCGTGACCGCGTACGCGCTGACGGCGTACGACGCGCAACCCGGCGGACTCAAGGGCGGATTGATCTTTGCGGTGACGAACAGCGTCGGCGCGCTCTTGATTCTGCTGGGTGTGATCCTGCTCTACGGCCGCACCGGCGCGCTCAATCTCGCGGCGATCGGACACGCGCTGCAGCAACGCCCGCCAGACGCGCTGGTCCTGATGGCGCTGATCCTCACCGTCGTCGGATTTCTCGTCAAGGGCGCCATCGTGCCATTCCACTTCTGGCTCGCCGACGTGCATGCGGTGGCGCCCGCGCCAGTCTCCGCGCTCTTCTCCGGCGTGATGGTCGAGCTCGGACTCTACGGCGCGTCGCGCGTATACTGGAGCGTCTTTTCGGGCACGGTGGATGCCGCAATTCCCGTCCTGCGGACCGTACTGGTCGCCCTGGCCGTGGCGACCATGCTGGTGGGTGCCGTGCTCTGCTGGCGGCAACGCCATCTGAAGCGGCTGCTGGCGTTCTCGACCGTGGCGCATTCCGGCATCGCGTGGGCCGGATTTGCCCTGTTCACCACGACGGCCACGGCGGGTTCCGCCATCTACCTGCCGGGCCACGGCCTCGTCAAGGCGACCCTCTTTCTCGTCGCGGCGGCCCTCCTCTCTCGCTACGGTAGCGTCGACGAATTCATCCTGCGCGGCAAGGCGCGCGGGCAATGGATCCTGCTGGCGATCTTTGCGATCGCCACGCTGATTCTCGCTGGCGTCCCGCCGCTGGGCACGTTCAGCGGTCACGCCTTGATCGACGCCGCGGCGTCTCGCGCACATCTTCCCTGGCTTTCGTGGGTGCTGCTCGCCGCCGCGGCGCTCACTGGCGGGGCGGGATTCCGCGCCGCCGGGCGGATCTTTCTGGGCTGGGGCGCGACCGCAGGCAGGGAACGGTACGCCCCCACGGAACTCCGCGTCGAAGACCCCGGGCCGGCCGCGGGCACCACGCCGTGGACCAGTGTCGCCGCGCCAGCACTCTTGCTGGTTGCGAGCATTGCACTCAGTGTCGCGCCGGGCATGCGCCGCACTGCCCTCAGCAGCGCCGCACAATTCCAGGATCGGCATGGCTACGTACAGGCCGTGCTGGCCGGATCACCCACGCCGATGGCAGCGTACGGCACGATCGCCGCGGCGGCGGCCCTGACCGCCGGCGAACGGCGCGAATCGATTGCCTTTGGCATCGGCGGCGTGCTGCTGGCCCTCGCGGTGGCGGGAACCTCCCTCTCGCGGCGCACGGCGGTCCGCTCCGTCGATCCCGTCACACGCTGGCTGGAGCGCCTGCAAAGCGGCGCGGTCGGCGACTACGTGATGTGGCTGGTGCTCGGCGTCGCCGCGATCGTGGCGATCATCCGTTAGACGATGGCCACGACAAAGGCCCCGTTCCCGGGGCCTTTGCGGATGCAAGCCGAACCAGCCGGCGACGAGCGCTACTGCACCGTCTGCATCAGGTTGAAGATCGGCAGGTACATGGCCACGATCATGCCGCCCACGATCACGCCGAGGAACAGGATCATCAGCGGCTCGAGGAGCGAGAGCAACCCGCCGACCGCGATGTCCACCTCGTCGTCGTAGAAGTCGGCAATCTTGCTGAGCATCTCGTCGAGGCCACCCGTCTGTTCGCCCACCGCGATCATCGAGATCACCATGGGCGGAAACACGCCCGACTTGTCGAGCGGTGCCGCAATGGTGTCGCCGCCGGCGATCGACGACCGCGACGACATGATCGCATCGTGGATCACCGAATTGCCGGCGGTCTTGGCGGTGATTTCCAGGCCTTCGAGAATCGACACGCCGGAGGACACCAGCGTACCGAGCGTGCGGGTGAACCGCGACACGGCCGACTTCCGCAACACGTCGCCCAGCACCGGCATGCCCAGCAGCATGCCGTCGACGCGACGGCGCCCCGGCGGCGAGGCGTAGAACTTCCTGAACGCCACGACGGCAATCGCGACCAGGCCGCCCACGATCCACCAGAACGATCGCAGAAAGTCCGACATGCCGATCACGATGCGGGTCGGCAGCGGCAACTCCATGTGCACCGACTCGAACATGGTGCGGAACACCGGGATCACGAAGATCAGCAGGATCGCGATCGCGCCCATCGCCACGGTGAAGATCACGCCCGGGTAGATCATGGCGCTCTTCACCTTGCGGATCAGCTTGTCGTTCTTTTCGAGGAACGTCGCCAGGCGCAGCAGAATGGTGTCGAGAATGCCGCCGGCTTCGCCGGCCGCGACCATGTTCACGTACAGCTGCGGAAACGCCTTGGGATGCTTGGCGAGCGCGTCGGCCAGGGTATTGCCGGCCTCCACGTCGAAGACCACCGCGCGGGCGATCTCCTTGAGCTTGGGATTCTCCGTCTGCGACGACAGGATGTTGAGCGATTGCACCAGGGGCAGGCCCGAGTTGATCATCGTGGCGAACTGCCGCGTGAAGATCACGATGTCGCGCGTGCTGATCGCGCGTCCCGGCAACGACAGCTTGATATCCTTGCGCGCCTCGCGCATCGACACCAGCAGCAGGCGGTTCTTGCGCAGGTGACCGACCACTTCGTTGCGCGACGGGGCGTCGAACGTCCCCTTCATGATCTGGCCCGTGGTCGCGTTCTTGGCCGTGTATTCAAAAACCGGCATTCGACTCCTCCGTGATTCCGTTGGGGCGAATGATCATTCGCCCCTACCCGTTCCATCGTGATCTCGTCGGGGGCGAATGATCATTCGCCCCTACCCGTTCCATCGTGATCTCGTCGGGGGCGAATGATCATTCGCCCCTACTAATGGCTAACGCCTAACGTCTAACGTCTATCTACCGCGCCAGCCGGACCTCGCCGATCGGCTTCTCCTCGACCGGCGTCTCGCCGATCGATCGGAGGAAGTCGGCCGGGTTGGGCGACACCCGGATGCATTCCTCCTTGGCCACTTCGCGGTTGGTGTATGCCTGGTACAACGCATCGTTCATCGTCTGCATGCCGTACTTCTTGCCGGACTGCATTGTCGAATACATCTGGTGCACCTTGTCGTCGCGGATCAGCGCGCGGATGGCCGGGGTCGCCACCATGATTTCCGCAGCCATGAAGCGCCCGCGTCCCTTGAGCCGGGGCAACAGCGTCTGCGTGATCACGCCCTCCAGCACGAAGGCCAGCTGCGCGCGCACCTGCGACTGCTGATTGCTGGGGTAGACGTCGATGATGCGATTGATCGCCTCGGGCGCCGAGTTGGTATGCAGCGTCGCCAGGGCAAGGTGGCCGGTTTCCGCGATCGTGAGCGCGGCCGAAATGGTCTCCAGGTCGCGCATTTCGCCGATCAGGATCACGTCGGGGTCCTCGCGCAACGCGTACTTGAGCGCCGACCCGAACGACGGTGTGTCGGTCCCGACCTCGCGCTGGTTGACGATGCACTTCTGGTGACGGTGAATGAACTCGATCGGATCCTCGACCGTGATGATGTGCCCGGTCCGCTCGCGGTTGATCTTGTCGATCATCGCCGCGAGCGTGGTCGACTTGCCGGACCCGGTCGGGCCCGTCACCAGCACCAGGCCGCGCGGCCGTTCGGCCAGCTTGGCGGTGATCGGCGGCAGCCGCAGATCCTCGAACGACTTCACCATGAACGGAATCATCCGGATCGCCATGGCAATGCAGCCGCGCTGCTTGAAGACGTTGCCGCGGAACCGGGCGAGGTTCTGGATGCCGAAGGAGAAATCGAGTTCGTCCTCCTGCTCGAAGCGCTTCTTCTGGGCCTCGGTGAGCACCGAATACGCCAGCGCCAGGGTGTCCTTGGGCTGCAGCATCACGTCGGTGTCGGTGTTGACCAGTTCGCCGTCGACCCGCAGCTTGGGCGGCACGCCGGTGGTGAGGTGGAGATCGGACGCATCCTTCGCGATCATCTCCTCGAGCAGACTGCGCAGATTGAGCGTCATTCGCTGGTCTCCTTGACCACTTCTTCGAGCGTGGTGATCCCCCGTTCAAGCTTCTTGATCCCATCCATCCGCAACGTCAGCATGCCCTCACTGACGGCCTTTTCCCGCAGTTCCACCGTCGACGCACCGGTCAGGATCATCCGCCGCAACGCCGGCGACATGGCCATGACCTCGTACAGGCCGGCGCGGCCGCGATAGCCGGTGCCGCCGCACTGGTCACACCCGGTACCGCGATAGAGCACCGTGTCCCGCAACGAGCCGACGCCGGTGCGCAGCGACTGCAGTTCGGCCTCGTTGTACAGCGCCGGCGCCTTGCAGCCGGTGCAGATCCGGCGGACCAGCCGCTGGGCCACCACCAGGTTGACCGCGCTCGCCACGTTGAACGCCTCGATCCCCATGTCGATCATCCGGACAATGGTGCTCGGCGCGTCATTGGTATGCAGCGTCGACAGCACCAGGTGGCCGGTGAGCGCCGCCTTGATCGCAATGCCCCCCGTCTCCAGATCGCGGATCTCGCCGATCATGATGACGTTGGGGTCCTGGCGCAGGAATGCACGCAATGCCGCTGCAAAGGTCAGGCCGATCTCGGCCCGCATCGGCGCCTGGTTGATCCCGGGCAGGTTGTATTCGACCGGATCCTCGGCCGTCATGATATTGGTTTCGACCGTATTGATCCGCTGCAGCGCCGAATAGAGCGTGGTGGTCTTGCCCGAACCGGTCGGTCCGGTCACCAGCACCATGCCGTACGGGCTGAGGATCGCCTTCATCAGGTCGGCCTCCGCCTTGGGCTCGAAGCCGAACTTGGTCAGATCGAGGGTCAGGTTGCCCTTGTCGAGGATCCGGAGCACGATCTTCTCGCCGAACAGCACCGGCAGCGTCGAGACGCGGAAGTCGATGACCCGGTTGCCCATCTTGAGCTTGAGCCGGCCATCCTGCGGGATGCGCCGCTCCGCGATGTTGAGTTGCGACAGGATCTTGACGCGCGATGTCAGCGCCGCCCGCATCTTGAGCGGCGGCTTCATGATTTCGAGCAGCGTGCCGTCGATACGATACCGGATCCGGATTTCGTGCTCGAACGGCTCGATGTGGATGTCCGAGGCGCCGCGCTTGACGGCTTCGGTGAGAATCCCGTTGATCAGACGGACTACGGGT
Source organism: uncultured Gemmatimonadales bacterium (assembly GCA_963796635.1). Classification (GTDB taxonomy): domain Bacteria; phylum Gemmatimonadota; class Gemmatimonadetes; order Gemmatimonadales; family GWC2-71-9; genus Palsa-1233. The sequence goes on from CAWCMH010000001.1 coordinate 2,282,779, forward strand.
GCGTCGTCGACCGCCGCCTGCTGCGCCGCCGCCTCGTCTTCGGCCTCGCTGACGATCTCGACATCCTCGTTAGCGCCCTCCATTTCGTTGAGGATCGATTGCAGCTGCTCGTCGCCACTCTCATAGTGGCGCTCGATCAGGGCGCGCAACGTTTCCTCGCCGGCCAGCACGGCAAAGATGTCGTACCGGGTCATGAACTTGAGGTCTTCGAGCAGACCCTGGTCGGCCGGATCGGCCACCGCCACCGTGAGGGTACGCCCTTCGCGCCGCAGCGGCAACACGGTGCGCTTCATGGCCACGTCGCCAGGAATCAGCTTGATGGTGCGCGGATCGATCTCGAACTTCGACAGGTCGACGCCCTGCATCCGGTACTGGCGCGCCAGGACCTTGGTCAGCTCGAGCTCGCCGATCAGGCCGCGGCGCACCAGGACCAGACCGAGTCGCTGCTGGGTATTGCGGTGCTCCTGGAGCGCCGCCGCCAGCTGGTCGCGCGTCAGCAGCCCCTGCGCAAGCAGGAGCTCGCCCAGACGTTCGGACGCATGCGCCGAATCCACCGGGCCACCAGTCACCACGGACGGGACAGTCATCGGGGGCCGTGGGTGCAAGGGGGATGCCTTGTCGACGATGACGCCCCGCCCGGGTAAAGGTCACGGAATGACGAGCCTGCCGTCGAGTCGCCGGAGTAGCGCGGCGGTGACCCCCGGCACGTGCCGGACATCGGCCATTTGGCGAAATGGGCCCGCGCTGTCGCGAAATGCCACGATGGCACGAGCACGCGTGGGCCCAATCCCCGGCAAGGCGACCAGATCCGCCACAGTGGCGAGATTGATGTCGACGGCGTCGGGCAGACTGACCATGTGAGCTTCGGCCGGAACGCCTCCGAAACTGAGATGCGGGGCCAGCCGATCCAGCAGCGAATGCCCGATCCCCCGCACCCGGCTCAGCCCGGCAAGCGTGCCGAACGCCCCGTTGCTCTCGCGATCCGCGACGATCCGCTTCGCGAGCGCGGGCCCGATTCCGGGCAGACGTTCCAGCTCGGCGACTCCGGCGTGGTCGATATCGATCCGCTCCACCGGCCCCAGCGGCTGCTGCAGGCGCTGGATCGAGTCGCGATGCGCCAGGGGGTTGCCGTCGGTGGCGGGGTCGAACAACTGCGCCGCCACATGAGGGATATCAGGGGCTCTGGCTGCCGCACGCAGCAAATGACCGCTGGCACCAAACACGAGCAGGATCGCAAAGGCGCGCGCCTCGCGGCGCGACATGCCCAGACGATCGGCGAGCATCCGGAGGATGCGGGACACGGGATTGCGCATGCGCGAACCATGCGCGCGCCAGGTCGACGACGCGGATCGATCGAACGCCGGGGGGGATCAACAAACGCGCGCGCGGAGGGATGCCTCTTTGTGCGGGCTGTCATGCGGGTGCGGGCTCATGCAACACATTGGACGCAGGTCAGTATCGAGGCGTCCTGGCACGGCTGCGAAGGGACCTCGCCGGAGCGGGAGGCCCAATCGCGATCGTCACGCCGGACACAAAGCGACCCCCGAAAAATCCCCGTGCTGCCCCGAGACTACGATCGTCGCGACCGGGCTTCCCGCGCCGCGTTCGGTCCGATGCGTGAATTCGAGCTTGAGCGAATCGCCGGTGATCACACCCGTTACTGCTACAGTATCGGTGACACCGGTGATGTACGGAACATTCTCGAAACCGACGGCGGCAAGCGTACGGCGTGAGGAGATGGGTATGGGTTGTGGAAAGGTGATGGTCGTTGAACATGGAAGCCGGATGACGGTGCGGCCCGCTGTCACCTGCAGTTCGATCGCGTTTCCGCCCCAAAGTCCTGCAAGCACGTCATCCGAGTTCCCGAACAACGAGCAGCCGCTCAACATCGATACGACCATGAAAGCTGCCAGGCAACCAGGAATACGCCGAGTCATCTTGCCTCCGATCAGTGGGGCAGTCGCACGCCACCGTTATTCGTTCGTCTGCCGCATCCCTCAGCAGATCATGTCCGGGCGTATCCTGGGCGGCGCTGTTGCCCGGCCTCCCAAACTCAAGGATCTAATCGCTGCAGTGCCCACAAACGTCTTTGGCGATGAATCCGACCCACCCGTGGGACGCTCCACAGGCGGCCCGCCGCCGGGACAGACGATGAAATTCGTCAACGCCGGCTCACCGACTCGCGGATGACGCGGTGTAACGGTGTCGTGTGGCCATGCCGTAACGCCGATCGTAAAGGACGATGAGCTATCCCCGTTCACCCTGAATTCGAATGCGGACGATGAATCCAGAACGGTAATTGTTCCGCCCGCCGTTGCAGTGGCATGCCACGTATATGTAACTGGTGCGTACCCGTCCAGCCCGAGCAACGGAGTCACTTCGCACGTGTCACCGGCGTGCACAACGCCGTCGCATGTGGACTCGAACTCCCAAATCTGCGGTGTACGATTCACCGCTCCAGCGACATCAAGCGTGCCGTAACCGACGACGTTGTTGTGCCCAAGCGTGTCGTCGTAGAACATCCGGTTCCCGCTATCCGGCTTTGTTTGGGTCTCATATTTCAGCGCACCGATCGCGAGAGCTGGGGAATCACCGGCATACAGCAGTTGCGCGATCGCACCCGCAACGTGTGGCGCCGCAGCTGATGTCCCGTCGAAAATGGCGAAGGCACCTGTCCCCGCACGCATCACCGTAACGCTGTCGGGGGCTACAACAGTCATTTCCGGTCCACTCTGATATCCGGCGGAAACACCGCTGTCCCGATTGACCGCGCCAACGGCAACTACACCGGGACGGACGGCGAGCGATGAGATCGAGTCCGTGGAAGAGCAATCATCCGGATTACCCGGTCCGTTGCCATCTCCCGCGGCGGCGACGACCACGATTCCGGCTGCGACCGCGGAGTCGATTTGTTCCCACACGCTCGGTAGATCCGGCCCACGCCCGCGCCCACAATCACCGATGCTGAGGTTGATAACCTGCATACCGTCGGTCCTTGCCTGTGCCAGTGCTGCCGCCACATATGCCGGGTGATCAATGCTGTCATCGGTGAAGGTACGATAGGAGTACAAGTGGACGCCGGGGGCCGTTCCGAGCAGGCCGCCTCCCGATGCCGCAATGATCGACGCGACCGCTGTGCCGTGAGCCGTGACGTAACTGCAGTCGTAACCAGAACTGTCAGCGTAGTCATAGCCGCCGTAGACCTTGCCGGACAGGCCAGTCAGTGAGCAATCGATGCCTGCGTCAATGACACCCACCTTGATACCCCAGCCCGAGTTGTCGAAGTAAGACGCGTCCTGCACTCGATCAGCGTTCGCAAAATGGACACCCCACGGAACAAGATCGCTCATTCTGAGAGCATAGCAGAGGAAACATGGCGAAGACGGGAGTGACGGAGACGAAAAAGGCGCCACGACGCCGGACGCGCGCAAAGTGTTCGACGGAAGCACAACGACCTTTTCGACCCACGTCATCAAGCGCAGAGAGTCGCGGACCGCTGGAATTGCTGACTTAGCAACCTCAACGCTCAAGCGCCGACCCCCAGGGGAGTCAAAGCCAAGGCGAACACCAGACAATGCCATCACGACGTCCACCCGGTCCGCTGGCGCCTGCGCGGAATACGTCACCAACATCGATTGCGTCGATCCAGTGACAGCTCGGTTGATTCGGAATCGCAGAGCGCGAACTGAACTGCGCTGCGCTATGACAGGGTGCGACTCAGCCGGAGGCGACGATGGTAATTGATCTGCGCAAGCGGCGAGTGCTGCTGTGAAGGTCATGGAAACGGCTACTGAGATCAGCCTCATGGTATCCTCCGAGGTTGCTGCGCGTGCCACGCTCGAGACGCACCCAAGCCGATCTACCTCTACCTGCAACGGACACGACACAATACGCTTGAGTACGGCGGCTGTCAATAAGTCTGGGATCCCCCCTCCTGATCTCAGCACGGGGCGTGCACATCGCACGCTGCGGACCCTCGCCTCGATCACCATATGGGGCATGCTACCGCACACGCCTGCACTACCGCGCGGCCGTTTTCCGGATGACCCCCACCGCGACGTTTCCCACCGCCTCGAGGCTCTGGGCCGATTCCTTGTCGGGCGTGTCATGCGTGGTGTGCCAGTAGGGATAGTTCAGGTCGATGACGTCGATCACCTGCATGCCGGCGTTGATGAGGGGAATGTGATCGTCGATCACGGCACCCCCCGACTCGCGCGTGAAGATGTGACCATACCCCATCTGGTCGGCCATGCCCCACACCTTCGCAATCACATCGGGGGCCGCGACTTCGGAGTTCTGCTCGACCGGAATCCGGAGATCCTTGTGGCCGACCATGTCGAACAGCACGCCGAACAAGGGTGGCGTCGGCACCAGCGGATGCTGCGCGTAGTACCTGGCGCCTACCAGCACGTCGACTTCGGGCGGCCCGAAGTTGCCGAAATCCTCGCCATCGACGTAGAGCAGGTCGACGCCGAGCGACGGCGGCGGCGGTTGCTTCTTGAGCGCGTCGGCGACGCCGAGCAGGATGGCGACGCCCGAGCCGCCGTCGTCGGCGCCGGGCATCGGTGCGGTCTTGTTGACGGCGTCGCGGTCGGCGGTGGGCTTGCTGTCCCAGTGCGCGATGTAGAGGATGCGCCGGGTCGCCTGCGGGTTGAACTGCGCCAGCACGTTGGTCATCAGCACCGAGTCGCCGGTGGCCGGGTGATACCACCAGCTCTGCAGCGTGACGCGGTCGGCGCGCGCGTGCGACAGCGAGTCGAGCCAGCGGGCTTCGGTCGCGTGCCCGGGCGTGCCGGGAATGCGCGGCCCGAAATCGACTTGCGTCGTGATCCGTTGCAACGCCAGGGCGCCGTCGAACTCGCGCGGCGGCGGTCCGCTGGCGGCGCAGGCCAGGGCGAGTGTCGCGATCGGGATGACGATGGTGTAATGGCGCATCTACATCCCCAGGCTCGAGAGCGGCACGTTGAGCAGCGCGCTGATGGTGACAGTCGAGGTCAACTGGCCCAGCGTTTCCACGGCGTTATGAACGTAACCCACCTGCAACGATGCCCGCACGCCGCGATTGAGCGCCGCGGTGAAACTGGTCTGGATCTCGTAGCGACTCAGCCCGTAATAGGGGATGCACGTCGAGTCGCCGGTGCGCTGGATGCACGAGTTGTTCGTGTTGTTGGTGTAGCTGAGCGACGTGACCAGCTGGCGGCGCAGTGCCGAGAGCACCCGCGGCAACCGCATCGACCACTGCACCGACCCGGTCAGCGTGGTCGCATCGGCGTGACTGGTGTTGCCGCTGCTGGTGCCGTCGGTGTGATCCACTTCGCCGGTGACATCGAACAGCACGCCGTTGCGCAGCAGCAGTGACAGCGTGGGAGCCACGCGAGCGGTCTGAGAATTCGTGCGCGTGGCCGGCCCGTTCTCGAACGGGCTGATCGACGACGCCAGGTCGCGTGACACGCTCGACGACGCGGACAGCGTGGCGATCGGTCCGCCGGCGAACGTGCGCGAGTACGACACCGATCCCTTGGGCCAGCTCGTGGCAGTGGTCGTGGTCTGGAGAAACCCCGGGGTCGACTTCTGCTGATACTGATCCGACGACGTTGCCGAATAACTGCCTTGCGCCGAGATGCCGCCCGGCAGGTCCACCGAAGCGGTGGCCGTGGTGGCCGTCGCCAGGTTGGCCCCGAGCGCCTCCTGGCCGTTGCGCACCAGGAACTCGTTGAAACTCCCGAGCGCCAGCTCATATCCCAGCGACGGATCGAAAGTCGCAAGGTCATAGGTGGATTGGGCGATGTGGCTCTGGCTGAATTGGATTGGACGGAACCGCACCAGCGCACGGGCCACGCCGCTCGAATCGCCGAACAGTCGCTGCGCCAGGATCCGCGGATCAACCCCGAGTCGGATCGAGAACACCCGCGAATTGTTGAAGGTCTGCGGCAGGATGTATGCGCCGGCAGTATCACCGTCGACCCGGACCGGGTTGCGACTGGCGAGCGAGCGTGAGAGGAAGAAGTTGGTTGTGAACCCGATCTGCGGCGACAGCCAGCTGTTGATCCGCGGGGTCAACGCAATGCCGTTGCTCAACGCACGACTGCTCTCGACGCCCACGTCCGTGCCGAACAGGGCCTGGTGCGAGGCATTGACCACACGACCCAGCGTGGTGCTGTCGTCGTAGGTGCGCAGGTCCCGCACACTGATGAGGTTGTGGGTGATCGTGAGCATGCCGAGGGGCTGCCAGGTGAACCCCTCACTGTTGGTCCAGAGGAATTGCTCCGACGTCACCGGTTTGAGAATCGTGTCGGAGAGCTGCATGATCGGCAGTTGGTACGAGGTCAGGTTGCCCATCGTGTGCGTGAGCGAGGACGACACGTGGACGCTGGTGGGCCACGGCGCGTAGGCCGCCCGCGCCAGCGACTGGCCCGCCAGGCTTCGGCGCAGCCATCCCGGCAACCGTCGCGCCAGCCCGCCGAATCCCAGGCTGTAGGCGTGCCGCTGCACGCTCAGCGAGTAGTCGACATTGGCCAGCCAATCGCTCGCGGTGACATCGGTCAGCGACGTGATGGTGCTGGACGTCGACCCGGTGGCGGTGAACGACAGTGGGTTGAGCACCACCCGCGTCAACGGCGCCTCGCCGTTGCGCACCTGATCGGCGACTCGCACGGTCCACTGCGTGGTGGATTGGCGAGGACGCCGGAGGCCGGCAATGCCGCCCGCCTCGACATCGGTGGCCGCGATCAATTGCGGATTGACCCACGACTGCGTCGAACTCACGGTGACCGGAATCAGCAGCCCCAGGCTGGCGGGCAGAAAGCGATCGACGTGCACCGTGGCGGCCGTCAGCGCGGTCGACGTGTTCTGGTAGGTCGGGGCCTGCCCCATCAGGTGGAATTGGCCCGTCTTGCCGACATACGACGCCTCGACCGTGGCGACATCGGCCGCGATGACCCGCGCGTCGATGGCGCCGGCGTAGCCCGCGGTGGACACCGGATCCGACACCCGGATGTCGTCGACCCACAGCTCCGTCTCCTGAATCGCGGCACCACCGCCCGGGCCGACGGGGTAATACATGCCGGCCGCGAGTTCCTGCACCGCGGCCAGGTTGGGCGGATTGATGAGCGGATCACGCACCTGCACGACATAGGCACCGTCGGGACTGCATGCGACGTACGCCGTCACGTCGCCGACCCCGCACGCCGCCGCACCGCTCGGCGGCGCCCCCTGCAGCCGGGCGTTCTCGATCTGCGCGCGCAGGTCCTGCCACGTCTGCAGATCGATCACCATCTCCGGATCCCAGCTGCCGGTGTGCGCCGGCTGGCGGTAGAGATAGAAGTTGAAGGCGTCACTGCCGACCTTGGCATACGCCTGGAGCGGACCGCCGTCCCATCCGGGACCGTGACCGCGCACCCACACGCGCAGCGTCCGGTACGCGAGCAGGTTCTTCGATCCATCGGGGATGCGCAGATATCCCTCGGCGCGTTCCCCGGGGCGAATGTCGGCCGCCTGGATCCGCAACGACTTCTCGTTGATCTGCTGGGCGACCTGCGTTTCCTGCCCCGAGACATCGGCCGACGCGTTGAGCACGCCGGGCGGCGAAGTGTAGCCCAGCCCGATCGAGTCCTGCGTCGACACGGTGCCGACCAGCACCGAGCCGTGCGGCTGCGCGGTCTGTCCCGAAATGGTGGAGTCGGGACGAGCCGACCGCGCAATCCACGCAGCACCGGTGAACTGCATCAGCGCCAGTGCGAAACGGATCGTTGGCGACGGCTCGATCGATGCCGCCGGCTCAATGAACGCGAGCCGCATCTGCTTGATCAGGTGAATGTCCGGGTTGCCGATGGTGTCGTCGGCGGTGTGCAGGGGCACGCGGTAGATGGTCCACGACGCGGTATCGCCCTGGGACACGACGAGATGGCTCCGCAGGAAATATTTGGCGGAGTCGGTCGCCAGGTTGATGACGTAGCGGAACACGGCGTCGTCCGGCCCCTGGGCATCGAGGATGTTGTCGCCGTCGAGGTCCTCGGTGTCGGCATAGCCGTTGTTGACCGAACAACGCGACCCCAGATCGCCCCAGGGATATGCGACCACGGTGGCACTGAGCGAGTCGCGGCAGAGTTGCGGGAACGGTAGCACCTCGCCGGTCGCCGCGTTGATCAGCGAGTCGGGTCGGTCGGCCAGGATGCCAATGTCATTCACGGTCGCTGACCAGGTGCCGAACGGCGTCTTTTCGGTGTCGAGGCGATGCACACCGACGTACTGCCGCCCGGCGTAGGTCGTGTCGCCGCGATGATAGAGGACCGTGCCCGCCACCAGGCTGTCGGCGCTCAGGACATGAAAGGTCACCGGCGCGATCGACAGCGCATCTTCGCTGACCTTGCCCAGGTCGATCACGATGCGCATCTGGTTCGCCTGAATCGGATTGTTGCTGTTCTGGTACAGGGCAAACTGGAAGTAGTCGTTGCGGCTGAGGTCGAGGCCGGTGGCCGACAGCGCGGTGGTGATGGTGCGCCAGCGGGGCTGCATCGGCCGGCGCGGCTGGGTCCAGAACGGGACCGGCGTGGTCCGCAGGATGCCGCCCGCGGTGTCCGGCTGCAACGCGACCCAGAGCACCGGCTCGACCGGCTGGGTGGTCGACTTGGTGAGCACGATCGTGGAATCGATCTCCCGCGGCGACAGCTGGGTGATCGAGTCGCGACCGTTGGGTACCAGATTCTGCCAGGTGAGCTCGACCGCATCGGCCGAATCGAATCCCTGGGGCAGGATGTCCTGCACGCCCGTGGCAGTGGTTGGCACCGAGCCCGGTTTCCACGCGGTCTGCTGCGCACTGATGATGAGGCGGTTGTCGTTTTCGAACTGCTCGAGGTAGGCATCGCCGGACCGATTGGGATCCGGTCGCGTCATGTCGAATTCTCCGCTCACTGACACCTGCGATGGCGCGGTCGACGGGCGGTTGATCAGGTGATTGACGAACCTCGTGATACCGGGCGCATCCCAGGTCAGGTTGGCCGTGATGCCGGCCAGCAGGGACGCGCGGGGCTCGTAGCCGATCTGCGGCCTGGTGTAGCCAGTGGCTTCGGCCTGATAGAGGCCGGTGAATCCGATGGTCTTGTTGCGCCCCAATGTCCACAGCGCCGTGAGCCCCGCGATCGACGTGGGCGCCTGCACGAAGAGGCCCCGCTCCTCATAGCTCGCGGTGATCGTCGCGATATGGTTGCCGAACAGCGCCACCGGATCGAGAAATGTCACCCGTCCGGTCGCATAATCGATCGAGTAGTCGACGCCGTTGACGAGCGTGACGCCGTTGTACTGCAGGTGCTCGCTGTGCTCGGAGATCTGCGACGACCCCAGCAGGATGGTGTTGCCGTCATTGCCGCCCTGCGCATCGAACTGCAGGCTGAGCTCGAACTTCGACGGCGGCCCCTGGGTCTGAAGCAGGTACTCGGGCGTGACGTACATCGAATCGTTCCGCTCGGTCGCCGTGAGTTGCGGATTGCTGAATGGCTGGACCGACGGAAACACCAGGAAGGCATCCGTGATCACCGAGCTGGCGCTCTGGTCGCGCACCCGCGGAAAAAGCCGGTTGTCGACGTCGAGAGTGGCGCTGTTGGCCGGTACCGCCAGCCCGAGCAGCGACAGATAGGTGCCCGGCGCGCTGATCGGGCGCTCGGAATTGGCCACCAGGATCGACGCCTGCAACGACGAGCGCACCAGCGAACTGCCGGCGACGCGGTAGAACTGGCGCATTTCGTACGAGAACACCGGCGACGCCGGTCCGCGGTTGGGCAGGTACACCGGCTTGACGAGATCATTGGCCGCCGGATTGTCGACCGACGGCACGGTCCCGACGCTGCCGCCGTCCTTGGTGCGATAACTCACGGCGAGATAGTCGTTCGGGTCGATGGCGCTCGACAGGATGAACCACGTCTGCGACGGGTCGATCCAGTAGTCGACATTGGGCTTGAGCAGCACCCACCGCAGCGGGCCCACTGTCTCGCTGCCGTTGACACCGCGCGCGGTGATCCCTTCGTAATTCGCGGTGGCGCCGGCCGATTGATTGGCGGCGATATAGCGGTACACCCGCACGTCGGTCGGCTGCACGCTGGCCGGCAACGTCACGCCGCCGAGGTTCAGCACGTCGACATTGGGGAACCCCGGCACGCTGCTGGGGTTGACGATCCAGAACGCGCGCCGTGGCTCGTAGTCGAGGTCGCGGCGGATCTGGTCCTGCGGTTCGGCACTGCCGCTGCCACCGATGGTGAAGGTCTTGGTCGCAACGACGCTGCCCTTCTGCGTGGCGGCGATCGCCTGCACGTCGACGGGCCCGAAGACGGCCTCGGCGCTGATGCCGAGGTTGTTGGCGGGAATCGATGCGCTGAGAAAGCGCGACGGCGGTGGACGGAACACCACCGTGCCGACCGACACGCGCTGCAATTTCTCGTCCTCGAGACCCTGATAGTAGAGGCTGATGACGTTCTGCGCGGCGTAATCGCGCGTCGACTCGAAATCGATGTTGACGTGAAAGCGCTGGTCGAACACGCCGGTCGACTGCAGCACCACAACGTTGTCGAGGCGCGGCGCGGTGAAGCCGCCGGCGCACGCCTGCGCCGGGTCGATCGCCTGCGCCGGCGTACACTTGAGGTTGCGGGTGCGCGTCGTGCTCAGCTGCAGTTGCAGCGATCCGTCGAACGACACATCGGCCGTGTTGGGCGACAAGCCGAACAAGCCCCGCGCCCCGACCGTCGTGCCGGTGTCGAGACTCGGGCGTTCACCCAGCCGCTCGAGCACATGCTGCCGCACCAGGTCGGCATGCCACTGCTGCATGCCCGCCGTCAGGCCACTGTCAAACACGACGGTGAGATGCTGACTCGCCGGCGTGCCCAGTACGGTTTCCCACGGGGTGGGCTGCAGCGCCTCCGGCGGCAGCCCGGGCAACGCGTGCAGGAACCGCTCCGCCTCGGCGCGATTGAAGAGACCGGTACTGTCGAGCGGCACGACATGTCCCGCCTGCGCCCGGACTCTCGATGCACCGAAGCCGAGCAGCAGGACGAGCAACGGAACGATGCGCGCCAGAGAACGAGGGTGGGGCCGATTAGCTTGCAAGGTAGGGTCGAAAGTTACCGCAACCCGGGTCGGAATGCGCCTGATTTCCCGTCACATCCTGCGCACGCTCGCGGCCCCCTTCTTCTGGGGGCTCGCCGCGCTGACGGGCCTGCTGCTGCTCAACGCCCTGCCGCCGATGATCGACAAATTCGGCGGCAAGGGTCTCGCCGCAACGGTCATGGTCAAGGCCGTGGTGCTGCTGCTGCCGGCCCTGCTCGCACTCACGCTCCCGATGGCGGTGCTGGTGAGCGTACTCTACGGCTACAGCCAGCTCGCCGCGGCGCTCGAAATGGTGGCCATGTACGCCAGCGGGATCTCGGTCTGGCGCATGGCGCGCCCCGCGCTGGTCGGCGCCGGCGTCGTCGCGGTGATCAACTTCCTGGTGTTCGATCAGTTGCTGCCCCGCAGCAACGTGCGACTCGCCAACCTGCAGCAGGCCGCGGTCAACAAGTCCCCCACCCTGGCGCTGCAGCCACAGGTGCTCAACAACCTGCCGGAACCGTCGGGGTATGTGCTGCGCGCCAATCGCATCGATGCCGCGACCAACAAGATGTACGACGTGACCATCTTCGACCTGTCGGCATACGACGAGCGCCGCATGATCGTCGCCGACAGCGGCACCATGGCCGAATCCGCCAATGGTCGCGACTTGATCCTCACCTTGCGCGACGGTGAGATCTACGCCTTTCGCCGCGACGAACCCGGCCGCCTGCAGCAGACGAACTTCGTGAGCAATCGCGTCGTCGTGCGCGACGTGCAGAACCAGCTCGACGTGAGCAACAGCCGGCTCAACCGCGGTGAGCGCGAGAAGAGCAGTTGTGAACTGCTCGACGGCGTCGACGAGCAGCGCTGGATGGCGGGGTATGAACGGGACGAGGGCGAGTACCTGACGCGGCGGGATCTGCACGCCATGGCCGGGCTGCCCCCGGTCAAGCCGCCGGCCACCAGCGCACCGCCCCCCAAGCGGGCGCATTGCACCACCTACCGGCGTCTCGGTACCTGGCTGAGTCACCTGCTGCTGCCGGCGCGCGCCGCGGCCCAGACGCCGGCGCCGCCCAGGCCTCCCGTCGCGCCGCCGGTCCAGGCGCCGGTCCGGATTCCCGTGCCGGGCGCGCTGCCCGGCCCGAGCATGCCGCAGGGGATGAATCCGACGCAGTTTCTGGTGCCGCCCGGTGGCCGGCCGCCAGCTGGATTGACCTCGTTCGAGGAGGTCCACGGCAACGAGGCCGAAGTCGATCAGGCGGTGCGAACCATGCGGCTCTACCAGGTCGAGTTTCACCAGAAGTTCGCCGTGCCGCTGTCGGCGTTCTGCTTCGTGCTGATCGGCATCGCGCTGGCACTCAAGTATCCCAGCACCGGTATCGGTCTCGTCATCGGCGGCTCGCTCGTCATCTTCCTCAGTTTCTACATCATGCTGCAGGGCGGCAAGGGTCTGGCGTGGGCCGGTGAAATCAATCCGGCGATCGCACTGTATACCCCGCTCGCCCTGTTCACGGTCATCGGCCTGATCGCCGTGAGCGCGGCCAACCGCCAGATGGGCAGCGCACGCTCGGTCGGCATCCTGGCGGGCCTCGGGGAACTCGTGGCCAGATGGCGGCATCGCGCATGACGTTGCGCTGGTTCGGCACGCTCGACCGGTACGTGCTCAAGCAATGGCTGGCGACCTTCCTGTTGTCGGCCATCGGCGTGCCCATCGTCGCCGTGATGATCGACCTGTCGGAACGGTTCGGCAAGCTGAGCGACAACAACGTGCCGGTGGGCGACATCCTGCTGGGCCAGGCGTTCCTGCTGCCTTCCAAGGCGGCTATCCTGGTGCCGGCGGCGGTGCTCTTCGCGACCGTGTTCACCCTCAACAGCATGGGACGCCACAGCGAACTCACGGCCGTGCAGGGCGCCGGCATCTCGTTCTACCGGCTGATTGCGCCGATGCTGATCCTCGCCACGGTCGCGGTACCACTCGATTACGAACTGCAGGAGTTCGCCAGCTACAGCACCATGCGGCAGCGCGAACTGCAACAGGAAGAACAGTCGAGTGAATCGCCGGTGCGCACCGATTTTGCCTACGCGTCGCGCGCCAGCGGCTGGACCTGGGCGGTGCGCGACATGTTCCGCTCACCGGGACACGCCAGCGGCCTGCTCGGCGAAGGCCCGCGCGATCGCCATGCGCGCCGCTGGACCGTGGCCGCCGACAGTGCCGTGTGGGACGCGAAACACGGCACCTGGAACCTGCGGCATGGTTCGACCTTCCTCGTCTCCGACAGCACCATGCTGCTGACGTTCCGCTTCGACCAGCTGCACCTCAAGGACTTCACCGAGTCGCCCAGCGCGCTGATGACCGTCAGCAAGCACGCCGAAGAAATGACCACCAGCGAGCTGCGCGGCTACCTCGATCGGCTCGCCGCATCAGGCGCCAAGCCGGGATCGCTCGCGGTCGAATTGCCGCTCAAGTACGCCGTGCCGGTGGCCTGTCTCATCGTCGCCCTCTTTGGCGCACCGCTCGCGATCACCAACGCGCGCGCCGGCGCCGCCGTGGGCCTCGCCATCGCGCTCGGCAGCACGCTGGCCTACCTCACCGGCATCCAGATCATGAAGGCGGTGGGCGGCAAGGAGCTGATCAGCCCGCTGCTGGCCGCGTGGTCGATGAACCTGGTGTTCCTCGTCGTGGGGGTGGTGTTGTTGGCGCGGGTGCGATCGTGACGGGATCCCGGCGCGGCCAGTAGGGGCGAATGATCATTCGCCCCAATCGGGGATCGTGGCGCAACGGGTACGCGCGAATGATCATTCGCCCCAACCGAGGATCCCGGCGCGACCGGTAGTAGGCGCGAACGATCATTCGCCCCAACGAGGATCGCGTCGCGCCATTGGATCACGTCGTCGGTTTCGCGACGGATGGCGCGAATCAATGCCGTGGCGATGACGAATGGTGGTGCGGGCATCGACGCCGTAACGACCACGCGCAGCGTTCGCGCGCTCGGCTTCAATGCGCAGGAACCCGATCGCTGGCCAGTCGACGGCCATCGACGCGATCCGCTCGCGCACCAGGTACCCGAGATCCGTCACCCGGCCGCCGGTGCACATCGCCGGCGCGCCCGGCGCGGTGGGCATCCGGACCTCGATCTGCATGCCACGAATAAACGCGCCGTGCCGTCAACGGGGGCACAAATGGATCGCGGCGGCACGGGCCGGGGCGAATGATCATTCGCCCCTACGGAAATCCCGCCGCCACGGGCAGGGGCGAATGATCATTCGCCCCTACGGAAATCGCGGCGTCACGGGCAGGGCGCATGATTCATGCGCCCCTACGGGATCACGCCGCGACGGCCGCACGACGTGGTCCCCGCCGCTAAAACGTGTATTTGCCGCTCAACAACAACTTGTACCGCGAACTGGTGGCCACGACGCCATTCAAGGCCGTGGTGTTCATCAGCGTGTACTGACCGCGGTGATTGCTGACGTCATACCCCGTTCCGTTGAGCAGCGGCTGGTCCTCGAAGCCGGTGGTCTCGTGGACGACGCCCCAGCTCGAACTGAGCAGGTTCGGCAGGTTGAAAATGTCGAGCGAGATCTCGAATGACTGCGCGTGGTAGGTGGTGAATGCCTTGCTCACGCGCGCATTGAGGAAACTCTCCCACGAGTTGCGGCACGAGTTGCGCTGCATCACCGTGCCGCGCGCATTGTTGAGGCACGGCTCGCTCTGGATGTACTTGTTGAGCGTCGCCCAGTCGCTGGGGTTCTTGAGCGTGATGTCCGCGGAATCCCGCGGCACGTAGATCGGGTCGTTGCCGCCGAGCCCGTCGCCGTTGGCATCGTTGTTGACGACGTAGGTGTACGGCGTCCCCGATGAGCCCGTGTAGATCACCGAGAGCTTGATGCCAAGCGGCACATCGACAATCGCGCTGAGCGCGAGCTTGTCCGGGACGTCGAAGCACGACGTTTCGAGCGGCCGGTTATCGAGCGGGCCTTGCAACACCGCGAAGCGCAGGCTCGAATTCGAGATGCTCGACGTCAGGCACTCGCGGTCCTGGGTCCGGGAGTGCGTGTAGCCGCCGTCAAACGCGATATGGTCGCTGAATCGCTTGTCGAACGACACGGTACCGGAATACGAGTTGTCGCCACTGGCGTTCGACTGCCGGATCACGTCGGCGAACGATGTGCTGATCCGCTTCGGCGAAATGACCGACGCGATCCCCGACCCGTTCGGGGTGCCGGCCACACCATACTGCAACCGGCCACCTTCACCCGCCTCGGTGCTCTGCACGCCGACCAGGTTGACGTCGTTGAGGTAGAACTGATTGAGCGTCCGCGTGTACAGCAGGTCAATCGTGCCGACCACGCCCCAGCCGAGCCGGTGATCCATGCCGAGCGAGGCACGGAAGGTCTGCGGAAACTTGAAGCCGTGATCGAAGTAGACGATCGACGGCACCGGCGGGTTTGGCGTGCCGCCACTGGCGCACTGGGTCGGCACGTCCGCCAGGTTGGTCGTGAACGCCGGGCACATTGCTGCCCGGTGCAGGTCAGCAGGGCCTGCGTCAGTCCGGAATTGGCATAGGCGTTCGACACCCATACGTAGGGCGGCCGCCCGCTGAAGATGCCCACACCGCCGCGAATCAGCGTCGACTGGTCGCCGCTGACGTCGTAGTTGAAGCCGAGCCGTGGGGACCACAGCGGCGCGGTGCTGAAGTTCGCCGTGTTCGCGATGTCGGTCGACCCCGTGACGCCCTGGTTGACATGCGTGAACTGTACCGCCGCGAGCGCGTCGTTCGCGCCCGGCTTGGTCGGCAGGATCGGGTCGTCGAGGCGGGCGCCGTACGTCAACGAGAACGTCGGCGTCACGTTCCAGATGTCTTCCGCATAGACGCCGAGCTGATTCACGTTGAACTGCGCCAGCGGACCGTTGGTTCGCAACGGCAGTGCGATTTCGTAGTGGTTGGGCGTGCCGGCATAGAGCGAGGCGGCGTCGGCAAATCCGTACACGCCGTAGGATCCCGCGAAAAACTGGTTGTAGAACTTGAAGAATTCGTTGTGGGTCCCGACCGTCACCAGGTGATGGCCCATGCCGATGGTGAGGTTGTCGGTGACTTCGTAGTTGGTCTGCTTGAGCACGTTCCCCTGCGAGAAGCGCTCGGCACCGATCGCGACCGCACTGCCGGTCCCGACAAAGATGAGCGGCGTATCCATGCCGGGATTGCGCAGGTCCTGGATCTTCTGGTAGCCGAGCAGCAGTTCGTTCGTGTACCGATCACCGATCGCCACGTTGTAGCGCAGGCGCGCCGTCTGCGTGGTGTTGTTGATGGTGTAGCCCGCGTTGCCCAGCTCGTAGCCGCTGCGGTAGCCGGAGAACGACGAGCTGCGAATCAGGCTGCCGTCGCTGGCGGTGACGTGGTTGAACGACAGCTCCAGCTGGCCGCGCGCGCTGACCTGCGCATTGAGCTTGGCGAAGATGTCGTGATCGGGCGTCTTGTCGAACGCCTGCCCCACGGCGCCCGGATCGCCGAGCCCGTTGGCCTTGGCCCAGGTCGCCACGCTGTCCGCCTCGGCGACGGTGACGCCAAACGCCTTCTTGTCGATCGAATCGTTGCCCTGGAGATAGCCCGTGAACGGCGACTGCCGGCTCTTGAGGTCGACGGCGGCGAAGAACTGCAGCTTGTTGCGGATGATCGGCCCGCTGAACGTGCCGCCGTACTGGTATTCGTGGAAGTTGGTCAGAATGTCATGCCCCAACGGGCCGCGATCGACCGAGTCCCGGTCGAAGCTCTGGTTCTGGCCGTAGAAAAACAGCGAGCCGTGAAATTCGTTGGTGCCGGACTTGGTAATCGCATTGACCAGACCGCCGGTGAAGCCGCCCTGACGCACATCGAATGGCGCGATCAGGATCTGGTACTCCTTGACGGCCTCGAGCGAGATCGGGCGCTCGTTCACCTGGCCCCCCGGCGTGCCGGTCGAGCCCAGCCCGAACAGGTCGTTGTTCACGCCGCCGTCGATCTGGATGTTGTTGTACCGGTTGTTTTGCCCGGCGATCGACGCACCGTTGGCCTGCGGCGACGTATTGATGAAGTCGGTGAAATTGCGCGACAGCGTGGGCAGGCGCTCGATCAGCGAGTCGGTGATATAGGTCGCCGGACCGGTGCGGCCACGGGACAGCAGCGGATTGGCCGGCGCATTCACCGTCAACGTCGACAGCGTGACCGCTGCCTTGGCCAGCGTCAGGTCGGCCGTCACAACCTGGCCCAGCGCCACATGGAATCCGGTGCGGGACACCGGCGTGTACCCGATCGCGCGCGCCGTCAGGTCGAACGGGCCACCTGGATTGACGTTTTCGATGTCGAATACCCCATCGCCACGGCTCGTGGCGGTGGTACTCAGCCCGGTCTGCGTGTTCACCAGGGTGAGGGTGACGCCGGCGATGGGCAGGCCGGCCTCATCAATGACCTTGCCGCGAACGGCGCCGGTCGTCACACCCTGGGCCCGCGCCCGGTTCGGCATGAGGGCAAACGCCGCCACCGCGATCGTTGCGGTCAGTATCGCACGCGCGAATCGTTGCATCGCTGCTCCCGTCGTGAAGAGGTGAATCGAGCGGGTGACCCCGCGTCAGGGCATAATGTCGTCGCAGACCGCCGGAGCCGCAAGCGTACCCCCATTTCGTGCGAAAATCGTGGCGGAATGGTGACAGCGGCGACGCGCGGACCCCGGATCTCTCGCACGAATGCCGGCGCGGCCAAGGCCGCGGCTCGGCAGCGCGAAGCGTCATGAATGACGCTGGCGTCGCTGACGCTGGATCTCTCGCTATGCCGGCGCGACGCGCGGACCCCGGATCTCTCGCACGTATGCCGGCGCGGCCAAGGCCGCGGCTCGGCAGCGCGAAGCGTCATGAATGACGCTGAAATGGCCGACGCTGCGGGTCACCTTCTCGCTTGCACGTTATCTCCGTTCCCACAGCCACCACAGCCCGTACGCCGGGATTCCCGCCAGGATGATCGCAAACGTGATCCCGTTGTCGTGCGGATTGGTGACCAGTCCGTTGACCATCATGCCGACCGACGCAATCAGGAAGAGCGCCGGTGTGACGGGATAGCCGAAGGTGCGGTACGGTCGCGGGAGATCGGGCCGACGCCGACGCAGGATGTACACGCCCAGCACGGCGAGCACATAGAACGGCCACGTCCCCAGCACGAACCGATCGGCCAGTTGCGCAAAGGAATTCTGCAGGACGTAGGTCACGGCAAGCGCCGCCGCAAGCCAGATCGCGACCGACGGCGTCTTGAAGCGCGGCGACACGCGTGCGATCGCGGGAAACAGCAGCCCCCGATCGCTCATGGCGAAGAACACACGTGGCCCCGTCATGATCGACCCGTTGACCGAGCCGAAGCACGACAGCATCACGATCCCCGCGATGATCGACGCGCCCGCCGCGCCGAACAGCGGAATCTGTTGCGCCGCGGTAGCCGCGACGCGCTCCGCGGCGGCGATGGCCGGCACCGGCAGCAGCCACAGGTACGCCGCGTTGATCAACAGGTAGATCAATACAATTGCCGCCGTGCCGGCGATCAATCCGCGCGGCAGGTTGCGGCCGGGATCCTTCACTTCGCCGCCAATGAACGACAGGTTGGACCAGCCATCGTACGTGTACATCACCGGCACGAGTGCCGTGAGCATGGCCGACGCCGTCACCGCGACCAGCGGCGCGGGGCTCGCGGCCGCGTGCGTACCGGCCGTGAACGCGAAGAGTCCCAGCCCGAGCAACGCACCGTACTTGAGCACGGTGGTGACGTTCATCAACGCTGAGGCGTACGACACGCCGATGTAGTTGAGCAACGCAATCAGGATGATCGTCGCCGCGGCGACGTAATGTTCCTGCTGCGCCGACAGCGTGATGAAATGCCCGAGATAACTGGCGAAGATCGACGCGATGCCGCCGATGGCCGACGCGCGGATGACCGTCAGCTCGGCCCAGCCATAGAGGAAAGCCCAGAAGCGACCCTCCGACTCGAGAATGTAGGCGAAAATCCCCCCTGAACGCGGAAACATCGCCGCCATTTCCGCGATCGACAGCGCCCCGGTCAGCGTCACCAACCCGCCCAGCGCCCACACCAGCAGCATGGGCCCGGCGGCGCCCAGGTCGCGCGCCACCTCGCTTGGCACCCGGAAGATGCCGCTGCCGATGGTCGTGCCGATGAGGACCGCGGCGGCACTCCAGAGGCCGAGCGTGCGAGGCAGACGCTCCTGGGGCGGGGCGGCGGGGGAATCGGCTGGATCGGGCATGGATCAAGCTACGCGCGAAGGGAGTCGGGGCGCACGGGCGTGCCCGGCGAAGCGGGGCGCATGGCCATGCGCCCCGCGGGCTTCCGGAGTGGGCGAGAGGCCGGCGCGGCTGAAGCCGCGGCTCGGCACCGCGAAGCGTCGTAGCCGACGCTTGCGGGGATGCAGCAGCCCGTAGGGCTTCGCAGTGCCGAGCCGTCGCTTGAGCGACGCCGGCATCCGGAGCCCCGCTCGGGATGACAGATCGGCGCCACCCCGGTATTTTCCCGGCACCATACCCGTCACTGGAACGCCGCCGCGCATACGACTGGCGGCTGGAAGGCCAAACAGAGGAATGTCGGATTCATTGCCCGGCACCAGCGGGGCCGGGCTCAACCCGGCCACCGAAATGCCCGGGGAGCCGTCGCTGGTCAGCGACCTCGTCACGCTGACCAAGCCAAGGATCATCTCGCTCCTGCTGCTGACCACCATTGCGCCGATGTTCATCACGCCGGCCGGCTTGCCGTCCTGGCGCCAGCTTGCCTGGGTGCTCGTGGCCGGCTACCTCATGGCGGGCGGCGCCAACGCCATCAACATGTGGTTCGACCGCGATATCGATGACAAGATGGTCCGCACCCGAAGCCGGCCGATCCCGTCGGGCCGGATCCCGGCCAGCGCAGCCCTCCTGTTCGGACTCACCCTCGGCGCTGTCTCATTTGTTCTCTTCTGGCATTTCTTGAATCCGCTGACCGCCTGGCTCGCCCTTGGCGGCCTCGCGTTCTACGTGCTGATCTACACCATGTGGCTCAAGCGGATGTCGCCACAGAATATCGTGATCGGCGGCGCCGCCGGCGCCTTCCCGCCGATGGTCGGCTGGGCTGCGATGACCGGCTCGCTCTCCCTCGGCGCGCTCTACCTCTTCGCGATCATCTTCTTCTGGACGCCGCCCCATTTCTGGGCGCTGGCGCTCAACAAGCAGCGCGACTACGGCGCGGCCGGCGTGCCGATGATGCCCAACGTGTACGGCGTGCACGAAACCAAGCGGCAGATGCTGCTCTACACCCTGATGCTGATTCCGCTCACCCTGATGCCGTCGGTGGTCGGTGTCACCGGTCTGCTCTATGGCATCGCCGCCGTAGTGCTGGGCATCCGCTTCGTGCAGCTCTGCTGGAAGATCCTGCACGAGCCTGGTGTCACGCCCACGACGTGGCGACTCTACAAGTATTCGCTGTCGTACCTGGCGCTGCTGTTCATCGCCATGGCCGCCGATCGCTGGATCCCGTTCGGGCATCGCGCCGCGGCGCCGCAGATGATCATTCTCGACAAGGCGCCTCCCGCGAACGCGCAGCCGCCGATGGCCATGCCGATGGGCGATTCGGCGCGGTGATCGCGCCGGGACGCGGGATATTGGCGCGCGCGGACGTAGGGGCGAATGATCATTCGCCCCTACCACCGAATGCCCCGATACCCGTCGCGGGGGCGAATGATCATTCGCCCCTACCACCGAACGCCCCGATACCCGTCGCGGGGGCGCATCGCGACGCCCCCCTACGGGGATCTCGATGACGCGGCGTGTCGTGATATTCCCGCAATCGGTGCGGCGGTTGTGGCCGCGGGTACGCCCGTACCGCCTGGGCCTCTACATCGCGACCGTCACCCTGCTGCTCGCGTCGGCAATCACGCTGGCGTTTCCCAAGGTGGCACAGAATCTCCTCGACGCCGCCTTCGTCCATCACGACCACACCCTGCTCGACCGGATCGCCGAATCGCTGCTGCTGCTCTTCGTGCTGCAGGCGGTGCTCAATTACATCCAGGTCTACTTTCTCTCGGCGACCAGCGAGCGCTCGATCGCCGGGCTGCGGCGCGAGCTGTTCGGCAAGCTGCTGGAGATGTCGCCGGGATTCTTTGCCGACCGCCGCACCGGCGAACTGACCTCGCGACTCACCATCGATATCGGCCTGGTGCAGGCAATCCTCAGCAACCAGTTGGCCGAATTCGCGCGACAGGCGCTGGTGCTGGTCGGCAGCGTCATAATCCTGTTCGTGATGCAGTGGAAGTTGATGCTGACCACGCTGGGTGTGGTGCCGGTGGTGGTGGCGTCGGGATTCTTCTTCGGGCGCCGGCTCAAGCGGATGACCACCACGGTCCAGGACCAGGTCGCCGACGCCACGGCGGTCGCCGAAGAAGCCTTCGCGCAGATCCGCGTGGTCCAAGGCTTCGCGCAGGAAGCCCACGAACGCGAACGCTTCGGCAGCCGGATTGCGCAGATGGTCGATACGGCGCTGTCGCGGGCGCGGACCCGGGCGATGTTCTTCGGGATGCTGACGTTCACCGTGTTCGGCGGCGTCACGGTGGTGCTCTGGCAGGGCGGGCGGATGGTGCTGGCCGGCGACCTCACGCCCGGGCAGCTGATGTCGTTCATCCTCTACAGCGTCAACATCGCCGCGTCGATCGGCGCGCTGACTTCGTTTTACGCGGCGTACCAGGAAGCGATTGGTGCCGCCAATCGCGTCTTCGAATTGCTGGAAACTTCCCCGTCGATCGCCGATCCCGTCGCCGGCGTCGCCTTGCCCGAGCCGGTCCGCGGCGACGTCGAGTTCCGCGACGTCGTCTTCCGCTATCAGGCCGCGGACGACCATCCTCCCACGCTGGACGGCCTTTCGTTGCATATCCGACCTGGTGAAGTCGTTGCCCTTGTCGGGCCTTCGGGCGCGGGCAAGACGACGATCGCGTCACTCATCCCGCGCTTCTGGGACGTCGAGGCAGGCGCGATCCTGCTCGACGGGATCGACGTGCGCACGCTCCGCCTCACCGAGCTGCGCGGCGCCATCGCCACGGTGCCGCAGGAACCGGTGCTGTTCAGCGGGAGCATTGCCGACAACATCGCGTACGCGAGACCCGGCGCCGACCACGCCGATATCGTCCATGCGGCCAACGTCGCCAACGCGAGCGAGTTCATCGATCGCCTGCCAGCCGGCTACGACACGCTGGTGGGCGAACGCGGCGTCAAGCTGTCGGGTGGTCAGCGCCAGCGCATTGCGATTGCGCGCGCCGTGCTCAAGGATCCGGCGGTGCTCATCCTCGACGAGGCGACCAGTTCGCTCGACACCGAGAGCGAGCGCCTGGTCGAGGCGGCGCTCGAGCGGCTGCTGCACGGTCGCAGCACGCTGATCATCGCCCACCGCCTAAGCACGGTGCAGCGCGCCGACCGGCTGGTCGTGCTCGAACACGGACGGATCGTCGAGGAAGGCACCCACGCCGAATTGTTGCGCCAGGGCGGCATCTATGCGCGACTCTTCCAGATGCAGTGGCGTACCGGTGACGATATCCCCGCGGCACTGGCCGCGATGCAGGAAGGCTGATATCAAAGCGAAAAGAGAAAAGAGAAATGAGAACAGGGGGTCGCCTCAAGGGGTCGTCGCACTGCTAGCGTAGGATCGACGTGAGTCGATCGACACGAGGAGGTCCCGATCTGCCTCCTGAACGCGGTGAATCGGCGCCTGAACTAGCCGATCTGCCTCCTGAACGCGGTGAATCGGCACCTGAACTGACCGATCTGCCTCTTGAACGCGGCGCATCGGCTCCTGAATTGTCCGATCTGCCTCCTGAACGCGGTGAATCGACTCCTGAACTAGCCGATCTGGCTCTTGAATGCGGCGAATCGGCTCCTGAATTGTCCGATCTGCGACCTGAACGCGGCGCATCGGCTCCTGAATTGTCCGATCTGCGACCTGAACGCGGCGCATCGGCTCCTGAATTTTCCGATCTGCAACCTGAACGCGGCGCATCGACACCTGAGTCCGCCGATCTGCCTCTTGAACGCGGCGAATCGGCACCTGAACTGACCGATCTGCCTCTTGAACGCGGCGAATTGGACTCCTGACATTGTCCGGCCTGATACCTGAACGTGGCGAATCGGGCGTTGAAGTTCACGATCTGCGGACCGACCCGGCGGGGCCAAGTGGGCGCCCGCCACTTCAGTGACGAGGCGTCCCCCGGCGCGACACCCCCCAACCCTCTAAAAACCCACCGCCCCCCGCCCGGATGACTCCGGATGGGGGGCGGTGACCTACAGAGGCTACTGCAGTACTAGTGCACGTGCACCTGAAGCTGGATCGTCGGCACGGCTTGATGCGTCCCGTAGCCCGCCTGGACATCGTAATACGCGACGGCGAAGTAATACGTCCCGGCCGCAAGAGTGATGGTTCCGGTTTCGGGATCGCCACTCGCTCCCTGACCACCGTTATCGGCGATTCCGCCTCCGCCGGTCCCGTCCGGGCTCGTGCCGTAGTACAAGCCGAGATCGGCGCCGACCGGCCACGACAGGCGTACATCGAACGTCGTCGTCGCAGTCAGAACGACCTTGTACCATGTGCACCCGTCCAGGTATCCACCCACGTTGTTGCAAGCGGCAGAGGCGGTGAACGGCGCGGAATCACCGAAGTACAAGGTGCCGCCGCTCGCCGGGAAGGTGAGCGTCGGTGCGGTGGTCGGCGATTCAGCTGCGACGTCGGTCGCTGGCGCCGCCACAGACACGGTCGCGGTGCTCGGGACGGACAGGTCAAACGGACCAGAGAGAATATGCGCGAACGTCAACTGACCGGAACCAGGTGCTTGAGGTATGAAGTAGGCCGTTGTCCGATCCGCCGAGTAGCCCACGACATAAGCCGCAGTGCCCTTCAGGCTGATCGTGTCGTTCGCGGCGAACTTGAGACCGCCGCCCAAGGTTACTGTATCGACGGCACCGAACACCGGCGCAGCGTTGGTTACGGTAGCGGCCGCCGTGTTGACCGCCGCCACATTGATCTTGTTGGTCGATGGCACGGTGAACGTACCCAAGCTCGACGTTCCGGTGACGCCGACGAGCGTCGCGGATACCGAGCCTGTGTCACCCGGTCCCACCAGGAACTTGATCGAGCTGGAATCCGCTGCGCGCGACACGATGATTGGCGTCGAACCCGCAGTGAAACTCAGTGCCGACGCCTGCGAGAAGACCACGCGCGGTCCGGCGGTCAAGACGACGGTATCGCCGGACAACAGCGCCCCGCTCTTGCTCATCGTGGTGTAGAGCGCCGGAATCGTGAGCGAGTCGGTCGTCGCGACCTTGCTGTACTGCGTCGTCGGCGACGAAATCAGGATGACGTTCGAGACCGTCACCGGGTTCGAAACGTTGAGCGGCCCGCCGCTCACCACGAACGAAATCGTGCTGCCATCGGCCGCCCGGTTGGTGATGAATACGGTGCCGCTCGGAATAGTGACCGCCGATGAGTCGGCGAACTTCGTCCCGGCAGGCGCCGTCACCGTGACGGTGTCACCCGACAGGATGCTGTGCACCGACAGCGCAGCCCCCAGGTCATGCGGCAGCACCACGACGGTCACGGTGGCCGATACCCCCGTGTTCACCGACGTCGGCGTCAGCGTGAAGGTGTACGTCCCCGGCACCTTGCCGACGATGTAGTACTCCTGCTGCGCCTTGTCCGTCTGGTTTTTCAGCGTATCGGTGGTCTTGTCCTGGTAGGGCCGATAGTTGGCCTGGTAGTTGACGGCGATCCCGGCATTCGAGTTGTTGACCGTGAACGACGTGACCGTGCCGTTGTTGGCATCGTTGACCAGCCGTACCAGCAGCTGGTCGGAGTCACCAACGGTCACCGTGGAAAACGACGGCGTCGCCTGGACGGTATTGAAGGTCCCGTTGTTGATGTCGGCGCTCGGATAGCTGTAACACCCCGCCACGACGAACGCGCCCAGAATCGCGAATCTGCCAAACGCCATGTGCTTCATGTCCGGACTCCTCTGCAAAGGTCGACGGTGCCGACTGGCACCACGGCAAAGCTCAACCATCCCTGTCTGCCTGCGTTTCCGCTGCTAGCCACCATTGTTGGTGAAGTACGCCCGCGAATAGCCGAGCCACTGGGCGATATCCTCCGACGCGGCCGGCGTGATCTGCTCCAGCCAGTCGGGCGTGCCCGGTTCCGTCGGTTCGTTGGAATGCATCACCACGAAATTGCCGTTGTTGTCCCGGTCGCCGAAAATGAACCAGCGTTCCTTGCCGTGCGTGTAGCGCCAGACCAGGTAGCGGATGCCTTGCCCCGCCATCGGATTGGTGAGACTGTCGTCGGGCAGGCCGAACTTGGTGACCACCCGGCCGCGCGCCGTCTTCCACCCCGGCGTGTAGCGCACGCTGTAGTGCGCGTTGGCATAACCGACCGCCTGATAGAACGCCATCCGCGTTTCGTTCTCGGGCGTTGCCTTGTTGGCGTCGTGCTGCGCCCAGAACTGGATCAGGAAATTGCGCTTGGCCGTGAGCGACAATTCGTCACGCTTGTAGGGCGCGAGATCTCGCCGGCTTGCGCCCGGGAAGATCTGCAGCTCCTCGGCGTCGGCGTCGAGCGAATCTTCGGGCAGGCTGTTGAAATACACCGCATCAAGCCCGCGGTTCGCGTTCGTCTCGGTCACATTGCGCGCCAATGCCACTTCGGTCGAGTTCATGGTGAATGGCGCCTGCCGCTCCACCTTCTGGCCATTGATCGTCAGCTCGGCCTTGACGAGGTAGTCGCCGGCCGGCAGCCCCTCGACCGAGAACTGATTGGCAATCACCCCGCCGCCGGTGGGAATCTTGCGCTCCGCTGGCATGAGCGGGATGACATCCGCCCCTTGTGCCGTCGCGATGCTCAGCGCGACTGTGGCAATGGTCGAATCGGGGGTGTAGACCTCGAGGAGGAACCCGATGGTCGGATCGGTCGGGTCGACGTGCAGCACCGGCGCGGTCACGAACCGGTAGTTGCCGCGAGCGACCTCGCCCACATCGACACTGGTGTCCGATGCCGGCACCGGACGGATCCGATTGGCCAGCAACAGATCCGACGCCTCGGGCGCCCGACCGTACCCGTTCAGCTTGAGCGAATCAGCGACCGACTGCCCGGTGGCCGAATCCTTCACGTTCACCACCATCTGGTAGCTGCCCGACGGCATGGCGAAGTTCACCTGCTCCATGCCCGAAGCGCTCTCGGCCCGCAACGCGGCGGCCGCGTGCCGGTTCCACGCCACCTGCTCCAGCACCTTGCCATCGGCATCGGTAACCGCAACCGACACCGTGTAGGCGATGTACGCCGACGGCCCGGTGCCCACCGGAGTTGCCAGCGCGTAGGGTACGTCGATCATCGCCAGGACGCTGGTCTTCTTCACCTCGGGCACCCAGAAGCGCGTCGCGCGCATCTCGATGCCCGAAGCGCCGACCTGCGCCACGGCATGGCTCGCCAACGTGGCGGCGGTAAGTACGGCTGCGATCAGCATTGCTCTGCCTCCTCACACCCGATCACCCCGACGTACCAGTGCGGCATTGCCTGCTCACCAGCCCAGGGTGACGGTGTAGAAATTCACGTCACCGATGATGCCCATGCGGCGCCATGCGTAATCGAACCCGAGCTGGAAGCCGCTCTTGGCCGCGAGCCATACCCCGCCGCCGTAGGCAACACCGGCTGACTTGTCCGCGCTGGGTTCGACATAACCTACGATGCCGCCGTTGCTATAACTCAACGACGGGTTGTAGCTGTAGGATCCCCGCAGCGCCACGCCGAATCCGCTGCCACCAATGTGATCGGCCGTGAACTCGGCACCACCGCCGAACGCGCCCCGGTTCGACCGCTGCTGATTGAACTCGCCCAGCAGCGTCAGGTGGGCATCGCGCACAGACACGACGTCATAGGCCAGTGCCACGCGGAAGAGCGTCGGGAGACCGAACGACGAGGCGCGGAATCCGATCGGGATACCCAGGGTCGTCACCGCCCCCTGCCCCTTCAACGTATCGGACGTCGACCCGCGAGCAATCGTCTGGTCGAGCGCCTGACCCGAGTAGCTCATGTTGGTGCCGAGGTTGGTCAGCGTGAACGCGAACCGGACCGCCTTGCCACCGAGCTGCGAATGGAAGTGGGTGCCGAAGTCGACGGCGAAGGCGCTGCCGTTGACTTCACCCAGGTGGTCGAGGACGCCCTTGGCGGTCATGCCGACCGAGAAGCGGTCGGAAAAGTTCTTGGCCAGCGTCGCGGCGACGAATGTTTCGCTGACCGAGTAGAAGGCGCCGGTGCCATCGGGCTGGTCGGGGGTGTAGATCGGCTGGTTGGAGAAGCCGAAGGTGCCGAGCTGGAAGCCGATCACGCTCGATCCGCCGCCGAACGGCAGTGCCACGCCGCCCCAGTTGAGCTTGGTATCGGCGACGTACTGGAGCTGCGATCCCTCCAGTGTCGGACGCTTGATCAGCGCGACGGCGCCCGGGTTGGCGTTGAGGCCGCCGGCATCGGTCGCGACGGCGGAGTACGCGCCACCGAGTGCCATGCCGCGGGCGTTGGCGCCGAGCAACAGGAACTCCGCGGCCGTCGTGCCGTAGCCGGTGTTGTCGTTGCCGTTGCTCGATTGCGCCGTTGCGATCGCCGGAACCAGCAGTAGTGCGCCCGCCGTCGCAACCTTCAGAACAGAGAACCGGATCATCTGGTGTTGTCTCCTTTGGCCCGGCCGCCTGCGAAGGCGACCGGGCCAGGTGTGGAACGTTGGACGGTTACTGCACCGTGCTGGCGTAGTTGACGATCGTCATGCGGCCGGTGTGATTCACCCCACCGGCTTCCACATTGTAGAAGTACACGCCGCTCGACGACGTACTGGTTGGTGCGGTTACGCACGTCCCAGATCACGATGCCGCTGAAGTTGGTCGAATTGTTCTTGAGCACCCGCAACAGGATGCCGCTCGACGAGTAGATCCGGATCGTGGCGCCCAGCGGCACGTTGACGAACTGGATCTGTTTCGCGTCGACCGCAATGTCGTAGGCGCTGGTGACGTAGTACGGATCCGGCACCGTGTGCACCTTGGCCAGCCGAATGCTGATCCGCCGCCACGAGCTGGTTGGTCGCGGTGTACGACGACTTCACGGCCAAGCCCGGCGCCGTAAACGGCAGCGGAACGAGGGCGAGAAGGAGTAGTTGCCCCACTGATCGCCGGAATGCCATACCATTGCCGTTACCGCCGAAGACGCCGCCGACATAATCGCGCATCAGTCCACACCGTGCCGGCTGCCGGCAATGCACCGCCAGCGAGTTCGAACATGAAGGTCGCGGCCCTTGATGTAGAGCCCGAAGCCGTTGTTCGGCTGGGCCGCCGCGGACTGGTGCTATTGGCGTACGCCGCCGACGAAGAACGATCGGCCCCGGCACGGCGGTCTGCGACAGGGAGAACGATGCCGGGCATGCGGGCAAGGCGCCCGCCCGAGGGCGCCGCCGCAGCGAATGGCGCCACACATGGAGATCCGTGGCCGTAGAGCGCGCGCATTGCCATCGTAGCGCCGTGCCGACCGGCGCACGCTGCGTTGAGGATACCCCAGCGATGCCCGATGTTCGGCTGAACGGCACGCACCTCGTCGTCGGTCACGTCGATCACTGAATCGATCGTACCGCCGGCGCCCCAGTAGACATCGATAATCGGCCGCCGCTGACGTAACGCCGAGTCAGCAGTTCACCAAGTCGCGCCACTGTGACCCCGTGATGTATCCGTAGCATCGGGCTGGTGGACAGACCTCCACTCCCGGCAGCCACCCGGCATTGCTGAAACTGCCGGGCGCGCTCGTCCGCCGGTGTCTGAATCGGCCGGGGTTGACGCGGAGTTCGGGTCCGGCGTGGTTTCATTATCGCCCACGAACCACCGCGGCCCGTTGTAAGTAGCAATGTCCGGCCGTCGCGCCGGACGGGGTTCCGCCCTGCAGCCACCCATTGACGCAGCCGCGTCCCTGAATGGCGCGGTCGGTTACTCGGCGTGTGCGCGTGATACTGAACGTGCCACCCGACCTGATGTATCCGGCACCGCCGCCGTAAGGCGCCGGCGCAGGCCGGAATCGATCTGACACGCCGCGAAACTGCCGCTGGCGGTCACGCTGCCGGTCGAGCCGGAGATGGTGACGAGGCAAACGGAGATCTGATCGGTCACCGTGAACCGCGCCCGCGGTACAACCACTCCAGTACCGACACGCTGGTACCCGCCGAGACACACCGCCAGCGGCGTCGAGGTACGTGACTGCATCCAGCCGGTCGTGGCCCGACCCGTCTGAGCAGCTGCGGATACGGGCGAACCCGGCAATGACACGCTCAGCGCGCGTTGAGTCGGCTGGGAACGTCTTGCAGAATTCGCCGGTCGTCGGATCGATGGTCGGCATGGTGTGGTCGGTCAGCGGCCCATCGCGACCGACCGTGGCCGCTGGAGCGGCCCGTGCCGGTACGTGATGTAGTTGCTCGCCGGCGCACCCGGGATGACCTGCTTGGTGACCTTGGCCGACTCGAGCGACGTCGGACCGTGGCCCGGCGCGTTCACGTCGAACGCGGTGACGGAGTAGTAGTACACGACGCCGTTGTTGACGCCGCAGTTGCCGCAGTTGCCGGCCTTGTCGACGAAGATGAACGGCACGCCGGTGTCGGACAGCGGCGGGAACGCGCCGGCGCCGCTGGTCACCACGGCGGTATCCGCCACCGTCGTAGATCGTGTTCGTGCCGCCCGCGAGGGCGAGCCGGTTGCCGGCAGATTGATCAACGAAAACCAGCGGCGCGCCCGGCACGAGCACACCGATACCGCCGTTCGGTCCGCCCCCGCTGCCCTGCGGCCCGATGTTGTACCCCTGGTAATTGGTCGGCGCCGTGAGCGGTGGCGTCGGATTGGCCGCCGTCGGGAACGCAATCGGGCAATCGGTCAGGATGCCGATTTCCGGCGCACAGTTCCCGTTCGACGACGGTACCAGTGTAGTCCTTGAACGTGGTGCCGGCGTAGTCGAACTGCGCCAGCAGCACCAGCGCGCTGGGCGTGTCGCTGCGTCCGCGATAGACGCGATAGCCTTCGACGTCGAACTGACGGTAGTTCGGATCGAAGAGCGGATTGGCGATGGTCTGCCCGTTCGCGTCGAGCTCGGTCGGGACTGCTGACCACCTGATAGAACGGATCACCGATCGTCTCGGTGTCCGACGGCTTCCAGAGGACGGTCACTTGCTTGTCGCCCGGGATCAGGAAGAACTCCGGCGCATCCGGGGCGAACTCCTGCAGGAACTTCACATTGAACACGGCCTGAGCCACGTTGGCCTTGCCGAGCAGCGAGCCAGTGAACCACCTGGAAGTCATTTTCAACCGGGGAGTGCTTGCTGCCGTCTGGATCGGTGAGCGGACCGGTGTACTTGACGAAGCCGCTGATCCGATCAACCAGGTTGAGGTTCGGATACTTCTGGATCGAGTCGATGTACTCGCTCCAGGCGGGGTTGCCCGGATCGAGGTTGCTGCCGCTGTTCGGCGTGAATCCGGGCACCGCCACGGGCGGCGCGAATACGTAGGCCATGACCAGCGTCTTGGCCTGGCCCGGCCCGAGCGTCAGCGGCGACGACGACTCCGCCATGCGGGTGTCGGCGCCGTTCGACCCGTACAGCATGAAGCAGATGTGCGTTTCCGACGGAAGGCCAGCGCCGTTGCACTGGCCGTCGGTGGGGGCAGGCTGGCCAGCGAGCAACCGGAAGTTGACGATCGTATTGGCAGGATCGCTGTGGCCGTTGCCGCAGGCGCCACCGTTGCAGAACGTGGTCATCAACTGGATCTTGCCCGGGCCATCGGGGCCCTTCAGGTACTTGAAGCCGACGAAGCCGACGCCAGGGAAGAACGGTGCGGCAAAGATGGTCGGGTCGAAACTCCAGCCGGCCTTGCCCTTGTCGAACTCGCCTTCGTAGGTGTAGCCCATCGCGAACGGCAGGAAGACGCCGTTGTAGTTGTCACCCTCGTTGCCGACGTCGTTGTCGCCGGCGATGGCCATGTACATCGGCCCGATGGTGTAGCCACCTTGCGGCAGCTGGATGTTGAACTTGGCGTTGTTCGCCTGCTGGAACTTCTGACCCAGCGCAACCAGTTCGTCGCGAATGCCCGCGCGATGCTGGGCATAGTCCGCCGAATTGGCCGAGGTGACGTTGTAGACCGTGGCCACCAGGAAGACGACGTCCTGGGCGCCGGCCGGGTAGTTCCACGCCAGCAATCGGTAGTCGACCGCGATGCCGAGCGGATGGACGCGCGAGCTGCTGAGGTTCGGGTTGCCTTCCCACGCGATGAAATGCACGTCGCCCTGCGACGCTGACTTGAGGCCTTGCAGCGCGGGGGCGTAGAGATCGGCCACCGAGTCACCCTGCGGCACGTACGCATCGGCCGGCCAGTTGGCCAGGTCGGTTGCGTTGAACGCCTGGTAGACCTGCGTCACGCCCTCGGTCTGCTGCCGGCCGCCGGCGCCATCGAAGAACCAGCCGCCGGTCGTGTCGCCCGCCCACGGATTGTCCGGCTTGGTTCCCTGAATGATGCCGGCGACCTGCAGACCGGAGTTGAAGACGTAGTTGTCGCCGGTGCCGCGCGGCCAGTAGCCGCCCTGCACGGTACCACGTCCGGCCGAGTCGACGCAGACATCACCGATGCTGTTGATGCCGCAGTAGACGCGGTTGACGTTGATGAAGCTGATGGCCTTGGCCATCAGCCGAAAGCGCGTTCCCTGATTGATGGGCAGCGGCAAGGCGGACGCCGGTGCCGGCATCACGCTCACGACGAAGGCGGCGAGGCCCAGCGCGGCCAGGAGCTTCCACGAACTACGCAGTGCATGCATTGAGTATTCCTCGGGTCTGAATAGTCGTCCTGCGTGGCGGCGGCGGGTGCCGCCGCCACGACAGGGCCGGGGTCAGAAATTCACTTCGAGACCGAACCGGATGGTGCGGGCGCCGGTCACGAAGTTGTAGATGCTGTTGGTAAACGCGCGGTTCGAGTTCGACGCGATCCGCTGTTCGGCCAGCGGTATAGACCCCGTCGCCGTTACCGAACCGCTGTTCGGAGCGAATGTAGTAGTAGCACTCCGGGGCGTAGGAGTTGCCACCGCCGGTGACCTTGCCGCAACCGGCAATCGTGCTCGGCAGGTTGATGTCGCCGTTGTCCTGCAGTTCGCCGGTGACGCGGCCGTACGTGGCGAAGGTGCTGGAATCGGTGGCGAAGTTCGCCTGCGCGGCGGCGCCGCTCGACGTGGTCCCCGTCTGCGAGTACACGCCAGCACGTTGGTGAGGTTGAGCACGTTGCGGGCATCGAGATAGCCGGTGAACAGGTACTTGCCGATGTGGAAGTCCTTGGTCAGCCGCAGGTCGAGCTGCTTGAGCGTCGGCAGGCGTGCCGCGTTGTACCCGGCGACGGCACCCAGGTTGCCGCAGCTGCCGGTGTTGCCGTTGCCGGCGACGACGCCGATCGACGTCACGTCGTTCGGATTGCAGGGCGTGTAGGCCAGGCCGCTGGCTACGCGGGCGGTGACGTACGCACCGACCCGGTTGAAGATCGCGCCGAGCACGTTGCCCCGCTCCCAATCAGCCGGGAGCTGCAGGTTGAACAGCGCGGTCAGCGAATGCGGCCGCGACGTGCCGGTCGGCAGCGCCGCCGTGGGCGGCTCGCCCGCAAAGCCGCTCAACGGTTCGAAGAAGCCCAGGTACGAGAACGGATCGGTGCCGGTGTTCTTGGAATCCTGGAAGGAGTACGACAGCGTCCCGTTGAAGTAGTTGCCGATGCGGCGATCGAGGCGCACGTCCACACCGCGGGTGTTGCCGAAGTCGGTGTTCTCGACCTCGTAGATGATCGACGGGAAGCCGGTCGCCGGATCGATCGGATGTTCGTAGGCGAACGACGGATCGGCGACGATGTCGTTGTTGTACACCGCGACGTCGAGCACCATGTCATCGCTGAACGCGTGACGGGCGCCGAACTCGAAGGTGATCGTCTTGCCGAAGTCGAGATCCTGGCCCCAGCGCGCGCGGGAGTTCTGGCCGCTGGTGTTGATGTCGGACAACGCGTTGGTGTAGATCAGGCCGAAGTCCGGCGCCTGCACGTTCTGCGCGTAGGACAGGCGGAAGTTCGTCGTCGGCGTGACCGGGAACGACACCTGCACGTGAGGCGACAGATAGTTGTGCGACGGATCCTGCACCAGCGCGCACTTGGCCGTGGCGCTCGGCGTGGCGCCGACCGGGCAGTAGAGCGAGTCCGGCGTGAAGCCCGGGCCGGCGTCGAGATCTCGGGGTACTCGTTCCAGCGCCACGCCTTGGACCAGTAGTAGTCGTAGCGGACGCCGCCCACCAATACCACGTCGCCAAGGTCGAGCCGGTCCTCGGCGTAGCCGTCGTACTCGATCGGCTTGCCGGTGAAGACGTTCTGGCCGGTGGTGCTGGTGCGGAAGTCGGTGATGTCGAAGTTCGTCAACTCGCCGCCGACGTGCAGACGGTTGTAGCGGTCGGCCTGGAAGTCGATGTCCGCCTTGCCGACCCAACGGTTCTCCGTGTCGTACGCGAGACCCGACCCCGAGTTGAACGGATCGACGCCGCCACCACCGGCGCCGTACCCGACGCCGTCGGGCGGCAGCGAGTTGTTGAAGTTCGCCTGGCCGCCATACTGCGCCGTGTTGACGGGATCGATCACGCCGATCCGGGTGCCCGACTTGTTGAGCAGCACGTTCTTGAGCAGCGTCGAGTCGACCGGATAATCCGACTGGTTGATCGTGAACTTGAGCTTGTGCGTGATGATGCCCAGCGGCGACGAGCGGGTCGACTGATCCGACGCCTGCGTCAGCCGGCTGGTGATCGAATTATCCCACTGCCGCGAGAGGTATGCGTCGAGGGTCAGCTGGTGGGTCGCCTGGCGGATGATCGTCTGGGTCCAGTTCAGCGTCGCGACGTTGGCGCCCGAGACCGAGCCCTGCGTCAGGCCGTCGTCGAGATAGTCGCGATTCTGGTTGCCGCTGAAGATGTACTCCAGCGCGATGCGCGAACCCTGACCGAACGAGTAGTTGAGCTTGTCGGTGGTGAAGTAGTTCGTGTTGGGCGACGTGTACGACTGGTTCGAGTGGCAGGTCGCGCCGTAGTTCGATGCGATCGGCGCGAACGATGACTTCGAGTACGGCACCACGCCCGGCGCGACGTTGTTGTTGCAGGCACCCTCGGTGACGGCGTAGTTGTAGACCGACACCTGCTGCGAGTCCACCGTGGCCGCACTTCCGGCCTGGCCGCCCTTTGGTACCGTGTACGTCGTATCGACGCCCACGGCCGAGTAACCCGGGAAGAGATACCCGTGACTGCCGCCGTTGTTCGAGTTGAGCCCTTCGACGCGGCCCGACACGAAGAACGTCAGGTGCTTGGTGATCGGCCCGCTGAACGACCCCGCAAAGATGTTGACGCCCTGGCCATAGGTGGCCAGACCGAGCAAGCCGGTTTCGTAGTTGAGGTTACCGGCGAACTTACTGCCGCCGGTGCGGGTGGCGATGTTGATGATGCCGCCCTGGGCGTTGCCCTGGGCCGCCGACGAGGCGCCGGTGGTGACCGACGCTTCTTCAAAGCCGTTGGTGGCTACCTGCAACTGCGGGGCGCCGGCCACGGCGCTCGCCGCCGTTCGAGGTGCCCTGCCCGGTGTGAATGCCGTTCTGCACCGGCACGCCGTCGATGTAGGTGTTGTTCTGATCGACGCGGCCGCCGCGGACCGAGATCAGCGGGGTGCAACCGCCCGCCGTGTTCGAGCCGTTGCCATTGCCGTTGGTCGAGCAGTTCGACACCTGGGTGACGCCGGGCTGCAGCGCCAGCACCTGCGCGACGCGATCGACTGGCAGCTTCTGGACGAAATCGCCGGTGACCGCCTGACGCGTGGTGACTTCGTCGCGGGGGACCAGGGCGTTCTTGGCGATCACCGTGACCGCGAGGGTGTCGAGGGTGACGGCCTGCGCCTCGAGGGTGAAGTCAATCGTTCCGGTCTGGCCGGCCAGCACGCGGACGCCCTGGACCTGCTGCGGCCGGTAGCCGATGTCGGTGGCGCGCAGCTGGATGATGCCGGCCGGAATGTTTTCGATGAAGTAGTACCCTTGCGCGTTCGTCGGCGCCGTGAACGCGGTACCGACGATGGTGACGGTGGCGTGGGGGACCGGCTGCTTCTGCGCATCCCGCACGTAACCTTCGACTTTGCCGGTGGCTTGCGCGTGCAACGACGCGACCCCGGCGGTGGCAACCAGCGCGGCCAACATTGGCAGCACGCGGGTAAGAACTCTCCAACAACGCTGCGTCATGATCTGTCCTCCGAAGGCGTAGACACTGAAGTAACGCGGTCCTTCGTTGCGGCGGCCCCGCCGAAAGTGCGCGGAACCGACTCCTGCATTGCCCCGCTCGCGCGGAACTGACTGCGGAATCACTGGTGCGACACGAGGTCGCGCATGATCAGATAGCGGTGGTTCGTGTTTTTTTCCGGGTTGACGAGAATATGCGCGCGCCCGGAACCTGTGTCAAGCGACGGTCACCAACGTGTCCTGCGGTTGTCGCGGCGTCACCACAAGGCCTTCCGGACCCCAGTACATGTCGACCTCGCTGCGCACGCCGAACTCGCCCGGCAGGTAGATCCCCGGCTCGACGGACCAGCCAGTGCCCGGTTGCAAGGCGCGATCGTCGTGCGTTTCGTAGTCGTCGAGGTGGGGTCCCGACCCGTGCAGGTCGCGGTCGATGCTGTGCCCGGTGCGATGGACGAAGAACGCGCCAAAGCCGGCCTGGTCGATCACGCTGCGGGCCGCCTGGTCGCCGAGGTATCCGGGCACCGGGCGCCCGGTACTGGTCGCGGCCCGGAGGGCGGCAATGGCCGCGTCGCGGGCGTCGCGCACCGTGCGCCAGACCTGGGCCACCCGGGCCGGTACACTGGTGCCCGAAAAACCCATCCACGTCTGGTCGGCAAAGACGGCATCGGCACGCATCCCACCCCAGAGGTCGAGCAACACGACCTGGTCGGGCTCCAAGGCGCGGTCGGCGCCGGGATGGGGCTCGTAGTGCGGCAGTGCGGCGTTGGGCCCGAACCCGACGATCGGCGGCGTACTCAGGGTCAGGCCGGCGCGTTCCATGGCGGCCACCACCTCCTGCTGCATCGCCGACTCCGTGAGTCCGCTGCCGCCCCGGCGGACGGCGCTCGCCAGCGCCGCAAGTGCCACTCCCCTCAGCAGTTCGGCGGCCTGGACGTGCTCGGCGGTCTCGCTGGCACTCCACGTGGCGGCAAACCGGGTGACCAGATCGCCGCTCGACACCACGGTGGCGCCGAGCGCCCGCAGCAGGTCGACCACCCCCCAGGGGATCCGGTCGAGATAGGGGACGGCATCGCGGGCGGAAATCTCCATGGCGGCGGTCTTGCCGCCCACCGTGGCACGCAAGGCGTCGTGCAGCTCGGCGTGACGGGCGTAGGGAATGATGTCGCCCTCGAAATGCTCGAACGGCTGCATCTCGATCCGGTGCACGATCGCCGTCATGCGTCCCTGCCGCGGCACCCAGACGAACAACCGGCGACTCCCCATCCCGCTCGGCAGGATCTGCTTTGCCACCGGGTTGCACCCGTGAAAATCGAACAGCAGCCAGCCATCGGCCCCAAGCTGGGTGAGGAGTTCGGCGACCTGCGGGCGGTCGAGATCGGCCAGGGCAGTCATGCGTAGCTCTCCTCGCGCATCGCGCGCCAGACACAGTCGCGGTCACCGCGGCCACGACATTGATCGTGCAGCACCGGCCACTCCAGGTCGCCGACCTGCCGCAGCAGCTCGGCAAAGGCGGCGGTGTAGAACTCGCACGCGACGCCGTCGTCGCGCACCTGCATCGGAAGCGAGTCGGCCACGGCGGCGCGGAACTGGCCGTCGCGGACGTGGGCATCGGCCAGCAGCCACCGCCGCGCCAGCCGCGACGAGGCGCGCAGCGCGAGCGTCACCCCAGCCCGGCCGGGCGCCGCGGCCAGGACCCCGCGACTGCCGGCGTTGAGGCGTCTGGCCGCGTACCGCGCGGCCCGGCGGCCGGCATCGCCATACACCAGCACCGCGTCGGGCCGCCGACCCACCAGCCGGAAGACCGCCAACGCCTCGTCGACCTCCACGTCGTCGCGATCGCGATAGCGCGCCGCCTGGGCTGCGACCGTGGGCGACAAGCCCAGGCGTTTGGCGGCCAGCTCCGGCTCCAGCGCGCCGAGGCCGTCGTCGGCCGGGGTATCGATGTTCTGCATGGCTTCGAGCAACGACAAGGGAATGAAGGCGGGGACGGGCATGGGGAGAAGATAGGGGAGGGGCGAGAGCCGCATCGCCCTCGCCTATCTTCCATCATGGCCGCCATTGCCGTCTTTGAAGACGAAGCCCTGCCGCACCTCGATACCCTGTATCGCGTGGCGTTGCGGCTCACCGGCGACCCGGCGGCCGCCGAGGATCTGGTGCAGGACACCATGTTGCGCGCGCTGCGCGCGTGGCAATCGTTCCGGCCCGGATCGAACGCGCGGGCGTGGCTGGTGACCATCCTGCGGAACCAATTCATCAATGGTTGGCGTTCGCGCAAACGAGCCCCGACCGGCGTGGACATGGACAGTGTCCCTGAACCCGCCGATCCCGGTGATCCTGATCCCGAGGGACGATTCTTCAACGAACTGGTCGACGAAGAGGTGCTGGCGGCTGTGGACGCTCTTCCCGACGACTTCCGCGAAGTGCTGGTATTGAGTGATATGGAAGGTCTGCCCTATGCCGATATCGCGACATCGCTCGGCATTCCGGTGGGCACGGTCAAGTCCCGGCTGTTCCGGGCCCGCAGGATCCTGCAAGGACGCCTGCGGCGGTACGCGGAGTCGACCGGGTTGATCACCCCTCAGGAAAGCACGGATTGAACATGCTGCCGCCCGAATGTGAAGCCGCCCTCCAGCAGCTCGACGCGTTTCGCCGCGGCGAGCTCGACCACGGCGACCTGGAGTCGCTTCAGCGACACCTGGAGGATTGCCGCCGCTGTTACGCCTTCAACCAGCACGAGGCGGCCTTTCTCGACCGGCTGATCACCGCCGCCCGCAACTGCAGCTGCCCCGACGAATTACGCGCGACGATCTACCAGATCATCGCCAAGGAATCGCGTGACAACTGACCCGATCACCGAAGTCGTGGTGATCGGCGGAGGTCCGGCAGGGAGCGCGGTCGCCACCCGCCTGGCGCGCGCCGGCCGGCGGGTCATGGTGCTCGATCGAGCCCGCTTCCCGCGCGACAAGCCCTGCTCCGAATACATGAGTCCCGAAACCGTGCGCCAGCTCGACGCCCTGCAGGTGCTGGGCGCGCTCGACGCGGCCGGCGGCGCCGCGCTCAACGGCACTCGCGTGACCGGACCACTGGGTTCGGGATTGTGCGGTGAATTTGCGCGCGCCGGCGGCACGCCGTTCCGCAGCACCGGCCTGGGATTGCCGCGGCGGGTCCTCGATGCGGTCCTGCTCGCGCGCCGCGCGCGAGGCGGGTGCGGACGTCGTCGAGGACCGTCACGTCGATGGCCTGGTCCGCGACGCCCGTGGCGGCGTGATCGGGGTGCGGGTGCGCGCCAACGATCGCTCGCCCGCCTGTGAGATCCGCGCTCGCGTGGTGGTCGGGGCCGACGGTCTCGGCAGCGTGGTCGCACGCCGGGCGGGATTGCACGCCCAGGGGCGGCTGCGGCGCGTGGCGTTCGTGGCACACATCGACGGCGTGCGCGATCTCAGCGGGACCACCGAATTGCACGTGTCGCGCGACGGCTACATCGGCATCAATGCGCTGGGGGGCGGCGTCGCCAATGTCGCGGTGGTGGTGCCGGCGCACCGGGCGCAGGCGGCGCGCGGCGATGCCGCCGCGTTCTTTGCGCGCGAGCTCGCCCGTGCGGCGGGGGTACGCGATCGCGTCGACCCGGCCCGCACGGTGCGCGAAGTGCTGGTGACCGGTCCGTTCGACGCGCGTTGCCGCCGCAGCACCGGCGACGGCGTGCTGCTGGTGGGGGACGCCGCCGATTTCTTCGATCCGTTCACCGGCGAGGGGATCTGCAGCGCGCTGCGCGGTGCCGCCCTCGCTGCCGAAGCCATCGACGCGGCGCTGACACACCACGACGGACCGCTCGGGGCGAGCGACCTGCGCGGCTATCGCGCCGCCCGGCGGCGCGCCTTCGCGGGCAAATGGCTGGTGGAGCGACTGATCGGCTACGGGATGCTCGCGCCGGCGTTGTTCGACCGCGCCATCGCCCGGATGCAGCGCCGCGACATGGCCCACACGCTGATCGGCGTGACCGGTCACTTCGTATCGCCGTGGCGCGTGATCAATCCGCTGTTTCTCACCCGGATGGTGGTGTGAGCACCGCGATCGATCCGTTCACCTTCCGGCAACTCTGCGGCCACTTCGCCACCGGCGTCGCGATCGTCACCACACTCGATGCCGAAGAGCGACCGGCCGGGATGACGATCAACTCGTTTGCGTCGGTGTCGCTCGACCCGCCGCTCGTATCGTTCGCGATCGATCACGCAGCCAATGTCTTCGCCGAGCTGAGCGCGGCCACCCACCTGACGGTCAACATTCTCGACGCGCAGCATGAAGCGCTGTCGCGCCGGTTCGCCGCCGGTCTCAGCGAGCGCTTCGACGGCGTGGCCTGGCACATTGCCGCCGATCGGCACGTGGTACTCGACGGTGCGCTGGCGCAGCTCTACTGCGAACGCTGGCACGATCTGGTGAGCGGCGATCATACGCTGTTCATCGCGCTCGTCACGGGAGGCGCGGTGGCGGAGCACGGGCGGCCGCTGGTGCATTATCGAGGTGGGTACGGGGGGATCGAAGGGTGAGCGGACGAGCCGTGAGATACGAGCGGTGAGGACGCTATCGGGGTTCGCGCGTGATCGGCGCACATCAGACGCGAAGCTGACGCCCGTCCTCGTGGCGCATCGCTCGTAGCGTCCACCGCATGTCCACCATCGCGGTCTCTCCCCTCGGCACCGAAGCCCTCGACGATCCCACCACCGACCCCCGACTGGTCGAGCGCATCGTCACCGACCTGGTGCGATCGAACCGGTGGCTCGGCGGCGTGGCGGCGATGCGCCATGGACTTGCCGCGCTGATCGATCGCGGCGATCGCGGCCGCGTGATGACGCTGCTCGACATCGGGACCGGTGCCGGCGACCTGCCGGCGGCGGCGCGCGCGTGGGCCCAGCGGCACGGCGTGACGCTTCGGCTGCTGGGCATCGAACGCATCGCCGCCGCGGGACGAATCGCGCAACGCGCCGGTGTGGAGATGCTGCTCGGTTGCGCCGGTGCACTGCCGCTGGCACCGGGCAGCGTCGACATCGTGTTGCTGAGCCAGGTGCTGCACCATCTCGACGCGGCGAGCGCGTCGGCGTTGCTGGCGCGCGTGAGCGCCATCGCGCGGCGGGGCGTGGTCGTTGCCGACCTGCGTCCGACGTGGTATGCCGCGCCCGGATTCCGGCTCGCGGGCCGCGCGCTGGGCCTGCATCGCGTGACGATCGACGACGGCGTGACGTCGCTGCGGCGTGGCTACTCGGCGACCGGGCTCGCGGCATTGTGTCGCGACGCGGGTATTGTTGGGGCGCACGTCGTGTCCCGACCGATGGCGAGGGTGGTGGCGGTGTGGAGGACGGACCGAGCCACGAGGGATGAGCCATGAGGGTTGCGGCATGAGCGATGAGGCCGTGATCGGCGTTCGCGCGTGATGTGCGACAATCACCCGCTGATTCGACATCAGTGCTCATCGGTCCATGTTCACAGCTGCCGTCATGCGCACGGTTGACCGGATCCGCATCCATGCGCCGCCGAGCGTCGTCTGGCCGCTCGCGGCGAACGTCGAGGCGTGGCCGGCGCTGCTCTCGCACTATCGCTGGGTGACGCGCCACGGCGCCGATCTGGTGGAAATGGCGGCGTGGCGGCCGTTCGGGCCGCTCCGCTGGCCGGTGTGGTGGGCATCCGCCATGGCGGTGGATCCGGAGCGCGGTCGGATTACGTATCGCCACGTGCGCGGGATCACGCGCGGCATGGATGTGTTGTGGACGATCGACCCGGTGAACGATCACGGCAACGAATGGAGCGACGTGACAATCGTGCATGAATGGAGTGGACCGCGCTGGCCGGTGATCGGATCGGCGGCGGCGGCCTGGATCATCGGGCCGGTGTTCGTGCATGGCATCGCATCGCGCACATTGGCGGGGATCGCCGCGCACGCCGAGCGTCTGGCGGCGCGGGGCGCGGCATGACGGCCAGGGCGGCACGCGGCGACCGGCGCGTCGTGGTGACCGGCGTGGGCCTGGTCACGCCGATCGGCATCGGCAGCGAGCAGGTGTGGCAGCGGTTGCAGGGCGGCGGGTCGGCGGTCAATTGCGTCACGGCGTTCGACAGCTCGCCGTTCCGATCGCACATCGCCGCTGAACTCCGGGCATTCGATCCCGTCGCGATGCTGTCGGCGCGGCAGGCGCGGCGCACCGACCGCTGTTCGCAGCTCGCGCTTGCGGCGGCACAGCTGGCGATCAACGACTCCGGCATCGAGCTCGCGCGCGAGGCGCCCGAGCGGGTCGGTGTGCTGGCCGGCACCGCGCTGGGCGGGATCGGCTTTGCCGAAACGCAGCTGCAGGCGTACATGGCCGGCGGCGTGCGCGACGTCGATCCGCTGCTGGCGCTGACGGTGTTCGGCGGCGCGGTGTCGTGCAACATTGCCATCACCCATGGGGTGTCGGGCGTCAACTCGACCAACGCGATGAGCTGTGCGTCGGGCACCCTGGCGATCGGCCAGGGCTTTCACGCCATTCGCGACGGTGATGCGGATGTGGTCATCGCGGGCGGCAGTGATGCGCCCCTCTATCACCTCTGTTACGGCTCATTCTCGCTGATCCGTGCGATGAGCACGCGCAACGACGATCCGGCCACCGCCTCGCGGCCATTCGATGTCGACCGCGACGGGTTCGTGATGGCCGAAGGCGCCTCGATGCTCGTGCTCGAAACCCTGGAGCGCGCCCGCGCCCGCGGGGCCAGCATTTACGCCGAGATTGCCGGCGCGGGCGTCACCAACGACGCCTATCACATGACGCAGCCGCGCCCCGACGGGCGAGAAGCGGTGCGCGCGATGCGGCGTGCGCTGGCCGACGCGCGCTGTGCCCCGACGGACGTCGACTGGGTCAATGCGCACGGGTCGTCGACCACGCTCAACGATGCGACCGAAGGGCTTGCCATCCGCGAGGTGTTCGGCGATCACACCGACGCGTTGCCGGTGAGCGCCAGCAAGGGCTGGCACGGGCATGCGCTGGGCGCCAGCGGCGCGATCGAAACGGCGATTGCGTGCCTCACGATGTCGCGCGGCTGGATCCACCCGACGCTCAACTGTTTCCATCCGGACCCGGCCGGGTCACTCTGTCATGTGCCGGCCGGTGGACTCGAACGGCGGCCGCGCACCGTGCTCAAGAACTCGTTCGGGTTTGGCGGCTGCAACGCGACGCTCCTGCTTCGCGAGCCGGCGATGTAGATTCGCGGGAGCAGTTTCCGCACCCCTTGTCACGACTTTTCAGGAGACCCGACCCGATGTCATCGCTTGCCCGGCGGGCCACGGCCGAAATGATCGGCACTGCAGTGCTGGTGTTCTTCGGCGCTGGCGCAGTCATCATGGACAGCTTTCCCAGCGGCGGCTACCACCTCTTCGGCATCGCGGTCGTCTACGGACTGGTCACCGCGCTGGCCGTCTCGATGACGATGGGGATCTCCGGCGGACACGTCAATCCGGCGGTCACGATCGCGTTGCTGGTGATCCGGCGGATCACGGCGCGCGAGGCGTTCATCTACGTGGTGTCACAACTGGCCGGCGCGTTGATCGCGGGCTTCCTGGTGCGCTGGCTGGTGGCGCCCAACGTGGGTCACGTCATCGGGTACGGCGCGCCCCGACTGAGCGTCGCGGTGTCGTTCTGGCAAGGGACCGGTCTCGAGGCGATCCTCACGTTCCTGCTGATGTCCGCCATGATGGCGACGGTGTTCGCCGCCAACGCACCCCGCATCGCCGGGCTCGGCGTGGCGATGGCGCTGATTCCGGCGGTGATGGTGGGTGGCTCGCTCACCAGCGGCATCCTCAACCCGGCGCGCGCGTTCGGACCGGCCGTGGCGGCGGGCAACGCGACGGCGCAAGGCGTCTGGTGGATCGGACCGATCGTCGGGGCCATCGTGGCGGCGGTACTGTGGGAGCATGTGCTGCTGCGCCAGGCGGTGATCGAGGAAGTGGTCATCGTCGAGACGGAGTGACGCCGGGGCGACCGGCTATCGATCGCGCCAGAGTTTCGCGGCGTAGCCGAGCAGGATCACCGCGGTCACGATGTACGCGGCGATCATGTAGTTGCCGTTATGCGGCATCGGACAGCTCCCGCGCCGCGCGCCGCAGACCGATGCCGTAGCGCGTCGTCACGAATCCCACGTACAGCAGCGTGAACGCGCCCAGCGACAGCAGCAGCGGCTTCAGCAGGATCCACGGCAACGGCGACCGCTGCGGCGCCATGAGCACCGGCTTGGGATGCTGCGAGTTGAACAGATAGACCGTGAGATGAATGAACGGCACCAGCAGGGTGCCCATGATCCCGATCACGGCGCCGAAACGGGCGCGATCGTCGGGATCGTGCAGCGCGGAGCGGAGCGCGAAGTAGCCCGCAAACAGCAGGTAGAGCAGCAGCGTGAAGGTGAGCCGCGGATCCCAGGCCCACCACGCGCCCCAGATGGTGCGTCCCCAGATCGGTCCTGAGGTGAGCACCACCGCGCCAAACACCATCCCCACCGTGGCGGACGCTTCGGCAAAGATGTCGAGCCGCGGCTCGCGCAGCCAGAGATAGAGCGCGCCGGTCACGCCCACCATCACGAACGCCGTCTCCATCGCCCACGCCGCCGGTGCGTGCAGGTAGAGAATCTTGAACGCCAGCCCCTGCTGCGCCTCGGGCGGCGTGAAACCCAGGGAGAGCACGTAAATGCCGGCGACCGCGAGCAGTCCCGCGATCATCAGCACGCGGCCGCGGCCGATGACGCGTGCGATCGCTGCGGGCGACGGATCGGCGGTCATTGATCCATCACCGCCGGAAAGAGCAGCGCGGCGAGTACCAGAAAGGCGATGTCATACAGAGCGAGCAATCTAAGCCAGCTCATCACGTCGGCGGTCGCGACGTCCGCCACAATACGGATCGTCGCGCGCGACGCAAAGAACAGCGGCGGGATCACGAACGGCAGCAGCAGCACCGGCAGCAGCAGCGTCGGCAAAGCGGGTCCGCACGGCGAGCGCGGCGAAGAGGGTCCCCGGAGCCGTGAATCCGATCGTGGCGAGGACCACCACCGGCGCCAGCAGGAGCAGGTGCACGCCGGGCACCAGGTTGAAGAACAACACCCAGAGCGGCACCGCGATCACCTCGACGGCCATCACCAGCGCGGTGTTGGCGATCCACTTGCCCCAGAAGATCGCCATCGGCGGAATCGGCGCCAGCCGCGTGGCATCGAATGCGCCGTTCTCCCGCTCGAGGAGAAAGCCGCGATTGAGCGTG
This sequence comes from uncultured Gemmatimonadales bacterium, assembly GCA_963796635.1. Taxonomy (GTDB): domain Bacteria; phylum Gemmatimonadota; class Gemmatimonadetes; order Gemmatimonadales; family GWC2-71-9; genus Palsa-1233. The sequence continues at coordinate 2,327,477 of CAWCMH010000001.1, forward strand.
ACGACGCAGGTGAGCGCCAGCATGATCCAGAGCACCGCGGGGGCGATGTCGGGAAGCGACACGCTGCCTTCGTCGCGCGCGAAGACGAACACCAGCAGCACCAGCGCGGCGAAGACCAGGGCGGTGGCGAAGGCGGTGCGGTGGCGCCACTCGATGCGCAGGTCCTTGGCGGCAATCACCAGCGCGGCGCGCCAGGTCGTCACGCGATCGCCAGTGCCTGATACTGGACGGTGAAATCCTCACTTCGCGCCGGCCGCGGCATGTCCAGCGCCACCCGGCCGCGCACGACCGTCACCACGCGAGTCACCAGGTCCCAGCAATCGGCCGGTTGGTGCGTGGCGCAGATCACGGCGCCCCCACGCGACACGACCGCGCGGATGGCGTCGCGCAACAGGGCAGCAGCGCCGGCGTCGAGACCCGAAAATGGCTCGTCGAGCAACAGCACCCGCGGACGGTGCAGCGTCGCGCGCGCGATCGACAGGCGCTGGCGGGTGCCGTGCGACAGCCCAGCGGCGCGCTGGTCGGCGCGTGGCGTCAATCCCGCAGCGTCGAGCGCATCCCTCACCTGCGCGGGAGCGCCGTCGAGCCCGTGCAGGTCCGCTGCGAAACGCAGGTTCTCCCGCGCAGTGAGATCGTCGTAGAGCATGGTCTGGTGGGAGAGAAAGCCGACCAGGCTACGCGCGGCCTGATCGCGTTGCACGTCGTGGCCGCCGACCCGGACGGTCCCCCGGCTCGGCCGCATCAGGCCGGCCGCGGCCCGCAGCAGCGTCGACTTGCCGGCGCCGTTCGGCCCGGTGAGGAGGATCATTTCTCCGGCGTCGACCGCCAGCTCGACACCGGCCAGCGCGACGAACCGCCCGAAACGACGCTCAAGCCCCGAAACGGCAAGGAGAGGAGGCATGCGGAATGATAAGAAAGAGAGAAGAGAAAAGAGAAAAGAGAAAAGGCGACGGGTGCGCTCACATCGGGGGCGTCCTCCCGGGAGCGCCCTCACTTCTGCGTCCAGTTCTGGAGGTCCCGCGACCTGCGGTTGCAGGACGACTGCGGGCGCGGCGGCTTTTTCGTTTTCTCCTTTCGCTTTTCTCGTTTCTCTTTGTGGTCAGCTTTTCCGGCCAGCCCGCTCGAACAGGAACAGCTCGTCCATCTTGGTGAGCACCAGCAGGAACTCGATTTCATCGCTGACGTGCTGCAGCATGACCTGCTGGCGGTGGTCGAGGGCGTGGCGGTGCACCATGACCAGCGCGCTGAGCCCGGCGGAGTCGATTTCGCGTGGTGGCCCCGAGGTCGACCATGAGTGTGCCACGCCCGTCACCCATTTCGTCGAGCAGACTGTTGGCCGCCTCGCGAAAACTTTCGCGAGTCGACAGTCCCAGCGATTCGGGTGCGTGCAGAACCCGAACCTGGGTCTGCGCAGTGGACGTACTCAAGGGGCCTCCGGCCTCGGTGTAGCCGTCGGAGTAGCAAGGGCCTTGCCAATACCACCCCGGTTGTGCGCGGCACCCTGCACCGCCGCTCGACTGTGGCGGCAGTGCATCGGTTTGCCCCCTTTCCCCGCGCGATCCACGGCGTCACCTTCCCCTGCATGACCGACCAAATCGACACGTTGCTGATCGAACAGCGACGCTTCCCGCCGCCGCCCGCGTTTGCCGCGCAAGCCCAGGCGCAGCCGGCGATCTACCGCGACGCCGAGCGCGATCGGCTGGCCTTCTGGGCCGCCCGCGCGGCGGAACTGGAATGGTTCACCCCATGGACGTCAGTGCTCACGTGGGACGCACCGCACGCGCGCTGGTTCGACGGCGGCACGCTCAACGCATCGACCAATTGTCTCGACCGCCATCTCACCGGCCCCAGGCGTGATCAACCCGCGCTGATCTGGGAAGGGGAGCCCGGCGATCGGCGCACGCTGAGCTATCGCGAGTTGCACGCCGAGGTCTGTCGCGCGGCCAACGCGTTGCGATCCCTGGGCGTCCGGCGCGGCGACCGCGTGGCGATCTACCTGCCGATGATTCCCGAGGCCGCCGTCGCGATGCTGGCCTGCGCGCGCATCGGTGCGGTCCACTCCGTGGTGTTCGGCGGGTTCTCGGCGGAGTCATTGCGCGACCGCATCAACGACGCCGCAGCGGTGTGTTGCATCACTGCCGATGGCGGCTACCGCCGCGGCCAGATCATTCCACTCAAGAGTTTTGTCGACGACGCTCTTGCATCCTGCCCGTCAATCACCAGCTGCCTGGTGGTGGCGCGCGGCGGATCGGTCGACCGCACCGCGTGTCCGATGACGCCGGGACGCGATCATTGGTGGCAGGATGCGCTGGCCGCGCAGGCGCCGGATTGCCCGGCCGAGGCCATGGCTGCCGAAGACCTGCTGTTCATCCTGTACACGTCGGGAACGACCGGGAAGCCCAAGGGGATCGTCCACACCACCGGCGGCTATCTCACGCAGGCGCTGGCGACGACCCGCTACGTGTTCGACCTGCGCGACGGCGACGTGTTCTGGTGCACGGCCGACGTCGGCTGGGTGACGGGTCATTCCTATGTCGTGTACGGACCGCTGGCGGCCGGCACGACGGTGCTGATGTACGAAGGCGCGCCGGACTGGCCCGAACGCGACCGATTCTGGGATCTCTGCGAACGCCACAGCGTCACCGTGCTGTACACGGCCCCCACGGCAATTCGTGCGTTCATGAAGTGGGGCACCGAATATCCGGCGCGTCACGATCTGTCACAGCTGCGGCTGCTCGGCAGCGTGGGCGAGCCGATCAATCCCGAAGCGTGGATGTGGTATCACGAGCACATCGGCGGCAATCGCTGTCCGATCGTCGACACGTGGTGGCAGACCGAAACCGGCGGCATCATGATCACGCCGCTGCCCGGTGTGGTGACCACCAAGCCGGGATCCGCGACGATTCCCTTCCCCGGCATCGATGCCGAACTGGTGGATGTGCAGGGCCAGGTGATGACCGAAGGCGGTGGGTTTCTCACCATCACCACGCCGTGGCCCGGGATGCTGCGCACCATCTACAACGATGACCAGCGGTATCGCGACACCTACTGGAGCCGGTTTCCGGGCCGCTACTTCGCCGGCGACGGCGCCAAGCTCGACGAGGATGGCTACTGGTGGATCCTCGGCCGCGTCGACGACGTGCTCAACGTGGCGGGGCACCGAATCGGCACGATGGAAGTGGAGAGCGCGCTGGTCGATCATCCGGCAGTGGCCGAAGCCGCGGTGGTCGGGCGCGCGCACGACGTCAAGGGTCACGCGCTCGCCGCGTTCGTGACGCTGCGCGATGGCTATACCGGATCGGCCGACTTGCAGCAGGAACTGCGCGAGCATGTCGCGCACAAGATCGGGGCGATCGCACGTCCGGACGACGTGATCTTTTCGGCCGACCTGCCCAAGACGCGATCCGGCAAGATCATGCGGCGCCTGCTGCGCGACGTGGCCGAGCGGCGCGTCATCGGCGACACGACGACGCTGGCGGATCCGAAAGTTGTCGAGCGATTGAAGCAGCAATACGACGAACCGTAGTCGGGGCGCATGGTCATGCGCCCCGACGGAGATCGCGGCGTTCGGAGGTAGGGGCGAATGATCATTCGCCCCAACAGGGATCCCAACATACGGCGGAATGCAGGGGCGCACGGCCGTGCGCCTGACGTGCGCCCCCACGCGATATCAATGCGTCAATCCCGCGAGCCCCACCTGCCACTGCGCATCGGTTGCATCCCAGGTCACCCGATAGGCGGTCGGATAGTATCCGCCGATCGCGCGCTGGGCGGCCTGCCCCACCGCAATCGAGTCGTTGGGAAGGGTCAGGAGATAGGCGCGCGCCACCATCGGCTCAAAAAAGGTGAACTGGCCGTTCCACGATCCGGCAATGAACGTGCGGGTGAACGGTTGACCATGAAACTCCGGGGCGTTCGCATCGGTCCAGTGCAGCCCCATGTGCGGAACGGCGTTCGCCGGTGGATCCGCGACGTATCCGCTGATGCGGAAGTCGGCGGCGGGCAGGTTGGCGGCCTCGTTGGCGAACGCGGAATCGGCGGGATCGATGGCGTTCCGCACCGCCAGCGACGTCATGTAGAAATGGAAATCGAAATGCGGGACCGTGTAGATCATGGCCGGCGGGTGACCGGTGGGATTCCAGTTCAGGCCGATCAGCTGATACTGCGTGGTATTGCCGGCGGGCAGCGGCAGCAGGTATTCATACCCGCCCATGCGCGGCGTCATCGGCAGGCTGTCGACCGCTGCCGCGCTCAATGCGACCCCGAGCTCGATCGGGGCACCGTCCTTCACGACGAGGTACGACCGGGCAGTGCCGTTGCCGACGGTGACCGGCGAACCGTATTCGGTGGTCGGCCCGTGTTGGTCTGACCGGTGTCGCTGGAGCACGCCACCGCCAGCCATCCCGCCGCGGCCATGCCGCATGCCCCGGCCGCCAAGGTCCAGTTGTGTCTGTACCGCCTCATGTTCTCCTCCTTGCGTTGGATCCGCGCCGGCCGGGCGTACGGCACGTCCGGTCCGAGGATCCGCATGTGCCCACTGCCGGCTCTGTGTCAGTAGTGAGCCGTGGTGGCACTGTTGTGCCATCACCGATCAATCTATTTTCCGGCATGGTGATGTCAAGGAGCCCAGGCTGACGACGCGCAAGGGATCATCCGGCGGCGCGGCCGCCGCCAACCGCGGCGACCGCCAGAAGCGACGGACCCGGCTCGCCTTGCTGACCAGCGCGGCGGAGCTGGTGGCCCAAGGGCAGACGCCCTCGGTGGCTGAAGTCGCCGACGCCGCGGATGTGTCGCGACGCACGGCATATCGTTATTTCCCGACCCAGGACCAGTTGCTGGTCGAAGCATCGCTTGAGACACTGCGTCCACAGGTCGAAGCGGCGTTGACGGCCGCATTGCCCGACCCGTCGCGCGATGCGGATGATGTCGCCCAGGCGGAGGCGCGCCTCGATGCGGCGGTGCGTGTGATGCACCGCCTGGCGCTCGAGCATGAACCGCTGCTGCGCACCATGATCCGCCTCACCACCGGTCAGACCGGCCCCGACCGGCCGGCGCGCGGTTATCGTCGCGTCGAATGGCTGATCCTGGCGATATCGCCGGTCCGGCAGCGCCTTGGTGCGCGGCGATTCGAACGCCTGGTGTCGGCGCTGGCTTCGTGCGTCGGCATGGATGCGCTCTTCGTGCTGCAGGACAATCGAGGCCTGACGCCTCGGATGGCGGAACAGGTAACACGGTGGACCGCCCAGGCATTGCTGGCTGCGAGCGTGCGGGAAACCGACGAGGAGTGATCGACATGACCGACGACGAGGCGATCCGTCGCATCATCGCGCAACAAGTGGATGGGTGGAATCGGGGCGACGCGCGTGCCTGGGTCGCGGGCTCGGACGATGACCTGCGCTTCACCAATATCGTGGGCATGCGGTGGGATACTCGCGAGGGGTCGGAGCAACGCCACGCACTGATGTTCCGCGGTCCCTTCGCCGGCAGCCACCTGGAAGTCATCATCGAATCGCTGCAGGCGCTCGGGGCGGACACGGCCGTGGCGGAATTGTTGACGACACTCACCAACGTGCGCGCGTTGCCGCCGGGGATCGCTGCCGACGCCGACGGCGCTTTGCGAACGCGGATGCTCCAGGTCTTCGTCAAGCGCGACGCGGGGTGGCGGATCGCCGCGTGCCACAACACCGCGGTGCGGCCGGATATTCGCGGGGGGGCGACCGGGACGTTCGGCAGTAGGGGCGAATGATTATTCGCCCCTACCGGGATCACCGCGTTCGGCCGTAGGGGGCGAATGATTATTCGCCCCTACCGGGATCACCGCGTTCGGCCGTAGGGGGCGAATGATTATTCGCCCCTACACCTGGATCTGCGCGCCCAATTCCACCACGCGGTTCGGCGGCAGGCCAAAGAACGTGGCCGCGCTGAGGGCGTTGCGGCTCATCACCGCAAAGATGTGGGCACGCCAGGGGGTCAGCATCGACCGACGGGCGGCGCCGGGCGCGCGCGGGCCCACCAGCAGCGTCTCGCGGCCGAGATAGAAGGTCACCTGATGCATGCGGAGTGACGGCGCGGGCTCGCCGGGCTCGTGCAGCGACTGGGCAATCGCCTCGAGAATCAGCGGCACGTGCGGCGATTCCATGAAACCGTACTGCGCGAACACCTGATAGAAGCCTGACCCGCGCGGCGTGACGGTGACGCGCTCCCGCGCGTGCACCTGCGGAATCTCCAGGGATGTCAGCGTCATCAGCACGACTTTTTCGTGCAGCACCTTGTTGTGCTTGAGATGGTGCAGCAGCACCGGCGGCGCGACGTCGGGGATGGACGACATGAACACGGCGATTCCCGGCACACGCACCGGTTGACTGCGAGCGATGTCGGCGATGAACAGGTCGAGCGGCAGCGAGGTGGACTTGAGCAGCGCGGTCACCTGCTGGCGGCCTCGCCGCCAGGTGCTCATGAGGATGTACAGGCACGCCGCCACCGCGAGCGGGAACCAGCCGCCCTGCACGAACTTCACCATGTTGGCGCCGAAGAACATCAGGTCGACCGCCATGAACACCGTGGTGAGCGCGACGACGCCGGAAAGAGGCCAGTGCCAGATGCGGCGCTCGACCACGGCCAGCAGGACGGTGGTGATCAGCATGGTCCCGGTGACCGCGACGCCGTACGTCCCGGCCAGGGCATCCGACGACTTGAACGCGAGCACCAGTGCCACCGTGCCCAGCCAGAGCGCGGCGTTGACGCCGGGCAGGTAGATCTGCCCGATGGCGGTGCGCGACGTGTGGACCAGGCGCATGCGGGGCACGAAGCCCAGCTGCATCGCCTGCTGCGTCAGCGAAAACGCCCCGGAGATCAGCGCCTGCGACGCGATCGTCGCGGCCATCGTCGCCACGACCACCATCGGGTAGAGCGCCCACGACGGCACCAGGCCGTAGAACGGATTGGCGATGACGTCGTGGCCGCGCGCCAGCATGATTGCGCCCTGTCCCATGTAATTCAGCATCAGTGCCGGCAGCACGAAGAACCACCACGCCACCCGGATCGGTCGCCGGCCGATGTGCCCCATGTCAGCGTAGAGCGCCTCGCCGCCGGTGAGGACCAGGAACACGGAGCCCAGCACGAAGACGCTGGCAAAGCCGTTGCGCTTGAGGTACCACCACGCGTGGGCGGGATTGAGCGCGGCCACGACGTCGGGATGCTGCACGATGCCGTAGATGCCGAGTGCCGCGAGACAGGTGAACCAGATCACCATCAGCGGCCCGAACAGGGCGCCCACACGGGCGGTGCCGCGTTTCTGGATCCAGAACAGGCCGCTCAGGATGCCGACCGTGATCAGGATCACGAAGCGGTGGAACGACGGCGTCGTGATGGCCACCTGCAGCCCCTCGACCGCCGACAGCACCGAGATCGCCGGCGTGATGACGCCATCGCCGTAGAGCAGCGCGGCGCCGAACAACCCCAGCATCAACAGCAACTCACGCTTGTGACCGGCCACGTTGCGCGGTCGCACCAGCGCCAGCAGTGCGAGAATGCCGCCCTCGCCCCGGTTGTCGGCGCGGAGCACCATGGCGATGTACTTGAACGAGATGACGAAATTGAGCGACCAGAAGACCAGTGACAGCACGCCGAGCACATTTTCGGGCGACAATGGCACGGCGTGGTCGCCGTTGAAGCATTCCTTGAGCGCGTAGAGCGGCGACGTGCCGATGTCGCCGAACACGACGCCCAATGCGGTCAGCGCAAGAACCGGGAGCGCCTTGTCGGACGCGCCCTCGTCCGGTTCGGTCACCGGCCGCCGGTGGTCGGAGTGGTGGGCGCGGCTGCCGGCGCGGCCCCGCGCGCCGCGATGAGCGAATCGACCAGGTTGGCAATCATGTCGCTGTTGGCCTGGGGCGTGGTGTAGAGCCGCCCCGCGATGACGAACGACGGCGTCCCCTGCACGCCGACCGCGGTCCCGTCGTTGAACGACGCCTGGATCCGCCCGGCGTACCTGGCGCTCTTCATGCACGCATTCCAGCTGTTCACGTCGACACCGGCGTTGCGGACGATCTCGGTAAGCACCGGCATCGGGTTGGTGCGGTACGGCACCGCCCAGTCGGTCTGGCGGCGGAACATGGCTTCCTCGACCGGCCAGAACTTGCCCTGGTCGTTGGCGCAGGCGGCGGCGTGAGCGGCGACACGGCTGCCGTCGCCTTCGATCGGGAAGTCGCGATAGTACCAGCGAACCTTGCCGGTGTTGATCAGGCGCGTCTTGATGTCGGGCCATTGCACCGCGGCAAAATCGGCGCAGTGGGGGCACTGAAAGTCGGCGTATTCGGTGATCGTGACCGGCGCATCGACCGATCCCAGCGGATAGCCGCGGAACCCGGAGGTATCGGCGGCGGTTACCACGACGTTGGCGGGGATGGAGATCGGGTGACTCCCGCCGAGCCGTGCCGCAATGATCGCGACGCCGGCCAGGACAACGACACCGAGCGCGATGTAGAAGGGTTTCTGACCGGCAGCCATGGAGCCTCGCGTTGTGGGTCCAGCCGCGCTCGCGCCGGCAAGGGCAGCGGGCGGTACCGCCGACAATCTAATGCCCGGCGCGGCTGAATTGCCCGACCGCCGTGGCACCGGCTATATTGTTGTCCGTGTTGCAGATACCTCGCACTGGCACGATCGCCAATGCGCTCTCATGAAGGAAGGTCGATGACCAAGAAGAAACCGGCGTCCCGCACGCCCGCGATGCCCACCTCGTTCGACCAGGCGCGCGACGAACTGTTCAGCCACATTCTCCGCTGCGGCGTGCTCGAAGCCGCGACGGAGCACCAGAAGGAGTGGATGGACGACACGATGCAGTACATCGCGGAGCGCTACGCCGATCTGTCGCCCGAACAACTGGGACAGGTGCGGGTGCTCGGCGACCGGTTCTGCCAGCCGGTGGTCAAGCGGACCGAGACGCTGGAGACGGTCACCCAGTAGGGCAGTCATCCCGAGCGGCGGGGATTGCTGTACGACGAAGCGATCCCTCGCTGCGCTCGGGATGACTGCGTCACTCCAGTACCACTTCGGTCCGGATGTCGATGTCGGGATTCAGCGATTGCAGGACGCTGCAGTACTTTTCCACCGACAGGTCGACGGCGCGTTGCGCCGCCACTTCCGTCAGCCCTTCGCCCGCCAGGTGAAAGCGCAACCACACCTCGACAAATCGCCGCGGATATTCTTCGCGGCGCCGCCCACCCACGTCGATGTGACAGCGGGTGAGGCGGATGCGCTTCTTCTCGAGAATGCCGACCACATCGGCGCCCGAGCACGCGCCCGCCGCGCACAACATCACCGTCACCGGACTCGGCCCCTGCAGCGCGTTGCCGTCGAGCGTGACGCGGGGGCCGTCCGGCGCGCCGGCGTCGAACCGCAAGTCGCCCTGCCAGTCGAGCGTGGCGATGGCCTTGGGAGCTTCGATCATGAGGTCCTCAGCTTGCGGAAGAAGGGCTGGTTGTAGTCGTAGACAGCGTAGATCGCGACGGCGGCGGTCGCCCACGCGAGCGGACGAAGTCGCGGCAGGTCGAGCACGAAGAACACCAGCGTGATCATCTGCAGCAGGGTCACGACCTTGCCGCCCATGCGCGCCGGCACCGCGGTCGCGCGGCCATGGGCGAGTGTCGCCAGGAATGCCACCGTGGCCACGATGTCGCGCGACAGCACGGCAATCACTTCGTACCAGGCCAGCCGTCCGGACAGCCCGACCACGATGAACGCCACGGCAACGAACAATTTGTCGGCGATCGGATCGAGCACCGCGCCCATGCGCGACCCGCCAAAGCGCCGCGCCACCCAGCCGTCACCCAGATCGGTCGCCGCGGCCACGCAGAGCACCACGAGGCGCACGACCGTGCCGGTGAACACGGGAAACGCGATCGCCAGCGGAATGCGCACCAGCGTGATGGCATCGGCGGTGGCAAATCGTCCGCGCGGTGTAGTGGAACGCGTGCGGGGCATGACTGGAAGCTATCGCATCGGTGCCGCGACGACGCCTTCGGCCCGACGGGCGGGGTCGAGCGACGCGCGCGCGAGCTGCAACACCTGATCCGCCGTCACGGCGCGATACGGTGCGGCCGGATCGTCAAGTTCGCCGAGGCCTTCGCCCAGCAGCCAGGCGTCGGCGATCTGTGCCGCCAATGCGCCCGCAGTCTGGGGTGACATCTCGACGTCGCCGGCGAGTTCGGCAATCGCCCGGTCGAGTTCACTCGCGGCGGGTGGCTCGCGACGGAATTGGTCGAGCTCCTCGAGCATCGCGTCACGCGCTTCGTCGAGCCGGGCCGGATCGCAGGCGATGTAGGTGAGCAGGCCCCCGGCGCGCCGCCGCTCCCACGCGTTGGCAATCACCGTGTAGGCGAGCGACCGCGCGCTGCGCAACGACTCGAACAACCGGCCGCCGAGCCCGCCCGCGACGGCACTCCACACTTCGGCGGCAAACCGTTGCGGATCACCGCGTGACGGTCCGGGAAAGAGCATGGCCAGCGCGGACTGCTGCCGATCCCGCTCCTCGCGCCGCACGCCGGCGTGAACCGCCAGCCGACCGGCCGGCGGTGTCGGCGTGTCGCTCGCTCTGTCGCGCGGCTCCCACGCGTCGGCGATCTGCTCGGCCAACCGGCCCGGATCGATGTCGCCCGTGGCGATGATGGTGGTGCGGCCGCCGCTGAGCAACGCCGTGTGCCACGCACCGACATCGGCTGCCGTGAACGCGGCCAGTGATTCCGGTGTGCCGAGGATCGGGGCGCCGTAGTCCGCGTCGTCAAACGCCTGGCCCAGCGCCAGATGCATCGGAAAACGCACCATGTCGTCGGCCACGGCGCGCGCGTCGTCGATCAGCAGGGCGCGCTCCGTCGCCAGCACGGCGGGATCGAATCGCGGATGACAGAGTACGTCGCGCAGCAATGCCATGGCGCTCGCGGCGTGCTGTTGCAGCACGGTGACCCCGAATCCGACCATGTCGGCCCCGACACCGGCGCTGAGCGCCCCACCCATCGACTCGAAGGCCAGGGCGAGCTGGTGCGCGTCGCGATCGCCGGCGCCGCGCGTCATCACGCGCGCGCCCAGCGAGCTCAGGCCGGCCGTCGCAGCGGTTTCCGGCTGGCCGCGCGGCCGGTATACGTGCAGCGACGCCTGACCGGTGTCGCCAAAGTGCGCCGTGAGTATGTCGACCGCGGACAACGCGAGATGATGAATCGTGGCGCGAGACACCGTGACCACGTGCGCCGCGGTCGGCGCACGTGCCGCCACTGCGCGGGGCGCACTCGACCCGGGAGACATTTGCGGTTCGGCACGCTTGACACCTTGTCCCGACGTCGCGCGAGTGCTGCGGCGCAGCACGTCGATGTCGAACGGCACGTCGCTCTGCCGGGGCAGATACGCCACGGCGGCAAACTCCTCGACCGGCAGCCACCGCGCGACCATGTCGCGTACCAGTGCAGGGGTCACCGCCGCCAGGTCGGCGGCGTCGCGATCGACGCGGGTGACGTCGCCGAACGACTCGGCGTCGGCCAGTGCGGTGGCGCGACTCTCGTAGCGTTCGAGCCGGCGGGCGATGCCGGCGAGCAGCATGGTCTGCGCGCGGGCAAACTCCGCCGGGCTCACGACGTGGCTCGCGAGATCACGCAGGGTGTCGCCGATCACCCGCAACGCGGGGGCGATGCTGGCCGCGTCGAGTTCGGCGCCGATCGAGAACACGCCGGCGTCGACCACGCCGTACGCGCCGGCGCCCACGCTGTTGACGAGACCGGTGTCGCGCAGCGAACGGACCAGGCGCGACCCCCGCCCCACCGCGAGAATCGCGGCGGCCAGGTCGAGGGCGGGAATGTCGGCGTCGAGCACCCCCGGCGCGCGCCAGCCGAGCACCAGGTCGCTGCGCGTCACGTCACCGGTGAGCCGGCGTGCCGTGGGCGGTGGTGGTGTCGTTTCACCCGGGCCGAGCGGGATCTCGCCGCCCGCGCGCGCCCAGCCGCCCCACTCGCGACGCAAGGCGTCGAGCGCAACATCCTCGTCGACATCGCCCACGAGTGCGACGATGGCGCGCGACGGGACGTAGCGACTGTGGTAGTACCCGGCGACGTCGTCGCGAGTGAATTGCTCGAGCTCGGTTTCGATGCCGATACGCCAGCGGCGCATCCGATGGGTGCGAAAGAGCAGCTCGTGGAGGGTCTCGCCCGCCACCGCGCCCGGACTATCGAGCTTGCGGCGCGCCTCCTGGCTGATGACGCGCAGCTCGCGGTACAACTCCTCGGCATCGATCGCGGAGCGCTGCACCTGATCCGCCTGCAGGGCGATGAGTTCGCCGGCGTGACGCGCCGGCGCGCTGGCGTAATAGACGGTGCGATCGTAGGCGGTGTAGGCGTTGAGCGTTCCGCCCAGCGCCTTGGTGCGCTGGGCCAGCTCGCCGGGACCGAGCGACGGCGTGCCCTTGAACAGCATGTGCTCGAGGACGTGCGAAATGCCGACGACCGTATCGGGCTCGTCGAGAAATCCGGCGCGCATGTGCGTCACGAGCGACACGGCCGGTGCCGCACGCTGCCGTTGCACCAGCAACGTCACGCCGTTGGGCAGCCGCTCCCGACGGAGTCCGTCGGTGGGAACGCGGGTCACGACGTCAGGAACGGCCGCCGCGGCCGAGCGGCCGGAAGCGGAGCAGCAGCAACGCCGCGAGCAGCATCGCGGCACCGTAGAAGACGACGTGCCAGAGCGGGCCGCCGGACAGCGGTGGACCACCCACGGAGAGCAGGTCGAACGGCGGCAGCAGGCGGTGGAGCCACACCATGAGCGCGGGGGCATCGATCTGGCTGCGCGCCATGCCGCGCAGCAATCCACCCATGAGTCCCTGCGCCACCACCAGCAGGAAGACAAAGAGCCACGACTCGGGACGGAAATTCGCCAGCAGGAAACAGGCGCTGCCGGTGAGCAGGTAGCTCAGCGCGAGGGTGGCGAACAGGTGCCCGCTGAGGCCGAAGCCGGTGTGGAGCAGTGCCGCAAGCACGCCGCCGAACACGAACGGCACCAGCAGCAGGGCGATGGCCCCGACGAGATAGCGCTGCAGGTAATACCACCACGGCGCCATTGGCTTGCTGAACAGCGAGCGGTAGTAGCCGCGCTGCAGATCGACACCGACCACGCCGCCAATGGCGAAGAGCACGGCCACGGTGAGCGACGCACTCCACACCTGCAGCTGCAGCACTTGAGCGACCGGCACGCCGGTGGCACCCCGGGGGAGACCGAATCGCAGCGTGATGCGCCAGTCGAGATAGCCGACGCCGAGGGCGAGCAGCAGATAGACGAGCCCGGGAAAGCGGGCGACGTCGCGCGCGAACCACGGCACATACCGCAACGAGAAGCGCGGCGCCGTCATGATTGCACCGCCGCGCGAAAGGCCGATTCGAGGCCGCTTTCCTCGGGCAGGCATTCGACCAGGACCGCACCATCGGACAGCATGCGGCCGAGCGCCGCACTGAGATCCTGGCGCGTCGCCATCACGCGCCACATGCCGGGGCGCCCGGTGATGCGCACCGCCGCCGGCATCACGGTCGAGAGCTCGACGTCGCCCTCGAATCCGACGCGCCACGACACCGCCATGGCGGCCGCCGTGGTGCTGCTGCGATCGACGATGCGCTGCAACTGTCCCTTGTTGAGGATGGCGACGCGATCGGCGAGGCGCTCGAGTTCGTCGAGATTGTGCGACGCGATCAGCACCACGCGATCAGGGCGCCGCAGCTGCTGCACCACGTCGCGAAACCGCTGGGTCCACAAGGGATCCAGGCCGTGCGTCGGCTCGTCCAGCACCACGACGGCGAAATCGCCGAGCAGCGCCTGTGCCAGCCCGAGCCGTTGCAGGTTGCCCTTCGACAACTGCTTCACGGACTTGGACGCGTGTTCGTCCAGACCCAGCTCGGCCTGCAGCTGCGCGGTCCGCGCGCCGACCTGCGCCGCGGGCACGCCGGACAGCACGGCCAAGCGGCGCAGCGCGGTGTTGACCCTCCAGCCCGCCGGCAGGTTGATCAGTTCGGTGAGATAGCCGATGCCGTGCCGTTCGACGTAAGCGCGCGGCGCGCGGCCATCGATCAGCACCTGACCCGACGTGGGACTGAGAAATCCGAGCAGCAGTGAAATCAGCGTCGACTTCCCGGCGCCGTTGGGGCCGGCAATGCCGACCACTTCACCGCGCTGCATCTCCATCGAGAAGCCCGCCAGCGCGTGCACGGCCCGGCGCGTGATGAGCGATGTATAGGTCTTGCTGGTGGCCTCGAAGCGGATCACTGCAGGATCCGGATCACACCTGCCGCCGCGGCCCCGCGCAGGAACGACTCCGCGCTGCCGACCGGAATCCGCACGCCGGTTTCGGCGGCACCGCGCCGAGCGAACACCCGCATGAATTCATTGAGGGTGCCGTCGGCCCAGGCGCCTTCGAGCGTCTGCAGGTGCAGCACAAGTTCGTCCCAGGTGCCGCGCAACGGCATGCCGTGCAGCGTCTCGATCAGGTGGACGTTGCTCGACAGCAGCGGACGCTTCTGCATGCCGGGCACGTCGCGCATCCAGGTGCCGAAGAGTTCGAGCTGGTTCGGGTCGCGCGAGCTGCCGTCGGGCTGCCGACTCTCGATTTCGGCCAGCAGCATGTCCTCGGCGTCGCCGTCGCCGCGCAACTCCGCGAGGCGCAGCAGCCACGGGCCCAGCTCGGGATCGGTGTCGTCGGTATTCCGCGCGGCCTTGAGCAGCTCGATCGCGCGCGACAGCGCGAGGTCGTCGAAATGATCGTCGAGCTTGACGCGGGCAAAGTGCAGCAGCGCGGCCGCCTGTTCGCCGCGATCGTAGAGGATGTTGGCGAGATACAGCCGCGGTTCGGCGTACTCGGGTTCGAGCGCGAGGGCGCGGCGCAGCCAGTAGAACGCGTCGGCGTCGCACCCCATGCGGTGCGCGGTGTAGCCGAGCGACGCGGCGATCTCGACCGACGCGGGATGATGCTGATGCCCGATCTCGAAGAAGCGGCGGGCCTCGGCGAAGAAGCCTTCGCGGAACAACGCGCGCCCCACCTGCAACATCAGTTCGTGGTCGTCGGCGAACTCCAGGTCGAGCAACCGCTGGAAGGCGCGCAGCGCGTCCTCGAGCTGGCCCAGTACCAGCCGTGTCTCCCCGACTCCGGCGAGGGCGTCTTCGTGATCGGCGTCGAGGGCGAGCGCGGTCTCGAACGCGTGGCGGGCCCAAGCGTACTCTTCGCGCGCGAGCTGGGCATAGCCCGTGCCGACATGCAGTTCGACGGCGTCCGGATAGCGGCTCAGCCCGTCGCGCAGCAGCGCCAGCGCGTCGTCGTATCGGGCTTCATTGTACAGCTGGTGGGCCTGTTCGTCGTACTCATCGGAGCTGAGAAAGGGCTCCGTCATCGGCCGGGCCGCCTGGGAGGGTGTTGCGGGAATCTAGAAGGAGGCGAGACAAGAGAAAAGAGAAAAAGAGAAACGAGGAAAGAGAAATGCAGCCGCCTGGTGGCACCGATCGACCGTCCGGCGCAGGCCGTCGTTGACACTCTACCGTCGTCGCATACATTACTGACCAGTCAGTAACCAAGGAACGCCCGGTTGGTCAAGTCCGCATCCCCCCGTTTTCACCGGCGCCCGGCCGACCGTCCCGACGAGTTGATCGCGGCGGCGCTGCTGGTGTTTGCCGAGCGGGGCTTCCGGCAGACGACGCTGGAGGAAGTGGCGACGCGGGCGGGGGTGTCGAAGGGGACCGTGTATCTCTACTTCGATTCGAAGGATGCGCTGTTCAAGGCGGTGGTCGAATCGAAGGTGGTCACGCTGCTCGAGGCGGCCGAAGCGGCGGCGCGGACGCACGGCGGCACCGCGACCGAGCTGCTGGTCGACGTGATCGAGCGGATGTGGGCGTCGATGTCGCGCACCGACATGGTGTGCATGGGGCGGCTGGTGCAGGCCGAAATGGCGCAGTTCCCCGAGGTGCGGCGGTTCTACTTCGAGCACGTCATCGAGCGGCACCGCCGATTGCTGCGGGCGATCGCCGAACGCGGCGTGGCCCAGGGGGAATTCCGACGTGAGGCCATCGTGATCGTGCCACGGATGGTGCCGTCACTCGTCCTGCAACTCAATCAGAACCGGTTCCTGTTTGGCGACCTCGACAAGCACGGGCCGACGCCGGAGGCCACACGGGACGCGATGATGACCCTGATCCTCGAAGGGATCGGCGCCCGGAAGCAGGGGCGCGGGGCCGCTCGCCCCAAGGGAGCACGCCGTCCGCGCAAGCGCACCAGCAAGACACATCGGGAGAGCCAGTCGTGAGAGGGACGTTCAGGATGAAATCGGTGATGGCGGCCGCCGCACTGCTCGCGTCCGGGGCAGCGCCACTGCTGGCGCAGCAGGGCGACTCGGTGGTCATGCGGCTTGGCGAGGCGCTGGTGCGCGGACGGCAGAACGCGGTGCAGGCGACGCTGGCGCGCATGTCGGCACAAGGCACCACGTTGCGCGCGCGCGAACAGCATGGCGCGTTGTTGCCGCAGGTCGAGGGTACCGGTACGGTGCAGCGGCAGACCGTGAACCTGAGGGAATTCGGTATTTCAGTGCCGGGGTTTCCCGCTGTGACCGATCCGTTCACCCTGTTCAGGGCGCGACTCGGCGCGAGTCAGGTGCTGTTCGATCCCGCGACCTACGAACGGCTGCGCGAGGCGCGCGACACCGCCGTGGCTGCGGGACTGGACGCGAGGCGCGCGGGCGACCTGGGCGCGGCGGCGGCGGGGGCGGCGTGGCTCCGGCTGGCCGGCGCCGAAGAGACGGTGGTGGCGCGGGTCCAGGATTCGGTAACGGCGTTCGCGTTGCTCGACATCGCGACGTCGCAGGTCACGGCCGGCACGTCGCCGCGGATCGATCGGACCCGCAGCGAAACGCAGGCCGCGGCGGTGCGCACCGAGATCGCGGTGGCGCGCAACGAGCGCGATCGCGCGCGGCTGGACCTGGCGCGCGCGGTCGACCTGCCGCCGTCGACGCCGCTGGTCGTGTCGCCCGACATCAACGTCACCAGCGACACCTTGCCGACGAACATCGATTCGGCGATTGCGCTGGCCCGGGCCCATCGCAGCGATCTCGCGGCCGAACAGGAACGGCAGCGCGTGCTGCAGCGCGGGTTGACGGCGATCAAGGATGAGTTCATTCCGACGCTGGTCGCCTCGGGATATGTGCAGTCGTCGGGTACCGCCCTGACGAGCGACGGCATGGCGGGCACGTGGAATATCGGCGTGGCGGCGAGCTGGGCGATCTTCGACGGCTTCCGCCGCCAGCGGCGGGTCGACGAGCAGCAGTTGCGCATCGACGCCGAAGCGGTGCGCCTGCACGATCTCGACAACCAGGTCGAGTCCGACGTCCGGCAGGCGGCGCTCGACATCGCGTCGGCGCACGATCAGCTCGCGCTGGCGACCGATCGCGAACGACTGGCCGAAGAGGAAGTGTCCGAGGCGCGCGACCGCTTCGCGGCAGGCGTCGCGGGCAGCGTGGAGACGACCAACGCCGAAGCCGAGCTGGCGTCGGCGCGCGACGCGCTGATTCAGGCGCGGTTGACGGCGGGGGCGGCGGAGATCGGTGCGGCGCAGGCGCTCGGATTGCTGGATCGGGTGCGCTGACGTGCGAAGCACGTCAGCGCATGACAGAAGCATCACCATTTGTGGAGACTGATTTGTGGCTAATCGAATTCCGATCATTGCGGTCGGCGTTGCCGTGATCGTCGGCGGGATCTGGGGCGGCAAGAAGTATTTCTATTCGCGCGACCATGTGACCACCGACAATGCACAGGTGGACGGGCGTCTCGAGCCGATCAGCAGCAAGCTGCAGGCGACGGTGGTGCGCGTGCCGGTCGAGGACAACCAGATCGTGCAGACCGGCGACACGCTGCTGGTGCTCGACGCGCGCGATCTCGACGCCGACGTCGCCAAGGCGCAGGCCGACCTGGAGTCGGCGATCGCGCTGGCGGGCAATGGCCACAATACCGGGCAGCTGGCGGCGCAGGTGACGGCGGCACAGGCCACCGCATCCGGCGCCGACGCGGCGGTGACCAGCGCCGAAGCGGCGGCGCACAAGGCCGCGGCCGACCTGCAGCGGATCAAGGGGCTCGCCGCCAAGGGGATTGTCGCCGCGCAGCAACTCGACGCGGCGCAGGCGGCGTCGGATGCGGCGGCGGCAAACCTGCAGGCGGCGCAACGCCAGGAAGCGGCGACGCGGGCGCAGGTCGGGGCGGCCACGGCGGCCGAAAATGGTGGTGATGCGCGGGTGCAGGCGGCCCGCGCGACGCTCGAGGCGGCAGAGCTCAAGCGGTCGTACGCGGTGATCACGGCGCCGTTTCCGGCGATCGTGAGCAAGCGCACCGCTGTCGTGGGGATGCTGATGGAGCCCGGGCAGACGGCGATGACGCTGGTGCCGCTGCACGACATCTGGGTCACGGCCAACGTCAAGGAAACCAAGCTGGGCCATGTGCAGCCGGGCGACTCGGTGGAATTCACGGTCGACAGCTACGGCGGGCGCAAGTTCTTCGGCACGGTGGAGAGCCTGTCGCCGGCGACGGGTGCGAAGTTCGCGCTGCTGCCGCCGGACAACGCCACCGGCAACTTCACCAAGGTGGTGCAGAACGTGCCGGTGCGGATCGACGTCACGTCACCGAGCGATCCGCACTATCCGCTGCGGCCAGGGATGTCGGTGGAGGTGTCAATCAAGGTGCAGAAGGCGTAGGGCGCGCGAATCTCCTAATGCGGCTCTCCCGCCAGCAGCTCGCCCGCGCGCTCCAGCAGCGGAATCATCGTGCCCAGCTCCACCTCGTGCGCCGGATTGTTCCATGTCGCGGTCAGCACGAACCAGTCGCCATCGTTGCGGCGAACCAGGAAAGTCATGTCGAGCACACCCGGCTCGGAGCCGCCCTTGTATCCGACATACGCCCAGCTCGTCGGCGACCATTGAATCCCCGGATTGACGGCGAGCACGCCGCGCGCCGCCGCCGCGGCACCCGTGGTGGTGTGATCGCGGATCCACAGCATCGTTCGCGCCAGATCGCTCGCCGAGGCGAACCATTCGACGCTGTCGATCGCCACCGGACCGTCGCCGAAGTCGGGTGAGAAGTTCGCCAACGGCTCGCGGTCGAGCCGCGCCAGGATGCCACGACGCTCGACGATCGAGCCGCTGCGGTATTGCCGCAGCAGCGACGAATCGGCGTGCGTCTTGAGTCCGAACATCTCGCGGGTGGTGAGGAACGGCAGGTTGCGCGCGGCGTGCGTGTTCCCCACCTGGCTCTGCATTCGCTCGACCGCGTCGCGGCCGAGGAGGTGGGCGAGTTCGTCGGCCGCGGTGTTGTCGCTCTGCGAAATCATCAGGATCGCCAGCGTCTCGAGCGTCACCGGCGTCCCTGCCGGCCAGCTCTGCGATCACGCCCGACGGCAGCGACCGCACCATGGAATCGAGCCGGACAACGTCGCTCCAATGGCGAGTTCCCGCGCTGACTTCGCGGATCAATTCGGCAAGGACGTAGAGCTTGAATGCCGAGCCGATCGCCAGCGCGCGGGACGTGTCGACGCCGGCGATCGGGACGACGCCGTTCGCGTCGAGTCGCGCCGCCAGCACCGACACCTGTCCGGGCAACGCCCGGAAGTCGCGCATCACGTCGTCCAGCGTCGCCGCAACGCGGGTGGGGGCGCCGAAGAGCAGCCCGGTGATCAGATGCGGCAACTTCACGTCGACGTCGATCGTCATCACGTCGGTGTAACCCTTGGCGAAGGTCACCTGGTATGTCGCCTGCGTCGCCGTGCCGGGCTTCGATGCGTCGCGGGTGACCCGATCGACGCGCCCCAGCTGCGTGTTCAGCTGGGCGAACAACGCCTGGATTCGTGCGGCCGACGCCTGCGCGAGGAACGCCGGGGCGAAGATCGTGTCGACGGCGATGGTCGGCGTGTTGAGTGCCGCCACAACCTCGTCGACGCGACGGGCGAGGGCGCCGGAATCTGCCTGCGCCGCGGCGCGGAGCGGCCGCGCGCCGACGAGAACGACAAGGGCTGCGATGATGCGAAGCGAGCGGGACATGGCACAAAACATGGCGCCATCCGGGGCAATGAACCAGTCTGCGGGAAAGACACGAGGAGAGAAGAAAACCATAGTCACTCGAATGTTCGGTCGGTGTCTCCTTCTCTCGTTCTCTCGTTCTCTCCTAGCGCTCACCGCCGCCGTCGGCCCGCGACGCCGGCGGCCTGACGCATCAGCGCCGTCGCGAACGCGACCCCATCCCGGAATGACTTGACCGGAATCCGCTCGTCGTTGCCGTGCATGCGCTGCTCGTCCACCGGCATCGGGATGCCCAGCACACCGTACACCGGAATGCCGGCGTTGCGGAAGAAGAGGCCATCGGTCGCGCCGCTCTCCTGCACCGGCACGATCGGGACATCGCGACCCCACGCCACCTTGATGGCCTCGGTGACCAACGCGACGCGTTCCGGCAGCAGCGGCGACGCCGGCGACGGCTTGGCCGGATAGATCTCGGCGATGTGCACGCCGGTGTCGGCCACCGCGCCCACCATCGCCTTGAGCACACTGGCCGACGTCTCACCGGGAATGATGCGACAGTTGACCGTCGCGGTGGCTTCGGCCGGCAACGCGTTCTCCGCGTGACCCGCGGCCAGCATGGTCGGTACGCAAGTGGTGCGCAACAAGGCGTTGTATTCGGGCGACACGCGCGCGAGACGATAGGCCGCCTCGCTATCGAGCGGTTCCCGCGCCACCGCACGCAACAGCGGTGCCTCGTCGGCACTCACGAATGGTGCCCGCGCGAGCAGTTCCGCGCGCGCGACAGCCGTGAGGTCAATGGGAAAATGCAGCGCGTCCACGCCGCGCAGCGCCGCGACCAGTTGATAGATCGCGTTGTCCCCGCGCGGCAACGAGGAATGACCGCCGCGATTGTGCGTGGCCAACGTCACGGTCCAGTAGACCTTTTCGGCGCCCTGCAACTCGACCCACGCGAGCTTGCCGTGGTCGATCCTCGGGCCACCGGCGTCGAAGTTGAAGACGTATTCGGTGTTGACGAGGTCGCGACGCGTGCGCACCAGCCAGGCCGCCCCGGGATCGAGCCCGGTTTCCTCGCCCGATGTCAACGCCAGCACGATGTCGCGCGCGAACGGCGCGTGCGAACGAACCAGTGCCAGCGCGCCCGCAACGAGCGTGGCGGCCGGCCCCTTGTCGTCGATGGTGCCGCGCCCGTAGAGCCAGCCGTCCTTTTCGGTCAGCGCAAATGGCTCGAGCGACCAGTCCTGCCGCACCGCATCGACCACGTCGAGGTGCGCCAGGAAGAGCACCGGCTGCGACGCGGTGCCGCTGCGCAGGCGAACCACCAGGTTCCGGTTGGCCGAGTCCGCGCCGGCGATGGTGATGTCGGAGTCGGGTACACCCGCCTGGCGAAAGCGCGCCGCAAGCTTCTCGACCAGCGGCGTCGTCGCACCGTGCTGCAGCGTGGTGTTGGTCGCCACCATCTCGGCGAGGATCTCGCGCGCTTCGCGTTGCGCCGCCTCGGTGGGCGCCTGCGCGGCGAGTCGCGATGCGAACACAAGTGCGGCGGCGGCAACGACGACAACGCGCATGAATCGCTCCCGGAAAAAACGGTCGACCGGCGGCCCTAACGAATGCGTTGCACCAGGATCGTCTGCTTGACGCTACCGCGCACGACTCGACCGCCAACACGGCTGCTGAAATCGGTGTCGACGTCGCGATGCCACGTCAACGGCCCGCGCGTCGCCGAGCACGCCAGCAGGCCCGTGTCATGCACGTCGCCATTCACTGGCGTGGCGTGGCTGTCGGCCGCTGCCGCGGTGCTGTCGACCCGGCCATGATACGACCAACGCCAGCGCTGCACGCCAGACGAATCGCCCTGCCGCTGCCAAGTGACGGCGCCGGCACCGGGCAGGCTCGGACGCGGCCGATCCGGGAAGAAATCCCGCATGGCGACGTCGACCTCGCTCACTTCGGCGATGGCATCGGGGACAAACGGCTCGTCGACGACGGTGTCCTGGCCGTTCGCGTCCCGCAGCAACTTCCAGCGCGCGCCGATCACCGGATCGACATCGATGTCTCGCACCTGCCCTTCGTCGTTCTCGCGCAGCGCCATCGTGTCGATCGTGACGACCAGCGTGTCTTCACGGCGTTGCATTGAATATGTCGTGACCCGATCGATGCTGCGATGCCGCTCGGCCGCCCCCGCCTGGGTGACCACGTCGGAATGGACGGTCTCGAGAAAGCGGACGCTGTCGAGCTGGGCGAAGGTCAACGGAGGTGGCGCGGCCTGGGCGGCGAGCGGTGTCGCGAACGCGAAGACGGTCGTGGTCATCCCGAGCGCAGCGAGGGATCGCTTGCCCGGGAAGCGATCCCTCGACTCCGCGCCCTTCGGGCGCTTCGCTCGGGATGACACCGCGTGGCCCCTATTCCTGCTGCAAGTACGGATAGCGCCAATCGCGCGGCGGGTTGCCCACTTCCTTGATGGTGCGCGCGGAGACCCAGCGGTAGAGGTTGAGGATCGAGCCGGCCTTGTCGTCGGTGCCCGACGCGCGGGCGCCGCCGAACGGTTGCTGTCCCACCACCGCGCCGGTCGACTTGTCATTGACATAGTAGTTGCCGGCGGCGTGACGCAGCCGCCGGTCGGCCTGGGCAATCGCGGCACGATCCTGCGAGAAGATCGAGCCGGTGAGCGCGTAGGGCGATGCGGTGTCGACCATCGTCAAGACATCGTCCCATGCGGTGTCGTCGTAGACATATGCGGACAGGATCGGCCCGAAGAATTCGACGCTCATGATCTGGTGCCGCGGATCGTCGGTCTCGAGCAGCGTGGGATGGACGAACCATCCTTCGCTGTCGTCGCACTCACCGCCGGCGATGACACGCACACGCGGATCGGCCTTTGCGGCCGTAAGCACCTGTGCCAGCCGCTTGTATGCGCGCTGGTCGATCACGGCGCCGACAAACACCGAGAAGTCGGCCGGATCGCCGACCTTGATTGCGGCGATCTCTTCCTGCAGCCGTTGCGACACCCGCGGCCAGAGCGAACGCGGGATATAGCAGCGTGACGACGCCGAGCACTTCTGTCCCTGGTACTCGAACGAACCGCGCACGAGGGCCGCGACGAGTGCCTCGACGTCGGCGCTCGGATGCGCCAGCACGAAATCCTTGCCACCGGTTTCGCCGACCAGGCGCGGGTAGCCGCGGTACCGATCGAGCCGCTCCGCCACGCTCTGCCAGAGCTTGTGAAAGACCGGGGTCGACCCGGTGAAGTGAATACCGGCGAGACGTGGATCGGCGATCAGCACATCGCTCACGACGGTCGACTCCCCCGGAATGAATTGAATCACGCCGGGCGGCAATCCCGCTTCCTGCAGGATCTGGTAGAAGAACCAGTTCGACAGCACCGCGGTGGCCGACGGCTTCCACAGCGACACGTTGCCGAGGATCGCGGGCGCGGTCGGGAGATTGCCGCCGATGGCGGTGAAATTGAACGGCGTGATGGCGTAGACGAAGCCTTCGAGCGGCCGGTAATCGAGCCGGTTCCACACGCCCGGCATCGACATCGGCTGTTCGTGCATCACCTGCTCGGCAAAATGGACATTGAACCGAAGGAAGTCGGCCAGTTCGCAGGCCGCATCGATTTCGGCCTGATGGCAGGTCTTGCCCTGGCCGAGCATGGTGGCGGCGTTCATGCGCTGGCGCCATGGGCCGGCGAGCAGGTCGGCCGCCTTGAGGAAGACGGCGGCGCGATCGGTGAACGACCAGTGCTCCCAATCCTGCTGCGCGCGCGTGGCGCCATCGATGGCATCCTGCAGCAGCGCCGCGGGCGCGTGATGCGCAGTGGCGATCTGGTGATGGTGATGCTGTGGCGATGTGACCGACACCGTCTTCTCGGGCCGGTGTTCCTGGCCGTTCACCACGACGGGAATGTCGATGATGACGCCGCTCAGTTCCTTGAGGGTCTGTTGCAGGGCGCCGCGTTCGGGCGAACCGGGGGCGTAGCCGAGGACGGGTTCGTTGACGGGGATGGGGATGTTGGGAACGGAGGACATGAAGAACTCGTCGCAAGTGTGAGTCCGCGCGTCACCTTCGACACCAGGTAGCCACGCCGTGCAACCTGAAAAGTAGGATCGACCGGGATGAGACGCGAATCCTGCCCAAGGTATCGATCTCGGCAGTGCTCAATGCATAAACATCATCGTCCCGCGCGTACTCGAGTCGTGCGTGACGGCGTCGGTGATGCGGATCTCGAACCAGTAGGCGCCCGGCTTGAGCGACGACACGTCGAGTTGCCGCGCGATTTCGCTGATGCCGGCATGCACGGTCGCATCAAATGCGATCTGCAGCGCCGGGTTGAGCCCAGTCGGAGCCGTCCCGCGCGGCAGCAGCACGACGCGCACCTTGACAGGATCGCGCGCCGTTGTGCTGCGGACCTGTACATACAGCGCAACCGGCGCACCGCGCAGCAGCACGCCTTGCGGTGCCACGGGGATGTCGCGTCCGTGGAGTGCCCACGGATTTCCCTGACCCTCCTGGCCAAGCACGAGATCCGACAACGCCAGTGTCCCCGAATCGAGCGGTGCCTTGTCGTCCTGGTAGACGCCGCCACGCGTCAGGTCGGCGCCTGTCACCATCATGCTCCAGCCCACCTGCCCCACCAGGCCCGGTCGCACGAGGAATCCGGTCATCACAGCGTGGGGTGGTGCGCCACGCGGAACGTCGATGCGCGCGTCGAACGCGTCCTGCGCCGCGGCGGTATTCCATTGACGGAATGACAGATCGAAGCCCGCGACATCGCCGGCGCTGTCGTGCGGTTGCCGGTTCATGCCGACCGCGTATGGTACCAGCGTGATGGGGGCGCCGGTCGCAGGGTCCCACAGCCGATCGACCTGCGCGACCACGTCGAACGCCGGTACGGTGGTCGGCGCCAATTCGGCAGCACAGGGATAGGGCTGCAGTACCGACACGACGAGGCAAAGGCGAAAGGTTCCGCCGCCGTAGGACAGGCCGATGAAATGCCCGACGACATCGGCATGCGGCGCGGCCGATTGAAACCACGCTTCTGCCGACGAATCCGACATTGTGAGCCACGCGACCCTTTGCGCATACGCGAGACCGCCGTCGATGAGCGGGTGTGTCCTGCACGCAAGCATCCAGCCCTTGGCGTGCGGACATCCGGTGACAAGGTGCCAGCCGAGTTCGGCGCGGGCCGACGAATCATGCGCCGAGCGTCGCGCAGCGTCGAAGAGCAGCGCGGTTTCCGTGGTGTCCCCGCCGAGCGCCGCAAACCACGCCAGTCGCAGCAGGTGCCAGGTGGAATCCTGCCCCAGCGACAGCGCCCGCATCGAGCAATCGTGCGCGCTGGCTTCGTCGCCGGTGGCGATCATCGTCGACGTGCATGTTCGCAGCACGAGCGGATCGCGCACTCCTCCCGCGATCGCGCGGTAGAGCCTGGCCGCGATGGCGAAGGCGATGTCCGGCGTCGTGAAGACGGTGGGATCAACGAATACTTTGTGCTGGTGCTCGCCGGCCGCCGGTTTGTGCACCGGAAACGCCTCCGGCCCGAGGGCCGCGAGCAACGCCGCAGCGCGCGCATTTGTCGGATCGATATCGAGGGCGTGATCCAGGTGGCCGACCGCGGCACCGATCCACGAGGTGCCGGGAAGCAGCAGCGTGCCGGCGCGCGATGGCGCGCCGAGGGCGAACAGCAGCGCCCGCCGGCAGGCGAGATCCGTCAGCAGGCTGGCGGAAGACGGGTTGTCGTATACGGAGTCGGCGAGCGCATCGTCTTCCTGGAGCAGCATCTCATAGTCGGTCGGGTGACGCGAAGAACAGACCTCGCGAATGCGCGGAACCACCAGGTCGTGCGAATCGATCTGCGTGAAGTTGCTGTCGCGATCGAGCAGCGGGCGCGGTGCCTGAGCGTCAACCTGCGCGACCAGCACGAGCAGCGTGATCGACACCGCCAGCATACAACGTTCGACGTGGAGCGGGCTGCGCACCTCGCGGCGGTCCGGCTCCGGCTGTGGACCGGGTTCGTACCGGCCAGGCGCAGGCGACCGTTGATGCGCTCCAGATGCCATGCCCGAATACTAGGCACAGCGCCGATTTGAATTAGGTTTCCCGCCGACCCTGCCGGAGCTGCCGCGTGCGCCGATTGCTGCCCGTTTCCCTCCTCTTCCTGCTGGCGGCCTGTCCCAGCTACGACCGCTACGGGTACGTGTCGACCGACAAGGGACTCATTCCCGGCGACCAGTACGCCAAGTACGGTCCCGAGCAGGCAATCTCCGTGGCCGTGGGCCGCGAGTTCGGCAAGACGTATCACGGACGTGATTCGGCCGACTTTGCCCGGCAGGCGGATTCGGCGACCGCGTACGCGAAGAAGTTCCCCGAGGTGACGTCGGTCGAGACCGACGCCGAGGGCTATCGCCTGGTGGTGCACTTCGGCGACGGCTGGGCGTCACAGATCAACCCGATCACCGACGGCAAGAACCCCGACGAAACGCCGAATTTGCCCAAGCACTAGGTTCCGCCGCAGCACCCTTCGACTTTCACGCTCTCGTGGGGCTTCACATGGACACACCTTCGGCCCCACCCGAACTCACGCCCGAACTGCTCTATCTGCTGAGCGGCGACGAAGACGACTTCGCCGCGGCCACCGCCGACCTGCGCGCGGTCGACATCGCCGAGGCGCTCAATCACCTGCCGGTGGAAGCGGCGGCGCATGTCGTCGCGGCCCTGCCGTTCACGCTCAGCGTGCAGCTGTTCGACGAACCCGAACTCGAACGCCGCGGCGAGATCGTCGAGCAGCTGCAGGTCGCCATCGCGGCACCCTTGGTCGATGCGCTGTCGGCCGACCAGCAGGTGGAGCTCTATCGGGAGATGTCGCCCGAGGCCGGCACCCGCCTGCTGCCGTTCCTGCACGCGTCGACGCGGGAGACGCTGCGCGCGCTGCTGAACTATCCGCCCACGTCGGCGGGCGGCATCATGACGACGGAATTCGTCAGCGTGCCGGCGACGGCCACGGCCGACGACGTCAAGCGCTACATCGCCGAAGTGGGCGAGGCCAAGGAAACGGTCTACGCCATCTACATCCTCGACCCGGCCGAAAACACGCTGCTGCGCGTGATCTCGCTGCGCGAGGTCATGCTGGTGCCGGGCGACACCAACGTCATGGACATCGGTGACGATCGCGCCCCGATCACGGTCGATCCGCTCGTCGATCGCGAAGATGCCGCGCGGCTGATCTCCAAGTACAACCTGCTGGCGCTGCCGGTCGTGACCGAACAGCACCGCATGGTCGGCATCGTCACCGTGGACGACATCATCGACGCCCTGGTCAGCGAACAGACCGAGGATGTGCAGAAGCTCGGCGGCATGGAAGCGATCGACGAGCCGTACCTGCAGATCACCTTCCTCGACATGCTCAAGAAGCGCGCCGGCTGGCTCGCGATCCTGTTCGTGGGCGAGACCCTGACGGCCCAGGCGATGGGCCGCTTCCAGAACGAGATCGCGAGTGCGACCGTGCTGGCGCTGTTCATTCCGCTGATCATTTCGTCGGGCGGCAATTCGGGTTCGCAGTCGACGTCGCTGATCATCCGGGCCATCGCGCTCAAGGAAGTGCAGTTGCGCGACTGGTGGCGCGTGGCCGTGCGCGAGGTCCCCACCGGCATCGCGCTCGGCGCAATGCTCGGCACCATCGGGTTCTTCCGGATCCTGCTCTGGCAATATCTCTGGGCCAGCCACTGGCGCCCCTTCGGCGTGACGCTCGGCCTCGATTACGGCGTGCACTATCTGCTGGTTGCCGCCACGGTCTTCTGCTCGCTGATCGGCGTGGTGCTGTTCGGATCGCTGGCCGGCTCGATGCTGCCGTTCGCGCTGCGCCGCATGGGGCTCGATCCGGCCAGTGCCTCGGCGCCCTTCGTGGCGACCCTGGTCGACGTCACCGGGCTGGTGATCTACTTCACCGTGGCATCGCTGATCCTGCGGGGGACGGTGCTGTGAAGAGAAACGAGAAAAGAGAAAGGAGAAAACGGGTTCCCGGGGTCGCCCTTTTCGCTTTTCTCTTTTCTCGTTTCTCTTGTAGCTTTCATCCATGCGCCGCCGCACCCTGCTGACCATTGCGATCATCCTGGCATTCGTCGGGTTCCTGACCTGGTCGACGCTGTCGGCGCAGAAGGTGACGTGCCGGGTCTGCGTCGCGTATCAGGGCCAGCAGAACTGTGCCAGCGCGTCGCACGAGAACGCGGTGGAGGCGGCGCGGTCGGCCCAGACGACCGCGTGCGGCCCGGTGACGCACGGGATGAATGACGCAATCGCGTGCGAAAGGCGAGCACCCGTGTCACAGACGTGCCAGGCGAGTTGAACGCAAGCTCCTGTGCCGCAACGACTTGGCCAATGAATGGCCGACTGGCATCGGAGTCGCACGGCTACCATTCGGCGACCTGATGCCGCATCTTCCATGGTCGCGCCGAGTGGCGCGCCACTGATCCCAAGGATGTCGACGACCGAATGACCGTCCCAGACGCAGCCCGCAAGATGATGAAGAAGGTCGAGGTGCTCCGCGACCTCGAGCCCGTGGTCCATGCGCTGATGACCGAGCATGACAAGAAGCGCGAATTGTGGATGCCCCATGACCTGCTGGGCGCTCCCGAAGGGACGGATCCCGAGGAATTCCGGCGGGATTTGCGCCAGCGCGCCCAGGGCATTCCCGACGCCTGCCGGGCGGCGCTGGCGCTCAACACGCTCACCGAAGAAGGCCTGCCGCATTTCCATCGCATCATCGCGGTGTACCTTGGCGACGACTCGCACTGGCGCAACTGGAACAACATGTGGACCGCCGAAGAGGATCGCCACGGCACCGTGCTGAGCGAGTACGCGCGCGATACGGGCGTGGTCGACCAGCGGAAGTTCGAACAGCTCAAGTTCGAGTACATCAAGGCAGGCTTCAATCCGGAATGGGATCGGGACCCGTATCGGGTCTTTGTGTATACCACGCTGCAGGAGCGCGCCACGCAGTTCTCGCACGGCAACACCGGCCGCGTGATCGATGAGTACGAACCATTGCTGGGCAGCATTCTCGCGCGGATCGCGATGGAGGAGGCGCGGCATTTCACCTTCTATCGCAAGGTGTTCATGGAGATCCTCAAGCGCGACCCGAGCGAGGCGTTGCGCAGCGCGGTGCAGGTGCATGCCGGCGATCGACATGCCGGGCGTCACCATTCCGGGATTCAAGGAATTCGCCGACGTGATCCGGCGGTCGGGGATCTACGGACCGCGCGACTACCTCAAGATCGTGCAGGACCAGCTCGCCCACTGGAAGATCGAGGCGCTCGAAGGGCTCGACGAGTGGGGGCGCAAGGCGCAGGAGCGCCTGCTGGAGATTCCCGAACGGCTGCGGCGCATCGCCGACCTGATGGAGACGCGGTCACGCTCCAAGACGTTTGCGTTCGAAGTGGCGTTCGCGCGCGAATTCGTCGATGGAATAACCCGCGGTGCCGTACGCAGTTGCCAATGGCCTGATCCAAGGCGCCCGCCTGGTTGCGGCGGGCGCCTTTCTGCTGGCAGCCCTGGTCGCGCTGACGCACTGGGCGGTGCGCCACAACCGCCTGGCGCCGTTTGGTCCCTGGGCGCGATTCGTCCGCCGCTGGAGCGACCCGGTCCTGCTGCCGCTGGAACGCCGCCTGGTGCGCAGCGGCGCCAATCCGCAGGACGCGCCCCTCTGGCTGCTCGGCATCACCATCGTGCTGGGCCTGATCGTCGTCGCCCTGGTGGGCTGGCTGGTGAATTTCATCGCGACCTTCTACGCCAGCGTGCAGAACGGCTTCGTGCTCGCGATGCTGGTGCACTCGGTGTTCGAGTTGCTGATGCTCGCGATCCTGATCCGCGTGATCGCCTCGTGGATCAACGCGTCGCCGTATTCGCCCGTCATGCGGGTGATCAACGCGATGACCGACTGGTTGATCGACCCGATCCGGCGCGTGGTGCCGACGTTCGGCATGTTCGACATCAGTCCGTTGGTGGCATACTTCGTACTATATTTGGCCGAGCAACTGGTGATGCGCGCGTTCTTCTGACGGCGGCACTGGCCGCCGTCAGAAGAATCCCGAGCAAGCGTAGCGCGCGAGGGATCGCTGGCCGGTTGAGAGATCCCTCGCACTGTGTGCTCGGGACAGGGACGTGGCGATTTCCGCACTTGCGGCCACGTAAAACAAACGGCTAAGACGAGCATCCGTTGACCGACCCCCAGCACGCACGTCTTGATCGCCTGCAGCGCCTGCCCGCGCTGCTGCGCCAGCGCGTCCTGCTGCTCGACGGCGCCATGGGCACCATGCTGCAGCGCGCCGGGCTCGTCGAACGGGATTATCGGGGAGAGCGGTTTCTCGACTGGCCCACCGATCTGCGCGGCAATCACGACCTGCTCTGCCTGACCCGACCCGACGTGGTGGCCCGTGTGCACGCGGCCTATCTCGATGCCGGTGCCGACATCATCGAGACCAACTCGTTCAATGCCACGCGCATCTCGCAGGCCGAATACGGCATGCAGGACGCAGTGCGCGAGATCAACCTCGCCGCCGCGCGCGTCGCCCGCGACCGCGGCCGACGCCGCGGCGACACCCGATCGCCCGCGCTACGTCGCCGGCGTCCTCGGCCCCACGTCGCGCACCGCGTCGCTGTCGCCGCGCGTCGACGAACCCGCGTTTCGCAACGTCACGTTCGATCAGCTGGCGGAGGCGTATCACGAAGCTGCGCATGCGCTGATCGACGGCGGCGCCGACCTGCTGCTGATCGAAACCGTTTTCGACACGCTGAACGCCAAGGCGGCGATCTTCGGCGTCGAGCAGCTGTTCGACACCCTCGGCGTTCGCGTGCCGATCATGATCTCGGGCACCATCACCGATCGCAGCGGACGGCTGCTGTCGGGGCAGACGGCGGAGGCGTTCTGGATCTCGGTCGCTCACGCAAGGCCCGTCTCGATCGGGCTCAACTGCGCCCTCGGTCCCGACCTGCTGCGCCAGTACGTGCAGGACCTGGCGCGGATCGCCACCGTGGCAATCAGCGCCCATCCCAACGCCGGGCTGCCGAATGCAATGGGCGGCTACGATCTCGACCCGGCCACGATGGCCGCCGAGATCGGCGAGTGGGCGCGGTCGGGACTGGTCAACATCGTGGGCGGATGTTGCGGAACCACGCCCGGTCACATTGCCGCGATGGCGGAGGCGGTGCGGGACGTGAAGCCACGGACTGTCATCCTGAGCGGAGCGAGGGCTCGTTCCGCACCCGTCGTCATCCCGAGCGAAGCGAGGGATCGCTCACCGGACAGCGATCCCTCGACTTCGCGCCCTGCGGGCGCTCCGCTCGGGATGACATCCCCGACGTTCCTCTCCGGCCTCGAGCCGTTCCTGATCCGCGACGATTCGCTCTTTGTCAACGTCGGGGAGCGGACCAACGTCACCGGCTCGCGGCGTTTCGCGCGTCTGATCCAGGACCGGCAATACGAAGCCGCCCTCGCCGTCGCACGCCAGCAGGTCGATGCCGGCGCACAGATGATCGACGTGAACTTCGACGAGGCACTGCTCGATGGCGTCGAGGCGATGACCACATTCCTGCGCCTGATCGCCTCCGATCCCGCGATCGCGCGGGTGCCGGTGATGATCGACTCGTCGAAATGGAGCGTGCTCGAAGCCGGGCTCAAGTGCCTGCAGGGCAAGGGTGTCGTCAACTCGCTGTCGCTCAAGGAGGGCGAGGCGAAGTTCCTCGAACAGGCGCGACTGGTCCGGCGCTACGGCGCGGCGGCCGTGGTGATGGCATTCGACGAGCGGGGGCAGGCGGAGACGGTGCGGCAGCGTGTCGACGTGCTGGAGCGTGCGTTCCGCCTGCTGGTCGACACGATCGGTTTTGCGGCCGAGGACGTGATCGTCGACGCGAATGTCTTTGCGGTGGGCACCGGCATCGAGGCGCACGCCGACTACGGCAACGCGTTCATCGAAGCGATCCGCGAGGTCAAGCTCCGCTGTCCTGGCGTCCGCACCAGCGGGGGGATCAGCAACGTGTCGTTCTCGTTTCGCGGCAACGACGCGGTCCGCGAGGCGATCCACGCCGTCTTTCTCGAGCGAGCGATCGCGGCCGGGCTCGACATGGGCATCGTCAACGCCGGGCAGCTGCCCGTGGTCGACGACCTCGATCCCGCGCTGCGGGAACGCGTCGCCGACGTCCTGTGGAATCGCCGCCCCGACGCCACCGAACGCCTGCTCGAGGTGGCCGATCGCGCCCGCGGCACTGCGGCGGCCACGGCCGACCTCAGCTGGCGCGACGCGCCCGCCGAGGAGCGGCTGTCGCATGCGCTGGTGCACGGGATCGTCGAATGGATCGAGGTCGACGTCGAGGCCGCGCGTCAACGCGCCGCGCAGCCGCTCGACGTGATCGAAGGTCCGCTGATGGCCGGCATGAACCGCGTGGGCGACCTGTTCCAGGCCGGCCGCATGTTCCTGCCGCAAGTCGTCAAGAGTGCGCGCGTGATGAAGCGGGCCGTGGCGTACCTGGTGCCGTTTCTCGAGGCCGAACGCAGCGGTCGTCCGCCGCGCAGTCGCGGCCGGATCCTGCTCGCGACGGTGAAGGGCGACGTGCACGACATCGGCAAGAACATCGTCGGCGTCGTGCTGCAGTGCAACGAGTGGGATGTCATCGACCTGGGCGTGATGGTGCCGGCCGCGACGATTCTCGCGACCGCACGTGCCGAACAGGTCGACCTGGTGGGATTGTCGGGACTGATCACGCCGTCGCTCGACGAAATGGCGTTCGTCGCATCGGAATTCGAGCGCGAACAGCTGCACGTGCCGCTGCTGATCGGCGGGGCAACCACGTCGAAGGCGCACACGGCATTGCGCATCGCGCCGGCGTACTCGGGCCCGGTGGTGCACGTGCTCGACGCATCGCGCGCGGTGCCGGTCGCCAGTGCGCTGCGCGACCCGGTCCAGCGATCCGCCCTTGCCGACCGCACGGCGGCCGAATACGCCCGCATCCGTGCCGAACGCGCCGGCGAGCACGCGACGTCGCTGATCACGCTGGCGGACGCGCGCGCCAACCGGCTCCAGGTGGATCTTGCGACGACCGTCCCCGTTCCGGCACGTACCGGCGTGCGCGCATTCGACGATTGGCCACTGCGCGAGCTGCGACGCTACATCGACTGGACGCCGTTCTTCCAGGCGTGGGAAATGCGCGGCGCGTACCCGGTCATCTTCGACGATCCCGATCGCGGCGACGCCGCGCGCGAACTGTTCGACGACGCGCAACGATTGCTCGACGAGATCGAGCGTGACCGGTTGCTGCAACCGCGCGGTGTGCTTGGCGTGTGGCCCGCGCACGCGCACGGCGATGACATCGTGCTGTTCGCCGATGCGGACCTGCGCCGCGAGGCCGCCGTGGTGCACACCGTGCGGCAGCAGGCGGCCCGCAAGGATGGACGCGCGGCGCTCGCGCTCGCCGACTTCGTGGCGCCGGCCGACAGCGGCATCGTCGATTATGTCGGCGCGTTTGCCGTCAGCGCCGGCCAGGGACTCGAGCCGCTGGTGGCCGCCGCCAAGGCGGCGCACGACGACTACCGCGCCATCATGCTTGCGGCGCTCGCCGACCGCCTCGCCGAAGCATTCGCCGAACGCCTGCACGAATTCGCGCGCCGCGAATACTGGGGCTACGCGCCTGACGAATCACTCACCCAGGATGAGCTGCGACACGAGAAGTACCAGGGCATTCGTCCCGCGCCGGGATATCCTGCCTGTCCGGATCACACCGAAAAGGCGACCCTCGACGCGCTGCTCGATCTCGAGCGCCACGCCGGCATCACGCTCACCGAAAGCTTCGCGATGCTGCCCGGTGCATCCGTCAGCGGCTGGTATTTCTGGCGACCGGAGGCGCGCTATTTCGGCGTGGGGCGTATTGGCCGCGACCAGGTG
The DNA here is from genome assembly GCA_963796635.1 of uncultured Gemmatimonadales bacterium. GTDB lineage: Bacteria > Gemmatimonadota > Gemmatimonadetes > Gemmatimonadales > GWC2-71-9 > Palsa-1233. The sequence goes on from CAWCMH010000001.1 coordinate 2,361,462, forward strand.
GTGGATTATGCCGCACGGAAGGGCTGGGACGTCCGGACCGCCGAGCGGTGGTTGGCACCGGTGCTGGGATACGAGCGCGATTGACATGCCGACCCTGCGCGAACTGATCCACGACGGCCGGGTGCATGTCGCCGATGGCGCCATGGGGACCATGCTGTACGACCACGGCGTGTTCGTCAACACCTGCTTCGACGAACTGGTCACCAAGGCGCCCGATGTCGTGGCGGCGATTCATGCCGCCTACGCCAACGCCGGTGCGGAGCTGGTCGAGACCAATACGTTCGGTGCCAATCCGGTCAAGCTGGCACAGCATGGACTGGCCGGCGACACCGAAGCACTCAACGCCGCCGCGGTGCGCCTGGCGCGCCAGGCGGTGGGTCCCCGTGTCGCCGTGATCGGATCGATGGGCCCCCTCGGTGTGCGCCTGGAACCGTTTGGCGAACTGGGTCGCGACGAAGCCGCCGAGCTGTTCGGACGCCAGGTCGACGGCCTGATCGCGGGCGGCGTCGACGGGTTCTGCATCGAGACGTTCGCCGACATCGACGAGCTGATCGTGGCGATCGGCGCCGTGCGCCAGCGCAGTGACGCGGCCGTGATGGCACAGGTCACTGTCGGGCTCGACGGACGCACGGCGTATGGAACCACACCTGAAGCGTTCGGCCCGGCGCTCGAGGCGGCCGGCGCCGACGTCGTCGGCATCAATTGCTCGATCGGGCCTCAGGTCGTGCTTGAAACCGTCGAGCGATTGGTGCGTGTCGTCACCGTGCCGGTGTCGGCGCAGCCCAACGCGGGCCTTCCGCGCGACGTCGCCGATCGCAAGATCTACATGGCGAGCCCGGAATACATGGCGGAGTACGCGCGCCGGATGGTCGAAGCCGGAGTGCGGTTCGTCGGCGGCTGCTGCGGCACGACGCCTGCACATATCAAGGCAATCCGATCGTTCGTCCGCAGCACCCAACCCCGCGACGCCCGGATCCATTTCACCGCGGCGGTGGCTCCCGACGCACCGACCGGCGTGCCGCCCGTCGCGCTCGCGGCACGCTCGCGTTTGGGACGGAAGCTCGCCGAGCACGCATGGATCACCACCGTCGAGATCGTGCCGCCGCGCGGCGTGGATCCCGCGCCAATGCTGGCGCAGGCGCGCGCCCTCAAGGACGCCGGCATCGACGCAGTGAACATTCCCGATGGGCCGCGCGCGCAGAGTCGCCAGGGGGCGCTGCTGTCGGGCGTACTGATCGAACGCGACGTCGGCATCGAAACGGTGGTGCACTACGCCTGCCGTGATCGTAACCTGCTGGGCATGCTGTCCGATCTGCTCGGCGCGTCGGCGGCCGGCCTGCGTAACCTGCTGATCATCACCGGCGACCCGCCCAAGATGGGACCGTATCCCGACGCAACCGCGGTGTTCGACATCGACGCGATCGGGCTGACCAACCTCGTCGCGCGACTCAATCACGGACTGGATCCGGGCGGCAACGCGATCGGCGCGCCGACGCAATTCGTGCACGGCGTCGGCGTCAACCCGGCCGCACCCGATCTCGATCGCGAGCTGGAGCGCTTCGCGTGGAAGGCGTCGGCCGGCGCGACCTTCGCGATGACGCAACCGATCTTCGACATCCGCCAGATGGAGACATTCCTGCGTCGCGCCGAGCCCTACGGCGTGCCGATCCTGGCCGGGATCTGGCCGCTGGTGTCGCTGCGCAACGCCGAGTTTCTGGCCAACGAGGTCCCAGGCGTGAGTGTGCCCGACGCGACGCTCGCGCGGATGCGCACGGCGAGTGCTCGCGGCAAGGACGCGGCGCTGGCGGAAGGCATCGTCATCGCGCGCGAGATGCTCGCGGCGGTGCGCGGCGCGGTGCGCGGCGTGCAGGTATCGGCCCCGATGGGGCGGGTCGAGGTGGCGGTGGAGGTGATCCGGGGTTGATCGCGGCGCACGCCCGTTCTACGGTGATCACCGCGGGCGGTCGGACGGCCGGTTACGCCGGAATCGTCGCGGACGGTTCGACGTCCCGTTGCGCCGGAATCGGCGCCGGTGGTTGGACGTCCCGTCCCGTCGGGATTGTTGCGTGCGGTTGAACGTCCCGTCCCGCCACGATTGTTGCGTGCGGTTGAACGTCCCGTCCCGCCACGATTGTTGCGTGCGGTTGAACGTCCCGTCCCGCCACGATTGTTGCGTGCGGTTGAACGTCCCGTCCCGCCACGATTGTTGCGTGCGGTTGAACGTCCCGTCCCGCCACGATTGTTGCGTGCGGTTGAACGTCCCGTCCCGCCACGATTGTTGCGTGCGGTTGAACGTCCCGTCCCGCCACGATTGTTGAGTGCGGTTGTAGGGGCGAAAGATTTTTCGCCCCTACCATATCGCATCGCCACAATGATCCCAACGCGCCATCGCGATTCGCCGTCACGACGATTCGCCGCGCGGGCGGTCGAACGGCCCGTCCCGTCGGGATTGGTGCGTGCGGTTGAACGTCCCGTCCCGCCACGATTGTTGCGTGCGGTTGTAGGGGCGAAAGATCTTTCGCCCCTACCATATCGCATCGCCACAATGATCCCAACGCGCCATCGCGATTCGCCCCTACGATATCCGGTCGTCACGATTATCCCCCCGCGCGACGGCCGCCACCCACCGCGGGGGGTTGTTCGCGATGTACCGGCGGATCCGATGGGCGGCCGCGGGATCACGGATGATCGCCTCGTAATAATTCCGCTGCCAGACACGGCGGATCGACGTGTTGGCATGCGCCCATTTTGTGACACCGATCTTGAATCCCCGGACAATCGAACCGACGGCGCCGGCCGGTGTGCCATCCGACGACGGTTCGCCGCGATCCGACCCATCCGCGCGGCGGCGCGCAATCCACAGGATCGCGTGCACGTGATCCGGCATGATCACGAACGAATCGAGGACAATCGTCGGAAAATGGCCAGGAATCGCAAGCCAGCACCGCTCGGCGCATCGGCCCAGAGCTGTCAGCTGGAGCGAGTCGTCGCGGACCACCCCGAACAGGCGCGCCCGCTGGTGGGTGCAGAACGTGATGAAATACCCGCCGCACCCGGCATAATCAAAATCGCGCAGACGAATGGACCGTCGGTGATACCGCTCCGTCGCCAGGTGCATCGCTCGATACTGACCTGACGCCGCATTGTCCATGGTGCCGATCCAACGCGCAGGGCATCCGGATAACGCGACCCGTCGCCCACTCGCCGCCCGCAACCGCCACCCGCCCGTCGCTATCTTTCCCGTGTCCTTACCGGAATTGTGCATGACCACCATGACCGCTACCACGCCGCTGTCCGTGCTCTCCGAAGAGGAAGAGCTCTTCCGCCAGACGGTGCGCGAATTCGCCGAGACCGAGATCGCCCCGCACGTCCACGAGATGGACGAAGCATCGCAGATGCGCCCCGACCTGATCGAGAAGTTCTTCGAGCTGGGGCTGATGGGCATCGAAGTACCCGAGCAGTACGGCGGCGCGGGCGGAAACATCTTCCTCGCCACGGTGGCCATCGAGGAGCTCGCCCGCGTCGACGCGTCGGCGGCGATCTACGTCGATGTCCACAACACCCTGTTCAACAACGCCCTGCTCCGGTGGGGCAACGACGAGCAGCAGGCGCGTTATTTCCCGCGGCTGACGACCGAGCTCCTCGGGGCGTTCGCGCTGTCGGAACCGGCGTCAGGGTCGGACGCGTTTGCACTCGAGTCACGGGCGGTGCAGGATGGCGACACCTGGCTGCTCACCGGCCGGAAGTTCTGGATCACCAGCGGCGCCGAAGCGGGCCTGTTCATCGTCTTCGCCAACGTCGATCCATCGAAAGGGTACAAGGGGATCACCGGATTCCTGGTGGAACGCGAGTTCCCGGGATTCAGCATCGGCAAGCGGGAGAAGAAGCTCGGCATCCGCGCATCAAGCACGGTGGAACTGATCCTCGAAAATTGCCGGGTGCCTGCTGCCAACGTGCTGGGGCCGGTGGGCCAGGGCTACAAGATCTCGATCGAAACGCTGAATGAGGGCCGTATCGGCATCGGTGCACAGATGATCGGCATTGGCCAGGGCGCGCTGGACGCTGCGACGCGCTATGTCAAGGAGCGGCGCCAGTTCGGCAAGGCTCTTGCTGAGTTTCAGGGGGTGCAGTTCCAGGTGGCCCAGATGGCGACCGATCTCGAGGCCGCCCGGCTGATGGTCTACAACGCCGCGCGGCTCAAGGATGCCGGCATGCCCTTCACCCGCGAGGCGGCGATGGCGAAGCTCTTTGCATCGGTCACCGTCAACCGCATCACGGGCCAGGCCCTCGAACTCTTCGGCGGTTACGGCTACAGCCGGGAGTACCCGGTCGAGAAGTTCTATCGCGACGCCAAGATCGGCGTGATTTACGAGGGAACCAGCAACATGCAGTTGCAGACAATCGCCAAGATGCACCTGAAGTGAAGGATCGCACGCACGACACCGGAGCAACCTGCGGGCGGGTTGCCCCGTATCAGCCCGTCTCCTGTCACCGCCGAGCCTGATGTCCCGACGCTGGTGGTTAGTTCCCATCCTGTGGTGCGGTGCTGCGGCACCGGCGGTCGCGCAGACCGCCAGCGACGTCACGCCGGTGCTGAACGCATGGTGGTCGCGAACCAGCCATCGCTCGCCCGGAACGTGGGGCGTCGTGGTGGCCGACCAGAACGGCAACGTGCTCTGGCAGGTCAACGAGGACGACCCGATGATCCCGGCGTCGACGGTCAAGGTGCTGACGACCGGCTTTGCGCGCTCGGCCGTCGGGGGCGACGCCCGCCGTGCGACGCGAGTAATCGGCAATGGTCACGTCGATCCGTCAACCGGCACCTGGATCGGGCAGTGGGCGCTGGAACTCAACGGAGATCCCACGCTTGAACGGGCCGACCGAGCCGGGCCGACGTTGTTGCAACTCGCGCAGCAACTGGCCGCCACCGGGGTCCGGCACCTGGTCGGGCCGCTCGACGTCGTCAGCGCCAGCGGGACCGCGCAATCGACCTATCCTGATGTCTGGGCCGACCGCTTCCGCGGCCGCACCTTCGCGCCGCCGATCGGTCCGATCACGCTCAACGAGAACGTCGTCCGCATCACGGTGGGCCCTGGCGCGCATGTGGGCGCCAGGGCATTGATCGTCGGCGAAGCGCCGACAGGTGTATCGAGCCTGATCGACGTGACGGCCAAGACGGTGAACGGTCGCGGGCGCGGCGTGCATTTCTCGGTGCTCAACAACGGGCACTGGCGGGTCAGCGGCTCGATCGGGTTGCATGCGCGCACGCGCAGCTTCGAGACGGTCGCCACCGATCCCACCGCCGTACTCGAAGCGGTGTGGCAGCACGCCACGGCGGCGGCCGGCATCACCTGGACGCGCGCGTCGGCCATTTCGGCCCCGGGCGTTGGCGATCGCCGGGTGCTGGCCGAAGTCGCGTCGGCGCCGTTCGACAGCATCGCGCACGAAATCAACACGCGCTCGCTCAACATCGGTGCCGAAATGATGCTGATGTGGGGCGGTGGCGGCATCGGGCCAATATCGCGGCTCACCGATTTCGTGCGTCGCATCACCGGACTCGACGCGGTACACCTGGTCGACGGGAGTGGATTGTCGGAAGAGGATCGCGTCGCACCGATCGTCTTCACGACCTATCTGGCGCGGATGCCGCAGACGCCGGCCGGCAGGAACTTCCCGCTGCTGCTTCCGGCCAACGGCACCGGGACGCTGCGTCGACTGGCGAGCGGCTTGCCGGCGTCCGGCGTGGTGCGCGCCAAGACGGGCACACTCACCAATGTCTCGACCCTGGTCGGCTACCTGGGGCGCGACGACGGCACGCTGATCATCGCGGCGATGTACAACGGCGGCGCGCAGTACGCGGCCAAGCAGGCCGAGTGGGATCTGTTCCGCAAACTCGGCGCCCACGGCGTCGTGATCCCGGCCGATACCGGCGAGGAATCGGCGGGCGGGCCGGAGGTGCCGTAGAGGCCCCTCAGCCGCGCACCGGGGATTTACTACTCAATACAATCAGGGTCGCTCCATCGCGGCTGCACGCCTGCGAGCACGACGAAATGTCCAGTTGCTGGCGGAGCGCCCTGATACTCCAACGTGATTTGCAGGTCGAGACGACCTCGGGATCGATGGCCAGAGACCTGTGTCGGCGTCCCATCAATCGGTTGCCATGACGCTACGATCACCGTGCCTGACGCCGCGAAGGTGCCGTCTGTATCGATCGGGATCGGTTGGGGCAGCAGGATTGTCTCGCAGGCCATTCGCACGACCAGCGCATTCACAGCTACCGAATCATGCACACCGATGTCCTGCCCTCCCCATTGCCCCGACAGCTGCGTGGGGGGCACGTTCGCGGCGTCCGAACAAGCGAGTGAAGCGAGCGCGAGCGACAAGGGCAAAATGGTGCGGAGGCGGTGAATCAACCGATCACCCGCAACATTGACCTCGTGCATTCGTCGCCTCGCAATCCAATCGTTCGCGGGCGCCCCGATAGCAACGGCGGCGTAGCCGGCTGCAGTCGCATGGGCGGCTGACGGCGCCCCCGAGCTACTCAGTGCACTCGTAATACCCCCATCGCACGTGCTGTCCGCTGAGAAGGGTAAAGGGCAACGGAACCACAACAGACGGCGGCACTTCCGGGCTCTCTATCGTCAAAGTCAGGCTGAGTTTTCGACCGACCACCGATCCCGCAATGTGCTCGACGCTCCCGACCATCGGCAGCCACGAGTCGCGAATAATCACCCCGGTTGCGCTAAAGTTTCCGGCGGCATCGACCACAATGGGCTCGGGAATCAACGCTGACTCACATGGGATCAGCATTATGAGCCCATGGACGGCGGTCGAGTCATATAGCTCGATGTCTCGCCCTCCCCATTGACCCGACAGTTGTGTGGGGGGCACGTTCGCGGCGTCCGAACAAGCGAGTGCACCAAGCGCTAGGGATAAGACCGTGGCAGCTCTCCGGCAGTGGATGAACCGTGCACCCACGACAGAGACGTCGTCGATTTCCGGTGCCGACATCCGATCGTTCGCCGGCCGAGTCGGCTGTGCGCGGCTGCCCATCAGTGGCATCCCGCGGGAAGATCCGGATTGCGCCTGACGGCTGCAGGCGGGCCGCCTTGTTGTCCGGACTGCCGCAGCAATGCGCCGAGGTCGCACACATAGAACGAGGTGTACAGCGTGTCGGTCGCCGGTCGCCGAAAGAGGGAGTCCCGCACGTAGGTGATGACCGTCATGGTGTATCCCGAGGAGTCGGCGCCTGTAGTCCGCGGAATATAAATTTCGCGCGACAATGCGCCCCAGCCGTATTCGGTCGTGTCGTGCAGGACGCTGGTGACGACCGTGAAATCGGCCTGTACCGGAGGAGCGCCATGCGTCGTTCGCGCGGTGAAGAGGCAACTGCCGCCATCAAGCTCGTCGTCGTTCGTGATGTTGCCGTCGGTGCACCAGGTCACGGAATCCAGGGTTGGCGATGCGAGCAGTCCCGCAGCATCGATTTCACCGTAGCCGTAATAGTTATCCTTTCCCGACTGGCCCGGGCCAGGTCGGGCGTACGTCTCCAGACGGCTGATCGCCGAACCGCGCGTGTACCCCGCAGCGAGTGCCAGGGCGAAGGCACCGCTCGCGTGCGGCGCCGCAGCGGAAGTCCCGTCGAAGCGGTGAAGGATGGCATATCCATATGCGGTCGAATCGGTATCGACATACTCCGGACCGGAGAAGGCCACCGCTGGTCCGTACTGGCCATGCGTATCACGGACCAGCGTGCTGTCGAATGAACTCACACCGATCACACCCGGAAGCCGGGCAAGTCCTGAAACAGGATCGCTGTCCGAACAATTGGGCGCGCCGTCGCCTGCGCCGGCAACAACGATGATGCTGTCCGCAATCGCAGCAGCGACGGCAGTGTCGACAGCAGACGCTTCGTTAGCTCCACAGTTCCCGAGACTGATGTTGATCACGCGAGCCCCGTCGGCAACGGCCGAGTCGATGGCCTCGGCCAGCACCGTCGAGGACAGAATGACACCATACCCGTCAGTGACAACATACGAGTAAAGGTGCACAGTGGGCGCCATACCGACCACGCCGCCGGCGTCGTTCGTCGCTGCGAGAATGCCTGCAACAGCTGTGCCGTGGGTCGTCTCGAAACCGCATCCCGTGCTGTAGTCCAGCGCAAAGTCGTAACCACCGTAGACCCGATCAGTAAGGTCTGAGTTGTCACAATCCACACCGGCATCAATGACCGCAACCTTGATCGAACCGCCCTCGTTTCCGGTCGCGCTATCGACGACAGGGCCTCCGGACACCCATACTCCCCAGGGAATTTCCTGCGTCATTCGTCGGGATGAAAGGAATTCCGACCGGTCGATGGGGCCGGCACCCAACGTACGATCAGTTGACGTGTCAACCTCGGTGGACACAATCCATGGAAGCGCTCTTACGCGGGGAAGCACGCTGTCCAAGGCGGACATCGCGACCTCAAGTCGCAGGGCATTTTCCCTGCGCGCATCGCTGATCAGGCGAGTTCCAGGGAAAAAGGCAAGCTGGACCCGGTTAGCGGGGGCGGTGCTGCGATAGCGAGCGTAGATCGATACGTATGGCCCTTCGACGGATCGATCAATCAGTCGCGTGGGTGCTCCCGATATCGCCGCGGCCCCCCCCCCGGGCGCTTTCGGCACCTCGTTCTCGGCACACGAGGCGGACAACAAGATTCCGAGCCCCACAGCGAAACCGAAGAGTGCGCGTTTGTACATAGAGTGCTCCCTCGTGAAGAAGTCGCCACCGTCGCTTGCCAGCTGTCAGCGGCGGAATCGCCAATGCCGGCGACGTGTGAGAGTGTATAGTTTCACGGTATTGCTCGGTACAGCCGTACGCAAGTTGTTGTGGCAGGCGACAAGCTGGGTTAGCAGAAAAGTTGTGCGAACGCGAGGGGATGAGAACGAGGAATCACGGATGACGCGTCGCTTCAGTACTTTCAGCAGTTCCGTCCGGCCGCAGGGGACGAGGACTGGACACGCCCCTGCGCCACCACAGCATCCACGCCACGCCAATACATAGACCGGCCAATACATCGGTGGGGTAGTGCACGCCGAGGTAGATGCGCGACGCCGCAATGGCCACCACGATGACCACCCCGAGACCGCGGTAGAGCACGCGCAGCGGCCGGCTCCGGGTCAGCGTCGCGAGCAGGATCAAGCCGTAGCCCCAGATGATCGGCGCCAGCATCGAATGGCCCGACGGATAGGAGTACCACCCGGCGCCGGCAAGGTGGGGGATGACTGATGGCCGTGGCCGTTGGAAAGACACCTTGAGCAACGCATAGAGCGCCTCACCGGTGATCGCACAGAACAAAAAGTTGCCGGCGTCCCGCGCACGACCGCGCCAGCGCAACAGGGCTGCCACGAGCAGGGCAAAGGGAACTTCAACCCGCCAATCGCCGATCACCGACATCGCCTGCATGAAACTGGTCCGTTGCGGCGTGCGGTATGCGCCCACCGCACGCAGCCAGGCGATGTCCGACGCCTGGGTGACGGTCGACACGACGAATACAGAAATGACGACAAACAGGGCGAACAACACCAGCGACAGGCGACTGGGACGAGGCGGCAGCGGCAGCGAAATCAGGACGCTCCGTGAGCTGACGACAGCGTGCCGCGGATCGCCGACACGAATTCATCGACATCCGCCTCGCCGGTCGCCCAGTTGGTCATCCAGCGCACCTCGCCGGTGACGTCGTCCCAGACATAGAAGTGAAAGGTCCGCTGCAACGCGATGGTCACCGCTGATGGCAACACCGCAAACACCGCGTTGGCATCGACCGACTGGGTGACCTCCACACCGGGAACGCCGCGCACACCGTCGGCGAGACGCCGAGCCATCGCGTTCGACTGGCGTGCGTTGGCGAGCCAGAGGTCGTCTTCGGCGAGCGCCAGGAACTGGGCCGACAAGAACCGCATCTTGGACGCGAGCTGCGCGGACTGCTTGCGCAGGAACTTCAGTTCCGCCGCCGCGGCCGGGTCGAATACCACCACGGCCTCGGCGCCCGCCGCCCCGTTCTTGGTGGCGCCGAACGACAGCACGTCGACACCGGCGTCGCGCGTGACGGCGCGCAACGACACATCCAGCGCCGCGGCGGCGTTGGCGATCCGGGCGCCGTCCATATGAACGCGCAGTCCCAGCTCATGAGCCACGGCGCACAAGTCCGTGAGCTCGTCGCGGGAATAGAGGGTGCCGTACTCCGTCGGCTGCGTGATCGCCACGACGTGCGGCTGCACCGCGTGTTCGTTGCCCAGGTGACGCGTCGCGTCGCGCAGCTGCTGCGGCACCAGCTTGCCAGCGGGCGTCGGCAGGTCGATCAACTTGCAACCAGTCAGCAACTCGGGGGCGCCGGCTTCATCGACGTTGATGTGCGCCGTTTCGGCGCAGATCACGCCCTGATACGGCCGCGTCAACGCGCGCAGGCCAACGACATTCGCACCGGTACCGTTCCAGAGCAGCAGCGTGGTGCTGTCCTCGCCAAATTGCGCGCGGAACCATGCCAGTGCCTGCGCGGTCCAGGCGTCGGCGCCGTACGCCGGTGCGGCGTCATGATTGACCCGGGCGAGCCACTCCAGCACGCGCGGATGCGCCGGAGCGGTATTGTCACTGGCAAACGCCCGCGGCAGCGTCACGCCGGCTCCTCCGCGTGGGACACATTGTCCTGCCACAAGGCGAGCACATTGCCGTCGGGATCGGCCACCAGCGCCATGATGCCGAAGCTCTGCTGCGTGGGTTCGGCGACAAACCGGACGCCGCGTTCGCCCAGGTGCGAACAGAGATGCAGCAGGTCGGGAACCTCGAAGGTGAGTCCGGTGTGCCGGCCCACCAGCGCCCTGGCATCGGCGTGCGCGGCGGGATGCACGCCGAGGTGCGGAGGATCTTCGAGCAGTTCGAAGCCGAACGAGCCCGCCTTGACCACCGGCAGCCCGAGTTCGACTTCATAGAACGTGCGGGCCCGATCGATGTCGGTCACGAAGATGGCGATCGAATGCAGCGTGGGTGTCATGGCATCAACGGGGAAGAGGATTTGCGCGCGCCGCACGCACGTTGCGGCGCATCCGCTCGAGCCCGGCACGAGCCAGCGGTGTGTCGGCAAACTGGTGGGCAAATTCCGCGGGATCAAGCCGCTCGAAATACCCGGCGTCGCGGCGATCCGGCAGCAGGCGGTGCCGGAATTCATCGACCGTCGTTGGTTCGGCGAACTTGGCATTCCACGGACAGACGTCATTGCACACGTCGCAGCCGAATGCCCAGCCATCCCAATCGGCGAGCAGTTCGGCCGGTGGGTCGGGCTTGTATTCGATGGTCAGGTAGGACAGGCAGCGATTGGCGTCGAGTACCCGTTCGGTGACGAACGCGTCGGTGGGGCAGGCATCGAGGCAGCGCGTGCACGTGCCGCAGAGATCGGTGTGGAGCGGCGTGTCGGCCGTCAGTGCAAGATCGGTGAAGATCGAACCGATGAACGTGTATGACCCGATCCGCGGATGAATCAGCATGGTGTTCTTGCCGATCCAGCCCAGGCCGGCGCGGTCGCGCCAGTTCGCGATCCGGCACCGGGCCGTCGTCGACCCACGCGTGCGCCAGCCCGGCGCCATGCATCAGCATCCATTCCGCGAGCTGGCGCAAGCGCGCCAGTGTGACGATGTGATAGTCCATGCCGCGCGCGTACGCGGCAATCTTGAATGCGTCGTCGGCGTGCGGCCGTTCGTCGTCGGCCGGGGCGTAGTTGTCCAGTACGACGACGGCCGAGCGCGCGCCGGGGGTGATCGCGGCGGGGGTCTTGCGCTTGCGCGCCTGCCGGTGGAGATAGCGCATCGTCCCGGCGTATCCGGCCGCGAGCCAGCGATCGAGCGCGTCGCTGTGCCCGTTCGGCTCGAGCCCCGCCACGCCGCACGCGGCAAAACCGATCCGCGTCGCCTCGGCCTTGATCGCGGCCACGGTCGCGACATCGGTCATGCGCCGTCGTCGGCCAGTGGTTGCGACGGCATGCCGGTGATCAATCGCGCGCCGCGGCGGTACGTGACGTACGACCATCCCCACTGAATCAACACCAGCACCCGATTGCGGAAGCCGATCAGATAGGCGATGTGCAGGAAGATCCAGATCAGCCACGCGATGATGCCGCCAAAACGAAACCCCGGGATGTCCGCCACGGCATCGCCGCGACCGATCACCGCGAGCTCCCCCTTGTCGAGGTAATGGAACGGCGGATGGGACTTGCCGCGCACCGTGTCGCGAATGACGCGCGCAGCGTACCGTCCCATCTGGATCGCGGCGGGGCACAGCGCCGGTACGGTGCCGTCGCCGCGCTTGAGGGCGGCGGCATCGCCCAGCACGAACACTTCGGGGTGACCGGGGATCGAACAATCGGGCTCCACGATCACGCGTCCCTGCTTGTCGAGCGGGGCACCCAGGGTGCGCAGCAATGGACTGGCCTGATTGCCGGCGGCCCAGATCACCGTGGTCGTCGGGATCCGCCATCCGGCCGCCTCGACGGCATCGGGGTGTATCGCGTTGACGAAGGTGTTCTCGCGCACATCGACGCCCAGGGCGCGCAGGTCGTGCTTGGCCCGCTGCGACAGCGACGCCGGATACGCAGCCAGGATTCGCGGCCCACCTTCGAGCAGGATCACCGTCGCCTCGCGCGGATCGATGTGGCGGAAGTCGCGCGCCAGGGCATAGCGGCGGATCTCCGCGAGCGCGCCGGCGACTTCGACGCCGGTGGGACCGCCGCCGACGATGACGAACGTCAGCAGCTGCTGGCGACGCTGCACGTCGGATTCGCGCTCGGCGCGCTCGAAGGCGAGAAAGATCCGGCGGCGGATTTCCAGGGCATCGTTCACGCCCTTGAGACCGGGTGCGAGCGGTGCCCACTCGTCGTGCCCGAAGTACGAATGGTGCGCTCCCGCGGCCACCGCGCAGAGGTCGTAGTGGAGTGTGGCGCCGTCGGCGAGATGCACCATGCGCGACGCCACGTCGACGCGATCGACCTCGCCCATGATCACCTCGACATTCTGCTGCCGGCGCAGGATCGACCGGATCGGCGAGGCGATGTCCGAGGGATTGAGTGCGGCGGTCGCGACCTGGTAGAGCATCGGCTGAAACAGGTGGTAATTCTGACGATCGATCAGCGTCACCTGCACCGCGACACGGCGCAGGCCTTTCGCGAGATACAGGCCGGCGAAGCCGCCCCCGACAATCACCACCTGCGGGCGCTCGCTCATCGTTCCCCCATGGTCGTGCGACGCCAGCGGGCGAAACGGATCACGTCCCGGACCGGCGGCACCGCGTGCGCGTCACCATAGGCCGTGTACATGCGCCACTGCAGGTACGCCGGATCGGGCACCGGAAGAAATGGTGGCTGGCGCCACCAGGACCGGCGGCGGAATGCCCACGCCGTCGCCACCAGGTCGAGCGCCAGTCGCGGAGATACCAGGGAGCGCGCCAGGAGCCGGGAGCACAGTGCGGTCCACGAGCCCGTGTAGGCGGCATCGAGTGCCGGAGCGGGTGCATCGGTCACACCATGAACGTAGCAGGGGGGCGGGCTGCCATCCCTCGTTCGGTCTCGCCTTCTCTCCTCCTCGCTCCGCTGTATTTTCCGGCTCGCGCCATCCGAGGATGTCCTGCATGCCCCGTTCGAATACTCCGCGTCGTCCGGCGCGCAAGACGACCAGCGCCACCGCGGCCAAGACGACGCGCCAGTCGCACCCCACCGAAGACGAACAACTGCTCAACGTCCCCGTGACCGAAGACATCCGCCGGCTGCGGCGGACGTCGGATTCGTGGCGGGTTCTCAGTATCCAGGGGGAATTCGTCTGGGGCTTCGACAACCTGCAGGACGTCGCCGGCGGCGTGTCGTTCTTCGGATCGGCCCGCACCCGGCCGAGCGATCCGATGTATCAGGCGGCCGAAGCAACGGCGCGCTTGTTCGCGCACGCGGGCGTGCCGGTGATCACCGGCGGGGGGCCGGGCATCATGGAAGCGGCCAACAAGGGCGCCTTCGAGGCCGGGGGACTGTCGATCGGGTGCAACATCGAACTGCCACACGAACAGCGCCCCAACGCCTATCTCACACGATCGCTCGACTTCAAGTACTTCTTCGTGCGCAAGACCATGTTCGTGAAGTATGCCATCGGTTTTGCCGTGTTTCCCGGCGGCTTCGGCACGCTCGATGAACTGTTCGAGGCGCTGACACTGATGCAGACCGACAAGCTGACGGATTTTCCGATCGTCCTGTTCGGCAAGGCCTACTGGGCGGGGCTGCGCGACTGGATCACCAACACGATGCTGGCGGCCGGCATGATTTCGGCGGCGGACGAAAAGCTGATCACCGTGACCGACAGCCCGAACACGGTGGTGCGCACCCTGATGAGCAGCCGCAAGCGCCTGGGTATCTCGACCGTCGGCCTCTGATCGATGACCGCCCCGCGGTCGCAACCGGGACGCGCGCGCTGGGCGCTGCTGCTGCTCGCGCTCATCAACCTGCTCAATTATCTCGATCGCAACGTCATCTTCGCGCTGTTCGAGGCGATCAAGCGCGACCTGCACCTCAACGACACCCAGCTCGGCTGGCTCGGTGCGGCGTACATCCTCGTCTTTTCGGTCGCGGCGCTGCCCTTCGGCGTGATCGGCGACCTCCGGAGCCGCAAGACGGTGATCGCCGCCGGCACCGCGTTGTTCAGCGTGTTCACGTCGATCGGCGGCCTGGTGCGCAGCTTTACCGCGCTGTTCGTCTGCCGGGCAGCGGTCGGCATCGGCGAGGCCGCCTACGCACCCGCCTCGACGTCGATGATCGCCGACTATTTCCCCGGCAAGAATCGCGCGTTCGCGATGAGCATTCTCAACGCCGGCATCCCCGTTGGCGGCGTGCTGGGCATTCTCGCCGGCGGATATCTCGAGGGCTACTACGGCTGGCGCGTGGCACTGATGGCGGTCGGCCTTCCCGGCCTGCTGTGCGCCGCGCTCGTGCTGGGTCTCACCGATCCGACGCGCCGGGAGCGACCCCCGGACCTCCGCCGCATGGCGCGCCGCCTCGGGATCGGCGTGCTGGGGCTGGCGCAGCAGATCGCGCCGTTGCTGGTCTGCGCCGCGCTCGGACTGGTGCTGTCACTGGTGTTGACCCGCCGATTCGGATTCGAGTCGTCGATCGACACGATCGTGCTCGCCATCGCCATCGGTGTCGGCATGATCCTCACGGTGTGGCGCTGGGTGCGGCTGATGCACGACGACCGCCGCGAAGAGACGCCGTTCACCCCCGAACTCGAGGACGCGGTCGAGGATCTCGCGCGTGCCGGGCGGCTGGTGCTGCGCACGCGTTCGCTCGTCTTCATCTTTCTGGCCGGCGCGATGATTTCGTTCGGCACCAATGGGCTGGTGGGATGGGGCCCGTCGTTCATGACGCGGAAGTTCGGACTGTCGACGGCCGCGGCGGCCGAACTGCTGGGCAGCTGGGGATTGATTGCCGGCGTCGCCGGCGCGCTGCTCGGCGGCTGGATCGCCGACTGGCTACTGCGCTGGACCGACAAAGGGCGTGTCATCACCATCGCGGCGGGCTTCATCATCGGAGCGCCGCTCGCGATCTGGGTGCTGACGCTGCACGACCTGCACACCTTCGTGCCCGGATTCGTGGTGGCGTTCTTCTTCCTGTCGTGGTACAACGGGCCCACCTCGGCGGTGATCTTCGATGTGGTCCCGGCCCGCATCGGCTCGACGGTTGTCGGCGCCTATCTGCTGTTCATTCACCTGGCGGGCGACGCGGTCGCGCTGCCGCTGATTGGCTGGCTCTCCGATCGCGTGTCGCTCGAACGAGCCGTGCTGCTGCTGCCGGTCGTGGCGCTTGGCGGCGGCATCGCCGCATTGGGGGCGCTGCCGACGCTGACGCGGGACATGGCGCGGCTCAGACGCCGGGTGGCGGCGTGAGCGAGCGCACGCCATGCTCCGGTTTCCGGGAACTCCCAACGAGGTCCGCATGACACATCTCACTCGACTGGCCACTGCCGCTGCACTCGTCATCACCGCGCCGCGCCAACCCGCCACGGCGCAAACGCCGCCGCTGACCGGCGTCGACATCCTGCATCGCATGCACGATGCCTACGCCGGCACGTGGTATCACACGCTCACGTTCTGGCAGACCACCACGATGTATCGGCCGACGGGGACGGTGGTGCAGCGATGGTACGAGTCGCTGCGCTACACCCCGACCACGGGCGTGCAGTTGCGGATCGACCTGGGCGAACCCGCGCTCGGCAATGGCGTGCTCGATACCGCCGATTCGGGCTGGACAATGCAACAGGGCAAGCTGGTGCGCACCAGCGGCGACGGCAATCCATTCCTGCCGGTGATCGAGGGCGTCTACGTGCAGCCGCTGGACATCACGACGCGACAGATCGCGGCACTGGGCGTGGATACGCTACCGGTGACGACGTCGACCTGGAACGGCCACCCGGTCTGGATCATGGGCGTCGCTTCGACCGCCGACACCATGGCCTCGCAGCTGTGGATCGATCCAGTCAGGCTCGTGGCGGTGCGCATGCTGGTGGTGCTGGTCCCCAACCGGCCGCCGTTCGACATTCACCTCGACAAGTACGAACGCGCCGGCAAGGGCTGGCTCGCCACCGAGGTGTCGATGTTCAGCGGCGGCAAGCCGCGCCAGGTCGAGCAATACCACGACTGGAAGGCCGGCGCGAAGATCGATCCGGGCCTGTTCGATCCGGCGACGTGGACCACGGCGAAGCACTGGCGGTAAGACTGCGCTCGGGATGATCTGCCGCGCCTGCCATGCGGGAAAGAGATCCCTCGCTGCGCTCAGGACGGGCGCTGCGCTCGGGTGATCTGCCGCGCCTGCGGCGCGGCAGATCACTTGCCCCACAGCTCCACCAGCTCGGCGACGACGCGCTCCCCTTCGGCGGCGTCGCCCGAGCGAATGGCCTCCGACGCGCAATGCGTCAGGTGATTGTGCAACAACACCCGCCCGACACTTTGCAACGCTTCCTGCACGGAACTGATCTGCACCAGGACGTCGGCGCAATATCGTTGTTCATCGACCATCTTCTGCAGGCCCCGCACCTGGCCTTCGATGCGCCGCAGGCGTTTGGTGAGCGCGATCTTGGTGCCCTCGGGAACGTGGCTCGCCTGCGTCGGTCGCGGACTGGTCATCGCAACGCTCCTTTCAGTCGCAACGAATTGGTGACGACGGTGACGCTGCTCAGCGCCATCGCGGCGCTGGCGATCACCGGACTGAGGGTGATGCCCCACACCGGGTGCAGCACGCCGGCCGCGATCGGAATCGCGACGACGTTGTAGGCAAAGGCCCAGAACAGGTTCTGCCGGATCGTGCGCATGGTCGCGCGCGACAGCGCGATGGCCTGCGCGACGCCATGCAGGTCGTCGCGCATGAGGGCCGCATCGGCGGCCTCCACGGCGATCGCCGTGCCGCCGCCCATCGCCATGCCGACGTCGGCGCGCGCCAGCGCCGGCGCGTCGTTGATGCCGTCGCCCACCATCGCCACGACGTGCCCGGCCGCCTGCAACCGCTCGACTTCCGCCACCTTCTGCTGCGGAAACACCTCGGCCACCACCGTCGCGATGCCGGCCGATCGGGCGATGGTGTCCGCCACGCCGCGGCGATCGCCAGTCAACAACACGACGCGTGCGCCGAGCGCTTCGATCGCGGCGACGGCCCCGGCCGAGGTGTCGCGCACCGGATCGGCGACGCCGACCAGGCCGGCGATGCGCCCGTCGATCGCCACGATCACCGGCGTCGCGCCCGACCGGGCGAGCGCGTCGATCGCGCCACCGGCCGCTGCGAGCGGGATCGACTCCTGCTGCATCACCGCCGCGCTGCCCACCACCACCCGGTGGTCCGCGACCGTGGCGGCCGCACCCAGACCACTCCACGACACGAACGCGCTCGCCGCCATGCGCGGCACCTGCAAACGATCACGTTCGGCGACAATCGCCGCGGCCAGGGGATGCTGCGACAACGCTTCGACGGCGGCGGCATACGCGACCATCTGTGCGACATCGAACACCGCATCGGGCACGATCGTGCTGCTCACCACAGCAGGGTGCCCCTGGGTCACGGTGCCGGTCTTGTCGAGCACCACCGTGTCGACATCGCCCATGCGCTGCAGGGCGTCGCCCCCCTTGAACAGCACGCCGAGTTCCGCGCCGCGACCGGTCGCGACCATCACCGCCGTGGGTACGGCCAATCCCATCGCGCACGGACACGAGATGATCAGTACCGCAACGGCGGCGGCGAAACCACGCATCAGCGGCGCGTAGTGCGCCGTCAACGCCCAGACCACGAACGTGATGACGGCCAGCAGCATGACACCCGGGACGAAGACCGCACTGATCCGGTCGGCGAGCTGCTGCACCGGTGCGCGGGCCACCTGGGCGTCCCGCATCAGCTTGACCATGCCGGCCAGTGTCGATTGGGCACTCCCGCGCAGCACGCGCGCCTGAATCGCGCCGGTCGTGTTGACGCTCCCGGCCATCACCGTGTCGGCCGGCTGCCGCAATACCGGCATCGACTCGCCGGTCATCATCGATTCATCGATGGCGGACTCGCCCTCGACGATGGTCGCGTCGACCGGCACCCGCTCTCCGGGGCGGATGAGCACGTGGTCGCCGGCACGCACTTGTTCGACGGGCACATCGGCGATATCGGTTCCGCGCATGATGTGCGCAGTCGGCGGCTGCAGCGCGGCCAGGCTGCGCAGCGCGCGCATCGTCCGCTGCCTGGCGCGAGCCTCCAGCGCGTTCCCGGTCAGGATGAACGCGATGATCAGCACCACGGCTTCGTAGTACACGTCGGGGGCAATGCCGCGCGCCACGAACACGCCCGGCGCAAAGGTTGCGACCAGCGAATACGTCATCCCGGCCAGCGTGCCCACGGCAATCAGCGTGTTCATGTCGGCGGCACCGTGCCGCGCGGCTTGCCACGCGCGCTGGTAGAAGTGGCGACCCGCCCAGGTCATCACCACCAGCGTCAGCGCGGCGACGCCGAACAGCAGCACCGGGCGTGGAATGGCAAAGAGCCACGGTACCACGCCGCGCACCGCCGGCGCGATGCGCATCATCACGCCGTGCATCAGTGGATCGATGCTGGCGCCCGCGGCACCCGCGTCGAGCATCAGCGGGATCGACGCGAGCATCGCGACCACGCCGCTCACGAGCGCAAATGCCGCCTTGATGCCCAGCGTCCGGGCGTCGTGCGCCTGCGCCCGCTCGCGCGCCGCATCATCTTCGGTGGCCGACGCGCCGGTGGGAGCGACGTCGGCGTCGTAGCCGGAGTCGCGCACCGTGGCCACCAATCGCTCCGGCCGCGTGGTTGCCGGATCATACGCGACCGTGGCGCTGCCGAGCAGCAGGTTGACCGAGGCCTCGCCCACGCCCGGCTCGCGGCGCAAGGCGCGTTCGACCCGCGCCTGACACGCGGCACAGGTCATCCCGCGCACCGACAGCGTCACGTTTTCAGGCACGTCAGGCCCCGGCCACGACCGTCGCGTGATAGCCGGCCGCTTCCACTGCCTGCTCCGCGGCGGCGGTTTGCTCGGGACCGGCGACGTCGAGATCCGCACGGCCCATCTGGACCTGCTTCACCTCGACGCCGGCGATGTTCCGCAGCGCCTGATTGACAGCGTTGAGACAATGCCCGCAACTCATTCCGTCGATCTGCAGCGTCACCCTGGTCATGCAGTGCTCCGGTTGAAGAACCCCGACAATATATACACATAGGGGGTAGAGGTATAGTTTCAGGTCGACGCCCCTTCTCTCCTTCTCTCCCGCTCCGCCGCTCTGCGCCCACGGGCTGGGTCTCTGGCACGCCCCATGCGACCTGCCGGCCCGATGCACACTCCGCCGTCGTCCTCGTCCGACCTGTTCGTCCCGGTGCTGGCCTGGCCGGGCCGGCGGCCGACGCTTGCCCAGCTGGCCACGTGGCACGAGGCATTGCGGGGCGCGGTCGGCGCGGCGATTGGGGTCGACCTGTTCGCCTGCTGGCTCTATCCGGCGCGGGGCGGCGCGGTCCTGGTCGGTCCGCGCGACCTCACAGCCGACGAGCTCGAGCCGCCGCCAGCCGAGCCGCTGGTCGCGCAGGAAGCCCTGTTCGCGCTGGAGGATCGCATCGCCCGCGCCGGGTACCGGTCGGTGATGGTTCTGCCGATTCGGGCCGAGATGCGGGATGTCGGTCTGGTGGCCGCCGCGACCTTCGCCGAAAACGGCTACTCGCTCGGATCGCAGCGGACACTTCATCGCATCACCGCCCAACTGGCGACCACCTTCCGCCGGCTCGGCGCGCAGCCCTGGGTGATGCCGCGGCCGCTGGCGGAAGAAGGCACCGCGCTCACCGCGTCGGTCGCCGAAAGCCTGCTCGACGTCATCGGCCGGGCGCGAGATGGTGCCGAACTGGTGCAGCTCACGTCCGACGCATTGGGCAACCAGCTTCCGCATGACCGGCTGGAGATCATTGCGGCCGCACCAGCGCCGGCCTATTGGGCGTTGCCGTCGCTCGATCGCGCCAAGGGGCAGCCGAGTGACCTGCCGCTCGACACCAGCGATGCCATCGACGCGCTGGTGCATCACTTCGGTGCTCACGACATGGTCCGGGTGGACGACCTGTGGCAGCACGACCTGGCGTGGCCAGCCGCAATCGACCGGCGTGGCGGCGAACGCCTGCGGTCGGTGCTGGCCGCGCGCATGGATGTGGGTGGCGAGTTCATCGGCTGGCTCGGCGTCGCCAGCGAAGCCACCGGCTGGTTCCGGGCTGACGACGAAATCACGGCTCGGCTCGCCGCCCGGCTGCTCGCGCCACGCATCGCCGCCTGGGCCGCGCGCGCCGAACTCGCGGGGGCGTGGGCGTAGCCGTACCGCCGCGGCGCCAGACGATCGATCATATACCCACCGTCATTCGAACATTGAACGTGCGCGGTCGGCCGAACGATGCGCCGCTGAAGAAGGCACCCTTGAGCAGGTACTTCGCGTCGAGCACATTGTCGACGAATACCTGCGGACGCAGACTCAAGCCGCCGGCCGTGAAGGTGGCACCGGCCGAAAGATCCAGGATGAAATTCGGATCGACCTTGAATGGCGTGTTGAAATCGAACAGCCCGGTGCCAAGCACGGGCGTCGGATCGCTGTCCGGGTCATAGCCCGCGACGCCGGGCGCATTCGGAGTCACGCCGTTCGTCAGCCCGCTGCCGTAGATCCCGGTCGCGGTTGCCAGCACGGAGCCGGCAGAGTACGTGACACCGATCACGCTCGATAGCCGCTGGTCGTGATCGAGATCGAACGGCTCGGCTGGCGGCGTCTCCGCGAGAAAGGCTCCGGTGACTGCGCCGTAGCCGTAGGCGTGGTTGAGTGCCACGTTGGCAAAACCGCTCAATGGGCCACCGGGCCGCACCTCCAGCACGCCTTCGATCCCGGTGATGCGGACCTGCGCGATGTTGACATCCGTGGTGATCGCCGAGCCGGGAATCTGCGTGTCATCGATGCCAGGCGAGCTGACCTTGTGGTAGGCCGATACCTTGGCCACGATGCCACCGAAACGATGCACCACACCCGCTTCGAAGAAGTTGTCCCGTTCCGGCACCGTCGGGGTCGAGGCGGTGTCGCCGCCAGCGCCGACCGTCGTGATCGCCCGGAGATCCTCGGTGTTGGTCGGCACGAACAGCCGGCCGTAGTACAACCACACGGTCGTCGCGGCGCTGGGATAGAAGTTGATCCGGATCCGCGGGCTCACCTGATCCGCCACAGCGCTGGCCGTTCCCGACAGCGGGTATTCGTGACGATCGTAGCGGGCCCCGACGCGAAACTCGATCTTCTCATCCGGCTGCACGACCGACTCGAGATACACGGCTTCGTCGTTGCCGCGCAGTGCGGAATTGGACAACGGGCCCGGCGCCCCGTTCGCGTCGGTCGTGGCGAAGGCTTCCTGCCCGCGGGTCAACGACAGATCCGTGCCGCCCTTGATGCTGGTGTGCGGCGTGATCTGATCGAGATAGTCGGCTTTCACGCCATAAATGTCGAAGGACCTGGCTTCGCTGATGTTGTAGAGTGTCGTGTCAGGGGCGAACGCGAAGGTCGGATCGTCGTTGACACCCGGCGTGTAATTCAACGAACCGTACCGGACGTAAGCACCGGCGAACGCTTCCGATCCGGGGTGGACTCCATTGAGGTCGCGATGCCGCCACGAAAGGTTGACGAAATCGTTGACGTCCTGCTGTCGGTCATCGATCACGCCCGCCGCCGAGTCGAATGGCGTGGCAAAGCGCGAGCGGGAGAAATTCACGTCGAGATTCACCAGGTCTTCTGGCGACGCGGTGTATTGCACCTTGCCAAAGCCGAACAGATCCTGACCGTCATTCGCGTAGTTCCGCACACCCAGGATGTGCCCCGCCGCATCGGTATCAGCCACCACCGGTTCCCGGCGCATGTCGGTTGTCTGGCGGGTGCCTGCCACGAAGAATCCCAGCTTGCCGGAGTTGGCACTGGTCGTCACCGTTTCACCGTTGCTGGCGTAGTCGCCCGCGTATCCCGTGGCGGACAGATGGAAGGCGCCGGCCGGTACCCGCGTCTGCACGTTCACGATCGCCGCGTTGCGCTTGCCGTATTCCGCATCCCAGCCGCCGGTCTGGAAGTCGATCGTGTTGACCACCGATGGATCGAACAGCTCGTTGAGGCTGCCGGAAATGCCCGGTGGGACCGGCAGTCCGTCGATGTAGTACGTGTACTCGGCATGCTGCCCGCGAATGTGCACCTCGCCGGTTGGTGCGCGGGCCGCGCCCGCGATCGACTGCTGCAGGATCTGCGATGTGGTCTGCGTGGGCGCGCCCTGGTAATCGCTCTCCTTGAACACCTGATCGCCGGTGCGCGTGTTGAGGGCAATCGGCGACGCCGTCGCATTCAGGTCGGTGAGCTGCACGGCTGCGGGGAGCAGCCGGAAATTCACGGCGACGTCGGCGGTGCTGCCGTCGATCACGACCGTGCGGCTCATCGGCTGAAAGCCGATCAGGCGCACATCCACGGTGTACGTCGCCGCCGGCAGGTCATGCACGCGCCAGGTGCCGAATTCATCGGTCGTGACCCGTGCGGTGATCACGTCGGCGCGGCGCACGATGACCTCGGCGCCGGCGAGGGGCTTGCCGTAGATACTGTCGGTCACGCGACCGGCAAGATCGGCGTTGGGGATGCTGCGGGTCGCATGGCGCGGCACGCGCGCCACCGCCGTTGCGGGAATGGCCACGGCACAGCCGATGACCAGGATGATCCGTCCGAACATGATGCGCTCCGAGCACAAGTGGACCTCGTGGACGCGCTGCCTGTGCGCGTGCCGTGGGTTCGCCTGCGCGATCCCGTCGAGGAAGGGCCTGGCGCGCCGGGCGCGCAAGGCGTTCAGTTGTGAGTGATCAGGAGCGGACGGGCGGGGCGCGCGATCCGAGGGATCCGGAGACGCGCAGGGTACGCGGGACGTCGACGGGGGCGGCGACGGCACGGGTACGGGACGCGACGGCCAGATGGGCCGCGTGCGGCAGTGCGGATGGTGGCGATGCCGTGGTGATCGGTGCGCCGAGATCACACCGTTCGCTGTGGCAGTGATCGCCGGCGTTGACGCGCGGGTCGGCCGCGTGTGGTGCGGGATGATTGTGGTAGATGAGCGCGTCGGCAAGCTGCGCGCCGCCGCTGGCCAGGCCGAATAGCAGCACGGCGAACATGGCCCGCAGTCGCATACCACAGCGCAGCTTCATGCCGCCAATCTGAATCGAGCGATGGCCGCGCGTCAACCGGCAATACCCCCGCCGCCTACACGGCCGCGCTTCGCCCGCTGCCCGCGTTTCCCGCCTACGGCGTCGTCGACGTCATCGACTTGGGTGGGCCGTCGACCGGCAGGATGAACCAGAACGTGCTGCCCTTGCCGTGCACCGATTCGACGCCGATCTGACCGCCGTGCATCTCGACGAAGCGCTTGCTGAGCGCGAGGCCCAGACCGCTGCCTTGCGCCGCGCGCGTGGACGACGAGTCGACCTGCGAAAATTCCTGGAACAGACGCGGCGTGTCCTCGGGCCGGATGCCGATGCCGTTGTCCGAGACCGAGACCCACACCACGTCGCGCGTCGCCATGCGCGCCGCTTCGCTGCCGAAGGCCGGCAACGCGGTGGGCATCGGCGCGATGGTCCGCACCGCCGACACGGTGATGCGTCCATCCTCACCGGTGAACTTCGACGCGTTCGACAGCAGGTTGAAGAGCACCTGCCGGATCCGGGTGCCATCGGCCAGCACTTCGAGCGAGCCGGTGTCGCCCAGATCCACGGTGCACGTTTGTCGCTTGGCCGAGCGCAGCGAGACGGTATCGCTCACCGCTCCGGTGATCGCGTCGCTCACCTCGCACGGACTCAGGGCGAGCGCCATGCGGCCGGCTTCGATCTTGGACAGGTCGAGCACCGCATTGATCAGGCCGAGCAGGTGCTGGCCGTTGCGAAGAATGGCTTCGAGAAATTCGCGTTGCTGCGCCTCGAGGGGCCCGAGCCCCTCGGTCAGCAGCAGATCGGAAAAGCCGATCACCGCATTGAGCGGTGTGCGCAGTTCGTGCGACATGTTCGCGAGGAATTCGCTCTTGAGCTGCGTCACGCGCTGCAGCTCGCGATTCTTGGCGGCGAGCATGCGCTCGTTGCGGCGCAATTCCTCGATCGCCGACGTGCGGTCGAGCCCCAGCACGACCTGATCGCCGAGGGTCTGCAGCAACTGGCGATCCTCTTCGGTGAACGGCTGGCCATCGCGCCGGTTGTAGGCGCACAGCGCGCCCACCACGAGCCCGGCCGACCGGAGCGGGACCATGGCAGCGCTGGTCAGTCGACCGGCCAGTTGTTCATGGGGATGATTGCGCGGGTCGGCTTCCATCCGCGCCACCAGCAGCGCCTCGTCATGGAGAATCACGTGGCCCACCAGCGACCGGTCGACCGGTACCAGCGTGCCGACGGCCGTCAGCAGCGGCCCCACGCCGGCGACCACGCGGACGAAGCGTCCCTCCTCGACCATCAGCATGATGGCGCCGCCCTCGGCGTCGAGGAGTTCGGCGGCGGCCTGCGCGACCTGGCGATTCAGCGTGGCCAGGTCGTTGCCCCCGAGGAGCGCCGACGACAGGTCGCGCAGGCGATCCAGTTCGCGATTGCGCCGGGACGACGCTTCGAGTGCCTGTTCCAGTGACTCCTGCTGCGCGCGGGCATTGACGCGATCGCGCCGCATCATGATCAGGGTGACAAAGCTCGACACCGCGGCGACGGCGAGCCCCAGCGTCCGCTGCCCGGTGTACATCAGGGCGACGGACAACCAGAACAGCACCAGCGTGACCGTCGCGAGGGCGCCGGGAATCAGCACGAGGCGCCCTCGACATCGGCGGGCAGGATCTCGGAGAACTCGGTCATGCCGTCACGGAGCATGACGCGAAGATAGGGGAGGCAGAGGCCGCATTGCGTGCCACAGCCTGTTTCCGTCATCAACCGGGAGAGGCCCCAATGCTGACAGCGAGCCTGCGGCAGCAAGTCGGCAAAGCGCACCTGCTTGCATACGCAGCGGTCGATGAGCATCGTGATCCTCCGCGTCAGATCTTGTGGTAGGTCACCCGGGCGGCCTGCTCACCGTCGGCCGCGGCATACAGTTCGAAATCGGCGAAAAACCGCGGCGTCTCGCCCGACAGCACGGCCAGCACGCTGGCGCCCAGCCGGCGGATCTCCCGCTCGGCGCCCTCCCCCAGGCGGAGTTCGAGCATGCTCCGCCACGCCCGGATGTTGCCGCTCATCACGATCTTGGTCTCGGTGGCGTTCGGCAGCACCGATCGTGCCGCTTCGCGCGCCATCTTGCGACGATGCATCTTGTTGTCGACCCAGCCGTAGCGTTCCATCAATCGTTCGACGGCGGCCACATAGCTGGCCTGCGCCGATTCGACCTGCTGCAACCACGCGGCCTCGGCCACGTCGTCGCCCTGGATCGCCGGCGGCATGACGAACGCGGCATCGGACTCGTCGACATATCGCTGCGATAATTGCGAATAGCCGAACCCGGCCCGGTGCCGCACCAGTTCGTGGGTCAGCGAGCGCGACACGCCCTCGATCAGCAGCACATAGACGGCGTGCTCGAACACCGAACCGTGCCCCTGACGCAAGATATTGGTGAGATACTCCGCCGTGCTTCGATGCGCCGGATTGTGCTGGCTCATGTAGCAGAGTCGCCCCGCGAATTCCGCGAGGCGCTCGCCGTCGGTGCCGGGTTCGACCCACGCGACCGGGAGCTGCGGAGGTTCGATGAATTGCGGACGCGCAACGAGTGTGACCACCGGTTCGCGATAGATGCGCATCCCCAAAACTAGCACCGCCCCAACGTCCCAAGACGCGCGGCCAGGTCAGGCCTCGCGTACCTCGAGCGGCCGGTCCCAGCGCGCTGCGGTTTCGCGCCGCTCCAGCGCCGCGGCAATGTTCGGCGGCAGCGGCGCGGCCGCGCGGCCGACCTTCAAGTGCGCCAGCGGGTCGGCGCCGTCGGCGACGATGACGCCGCCGTCGAAGGTGCCGACGGGATCGAAGGCTGCGCGCACCGCCCGGAAGCACTCGACGATCTCCGCACCATAGAGGTCGGTCATGAGCCCCGCACGCAGGCGTCCGGCCCCATGCTCGCCGCTCGGCGTTCCGCCCAATGCAATCACGGCGCGCGACACATCGGCATAAATACGGCGGACCCGCGACAGCCAGTCGTCGTCGGCCAGGTTGGGGAGCAGGTTGACGTGCACATGTCCGTCGCCCGCGTGGCCGAACATCACCGCATCGACATGCGCCGCTCGCGTGGCCGCGTCGACCGCGTCAAGGTATTCGGCCAGCCGCGGCACCGGCACGCAGCCATCCTCGATCACCTGCAGCGAGCGTCGCCCATCGGTCAGGCCCGCGAGGATCGGCGATGCGCGATGGCGAATGTCCCACAATCGCTCGATCTCGCGCGCGTCAGTCGCCACCCGCACGTCGATCACATCGGCGGCAACGGCTTGTGCCGCGCGCGCCGCCACGGCGGTCAGCGCCGCATGATCGTCGGCCTCGAAGTCGAGCAGCAGAAGTCCAGCGGCGGCGTCCAACCAGGTGGGCCGCTCGGCGCCGAGCTCGCCCGCGACGAGTTGCAGGAACGATCGATCGAGCAGTTCCAGGGTCGCCGGATCGAAGACGCGGAGCCGCTCGATGACGTCGGGCAGTTGGCCGCGGCGTGCCACGGCCACCCGCAGCGACACGCGGTGGGCCGGCAACGGCTGCAGCCGCACGGTGACCTCGGTGATCACGCCGAGGGTGCCTTCGGACCCGATGACGATGTCGAGCAGATCACCGCTGCGGAGATAGTGGTCGAGCGCGTAGCCTGCGCTGTTCTTGCGCACGCGCGGAAAGCGGCGCGCAATTTCGGTGCGGCACCGGTGCAGCAACGGCTCCACGTCGGTACGCCAGCGTCGCACGGCGGGGTGCGCCGCATCGGGCGCGCCGGCGCGCCGGAGTGCCAGCGGCCCGTCGACGGTTTCGAGCGTCACCCCGTCGATCCACTGCCGGATGCTGCCGACCTGCAGGGAGCGCGCACCCGACGCATTGGTCGACGTCATGCCCCCAAGCGTCGCCCACGCCGCACTCGAGGGGTCGACCGGCAGCCGCAAGCCACTGGTGTGTGCGGACGCATTCAGCGCGGCCAGTACGGTGGAGGACGATGCGATGGCACAACGATTCGCCGCGTCGACGTGGCACCGCCCCGGCTCGAAGCCGGACATGTCGATCACCAGTCCGTGCCCAAGATTGCTGCCATCCATCGCACTCCCGGCCCCCCGACAGGTCACCGGCAGACGGGTCGACCTGGCATGGATCATCACCTCGCGCAGTTCATCGCGCGTCCGCGGCGCTGCGACGCCCTGGGGAATGATGCGATAGATGCCGCCGCCCTGGCTGCAGGCCGCGCGAGCGACCAGGTCTGTGGTCACGAGTGGATGGGTCATCGACGAAAGATGGCGACGTTAGCTTACGTCGCATGGCTCCCCAGCGCGCAGAGCTGATTCATATCGACGTCGACCGCCGGCTCGGCCACGAGTGGGACGAGTGGAATGGTCAGCCGCTGCCGAACGCGGGCAATTTCAACACCGCCGCCCCGGTGTTTCTCTACTGGGCGGGTTTCAGCATCGGCGTGTCATTCCTGATCGCGGCGGGCCTCGCATTCCTGCTCGCACCCCGGCTCGCCACGTTCTGGACGCCAGCTCCGCAACTGGTATGGATCGCCCTCACGGGCGCCGCCGTGCTCGCAATCGCGTGGTGGCTGCTGGTCACGGCGAGCGCCCTGGGACCCATCAACCTCCTTCCGGGACGCCTGGCCGAACGGGGTGCCCTGCTGCCGCTGATGCGATTCACGTCGCGGGTGGCAGCGAAATTCGGCCGGCGCGATCGGGTCGAGAACGCCGCGGTCAAGGTGTACAACGCGCTGGCCCTGCGGCGGGCCCGGAAGATCGGCACCGGAGAATTGCTGCTGCTGATTCCGCGCTGCCTGTCGCGCGAAACGCTCGACAACGTACTGGCCCTCTCCGCCCGCTACGCGGTCCCGGTGTTCGTGGCGACCCGCGGCCAGCTGGCTCGGCGCGTCATCCGCGAACGGCGCCCCCGGGCGGTGGTCGCCGTGGCCTGTGAACGGGACATGGTGAGCGGCCTGCACGACGTCGCCGGCAAGATTCCGGTGCTCGGTCTCACCATGACGCTGCCGGCCGGTCCGTGCAAGGACGCGATTCTCGACCTGGCGACGCTCGAACACTACCTGCAGGCGTTCGTGAGCTAGTCGCGCGCGTTGGCAGGGTTGCACAGCGGCGTGCAGGAATTCGCCGCTCCCCGTGCGTAGCCTGGTCTTGTAGCGGCGTGCAGGAATTCGCACGATGCGATCGTCGCCCCGCCAGCGCCATGTCCGTCGATTCCTGCCAGGCGCGGAGCCTGGACGGGCGCGTCATTGATGCGCCACTACGCTCGCGACGTGTCTCGTGCGGGCTTGGGGACGACGTGCGTCGTGTCGTGAGGAGTCACGGGTGCGGCGGTCGTGTCGACGGGATGCGATTTGACGCGAAGCACCTTGGCCGGAACCGCTGCCGTATCCGTTGCGGGCAGCTTCGGCGTGCCCGTCGTGTCGGTCCCGCGAATCTTCTTGAAAATCGACTTGACGACCGGCACGACTGCGGCCGGCGACGTGTCGATGGCCATCCCGCCATACTGCTGCAGCAATTGCGCGATCGATTGCTGCACCCGGATCAACGCCGGATTGCTGTCCGGCACCTCGCGATCGAGCTCGCGGGGCGCGCGTGACGGATCGGCCAGCGGGCGATAGACCGCCTCCACCGTGATCTTGCTGTAGTTGGGGCGGGACGGGTCGACCCACGCTCGCACCTTGACGACATTCGGCCCGAGCGGGCGCGCCGACGTTGCCTTGAACGTCCGCGGATCGAACCAGTCACTCTCCAGCCAGCCATCCTTGGGTTCGGTGCGCCGGACCGGGATGCCATGTTCGTCGAGTTGCAGCGCCACGGCGCGCGTCGCCTCCGGCACGCCCAGTTCGAGATCGGTGGTCGGTGCCGTCGGCTCGGCCAGAAACGCCGGTCGCGTAGTGGTGGGATAGCAGGCCAACGCGCCCAGCGTCGCCGCCATGAGCCCGTTGGGCTTCATTCGTGCAGCGCCTTGCGCACTTCGACCGAAATCTCCTTCACCACCTGGCCAATACCACGCGCCAGCCGGCCGGTGGGCGGGGGCACTGCGGCGCCGTGCGGCAGCATCGGATTCTGCTCAAGTTCATCGAGCGCGCGTTCGAGGCCGAGTTGCACGCGCTGCGTCCGCGAGCGGTACACTCCGGTGATGGTCGCACCGATGGCTGCGGATCCGCCGAACAGCACCGCGCCGACCCAGAGCGGCAGCACGATGGTGAAGACGCCGGCGCTCACCGCCCCGAGCGCGAGGACACCGGCCGCGGCCTGCAGGTGCCCGGTGCGAGACCGGCGCGTCGACGCGGCAAGCGCGACGTGACAGAAACCGGCATCGAGCGGCGTGGCCACCGCCTTCACCACGCTCACCTTGTCAAGGTAGGGACGATTGCCGCCCTGGAACGCGGCGGCCATCATCCGCATGCCGCGCGCAAACCCCGACATCGGTTCGAACGTGGCGCGGTCGCTCGACGAGCGTTGCACCACGAACGCCTCGCGCTGTTCCATCCATCGCGACAGTGCCGCGATGATGCCTTCCGGCGTGCCCTGCACCACGCGTTGCGCGACGAAATCGGCCGGGCCGACCCATCGATCGATCAACCCGTGCCGGTCGCCCTCGACATCGATCCGCACCTGCTCTTCGAGCAGGGCCTGCTGCACCAGTGCCGCCGGCAAGCCCACTTCCTTGCCGAGCGCAATCGTCTCCTGTTCACTGAGAGAATCGCCGGCATCGCGGCCGCGCTGCAGTTCGGCGGCGCGTTGCAGCACGCGATCCAGGGTCGTGCGATCGATGCGCGAAGGGACACGGGACGTCATGACTGGAATGTAGACGGACCGCGACCCGCTCAGGGCGATGCTGCGCGCAGCGTCGCCCCGCAATCGGCGCAATGTTTCCAGCGCCGTTCCACGGCGGCGCCGCATGCCGGGCAGACCGGCTCGCGCTGATCCGCGCCACACTCGGGGCAGAACTTCATCGCGCGATCACCGGGGAGGGTCTCGCCGCAGCTCCAGCACGTCGAGCCACCCGGCGGCGTGAACTGCACGCTGGTCAGGTAGGCTTCTTTCACCGGTTCGGGCCTGACAGGAGTCACCGGTCCGGCCGGCGGGGATGCAATCGGCGCCGGATGCAGTGGAATGACCGGTTCGTCGACGGAACCGGTCGATGGTCGCGGTGCCGATTCCGACGACTCCGCCGCCGGCGCGGGCATCGGCAGGATGTCGGCGAGCCGGGCAATCGACTGCGGCGTCACGGTCACCGTGGCCGCGCGCAGCAGTTGCAGCACATCGAGGTCGGGCAGCTTCGACGCCACGGTCGCCTTGGCCATCTCGGCGGCATCCAGCGGATCGGTCGTCACCAGGTGTTCTTCTTCGGCCACGAGCCGGAGCACCAGCGCTTCATAATCCTCGCTCGCGTCGATGCCGAGCAGGCGGCGCGCGGTGCGGTACGGCAGGACTCGCTCGATCACGGCGGTGACCCCGATGGGGCCGCCACCCGTGCCCCCGCCGGCACGCCATTGCGCCAGCAGTGCTGCAGCAAATCGTTCGAGTTCGGTCATCATTCCTCCGCCAGTGCGATCCGCTCTCCGCGCGCCAGCCGCGCCTCGATGCCGGTAAATGCAGCATCGGCATCGTAGCCCGGAAACTTGCCACGCGCCTGACGCGCCGCCAGCCACGGCAGGAACCCCGACTCGATCATTCCGGCCGCCGTCACCTGCTCGGTGGCGGCCTGCACGGCCAGGTCATTGGCGTACTCATTCTTCGGATGGCCCGCATGGCCACGCACCCAGGTGAATTGCGGCTCGTGCTTGCCGAGCGACGCGGCGAGGACCTGCCACAGTTCGAGATTCTCGATCGCGCCGCCCTTGCGAACCCAGTTACGCGCTTGCCAGCCCGGCATCCATTCCCGAACGCCCTTGACGAGATACTCCGAGTCGGACACGAACAACGCCCGCAGGCGCTGGCCCTTCTGCCCCAGCAGTTGCAGGGCGGCGATCGCGCCGCTGAGCGCCATCCGGTTGTTGGTCGTTGCCGGCGCGTGAAGGAAGAAGTCGCGTCGTTCAATGCCGCGACTGGTGCGCACCTCGACCAGACCCGCCGCGCCGCCCGGATTGGCGCCGGGCCTGCCGTTGCCGAGACAGCTTTCATCGAGATGCAGGACGGCGACACGCAACGGACGGGTCGTCAAATGTCGAGCACCTGGAAATGGTCGAGCTCGTCGAGCACGAACATCAGTTCGTCGCCCGTCATCGCCAGATACCCCGCCAGCGCCTCGCGGCCGCGCGACTGGCGCAGCGCCGTCGCGACGACGACGTGCTCGTTGCCGCGACGCCGCAACAGCACGCGCTTGTGCTGCTGCACGGCGTGCTCCAGTTGCTCCATCCGCTCGGGAGTCCAGCGAAATGTGCCCACGCGCGCAAGCTAAGCCAGCGCGCACTTGCCGGGTGCCCACCGGCGGCGCATTGTACGGCATCCCATTCGGGGGCACGCGGTGATCCAGATTCTGGCATTGATGGCTGCGCTGCAGCAACCGGCGCTGGTCGGTCCGGCGCGAATCGCCGGCCCAGTGCCGAGCGCGCTGCTGAGCATCACGCCGCGCCAGGACAGCAGCCCGCGGGCCGTGGTGCACAATTGGCAGGAACCGGCGCTGATCGGCGGGGGGATCGTGGGCGCGCTGGGCACGTTCGCCGGCTACGTCGCCTGTGACGAGGGGGACGGACCGCGGACGCAGCCGTGCCCCGCTGCGGCCGAAGAGGTCTTTCTGTTCAGCGCGGCCATGGGCGGCACGATCGGCGGCCTGCTGGGGTCGACGTCGCGCCCGCCGCCGCCCGGTGCCGTACTCCATGGGAATCACGGCAAGGAAGGCGCGCTGTTGCTGGCCGTGCCCAGCGGAGTGATCAACGCGCTCTGGGTCGCCAATGCCTGTCGGCCCAATTTCTCCGGCGAGTCGTGCTCGGGCGCGACGCTCGGTGCGCTGGTGAACACCGGCATCGACGCACTGATCGGCTATCTCGTCGGCCGGTCGGAACCGCGCTACGACGTGCCGACGGCCGTGCCCTGATATCAAATGCGCCCCGGCAAGCCGGGGCGCATTCGCCACTCGACCCACGCCTCCACTAGCGGCGGCGGCGCGCCGCCTTCCGCCCGGCCTTGCGGGCCGGTGCTTTCCGAGCCGACTTCTTGGCGGCGCCGCGGCGGGCGCTCTTCCGGCCCGCGGACTTCCGCGCGCTCTTCTTCGCGGTGGCCTTGCGAGCACTCTTCTTCGCGGTGCTCTTGCGCGCCGCCTTCTTGCCGGTGCGCTTGGCGGCCTTCTTGCCGGAGCGCTTGGCGGCCTTCTTCGGGGCGGCCTTGGCCGCGACCTTACTGGCCTTGGCTGCCGGTTTCCGCGCGGCGGCCGTGGCGCTCTTGGCACTCTTCGCGGCCGGACGGCGGGCGCGGGCAGGCCGCGTACCCGGTGCGGGCTCGGGGATTTCCATGCGCGGCGTGGGGGCCGGCGCCGATGCTCCCCCTTCCAGTGAGCCATACTGGAAATCGAACGATCCTTCGCTCATGACCATCGTTGCTCTCCTGCTCCGGGACGGACCAAAGGGTTGGGAGTGAACCGCGCTTCCGCGCACGGTGTCGTGCGGCGTGAATCGCTATTATATGTCGCGTCAACGTCCCGCTTCTGCAAGGTGTCCCCACAAACTCCATGCGTGCGCTCTGCCTCACCGCCCTGGGCGGACTCGACCGGCTCGCGGTGATCGACCTGCCGCAACCGGCATTGCGCGGCCCTTCGGATGTGAAGATCCGGGTGCACGCCGCCGCGCTCAATCACCTTGATCTGTGGGTGGCGCGCGGGGCGCCGGGCGTGCCAACGCCGCAATTCCCGCACATCGTCGGCACCGACGCCGCCGGTGTGGTGGTCGAAACCGGTGCCGCGGTGTCGCACGTCGCCGTCGGCGACCGGGTGGTCGTCAACCCCGGCGTCGGCTGCAACGCCTGTCCCGCGTGTCACGGCGGCGAACCGATCTTCTGCCGGAACTTCGGCGTGCTGGGCGAGCACCATCCAGGGCTCGCGGCCGAATTCGTCGTCGTGCCCGGCGCCAACGTGTTGCCAATCCACGGCGACTGGAGCTGGAGCGAGGCGGCGGCCTTCTCGTTGTCCACCCTGACGGCCTGGCGCATGCTGACCACGCGCGCGCGGGTCGCCGCCGGCGAATCGGTGCTCCTCTGGGGCATCGGCGGCGGCGTGGCACTGGCCGCGTTGCACATCGGCCGCCACCTGGGCGCGCGCGTCGCCGTGACGTCGTCATCCGACGACAAGCTGGACCGGGCCCGCGCACTCGGCGCCGAGTTGGTCGTCAATCACCAGACGACACCCGATGTGCCCGCCGTCGTCAAGGCGCATTTCGGCGGCGGGGTCGACGTTGTCGTCGACTCGGTGGGCGAGCCGACGTGGCAACGCTCGCTCAAGCTGCTTCGCCCCGGGGGACGACTGGTCACCTGCGGCGCCACCGGCGGCCCCGACGTGGGACTCGACCTGCGGCGTCTGTTCTGGTTTCAGTGGTCGCTGCTCGGCTCGACGATGGGAACGCCCGCAGAGTTCGCCGAAGTGGTGATGCTGGGCAACAGCGGCGCGCTGCGCCCCGTGGTTGATTCGGTGTATCCGCTGGCTCAGGGCGCGCAGGCATTCGCGCGCATGGCGCACGGCGATCAATTCGGCAAACTCGTGCTTGAGGTCAGCTCGTGAACGAACTCGTCGACCGGTTGCGCTTCGGCGCCGACCAACTGCTGGCGTGGCTTCCCGCGGTGCTGGTGGCCGTCCTCATCATGGCCTTGGGATATTTCGTTGCCAAGCAGATCGAACGCTGGGTGGACCGCACGCTCAAGCGACTCGACTTCAACCGGGTCGCCGAAGCCGGTGGCCTGCGTGAGGCGGTCGACCGCACCGCCAGCGGGCTCGACCCGGTACACGCGGTGGGCAAACTGCTCTTCTGGCTGGTGATGCTGATCGTGATCCTGCTCGCGTCAGCGGCGCTGGGACTCGACAGCATCAACCGCATGTTCGGCATCATGCTCGGATTCATTCCGACCCTGATCGCGTCGATCGTGATCGTCATCCTCGGGATGGTCGTCGGCGAGTTCGTCCGCGGCCTGATCCTGGCATCGGCGGGCGGCGTCGAAGGCGTGCCCATCCTGGCGAACGTGGCCAAGGCATCGGTGATCGTGATTGCGGTGTTCATGGCGCTGCAACAGCTCGGGGTCGCCGAAGAACTGATCACGGCGGCGTTCACGCTGGTGGTGGGCGCGGTCGCCCTTGGCGTGGGGCTGGCGTTCGGGCTGGGAAATACCGCGCTCGCCGGGGAGATCACCCGGCGATGGTATCAGCGGTATCGCGAGCGCCGGCAGCGCGCCGCAGAACTGCGCCGCCGGGATATCGAGCGGGAGGAACGCGACGAATCAGCCGGCTGAGGGCCAGCGCCGTCAGTGGCGCGACCCGCTCGAATCCACCGGCGCGGGCGGCACCGGAAAGCGTAGCAGGCGAATGCCGCCGGGAAATTCCTCAGCCACCAGGATCCAGTGTGCGTCGACGCCAAGCGCGGAGCCGTAGGTCGGCAGCGCGATGTTGCGCACCACGCCGGTCGAGTCGACCACCTGGAAGTGGCGCAGACGCGCCAGCGCGGTGTCGCTCTTGGCCAGCCAGATGCGGCCATCGGGCGCGGCGAACGCATGCTCGAACGGCGGCTTGACGGCGGTATTCGGCAACGCGCGCGCCGTTTCGCGCTCGGCCTCGGGAAAGCGCCGCACATAGATCTCGCGATCCATGTCGGTGATCGGCAACACCATGTCGGGCAGCAACGGCGAGCGCACCGTCTTGCTGGTGCCGGGGTGATGCCACTCGACCTGATTCTGGAACACCCGCGCAATCCACAGCGTCCCGTCCGGGCGCACGCCCCAGGCATCGTCGCCCGAAAGGATCCGACGCTGGTAGTGTTCGCCGGAAGCCCCTTCCATCTTGATCAGGTCGGGCGGCGCCAATCGCGCCAGGGTGTCGAAATGGGTCAGCTGCGGATCGGCGCGCACGATCGCGGCGCTGTCGAGCAGGCCGCTGCCGTCGACGCCGGGGTTGGGCGGCACCTGGAAATACCACTGTCCCGCCGCGTCCCGTGCGCGTGGCAACACGTCGCCCAGCGAATCGGGCGCGGGCCACGCCTCGACCTGCGTGCCGGCGGGCGTCCACTCCGTGAAGCGGCGCAGACCCCAGTCTCCGATGATCACCGTATCCCCGGCGCCGATCAGCGTGGTGGGATGCGGCACCGTCGCCTTGGTGATACCCGGGAACAGCGTGGCCTGACGGGTGCCGAAATCGGCGACGTACACCTGACCCTCGATCGGCGCTTCAACGGTCCAGTTGCCGTCGGCGCGCGACGTGGCGGCGGTGACTTCGGTGACCGGCACGATCACGGTATCGGCGGTCGCGGGCGCGGTGACCATCGGCGGCGGCGGCTTGGGGGCACTGCAGGCGGCGAGGGCGAGCAGCCCCGGGAGGGCGTAGCGCATCACGAATAATACGGCAACAGCATGTCAGAGAGGCAACAGGCAGATTACGACTGAATGCTGGCCGGAGGAACCGGATGGCGATCCGTCGCGATCCGCCCTTGCCCCTCGCCTGTCGCGGACATCCAAGGCGCCGACCGGAGTCGAACCGGTGATGGAGGTTTTGCAGACCTCTGCCTTACCACTTGGCTACGGCGCCGGGCGAGGTGAAGCTATCGGCGCCTCATGACCGCGGCAACTACGGCGTCGCTCGAATCGGCCGCATGCCGAGATTGCTTGAATCCGGCCGCACCAGCAGATGCCACGCGCTGTCGGCGACGGTGCGATCGACATCGTTGGCCAGCAGCGCCTTGACGCCGACACCGGCGAGTTGTCGGTTGACGGCGGCACGAGCCGTCGGCGTCAGCTGCCAGTATCCGGTGGAATCCATCACTTGCGCGGCGACGGTCGCGCGTGCCGCAAACACGGCGTATTGTTCGAACGCGTCACCCACGACCGCCACCCGGTCGCCGGCGTGCACCCCCAGCGCCCGCAGGGTGTCGGCGGCTTGGGCATACTCCGGCCGGTAATCGAGCGCGAATCCGCCGGTCGTCTGCGCCAGGTTCACGACGACCGACACCAGCATGCCGATCGCCGCGAGCGGAATCATCCAGCGCAACGAGCGTCGTGGCGCCCGCGCGGCCAGTGCGCCGAAGCCACCGGCGACCGCCAGGGCGACGAACCCCGCGAGATAGCGCGCTTCGACGTGCACCGCCACATAGACGCCGGTCGCGACGACGGCCCACAGCACGATCACCCGCGGCAGACGCGACGGCTTGACGCGCGCGCGTCGCCGCGTCCCGAGCCAGAGCAGCAGCAATGCCGCAAACAACACCCACTGCTGCAGCAGGACCTGGCGCAGCTCGTACTCGCCGCGCCGCAGCGCCTGCCATTGACCGGCGGCATCGAAATGGGCCTGCACGCCGGCATACCAGTACGACGGATCGTACCAGAGCGGATAGGTCGCCTGCAGTGGAGTCGCGAATTCCAGGGTCAACGGATCGCGATCGAGCACGCGGGGCGGATGCACCGGCGCGCCATCGTGCTGGCTGGCGTCGCCGAGCCACCCGGCGAACGGCGTGACACCATCGATCTCCCATGCGTAATTCAACCGGCCGACTTCACTACTCGACAGGTGGCCGACGCGCTGACTCACCATCACGACGAGCGGCGCGCTCACCGCGCCGAAAACGAGCGCCGCAACGACCAGTTTGACGCGGGCGCGTTCCACCGCCGGCGGCATCAACCAGAGCAGCACCAGCAGCATGACACCCAGCGGCAGCAGAATCGCCTTGGTCCAGTAGCCGATGCCGAGAGCTACCCCGAGCGCGACGGTCCAGCGCCAGGATTGATCGACCTGTTCGAGGCCGAGCACGCAGCGCGCGATGACGAGCACGATCAGCAGCACCGCCGCGTCAGGGCTCAGCAGGCCGAGGCCGAGACCCTGCAGCGCGATCACGGCAAACGCGGTCGCGCCGAGCGCTGCGGCGGCCGAGCGCAACGGTCCCGCCGCCGCATCCTGCGTCGACGGCATGCGCCGGACCAGCAGCACGAACAACGGCAGCGCCAGCACGTACAGCAGCAGATTCACCGCGTGCAGCGCCGGCACGAACGCGCTAGCGGTGGCCGCCACATGTCGAACGATCGGCAGCAGCAGCGCCGGGTAACCGGGGCTCCAGTACCCGCTGATCAGCTCGATCCGGCCATTGGCAACGGCATGCTGCGCCATCTCGACGTAGCTGATCCCGTCGGGATTGAGATCGTACCGGGTACCCCATGCGTCGACAGCCCCCGCAACGATCGCGGCGACGATCGCCCATCGGCCTGCCGTGCGCCAGCGCGCAACAGCGCCAGTCGAGTCGACGTCCGCGCGAGTGTTCGGTTCCGCCAGAGGTACGCGATCCAGAATTGTCTCCGGGTGCGGCCTCTATTCTACCGTCGCCTCTCAGCGCGCGCGACTCCGCTGCTCTCGCTTGCGCGTGGTCGCCGCGCGCTTCGCCGACGCGGACCGCGATGCCGAACTCCGGCGCGCCGCCGCCTTCTTGGCGTGACGCGACAAGGCCGACTTGCTCGCCGCCTTGGTCGGTTCCCGCTTGAGCGCCTGCCGCGTGGCTTTCGACCGCTTGGTCGAGGTCTTCTTCGCCCTGCCCTTGCTGCCGGCCTTCACGTCCTGCTCGGCCTTGCGCCGGGTCGACGCGCTGGCGCCGGGCGACGGCTTCACCTTGATGCCGGCGCGCCGTGCCTCCGACAGTCCGATCGCGATCGCCTGTTTGGTCGAGCGCGCACCGTGCTTGCCCTCGCGAATATGATCCATCTCCTGCCGCACGAACTCGCCGGCCTGAGTCGACGCGGATTTCCCTTCCCGTGCATCTTCCTTCGCACGTTCGATGGTTTCCTTTTCCGGCATCTGGCACTCCATGATGATGAAGGTGACGTTCTCCGGTGCTTCCCTGGCGCCCATGGAGACGATATGCGTGTGACGGCGGTGCACGACCCGGCAGCGGGGCGAGAACGTCACTCGGATCGCGTGCTCGCGCTGATCGCGCTGTTCAAGTTCGTCAAGGCCGCGGTGCTGATCGCCGCGGGCCTCGGCGCGTTCCAGTTGATTCGCGCCGACTGGGCGGCCCAGGCGCGCGCGGCATTCGAGGCCATCGGCGCCAGCGTCGACGTGGTCCCGGTGGTGCGGGTGCTGCAGCGCATCGGCGCGCTGTCCACCGGCAAGCTGCGGTTTCTCGGGATTGCGGCGCTGCTCTATGCCACGCTGTTTCTGATCGAGGGCGTGGGTCTCTGGCGGGAACGCCGCTGGGCCGAATTCCTCACGGTGGTGGCGACCGGATCATTCATCCCGTTCGAGATCTACGAATTGATCCGGCGAACCACGTGGCCGCGCGGCGGCGCGCTCGCGATCAACGTCGTCGTGGCGCTCTACCTGATCTGGCGCCTGCGCCATCCGCTGGCCTCGCAGCGGCGTCCGCCGGGTCGCCGGCCCGACGCACGCGACGCCACGCGCTAGTTGTCGAGCAGCACCCCGAGCGGCTCGAGCGGCGCGACGCGATCGGCAATCACCTTGACGAGCACCGTGAGTGGTACGGCGAGCACCGCGCCGGTGATGCCCCAGATCCAGCTCCAGAACAGCAGCCCCACAAAGATCGCGACCGCGTTGAGTGGCAGCCGGTGTCCCAGCAACATCGGTGTGACCACGTTGCCTTCGACCACCGAGATCAGCAGAAAGGCGCCCACCGCCAGCAGCACGTGGCGGGTGTCGTCGAACGACACCAGCGACGCGACCGCAATGATCAGCAGCATCACCAGTGAGCCGAGATAGGGAATGAAGTTGAGTACGGCGGCAACCACGCCCCAGAGCGCCGGGTTCGGCAGTCCGATCAGTTTCAGCGCGCCCCAGGTCGCGAGCCCCAGTCCGGTGCGGATCATCGCGCTGGTCGACAGGTAGCGTGACATCTGTGCCTGCATGTCGCGCAAGCCCTCGATCATCTCGCGACGATACCGCTCCGGCATGATGTCGCCCAGCTTTTCACTGAACCGCTCCCCGGCCGCCAGCAGGAAGAACGTCAGAAAAAGCACCGTCGAGACGGCGCCGAAGAAGCCCACTGTGGTTCCGGGAATCTTGGACAGCAATCCGGGCGGTGCCACCTCGACCTTGGTCTTGACCGGTTCGCCGGGCGTGCTCGTCGCGGCCTGGACCCGGGCCGCGGTGCGCTGCAACGTCACCAGCGGCGCGGTCAGCTTGCGAATGCGGGCCTGGGCCTGCGTCACCGTTTCGGGCGCGCGTGCGATCCATACCGCCGCGGGACGGGCCAGCATCGTGATCGCCGCCACCAGCACGACCACCACGCTCAGCACTACCAACGCCGCGGCGAGCCCGCCGGGAACCCGGCGCCGAGCCAGCCAGCGCACCGGCGGCGCGAGCAGAAGCGCCAGCAGCATCGACGCAATCACCGGCAGGAAGAACGCGCTCGCGAGCCGCATCGCGGCCATCAGGAGAATCAGGAAGCTGCCCGCGGCAAACCAGCGTTCCGGATGCGCCAGGGCCCGTTCGCGCAGCGTGCGCCGGGCGGCGGGCCGCGTCATGATCGCCATGCAGAAACCCCGTGGGACAGGTGACCCGGCCGGGAAATCGCCGGGACTTCCGCGTTAGGACGTACCAGATTCGTCGCGCGCCACGGGATCGGCCGGTTCGATCCGCAGGGTGAGCAGGCGCCGGCAGTGTTCGCAGTTCCGTTCGGCGGGGGCCAGGGAACGGCGTCCCAATCCACCACCGATCCGGTTGAGACCGCCGCACTTGGGACACGGCACGTGGGCGACGCGCAA
The DNA here is from genome assembly GCA_963796635.1 of uncultured Gemmatimonadales bacterium. GTDB lineage: Bacteria > Gemmatimonadota > Gemmatimonadetes > Gemmatimonadales > GWC2-71-9 > Palsa-1233. Next base: position 2,402,125 of record CAWCMH010000001.1, read on the forward strand.
CCGCCCGGCATACGTCAGCTGGAGAACGGCCAGCACGATGCCGGTAATGATCAGCAACGGGACGCCGATCAGGTGCACGATCGGCACGAACGCGACCGGCAGCGCGACCAGCAGCATGATGAAGAAGATCCCGACGCTCCGGCCGATCCGCCGGGCCGGCGTGAATTCGTCGAACACGCCTGCGACGTGAGTCGACGCGACACCCGGTGCATCGAGGCTGATGGTGACCGCACGGTCAGGCATTGATCATTTCTCCATCCATGGCGGTGCCGCGAAAGAACACCACCGCCATGGCCACCCACAGCGGAATCTCGCCGATGAGCTTCATGACCAGACCGGCCAGCTTGAGGTCATCGTTGGCGGTGAAGTGCGGAAACACGCGCGGCGCCAGTTCATAAAGGCGATAGATCGGCCAGGTCGAAAAGACCATCAGCATCGCCGGAATTGTCGGCAGCAGCGTTGCGCCGAAGATGTACACCAGCGTCCCGAACACGCCCAGCGACGCGAAGTCCCGCGGCGCGAGAATCGGCCACCAGAGAAACAGCCCGGCCACGAGCCATGACAGGTCGAGCGCAAACGACCCGAGCTGGCTGGTCATGGCGCTGTCGACGACCGTCGGGAAATGCGACAGCAGCACGATCGCGTTGTACACCAGCACGGCCGGCAACGCCGCCGCGATCGAGCGCAGCACGCGATATTGCCACGATCCTGGCGGCGCCATCCGGCGCCAGCCGTCGGCGGGAATGCTCTTGATCGCCAGCGGGGCCACGCCCACGGTGAGCAGCAGGAATTGCAACGTGTGCACGCTGGCGAGGTATCCGGCGCCCAGCTTGCCGATCGGCCAGTCGAGCGTCACCAGAAACAGGAACCAGGCGCCGCCGAAGTACCCCCACGGCCGGTGCCCCCAGCGCTGCACGCGTCCCACCAGCAACCAGGCGGCACCGGTCAGCAGCAGCAGCAGATGCACGCCGGGATACCACTGCCACTGCCAGGTCCATGGCAGGCCGGTTGCCGAACACCACCAACTGACGCCGCCAGCAGAGCGGGACGCAACGGACGCGAGCGGCGCAGCGAGAACGCCGAGGGGGAATGCGTTCACTTGCCGTTCGCCGTGCCCCCGAAGTTCACCAGCAGCGGCAGGTCATGGGCCCAGTCCTTCTGGCGCGTGCCACTCGGGTACTCGACCCGCCCCTCGCCATCGCGTGTGTAGGCGATCACGGCCGCGCCGTGGCCGACACTGTAGGCGCTGCGGCCAACGCCTGGTTCGGAATCGACGGGCGGCAGGCGCACCGCGCGCAGGGACGCGGCGACCACCGAATCGGGCGCCCGCAGCCCGATGAACCCGGCGTCGAACCCCGTGACCCATGCGTGCAGCACCGGCAGCGAATCACGGCGCGGATCCGTCGTGACGAACACGACCTGCACCTGCCGCTGGATTTCTTCGGGCATGTTGTCGAGCACCGCGGCAAGATTCGCGAGGTGCACCGGACAGATGTCGGGACAATTGGTGTAGCCGAAGAGCAGCAGCGTGACCTTGCCGGCCGTGGCCGAATCGAACCGGAACGGCTCGCCGCGCGAGTCGGTGAAGACGTACGGCGGCTTGGGCACCGGCGTGGTCAATTCGGTGCCGATGAACCCGTCACGCGACAACACCTGTGGCGCGGCACGACTGCATCCGGCGACCAGGCCAGCGAGCAGGACCGCGCGAAGCTGCATGACTACTTGACGGTAAACGGCACAAAACCGCTGGTGCGGTGTCCGTCGTCGGCGGCCGCCGCGCGCCACTTGATCAGGTAGCTGCCCGGCGCCAACGTCTGGGTCACCGCACTTCGCACCGTGTCGCGCGTGGCACCGGCGTGCAGCACCAGTCGCATCACCGCTGTGGAATCGCCCTTGAGAATGCTCGCCGACGTCCCCACCAGGTTGACCTGCTCGCTGAACACCAGCGTCACCTGCGCCGGCGAGTGCGTGAGCACCGCGCCGCGCGCCGGAATCGACGACTTGAGCTCGGCGTGGAAGAACATCGCAGCCGACAGCACGACAGGCAGAATCAGGTTCATGGTCCACTCTCGTCAGGACGTGAAACGACACCAGTGGATGGAATGTACACGCGCGATCATCGTGCTGTTCCACGGAGCGTCGTTGAAAACGACAGGCCTTTCGCCACCGCGATCGCCCACCCGCCCGGCAGCCCATCATGCGGTCCGCGATAGGCCAGGTCGATGCGATTGGTGGTGACCTCGGCGCCGCGATTGAAGTTGAGCCGCAGCCCCACCCCCACGTCCCATCCGTAGCGCTGCGGTTCGGTCGCCCACCAGGCACCGCCCTCGTCGGCAAACGCGGCCAGGCCGACATCGGCCACCTTGAGCACGTCGAGTCCGAGCGTATAGCGGTACTCGACGGTGCCGAAAAACTCCCGGTCCCCGGTAAAGGCGTGCGCGCCGAAGGCGCGCGGCCCGGCATCGAAGCCGAGGTCGAATTCGGTCCCGGGAAGCGGATTCCGGAGCGCCGACACTTCGCCGTGCGCGAGGAACTGATGGCGACGCGCCGGCTGATACACCGCCGTGACGCCGGTGTACACCTGGCCGGAGTCAAGGCCGTGGCGTGCAAACAAGCCGCTCGCCGACACATCCCCATAAATGAACCCGTGCGGAATCAGCGTGCCCAGGTGCACCGCGATCGCTGGCGCCAGTCCGGCGTGCAACGAGTCGTACCCGAAGGCGGTCGGCGCCACGAAGAGCGACAGCCTGATCGTGGGCGAAAGATCGACGTCCTCCGTACGACTCAGACTCTCGAACGCGAACACTGCCGGCTTGTCGACATGGCTGGCTTCGGCGTAGACGCCGATCGCCCCGGTGTTCGACGCGTGCGGGAAACCGGCCGCGTCGTAGCTGGCCTGCGGGACGTAATCGTCGCGCCGCGCCTGAGCCGCGAGGTTGATCCGGACGTACCCGTGCACCGAATGACGCACGGCGCGCCCGTAGTCGACGCGTCCGAGGACATACCGGTTTTCCAGCGTGTCGCGCGCAGTCTGCACGCCGTCGCGGAACTGCAGGATCCGGTCGCGCCGATCATCGACCGTGATCGCGTCGCTCATGCGCGAGTCCTCCTCGAAATACGGCTGCGCGATCTGGCCGAAGAACAGCTTCCCATCGCTGCGATCGGCAAGCTGCAGCGCGGCGCCGATCCGGTTCGCGATCAGCCGACGTTGGAGGAAGCCAAGCAGGAAGGTGTTCCGGTCGGGATCGTGGGTGAATCCCGCCACGACCTGGGTCAGCGTGCCGAAGAGGTTGTCTTCGACGAGCGTCAGCCCGCCACCGAACGAGCCGCCGCCCAGCCGCAGCGCAAAGACCGGCTGGAATGTGAGCGCATCGCGCGTGATGACATGCACGACGACGCCGGAATCGCTGTGCGTCGTATCGATCGACACATCTCGAAATGCCCCTGCCGCGCGAAGGTTGCGCGCCGTCTCGGCGACCAGCGCCGAGTCGTATACGTCGCCCACGTGAAAGAGGAATTCGCGCCGGATGAATGCCGCGCGGGTCGTCACGTGCAGGAAGTTTCCGACGTGTGCCTGCAGGCTCGAGTCGCCCGGATCGTACACGCTGTAGCTCGTCAGCGTGATGGCGGCGATCCGCGGCAGCGAATCCGCCGATGACTGGGCCGCGAGGCGCGCGCCCGTGATGGTCACGAGGAGCAGCATGACCGCGAACGCCGTCCACGGACGATTGGTGCCGACGCGGCGCGGGACTAGGGGCTGGGGAGTCTCCGAACACGCATGATGGGTGATGCCAATCAGCTCAGGCTCTCCAGCAATCGCCATAACTCGAGCGGCGAAAACTCCGCGAAGCGCGCCTTCACGTCGGCCGGCGTCCATTCGCGAAAGATCCATGCCGACGAACGGCGTACGTCGCCCGCGACAAAATGCACGCGGCCGGCGGTCACCGGACCGTCCTGGCGGGTCTCCAGATGGACGGACCACGTCGTGCCGCCACGAGCGAGGTCGCCCACATGGTCAGCACTCGAGAGATCGATCGTATCGGACGACGGCGTGGTCATCGGCATGGCCTGAAGGTTTCTCAAGGGTAGCAACGCGCGCGAAGGAGCGCCAGCAGGGCCGCTATATTGGGCACGTCCCGCGATCGCCGGACGCCTCTGGAGTGGAGTGAGGGTGACAGACAGTTCGTCAACGACCTGCGCGGCCTGCGGCGCCGTGGCCAGCGGAAAATTCTGCGCCCACTGCGGCGCGGCGCTCACCAGTCAAGCCTGCGCGTCGTGCGGCGGCGAGCTGGCCCCGGGCGCCAATTTCTGTGCCCGGTGCGGCGCTGCCGTCACGCGCGCCGGTCACGCCGGGGTACCGGCGGCGGCCATGCGCGGCCTGGCCCCCACCCCGGCCAGCGAACGCACCCCGTGGATCATCGCCACCGTGCTCTGTGCCGTGACCATCGCGGCGGTGCTCTATGCCGCCAACAAGCGAACCCCGCCGGACGCGCCCAGCATGGCGAACGCCGGCAACGCGGTTACCGGCATCGCCGACGACCCCGGCGCAACCCCCGCGACGCAAGGTGCGCCGGACATCTCGAACCTCACGCCGCACCAGCAGTTCACCCGACTCGAAGCGCATATCGACAGCATGCTGCAGCACGGCGACACGACGAACGTCGCGTTCTTCATGCAAATGTCACTGCAGGCCTACGCCAACCTGCCGCCGGCCGATCGCGACATCGACGCGCAGTATCATGCCGCCATTCGTCAGGCGCAGCTCGGCTCGCTCGATACCGCGCGCGCGATGGCCGACAGTATCATGCGCAAGTCGCCCAACAATCTCCTCGGCGACGTGGTGCGCACCATGACGGCGGAATTCGCGGGCGATTCCGCCGGCGCCCGGGCCGCCCGCGCGACATTCCGGACGCACTTCGATGCCGAAATGGCGAAGAAGCGGCCGGAATACCTCGCGCACCAGGCCTTCCTCGACCAGTTCCGCCAGACCACCGGGACGCCCTGATGCCGCAGACGATCCGCGTGGCGCACAGTCCCGATTCGGACGACGCCTTCATGTTCTACGCGCTCGCCGAAGGCAAGATCGACACCGGCAACCTGCGGTACGAACACGAGCTGTCGGACATCGAATCGCTCAACCAGCGCGCCCGCCGCGGCGAACTCGACGTCTCGGCGGTGTCGATCCATGCGTTCGCCTACATCGCGCACGACTACGCGCTGCTCAGCAGTGGGGCGTCGATGGGCGACGGCTACGGCCCCCGGCTGGTGGGTCGCAGCGCACCCGTTGGCGACGTGCGTGACGCCGCGCGCGGCCGCCGGATTGCCGTGCCGGGCCTGCTGACGACCGCGTACCTCGCGCTCCGGCTGTATCAACCCGAATTCACCCCGGTGGTGGTGCCGTTCGATCAGATCGAAGCCGCCGTGCAGCGCGGCGACGTCGACCTGGGTCTGTTGATCCACGAAGGGCAGCTTACCTATGCCGACGACGGCTTTGCGCTCTGGACCGATCTCGGCGCCTGGTGGAAAGGCGACACGGGCCTGCCGCTCCCGCTCGGTGGCAATGTGGTGCGGCGCGATCTCGGCCCGGACGTCGTACGGCAGGTCGCCCGCGACCTCAAGCAGAGTATCGTGTACGGACTGGCGCATCGGCCGGCGGCGTTGCATCATGCCAGTCGATTCAATCGCGGTATTTCCGACGAACGGACCGACACGTTTGTCGGGATGTACGTCAATCAGTGGACGGTGGACTACGGCGAACCGGGACGCCGCGCGGTGCAGCTGCTGCTCGACCGTGCCGCCGACGCGGCGGTCATTCCCGTGCGGGTCACCGTGGATTTTGTGGGCTGAAACGCGGCGCGGTCTGCGGGGCCGGCGACGCGTGGTTCCAGGTACCGGGAGACCTTCATGAGTTCCAGTTCGACGGCACCCATTCCGTACGAAGCGTCGACCCTGGTCACCACGCTCATCGTCGATGACGAAGATCCGGTCCGCAGCACGCTGCGCCGGTTCCTCGAGGCGCTGGGCCACGAAGCCATCACGGCGGCGACCGGCGCCGAAGCGATTCGCGAGATCGCCCGGCGCAAGATCACCTGCGTGCTGCTCGACGTCCGACTGCCCGACATGTCCGGGCTCGATCTGGTTCGCGCCCTCATCGAGCAGGATTCCTATCTCGCCATCCTGATGCTGACGGCGGTCAACGATGCGCACGCCGCGGCCCTGTGCATGCAGCGCGGCGCCATGGACTACCTGGTCAAGCCGATCGATCTGCCCGAGCTCGAGCGCGCGATCACCCGCGCCGTGTCGCGGCGGCGTGAGTTGATCGAACAGGCCGAAACGCAGGCATGGCTGCAACACGAAATCGTGCAACGGGGCGCCGAGTTGCGCCGCGAGCGCGGCAACCTCGAGCGGATTTCGGTGTCGACGCTCGAAGCCCTCGTCAATGCGCTCGAAGCCAAGGACGCCTACCTGCGCGGACATTCGGCGCGGGTCGCCGACCTCTCGGCCAGTGTGGCCGCGGAAATGGGGCTGTCCGATGAACAGGTGGAACTCGTCCGTACCGCAGGGCGGCTGCATGACATCGGCAAGATCGGTATCCGCGAGTCGGTGCTGGGCAAGCACGGACGGCTGAGCGAGGAGGAATACGAACACGTCAAAACGCATGTGGTGGTCGGCGCGCAGATCCTGGCGCCCCTGTCACACCTCCGCGAAGTGATCGGGTTCGTGCGATCGCACCACGAGCGTCCCGATGGCACCGGCTACCCGGACGGACTCGCGGGAGCCGCGATTCCGGTCGGTGCCCGGATTCTCGGCGCCGCCGAGGTCTACGACGCGCTCACCACGGCACGACCGTATCAGGAGAAGATGAGTCCCGAAGAAGCCGTGGCCCGCATGCGCGACCTGATCGGCACCGCGATCGACGCCGAAGTGCACCACGCGCTCGAGGCCGTGGTCAGCCGGCGCAGCACGCTGGTTTTTCTCGACGAGCGCGACACCCTCGAATAGCGCTCCGCATTATCCGGCCCCGGCCCGCGCAAAATTGTTGCGCGCGGCGGGCTGCGCTCGCGCCATCTTGCCCCGATGCGCACCGGCATGGTCCTCATTGAACTCGTGCTCGCGGTGGTCATCACCGCGATGATGGCGGCGTTCGCCATTCCGCACGTCGCCGCCTGGAATGACGCGCACGCGGCCCGCGTGGAGTCGCTGCAACTCGCTGCCGCCCTGGACGCCGCGCGCGGTGCCGCCGTCCGACTCGGCACCAACGCCGCCCTGACACTTACCGACACCAGTTACCGGGTAACCGCCGTCGTCGGCACCGATACAGTACTGTCCTGGCGCGCCACGGGACCGGCCCGTCGCGGCGTGCGCGTCAGCGGCGTGGGGGCGCCAATCGACTTCGGGCCTGCCGGACTGGCCGTTGGCGCCGCGAATCGCACGCTGACCATCACGAGCGGGTCGGTATCACGAACGCTGGTGTTGTCGCGGCTGGGACGGGTGACGGAGGAGCCATGAGGCGAGAACCGCGAGCCATGACGGCGTGGCGGATGGGCAGCGTGTGACGACAGCCGATCACGCGCCGACGCCGATGACGAGCTCCGGGCTCATCGCGCATTATGGCAGGCCATACCGCCGCATCTTTGCCAGGAGCGTCGACCGCGCGATGCCCAGCAGCAGCGCCGCCTGCCGGCGGTTGCCACGGGTGAAGCGCAACATGGCGCGCAGGTGGCGCGCTTCGGCGCCGGCGAGGGATTCCGGCACCGGCTGCGCCGCCGCGTCGGTCACGACGAAATCGGGTGCCGGCGAAGTCGCCGCGGGCAGTTGCGCGACGTCCTGGTCGACCACGACATGACCCGCCGCACGCAACGCATCGCGCAGCGCGGCAACGTCCTCGCGCTCGGCGTCGGTGACGACCAGCCGGATGTGGAGCGGCTTCATGCGCCGCGCTCAGTCCGGCGGGGGCGCGCATTGCCGCGCCACGCGATTAGCATTGACGCCACTCCCGAACTTTGTGTGCTCATGACGACGCTCCTCGACATACCCGCGCTGCAGCCCGGCGACGACGTCCATCACGCGTTCCTCGTCGCCGACATCATCAGCAAGGGGGGCGAACACGCCCGCACCACGCTGATGCTCGGCAATCGTACCGGTCGCATCGAGTCGGCCCCGTTCTGGCAAGGTCGCGACGAGGCCATTCGCGGCATCACCAAGGGCAGCCTGGTGCAGGTCGTCGGCAAGGTGGCGGCATACCGCGACGCCCGCCAGCTCGACGTCACGTCGGTGCGACCGCTTCCGCGCGGCAGCATTCCGCTGCACGACCTCGTGCCGAGCGCCGGTCCGGTCGAAAAATACTGGCAATTCATCGACGATGTCCGCCAGCGCATCACCGCACCGAGACTGGCGACGGTGCTCGACCTCTTCTATGCCGACGACGCGTTTCGTGTCCGCTACGAGGAGTGCCCCGGCGCACCCGGCTTCGGCCATCACGCCGTGCTCGGCGGATTGCTGCAGCATACCTGCGAGGTGCTGTCGATCGCGCGCCATATCGCGCGCGTGGCGCACGCCGACGAGGACGTGGTGACGGCGGGGGCCTTGTTGCACGACATCGGCAAGCTCGACAGTTACACGTGGGATACTGGCGCGTTTGACGTCACCGAACGGGGCCGGCTGATCGGCCACGTCGTCCAGGGTGTGCTGATGCTGCGGCATGCGATTGCCTGCGCATCGCCCGAACCGTGCAACGCCACTGAACAACTGATCCTCGAGCACCTGATCCTCTCACATCACGGCAAGCAGGAGTTCGGTTCGCCGGTACCGCCCGCCACGCTCGAAGCCGAAGTGCTTCATTTTGCCGACGACGCCAGCGCCAAGACGGCGTCGATGACAGACGCGTTCCAATCGCGAGACTTCTTTCCCGACGGCGTGACGGTCTCGGTACGGAAGGTCTGGCACGTCGACAACCGATGGCTCTATCGCTCCGACACCGATTGGGGTCGCGAAGGGTGAAAAAAAAGACAGCCGCCCAGCAGATGTGGGCGACTGTCTTGCGTCCCGGCGCTGCGCTCGGGGGCGCGGCAGCGAAACGGGTGCTACGGGTCAGAGCGGCTCGCGGACCACTCGCTCGCACGGCTCTCCGAGGCACCGAATCGGAGAGGATGAGACGCGCGAAACGCCCCATCGGTACTTCGCACTCAAGTTACCGACGGGCCAGAATCGCGCAAGTGCCTGATTTTATTCGGGTTAGCTCACTTCGAAGTGGACAGTTTGTGGGCTCGAAACCCTCCCGCAACAGCAACTTGACCGGGTTGTCCACGCCTTGTGGACATGTTGATCCACAAACCCACAGCGGTCAGTGCGCGATGGGAATCGTCCCCTTGGCGGGGAGTTCGATGCCGAGGAGGCGCAGCAGCGCGTCGCGGACACCGTTGTAGCGATCGATCGCCACCGCGGCACTGTCGGCGATCTCGTCGATCCGGGCGGTCTCGATCGGACGTCCGGCCATTGTCACACTGTCATCATGATGACAGGCGATCAGGCTCTTCGAGAGCTCGTTGAGGCTCCCGATGTAGACCGCAAGCGCCTGGTCGCCGTGCGGATTGTTGGTGCGCATGTACCCGACGGTATTGGCGGTCCAGCGCGTCAGGGCGTCGCCGCTGGCGCACTTGCGCCCCAGATCCCGGCCCAGTGACTGGGCGACGGCATCCATGTGCGTGGCGCGGGCGCGCGCCAGGCGCGGTTGCATCGACTTGATGGCCGTGAGCGAGTCGTTCAGGCGCGCGACGTAATCGCGCAGCTCGACCTTGGCCGCGGACAACGAATCCTCGACCATGATGCTGCGCACGGATGCGGACGATTGCGCGTGGGCGCGGACCGTGACACCGGCCGCGAGCACGCTCAGCACCATCCAGCAGCGAGTGGCGGTCGTCATGAGTCGATGCCGACTTCGATATAGCGATAACTGACGTCACCGCCGTCGTCGGCGAGAAAGAGCGCACCGCCGGCGGCGGCCGCGAACCAGCCGGCGATCAGGCGCAGCGGTCCGTCGAGCTCCTGCACGATCGGCGCGAGCCAGCGCCGCATGTGGCGAAGTTCGGGCGCCCGACGGCCGAGTTGCGCGAGCAGCGCCCCCGCACCACCGGTGGCCCGGAGAAAGTGGGCCAGCGCCTGCGCGCGGTGAGCGAACGCGATCGCCATCACGCCCGGCTCGTCGAGCATCAGCTCGCCGTCGAACGGATCGACCGGGGGCGCATCGAGGCGGGGCCCGAGAAACACCCAGCGCCGGCCGGCCGCCGTCTTGCGCTCGACCACGGCGGCCGCGGTTTCGCTGGTGAGGCGGCCGGCGTGCAGCAGGTCATCGTCGGGAAGCAGGCCCACCACCCGGGTCCACTCGAGGGCGGCCAGCGATTGCTCGACGGAACAGCCCACCGTGTCGTCGAAGGCGAGCAGGCGCGGCGCGTTGCCGGCGCGCAGGATGCAGTGCGACAGCGCTTCGGCGTTGTCGGCGAAGGTCTTGATGATGAGTGACGTCGGTACGGACATGATCGGGATGATAGACCGGCGCCGGGCTGGAGGGTAGGCCCCTGCCCTCCTTGCACGGCTCGCGCGGCGGAGGCATCGTTACCGGCGGGGACCGGTACCAACTCAGTGGGAGGGCAGCGAACCATGCCGAAGGGCACTGTGAAGTGGTTCAACGACGCCAAGGGCTTCGGGTTCATCGCGCAGGAAGGCGGCAAGGATGTCTTCGTCCATTTCTCGGCGATCGCGGCGGCGGGCTTTCGGTCGCTGGCCGAAGGCGATCAGGTGGAGTTCGACATCGTCGAAGGTCCCAAGGGCCTGCAGGCGGCCAACGTGACCAAGGTCACGTCCTAGTTGATGCGTGATTCCACGGCGCCGCGATGACCGACCTCCGGTCGTTACGGAGCCGGGTGACCACCGGCACGACGCTGCTGTTGCTGCTGGTGTTCTTCATGATGGTCGTCGGCGTGCGGGCGATGAACTCGCTCAGCGATGCCGTACGTGACGAACTGGTGACGCTGCGTGAACGCAACCTGCTGGCGCAGTCGATCACGCACGATGTCGTCACCGCGGTGCGGGCGGGTGACGTGCTCGCGGCCCACGCCGACTCCGCCGGGCAGGCCCGGCTCGACTCGGCCTTCGTCGATCTCGCCAACGTCACCGGCAGCTATCAGCAGCTCGACCTGAGCCCGGCCGAACGACAGGTAGTGGCGCGTGTCACCGCCGACGCGAAGGCGTTGCGGCAACGTTCTCCCGGTGGTGCCGCGCCGGATGAGACCGAACGCAGCAGTGTCGCCGACTCGCTGCTGCACGAAGTGCGGGCGCTCCTTGCGGTGCAGGACGCCGCCGCCACCGATCGCGACGTGCGCCTGGCCAACGCCAGCGAGCACCGCCGGCGTGTGGTCTGGCTGCTCTTTGCCGCGACACTGATCGCCGGCATCGGATCGGCGGTGGCCACGGTGCGCGCCGTCACCTTGCCGTTGCAGCAACTGGTGCGCGCGGCGGAACGCGTTGGCACCGGCGACCTGCGGCCGATCGACGTCGGTCCGATGCCACGCGAACTGGGCCTGCTCGCGTCGGCGGTGCAGAGGATGAGCGAGGGGTTGCGCATCGTGGTCGGCAGCGTCGCCCAGGTGTCGGGCAGCCTCACCGGCAACGCCGCGCAGTTGTCGTTGCGTTCCCGGCAGCTGTCCGACAGCGCGCGCCAGGTGTCGCGCGCCATTGCCGAGGTGTCCGGCAGCGCCGAGCGTCAGGCCGACGCGATGCGGCAAAGCGACGCGCTGCTGGGCGACTTGCGTGCGGCGGCGAGTCGGAGCGCCGGGGCCGGTCAACGTGTGGTGGGCGTGGCCGACGCCATCCGCCGGACGGCGGCGGCGCACCAAGGCCATCTTCGCGCCGCGTCGGCGACACTGCTCGAACTGCATCAGGTGGTCGAACGCACCACCAGCTCCGTGGACCGCCTGACGGAGGCCGCTGCGGCGGTGCAGGAGTTCGTGACCCTCACCGGACAACTTGCCGCGCAGACCGAGCTGCTGGCACTCAATGCCGCGATCGAAGCCGCCCGCGCCGGCGAAGCCGGCGACGGATTCGCCGTGGTCGCGGGCGAGATCCGGCAACTTGCGGAGACCTCATCGGAAGGCGCGCGGCGGATTGCCAAGACGGTGGCAACGCTGCAGGAACAAGTGCACCTGGTGGCCGACACGGTGCTCACCGGCAAGGACCGTGTGGCGGGAGTCGAAGACGTCGCGGGCGGCGTCACGCGCGCGTTGGCCGAGATCGTCAAGGCGGTCGAGGAAGTGAGCCAGGCCGCGGGAACCGTCGCGCGGGAAGCCGCGGCGCATCGCGACCTGGCCGACCGCCTCGCCGCCACCGCTGCCGACGTGGGCCGAGCGGCGCACGGCAACGCGCAGGCGGCCCAGGCCGTGACCGACTCGGCCGAAGATCAGTTCACGGCGACCGAAGAAATTGCCAGCGCGGCGACCACTGTCGTGGATACGGCCGACCGGCTCACCCAGCTGGTCAAAGGGTTCCGCGTCTAGCGGTGCTTCGCCCGCTTTTTCGCAGCCTTGGCCGCCGGCTTCGCACGCGAGCCGGTCCGAGCCGAATGGCCCTTCGTCGCCTTGGCCGACGCGCTCTTCGCGGCCGATTTGCGGGCTGAGGCGGTCTTGTGCGGCGCCGCATGGTGTGCCGCCGGCTTGTGGGCTACCGGCTTGTGGGCCGGAGCCTTGTGTGCCACGACCGGCTTGGCCGCGGCTTTTCGCGCCGGCGCCGCTTCAGGAGGCTTGGGCGGGGGCGGTGGTGGCGGCGGCGGACGGCGCGGGCCCGGCTTGAGCTGAATCCCCTTGGGGCGGTGCGGCGGCTTGGGTCCCTCGGGCTTGGCCGGCTTCTTGACCGGTGGCGGCGCCGGGCGTGGCGGCCGCAACGCGACGACCGCCCGCAGGTCGATCAGCACGGCATCGACTTCTTCGGGTGTGAGGAGGTTGCGCCGCACCCCGAAGTGCAACAGTTCCTCGGCATCGGTCAGTTCGAATTCTTCGAGCCCGGCCGCGGCGCGTGACATGGCCACCATCGCGTTGGCCACCGGATTCCGCAGGACCGCGGCAATCCCGGGGAGAGCTTCCATCAGCGACGAGATCTGCGGTGCGGCCAACTCGGTCACGGAACCCCCCGGGAAAGCCGCGAACGTAGACGCCGCTGGGCCGCCAGTCAAGAGAACCACACGCTGCACTCTTGACGGCTCCGCCGGAATGTCGTAGGTAGAAAGGGTTCCGGGCCCCGCCTTTCCCCCGGGACGCGCGTGGAAAGGACCGGCATGGGTCGTCGCCACGTCAAGGAATTCCGGCCCGACGAAGCGCTCAGCCTCATCAGCGCCGACCGCGCAGGCAAGGCGGTGGTCTGCCCCTGCTGCGGTGCGGACACCGTGGCGCGCACGCCGGCACGGACCCGCGACCGCCCCGCGGCGGGCCCGGTCACATTGACCTGTTCGAGTTGCGGTCGGGTGGTGTCGTACGTCGATCATGCGCCGGCCGAGGCCACGGAGGCACGGCGGCACGACTGAGCTGCACGATCCGCTATCGTGGTACCGTGAACAGCCGATGCCAGCGAATCTGCGTCAGGAACGCGAGCCGACGAAAGCTTTCCGCGTCGTAACTGAAGTACACCAGCAGCGGCCGGCCGCGCACGTTGGCCCGCGGCAGGAAACCCCAGTACCGCCCGTCGAGTGAATCGTCGCGGTTGTCACCCATCACGAAGAGCGAGTCGGGCGGTACCACCACCGGTCCCCAGTCGTGCAGGTCGGGGGCGTAGTGCGCGGGGATCGGGCCCGCGAAATGGAGCACCTGCCATTCGCGCATCTGCATGCGCGACAGCAGGTCAGCGCCTTCGGACGGATCGGTGTGGATCGCGTACGGCTCGACCATGCGCTTGCCGTTGCGGAACATTACCCCGTGTTTCATCTGCAGCGTGTCGCCCGCCAGTCCGATCACGCGCTTGACGATCTTCATGCCCGCTTCGGTGGGTTCCACCGAATCGAACACGACGATATCGCCGCGTTCGGGATCGCGCACCATCGGCAGGTGCCGATGAGTAAAGGGAATTTCCGCACCATACAGGAACTTGTTGACGAACAGGAAGTCGCCGACGAGCAGCGTGTTCTCCATGCTTCCCGACGGAATCACGAACGCTTCGACCACGAACGTCCGCAACACCAGCCAGATCACCAGCGCGATGGCGATCGATTTGAGCCACTCCAGGAACCAGCGCGCCACCGACACGCGACGCCGAGCGGTGGCCATCCGCTAGTCGCTCCAGTCGGCGATGAAGAGATTGATTTCGCCGGGCACCTTGGCGTTGCGGCTGGAAACCCAGACCAGCTCGCGGCCGTCGGGCGAGAACATCGGGAACCCGTCGAATTCCGGTGACGTGGTGAGCTTTTCCAGACCGGTGCCATCGACGCCCACGGCGAAGAGATCGAAGTTGCCGCCGGTCGGATCCTGGTAGTTCGACGCGAAGATGATCCGCGTGCCGTCGGGAAAGAAGTAGGGCGCCCAGTTGGCGCCACCGAGATGCGTGATCTGGTGTGGATCGGACCCGTCGGCGTTGGCTACCCACAGCTCGAGCGCAAACGGGCGCACCAGATGTTGCGCCAGGAGTTTTTCGTAGTCCGCCGTGTCCGCCGCCGTCGTCGGATAGGCCGCGCGCCAGACGATCCGCTTGTTGTCGGGCGAGAAGAACGCGCCGCCGTCGTAGCCCAGCCGATGCGTCACCCGCCGCACATCGCTGCCGTCGACATTCATGGTGTACAACTCGATGTCGCCATCGCGTGTCGACGTGAAGATCAGCCGCTTGCCATCGGGCGACGCCGTGGTCTCGGCGTTATACGCACCATTGTGGGTCAACGCATGCAGGTCGGATCCGTCGGGACGCGCCGAATAGATCTCGAAATGTCCCAGCGGCCAGATGTAGCCGAGCGATGGGTCGGGCACCGGCGGGCAGGCCGTGTCGCTGGCGAACGTCGAACTGTAGATCACGCGCTGATCGTGATCGATGAAATAGCCGCAGGTGGTGCGACCCAGCCCGTTCGACAACCGGTGCACGTTGGAGCCGTCGACGTTCATGACGTACTCCTGGTCGCAACCGCTGGTCTTCGCGACGCTGTCCTTGTGCTGGAAGATGAGGCGCTTGCCATCGCTGGAGAAATAGGCTTCGGCGTTGTTGCCGCCGAACGTGATCTGGCGAATGTGTGTCAGGTGGTGTTCGCCGGAATCGGCTGGCACCACCACGGGCGTGGCGGGGGCCGTCCAGAAGGCGGTCAGCGGCGGCGGGGCGGCCGGGACGGGCGGATGGCTGCACGCCCCGAGCGCCAGCAGCGTGACAGCGACAGGAATGCGACGAATACGGGCCTCGACTCGACGGGGACGCGGGAATCTATGCGCACCGGCCCGTCGCGTCCGTAACTGTCCGGATGGTTGTGCCCCTGCCCCTCGCCGCTCGCCTACTCGTACCGCAGGGCACGGATCGGATCGACGGCCGCGGCGCGATGCGCGGGCACCATGCCGGCGGCGAGCGCGACCAGGGCCAGGACCGCGGCCGCACTGGCGAGGACGATCACGTTGGCTCCATCCATCTGGTAGAGCAGCGATTGCGCCACCCGGCCGAGCACGATGGCGGCCCCGATGCCGATGACGGCGCCGATCAGCGTCATCATGCCGACCTGTCGCAGGACCATCAGGCGGACACTCGCCGGCGCGGCGCCCAGCGCCATCCGCACGCCGATCTCGCGGGTGCGCTGCGCCACCGTGTACGACAGCACGCCGTACAGCCCGATCGCGGCAAGCAACGTTGCGAGTGCGGCGAACGCGGCGGAGAACATGGAGATGAATCGGTCGAGGAAGACGTTCTCCTTGACCTGCTCGGGCATGGTGCGCAGTTGTTCGATCGGCAGGTCGGGATCGAGCTGCGCAACGACAGGCGGAACCCGCTTGAGGAGTTGCGCCGGATCGCCCGACGTGCGCACGTAGAACCACGACGTGCCGAGGCTGCTGTCCTGCTGCGACGGCACGAAGAAGATCGGCGGGATCTTGTCCTTGACCTGGCTGTACTTCGCGTCGCGGGCGAGTCCGATGATCTCCGTGTCGTACTTCTTGTTCCCCTGATCCATGCGCTTGCCGACCGGGTTGGCACCGAGATGGAACTTTCTGGCAAACGCCTGGTTGACGATGGCCACCTTGGGCGAGGCGAGATCGTCGGCGCGGGTGAATTCCCGGCCCTCGAGCAGCGGTTCCCCCAGCGTGGCGAAGTATCCCGCGCCGATCTCGTTGAACCGGGCGTTGTTGTCGATATCCGGCCCGGTGGCGAAGCCCTGCACGTCGACGTCGTTGCCCCAGTTCTCGCCAGCCAGCAACGGCACCAGCGACGTCGACACGGCGTTGACGCCGGGCACCAGCCGCAACGCGTCCTCGAGTCGCAGCATGAAGGGGCGGGATCGCTCCGGTGTGTAGCCGTTCAACTCCGGCGACACGCCGAACGTGATCACGTGATCGAGCTTGACGCCCAGGTCGACGCGCGAGATGTTCGCGAGACTGCGGATGAACAAGCCGGCCGAGGCCAGCAGCGCCATCGACAGCGCAATCTGCGCGGTCGCGAGCGACGTGCGCCACCGGGCTGCACTGCGACCGCCGGAGGGCTGGCCGGTCTGCGCCCGCAGCACCGCGATCAGGTCGGGGCGCGTGGCATACAGCGCGGGAAAGAGGCCGAAGGCGAACGACGTGAGCAACGTCAGCGCCGCCGCAAAGGCGATCGCGGTGCCATCGAGGTGGACGCTGAACATGGCCGACTGATCCTTCGGCAGGAGTGCCGCCATGCCCGTGAGCGTGATACGCGCGACGGCCAGGCTGAGCACGCCGCCGATCAGCCCCAGCAGGCAGGATTCCGCGAGCAACTGCGCAATCAGCTGCGCGCGGCTTCCCCCGATCGACAGCCGCACCGACATCTCGGCCGCGCGCGAGGCGCCGCGCGCCAGCAGCAGGTTGGCAATGTTGGCGCAGGCGATCAGCAGGACCAGCACGGTCACGGCAAAGAGCAGCGTGAAGGGTGTCGCCACATCCTTCATCACGGTGCTCTGGCCGCGCGCACCCGTGGTCAGCGCGATCTTCTTCGCGCGGAACAGCGCCATCGTCTTGGCGCTCATCCCCTCCTGCAGCGGCGCCTCGACATTGTTGATGATGGCGTGGTAGGGCACGTTGAGCGCGCTTTGCGCCTGCGCCAGGGAGACGCCCGGCTTGAGACGCCCGAACAGATAGATCCAGTAGGCGGTGCGCCGATCGAAGTTGCCCGACCACGGATTGACCTGACCCTGCAGCGTGATCGGCACGTACACGGCGGGTTTGATGCCGAGCGTGGTCCCGGTGAAGTCGCGCGGGGCGACGCCGACGATCGTCATCGACTGGCCGTTCACCGTCATCACCTGGTTGAGCACGGCGGGGTCGCCGCCGAAATCGGTCTGCCAGTAGGCGTAGCTCAACACCACCACGTGCGACTCGCCGGGGGCGGCGTCATCGCCCGGGCCGAGCAGGCGGCCCAGGGCCGGGCGAATCCCGAGGACCGGGAAGTAACTCCCCGACACCAGCATCGCGTCGGCGCTGAGCGTGTGATGGTGCGCCGAGAGGTTCGCGCCGACATCGCGATGCGCCGCGATGCCGGTGAATGCCGTCGCGGTCCGCTGCAGGTCGCGGAACATCAGATAGCTGAATACGGCGTTGCAATCACCCGCCTGCCCACACGATTGCATCCCGGGATTGGGGCCGGGCGCCGCGAGGTTCACCAGTCGGCCCGGATCGGCGACCGGCAACGGACGCAGCAGCATCTGGTCGATGAGCGAAAAGATCGCGGCGTTGGCGCCGATCCCGAGCGCCAGCGACACGATCGCCACCAGTGAGATGAATGGCGTCTTGATCAGCAGGCGCCAGGCGAATTTCAGGTTGATCACGGGTGGGTCCTGAGCCGGAGAGACGCCGGTTAGACGCGCCAATCTTCCGAACAGTTGCGCAAGACCTCGACGGGCTCATCCCGGGCACCGCGAGAAACCTGCGTGGTCGACGCGCGCCAACCGCAGGGCACTCGCCGCGCCCGGGATGTCGCGCGCGCTACGGCACCGCGCGCATCGCCGCGACCGGCAGCGTCATCAGACGTCGCACCGGCGCAACGCCGCCCTGCGTCAGTCCGCGATCGAAGTAGTTCCAGTACGTGTAGCCGTCTTCCGAGGCCGGCTCGAGCAGGAATGCCGCCAGCATGCCGAAGCGCTGGTTGGTCGACACGAGGTAGCTGCCGGGCGCCACGGTGTCGCGCACGGCCGCTTGCCATGCTCCCTCGACGATGCTGGCACAGTGTCCCTGGAAATCGCCCCCGCGCGGCGCCGCGAGCGAGTCCACCGCAAACTGCCCGACCGGCCCGATCCAGCGTGTGGTCAACTGCTCGATCGCGATACCCTGGCGACGCATCAATGGAATGATCGCGCGGAACGTGGAGTCGAATACGTACGCGGCCGGGATGGCTTCCTTGCGTATCGCCGCGAAGCGATCCCGCACCGGCATGTCCACCGCGTGCGACGCGCCGGTCATTTCCAGTACGTCGCGGGTCGTGTCGTTGGCGCCGCCTCGTCCACCACGCCCGCCAAATCCGCCGCGCCCGCCGCGTCCGCGCCCGCCGGCCGCGGCGGCGGTACAGGCGCCGATCGTGTCCTTGATGACCGGGGTACGCTCGGTGTTGGCGCGCGTCGCGGAATCCGACCGCGGTTCGACCACCGTGCGTGTGAACTCGACCAGCACACTGTCCATGCGGGCAGGGGAGCGGCTCAGATCGTTGCCGCGGACCACCACCGAGTCGGGACGCCGCGCGGCCGTCAGTGCCTCATGATGACGCAACGCCACCTGGTGCTCGGCCAGATACCGGATCGTCTCGAGGACGAACGCGTAGGTCGCGGCGATGCGCGTCATGAAGGGAAGGTGCGACATCGCCTCGCTCAGGATCGACACCCGCGTCATGCCGTTGAGGTTGGTGCCGTACCGCGGCAACGACTCGTAGGTACGCCAGCCGGTCGGGTTGGCGTTGCCGCCGTCGAAGTTGCCGTACGGATATGTCTCGAAATGTTCGCGGGTCGCGACGCGCTGCCGGATCTGTTCGAGTACCGTATCCTGCACCCAGTCGTTGGTGGGCGTGTGATTGGCGTTGAGCCCCGGCGACCACGTCAGCGCGTAGCCGTGATAGCTGCCATCCGTCGTGTGCAGATCCATGAACAGGTCGGGATCCCACTTCCCGATGAAGGCGAGCGAAGCGCGCGTTTCGGGCGCGTCCTGCTTGACGTAGTCGCGATTGAGATCATAGCCATCGCCATCGGCCCGCAACCCCACCATGGCCGGCCCCTCCTGCTCGGCGCGATTGATGTCGGCCGGGCCGAAGGCGTCGTTGCCGTCGGCGTTGTAGATCGGGACGAACAGGATCACCACGCTGTCGAGCAGCGGCCGGAGATAGCCCAGCGTGAGATCGCGCATCAACATCTGCACGGCCTCCTTGCCCTCGACTTCGCCGGCGTGGATGTTGGCCTGGATGTAGAGCACCGGCTTGCCGCTGGCGTGGGCGGCGGCGGGCGTGGTGACCTGCGGCCGCGCGAGGATCACGTACGGCAGGCGCTTGCCGTGCGGCGATTCGCCGAGCGTGCCGACCGTCATGCGCGCCCCGTGATGCTGCAACGAATCGATGTACGCCATGACTTCGGCATAGGTCGAGGTGCGCATCCCGTGCGTGCGCTCGGGCACGGTGAGTTGGGCGCACAGCGACGCGGCCAGGACCGGCAGCAGCAGGACGCCAGCGACCAGCGAACGACGAAGCAGCATCATGGCTCCGGGCGGGGAGGTGAAATCAGCAGGCGGTGGGCGACGTTCGCGACGTCGAATCCATTCCAGCGGAAACTTACTTCGGGAACTACGGTTGCGGTGGGCGCGCGCGCAATGAAACGTGCCCGACCGCGCCGGCTGCCCGCCACGCCGAACGCCCGCGCGAGCGCCGCCGGATCGTGCAGGTCGGCCACCAGCCGGTCGCGAGCCTGGTTGGTGGCGACGTGCGCTGCCAGTGCGGCCACCAGCTGGTAGCCGAGCAGGTGCGGATCGTCGGCAGACGACTCGGCCAGCGCGTTGCGCTTGACCGCTTGCGTGTAGCGCAACCACGCGCCTGGACGCCCGGCCGGACGCAGCACCTGATCGGTCGCCCATTCCGCGAGGCCTTCGGCGAGCCAGGGATTCTCGTCGCGGAGCCGGATCTGGGCGCCGTCGTCGTGCAGCGCAACCGGGTGCGCACCCGCAAAGCGGCGCTGCGCCGTGAGCAGATGCTGCCATTCGTGGATGATGATCGCCACCGCCGCGAGCGGCGTGACAGACGGGTCGACGAGGATCTCGTCGTCCGCGCCGAACAGCGCCGGACTCGCGTACGCCAGCTGGGCCGGGGAAAGCACCAGCTCGGTGGTGCGGCCAATGCGGACGGGCAGCGGCGTGCCCCAGTCGAGCGTGCGCCACCAGGCAAAGGTGCGCGAGGTGCCGTCGGCCGCCAGCCACGCCGCTGCCGGCGCGTTGTCCGCATGCACCAGCCGCGCAATGAGCGGACGACCGTCAATGACCGGGCGGGCGAACTGGCCTGGCAGGTCTTGCGCGACGATGCGGGGCAATGTCAGCGAATCGACGCCCCAGAACTCCGCCATCAGCCGAGCCGGTGACCGGAGTCCTGCCGCCGTGGGCATCCAGGGACGCGTCAGCAGCGCGCGCACCGCGGCCAGCCACCATGGCCGCGATTCGCCGTAGGCCGCGAGCAACGCCTGCAGCGATTCCGCCCGCAGATCACCGAGGCGCAGCAGCGAATCCAGCGCTGGCGGGGCGGCGCGGAGCTGGTGCAGGGCAATCACCGCCGCGCGGACGCTCGCCGCCGATGAATCCGTTCGCAGCAATCCGAGCGCCCGGACGGCCCCGATGGCGCTGTCGAGCGAGAAGCCCACCAGATACTCGTGGGCCGTCAGCACCGCGCGATCGTAACTGTCAAACACCAACCTGCCCGACGATTGGAACAGACCCCGCAAGAGTGCATCGGCGCTCGTGTCGATGGCCAGCTGCAACAACTGCGCGCCCGCCGCGCGTGTCGCCGCATCGACACCATACTCGACGCGCTGCACGTACACGGCATCCCCGCCCGACGGCGGCACTCCGGCCGCGGTGGCAAGCGCCCGCATCGCATCGTTCAATCGCACCGTGTCAGGGATCGCGGCGATCCAGTCGCCGGCAAATCGCTGCACCGTGTCGGCCGAGCCGAGCTCCAACTGCCGGACCGTCACGCGCGGCATCGGCGGCGGGGCGGAATTCGCGGGTGTCTGCGCCGGAATGGCGCGCGAGACGAACGCGCCGAGCAGCACGGCTATCTTGAGCGCATGCCCAAGTTGACCACGCGTCAGCAGATTCAGCTGATGTGGCTGGAGACCTTGCCGCCGCAGCTTGAACAGATGAAGAAGATCATCGAACTGCTGTCGACCCAGCATGCGGATGAGTCGCAGGTGCGCTCGCTGGCGCGGATGTGCGATGCGGCGAAGGCACAGGGCGCGCAGACAGGCTTGGGCGCGATCGCCGACCAGTTCGGCTACATGGCGATGCTGACGCGTCGTGCCGGGGGACATCAGGCCAAGGTGCGCGGGCTCCGCGAAATGCTGGCCGGGGTGCGCGTCAACTGGGAGGGCGCCCTCCGTGAGGCGTCGACGCCGGAACGCAACCTCGATCCCGACGCGGAACCGGACGACGTCAGTTCTTGAAGACGCGGTCGAGAATCGGCGCGGCGGTAAAGGCGATCATTGACAGGATGACGCAGGTGAGCATCAACGTCACGTACAGCAACGCGCCGATCAGCA
Organism: uncultured Gemmatimonadales bacterium; assembly: GCA_963796635.1. Taxonomy (GTDB): domain Bacteria; phylum Gemmatimonadota; class Gemmatimonadetes; order Gemmatimonadales; family GWC2-71-9; genus Palsa-1233. The sequence goes on from CAWCMH010000001.1 coordinate 2,424,068, forward strand.
CCGTTGCGCCGACACCCGCCATGATCATGCCGAGATAATAGAGCAGCGATTCCACAGGGCCCTCCGTGGGCGGAAAGCTAACAAGAGAAACGAGAAAAGAGCAAAGGAGAAATACATCGATCGGCAGGTTCCTCATTGCCCCTGGGCCCACGCCCCCCCTCTGTCATTCTTTCGGCGCTCGTTGCTCGTTCGCTATTCCGTCTTCACCTCGGTCCACATCCGATCCCATAGATCCGTCGCGGCGCCGAGGTCGCGCTCGAACTCCAGTCGTGCCAGCAGTGCGGCGTCGGGCGGTTCGACCGGAGCGGCCATGAGCGGAATGGCCGCCCCGTTGACGGGTCCGTAACCCGTCTGTTCGGCGATGGCGGCGGCGACCGGCGGCCGCAGCACATAGTTGAGAAAGGCGTGCGCCGCGCGTCGATCGGGAGCGTTGCGCGGGATCGCCAGGTAATCGGTGAACAGCATCGAGCCCTGCCGCGGAATGACGTAGTCGATCCGCGATTCCTCGGCCTGCGCCTGCCGGGTGTCGCCATTCCAGAGCTGGGCCACGGCGATGTCGCCGCTGATCAGCTGGCCCTTGACCGTGGCCGAGAGGAATGCCCGCAGGTTGGGACGGATCGACAACGCATCATCCCGCGCGCGCGCCAGGTCACCGCGATCGACCGAGTTGAGCGAGCGGCCGCGCCACTTGAGCATGGCACCGAGCACTTCGCGCTCGTCGTCGAGCATGCTGAGCTTGCCGTGCAGGCGGCGATCAGCAAACACCTCCCAGCCGGTCGGCGGCGTGTCGACCAGGTCGCGGCGGAACGCGACGCCCGTGTCGCCCCATTGGTACGGCATGGCATACCGGCCGCCGCGATCCGCCGCGGCGTTGGCGAACACCGGCAGGAGATTGCTCCAGTTGGTCAGCACCGCGTGATCGAGTGGCTGCAGCAGCCCACCCTCCACCAGCACGGGCACCAGGTAACCGCTCGGCGCGACGATGTCGTACTGGTCGCCGCCCGCCACGAGCTTGGCGACCATCTCTTCGTTGCTCTCGTAGGTGTCGTAGGTGACGCGCACGCCGAATTCACGTTCGAAATCACTGATCGTGGTGGCGGCGATGTAGTCCGACCAGTTGAAGACGTGCAGTTCGCGTTCGAGCGGCCCGGCGGCGGACATGGCGCGCTCGTCGGCCGGCGGCGGCGCCCGGCGCGTCACGCACGACAGCAGCAGCGAACCCGCGCCGGCCGACAACCCGGCCCTGGCGCACCGCGCAACAAACGCTCGACGGTCGATCACGGCAACCCGTGCACGTCGGTCCGGCCCATCCATCGCTGGGCCACCACCAGGACCAGCGCGGTCGCGATCACCAGCAGCGTGGTCAGCGCGTTGACGGTCGGCTCGACCGTGCGGCGCACCATGCCGTAGATCAGCAGCGGCAGCGTGGTGGTGCCGGGTCCCGCGACGAAGAACGTGATGATGAAATCATCGAACGACAACGTGAACGCGAGCAACGCCGCGGCGATCACCCCCGGCATCATCAACGGCAGCGTGACGCGACGGAAGGCGGTGATCTCATCGGCACCGAGCGTGAGGGCCGCGTCTTCGAGCGAATGATCCATCCCGCGCAACCGCGCAAGCATCACGATGATGGTGAACGGCACGCAGAAGGTGATGTGCGCCACGATCACGGACAGCAGCCCAAGATGCCACCCGGCGGCGGAAAAGAGCACCAGCAGCGAGATCCCGGCGACGACGTCCGGCGTGACGATGGGCAACGCGAGCAGTGACTCGCACGCTACCGCCATCCGGCGCGTGCCACGCGCAATCGCGAGCGCCGCGAAGATGCCGAGGATGGTGCTGACCACCGTCGCCGTGATGCCCACGATCAGCGACGTCCGCAGTGCCAGCAGCAGATCCGCACGCTCGACCAGGTGGCGGTACCAGATGAGCGACCAGCCGTCCCATCGCGCGCCGCTGCGTGACGCGTTGAAGCTCCACGCCACGACCAGCGCCAGCGGCAGCAGCACCGCGGCGTAGCCAAGCCACGCCAGCACCGCAACGACGCGGCGCATCATGCCGCCGCCCGGCGGTGTCGCGATCTGCCGCGCGGCCGGATGCGGAGCAGCATTGCGATGAGCACGGCCACCAGCAGGAACAACGACAGCGCCGATCCGAATGGCCAGTTCCGCGCACTGGTGAACTGGGCTTCGATCAGGTTGCCGATCAGTTCGACCTTGGCGCCACCGAGCAGGTCGGACGTGAGGAACGAACCGAGTGCCGGGACGAACACCAGCACCACACCGGCCGCCACGCCTGGCCTGGTGAGCGGCCAGGTGACGCGCACGAATCGCCGCCATTCGCGCGCCCCGAGCACTTCGGCGGCTTCGAGCAGCGCGGGATCCACCTTGTCCAGCGACGCATAGATCGGCAGCACCATGAACGGGAGGAATCCGCTCACCAGCCCGAAGAGCACCGCGCCGGGCGTATACAGCCACTGCTGCGGCTGCTGGATCACGCCCGCGGCCAGGAGCAGTTGATTGATCGCACCGGTGTCGCGCAGCAGGAAGATCATCGCGTAGGTGCGCACCAGGAACGACGTCCAGAACGGCAGCACGACCAGGAACAGCAGCCACGCACGCCACCGGCGCGCCCGCACGATCACCAGCGCCATCGGATATGCCACGAGCAATGCCAGCACCGTTGTCAGCAGGGCCAGCTCGACGGTCCGCCGATACACGCCGAAATAGATCGGATCGAACAGGCGCCGCACGCTGGTCGTGGTCCAACCGGGATACACACCGCCGAGAATATGACGCGGCCGAATCGCGTAGGTCGCCATGATCGCCAGCGGTACCACGAAGAACACCAGCAACCACGCCCCGGACGGAGAGAGCAGCAGCGGCGCACGCCACCGCGACCGTGCCATCCGATCCAGCACGCGACCGCGCAGGCTCATTGCGACAGCACCTGGCCATCCTCCACCCGCCACGTGATCATCACCTCGGTGCCCGGCACATGCAGCGCGGCGGTGTCGGGCAGCTCACGCTGCACCAACACGCGCACATCGCGATCGCCACCGGTGGCGACGAGGGCGTGCATCGACTCGCCGAGAAAGATCAACTCGCGCACGCGGCCCGGAATCGCGTTCACCCCGCTCGGCAACGGCGCCACAGCCGATGCGAGCCGGTGCCATTCGGGCCGGACGGCGATGCGGATCACATCGCCCACCGCGTGTTCCCCGGTCCGCACGCGCCACGTGACGCCATCGGCCTGGCGTACGAGCGCACGTCCCTCGGTGACGGCTTCGACGACACCGTCGAACAGGTTCGCCTCGCCGATGAAGGTCGCGACGAACTCCGTGGCGGGATGATCATAAATGTCGCGGGGTGCGCCCACCTGCATCACCCGACCGGTCGACATCACCGCAACGCGATCGCTCATCGTGAGGGCCTCTTCCTGATCGTGCGTGACCAGGACGAAGGTGATACCGAGCGTCCGGTTGAGCTGCCGGAGTTCGAGCTGCATCGCCTTGCGCAGTTGCAGGTCGAGTGCGCCGAGCGGCTCGTCGAGCAGCAGGATGGGGGGCTCCAGCACCAGCGCACGCGCGAGGGCGACGCGCTGCCGCTGTCCGCCCGACAGTTCCGCCGGGGTGCGATGGCGATACACGGCGGGATCGAGTCGCACGAGTTCGAGCGCCCGATCGACTCGCGCATCGGTCTCGCGCCGTGGCGTGCGCCGCTCCTCCAGGCCGAACGCCACGTTGGCGCGCACGTCCAGATGCGGAAAGAGCGCGTAATTCTGGAAGACCATCCCGATGGGACGCTGGTAGGGGCGGCGGCCGTTGACCAGATCGCCGAGCATGCGCACTTCGCCGCCATCGGGCTGTTCGAACCCGGCAATCAGGCGCAGCGTGGTGGTCTTGCCGCAGCCGGACGGGCCGAGGAGTGAAAAGAATTCGCCGGGCGCGATGTCGAGCGACAGATCGTCGACCGCCGCGACGCCGCCGAACCGGCGGGAGACGTGATGCAGGCTCAGAACCGGGGCGTGTGGCACGACGCTCCAAGCTATCGCGCCCCTAGCCCCTGACGCACGCACGGGGCGACGTTTCCGGGATGCAGGACCCTGCCGTTGTCGCCACGTCAGCCGAGCTCTCGGACGCCGCCTTTCAGGTGATCGTCACGGCGGGACTCGCGGTGTTCGCGCTGGTGCTCTATCGCCGGCTGCCGGAGCGCTGGTTCGCATGGTGGGCGGCGGCATGGAGCCTGTACGTCCTGCGGCTGATCATGATCATCCTCTTCCTCCTGACCGGCGACCTGGCGTGGCTCTTCTGGCATCAGGTCGCCACGGCCTGGGTCGCGCTCGCGATTCTGTGGGCGGCGCTGGTCTTCTCGCGTCGCGCGCGCTGGCGGTCGTGGTATGTCCTCATCGCCGTCTTCCCGGTCATCTGGGCCTGGGTGGCGATCCACGCGCTCGACCGTTTCGCACTCGTGGCGTTGCCGACCGTCGCATTGATCGCCGGCGCCACGCTCTGGACCGGCTGGGTGTTCTGGCGCTACGCGCATCGCAATCACTCGCCCGGCGCGCGATTTGTCGCCATCGCGTTCACGCTGTGGGGACTGCATCATCTCGACTACACGGTGTTGCGGGCGCGCGGAGCGTGGGCGCCGTGGGGTTACTTCCTCGACATTGTCTTTGAACTCGCCGTTGGCGTCGGGTTCGGGATCATGGTGTTGTCCGAGCTGGCCGAACGCCTCGCCGCCCGGACCGACGAACTGGGACACCTCTCGGCCTTGATGGTGCGCCAGCACGAGGCCGAACGGCGGCGCGTGTCGCGCGAGCTGCACGACGAAACCGCGCAGACGCTGTCCGCCGTCAAGCTCGAAATCGGCATGCTGCGCGAAGGCGCCGACCATCACACGACCGAGCGGCTCGACGAAGTGCTTGGCCTGGTCGATCAGGGGATTCGCGGGGTGCGCCGGGTGATGAACGACCTGCGACCCGCATTGCTGGACGATCTCGGCCTGGTGCCCGCGATCCGGTCGCTGGCCGCGGATGTCCGCGCACGCGGACCACTGTCCGTCGTCACCGATCTGCCGGAATCGGCGCCCCGGCTCGCCCCGGACACCGAACTGGCGCTGTTTCGGGCCGCGCAGGAAGCGCTCGCCAATGTCATCCGCCACGCCGCCGCGACCAAAGTCACACTCCGCTTGCGCGTCGACCCGCCGTGGCTCCGACTCGTGGTGCGTGACAACGGGCGCGGCACCGTCATGGCGAATGGCGCGGTGGTGATCGACGAATCGGCCCATCTCGGGCTGGCCGGCATGCGCGAGCGGATCCAGGCCCTCGGCGGTCGCGTCACCCTGGGTGCCGCCCGCCCCAGCGGGTTCACCGTCACCGTAGAAGTACCGATCCCCGCGCGGGTGTGACGGAGACGGTGCGCGGCATCCGCCTACCTTACCCTTCCCTGTTCGGGAGCGAACATGACGGATATCCGGGTTGCTGTCGTCGATGATCACGCCGTCGTGCGCGAAGGCATTCGCCGCGTGCTCGAAGGCGAGCCGGGCGTCGTGGTGGTCGGCGAAGGCAAGAACGCCGAAGAGGCACTGGCACTCGTCGCCCGCAACCGGCCGGACGTCGTCGTCATGGACATCGCATTGCCGGGACGCACCGGCATCCAGATCGCGTCGGATATCCGGCAGCTCGATCCATCGACGCGCGTGCTGATGCTGTCGATGTACGATCAGCCGGAATACGTGCTCGAGAGTGTCAAGGCCGGCGCGCGCGGGTACCTGCTCAAGGATTCCCCGCCGGCTGAACTGCGTCGCGCGGTGCGCGCGGTGCATCGCGGCGAGGGGTACTTTCCGCCCGCCGTCGCCGCGCGTCTCACCGCCGCCCAGAACACACCGCCGGCCACGTCCGCACTCGATGTGCTCACGCCGCGCGAACGCGACGTGGTCCTCGGTGTCGCGCGCGGCGAGACCAACAAGCAGATCGCTGCACGCCTGGGCATCTCGCACCGTACCGTCGAGACGCACCGCGAATCGCTGATGGACAAGCTTGGCATTCGCACCGTGGCCGGGCTTACGAAGCTGGTCCTGGAGGAGGGACTGTTGTAAGAGAAACGAGAAAAGAGAAAAGAGAGACGGGAGCAGCCGGGGGCGCGGTGCTCACGACAAGGCACCTTTTCTCGTTTTCTCTTTTCTCTTTTCTCCTGTGGTTACGCCGCGGGCCGCCGCTTGGGGATGCGTGCGAGCGCGGCGTTGATGGCGGTGAGGTCGGCGTAGTCCGGGGCGAACCGATCGGCCAGATGACTGCGCCATTCGGCGGCGCGCGGATCGAACGGATCGTGCCACACCCGCAGGAGTTCGCGATACGCTGCCGGGCCGGCGCACCCCTCGGGCGGCGCGGCACGCGCGCCCGCCGTGCAGCTCGGCACGCGTTGACCGACCAGCCGGGGCGTCACCGCTTCGATCGTGATGACATGACGCCAGGGTTCGGGCAGTGCGCCGCTGGTGTGCTCGAACCGCATGCCCGGGTGCAGCCCGAGCGACTGCAGGGCCACGATCGCCGGATCGCGGGGTCCGTCGTGATCATCGGTGTAGCGGATGCCATCGACCACGAACCCGTAGCCGTCGACCGGGTCGCGCCGCATCGACCCCTCGATACTCAGGTGCAATTCCTCCAGCGATGCTCGCTCGGCGAGCACCAGGCGGCGCCACACCGCCGGCGTCACGTCCATCAGCTCGACGCGCAGTTGGAGGACCTGACCCTCGCCCGCGCGGATCCGGGGTCGCTGCATGGCATCTCTCGGCAGGATCGACTCCCAAAGATAGCGGCGCCCGCGGGCCGGCCAATTATATTGATGGACCTATATGATTTCCGATCCGTCCACCCGGGCCATCGACGCGTTGCGGCGCATCGTGCGCGCGCTGCTGGTATCGGCGCATGACCTCGAGCAGCAGGCCGGCATCACATCGGCGCAGCGGTTCGTGCTCGAACAACTGGCCGACGGGCCCGTCGCGTCGGTCAACGCGCTCGCCGCCCGCACCCACACGCGCCAGGCGACCGTGAGCGTGGTGCTGACCCGTCTCGAAGCACGCGGCCTGATTCGCCGCGATCGCGATCCCCGGGATCGCCGCCGAGCCGCCGTGGCGCTGACGGCCGCCGGGCGACGACTGCTGCGGCGCAGCGAGGTGCCGGTCCAGGCGCACCTCATCGGCGCGCTCGCGTCGATGTCGGCGCGCGACGTGCGCACGCTGGCGCAATCGCTCGAGCGATGGGTGGCCGCCGCCCACCTGGGCGCCACGCCACCGCGGCTCTTCCTGGAACCCGATCCGTCGTCGCGCTCCCGGAAGCCTTCCGATGCGTGACCTGCGATTGCTGCTGATTACCGGAGCCGCCACCGCCGTCGGCATTGCCGGCGGATTCATTGCCATCGTGCTGCTGGCGTTGATTCACCTGATCACCAACGTCGCGTACCACGAGCATTGGTCGTTCGCCAATGTCGATCCGTCCAACGCCCAACTCGGCGCCTGGACCATGGTCGTGCCCCTGGTCGGCGCCGTGATCGTCGGCGTGATGGCGCGGTGGGGCTCGCCCGCCATTCGCGGCCACGGCATTCCCGAGGTGATGGACGCGATTCTGCACAACGAAAGCCGGGTGCCGCCGCGCCTCACCATCCTCAAGCCGTTGTCGGCGGCGCTGGCGATCGGCACCGGCGGGCCGTTCGGCGCCGAGGGTCCGATCATCGCCACCGGCGGCGCGTTCGGATCGTTGCTGGGACAGGTGATCCACGTCACCGCCGACGAACGCAAGACGCTGCTCGCCGCCGGCGCGGCGGCCGGGATGGCCGCCACGTTCGGCACTCCCGTGGCTGCCGTGCTCCTGGCCGTCGAACTGCTGTTGTTCGAATACCGCGCGCGCTCGATCGTGCCGGTGTCGCTGGCCGCGTGCGCGGCGACCGCCGTCCGCATGGCGTGGTTCGGCACGGCACCGGTGTTTCCGATGCCGAATGTCACCGAGCCGACCGCCACGGCGCTGGTGTTCTACTGCCTCCTCGGCGCGGCGGTCGGGGCGATATCGGCCGCCATCACGCGCTCGGTGTACGACATCGAGGACTGGTTCGAACGGCTGCCGATCCACTGGATGTGGTGGCCCGTGCTCGGTGCCGTCGTGGTCGGCGTGCTGGGTTACATCGATCCGCGCATCCTGGGCGTCGGCTACGACAACATCAATGCCGCGCTGGCGGGCCGGTTCACACTCGACGCACTGGCGTTACTGGTGGTGCTCAAGTTCGTCGCCTGGGCGGTCTATCTCGCCAGCGGAACCTCCGGCGGCACGCTGGCACCGTTGTTCACGTTCGGCAGCGGCATCGGTGCGATTGCCGGCGGCCTGCTCGCGATGCACGCTCCGGCGCTCGGCATCGTGCCGGCGGTGGCGGCACTGGTCGGCATGGCGGCGATGTTCGCCGGCGCGTCACGCGCGCTGCTGGCGTCGGTCGTATTCGCGTTCGAAACCACGCGCCAGCCACTCGGGCTCCTGCCACTCCTTGGTGGCTGCGCCGCGGCCTATCTGGTCTCGCGCCTGATCATGCGTCACTCGATCATGACGGAGAAGCTCGCCCGGCGCGGCGTGCTGGTGCAGGAAGACTATGCCGTCGACTTCCTCGCACGACTCCCGGTCGCAAGTGCGATGACCGGGGACGTGGTCGCCCTGCATGCCAGCGACCTCGCGGCCGTGGTGCACGCGCGACTCGAGGCGCCGGACAGTGCGGGCCATCAGGGCTTTCCGGTGATCGACGACGCCGACGATCTGATCGGCGTGGTCACGCGCCGCGACCTGCGCGGTTCCCGGCGTGGCGACGCAGCGACCATCGGCGCGCTGGTGCGCCGACCCGCGGTCGTCGTCCATCCCGATCAGTCGCTGCGCGACGCCGGGGATATCATGGTGCGCGAAGGCATTGGCCGCCTGCCGGTGGTGACCCGCGCCGCACCGACGCGGGTGATCGGCATCGTCACGCGCGGCGACCTGCTCCGCGCGCATGCGCCGCGACTCGACGCGGCGGAGCGGCGCGGCGACACGATCGGCCTGGAGGAGTTGTGGGGGACGTCGAAGTAAGGGAAGTCGTTAGTCGTTAGCCGTTAGTCGTTAGTCGTGAGTCGTGGGCGGTGAGTCGCCGACGTTAGCCTTGGCGATGACGCCGAGCCCGACATCGGGGCTCATGGCTCATGGCTCACACGACAATCGGCGACCGATCGAAACGCAGTGACACGACGGGGAGCAGTGTCGCGGGTACCTGTTCGGGCAGCATGATCGCAAATCCGCCGTCATGATCCGCGACTTCGAGCTGTACCCGCCCCTTCGCCGTGCGCAACTCGGCTGACGTGGGCCGCGTCTGCAAGCCGGGCAATGTCATCGCGCCGCTCTTCCAGTCCGTGACGAACAGATGCAGCGCGCGTTCGTTGTCGTCGACCGAAAGAACGGTGATTCGGCAAAGAGCGACGCCGTCGTGCCATGAATCGCGTCGCCGTGCCGCTGCATCCACTCGCCGATCTGCTGCAGGCGATCGATCGACTCGGGTGGAAACCGCCCGCTCGCCATCGGCCCCACGTTGAGCAGCAGGTTGCCACCCTTGGATGCCGTCTCCACCAGCATTTCGACCAGCTTGCGCGGCGACTTCCAGTTGTGGTCGTCGGCCTTGTAGCCCCAGTCATCGTTCATCGTGATGCACGATTCCCAATCCTTGCCGGGCAGGCCCGTCGCCGGAATGGTCTGCTCCGGCGTGCCGAAATCACCAAGTTCGGCTCCCTTGGGCGCGCCGGCGCCATCGATCCGGTTGTTGATGATCAGCGTCGGGTGATGCGCGCGAATTTCATCGTTGAGTGCAACGGCCAGCTGGTGCGTCCACGTCGATTCCCACTGGCCGTCGAACCAGAGGATGTCGATCGGGCCGTAATTCGAGAGGAGTTCGTCGACCGACGCGTGCAGGTACTGCACGTAGCGCGAAAAGTCGGCGCCGTCGACCGGACGCGTGGCGACTTCCCAGTCGCGACGCGGCAGGTAATCCGGGTGATGCCAGTCCATGATCGAGTGATACCAGCCCACGCGCAGTCCACGCTTGCGCAGCGCGCGCGACAGCTCTCGGCAAATGTCACGCTGCGATGGCGTGCTCATCACGTCGAACGTGGTCACCTTCGAGTCGAACAGGCAGAATCCGTCGTGATGCTTGGTGGTGAGCACGACGTACTTCATGCCGGCGCGCTGCGCCATGGCGGCCCACGCATCGGGATCGAAGTCGACCGGATTCCAGCGTGTCAGCAACTGGTCGTACTGGTCGATCGGGATGTGATCGTTGTTGCGGATCCATTCGGCCGAATGGGTGTCACCGTGCCAGTCGCCTGCCAGGATGGAATAGAGGCCCCAGTGCAGGAACATCCCGAAGCGAGCCTCGCGCCACCACTGCATGCGGTCATGCGACGCGACGACGCGGATCGTTGGGGGCAGGCGCCGCATTGCCGGTGCCGCCAGCATTGCGCTCGCGACAAACTCCCGGCGCGTGGTCATGTCAGTGCAGCATCGCGCGAGTCGAGTCGAGCGACCCGTCGTTGGGCGCCGGACGCAGCCCGAGGATGTGGCAGATCAGGTCGTAGACGTGAATGTTCTGGAACGGCGGCACCGTGATGTCGCGCTTGAACGCCGGACCTTCGGCAACGAACAGTGCGCCCATGTCGGGCAGCTGATTGTCGTACCCGTGATCGCCGCGCATGGTGAGCGGGCGGGCCGACTCGCGCGCGTGCGTCGTGATCAGCCAGCCTTCGTCGGCAATCAGCACCAGCGGCGTGATGCGCGGGTTGTCGTTGTAGTGGAATCGCGCCGGCACGTCGGCCTTCTTGTAGACCTGCAAGTGTGGATTGGCGCCGTGCAGCCGGTTGTACACCGTGTCGAGCAGACCCGGCTTGGGGGTGATCAGGCCGATCGCGGCCGCGTCGACGACGTCGAAGTCTGCCGTGGGAACGTAGTCATCGAGATAGATCAATCGATCGCGCGACACCGATGCCATGCCGTGATCGGCAAGCACGATCAGGTTGACGCGATCGTGCAGGCCGCGCGCATCGATGCCGTCCATCAGCTTGCCGATCATGGTGTCGACGCGCGCGATGGCCGAATCCTCCTGCGGCGAATCGGGGCCGTAACTGTGCCCGGCGTGATCGACGTCGCTGTAATAGAGCGTGACCAGGCGCATGGCCTGGCCGTCGGGCAGCGTCAGCCAGGTGAGCACGCTGTCGACACGTTCCGCGTTGGGAAACCGGTCGTTGAACTTCATCCATCGTGTTGCGTGCATGCCCTCGATCGGCGCTTCGGAACCGGGCCAGAAGAATGCCCCTGACGGTTCGCCCTGCTTCACGGCGGTGATCCAGATCGGTTCGCCGCCCCACCACGCCGCGTTGCGTACCGCCGTGGTGTCGTAGATGTGAAACCAGCCAAGCAGCGAGTCGTGCATCGTGTTGTCGATGATGCCGCTGTGCTCGGGATAGAGCCCCGTGGCGATGGCGTAGTGGTTGGGAAAAGTGAGCGACGGAAACGCGGGAATCATCCGCGTCGCATGGACTCCCTCACGCGCCAGTCGCCGGAGATTGCGCGCTTCGGGCCGGTTGAGGTAGTCCCAGCGGAATGCGTCCAGCGATACCAGCACGACTTGCTGCGGTGCCGCCGGTTGCGGCGCATTGGCGGGGGCGGCGTGGCCGCCGCAACCGGCGAGGATCAGTGCGGCACAGGCGCAGCCAACTCGATGGAGTGTTGTCATCATCGAAAGTTGGCTGGCCCGGTTGCTTGCCGCTAGTTCGAGGGCTTGCCGCCGTGCACCGTCGCGTTGATGAAGTCGACGATATCCGACTTCAATTCCCGGGCCGATGTCTGGTTGAGGTACGCCATGTGACCGCTCTCGAAGTACTTGAAATCGACGCGGTCGGCGTAGGTCTTGTCGAAGCCCAGATGATTGAAGCTGTACTCGGCGTTGGCGAACGGCGTGGCGGTATCGTAGTAGCCGGCGCCGACCATCACGTGCAGGTAGGGATCCTTGGCCATCGCTTCGCGCAGCGCGTCGACCTCGCTCGGGTAGCCATTCTCGCCCGACCCGCCGAAGTCCCAGCGTCCGGAGTGGCTCCCGATGTAGTACTGCAGGTCGCTGGTGTAGTCGAGGTCGGCGTGCAGGTAGTGCATGAATGCCGACATGAACGCACCGGTCGGTGCCACATCCGACGGGTCGTAGTCCTGGCGCAGGCTCGACGCGTTGCCGTTGATGCCGATCATCCGCGTGTCGTAGCGCCCGACCATTTCGCGCTGATCGCGCAGCAACTCGGTGCGGAACGCGCCGGCGTCGATGCGCAGGTTGGTGTTGTCGACAAACTGCGGCGACAACCCGGTGAACCGCGCCACCTTGGCGGCCACCGCGGTGCGTTCGGCCGGCGTCAGCGCATTCCCCTTGGCCAGGGCCACCATGTAATCGCCGAAGGCATAATCGCGGGACTGCTGGACCACCTGCTTGAGGGTTTCCTTCTGCAGGTCGGGCGGCAGCTTCTTGTGATACCACGCGGTCGCCGTGTACGTCGGCAGGAAGGTGGAGTAGCCGATGTCGTTGGTGGGCGACTGCGAGATGTACTGATAATCGAGCACGGTGCCGAGGAGCATGATGCCGTTGAGTTCGATGCCTTCGTTGTCCTGCAGCTCGGACGCGAGCCCGGCCGAACGGAAGGTGCCGTAGCTCTCGCCGAAGAGATACTTGGGGGAATCCCAGCGCTGATACTTGTCGAGGTAATCGCGGATGAACTCGCCGAACATGGCGATGTCATTGCGCGCGCCGGTGAAGTCGGTCTCCTTCACGCCCTTGGCGGGGCGCGAGTAGCCGGTGTTCATCGCGTCGATCTGCACCAGGTCGGTGACATCGAGCGGGGAATTGGGATTCTCGACCAGGTTGTACGGCGGCGCGGGCTGCTGACCGTTGGGCGCCATGTCGGGATGCATCGGCGCCATGATGCCCATGTCGAGCCAGAGCGACGCCGAGCCTGGGCCACCGTTGAAGAAGAACGTCACCGGGCGGGTGGCCGAGTTTTCCTGGTCCTTGGTGTACGCGATGAAGAAGACCGACGCCTTGGGCTTGCCGTCTTCGTCGCGCAGCACCATCGTGCCGGTGTTGACCGTGTAGGTGATCGACTTGCCGTCGATCTTGGTGGTGTGATGCGTGACGGAGATCCGCTCGACGGCCGGCACGCCGCTGGTGGTATCGTCGGCTGGGGCCCCGGCTGCTCCGCGCCCGCCACCGCCGCCACGACCCCCGCGACCGCCCGGCGCGCCGGGCTGTTGAGCACTCGCCGCACCGGCGACGAGACACGAGGTGGCGAGACTGAACAGCAGGGCGCGCGTAAACATGACGGATCCTCGCAGTAGTGGGACGATTGTGGGGAGCGGGGGAATTATAGCGGATCGGGGCGGCGCGAGGTGCGCGCGAAGCGTCACGAGCAATGGGCGATGAGGACATGGTCGGCGTCAGCCTGTGAAACGCGGGTATCGGGTTCCCGCCAGCGGCGCGGCCTCGTGGCCCACTGTTCAGGGCGTCAGTCGGTCACTCCGCCCGCAACGCGATCACCGGATCGATTCGCGTGGCCCGCCAGGCGGGGACTGCGCAGGCGAGGGCGGCGGCGAGCAAGAGCACGATCGACACCGATGCGAGCACCAGCGGATCGTGCGGGGCCACGTGATACAGCATTGACGCGACCAGTTGCCCGCCGGCCAGTGACAACAGCAGCCCGATGGCCACGCCGAGCGCGACCACGCGCAGCCCATCACCGATCACCAGCCGCGCGACCGACGCGGCGCGCGCGCCGAGCGCCATGCGCACACCGATCTCGTGCGTGCGCTGGCTGAAGGTGTACGCGATCGTGCTGTAGACACCGACCATGGCGACGAGCAGCGCGAGTAGTCCGGCGGCGGAGAAGAGCGAGGCGCCGAGACGCCGCGGGCGGAGCTCCCAGCTCATGCCGCCGACCATGGTGCGTACCGTTGGCACGGCCCACCCATCGAATCGATCGCGAAGGACGCGACGGACTTCGTCGGCAACGAGTGACGCTTGTCCCGCGCGCGCACGCAGCACGATGGTATGGGCCACACCCCAATGACCGCTGTCGGCAAGTGGACGATAGAATTTCAGATCTGGCCGTTCGTCGATACCCATCTCGTGCGCATCGGAGACGACGCCAACAACAGTACTGCACGGATTGCTGCGAGATCTTTGCATCAGACACTGGCCAATCGGATCACGTCCCTGCCACACTGTTCGGGCCATGAACTGGCTTATCAGGACTACCGATTCCGGACGAGCGCTGTCGCGCGCAGTCAGGCCGCGTCCCCGAAGCACTTCCAGGCCCGTCGTCGCCAGGTAGGACGGCGAAACAAATGACATGTCCGGAATCAATGAATCGCCAGTGGGCAGAAACACGGTCATCGCCCAGGACGACGCCATGGGCACATTGCTCGCCAATGCAGTGCGTTCCACGCCGGGCAGACGGGCCAGCTCGGTCGCCAGGCCAGGCAGTGTCGCCCATATGCTGGGCTGTCGAGCACGGTCGGCGGCCTCGGCGTTCACCGAGGCGAATACGAGTCGATCCGCGTCGTATCCGACGTCAGTCGTTTCCATGGCGTGCAGGCTTCGCACGAACACGCCTGCGGCGGCGAGCAGCACCACCGCAAGCGCGGCCTGCGTGAGCAATAGCGCCGACCGGAGGCGGGATCGCTGAAACTGTCCTTCACGCATGCCGCCTCGCAGCGTGATGCCGGCGTCGGCTTTGCTGGCGCGCCATGACGGTACCAGGCCGGCACCGATTCCTGTGGTCAGTGCCAGCAGCGCCGCCACCACGATCACGCGCCAGTCCGCAATCGGATCCGTCCAGTTGGTTCCGGGCATCAGCAGACGGCGTAACGCACTGCCGCCCACGAGTGCCAGCGTCAACGCCGCCGCGCCACCGATCACGCCAAGCACTGCGCTTTCCGCCAGCAACAGCGCCATCAACCGGTGCCGCCTGATGCCCATCGCGAGACGCAGCGCGAGTTCACCCCGCCGCCGCAATCCTCTGGCGAGCAGCAGGTTGGCGACATTCGCGCACGCAATCAGCAGGATGATGAGCGCCACACCGGCGAGCCGCGTCGTCATCGCGACGGCGCCGGCGTCTGCATCCGGGCCGGAGGCTCGCAACAACGGTCGCAAGCGCGCCACCGGGTTGATGTCAGCCTTGATGTCGCTGCGCCGGAACACGTGCGTCGCCGCCTGCTGCAGCAGCAGCGCTTCCGCCGGACTCCGGACCCGTGCAATCAGGTTGATCCAGCCGGTGCCGCCGTCGCGCTCGTACCAGTCAGGATCATTCCCCTTCTCCCATCGCATCGCACTGATCGGCAGCCATACGTCGTTGGCATCATTATCGGCGCCGTGAAAGGCGCCGGACGTCACGCCGATGATCGTGTAGAGGTGCCCATCCACGCGAAGCGGTTGCCCGACGATGTCGGTTCGCGCGCCGAATTCCGTGCGCCAGAGGCGATGGCTGATCACCGCCGCATCCGCGTCGGTTTCGATGCGCGATTCGTCCGGGGAAAAGAAACGCCCCGCCGCAGGCTGGACGCCGAGGACCTTGAAGTAATCGCCGATGACGAACGTGGTCGCGACGTCCGCATCAGTTTGTGGGCGTGCGTAACCGCCCAGCGGCAACCCGGGTGGTGCGGCGGCGGCGATGTCGCGAAAGTCGTGGAACGCAAACACGGAGAAGTCACCGAGCGGACGAGCGTTCGCGTGGTCCGGCAGATTGTCGACCCGATAGAAGCGGTAGATGCGCCGGATCTGGTTCGGATGGACCACGCCAGGAGGACCGGTGAGAAAGAGGCGGTCCAGCACCGCGAACACCGCGACATTCGCGCCGATCCCCAGCGCCAGCGTCAGCACCACCGCCAGGACGAATCCCGGCGAGCGCCGCAGGCTCCGCAGCACATAGGCCGAGGTCCTGCCCGATCCATTCGCACCGCTCGCGCCACGCGCGGTGCCGCGTGATCCGCTGGTCGATGTCGACCAGTCCATCGCGCACCCGCGTCACGTCGCCGAACTCGCGCAACGCCTGCGCGCGTGCGTGATCCGTGTCGGCACCGGCCGCCGTCAGCTCGGCGATGCGTTCGTCGAGATGGAATTGCAGCTCCGCATCGACGTCGTGCTCCGGCGTTCGCCGCCAGACACGCATCCAGCGACGCCAGCCACTGGTCACACCGGCTCCGGCTTGGCCCGCAACACGCCGGCCACCGCCGACACATAGTCATGCCACGACGCCGTCTCGGCCTTGAGCGCGCGCTTGCCGGCCGGTGTCAGCCGGTAGAACTTGGCGCGCTTCCCCTTGTCGGAAATCCCCCATTCTGACGCCACCCAGCCGGTTTCTTCCATCCGGTGGAGCGCCGTGTACAACGCGCCGTCGAGAATGGTGAAACGCTCACCCGATCCCTGCCGGATGAAGCGCGCAATGGCGTAGCCGTGCATGCTGCGCCAGGACAACGCGCGCAGCACCAGCACGTCGAGAGTTCCCTGGATGAGTTCGAGGTCGTCGGGCATGTCTGGAGCATACCCTCAACATTTGATTCAATCAAGGCGTCTCGCGTAAGGGCGCATCATTGATGCGCCCCTACGCCTACCGCACCCACACCGTCTTCACGTTCACGAATTCCCGGATCCCCTGCCGCGACAGTTCGCGCCCGTACCCGCTCTCCTTGATGCCGCCGAACGGCAGTCGCGCATCGGAGCGCACATTGGCGTTGACGAAGCACGACCCCGCGCGCAGCTCGTACGCCGCGATCCGCTCGCCGCGCGCGACGTCCTGCGTGAACACCGCGGCGCCCAGGCCGAAGACGCTGTCGTTGGCGATCTTGATCGCCGCGCGCTCATTCCGGGCCGGAATGATCGCGGCCACCGGGCCGAAGAGTTCTTCCGAGTACGCCGCCATTCCCTTGCCAACATTCGCCAGCACCGTCGGCGGATAGAACGCGCCGGGACCATCCGGCATCGCGCCGCCGAGGAGCAGGGCCGCGCCCTTGGCGACGCTGCGTTCGACCTGGTCGTGCAGCGCATCGCGCAGGTCGCGGCGTGCCTGCGGGCCGATCTCGTTGCGTTCGTCAAGCGGATCACCCATCGCGATGTCGCGCATCCGGTCGACAAAGCGCTCGGTGAACGCATCGCGCACCGCATCGACCACAATGAACCGCTTGGCCGCGATGCAGCTCTGGCCCGAGTTGATCAGCCGCGCCTTGACGCAGGTGTCGACGGCGAGGTCGAGGTCGGCATCCTCCAGCACGACATACGGATCACTGCCGCCGAGTTCGAGCACGGTCCTCTTGAGCCGGTCACCGGCCTGCTTGGCCACCGCGCGACCCGCTGCCGTGCTGCCGGTGAGCGTCACCGCCTGCACGGCGCGGTGACGGATCACGCTACGCAGTTGCGTGTGATCGATGAAAAGATTCTGGAAGACGCCTTCGGGAAACCCGGCGTCGCGAAACAACTCCTCGAGCGCGAGCGCGCAGCCGGGCACGTTGGCAGCGTGCTTGAGCAGGCCGACGTTGCCGGCCATCAGCGACGGGGCGGCGAACCGCACCACCTGCCAGAAGGGAAAGTTCCACGGCATGACGGCGAGCACGGCACCGAGCGGCTGATAGTGCACGAAGCTGCGCGACGCGTCGGTCGCGATGTGCTCGTCGCCCAGAAATCGTTCGCCGTGCTCGACGTAGTACTCGAACGCGGTGGCGCACTTGGTGGCTTCGGCCCGCCCCTCCCCGATCGGTTTCCCCATCTCCAGCGCCATCAGCCTGCCGTACCGGTCGGCGCGTTCGCGCAGCAACGCTGCGGCACGCGTCAGCAGGGCGGCGCGTTCGCGAAATGCCGTCCGCCGCCAGCTGTGCCACGCCTTGTCGGCGCGCGCGAGCTTCGCCCGAAGTTCACCGCTGTCGAGCTGCGGATATTCGGCAATGACGGCGCCGGTGGTGGGGTTGATGGCAGTGAACATCTAGCGAGGATAACACGTCGACCGGCCACCTGTCATCCCGAGCGTAGCGAGGGATCGCCGACGGCGTGTCATCCCGAGCGCAGCGAGGGATCGCTCAACCGGTACGCGATCCCTCGGTCGCTACGCTTCCTCGGGATGACACGTCGCTTACGCGACGGTCACCGGCACCGTGCGCGCGAGCGCTTCGGCGGCCTTCGGCAGCGACAGCGTCAGCACGCCGAGCTCCAGCTTGGCACTCACGTGTCCGAGATCGTACTTGGTGCCGATGGTGTACTGGCGCACATACAGGTTGATGACCGTCCCGCTCGATCTTGACCGTCAGCGTGCGATGTTCCGCCGAGACGTTGATCTGCTCCGGCTTGACGCCGGGCACGTCGAGTGTGATGATCGCGCTGTCGGCCAGCTCCTGCACGTCGGCCCCGCCGCTCCAGACCGGCACGTCGAAGGCGCGCGCGATGAAGCGATCGATGCTGGGTTCGATGGTGAGTTGCGTGTGGGGCCAGTTGTTCCAGCCGTTACGTGTCCGCATGGTATTGCTCCTGCCCGTCCGGGCCTTGTGGGATTTGGTCACGGCAACCTCGCAACGGTTGCCACCACGGACCGGATACGGCAGCCGGCGTGCCAAGCGAAGCCTGCCACCATTGGCAGATCCCGGTCGGACGAGCGGTCACCGCGGCAGCGGCGTTGTCAGGATGGCAGACACCCGAGAAAAGAGAAAACGAGAAAAGCCTGCTCTGCCCTCTTATCCTCGTGCTAGTCGGCGAACCTCCAGTTCGCCACGTAGTCCCGCGTCAGCTTGACCGTCGGATCGAGCAACGCCCGGATCATCTCGATCGGCATCGGCCCCGCGGCGAGGACCGCGTCGTTGAACTGCCGGTCGGTCATCTTGCCCTTGCCGACCAGCTGGTCGCGCAGGGCGTGCAGTTGCATGCCGCCCAGCAGGTACCCGGCCTGGTACAACGGCGAGTAGTTGCCGTTGAACGAGCGGCGCACCTCCCCCGTGGCGCTGGCGCGTTCGTGCCCCACGCTGTCGACCAGGAAGTCGATGCATTGCTGCGGCGTCCATTCGCCCATGTGGAACTTGAGCGAGAAGATGATCCGCGCCGCGCGGTGCATCCGCCAGAACGAAGCGCCCAACCGCTGTTCGGGCGTCTGCGTGAAGCCGAGATCCCACATGCGCAGTTCCCAGTAGAGCGCCCAGCCTTCGACATAGAACGGCGTGTCGAACGCCCAGCGATAGCTGTTGCTGCGGTCGGCGACGAAGCCCTGGAGTTCGTGACCGGGGATCAGTTCGTGAAACGCCGTGGCGCGCGACATCGGCGTGTTGTTCGCGCGCAGCGACTGGAGCTTTTCATCGTCGGTCATGTCGTCAGTCGGCGATGACACCTCGATCACCTCGCCGCCCAGGAAGAACGGATTGGTCTTCTGTGCCTCGGCCGACATCATTTCCATGCGCCAGATTTCATTGGCCAGCGGCGGCACGGTCACCAGGTTGTGCTGCGTGACCCAGGCGATCGCTTCACGCGCCATGTCGCGCACGGCATCCACCTGTCCCCCGACCGGCGGATAGTCGTTCTTGACCTTCTCGATCGCGGCCTTCCAGTCGTCGCCGAATCCCATGTCGCGTGCGGCCTGCCGCGCCTGCTGCTGAAAGACGGTCAGCTCCTTCTCTCCCAGCGCGATCAGTTCGTCGGGCGTGTACGGAATCATCTCGGCTTGCAGATCGGTGGCGAGCCCGTCGGCCCCGATCGGATCGCCCACGATCGGTTCGTCTTCGCCCGGTTTGGCGCCGACGACCTTCACGCGCAGTTCGGTGTGCCACGCGTCGATGGCCGCATCGAACTTCTTGCCGGGTTCGGTCACCCACCAGGTCATCTGCGGGTCGTAGCCGAGATAGAAGTGCTGCCAGGCGTCGAACTGACGCTTGAGACTGGTGAGCGCCTCGGCCGCGCGATAGGCCACGATGCGCGATGGCGCCGTGCCGCCGGCCACCCGGGCGCGGGCGGAATCGATCTGTGCCGTCATCCACCCAATGGTCGCTGCCGCCCGCGCCGGATCGGGATGGATCAGTTCGCGGCGCGCCTCGAGCATGGCGTCGAGCGTGTCGGCGAACGGCAGCAGCGGTGCCATCTGCGCCGCGAGCGTGCGATCGCGATCGAGCAGCGCGAGCTGGTTGCGGATGGCGTTGTCGAGCAGCAGGTAGTCGACCTGCGCCGGGCGCGTCAGCCTGTCGAACGGCAGCGCCTGCAGGCGCGCACGCCAGGCAGCATAGAAGCTGCGAAACCGCGCGTCGTGGTACGGCGAGTACTCGCCCGCGTAGCGGCGGCCGAGCGCGTCACGATCAGCGGTGTACCGCTCGACCACCGCCTGCATCTCGCTGTGCGGCTCGGCGATGAGCGGCGCGAGATCGGGCACCACCGAATCGGTGGCCTGGGCGCGGACGTGGTGGAGAGGTGCCCCGACGAGGCAGCAAATCGCAACGCAGTCAATCAGGCGCATGACGGACACCGGCTGAGAGTGGAGGAGGAAGAGAAGTTAGCGCCGACATGAGGACGCGCACGCATCATCGCCACGATCGCGCCGCTGGATCGAATGAAGACGCCACGCCGGCGGGATGACCCGGAATGCACCGGAGTGGCGCGCAACATCGCGCCGAACCTGCAGAAATCCGATTGCCATCGACCGTCGTACCGTGACGAGCCCGGTCACCAACGATCGGTGCCGGGAAATCGTTGTCAAACCTCTGGAGGATGCATGTCTCGGTCGTCTCCACCACATGAGCCTGAACTGGCGTTCCTGGGCCAGCTCGCCAACGCCACCAGCCGGCGGACGTTCCTGCAGTGGGCAGGCGTTACCATCGGCGTCGCCGCGGTCGCTGGCTGCAGCAACGACAATAACAACAACAATGGCAGTGGCGGCAATCCACACGCCGTCAATCTCGGCTCGGGCGACGTCGGCATCCTCAACTACGCCTACGCGCTCGAACAACTCGAAGCCGCATTCTACACGCAGGTGGTCAGCAGCCCGTACTCGGGGATCACGTCGGTCGAAACCCAGATGCTCACCGACATCCGCGATCACGAGATCACGCACCGTGACTTCCTCAAGGCTGCCCTGGCCAGCAATGCGATCGCCGACCTGAGCGTCGACTTTTCGTCGATCACTTTCAGCAACCGTGCATCGGTGCTGGGCGCCGCCAAGACCTTCGAAGATCTCGGCGTGTCGGCCTACAACGGCGCCGGCAAGCTGATCGCGAGTGCCGACTACCTGCTGCTCGCCGGCAAGATCGTGTCGGTCGAGGCGCGGCACGCCGCGGCGATCCGCGATACGCTCAATCCGCTGAGCGCCAGCTTTGCCGGCGACGATGTGGTCGACGCGAGCTCCGGCCTCGATGCGGTCAACACTCCGGCCGCGGTACTCATGGCGGCGGGCTCCTACGTCAAGAACACGATCACCTACAGCAATCTGCCGGATGGGGGCACCCAATGAGTCACGACCACCTGCCGCTCCTGGAAAGCCTCGATCCCGAGATCGTCGACCGCATGGTCACCCGGCGCGAAGCCGCATTCGATCTCGGCAGGAAGGTCGGCATCGCCGCGCTGGCCTCAGCCCCGGTGATGCTGGGCGTGATGGCCCGCAGCGCGTTCGCCCAGTCGGGCACACTGCCGCAGAGCATTATCGATGTGCTCAACTTTGCCCTCACGCTCGAGTTTCTCGAGTCGAGCTTCTACAACGCGGGACTGCAGTCCGGCACCGCGATTTCCGCCGCTGACCTCGCGGTGTTCACCCAGATCGCCAAGCACGAGAACGCCCACGTGGCCGACCTGCAGGGGCTGCTCGGCACTAGCGCCGTCTCGAAGCCGACCTTCGACTTCACCGCCGGCGGGACCTACGCCGACGTCATGACCAACCCGGCCACGTTCATGGCCGTGTCGCAGGCGTTCGAAGACACCGGGGTGCGAGCCTACAAGGGACAGGCGGCCAACCTGCAATCGAACGCGACCGTCCTCACCGCGGCGTTGCGGATTCACTCGGTCGAAGCGCGGCATGCGTCCGAAGTGCGCCGCCTGCGCGGCAAGAACGGCTGGATCACAGGCAATACGACGGACATCCCCGGCGCGAGTGCCGTCTATGCCGGCGAGGACAACGTCGTGCAAGGCGGTGTCGACGTGTCCCAGTTCGTCAGCGTCAAGGCCGCGACCGAGGCGTTCGACGAGCCGCTGACCAAGGACCAGGTACTGGCAATCGCCGGCCCGTTCATCGTCAGCATGTAAGCATCGCGCCGTGCCGGACCGCGAACAGCACGGGGTCATCCAGATGGGTGGCCCCGTGTTGTTGTTGCCGCGCGCGGTCACGGCCAGGACGTCATGACGCGTTGTACTGGGCGCACGCACTCTTGGCGTCGTTCGTCGTCATCAGGCCTTCGCCCGCACGGCACCCGCTCCAGTATCCCATGCTGTCCAGGTAGCTGCATGTCCCGGCGTTGTGATAGCATTGCAGGTTGTCGTCGGGATACCCATTGGACTCTGTGGCCGACAATTGGCGACCGACACCAGCGAGCACGGCGAGACCGATCGCGCCAAAGGCGATCATGAGAGGAAAGCGCTTCATTGCAAGACTCCTGCGTCTGTGGTGGGCACCCGGCCGAGGTTGTCCCGGCAGGGTGCGGCAAGACTACCGCCGCCCGGGGCCTGGCACCAGCAGACGCAGGACGATCAGCTTCGGAACGCGCCGCCTTGAAGCACGTCGCGCACGGCGAGGGCGATTTCGGAGACGGTGAACGGTTTTTCGACGACCGGCCGGCCCGCGCCAGCCACGAAGTCATTGGCGACCGACCCGGCGACGTCGCCGGTGACAAAAATGAACCGGGCGGCCAGGTCAGGCCGGGTTTCGAGGCACCGCTCGTACACCTCCTGGCCGTTCATCTCTGGCATCTTGAGATCGCAGAGGACGACCGCCGGCGCGGCGTCCGGCGTGACGCTGTTCAGCCACGACAGCGCCTCGGCGCCGCTGGTGGCCTCGTGCACCGTCCATTCGTTGCGGGTGAACAGCTTGCGCAATGTCACCCGGACGCTGGGCTCGTCGTCGATCAGCATCGCCTGCGCGCGCCCTCGAGCCGGCCGAGGGAAAGTTGACGAACGAGTCTGCGGCGCTTCGACGACTGCGACATCCCGGATCGGGAGGGTCAGGATAAACCGTGCACCAACGCCGGGCGCGGGGCGGTTCTCGAGACGCAGGCAGCCGCGATACTGTTCGGCGATTTCGCGCGACACCGAGAGCCCCAGGCCAGTCCCCCGCCCCGGCTCCTTGGTGGTGAAGAACGGTTCGAACACGCGCGGCAACAATTCCTCGGGAACGCCTTGTCCGGTGTCGTCGACGATGATGTCGACCTGATCGTCGCGAACGAACGATGCAACGCGCACCGTGCCATCCTTGCCGGCGGCATCGATCCCGTTGGCGATCATGTTGACCAGCACCTGCTCGATGGCCGGTTCGTCGACCGCGACCGAAGGCAACGCGTCGGCAAACCGGGCAACGACGGTCACGCCGCATGATGCGGCGTTGCCCTGTTGGGACGCCACGGCGCGGCGTACCACTGGTGCGAGCGGGACGATACTCGCCGACGGATCGTCGCGACGGCGCACGAACGCCAGCAGGTCACGCACGATGTGACGAGCCCGGTGCGCCTGCTCGTGAATCAGCTTGAGCCCGGTCTGCATGTCGGCTGCGGACGCCCCGTCGACCAGCTGCTCGCTCTGTCCCAGGACCACCGACAGCGGGTTGTTGAGCTCGTGAGCCACACCAGACACCACCCGCCCGATCGCGAGCATCTTGTCGGCCTCGGCCAATTGGCGATCGAACGCTTCGCGTCGGGTCCGCTCGGCCACCCGTGAACTCACGTCGCGAAGCACGACCACGGATCCATTGGCGCCGGCGGTACGAATCGGACCGACGGTAAACTCGACGGCAACGCTCGGGGCACCGTCACGCCGCAATTCGGCCGAATGCAGCGTCTGGCCGTCACTGCCAGCAGCCGTCTGCTCCAGCGCCTCCGACCACGCGCTGGAATACATCAGGAAGTCGGCGAGTCGCTCGCCGATCGATGCGTCGCCGGTCACGCCAAGCAGCCGTCGCGCGGCATCGTTCAGCATGTCAATTCGCCCCGCGGCATCCACGGTCACAATCGCTTCTTGCGCCGCCTGGATCACGGCGTTGAGACGGGCTTCGGAGCCCGTGATCGCCGCGATGCGCTGTTCTTGCGCGAGTTTCGAATCGAGGAACGACTCCTGCACGATGGTGACAACGACGGCCGACGCAAGTATCGCGAACGACGCTGCATCACCATAACCGGAGGTGAGGGACAGCATCTGGATCGTGCCGGACAGGCTCGACAGTGGGTACACCGACAAGGTGCGGCTCAGGTAGAGCGTCGACAGCACGCCGAACAATGTCAACGCCGTTCCCAGGAAAATCAGGCCTGCGCGCTGCTGATGCCTGGCTCGGAGGAGTACAATCTGGACTGCGCCGAAAATCAGCACGACATTCACTGCAAGACACAGGTCGTGCGTGGCCGAAGAAGATATCACGAGAGGGCCCGCGAAACCGACCAGCGCCGCACCGACCAGACACGCGTACTGGCCGACTGCGGAAAAACGGTAGCCGGCAGCCCCCAAAGAACCCAACACAACGGCAGCAAGAAACACGAACCGGGCAGGCCAGTAGAACGGCGCAAGAAAGGCCGTCCACATCGGAATCACGGCGGACGGCCAGAACACGATGTACGCTGCGGCCCACGACGTCTCGCTAGTCGCCACTGCCACCGCGACCCACGCTAGCATCCACGTGCCGATGACGCGGCGGCGAGAACTCCATCGCAGGAGAAAGGCAAAAACGACAAACAACAAGACCGAGGTTACCCACTGCACCAGCGTCCCAATCAATTGCACGCCAACACGCAGACTGGGACCCGCGGGGGGTGGCAAGGGCATGCATAAGAATAGGTAGTGTCCCGGAGGAGCCAAGGCCTCCGGGACAGTGACCATCAGGCGGCACGGCTACCGGCTAGACGTAGATCTCGCTGCCGCGCTCGCGGAATTCGGCCGACTTGTCGGCCATCGCCTGCTCCACTTCGAGCCGGAAGGCCTCGTCGCGGATGTCTTGCGAAATCCGCATCGAGCAGAATTTTGGCCCGCACATCGAACAGAAATGCGCGATCTTGGCGCCTTCGGCCGGCAGCGTTTCGTCGTGATAGGCGAGCGCCGTCACCGGATCGAGCGACAGGTTGAACTGGTCGCGCCAGCGGAACTCGAACCGCGCCTTGCTGAGCGCGTCATCGCGCTCGCGCGCCCGCGGATGGCCCTTGGCCAGGTCGGCCGCGTGGGCGGCAATCTTGTAGGTGATCACGCCGGTCTTGACGTCGTCGCGATCGGGCAGGCCGAGGTGCTCCTTGGGCGTCACGTAGCAGAGCATCGCGGTGCCGTACCAGCCGATCATCGCGGCACCGATGGCGCTGGTGATGTGATCGTAGCCCGGCGCCACGTCGGTGGTGAGCGGCCCCAGGGTGTAGAACGGCGCTTCCTGGCACCAGTCGAGCTGCTTGTCCATGTTCTCCTTGATCAGGTGCATCGGCACGTGACCCGGGCCTTCGTTCATCACCTGCACGTCGTGCTCCCATGCGATGCGGGTGAGTTCGCCCTGCGTCCGCAGCTCGGCGAACTGGGCCTCGTCGTTCGCGTCGGCGATCGACCCGGGGCGCAGGCCGTCGCCGAGGGAGAACGAGACGTCGTACGCCTGCATGATCTCGCAGATCTCGCGGAAGTGGGTGTAGAGAAACGACTCCTTGTGATGTGCCAGGCACCACTTCGCGATGATCGAGCCGCCGCGCGACACGATGCCGGTGACGCGATGCGCCGTCAGCGGCACATAGCGCAGCAGCACGCCGGCGTGCACCGTGAAGTAGTCGACGCCCTGCTCGGCCTGCTCGATGAGCGTGTCGCGGTAGGCTTCCCACGTCAGGTCTTCGGCCACGCCGCCGACCTTTTCGAGCGCCTGATAGATCGGCACCGTGCCGATCGGCACCGGCGAATTGCGGATGATCCACTGGCGCGTCTCGTGAATGTCCTTGCCGGTCGACAGGTCCATCACCGTGTCGGCGCCCCAGAGCGTCGCCCAGCGCAACTTGTCGACCTCCTGCTCGATCGACGACGTCACGGCGGAATTGCCGATGTTGGCATTGATCTTCACCGCGAACGCGCGACCGATGATCATCGGCTCGAGTTCCGGGTGATTGATGTTGGCCGGAATGATCGCGCGACCGCGGGCGACTTCGCTGCGGACGAATTCGGCGTCCATCCCCTCACGCACCGCCACGAATTCCATTTCCGGCGTGATGACGCCGCGGCGGGCGTAATGCATCTGGGTGACCGGCCCGTTGCCGCGGCGCACGCGGCGCACGAGACCCGGCGGCATGGCGACGCCGAGGGCCTGGTCGTGATCGTTCTCGGCGACATCGCGTGCGCCGATCCACGGCTGGCGCATGGCGGGAATGCCTTCGCGCACATCGTGCCCCTGCGGGCCAGACGTATCGTAGACCGCAACGGCGTGATTGTGGGACCCATCGGGCGAATCGCTCAGCGCGATCTCGCGGAACGGCACCCGACCGCCGCCCGGAAGGTCAACGTAAGTCTTGCGCGAATTCGGAAAGGCGGTACCGAAGGTCTGATCGGCGGATGTCACTGTGGTGATCATGCCAGCTCCTGCGTGCGGCCGCCTCCCTCCGCCGGTATCAACCGGGTCAGGTTCGAAGGGTGCATCTCAACCGCCGCTCCGGTGTGAGTGGCGGTGCCCCTGGCGGTGAGGGAAAGTTAGTCGTTAGCTGTTAGCTGTTAGCTGTTAGGGGTTAGGGGTTAGGGGTTAGCGGTTAGGGGTTAGGGGTCAGGCGTCAGGGGGAAACGAGGGAGGCATGCGCTCCCGCGCTCGAGCTCAGCGCTCGCTCCTGCCGTCGAGCACTTGCTGCAGCTTTTCCAGATCGAGCGGCTTCACCATATGATGATCGAATCCCGCATCGCGCGCGGCCTGGACGTCGCCGTCCTGTCCCCAACCGGTGACGGCAACCAGCACGGCGTCGCGGGTGCGCGGATCATCGCGCAGGCGGCGCGCGGCCTCGTACCCGTTCATCCTCGGCATCCCGATGTCGAGCAGGACGATCTCGGGACCGAACTCTGCGGCCGTCACCAACGCGGCCTCACCGTCGGCGGCGGAGCGGACCTGATGTCCCAGGCGCCGCAGCAACTGGCTCAGGCTCTCCACCGCGTCGTGATTGTCGTCGACCACGAGGATCCGCGTCGGACGCCGCGCGGCGAGCGCCTCGGTGATCGCCGGGCCCGCTGGTGCGTCGGCGCCGGCTTCGAGGACCACCAGCGGCAAGCGGACGAAGAATTCGCAGCCATGGCCCGGCCCGGCGCTGTGCACGCCGATGCTGCCGTCGTGCATCTCGACCAGCCGGCGCGCCAGCGCGAGCCCGATGCCGAGACCGGCCTGGGTCCGGTCGTGCGGCGGCGCCACCTGCGCGAACAACTCGAACAGCCGCTCGCAATCCTCGGGCGCGATGCCGATACCGCTGTCGCCCACCGTCACCACCAGGTCGGATCCTTCGCGAACCACGTCGAGCCAGATGCGGTCGCCCGGCTCGGTGTACTTGCCGGCGTTATTGAGCAGGTTCGAGAACACCTGCGCCAGGCGAGTCAGGTCGCCGTGCAGATAGAGGGGCTGCGGCGGCATCGACGCACGAAATTCGCGCCCTTCGAGCAGCGGCCGGGATGTCTCGATGGCGGTATGCATCACCTGTTCGATGGCGACGCGCTCGCGGCGCAGCTCGAGCTTGTTGCGGGTGATGCGGCTGACATCGAGCAGGTCGTCGACCAGGCGCACCAGGTGCCCGAGCTGGCGCTGCATCATGTCGCGGGCTCGCGCCATCACGGCGCCGTCGCCGGGGGCCAGGCGCATCAACTCGATACCGTTGCTGATCGGCGCCAGCGGATTGCGCAGCTCGTGCGCCAGCGTCGCGAGAAACTCGTCCTTGCGGCGGTCGGCGTCCTTGAGCTCGGTTTCGATGCGACGGCGCTCGGTGATGTCCATCGTGATGCCGGTCATCCGCACCGAGCGGCCCGACTCGTCGCGGAAGACGCGCGCCACCGTCCCGGTCCAGCGCACGCTGCCATCGGGATGGCGGCGCCGGAACTCGACCTGGTATTCACTGCCGCCGGCAATCGCCGCCGCGAGCGCCTGCTCGACCCGGGCGCGATCATCGATGTGCACCATGTCGAGGAAGGCCTGCAGCGTGCCGCCAAAGCTGCCGCGTTCCAGCCCGTGGAGGGTCTCCAGATTACTCGACCACCAGACCTCGTCGTTGCTGATGTCCCACTCCCAGGCGCCCATCCGTCCGGCCTGCAACGCCAGCGCGAGTCGCTGTGACATGACCTCCTGTGCCGCATGGGCCCGTCGCTGCTCCGTGGCATCGCGGAAGACCAGCACCACCCCGATGATCGCTCCGGCGGCATCGCGAATCGGTGCGGCGCTGTCCTCGATCGGCCGCTCGGTCCCATCGCGGCCGACCAGGAGCGTGTGGCTCGCCAGTTCGACAATCTCTCCGGTCCTCAAGGCGCGCTCGACCGGGTTCTCGCTCGGCGTCCGGGAAAATTCGTTGATGATGCGGAACACCTCGGTCAGCGGCAGACCGCGGGCGGCGTCCTGGGTCCACCCGGTCAACTGCTGCGCCACACCATTGAGCATGGTGACGTTGCCGTCGCGATCGGTGGCCAGCACACCGTCGCCGATCGACGCCAGCGTGGTCCGCAACCATTCCTGCTGCAGGTCGAGCGCGCGCGCAGCGGCTTCCGCCCGGTGCTGGGTTCGCCGCATCGCATCGAGCACCGCGACGAGCAGCGCGCTCACCGTCAGGTACACGAGTACGCGACTGGTCTGGTCGCCGATGATCGCCCAGCTATGCCGCGGCGCGAGGACGAAATAGTCCGTCAACAGCGCGCCCGCGGCGACGGCGAGCAGCGCCGGTCCGCGGCCTCCGTACCACGCCGCGAGCCCAACGGCGCCAAACAGCAGCGTGAATGCCATCTGGTCGCCGAGCAGCGGATCCAGCAACAGCCGAACGATGACCGCAAGGAGCACGACAGCCAGGGCAAGCAGATATGCGGCCAGCCGCGAGCGCGCGGCCAGTGCCGGGGGCGAAACGGAGGCGGGCCTCGGGGAGTGATCGTGCATGGGGCGTAGATACTACCGGTTGACGGCGCGGCTTGGCAACGCGGCGCCGGCCACGCTGCGCGGCATGTCTCGAACGGCGCCGCTCATGCGTCACCTCCGGTGCATCCACGCAGGCCCGTGGCCGGAAAGGACCCCATGATTCGCAAGCTCGCTTCCGGGGAATACCGATTGTATTCTCGCAAGAAGAACCCCAAGACCGGCAAGCGCCGGAACCTGGGTACGTTCAAGACACGCAAGGCTGCCGAAAAGCACGAACGGGACGTGCAGTATTTCAAGCGGCACTGATCCGCGGACCCGGCCTCGCGCAGCCTGCGCCACCCGTGCATGGAGTTCGCGATGGTCGAGGTCAAGCTGATCAATGCCGACGGCGTGCTGGTCGGACCGGTGCGCGTGCCCCGGGTGGAGCGGAGCGACGAGGACTGGCGCGCCCGGCTCACGCCGGAGCAGTACCGGATCGCGCGCGGCAAGGGCACCGAGGCGCCGTTCTGCGGTACGTTGCTCGACAACAAGCGGCACGGCGTGTACAGCTGCATCTGCTGCGGACTGCCGCTCTTTTCGTCGAGCGCCAAGTTCAACTCGGGCACCGGGTGGCCGTCGTTCTTTCAACCGGTGGCCGACGAGAATGTCGTCACCCATACGGACCGATCGTTCGGCATGATCCGTCGCGAGATCCGGTGTGCACGGTGCGATGCGCATCTGGGACACGTGTTCGACGACGGTCCACCGCCGACCGGACAGCGCTACTGTCTCAATTCCGAGTCGCTGGCCTTCACCGATGAAACCGAGCTCAAGACGCTGGCCGATCCGGCAGCCGTCCCGCAGCCGCACTGAGCCGGTCCGGTTACTCTTCGATCATCCTTTTCGGAGAACGACAGATGGCGGCCGAGGAACATCGCATTTCGGGTGAACGACTCGTCGAACGGGTCAAGGAACTGGTGCGTGAAGGCAATGCACGGCGCATCATCGTCAAGAACGATGCCGGGAACACGCTCCTCGAAATTCCGCTGACGATGGGGGTGATGGGCGCCGTGTTCCTGCCCATCTGGGTCGCGCTGGGGTCGATCGCGGCGCTGGCGTCGCACTACACGGTGGTCGTCGAGAAGCGCGACGACCCGGTCACGCCCGCGGGAGAAATCGGCAAGCAGTAACCCGCGCCGACCCGGGGCCGGTCGACTGGCCCCGGATCGCGCGGGCGCGGAGCGCGCTACTGGCTCGCGCTGCTGGACTGATGCTTCGAGGTACTGCCGCTCGTGCTGTTGGCACCCGTGCCGGACGACGCACCGTTGCCGCTGTGCTTGCCGCCCGACTTGCCATGGCGCGCACTGTCGCTGCCGCTGCTGCTCTCGTGCGACGCGGACTTCTCGAGACGCAGGTTGTTCTGCACCTGACGCACGCCGGAACAATCTTCGGCGCAGTCTTCGGCGCGCCGCTTCATCCGGCGATCCGGCACCGTCCCGCTCAGCGTCACCTCACCGTCCTTGACGCTCACCTCGATCTCGCTGGCATCGAGACTGCCGTCGCGTGACAGCGCTTCGTTGACGTCTTCCTCGATCCGTTCATCCGACCGCTGGTAGCCCTTGGGGCCCTTGCCGGCGTGCTCGCCCGGGCTGTGCCGCGATTCGAACTCCTGCGACGCATCGCCCTGGGAACTCCAGCGGCTGCCCGCGGCGCCGCCGCGATAGTTGTCGGCGTCGTACCCACCGCGACTACCCATCATCTCGCGACCACCCGCAGCGAGACCCGAATCCCGGCCACGAGCCCCACCGCGATACCCCCAGTCGCCGCGGCCGCTGGCACGCTCCGCGCTCGAGCCCATCGGATAGCCACCCTGACCGGACCGGTCGTCGCCGTAGCGGCCGCGCGGCCCGTAGGTCTCCTCGCCATAGTTGCCGCTCCAGCCGCGTTCGTTGCTGCTGTAGCCGCCGTCACGGCCGCGCCACATCTCGTCACGGCCGCCGCCGTACCAATCGCGTCCGCGGCCGCCACGCGATCCGGAATCGCCGCGGTATTCGCGGGCTTGTCCGGTCTCGTTCCAGCGCGAGCCGCGGTCGCTCTGCGGAAAGCCGTAATCGGCTTCGTAATCGCCGCGTTCGCGATCATGCATGTTCATGTCGAGCCCGCCGCGGTCGTATCCGTCATCGCGGTCACGATCGTAGTCTCGCGGGCCACGCATGCTGCGGAAGCGCCCATACTCCTCGTCGTGCTGCCCATCGGCGTCCGACGAGCCCCAGTTGCCGCTCTCGAAGCGGCCGCGTTCGTCGCGCGATTCGTGCTGCCAGTTGCTGTTCCCGCCGTTGCGGGAGTGTCGCTGATGACTTGCCATGGTTCACTCCAGTAGGTGATAGCGATATGCGAACTGCACGGATGCGCGCGACCGCGCCAGCCGACGAAAACACGAAAGGCGTGAGCGGCCACCGAGGCCATTCACGCCTTCGCCTTGCGAAGCCGCTTCCTCCGCCCGGCAAGGGTCAGTCGAGCCTCGTCGATTTCGTGCATCCGTGCAGCCCTGCGTACGATGAGACGCTGGCGACGGGGAGGGTTGCACGGAAGGGGTTAGGGGTTAAGGGTTAGGTGTTAGCGACGGGACGACAGCGTATGCGGGCTGACGCCTAACTCCTAACTCCTAACCCCTAACCCCTAACCCCTCATCCACAACAACTTGTTGATTGCCAGATGCAGCAGCGCGTACACCAGCATCGCCACCAGGATCGGGATCGCCAGTACAAACCCGCCCTGCACCGTGGGACTCGACACGATCCCCCTGAATGGGGCATAGAATGGATCGGTGATCGCCCGGATAAAGCGCACGAATCCCACGCCGTTGGCCACGAAGAACACCAGCACCAGGCGGATGAACAGCAGCGAGTACAACAGCCAGAAGAGGTAATTGATGATCTGCGACGCCCGGACCAGTCCGGGCGGGCGGCGTTCGACGACGACAACGGGGGGTGCGGTCACGACAACCTCCAGGTAACGTTGCAGGTAAGGGGACGTGCAGGGTGCGGGCGCAGAGACAGCCCTGAGCCCGGAGCCGCCGTGCAATCCGGTGTTTCCCCCGCGTCACTACGGACACCCGCCAACGAGCGAGTTCATCATGGCACGCGGCATGTGGAAGGGCGCAATCGGATTCGGATTGGTGACCATCGGCGTCGAGCTGTACAACGCCGAGGCGCCGGAACGCCTCGACCTCGACCTGCTCGACAAGCGCGACATGTCGCGGGTTGGCTATCGCAAGATCAACAAGACCACTGGAAAGGAGCTCGACGCCAGCAACATCGTCCGGGGGTACCAGGTCTCCTCGGGCAAGTATGTGGTGCTCAGCAACGAGGACCTCAAGGAGGCCAATCCCAAGGCGACGCAGACGATCGACGTGGTCGGCTTCGTCGCGGCCGACGACATTCCGCGCATCTATTATGACAAGCCGTACGTGATCGGTCCCACGCGGGGCAGCGAAAAGGCGTACGCGCTCTTTCGCGACGCGCTGGCAGACACCAGGCAGGTGGCCCTGGCGCAGGTGGTGCTCCGCACCCGGCAGTACCTCGTCGCCGTGTATCCATTCGAAGACGCCATGATCGCCCACTTGTTGCGGTACGATGAAGAAGTGCGCAAGCCAGCGGACCTCGGCGTGGGCGTGAGCCACGTCAAGCCGAGGCCGCAGGAACTCACCATGGCCAAGCAGCTGATCAAGGGGATGGAAACGAAGTGGAAGCCGGCGGACTACCGCGACGAATACCGTGACGACCTGCTCAAGCTCATCAAGGCACGCGCCAAGGGCGCCAAGCCGGCGCACGAACCGGTCGAGGCGCCGCACGAGACCAAGGTCATCGACCTGATGGAGGCACTGCGTCGCAGCGTCAGCGAGCAGGGTGGCGGCAGCAGCCGGCATCGCAGCAAGTCGACCGCGAAACGCTCGCGCAAGAGCGCGTGACCGCCACATCGGCCCGTTTCGTCGCGCCGCAACTCGCCACGCTGGTCGGCAGGGCACCGACTGAGCCCGGGTGGGTGTGGGAGATCAAGTACGACGGGTACCGACTGGAGGCGCTGATCGATCACGGTCGGGTCCGTCTGTGCACGCGCAACAACAAGGACTGGACCGAGCGCTTCGCCGGCATCGCCGCGCGGCTTGCCCGCTTGAAGGTGTCCTCCGCCGTGCTCGATGGCGAAGTCGTGGCACTGGACGCGCGTGGCGTGTCGCATTTCAGCATGCTGCAGCAAAGTCTTGACGGGACGCACGCCGAGCGGTTGGTCTATTTCGTCTTCGACTTGCTCGAGCTTGATGGGACGTCGCTGCAGTCCGAACCGTTGTCGCAACGGTTCGAGCAGCTGCACCGCGTGCTGCGGCGCGCCCGGGCCACCGACCGGGGAGCGGTGCGCCTGGCCCAACGGCTGAACGGCACCGGACCCGTGTTGATCCGCGCCGCCTGCAAGGCGGGACTCGAAGGAATCATCGGCAAGCGCAGCGACGCCACCTATCAGCGTGGCCGCGGGGCGGCATGGATCAAGGTCAAGTGCGGCCACCGGCAAGAATTCGTCGTGATCGGCTTCACGCCGCCGCGCGGGTCGCGCGTGGGGATCGGTTCACTGCTGCTCGGATTTTACGACCACGGGACGTTGCGCTACGCGGGCCGTGTTGGCTCGGGCATGGACGATGCGATGCTGCGCGAACTGCTGCAGCAGTTGCGGCGGCTCGCGCGAGCCAGTTCGCCGCTCGGGTCGCGGCCATCGGCAGTGCCGCGCACCGCCGCATGGGTCGAGCCGCGCATGGTGGTCGAAGTCTCGTTCACCGAGTGGACCAGCGACGGACGACTGCGTCACCCGGTGTTTCAGGGCGTGCGGCAGGACAAACCGCCAGCCCAGGTCCGTCGCGAGGAGCCTGCCATGCCCACACCTGCCCGTCGATCACCCAAACCTGCGGCGCGCGCTCACCCTGCAGAAGCCAGCGATACGGTCGCCGGCGTGCGGATCACGCACCCTGACAGGATCGTCTTTCCGGAGGCCGGCCTCACCAAGCTCGACCTCGCCCGGCACTTCGAGCGCGTGGCTCCGGTGCTGCTGCCTCATGTGGCTGGCCGCCCCTTGTCGCTGGTGCGCTGTCCGGCTGGCAGTGGCAAGGAGTGCTTCTTCCAGAAGCACTGGACCGGGAAGCAACCGCCCGCGCTCGATACGGTGCCGATCCTGCAATCCGACGGCAAGCGCCATCCTTACGTGGTCATTCACGACGTCGAAGGATTGGTGACATTGGTCCAGTGGGGAGTCATGGAAATCCACCCATGGGGCGCGCGCGCCGACGACCCCGACCGCCCGGATCGGATCATCTTCGATCTCGATCCGGGGCCTGGGGTGAGCTGGCCGGACGTGCGGGAAGCGACGGCGGGCGTGCACGCACTTCTCGACGCCATCGGGCTCAAGAGCTGGCTGAAGACGAGCGGTGGCAAGGGGTTGCATGTGGAGGTGCCGATCGCGCGCCGTTCCAGCTGGGACGACGTGAGCGACTTTGCGCGCGCGGTTGCCGAGCACATGCAGGCGGAGTTTCCCGACCGATTCATCGCCAAGGCGAGCAAGGCCGCGCGGCGCGGCGTGATTTTCGTCGACTGGTTGCGCAACACCCGAGGCGCCACGGCCGTGGCACCGTGGTCGACCCGGGCGCGCCCGGCAGCCGGCGTTTCCGTGCCGCTTCCCTGGGACGAACTGAACGCGCTGGTAGCCGGCGATCAGTTCACGCTCAAGACAGTTCGCGCGGACCCACCGCGAGCAGATCCATGGCAGGACCTGCTGAATTCCCGGCAGTCGCTCACGACGGCAGTGCGCCGCAAGCTCCGCATGTCCTGATCGGCGCAACGCGCCGGGATCTGTGTGTCAGGAGGGCCGCCAGACAGTCTACACAGGAAGCCCCTCTTTCGATCGGCCCCGGCGCCTCATGTCCCTCGGCACCCAAATCGTGTGGCTGCTTGTACTTGCGATCCCGGTCGCGTGCATCGCCTGGACGGTGACCCACGAGGAGGTATTTCGCGAGCCGAGAGAGTACTGTGAGACCCGAAGTCGACAGTCCCGCCCGTGGTACGTGCGGAAATTCTTCTACGTCTTTACGTGTGAATACTGCTTCAGTCACTATGTCGCGATCGCGATGATCGCGATCACCGGGTACACGCTCCTCCTCGACAACTGGCGCGGGTATCTGATTGCGTGGTTTGCACTGGTGTGGGTGGCCAATCAGTACATGAGTGTGTTCAACCGGTTGCGCCTCGACATCAAGGACGAGCGGGTCACCATTCAGGTCAAGGAAGAAGAACTCGAAGCGGCCGAGATGGAGCACCATCGTGACTGAGGGGCGGCGCTTCGGTACCAGCGAACCGGGCTACCCCGACGACTTCTTCGACCGGATCGTGGAATCATCGGCTGCGGGCATCATGACGCTCGACCCAACCGGCGTCATCACCTATGTCAACCCGCGCATGTGCCGGATCCTCGGCTATCCACCTGACGCGCTGCGCAGTCACCGGCCGCAGGATTTCGTCGATCCCGACGATCTCAGCCACTATCTCGCCGCCCACAATGGTGTCACCCGCGAGGATGTCTCGATCGAGTGGCGGGCCAGGCGCGCCGACGGCATCCGCGTGTGGCTCGACGAATCATCGTCCCCGCTGCTCGATGCATCGGGCGCGCCGGCGGGGCGCTGTATCGTCATCGCCGACGCGACGCAACGCAAGCGCATCGACGCATCGGTCAGCGACATCACCCGTCACAAGGACGAGTTCCTGGCGACGCTGGCGCATGAACTGCGCAACCCGCTCGCGCCGATAGCCAACGGACTGCGGATGCTGCATGGCGCGCCCGCTCCGGCACAGGAGACGCGCGTGATCGGCATGGTCGAGCGCCAGGTCGACACGCTGGTGCGACTGATCGACGATCTGCTGGATGTGTCGCGCCTCAACGAGGCCGACATCACCCTCCGCAAGGAACGCGTGACACTGGCCAGCGTCCTCACCGCGGCAATCGAGACGAGCCAGCCGCGAATCGATGCGCGCAGTCACCACCTCATCGTCGACCAGCCCGATGGTGTCGTGCTCGATGCCGATCCCGTCCGACTGTGCCAGGTGTTTGCCAACCTGCTCAACAATGCGGCCGGGCAGATGCGCAGCGAAGGAACCATCTGGCTCACCGCGGTGACCACCGCCGGTGAGCGGCCATCGCTGGAGGTGTCGGTGCGGGACAGCGGACCGAGCATCACGGACGAGGAAATCACGGCGCTCGCCAAGGTGTTCGCCGATCCGGATGACGCGTGGGAGCACGCCAACGACATCGGTGTGGGGCTGGCCCTGGTGCACCAGCTGGTACGGTTGCATGGTGGCACCGTCACGGTCTCGGCAGGTCCGGATCGCGTCGGCACGGAATTCCGGGTCAGTCTGCCGGTCGCCGCCGATTCCGGTTCGACGCCCGCGGTGCCGCCCGCCGAGCTCGACCGCGCCACGCTGCACGGGCAGCGCATCCTGATCGTCGACGACAACCGCGACGCCGCCGATTCGCTCGGCATGCTGCTGAGAGGCGCGGGCGCGACAACCGATGTCGTGTATGACGGCTTCAGTGCATTGGCAGCGTTGAGCGCGTTCGCGCCCGAGGTGGTCGTGCTCGACATCGGCATGCCCGGCCTGAATGGTTACGATCTGGCACGTCGTATCCGCCAACAAAGTGCGGGACGGGAGATGCTGCTCGTCGCACAAACGGGGTGGGGCCAGCCCGTGGACCGCATGCGGTCGGCCGAGGCGGGGATTAATTATCACCTGGTCAAACCCGTGGAATTTGACGAACTCTACCGGACAATCACGAGCTACCTTATGGCGCAAAGTCCACACAATTTTGAGGTCATCTGACACCGATCACGATGGGTGTGGGAGCGGTGTCACCGATTCGGGTTCGTCACCGGACGATGACGGGAGCACGATTGACCGAGGCGCCGTGAACGAGCCTGAACCGGCAGCCGATTCGACGACGGGCGCGGCTGACGACACACACCGTCATCTGCCGTTCCCGGTGGTGGGCATCGGCGCCTCGGCGGGTGGCCTCGAAGCGTTCCACGACTTCTTCGGCGCGCTCGACGCCGACACCGGCATGGCATTCGTGCTGGTGCCGCATCTGTCGCCCACGCACGAAAGCATGATGGCGCAGATCCTGGCGCGGTCGACGGCGATGCCGGTGATCGAAGTGCAGGACGAGCCGACGGTCGAACCCAATCACGTCTACGTCATCCCGCCGGACCGCAGCATGGTGATCGAGGGTGGCAAGCTGCGGCTGTTCCCCCGCGGCGCCGGCCCGCGCCGCGCGATCGACCAGTTTCTGCACTCCCTCGCCGAAGACCAGACGTTCAGCGCCATCGGCGTGATCCTGTCAGGCATGGCGAGCGACGGCACCGTCGGGATGCAGGAGATCAAGTCGCTCGGCGGAATCACCTTCGCGCAGGACGACGCACAGTACGAGGCCATGCCGCGCAGCGCGATCGCGTCCGGGTGCGTCGATTTCGTGCTGTCGGCCGTCGAGATCGCGCAGGAACTGGGACGCATCGCGCGACATCCGTACTTGTCGTCGGCTCCGTCACGCAGCGTCGAGCAGCTGGCGCCCAACTACGTGTCGCGCATCCTGCGCCTGGTCCTGCAGAAGACCGGTGCCGATTTCTCCCATTACAAGCGCAATACGCTGCATCGGCGCATCGCCCGGCGCATGGTGCTGCATCGCCTCGAGGACCTCGGCGATTATGTCCGGTTGCTGCAGGCGACGCCGTCGGAAATCGACGCGCTCTATCAGGACATCCTGATCAACGTCACGTCGTTCTTCCGCAATCCGGACGCGTTCGAGGCGCTCAAGCAGTCGGTCTTTCCGCGCCTGTTCCGCGACCGCGCCGATGCCGACCCAGTGCGCGTCTGGGTGCTGGGCTGCTCGACGGGCGAAGAAGCCTACTCGCTGGCGATGACGCTGACCGAGTTCGGCCAGACGATCGGCCGCACCGTTCCGGTACAGATCTTCGCCACCGACCTCAACGCCGAGGGGATCGAACGCGCGCGAGCGGGCATCTACCCGAAGACCATCGTCGAAGAGGTGGCGCCCGAGCGGCTGCGCCAGTTCTTTGTCGAATCGGGCGGCAACTACCGCGTCGCCAAGTCGATTCGCGAAATGTGCGTCTTCGCGCGCCACAACGGCGTGACGGATCCGCCCTTCTCGCGCATGGATTTAATCAGCTGCCGGAACCTGCTGATCTACTTCGACCAGGTGCTGCAGCAGCGGATCATTCCGGCACTGCACTACGCCCTGCGGCAGAACGGCGTGCTCTGGCTCGGCAGTTCGGAAACCATCGGTACCTACCGCGACCTGTTCGAACTGGAGGACCCGAAACACAAGATCTACGCCAAGCGCACGGTCACCGGTCGACCGGTGCCTGGCTTGTCGCTGCACGCGTCCAGGGGTGCCTGGCGCGGACCGGTCGTGCGTGAACCGGGCGGGCCACCGAGCCCGCCACCAGCCACGGGGTATCGCGAAGCCGACCGCCTCCTGCTCAACCGCTACACGCCGCCGTGCGTGCTGGTGAACGGCGACCTCGAGATCGTGCAGTTTCGCGGTGACACGCGACCGTTCATCGCGCCGGTGCCGGGACGGGCGTCGCTGGCATTGCTGAAGATGCTGCAGGGGCAGCTGCAGATGCCGATCCACAACGCGATCGCCCGCATGGACAAGAATGTGCCACTGCCGATCCGGCTCGACCCGGTGCGCGTCGACATTGACGGTGACGCACGTACCGTCGCCGTCGAGGTCATTCCCGTGCGCGATGCGGCGACCCCCGACGTCAAC
This sequence comes from uncultured Gemmatimonadales bacterium, assembly GCA_963796635.1. GTDB lineage: Bacteria > Gemmatimonadota > Gemmatimonadetes > Gemmatimonadales > GWC2-71-9 > Palsa-1233. The sequence continues at coordinate 2,463,238 of CAWCMH010000001.1, forward strand.
TACCTGATCGTCTTCGAGGATGCCGACGCCGCGTCGCGAGCCGCCGTACCGGTTGCCGTGCCACCGATACTGACCGAGGCGGAGCAACAGGATGAGACGGCGCGGCTGCGACAGGAACTCGCGACGACACGCGAATACCTGCAGTCGGTGATCGAGCAGCAGGAAGCGGCCAACGAGGAACTGCAGTCGGCCAACGAGGAAATCCAGTCGGCCAACGAGGAACTGCAGAGCATCAACGAAGAGCTGGAGACGTCGAAGGAGGAGATCCAGTCGAGCAACGAGGAGCTCGCCACCGTCAACGACGAGCTGCACACCCGCAACGCGGAGATCAACCAGAGCAACAACGACCTGGTCAACCTGCTGAGCAGCGTGCAGCTGCCGATCGTGATGCTGGGGGCGGACCTGCGCATCCGCCGGTTCACGCCGGCCGCCGAGCGACTGCTCAACCTGATCGGGACGGACGTGGGGCGGCCGATCACCGACATCAAGCTCAACGTCGAGGTCGACGATCTCGACGCGATGCTGGCCGATGTGATCGCGACGGTTGCGCCTCGCGAACGCGAGGCGCAGGACCGGTCAGGCTGCTGGTACTCGGTGCGGCTTCGCCCGTACCGCACCACCGACAACCGGATCGAAGGTGCCGTGCTGGTGCTGGTGGACATCGACTCGCTCAAGCGGAGCGAAACCCGGCTGCGCGAGAGCGAGGAACGGTTCCGCATGCTCGCCGACGACGCGCCGGTGCTCATCTGGCTCGACGATCACCAGGGCCTGCAGTACGTGAATCGCCCCTATCTCGAGTTCCTTGGCGTGAACGAACGCGAGATGCACGGATCGTGGCAGCAGTACATCCATCCCGACGACCGGGACGCCTTCGTGACGGCGTACCAGCAGGCCGTGAACGCCACGGCCGTGTTCGACGAGCAATGCCGCTTCCGCCGCTTCGATGGCGAGTACCGCTGGATGAAGGCGCGCGCCGTGCCGCGCAGCAACGACGCCGGTGCCTTCGCGGGACACGTCGGATCGATGTTCGACGTGACCGATCTCAAGGTGGCCGAAGAGACGTTGCGCGAGGCGGACCGCAACAAGAACGAGTTCCTGGCACTGCTGGCGCACGAACTGCGCAACCCGCTCGCGCCCATGCACAATGTGGTACATCTGCTGAAGAATCCGGAACACGACAGTGCCACCGTCGCCTGGGCCGCCGACGTGCTGTCGCGCCAGACGCGCACCATGTCCCGGCTGGTCGACGACCTGCTGGACGTGTCACGGATGACGCGCAACCGGATCCAGCTGCGCCGCGAGATCGTCGCGCTGCGGCCGATCCTGGAACGCGCCGTCGAACAGCTCGGCACGATGTCGACCCAGCGCAGGCAGACGGTGACACTCGCCGCCGCCCCGGACAACCTCCTCGTCGATGGCGATCCGTTCCGCCTGCAGCAGGTGTTCAGCAACCTGCTGCACAACGCCAGCAAGTTCACCCCCGAGGGCGGCAAGGTCCGGATCGAGGTGTCCCAAACCGAAGCGGACGGAACGCCGGTCGTCGACGTGCATGTGATCGACGACGGCATCGGCATGCCCGCCGAAATGCTCGATCGGATTTTCGAACCATTCACCCAGGGCGATCAATCGCTCGAACGCCAGCAGGGCGGCCTCGGCATCGGCCTCACGCTCGCGCGCAGCCTGATCCAGTTGCATGGCGGCAGTATCCGCGCCGCGAGCGATGGCGTCGGCCATGGGTCGGAATTTGTGGTCCGGCTTCCGGTGGTTCTCGATTCAGGACCGGGGAAAAGGACCACGGAAGAGTTGCCGCCACCGGACGCGACCGTGCGGCCGCGCCGCATCCTCGTGGTTGACGACAATCACGACGGCAGCAGCGCGCTCGCGATGCTGTTGCGTCAGCAGGGACATGAGGTGGCCGTCCTCAACGACGGTGGGCAGGCGCTGGACATCGCCAGCCAGGTGAAGCCGGAGGTGATCATGCTCGACATCGGGCTGCCGGGGATCAGCGGTTACAACATTGCGCGGCACCTGCGCGAGCTGCCCGCGACACGCGACGCCCTGTTGCTTGCCGTCACCGGCTATGGCGGCGACGACGACCGGCGACGCGCCGTCGAGGCTGGCTTCGACGGCCATTTCACCAAGCCGCTGAATCTGGAAGAACTCCGCCACCGGCTCAACCGCGAGCCGCTTCGCGGCGGCTGATCACACGGTCCAGCGACGACTCCACATGGCGCCGGCAATCGCGAATGCCACGAACGCGACCGCCAACATCGCAAACACCACGCGAGCCATGTCCGAAAAGAGGCCGGATGTGGCCCCCCCGAATCCCAGCGGTGCCACCAGCAGGGCAACGATCAGGGTCCCGATTTCCAGGCGCAGCATTGTTGTCTCCCGTTGGAATCGAAGCGCAATCGACTGCGGCCGCACCGGAATGCCAACACGCATCGACGCATCCCGGTGCTGATTTCCGCGATACTCAGTGCTCAGTGACGCCCGCCCGATGCGGCGCCACCGCGTCCACCGGAGCTGCCCGACGATCCGCCGCCGCTGCGGCCACCGCCCGATCCGCCCTTCCCGCCGCCGCCCTGACTGCCCCCTGACTTGCCGTCACCAGACTTGCCGCCTGGCCGACCACTGCCGTCGGTGTCGTCGTCGTTCCGTCCCGCGCGGGCGTCGCTGGTAAAGGCGATAAAATCACCCAACCCGTCGCCCAGCCTGATCCCGGGTACTGTCTGAACTGACATGGTGCGTCTCCTGACGTTGAGGCCCTGCAATCAAAAAAGGCGCCCCGCAGCGACATGCGCTGGTGGTGCGCCTTCAACTCACGGGGCCCGGGGCTCCGTTCGCCAAGGATCCGGCCCCGAGCCGGGTCTGTGGAACTTGCCACCTGCTCTATACCCACATCGGCTGGCTGATCCGAGTGTCAAGGGGACGCCGAGCGATGCGCGACGCACACACGCCGTTCACACGTGCTGCAGCATCAGCTCCAGCCGTTCGCGAAGCGTGGCGAGCCGCTTCGACTTGAACGACGCCTTGGTCTCTTCGAGTACATCGATCGTTTCGCGCACCGCTTGCTGCAACTGCAAGCCACGGGGACAGTTGATCAACTGGCACGGCGTGGCGGCGACCGGTTTTCCGCGCAGCGCCTGGTTCAGCGATTCCAGGCTGCTGATCGAACCCATGACGTTGCGAAGCGTCAACGCCAGGAAGGTGTCGACCTGCGGGTTCGCGCCCGGCTTCGCGGCCAGCGCCGGCGTGGTGGTCTGTCGGAATTCCTCACGCCATCCTTCGAGCTGCTGTTCGGTGCGACGCATGCTCTGGTACGCCCGGAACCGGGCGATCGCGCTCTCGACGCGCGGCAACAGGTCGCCCCACGGGACCGGCTTGCGCAGATAGGCCGCGACGGGCAACTCGATCGACGCCACGGCCGATTCGGTCGAGGGAAAGCCGGTCAGCACGATGATCGGCAGCCCGCCGGCTTCGGCAGCCAGGGTACGGATGAGGCGGAGATCCTCGTTGCCCGGCATCTCGAGATCGCTGATCACCAGGTCGAAGGATCCGCCGCGCACCGCCTCGAGTGCGGCATCGGCGTCGGGTGCGGTCCCGACCACGTAGCCCTCGCGCCGGAACAGTTCGGCGGTGGTCTGCAGGAAGGTTTCCTCGTCGTCCGCAATGAGGATGCGGCCGCGATCGTTCACGCCATGGCCTCGCGAGCCCGGTGCATCGGCAGTGACAGCACGAACAGTTCGGGGGCGTGTTGCGCGAGGTCGCCACCCATGCTGGCGACCAACCGGGCCGACCAGCTCAAGTCGAGCGACCGTGGCAGGACCGCGCCGCGGCCCTGCACCGCGACATGCAGCACGTCACCGACCAGCCGCACGCACACGGTCACGGGCTCACTCAGCGCGGTGTATCGCAGCGCCGACTCCAGCAGTGGCTGCAGCGCGTGGCGCAACAGCCCGGCGGGCTCGGGAAACGGGTCGTGCACCGGGTTGTCGATCACCAGCCGGTCGGCGACATCCCCTCCCGCCGGGCCGAGGAACTGCATCAGCCCCGACACGATGGCCGACACCGGCACCCCCCGGGCACTATCGCGCTGGGGATCATACGCTTCGATCAGGCGTTGCGTGACTCCGGCAATTCGCTGGATGTTGGTTTCGATGGCGGCGACATACCGGAAGTGCGGATGGGTTGACGGAATCGCATCCTTGACGAGCAGGAATGCATTGTGAATCGTACCCAGCGGATTGTTGATTTGATGGGCCACAGTCCCGGCGGTCGTGCCGAGCACGACGAGGCAGCCGAGCTCGCGCTCGGCGTCGTCACGCGAAGCGGGTGGGTCGGTCACCGCGGCGCATCGCCTCGGGGGCAGGCCGGTGGACCGCCCCGGACGGCGCGATCCACGATCGAGCCTGATCAGGGAACCCGCCGACCGGCCATCAATCCCAGCACCAGCGTGATCAGGAATCCGATCAGGAACACGAAAAACAGGATCTTGGCAATACCGACCGACGCCGACTCGACATTGTAGAACCCGAAGAACCCGGCGATGATCGCTACGACAAAGAAGATCAGGGCCCAACGCAGCATGGTGCGCTCCATGGAAGGGGTATACCGGGGAGGAGACGTCGAGACGCCGGGGGCGGACACGGCGCCCAGACCATTTCCCCGCTCGGGGCATCTATCGTGAGACCACCCCGTTTCAGGAGTGCTTCATGCACCGCATCGACGACCTGTCGCAGGACCTGCGGTACGCCGCGCGGGGGCTGCGTCGCCGGCCCGGGTTCGCCCTGGTGGCGATCCTCACCCTGGCGGTCGGCATCGGCGCGAACACGGCGATGTTCTCGGCCGTCGACGCCCTGCTGTTGCGGACCCTGCCCTTCCGCGATCCCGCGCGCCTGGTGGAAGTCGTGCAACGCTCGCCGTTCGATCCGGCCAACGGCGGGTCGACCGATGCACCCTGGTCATATCCCAAGTTCATGACGTTCGCGCACGACGCGCAGAGCTATCGCGACGTGGCGCTCGACGCGACCCAAGAGAGAGTGCTGCCAGGGCCCGCGCCCGAACGCCTCACCACCGAGACGGTGAGCGCACGGTTTCTCGCCGTGCTCGGGGTCCCACTGGTGCTGGGGCACGATTTCCCCGCAGCGGAGGATGCTCACGCGGGGGCCGCGAAGCTGGTGATCATCAGCAACGGGTTGTGGCAGCGGCGCTTTCATGCTGACCCCGCCGTCATCGGGACGCTCCTGCGCGTCGACAGCACCGCGTACCAGATCATCGGGGTGCTGCCGGCCGGCTTCCGCGGCCTGAGCGGGCAGGCCGATATGCTGACCCCCGTGACGGCACGCACGAGCGACGATCTCGGGCCGTGGGATCTCGAGTTCACACTGATCGGCCGGCTCAAGCCCGGCGTCTCCGTGACGCAGGCCGATGCCGAAGCGCGCCTGCTCGCGCCACGGGTGTATCACGCCACGCCGATGGACGACCACACGCTCAGCAGTGGACCCGGCGGGAGCTGGAGCGCGACCGCGCGGTCGCTGGACAGTGTGCGCGTGGCGTCACCGTTGCGGCGATCATTGCTGGTGCTCTTTGGCGCCGTTGGCCTGCTGTTGCTGATCGCCTGCGCCAACCTGGCCAACCTGCTGCTCGGCCGCGCGGCCGCGCGGCGCGGCGAGATCGCCGTGCGGCTCGCGATCGGCGCCGGTCGCGGACGACTGCTCCGATTGCTGCTGGCCGAAAGTCTGCTGCTCGCCACCGTCGGCGGGGCGCTCTCGCTGCTGCTGGCCGAGTGGGTGACGCGCGTGCTGCAGACGATCAATCCGGCCGAGACACTGCAGGCGCAGGGACTCGGCAGCGACGTCGGCGTGATCGGCTTCGACAAGATTCATCTCGACGGACGCGCACTCGCGTTCACGTTTGTCATCACGCTGGCCGTGGGCGTGCTGTTCGGCCTGATTCCCGCCCTCCAGGCGACACGGCCGCAGTTGACCGACGCACTCAAGGACGGCGGCGGTGGGAACCGCGGCGGCGGGCGGCGCAGTCGCAGCCGGCGCGCGCTGGTGATCGCGGAGATCGCCGTGTCGCTGGTGTTGCTCACCGGGTCGGGGTTGATGCTGCGGAGCCTGGGACACATCATGGCAATCAATCCCGGGCTGCGCACCGATCACCTGCTCACGTTGCGGTTGGCAATGCCGCCGGGCGCCGTGCCCGACGACTCCATGCCGGGATTCCATCAAGCCGTGCTCGCCCGCCTTGCCGCGGTGCCCGGTGTGCGTGGGTCGGCGTTGATCGACTGTCCACCGCTGAACGGCGGCTGCAATGGCACGCTGATGACCTTTCCCGATCGGCCCGCGACAAGTACCGGCAACGCCATCGTCGGGGTGCACTGGGTGAGCCCGAACTGGTTCGGGACGGTGGGCGTGCGCGTTGCGGCAAGGCCGCATGTTCGACGTGGCGGACCAGGCCGGCGCACCGCGCGTGGTGCTGATCAGTGAGACCGCGGCCCACAAGTACTGGCCGCACGACAATCCGGTCGGGCGGCGGGTCAAGGTGTACCAGGGAGGATTCGACGCCGGTGCCACGGTGATCGGCGTCGTCGGTGACGTGCGATTCGGCATGATCGACTCGCTGCCGGCGCCCGACGTCTACATCCCGTACGCGCAGTCGCCCGCGTCGCGCATGATGATCTTCCTGCGCACGGACGGTGCCCCGCTCACGGCCGTCCCGGCAGTGCGCCGCGCGCTGCACGAAGTGGCACCGCAGGACCCCGTGTACGATGTCGCCTCGATGGTGCAACGCGCGGGCGCCGCCAGCGCGCAGGCCCGATTCAGCGCACTGCTGCTGGCGATTTTCGCCGGGGTCGCGCTGGCGCTCGCCGTGATGGGGATCTATGGCGTGATGTCGTTCGGCGTGCAGCAGCGCACCCGGGAAATCGGCATTCGCGTTGCCCTGGGCGCCGACAGACGCAGCATCCTCGCCCTGGTGGTGCGCGAAGGCATCCTGCTGACCGCCGTGGGTGCGACGATCGGCGTGGCGGGGGCTCTGCTGCTGACGGGCGTGCTGCGCACCCTGCTCTACGAAGTGCAGCCCACCGACCCGGCGACCTACGCCGTGATCCTCGCAGTGATCGGCCTCACCATGCTGGCCGCAAGCTGGATCCCGGCTCGGCGTGCTGCGGCGGTCGACGCGGTGGAGGCGCTGAGGGGATAGCCGGTAGCTTCCAGCCATGCCCATCCATTGCCGCATCACGCTGTTCCTGCTCGCCGTGCCACTCGTCGCGAGCGGCGCCCAGAGGTCCGCAGCACTTCACAGTGCACGCCGACGATGGCCATCCGTTGGCGCTCTGGTGCCGGCAGCCCGCGCACCCGCACGCCAGCATCCTGCTGGTACACGGGCGCACCTGGAGTGCGCTGCCGGATTTTGACCTGCAGGTCGCGGGCGAATCGCGGTCCGTGCTGGCGGCGCTCGCGGCCCATGGCTACGCCGCCTGCGCGATCGACCTGCGCGGCTATGGCGACACCCCGCGCGACAGCACCGGCTGGAATACGCCGGATCGGGCCGTGCGCGACGTGAGCGAGGTCTTGCAGTGGATCACGGCCCACCGTCGGCTGCCCCGGCGGCCAGTCCTGCTCGGATGGTCATACGGCTCGATGGTGTCGCAACTCACAGCGCAGCGTCACGGCGACCGGATTTCGGCGCTGATTCTCTACGGCTACCCGTTCGACGACTCGCACACGATTCCGGCCGGCGGCGAGCCCGCGGCGCCGCCACGCAGACCCACCACGGCGGCCGACGCACGGTCGGATTTCATCACGCCGGCGGTGACGTCGGCGAAGATGGAAAGCACCTATGTGGTGGCTGCCCTGCGCGCCGATCCGGTCCGAACCGACTGGCGGCATCTCGAACAGTGGAACGCGCTCGATCCGTCTCGCGTGCACGTGCGCACGTTGCTGCTGCAAGGCGAACACGATCCGTCCGTGCCGCACGCGGTGCTGGCGCGCGTCTTCGAGCGCCTGGGCACCGCCCACAAGACCTGGATCACCCTCATGGGCGGGGATCATGCGTCGCTGCTGGAAGACACCACACCGACGTTCATTGACGCGGTGACGGGGTTTCTGCAGCGATAAATCAGAAAGGAGGAACGAGAAAAGGGCACAGCCTGTGTCGGCGTTGCTCTTTTCTCATTGCTCGTCAATGCGACCGCTGCAACACGTCCGCGTACTGCGTGATCTGACCGGCCTTGAACGCCGCGAGCAGATCGGCGATCGGTTCGAGCAGCGACGCGTGCATACCCCCCGGACCGCCATGACCGCGAAATCCACCGCCACCGGAACGAATGAACGTGCTGCCTGAATCGATCGGCAGCGTGGCGACGTTGGCGTAGAACCGCGACGCTTCATCGTCCTGCCGGAACAGGTACTGCTCCACGTTCGAGGTATAGAAGGCGCCCACCACTGCACCGTGTGCGCGCAGGTAGTCGCCGATGGCGCGCAACGCATGCGGCCCCGAAAAATCGCCCGTGAGCGGCACGATCAGGTTGCGCAACTCGAGGTCGCGCACCACGGCGTAGTTCGCCGGCGTGGCGAGGTAGCTGCGCTCCACGCCCTGGGCGTCGGTCTGCACCATCAGCTCGGCGTAGTCCGGCATCCGACCCCGGCCGCCGTAGCGGTTGCTGTTGAAGGCGTACGACAGTTCAGGGCCGGCCTGGTAGAAGGCCGTGAAGTTGTGTTCCAGCAACTGGCGTTCCGACGAATCAAGCGGAAAGCCGTGGGTCCCGATCAGGCGCTGCTCGACCGCGTCGAGGGTGCGATGATACAACATGCTGTCGGGCGCGACGCGGTCGAACACGGCAAGGAGGGTGTCGACCGACACGTCATCTCGCAATTCCGCCGGCCGCGGCCGGGAGAACAGCCGCGAAACGAAGTCGACGCGGCTGTCCGAGAGTTCCATCAGGGCCTTGTACAACAAATGCTGCATGGCGTTCTGGTGGCGAATGTCGACGATGAACGCCAGCGGCGGATGCAGCGCGGCAATGTACGTGAAATTCTGCTCCGGCCCGACGCCGAGGTAGACCGCCCCCGGTGTGACGTGCCCGAGGAGGGCCGGAATCACGGTCTCGAACCCGGTTTCGTTCGACAGCAAGTTTTCCGACTGGAAGTAGCCGTTGGGTTCCGACATGCCCGTCATCATCTGCCAGAAGGTGCTGTCGGTCAGCCGATCGGGCACCATCTGCGCCGCGGCGGACCGGTGTGCCAGCGTGAGGAGCACAGTCAACATGACCAGCACCGATGGGCGGCGCGCCTTCCCTCGCCCGGATCGCATCCCGACCTCCTTGAAGGAGCCGCCCGAAGAATGCATCGGCGGGGCACCTTGGCGAAACCGTGGCCGATCCGGCAGTGTTCTTGTATGCGACGTGCGTGGCGGCGGTGTTTCCGCACCGGGATGCCGCGTCACCGCAAGCAACTTCAGGAGGTACCATGCGTCCAATGACGAGCTATATCAGCCTGGCTGTCCTGCTCGCAAGCGCGGCACCGCTCGCGGCGCAGACGCCGGTGATGACCCCGGCCCAACGCGATTCCGCGATGGTGCTGGACCATACGTTCAGCACGCCGATCGGCGAACCGGTGCGCGTGTTTCTGGCCAAGGGCGTCAAGTATCGCGCCGTGGTCCGTGGCGACAAGATTCAGCTGGTGCTGCGGAGCGTCGCCGGAACGGTGCAACAGCCGCTGATCGAGCCGTTCATGGCGGGGGAGAGTGCCGGCCACGAGACGGTCTACAACATCACGCCGCGCGCCGACGCCGAGTACGAGTTCGTCGCCAACGGCGGTCAGCTGGGAGAGTCGGTGTCAATCCACGTCTACGCCGTGAAATCACCGAAATCAAAACCCTGACCTTCCCTCGATGAGGGTCGCCCACCGACACCGGGGATCATGGTTCCGTACCGTGATCCCCGGTGTCGTAATCGGGTGGCCTTGCAGCAATCGGACTTCGGTCTTACGTCTAACGTCTAACGTCTGCTGACTAAAGGCTACCGACTAAAGGCGAACGACTAATGACTGACGACTCCCAGCCCGGCCCCGCCGACATGGTCGAAATCTTCTACGCCCCGTCGGCCGTCTTTGCGCGGCGACGCACCGGAAAATGGGGCCTCGCGTACCTGGTGCTCGTGGTGGTCGGCGTCGGGCTGTTCTTCGCCACCAAGAACCTGCTCCAGCCGGCGATCGACGCCGACATCTCCCGCGGGCTGGCCCAGGCTGCCGCCAAGATGGGGACCACGCCCGACAAGGTCCCCGGCGCCGGCATGATGCGCACGCTCGCGTCGGTCGGCATCATCCTGTACTTCGTGATTGCCCCCTTCGTGACGGCGTTGCTGCTCTGGATCGTCGGCAAGATCGCGAAGGTCCCCGCCATCGGCACCACCGCGCTCGCGATCGCGGTGTTCTCGATGTTTCCCAAGCTGGTCGGCATGGTCGCCGGGGGCGTGGAGGCGGCCATTCTTCCGGATTCCGCCATGACGTCGGCGGCGGCGATCAGCTTCAGCCCGGCGAGATTCATCAGTCCCGGCACATCGCCGGGCCTGATGGCGCTGCTGCTTCGCTTTGACATCTTCCTGCTCTGGGGCGTGGTGCTCAGTGCCATCGGCGTTCGCGTTGCGGGCGGCGGCACGCGCGGCCAGGCCTGGGCCACGGCAATCGGCGTCTGGGTGATCGCGACGCTGCCGGCCGTGTGGGCGCTGATCCGAAGCTGACGAGCCGACACTAGCCCAAACCGAAACGAGCGGACCCGGGCGCCGGCGGCCGCTTGCCAACCCGGCGTTTCGTCGGCTTATTGGCTGCGAGCCCGTCGCGGCCACGACGGGCTCGCCGCCATCGCCGAATGGTTTCTCTTAGGGAGCACGACATGTTCACCAGCGAGCAGGACGCGAGCATGCGCGTCCCGACACGCCCGCGTGGGCAAGCGCTGTCGATCGCCCAGAAGCTGCCGCTGGTCGCGGCGGCCTTGATTCTCCTCGTCGGCGCGTCGGTATCGGTCGGCTCGTATTTCGAGGTTCGCCATACGGCGCGCGTCGGCGCCGAACGCCGGGTCCAGGATCTGCTCGCGCTGGTCGGCAACAATCAGCGGACCGGGCACCAGCTGATCGATGTGGCGCGCATCATGGCGTCACGCCCGGCGTTGATCGCGTATGTCAGCACGCCCGACAACCGCCATCGCGACGGCGCGTTCGCCGCGCTGCTCACCCCGGTCGGCCGCCGAAGTCCGCCAACGCTCGGCAGCGAACTCCGCGACAGCCTGGGTCGCGTCATCCTGACCACCAATCCCGAGCTCAGTCAATCATCGACGGACTTTCCGCCCATGCTTGCTGCGGGTGACACCGGCGATGTCGGCACGCTGCGCATGATTGACGACAGCATGGTGTATCCGGTCAGCGTGCACCTGCAGGGCGTCACGGGCCCGTACCTGGTGCAATGGCGTTTTCTCGGCAACATCGGGGGAAGTGCAGCCGACACGCGTCGGTTGATCGGGTCGGATGTGACCTGGCTCATCGGCAACTCGGATGGCAGCTTCTGGACCGACACGCATCATGTCGTGGCGCCGCCCCCCGGCGATCTCCACCATGCCGGCGCGCCGGTGGAATACACGCGCGTCAAGCGCGACGGACCGGTGATCGCGGGTGTGACGCCCATCGGCGACACGCCGTGGACGTTCGGCGTGGAATTCCCGATGCGCAGCGTCCTGGCGCCGTCCGCGCAGTTCCTGCGCACCATCCTCATCGTCACGCTCGGCTGCGTTGGCATCGGTGTGCTGGCGGCGTGGGTGCTGGCGCGCCGCCTGACCGACCCGTTGCAGCAGCTCACCCGCGCTGCCGACACGATCGCCGCCGGGCGGCACACCGACGAAATCCCGATCGACCGCGCCGACGAGCTCGGGCAGCTGGCGGCGTCGTTCGGCACGATGTCGCAGCAGATCCGCGAGGCGCAGCAACGCCTGGAAGACAAGGTCAGCGAACGCACGCATGCCCTGCACGACGCGTTGCACCAGCTGGAGCAGGCCCAGGAAGCGCTGGTGCGGCGCGAGAAACTCGCCATGCTCGGACAACTGGCCGGCGGGGTGGGCCACGAGCTGCGCAATCCGCTCGGCGTGATGAGCAACGCCATCTACTACCTCGATCTGGTGCTGCAGACCGCACCGGACGATGTACGCGACTACCTGCGTCTGTTGCGCGAACAGGTGACCCTGTCGAGCAAGATCGTCGGCGACCTGCTCGACACCGCCAAGCTGACCCCGCCACAGCGGCGCGTCGTGACGGTGCAATCAATCGTCGACGCGCAGCTCGCCCGCGCATCCGTGCCATCGGTGGTTCGGGTCGAGGCGACCCTTGATCCGGGGCTGCCTCCGGTCGAGGTCGATCCGGTCCAGATCGGCCAGATCGTCTTCAACCTGCTGACCAATGCGATCCAGGCCATGGGGGACGACGGCGGCACACTCCGCATCGATGCCCAGGCCGAAGGCGGCGTGGTGCGTATGCGGGTTGCCGACTCGGGGCCGGGCATCGCAGCGGAGCATCTCGACAAGATCTTCGAGCCCTTGTTCACGACCAAGGCCCGCGGCATCGGCCTGGGCCTGGCGGTGTCACGCGGCCTGGCCCAGAGCAACGGCGGCGACCTGAACGTCGCCAGCGTGCCGGGCCACGGCGCCACGTTCGTGCTGTCGCTGCCGATCCCGGCCACCGTGCTCGCATGACCGCCGACCGCCGCATCCTGGTGGTCGACGACGACCCCGCCATGGTGCGCACGCTGTGCGACATCCTGCGCCTGCGCGGCTGGAATGCCGTCGGCGCGCACAGTGGCGAGGAAGCCGTCCACGTTGCCTGCCTGGAACAGTATCCCGTCATCCTGATGGACATCCGGATGCCCGGCATGGACGGCGTCACCGCGTTCAAGGCGATGAAGCAGTGCGCGCCACCGGAGCGCATGGTGGTGCTGATGACCGCGCACACCGCGCCGGACGTGCTGGCCGAGGCGCGTCGCGAGGGGGCACACGACGTGATGAGCAAGCCGATCGACTTCCCGTCACTGATGGCAATCCTGGAGTAGTTCGTCGTGCGCCCTGATGTGGTTGTCGCGTCATTGCCACAACTGCGTCACGGCGTCGACAGTTGCGCGCCCCGGCCGCTTCGCTAACGTTTGGTGCACCTCAACACAACAAACTGGACACTTCCCTGAACCGTCATCAATGGTGGTCCGGGCTCGCGTGCGCGAGCCTGCTGGCGGCGTGCCATCCCGACTCGCCCACAGCCAGTCTGCCGCCGGCACCTCCATCGGCGCCGCCGGCGGCGCCGGTACCGGTGCCGTCGCGTGTCGTGGTGGTGAGCGGCGACGCGCAGCAAGGCGACCCCGAGGACGACCTCGACGACCCGATCCGCTTCCAGGTTCTTGACGGCAACGGGAATCCGATGGCCGGCGTGATCGTCACGTTCACCACCCCGTTGGGCGGTGGCAGCGTCCCGGCACCGACGGCCAGCAGTGACGCGAGCGGCATGGTGCAAACGGTATGGACGATGGGACCGGAGGGCGGGGTGCAGACGCTGCAGGCCAGCGTTACCGGCCTGATTACGGCCACCGCGCACGCAGCGACCTGTGACCCGGATGCCTGCTACCCTCCCGAAGTGATGTCACCCGACCTGAGCGGCGCGACGTTGCTGTCGCTGGCCACGTACGAATCGTCCGGACAGACCGTTCATCCCGACGTGGTGCGCGGGCGCGGCACGGTGTCCGGCTTCTGGCTCGCGATCACACCGTATCCGGGGGGACAGAGCCAGTACGAGAATCCCTCGATCTTTCACAGCCGCGATGCGCAGAACTGGGTCGTCCCTGCCGGCCTCGTCAATCCGGTCGCGCCGATGCCCGCCGGCTACAACTCCGATCCCGATATCGTGATGAACAGCGACGGCCGCCTGTGGATGTACTACCGCAGCGTGATCGGCTCCTCGAATGTGGTGAACGTGACGCAGAGCAGCGACGGCGTGCAATGGACACCGGCGTTGACGGTGATCGTCGTGCCAAGCCACCAACTGGTGTCGCCCAGCGTGGTGCGCGGCGCGCCACAGGCAGCGTGGCAGATGTGGTCGGTCAATTCCGGCACGCCGGGGTGTTCCGCGCACAGCACCACCGTCGAGCGGCGCACCTCTGCCGACGGGATGAACTGGGGCGATCCGGTGCAAGTCTCCCTCAACCAGCCCGGCCGGATCATCTGGCACATCGACGTCGAATGGATCGCGGCGCGATCGGAGTACTGGGCGCTGTACAACACGTATGCGGTCGGCACCACCTGCACCACCGATGCGCTGTTCCTGGCGCGCAGCGCCGACGGCCTCACCTGGACGGTCTATCCGTCGCCGATCGCGCGCGCGGGCGTCACCCCGGCGTTCAAGGACGTGGTCTACCGGTCCACGCTGATCACCAATCCGCGCGCCACGGCGGTGACGTTGTGGATCTCCGGTGCGTCGTACGCGTCGGCCTCGGGCTACACCTGGCAGACCGCCAAGGTCTCGACCTCGGTCGTCAATCTGCTGGCGATCGCCGCCGCGCCGAGCGCCGCGCTGCTGAGCGATCCGCGCCGGCTGCTGCTGCCGCCGCCGGAACCCGACGTCGGTCCGTAACGCCCGATCAGCGCGGTGCGGTCATGTGGTGGATCGCCGGATACGGCGCGTTGCCCTTGATCGCTTCCCATAGCACGTGATTGAACGTGTCGTCATCGGCAAGGTCCTCGAGGCGGAAGTCGAGCCTGGCCGACGTGCGCGCGGCCGGCGTGTCGCGCGGATTCCGCTCGGTGAGCGAAATCCCCGGCACGAGGGCGTGGTACGGTGTCAGGTCGGGATGCGCGGAGAACACGCCGCGATAGGGCCGGCCCCAGGCGTCGAACTGGGACAGATGATCGAGCGACAGGATTTCCTCCATCGTCGCGATGACATCGGTGGTGTTGCCGAACCGATGCCAGGCGTGCGGTTGATTGTACGCCGAGATGATCAGCATCGGTGAGCGATGCGAATCGACGTGATCGGGACCGTTCTGCGCATCGTCTTCCAGCACGAATACCACGGTGTTCTTCCAGAACGGACTCTCCGACAACGCCTCGATCACGCGCCCGAGCGCAAGGTCATTGTCGGCCATGTACGCGCGCGGGGTGAAGCCGCCGGCCGTGGCGCCCTTGGTATGATCGTTGGGCAGCCGCATGATCTGCAGCGTCGGCATGGTCCCGGACTGTTCCCAGGCGTGCAATGATTTGATCCACTCGTCGGCGCGACGCTGATCGGGAATGTCGAGATCGAAGCCGGGGTACGCCGAATCGGTGTGCGAATCGAGAAACGGCTTGAGGCCCTGATAGCCCTTCGACAGCGCGGCCCGGTCGGGATCGGCGACGAATTCGCCGAAATTGCGGAAGCTGATGCCGCGTTTGCGCGCCAGATCCCAGAGATAGCCGTTGGCGGGCTCGGCCGCATCCTCGCCCTCGGCGGGCCGGACGTCGCGATTCGTGCCTTCATAATCGTAGCTGCGCCCCTTGCCACCGTAGTTGAGTGGCACGGTCTTCTGCACGTAATCGGTCGTGTAGGCCCCGGTCGACCAGTTGTGGCCGTCCGCGCTCACCTCGGCGTTGACGAAGAACCGGTCGAAGATTCCGAACCGTTCAGCCAGCGCGTGGTGATTCGGCGACACATTGCGACCGAAGAACACCAGTGACGTATCTCCATCGGCCTGGCTCAGGTCGCCGAAGACCTGATCGTAGGTGCGGTTTTCCTTGATGATGTAGATCACATGCGTGAACGGCGGATATGCCCCGCGACCGACCTGGCGATCCCAGCCGTTGGCGTGGGCCACGCGCTTCGACATCGCCGCAAAATCCACGTCGCGCATCGGCAGTCGGGTCAACGTGCCGGTCAGTTGTCCCAGCGTGTATCCCTGCTCGGTCGGCACCCGCGGCGGCTCGGCGCCGGGACCCGGGCCGTTGGTCTTGTTGGGTCCCGTGCCGCGCCCCTTGGCGTTGACCACCAGCAGCGTGTCGTGCTGCCACGCCAGTGCGCCGGGATACCAGTCGACCGGAATCCGGCCGAGCAGCTGGCTTGCCGGATAGCGGGAGGGCACGCCGGCGGTGGCCGCATCGAGCGCGAACGCCGCCACGGCATTGTTGTCGGACTCCGCAACCAGCAGTTGCTGGCCGTCCGGGGCGAGCAGCAGGGCGGTGGGCGTGCTTCCTTCGCCGGCGGCATCGGGAATGGTGTCGGCGAGTTCACCGGCCGGTGTGTTGCCGTGCGTGTCGATCACGCGCACGCGATCGGTACTCGCCGACGCCACGAAGAGTCGCGACCCGTCGGCGTTGAGCAGCAGCGCCGACGGATGGCGCGCCACGCGCATCGTCGCCACCAGTTGCAGGCGATCGCCATCGGCGTGCCAGCGACGTACCTCGAAGGCACCCCACGCGCTGGCGTACACACTGCCGTCGGGTGCCACGGCGACGGCGTACGGATACCGGCCGGCCGCCACACGCTGGCGCACGCGTCCCGACGCCACGTCGATCACGGCCAGCGAGTCGTCGAGATTCTCGGCGGCGTAGAGTGTCGAACCGTCGGGCGAGAGCGCGATGCCGGCCGGATAGCGCACGCCATCCTGCCGCGGGGTGCGTTGCTGCAGCACCAGCGAGTCGCGCAGCGTGGCCGCGCCGTGGGTCCAGTCGTAGACATAGACCAGGTCGCGATTGCCACCCGACGCGTAGAGTCGATGACGCGTGGAGTCGTACGCCAGGCCGACGAAGGCGGCCCGCTGCGGCAGCGTCTGCAGCACGGCGCCACTTGACGGATCGACTACCTGCACACCGTTGTCACGGTAGCCGGCCAGCAGCACGACAACGCGATCCGGATCGCTCACGTGAATCATGCTGAACGGATAGGGCCCCAGATCGGTCAACGTGCCGGCCGGATCGAGGTACGCACCCGTCGGAAGCCGCTGCTGGCCGTCAAGGTTGGTCGGGGGCGGTCGTGTTGCGCGGTGAGACGCATCCGGCCGCGAAACAGGCCGCGATCGTCAATCGGAGAGTTCGCATCAACTGAAGTTGGCACGCCGGCGGCCGTCGTCAACCGGCGGCGAGGGGAATCGTGTATCAATTCCGGACTGACGCGTCCTACCAACGATGTCTTCGGCAACCGCTCTCTGGCCTGACGGATCGTCGCACGGCGATCCGGGTGTGCTCGACGCGCTCGCGCACGAACCGCCCGGCACGCACCGGCTGACAAATCTGTGGGAGACTCCCGACAACTGGCTGGCCCGGCTCTGTACCGTCGATCACAAGATGCTCGGCATCCGCTACATCGTGACCGCGTGCGTCTTCCTGGTGCTGGGCGGGCTCGAAGCCCTGTTGTTGCGCGTGCAGCTCGCGCGGCCGGAGAATCACTTCCTGTCGCCGGAGGCATACAACCAGATCTTCAGCATGCACGGCACCACGATGATGTTCCTGTTCATCCAGCCGGTGCTGTCGGGATTCTCGTTCTATCTCACGCCACTGATGATCGGCGCGCGCGAGCTGGCGTTTCCGCGCCTCAATGCGTTCAGCTACTACGCGTTTCTGCTCGCCGGCGTCTTTCTCTACGGTTCGTTCCTGATCGGTCAGGCACCCGATGGTGGCTGGTTCAACTACACGCCGCTCACCAGCGTGCCGTTCGACGCCGGCTACAACATCGACTTCTACTGTATCGGACTGCTGTTCCTGGGCGTGGCCACCACGGTGGGATCGGTCAACCTGATCGTCACAATCCTCAAGCTGCGCGCACCGGGCCTGTCGATCGACAAGATGCCGCTGTTTCTCTGGAGCTCGTTGACCACGTCGGTGGCCGTCGTGTTCTCGATGCCGGCGCTGACCGCCGCGCTGGTGATGCTCGAGCTCGAGCGCCGCTGGCATTTTGTCTTCTTCGACCCGCACTGGGGCGGCACGCCGCTGCTGTGGCAGCATCTCTTCTGGGTGTTCGGGCATCCGTGGGTCTACATCATCTTCCTGCCGGCCACCGGCATGCTCTCGATGATCTTTCCGGTCTTCTCGCGCCGGCCGATGGTGGGACATCACTTCGTGGCACTGGCGACGGTGGCGACCGGCCTCGCCGGCTTCGGCGTGTGGGTGCATCACATGTTCGCCACCGGCATTCCGCAGGTGTCGGTCGGGTTCTTCAGCGCCGGCAGCATGATCGTGTCGATCCCGAGTGCCATCCAGATCTTTGCGTGGATCGCGACGATGTGGTACGGGCGCGTCCGCTTCACGACGCCGATGCTCTTTGCGCTCGGCTTCATCGCGCAATTCACGATCGGCGGCCTCAGCGGCGTGATGACCGCCGTGGTGCCGTTCGACTGGCAGGCGCACGACACCTATTTCGTGGTCGCACACATCCATTACGTCATCGCCGGCGGCTCGGTGTTCGCGCTGTTTGCCGGCATCTACTACTGGTTCCCCAAGATGACCGGCCGGATGCTCGACGAGGGCATCGGCCGGCTGTCGTTCTGGGTCATGTTCGCGGGTTTCAACCTGGCGTTCTTTCCGATGCACATTGCCGGGCTGCTCGGCATGGCGCGGCGCGTCTACACCTATCTCCCCGGCCTAGGGCTCAGCACGGTCAACCTGCTGTCGACGATCGGCGCGCTGGTATTCACGCTGGGCATTGCGGTCACGCTGTGGAATGTCGTGGTCAGCCGCCGGCGCGGCGCCGTGGCGCCGGCCAATCCCTGGAATGCCAACACGCTCGAGTGGGCCACGACGTCGCCACCGGAGCCGTACAACTTCGCGCACATTCCGGTGGTCGGCAGTGCCGATCCGCTGTGGGATGGCTGTGTCACGGCGGGAGGGGCCTTCGATGAACGCCGCTTCACTTCGCGCACCACCACGCTCGACGCGCGGCTCGAAGCGGTGGTCGAGCTCCCCGAACAGAACGTCTGGGCCGTGGTCATGGCGGTGACGTTGCTGGTCCTCTCGGTCGGATTGCTGCTGCAGCTGACCTGGCTGATCGCCCTGGCCGCCGCCGCGACGCTGTTTGCGATGGCGCGCTGGATGTGGCCGGCACACATCCATCCGCTGGAAACCGAAACATGACCGCCACGCCCGCTGACCATCTGCTGCCGCCTGCCGTCGACCCGGCGCACGAAACCGGCTGGTGGGCGATGCTGTGCGTGTGCGCCACCGAAGCCGCCTTCTTCGCGTACCTGATCACCGCGTTCTGGTATCTGGCGATGCGCAGCCCGCGCTGGCCGCCGCCGGGGTTCAAGGTGCCGGAACTGGTGATTCCATTGCTGATGACGGCGTGCCTGCTGTCGAGCAGCGTGGCGATGTGGTGGGCCGAGCGCGGCGGCAAACGCCACGACGCACGGCAGGCGATAACCGGCATGGGTGTGGCGATCGCCCTCGGGCTCGCATTCGTGGCGCTGTTTCTCACCGAATATGTCAGCAAGGTGAAGGAGTTCCTGCCGCAGACGCACGTGTACGGGTCGTTGTTCTACCTCATCACCGGCATTCACGGCGCGCACGTCGTGTTCGGCCTGTTGCTGATCGGCTTCACGGCGCTGCGAGTGCTGCGCGGCCGCGCGGACCCCCGCTGGCCGAGCGCGGTGTCGACCGTGTCGCTCTACTGGCACTTCGTCGACGTCGTCTGGCTGGTGATCCTGTCCAACATCTATCTCACGCCGCACTTCGCATGACCGACCCGAAGGTGTGTCACGATCCGCCGCTCGGACGACTCTGGTTCGGGATGCTCGCCGCGCCCCTGGCGTGGTCGATCGCCGAGATGGCGGGATACATCGCCTCGGGACGCAGCTGTACGCCGGCCTTTCCCAACGGCCGCGCCTTCGGTTTCGAGCAGCCGCAGCTGTGGGTGACGCTGGGCATCGGCGTGCTGGCCGTGATCGGCCTCGCCGGGCTGTGGACCGCCATCGACAACGTGCGGCGGACCCGTACCGCGGGGGGTCGGCCGGCCTTCATGGCGCGCGGCGGCGTGGTGGTGAGCGGCCTGTTCCTGCTGGGCAACCTGTTCTTCACGCTGCCCTTGTTGTTGACCAACCTCTGCCGGAGCGCTCGATGAACGCCGCACCGGAGATTTCCGTTGCCCCGCGCCGGACGGCCTCGCGGGTCGCGTCGCTGTTCGCCGTCCTGTGTCTCGCGAGTTGCCGCAACCACGCCAGTCCGGTGGCGGCGATGGCGGCTCCTGATGTCGACCGCGGCCGCGACGCGATCGAACACTACAGCTGCGGTGCGTGCCATGTGATCGATGGGGTAGCGAACGCGCACGGTCGCGTCGGTCCGATGCTCAACCGCTTTCGGGAACAGACCATGATCGCGGGGCACCTGCCCAACACGCTCGACAACCTCGCGCGCTGGATCCGCGATCCGCAGGCGGTCGACTCCGGCAACGCCATGCCGAATCTCGGCATCGACGAACCGACGGCACGCGATATTGCCGCGTATCTCTACACGGTGCGCTAGCTCATGAGATGGCGCCGCCTCGCATTCGCCCTCCTCGCCGCGTGTCTCGCCGGGTGCGCCCGCGCGATGACACCGTTGCGACCGGCGAGCAGCGAGAGCGCCACGATCGATCATGTCGCCTGGCTGCTCATCGTTGCCGCGATCTCCGTGTTCACCGTGGTCATGATCATCATGCTGGTGGCCGCGCTGCGGAGGACGCTACCTGCCGGGCCGGTCGATCTGTCGCCGCGCAGCACGCACTGGATCGTGTACGGAGGAGCGGTCGTTCCCGGCGTGATCCTCACCGCACTCTTTCTGCTCAGCCTCGGTGCGATGCGCGCGTTTCCCTCGGCCGCGGCACGGCACACGATCACCTATCGCGTCATCGGTCGCCAGTGGTGGTGGGACGTCGAGTATCTCGCGCCCGACGGGTCGGTACAATTCCGCACCGCCAACGAATTGCATGTCCCGGTCGGCAGCACCGTCCGGGTGATCGTTCTGTCGGGCGACGTGATCCACAGCTTCTGGGTGCCGCAGATGCAGGGCAAGATCGACCTGATTCCGGGCGACACCAACGAAGTGCGCTTCACCGCGACGCGTGCCGGCGTCTATCGCGGCCAATGTGCCGAATACTGCGGCCTGCAGCATGCCCACATGGCGTTCGAGGTGGTGGCCGAGGACTCGCTGCAATGGGCGGCATGGGTAGCCGACCAGACGCGCCCGGCCATGGCGCCCGCCGATTCGTTCACGGCGATGGGAGCGACCCTCGTCACGAGCGGCGCGTGCAGCAAGTGTCACACGATCCGCGGGACCCCCGCCGACGGGATGGTCGGCCCCGACCTGACGCACGTCGGATCGCGCCGCACCCTCGCGGCGGGCGCGCTGCCCAACGACATGGCGACCATGGAAGCGTGGATTGCCAGTGCGCAGCGGCTCAAGCCCGGGGCGTTCATGCCGTCGATGTCGCAATTCACCGGCAACCAGCTGCGCGCCATGGCCGCCTACCTCCGCGGCCTGCGCTGAGCGGCCGGATTCATGCCCGCCGCCTTCCGGCCGAGTGCCACGCCCCGCGCCCGATGGATCCTGGCCACCGTGCTGGTGCTCGCCGTCCTGCTGCCGCTGGCCGGCATGGCGTGGGTGCGCACTCCCTGGGCGCGTGGCGAAACACTCCGCATCGCGCAGCCGGTGCCGTTCAATCACGGCGTGCACGTCAACGGGCTGCACATCGACTGCCGGTTCTGTCACACCGGCGTCGAACGCACCGCGGCGGCGGGCGTGCCCCCCACCACGATGTGCGTCACCTGCCATTCGCCGACCTGGCGCGCATCGAAGGAGTTCACGGCGGTGCGCCAGAGCCTGCGGACGGGACGCGCCATTCCCTGGCGGCGGGTGACCCAGTTGCCCGACTTCGTCTATTTCAACCATTCGGCGCACGTGAGCAAAGGGGTCGCGTGTGAGACGTGCCACGGGCGGGTCGATCGCATGAATGAGGTGCACCAGGCGGCGCCGCTCACCATGCAGTGGTGCCTCGACTGTCATCGCAATCCCGCGCCACACCTGCGTCCGCTGAACGCCGTCACGGTCATGGGCTGGCACCATCCGCCCGGAGATTCGCTCGGTCGCGCCCTGATGGCCAACTATCACGTTCGCACACTCACCGACTGCACCACATGTCACCGCTGATCCGCGAGTTTCCCGCCGCCGATCTCTCGCGCCGCGAGTTCATGCAGCTGCTCGGCGCGAGTGCCGCGCTCGCCGGCGCCACCGGATGCGTGCGCGAACCCTCGGATCGCATCCTGCCGTACATCACGACGCCGCCCGACGTGTTGCCCGGTGTGTCACGGCCCTATGCCACCGCCATGACACTCGATGGATACGCCACGGGTCTGCTGGTCGACAGCGTCGACGGGCGACCCGTCAAGATCGAAGGCAACCCGGATCATCCGGCGAGCCTGGGCGCGGCGGGCGTGTACGAGCAGGCCTCGCTGCTGCAACTCTACGATCCCCACCGCGCGCAATGGTGCCGCCACGCCGGGCGTCCGGTACAGTGGCAGGACATCGCCGCCGCGTTCGCGCCCACCACCCTGCATCGCCGCGTGGGCGCGCGCGGCGAAGGGCTGCACCTGCTGCTCGAGCCGACGTCGTCACCGCAGCTCGCCGCACTGCTGGACCGGTTCCGTGCGGAATATCCGGCCGCCGGCGTGCACTTCCATGCGCCGTGCGCCAACCCGGCCGCGTCGCGCGCCGCCCTCGACGGTCTCGGCGCGCCGTTGATCGCGCAGCATGACTTCACCGCCGCCCGCGTCATCGTCTCGCTCGACGCCGACTTCCTGGCGCAGGGGCCGTTCCATCTGCGGTATGCCCGCGATTATTCGGCGCAGCCGCGCGCTCAGCGCGCCGACTTGTTCGTTGCCGAAACCGCCCCGTCACCCACGGGCACGCTGGCGCGCCGTGCGAATCGCATCGCGGCGGCGCCCGCCCTGATCGCCGACATCGCGCGCGCGCTGCTGCGCCACGTGGCACAGGGCGTCGCACACGGCGCCGCACGGCAGGTACCAGCGACGGAGCACTTGCCACCCGACGCGACGACCTGGGTGGCGCGGGTGGGCGATGCCCTGCTGGCGCATCGCGGTCACGCGATCGTCATGCCGGGGGCGCGGCAGTCGCGCGACGTACAACTCGCGGCGATGGCGCTCAATGATCTGCTCGACAACATCGGATCGACCGTCTGGTATACGGCCGCGCCGATCCTCGACGCGGCCGCGCCGAGTCACGACCTCGACACGTTCGCCGCGGCCCTCGAGAGTGGCGTCGTCGACACGCTGGTGATCGGCGCGATCAATCCGTGCTACGCCGCTCCGGCCGACGCCGAGCTCGGCGCGCGCATCCGCCGGGTGGCTCACACGCTCTATCTGGGCGCCGAGATCGACGAGACGGCGCACGCGGTGGAATGGTTTGCGCCGGCGGCACACTATCTGGAATCGTGGGGCGACAGCCGCGCGTACGACGGCACCGTGACGCCGGTGCAACCCCTGATCGCCCCGATGTACGACGGTCGTACGACCGCCGAGCTGCTGGCGCTGCTGCTGGGCGAGACCCGCACCGGCCGTGCACTGCTGCAGCTGGTGCAGCCAGCCTCCGCCGGCGACGCCGCCCTGCGACGCGGTGTCGTCGCCGGCAGCGCGCTGCCGCGACAGACGCCGCAGTTCCGCTGGGACACACTCGCGACATTGGCGGCGTCAGCGCCCGCCGGCCATGACACCGTCACCGTCGTCATGGCGCCCGCCCGCGGCGTATACGACGGACGCTTTGCCGCCAATGCGTGGCTGCAGGAATTGCCCGACCCGCTCACCAAGGTGACCTGGGACAACGTCGCACTCGTGGGCCCCGCCCTGGCGCAGCGCCTCGCACTCGCCAACGGCGACGTGATGCGGATCGAACATCACGCGCGTGCGATCGAGGTGCCGGTGGTGACGATGCCCGGGCATGCCGACGGCGCGATCTCGCTCGCGCTGGGCTACGGGCGTCGCGGCGATGGCATTCTGGCGGATGGGATCGGTGTCGACGTCAATCCGCTGCGACTCGCGGCCACGCCGTTCCGGCTCGCCGACGCGCGCGTGACCGCCACAGGCCGGCACCGCACCCTCGCATCGACGCAGCAGCACTGGTCGATCCAGGGCCGCTCCCATGAGATCATTGCCGCTCCGTCGGTGGCGCCGCCGGCGCCGCAACCGCTCTATCACGCGCCGGCCCACGGACTCGAAGGCTTTGGCGCCGACCAGTGGGCCATGACGGTCGACCTGGCGCTGTGTACCGGGTGCAGTGCCTGCGTCGTGGCGTGTCAGGCCGAAAACAACATTCCCGTCGTCGGGCGCGCCGGCGTGCTGCAGAGCCGGGAAATGCAGTGGATCCGCATCGACCGCTACATCGACGGCCCCGACGACCTGCCCGCCGTCACCAACCAGCCGATGCTCTGCCAGCACTGCGAGAATGCGCCGTGCGAGTATGTCTGCCCGGTCGAGGCGACGGTGCATAGCAGCGACGGCCTCAACGAGATGATCTACAACCGCTGCGTCGGCACGCGTTTCTGCTCCAACAACTGCCCCTACAAGGTGCGGCGCTTCAACTGGCTCAATTACCACGAGCACGAAACGCCGGTCGACGAGTTGCTGTACAATCCGGAGGTCACGGTGCGGGCGCGCGGGGTGATGGAGAAGTGTTCCTTCTGCGTGCAGCGCCTGCGCGCAGCGCAGCACGACGCCGAGCTCGCCGGCGCGCCGCGGACCGGTGCCGTGATGACCGCCTGCCAGCAGGCCTGCCCCACGCGCGCGATCATCTTCGGGTCGCTGACCAATCCCGATGACGCGGTGACGGCGTCCTTCCACGATCCGCGCAGCTTTGCCGCCCTCGACTCGCTCGACACCGCGCCACGCGTCCGCTACCTCGCGCGCACGCCGGAATCCGCCTCGTGACCGCGATCGCCATTCCCGCCGGAGACGAACGCGCGCGCGCCCGCGCCGCCGCCCGCGCGGTCCTGGCGCCCGCGCCCGAGGTGCTCGATACGCGCGACGACGCGACGCTGACGCGCGAGGTGCTGGCACCGCTCTGGACACCCCGGCGTGCGTGGTGGCCGTGGTTCATTATCAGCGGCGCCGGCAGCGTGCTCTTCCTCATCGCCATCACGGTGACGTTCGTCAAGGGCATCGGCGCGTGGGGCAACAACATCCCGGTCGCGTGGGCCTTCGGTATCACCAACTTTGTCTGGTGGATCGGCATCGGCCACGCCGGCACCTTCATTTCGGCGTTCCTGCTGCTGCTCAACCAGCACTGGCGGAGTTCGATCAATCGACTGGCCGAGGCCATGACGCTGTTCGCCCTGGTGAACGCCGGGCTGTTCCCGGTGCTGCACCTGGGACGGCCATGGTTCTTCTACTGGCTGACACCGTATCCGGCGACGATGGGCGTGTGGCCCAACTTCCTCAGCTCGCTGCCGTGGGACGTTGCGGCGATCACGACGTACTTCACGGTGTCGTTGCTGTTCTGGTACCTGGGCCTGGTCCCGGATCTCGCCGCCGCGCGCGATTGCGCTCCGACCCGGCGGCGGCGGCAGATCTACGGCGTGTTCGCGCTGGGCTGGCGCGGCGGGGCGCAGCAATGGAAGCAGTATCGCATCGCCTACACGCTCTTCGCCGGCCTCGCGACCCCGCTGGTGATTTCGGTGCACAGCATCGTCAGCCTCGACTTCTCGATCACGCAACTGCCCGGCTGGCACTCGACCATCTTCCCGCCGTTCTTCGTGGCCGGCGCCATTTTCTCCGGGTTTGCGATGGTGCTCATGCTGATCATCCCGGTCCGGAAGTTCTTTCATCTCGAAGGGCTGATCACGCCCTACCACCTCGATCTGATGGCCAAGCTGCTCCTCACCACCGGACTGCTGGTGGCATACAGCTACATGGCCGAGATGTTCCTGGCATGGTACAGCGGCGATCCGTTCGAACGGTATGTCATCCTGCCGGCGCGCGTGTTCGGACCGTACGCGGCAATCTTCTGGGCGACGATTCTCTGCAATGTGCTGGCGCCGCAGATGTTCTGGTCGGCCCGGCTTCGCCGCAACACCACCGCGCTGTTCATCGGCGGCACCCTGGTGTGGATCGGCATGTGGTGTGAGCGGTTCATGATCATCGCGGGCTCGCTGAGCCGCAGTTTCCTGCCTTCGTCGTGGGCGGTTTTTTCGCCGACCTGGGTCGACTGGAGCCTGCTCGGAGGGAGCATCGGCCTGTTCTGCTTCCTGTTCCTCTGCTTCCTGCGCTGGGTGCCGTCGACCGGCATCAGCGAGGTCAAGCAGCTGCGCTTCCGCGAATCCCGGCCGCGCCCGACGGAAGTCGTGCCGTGACGCGCGACCATGCCGAGGATCTCGTGGCCGTGTTCGCGTCGGCCCCCGCGCTGCTCGACGCCGTGCGCACGCTCGAAGCAGGCCGGCCATCGGACGATCGACACCTACGCGCCCTACGACCTGGAGCACGAGCTCGATGACGCACTCCACCTGCGCAAGTCGCGCCTGCCCTGGATCGTGCTGGCCGGGGGACTCACTGGCCTCGTGCTCGCCTTCGGGATCGAATGGTGGGCCAACGTGCATTCCTATCCACTCGATGTCGGCGGCCGGCCGCACCTGCCGCTGCCGGCGTGGGTGCCGATCATGTTCGAGACCACCGTCATCGCCTCCGCGCTGACAATCATCGCCGCGTGGCTGTTGTTGCTGCGCCTCCCCCGCCTCTGGGCCCCGATCGATGAACTCGGCGGCGTGGAACGCACCTCGCTGGATCAGTTCTGGTTGCGCGTGAGTGCGGGTGACGGCGCGGTCGCCGCACTGCTGCAGCGACACGGGGCGATACGCGTCATGCGGATGACGTCGGAATGATGCGCCTGTTGCGCGCCGCCGCCGCGGTGGCATTGCTCGTGTCGCTCACCGCATGCGGCGATCGCATCGGGCATGGCTGGGACTGGAACCGCATGCGTGTACAGCCCAAGGCGCTGGCGTACAGCGGCAGCGGCGCGTTCGCGGACAGCATGGCGATGCGGCGGCCTCCCGCCGGCACGGTGCCGCACGACAGCACGATCACTCCCGACACCCCACCCGACAGCGCGCGCGGCGCCGATCGCTTTCACATCTACTGCGCCGTGTGCCACGGCGATCGCGGGGACGGACAGAGCATCGTCGCGAGCAACATGGAACCTCCCACGCCACCGTCGCTGCTCAGCGACTCGATCCGGGCCATGACCAGCGACCGACTCGACCAGGTGATGATCAACGGCTACGGTCGGATGCCGGGGTTGGGCACATCGCTCTCGGCCGCCGACCGTCGGGCCATTCGCGCCTACATCGCCACGCTGCAGCATGCGTCCACCGTCACCGCGGCGGCCACGCACCCATGAACGCACGGCGCTTGTTCCTCGTGGGCGTCATCGGCCTCGGGCTGTGGGTGGTCGGTCTGGTGTTCAACCCGGCCGAAGCGCTGACGGGCTGGCTCTTCGCGTGGGCAGCCGTTGGCACCGTGCTGATCGGCATGGTGCTGCAGATCGCCGCCAGCTATCTGACGCGCGCGGTGTGGTTTACCGTGATGCGTCGATTGGCGCTGCCGGTGATCAGTGCCCTGCCGATGCTGCTGGTGCTCAGCCTGCCCATCTGGCTCGGCCTGTCACACATCTACCCGTGGGCGCACCTCGCGACGGCGTCGCCCGCCGTGCGGAAGGCGGTCGCAGCCAAGCCGTCGTGGCTCAATCCGACGGCATTCATCATCCGCAGCATCGTCTACCTCGTCATCTGCGTCGGCATCGCCGAGTGGTTCCGGCGTCGCATGATCGCGCAGGACCGCGCCGACGTCGACACCATCGTCCGCCTGACGCGTGCACTCCGCCGAGGCAGCGCCATCACCGCCGTCGTGCTTGGCGTGGTGATCACCTTCGCGGCGTTCGACTGGCTGATGTCGCTCGACCCGGCGTGGCGCTCGACAATTTTCGGCGCCTACGTCTTTGCCGGAGGTTACCTGGCGGCCCTGGCGTTGTCCGCCGTGCTGGCGTATCTGCGCGGTCGCGTCGACCCGACGGTGCGATTTGCCGTCACCGACACCCAGCGCATCAAGCTCGGCACGCTCACGTTCGCGTTCGTGATGTTCTGGGCCTACATGGCGTTCTCGCAATTCCTCATCATCTGGATCGGCGACGTGCCGGCCGATGCTACGTGGTATGTCGCGCGCGGCACCGGCGGATGGGGTGCGATCGCGTTGATCGTGCTGGCCGGCCAGTTCGCGCTGCCATTCGTGCTGCTGCTGGCGCGGCCGCTCAAGCGCAGCGCGCCGGCCCTGGCGGCGCTGGGCGGCTGGATCGTCCTGATGCATCTGCTCGACATCTACTGGCTTGTCATTCCCGGCATGCACCCGGGCGTGGCGCATCTGCACTGGACTGACCTCACAGCGCTGGTGGCCGTGGGCGGACTCATCGCGGCCGCCGGGGCGTGGCGCATGCGCGGCATCCATTGGATTCCCCTCGGCGACCCCGATCTCGACACCGCCGTGACCTACGGCGAACACGATCCTCCGATCCCGCGACCGGTGGCGCGCGAGGAGCTCGCCGAGGGCTGATCTCCCGCTGTCGGGGCGACGGGAACCGGGTTACCATCCATGCACAGCACTTCCCCCGTTCCCGAGCCGCCCGATGTCGACACCGCGTCGTGATTTTCTCCAGTTTCTCGGGGCCAGTGGTGTCTTCGCGGCCGCCGGGCTGCCGCACCGGCTCGCAACAGACTCGGGCGGATCGCCCAGACCGATCACCGACAAATGGGACATGAGCTGGTGCGATCGCGTCACTGGCCAGGTGCGGGCCGTGTTCGACTCGCCTGATCCGGCCGAGGGGAGCGCCTTGTTCCGGGCGCAACTCTGGCGCGACGAGCAGAAAGAGGTCTACGGAACCGAGCCGACCCAGACCAACGCCATCGTCGTCATCCGGCACGAGGCGATACCGCTCGCGATGAACGACGCCTTCTGGGCGCGCTTCGAGGTCGGCAAGGAACTCAAGCTCAAGGATGCCAAGGGCAAGAAGTGGGCGACCGCCAATCCCATCGCGACGACGGCCCCCGGCATGCCCGCCCGGTACGCCAGCTACAACGCGCCGGCGTTTCTGGCGAGCGGCGGCATCATCCTCGCCTGCAATCTTGCGTTTGGCGGCATGGTGCAGAAGTTTCGCGACAAGGACAAGCTCAACGCCGCCGACGCGCGGAAGCAGGCGATCGATCACCTGCTCCCCGGGGTAATTCTGCAGCCCTCGGGAATCTTCGCGGTGCTGCGCGCGCAACAGGCGGGATGCAGTTACGTGATGGCGAGCTGAACGGAAACAGCTGCTGATTCACCGCCGGGGACGAACTCACCGGCCTTGACGGGAGATCGGACCGCGTGAGCCATCCACCACCGCAGTCCCTGCGCCATCATGCGCGCTGGGTGCCGTTGTTTCACTTCGTGCTCGGCCCGATCCTGCTGATCAACGCCGGATACTCCATCTATCTCGTCGTGCGCCTGGGCGATCTCTACAACTGGATCCATCTGGCCGTCGCGGTGGCGTTGCTGCTGCTCTTCGGGTTCACGCGCCAGTTCGCCACGCGCCTGCAGGACAGGATGATCCGGCTGGAAGAACGCATGCGGTACGCCACCCTCCTGCCGGCCGACCTGCGCGATCGGATCCATGAATTCCATCCCGATCAGCTCATCGCGCTGCGCTTTGCGTCGGACGCCGAGCTGCCCGCGCTGGCGCGCCAGGTGCTCGACCAGCGGATCCTCGACCGCGACACGATCAAGGAGATGATTCGTGACTGGCGGCCCGACCATTTGCGGGTGTGAGATGCGCCGTGAGCCCTGAGCGCGTTACGGTAGGCTAGCATGCGCTTGGCACGCTCAAGCTGAAC
The DNA here is from genome assembly GCA_963796635.1 of uncultured Gemmatimonadales bacterium. GTDB lineage: Bacteria > Gemmatimonadota > Gemmatimonadetes > Gemmatimonadales > GWC2-71-9 > Palsa-1233. The sequence continues at coordinate 2,493,173 of CAWCMH010000001.1, forward strand.
CGGCGACCTCACGGCTGATGGCTCGTGCCCCCACCGCGCATCTCACACCACCATTCCGGAATCATCCATGCACCGCATCGCGTCACTCCTCTTCGTTGTCACGTTGCTTCCGCTCGCGTTGCCCGGCCAGGCCGCGCACCCGACGCCGCCGACACTGCCCCAGCCATGGGCGCAATTGCTGCTCCCGCGCACGCGGCGGCCCACGCCGACCACGGCCGCGATCACGGCGGCGGATCTCCGCACGCGACTCTATGCGTTCGCGGACGACTCGATGCAGGGACGCCGCAGTGGTACGGCCGGGAATGTCAGGGGCGTCGAGTACATCGCCAGTCAGGTGGGCAAGTTCGGGCTGCTGCCGGCGGGACAGGACGGCACGTTCTTCCAGACCATCGGCGTGCCGCTGCAGACACGCACGTTCGACACCACCTCGATCCTTACCGTCGACGGCGCGCCACTCGTCGCGTGGACCGATTTCCTGCCGCGCGACCCCGGCGTCACGCTCCTGCCACTCGACAGCACGCGGGTCGTCTTTGCCGGCGACTGGGCCGACAGTACCACGCTGCTGCCTGGCGACCAGGCGGCCGGCAAGTTCGTCGTGCTGACATCGCGCACCACCTACCCCGGCAATCCGCCCGGCATCCCGCCGCGACCCACAGTCCTCGCCCGGTTTGCGCGCGCGCGCGGCATTGCCGTGGTGGGACTCGACAGCATTCCGCAGGCTGCCCGACTGCAGTACAGCGAACCGTCAACCGTGCAACCGGTGCCCGGCACCGCGCCCATCTACATGTACATCACGCAGGCCGCCGCCGCGCGTTTGCTCGGGCGCCCTGTCGCCGGCACCACGCCGGGAACGCCCGGCAAGCTGATCCGCGGCAACCTGCACTTCAACGTCGTCGCGGCGCATCTCGCGACCGACTACCCGCTCCGCAATGTCGTGGCGCTGCTGCCCGGCAGTGACCCCGCGCTGCGAGGCGAGTATGTCGTCCTCGGCGCGCACAATGATCACATCGGCACCACGTCGGGCGGCATGAGCGACATCCGCCAGCCGATGGCCCACGACTCCATCTACATCGTCGATCATCTCTATCGGCCCGGCGGCGCTGATGACCCACTGCCGCAGCTCGATGCGGCGCAGCAACACACGGTCGACAGCATTCTCGCGCGCGTGCGTCGCGCGACCGGCGGGAAGTCGGCGCGCATCGATTCCGTCTTCAACGGCGCCGACGACGACGGCTCGGGCAGCGTTTCGCTGCTGGAGATCGCGCAGTATTTCGCCGCCCAGCCGGTCAAGCCACGACGCTCACTGCTGTTTATCTGGCACGTGGGCGAGGAAGAAGACCTCTGGGGATCGACCTGGTTCACCGACCACCCCACCGTGCCACGTGACTCGATCGTGGCGGAACTCAACATGGACATGATCGGTCGTGGCGGCGCCCGCGACAATACCGGCAAGGACATCCACGGCACGCTGCTGCACGGCGGTCCCGGCTACCTGCAAGTGGTGGGATCGCGCCGCCTGTCGACCGAACTGGGGAACCTGGCCGAGACAGTCAACACCCAGGATCATCACGGGCTGCACTTCGACTACGCGATGGATGCCGATCATCACCCGCAGGACATCTACTGTCGCAGCGATCACGCCGAGTACGCCCGCTACGGCATCCCGATCGCGTTCTTCACCACCGGCGGCCATGCGGATTACCACCAGTTGACCGACGAGCCGCAGTACATCGACTACGGCAAGATGGCGCAGGTCGACAATTTCATCGCCGACCTGGCGCGTCACGTGGCGAATCTCGATCATCGCGTCGTGGTGGATCACGCCAAGCCCGATCCGAACGCGGCGTGCGTGCAGTAGTCGCAATATCGCGAAGCCGGCGCGGCTGAAGCCGCGGCTCGGCCGCGCGAAGTCGCTCGCGCGACTGATCGTACTGCTGTCATCCCGAGCGTGAGCGAGGGATCGCGATCCGAACGCTGAGGCGCGACCGCGCCTTCGCAGTGCCGAGCCGTCGCTTCAACGACGCCGGCCAGGCCTAATTTGGTCATGCCCCGCATCCGTCCGCCCGGTACGTCCACGGGCTCCGGGATCGCTGTCATCGCGATCCTCCTCCTCGCCGTCGCCGGCGGCTTCTACGGCAGCGGCCTGCCGCGTGTCCGGCCCGCCACCGCGGCCGACAGCCTCGCATCGGCCGCGCGCGCCGTGCATGACCTTACCGTCATCAGCGCCACACCGCATCCCACCGGCACTGTCGCGCATGATCGGGTCCGCGACTATCTCGTCGACCGGCTCGGCGCGCTCGGTTGCAGCGACGTCCACGTGCAATCCGCGGTCGGCTTCAACACACTCGACGGCCCCATCGCCGCCACCGTCGCCAACGTGGTGTGTCGGCGGCGCGGGTTGCACGGCGGTCCCGCCATACTGCTCACCGCGCATTACGACGCAGTGCCGCGTTCGTACGGCGCGGCGGACGACGGGTCCGGTGTCGCCGCCCTGCTCGAGACGCTCCGGGCCCTGGATGCCTCGGCACCGCTCGACCGCGATCTCATCATCCTGTGCTCCGACGCCGAAGAAGACGGACTGCTCGGCGCCGAGGCGTTTGTCGATCTGCACCCGTGGGCAAAGGATGTGGGTGTCGTGCTCAACTTCGACGCGCGCGGCGACCAGGGGCCCGTCTTCATGTTCCAGACGAGCGCGGGCAACGCACCACTCATCGCGGCGCTGGCGCGCAGCGTGCCCGACGCACGCACCAATTCGCTCACGGGCGAGGTCTACCGGCACCTGCCGAGCGATACCGACCTCAGCATCTGGCTGCATTCGGCGATCGGCGTCGGCGCGCTCAACTTTGCCAACGTCGGCGGGTATACCCATTATCACACGCCGATCGATAACCTTGCCTCGCTCGACCTGCGCACCGTGCAGCAGATGGCCGACTACGCCGTCGGCCTGACGAGGTACCTGGGCCACGCATCGCTCGCACGACTCGCCACGCACGACGACGTCTATGCCAACCTGCCACTGGTCGGCGTGGTGCACTACGCCGCCGCGTGGGCGCTGCCGCTGGCGGCTGCTGCCATGGTGCTGGTGCTGGTCTGGATGGTGCGGCGCATACGCCAGCGCCAGATCACGGTCCGCCCGTTCGCGTGGGGCTCGCTCGCGGTGCTCGCGATACTGGTGGTGCCGGCGGCGGCAACGGTGTTGCTGTGGCGCATCGTCACGGAATTCCACCCGGGTTACGCCGACATCCTGCAAGGCGATCCCTACAATTCGCGCTGGTACCTGCTCGCCGTGCTCGCGATGACCGTCGCGATCGTCGCAGGCCTGTTGGCGTGGAACGCTCGCAAAGGCGAAACAGCCGCCATCGTCGCGCCAGCGCTGCTCCTCACTTCGCTGCTGGGCATGATCGTCGCGGTGACGGTGCCGGGTGCCACCTACCTCTTCGCGTGGCCAGTGATCGCGATGGCGCTGGCGCTGCTGTGGCCCGGCACCATGCGACTCGCGGGGCGCGGGGCGATCATCCTCGCGATCGCTGCCGCGCCGGCGCTACTGTGCTGGCCACCGTTGATCAGCGCGTTGGAGACCGGGCTCACGGCCAGAGCGCTGCCGCTCTGCGCGCTGCTGCTGTCCGTCATGCTGCTGCTGGTGCTGCCACCGCTGCTTGCGCTGCGCGAGTGGACGCGGGTGCTGGCGGCCGTGGCGGCGCTTGTGACAATTGGTGCAATCGCAGGAGCCGAACTCACCGCCGGCTGGAGTTCCGCGCACAAGCATCCGGATTCGCTGGACTATGTCGTCGACATTGCATCGCATCAGGGGCGCTGGCTGAGCTTCGATCGTACGGCCGACCCATGGACGGCACACGGTGCTGGGCCGCGCACCGTCACGTCAGCGTCTGGCGACGCTCCCGTTCACCGAAGGCCGATTGATGCTCGTGTCGCCGCCGATACCGGATTTCACCGTCGTGGCCGGCGCGCCCGATGTCGCGGTGACCCCGCAGCCCGGCGGGCGCGAAGTGCACCTGCATCTGCCCCGCAGCGGCAGTGGCGAGATCGTCCGCATCGATTGTCCGGTCGGCCTGGCGGTGACCGACATGACCATCAACGGACGCGCGCTGTCGCGAGGCACCACCGACCGATACCACGCGGGGTATCCGCTCGCGTCGAGCGGTACGTTGCTCACCTACTTCGGCGTGCCACCCGAAGGCATCGACCTCCGGTTCACGGTGCGGCAGCTCACGCCGGTCACGCTGCACCTCGAAACCGGCGTCGAGGGATTTCCGGTCACGCGGCCACCGCGGCCGGACTATCTCATGAGCAAGCCGTTCGTGGCGACCGACATGACGATCATCGAGCGAGAGATCACGTTGTAGTCCGACGTGCCGTGCGGCGGATGTTGCGGAGACCCCGCGCGCTCTGCGCAGGATGATTCAGGATACCGCGTCCATCGCCGCGAGGAACGCCAGCAGTGCCGTCTCATCGACCCGCAAGCCAGGGACACGTTTTCGGCGTCGCCGCTGCTGCCGTGCCCAGATGTCGTACACCGACTTGTTCTGGTACGCGTCGAGCACCCGTGGATGGATGTAGCACTTGCGGCACACCGCCACGGTGTTGCCGAGCTGGTCGGCGACGGCCTTGACCGCGGCGACTTCGGCCGCCTTGGGCGACACGTCGTCGTCGAAGCAGCGCGACGGGATCAGTTGTTGCGCGGCCAGCAGCGTGCCGGCCCAGGTGCGGAAGTCCTTGGCGGTGAATTCATCGCCGGCGATCTCGCGCAGATAGTCATTGACATCGGCCGACGTGATCGGGTGGGCGTCGCCCGCGTCGTCGAGATAGTGGAACAACTCCTGGCCGGGCAGTTCGCGCACCTGCTTGACCAGTCGTGCCAGGCGGCGGTCGTTGACGTCGACATCGTGCGACTTGCCGCTCTTGCCGCGGAACCGGAACCGGATCGTGGCGCCGCGCACATCGACGTGCCGATCGCGCAGCGTCGTCAGCCCGAACGAATGATTGCTCCGCGCGTATTCCTCGTTGCCGACCCGGATGAAGGTCATCTCCAGCAGCCGCACCACGATCGCGAGCACCTTGGCGCGCGGCAGGCCGTCGAGCGCGAGATCGCGGGTCACGCGGGCGCGGATCTGCGGCAACGTCCGGCCGAACTGCTGCATTCGTTCGTACTTGTTGGCGTCGCGCACCGCCGACCAGCGGGCGTGATACCGGTACTGCTTGCGCCGGCGCGCGTCGCGCCCGGTGGCCTGGATGTGTCCATTGACCAGTGGACAGATCCACACGTCGGTCCACGCGGGGGGAATCGCCAGCGCCCGGATGCGCGCCAGCGTGGGTGTGTCGCGCACCAGGCGGCCGTCGGGGTGGTGGTAAGAGAAGCCCTTGCCGGCGCGTCGGCGGGTGATGCCCGGCGTCGTGTCGCGCACATGCCGCAATGACGCCGCGCGCGCGGCCGCTTCGGGTTCGCGCGTATCGACCTGGTCGGGCATGGGGTTCCGGGTGGATGTTGTCGGGGCGAATGATCATTCGCCCCTGCTGCCGTCATCGGGATCTGCGTTCGTCGGGGCGAATGATCGCGCGCCCCGACCGCCGTCGTCGCGATATTCATTGGGGGCGAATGATCATTCGCCCCTACATTTGGACGACGACCACGGGATAAACGACACCGATGACCATCGATAACGTGTCCGATACCGCGCGCTGGGTCGCCGTCTACCGCGCCGACGAAACCGATCGACCCGACGCGCTGTTTCGCGATCCGTTCGCACGTCGCCTGGCCGGCGAGCGCGGTGCGCTGATCAGCCGGACGATGCCCGCGAGCCGGTACGTCGCTGTCGCGGTGGTGGCACGTACGGCGGTGATCGATCAATGGATCCTCGAGGCGATCGCCGATCGCGGCGTGACCATGGTGATCGATCTCGCGGCCGGGCTCGACGCGCGACCCTGGCGCATGCAGCTTCCGGCGTCGCTCCGCTGGGTCGACGTCGACCTTCCCGGCATCCTCGAGTACAAGCTCGACATCCTCCGTGATGTGCCGGCCGTGTGTCATTACGAAGCCGTGCGCGCCGACCTCACCGATCCCGCCGTGATGTCACCGCTGCTCTCGCGGCTCGGCGGCAGCGGCGAACCGGCCCTGATCCTCACCGAAGGACTGCTGGTCTATCTGCACGAACCAGCGGTGGCAGCCCTGGCCACGGCGTTGCACGCACAAGCGTCATTCCGGTGGTGGATCACCGACCTGGCATCGCCGTTGTTGCTGCATTTCGTCGCACGACAACGCGGCGACGCCATGCGCAATGCCCCGTTCCGTTTCGGGCCGGCGGCGGGGACGGCGTTCTTCGAGCCGATGGGCTGGACGGAAGAGCGCTTCGTCTCCACATCGGAGGAAGGGCGCCGCCTGCGTCGCCCGATGCCGCGCGAGTGGTTGATGCGATTCTTCGCCCTGTTCACGCCAGCTGCGAAGATGGAGGAGTTCAGGAAGATGTCGGGGATTGTGATGTTGAAGCGGATGACGTAGCAGCGCGGTCACACGCGGCGCACGAATCTCGCGGTATCCTGACGGTCACCCTCGGCGGCGGAGTATTCATGTCAATCGCATGTCACGCTATCACAGATCAGCGCGCCACGACGACCGCGATGCACCATCGGGCCAAGGGGATATCACGCAACACCATGCGCTCTCGATGGCGGGCGGTTTGTGCGCTGACCATCGGCGTCTCCGTCACCATCGCCGTGCGGGCCCTGCCGGCGCAACGCACGCCGTCCGTCTCCGACACCGCGGTCGCAGCCGCCATGCACAACTACACCCGCGTCCTGAAACTGGTCAACGCCGATTCCTCGGCCGCCTTGTTCACCGCCGATGCCGAAATGCTGCAGGCCGGCATGGCCCCGATCCGCGGACGCGAGGCGATTCGCGCGTTCCTCAAGCCGTTCGACGGCCGCGCGATTGTCGATTCGGCCAGCAGCACCATCGATACGATCGAATCCCATGGGACGACCGCGTATTTGTGGGGGAGCTATCACCAGCGCACCCGGATTCCGCCGGGCGCATTCGCCGACTACGACGGCCGAGTCGTCATCGAATGGCGGCGCGACGCCGATCATGCGTGGCGCATCGCGCGGATCCTCATGCAGCCAGCTGGCTGACGGCGCGGGCAATTCCGTTCACGTGACGCCTGTGCGCCGGCGCGCGATGCACCTATCATGAAGCTCGTGTGAGCGCGTCGACGCCGGCTCGAAGCGTCGGCCAGTCCGCCAACCGGGATCCGTCGATGGACCGACGCCGCAAAGCCAGCCTCATGCTCGCCGTCGCCGCGGTCGCCGTGATGACCGTGGGCAATACCGTGCTGGCCGTCCGCAATGTCGCGACACTGCACGCCACCATGACCCGCGTGATGCGGTCGCAATCGGTCCTCGAAGCGCTCGCCCAGCTGCTGTCCACGATGCAGGACGCCGAAACCGGCGAGCGTGGGTACGTCATCACCGGCAATCCGGTCTATCTCACCCCCTATCATCTGGCCCGCGGCACCCTCCCCGAACGACTGCAGGCGGTCGACTCACTGACCGAGGGCGAGCTCGATCAGCAACGCCTCATGCCAGTACTGCGGGGCGAGGTCAACGACGAAGTGGCCCAGCTGGAGCAGACCATCGCGCTCCGCGCCACGACGGGCGCCGCAGCGGCGACGGCGGGCGTCAGCACCGGACGCGGCAAGGCCGCCATGGATTCCATTCGCGCCCGGATCGGCGCGATGCGGAACAATGAGGATCGTGAGCTGCAGCGCCGGCATGATGACGCGATTGCCAGCCGCGACAACGCCGAAGACGGCCTCTGGATCGCGGGCGTGCTCGAGCTGGTGACGCTCGCCGCGGCCGGATGGCTCGTGACGCGCCAGTTCCAGCGCGAGGCGCGCGCGACCGCCGCGCTCGACGCCCAGAAGGAACAGTTGCGCGTCACGCTGGCCAGCATCGGCGACGCGGTCATCACCACCGATCCGGCCGGCGCGGTCACCTCGATCAATGCGGTGGCCGCGGCACTCACCGGCTGGCCGGGGGACCAGGCGGTCGGTGAGCCGCTCGATCGCGTCTTCCGCATCGTCAACGCGACCAGCCGCCAGACCGTCGCCAACCCCGCGTTGCGCGCGCTGCGCGAAGGGGCCATCGTGGGCCTCGCCAATCATACCGTCCTGCTCGCGCGGGACGGCAACGAGTATCCCATCGACGACAGCGCGGCCCCGATCCGTGACGCCGGCGGTCGCGTGGTCGGTGCCGTGCTGGTGTTCCGCGACATCACCGAACGCTACCGCAACGAGCAGCAGTTGCGCGAAGCCGATCAGCGCAAGGACGAGTTCCTCGCCCTGCTCGCGCATGAACTCCGCAATCCGCTCGCCCCGATCCGCAATGCTCTGTCGGTGCTGCGCCTGGGCGGCGACGACCCGGTCACCGTGACGGAAGCCAGCGGCATCATGGAACGCCAGCTCGAGCACATGGTCCACCTGGTCGACGACCTGCTCGACGTGTCGCGCATCACGCAGAACCGGCTGGAACTGCGGCGCGCGCCGATCGACGTGACCAGCGTGATTCACGCAGCGCTGGAAACCTGCGGCCCCGCCCTGCAGGATGCGCGGCACACGCTGCGGCTGACGTTGCCCGCCGAGCCGCTCTACGTCGACGCCGACCGGACGCGACTGGCGCAGACGGTGAGCAACCTGGTCAACAATGCCATCAAGTACACCGACCGGGGTGGTCGGATCTGGGTGTCGGCGCTGCGCGACGACGCCGACGCCGTCATCACGGTGCGCGACAGCGGCATCGGCATACCGGCCGACATGTTCGACCGCATCTTCGAGATGTTCACCCAGGTCGATCGCTCGCTCGAACGCACCCGCAGCGGCCTCGGCATCGGCCTGCCGCTGGTGCGGCACATTGTCGACATGCACGGAGGCTCGATCCGGGTCCACAGCGCGGGACCCGGGCTTGGCAGCGAATTCGTGGTGCGCCTGCCGACGACCCCCGCGCCGGCCGACGCGCCCACGGACGCGGCGGCTCCGACCCCGCATCGCAGTCGCCGCATCCTGATCGCCGACGACAACGTGGACAACGCCGACACGCTCGCCATGATGCTGCGGGCGATGGGGCATGAGGTATGTGTCGCCCGTGACGGCGCGGCGGCACTCCACGAGGCCGAACATTTCGCACCCGACGTGGCACTGCTCGACATCGGCATGCCGCAGCTCAACGGCTACGATGTCGCCCGGGCGATTCGCGCGGCACCCTGGGGACGCGACCTGTTGCTCGTGGCCCTCACCGGCTGGGGACAGGACGAAGACCGCCGGCGCTCACACGACGCGGGCTTCGATCATCACCTGGTCAAGCCGGTCGAAGTCCGCGCGTTGGAGGAGATACTGGCGTAAGGCTCGCCCCCAACCGAATCACGGCGGGCGGGCGTAAGGGCGCATCTTCATTCGCCGCAGCGATCATCGCGGTGGACCGGGCCAAGGGCGAATGATGATGCGCCCCGACGCGATCACGGCGCCGCGGGCGGCGCCCCCCGTCCGGCGCGACCACCGCGCCCGCCCCGTCCGCCGCGGCCCGAGGCCGCGGTGACGGCGGCCCCCATGTCGAACTCGTTCGGTGGCGTCCCGCCCATCAGGTACCGCACCCAGTAATCCCAGCGGCGACGCTGCATGTACTGCGATTCGGCACCGTACCCGTGCACCTGGTTGGGCAGGAACAGCAGGTCGAAATCCTTGTTCGCCTTGATCAGCGCGTCGACCACCAGCAACGTGTTGTATGGCGGCACGTTGTTGTCGACGCTGCCGTGCGCCAGCAGCAGGTGGCCCTTGAGATTCTTGGCGAAATTCTCGTTGGCTTCGGCGGTGTAGTTGTCGGTGCCATCGGGGTTGACCGTCACCAATCCCTGATACCGCTCGCCCCAGTCATCCTCGTATTCGCGGTTGTCGTGATTGCCCGATTCCGAGATGCCCACCTTGAAGAAATCCGGATAGCGGAACATCGCGTCGGCCGCGGCAAAGCCGCCGCCCGAGTGGCCCCAGATGCCCGCCTTGTCGATGTCGATCCAGCGGTGCTCCTGCGCCAGCTGCTTCATGCCGGCCACCTGATCGGGCAGCGTGTTGTCCCCCATGCGGCCGTAGTAGGCGTCGTGGAATTTCTTGTCGCGATCGGGCGTGCCCATGCCGTTGATCTTGACGACGATGAAACCCAGGTCGGCCAGCCCCTGCGCCTCGCCGCCCGCGGCAAAGAATCCCCACTGGCCATTGCTGCCGCTCTGCGGGCCCGGATAGATGTTGTTGATGATCGGATACGTCTTGTTCGGATCGAAGTTGTCCGGCTTGAACATCACGCCATAGATGTCGGTCGTGCCGTCGCGCGCCTTCATCTTGATGGTGGTGACCGGGTTCCAGCCAGCCGCCTTCATGGCGGCGGAATCGGCCGCCTTCTCCAGCGGCATGACCAGCGCGCCGGTGGTGGCGTCACGCAACGCACTGGTGTACGGCACGTCCGACTGGCTCCAGGTGTCGACCAGATACTTCCCCGACGGCTCGAACTCGGCTTCATGCGTGCCATCACCCGGCGTCAGCGTGACCATGTGGGTGCCGTCGAAATTGACGCGGTAGTAGTGCGTGTAGTAGGGGTTCTCGCCGGCCTCGCGACCCACCGCCGAAAACCACAGCGTGCGGGTGGTATCGTCGATGCGAATGATCCCGGTCACCACGCCGTCGCCCGGCGTCACCTTGTTCTTGAGTTGACCGGTGGTGAGATCGTACAGATAGAAATGGCCCCAGTTGTCGCGTTCGGAATACCAGAGCACTTCCTTGCTGGGCCACAACACGCGCCAGAGAATCGTCTGCCCCGGTCCCGATTCGAACTGCGTGGGCGAGTCTTCCTCGAACACGGTGCGCACGGCACCGGTCGCGGCGTCGGCCACGCGGACCCAGACTTTCTTGTGATCGCGCGACACCGACGCGAACGCCAGCTGTGAGTCGTCGGGATTCCAGCTCAGGTCGCCCATGTTGAGGTTGTCGACCACGGTGCCGCGATGCTGATCGGCCGGCATCTGGAACTTGACCATCTTGCCGTTGTCGACGTTGATCACCAGCCGATGAATCATGGTGACCACGCTGTCACCCGGGAGCGGATACTTCCAGTCCTGCAGCACCGGATGGCCACCCTGGCGTCCGTTGGCGCTGTAGCGGCCCTCGGTCGGCGTGGTGACCAGATACATGTCGCCATCATTGCGCTGATCCTGCTGCTGCGTTGCGATCATCCTGCTGTCGGGCGACCAGAGCACCACGGCGCGATCGCTGCGCGTCCAGCCGGCGTTGTCGGTGGCATAGCCATCGTTCTCGACGCCGTCGTTGGTCAGCTGGCGCTCCTGCCCGGTCGTGACGTCCTTGACCCAGAGATTCCAGTCATGGACGAACACGCCCTTCTTGCCGTCGGGCGCCATCGTGAGCGGTTCGTTGTGTGACGACAGCGGGCCGGCACCAAACCCGCCGCGGCCGCCAAAGCCGCCCCGGCCCCGGCCGCCGCCGGCAAAGGGACTCACCGTCACCGCCGCGATTTCGCTCCCCGGGCGCGTCGGCGTGCACTTGCTGCCGCGCGCGTCGCAGGTCCACTGCTTGGCGTCGACCGTGAGAATCACCGACTTGCCGTCCTTGGCGAATCCGATCGTGGTGAACGGCAGGTGATCGGCGTCGACCGTCTTGCCGGTGGCCTTGCCCAGCGCCGCGGCGACGCGCGCGCGATCGAACGCCACGGTGCGCGTCTTGCGCGCCGGGTTCACGATGACGAAGTCGTCGCCGTGACGGTACCAGAAGCGCCCGTCAGCGAGCCAGTTGGGCGTCACCATGCCGGCATTGGCGAGTTCGGTGACGGCCGGGTTGGTCATGTCCTGCACCGCGTGCTCGTAATCGGCGGCGGTGACGACACGCCCTTGCTGCGCACTGGCGGGCAGCGCCACGATGCACGCTGCAACTGCGGCGAACCGGGACGCACGATCGAATTGAAACGACATGAAAATCCTCGGCGGATCGGGCACCGGCATCAGGTCCGGTGACACCAATGGGGTTGATATCGGGGAGCGCGTGAACATGATCGTTACGCGCGCGCGAGGCAAGAGGGACACTACGGCCTCGCTCGTCATCCCGAGCAGCACGCTCGCCCCGAGCGTGCGAGCGAAGGGATCACGACGCCACCCACGCCGCAACCGGCGTACTTTCCAGCATGACACTTTCGCCGCTCTGCCCCGATGACCGACACCACTGAATTCGCGCCCGGCTGGCCCGGCATCCCCGCGCGCTGGACCTCGAGCGCCAAGTCGGGCGTCGGCACCTCGCTTGGCGATGACAGTCGCGTCTGGTTCACGCTGAGTCACGGCGTGGTGAACGAGGTCTACTACCCGCGCATCGATCACGCCTGCACGCGCGACATGGAACTGATCGTCGCCGATGGGCACGGTTTCGTCTCGGAGGAAAAGCGCCACACATCGACGCGCGTGAGCCAGGTCGCGCCGGGCGTGCCCGCGTTCCGCGTGGTGAACGTCTGCAACGACGGTCGCTACCGCATCGAGAAGGAGCTGCTCACCGATCCGCGCCGGCCGGCGCTGTTGCAGCGCAACCGGTTCACGCCGCTGATCGGCACGATGGCCGACTATCAGGTGCACGTGCTGCTGGCGCCGCATCTCGCCAACCGCGGCGGCGGCAACACCGCCTGGACCGGCGAGCACAAGGGCGTGCCGATGCTCTTCGCCGAGCGCGCCGGCAGCGCGCTCGCGCTGGCGTGCTCCGCACCGTGGGGCAAGCGTTCGGTCGGGTTCGTCGGGACCTCCGACGGCTACCACGACCTGCTGCAGCACGATCGCATGACCTGGGAATACCCGCGCGCCGAAAACGGCAATGTCGCCTTGATGGGGTCGATCGATCTCGCGCTCGCACCCGACGAGTGGCTGCTGGTGCTGGCGTTCGGCGCCGACGCGGACGAAGCCGGGCATCGCGCCCGCGCGGCGCTGCACGACGGCTTCGACGTGGCGCGGCAGTATTACGTCAGTGGCTGGGACTTGTGGCAGGACAAGCTGCTGCGGCTCGACGATGACCGGCCGGATGATCCGTCGGATCGCTACCGCGTCAGCACGCTGGTGATGCGCACGCACGAGTCGGCCTCGTTTCCGGGCGGCACCATCGCGTCGCTGTCGATTCCCTGGGGCTTCAACAAGGGCGACGAGGATCTCGGCGGCTATCACCTGGTCTGGCCCCGCGACCTCGTCGAAACCGCCGGCGGCTTGCTGGCGGCGGGCGCGCTGCACGACGTGCGACGCATCCTCGCCTACCTGCAGGCCACTCAGGAATGGGACGGCCACTGGGGCCAGAACATGTGGCTCGACGGCACCGCCTACTGGAACGGCATTCAGATGGACGAGACGGCACTGCCGATTCTCCTCGTCGACCTCGCGTTTCGCGAAGGCGCACTCACCGACGCCGACCTGCCGCGTTTCTGGAACATGGTCCACCGCGCCGCGTCGTACCTGGTGTGGAACGGCCCGGTGAGTCCGCAGGACCGCTGGGAAGAGGACGCCGGCTATTCGCCCTTCACGGTGGCCACGCAGATCGCCGCACTGCTCGCGGCGGCCGACATCGCACAGGCGCGCCGGGAATTCGGCATCGCACGATATCTCCGCGAAACCGCCGACGTCTGGTACGATTCGATCGACCGCTGGATGTACGCGACGCGCACCGACTACTGCGCCCGGTTCCAGGTCGACGGTTACTACGTGCGCGTCGCGCCGATCGACGACGACGACGGCGTGTCACGCCTGGCCGCGACAATTCCGGTCAGGAACGTGCCCCCGATGGACGCCACCGCCGCCGCCTACGACCTGATCAGCCCCGATGCCCTGGCGCTGGTGCGGTTCGGACTGCGCGATGCGAACGATCCGCGCATCGTCGACACGGTCACCGTGATCGATGCGCTGCTCAAGGTCGACACACCCGCGGGCCCCTGCTGGCGCCGCTACAACGGCGACGGCTACGGCGAGCATGCCGATGGTGCACCGTTCGACGGCACCGGCATCGGGCGCCCGTGGCCGCTGCTCACGGGCGAACGCGCGCACTACGAGCTGCTGGCGGGCCGTCGCGCCGCCGCCGAGAGCCTGATGACGGCGATGGAATCATTCGCCAGCGATGGTGGACTCTTTCCCGAGCAGATCTGGGATGCCGCCGATATTCCCGAACGCGAACTGTATTTCGGCCGGCCCGCCGGCTCGGCGATGCCGCTGGTGTGGGCGCACGCGGAATACGTCAAGTTGCGCCGGTCGCTGCGCGACGGTCGCGCGTTCGACCGGCCGCCGCAGACGGTGCAGCGCTACCTCGTCGATCACGTGACGGCGACGCACGGGGTGTGGCGCTTCAATCATCGCATTCGCGCCATCGCCCCAGGCAGGACCCTGCGCATCGAGACACTCGCCGCAGCCACGCTGCACTGGAGCACCGACAACTGGGCCACGTCGCACGACACGCCCTCGCGCGACACCGGCGTGGCGGTCCACGTCATCGACCTGCCTCACGACCGGCTCCCCGACGCGGGCGCGGTGGTGTTCACCTTCCACTGGACCGACGCCGATCGCTGGGAAGGCTGCGACTTCAGCGTCGAGATCACACCGCCCGAACCCACCCGCACCGGGATGGTCGCCGATGCGTGAGCCGGCGACACCCCGGCGGATCCTGGTGCTCGACATCGGTGGCACGCACGTCAAGCTCCGGATGAGCGGGCAGCGCACGGCGCTCAAGATCGACTCCGGGCCCGCCTTCACGCCGACCGATCTGCTCGCCGACGTCCAGCGCGCCACCGCCGGCCAATCGTACGACGCCGTGTCGATCGGCTACCCGGGCCCAGTGGTCCGCCGCGCCATCGGCATCGAGCCGGCGCATCTCGGCCCGGGCTGGGTCGGATTCGATTTCGCCAAGGCGTTCAAGGTCCCGGTGAAACTGATCAACGATGCCGCAATGCAGGCATTGGGCGGTTACCGTCGCGGGCGGATGCTTTTCCTCGGGCTCGGCACCGGTCTGGGCTCGGCCCTCGTGATCGAGGGCATCGTCCAGCCGCTCGAACTGGCGCACCTGCGCTATCGTGAACTCGGCAGCTTCGAGGATTATGTCGGCGATGCCAGCCTGTTGCGACGCGGCAAGAAGGAGTGGCGCAAGTTCGTCGTCGACGTGGTGGTGCGCCTGCACGCCGCCATGCAGACCGATTCCGTCCTGCTGGGCGGCGGCAATGCGCGGCACTTTGCCAAGCACCTCGCACTGCTGCCTCCCGGGACGCGACTCGGCAGCAATGCCGACGCCTTCCGGGGCGGCCTCCGGCTCTGGCAACCGGCCGCACAGCGCGGCGCCCCCGGGCGCCGGATCGCCCCGGAGACCGTAGATTTGCCGTCGCGGAGTTCCTGACGGAGTGCAGGTTCCGATCCACATTCGACTCGAGGTTCAGATGCGCCAGACCACCATCACGATTGCCGCGCTGCTGTGTTGCGCGGCCCTTCCACTCGTCGCCCAGGGCGGCGACGAAACCGCCAAGGTCACCGGCTCGGGGAAGTTGCCACCCGGCTGGATGGTACGGTTCGATCCGCCGAATCCGCGATTTGCGCGCCCCGGTGCGCCGGCACCGTCGCTGACCGACATCAGCCTCGTCACGATGGGCACCGGCTTCCACGTCACGTCGGGACCGGCCGCGCTGTACTACCGCACCGCCGATCAGGGCAGCGGCGTCTACGCGTTCACGGCCACGTTCCACCAGGGCAAGAGCATGGTGCACGAGTCGTACGGCATCTTCATCGGTGGCTCGAACCTGCAGGATGCCACCGAGGACTACCTCTACATGGTGATCCGGCCGAGTGACGGGCACATGTCGATCGAACACCGGAAGGGGAACGCGTCACCGGTGTCGCTGGTGCCCATGCGCACCGATTCATCCGACGCGATCAACAAGGATTCGCCGACCGACGGGAGTGCAACCAACACGTTGATGATCCACGTGGCGCCCGACACGGTGCACTTCTTCATCAACGGCAAGCTGGTCAAGGCGATTGCCAAGTCCGCGCTCGACGGCGCCTCGACCAACGGCCAGGCAGGCTTGCGCGTCAACCACAACATCAGCGTGCACGTCAGCGACATCGCGATCAAGAAGTGACGTCGACGTCATCGCCGGTGTCGCTCTTGCGACGCCGGCGATCGTCTCCCTCAGCGTGTCGCCCATTCCTCAACCGGAGCATCGCATGGCAGATCTGAAACGCACCATGAAGAAAGCTGTCGCCGAAGGCAAGAAGGCGCGCAAGACCGTCGGCAAGCTGGCGAAGACGGCGGGCAAGGCCGCCGCCCGGTCGGCCGCGCGTGCGGCGATCGCCGCCGCCGCGCTCGAAGTCGGCCAGGCGATTGCCAAGCGCAGCAAGACCGCGAAGAAGGCGGCGCGCCGCAAGAAGATCGGCACGGCCGCGGCCGTCGCCGGGGCAGCCGCCGTCACGGTCGCCGGCGTGGCGCTGGCGCGGTCGCGGCGCAAGAAGCGGTAGCCGGCCGCCGCCATGCGAGTGCTGGCCGGCGTGGCCGGCGCCCTCCTGCTGTCGCTGGTGCTGATCGACGCGTTCGAAACGATCATCCTGCCTCGACGCATCAATCGGCGCTACCGGCTCACCGCCATCTTCTATCGCGTCGCATGGCGGCCGTGGCGCGCGATGGCGTTGCGGCTGCCGCGCGCGCGGCGCGAAACCGCGCTGAGCTGGTTCGGGCCGTTGTCGTTGCTGGTGCTGTTGACGCTCTGGGCCCTGGGCATTGTGATCGCGTTCGGCGTGCTGCACTGGAGCGATGGGTCGGCCATCCGGATCGGTGGCGGCGTCCCGCACTTTCTCGACGACCTCTATCTCAGCGGCACCACCTTCTTCACCCTCGGCATGGGCGATGTCACCCCGACATCCGCCGGTGCCAAGATCATCACCGTCGCCGAGTCGGGACTGGGGTTTGCGTTCCTCGCCATCATCATCGGCTACCTGCCGGTGATCTATCAGACCTTTTCGCGGCGTGAAGTCGCCATCAACCTGCTCGATGCGCGCGCCGGCACGCCGCCGACCGCGGGTGAACTGATCGCGCGCCACGGGGGCGATCTTGATGGCGCCGCGTTGACGGCCCTGCTCGCCGAGTGGGAACGCTGGTCCGGCGAAGTGCTGGAAAGCCACTTGTCGTATCCGGTGCTCGCGTACTTCCGCTCGCAGCATTCGAACGAGTCATGGCTCGCCGCGCTCACGGCGATTCTCGACACCGCCGCGGTGGCCATGGTCGGCCTGGACGGTGAATGCATGCATCAGGCGCGGATGACCTTCGCGATGGCGCGCCACGCCGCGGTCGACCTGGCACAGGTCTTCAGCGCCCGCCAGCCGGTCGGGGCGACCAACCGGCTCGACGATGCGCAGTTCGCCCGGCTCACCGATCGATTGCACCGCAGTGGCATGCGCTTCGACCCGGTCGCGCTGCGGCGCCCGCTCGACGAATTGCGCGCGATGTATGAACCGTATGTCATCGCCCTCGCCACCCATCTGGCACTGACGCTGCCGCCGTGGGTGCGTGAGTCCGCCAGGCCCGACAACTGGGAAGCGGCGCCGTGGAAGACGGAGATTGTCGTGGTCGACGTGGAGCATTTCTGAGACCCTCGCCTACCGATCCAGCCAGTACGACACCTTCACGAGAAAGATGTTGTTCGCCGGCAGGCTGAAGAGCTGCCGCAAGTCATCTCGCACGCCGCCCGGCGATACCACCGACTGATAGTCGTTCCGCCCCTGCGTCCAGACCAGGAAGAGCGCTGATCCGGGCCGGTATTCCCAGCGCAGCACCAGGTTGGAGTTGAACTGCCGCGAGTCGACGCCGCCGAGATGATCGGCGATGGCCGTGTCGGCGTAGGGTTGATAGCGCGCGGCGTAATTCGCCGCGCCGGGCGTTGCCAGCTCGCGCAGGTTGGTGAACCGGCCCTGGCTCACGAACGGTTCGATGTGCCACTGCACCGTGAGCGCCGTGGTGATGGTGTAGCTCAGGTCGCCCGTCAGCGAGAGCGTATGCTGATCGAGATGCGCGAAGGTGTAATGCGGCACACCGTCGGTGATGTACGCGCCATACCACTGGTTGTCGGCGACGTTGTGACTGAAATTCGCGCCGACCGTGGCGGTGAACCGCGCCGAGGCGTTCACGGTGAGTGTGGGCCCGAGTGTCAGGTTGGAGTTCCGGCCGTCGCTGCTCTCGAAGTAGTTGCCCGACAAGCCCGGAATCAGCCGGTGGCGATCGTCGCCCTGCAGCTGGAACCACGGCGCGATGTAAGGATCCTGCCGCACCGCCGGCCCGCCGCGCGCGCACCGGTCGCACCACGTGGTGCCAAGCTGGCCCAGCGTGCCGCCCGCGTGCACCCAGATCCGGTTGGTGAGCTGCATGTGGATGTTGGTGTTCGCCGCCGCTTCGGTCGGCAGCCCGGCATCCGACCACCACTGCCACCAGTTGAAGTTCCAGCGCAGCGACTGATACACGCGATTGGGGTGGTTGAACGTCAACCCGACCCAGTTGTTCCAGCTCTGCTGATCGGCCTGCAGCAGGAAGCCGGCGTCGTTGATCTCGAAGCCGGGTGATCGGCGCAGGTAACTGGTCTCGAATTCCAGATGCTGGCCGGCAATCTTGCCGACGTGAATTTCCTCGGCGTCGCCGCTGAGCGACGTGCGGGTCGAGTCGAAGTGCAACGGGCCATCGGGTCGCTGGTAGAGGTGCACCGGATCCAGCTGGGTCAGCGCGATCGATGGTGCGCTCCCCGCGACGCGTGACATGTCGAGCGATCCGAACACCTCGAAACGGCGCCCCAAGAACTCCCAGCGGAAATTCAGCGCGCCCACGTACGCATCACGGTGCAATACCGGCGCGCTCCACCGATCGAGGTCGCGATTGACGCCGGTGAACATCAGCCCGATGCCGCTCGCACCCTGGTCGAAATCCTGCGTCGCGCGCAGGACCGAATAATTCGTCGCGGGCTCGATCGTCGCGCCGGCAATCCCCGTTTCTCGCCGCGTGACCGCATCGATCACGCCGAGGGACAGCCCGCGCGCTGGCTGGCCGGTGAGCTTGGCAGCGCCCAGAATCGTGGTGGCCGTCGGCGAGGTGGCGTCGGCGTATTCGCCGAGTTCCGGCGACCGGCCGATGCGGCGCGAATAGAAGAGCTGCTCGTTGGAGCAATTGACCGCGCTGCAATCGACGTTGACCTGGAACAGCCCGCTCCCCTCGACGAAAAACGGCCGCTTCTCGGGAAAGAAGGTCTCGAACGCCGACAGGTTGACGACCGACGGATCGGCCTCCACTTGCCCGAAGTCCGGATTCACGGTGCCGGTGAGCGTGAGGCTCGATCCCACGCCCGCCTTGAAGTCCGCCCCGGCCGTGACCCGCTCCCCGCGCGGCCCCCCGGCGCCCGACGCCGACTCGTTGCTGGTGAGCAGGTACGGCGCGACCTCGGTGTGGTGCGGCTCCGCCAGGCCGACCAGGCCGGTCAACTCGCCGAACTGTGAGACGAACCCGGCGTGCGACACGCGATACAACGGCCAGCTCGATTGCTCGGTGAAGCGCTCGACGGTGCGCCAGACCGCGACACCGAACGTGTTGCTGTCATGCGGGACATAGCGCATTTGCGACAGGGGAATGCGGAACTCTGCCGTCCAGCCCAGCGAATCCACGCGCGTCGCCACATCCCAGATGCCATCCCACGCCGGATCCTCGTCCGCGTCCTGCGAAATGACGTCGTCGAGCTTGACGCCCGACGGGTTGACCCAGAACTCGTACCCGGTGCGGCGATCGTGGTACGAATCGATCAGGACAGCGATTTCATCCGTCGGCGTTGTCACATCGCGGCGGGCCAGCATGCTGACGATGCTGTCGGGATGCGGATCCCAGGCGCGCACGAAGACGTAGATGTCATGCGCATCGTAAGCGAAGCGCGCGCTGGTGCGAAAGTGCGGCGTCGCGCCTTCGGCCGGGCGCGTCACCAGAAAATCGGTCATCGCCGGGGCCCGGTGCCACACCGCGTCGTCGTCCTTGCCGTCGATGACGGGTGGTACGTCCGCGCGCGTCGCCGCCACTGACGCGGTGGTGGTGACGGGTGTTGTCACGGGCGCGACTTGCTGCGCCGCGGCCGCCCGCACCATCACCAGCATCGCCACACCGGGCCCGACGATCGACGAAAGGCGCAATCCCGAAGTCAACGTTCATTCCGTTCACTGAGTGTCTACCAGCCGTTGGACGCGATCGGCGATGCGATCGTTGCAGCGCGACATGTGGCAGCGCCTTAGCTTGCGCCCATGCTGCACCTCCGCTCCGCCACTGCGGCTGACGTGCCCGTCATTCTCGCGCTGATTCGCGAACTGGCGGCCTACGAACGCCTCGCGCACGAGGTCTCGGCCACCGAAGCCGGCTTGCTCGCAACCTTGTTCGGCGAGCACCGGTATGCCGATGTGGTCCTCGCCGAATGCGATGGCGAGCTCGCCGGGTATGCGCTCTTCTTCCACAACTACTCGACGTTTCATGGCAAACCCGGGCTCTATCTCGAGGATCTCTTCGTGCGCCCGGCGTTCCGCGGCCGCGGCATCGGCAAGGCGTTGCTGGCCCATCTCGCCGAGCTGGCGGTGGAGCGCGGCTGCGCCCGGTTCGAGTGGGCGGTGCTCGACTGGAACGCCCCGGCGATCGAGTTCTACCGGCGCATGGGCGCGGTCGCGATGGACGAGTGGACGGTGTATCGGCTGACGGGAGATGCATTAGTCATTAGGCGTTAGGCGTTAGGCGTTAGCGTCTGGTGTTCGACGATCCGTCGCTCACGCCGATCGCGTCCGCACTGCTCGTTAGGTACGCCCACCTCCCGTTGACTGCGGCGCCCGTCCCGACTAACGTGTGAGCACAATCGATCTCGTGGTCCTTTGCCGCCTATTGCCGCCACGTAAAACAACGAGCTAAAACGCGTCAGCCCGGGCGGCCGTCGTTGCCCGGGCTTTGTCGTAGGTGACCCCGCCGGATGCATGCTCCGGTGTCGTCATTGCTGTCGCGTCGGTGGCTTCACCGCTGCCGGAGTGCCGCATGACTGCCCCGATCGCCATCTACCACGAACATCCCGACTGGTTCCGCCCGCTCTTCGCCGAACTCGACCGGCGAGGCCTCGCGTACGTCCGCCTCGACGCCGCGGCCCATCGCTACGACCCGCACGAAGCGCAGGTCCCCTGGGCCCTGGTCTTCAACCGTGCATCGCCGTCCGCATACCGGCGCGGCCATGCGCAGGCCACGTTCCATACGCTGCACTGGTTGCGGCATCTCGAGCGATTGCGGGTGCCCGTGGTCAACGGCGCCGGCGCGTATGCACTGGAGCTCTCCAAGGCAAACCAGCTCGACCTGCTGCACGAGCTTCGCCTGCGCACACCCGCGACGCGCGTGGCCAACGCGGCGACGCAAGTGATCGCCGCCGCGCACGAATTGCGGTTTCCGCTGCTCGTCAAGGCGAACATCGGCGGCTCGGGCGCCGGCATCGTGCGCTACGATACCGCCGACGCACTGCATCACGCCGCCACCACCGGCGCGCTGCCGGCGTCGCTCGACGCCACCTGGCTGGTGCAGGAACTGGTGCCGGCACGCGACGCGCACATCACACGCGTCGAGACACTCAACGGCCGCTATCTCTACGCCATCGATGTCTATCCACCCGGCGATTCGTTCGATCTCTGTCCGGCCGACGCCTGCCAGACCGCGAGCGGCCTCGCGCTCACCCGGACCGCCTGTGCCGCCGACGCCGCGCGCAACGGCCTCCGGGTCGCCGCCGCCACCCCGCCGGCCGCCATCATCAAGGCCGCCGAGCGGATCGCGCGCGCGGCGCAGCTCGACGTGGGCGGCATCGAATACCTGATCGACGATCGCGACGGCGAGGCATGCTTCTACGACATCAACGCGCTGTCGAACTTCGTCGCGGATGCACTACGCGTGATCGGCTTCGATCCGCATGCACGCCTGGTCGACTATCTCGAGAATCGGCTGCCGCGCGCCGCCCGTCGTCACGCCGCCCTCGCGGAGCGTGCCTGATGCGCTACGGCTACTGGCTTCCCGTCTTTGGTGGCTGGCTGCGCAACATTCCCGACGAGGGTGTCGACGCGTCGTGGGAATACGTCAGCCAGCTGGCCCGGCGCAGCGAAGAGATCGGCTACGATGTCACGCTCATCGCCGAGCTGCTGCTCAACGACATCAAGGGAATCACTGCCCCGTCGCTCGATGCATGGTCGACTGCCGCCGCGCTCGCCGCCGTGACCACTCGGCTGGAACTGATGGTCGCGGTCCGCCCGTCGTTTCATCCGCCGGCACTGCTCGCCAAGCAAGCCGCCAATATCGACCACATCTGTCACGGCCGCCTGTCACTCAATGTCGTCTCCGCGTGGTGGAAGGACGAGGCACGCCGCTACGGCACGCCGTTCGACGAACACGACGATCGCTACGCGCGCACGGCCGAATGGCTCGACGTGGTGACCGGCGCATGGCGGGAGCCGGTGCTGCAGCGCGCCGGCCGGTACTACACCATCGAAGACCTGATCCTCGAACCCAAGCCGCCCACGCGCGAGGCCCGCACCCGACCGCTGCTCTACGCCGGCGGTGAATCGGACGCCGGCCGCAGCATGATCGCGGCCCAGTGCGACGCCTACGTGATGCACGGCGATCCGCCGGAACGGATCGCCGCCCGGATCCGCGACATGCGCGAGCGTCGCGACCGTGCGTCCGACAACCTGGGTCGCGACCTTGCACCACTCCGCTTCGGCATGGCGGCCTACGCCATCGTCCGCAGCACCGGCGCGGCGGCCCAGCGCGAAGTCGCACGCATCACCAACGTGTCGCTCGGCGCGCCCGGCTACGACAACTTCCAGGACTGGATCGGCAACACGCGACTCGAACAACGCGTGTCGCTGGAGGACTATTCGGTCTCCAATCGCGGGTTGCGCGCCGGACTGGTCGGCACACCGTCACAGGTGATCGATCGCATCGGCGCCTACGCCGATGCCGGAGTGGACCTGCTGCTGTTGCAGTGCAGTCCGCAACGGGAGGAGATGGAGCGGTTTTCGGAGGAAGTCATTAGGCGTTAGCTGTTAGACGTTAGACGCGTGAGGCGAACATCACACGCTGCCCCCTAACGTCTAACGTCTAACGCCTAATCACTTCTCCAGCCACGCCAGAAACAACACGCACGCCGCGACCACATAGATCATTCCCCCCGGCACCCACATGATCAGGCCGCCGAGCTGCTGATCGGCCAGCGGCGTCAGCCCCCACGCCATCGTGTCGTGATAGCTGGTGGCGTACCAGGGCGTGCGCGACGCGGCAAAGAGCGCACCCAGCGCGCCGCTCTGCATCGCCGTGGCGAGCATCACCAGCACGCCCACGCCGTAGCCGTTGCGACGCACGCCTCGCGGGCGCATCACCGACCACCAGAGCAGCAGTGCTGTCCCCAGAAAACAGGCGTGCTCCAGCGCGTGCCACCACGGATGCGCCAGCGCGAGTTCGTACAGCGCGGGCAGGTGCCACGTCCACATCGCGGCCGTGTGCACTCCCAGCGCGATCCACGCCGTGGTGAGCACCGCGCCGATGGCGGCGAGCCCGTGGATCAACCGCCGCAGACGCGCACCATGCCGGCCCGCGAGCAGCCGCCGTCCCGCCCACGCCATCGCGGTCGGCGGCGCGCCGGCCACCAGCAGCGGTGGAATGACCGCGATCAACAGGATGTGTTGCGTCATGTGCGCGGAAAAGAGTGCGTCGGACATCGTGTCGAGCGGTGAGGCCAGCGCAAACACCAGCACCAGCCACCCCAGCAGGTAACTCCCGGCCCGGGCCAGGCTGATCCCCCGACCCAGGCCGGCGCGCCGCCACAGCGCGACGAGACCCCACGCATAGGGCAGCAGCACCGCGACCAGCAGCAGCCAGACGCTCCATTCGGTCTGGCGCAGTGCGGTGAGCCACCCCGCGGCCGTCCAGACCCCGGTCACCCGCGTCGCCCGGCCGGACTGGCGCCGCCCGGCCGGCTCCGATATAGTTCAGGCATGTACAATCTGTGCGTGAACCACGTCCAACTCGTCTCCAGCAATGCTGGCTTCGACCACCTGTCCATCCCGGGAGCATAACCGATGACCGCCCCAACCGCCGTTGCCGCCACCGCGCCGTGGCAGATCGACACCGCCCACACCGAGATCGAGTTCTCGGTGCGCCACCTGATGATTTCCAACGTCAAGGGGCGCTTCTCCGATCCCGCCGGCACGGTGCAGTACAATCCTGCCCGGCCTTCCGACGTCCAGGTGGATGTCACCGTGCCGATCGCCACGATCGACACGCGCAACGCGCAGCGCGATGCTCACCTGCGTTCGGCCGACTTCTTCGACGCCGAGCATTTTCCCGACATGGTGTTCAAGGGAACGCGGATCGCCGGCGACGTGACCGGCGACTTCACGCTCACCGGCAACCTCACCATTCATTCGACCACGCGCGAAATCACCCTCGATGTGCATTTCGAGGGTCGCACCGACGACCCGTGGGGCAACGACCGCCTGGGCTTCAGCGCGACCGGCCGGATCAACCGTCAGGATTTCAATGTGAAGTGGAACCAGGCCATCGAGACGGGTGGTGTGGTCGTCGGGGATGAGGTCAAGCTGATCATCAACGTCGAGCTGATGCGGCCGAAGAGCTGACGCGCCGCTACAGCGTCCGGCGGAAGAGCAGCACGGCGCCGGTGAACATCACCAGGGCAAAGAGCGCGAGAAAGCCGATATCCGGCAGGATCACGCTCACCGGCGCCTGCTTGAGCAGCGACGCGCGCAAGGCGTGCACCGCGTAGCTGAAGGGATCGACCTTGGACACCACGCGCAGCCAGCCGGGCAGTGCCTGGGTCGGGTAGATCGCGCCGCTCGGGAAATAGAGCAGCGTGTTGAGCATGCCGAAGAGCATCCGTGGCGCGATCGGATTGTCCATCCGCGCCACGAACAGCGACGTCATCGCCATGAACGCGAAGGACGTCACCACCGCGAGCAGGATCAGCGACGCGAGCCGCGCCGGTTGCAGCACGTCGGTCACGCCCGCGGCCAGTCCACCGACGACAATCAGCAGCGCGCCGCCCACCGACGCCTTCATCGTGCCGGCGATGTTCTGGGCCAGCACCAGCTCGAACTTGGTGATCGGCGTGACCAGGTAGCCTTCGTGCACGCCGCGCTGCTTGTCATCGAGGTACATGATCGCGCCGCCCACCATCACCGACATGAACAGTCCCAGCGAAATGACGCCGGGCAGCATGTAGCGCATGTACGGGATGTAGGAGTACAGCTCGACCGGTTCGAGCGTGACGGCCGGCGTGACGCGCGGGGCGGGCCGATCGCGCGCCGCTTCGTGCACGGCGCCCTCGGCGAGACCGCGCAGCGCCGCGGTGACGAAGTTGTCGGTGTTGTCGAGCAGCAGGCCGACGCCGGGGTTGTCCCCCGAATAGACCGCCCGCGAAAAATGCGGCGGAATCACCAGCGCACCCTGGACCTTGCCTCGCCGCACCGCTTCGGCTGCGTCCTGCTCGTTGTCGTACCGGACCGGCGTGATCATGTGGCCGTTCGACTGCAGCATGTACACGGCGGCCTCGACGCGACGCGCGGCGGGACCGCCGTCCTCGTCGACCAGGGCCACCTTGAGGTTGGTGACCCGCCCGCCGAAGGCGTTGCCGAGCACGAACAGCTGCATCAGCGGCATCACCAGCGTCATGATGAGGATCATCGGCGTCCGCACGAAGCGCCGCAGTTCGCGCTCGACGATCGCCGAGATGCGCCGGAGGCTCATCATCCCGCGGCCACCACGTGCTGCGGGTCGCCGATCCCGTGCCCGGTGTAGAACGCGAAGACGTCGTCGAGCGTCGCGCGCGGATTGTCGGGCACCGACGCCTTGAGCGCCGTGGGCGTATCGAGCGCCACCAGGTGCCCTTCGTCGACGATCGCGATCCGGTCGCACAGGCGATCGGCTTCATCCATGTAATGAGTGGTGATCAGGATGGTGAGCCGCCGCGCCGCCTTGATCCGGATCAGCATCTGCCAGACGTCGATCCGCGACACGGGATCGAGTCCGGTGGTCGGTTCGTCGAGAAACAGGATCTGCGGGCTGTGCACCAGGCCGCGCGCGATCTCGACGCGCCGGCGCATGCCGCCCGACAGCGTCTTGACCAGCGCGTGGCGACGATCGCCCATGCGCACCAGCTCGAGCAGTTCGGGAATGACCGTGCGCCGCACGTCGCGCGGCACGCCGTACAGCTTGGCGTAGATGCTGAGGTTCTCCTCCACCGACAGATCGGTGTCGGTGGTCATGGCCTGCGGAATCACGCCGATCGCGAGGCGCGCGGCATCGGGAGATTGCGACACATCGTGCCCCGCCACGGTGATGCGTCCGCTGGTGATCGGCACCAGCGTCGTCATCATCCGGATCAGCGTGCTCTTGCCGGCGCCGTTGGGCCCCAGCAGGCCGAGCGTCTCGCCGGTGCCGACGACAAACGACACGTCGTTGACCGCCGTCAGCGTGTCGTACCGCTTGACCGCATGCTCGACCACGATGGCGGCCGCGCGCACATCACTCACGGATTCCGCACCGGCAGCAGCACGTCGGCGCTCATCCCGGGCACGATGGTGCGTTGCGGATTGGGAATGGTGACCTTGAACGCCACTGCCCGGATGTCGCGCTTGACGGCGCTGACGTCGTGCTGCGTGGCAAAGTCGGCCTCCACGCTCTTGCTGAGCACGGCGCCCCGCGTGGTGGCACCCGACGGCAGGCGGATCGTCACCGAATCGCCGACCGCCACCGATCCCGCATCGCTCTCCGGCGCCGCCACCTTGATCCACAGCTTGTCGGGGTCGACGATCACCGCCACCGGCGATCCCGGCCCGACCAGCTCGCCTCGCCGCGCCACCAGCACCTGCACCACGCCTCCGCTCGGCGCGCGCAACTCGGTGTAGCCCAGGCGCACCCGCGCCGCGATCGAGTCGGCCTGTGCACCGCGCAACTGGGCCTGCGTCGACGTGACCTGCTTGCGCGCCACCGAGGCCGCCAGCGCCGCCGCGTCGGCATGATCGACATCGGCCTGCGCGGCGCGCAGCGATTCGCGCGCCGCGGCGACCACCTGGTCCTGCACCCGTACGGCCACGGTGTCGCGCTCGAGATCGGCGTCGGAAATCGCGCCGCCGCGCGCCAGGGCGAGGGAGCGCTGCGCCTGGTTGCGGAGCTGCGTGAGCTGCGATTGCTGCCGCACCAGATCGGCCCGCGCCAGCGCCAGCCGCGCGCGAGCCGACGCCTGCGCACCCGCGGCTTCGCCGGCCGCTTCCTGCGCGTTGACGGTCGCTTGCGCCACCTGCGCCCGGACACCGGCCGCCGACGCGCCAGCCGCCGCGGCCTGCGCCGCCAGTTCGCTGCGATCGAGCACGGCCAGCAGGTCACCGGCGCGAACACTCGATCCTTCGGTGACCGCCAGGGAATCGAGCCTCGCCTGCACCGGCGGCGTGACGACGACTTCGTCGGCATCGATCACCCCCGACAGGTCGAGGACGCGGGGGCCGTGATGCAGGACCACGATCAGGACGATGGCGATGACCACGACCAGTGCTGCGACCAGGAGCAGGATGCGACGATTCATGAGGGACGAAAATGGCGGAGCGTGACGGCGAATGCCACGGAGCGCGGCCGCGATGCACCCCTGCAACGACGCGCCGCGCCGCGCGCGTCACGCATCCATGCGCAGCGCCTCGGCCAGCCCCACGCGTGCGACGCGCGGCGCGGTCATCCGCCACGCCAGGTAGGCACCGGCCCGACGAGGGAGGACCGATCCGCCGCGCCGGCGCAGACTGGCCGGTGCATCGGTATCAAGCCAGCCGAGCGCCAGACCTGCCCCTGATTCGTCCAGATCGTCGCGCAGCATCGCGGCCAGCCGCCGTTCGCCTTCGCGCAGTTGCCGGTATTCCGTCCGCGACGCCCCCAGCAGCTGGTGTGGCGCGAGCTCCGGCATCAAGGCATGCGCGGCGTGGAATCCCAGCCCGCGGCTGTAGATCGCCGACCGCAGCGGACGTTGCTGCACCCGCTGCCAACGACGCGGCATGATGCTGTCGCGCGCGACAACCGGCGCGACGTTCTGGCGCAGCAGGTCGACCGTCGCGATGGCGAGGGCGATGCGCAACGCATGTTCCGCCATGGTGGCATCGACCAGGAGCGCGACCGTCCCGAGGGTCGGGATCGGCTCCGCGACGCCGGCAGGATCGGTGTCGGCGGCGGCGGGGAGCAGCGCCACGTCGACGGGCCCGCTGATGCCGAACGAGGCGAGGCGCGCGAGATCGGCGCGCAACTGCTGATGCAGGGCGGTATCGGCCGTGCGGCGCGCGATGCGGCGCACCGCCGGCACGGCGTCGGGCAGCGGAAACTCGGCGAGCAACGGCGCACGCTCGCTGCGGAGCGCATCGAGCAGCGCGTGGTGGCGGATCCGATACCCGAGTGGAGCGGTGCTGCCGGCTTCAAGCGCCGCGCACCAGGGAGACGCGAGGTCGCTGACCATCGCGCCGTCAGTTCAGGTCACGACGGCGGCGTGCCACGGTATCGAGAAACCGGCGCTCCTCCGGCGTGAGCGACCCAAGACCGCTCGCACTGATCTTGTCGAGCACCCGGTCGATTTCTGCCGTCTCTTCGCCACCCGCACGAGCGTCGTGCGACGACTGCGGCAGGGCTTCCTTCCGCGGCGCCACGGCGCTCGACGAGGTCACCGTCCCGCTGCCGCGCGCCACCACCGGCACCCGCGGCCGCATCGGACGCATCGGGATCTGCTCGGGCGGACGCGCCATGCCGCGCAACACGAAGTACACCACCCCGGCGAGCAGGCCACCGATGTGCACGCTGTGCGCGATCCCGTCGTGCAACGGCGCCAGCAGGCCGACCAGGTCGTAGGTGGCAAGCAGCGGAATCATCCACTTGGCCTTGATCGGAATCGGCAGCAGCAGGAAGATCAGCGGCGTCTCGGGTAGCAGTCGCGCGAACGCGTACGCGACGCCTATGATCGCGCCCGACGCGCCGATGAACGGCCCGACCGAAAAGCCGAGCTGCGTGAGCACCAGCGCAAAGACGGCCGCGGCCACGCCGCAATACAGATAGTAGATGATGAACGCGCGGCTGCCGAAGTGCCGCTCCACTGCCGGTCCGAAGACGAACAAGGCCAGGGAGTTGGCGGCGAGATGCAGGATCCCGCCGTGAATGAAGATGTAGGTGACGAACGTCCACGGCCGCTGCAGCGCGAGCGCGGGATCGAAGGCCACCAGTTGCGCCAGCGAATCCGACGTGAAGATCGTCTGCTGCAACAGCAGGATCACCGCGTTGATGGCCAGCAGGCGACCCACCCACGGCGTCAACCGCGGCAACGCAGCGGAGGCCTGCGGACCGCTCACGACGACACCGGCTCCCGGCCGCTCGCCGGCGCAGACCGCAGCATCGTGACGCAATGAATGGGTGTGACGCTCATGCCGTGCATCCTCACTTCAGTGCCAGCTCGCAGATTCGCTCGCACAACGTCCCGAAATCGAGCCCGGTCGCGGCCGCCGATTGCGGCAGCAGCGACGTCGCCGTCATTCCGGGCAAGGTATTCACTTCCAGGCAGAACAGCTCACCCTCGGGGGTGAGGCGGAAATCCACCCGCGAATACCCCCGCAATTTCAGCGCCTGATGCGCCAGGATCGCCAGGTCCTGCACGTCGTCGGCCAGCGCCGGATCGATCGGCGCGGGGAAAAGCTCGTCGGACATCCCCGGCGTGTACTTGCATTCATAGTCGAACAATTCGTGGCGGGGAATGATCTCGCCCACCGCGAGCGCCTGCTCGCCCAGAATGCCGACGGTCAGCTCCCGCCCCGGCACGAACGCCTCCACCATCACCTCGCTGTCGTGGCGCGCCGCCTCGCCGATCGCCGCCGCCAGCTCGGCCGCCTCGCGCACCACCGTCAATCCGACGGTCGACCCCTGCCGCGACGGCTTGACCACGACCGGCCAGTCCAGTTCCACATCGACATCGTTCGCGCTGACCGGCGTCATCAGCCACGCCGCGGTGGGCACCTGCGCTTCGAGAAACAAGCGCTTGCTCAGATCCTTGTCAAAGGCGACGCCGCTCGGCACCGGACCCGCACCCGTGTAACGAACGCCGGCCATTTCGAGCAGGTGCTGGATGGTGCCGTCCTCGCCGCTGCCGCCGTGGAGACCCAGGAAGACCACATCGGCGCCCCGGATCGCCGGGTCGGTGAGGAGCCCCCCCAGCAGGACCGCCCGCTCGCGTTCGCGAAGTGCGGTGCGTTCGGCCGGTGAGGGGAATGCGGTCCCGACCGCCGCCCGGATGATGCGCTCCTCCCCGGCGGCATCGAGCAGCCCAATGGTGGTGTCCGCCGCCGTGACCTGATGTCCCCGCTGACGCAACGCCGCGATGATCTGCGCAGCGGAAGCGAGGGCGACATCGCGTTCGGAAGAAGACCCGCCAGTGAGGACGCAGATGTTCATGGTGAAAAGGTAGTGTGTGGTTAGGGGTTAGGGGTTAGGGGTTAGGGGTTAGGGCCTAGAACTCTGGACTTGGAACTTAGGACTTAGGACTCGAGGCCTTATCTTCCAATCATCAGCTGCAGCAGATCGTATCGCGACACAATGCCCGCGAGCTTGCCTTGCTCGGTGACCAGTGCCGCCGGCGTCTCGCGCGTGAGCGTCGGCGCCAGGCGATCGAGCGTGGTGGCGGCGTCGACGGTCGGGAACGGCGCTTCCATCACGTCGCGCACGGCGCGATCGAGCAGCGTCGGCTCCGCCAGCGCCGCCGTCATCAGCGTGTTCTCCACCAGCGAGCCGACACAAGTGTCCCCATCGATGACCGGCAGCTGCGACACCCCGAACGTGCTCATCAGGTTGAGCGCCTGACGCACCTGCGCGGCCGGCGCCACCTGCACCAGCTCGGGCGCGCCGGCGCTGCGACGCTTGAGCAGGTCGGCCACGGTGGGCCGCGGCGCGTCGAGCAGCTGATTTTCCTGCAGCCACGCGTCGTTGAACACCTTCGACAGATAGCGTTCGCCGGTGTCGGCGAGGACGGTCACCACGCAGGCGTCGGCATCATCGACCGCGCGGGCGACATCGAGCGCCACGCAGAGATTGAGCCCGCTCGAACCGCCGGCCAGGATGCCTTCCACGCGCGCGAGCCGCCGCGCCATCGCCATGGCGTCCTTGTCGCTGACGCTGCGGAATTCGTCGACCACATCCCACCACAACGTGGTCGGCACCTTGTCGCCGCCGACGCCTTCGACCTTGTAGGGCGCGCCATCGTGCGGCAGTTCATGGGTCCGATGGTAGCCGGCGTAGAGCGAGCCGACCGGGTCGCCGGCGATGATCCGGATCCGCGGATTCTTTTCCTTGAGATACTTGCCCACACCGCTCACCGTCCCGCCCGTGCCGGCACTCGCGACGAAGTGGGTGATGCGGCCCTGCGTCTGCTCCCAGATTTCGGGTCCGGTCGTGGCGTAATGCGCATCGGGGTTGAGCGGATTGTAGAACTGATTTGCCAGCACCGCGCCCGGCGTGTCGTGCACGATCTGCTTGGCCTTCATGATGTAATTCTCGGGATGATCCGGCGGCACCGCCGTGGGCGTGATGATCACGTCCGCCCCATACGCCTTGAGCAGGCGCACCTTTTCCTGGCTCATCTTGTCGGGCATGGTGAAGATGCAGCGATAGCCCTTGATCGCCGCCGCCATCGCCAGCCCGACGCCGGTGTTGCCGCCCGTGCCTTCGACGATCACACCACCCGGCTGCAGCGCGCCGCTCGCTTCGGCGCCCTCGATGATGGCGAGGCCGATGCGATCCTTGATCGAGCCACCCGGATTGGCGTATTCCGCCTTGCCGTAGACTGGTGTGCGGATGTCATGCGCCAGCCGGGACAGTCGGATCAGCGGGGTCCAGCCAATCGTGTCGAGGACCGAGTCGTACGGGTGCAGGTGTGCCGGGCGATTCATGGATGCTTCCCGCCCGCGGTGACGGAATCGGGGAGGTGAAAATTGATCGGCACCTGGATCGGTGCCATCACCGGCGTCTTGCCGCGCCGGGCGGGGGTGAACACCAGTCGCGGCGCGGCCGCGAGTGCCGCCGAATCGAAGGCGGCCTGGCCACTCGAGGTCGCCACACGCGTTGAATCGCGCACCACCTGTCCGGTGGAATCGACCACGACGTACAGCAGCACGTCACCCTGAATGTGCCGGGCAAACAGCGCCGGTGGATAGGGAATGGTCGACGCGCCGGAGACGAGCACGGCGGGCGTAACGACCGACGGCGTGGGTGCGCCGTGACACGCGACGAGCAGCGCGAGGACCGCGAGTGATCGGGGCATGGGGGAAAGTAAACAAGGGGCGAGCGGCGAGGGACGCGTCATCCCTCCAGTTCGTCGCGGATGCGGGCCAGTTCCTGCAACGCCTGGATCGGCGTCATGCGATCGGGGTCGAGTCCGCGCAGATGCAGCGACATGCGCACGGCGCGCTGTTCGTCGTCCGACAGCGCCGCGCGACCTGGCGCGTCGAACAGCGACGGCTGCGCCGGATCGGGGTCGCGCGGCGGCGCTCCCGGCGCGACGCGGTGGTCGCCTTCGAGGGTGCGCAGCACAGCCTGCGCCCGGGTCACCACCTCGGTCGGGAGTCCGGCGAGCTGCGCCACATGAATGCCGTACGATCGATCGGTGCCGCCCGGCTCGAGCTGATGCAGGAACACGATGCCGCCCGCGGTTTCGCGCACGGCCACGTTGAAGTTGCGCGCATGCGCGAGTTGCTCGGGAAGCTGCATCAACTCGTGATAGTGGGTGGCGAACATGGTCCGGCAGCCGATGCGGTCGTGCACGAACTCGGTCACCGCCCACGCGATCGCGACCCCGTCGTAGGTGCTGGTCCCCCGGCCGATCTCGTCGAGCAGCACCAGCGACTGCCGAGTGGCGTTGTGCAGGATGGCGCTGGTTTCGCTCATCTCGACCATGAAGGTCGACTGGCCGCGCGCGAGATTGTCGCTGGCACCCACCCGCGTGAACAACCGGTCGGCGATTCCGATCGTCGCCGATTCGGCCGGAATGAACGAGCCCATCTGGGCCATCAGGACGCACAGCCCGATCTGGCGCAGGATGGTGCTCTTGCCCGCCATGTTGGGACCGGTCACCAGCAGCACGCGTTGCGACGGATCGAAGTGCACGTCATTCGGCACGAAGCGTTCGGCGGCCATCATCCGCTCGATCACCGGATGGCGCGATCGGACGAGCGTGAGATCGTCGCCGTCGTTGACCGTGGGCCGCACGTACCGCTGGGCGACCGCGACATCGGCGAGCGCCAGCGTCACGTCGAGCCACGCGAGCGCGCGCGACGTCTGCTGCACGCGCCCGATGGCGTGGCCCACCACGGCACGCAACTCGTCGAACAGCGCGGCTTCGCGTTCGGCGATGCGCTGCTGGGCCCCGAACACCCGGGCCTCGTGGGTCTTGAGCTCGGGCGTGACGTAGCGTTCGGCGTTGCTCAGCGTCTGGCGGCGCTCGTAGTCCGCCGGGACGGCGGCGGTGTTGGCGTGCGTCACTTCGAGGTAATAGCCGAACACCTTGTTGTAGCCGATCTTGAGCGATGCGATGCCGGTGCGCGTGCGTTCGCGTTCCTGGATCGCGGCCAGCGCCTGCTTGCCGTTGTCGCGCAGGTCGCGCAACTCGTCCAGTTCCTGGTCGGCGCCGGGCGCGATCACGTCGCCATCGGCCAGCGAGACGGGCGGGCGGGCGAGGAGCCCGTGCTGCAGGGCGCCGGCGACATCGGCGAGCGGATCGACGTCGCGCCGGCCCTCGACCAGCAATGCCGCGGCCGCATCGGTCGACGCCACCAATTCGTCGAGCGCGGTCACCACGTCGGGCAGCCGCCGCAGCGAATCGCGCAGCGCCGCCATTTCGCGCGGGGTGGCCCGGTTCGCGGCGGCGCGCGCCGCCAGGCGATCGACGTCGCGAACGCCGTCGAGCGCGTCGCGCAGGGTCGCACGCGGTCGATTCGCCGCCACGCATTGCGCGACCGCGTCGAGCCGCGCGTTGATTGCGGCGGCTTCGCGGAGCGGCGAGACGATCCAGCTGCGCAGCAGGCGCGCCCCCATCGGCGTGAGGGTGCGGTCGAGCGTCTCGAGCAGGGTGACGCCCTTGGCTCCGGCGCGGAGCGGCTCGACCAGTTCGAGATTGCGCCGGGTCATCTCGTCGAGCCAGCAGAGTTGCTCGCTGCGGCGCACCACCGGGCGACGCAGCTGCGGCAGTCCCTGCGGCTGCAATTCACCGATGTAGCGCAGCAACGCCCCGGCCGCGCCGACACACGGCGCGTCGTGCGGCGAGAGCCCGAGCCCGTCGAGCGACGCCAGCTGCAACCGGCGCGTGAGTTCGTCGGTCGCCAGCGTCGCGTCGAATTCCCACGCGTCACGCGTGGTCCGCAGCACCCCCTCGTCGAGCGGCACCCCCGCGTCGGCGGGCACCACGACTTCGGCCGGCGCCAGGCGACCCAGCG
Source organism: uncultured Gemmatimonadales bacterium (assembly GCA_963796635.1). Classification (GTDB taxonomy): domain Bacteria; phylum Gemmatimonadota; class Gemmatimonadetes; order Gemmatimonadales; family GWC2-71-9; genus Palsa-1233. The sequence goes on from CAWCMH010000001.1 coordinate 2,527,809, forward strand.
CTTCCTTCAGCCCGTCTGGAGGAACCAGTTCAAGGACGAATTCGCCGGTCGACAGGTCGATCGCGGCGATGCCGGTGCCGGTCGCGTGGGGGGCCACGGCCACCAGCCAGTTGTTGCGCGATCCCGGCGTCCATTCCTGATCGAGAAACGCGCCCGGCGTGATGGTCTCGACCACGGCGCGCTTGACGATGCCGCGGGCGGCGCGCGGATCTTCGACCTGATCGCAGATGGCGACCCGAAAGCCGTGCGCCACGAACTGGCGCAGATACCCCGCGGCCGCCTTGACCGGCACGCCGGCGAGCGGCACTCCGTCACCGCGCGCGGTCAGCGTGATGTTGAGGACGCGCGCAGCCGTCTGCGCGTCGTCGTAGAACATCTCGTAGAAATCGCCCATGCGGAAAAACAGGATCGCGTCGGGGTGACGCGCCTTGATGTCGGTGTATTGGGCCAGCAGGGGCGAGAGGTCGGGCACGAGGGGAGAATGTAGCGCCCCGGCGGCACGAGTAACGCGGGAGATTGCGGAGCCGGCGTCACTGATGACGCTTCGCAGGGCCGCGCGGCGGAGCCGGCGTCACTGAAGTGACCCTTCGCTACGCTCAGGGCAGGCGGCTCGGCACCACGAAGTCGCTGGCGCGACTGATCCGGGCCAGCGTCATTGATGACGCGTCGCGTGGCCGGGCGGCGGAGCCGGCGTCACTGAAGTGACGGCTCGGCACCACGAAGTCGCTGACGCGACTGATCCGGGCCAGCGTCATTCATGACGCTTCGCGTGGCCGCGCCGCGGAGCCGGCGTCACTGAAGTGACGGCTCGGCACCACGAAGTCGCTGCGCGACTGATCCGGGCCAGCGTCATGCATGACGCTTCGCATGGCCGAGCCGCGGCTTCAGCCGCGCCGGCATTACGCGCGGCGGAGCCGGCGTCACTGAAGTGACGGCTCGGCACCACGAAGTCGCTGGCGCGACTGATCCGGGCCAGCGTCATTCATGACGCTTCGCGTGGCCGAGCCGCGGCTTCAGCCGCGCCGGCATTACGCGCGACCGGCAGCCGGCGTCACTGAAGTGACGGCTCGGCACCACGAAGTCGCTGACGCGACTGATCCGGGCCAGCGTCATGCATGACGCTTCGCAGGGCCGAGCCGCGGCTTCAGCCGCGCCGGCAACGCGCGCCTAGTTCGCGCCGGCCTGCGTCACGAATGGCTTGCCACCGACCGCGCGCCGGATCCGTTCCAGGGAGGCTTCGGCCGCGGCACGCGTGGCGAACGGTCCCGCCTGCACCTTGGTGAGTCCGCGCGGGCCCGGGACGGTATACGCCGTGAATCCGCCGGCCTTGATCTTCTCGATCATCCGGCGGATGATCGCCTTGTCGGCGATCGCGATCACCTGCACTCGCCACGGCGAATGGGCGTGCGCACTGGCACCGATCGGGGGGACCGTGGTATCGCCGCGCGACGGCGTGGGCGGCGGCCCGGCGCGCAACGACTCGGGCACCACCGGTGCCAGTTGCACGCCGGGGCCCACGGCGCAGCGCTGCTTGGCGAACTGGAGCTGGTTGCGGAGTTCGACGTCATCGCCCACGCGGGCGAGTCCCCGGCCGATCCAGTCGCACGCCTGCTGCACCTGTTGCAGCGCAAACGCCGCGCGCGCGCCCCAGAGTGCCGCCGCCGGTATCAGCGGCGACGCCGGATAGTCGGTGAACATGCGCGTCACGCGGGACACGACGTTGGCCATGTCGCCCGAACCGTATTCCAGCTGGACCAGGCGCAGCGATGCGTTGTCGGCCCAGGAGGACTGCGGATACTCCACCACGATGCGCGCGAAATCGGCGCGCATGTCGTCGCCCGACCGTGCCACCGATCCCGCCGTGTAGAGCGCCTGCGGGTAGAGGCTGTCGGTCGGCGGGGTACGGCCAAGGATGCCGGCGATCAGCGTCCGCGCCGAATCGCCGTAGCCGTCCTGCGCCAACCGCACCACGTCCTGCAGATGCGGATCGGTGGGCAGGATCGGCGCCTGCGCCAGCGCCCGCCCGCCGGGCACGCCGCACACGGCGGCCAGCACCAGCATGCGCACCACCCGACGCATCATGCGGCGCGCCGCGCGACGGCAATCGACAGCGTGAGAACCAGATCGGTCATGATGCCATTCTCGTCGGAAATTGTGCTGGACTTGAGCGCGATATCGGCATCGAGCGCCGCGCGCAGCGCCGCCCGGATGCGCGCCTCGGTCCAGTCGCCCACCACCTGTGCGATCAACCGGCTGAACGGATCATAACTACCCACCCGCAACCGGAGCGGAAACAGCAGCTGGCGCTTGACCGCGTCGGCGATGGCGTTGCCACGCAGCCGGCGCTCCGCCATCGTCTCGCGCGCCCACTTGACCACCAGCAGCGACGTGCCAAGCAGGGTGACGAGACTCACGCCCGATATGCCACTCTGTTCGAGCAGTCGCGGCAGCACCTGCAACGCGCGCGCGTGATCGCCGAGCAGCAGCGCGTCGCGCCAGTCGTCGGGCGTCTCGCCGAAGCGCACGCCCACCATCGCACCCACAGTTTCGGCATCGATCGGTCCGGTGACGGCCAGGCCGCTCAACTTGCGGATTTCGGCGATCAAGGGACCGAGTTCGCCGGCAGTGGCACGCACCAGGTGTTGCCGCGCATCCGGCGTCAGCGCGACGCCCTGCTCCGCCAGTTGCTGGTCGAGCCACGCGTCGAGTTGATCGGACGACAGCGGCAGACACGCGACCGTCGTGCAGTGCGCGGCGAGATCGGCGTCGGGATCGTCGTCGTTACCCTGCACCATGACCAGCACGGTCTCGGGCGACGGCCGCTGCAGCCACGCCACCGCAGGCTGCTTGCCCTTGCTCTTGCGTTTCCACGCCTCGATGTCGCGCAGCACGACGACGCGATAGTCGGCCATCATCGGCAAGGTACTGCACGCCGCGGCCAGTTCCTCGGGCGCAACCTGCTGCGCCGACAGCACGTCGAGATTGAAGTCGCGCGTCGCGGGATCGATGGCGCGATCGACGATGGCCGCCACCGCCGCGTCCTTGAGGATGCCCTCGCTGCCGTGGACGTAATAGCAGCGCGCCGGCGAGGACTTGGCGAGCGTGGCGCGAAGCTTGTCGAACGAGACGCGGGACATGAGGGTAAGCTACAAGGCGAGGGGCGAGAGGTGGACGGCGGCGACCCTCATCCGAGCGGAGCGACGGATGCAGAGGAACGGGACTATCGCCGCACCTCGGCCTCCACATACAGCACCGCGACCAGGGTCTTGGCGTCGGTGATGTCGCCGCTGCGAATCATGGCGCGCACGCGACTCCAGCGAATTTCGTGCACCTCGAGCACCTCATCGGCCTCGCGATGCGCGTCGCCGGCGGTGAGGCCGGTCGCCATGAACAGATGAATCACCTCGTCGGTGAAGCCCGGCGTGGTCCAGATCTGCGTCAACCGCACCAGCTCGGCGCAGGTGTAGCCGGTTTCCTCGCGCAACTCCCGCCGCGCGGTGCTGACCGGATCGTCGCCCGCGTCGTGCTTGCCGGCCGGGATTTCCCAGAGATACCCGCCGGTGGCATGGCGAAACTGGCGCAGCAGCACGATGCGCGGATCGTCGGCGCGGGGATCGTCGAGAAACGGCACCACAGCCGACGCGCCGGGATGCCGCAGCATCTCGAGTTCGCCGATGGTGCCGTTGGGATATTGGACAGTGTCGACGTCGAGCGAGACGACGCGACCGGTGTAGACGCGCATGGAGCAAAGCTAGAAGGGAGAAGAAGAGCTGTCATCCCGAGCGCAGCGAGGGATGACAGCCCAACGTCGGCTCCGTCAGGCGATGTCGAATTTCTCCCCATGCTTCGGCACATGCACCTCCGGGATGCCTTCTTCCTGCAGAATCTGCTGCATCGCGAGCAGCGAATCGGGTTCTCCGTGCACGCAGAACGCGCGCTTGATCGGCCCGCCCAGTTCGTGGACCCATCGCCGCAGTTCGTCGCGCCCAGCGTGGGCCGAGTAGCCGTCGATGGTCTCGACCTCGGCGTTGATGTGGTGCGGCTGGCCCAGGATGCGCACGTCCTTCTCGCCGTTCTGGATCCGGCGGCCGAGGGTGCCCTGGGCCTGGTAGCCCACCAGCAGGATCGCGTTGCGCGCGTCGCCGCAGTGATTGGCGAGGTGGTGCGTGATGCGACCGTTCTCGGCCATGCCCGAGGCCGCGATGATGATCGCCGGGCCCTTGAGTGAATTGAGGTGCTTGCTCGCCTCGACATCGCGGATGTAGTGCACGAGATGGTAATCGAACAGCCGCGAGTCGGTCTGGATCAGGGTTTCGGTGTTGTCGAACAGTTCGGGATGCATGCGGAACACGGCGGTCGCCTCGACGGCCAGCGGCGAATCGATATAGATCGGCACTTGCGGAATCCGGTTCGCGTCGGCGAGTTCGTGCAGCGCGTAGATCAATTCCTGGGTGCGGCCGAGCGCGAACGACGGGATCAGGATGATGCCCTGCCGGCGCGCCACGCGATTGATGATCTCGGCCAGGTGATCGGTGGCGTTGTGCGACGTGTCGTGATTCTTGAGCGCGTAGGTGCTTTCGACGATCAGCGTATCGATCGCGCCGCGCGGTCCGGTGGGATCGCGGATGATCGGCTGGCCCCAGCGGCCCACGTCGCCCGAAAAGACCAGCCGATGCGCCAGCGCCGGCGGGAACTGCACATCGATGTTGGCGCTGCCGATGATGTGCCCCGCATCGCGGTACGTCACCGTGAGGTCGAGCACGCTGAACGGCCGCTCGTACGGATGCGTCTCCATCAATCCGGTGGCACGCACCGCATCGGCCATGGTGTACAGCGGCGCCGACGCCGGACCCGCGCGATGATGCGTGGTGAGAAAGAGAAAATCGCTCTCCTGGATGTGCGCCGCGTCGCTCAGCATCGAGGCGCAGAGATCGCGCGTGGCCGGGGTCGCGTAAATCGTCTTGTTGAACTGATGCGCCGTGAGCAGTGGCAGCCGGCCGGTGTGATCGATGTGCGCGTGACTCACGATCACCGCGTCGAGCTGGCGCGGATCGAACGGGAGCGTGGCATTGAGGCGCGCGGTCGCGTCGCGCGGACCCTGGAACAGGCCGCAGTCGAGCGGCACGCGATGACCGTTCCATTCCAGCAGGTGGCACGAGCCGGTCACCTGCCCCGCCGCGCCCCAGAAGGTGACGGCAATGCTCACGAGAGGATTTCCTTGACGAGGATGAAGGGAAGTTTGGCGGCTTCGGCCAGAAAATACCCCAGCTCGATGGTCGGCCGCTGCGAGATCGGCGACGTCAGCGTGGGCGACGTGTATCCATCGAGGCCCACCCGACGGGCTTCGAGCTGCAACCGGGCGAGATGGAACGGGTCGCTGACGAGCACCACCGTGTCGATGTTGCGGTCGTGCAGGTAGTCGGCCACCGAATCCATCGACGACGCCGTGGAATGACCGGCCTGCAGGACCACGGAATCGGCCGGCACCCCCGCCGCCACGAGGTAGCGCTCGGCGGCGGTGGCTTCGCTCATCCGGTCGCCGGCGACAATGCCGCCGGTGACGACGAGCATCGGGGCCAGACCGGCGCGATAGAGGGCGAGCGCGTGATCGAGACGGGCCTTGAGCACCGGCGACGGGCGGCCATTGTACTGCGCCGCGCCGAGGACGACGATCGCGCCGGCGGGCCGGCGTTCGTCGCGGTGCGCGATCGTGATCACGTCGATGAATGCGACCAGGTAGACGAGCGCGATAGCGCCCGCGATCACGCCGATCACCCGGCGCGTGCGGCGACTCAGAACGGGAACGACTCGCCCTGCCTCGGCACGATGACGTCGCGCACGCCTTCTTCGCGCAGGATGGTGACCATCACCGCCACGGCGAGGTCGTCGCCCTGAATCACGAAGGCGCGCCGCACCGGGCCGCCCAGCGCGCGGACCCACGCGCGCATCTCCTCGCCATCGGCAAAGCCCGAATAGGCAGTCATCGTTTCGATGGCGGCTTTGCGCGCGACCGAGTGCCCGTCGATCTCGATCGCATCGGCGCCGTCCTGCAGCAACCGGCCGATCGAATCCTCTTCCTGGAACGCCGTGAAGATGATGGTGTGCCGCGGATCACCGAGGCAGCGGCGGAGATGATAGGCGGAGCGGCCGGCGTCGCAGGTCTCGTTGGGTGCCACGATGATCGCCGGTCCGTCGATCTGGTCGGTCCGATCGCGGCGGCCCTGCGGCACGTAGTGAAGCAGCGAGCGATCGAACGCACCGCTGTCCTGGCGGTAGGCGCGCTCGCTCGACGGAATGACCTCGGGGTGCAGGCGCAGCAGCGTCGACAGCGAAATCGGCGTCGGCGTGTCCATCCAGACCGGCACGTCGGGAATGTCCTTGCGATGCCAGAGCTCCTGCACGGCGCGGATCAGTTCGTGCACCGGACCGATCGTCGCGGCCGGCACGATCACCTGGCCGCCGCGCCCGACGGTGTCGTTGATCACGGTGGCCAGACGCTGCCGCGCGTCGCTGAACATCGGGTGCCGCAGATGCGCGAACGGCGAGCCCACGATCAGCGTGTCGACTTCGCCGGGAATCGGCACGGCGTCGCCGAAGATGGTCGATCCCGGACGGCCGATGCCGCCCGAATAGACGATCCGGTGCGACCCACCCTCGCCGGTGCGCAACTCGATGGTCGACGAGCCGAGGGTATGCCCCGATTCGGTGAACTCGAAGATCAGGTTGCGGCGCAGGTGCAGCCCGCGCCGGTACGGCTGGCCCACGGCGAGATTCTGCGTCGCGAAGACGTCGGGCAGCGAGTAGAGCTGGTGCCCGCGTGTCTCCAGTTCGAGCGCGGTTTCGGCGAGCAGCACCGCCGTGCCATCGCGGGTGGCGGGTGTGGCGTAGATCGGGCCGTGAAAGCCGTGACGCACCAGTTGGGGCGCGCGCCCCGACGCGGCGAGCCCGGCATCCGACAGCAGGATCGCGTCGACCTTGGCCGGATCGAGCGGCAGGTCACGATTCTTTTCGTCGGCCTCGGCGACGTTGCCCTGGAACAGGCCGGCATCGAGGAGGACGCGGGCGCCGGCGGCTTCGAGCAGGATCATCGAGCCGGTGGCGGTGGCGGCGCCACCAAAGAAGGTCAGGGTGCGAGGCGCGCTCATCGGGTTCCAAAGAGGCGGTCCCCGGCATCGCCGAGGCCTGGGAGAATGTAGCCCAAGGCATTGAGCTCGCGGTCGTGCGCGGCCGCGTACACCGGAATATCGGCGTGTGCGGCCGTGAATGCAGCAATTCCCTCGGGCGCGGCCACCAGGCAGAGGAGCGAAATGTCGCGCGCGCCGGCCCGCTTGAGCTCGCTGGCCGCGGCGATGGCCGACCCGCCGGTGGCGAGCATCGGGTCGAGCAGCAGGAAGCGGTATTCACTCGCGGGCATCGGCACCTTGAAGTAATACGACACCGGCTGCAGCGTGGCGTGGTCGCGGTAGAGACCGATATGGCCCACGCGGGCATTGGGCATCAGCTGCACGATGCCATCGACCATCCCCAGGCCGGCCCGGAGAATCGGCACCAGCGCGACGCGCCCGGCGATGCGGTCGCCGATGGTGGTCTCGAGCGGCGTGATGACTTCGACGGATTCGGTGGGGAGGTCGCGGGTGACTTCGTAGGTCATCAGCGCCGCGATCTCGCCGACGAGTTGCTTGAAGTCGCGGGTCGAGGTCGACACGTCGCGCAGCAGGGCCAGCTTGTGCCGGATCAACGGGTGGTTGATGACGGTGAAGGGCATGAACGAAAGTAGCGGAGGCGCGAGGGACGAGGGGCGAAGGCGCCGAGTTCGTCACGTGATTGACCCCGGCGGTACCGGGGGGTAGTGTCAGGCGTAGCGTTTCACGATCCATCCAGGCACGGAGGCCGCCGATGTTCGTGTCGCCGAGCAAATTCACGTTGATGAGCATGGTCGTTGCGACGGCCGCCGGACTGACGGCGTGCGCCGCGGGAACCGACACCACGTCAGATACCAGTGCAGCCGACAACTACACCGGCCCGCAGGTGACGCTGCTCGTGACCAATGCGACCTGCCAGGCCGGGCATTGCGATTCCATCGATGTCCGGCTCTATCCCGAACATCAGCTGATTACGCCCGCCGGCTTCTGGTCGGTCTCGCTCGGACTTGTGACGGGATCGCACGCGTGTCTCATGGTGCCGATGTCAACGATCCAGCGCGTGATCGGACCCGTCACCGAAGTCCACACCAATCCGGATGGCACGGAGACGTACGCCGCCGGTGACCACCCCGACACCGCGATGGTGACTTGGACACCGAGCTTGCCAGCAGCGTTGGGCGAGACAACACCAGTGTCGTTCTTCGAGGACCGGAATCCGGGCACGGACAATTTCGTTCCGGCAAACGCACCGGGTTGGAGTGTGGCGCTGCCGGGCGGCGAGCCCGTCGCGGGAACGCGGTGTAACTGACGGACGAGTGCTACCGTCGCGCCGCCGGCGACCCGAAGCTCGTGTTGGCGAGGTTGAACACCACCGACGCGAACGCCTTCGACACCGTCGTGAGCACGACCGGATCATTGTTCGAGAGATTGTCGCACCAGCGGAACGGATTGTCGACACAGCCGCCGTCGGTGCTGGGGATGTTGCCCTCGTAGTTGCCCGTGTAGCCGCCGAACTTGGCCACGTCCGCCGCACTCTTGCAGCAATCCTGCGCGGTGAGGATGCCGGTATTCGGCACACCCACCAGCGCAAACGAATAGGAATCGGTGCCGATGTTGTTCCAGTCGTCGTACGGAAGCCCCGCCGCGTTGAAGTAACTCACGAACAGGTTGTTGCCGACCTCGGAGGCCGTCGCGACCGACTTGCAGCAGCCGTTGGCCGGGTCGGCAATGGCGTACACGTAGTTCGGTGTTGCCGTCACGTCGGCGTCGATGTCGAACGCGATCCGCGACAACTGCGCCGACGAAAGATTTTGCGTGTAGTAGAGCGATCCGTGCAGGCCCGTCTCCTCGCCGCCAAACCAGATGTAGCGCAACTCATTGGTCGTGTGCGTCTCGGCCATCTGCAGCGCGATTTCCAGAATGGTCGCCGAGCCGGAGGCGTTGTCGAGCATGCCGGCGCCGTAGATGGCATCGAGGTGCGCATCGACGACGACGACGTGCGTCGTGTCGCCGTAGGGTGAGTCGGCAATCAGGTTGTAGTCGGGGCGGATATCGGAAATCGGCTGGATGCGGATCCGCGCGGTCGTGGCGCCGAGCTGCGCCTGGTGATACAGCGTGGCGCCGGTCGCGTAGGATGCGAGGCACACGATCAGGATCCCCGGATTGGACAGCGGGCCGCAGGACGTCGCGACCGAGTCGCCGGTACTGCCATCGTTGAAGATGATCACGCCCGCGGCACCCGCCGCGTACGCGAGCGCCACCTTGGTGTTGAACGCGCAGGTGCCGCGCTCGATCAGGGCGATGCGGCCGGCCACGAATCCGCTGAAATCGCCCGACACGCAGCCGCTGGTCGACGCAGTCGGAACGGCCGGCGTGAGAATCGTGCCGACCGCCTGAATTTGCGCGGTGGTGTCGGCGTTGCCCGACGTCGACGTGATGTTGAAGTCGGGGCCGTAGGCAAAGCTGGTCGGCGTCGGCGTCACTTCACTCAGCAGCGGCACGCTGGCGTAGCCGTGATAGGCGTAATCGTACTGCTGAATGGTGACGCGATACCCTGCCGCGCGGAGCAGGTCGGCGGCGTAATTGACCGAGGCGAGGTACCCGGGCTCGCCCGAATTGCGCGACGGGTGCCCGTCGGATCCGGGATTCGCATCGGCGATTTGCTGGAACGCCACCATGTGCGCCCAGAGGCCCGCCTGCGTGATGCAGCCCACGAGATCACCGGCCGACGTGACGCTCCGCGACGCGCAGTCGGCCACCTGCCCTGCGGTCACCATCAGCGTGGCGTGGCCGCTGATTCCCTCGCTGATCGCCGTGATGGTGGCCGTACCGGGTGCGACGGCCGCGACGAGACCCGTCGACGACACCGTCGCGACGGCCGTGGCCGACGAACTCCACGTCACGGTGCGCCCGGTCAAGGTGTTGCCCAGCGAATCCGCCGTCACCGCCGTGGCCTGGGTGCTGAGGCCGGCGGCCAGGGAATCGGTGCCGAGCGTCACGGTGACGCGCGCGACGGGCGTGGGCGTCGGCGTGGTGGAATTATCGTTGCGGCAGCCGGTCGCAAGGCCAGCGCCGAGGAGCAGGGCAGCGAGGGGCAAGGCGATGATTCGGCGCATGGGCTCGGATTCTCGTGGAGGGTCTGCACAGGGGACGACGGGAGATATACCGAGAGGACAACCTCAACTCCATGCCGGGTGGTTCCCGACTCCACTCCCGAAGGGCCGGCGCGGCCGATCCCTCGCTGACGCTCGGGACAGGCGCCGCGGCTCGGCACCGCGAAGTCGCTGACGCGACTGCTGGCTACGGTCGCTCGTTCTCTCCTTCTCTCCTTCTCTCATTCTCTCCTGATGTTCAGCCGCAGATTCTCCTGCACCAGCGTTCGTAGCGTCGGCATCACGTCCGCCTCCGTCGCGAACTCCTCCCACCGGCGCACCGCGGCGATCACGTCGGCCAGGATCGCGTCGGCCCGGCCGCGCTTCATCGATGCCACACGCGCCACGGCGTGGAAGTCCGCCACGGTGAAGTGATCGCGCTTGCCGTTGATCGACATCTGATGCTGTGCGGTCCACGGTCCGGTCGGGTTGTAACTGTAGGTCAGGTCGAACGCGGGGGCGAGCGACCAGCTCCCGCTCTCGTCCATCAGGAAGGCGATGTTCTTGACGTGATCGTCCTGGTTGCGTGCCACCACGTTGAACACCATCCGGCGAAACTGCTCTTCGATCGCATCCATCAACAATCCCAGCCGGCGGATTATCAGCAGCGCTTCCTCGTAGGAGTGCGCACCCGGGGCGTTGTAATCGTAGTGGCCCAGGGCAGCGAGCGACTGCATGTGCAGCTTGGCGCCGGATGCCGTGCGATCGAAACGCCGCGTCATGAAATGGCGCCGGCCATGCTCTTCGAACAGGCGACATTCGGACAGCCGCACGCCCGCGGCCGTAGCCATCCTCGCGTAGGCGAACTCGACCGCGCCGAATCCCGTCGGATCATCGAGATCCTTGTCGCGATTGCCCGCCACGCCGTCGAACTTGAGCAACCAGTATTCGAATCCGTCGGCAGCCTTCACCTGCCCCGATCGGACCTCGTTGGTCTGGCGATTCCACGCGATCACCGCCTTGGCGCGCGCGCCGCCCGCCGAGGTGCCGACGCGCAGGATTTCACGGAGTCCGGCTTCGGCCTTGGCACCGTCGACGGACGTGTGCCAGTGGGTGCGGTGCGTCAGGATTTCTGACGCGAGCGCGACGAGTGCGTCGACATGCACCGCTGCCGACCGGCCACTGCGCGGCCCAGTCGACGGGAAGAACTCCAGCGCGCCCATCCCGCGGGTGCCGGTATAGCAGAGCCGTTCAACGACGTTGAACTCATTCGACGTACGCCCTTGTGTCGCCAGCCACGCGTCGATCAGCGCGTTGCCGTATTTGTCGGGCAGCGAATCGGCCAGCATGCCGGGGAGTCCGTGAAACGACTCGAGCGGCAGACCGGGAAAGCGATACGTCTGACGCCGCAGCGGCATCATGATCGGCGCCGGTTGAATGCTGCGGGCGAGAATCGCCGGATGGTATTGAAAGGCAGCGACCCTCGCGCCGTCTTCCACCGACACGGCGCCGATCGTCCTGCCCCACAACTTGACGCGCGCAACCGTGGTCACGAACTGTCTCGATCGACGTCGTCCGGCGTCGGTGGTTGCGTCGACCGCGGTCGCGACGCGCGTTCGCGCAGCTTGCCGCCGCGCTCCAGCTGTTCGATCGGGCTCGGCCCCGTCGGCGGCAGCATCTGGTTGAGGGAATCGAGGGTTTCGAGGGCGCGGAGAATCCGGATCAGCGATCCCAGCGTGATCGACCGCCCGTTTTCGATCAGCGAGATGGTCCGGGCACTGACGCCCGCCTCGTGCGCCAGCTCATGCTGGGTGAGGTTGCGCTCCAGGCGCTGGCGGGCGAGGCGTTCGCCGACTTCGTTGAGGACGGCGTGATCGGTCAGCTGATTGGTGATCGTCATAACACGCATATTATATCATGCTAACCGCGCAACGGCAAGCAACATGATAACATCAACGTATTGTGCTCGGACACCATGCGCCCCATCCCCGATCGCCATCGCGGGGCCGTCGCCGTCAGCGCTGTCGTCGCGTCACGATGCTCGACGACGTCACCGGCGCGATGACCTGCTGGGCCTGGAACTGGACGGTGTACTGCCAGTGCCCAAAGCCATAGTCGACCGCCCAGATGAAGGTCCCGCTCAGCACCGAGCCGTTCATCACGGCGTTGATGGACCCGAGGCCGGAACCCGACAGCACGTTATTGGTGAGCAGCACGACGAGACCGCCGCCGACCTGCGTGGCGCTGCCGGTTACTGGTCCGCTGCCCAGCGTGCCGACACCGAGGGTGCCAAGTTCGAACGTGCTGTCGGCGCCGGTACAGTGGATGCCAAGCACGTTGACCAGCGCACTCTTGACGAACACGCTGGTGACGACTTCCCCGGTGGGAAACTGTTCCAGCCCGAGTGAGCTGCAGTCGAGCGAATCCACCTTGAACAGGACGGTGTTGCCGGGGTTCGCGTGCAAGTTCGTCAGGATCCCCTCGACCTTGTCGCGCCTGGCGGTATCGGTGCGGGTAAAGAGTGTCGGCACCACCTGCGACGTAACCGTCGCCGACGTGAATACCCACGCCAGCGGAGGCACGTTGACGACGATCGACGCCGTACCGACCAGTCGCCCGTTGCTCGGATGCCGCATCTCCATCACGACGGTGTCGGTTCCGGACCGGATGAACGCGTGATCGACCGACGCGGGAAGCGACGCACTCGCGGTACTGTCCGTTCCGTCGCCCCACTTGAACACGTACGTCAACCCGTGCGGCAACGCGGGACCGCCATTGGTGCTGAGCGTGAAGGTCACCGGCGCCCCGCCCACGATCTGGGTCGCAGTGAGCGTCGGCGCAAACTTGATCACCCGATACTGCTTCCAGCCCAGCCATCCGATCGCCGCGGATTGGCCATTGGCCGGGGTCAGCAGCCCCAGCGCCTCGATCCCGAACTCGAAGTCGGCGAAGTGATTTCCGGTCGGTGCCGGAAACTGCGTCACGTCGATGGCAAATCCCGTCTGCGTCTGGCCGCCGTTTGGAGACCAGGCATCCGGGCCGCTCGGCAAGAAGATCTGCTGCGTCTCGATCCCGCCGGCGCCGTACTGCAGCGGAATCGCGGTGGGGAAGCTGCCTGCGCACGTCGGGCACTCGAGCCACACGCGCGAGGTATCGTGCGCCAGGAACAGCGTGTCGACGCCGACGGTCGGTGTCTCCCCGATGAGGGGATCGTACGATCCCACGAACGTGCTCGGGAACAGCGACTTGTCGATCGTGGCATCGATCACCGACGGAAACTCGCCATCGAGCTGCGCCTGGTATCCGATCAGGTGATTGATCCCGGGCACTGCCAGGCAGAGCAGGGTGCAGCCGAGCCCGTTGTTGTCCCAGATCGCGTGACGGGTGAGGTCGCCGGGGTGGTCCGGGTTCGCGGTGTAGAGCGTGCCGGACGGGCCGTCCCAGCGGTACGCCAGAACCGGGGTGTACTCGCCGGTGGCGGGATCGACGAACGCCACGATCTGCGGTTCGCCGGTCGCGATCATCGACATGGCGATCGTCTGGATGGTGTTCCGGTCGTAGCGCAGCTGGTTGAGTGCGCGGGCCCTCGCCGCGGCCAGGATGTGGGGACCGATCAGGCCGTCGAACTGCTTCGCCAGCGCGGCCGACCATTGAATGCCGCCGGCGTCGCTCTCGGGGACGCCGGGCGTAATCTCGAACGCCGCATTGAGTGCGCCCGAGGCGAGCGACTTCTGCTTGATGAAGTAGTACCGTTCCGACACGACTTCGCCCGCTTCGGGGGCGGCGAAGACCTGCGTCGGCTGCGGCTCGAATTCCCAGTCGTCCTGGCCGGGAAGAAAGTGCGTATCGAACGACACCGTGTGGAGCAGGGCGCTGTCGCGGAGCATCACCGCATACGCCACCTGCGCCGGCGATCGGAGCGCGGGACCCAGGCCGGTGGCGCGGCGGGCAGTTTCGAGCACCTGCGATCCGTCGAGGATGGACCCCATGGCCGTCACACTCACCGAGTCATAGGTGATGGTGGGAAGCGCGTCGAGGAATCCGGTCGAGGGGTCGACGATGGCGACGAGCGGGAACTGGCCCGCGCCGATCGTCGCGGGAATCTTGAGCGTGAAGAGTTTGCCGGCCGGTCCGGTCGCGTTGGAGCCGAGCGTGACGATGGGTGAAGCCACCGTCATGCCGGCCGGGTGCGGCAGCGTCGCACTCGAAGCGTAGCTGACCTGCACCTGCACCGCCGTGCTGAACGCGCCGGCCGGCACATCGAGTTCGAACCCCTTGAGCGGCCCGGGATCGGTAGACGTGATCGTTCCGCCGCCGGTGCCCAGCGTGGCCATCGGCAGGGTGCCCCCGGCGATCGCCGCCGTCGCGGCGAACTTGACAGGCGGCAGCGTGCCGCTTGACGCCTTGAGCGTGTTGCGTCCTTCGGTGGGCCCCAGCGTCCAGGTTCCCGCGCTGGCGATCCCGTCGGCAGCGGTCACGGCCGACGTCACCGACACCGATCCGCCTCCAGAATCGACCGCGAACGTGACGGTGACACCGGACACCGGCTTGCCCGCGGCGTCCTTGACGATCACGGCCGGGTGCGTCGCGACGGCTGTCGCCGGTGGTGCCGCCTGGCCGTCGCCGCTCGCGATCGCGAGGGAGGCCGGCGTATCGGATCCGCCGCCCGAGCCAGTCCCGGGGTTGGACGAGCAGGCGACGACGAAAGCCAGCAGCCACGGCGCTGCGGCGAGTCGGCGGGGAACGGAACGAGCGAGAGACTGCCGCATGGGGTACTCCGGCCGATGTCACGGGGACTGCTACAGTGACAGTGGCGGGAAACCCGGGCGGGAGGGGACAGAGGGGCGAGGGTTGAGGCGAACACCACGCAACCGGCCGCCGATCTCCTCAACGTGTCGCGCCCCCATATCGCCGCCGATCATCTGCGGTTTGGTCCTTGGTGAAGGGACGTACCGGGCATGGTTCCTGCCGCGGCGCGGAATGGTCGCAACTGCTGCGCGGCCGGCCCGCTGCGACTGGCCGATCAGCCCGCGCAGCTAACGCGATGACGGCAATCGCTTTATCCGCGCTGGGCACATCGTCGACCCGAGCCATCAGAAACGTGGTGGACGGCGACATTGTGGCTGACGGGCGACAGTCGATTGTGGTGCTGCCGCCATTCCTCACAGGGAGGTCGTGTGAAAAAGAAGTTCGTCGCACCGGTGATCCGGCATGAAGCCAGGCTGGCCGAGTTGACGCTGCAAGCGTTGTCCGGCTCCACCGACGATTGATCCGGTTGAGCAGCGTCACTCCCGTGCAGGGTGATCACGCCCTGATCGGAGTCGCCGCACACCACAGGAAGCGCCCGGTTCGCCGGGCGCTTCTTGCGTCCGGGGTATTGGTCGCGGCACTCGCCTGCCGGCCGGCGCCGCCGGTGACGATTCGCACCGGCCTCCTGCTCGATGGACGCGGCGATACCACGCGCAACGCCGTCATCACCGTGGTCAAGGGCCGGATCGCCTCGGTCGCTCCATGGCGTGGTGAGGCGGTCACCTACGATCTCTCGCGGTACACCGTGCTCCCCGGATTGATCGACGCGCACGTGCACCTGAATGGATTCTTCGATCATCAGGGCAACCTGGCCAACACCGACGATGGCGAAACCACCGCCGATCGTGACGGTGAGCGTGCGGCGGTGGCGCTGGCGACGTTGCGAGCCGGCTTCACCACCGTAGCAAGCATGGGGGCCGACGCCGAAAAGGGATTGCGAGACAGCATCAACGCCGGGCGGCTCCCGGGGCCGCGTGTTCTCACGTCGCTGGCGCAGATCCGTGACTCGACGCTTTCCCCCGATGCGCTTGCGCGAGCAAGTGCGTCGCCGGGCCGCCGACGGCGCGGACTTCATCAAGGTCTTCGCGTCGGGCGAACTTGGCCGCGGCAACGCGCCGACGCTCACGCTCGCGCAGCTCAGTGCGGTGTGCGGCGAGGCGCGCCGCCTCCACCTGCGCTCGGTGGTGCATGCCCACGATGACGCATCGGTGCGGCTGGCGATCGCCGCCGGTTGCACCGAGATCGAACATGGCTTCGGCGCCGACACCTCGACGCTGCGGTTGATGGCTGAGCATGGCATCTACTTCGACCCGCAGTGTGGCCTGGTGCTGCAGAACTATCTCGACAACCGGGCCCGCTTCGCCGCGGTGAGCAACCTCGACTCTGCTACCTATGCGATGATACCGCCGCTGCTGGCGAGGTTGCCGGTCGTCGTGCGGGCCGCCCTGGCGACGCCGGGCCTCAAGGTGCTGTACGGCACCGATGCCACCGCCGGGGCGCATGGTCGCAACGCCGAAGACCTGGTCTGCCGCGTGCGTCAAGCGGGACAATCACCGATGGCGGCGCTGGTCACGGCTACGTCGACCAACGCCGAGGCGCTGGGACTGGGCGACGTGATCGGCACCATCGCGCCCGGATATCAGGCGGACATCATCGCGCTCGACGGCGACCCGCTGCAGGAGATTGAAGCGGTGCGACGCGTGGTGTTCGTGATGAAGGGGGCCGTGGTGTACCGGTCGGATCGGGCGTCCGCCCGTCGCCTGTACCCAGCGTCAGCGAGGGATCAGCCGCGAGCGCGGCCGTGATCAGCCCGCCGGGCGCACCCAGTGGCTCACGGGGTGAGTGAGGAACTGATTCAGCGTGACGCCGTCGCCGCCGACCAGTAGTGACCGGCGCGTCCGGAATGCCTCGGCGAACGCCGCGGTGCCGGGATGCGTCGCTGGCGCGCGGCCGCTCTTGACCTCGATTGCCGTGACGTGGCGTCCCGCCGTCGCGACAAAGTCCACCTCGTTGTTGCCGTGGCGCCAGTAGTAGACGGCACATTCGCCACGAAGCTCGGCATTGGACAGGTGTGCGCCCACCGCCGACTCGACCAGCCGTCCCCAGAATTCGCGATCGCTCTTCGCCTCGTCGAGCGAGAGCCCCGACGTTGCCGTCATGAGCGCGGTATCGAAGACTTGCAGCTTGGGTGAGGAACCCCGGCTCCGCGCCACATCGCCGGAGTACTTGGAGAGTCCACGCACCATGCCGGCGCCCGCGAGGAGATCGAGATAGTGCGCGAGTGTCGTCGTGTTCCCGGCGTCGTGCAGCTGCCCAAGCATCTTGGTGTAGGAAAGGATCTGACCGGAGTATCTGCACGCGAGATCGAAGACCCGGCGCAACAGCGCCGGCTTGTCCACTCGGCTGAGCAGCAGCACGTCGCGCGAGATCGACGTCTCGATCAGCGAGTCGAGGATGTACCGGCGCCACCGGTCGGGGAATTCGATCAACGGTGCCGCGCCAGGATAGCCGCCATGCCAGAGGAAGGTTTCCAGGGTCCAGCCGAAGGCCGCGCGCATTTCGGGGAACGACCAGTGCGGCAGGATGATGGTCTCGAAGCGCCCGGCGAGGCTCTCGGTCAGCCCCTGCGCGATCAAGAGCGGTGCCGAGCCCAGCAGGACGACCTTGAGCGGGCGACGGGCGCGGGTATCCTCGTCCCAGAAGCGCTTCACCGTCTCCGACCAGCCGGCAATCTTCTGAATCTCGTCGAGCACGAGCACCGCTCCGGCCTTGCCGGCGATTTCAAGCCGTGCGGCATCCCATTGTTGCGCGATCCACTCGGCGCCGCGCAGGGTGGGTTCATCGGCGCTGGCATAGCGCACCGGGACCGCGAGGTCGTCAGTCACCTGCTGCACCATGGTTGACTTGCCGACCTGCCTCGGACCGGCGACGACCTGGATGAACCGTCGCGGCTCCTCGAGCCGGGCGAGCAATTCGGCGGCCTGGGGCCGGCGATACGCACGCGGATTGATTACTCATTGTATTGAGTAATTTTACTCAGCGTGTTGAGTAAATCAATGGACCTTGTTGCCTGCGAGCGGCGCGACGCCGAGATGCGCAAGCAGGTCCTCGGCGAACTGGCCGCCGAAGCCTTGCGCCTGCGGGGATTACTGGCCATAATGTCCGCACGAGGTGCGGAGAATGACCAAGTACATTCATGAATTGAAGGCGTGGCCACGCTGGCAATGGAATGCCGGATCGTTGGCGCCAGAGCTGGCATTGGTGCGCCATCGGCAAGGGCGCCTGATCGGTCGGATGGAGGCGCTGGGGTTTCATCTCCGCAGCGAGGCGGTCCTGGCGACGCTCACCCAGGATGTCGTCAAGTCCAGCGAGATCGAAGGCGAAATACTCGACCGCGACCAGGTCCGTTCCTCCGTCGCCCGCCGGCTCGGCATCGATGTCGGAGCGGTTGCGCCGGTGGATCGCAATGTCGAGGGCGTGGTCGAGATGATGCTCGATGCGACCCAGCACTATGCCGACCCGCTCACGCGTGACCGCCTCTTCGCATGGCATGCAGCGCTCTTCCCGACTGCGCGCAGCGGCATGAAGCGGATCGTCGCCGGCGCGTGGCGTGATGACAGTACCGGCCCGATGCAAGTCGTATCGGGCCCGATGGGTCGCGAGCGCGTTCACTATCAGGCGCCGAGCGCTGCACGTGTCGACGCCGAGATGGCGGCATTCCTTGATTGGTTCAACGGTGATGTTCAGGTGGACGCGGTGTTGAAGGCGGGCCTCGCGCATCTCTGGTTTGTCACCATCCATCCGTTCGATGACGGCAATGGTCGCATCGCGCGCGCGATCGCCGACATGGCGCTGGCCCGTTCGGAACAGAGCAGCCAGCGCTTCTACAGCATGTCGGCGCAGATTCGCGTGGAGCGGAAGCAGTACTACGACATCCTGCAATCGACGCAACAGGGCGACATGGACGTGACCGGTTGGTTGCAATGGTTCCTCGGTTGCCTCGACCGCGCGATTACCGGCGCGGAGGACACGCTGTCGGGCGTGCTGCGCAAGGCGCGGTTCTGGGAGGCGAGGAATCACCAGTTATTGAATCCACGTCAACGCACGGTGATCAACCGGATGCTCGATGGCTTCGACGGCAAGTTGACGTCGTCGCGGTGGGCGCGGCTGACCAGCACATCGCCGGACACGGCGCTACGCGATATCACCGATCTCGTGAGTCGTGGCATCCTGGTGCGTGACAAGGCCGGCGGGCGGAGCACCAGCTACCGGATGGCGGATGACGAATGACGAGCCGGTAGCCGGCGGAGATGGATAAAACGGGAGAGATGGAGAGAAAGAGAGAAGGAGAGAAAACAGCAAACACCGTAACACGCCTGCCCTGGCGGCGCAGGAAGTGACGTCGCAGAGCTCGCAAGTTCAACGCGTCAGCCCCATCACCCGCTGCTCCACAACCTTTGCGGCATCGATCAGGTCCGCAACGAGTCGTTCGTCAACGGTGCCGCCGCCTTCGTATTCGAGATGATTGCGCTCACCATGCGCCTTGGCGAGGACGCGCCAGACCGCAGGCTCCAGTTGCAGCGTGTGCTGCAGCGTCTGAAAGACGATGTACCGATTCTCGGAGCGATATCCGCGATGGCGCAACGCCGCCAAGGCAAGCGCATGCGCCGCATTGTATGCGAGATCGAAACGGCTCTCGATGGCAAGTTCCGGGACCTGCGCGTCGTGCAACCGAGCTTGGCCGGCGTGAATCAAAGCCCGGAGTTCGGGATCGCGCGGCGGTTCGCGCTTGAGCTTGCCGATCTCGGCCAGGTTCTCCAGCTCAGGCGATGTCACGCAGATCGCCGATCAAGGGGATTCGCGACGCCGACGAAACGCGCTCCACGAACGAGTCCGCCGCAGCGCGCTTCCGGCGCCAATCTGCTCGGGTCATCAATGTCGGGTTGATCGGCCGCCCCAGCAGCGGCTCGACCGGATGGATCGCCGTGAAGAGGTCCGCATAGGTGAGCGTGTCGGAGACCACCATCAGGTCGATATCGCTGCTGCCCTTGTCGGCACCTCGGGCAACAGACCCGTAAACAAAGGCAGCCGTGATCGCATCGCCCAGCGGAGCGAGCGCGTCCAGGAGCGGTTGCGCCAATCCGGTGGTCTTGAGCGCAATACCTGTGAGTTCTGAAAAGACCGGTGAATCCGGATTGGCCTGGTAGAACTTGCGGTTGCCCTCGGTGGTGACGGCGACGAGTCCGGCGCCCGCCAGCCGATCGAGTTGGCGCAGGACGCCACCCGTGCCTCCACCGACCAGCCGGATGATTTCGGCACTTTGAAAGCGCCGCTCCGGCTGGCCGAAGATGAAGCCAAGCAGCCGCTGCTGGACCGGGGCGAAGAGACCCGCGGCGATTCCGCTTGGCATGGTCGTTCCCATATCGGGAAGTATCGTACCCGATTTGGGAATTCGCAAGGCGATCGCGAGTGTGCGAATCAATCATTTCCGGCGACATCCTGCCGGTGCTCGCGGAGGTGACTGGGCGATACGTGGCAAAACGTCGGCAGTTGCGCGCCGATGCCGACATTTTGAGTTGACATCGTGGCGTTGTGACGCATATTGTCTACATGCCACGACGATCTGCCGACAAAACACGTCAAGCCGCCCACACGGGAAACCGGCCGGGACGTCTCAAGGAGTCTTCAATCACCGGTTTCTTTCGCCCGGGCCACCTTGAAGCCGTCGGGCTGACGCGCGACCAGCTGCCCGCGCTGGTCCGGTCAGGCGAGGTCGAACGCGTGGGCCGCGGAATCTATCGGCTCACCGACGCTGAACTGACGGAAAATTATTCGATTGCGATGGCGTGCGCGCGCGTCCCGAACAGCATTGTCTGTCTTCTCTCGGCGCTCCGCATTCACGGCATCGGGACGCAGGCCCCGGCCGCGGTGTGGCTCGCGATTCCACACAAGGCGCGGACGCCGCAGTCGGCCGAGCTTCGGCTCCGGATCGTGCGCTTCAGCGGCCGGGCATGGACGTTCGGGATCCAGGCGATGGAGTTCGAGGGAGTGGCGGTGCGAATCACGTCACCCGCCCGCACCGTGGCCGACTGCTTCCGCTTCGAGCGACTGGTGGGTCGCGAGGTGGCCCTCGAAGCGCTCGACGACGCGCTGCGCCAACGTCTGGTGACCGTCGGCGAACTTTCTCGCGTGACGGAGGTTCTGCCGTCGCGCCGGCTCAGCGCTGCGCTGGATGTGAGATCGATCTGAGCCCCGACATTGCGGCGTCCGTGCGTGGCCGCCTGTTGAATCAGGCGAAGGCAAACGGTGAGGAATTCGAGCGAACGCTGGTGCGGTTCGCCGCCGAGCGGTTGCTGTATCGTCTCGGCGCCTCGCCCGTTCGGGCGCGATGTCTGCTCAAGGGAGCGAGCCTCCTCAGTGTCTGGTTTGCCGACCCGTACCGTGCCACCCGCGATGTCGACCTGCTCGCGTCGGGACCGATGGACGACGAAGGGGTCCGTTCGCTGGTCGCCGCCATCTGCGCCGTTCCCTGCCCGGAAGATGCGCTGCGCTTCGACCTGGACCAGATGGTGGTGGACACGATTCGGACAGACGAAGAACACGCGGGGAAGCGCGGGGGTATTCCCGCGAAATGACCGTCGCGGAGAAGTTCGACGCCATGGTGAAGCTGGACATCCGCAACAGCCGCATGAAGGATTTCCATGACATCTGGGCGCTGTCCGGCGGCTTCAGCTTCGATGGTGCCGCGCTGCAGCGTGCGGTAGTAGCGTGCTTCAAGCGGCGCGGGACAGCGTGGAGCCCTGAAATGCCGCGCCCACTCACCGCACCCTTCTATGCAACCGGTGACATCGCAGCCCGGTGGCGACACTACCTCGGAGCAGGCGCCGTGCTGGTAGCGCCCCCCACTCAGTTCGAGGATGTTGGCGAACGGATCATCGGCTTTCTCGCCCCGTTACGAAACAGCATCGTGAACGGCGAGCAATTCGCGCGCACGTGGCCACCTGAAGGACCGTGGAGATGATCGCGCCGGTGCAGTTTGGTGATGAGGGCAATCACCTCATCCCGAGCCTGTCGAGGGATCCGCTGCCACCTCATCCCGAGCTTGTCGAGGGATCCGCTGTTGTCCTTACCCACTCCGCAAACGTCATCGCCCGGATCCCGAACCGCTGCTCCTGCGTCGCGATGTCGGCCGAATAGCCGACCCGCTCGAACCACTCGATCATCAGCGCCAGGTCCTCGCTCTGCTGGCGCACCGCCGCCATCGGCGTCTGCTGGTAGGTCACCGTCTTGCCGGCGACGGGTGAGAGCATCGCGGCCGCCTCGGTCATGGTGACGGCATCGCCGGCGATGTCGAACGCGACGTTGTGCATGGTGTCGGCGTCGACGAAGGCCTTGGCGCCGAAGCGGCCGATGTCGTCGACGGCGATCATCTGCAGTTTGGTGTCGGGTGCGAGGCCCATGGTGAGCGTGTCGCCGGCGAGCGACCAGGGCGACAGCAGGTTTTCCATGAAGAACACCGGCCGGACGATCGCGTACGACGGGAAGCCCGCGGCCTGGACGGTCTGCTCGATGCGGAACTTGTTGTCGAAGTGGGGGATGCCGGTGGCCTGGTCGGCCGAGGCGACCGACGCGTAGACAAAGCGCTGCACCTGGGCGTCGCGGGCGAGCTGGGCGAGGCGCTTCCCCTGCACTTCCTCCTTCTCGACGCCGGCTTCCCAGGTGTTCTGCACCGAGTAGACGCCCCAGGCGCCGTCGAGCGCGCGCGTGAGCGACGCCTCGTCGTCGAGATCACCGGCCACGACTTCGGCGCCGAGCGCGGCGAGTGCCCTGGCGGCATCGGAATCGGGCTTGCGCGTGAGGGCGCGGAGTGTGAAGCCGCCGTGCCGGGCGAGGTGACGCAGCGTGGCGCCGCCCTGGTGGCCGGTGGCGCCGGTGATGAGGACGGTTGGGTTCGGCATGGGGTGCTCCGTGAAGTGAGCTGCCAAGTGGGATGATATCGGGGTGGAAGGAGTTCGGGAATCTGGGGCGACGGGGTAAGCCTGACGCGAGCACGGCTGCCTTCGCGCCTATCAGCCGCCACGTCGGGACGCTGAAACCCACACCGTAATTGCTGGCGGAGATCGCGCAAAGCTACCCGGACGCCCAAATGCCGAAACGGGCCATTCTCGTGACCAACGGACACCACAATGGACACTATGATTTTTGCGACCAAGGCCCCGGCGCTCGGACCAACATGGCCGGTAGCCACGGAGCGTAACAGGAAGTGCGCGTCGCCAACTACTTGCCTTCAAGGATTCGCTGAATCTCGGTTCGGCTTTCTTTGCGATTGCCCGTTCTTGAACAAGCATCGAAGAAGGAATCAGCCGCGCATCAAGGACACCAAGAAGCTCACGAAGATCCCGCGCTGCAATCGCCGTCATGAACGCAGTACCAATCGGGTCTGCAGCCACTGTCGCGACGTATTCACTCAGGGTTTTCGTTCCGGAAAAGAACAGGATGGTGACTCTCTGAACCGCGAAGCGACGCCGCCACCACCACAGCTTTGGCGCGAGTGCGGACATCTTGTCGACCCTCGCCTCGGCTGCGTCGAAATGGCTCTTGAGCTCTGTTCCGACCTGTCTAGCCCATCGGCCAAGCGCCGGCTTCCCGCTGCCATCCGGCGTCAACCACGCGAGGAGCTGACCCCTGAGCCCATAAGCGATGAAGGCGACGCGTGCCTTCGCGGCGGCCCGCTCATCGTGCGCTCGCATGAACTCCCGAAGGAGTTGAACCAGGGCCAGCGCCGCTACCGCAACGGTTGCCCAATCAGCGGCATTCTTGACCCAAGGATCTGGCATCACAACCTCCATCGGTTGACGTCGCACGACGGCATGTGGGCATTCAGCCCCCGATAGTCGCCACGTAGTATTATTGGTCGTCTATGCTGCGAATTTCAAGTTAGGTGGACCGCTCAACGAGCTCACCATGAGCCCATCGCTCGTGCATCGACACGAGTTTCGCGAAGGCCGTGCCGGTTTCTTACTCGCCCATTCCTAGAGTTCGCTCCCTATGGATACCCAAGTCCGGACTCCGCAAGCCATTTTCATGCAGCCCCAACGCCTGCTGGTCCCGCTGTTCCAGCGCCCGTACGTCTGGAACGAAGAGCTGCAGTGGGAACCGCTCTGGAAAGATCTGGAACGTGTCGCGACCCGACTTCTTCAGTCTCCGCACGAGCGCAAGCGCCCCATTTTCTCGGAGCGGTTGTCCTGCAGCAATTGCAAAGCGCCACGAGCGATTTGCAGCAACGCACCGTCATTGACGGACAGCAGCGCCTGACGACGCTCCAGCTTCTGCTGGACGCGCTGCACTCGGAGATCGCAGCGGTCGGCGCCGCGATGTCCGCGGCTCGCTTGGATCCGCTCATCGCCAATGGCGAGGCGTTCTGTCGTCAGAAGGAAGATCGATTCAAAGTCTGGCCCACCAATCGCGATCGCCCGGCGTTCAATGAGGTGATGGAGTCACCGACGCCGGTCGACTCACACAGCGCTCGAGTTTCGACCTCGCGCATGGCCAAGGCACATCACTTTTTTGCGCAGCAATGCCGCGAGTGGCTCCACGCTGGCGAGCCGGACGCTGTCGTCGCCCGCGCAGAGGCTATCGAGCGGACCGCGCGCGAGCTGCTGCAAATTGTCGTGATAGACCTCGCAGCGAACGAGAACGCCCAGGAAATTTTCGAAACGCTCAACGCCCGCGGCGCCGTGCTAACCGCAGCTGACCTGATCAAGAATTTCGTGTTCCAGCGATTGCTCGAACAAGGCGCCGACGTTGAGGCGGCCTACCGCAAGTACTGGGAACAGTTCGAGACCGCCTTTTGGGAGGAAGAAGTCAACGTTGGACGAGTAACGCACGCGCGATCGTCGGTTTTCCTCAATCATTGGCTGATTGCTAACACCGGCGAAGAGGTGGTAGCGCGCGAAGTCTTCTCGCGGTTCAAGGCGTACGCGGATTACCAGGCCGGTCGTCCCATGCTCGATCTCCTCCAGGAGATTCATAGGGCAGCCGCGATTTACCGGAGCTTTGTTGAGAAGGCCGAGATACTCGATGGCCCATTGGATCGTGTGGGGTTGTTCGCTTATCGCGCCAGGACGTTGGAGAGCGAGGTGGCTAAGCCGGTTCTCCTGGCGCTCCTGGACCACAAGCCGGGTCCGCTCCCTCGAGAGGAAATCGACGCTTCGCTCGACGTGATAGAAAGCTGGTTGACACGACGCATGCTCGTGCGGGCGACCGCCAAGTCGTACAACAAGACCATGGCGGAAGTCGTGGCGAGAATTCGAACCGCAGACGCCGAACACGTCGGGCAAACGTTGAAGGAATATTTTGCTGCGCAGCGGTCCGAAATCGGCTACTGGCCCGACGACGCCGAAGTGCGGCGAGAGCTGTCCGTGATCCCCGCTTACCGGAAGTTGAGCAGAGCCCGGCTCCGGATGGCGCTGGAGTCGATCGAGGACTGCTGGCGGGGATGGATTCCTGGTCAGGTTTCCGCTGCCGGAATGCGGATTCGACGCGGGAGTTACGCCATCGAACACATCATGCCACAGTCCTGGACAAAGAACTGGCCCTTGCCGCCCGGGGGCGTGGAGCTTGAGCGCGATGCGCGCATCCAGCGGCTCGGGAATTTGACTTTGCTGACGAAGAAACTGAACAGCACCGTATCAAATGGCCCGTGGCTCGGTGAAGCCGGCAAAGCGGCGCATCTTCAAGAGAAGGATGTGGTGCTCCTGAACAGCAGACTATTGAAGGAATACTCGGCCCAACAGTGGGACGACGCCGGTATCGACGCACGAACCGCGCAGCTGATTGACGCCGTTCTCGCAATCTGGCCGGTTCCGTCCGGGCACGAGGTGAACGTTGAAAGGGAACATGCCACGAGTTCCGTCACGGTCGAGATTGGAGACCTGATTGGTGCCGGATATCTCACTCCCGGGCAGACTCTGTATTCACGCCCCGGAAAGTACGGCGGGCATGCCGGCCGAATTCTCTCCGACGGCCGGATAGAGGTCGCGGGTGAGGTGTTTGACAGCCCGTCCAGGGCGGGGATATTCATCCGCAAGAAGACCACAAACGGATGGAGCTTCTGGCGGCTGGAACCCGACGGAGGGCGTTCCTTGAATGATGTGCGCGCTGAGTACCTTCGGATGGTGTCCCCCGATGAGGCAGAACAAGACGACGCTGAGGCACCTGAGGCCGATTGAGCGCGATCGGTCGGCGATCGACTACCGACCGAGGACAGGCGTCGCCGCAGCGGCTGGAATTGGGTAGACTCTACTGACAATGCGCCGCCACGATCTTGCCTAGCCTCTCGCCTGAGCAGCGCGCCCGCCTCGAAATTGACGCCCAGCTGGCGGCGTCGGGGCTGGGCCGTCCAGGACTACAAGGATTTCAACCCAGCGGCCGGTCGAGGAACCGCTTTGCGTGAAGTCCCGCTACGGTCGGCACCTGCGATTACCTGCCGCTCGTCGACCGGGCTGGGACCGCCGAAGCTGAGCTTAACTCCAGTTTCAGGCTGCCGTACTATTCGGGGGGAAGGTCACACCTCCTTACTTTTCAGGCGGCACGCGGTGCGGTCCGGAATCGGCGGAATGGTCCGACTGGAAGACGTTGTCTGGCGCGGCCAAGACATCCGGGTGTGAGCGAAAGTCCTCTGCCGATGCCATTGTCCGGAACATCTCGCCAAGTGTAACCAAGTCGTGTCGAGTCTCGCGTCCGATGTCCAGGCGAGTTAATTCACTCAGCAGGTCGGCACCCGCCTCAAGAACCCGCTGGCCAGCCACCACGATCGACTCCGGAAGCGCGTGTGCGTAGAGATCTATCGCGTCGACCAATAACTGGCGCTGCTCGGCCAAATGCGCTGTGTACGTAGCGCTCTCAACCCGTCGCATGGCAAGTGCAGCAGCCAACCGTTTGGCCACTGGGGGAGACAGGGCCCTTTCCGCATGTGGCCGCATCCCAGGTATGAGGAGTGACATCCATGGGCCATCCTTCGACCGAGCCATTGAGTCGGCAACGAGCCACGTGGCCTGGATCAGGCGCTGCCAGGGCCCGGCGTCACCCAGCATCGCCCCGCCACGTCCACTGGGTCACCAACCCAGCCAGCGTCGCCGCTGCCGTCACCTGGTCGTGCGGTATCAGCACGTAGAGCCATGGCTTTGTGCCGTGGGCCGCGGCAAAATCGGAGGCATGCCTGCACCACTCGGCTGCCGCGCGCGCTTTGGCCTGTACGTCAGCGTCGTCGACCTCGTTCGCTGCTTTCGTTTCGATAAGCAGCCTGTGAGTATCGGTCTCGACGACGAAATCCGGCTCGTAGAGCGCGTCGTCCTTCCACTCAATCCGCGGAGGCGGGCCGAACGGACGGAACCACTTCTCCACGTCGTCAGTGCTGTCCAGAAGCACGGCAAGTTTTCGCTCGGTATCGGAATCGAAACGTATTTCGCGATAGATCGACTTCCGCATCCAGCCGAAACGCATCGAGCGGATCTGGCTTAGCGGTGTCGGTGTCAGCCGGAAGTCTCTTACCGGCTCGTCGCTGTTCGCGGTTGTGGCCTGCTTTGGCAACGCTTCGAACCCCTGGAATACCCGTGCCTTGTAGCCGCTCGGATCCTCCCAATAGTGCTGGGCCAATTGGGCATGCACAAAGTCGCCGATCTGCCGTTCGTAGAACTGCAGCACATTCTTGACCGCATCTTCATTGGGCAGGTAGCTCCGCAGACGTGCAACAACCTGACCTGCCAGCTTGTAAAGCAGCTCGGCATGATCGTCATATGAGACGTCAGGGCGACCAACCAGCGCCCGGACGACAAAATCTTCCAAACGCCTCTCATCCTTCCAGGAGCTTCCACCGGCGAGCGTCTCGCGGCGCTGATCGTGAAGGTGCTGAATCAGGATTTCGTTCTCAACCGGCTGGTAACTGAGCGCCGTCGTGTCGAGATCAAAGTCGTGGAAGCCGTTCCGCATTTCGCCGGTAGGTATTACATGAATGCGGGGGATGTCGATGGTAAGTCGAGGGAACGCCTCCATCGCCTGAGTGGCTATGGCTTCCACCTGCTCTAAGGTCTTGAAGCCGAGCTCGCCCTGAGACTCGCGTCGAGCCCGATGGACGTCGGCCAAGACCTTCACCTTCTCGACGTCGCTCAAGACTGCGTTCGACGACGGCAAGTGTGCGTACTGCCGCTGGATCACTTCGACCGTCAGTTGGGCGATTCGTTGATCCTCGGGGTCTGAGAAAAGCGGCGGTGGCGCAGCCGGCACTCCTGACAGCGCTTCACTCGCGGTCCACATGTGCTCAACCGGGGATGGTGTCACGATGGCGACCTTCCCCTGCTCGGGAACGTCGTCGCCGCCGATGAACAGGGGCACGAAACGCAGCGCCGAACCGGGCCTGTTCGCCTCGTCGATGATCTCCTGGAACTTGTCGTGCGCGACGATGGTGAGCCGGTCGACCGCCGTGACGCCGGTGCGCTTGCCATACGGCAGCCGCAGCCCGCGGCCGATCGACTGCTCGACCAGCGTCCGCGAGTCGGCGGCGCGCAGCGGCACGATGGTGTACAGGTTGGTGACGTCCCAGCCTTCCTTGAGCATGTTGACGTGGATCACGATTTCGGTCGGCTCGGCCGGGTCCTCCACGTCGAGCAGTCGCTCGACGTTCTCTTCCTTCTCCTCGCCGCTTGAGCGTGGAATGGACCGTGATGACCTTGTCCCTGGTATACGGCCCTCAAAGAATGCGTCCGCCTTGATCCGCGCCTCCAGCTCGCCGGCGTGCGTCGGTGTCGCGCGCGACCACCAGCATGAACGGCTTCACCCGCGGCTGTCCCTTCGCGGTCGCGTACGTCTCCAGTTCGACCTTCACGCTCTCGTGCACGCGAATGCCGTCCTCCAGTTTCAGCTGCTCCAGCGCTTCCGGCTGTCATAGCTGGCAGCGTCGAAGTTCTTGCGCGTGGCGACGGCCGGCTCCTTGACGAAGCCGTCGCGCCATGCGCGTAGGCGAGCGGATAGCGAGTAGATGACATTCTTGAACGGCTCGCGTCCGGCTCCCGCGCTCGATCTGCGGCGTGGCGGTGAGTTCCAGGCCGAGGACGGGCTTGAGCTCGTTGATCGCCTGCATGCCGGCCGCGGCCCGGTAGCGGTGCGACTCGTCCATCAGCAGCACCAGGTCGTCCAGGCCGGCGAGGTAGTCGAAGTAGCTCTCGCCGATGTACTCCGAGAGCCGCTTGATCCGCGGCGCCTTGCCACCGCGCACCTCGGTATTGATCTTGGAGATGTTGAAGATGTTGATGTTGCACGTCGCCGTCGCCGAACAGGTCTCCGCGCACCGCGCGGCCGCTCTCGTAGTTGTCGCCGGTGATGATCTCCGGCGGCGTCGGTGGCGAACTCGGCGAGCCCCTGGAAGACGTACTTCGGCGTGTTGGGCGTGAAGTCGGCGATCAGCTTGTTGTAGATCGTCAGGTTCGGCGCGAGCACGAAGAAGTGCCGGATTCGCCTTTCCCGCTGCAGGTAGGCGATGAAGGCGCCCATCAGCCGGGTCTTGCCGACGCCGGTGGCCAGCGCAAAGCAGAGCGACGGGAACTCGCGCTCGAAGTCCGGCGACCGTCGGGAACTCCGACGCTGGATCGCGGCCGAGGCGGCGGCCACGTCCTGGTCCTTGCTGCAGAGGCAATCAGGTCGCGTGGCGGCGTCGAGCATCTCGAGCGCTTCGCGTTGGGGCTGACCGGCAGCGACAGGCCGCCCGGCGATCGCCGCTGCTTCGCGGTTCACTTCGCGATCCGTCGCGCGAAGAGGTCGTCGCTGGTCAGTCACCTGCGCCGGCGCGCCTGCGGCAGGTCTCGACTTCAAGCTGAGTAGTCATCCTGGCCCCATTCGCACTTGCGACAGCACCGCCTGGGGGATCTTCTTGACGGTCAGATTGTGCCAAGTCGTCAGACTCTGCCTTGCGAAGCGCCGCAGCAGATCAGCAGCGTGCGCTCGGTCCGACTTCGTCGCTGAAATCTGGTCGAGCTGGGCCTTGGTGAGCGTCTGCGTCGTGACATAGATGAAGTCGCGCTCGGTCGACTGGCCATGCTGCCAGTAATCGTCTCGCTCGGCGCGTAGGTGAAACCCTTCGAGCTTGCACATCGCCTCGGCGAGCATCGCGGCGTTGTACTCGCTTGATGATGACCCAGTTGCCCCACCGTCCTTCTCGAGCAGCGACGGCGCGAGCCGGAAGTAGCGGAAGCCGCCGCCGCCCTTCCAGCCGACCGCCTCGGTGATGCCGCCCGGGTCCTGCGCCGTCGATGACCTTTTGAGCCGCGGGATGATGTGGGTGTGGCAGTGCTCGCCGAGCTCGACCATGATCCAGCGGCGGCCCATCTTGTGGGCGACGGCGCCGGTGGTGCCGGAGCCGGCGAAGGAGTCGAGGACGAGATCGCCTCGGTGCTGTCGATATATCGAGAACCCGCTGCACAGGTCTTCCGGCTTGGGCGTGTCGAAAATATTGAGTTCACCGAAGAGTTGCTTCTGATGCGCCTTTGTCTGCCGGGTCGTGTCCAAATCCGCCCAAATAGTTGGATAGGGACGACTAGGATGCTCGGGTGCGAATTCGCGCGTGTAGGGCACCCATTCGATTAGGCCTTGCTTCGGCCGCTTCTTCCAAATCAATTCGCTCCTTGCCAAGCATTTCGAAGACGGCGGCCTTCCCGACCGCCCAGCACGCTTCCCGTCCGTCATCGTGAATCGGGTAGACCTCCGTGCCGTCTGGCGCGGGTACGGCGAAAAACATCGATGGCCGGTCCGCGCGCAAACTATTCTTCCCGTTCTTCTTTAGCAGTCGGTCTCGATAAGGCCGGTCACTATTCTCGTCGGGCGGGTTGTACGCCTCGAGGATTGATTGATCTTGCTTCTGTTTGAACCATGAGGGAGCCTGGATTTTTGTAAGGCACAGCACGTACTCGTGGTCTGGCGTGATCGGCACTTTGTTGTCGTTTGGGCTATCAACTTTCCGCCAGATAAACGAGGCGACAATGATCGTCGCCCGAACACCTCATCACACAATACCTTGCAGATAGTGCGCTTCGTTGTCATCGATCGTAATCCAAAGGGAGCCGTCCTCCGACATGAGGGTCCGGATGATCTCCAGCCGGTCGCGCATCATGGTCAGCCAGAGCGAGTGTTCGAGCCCGTCGTCGTAGTGGGTGAAGGCGGAGCCGGTGTTGTACGGCGGATCGATGAAGACGCATTTCACCTTTCCGGCAAATTCCTGCTCCAGTGCCTTGAGCGCAAGCAGGTTGTCGCCAAAGATCAGCCGGTTGTCGAAGATGTCGTGATCGGTGATGCGCTCAGCGGCGTGATAGGACTTTGCCGGGTCTTCGAGGAGGATCCGCGGTTCAAGCCGGGGGCGTTCGTCCTTGCCGACCCAGGTGAGTTCGAGGCGTGTACGGGGCATGGAGCAATCTCGCCTTGGGGCGGAACATCAGGAAGGGCGGTCTACTCGTCGCGATTGGCCTCTAACACGTGTTGCGGGCCAAAGTCAGAAAAGCGGGGAAGTTGCTCGGCATCATCGATACCGACTCGCCCGAAACAGCTGGCTACCCAGTTGCCGAACCGCTCCCGGTGCGGAGAACGAAGTCGGAGTCGTGGCGCGGCGGCGAGCGATCGCAGATAGTCGGCCGGGAGGAGCGCGTGGTACTTGTGCAAAGCAATGGATAGTGGGAAAACGATTGAGTCGTGGATCGATTGCGCCAATAGGTGCTGCGATGGAACCGTGCCTCGGCTGCGAATCTCAAGCTGCCGAGGAAGCTCGGATGGCGACGTTTTCAGGTTGGGTGCAGTTGCCGCGACCACCTTGTTGAGAAGAATATGCGGGTAGCCGTTCCGATCAACATCGCACGATGCGCTCGCAACGATGAAATCACCGCGCTCATGCTTCAGCCGGAGAAGCTCGCCATCATTAATCTCGCCCGCTGGTAGTATCGGCCAGAACACCTTGATGTCGCGAAAAATATCGCCCTGGCAGAGCGACCCATCGGTAACGACTTCGTACCAGTTCGGAGTGGGACCAGCACCTGGCACATCAGCCCCAGTCAGTCTCTTCGGGGATGACATCGTAAGTCACAGCACCGTCCACGATACCTATCATTGAGCTTGACGGTGCGAAGTCCGGCTCATGATACCACTCTTTTGGCTCATCCTCGCGCACCAGGAAGAGAACACCAAAGGCGGCGGGTTCGAACCCGATCCCTGAAGCGAGGCTACGATGCAGATAGACAGTCTGGAGATCAAGCCTGCGGGCCTTGTCGCCGGAGAGCCCAGACTGTCCGCCGTCACAGTCGCACACGACTGCGGAATTGACTGGCATTTCTGATGCAGCGACTGGAGTCAACTGAAGGTCTCCCGGGCAATGTCGGTGATACACGTTTCGAAATACCCGTTCTCGATGCGATGAAGCTCTTCGGCGAGTTCCCAAACCTGATCGGCGCCAGCCGCAAGACGCTCCGTACAGATGACGTCGATATCGAGCAACACCGAGTAGATCCCGGGACCCGGCGGCTCGGTCCGTCCTGCGTTCATTGCGACAACAGTGTCGCTTGGCTGCGGAAGCCTGGTTTCCACGCGCATTACGAACGTGTTGATCCCTTGAGGAAGTTCCTCAGGCATGCTAGGGTAGAAGCGCAGATAATCCCTGATCCGGCGTCCTGCCTCGGGAACGATGTCGATCCGGTTGACATATCGAACACCAACTCGCGTGATCGCGGTCGTTTCCGTTGCATCGCGATATTTCGCCCACAGCCTCTTTGCCTCCTCGCGCCACGATTCCCAGCCGACGTATGGCGTGAGCCGTGAGAAGACAAACTGGTTCTGGCGGAATTGCGCGATCTCGCTCCGATCCGTCGTGGCGATGCGCCACCCATCGAGTGACTGGGACGATTCGGTGACGGAGTTGCTGACCGGATCAAACCGCAGCGCCTGTGTCATCGTCGCTTCGCGTACTGGGTACCGTTCTTCTTCGCCGGTGTGCAGTCCGCTCAGGACCTGCGTCGAAGCGTTCCCCGGTTCCACGTGAAGTGAGACCACGGCTTCCTGGACCGGTGGCTTGCTGTACTGCCGCCGGAGCGGCAGTGGCGTCGCGAGTCCTATAACCGAAGAACCAGTCATTGCTCGTAATCTCGGGAGGCGGAGCGCCCCGATCAAGGCCGGGTGTCCAAACACATCAAGATCGGTACCTGATTACGCGCCACGGCTTCGTTTCGCCAAGCCGCACGTGCGGGCCAAGTCGATTGGTGTCCGACAGCCGTTCCTATCCTTTGACAGTCCATCGAACGGTGAAAAGCGTGTCGGAGGTCGCGCGCTGCACCAGCTGCCCTTCCATCCGCGTAATCAGCGCGTCGCGTTCCTGATCGATTCGGTCCTGCTCTTGGTAGAGCGCCCGGCGTTTGTCCCGTCGCAACTGCTCCAGGCGCTTCACCTCCCGCTGGCCGACCAGCTTCTCGTCCAGGGTCAGCGCACTTCGCCCGGATTGTTTCGCGTCACGAATCTGGCGATCAATGTCCTTGAGCTCGACCTCCAGCCCAAGCTTGAGGTCGTCGGCCCAGTGATCCAGCTTCGTGGACTCGGCATCTAGAAACTTGCCGTTCCGTTCGTCGACCAGCCGATCGATACGTCGTTCGTAGTCGGCGATAAGATTGGAGAGACCTGCCGGTGGATCCGACGCTGCCCCGAGGCCTGCGCGGGGAGGAGCCAACATCCGGACAAAAAATTCCGGCGTCGGGTACGCCCCCGAGTCGGTCATCCCGGCCAAGACCAGGTGATGTTCTGGTTCATCCCCACTATGGACGCCGAAGCAGGAGACCGCAAGCCATCCCGAATGGCCGATCAAGCTCTCGATATCGGAGATCTTTCCTTGATGCCCAGCGTAATCAAAGACCAAAGCGCTCGGTCGAGCGGCCGATCCATTGGCCGTCGCAGGACGGCTTCAGCCGGGGGTGATTCAGCGCGATACAGATGTGCTTCGCGGCTGCGGCGCGGCAGTTCGTACAAGCCAAGTGGAATGACCTCCCGTTGCTCCGGGAACGGCGTTCAGCCCGTGAGATGACGCGGCATCATCAAGGAATTCGGCATCGCGACACAACTCGTGTCGGGTGACGGCCATGAGGTAGAGCTCATGACGTCCAAGATCTTCGCGAGAGCGTTTATCCTGAAGGCTTGCAGTTTCTCGCGGACTTCGTCGTCGAAGTTTTCCAGCAAGCTTCGCGCGTCTGGCTCATCGAACTCTGTTGATTTCAAGGTCGAGCTCCAGTCTGAAGCTTGATCGAACGCGGCTTCGATCTGGTCGTGCTTGCCGGCATTCACTGGTAAATCGCAGCTGATGCGCTTTTCGAAGTCGACCCGCGATTCAATGGCTCCCAGCACTTCGTCGCTCGCTCCAAACACGCCCTCGAAGAGCTGGAATTTGTCGGACAGTAGCTCGAAGACGCGCTGGTCGGCCGCGTTGTTGCGATTGAGAAAGTTGACCACCACCACGTCGTGCTTCTGACCGTATCGGTGGCAGCGTACCAATTCGCTGCTCGATGCGCTGCGGATTCCAGGGGAGATCGTAGTTCACCACCAGCGAGCAGAACTGGAGGTTGATACCTTCGGCGCCAGCCTCTGTGGCGATCATGATGCGGCCTTCTTCGCGGAAGTAATCGACGAGAGCGGATCGCATGTCGGCGGTGCTTTGAACCAGTCACACGGTCAGTTCCTGCGTGGCGGGTCGCCCAAGCTTGATAAATCTCCTTCGACCGCGCATCGGTGTTGCTCCCGTTGAAGAGAACGATACCGTCAGCGAACGGACTGTCGGCGAGCAAGCGCAGGAGGTAGTCCTGTGTTCGTCGAGACTCAGTGAAAATGATTGCCTTTTCAGCTGCCCCCATGCGGGACGCTTCACCGAACGCGGTCCGAAGAGCCTGAAGCAGCGCGACACCCTTGCTATTCTGCACGATCGATGTCGCTAGAGCGACGAATGATTCAAGATCGGCAATTTCTCGTTGAATCGCGGCGCGCACGGATGGCGGCTCTTGATCTGAGCCTTGATCGCCCCATTCATCGGCGAGAGAATCGAGCCCGTCGATGTCGGTCGCAACATCGTCTTCGACCGAGCCTCCGGAGGGCAGCATCGTAAGTTGCTCCCGCAAGCGCTTTGCCATTTTCTCCAGACTGCCTGCAATAGCGAACGTCGATGAGGCCAGTTGCCGCTGTAGGACCAGTGTGATGAGTGACCGTTGGCTGACGGGCAATGCCGCGAGATTCTGTCGGCCAAGGTATTCCGTCACCGCCTCGTAAAGCCGCTTCTCGGCAATCCCAGGGATGAAGTCCTGAACAATCGGGATTCGTCGCGAATACTTCACGTACGCCGTTACTTGCCGACGCAAAGTCCGGTGGCAGAGCGGGCGCAGACGTTGCTGCAACGCACGAAACACATGTTCGGGTTGCACAGTCATGAATTGCTGTTTGAAGCTGTCAATATCGCCGAACGCGTGCTCGTCAACAAACGACATCAAGCCGTAGAGTTCCAAGAGTGAGTTCTGGAGTGGTGTTGCAGTCAGCAGAATCTTCGGTGCTCCACCAAGAGCGGTCTTCAGGGCGCGGGCGGTGACGTTCGCGGCTTTCCAAACATTGCGAAGTCGATGCGCCTCGTCGAACACGACCAGATCCCAAGGCTCACGCTGGATGACGTCTGCCTTGCTGCGGGCGAATTCATACGAGCAGATTACAATGTTCGGGGATTGAAAGGGGCGCCGGCCGGCTTTGTCGGCGAGGCTGTATGATCGCGACTCGAGGATCTCGCAGGGTAGGAAGAACTTCTCCGTTAGTTCCTGTAGCCATTGCTTTCGCAAATTGCTCGGCGTAATCACGAGGAGCCGGCGCCTCCGCTCCGCCCACCGTTGAGAGAGAACCAATCCGGCCTCGATCGTCTTGCCGAGACCTACCTCATCGGCTAGAAGTACTCCTCGTGACAGCGGAGACTTGATGGCAAAGAGCGCAGCGTCTACTTGATGTGGGTTAAGATCAACTTGCGCGCTTGCCACGACGCTGGAGAGGCGATCCGCGCTGTCCACGGAGTGCCGTAACGTCAACAACCGGCTCAGGTACTTGGCCTGGTGATCTGTAATGTCGATGCTCACCAGACCGCCCTGACACGGTGTCGGCCGGCGCTACGCCGGACTTGTGCCTTGGGTGCAATGTCGCGTTGCGTCATCACCACCTCGTCATGTGTCACAAGGAGCCTGCGCCGACACGTTGAAATCTGCAGTTCACGTTCGACCTATGTCCCCACCGCGTCGCATCTCGGAACCAGTCGCGGCTTTACGTCCACGAAAGAGACTCGTCTGATTCGCGCGGAGTCTTCCGCCCCTGGGCTTCACCTTATTCGGTACTGTCACTCGATTCCGCCGCTTCACGCCACGCTTATCAGCAACTGCACCCGGCTTCATGCTCGATCGCTGCACACTCCGCGCCAGCACCTCACGCTGCAAACTCCGCCAGGTTGTCCCAGTCGAGCATCGTCACGTCGCGCTTGATCGCCGCATCGCGCGCGACACGCGTGAAGTTGTTCTCCGATGCGACCAGCACCGCGGCGATGGCGCCCTGCTCCGCCCCGGCCAGCGCCGCCGCCTGCTCGACAACCGCACGACCAACGGCGTGGTTGTCGCACTTGCACAGGATGATCATTCTGGCCCGGTTGTGTTCAGCGCGCACGACGACAACATCGTGATCATCCGGGTCGGATGCCTTGGAAATCCAGCCGGCGAGCGCCAAGGTCTTGACGCAGCGCGCCGCGTCCGCTGACAACTTCTCCACCAGCAGATGCTCGAAGGGAAAACCCCTGATCGGCACGTAGCCCGCCGCAAACGCACGGAACATGGGAGCCTGCAACAGCTGAACACCATGCTTGCGCGCGAAGGCGCGCGAGTCCGAGGCGTAGTTGCCACTGGTGATGATTGCCAGGAGGTCGGCCGGCTCCAGCTGGTGCGCCACGCGGATCTCTTCGATCGCGTCGATACCGGCCTGCGTGCTCGACATGCGGCACTGCAAGAGCAGGCGCACGCCATCGCGCGTCGCCCGCAGGTTGACCGCATCGCCACGAACATCCGCGCCTTCGGCAACCTCCCAGCCGCAACCGGTCAGTGCGGCACGATAATGCGCTTCGACCTCGGCGGCTGATCCGGCGCGGTTCAGGCCGTCAGGCGCAGGCCGGCCGTCGAGCATGCACTGAATATCCAGCAGCAACATCGAATCTTCATCGAGCAGCCAGCTGCGAACGAACCGTTCCCCGGCTTCATCGAGGCCTTCAGATTGGCTCCGAAGCTCGGGAAGCACCATGTCCTCCACGAACGGCTTCACCAGCGCGCGCGCCCGCGTGTCGTCAACTGTTCCGTTGGCGCGGATGCGCAGAAGCTGCCCGTATCGCGTGGCGAGTGCCGGCAGCTCGCGCTCGACGATTTCGTCCATCTTCGCCGACATCCGCGCATGCCGTTCCTTCTCGGCCTGCCTGGCCGCAAGTTCCCACGTCGGTACCGGATCGTCATTCCAGAAATGGTCGATTTGCTCCAGGAGGGTCTCACCCATTTCATCCAGGTCCGCAAACGTCGCGAGCTTGTCAGGACGTGCGGCAATCCGCGCCTGTACGGCCTTGAACCGGCGCCTCAGGCCCTCCTCAAGATCTCTGTGTGCCTGTTCCCGAGCCTCTTCCTTCCGGACCCCACGACCATACGACCACCGGGCCCAGATCATCAGCCCGAACCAGCCGATGACCGTCCATCCCAGCAACAGATTGATCAGGAAAATCGCCAGCCAGTGGTCGGGCCGGTAATGGCAGGCATACCAGGTCGGATAGAAGTAGAAAAATCCCAGCGGACCGAGAAAGATGATGTCACCCACGGTACGACCTCGCTGTCACGCGGCGGTGGTCACCAGCCGCTGCCACGACAAGCGCATCAAGTGTACCGCAGGCGCGCGGCCCACCACTGACGGGCGAAAGACACACCTGACGCCAGAAAGTCGGCGCTGCGCCGGCGCAACAGGTCGATCGTCGCGGCAGCGAGACATGGCGAAATGCAATCGCAGGATCAGCCAGCGTTCAGCCCGACGCACCCCTCCACCCTGCACCACCCGCTCACCAGCCGCATTTCCTTCACGGACGTCACCCGCGCGTCGCCGAGTTTCGGCGACCCCACCACGATCGCCAGCGCCTGCGCCCGCGAGATCGCCACGTTGAGCCGGTTCGGGCTCAGGAGAAACTCCGGACCCCTCGGCGCGTCGTCCAGCGTCGACGCACACATCGACACGATCACCACCGGCGCTTCCTGGCCCTGGAACTTGTCGACGGTGCCAACCCGCACACCGGCGCCAAACCGAACGGAAAGCCGGCGAGCCAGCGCGCGCATCTGCACGTTGAACGGCGCCACGATCAGGATGTCGCCGATCGTCATCGGCCGCGGTGCACTTCCCTTCACCGTGACCGCACATCCGAGCAGCGCGGCCACGAGTTGTTCAATTTCATCGACCTCCTGGCTGCTGCGATCAGTACATCCGTCGTGCTCCACCGGAATGAACCGGACGCCCGCTTCGACTCCGATCGATGTCGCCGCCGCGCCGATGATCCGGTTCGCCGCCGTCTCCGGCACGCTGCCGAGCCGGTCGTCGTAATACGCCTCCGACACGACTCGGCAGATGTCGGGATGCATCCGGTACGAGCGACCGAGAAAGATCCCCAGCTCCGGCGGGACGGTGGCGTGACCGTGCAGCAGATACTCCAGCGCCGAGAGACCGCTTTCGCCGGGGTGAACGGCCTGCGTCGGCTGCGCCAGCTGCATCTGGTCGCCGAGGAGAATCAGGTTCGGGGCCGACGCCGCCACCGCAACGACGTTGGCGAGCGCGAACTGCCCGGCTTCCTCGACGAAGAGATAGTCGAGCGTGTTCGCCATGTCGGGCCGCGCGAAGAGCCACGCCGTGCCGCCAATCACGAGCGGGCCGGGCGGAAGCGCGCCGGGGACGTCACCATTATTGGTCGATATGGGTGATGCGGCCGGAGGCGATCAGCGGATGATCGCAGTGGTCGCCGGCCTTGAAGAGCAAGGGAAGCACGGACTCATCGGCGATCTTCGCCAGGAGGTTGACCACGACCTTGTGCACGTTGGCCACGACACCGACGCGCTTGCCGTCGGCGACCAGCGCACAGATGATCCGTGCCGCAGTGGTCGACTTTCCCGTCCCCGGCGGCCCCTGGATGCAGAGCGTGGAGTGGTCGAGGCGGCGCGCCGCGTCGATCGACTGCGCCGTGAGGTCGCCGGATTCGTCGAATGCGAATTGCGCCGACGCACCAGTGAGTCGAGGTGCACGACGTTCGAGCAGGTCAGCGAGTGCCGGGTGCGTGCGCGGGTCAGTGGCCCAGCGAGTGGCGAAGTCGAGGATTGCGGCACGCTGTGTATCGTTGTTCACCGCTTTCGCCGGCATGATCGAGAGGCGATCGGGAAGCGTCTTCTTTGGCCCCACCTTGAGTTCGACAATCCCCGCGTCGCAATCGATCCGCTCGATGCTGCATGCGAACCTGCGCCCCGTGCACCTCGATGCATGCATCGCCATCGTCAAGCTTGGTCTCCTGGTCCGGATCGAAGCGGTACTCGTACCCGGATGATTTCTTGATCGCCCGAACCGGCGTCGCGGTGCGCTCGAGCCCCGCAAGGCAGTCCCTATCGTCGTAGAGCTGGTCCTCGCTGCTGCTTCATCCGCTCGAAGTATTTCCACCAGAACGGCTTGTCTTCCCGCCGGTGATACTCCAGCAGCCACGCGACGAGCCGAGTGATCCGGTGCTGCTCCGACTCCGGCGGAAGTGTCTCGGCGCGCTGCAGCAACTCCTCGGCGAGTTCAACAGCGGGCGTGGGAGGCGGCGGGAGTCACGGGATCGACGTCTCCGTCGTTTCCGGAAACCCATGCAATGCCCGCTTCGCGTTGGCGTTCCAGCAGCCAGTCGCGGAGGCCCACGGTCGATTCGCAGTCGACCTGGTTGTAGTCGCGGATCGCAGCGAGAATCGGCGATGCCGCCGGATCCTGCGGCTCGCCCTCGTCGATCCAGCGCTGGTATTCCACCACCGAGCTGCCGGCCTTGGTGATCGTTTCGGTGCGCGCCGGCATGTAGAGGTGCTCGACGTCCTTGAGGGAATAGCTCGGCGTGCCGACGACCAGCCCTTGCCGCACGACGGTGTAGAGATCAACCAGGACGCCGTGGCGAAGAAACTGGTCGACCTCGAATTCGCGCGAGGCGTACTTGCTCATCAACCGCTTGAGGGCGGTGCATTCGTAGGCGGCATAGTGATAGATGTGCAGCGTGGGATCGTCTTGCCAGCGCGCGTAGGCCCAGTCGACGAACGCCTCGAACGACTCGCGCTCCTGCGCCTCGTCGTGCGCCCACCAATCGCGAAAGACCGGCTTGCCCGTGTCGACAGTGACCGCGCCGAGGAGGTATTCGAGCCCGTCGGTGGCGTAGGGAAAGCCTTCGATGTCGAAGAAGATGTCGCTGGGCGACGCGGGCGGGAGCAGCGCCAGACCGGTATCGGGCCGCTCGGGATCGGTGGGGCGAAGCTCCCAGGCGATCGTGCCGCTGTCGCGAGTCTTGAGCTGCAGGGCGGCCTGAGTCCGGAGAACCGACAGCGTGGCCGGTGCGAACCCGGCGATGGCACCGGTGCTCGACGCGAGCGCAGACACGGTTGCGATGTTTGCATCGCGCAGTCGGATGCGTTGCGAGCGCGTGATGTTGGCGACGAGGCTCAGGTCGTCGGCGGCTTCGAGGATTTCCTGGGCGGTCGATTCCCATCGCCCCCACGCGCGATCGAGCGATGGATCGGGGCGGCCGTCGCCGGGCCAGTACCGCTGAAAGCGTTCGAATGACCGCTTGAGGCGCTGGTAATAGTGCCAGAAATCGGCAGTGCGAAACGACTCCTCACGGCCATCGCCATAGATGAAGCCGAACTGCGGTGGCCTCCGTCCCTGCATCGCCTCGAGCATCTCGGCGTAGGCGCAGAGCTGCACGATGAAATACGGCTTGGCGCCGTGAGCGAGCTTGGTGTCACGGGGCTCGTAGTAGGTGCGATCGGGATGGGCGTGATCGGGCGTGCGGATAAGGAAGTCGGCGATGCCCATCCACTCGCCGGCGCGGAGTTCGCCCTGATAGATGATCGGTGCGGCCTCGGCGATCGCGGCCCGGGTCGCGTCGAACGCTGCGTCGCCGTCGGCGCGGGCGATCTCGACGATCGCCGGTTCCTGCAGGCGCAACTTGGCAAGCCAGGCTGCCTCGTGCTCCTGGCCCCGGCGAATGACGAGTGCCGTTTCATCGTCGGCCGCGTCGGGAGTGCCGTACGCCTGACCGGATTCCCTGCCTTCGGCGTACTGGCGCTCGCACCACGCGGCGAAGTCGCCTGCGAGGAAGGCGACCAGGTCCTTGGGCGAGAAGCGGAACGATCCGTCGGGGAGGCGGTTCATGGGGATGGGGCATAGTATCGACCCGCTGCGCACCGCGCCACGCGGGCTCGCCCAGCCACTGGATAGTTGACTGAACTCCTCCGCGCGGTCCGCATCCCGGGCCCCATTGATACTTCGGTACATCTTCGGTACCGTTCGGCCACCTCTCCCGGCAAGGCCTGCGATGTCATCGACACATACCGCCATCGAATGGACCAACGCCGTCTGGAACCCGATGACCGGCTGCACCCAGCTCTCCGCCG
The DNA here is from genome assembly GCA_963796635.1 of uncultured Gemmatimonadales bacterium. Classification (GTDB taxonomy): domain Bacteria; phylum Gemmatimonadota; class Gemmatimonadetes; order Gemmatimonadales; family GWC2-71-9; genus Palsa-1233. The sequence goes on from CAWCMH010000001.1 coordinate 2,569,614, forward strand.
GCTGCGATCACTGCTACGCCAAGACGCTCGCCGAACGCCGGACTCGCGCGCAGTACCTGCGCCATCCGCCGGTGCGCGACACAGCGGCGAATCGTGCCGACCCGTTCGCGCCGCGCTTCTGGGAAGGGCGGCTCGACCAGCCGCTCCGATGGAAGCGGCCGATGCGGATCTTCGTCGACAGCATGTCGGATGTTTTTCATGCCCACTTCAGTGCTGCAATGATTGGTCGCGTTTTTGAGGTCATGAATCAGGCACATTGGCACCAGTTTCAGTTGCTGACCAAGCGGCCGGAACGGGCTGCGCGTCTCGCCGGCAAGTTGGCGTGGACTCCCAATATCTGGATCGGCACGTCGATCGAGAATATGGACGTGGCCAAGCGGGCTGACGCACTGCGTGAGATTACCGCCGCGAGCGTCCGCTTCATCTCCGCGGAGCCGCTGCTCGGTCCGCTCGACGCGCTGGACCTGGCCAACATTCAGTGGGTGATCGGTGGCGGCGAAAGTGGGCCGGGCTATCGTCCCGTTGATCTCAACTGGGCGCGCGGGCTGCGTGACAGCTGCCGCACGGCGGGCGTGGCGTTCTTCTGGAAGCAGTGGGGTGGCCGCACGTCGAAGGCGGGTGGGCGCGCGCTGGATGAGCGGACATGGGACGAATATCCGCTGGCGCTTGCAAGCGGCGAGTGACGTCCGGTAAGCATGATCCACTCTGCGGCGACACACCATGACTAAGCACAAGGACCACTTCGACCATTTTCAGCCCCACACGTTGCTGAAGCATCAGATCCTGGATGCGTACATCGTGGCGTGGGCGATCAAGCTGCTGGTCAACCGACCGGATCGAGCGCACCTTGGCATCGTGGATGCATTCGCGGGCGCCGGTCGCGATGAGGCCGGTCACAGCGGGTCACCTGTGATCGCTGCCCGCAAATCGCTGGAGGCGATCGCGGTCGTGAAAGAACGTTCGCCCACGGCGGATCCGGCGATCGAGCTCTTTGCGATCGAAAGGAATCGTGGACGATATCGCACTTTGGCCGAGCAGCTTGAGCCGTTTCGCAAGCAGCGCCCGGGTCATGTACATGCATTGCCCGGCGAGCTGGTAGATCACATCGATGAGATTGCAACCCGTATGGCGGACGCACCGACGTTCTATTTCCTCGATCCGTTTGGAATCGAAGGACTCGAGGCGTCAACCTATGCCAAGGCGCTCCGTGGCCCGCACAATGAGATCTTTGCCCTGTTTTCGGACATGGGCGCCGTTCGGCTTTACGGATCTATCACGTCTCGCCGCGGCGATGCCGCCGATCAGGTCGCCGACATACTTTCAAATCCCAGCCTCTTCCCCGAGTACGACTCAGATCGCATCGCGGCCGTGGAAGCGGAAGCCGAACGTGTCCAAGGCTGGCTCGATGCGTCGAACCCGGCGTCACGGAAATATCTGACCCGCGCACTCGGGAACGATACCTGGGCCGCTGAACTCGCGGACGTCCCTGCAACCGAACGCGCGGACAAATTCATAACGCTGTTCCGTCAAGCGCTTCGCAGCGCAGGCGCCACTCAGGTCCTGTCGATTCCGATGAGGAATGATCAGGGGCGGCGTGTATACACACTGGTCCACGCCTCGAAGTCCCCGACCGCGGTTGTAACGATGAAAGAGGCCATCTCAACCGGACTGAATCACCCCATCCTAAGCGGCGCGGCACGAGACCAGATGCGAGGCGATTTGTCCGTGAACGCGGCATCCTTCGTCAACAACCTGGCTCGGATCCTCGCGGGTCATACGATGCCATGGGCTGAACGGGACGGGCTAAAATGGAGATTGCTGGCGTATACGCCGCTATTCACGTTTCAGGCGAACGAGGTCAAGCGGGTGCTCAGGAGTGCCGGAATTCTGCAACGCGTTGATGGTCGAGAGGTGTGCACATTCCCACCGTGATTAGGTGACCCGAACGTTTCCGAGAGCTCCCGGTGTGACCCCACCCGCCCCCACCGGGTCTTATAGTTAGCCGTCGCCGTTCGCACCCACTCTCCGGAGTAACCCCATGCTGACCAGCCGCTCACTCACGACCCAACTCTCGCGCCTCGCCGCCGTGGCGGCAATTGTCGCCGCAATGGGATGCTCCTCCGATTCGACCACCGGGACAAACCACAAACCGCCCAGCGGCGATTCATTCGTCTTGACCTCGCGCCAGGCGTCGGCGCTCGACAGCACCGGACAGGTCGTCGTCACCGCCAACCCGGGGAATGGCACGCTCACGTCGCTGGAGGACTCGACGCTGCAGGTGTTCACGGCCGGTATCACGGCCAAGCGCGTCGACGTCACCACCGACCTCACCACGGCGCCACTCTACTTCGTCGGCATCCATCGCGTCCTGTCGCAGGGGAACGGATCGTTTTCAACCTGGACCGTCGTGGGGATGGACGATCCGGAAGCCCTCGTCAACCTCGTCGAAGTCAGTGGCTTTGCGCAGAGCGGCACAGCCACAGCACCGACATCGGTGAGCGGCACGATCGGCACCGGAGCGGTCAACGCGCTCTTCCTCAAGGTCGCGACCGGTGGCGCAGTGACCGAGTGGGACGCCAACACAGGGACCGTCTCCTTCTCGTCCGACGACCCCACGGTCGCGTGCCCGGTGGCCAACCCCGCGCCACACATCGCCTGCGCCATCGAGACGATGCACGTGCACTTCGAGGTCAACGCCGCGAACGACGTGAACGGCGGATCAGGGCGTCATGCCACCGTCGCGACGGATGTCGATATTCCCACCATGCGGCTGACCTACACGCCGTGAGTGCAGGATCAGGCGACTCCGCCTGGCGCCAGGATGTCGACGAGTCTTGTGTTGATGTAGAAAGTGTGGCGCCCAGCGCTGATCTTCCGAAGGATGCCGGCACCGGTCAGCGCTTCGAGATACTTGGTCGCCGTCACCCGCGAGACGTCGAGGTCGTCCGCGACAAGTTGCACTTTGGTGTACGGATGAACGAACAGGTTGTTGACCAGGTCCTGGCTGTAGATCCGTCGCAAGTCCGCGCGGATGCGATGCTTCACTTCCAGCAGCGCGCCGTGGATTGCGCGCACGGTGGCAAGACCCTCAGCCGCGCTATCGGCCACGCAGTGCAGCAGGTACACCACCCAATCCTCCCAGGCGTCGTGCTCCCGAACCGCCTGCAACAGCCGGTAGTATTCGCTCTTGGTCCGCACGATCGACCGGCTCAGATACAGCACCGGCGCGTCAAGCAGCCCTGCCTTCATCAGGTACAGCACGTTGATGATGCGCCCGGTCCGCCCGTTGCCGTCGTAAAAGGGATGAATGCTTTCAAACTGGTGGTGGATCAATGCCATCCGGACCAGCGGGTCGAGCGCAAACGTGTCTGTAGCGTTGATGAACGTTTCCAGCTCGCGCATCAGGCGGACAATTTCTTCCGCATCCTGCGGTGGCGTATACACCACTCGGCCTGACCCATCCTTGAGCACCGTGCCGGGGAGTTTACGCAGGCCGGCATCGTTGAGTTCGAGCACCTGCTGGATCCGCAGGATCCGGTTGACCGTGAGCAGTCCGTCGTCCGCGATCAGCGCCGCGCCGGCCTGAAGCGCTTCCCTGTACCGCAACACTTCTTTCGCCGCCGGACTGGCGCCGCCGCTGGGAGCGGCAGCTTCCCGAAACAATTCATCATCGGTGGTCACGATGTTCTCGATCGCCGACGAATCCTTGGCCTCCTGCATACCGAGCGACGTGAGGAGGATTCGCTGGTTGGGAATTGTCCCCACCGTCCCCTTGAACTCGGCAAGTCCGCGCGCCGCTGCGGTGACCGCGCGGGACACATCCGGACGCTCGAACCGCGCCGGATCCACCGCAGTCAGAGGAGCCAGCTCACCTGCCAAGATTCTTTGCATGGGCAACGCAACCTGTATAGAAAGTGCAATAATCTATACATGTTGTGTCTGTCATGTCAAGAGAAATTGTGTTTTCTTTCCATGACGTGGGCCCGCTCGGCCGCGCGGGCCGTTGCATCGGCGGACGACGCGCTCCGGACCGGTCCCCGATCGCGCGCGTTCAGGTGTCGGTGCCGACGATTCAGGAGCGAGATCGCCGCGTTCAGGTCGCAGATCAGCAGATTCAGGAGCGAGATCGCCGCGTTCAGGTGTCGGTGCGGACGATTCAGGAGCGAGATCGCCGCGTTCAGGTCCCAGATCACCAGATTCAGGAGGCGATCGCGCGCGTTCAGGTGTCCGTGAAGACAATTCAGGACCGAGATCGCCGCGTTCAGGTCGCAGATCACCAGATTCAGGAGCGAGATCGCCGCGTTCAGGTCGCAGATCACCAGATTCAGGAGCGAGATCGCTGCGTTCAGGTCGCAGATCACCAGATTCAGGAGGCGATCGCGCGCGTTCAGGTCCCAGATCACCAGATTCAGGAGGCGATCGCCCGCGTTCAGGTGTCGGTGCGGAGGATTCAGGAGCGAGATCGCCGCATTCAGGTCGCAGATCACCAGGTTCAGGAGGCGATCGCGCACGTTCAGGTGTCGGTGCGGAGGATTCAGGAGCGAGATCGGCGGGATCAGCCTCGCATCGATGAACGCCGGCGTCACTGAAGTGACGGCTCGGCACCACGAAGCCCTTCGGGCTGCGAAACCCAGCGTCAAGCCACCGCAGGACCGCGAACTCACGCTGGATCAGTTGCCGCACCCGCTCCCTCGGGATGACCACGTCCCACGACCCTCCGCCGGTTACCCCGCCCATCCGCCGCCCCACCGCGATACCATTGATCCCATGCGTCTCCTTGCCACCGGCTTGCTCCTGGCCTCGCTCTGCGGTCCCGCGCTCGATGCGCAGGCCACCCAGACGCCGCACGCCGACAGCGCGATCACGGCCGCCGAGGCCGCGGCCACGCACTGGTTCGCGCTGCTGGCCGACGCCAATTACGGCGCCGCCTGGGAACAGGCGTCACGATATTTTCGCGATCACGTCGGCCGGGAGCAGTGGCGCGTCAACGCCGAACCGCTCGACCGCCAGTTCCGGCGCGCGGGCCAGCGCAAGCTGGTCGAGGCGCGCTGGCTCGAAGATCGGCCGCCGCTGCCGCGTGCCGAATACGTGGTGCTCCGGTGGGTCACCGATCTCCCCGACCAGCGCGAGGTCGGCGAGCGCATGATCGTATCCCACGAAGCCGACGGCAGCTGGCGCCCAGCGACCTACGATCTCTATCCCGACGTCGACGGCGTACCGATCGCGGTGCATGACCCGCGCGCCCGCCGCGTCCCCGGGACGCCGCCCGACACCCAGCGGCCGCACAACATCGTTCCGCCGGGAGGTCCATGAGACACGCGATCAGCGCTGCCGCAACCCTGCTGCTCACCGCGGCGTGTGCCGCACCCACCGCGAAGCTCACCATCGAGCATCGCCGGGCCATGATCGACAGCGTGCAGACCGCACTCGACAACTGGCGCGGCGCTATCAATGGCAAGCGCTTCGCGCAGGCCGCCACGTTCTACTCCAGCAGTCCCGACTTTCGCTGGTACGAGGACGGTCAGCTCAAGTACCGCTCCGCGCGCGAGGTGGGCGACAGCATGCAGGCGATGACCGGCGTGCTGCAGTCGATGTCGTTCACCCTGATCGAACCCGACATCACGCCACTCGCGCCGGGTGTTGCCACCATCAGCACGGCGTTCGTCCAGAAGTTGACCGACACGGCGGGCTCGACGATGGGCTACGCCGGCGCGATCACCGCGACGATGATCGACAGCGATTCCGGCTGGAAATTCCTGGTCGGCCACACCTCGGCGATTCCACCGCCCGACTCCGTGGCCACGCCAAAATCCGCGCACCGTGGCCGCGCGCCCGGTTGAGACGTCATTACTGGCACCCTGACAGGCAACGACGAGGTTTCGATATGCGACTGACCACCACATTCCTGGCATCCTGCGCCCTGCTGGCCGGCGCGCAGGCCGCCTCCGCGCAAACCGCCGTGTCCCACCAGATCAGCGGTCGCGTCTTCGATGACTCGACCGGCTGCCCGCTGGCGCGCGCGCAGATCTCAGTGCTGGGCGGCACCGGCCACACCACCAGCAATCAGCAGGGCCGCTACGCGCTGCCGGGCACGCCGCAGCAGACCGTGTCGCTCCAGGCGATGCTGTCCGGCTACACGACCAAGCAGTCGGACAGCGTCATCGTCGGCGACTCCGGTGCGCGAGTGGACTTTTCCCTGGAACGCAGCGGCACGGCCAACGGGAAGACGCATTATCCCACCGCGCGCTGCCAGCTCGAACCCACCGGCGCCAAGGCGGACAGCGGGGGCTGAGCCCCGAAGAGAAAACGAGAAAAGAGAAAAGAGAAAAGGGAGCTGGCGTGTTCACCTTTTCTCATTTCTCCTTTTCTCGTTTTCTCTTTGTTATCGGTGGCTGCTCGTCTTGACCAGGATGTCGCCCGACGTCGCCTGGCCGGTCTGCGCCTGCAGCGTGAAATGGCTCGACACGACGTACCGCAGCTTGAGTGTGCTCACCGGATCGAACAGGCCGATGCCATAGCTGATATAGACGTTGGGTGACAGGTACGTCCCCGCGATGAACGAGGCCTGCTTGATGTCGCCCTCGGTCTGGATGCGCGCCTCGTCGAGATGCAGTTCGTGGCCCAGCGTACCCGCGATGGCGTTGCCACCGCGGAGGCCGAGCGCGCTCAGCGCCTTGGAGATGAGGTTGCCGCTCGACCCGGTGCCCTGCCCCACGCCGTGCCCGGTGACGATATAGGAGAGCGCCTCGGTCTGCGACATCGCCGGCTGCGAGAAGATCGTGACCTGCGGCTGCTTGAGCGTGCCCTTGATGTCCAGTCCCGCCACGACACTGTCCTCGGCGGTGCGCGCCGCGCGAATATCGAGACCCGGATTGTTGATCGCGCCGCCGGCGAATTGCACCTTGCCGTTCTGGATGGTGAGGTCCTGGCCGTAGGCCTTGTACGTCCCCGAATCGATCACGATGGTGCCGCTGGCGGTCGCGAGATGCTTCGGCTGCTGCATCACGCGCAGGCCGCCGCTCAAGCGCGCATTGAAGTTGAAGCCGCTGAACGTCACACTATCACCCAGGATCACGCGCACGTCGGTGCTGATCGGCCGCGACTGCGACTGCGCCGCCGTGGTATCGGTCAGCACCACATCGTCGGACGGGGCGATGGCGCTGGCCGGAATGTTGACCAGCTGCAGGTACGCCACGGGCACGCGCACCTGGCCCGTCACTCGGAGCTCGTTGGTAATGGCGACGTCGATATCGGGGGAGACGATCGCCTTCATCTGCGCCCGATGCGCCGCCTCGAAGCGATGCCCCGCGATATGGATCGTGCCCGGATGGGCGGGGTCCGGATTGATCGGCGAGTTGCCGGCAACAGTCAGCGTGCCGCCGCCCGACCGCATGCTGGCCTGCACCGACACACCGCCGGCCTGGTCGCCGCGGGCACTGAGGGTCACCGAATCGAGGGCGATGCCCAAGGCGGGGAGATGAAACGCGCCGTCGTGCACATCGAGCGAACCGACCATGCGCGAGTCGGCGACGGTGCCGGTCACCTTGCTGTCGAACGACATGCTCCCGGCCGCGCTGTCGACCAGCGGCGTGAAGGCGCGCATGAACGACAGGTCGGGCATCCGTCCGGTGAGACTCGCCGTGACCGGCTCCTGCCGTGCCGCGCGGCCGATGCGCGTGTACTGCGGCATCGCGAGCGTACCGTTCAGCTGACCCAGTCGGCGCCCCGCGTCGGAAAATGCGACCAGCAGCGTGCCGTGCACACCGTTCCGCCCCGCGTCGAGTGTGAGCGCCGAACTGTCGAGCGAGACGCGTTGCACGCTGTCTTCCTGCATGTAGCTGAAGGTCATGCCGACGGGTGTCAGCGAAAACGTGCCGCTGATGGCACTGTCGGGCGCCACTGCCACGTGCAATTGGCTGGTGATGCCGCCCTCGACGGTGCTGCCGATCGGCAGCAGCGCGTGCAATGAGTCGAGCGACATCGTCGCCATGACGGTCGGCGTGCCGATGCGCCCGGTCAGGCTGGCCTTGAAATGGAACTGTCCTCGCAGGCTGTCGACCGAGGTGGTGAACATCTGCAACGCGTGCAGGTTGCTGACGTCGGCCTGCACATTGATCGTCGCCCGCTGCCGCGCTAGCGGCGCGGCACCGCCATACTCGGGCAGCTCGGCGTCGCCCTTGACCGACGCCACCTGGCCGCCGCTGTCGCTCTGGAGCGTGAGGTCGAGCTGCCCGCGCGCGCCCCGCGCATCGCTCGTGAACGACACGCCTGCGCCGTCGATCGCGAGCCCGCGTTCGCGGCCCAGTTGCCGATCGGCGTAGCGCACATCGTGCGGCACCACTGTCACGGTGCCCGCGAACCCGCCGGCGTTGCGCTGCGTGCCGTGGGCCGTGACGTCGACCGATCCGCGCACGCTGCGCAATCCGGGAAGTTCGGCAACAACGTGCTGGAGCTGCATGGTGCCGTCGACGGCGGGCCGAGCTACCGTGCCAGTCGCGGTGGCGTGCACGTCGAGCGCACCGGTCAGGCTGTCGACACTCCGGACGAACGGTGCGACGAAGGCGAGGTTGTCGGCATGGGCATCGAGCCGGGCGTCGAGCGGGCCCTGCCGGAGCGACGCGTCGAGTCGGGTGGCGTGCGGCAGCGACACGGTGGCCGCAACCGTGACCACCGGATCGGACGCGGCGTCGCTCACCAGCGCGCCGAGCGACAGGCGCGCACCGCCACTGCCGATGCGGGCATCGAGCACCGCCGAGTCGAGCACCAGCCGATGAGGCCTCTTGTCGCCAGCCTGCCGATAGCTGAGCGCACCGTGCTGCGTGGCGACGTGCGCCGTGGCGTCGATCCGCGCGCCGACTGCGTGCGCGTTGATCTGCGCGCTGACGGTGCCCGAAAGCGTGTCGTCGGCGCTCGCGGGCTGTCGCGCCAGCCAGGTCAACGGCAGCTGCGTCGCGTGCACGACGGCGCGCCACGAGGTCGGCTGCTTGTCGCCGGCCAGGCAGACCGACGCACGCGTCGAGTCGGTGCGAAATGCGGAGTCGACGGCCGCCACGCAAAGCGTGTCGAGCCGGATCAGCGCCGACGACACGCGAAGCGGCGCCGGGCGCTGCAACCGCCAGGTGCCAGCCGCGCTGCTGCCGATGCGGAACGTGTCGATCACGCCGCTCCAGGCCTGCGCCTGCACACCGCCCCGCACGCCGAGCCGGAAGTCGCCCCGCGGCGACGTCGCCGCGACGTCGATCACGTGCGCCTCGCGCGTGCCGTGCGCGTCGATCGCGATGCGCCGCACCGGCTGATTCGAGACCACCGCGCTGTCGGCGTGCAGCGCCAGGTCAATGCCGCCGTGTGGCGCCAGGTTCGCGTCAGCGGCCAGCGTGATGTGGGCAACGCGATTGGCGCCGACGCGCAGTCGATCGGCGCGACCGCGGGCGCGCAGGTGAGGCGCCGTGCGCGCGCCGCTCACGGTGCCCGACAGGTCGACGCTGCCGCGCATCGTGGGCGACACCGTGCGCAGGTTGGTGGCGGCGACATGGTACGCCAGGTCGAGGGTCGTGTCGATACGGCCCGATGCGTGTGCGGTCACGCTTCCCCACGCGAGTGCCAGCGTGTCGACCGCGTAGCGGCGGGGAGCGAACGCCGCGCGCACGGTGCCACGCAGGGAATCGCGTCGCAGCGTGCCCCGCAGTGAATCGAGTGCGACTGTGCCCGTCGGTCCGCCACTGTCGACGGTGCCCTTCGTCACCACGTCGGCGCTGATCACCATCGGCCACGCGGTGGTGTCGGCCATGACAAGGTTGGGACGCAGTCGGCGCACCCGCGCGGCAACGTCCCACCGCACTGCGGGCGACCACCCGACCCGGCCGCGCACGGCGATGGCACCGTCGAGCAGCGCGGCGCTGGCGCTGTCGAGCGACAATTGCCCCAGCGATCCGCGACCGCGCAACGACAGATCGACACGATGCAGCGTGGGGGTGCGCACATCACCACGCAACCGCAGCGCGTAGGCGGTGGCGAGCCCGCTCGCACGCAGCGAATCGATATGCAGCGCCGTGCTGCCCGGCGCATTGACGCTGACGCCCCGCACCAGCACATCGCCCAGGTGCACCGTCACCGGCAGGTGCGGGGGCCCATGAGCAACACGCTTCCGGCTCGTGTTTGGCGGTGCGGAGTCGGGCAGCGTCACGTGCACGCCGATCACGTGCAGTCGGTCGAGCTGCAGTTGTCGCGTCAGCAGGTGAGAGAGACGCCAGCGGATCTCGACCGAGTCGACCATGACATGCATCCGCGGTGTGTCGTAGCGGATGGCGGTGAGCAGCAACGGGCTCCGCAGACTGCCGTGAATCCCGCCGATCGTCAACCCCGGCGGTGCATGGCGCAGGCCCAGCGCAATCACTTTCCGTGCGACCGCCGGGCTCGACACCACCACGGCCACGGCGACACCGATCAACACGATCAGGCCGAGCACGATGCTGGCGATCCACACCAGCACGCGCCTCACAGGTCGGCTCCGATCGACAGGTGAATCCGGAAGGGATTCCCCGGACGGCTCACCGCGAACGCACCGTCGAGCCGCACCAATCCCACCGGCGAGATCCAGCGCAGGCCGGCGCCGACGCCTTCCTCGAGGTTGCCGAGGTCGATGTGCCCGAACGCGTTGCCGGTGTCGACGAATGCCGCGACGCCGTACTTGGCGAACACGCGATAGTCGGTCTCCACGCTCGCGACAATCAGCGTGGGACCGCCGATCACGTTGCCGTCGCGGTCGAGTTCACCCAGCGATTGGTAGGCGAAGCCGCGCACCGTCTGGTCGCCGCCGGTGAAATACCGCAGCGTCGGCGGCAGCTGGCGGAACTCAGCGGTGAAGATGTGTCCCAGCTCGCCGCGCACCAGCACGCGCGCGCGCGGCGTGTACGACCAGATCCCCTTGGCCGCTGCATGCAGCGTAAAGAACGAGGCGTCGGCGAGCACGTTGTGCAGGCTCCCCTGCACGTCGACCTGCGCCTTGTATCCCTTCGACGGATAGACCTTGCTGTCGCTCGCCGTGCGCGTCCACGAGCCCGACGGAATCAGCAGCCGCGACGTGCCGCTGTCGACGCCGACGCCGTAGGTCTCGTGCTGATAGCTCAGCGACAGCGTCTCCTGCCAGCCGAGCCGCTTGCGCAGCAGTGACGCGCGCACCTTGCCGACATGACTCAGCGATGTCTTCGGGTGGTCGCGTTCGTAGCCGGCGTCGAAGGTGAGAATCCCGGTCGGGCTGCCGAACGCCGGGATCCGGTAGGTGCCCTGGATGCTCTGCTGGATCGACCCCGCGCTCAGCACGATGTCGGCGTTGTGTCCCTTGCGATTGAGCCAGTGCCAGGTGCTCTGGACGTGTCCCCGGGGGCCGGTATCGGTGCCGTAGCCGACGCCGTATTCCGTGGTGCGGTGGTGGGTCGGGATCAGGTCGACATCGATCGGCACCTCGTGGCCCTGCATCGAATCGGGCTCGGGCGTGACCTCGACTCGCGCCCAGTACGGGTCTTCCGACAGCGACGTCTGCAGGTCGAGCAGCTTGTCGTGCCGGAACGGCTGGCCGCGCTTGAAGGGAATCCGCTTCGCCAGCACCGACGTGTCGATGATGTCGCGCTCTTCGTGAAAGTGCACCGGGCCGAAGGTGCCGCGCGGGCCGGTGTCGAAGCCCAGCAGGATGCGCGCGGTGTCGGCTGTGCGATCGAGCAGGATGGCCGCGGTATCGAATTCCGCCTTGAGATAGCCGCTGTCGGACGCCAGGGTGAGGAAGCCGAGCTTGGCGGTCTCGTAGCGCAATTGCAGCAGCGTGTCGCCGCGCTTGAGCGGGTAGCTGTCGACCAGTTGCCGGAAGGCCGGACGCGTGGCGCCTTCGCCGGTGAGGGCGATGTCCACCGATCGGACGCGCACCACGGGCCCAGGATCGATGACGTAGCGCGCGACCCAGTGATCGCCGTCGCGCCGCAACGAGCTGCGGACCTGGACGTGGTAGTAGCCGAACGGGGCCAGTGCGGTGTTGATGTCCTCGACGGCCTTGCGATGCAGCTGTTCGGCGCGGTCGGCCGGGAGCGGCTTCTTGCCGTCGCGCTCGATCTGCAGCACGGCGTGCACGTTGTCGGCCAGGTCGCCGCCGATCCCGACGATCTCGACCTTGACCTTGCCGTCCTGCGCCCAGGCCGGGTGCGCGCGGCCGACGGCCAACGCCAGGCACAGCGCAAACACGCCGGGCCACGCCGGCGGACGGAGGCGACCAGTCGTTGGCATCTATGCTCTGTCGGACGACGGCGCCGTGGGGGATGGACACAGCCTCCACTACTTTTCCCGGATGACCGAACCCGAGATCCCCGACCAGGCATTTTCTGCGACGCTGGTGGACCCGCTGGCGCAGAAGCTGTTCAAGGCGCGCACCGTGATCATTTCCGGCGAAATCACCCAGCTGGTGGCCGAGCGGGCGATGACGCAACTGCTGGCGCTGGCCGCCGATTCCGATGACCGGATCACCGTGTTCATCAATTCGCAGGGCGGCCATGTCGAGGCGGGCGACACGATCCACGACGTGGTCCGGTTCATCACGCCGCCGGTGCGGATGGTGGGCACCGGGTGGGTGGCGAGCGCCGGCGCGCTGATCTATGTCGCCGCGCCGCGCAAGCAGCGGTTCTGCCTGCCCAACACACGCTTCCTGCTGCACCAGCCCGCCGGCGGAATGGGCGGGACCGCGTCGGACATTGCGATCGAGGCGCGCGAGATCGTCAAGATGCGCGAGCGGCTCAACCGGATCTTCGCGCGCGAGACGGGACAGACCATCAGCCGCATCGAGGACGACACGACGCGCAACTTCTGGCTCGACGCCGAATCGGCCAAGGAGTACGGCCTGGTCGGGACGATCATCGAAAAGCAGAGCGAGCTCAAGTAGCGTCGCGGTGCCGCACGATTACTTCTCGTCGGTCGCCGCGGAATACGCCCGGTATCGTCCCACCTATCCCGCGACCCTGTTCGACTGGCTCGTCGACGTCGCCCCGGCGCGCGACGTCGCGTGGGATTGCGCCTGCGGCACCGGACAGGCCACACTGCCGCTCGCCGAACGCTTCGCCCATGTCATCGCCACCGACCACAGCGCCGAACAGCTGCGGCACGCGCCGCCGCATGACCGCATCGCGTGGCGCGTGGCACCCGCCGAAGCGAGCGGCATCGACGCCGGCACCGTCGACCTTGTCACGGTCGCCCAGGCACTGCACTGGTTCGACCTGCCGCGTTTCTGGGCCGAGGTCCGCCGCGTGCTGCGGCCCGGCGGCGTCATTGCCGCATGGACCTACGGCGTCGCGTCGGTCGACGATCCCGAACTCACCAACGCGCTCCGCACCTTTCACGACGAGGGCGTCGGCGCCTGGTGGCCCGTCGAACGCGGCCACGTCGAGGCCCGGTACGTCGACATCGACTTCCCGTTCCACCGGCTTGCGCCACCGCCGCCGGTGCTCACCGCCGACTGGTCGCTCGATCAACTGCTCGGCTATCTCCGCACCTGGTCCGCGGTGCGCCGCTACGTCGCGGCCGAACACGCCGATCCGGTGACGGGCTTCGGCGCAGCGATTGGCCCGCGCTGGGGCGGTGGCACGCGCGAAGTGCGCTGGCCGCTGACGCTGATCGCGGGCACCACCGACGGCGCGTGACGCAGGCATGGCGGAATCGCGCCTTTGGTGACATCGTTGATCGTCTTCAGCCCGGAGCTGTATCCCATGCGCGCCTTTGTCGTATTCGCCGGCCTCGCCGCCCTGCCGATCCTGGCCTGCGCCCAGATGCCCATCACCCCGGCGCAACAGATCGCGCTTGACGTGCTGCCGCTGCCCAATGCATTTCGTGACAACGCCACCGTGCTCGGCTATCGGCACGCCGGCAAGCTCGACACGCTCCGCAAGGGCTCCGGTTTCATGACGTGTCTCGGCACCAACCCGGCCGACTCGGTCTTCCACGCCGCGTGCTATTCCAACCAGCTCGCGCAGTTCATGCAACGCGGCCGCGATCTGCGCACGCATGGCACGCCGGAAAACCGGGTCGACTCGGTGCGCTTCGCCGAGATCGATTCGGGCGTGATCAAGATGCCGAAGCAGGGCGCGGCGCTATGGAAGCTCGACGGACCGATGAGCGGCGTGGATATCAAGGCCGGAACCGTGACGGCGGCGATCAAGCCGTCGTACGTGTTCTACATGCCGTATGCGACGGCGGCGTCCACCGGGCTGCCCGATCAGCCGGTGGCGCACGGTCCGTGGCTCATGCTGCCGGGCACGCCCAAGGCGCACATGATGTTTTCGGAAAGCATGTGACAGCATCGCTGTCATTCCCTTTCATTCACCTTCGGAGCCCCCATGCTGATTGACGCCGTGCGCCGTGCGCTGGTCCGCGACCTGGGCGGATTCGCCGTACAGCTCGAGGGCTATCCCGACGACGCGTCCGTGTGGGCGCTGCCGACCGGGTTCCTCAACTCGACCGGTACGCTGACGCTGCACGCGTGCGGCAACCTGCGTCATTTCATCGGCGGCGTGCTCGGCGCATCGGGATACGTGCGCGATCGCAATGCCGAATTCGCGGCCCGCGACCTGCCGCGCGTCGAGCTCGAGATGCTGATCGCAGTGACTCGCGATGAAGTGTCGCGCGCACTCGAGCATCTCGATTCCGACATGCTGCCGCTCGACTTTCCACTGCCGATCAATCATCGGGTGCTGTCGACCGGCGCGTTCCTGGTGCATCTGACGGCGCATCTCGCCTACCATCTCGGGCAGGCCGACATCCATCGTCGCGTGGTCAGCGGCAATCCGGCCGGCGTCGGCATGATGTCGCCGGTCGCGATGACCGACGCGCTCGCGCAATGACGCGCCTGCGCCTGGTGCTCGGTGCCGCGATGCTCGTGCTCGGCGGGCTGGTGCTGGCCCGCAGCATCCACTATTCGAGTCGCAGCGATCTCGCCGATGTCGGCGGCGTGCACGTCACGGTCGACCAGCAGAAACCGATTCCCGCATGGGTTGGCGGCGTGATCGCGCTGCTGGGATTGGGTGTCGTGATGTCGGCCGCGTCGAAACGCCGCTGACGGCGGCGCGCCGATGACACCCTCGCGCGCGTGGCTCTACCTCGCCATCGCCGGCTGCTGTGAAGTGGTCTGGGCCATCGCGCTCAAGCAGTCCGACGGGTTGTCCCGGCCGGGCCCCACGGTCGTGACGGTGGCCGGCCTCACCATCTCGATGTGGCTGCTGGCGCAGGCGATCCGCGTGCTGCCCGCCGGTACCGGCTATGCGGTCTGGGTGGGTATCGGGGCGGTCGGTACGGCGCTCGTGGGCATCCTGCTGCTCGGCGAATCGCGCCAGCCGCTCCGGCTCGCGTCCATTGCCCTCGTCGTCATCGGCATTGTGGGACTCCGGCTGGCGGAGTAGCCGGCGCGCGCGGCGGGATTGCCGCGCGCCATGATCCACCATTCAGCGCGCGACCAGCCACCGCACCAGCACGATCAGCACCGCACAGGCGGCCGCTGCTGCCATCACCGCCGCCGTCGACTTGCGCCAACGCGGTCCGAGGACGCCGTTGGTCCCCTGATACGCGGTCGCAACCGCGCCACCGAGGATCACCAGCGCGAAGAGGTCCCAGCTGGACTGGTGGCGCACCCAGCTGCGGTACGCGACGTCCAGCAGCAGTCCGAACGACATCACCGTTGACGCCAGGCGGTAGCTGGCGTTCTCGACCATCACCGTGCGCTCGTCGCGCTCCACAATTGCCGGGGTCATGCGCCCTCCGATTCCAGGTAGAACAGGTGGTCCACGTTTTCCTTCAAATACTCGGCGAGACGAAACGCCAACAGGGTCGAGGGGGTGTAGGTCAGCGTCTCGATGGAACTGATGGTCTGGCGAGTAACGCCGACGGCCCGGGCGAGCTCTTCCTGCGAGATGCCGTGGTCCGCGCGAGCGACTTTCAGGCGGTTGGCGAGGCGGGTGCCGGTGCTGAGCGTTTCATTCATGGCCTGACAGTAGCGAACTTTGCCGAAAATGTCAAGTAAACTAGGCAGTATGTCTGGTAAACTTGACCTACATCTGGCGGATGCCACCTGAACTGCTTCTCGGTGTTTCGTTGTGTTTGACTTGCCGGCTTTCCGGACCGCTGGAGGCAGCGGAAGTGGGGCCAGAGCGACTCGCGGGGCCGCGGCGCGGCCGATTCGCGCGGATGGTGGCAACGCCCGACCGAGGGGCTTAAACTTGTGCGGCTTCGCGGCCAGGTAGCTCAGTTGGTAGAGCACGTGACTGAAAATCACGGTGTCGGCAGTTCGATTCTGCCCCTGGCCATTCGTAACGAGAAAAGAGAAACGAGAAAAGAGAAAAGGGTCGCCAAGTCCACGCAGTCGCACCGCGATCCCTCACGAGACTCGAGATGATGAGTTGCTTTTCTCTTTTCTCTTTTCTCGTTTCTCCTTCCTGTGCACCCCGCCCCGCGCCCGCACGTCACTCCGGTTGACCCCCTCACTGGAGATGCACATCATGAACAACGACACCATCCAGGGCAACTGGAAGCAGATGAAGGGAAAGGTTCGCGCGAAGTGGGGCAAGCTCACCGACAGCGACGTGGAATTGATCGGCGGCAAGAAGGACATGCTGGTCGGCAAGGTGCAGGAGCGTTACGGCCACGCGAAGGATCGCGCCGAGAAGGAAGTGGACCAGTTCTACAAGGAGATGGACGAGCAGGACAAGGCGCAGGTGAAGGCCGACAAGGCCGAGCTCAAGCAGGAGAAGACGGAACTGAGCCACGATCGCGCCACGAGATAACGTTCTTGCTGCGGGACGACGAACGGCGTGACGATCAAGGCCTGATCGTCACGCCGTTTCGTTCATCAGTTCCTGGCCGATGGCGCGCATCGCGCTGAACGTCGCCTCGATGTCGGCCGGCGTGGTGCGGTGCGAGCAGATCGACAGGCGCTGCGTCACCCGTCCGCGGATCCGCGTCGTCATGGCAAAGGCAATCCGCCGCCGCTGCAACTCGTCGGAGATCTGCTGGTTGAGGACGTCGAGCCGGGCATCGTCGCCGCGCAGCGCCGGCGGCGCCCAGCGGAAGGCGTAGATGTACAGCAGCGGCTCCGGCTGCACCATCTCGAAGTCACCGGATTCCCTCACCAATTGATGCAATCGGCGGGCGCAGGCCAGCGTCTGACGGAAGAAGGTGCGCATCCCCTGCGCGCCATAGTAGCGCAGCGTCAGCCACACCTTCAGCGCCCGCCAGCTGCGCGACAACTGCGGCCCGTAATCGAAGTAGTTGATGCCGCCGTACTCGTTGGCGATGGCCGGCAGCAGGTAGGTCGCCTGCAGCGCAAAGGCGCGGCGCAGCGCGTCGGCGTCGCGCACCAGCAGGCACCCGGCTTCGTAGGGCACGCCCAGCCACTTGTGGGCGTCGAACGACACGGAATCCGCGCGCACCAGGCCGGCGTAGTGCGGCGCCAGCTCGGGCAGCATGGCGCCCAGTGCGCCGCAGGCACCGTCGAGGTGCAGCCACACATGCTGTGCCGCGGCGACGTCGGCCAGGCCGGCAATGTCGTCGATCGCGCCGACATTGATCGACCCCACGTGACCGACGATGCAGAACGGGATCATGCCGGCGGCACGATCGTCGGCGATCATCCGCGCGAGCGCCTCGACATCGATCGTGAAATCCGGATGCGACGGCACAGCGCGCAGCGAACGCCGGCCCAGTCCGAGCAGATCGACCGCGCGCAGCAGCGACACATGGGTCTCGTGGTCGGCCATGTACACGGTCAATCGCGCCGAGGCATCGCGACCCTGCACACCGTCGGCCTCGATGTCCCACGTCGCCTGTCGGCAGAGCGCCGTGCGCAACGCCGCCACGTTGGCCATCGTGCCGCCGCTGA
The DNA here is from genome assembly GCA_963796635.1 of uncultured Gemmatimonadales bacterium. Lineage (GTDB taxonomy): Bacteria > Gemmatimonadota > Gemmatimonadetes > Gemmatimonadales > GWC2-71-9 > Palsa-1233. The sequence goes on from CAWCMH010000001.1 coordinate 2,587,510, forward strand.
CGAACGCACCGCCGCAGTCGACGGGATACCCGATGAGTTCCGCCAGCCAGCGAATGGTCTGGCGTTCGATCTCGCTCGCGGCGGGCGACGCACGCCATCCGCCGCAGTTGGGGTTGAGCGCACTCGCCATCGCGTCGGCGAGCGCGCCGATCTGCGAGCCCGAGCCGTTGACGAAGCCGAACCAGCGCGGGGAGCCCTGCCGCGACGAATTGGGAATGATCCGCGTGGCCCAGTCGGCGAACATGTCCGCCACCGGCTCGGCGTGTTCGGGGGCCGGCGCGTCGAACAGCGCGGCGACGGCGTCGGGTTCGCACGCCGGAAACGCCGGCGCCTGCTCGATGGTGGCGTAATAGTCGGCCAGCAGGTCGATGACCTGGTAGCCCAGCGCGCGGAAATCGTCCGGCGGAAGATCAGGATGTAGGCGTGGCTGCACGCGGGCTCCGCTCGACAGGGTGAACACCGGCGAGCGGAGAATAATCGGACGGGCTGACGGTTACGGCATGGTGTCGCCCGGCGGGCGGTCGCGCTGCACCGACAGCACCGGAACGTTGCCGCCGTTGCGGTAATCGGCGGTGATGGTGTAGTACGATCCGGCGAAGAAGCGGTAATTGGTGCGGGCGCGCACCGAGTCGCTGCCCGCCTGCTGCAGCGTGAGCCGCGAGACGCTGTCGGTCACCGCCACATAGGCCGTCGTGGTGCCGGTCGGCACGTTGGCGAACATCGGTGCGGCGTTGGCGAATACCGTCCACGACTGCTTCCCCGACAACTGATTCGCAAAGCGCACCTCGGCCGGAAGGCGAACCTGAGCGGCGGACCCGCCGCCCAGTCCGTGCACTGCGGCCAGCAGCCCCAACACCGCCAATCTGTATCCTGGCATCGCGATCTCCATGAAAGACCTGCCAGAGGCGACGCCGTTCACGCCGGCGCCGCACACAGTCCGGGCCCGGGGCGCCCCGGATTCTCTGTTGATGCTGGCTTGACGGTGCGGGGGCAGGTTCGACAGGCCAGCCCTTCCGAGCGTGGCCAGCGAAGCGAAGTGAGTGACCGAAAGACCGCGGTGTCGGGGCCGGCCACAGCACGCCGGTTCCGACGCGGCGGTCGTTCGGCGTCCCAGCCCGGGTGATCGCTAGGTTTGGCGTCATGCCCCGCGCTGCCGACCCCACCCGCCTCGGCGGCACCGCCGCATCGCGCCGCTCCGCCGCCATCCGCCGCGAACTGGGTGCCCGGCACCCGCAGCTCGCCGCATTGCTCAGGCTGGCGCACCCGGTTGAGCGGGCGATTCCCGACCAGCGGCCCCTGTCACACCTGATCGTCCGGACCATCGTGGGACAATTGGTCTCGACCGCCGCCGCGCGCAGCATCATGCGAACACTGCTGGCCGCACACGGGGACATCGACGGGATCGTCGCCTGGGCAATGCGGACGCCCGACGACGCGCCCCCGACGCATTCGCTCTCCCGCGCCAAGCGCAAGGCGATGGCGCATTGGGGGCGCTATCTCGCCGAGTTCGGTGACCCGCGCGAACGCTGGTCGGCGCTGCCGGCCGACGAACTCATTGCCGCGATCGTGGAGTTGCGCGGGCTGGGACGCTGGAGCGCCCACATGATCGCCATCTTCGGGTTTGGCCACCCGGGGATCTGGCCCGACGGCGACGCGGGGGTGATGCGGGTGGCGCGAGTCGCGTTCAAGGGGATCCGGAAACCGACGCTGCGCAAGCTGATTCGCGGCCACGAAACGCACGTGGCGCTCTGCTGCTGGTCGGTGCTCGACAAGGGGCGGCTGCCGGCGCTGCGGACGGCGCGCGCCGCAGGCGGAACGGGGGCTACTTCTCCTGATAGCCGGTCAGCGCCGCGGCGACGAGCGAAATGACGAACGCCGTGACGATGCAGGCCAGAAAGCCGACGATGTAGCCGTACTCGGGGAGAACGTGGGGCCGCATGGGTCGCTCCGATGGTGACCCGGGGAAATATATGTCACGGGCCACGGAGGAGCCATGAGCCGCCGCCCCCTTCCATCCGATACTCCTGCAGACAATCCGCGCACGTAGCCGCGCCGAACCGGGGCCGCCGGTTCGACGTTCTGGTGGGCACCATCGGTCCCGTGGTTCGATCTACCACCGTGCAAGAAGGTTCGCGCATGTTTCGACGTTGGACTCTTGTCGCCGGCGTGATGGCCATCGCCGCGTGTTCCGCTGATACCGCTGCCACGACACCAGTGGCAGACCCGGTCGTGTCGCTGTCGCTCGATTCCGTCAGCATGCGGGCCGGCGATTCCGTTGTGCCGTCGGTGCAAGTAACGATCGACGGCACCACTCGCCCTGCTTTGGCGAGCGAAATCACAATATCATCGTCCGACACCAGCGTCGTCGCGGTGGCATCGAACGACGCGCTGCTGGGACTCACCGATGGCACCGCCACCATCAGCGTTGCCTGGGTCGCAACACCCACGGTGGCGGCGACCGGGACGGTCACGGTTGCGTCCGAAAGCCTGACCGGTGTGAATCTCACCGCGCCGCTGTCGATGGTTCCCGGCGACACGGCGACGTTCACCGTCACCGGCACGACGCGATTCGGTCGCGAGGTCAGCCAACCCGCCAGCGTCACCGTCACCAGCCGCAACAACGCCGTCGTCACGGCCATCGGCGACATCGTCGTCGCGATCGCGCCCGGCACTACCTGGATCGTGGCGCTCGCGTCGACCGGCGCATCGGACTCATCGCTGGTCACGGTGGCCGTCGGCGCTCCGGCGTCGCTGGTGCTCACGCCGCACATCGACTCGCTGATCGTCGGCCGGACGGTGCAGACGTCGGTGGCCGTCGCGGACCGCCGTGGCAACGCGATCACGGCGACGACGCCGGCATACGGCAGCACGTCGACGGCGGTGGCGACCGTGACCGGCGACGGGCTGGTGACGGCCCACGCCGCGGGAACGGCGATGATCGTCGCACGCAGTGGCGCTGCGGCCGACACGCTGCGCCTCACCGTGATCAACGACACCACGCCGGTTGCACTCGGCTCGTTGCGGGCGACCCCGGCGACGTTATCGCTCAACCCGGGCGACACGGCGCGCGTGGCGGTCGCCGCATTCGACACGCACGGCAACGTGATGCCACTCCCGCCGCTCACGTGGGAGTCGTTCATCAATGGCGTGTCGGTGTCATCGACGGGGTTGATCAGTGTGTCGTCGTCGATCGCCGGCTCGGTGACCAACGGCGTAGTGCAGGTCTCTGCGGGCAGCACGGTGGTGCAGATCCAGGTGAGCGTTACCGTCGTGCCGCCGCCACCACCGAGCTCGGACACCGGCTATGTCCAGATCGTGTGGATCGGCACCATGCCGTCGCCGTCGGTGGCGGCGGCGTTCGAGGCGGCGCGCCAGCGCATCAACGGCCTGTTCAATTCGTTCAACGGCGTCACGCCGGTCAACCCGCGAACGAGTGCGGGCTACTGCCTCGCCGGCACTCCGGCATGGAATCAGACCGTCAACGGCATCGTCATCTTTGCGCAGGTGACCACGATCGATGGCGTGGGAAACATTCTCGGGTCGGCGGGCCCGTGCCTGCTGCGCAATGGCACGCTGCTGCCGATCGTGGCCACGATGAAATTCGACAGCGCCGACATGGCGGCGATGGTGAACAACGGATCCCTCAACGGCGTGGTCCTGCACGAGATGATGCATACACTCGGCTTTGGCACCATCTGGCAGCCGGCATTCCAGGATGAGGTCGCGTCGCCCAACGGCAGTGATCCGCGCTACAGCGGCGCGACAGGCGTCGCCGAGTACGCCGCGCTCGGCGCGGCCGACGCGGCGAGCGGCGTGCCGGTCGAGAACACCGGCGGCACCGGTACCCGCGGCGCGCACTGGCGCGAGTCGGTGTTCAATGGCGAACTCATGACGGGCTGGGCCAACGGGTCGATGGCGATGAGCCGGGTCACCATCGGCGCGCTCAAGGATTTCGGGTACGACGTCAACCTGAACAAGGCCGACCCGTACACCCTCGGCGCCGCGCTGATGGCCGGCGAATCCAACGCGTCACAGGAAATCGTCGAAACCATGATCCGGCCGATCGGGGTGATGGGGAACGACGGGACGGTAGTGCCGTATAGGCATTAGGCGTTAGACGTTAGCTGTTAGCTGTCAGGGGTGAAGCGACTAACAGCTAACGACTAACGACTAACGACTAACAACTCCCTTCATCTTTCGGCACCCTCGCGCCGTATATTCACCAATGGCCGACAAGTTGGTGGACGACCTCAAACTCGCGCTGGGAGATGCCTACACCATAGAGCGCGAGCTCACCGGTGGCGGCATGAGCCGCGTCTTTGTGGCGCGGGAGCACGCCCTCGGCCGCGAGGTCGTCATCAAGGTGCTGCCGCCCGACCTGGCGGCCGGGGTCAACCGCGATCGGTTCCGCCGCGAAGTGCAGCTGGCGGCGCGGCTTTCCCACCCGTACATCGTGCCGTTGCTGCATGCCGGCGAGGACGGTGAATTGCTGTGGTTCACCATGCCCTATATCGCCGGGGAATCGCTGCGGACGCGGCTGTTGCGCGGTCCGATCCGCTGCCCGAGGCGGTGCGCCTGCTGCACGACGTGGTCGAGGCACTGGCGTATGCCCATTCCCGCGGCGTGGTCCATCGCGACATCAAGCCGGGGAACATGCTACGGATGGGTCAGCACGCGCTGGTCACTGACTTCGGCGTGGCCAAGGCGCTCAATGCGGCGTTGCCGAGTTTCGGGCCTGGGCACACGACTTCGGGGATGGCGATCGGCACGCCCGCGTACATGGCGCCGGAGCAACTTGCCGCCGATCCGGATGCCGACCAGCGCGTCGACATCTACGCCGTGGGCTTGCTGGCGTACGAGATGCTGACGGGTGCGAGTCCGTTTTCGGCGCCGTCACCCACGGCCACGATGACGGCGCAACTCACCCGGGTGCCGCCGCCACTGGATCAGGTGCAGCCCGACATTCCGCCGGCGTTCTCGGCCCTGGTGCAGCATTGCCTCGCCAAGAATCCCGATGACCGTCCGCGCGACGCCGAGGCGGTGCTGGTCGAGCTCGACCGGATCGCCGGCGCGCTGGCGGCCGACCAGCACCGGGCTGTCAGCGGAGAATCGGAGCCGCGGCCCCGCGCATCGGCGGTGCCGCTGATCCTCGGCGGTATCGCCACGCTCGTGCTGGTGGTCGGCGGCTTCTGGTGGAACCAGCGCAGCAATGCAGTCGCAACGCGCCGCGCCGACAGCGCGCTGGCCCGGATGGGCAGCGACACCAGCGACCTGAGCGTGCCGCTGCCCAGGATGCTGACACGCGGCAGGACTCGCTCAACATCGCCAACGCGTTGCGCGATCAGTTGCAGCAGATCGACACGCGCAATCCCAAGCGTCAGGTGGTCAAGAAAAGGACATCGGATCGCTGCCCCTGGCGTTGCAGGTCAGGCAGCTCGATTCGCTCACGCGCGAGCTGCTGCGCGAACAGAACCTGCAGCGCAGGCGGCCGTGGCGGTCGCGCCTGCGGTAACCCGGTGGTACCGCGCACCGGCGCGACGGCTTGCCGCGGAGATCTCGGCTGCGAGTCCGGGGCATCGCGGCGGCTGGTGATCGCGCTGCCGCCGCGGCGCGAACCGGATTCGACGCTGCAAAGCCTGGAGGAACGCGCCGGGGCGGATCTGGCGCGTCGCGCCGCCGGCATGATGGGATGGAACGACGTCCGGGTCGACAGCGGACTGATGCACGGCCGGCCGTCGTCCAATCCGTTCGAGAATGCCGACGTGGTGGTATTCCTCACACTGCAGCGCCAGGAGCATTCCGACTCCGTCGTGCTGCGCATCACGGTGCGCAACACCGCGCCCGGCACCCAGTACGGCTTCCGCATCATCTCCAGCGCGCCGGTGTCCGAGCCCACGTCGCTGGACCCGTTCCGGAGCACCCTGCGGGATGCGACGCGATTGCTGGAGCAGTTGCGCCGGTTGCCGCCGGGACAACCGTGGCCGGAGGATATGGGTCGCGGCTTCAGCACCGGACCGGACCGAGCGACGGCGGACATGCGCGGCAGGCATTTCACCCCGGAGCATTTCGACTCGCTCCGTCGTTTGGGAGACTCGATTCGTCGGGGCAGCGCAATCGCGGTCCGGATTCGACGCGTGCGGATCCTACTCGGGGACCACCAGCAGACTGACCTGATGTCCAAAGCCGTCATCCGCTGCCGGCAATCCCGCAGGTGCCTGCCACGGACCATCGTCGACGCTGACATCGACCCGATACACTCCCGCTTTCGCATCGACCACGGTTTGCCAGCGTCCATCACGACCGCGGCTCAATTCGGAACCGGGCGCCAATCCGTGAGATCGCTGTTGAACCGCGCACGCTGCATGTGGGCGGCAGCGTCGAACGCGATGTGCACCAGGCCGTTGCTGTCGCGCCTGACGGCAGCGGCGCTGGATGCGAGCGGCGCGTCGGTACGTGACGTGGTGTGCATCAGGTCGAGCTGCAGTCCGACCGTGGTGTAGCGGCCGCCGCGCAGGTTGAGCAGGACTCATCCGACGCGAGACGGCCGGTGCGCGCGGTGAGCGAAATTTCCTGGCTCAGCCGGAGCGCCACCCGGCTTTCCCACCAGGTCTCCGACTGCAAGGCGAAGGCCGGAACGCCGACCGAGCTGCGCGCTGAGCACGAGCGGCCCGACGGCCCACGCCGCACGCGCCGAGAGGTCGTGGATGCTCCGGGAGTTGGACGTTCGTGGCAAGCTGTCGCTGTAAGTATCCGCGGTGTCGACCGTGACGGTGCTGTGCCATGCGGCGCCGATACTGAACTCCCCTGCGTGGAATCCGACGTCGAAGGTCGGGACGATGCCAGGCGTTGGCGTGAAGCCCGGCCTGCGCCGTGCCCTGCTGCCCAGGCGCCAGTCAGGGCGAACGGCCCGAGCGGAATGCGTGAGCGTCACATGTGCCGAGACGGTATGCGCCCATGGCGCCGCGATGTCGTGTGCGAATTCGGCTTCAGGTCCGGCGCTGATGTTCCAGTCGGCATAGCCGACGTGATACAACCAGCTCGCCGACGCACTCCCGGTCGAGCCGAGCCCGAAGCGATCCTCCGCGTCGCCGGCAATCGCCAGCAGACTCGGACCGACGCGCGCATTCAGCGCACCGCCGACGGCCGTCAGTGAACTGGGCGCGAGGCGGTCGAGTTGTCCCTGGCCGCCGCCGGTTTCTACGCGCAGTTGCGCCGACAGCGGCAGCGCCACGCTGCTGCCGATCAGGACGATGATGCTGGCGAGTTTCATGGCGGCCCCTGCGCAGGCGTGGTTCCGGTCGGTGTCCCATCCGGCGGTCCACGATCGATCTCGGCCGGCGTGAGCCGGGTGAAATCGGCATCGGCGGCCCGTTGCTCGCGCGAGCTCGTTGATGCCGGTCCCAGGTCTGGTCGGGCCGGGCGCCGCGGGCAACCAGATCAAGATACGCGCTGAGCGGCGGGGCGAGCGGCAGGTTGCCGCGCAAGTTGATGCAGCTCCTGCAGGCGAGCCTGCGGCATGCCGGCCTGCAGCGCGGCGGCGCCGGTGGTGACGTCGACGGGTGACGCATCCGCGCCCAGCGTCGTGCGTGACGTCGCGCAGTGCGGCGTGCAGCCGGCCACACGGCGTCCATGATCTGCTCGGTGGATGCGCCTTTCGCCTGGCCTTCGAGCGCGCGCAGGACCAGCGGATCGGTCGGCAACGCTTCGCGGCGAGCGCTGTCGATCGCCAGGTGGAGCCGCGTCCACGACCGCAGCCGGAAACCGCGCGGTGAGTCGCGGATCCTGCGCCGGCAGCGGGATCATCCGGAGCAACACGAGCAGCTGAGAGTCCGGCGCGGAATCGCACTGGGTCAGTTTCCTGTCACCGTCACCACCGAAGTGGGCCGGCCAAAATCGTCCGGCGCCATGGGTTCGTGGGCATCGGCGCGCCACTGATCATGGTCCACAAGATACGCGTACCGATACCGCCCGGGCCGCAGGCGAACGGTGGTCTGCCACTGCCCGGTCGGCGTTGCGTCGCAGCGTGGGTTCGTCGGTGCGCCAGTCGGTGAAATCGCCGACGAGCGAGACGGTCCGCACCGACGGCGCGTTGAGGCTGAAGTGCACGGCCGTGGCCGGCGTGCGCCGCGTCACCACCGCCGCCAGGGCCAGGAGCGCCAGGGTCGCGGTCGTGCCGCCGATGCGTCGCCACCGCTGCCGTCGCCGGCGCCGGGCCCCGGTGCGGGCGGCGAGGCCGGGCGCGATCGGCACGGGCTGTTTGCAGCTGCTGCACGGCGCGGCGCAGCGGGTCCGACGGCGCAAGCTCATCGGTCATGGGCGTGTCTCCTTGAGGTGCTCGCGCAACTGCTCGCACGCGCGCGTCACCCGCATCTTCAGGGCGGACATACTGGCGCCGGTGATGGTCGCCATGTCACGATACTCCAGTCCTTCGACATGCTTGAGCAGGAACGCTTCGCGCAGCGGCGGTGACAGCGCGGCCAGCGCGCGGTCGATCTCGTCGCGCCAGGCCAGCGTGTCGGCATCGCTCGCCGTGCCGCGAGACGGCGGAATCGAGCGCGTGTTGCGCGGCCGGCCCGGCCACGAACGGCCGCCACCGCCGCCGGCGCGACCGGCATCGGTTGGCCGTGATGGCGAACAGCCATGCGTCCATGCGTTCCGGGCGCGTCCCCCGGCGGATGGCGCGTTCGGCGCGCAGGAAGACATCCTGCAGCACCTCGTCGGCGTCGGCGGGCGAGCGCAGGAAATGCGAGGCGAACCGCATCAGCGGCGGCCCGAATGCGGCCATCAGCTCGGTGAGCGCGGACGGGTCGCCCGCAGCGATTCGAGTGACCAGCGTCGCGTCGGTCGGCGTCACCTGAGGAGGACCCTCGCTCGGGGCGAAAAGTCACATGCAAGCTATCGCGCATCGGGCGCTGCCGGTCCGACGTCCGGTTCGGGTGGGGGCAGGTCGCGACGGATCGGTGCAGGCGTGACGAGGGACGGTGCCGGCGCCTGCACCGTGGACAGCACGTCCGCGATCCGGCGCGTCTCGGTCTCGACCTGCCATGCGTATCCGGCCGGCGGCTGGTACTGCGCCCCCGAAAACCAGAAGGTCACCGTACCGTTCGCCGCGTTGACGCGGAAGGTCGAGCGATACACGATGTCGGCAAAGGCGTCGACCACGCCGCGACGCAACAGCGGCGACGGATATGAAGTCCAGTGGACGCCGTCAGGGCTCACCGCGAGATACAGCGCATCGGTGACGCACGACGTGCCCGGCGCGTGCGTGTTGTAGAACGCCCAGTATTCGCGTCGCGACGGAATCCACTGCACTTCGAGATGCCAGATGACCGCTCCGGGCTGCGCCAGGTCCACGGTCGCAGGTGGACTCCAGTGCGTACCATCGCTCGACGTGCGGCGTTCGATGCTCGTGCTGGTGGCCGTGCATCCCGCCGGTCCCGCATCGACGGCCCACATGGTCCACGCCGTTCCCGATGCACGTCGCACGACGGTGGGTGAGACGATCTGGTGGCTGGGCGCCGTCGCGACGGTCGACCGGCGCGCTCCAGTGCACGCCATCCCCGCTGCGGGTGAGCAGTACCTGATTTTGTCCGTTCAACCACGTGCGCGGTAATACAGCCAGAGTTGCTCGTCCGGTGGCGTCGAACACGAGGTCGGGATCGGACAGGTATGCATCATGGCCGGTTCGGCGACCGGATTGACGGCACCGTCGGGCATCGTGCCAGCCGCTGCTAAGGCGATCGAAGATCGACGGATTCTCGAAGCTGGGCGTCTGCCAAAGGGATATGGCGTGATCGCAAGCCAGCGCCCGGTACCGATGCCTGGGGCATCGGTCACGTCGGGATGCACGGCCTGACCCGATCCGTCGTAGGTCTCGAGCGCCACCGGGACGATCTGGTCAAGCGGCGCTGATCCGGCACAGTTGTCCGTGCACGCCGTGGCGTGCGATTGCGCCGTCGCGGCGCCGGCGCGCACCTCCAGTTGCTGGGCGCCCGCGCCGCCGAGCGTCCAGGCGACGGCGATGACGCCGTTTGCGTCAGTCACGCCACGATTCGCGTCGACACTGCCACCGCCGGCCAGCACGGTGATGGTGACGTCGGCGCCGGAGACCGGCTGGCCGGCAGCATCGAGGACTTCGAATTGCACGAAATCCGGCAAAACCGCCGCCGTCGGGCCCTCTTGTCCATCGCCGGCCGCCACGATGATCCGATCCGGCGAGTCGGGCACGACGACGGCTGGTACCAGTGGCGCGTCGCGGCAGTTTTCGCTTGCGACGAGGACCAGCAACATGAGGACCGCACGGATGGTGAGACGCACACTGCCATGGACCCGGTTTGGATCGCTCGCGTCACGTGCGCCGGGCGATGTGACGCATGCGCGTCCGAGCGGGTCTCTCGGGTACAGGCGCTATTCTTTGCGGGTCGCCATGACGCCACGAGGAGCGCTTCGATCACGACATCCACGAAGGCCTCGTCACCATTGTCAGTCACATTTTCCGGGGGCATGATGCGCACCACACATTCGCTCATCGCGTTGGGCGCCGTACTGATCGCCGCCTGCTCGTCGTCGACACCGACCGAGGGTGGCACCGGACCGACCGGTTCCGGCGCGACGCTCTCACTGGTCAACGCGCTTGCGGCCGTCAATGGCACGCAGGTCACGCTCGATCAATCCGCCGTCGCGCTTCCGCCGGTCGGACAGACGTCGCAGTTGTCGATCAGCGCCGGCACGCACCAGATTGCAGCTCAGCTCATCAAGCGGCCGCGCTAGGGCACGCTGTCGTTCTCCGTGGACCCCGACAGCACGCGCACCGTCGTGGTCAGCGGCACCACGTGACACCGCCGTGGCGGGGGTGGCCGTGGACTCGAATATCATCAGTCCCGGTCGGCCCCGATGCCCACGCACGGGACATATCCTGATGGTCAATTCGGCGCCAGGTGTCGGTCCGTTCGACGTGTCAGTCTATCGCGCGCGACACCGACAGCACGTGCGATCTCAGCGGGTTCTCCTTCGGCGCCGGTACGTCGAACTCGCACGTCGCCCTGCAGATACGAGTTTCCGTTCGAGCCGGACACGTACACCTTCGTATCTCGGGCCCGGGGCACAGCGATACGCTTGCGACCGCGCAGCTCACGCTCGCCACGGGTGACGAATGGGTCGTGATGCTCACGAGTGGTGCCGGCGGAAGCCTCACGCTGACCGCGACCAAGCAGTAGGCGCGCCGCTCGTGTCATCCCGAGCGTAGCGCCTGTCCTGAGCGGCAGCGAAGGAAGGGATCGCTTACTGGCTGAGCGATCCCTCGGTCGCTGCGCCTCCTCGGGATGACAGTGGTTCGCTACTCTCCCAGAATCATCGCAAACATGAGCGGCGCCACGATGCTGGCGTCGCTCTCGATAATGTAGCTCGGCGTGTCGACCGCGAGCTTGCCCCAGGTGATCTTCTCGTTCGGCACCGCCCCGGAGTACGAACCGTAGCTGGTGGTGGAATCGCTGATCTGGCAGAAGTACGCCCACACCGGAACGTCCTCGCGCTGCAGGTCCTGGTGCAGCATGGGGACGACGCAGATCGGGAAATCGCCGGCGATGCCGCCGCCGATCTGGAAGAATCCCACCCCGCCGCCGCCGCTGTTGGCGGTGTACCATTCCGCCAGGTGCATCATGTATTCGATGCCGGTCCGCACCGTGTGGACGTGCTTCACGTCACCGGCAATGCAGTGACCCGCGTACATGTTGCCCAGGGTGGAGTCTTCCCACCCGGGCACCCAGATGGGCAGGTTCTTTTCGCAGGCCGCCAGCATCCATGAGTCGGCCGGATCAATCTGGTAATACTGCTTGAGATCACCGGACCGCAATACACGATAGAAGAATTCGTGAGGGAAGTAGCGTTCCCCGGCCTGGTCCGCGGCGGTCCATTGCCGGAGCACCGCACCTTCGAGCCGGCGCATCGCTTCCATCTCGGGAATGCAGGTATCGGTGACGCGGTTCATGTGCCGATCGAGGAGTCCCTTCTCCTCCGCGGGCGTCAGGTCGCGATAGCGGGGCACGCGTTCGTAGTAATCGTGCGCCACGAGATTGAAGATGTCCTCCTCGAGATTGGCGCCCGTGCACGTGATGCACTGCACCTTGTCGCGGCGGATCATCTCGGCGAGCGAGAGCCCGAGCTCGGCAGTACTCATCGCCCCGGCGAGGGTGATCATCATCTTGCCACCGCCATCGAGGTGGCGCAGGTAGGCGTCGGCGGCGTCGATCAGCGTCGCCGCGTTGAAATGCCGGTAGTGATGGCGCAGGAATTCGGTGATCGGTGCGGCTGGCTTCACAGGATGTCTCCCGGGGACGATGATTCGGAGCCGGAAGCGCAAAGATAAGCCCGGCGCCGCTTACGTTGCGGCGTGCCGTCGATCGAACCGCTCCGCTGTTTCGCGACCACCGCGCCGGGTGTCGAGGCGTGGACTGCCGACGAATTGCGCGGGTTGGGCGTGACGGTCAACGGCCAGGAACCGGGCGGCGTCGAGTTCACTGCCAGCACTGAACAACTCGCCGAGGCGCTGCTGTGGCTGCGGACGGCGAACCGGGTCACCGTGCGCCTGGCGAGCTTTCGCGCTCGCACGTTTGCCGAGCTCGAGCGTCACGCCGCACAGGTCGACTGGGCGAGCGTGATCGAACCCGGCATTGCCGTGCACTTTCGCGTCACGTCGATCAAGTCCCGACTCTACCATCAGGGCGGCATCGCCGAACGGCTGGAGCGATCGGTGCTGGCCGCCGTCGCAGGCACCACGGCAATGCGCGCGCCGGCCGACACCGAGGCGCTGGAGCGCGACGTTACGGTGGTGCCCGCGGTGCAGCGCATTGTCGTGCGAGTGCTGCGCGATGAATTCACGCTGTCGGCCGACGCCTGCGGTGCGCTGCTGCATCGGCGTGGGTATCGCCAGGCCGTGGCCAAGGCGCCGCTGCGCGAGACACTGGCGGCGGCGCTGTTGCTCGCATGTGACTGGACACCCGACCTGCCGCTCGCCGATCCGATGTGCGGGTCCGGGACCATTCCGATCGAGGCCGCGATGATCGCGCGGAAGATCGCGCCGGGTGCGGCGCGCCGATTTGCGGCGGAACGCTGGCGCGACTGGCCCAACCTGTGTGCCGCGGCGCGCGCCGGCGCGCACGCACGGGCGTTGCCGGCGTCGCCGCGACCGATCGCCGGGTACGATCGCGATGCGGGCGCGGTCACTGCGTCGCGTGCGAACGCTGCACGGGCGGGAGTGGCTGACGATATCGATTTTCGCACGCAAGCCGTGTCGCGTCTCGCCGCCGATGACGGTGCGGGCTGGCTGGTCGTCAATCCACCGTACGGCGCGCGAATCGGCGACCGGGGCAAACTGCGTGATGTCTATGCCACGCTGGGACAGGTGCAGCGGCGGGAACGGCCAGCGTGGCACCTCGCCATGCTGAGTGCCAGTCCGGTGCTCGATACGCAGGTCGGCGTGCAGTGGCGTGAATTGTTCCGGACGAACAATGGCGGCATCCCCATCCGCGCCGTTTCGAGCTGACGCGACCCGCTGTGTCGTCGTGTCTGGTCGCTATTTCCCGTGCCAGTTCGCCGGAGGATCCATCACCTGGTGGTACAGGCACGGCTCCTCGGAGTACACCGGCGGAAATTCCCAGTGTGTCCCGTCCCAGCGAATCAGCCCGCTCGACGTGACGATCGCATCGCCACCGTGGTCATCCACGGTGCCGTAGATGTCGATGTCGCTATTGATCTCGGCGACCGGCACTCCCCACGCGTCGACCACCCAGGTCCGCGCGGTCGTTGGCGTGTTCGGATAGTCGTCGCGGAAGGCAAACGACAGCGCGGTGTACGCACGCCCGTCGGCGCCGTGCACGCCGAACATCTTCACGGCGCGCCAGCCGGCGTCGTCGCCGCCGCCCCAGAAATCGGTATGCAGATAGTCGAGCGCGTGCGGCGACGCGGGCTTGAGAAAATCCCGATAGTGCGTCCAGGCGGAATCGGCGACGGCGTGGAAGAACTGCCAGGCGCCGTCCCGCGACGCCGGGGGCACCGGTCGGGCCAGCGGCGGTGGATGCACTCCGGGGACGATCACGCCAAAGGGGGCCTGCGACGTGGGTGACACGGCGAACAGCCAGCCGGGATGGGCGATCTCGTCACAGGCGGTCCGCCATGACGCCGGCGGCTCGAACCGCCGGCGGTTCAGGATCCGCGCGTGCAACGTCCGCTGGAGGTGATCGCCATCAGGAAAGACGTACACGGTGACCGAATCGCCTGTACCGCCCATCGGCATCTGGCCCAGCGAGTCGAACTGCGACACCACACCCGATGGCATCAGCCGCGCGCCGGCAAAGCGTGAGGCCAGTGTCCGCGCGGGCATGGTGTCCGGAATCACCACCGCCTGTGCCCGCATCGCAGCGGGTGCAGCCAGCAGGACGGGGATCAGCCATTGCGCGGACCTGGTCATGTCACCTCACGGGCCGGGAAGCAGGACGAAACGCGCCACACGATGTGGATCGAAGTATCGGCGCGCGGCATCGCGAACCTGATCGGGGGTGATCGCATCGAGTTCACTGTTCCACTGCAGGATCTGGTCGAGCGGGCGACCGGCGTCGCCGCCGTCGGGATCGACGTGATTGCTGATTTCCGACAGCCACCAGCCGTTCGTCTTGACGGCCACTTCGGTTTCTCGCCGGGCCTGCGCGACGTATTTCTGCAATTCATCGGCCGTGGGCCCGGTCGCCTGCAACGCCGCGAGGATCCGCTGCGCCGCTAGCCAGAGTGTGTCGGCCTGGCCCGGCGCCGACTTGAATACAATGTCGCTTCGATAACGCAGTCGCGGCACGCGTTCCACGACGCTTTCCGCATTGACACCATACGTCGCCCCCATGGCCTCGCGGAGCGTGTCGAGCAGCCGGGTCTGCAGGATTTCTGCGGCAGCGTTGGCGGCGATGTCGACCGCCGGGCCGGTGCTGTCGGCGGGCCCGCTGTAGACGACAAGCTGGGTGGCGACCGGTTCCTTGCCCTTGTGCACCACGACCGTCAGCACACTGTCGGGCGGCAGCGGCTCCACATCCTTCCAGGTGCGCGTCTCGCCGTTGCTGGGCAGCGACGCCAGCCATTCGGTCACCAGCGGCCGCAGCGAATCGGGCTGCACGTTGCCGACAATCACAAAGGTGAAATCGCCAAAGGTGCTGAACCAGTTCCGGTAGATCGCCATCGCGTGCTGCGGATCGAACGTGCCGAGCAGCGCCGGCGTGAGCGGTTGCGCGCGCGGTGAATGCCGTCCCAGGGTCACCTGGATGGTGTCGCCGAGGACCGCTTCGGGGCTGTTGCTCCGATTGGCAATCACCGTACGCACCTGGCTCAGGAACGCCTGCGCCGCCGCGGAATCGAATCGTGGCTCCGTCGCGGTGAGCCAGAACACCTGCAATGCGGCGTCGAGATCCGCGGGTGCGGTGGCGACATCGAAGCCTTCACTGGTCTCGTCGATTTGCGGCGTGACGCCGACGATGCGGCCCGCCAGCTTCTTGCGCAGCGAGGGCGCGTCGAAATTGCCGGCGCCACTGACGCGCACCAGCGACGCGGCAAAGCCGCCATCGATCAAGGCGCTGTCGGGCACCAGCGACAGGCCGCCGGCGGCTTCACCCGCGATGATCACCTCGTCGGCCTTGAAGTCGGTCGGCTTGATCAGCACCCGTGCGCCGTTCGACAGGCGCCAGTCGGTGATGCCCAGCGCAGCATAGGTCGTTTCGGCCACGATGCGGCCGGGGACGGGGAGATGCGGCACCAACTCGCCACTGACGATTGTCTCGGTCCATGGCGCGGTGGTCATCGTGTCGGAGCGGGCCAGGATGGCGACGATGGAATCGCGCGTCGGCAATGTTGCGCGGGCCTTGGCCGGTGCGACCACGGCCACGAAGCGATCGCTGCCCCCCGCGCCTTCGCGAAACACGGAGTCGATCGCGGGAAGCGTGATGGTCGGCATGAATTGCCGAGCCAGCTGGTAGCGCTGCTCGGCCGACACCAGCGCGTTGCCGTACAGGAAGGCGTCGCTGTAGCTCGCGACGAAGTCACCGGACTCGGTCTTGCCGGTCTCCTCGGCGGCATCCTGCTCGGCGCGAAGCAACGACGCCTTGGCGCGCTCGAGTTCCGCCGGCAGCACGCCGTGCTGCTGCAACCGGCGCACCTCGCGCAGCACCGCCGCGAACGCCGCCGCGGCCCGTCCCGTCTTGGCATCGACGTCGACCTGGTACACCTGCAGGTCACGCAGGAATCCTCCCGGACCAAAGGCGGCCGCCACGAACGGTGCATCGGGCTTGCGCGCCAGTTCGCCCATGCGCTGACTGACGATGCTGTTGCCCAGCGCATTGATCAGGTCACGGCGTTCATCGGCTTCGCTGCGATGATGCACCGTCGGACGACGGATCAGCATCTCCACCGATTCATTCGTCTCCTCGGAATCGGTGATGATCGCCACCCGAGTGCCGGGGATCAGCGGAATCGGTGCCTCGGTGCGGGGACGCTCGGGCACCGGATTGCGGAGCGCGCCGAAATGGCTCCGGATCAGCGCGATGAGCGAGTCGACCGGATAGTCGCCAACTGCGATCACGCCCATCAGGTCCGGCCGATACCAGTCGTGATAAAAGCGCCTCAACGGTGCGGGCATCGCGTGCATGATCACGCCGGTGTCGCCGATCGGGAGCCGGCGCGCGTACCGCGAACCCTGCAACAGGATCGGGATTTCCTGGTTGAGTTCGCGGGTGCTGGCGCCGAGTCCGTTGCGCCATTCCCCCATGATGACCCCACGTTCGCCCACCACCTGGGTCGAGTCGAAGCGATCGCCGCTGGCCCAGTCCTGCAGGATCTCGAACGCTCGATCCACCAGCTCCGGCTTGTCGCTCGGCACCGGCAGGATGTAGGTGGTCTCGTCAAACGACGTGTTCGCGTTGAGATCGGCGCCGTAGCGCACGCCGATCGACTGCAGGTACTTGACCAGGTCGTTCTTGTCGAAGTGCGTGGTGCCGTTGAATCCCATGTGCTCGATGAAATGCGCCAAGCCGCGCTGGCTGCTGTCTTCGAGAATCGACCCGGCGCGGACGATCAACCGCAGCTCGAGGCGATGGGCCGGATAGCCGTTGTGTCGCACCAGGTAGCGCAGCCCATTGGCGAGACGGCCAGCGTGCACGGCGGTGTCGACCGGCAGCGGCGTCGAGGCGACGGATGCCGCGCGGTGCGCCGGTTGCTGGGCCGCGAGTGGTGCCGCAACGAGGAGGAGGAGCAGAGCGCGCATGCGAAGATCCGGACTCGGGAAGGATTGAAGGTAAGGCGAAACGCTCACGTCGTGATCACCTGGACCGTTGGTGCGCCGTAGCGCGCCGGCGCAACCATGCAGCGCAGATTGGGCGCGATCACGACATCGGCGCCGACATGCGTGTGGCCGGCCAGCACGAGGAAGCGGCGATCAGGATGGTGCAACGCGGCGCGTCGAAGCACCTCCCCGGTGGCCCGGCACACGAGCATCGGCAGCCAATCCGCCGATGACAGGTGTCCGGCCGCAGGCAGCACGTCCACGAACGGTGGGACATGGGTGGCGACCACCACCGTCCGCGCGGTGCCGACGGCGCGCTCAAGCAACGTCGTGAGCCGCGCGGCATCGGCCGCGGCCAGTGCCTGCTTGACGGCGAGCTTGGCCCGGCGACCGGGTTGAGCCGCGAGTTCGGCGATCAGCCTGTCGTCGTTCATGCGCAGCGGCGTGGCGAGCGGGTCGCCGAACCCGCCATCGGCCCATCCATCGACACCGATCAGCGCCGTGTCCTCGTCGAGTGCAAAGACCCCCGCGGGGGGGAGCCATTGGACATCTGGTCGGCGATCGCCCAAGGCGATGACCGCGTCGCGCACACCGGCGACGCTGCCGCCATAGTGATCGTGGTTGCCGAGGACGAAATGCACTGGGCACTGCACCGCCGCCGCCAGCGTCTCGAGGGTCGTGACGAGGGTGGGCGCCACGGCCGTGTCGCCGGTCACGACGCAGTGGTCAACGGCAACCTCGCCGAGCTGCCGGTGCAGGGCGGCCACGGCATCCGGGCGGGCGTGATCGAGATGGCTGTCGCTGAGCCAGGCGATTCGAGGCATGTTCCGAAGGTACGGCACTGAACTACCTGCCGTTCCCGGGGCGGCGGCTGGATCTTGCGCAAATCGTCAAAAATCAGTCAATTCAGTGGTTGACTGTCGGTAGGACTACTTACCCGCTTCAGGAGGATTCATGAAATTCAGCATGCTCCGTGGATCGATGGCCAGTGCCGGAATGCTGGCCGCCCTCGCAGTTCTCGCCGCCCCGCAGGCGTCGCAAGCGCAGGCCCAGAAATCGGGTACGCGGTTCGGCGTGGAAGCAGCATTTGGCGCGAACAACAGCGTGGGCATCGGCGTGGGTGCGTTCGTGAAGTTTCATCTGGCTGAGTTGAACGAGCATCCGATCACCGGTCGCGCGTCGTTTGACTGGTTCTTCCCCGGCAACAGCTACTGCGGCGGCTACGCCGGCTGCGGCGCGCATTACTACAAGCTCGCCGGCGACGGTCTCTACGATATCGCCAACCCCAACAGCAACGTCAAGCCGTACATCGGGGCTGGCCTCGAATACACCCACTACTCGTACGGCAGCGGCTATTGCGGCTACTACGGCGGCGGCTGCGGCTTCGGCTACCTCGGGCTCGACCTCGTCGGCGGCATCAATTTCGCCGCCAACACCAAGCTGATGCCGTTCGTCGAACTCAACCTCGCGGCCAGCACCGGCAGTGAGTTCCTGATCAAGGCCGGCGTTCACTTCTAGCAGCGGGCGGTGTCGCGCCGGCTCCAGTCGGGGCTGAGCGCCGTTTGTCAGGGAACCTGCGGATGCCTTCGGGCGTCCGCAGGTTCCCTGTTTTTTCGGGGTGTGTTTCGACGTGCGGCAGGAGCTGCGCGCGCGATATGCCCAGCATCACAAACCCGATGATCCACTCCGCGCAGAAGCTGTGCGCGGAGTGAAGCGACGGAAATGAGCCGGTGGGTTAGAACCTGATGCCGATGGTCACCGGGATGAGCGTGTACTCGTCCGAATCCTTGCGGAACGAATGCAGCACGCGGCCCTCGAGAAAGACCGTCTTGCCCAAGGCAAAGCCCAGACCGCCTTCGAGGGCAAAGGCTGCATGCGTGTTGCGGATGGACTGATCGCCGATCGGCTGGCGGTACTCGTTGCGCAACACACCGGCGCCCAAAGTAAAGTACAGTCCGTGCTGCAGGCTGCCGAAATCGCCGCGGCCCATGAAGGTCAGGATGTTGCTGTGCCCATTGCTGCTGACCTTGTTGTCGGCGTAGAGGTAGCGACCTTCGACCGAGAACATCGCCTTGTCGCTGGGCAGCTCATAGCCGATCGCTGCGGACCCATGAATGCCGGTCTTGAGAAAGTCGGTCTGGTTTCCGACCGGGAATGTCGCTCCGGCGCCGAGGGACAGGATCCAGGTGCCGGGGTCGCGGTCCATCTGGGCCGCGGCCGGACTGGCAGCGAGAACGAGCGCGAATACGGAACCCGCCAGAATGCACTGCCGCATGGAAACTCCCATCGAAGGTATGACCGCCGCTAATGACCCGTCGTAGTCATTACACGTCTCAGGCCACGGTCTTTTGCACATCGCCCGGAAAATAATAATCGACTCCCGGCAGGTGAGTGCCCGACCCAGCGCCTCCTTGCATCGGGGGCGTCCGGGCTATCCTTCTGCCAGCCCATGTTGCTCCTTGCTGCGTTGCTGACCCTGCCTCCGCCACAGCCCCTGCCGCGCGCGACGGCGGCGCTGGGCCCGGCCATCTACTCCGGGCGGGCGGGCCAGACTGCGGTAGCTCCGCCGCGCCTGGCCGGCGACGTGGTGATCGACGGCAGCCTCGACGAGCCCCAGTGGCAGCAGGCCGTCGTGCTGACCGACTTTTCGGAGTTCACGCCGGTTGACGGGCGGCGCGCGGCCGACTCGACGGTGATCCGGATCTGGTATTCCGCCACCGCGCTGTACATCGGGGTGCGCGCCTTCGACACGACCGGCGCGGTGCACGCCACGCTGGCCACGCGCGACCAGATCGGCAACGACGACAACGTGCAGATCTTCCTGTCGACGTTCAACGACGGGCGCCAGGCCGATGTCTTTGCCGTCAATCCCCTTGGCGTGCAGGCCGATGGCGCGCTCAACGAAAACGGCACGGTGCAGTGCAACGGATCGAATTGCGCGGTGCAGACGCGCCAGAAGCCCGATCTGTCGCAGGACTTCGTGTGGGACTCCAAGGGCCGCGTACTTCCCGACGGCTACGTGGTCGAAATCCGGATTCCGTTCAAGAGTATCCGGTTTCAGTCCGGCAAGACCCAGACCTGGGGCATCAACGTCCTGCGCTCGGTCCAGCGGTCCGGCGAAGAACAGACCTGGACCGCGGCCAAACGGGGCGCGTCGTCGTTTCTCGCGCAATCCGGCACCCTGGTCGGCCTGACCGGTCTCGACGCCGGGCACGTGCTCGACATCGTGCCGACGCTCACGTCGCGCGCGATCGGCGTGCCGGCCAGCGGTCGGGCGGCGTGGAACTACGACGTCGGCAGTCCGCAGGTGGGCGGCGAGCTGCGCTACGGCGTGACGCCGAATCTCACGTTCAACGCCACGGCGCATCCCGACTTCTCGCAGATCGAAAGCGATGTGACCCAGTTCGCGTTCGACCCGCGCCAGGCCGTGTACTACGCGGAGAAGCGGCCGTTCTTTCTCGATGGCGTGGAGCAGTTCGACGCCCCGTCAAACCTGATCTATACGCGCCGCATCGTGCAGCCGGTGTTCGCGGGCAAGCTGACCGGCAAGGTCGGCGACAACCAGGTCGGCATGCTGGCGGCGGTCGACGATCGCGCCGCGTCCAATTTCGGCGACAATCCCGTGTTCGGCATCTTCCGCGGATCGCACGACCTGGGCCCGGGATCACGCATCGGGGCCACCTGGACCGAACAGCACGACGGCCCCGAAACCAATCGCGTCCTCGGGATCGACGGGCGCGTGGTGCTGGGTGGCGTCAACTCGTTCAGCGTGGCGGCCGAACTGGCGCACGACGCGGTCAATCGCGCCGTCAACGATGCGCCGCTCTTCTCGGCGGGGTACCGACTCGACGGCCGCAACCTGCGGCTCAACTACGGCGTCAACGGGGTCGCGGACAATTTCATCACGCGGTCCGGCTTCCTGACCCAGACCGGCATCGCGAACGCGCAACTCGACCAGAGCTATACCTGGCTCTGGCAGCACCGCGTGATCGAGGCGTTCACCGCCGACATGTCGCTCAACGGGCACTACCGCTACGACGACTTCATTCACGGCGGCGCGATCCAGAATCGGCAACTGCACTTCAACTTCAACGCGCGGCTGCGCGGCGGATGGGGCGCGGGCGCGAGCTGGTTCCACGAGAGCTTCGGCTACGACTCCACCATCTACGTCAACTACGGCCTGCTCGAGCCCGACGGCAGCGTCACACCGTTCACCGGCGGCCACGCGCGGTTGCCGAACAACGATTATGCCCTGTCGGGCAACACGCCAACGTGGAAGCAGTTCGACGCAACGGGTTTCTTCCTCGCCGGGCTCGACGACGAGAATTACGGCGAGTGGGCGTCGGGCCGTGATATCGTCGCGTCGCTCGGGCTGGATTACCGGCCCACCGACCAGTTGCGCGTCAACCTGAGCTACAACGACAGCCGGGTGTACCGGCCCGGCGACGGCAGCCGTGAACTGTTGCAGGACGTGGCGGTGGCGACGATCGAATACCAGATCTCGCGCGCCTTCCAGCTGCGGATCATCACCCAGTACGCCGTCAATGCACGCGATTCGCTCCGTGATGCCGCCCGCACCAACCTGCCGATCGTGATCCGCGACCCCGTCACCGGCATCTATGCGCGCGGCGCCGCCTACGACAATCGGCTGCTCCAGGCCAGCTTCCTGTTCACGTATCTCCCCAACCCCGGCACCGTGATCTACGTCGGGTACGGCAGCGTGAACCAACGCCCCGACATCAACGGCAACGCGACGCTGAGCCCCGTGCAGCGGGACTTTTTTGTGAAGCTGTCGTATCTGTGGCGGGCCAAGACGTAACAGCGAGAAAAGAGAAAAGAGAAAAGGAGAAAAGGGCCGGAGCGGGACGAGACCAGCCACGTGCGCGCCAAGAGGCGCCCTGATGCGGCATTCGGTACCGCGACGGCCGATGCAGCCAATCATCTTGCGCCATGCGCACGCACAAGGGACTGCTCGCCTGGCAACGCGCGCACACGGTCGCCATGGGTGTACACCGCTACGCCGTGCGATGCTGGAAGCCGGACTATGCCGCCGTGTTGGATCAACTCCGGCGCGCAGCGCTATCGGTAGAGCTCAACATTGCCGAAGGGTTCGCGAGCGGCCGAACATTGCGGTGCAAGGCACTGATTCGGATCGCGTACGGATCGAGCGTCGAAACAACCGCGTTGCTGGAGTTCTTGACCGAGTTCGGAGCAACCAATCCGGATGAACTAGTCCGGCTGCACTCCGTATCGCGCGAGACGCAGGCGCTGACACTCAGGTTGTGGAAAGCCACCGCTGGGCCGAGCCAGCGGGCCCAGGAACGAAGCCACTGACGAGCTCATCGTTTCGCTTTTCTCTTTTCACTTTTCTCTTTTCTCGTCGCGGCCGCCGCGACAAAATCCTCGAACAGTCTTCCCACGCTCGGCTCGCCCGACGCAAACATCTCGGGATGCCACTGCACACCCACGGCAAAGCCGCGGCCCCGCAGCTCGGCGCCCTCGATCAAGCCGTCCTCGGCGATGGCCGTGGGAACCAGCCCCTCGCCGAGATCGCGAATCCCCTGGTGGTGCATCGAGTTGACGGCGATGGCGCCGGCACCGAGGGCGTCGCTCAGGCGCGTGTCGCGCTGCACATCGACGTCGTGCGCGAGGTAGTCGCGCTGATAGTGCTGCCCGGGGAAGTAGTCGTGCTTGACCGAGTCGGGGCGCTGGCCCGCGAGATCCTGCCAGAGCGTCCCGCCCAGGGCGACACTGAGCACCTGCAAGCCGCGGCAAAGCCCGAGAAACGGCTTTTCGTCGGCCACCGCCCAGCGGGTGAGGGTGAGTTCGGTGGTATCCCGTGCCGGATCGAGCCGGCCGAGGCGTTCGTGCGCCGCGGTGCGATACGTCGCCGGATCGATATCGACACCGCCCGGGACGAGAATGCCGTCGAGATGGTCATAGATCGCGCGCAGCGTGTCGACGCGGTCGGCGAGCAAGGGGATCAGCACCGGCACGCCGCCGGCGAGATCGAGGGCGTGCACGTATCGCTGGTTCATGACCCACGACGTGGGGAGTTCGTGCGGAATGCCCTCGATCGCCTGCAGCGTCTGCGTCGTGACGCCGATCAGCGGCCGTGCGCCGATCACAGCACACCCTCGGCGGTTTCGCGCACCAGCTGGTCGACCACGTCCTTGAGATTGCCGGTGCGCCGGAACGTGGCCAGCTGGCGGTCGGCGCTGGTGCCGTTGCCCAGCATTTCGAATGCGTACTCCACTTCCTTGCGGCTGCCGAGTTCGTCGACCATGTCACCGATGAACCATTCGATGAGTTCGCGAATCAGGTCGCGTGCCGGCAGCTGACGGGCGTGGCCGAAGTCGATCAGCTTGCCATCGAGACCGAAGCGGGTGGCACGCCACTTGTTCTCCTCGATCAGGTTCGGCGAATACTGGCGGAAGGTCATATTGTCGAAGCGCAGCTTCCAGAGCTTCGCGATGATGGCCTGGAAGATGGCGCCAATGCACACCGCCTCGTCGACGCGGGTGCACACGTCGCAGATCCGGAACTCGATGGTCGGAAACTTGTGATGCGGCCGCACGTCCCACCAGAGCTTGCTGGCGTCGGGAATCGAGCCGGTCGCGACCATCAGGTCGACGAACTCGCTGTAGTCGGCCCATGAGTTCATGGTACGTGGAATGCCGGTGCGCGGGAACGAGCGGAAGACCACACTGCGATACGACTTGAGGCCGGTGTTGCGGCCCATCCAGAAGGGCGACGACGTCGACAGCGCGAGCACGTGCGGCAGGAAGTAGCGGCAGACATTCATCGCGTCGATGCGGAACTCGGGATCCTCGACACCGATGTGCACGTGCGTGCCGAAGATCAGCAGCGACTGCGCCAGTTCCTGCAAGTCCTCCTTGACGCCGATGTAGCGCTCCAGCGGCGTGATCTGCTGCTCGATCCACGAGGAGAATGGGTGCGTTCCCGCCGCCGCGATCACCAGCCCTTTCTTGGCCGCGAGGCCCATCACCATCCGCCGCAGACGCACCAGCTCCGCCCGCACCTCGGCCGGCGTATGACAGATCGGCGTGCCGATCTCGACCATCGACTGGTGCAGCTCGGGCTTGACCTCACCCAGGACCACCGAATCCTCCTGGAGGATTTCGGTGATGTAGCTGCGCAGTTCGCGGGTCTCGGGATCGATGATCTGGTACTCCTCCTCGATCCCGATCGTCAGCGATGGAGCGTTCATGGCGATCTCCGCACACAACGAGAAAACGAGAAACGAGAAAAGGAGAAAAGAGGGACGGGCCAAGACACGCGGCCCGTCGTCGTCGCGCGCGCCGCAAACGGCCGGCTGTCCCGGATGGAAGTCACAGGCAGACCCCTCGCCGCGCGCGGGCATTCGCGTTCTCGGGTGCTCCTGTCATCTCGGCTCCACGACAAATGTGGGGATGGTCGATCCGCCGCCGGCGGTGACGTTGACGAGCGTCGACGTCGAAATCCGGCAGAGCATGCCGTCACTCCACGCGCCGTCCCAGCAGAAGGGCGCTGCATCGACGATCCGCGCATCGAAGTCGAGCGAGCCGTCGGTCACCGTCGCGAACGGCTCGCTGGGCAGCGCGATGCGGCGCTGCACGACATACGGATCGTGCAGTGCGCGGGTGACCGCGATATCCCACGTCGCGGCATCCACCTCCCAGCCGAGCACGATGCCGGCACCGCCGTAATCGTCATTGGGCTTGAGCACGAGTTCGCTGCGATGCTCGCCGATCCAGGGCACCAGGTCGATGGCGACGCCGTCATGCAGGGTGTGACGCTCCTCGACGACGCGGGTCCACGGGACATGACGCGCGATGGCGGCGCGCTCGGCATCGCTGAAATGCGCCGCGTTGCGCTCGTCGGACAGCACGGCCAGCGACGCCTTCTTGTGCAGCGGCTTGCAGGCAAACGGGTTGACCATGCACACCGCGCCGTCGACGACGGCCCGGATCATCGGATGGTCGAGGCCGCACTCGGCCACCAGCTCGTGAATCAGCACGCGCTTGTAGATCAGGTCGATGGCGACACCGCTCGCATCGCGCAGCGTGCCGCCGTCGTAACTGAGCGCGTCGGGCGTGGTGATGAGGCACTCGCACCCCATCGACTCGAAATAGCGTTGGCAGATGCGGAACTCGGAGACGGTCGGCACGTCGTGCCAGTCGACGATCGCGATGGTGGGCAGCGTTCGCACGCCGCGGAACGCGTGCCAGGTCTCGAGCAGCGTGTTGAACAGGTGAT
The DNA here is from genome assembly GCA_963796635.1 of uncultured Gemmatimonadales bacterium. Taxonomy (GTDB): domain Bacteria; phylum Gemmatimonadota; class Gemmatimonadetes; order Gemmatimonadales; family GWC2-71-9; genus Palsa-1233. The sequence continues at coordinate 2,613,077 of CAWCMH010000001.1, forward strand.
GCCGCGCCGGCAGCGCGCGCACATCCCAGTCGCGCGCAAAGGCCCGCATCGCCGGGAGCGCCAGGAAGAGTTCGCTGAGCACGTCGCAATAGCCGGTGCCAGCCGGCGTTTCCCCGTTGTATTCCGTGATCCGCGCCACGCCGTCGGCCGGATCGATGAACGCATCGAGTCGCGACAGCGGCGCCATCACCCCCAGGCTCGGCGCGGTTTCGAGCAGGGTGACTTCCCAATCGGCGAGCCGGAACTGGCGTCGGAACGCCGCGTCGGCCAGGGCGGCGCGCCCGGCGGTGCGAAACGCGCCGAGCAGCTGACCGCAGGCGTGGCGCAACGCGACGTAATCGGCGCGGCGCATCAGTCGCGGGCGCAGCACGGTGCAGAGCGGGCGATCGCCGAACGCGATCCCGCGCTCGACCTGACGGTCGGCGAGCCACGCGGCCGATTCGAGGGCCAGCGATTCGTCGAGCCCGTCGTGCCAGGCCGCGATCGGGTCGGTCATGCGCCGGCCGGCATCGCTCCGGCCGCAGTACTCGCGGCCACGCCGGGACGGCCGGCAAAGAGCTGGCTCATCTCGGGACGTGGCACGTGCCGCGGTTCCAGCGCGTATTCGATGGCCACATCGGCCATGGTGCGCACGGCCCACTCGAAGTAGCGTGGTGTCAGCGAATGGATGTCGAAATCGGGGGCCGGATTCATGAAGTCGATCGCGTAGGGCACGCCGTCCTTGATCGCCCACTCGATCGAGTTCATGTCGTAGCCGAGCGCGCGGACCAGGGTTCGCGACTGACCGATGATTCGCGCGCGCATGTCGAGCGGCAGGAAATCGTCGGTGATGTGGTACTTGCGTTCCTTCGGATCGTACTTGATCGGCAACACGTGCTGCCGCCCGATGCAGATGCAGCGGACGAACTCCTGCCATTCGATGAACTCCTGCACCACCATCGTCAGCAGGCCGCTGTGATCGTAGTGGTGAATCAGCTCGTCGAGCGAATGGCAGACATAGACATCGCGCCAGCCGCCGCCGTGCGCATCCTTGAGGACGCAGGGCAGTCCGACGTGGGCGATCACGCCCTGCCAATCGAGCGGATACTGCAGGTTGCGCAACGACTCGTCGTGCTTGATGCCGGGGACATAATCCTTGTTGGGCAGCGCCACGGTGCGCGGTGACCGGATGCCGTTCGCTTCGGCCAGCGTGGCGCCGAAGAACTTGTCGTCGGCCGTCCACATGAACGGATTGTTGATGACGGTGACGCCTTGCAGCGCCGCGTGCTTGAGCCAGGTGCGGTAGAACGGCACCTCGTGCGAGATGCGGTCGATCACGACATCCCAGGGGATCTGTTCATCAAGGGTCGGCGCGCCGAGCGAGACGAACCCGGCGGTGACGCCAACGTCGCGACGACTGACTTCCTCGATGAAGGCCGGCGGCCACGACCATTCGCGGCCGACGAGGATGCCGATGCGACGGGGGGAAGATGTGTCAGACATGGGTGTGCCTCTCAGTGGTGTCATGCCGAGCGGAGCGAGGGATCGCTCCGTCACCAAGCGATCCCTCGCTGCGCTCGGGATGACCGGCGCAGAACGCGCCGGTCAATCGTGCCCACCTATATATAGCTGTACCATCTGCCGCCAGTACGGCCAGTCGTGGGCCCATCCATCCCAGATCCTGAGCGCGTTGCCGATGCCGCGCTCCCAGAGCGTCGCGGAAAATTCCCGATTGCTGGCGCAGAGCGAATCGCCCTCACCCACGGCGAGAATGATGTCGACCTGACGCAACGCGGCGAGACGGGTTTCGTCGTGCTCGTGCCGGATGAAGTCGGCCGGGTTGTAGAAATAGACCGCGTCATCCGACCAGCCGTGGGTCAGCCGCTTGATGTCGGGCAAGCCGCTCATCGACAGGGCGCGATGCACCAGGTCCGGATAGCGCATCGCAAAGCAGAGGGCATGGTAGCCGCCGAACGACGTGCCGGTGGTGATCAGGAACGGATGCGCGTTCAGCGTCGAGCGTGAACGGCAGCACCTCGTCCTTGATGTAACGGTCATACCGCGCCTGCCATTCGGCGCGCTCGTGCACGCCGATGCTCTCGTTGTACCAGCTCGCGTCATCGGCGCTGCCGACGCAGAAGAGCTGCAACTGGCCGCTCTCGAGTTGCGGGCCAAGTGCCTCGGCCATCCCCTGGTCTTCCCACTGGTTGTAGCTCCCCTGCGACGTGGGAAAGACCAGCGCGCGCGCACCGGCGTGCCCGAGGACGAGCAGGTCCATCGCCCGGCCCTCGAGGGCCGGGCTGTTCCAGACGTGATGTTCGCGGTGCCACATGCGGCGGGGTCCGTGGGGCTGAGGTCGGCGAAAGCTAGCGAGGGGCGAAAGACGTGGGACGAGGGGTGAAGGGTGAGGGGGGCGGCCACGCTAGCTTTTCCGCATGCTCGACCTGCCGATGCACTGGACTCGCCCGCCCTGCCGTGTCACGACCGATCGGGCCGAAATCGACCTCGACGCGGCGCTCGCGCTGCTGCACACGACGGCGTGGTCGAGGACGCTGTCGCGCGAGGTACTGCAGCGCGCCGTCGCCGATTCGCTGACCTTCGCGCTGTGCGACAACGACCGCCTGGTGGGATTCGCGCGCGTCGTGACCGACCGCGCCACGTACGGCTACGTCACGGACGTGGTGGTCGAGTCGACGATGCGGGGCCGTGGATTGGGACAATGGCTGATGGAATGCGTCGTCGCGCATCCCGACTTGCAGGGGCTGCGGCGACTCACGCTGCTGACGGTCGATGCGCAGACGTTATACGAACGATGCGGGTTCGTGGCCGGCCTGCCGGACGATTGTCATGTGTACATGGAGCGGCGGTAGCACGGTCGAAGCGAATACACCTCATCCATTTTCTCACACTGAACTGGAGCCTGACATGGACGAACGCGAGCTCTTCACCACGTTCTGGAAGAAGGAATCGGCGACCACGCGCAAGGTGATGGCGCGGATTCCGGAAGGCTCCGATTATCGCCCCGATCCGGCGTCACGCACGGCGCAGCAGATCGCCTGGCAGATCGTGGGTGAAGAGAAAATGATCATCGAGGCACTGGAATCGGGAAGCGCGGTGTGGGCGCCGGAGCCGATGCCGGCCAGCATGGCTGCGGTGCTCGCCGCGTATGACACGCAGAGCGCCGAAGTGGTCCGCCGGTGGGAGGCGTTGCCGCATCACCGCTGGAGCGGCAAGCTCGAGTTCTTTGGTGGCGAGCGGGACGCGTCGCAGATGGCGTGGAGCTTCCTGTTCGATATCGTGCATCATCGCGGCCAGATCTCCACGTATCTCCGCCCGATGGGATCGAAGGTGCCGCAGATCTACGGGCCGAGCGGGGACGAGCCGTAAGAAGAAGGGAGAAGGGAGAACGGCGGATGGAACCTCAACGACGAATCTTTTTGCGCGCGGGCGCGGGACGCGACGCAAGCCCCGCCGCCTGAGGCGGCACCCTGTTACTGTCCAGCGCCATGGCAGCCGCCTCGTCGTCGTCGAATCGTTCCGCCCGCATGCTGCGCGCGCTGTCCCACCGCAACTACCGGCTCTACTTCGCGGGGCAAGGCACGTCGGTCATCGGCACGTGGATCACCCGCGTCGCCACCAGCTGGCTGGTCTGGCGGCTGACGCACTCCGCCATCCTCCTCGGCGTCGTCAGTTTCTCGGGGCAGGTACCGACGTTCCTGCTGGCACCGGTCGCCGGCGTCTGGGTCGACCGACTCGACCGGTATCGCGTGCTGTTCGTCACCCAGACGCTGTCGATGCTGGAATCGTTCGCGCTCGCGGCGCTCGCGCTCACCGGCGTCATCCAGGTATGGCACCTCATCGCACTGCAGCTCTTCCAGGGTTGCATCAACGCGTTCGACATGCCGTCGCGCCAGACCTTCCTGATCCAGATCGTCGAAGATCGCGACGATCTTCCGAACGCCATCGCACTCAATTCCAGCATGGTCAACGGCGCCCGGCTGCTCGGCCCGGCTGTCGCGGGGTTGCTCATCGCGGCGGTGGGCGAGGGGTGGTGCTTCCTGGTCGATGGCGTGAGCTATCTCGCAGTGATCGCATCGCTCTGGGCGATGCAGCTTCCGCGCAAGACATTTGCGACGCGCACCACCCGCGTGCTCGACGAGTTGCGCGCCGGCGTGCACTACGTGATCGAGTTCACGCCGATTCGCGCGGTGCTGATGTTGCTGGCGCTGATGAGCCTGATGGGCATGCCGTACAACGTGCTGATGCCGATGATCGCCACCAACGTGCTGCACGGCGGCCCGCACACCTACGGCTTCCTGATGGGCGCGGCGGGAAGCGGTGCGCTGATCGGCGCGCTCTATCTCGCATCGCGCCGGAGCGTGCTCGGCCTGGGACGGATCATCGTGGTCGCGGCCACACTCTTCGGCGCAAGCCTGGTCGCGTTCTCGTTCTCGCGCGCGCTGCCGCTGTCGCTCGGTTTGCTCTTTCTGGTCGGCCTCGGCTTCATGGTGCAGACGGCCGCCAGCAATACCATCCTGCAGTCGCTGGTGCGCGAGGAGATGCGCGGCCGGGTGATGGCGTTCTACACCATGGCGTTCATGGGCACGACGCCGTTCGGCTCGCTGCTGGCGGGCGCGCTGGCGTCACGCATCGGCGCGCCGCGCACCATCGCGCTGGGCGGATCGGTGTGCGTGCTGGGTGCCGTGATCTTTGCGCGCGCGCTGCCGGCGATCCGCGAGAAGGTGCGGCCGATCTACCGCGAGAAGGGCATCCTGCCCGAGATCGCCAGCGGACTCAACCAGGCCAGCACGCGCGAGGCGATGCAGTAGGCGTCTCCACGGTCCTGGTCACGTTGCCGGCGTCACTGAAGTGACGGCTCGGCACCGCGAAGTCGCTGACGCGACTGGTCGGGCCAGCGTCATTCATGACGCTTCGCAGGGCCGAGCCGCGGCCCGTGTCCCGAGCGACAGCGAGGGATTGGCCCGCGCCGGCGTCACGGCGATATTCACGTTGCCGGCGTCACTGAAGTGACGGCTCGGCACCGCGAAGTCGCTGACGCGACTGGCGAGTGTCATCCCGAGCACAGCGAGGGATCGCTATCCTCTGACCGATCCCTCGGTCGCTCCTCTTCCTCGGGATGACAACGCGCCACAACCCTCCGCCGTTTACGGCCCCTGTCCCGAGCGACAGCGAGGGATCGGCCCGCGCCGGCGCGCCCAGCGTTAGCAAGCACTTGCATTTCGGCCCGCATGGCATAGTATTGCCCGCCCATATGGACACCCGCGATTCAATTCTCGACGTGACGGCTCGGCTCTACGCCGAGCATGGGTGGCGTGGCACGACCACCCGGCGGATCGCCGAAGCCGCTGGCGTCAACGAGGTTACCGTCTTCCGCCGATTCGGCTCGAAGGAATCGCTGCTGCTCGAGGCGATCCAGCACGCGTCGCAGGACCATCCGGCCGCGCTGCCGCGGGTGCCCGCCCGATTGCATGCCGAACTGGTCCTCTGGACGACGCAGCATCACCGATCGATCCACGCCAAGCGCGGACTCATTCTCAGCTGCCTGGCCGAGGCCGACGAACGTCCTGCCCTGGCACCGCAAGCGTGCGAAGGTGGTCGCATCGCGCGCGCGGAGCTGGTTGCATATCTCGAGCGCGCAGCGGAGCGCGGTCTGCTTGATCGCGCTGTGTTGATCGAGAGCGCAGCCACCATGCTGATGCGCACCGTCTTCATGGATGCGATGACGCGCGACATGATTCCCGACCTTCACCCCACGCCGTTCGACGACGCGATTGCCATCCAGGTCGAGTTGATCCTGCGCGGGCTTGGCGCGGCGGAGTTCGCCTGATGATGCGACGCGGACTGGTGGCCTTGCTGGTCGTCGTCGGTGCGACGCGCGCGCACGCGCAAGCGGGCGCGACGATGCCGCTGTCGCTCGGCGACGCACTGCGCCGCGCCGATTCGGCGAGTCCCGCGGTCGGCATCGCGCGCGCCGGGATCACCAGCGCGCAGGCGACGTGGTTGCGTGCGCGCGCGGGCTACCTGCCGCAGATCAACGGCAGCGTGCTGTACACGCGCACGCTGGCGTCGGAGTTCTCGGGATTTGCGTCGGCGAATCCGGCCGACACGTTCCCGGCGCCGACCAATTGTCATCACTTCGTGCCCGATCCGACGCTGCCGATCGCCGACCGGCTCGATTCGCTCGAACACGCACTCGACTGCACGGCCAACGGATCGAGTCTCGACCTGTCGTCACTGCCGTTCGGCCGGCCGAACACGTGGACCTTCGGGTTGTCGGGGTCGCAGACGCTGTTCGATCGCAAGATCATCGGCCAGCTCGCCGCGGCCCGCGCGGGCCAGAACCAGGCCGGCATCGAGCTCGATGCGCAGCGCGCGCAGGCGTTGCTCAACGTGGCGCAGGCGTACTTCGACGCCGAGCTGGCGCAGCGGCTGGTCGACATCGCCGACTCGACGCTGGCCCAGGCGGACCGCACCTTCAACCAGACGCGCCTCGAGCGCCAGGTGGGCAACGCCGCCGAGTTCGATCAGCTGCGCGCGGGCGTGGCGCGCGACAACCAGACGCCGGTGGTGATCCAGCGCCGGGCGCAGCGCGATCAGGCGTTCCTGCGGCTGCGCCAGGTGCTCGACCTGCCGGCCAACGTGGCGCTCACGCTCACCACGCCGCTCGCCGACACCAGTGCGACGCCACTGCCCGACTACGCGCAACGCCTGATCGCGTCGCACGACACGTCGGTCGAGGCACGCGCGCCGGTGCGCGAAGCGGTGGCCGGGGTGCACATCACCGAAGGGCAGCTGAGCGCGGCGCGCGCCGAGCGGTTGCCGTCGCTGTCGGTGTCGAGCACGTACGCCAAGATCGACTTTCCGCAGAACGTCTTTTCGTTCGACCGATTTCTCACCGACTGGTCGGTCAACGTGCAGATGACCGTGCCGATCTTCAACGGCGGGCGGATGCACGCCGACGCCCTGGCCGCGGAAGCGACGCGCGAGCAGGCGGCGATGCGCCTCAAGCAGGCGCGCCAACAGGCGCAGCTCGAGCAGGGAGACGCGGCGACACAGCTGCAATCGGCCCAGGCCGCGCTCACCGCGAGCGCCGGCACGGTGGCCGAAGCGCAGCGCGCCTACGATATCGCGGAGCTGCGTTACCAGAACGGCCTGTCCACGCTGACCGACGTGGGCGATGCGCGACTGCAGCTGGGTCAGGCGCAGGCCAACAGCGCCCAAGCGGCGCGCGACGTGCAGGTGGCGCGGCTGCGGCTGGTCTTGTTGCCGGCGCTGCCGTTCGCGAATGGCGCATCGGCGAGCGGGTCGAGCAGTGCGTCGACGGGCAGCAGCACCGCCACCGGGCAGCCCGGCGCCACCACCGGCGGCAACTCGACCACCACTCCGGTCGTCAATCCCAACGCCGCCGTCACCGGCGCCGCCACCGGATCGGGAGGTCCGTGATGACCATGCGGGTTCGGCCGATTGACCGGCGCTGGTCGTGGTGTTTCATGATCGCGATCGCCGCGGCGGCTTGTCATCGCGCTCAGGCGCCTGCAGCGGCGCCGCCGCCCACGGACGTGTCGTCCGACAACGTGGCTGTGGTCGACAGTGCGCTGGTCGAGACCGGGCCCGAACTGTCCGGCACGCTCGCCCCGCAGCGCTCCGCCCAGCTGCGGGCGCAGGTCGCCGGCGAAGTGCTGGCGCTGCCAGTCAAGGAGGGCGCCGCCGTGTCGAGCGGCGAAATCGTCGCGATCATGGACAGCACCGCGCTGGCGGCCGCGGCCCGGTCGGCGCAATCGCAACTGGGCAGCGCGCAACTCGCGGCGGACGTGGCCGCGCGGAATTACCAGCGGTCGCAGAACCTGCACGCCGCGGGGGCGATCGCCGACAAGGATCTCGAAACCGCGCACAATCAGGCCGTCGCGGCCGATGCGGCGGTTGCCAACGCCAGGAGCGCGCTCGCAATGGCCGACAAGCAGCTCGCGAACGCCGTGCTTCGCGCGCCGTTCGCCGGGGTGGTGAGCGCGCGGCCGGCCAATGTCGGCGACGTGCTGCAGGTCGGCAATCCGGTCATCACCATCGTCGACCCCAGCGATCTGGAGCTCGACGCATCCGTACCGGCGGAGCACATCGCGCAGCTCACGCCGGGAACGAAGGTCGAGTTTTCGGTGAACGGCAATCCGGGAAAGGTGTTCGACGGGCACATTGCGCGCGTCAACCCGACCGTCGATTCGGTGACGCGCCAGCTCAAGCTCTATATCGCGGTGCCGAACGAGGATCGCTCACTGGCGGCGGGGCAGTTCGCGCAGGGACGCGTCACGCTGCGAGTCGGCGCGTGCGCTGGCGATACCGATCGGCGCGCTCGATACCCGGTCGAGCGAGCCCGTCGTGCATCGCGTCGCCAATGGACAGGTCACGACGGTGCCGGTGACGCTGGGTATTCGCGACGATCTGTCCGAACGTGTCCAGGTCACGTCGGGTCTCGCGCGCGGCGACACGGTGCTGACCGGCGCGGCGGTCACCACCCCCGCGGGCACGACGGTGCGCGTCACCCGCGGCGATCGCTGAGGCGCGCGTGACCACGCCAACGCCGCACGGCGAGCAACCGCCCGCGCCGCCGGAGCATCGCATGTGGATTTCGGATTTCGCGATCCGCAATCCGCTGGTCACCGTCGTCGTCATGCTCACGCTGGTTGCGTTCGGCCTGGCGGCGCTGCTCAACCTGCAGACCGACGAATTCCCCGACATCAACCAGCCGATCGTGTCGGTCACGATCGCCTATCCGGGTGCTGCGCCCGACGTGGTCGAGCGCGAGATCGTCGACCCGGTGGAAGAGGCGATCTTCGGCATCTCCGGCGTCGATCGCGACAAGACGGTGTCGAATGCCGTCGACGGCCTGGCGCAGTTCACCGTCTTCTTCGATTACCGCAAGCCCGTCGCCGAGGCGTCGCAGGATGTGCGCGACGCGATCTCGGGGATACGCAACAACCTGCCCGACGAGATGGAAGAGCCGGTGCTGTCGCGCTTCGACCCGTCGGAGCAGTCGATCCTGTCGCTCACGGTCACCGGGCCCAATCTCGATGCGCGCGCGCTGACGCAGATCGCCGATCCGACCGTGGTGCGCGCGCTGCGCGGCGTGCCGGGCGTGGCCGACGCGAGTGTCGTGGGCGGCTCGTATCCCGAGATGACGGTGCAGATCAAGCCCGACGCGATGCAGGCCGCCGGTGTCGGCATCAACGACATCGTCGCGGCACTGGGCTCGCAGAACCTCGCGGCACCGGTCGGACGGCTCAACGGGCCGCTGCAGGAAGAATCGATCCGACTCAAGGGCCGGCCGACGGACGCCGCCGGGTTCCGGCAGATCGTGGTCGCCGACCGCCCCGGCGCGCTGATCCACCTGGGCGACGTGGCCGACGTGTTCGAGGGCCACGAGGAACTGCGCACCGCGGCGACCTACAACGGGCACGACGCGGTCGGCATCGAGGTCAAGAAAGCCAAGGGCTATTCCACGACACAGGTGGTCGACGCCCTCAAGCAGGAACTCAAGCGGATTGCGCCCACGCTGCCGAATGGTGCCAAGGTCGACGTGGTGCGCGACGCGGGCGTGCGCGTGACAGCCGCGGTCGACAACGTCAAGCAGGCGCTTGATCGAGGGCGCGCTGCTCACCGTGCTGGTGGTGTTCCTGTTCCTCAACTCGTGGCGTTCGACCGTGATCACCGGCCTGGCGCTGCCGGTGTCGGCGCTGGCGAGCTTCATCGCGGTGTGGGCCGCCGGCTTCACGCTCAACACGATGTCGCTGCTCGGCCTGTCGCTGGCGATCGGCATCCTGATCGACGACGCGATCGTGGTGCGCGAGAACATCGTGCGGCACGTGGAAATGGGGAAGGATCACTATCGCGCGGCGCAGGAGGGGACCGGCGAAATCGGCATGGCCGTCGCGGCGACGACGTTCTCGATCGTCTGCGTCTTCGTGCCGATCGCGTTCATGTCGGGATTGAGCGGCCAGTGGTTCAAGCCGTTCGCGCTGACGATCGCGTGCGCCGTGCTGGTGTCGCTGTTCGTGTCGTTCTCGCTCGACCCGATGCTGTCGGCCTACTGGCCCGATCCCGCACTGCACGAACACCAGAAGCACTGGATCACGCGCCAGCTCGACAAGTTCAACCACTGGTTCGCCGGGATGACCGACGTGTACGCCCGCGTGATCGGCTGGGCGCTCGATCACCGCTGGATCATGGTCGGTGTCGCGGTCCTGTCGTTCGTCGGCGCGATCGTGCTGCAGGGGACGCTCGGCGGGTTCGGCTTCGTCCCGGATTCCGATCGCAGCGAAATCGACGTGATCGTCGAGGCGCCGTCGAGCGCCAACATCGACTTCACGCGCGAACGCACCGAAGAGATCGCGGCGATGGCGCGCAAGCATCCGGAGGTGGCGTACACCTATGCCACGATCGGCAGCGCGCTGCCGGGGCGCACGCCCGGTGTGGACCAGGCCGATCTCTACATCAAGCTGGTGCCCAAGGCCAACCGGTCGGTGTCGGAGATCGACATCGGCAACACGCTGCGGCACGAATTCGCCCGCGTCAGCGGCGTCACCGCCGCCGTGTTCACCAGCGGGTTCGGCGGCGCGATGAAGGAAATCCAGATGCAGTTCCGCGGCCCCGATGAGGACGTGCTGACCCGGCTCGCCACGGAGGGTGAGGCGCGGGTGAAGCAGGTCAAGGGTGCGGTGGACGTCGGGTTGTCGGTACGCGCACCGCGCACCGAACTCACGGTCGACGTCGATCGCGCGCTGGCCGGATCGATGGGGCTCACGATCGGGCAGATCGCGCAGGCCATGCGCCCGGCGTTCGCGGGGATCCATCAGGGCGACTGGGTCGACCCGACCGGCGAGACACGCGACGTGCGCATTCGTCTCGCCCCGGAGGCGCGCCGCCGCGCGGCCGACCTGTCGCAATTGCCGATCACGGTGACCGGCAGCGATCGCAAGACGCATGTCATTCCGCTGGGACAGGTGGCGAGGATCGGCACCGAGCAGGCACCGGGCCAGATCGACCATGTTGATCGGTCGCGGGTGATTTCCGTCGAGGCCAATACGCAGGGCCGAGCGCTCAACTCCGTGCAACAGGACATTCAGTCCGCGTTGTCGAAGATTCCGCTGCCGCCCGGGTACGAGCTCGCCGTCGGCGGGCAGAGCGAAGATCAGGCGACCGTGTTCGTGTCGATCTTCACCGCGCTGGGCATCGCCGTCCTGCTGATGTACATGGTGCTGGTGGTGCAGTTCGGGTCGTTCCTCGACCCGATCGCGATCCTGATTTCGCTGCCGCTGTCGCTGATCGGCGTGGTGATCGCGCTGATCGTCACGCACGACACGCTCAACATCATGTCGCTGATCGGCGTGATCCTGCTGATGGGGATCGTGGCCAAGAACGCGATCCTGCTGATCGACTTCGCCAAGTGGGCGCGCGAGAAGCGCGGCGTACCGCTGCGCGACGCATTGATCGAGGCCGGCCGGATCCGCCTGCGCCCGATCCTGATGACGACGTTCGCACTGATCGCCGGGATGATTCCGGTGGCGCTGGGCCACGGCGAGGGCGCCGATTTCCGGGCGCCACTGGGTCGAGCGGTGATCGGCGGCGTGATCACGTCGACGTTCCTGACGTTGCTGGTGATTCCGACGATCTACGAGATTCTGGACGGCGCGCGCACGTGGTTTGCCGGTGTGCTGAGCCGGGTGTTCAACACGAAGGTGACCTGGAAGGCGAACACGGCGGAGCATCCGGCGGCGGAGACGTAAGGGAGAGGGTCGCTCGCGTCATCCCGAGCGCAGCGAGGGATCGCTCGCCGCCCGGAGTTGTCATCCTGAGCGAAGCAACCGCACCGCGGTTGCGTAGTCGAAGGCCTGTCCCGAGCGAAGTCGAGGGGATCTCGGCACGGTGCGGTGAAGCTGGATTCATCATGCTGAACCGAGGTCCGTCGACTTCGTGAACGCTTCGCGTTCACTTCGCTCAGGATGACACCGCGCCCCGCTGATTCCTCACCGTTTGCGCCTCAGCGCACCCCTTCCATGCCGCGCCGATCGACACGGTAGATCCGGATGACCGGCCGGCGATCCTTGTCGTACCCGACATACGCCATCCGGTCTCCGCCGAACGACATCTGGTCGATCCGCTGCCACCACAACGGCGCTGCGCCGAGATAGCGGCCGTCGGGATCGAAGATGCCAACCGAACTTGGGGTACGGCCGCTGAGGCCGATGGAAACCCACACGAAGCCGTAATCATCGACCGTGGCGGAGTTCCACATCGGGAATGACGCGGGAAAATCGCTGCGCTTGACGACAGCCTTGAGAAGCGGCTGGAAGTTGGTGAGCTGGGTGATTGTGGTATCGATGAATCCCGCCGGGATCGGAATCGGCTTCACATCGCTGCGCCCGAAGATGCGGGTGGTGTCGCGCCCGTTCCGGGTGACGAAGAACTCGAACCGGTCGGCGACGCCGTACATCAGCGTTCCATCGGGCAGGAAGACGTCGGCGATTGCCGGCGCGAGCGGCGCCGCGAACCCCAGCTGGCGGGTGCCGTCGAGAATCCGCCACGTCTTCGGCGCCGGCAGCGGAGGCCGGCGCATCGAGTCGACTGCCACACCACGTGTGGTGTAGTAGATCCATTGCAGCCGCGACAGCGAGTCGCCCGGACCCAGGTCGTAGCGCGACTGCACCCGCACCAGGCCGCGCGGATCGATGCTGATCGGAATGGGCGAGCCGCGCGGCCGGATCTGAAATGACCGGATGAACTTGCCACCAAGCGTGAAGAGCATCACACGCGCCTGGATGCCATCGAGCGCAACAATCGTGTCGCCCTTCATGGCGAGCGTGGGCGTTGACACAAAATCCCTGGGACCATTTCCCACGCTGCCGATTTCGCGGACGAAGTTGCCGTCGGCGTCGTAGAGCTGAATCGGCGCGACCGGTGACCCGCGCGTGACCAGGACACGACCATCGGCCAGCATCAGCGTGCGCCAACTGCCGTTGTACGAGCCGGAATCGGCACCGTGGACCGGTACGATGCGATCGAACGCGATGCGCCAGCCTGTGGTGCTGTCGCGCCACGCCGTGTAGCCGGGCGACATGGTCCGCGGCGCACTGCCGACGGTATCGATCGTGGCGTGCCAGACGCGTGCCGCGACCGGCGTGGGCGGGCCGTTTGGTGCGGGAGTAATCGGTCCCTGCGGTTGGCCGGTGCGAACCCAGGTGATGGTGCCGTCAACGGCGATCTGGTAGATGAAGTTCTTCGTCGCGACGAGTTCCGGGAGGTGCGGGAACTGTCGCAGCACGACAAAGACATCGGTCTCGGACGGCAGCGAGTCGAACGAGGTGTGCGCCGAGGCGACGCGCATGTCGCCGTTCGGCGGGGTCCGGGTCTGGCGATCGAGGATGGCGTGATGGAAGCGCACCGAATCGGCGATGGTCGTGCCGTCAACGATGCGGTAGCGGATATCGCCGCCCAGGGGAAAGGAACGCGGGTCGACCTGGGCGGGCAGGAAGTACACCCAGAAGCCGCCGGCGGGTGCCGGCAAGACATATGAATTGTACGGACGCGAGACATTGCCGAACTGGTGTTGTGCCGTCTCGAAGGCGAGCGCCATCTCGCGCAGCACGCCGGTGGTGGGTGCGGGAGTCGTGAGGTGCGACGCGGTGAAGCCCGAATCGGCGTCGACCTGATCGGCGCGGAAGGTGATGTAGAAGGTGTCCTTCCCGGTCGAGAGCCGGCCGTAGTAGACGGACCCACGAGCCATCGGGATTGCGACGAGCCAGGGACGTGGTGACTTCGCCGGGCGCGGGCTTGAGCGCCATGATGGCATCGCCGCCGTGCCAGGCGGCGATGTCGTACTGGAGCAGCATGCGGCCGCGGGCGGTGATCGCGGCGAGCGTGGAGTCTGACGGTGTGGTGGGGAGTTGGGCGGCGGCGGGAGCGACGGCACAGAGCGCCAGCAGAACCAGCAGACGAGGAGGCGTCATGGGGGAAAGGTAGTGCGCGCGGCGGAGGTGGCAGGCTACACGGCGGTCCTGGGTACCCGGAGCCGGGCACCTTCGTCGGCGGAGAGGAACGCGTTCGCCGCGGTGAGGGCCTGCTCTGCGGACGCAAAATCGTCCCAGGCCACGGAGGCCGAGAAGCGCTGGGCTTGATCGAGCATCAGGAGGAATGGCGCCGGATCGTCGTGCCGGGACAGGGCACGCAGCGCGCCGAGATAGTCGTCGCGGTACACGGTCGGGATGACCACCCGCTGCTGCCGCTGCGACACCAGTTCGGCGTTCATGAACGCGCGGGCCGTCCGACCGTTTCCGTCGGCGAAGGGATGCACTTCCGCAATGACGAACATGACCAGTGCGGCGCGCTGGAACGGGGTACGGAGCGCTCGCGCTTCGGCCCATCCGGCTGCCAGCGTGCCCGGTGCGAGTTCGGGCGCCACGAACACGGTATTGCCGGCCCGGTTCGCCGTTGATCTTGAAATCGCCCGGCCCGGCCTCCGGCCGGCCGGCCAGCAGGACGGCATGCGCCTCCCGCAGCCGCCCGATGAATGCGGTCGCATCGCGATCGGCCACGACCGACCGGGCGAGCCATTCCGGATCACCGACCAGTCGATAGGTCCCGAGAATGTCGTGCGCATCAGCCGGGCGCTGGGGCGGTATGACACCATCGAACACGATCGACCTCGCCTCGTCGAGCTCGAACTCGGTGCCTTCGATGTAATTGGAGAAGTAGGCATCGAAGAATGCGGCGATCTCGAACGCCGGTCCCGTAGCTGACCGGTCGGCACGGACCGGTGGTGACCACGCCTGAAGCGACCGCGCCAGCAGGGCGAAACGTTCGACGCGCTCGGGATCGACGGGCTCGCCCGCCGCGCGCGCCCGACCGGCCGGCGTCTGCAGCCTCCCCGCGGAGCGGCTACGGAGCAGCGCGCCGATGAGGGCGTCGAGCTGCTGCATTGAGTTCGACGCCTGGAGCGATACGGCGAGCGCGCGTGCCGCATCACGGAGCGCGTTGAGCGCGTGCTCGCCCCGGCTCCGCAGGATGGTTTCCAGCCGCGCCTCGACCTCCGAGCGCGACACCGTGCGGCGTGCACCGGCGCCTTCCCGCGAGCGAACCAGGTTCTCGAGGAGGAGGCGCGGCTCGGAAGCGAGCAGCAGTCCGTGGACGAACGGCGTGTCTCCCGCCAAGGCGCCCGGACCCTTTTCCACTCGCAGGTGCAGGCCGGGAAGATCGAGACGTCTGCCAGCCGGTCCGGTCAGGAAGACCGTGCCGTCGGCAGCGGGACGTCCCATGAACGCGGTGCGACGTGATACCACGCCACCTGGTACGTAGTGGGCGACGATCTCCCAGAGATGGCGGGTGATGATCGTCTCGTCGGCTTCGGTGAAGTTCGAGGTGTAGAGCGTCGGACCGATCTTGCGCAGGCGGCCGGCGACGACCGCCCGGTGGATCGCCTGTGAGGCGGTCCCTCCTCCGAACACGATGTCCGGCCATGTGATGGAAGATTTCGGCACGATAAGTGGCGCCTCTGGCTGCAAAGCTGAAAAATACACACGCTATCAGCCAATAAAGCGAAAAATACCAACTATAGCAACCGACAATGCGCTGGCCATGGAACATCGAATGCGCGCTCCGATAGGTCCGGCGTCTTCATAGCGGTTCGGTACCCTCATTCAGGATGGCGAGGTACTTTCGGTACGCATACACTCGATTTCGCGGCCTGCCGGTGATCTCCCGCACGATCCCGTGTTCCTGAAGCAACGCCAGGGCCGTGCCGGCAGACGGAAACGAGAGGCCAGTGCGCGCCGCCGCCAGTTGAATCGACGTCATCGGCCGTTCCTTGAGAACGTCAAGTACCCTTAGCGCTGAGCCTGAGCGACGCCCGACCGTAAGTATCTGCTCGCGGTCCTTGTCGAAACGTTTCTTCAGGCGCTGGGTCGTCTTCACTGCTTCCTCAGCGGCCTCTTTCACGCCATTCAGGAAGAACACCAGCCATGCCTCCCAGTCGCCGCGGGCGCGCACCGCATCGAGCAGTTCGTAGTAGGTGGTGCGGTTCTGTTTCAGGTAGAGCGAGAGATAGAGCAGTGGCTCGGTCAACACGCCGCTGTGACACAGATACAACGTGATCAGCAACCGGCCGACCCGGCCGTTGCCGTCAAGGAACGGGTGGATTGTCTCGAACTGGACGTGCGCTAATCCTGCTCGTATCACGAGCGGCAGATTACCTGCTTCTTCGTGCAGGAACTTCTCCAACGAACCCATCCCGTCGCCAACTTCTGCCACCGGGGGCGGAACGAACCTGGCATTCCCCGGCGGCTTCCTCCGATCCAGTTTTGTGATCTCCGGAAGTTTCCCGGATCCTTGGTACTCCCTCTACCAGTCTGCATCAGAACGCCGTGGATCTCACGGATCAGGCGATTGGAGAGCGGGAAGCCACCGCGCATCCGCTGCATCCCGTGCTCCATGGCCGCGACGTAGTTGGAGACCTCCAGCACGTCCTCTTCCGGGACCCCGCCGCCATCCTCAAGCTCGTAGAGGAGCAGGTCCGAGATTGAGGACTGGGTGCCTTCAATCTGGGAAGAAAGGACTGCTTCCTTCCGGACATAGGTGTACAGGAAGAGCGAGGTGTCCGGGAGGAGTGACGATATCGCATCCAGACGGCCAAGCGCCAGGAGGGCCGGCTCCAGAGCGCGCTGGACCGGCCCGTCGAGCACGATCGATGGCTTGGGCGGGAGGGGTACCGGGACGAAGGCCCGGACCGTCTCGCCGCCGGCCGAGGTCACTTGGTAGCGCCCAGTCGCCCCACGTTTCATTGGGTGGCCCTATTCAAAGGAATTGAACTGACGACCGCTCAGTTCAAATCTACGGCCTGAATTTGAATAGCGCGAGATGCTATTCAAGGTTTGGCAGCCAGATGGACTCTTTTTACGCAGCTCCGTCGGGGGCCTCGGAGAGAGTCGCCTGCCCAGTGCTTTCCGCAATGACGAACATGACCAGTGCGGCGCGCTGGAACGGGGTACGGAGCGCTCGCGCTTCGGCCCATCCGGCTGCCATAGAGGATCAGAGAGCGACGAAAAGGGTTGACGCGATGCGGGGGCGCATTCATATTGCATCCATAACGGATGCATGGAGGCCCCATGGCCACATTGACGATCAAGAATCTGCCGGATCCGCTCTACGCCCAGCTTAAGGCGCGGGCCGCGGAACATCGGCGCAGCATCAACAGCGAAGCCATTCTCGCAGTAGAACGCGCGCTCACCGAGGCCAACGCGGGCGATCCAACAAACTTGCTCGCTACCCTGCGGCGCAGCCGTGCCCGGCTCAAGGGCGTCTATCTGACAGACAAGGACCTCCGCGCCGCTCGGGAATCCGGTCGCCCATGATCGTAGCGGACGCAAATCTGCTCGCGTACCTCGTCATGCCGGGCGACCGCACCGAGGAAGCCGTGGCGGTCCTGGTCAAGGATCCCACGTGGGTGGCCCCGACGCTTTGGCGCAGCGAGCTTCGGAGTGTCGTGCACAAGTACATCGCGCGAGGCGATCTGACGATTGTGCGGGCCGTCGCGCTACTCGGGCAGATCGACGAAGTTCTCGGCGGCCGTGAGGGTGAGGTGAATACCCAGGACGTCCTTGAACTGGCGTCTCGTTCGAACTGCACGACATATGATTGCGAGTATGTGGCCTTGGCGAACGCGCTGGGCGTGCCGTTCGTCACGACAGATCGCGCGGTCCTCCGGGCGTTCCCGAAGCGCGCGGTGACGCCGGCAGACTTTCTTGCCGAGTAGTTGGCGGGTGAGCGGTCGGGGACATCGGTAACAGATAGACCGAGGACATAGGTAACACTTCTCAGTTTGGTTTCATGCACCGAGGAGGTGCGTGATGCCGTGGATCATGTCGGCCACCATGTCGTCGACGAGGTCGTACCCGGCGCGGTCGGAGTTGAAGCCGAGGACCTGGCCGATCCCCCACGAGGCGCTATCGAGGGCCGACTCGTAATCGAGCTCGACCGCCGCGAGGATCCGGTCGTACTCCCCGGCGCCGCCGATGTAGCCGCCGGGGGTAGCGTTGCTGATGTCGGGATGGGCGGCGTCGAAGCGCCCCTTCGTGACATAGTGGAAGATGTGGCGCTCGAAGAGGACCTTGGGGCGCCGGTCGGGGAGGAAGCCGAAGCCGCCGGTCTCGACGGCGAGGACGGTCCAGATCCCGGCCAGGTCGGCGCCGAGTGTGGTGCGGGCGTATTCGAGCCCGGCAGGGGTGATGGGGGTGCCGTCGGCGTGGAAGTCCATGGAGGAAGGATCGCGTGAGGGGGCGCTGCGTGACAGGGGACCCGCGTCCGGGCCCGCGGAAGTCGACGCTCAGGCTTATCAGCTCGTTTTTGTGGGGGTCCGAATCCCGCGAAAAAACCGCTAACTCATTGACAGTTCGCGTGATCCGCCCGGATCGGTTTTTCGTTAGTTTCGGACCTTCTCGGGCTATTTGGCCACCCGTTTCGCCACTCCGCGACCTCACGACCGCTTAGAGTGAGGTGCAATTGGCCACCTTTACCCACTGCACCTTGCGTCATGACACCGTGGCGTGAGGCCGCAGTCGCGAGCGGGCCCTAGATCGACCATCCGCCCAGGGGAGTGCGTCCCCAGTCAGCAGCTCGACGATATAATTGCGCACTACCCAGCCCCATTCGGAGCGTATGCCCGACCATTTTCCATCTTCTGTCGCCACTGTCGTCGGAACAGTCATCGGCAACTACTACTACCACCACGCGAGCATCGAAGAGGTGTTCTCCGAGGCGGGCGCTCCCGGAGAGCGGCCGGAGGGTAGTTGCGTGACGAAGTCTGTCACATGGCTGAAGCGGGCGGCTCGTGACCCCGGTGTGGACGGACTTCGAATCCTGGGGCGAGTGCTCGAAGACTTCATGGATACGGACATGCCGCGATGGCTCGCCGATCATCCGGAGCAAAAAGAGCGCGTACGCGCACTCCTGCTCGAAAACGGGCTCGAATACCTGCGCGGCGGACGTATCTCCCGCCAGGGCGTTGCATTGCCGGCGCGGCAGCTTGACGACATCATCCGGGAACGCGACCTAGGTGGAGTGAATCTTGAGTTTGAGCGAGCCCTCTCATCCATCGAGTCAGATCCAAGCACCGCAGCCACTGCGGCCTGCGCAATTCTGGAGGCGCTCTGCAAGGTATACATTGAGGACGAAGGCCTCGAAATGCCCAATGATCAGTCTCTGCAACCACTATGGCGGGTGGTTCAACGCGCGTTGGGCCTAAACCCGGCGTCGGTTGAGGATGCAGACTTGCAGCAGGTCTTGTCTGGGTTGTCGTCGATTACCCATGGCTTGGGTTCGCTCCGCACTCACGCGGGATCCGCTCACGGCAGAGGCCGCCGTCCATATCGATTGGCTGCCCGTCATGCACGGCTCGTAGTGAATTCGGCGCACTCGCTGGCAATCTTCGTTCTTGATACGTGGGACGCTCGGCGAAACGGGACTAGTTAACTGGCACATCCTGGTAGCCGCGAGAGCGTATCGCCCGAAACGCGACATCATCGTGCCCTGCCCCTTCGGGAGGTCGACCTGTAATGGCTCACATGATCAGCCCTCGGTTCGATGAGACGTCAATGGTCTTCCACATCGGGAAAAACTTGCTGGCGTCGTGACGGCTCTTAAGGAGGCGCGATTGCTGCAAGGGGCTCAAGTCGGAATCGCGCAATCCTACCTGAAGTTTCGCAACAGCGCTTTGCACGCCAAGTGGGCTGAGGTCGACCGACCCGATGCGCAGAGTGTCTTGGCCTTTACGGAAGGCATTCTGGCGGGGCACCTGTCGTGATCCGGCCGCCGAACCCGCGCGGGCCGCCGACCGGGCTTGCACGTGGGGGCGCGGCGGCAGAAGCGCAGGTCGTTTAGATCGAATAATCCGTTGTCCCTGTTGGAGGACACATGGCATCGAGCAGCCGAGGACGCGAGGACGGCGCGAGGGCGTTTCGCCTGCGAACAGCATATCCACCGCAATGGGGACGGTTCAGCGCGCTCTGGCAGGCGTTCAACGCTATCTACGGGGGCGAAGCAAGCGACCGCGAGCGGGCTCGTGTAATGAGCGCAATTCGTCGCTACATCGCGCCGCACGAGGCACGGCAGCTGTTGCGGGAAACAGGAGTGTCGGTCAGCCGTCTCCTTGAAGTTCCTCCCGGTGATATGCGCCGCGAGCTGTGGGACCCGGCGTTTCGTCGGGCTTCGAGACGACTCGCGCGGCAATACGACGACAGCAGTGAATCCGCGGTTGCCCGAGTGGCGGCTGTTGGCGGTATCCTCTACCAAGTGCGTTGCAACGTCTTTCACGGCATGAAAGACCCTGACAATCGGCGCGACCGAATGCTCATCCGCGAAAGCGTCGTGGTGTTGGACAAGATGCTTCCAGTTCTTGAGGCCGCTGTACGGTCAAGAACGGCAGGCTAACGCGCTTGCTGCGGGCGGGTGCGTCAGCCACCGCCGGCTTAGAGTCATCTAACGAGGCGGCAGCCTCGGCGCCCCCGCTGTGGTTGGCGATTGGCGATCGGGAATGGAAGCCCCTCATACGAGCCATCCGGTTGAACTAATTCTTACGGTGAATCGACCCGAGTTTTTCGGGGCGCGCGTCAAGTGAGAGTCGCCGATTCCGGTTAAGTTGCTTGGTGACGGTAGAACGCGCGGTCGTACTCGGCCGGCGGAAGCTAGCCCAGCGGTTCCAGCAGCCGGTCGGTGCTAAACCCAGCCACCCATTCGAGTATGGCGAGTTCGACGTCCTCGAGGCCCCGCCGTGTCCGTTCCGTCGAATGACTTCCGTGTTTGAATAGCCCGATGATCGACTCGGCGAGCGCGATGTCATGCGCGTCGACCGTGCTCCCACCGATACAATCGTCGAACCGCTCGACCATAGTCGCGAAACGTATAAGTCGGCTTTACAGTCCCGCCACTTCGAACCCAAACGCCATTGCCGCGGCGGCGTCAACGACCTCGAGATCGCCGCTTGCGGCTGCATTTCGCAGAGCGGCCAGCGTAGGGCCGGAAAGATCCGCCATCGGCGGAACCCGCACTCTGCGCAGGGTTTGAGCCTGATAGCGTAGACTTCCCCCCGCATCTGAACTGAGTACGCCCTTACCTGGTTCAGCACAAAACTGCTCCGCAACAGTGCCTGAAGCGCTCGCAGGTCCCATGACGGTGACGATATCCAATACAAGTTGTGATGAGGGTAAAACTCACCGCCATCAAGACCGACGACGCCACCGGTCTGTATGTCGGGAATGACCAACTTCTGCACCCTCTGAAGACTCGGCCATACCCTGTCGATGGTCCGATACCATCGCGCCGGCCGCGTCCGCGCGACGTGTCGTGCATTCAACTGCGCCTCACGACTCCCGAAGTACGACTTCAAGCCCGGAAATTCCTCCAAGTTGACGAGGTTACCGTCATCAGCGGAATCAAACGGATTCACCAGGTAGTGCCCTGACCAGGTGCACGTCTCCAACCCAACGTCCTCCGCCATCAGCAGCGGAATTTGTCGCGACTCCTCGATATCGGTCCGTTTGGCCGGGAGCACAAAGACTTCATCCGCACCCGTCGCTACGCCAATTCCGACCTTCGTGCCCGGGGCCGAAGCCTCCAGAGCTGGTAAGCCGTCCAAACGATCCATGAAGGCGTGCGTGCTTGCTGACGTCGATCGCCAAGGCGATCCGTCTGGATACCACGACGGGAACTCGGCCAGCGCTCCGTCTCCGCATCGCGGACCAAGCGCCTGGGCGCTTGCACTCGCAAGCGTGGCGGGTTCAAGATTGGGAAGTTCTCCTGAGCGCGTCGGACCCCCAGTCTTGCGGTCAATGACGACAACAGCAGGATACGCCGAGACATCCTGAAGAAACGGCTGAGTGTGCTCCAAGTTCACGTACTGCCGGACTCGATATCGGCTCGCGATCAGCCTTCGTAGCGCAGAACCGTACTGATTCTTCGTAAATCTGTTCGCACAAATGAACGCGAGGCAACCATCATCGTCCAGTAGTTCAAGGCCCTGCTCAAAGAATGCGACATATAGATCGGCCCGGTCCGTCAGCGTCTCGAAGCGAGCCCGGTACTCTTGCAATACTCGTCGCGGAAGCGCCTCAAGCCTTACATACGGCGGGTTACCGACAACAATCGCAAAGCGGCGACTCCATTCCGTCAACAAGAAGTCCGTTTGAATGATCCAATGTGACGCCAGCTCAGCGGCCCGCCCGGCCTGACATCCCGCGCTGACTAGCGCATTAGCAACCGAAGTCCGCGCCGTACTTATCGCACGTTCGCTAATGTCGGTCGCGCAAATCGCGGAGTCCAGGGAGCTGTTCCCCCACTCGATTGCTCCGGCGTGGATTCGTTCGGACTCAAGGAGCCGGGCGACAATTTCTGAGAGAAAAGCACCGTCGCCACAGCTTGGCTCAAGGAGCGGTCTGTCCGCAAGCCGATGAGCCTGTGCTCGATATCCCGCGAGATCAAGGATAAAGTCGACGATTTCCGTCCGCGTATAGACCGACCCAACTCCTTCAGGGCCGCCCTGGTTCTGCCAGACATCACGCCAATCAGTAGCGAAGAGAGAGATTGTCGACACTATGCGATTCCGATGAGGTGCCCGAAGAGGGACCGTGCAAACGCAAGAAACGCTAACCCTGGCGCCGGCTCGGAATAGTGCCCACCGTCTCCACGCGGCGACGCGATGAGTGAAGCCGCAGTGTAGTTCCGTTCAAGCACCAGTCGTTCGCAAAGAATCGCGTAGCGCTCGAGGTACGACGGTGTCTTTAAAGACTGGCATCGGCTCGAATACCGATGACGCAAGCTTCACTGGTCGAGTCGAGCCCGGAGCCTCTTCGACGAACAAGAAATACCCCAACCATGGTCGTTGCACCCCAATCACACCCTCTCGATATGCGACCCAAAAATCTGTCGAGCTTCCGATAGCTTCTTCGGTTCGATTGTTGAAGTTGTTTCCGAAACTTCCCACCTGTGATTTCATCTCCACGGCGGCGCAGAGACGGTCGCCCCGAGTCACCACGACGTCCCATTTCTTCATCGGACGGAAGTAACCGGGGACCTCGACCCCTGAACTGAACCGTAACTCAGAGTCGGAGAATCCGGCGGCACGAACTACTTCGCAGATCAGCTCAACAAACGCGTTCAAGTGCTGCCCGCCTGTGACTTCGCTGCGTGTACCTGTGTCGGCTGTGCCAACGTCTTTCTGCCGCTGCGACTGCCCTCCTCGGGCGCGCCAGTAGGCCAATGAAGCCCTACGGACTGCCTCGGCGGTGGCCGCATCGTCCCAGGGGAATCGGAGCCCGTTACGCATCTTGCGAGTCACGCGTGGAAATGTAACGATCGGCTGCCGTCGGGCGGCGCCTTGAAGCGCTCAGCGGCTCCTGCAGCCAGCCTTCAATCGCCGGACTCGCAGCCGGAATCGCACGCGCTTGCTCTAGCGATCGAAGTACCCGACACTTTTCGCTGGAAACGGAACGCCCCGCCAACCTCGCAAGCCATGGCGGGGCAATCATTTGGGAAATGGGCCAAGGAGGAGTTGAGCCGAAGGCGAGCGAGGCCGCGTAGCGGCCGGAGCTCCACCTCCGACCTCACGCTTATCACTTGTGAGGTCGCGATTTCTCCGTTGACGTTGCCAACACGGGTGGGCGGGCAGATCGCGAAGGGTCCTATTCCACTAACTCTTCAATCCCCACCTCTCGCAGATACCGATACGTCCCGTCATAGAACTTCGGCTCTCTGGTCGGGTCGCGATCATTGCCGCGCGGCACGAAGATCACCATCCCCTGCCTGGCTCTCGTCAGCAGCACCCGGTACGCATTGACCAGGTAGCGCTGCGCGACCTCCTTGTTCCGCCGCTGCCAGGCGCCGCCACGAAACTGGAAGTGCTTCCACGTTGAGCCCACGCGGCGCAGGTCCGCATCCCACGTCATGCAGACCCAGTCGAGCTCCAGCCCCTGGATCTGGAACTCGGTGGCCGGGTCCTCCATGTAATACGACGAGCGCGTGTCGGTGGCGGGGTTGAGGAAGTAGTGCACCGGGTCGGTCTTCACCCGCACGTCGATCGCGTGCGGCTTCAATCGCATCGCCTCCGACGAGGCCACCAGGCCATACCGCTCGCTGCCGCGCGCCCGCTCGCGAATCCACTCCTTTGCCCGCTCGAGATCGCGAGTCAGCGCGATGGGATAGCGCCCGGTGATCTCTCGCAACAACTCCGACGCACCCGCCACATCGAGGTCCAGCACTGACTTCACGAACTCCGACACCCGCTCGGCCCGGAACGAACGCATCGACACCGCCAGGTGCAGGTCCGGATTCCGGCGCACCACGGTCGTCGTCGGGCAGGTGCTCGATGCTCGCCATCGCGTCGTATTCCGAATCCTTCAATCGCGGCGAGATGAACACCTGCCAGTGCGGGTAGAAGTCGCGCACCGCATCGAGCCAGGTCGCAATCCCCGCTTCGCCGGCATTGATCTCCTGGCCACCGCCCACCAGGCAGACAATGACCGCCCAGTCCTGGTGCCGGTCCATGTAGCCGATCAGGAATTGCGGCTCGGACTGGTTGAAGCCGGCGATCTTCTTGCGCCGCAGCATGAAGTTCGACGTGGCGGCGAGGTCCCACGCGCGCTGCGCCTCGTCGAAAATCGCCACGTGGTCGCTGGGCGGCAGGTCACTCTTGATGGCGGCATCGCGAAAGTGGTGCACGATCTGGATGAACTGCTTCACCGGCTGCGCGATGGCTCCCTTGCGGGCCGACTTGTCCACCAGCTTGCGCCGAGCCAGCTCGTCGCGGACCAGCGCCTCCTGCAGGACCGCCACCAGCGGCCCGTTGCCCGACAGAAAGACGGCATGAGTGTCGGAGTCCACATCGCGCCGCTGCGTGGCGACGTTGAGGCCGACCAGCGTCTTGCCGGCGCCCGGCACGCCGGTGACGAAGATGATCGACTTCTGGTGCCCGGCGCGGGCCTCTTCAATCAGCTCCTCGACGCACCGCGACGTGACGGCAAGATTCCGCGCCCCGGCATCGTGGCGTGAAATCGCCTCGACCGAGTGCTGGGCGTAGAGCGCCTGGGCCGCCTCGATGATGGTCGGCGTGGGATGATACGGCGACTCGCCCCACTCCACCGGATCGATCGCGGCACCGTCGGCGATGGCGAGCCCGCGGCGGAGCGCGTCGGGGAGGCCGTCGCTGTTGCAACGATAGGGACGCCGGACGCCGTCGGCATGAGGCGGCTCCCACTCGGAGTCGGAATCGCCGGCTTCGGTGGCGACCAGAATGGGCAGGACGGCCACGTCGTGACTGGCGCGATGGAAATTCTTGAGATCGAGGCCATAGTCCCAGGCCTGGTTGACCGCACTGGCCGGAAAGTTCTCTTCGCCGACCTTGAATTCGATCGGAAAGATCACCGGCCCGGAGATCACCACCGCGTCGATCCGGCTCCCCAGGCGCGGCACGTCGAATTCGAGGTAGAGATAGCCGTCGATCCCGGCGAGTGCGGTGCGCAGGATCGCGGCACTCGCTTCCCAGGCGCCGCGCTGGGCCAGCTCGACGTCGTATTCGCTGTTGGCCGTGAGCGTGCCGAGGAGCTCGGCCGGACTTCGAGTCACAAAATCGGCGATCGGCATGCCGAAGTAGGCTGGCGCGCGGGTCACGGCAGGGCGGGGGTCATCGGGTCAGCAGGGAAGGCATGCAGAACTATACCAAGTGCGACGGGGCGTTCGAGGCGAGCACCGCCACGCTTTCGTACCTCGCCCGGCCAGGCGTACCTTCTATCCGCTGCGGCGCCTTGGTGTTGGCGCGCCAGCGACCGACCATTCCAGGGAGCACGACCCTCATGCCGAACGCATCCGCCGCCGACCCGTCCGCGCTCGCCGCCGCCGTACAGATCGCCATCACCAGCTGGAAGCAGAACGTGGCGCAGTTCGACGAGTCGCTCGCAGCGCTCAGCGACGACGCGCTGCAGCACGAAGTCGCTCCCGGGCGCAACCGGGTCTACTACCTCCTCGGTCACCTGGTCGCGGTGCACGACCTGATGCTCCCGCTGCTCCGACTCGGCGCACGGCAGCACGCCGATCTCGACGAGGCGTTCATCGTGCAGCCTGACGGCGCCACCGCGAGCAGCACGCCCCCTGCAGCGGACCTGCGCCGAGCCTGGGCGGATGTCAACGGCCGCCTCGCCGCGGGGTTCGACGCGTTGCAGCCGGCCGAGTGGTTCGAGCGGCACAACAACGTGTCGCCGGAAGACTTCGCCCGGGAACCGCTGCGCAATCGGCTGTCGGTGCTGCTCAGCCGCACCACGCATCTGGCGATGCACCTGGGTCAGGTCCGCCTCGCCGTGCCGCGGAAGTAACCGGCATCACGTGCGCGGTCCCATTGCCTATCACTCGCGCATTCGCGCCGCGCGCATCATCGCGATCATCGCCGACGCGCTGCAGCTCGTCTTCTTCCCGGTCTTCATCGAGGGATTCGCGTCGGCGCTGAGCGACGCACTCGACGTCGTGGTGGGTGTCACCATGGTCTGGCTGGTGGGGTGGCACGTCGCCTTTCTGCCGTCCTTCGTCGTCAAGGCGCTGCCGGTGGGTGACCTGGCACCGACGTGGACGCTGGCAGTTTTCATTGCGACCCGATCCAGGCGGATTGCAGCCGGACGCACCGCCCGACCAGTTGCCGCCGACGACATAACCGCGTGAGCGTCGGGTTGCCCGTCCAGGACCATCGCCCCTTGCACTTGGCCGACTCGTAACCTTGCAATTGGACGATGGCTGATCGGGCGCAGTGGAGACGAAATGATTCCCGGCAGGAACGCGCTGAAAGCTGGACGGGCCCGCTCGGGAACTACGAAAGGCGACTGATTGCCGCTGCCAAGGCTGCACGAAGTTCGGGCACCGCTGTTGTCGCCGTGGACCAGACCACTTCGCTGTCAGTTGTCCAGTAATGATGCGTGAGGCGGTCACGCATCCGGGCAATCAGTGACCACTCAATTTCCGGCAGTTCGTTTTCCAGCGTCGGGTCGGCCGCGATCACCGCCTTGGCTGCTTCACCCAAGACGATCACCTGATAAACGATGGCATCCCGTACAGAGCGGTCTTTGTCGAATACCGGACGTCCGCGCTCGGTGTACTCAAGGATCAGCTCGGCGGCCTCGATCATATGCTGCATCCGGTCGATGGCAACGGACCGCCCTCTAGACATCGCGGGCCTCGCGAAGCGCTTCACTTCGGACAGGCTCGCGGAGGCCGGCTTCCGTCACTACGTCCACTCTACGCCCCAGCATTGCTTCAAGCCGTAGCTCAAGGCGCGCCAGATCGAACAGGGTGCGCCCTGGCTTGAGTGTCACAAGAAAGTCGACATCGCTGGTGGGGGTGTCGTCTCCCCGGGCGACAGAGCCGAATACACGAATCCCTTCCGCGCCGTTTTCGGCAGCAGTTTGGCGGATCGCCGTCCGGAGGCCCTGAACGCGATTCATGAATACCATGCCAGAAGAGTAGCGTTTGGGAGGGGGTTTGCAAAAGCTCAGGCGCGCGGGCAGAGTCGCGCTCGGATAGCAATCCCTTCCCTCGCTGCGCTCGGGACAGGCAGCTCCGCTCGGGATGACAGCCGCGTCGCGGCTGTCACTCCCCCCGCATCGCAATCATCGGATTGACGCGCGTCGCGCGATACGACGGGATCAACGTGGCGATGAATCCGGCGAGCAGCAGCAAGATCGACGCGCCGACCCACGTGCGCGGATCGAGCGCGGACACGCCGTAGAGCAATCCGGTCAGCAGCCGTGTTACCACCGCGGCGCCGGCCAGACCGAACACGAGACCGATCCCCACCAGCGTCAGCCCCTGGCGCGCGACCAATCCTACCGTTTGCGGCGCGCTGCTCCCAAGTGCGTTGCGAATGCCGAGTTCGCGCGTGCGCTGCGCCACCGCGTAACTCATGACGCCGTAGAGCCCGGCGACGGCCAGCACGATCGCGACGATGGCAAAGGTTGCCAGCAGGATGAGATAGAAGCGCGGCTGGCCGACGCTCGCCGAGATCACCGCGTTCATCGGCCGGACCTGGGATATCGCCGCCAGCGGGTCGACGTGCTGGATCGCGCGCGTCACCGCACCGGTGACACGTTCGGGATCGCCGGCCGCGACACGGATCATCACCGGGAACGACGACAGCCCCGGATCGTTCTGGCGCCAGGTCCAGTACATCTCGGGTGCCGGCTCGCGATACGGACCCACGTTCCGGATGTCGCTCACCACGCCCACGATGGTGCCGAAGGTTGAGTCACCGGTGTAGAAGCGCTTGCCGATGGGATCCTTTCCCTTGAAGTCGCGCTTGACGAGCGCCTGGTTGACGACCACAACCGCCGGCGATTCGACGCGGTCGTCGTCGGATGCGAGCAGCCGTCGTCCGGCGATCAGCTTCTGCTGGGTCACGTCGAAGAATTCCGGTGACACGACACGCATTTCCGTGAGCGGCAGCTTGGTGCGCTCATCGACTGTCTGACCTTCGTAGCGCGTGTTGCCGTTCCAGCCCCAGTTCTGATAGGGCAAGACCTGAATCGCCGACGCTGCCGCGACACCGGGCACATGCTGCACGGCGGCGAGCGCCGGCTCGAGGAACTGCTTGATGACGCCTTCGTTCCCGGGGTGCGCCGCGGGCGAGACCGTGACGCTCATGGTGAGGATGCGGTCGGCGTCGAACCCCGGCGGGGCGCTCACCAGCTTGGCAAATCCGCGCAGCACCAGGCCCGCGCCGACCAGCAGCACGAGCGACAGCGCCACTTCGGCGACCACCAGCGCGCCCAGCGCGCGATGCTGTGCGCGCCCCGTGCCGCCGCCTCGGCCATCGCGCAGCGCCTCCTGCGGATCGACCGACGTCGCGCGCCACGCCGGCGCCGCGCCGCAGACGATCGCGACGAGAAACGCAATGGTCAGTGCGAAGACGATCACGCGCGCATCGACGGACAGGCCGGCGAGTTGCGGCAGGCGCTGCGCCGCGAGGGTCGCGATCGCGCGCACGCCAACCCAGGCCAGCACCAGGCCGAGCACGCAGCCGCCGAGCGCCAGCAGCGCGCTCTCGGCGATCACCGGACGCATCACCGGCCAGCGACTGCCGCCCAGTGCGGTGCGAATGGCGGTATCGCGCCGGCGGTAGACGCTGCGCGCGAGCAGCAGCGCCGCCACGTCGGTGGCGGCGATCAGCAGCACCATGATGACCGCGCCAAAGAGCAGCAGCAGCGGCGTGCGCAACGTGGCCGTGGCGTCGGCCATCAAGGGCACGACGCGAATCCCTTCACCCTTGAGGTCGGGCATGATGACGACCAATCCGTCCATCAGCCGGTTCATTTCCTGTTGTCCCGACGCGATCGTAGCGCCCGGCGCCAGCCGACCCATGACCGGCAGAAAATTGCTGCCGCGCTGCTGCAGTTGCTGGTCGGTGAAGCGCAGCGGAATCCAGACTTGCGGCTGCAGCACGGATCCGCCGCGCGGAAGCCGGAAGTCGCGTGGCGTGACGCCAACGACCGTGACTTGCCGGCCGTCGAGCTCGATGGTGCGATTGATGATCGACTTGTCGGCACCGAAGCGCTCGCGCCAGAGATCATCGCTCAGCACGACGACCAGGTTCTGGTCGCGCTGGTCATCCAGCGGCGTCAGCAGCCGGCCCAATTCGGCGTGCACGCCGAGCATTGGAAAGAGATTGCCGGTCACGGCGAGCGAGCTGACCTGTGTCGCGGTGGATTGCTCGGTGAGCAGTGCCGTACCGAAGGACAAGGCGGCGATGGACGAGAACTTGTGGCTCTGCCGGGCGAGGTCGAGATAGTTGGGCGCCGAGAACGGGCCGGTGTTGAATTGTGGCGTGGTGCGGTAGATGGTGACCAGCGACGCCGGATCGCGGAACGGCGGCGCTTGCAGCAGGGCGCGGTCGATGGCGCTGGAGATCGCGGCGGTGACGCCCAGTCCCAGGCCCAGGCAGAGAACGGCGGACACCGTGACGGTGGGCGACGCCCGCAGCGAGCGGGCGGCGGCGCGGAGGTCGGATGACAGAGGCATGGCTGTTGGACGTGTCCTTGAGGTGAAGGGTTGCGCCGATCATGGCAGTCCGCACGCCGTCCTTCCGGTACAGATTGTACCGTCCTCTGCCGCGAGCGCAAAACGCCGACTTCATCAATCACGCCGGTCACCACCGACCGCGCCCCCGCCGCCGGCGGCCACTACTCGCAGGCCGTGGTCCACAACGGCGTCGTGTACGTGTCGGGACAGTTGCCGACCGTACCTGGATCCGCCGATCTCGCACCGTCGGATCGATTGGCGAGCAGACGCGACAGGCGCTGCGCAACGTCGACGCGATCCTCCAGGCCGCCGGCAGCAGTCTCGCCAACGCGCTCTCGATGACGATCTACATCTCCGACATCGCGCTCTGGCCCGAGGTCAACGCGGTCTACGCGGAGGTGCTGGGTGACGCCAAGCCGGCGCGGGCCATCGTGCCGGTGGGTCCGCTGCACTACGGCTACCAGATCGAGGTTCAGGCGGTGGGAGCGGTACGCGATTTGTCATCCTGAGCGGAGCGCGGACCGTGCTGTCATCCTGAGCGGAGCGCCCGCAGGGCGCGGAGTCGAAGGACCTCGGCTCCGCGCGCACACGCCGGCGCAGCGCGGCGCCAGGGACATTGCCGCAACGGCTCAACAAGGCATTTTACAGCAGACCGGAGGCACGAACTGCCCATGACGCGCCGCATGTCCCGCCAGCAGCCGCTGCTGTGGTCTTGTCTGCTCTGCGTTGTGCTTGCGACTGCCTGCGCGCGTCATGCGCCGACGGTGCTCACCGACACCACGCGCGACAGCGCCGGCGTCCGGATCGTCGAGAGTCCGGCACCACTCTGGCACCATGGCGAAGGATGGATCGTCGACTCCGTGCCCGTGGTGTCGATCGGCAGTAGCGAGGGTTCCGACGCGTATCTCTTTTCGTACATAACTGGCGCCCTGCGCCTGCCCGACGGCGCGATCATCGTCGCCGATGCCGGTGCGCACCAGCTGCGACTCTTCGATTCAACCGGTCATTTCGTTCGTGCCGTGGGGCAGCAAGGGTCGGGGCCCGGCGATTTCGGCTATATCGAGGGGATCGCGCGTTGCGGGCACGACGCCATCTGGGTCAACACCCATTTCAGGATCAGCGTCTGGTCGTTTGACTTGCAATTCCGGCGCGAATTCAAGACCACCGACGATATCATGTGGCCCACCATCTGCTTCGCCGGCAGCGGATTGGTGTTGAAGCGCGACATCGACCAAGGCGCCGATCCCACGACCGACGTGGTTCGGGTCGACAGCCTGCTGCTTGAAGAGGTCGACTCGACCGGGCAGGGGCGACATGATCTCCTGCGAATTCCCCTCTGGCGGTATGTCTATCTGCTGAACGACAAGCCCCATGTCGGCTTTCCAGATCCCTTCGCGCCGGCCACGCTCCTCGCCGCCGACGATTCCGACATGATCGTGGGCGATGCCGTGGCTCTGCACGTCGAGGTGCGCGACCAATCAGGCCACGTGCTGCGGATCCTGCGCGGGCCGGCGGACGATCTCGCGCTGACGTCGGCGCTGCGCAACGCGTACGACACGCAGAGGCTGCAGAGCCGGGACAGCGAGATGCGCACATGGGTTCGTCGCGCCGGCAGCAGGATCAGCGACCACCTGCCAGCCTACACCGACATCATCGTTGACGCCGCCGGCGACATCTGGGTCCATCGCTTCGCCCTGCCGGGGAGCGCCATGAATCGCTGGGGTGTATTTGGTGCGGACGGCCGCTTCTTGGGCGACGTCACGCTTCCACCGAAGCTCAAGGTTTTCGACATCGGCGACAATTACGTGCTCGGCCTGCGTCCCGATTCCGACGGCGTGCAGCACGTGCTGATGTACCGGATGAGGCGTTAGCTATTAGGCGTTAGCTGCTAAGCGTTAGTCGGTAAGGGTTCGTCAGCAAGCCTTTGCCTCGCATCTGCTCACGACCAACGAAGAAGGACTAACGACTAACCCATAACCCTTAACCCTTAACCCTTAATCCCTCAACGCATTCACCGGATCCACCCGCGCCGCGCGCCAGGCGGGAATCGCGGCGGCGAGCAGCGCCGTGATGGTCAACAGCACGGCGGATCCGATCAGCGTGCGGACGTCGGTGGCGGTTACACCATAAAGCAGCGACGCCAGGACACGGGTTCCGGCCAGCGCGAGAAGGATGCCCAGCACCACGCCGACCAATACGATCCGGTTGGCGTCGCCCACGACCATCCGAACCACACGAGCGCTCCCTGCGCCGAGGGCGATGCGCACGCCGATTTCGCTGCGGCGGCGAGCGACGTTGTACGCCATCGTGCCGTACAGACCGATCATCGCCAGCAACAACGCCAGCAATCCGAAAAATCCGGCCAGCACCGCCAGCAGTCGCGGGCGCGTCAACGAATCCGAGACCTGCTGCGCCAGTGTCGTGAATCTGAGCGTGATTGCTGGACTGGTTGAGCCGACCAGCCGGGTGATGTCGCGCACCATGCCGGCGACCGGACTCGCGGAGTGTATCTCAACTGTGAGTGTTCCTCCGCCGACGCCACCTATGCCGATCGGGTAGTAGCCGGTTGGCGGTACCGGTTGGGTGAGCCGCGAGTACCTGGCGTCGCCCACCACGCCGATCACGATGCGCGGCGGGCTGGCGCTGTCGCCCATTGGCGTGGTGAAGCTGCGCCCCAGCGGGCTTGCATTGCCGAACATCTTCATCGCCATGGTGCGATTGATCACGACGACGCTGCGGGCGCCGGCCACGTCGGCGGCGCTGATATCGCGCCCCGCGAGGAGCGGAGTGCCCAGCGTGCGAAAATATCCATCGCTCACCTGGTTGAAGTTGGCCAGTGAGTCCCTCCTGCCGGCGGGAGCATAGCCGGGGATCCTCACAAAATCGTTCCATCCGCCATGGCCGATCGGCGTGGTCCACGACATGGAGGCGCTGGTGACACCGGGGAACCGGCGCACCTGCTGCAGCAGCTCAGTGGAGCGCGTCACCAACGCGCGATCCTTCAACCCGGCCGGCGTGAAGTCCACGACGGTCAGCAGAATACCGTCGCGCCGGAAGCCGGGATCGAGTGTCACCAGCCGCTCAAACGACCCAAGCAGCAATCCGGCCGAGACGACGAGCGCGAGCGACAACGCGACCTGGCCCGTCACCAGTACTCGGCCCAACCCGCGTCGGACATCGCCGCGCACGGCGCCACCGGACTTCATCGCCGTCTGCGGATCGGTGCGCGCGGCACGCCACGCGGGGAGCAATCCGAAGAGGACGCCGGTCACGGTTGCTACGGCCACGGTGAATGCGAGCACTCGCGCGTCGATGGAGAGGTCGACCGCGACGGATTGACCGCCAGTCGAGAGAAATCCCATCAACAGCCGGCTGGCCCACCGGGCGAAGAGCCAGCCGATTGCGGCGCCAGCGGCCGCGAGAAGCAGGCTCTCGGTGAGGAGCTGGCGCATCAGGCGGCGGCGCGCCGCGCCGATCGCCAGGCGGATCGCCATCTCGCGCTCCCGCGTCGCGGCACGCGCCAGGAGCAGGTTGGCGATGTTGGCGCACGCGATCAGCAGCACGGCGCCGACCATGATCATCAGCACGGTCAGTGCGGCCCGGTAGCTGTCACGCAGGTCGGAGAGTCCGGCGGGCGCGGAGGTGGCGCTCAGCCTCCCGAGCCGATAATTGCGTTGCGACGCGGTCGAAAAATCGCCCGGGACGGTGCTCTGATAGATCGCCGGGGCGAGTTGGTTCAGGTGCGCCTTGACTGTGGCGAGCGACACTTCCGCATTGGGCCGCAACATGATGTTGAGATACCAGGTCGAGCGCCCGTCGAGCATGCCGGGGTCGCTGCTCAGCACGCCGTAGGCACAGAGCGGGGCGTAGATATCGACCCGACGCCCGACTTCCACGCCGGCAAAACGCGGATCCACAACGCCGATCATTTCAACCGCATGTCCATCGAGGGCGACGGTACGTCCGATTGCATTGGCCACGCCGCCGAGCTGGCGATCGGCGAATCCCGAGCTCACCATCGCGACCGGCGTGCAACCGCGCACGTCGTCAGACGCGTGGATCAGATGCCCGGCGACGGGGCGAACGCCGAGGACCTCGAAGAAGCCGCCGCTCACCATCAGCCCCTGGGCGAAATCGACCGGTCCGCCGGTGGCGAGATTGAACTGCTCGTCGCCGTACGCGAAGGCCGTCGTGAAACCTGCGCTGCGATCGCGTATCGCTTCCCAGAGCGGGTTGGTGAAGGTGTTGTTGCCCGGGTTGCCCGCGTTGAGCAGCAGCAATTGCTCGGGATGGGCCACCGGCAGCGACCGGAGCGTGATCGCGTCGACCAGCGAGAAAATCGCGGTGTTGGCGCCGATGCCGAGCGCGAGCGAGAGAATCGCAACGAACGTGAAACCAGGACTCTTGCGCAATGTGCGGACAGCATAGCGAACGTCGGCCACCACCGATTCGAACCACGCCAAGGTGTCGGCGTCGTGCGACGATTCCTTCTGGCCGCCGCGGTTGCCGAAGCGCCGGCGCGCTTCTGCTTGCGCGGCACCCGGAGTCATCCCTTCGGCGATGAGGTCGTCAGTTCGCTCGCGCAGATGGGTGTCGATTTCGACGTCGAGGTCGTGCGAGAGACGCTCAGGACGCAGCAGGTTGGTGACGCGGTCGAACCATGACATGGCAGTCTCCCAGCTGGTCAGGCGAGACGCAGCACGCGATTGACGCCTCGGGTGAGTCGCGCCCAGTTCTCGCGTTCGACGTCGAGCTGTGCCGTACCCAACGGCGTGATGGCGTAGATCCGCGCTGGACGATTGCGGTCGGTGGTACCCCATTTCCCCTTGAGCCATCCCTGCTGGGCCATGCGGTGCAGGGCGGGATAGACCGAACCTTCCTCGACCCGCAGCAATTCGGCCGACCCGCGCTGGATCTGCTGGGTCAGCGCGTAGCCGTGCAACGGTCCGCGGGCCGAGAGGGTCTGCAGGATGAGCAGGGCGAGAGTGCCCTGGAGGATGTCGTTCTTGGGCGCGGCCATCTTTACCCCACTAGCTAGGCATAGCTAGAAGGGTACGTTGGCAGCGGCACAACGCAAGGGGACGGCCTGCGTAAAACGGTACCGCACCAACCGGCACCGGATTGCAGGCGAGCCGACGACGTGGTTACCATTGTTATAACATCACCGCGAGGCCACCATGCGCGTCAAGGAAACCGTGATCCGCCCCATCGGGAACTCCGCCGGAGTGACCATCCCCAAGGAGATGCTGCGCGACTGCGACCTCGAGAAGGGCGACCGGGTCTATCTCCGCCGCACACCGGACGGCATCCTCCTCTCGGCGCACGACCCGGCCTTCGAGCGGACGATGGAGATCGCGACGGGGATCAGCAAGCGTTATCGCAACGCACTCCGTGAACTGTCGAAGCGCTGACCGTGACGCCGCCGCGCAAGGAGCCGAACTGGCTCACGCCGGAGCGGCTGGTGGCGATTCACGAGTTGATGCTCGCCCTGCATGGCGGCCTGGGAGGCACACGTGACCAGGGCGCGCTGGAGTCGGCGCTGGGGCAGCCGATGCATCGCTGGCACTACGGTGAAGACGATCTCGCCGAGCTGGCGGCGGCGTATGGCTTCGCGCTGGCGAAGAACCATCCGTTCGCCGACGGAAACAAGCGCACCGCTTTCGTGAGCATGGCCACGTTCATTGAACAGAATGGGCGCGAGCTCACCGCGCCCGAGGCCGATGTGGTCGTCGTCATGGTCGCCGTCGCAAGTGGCGAGATCACGGAAAAGCAGCTCGCCGAGTGGTTGCGGGGGAACACGGCGCGGCGGCGGGGCCCACGGCGCAAGCGATGACGCCGGCGGTGCCCGACGCCATTTGCCGAAGACCCGGAGGAGATCGCTCCATGCTCCGGCTTGACCGCCTTGCGGATCGCGGAGCTACCGATCGTTGCTTGACGCCGGGCTCGGTGCCGCGTACCGGCAATTGACGCGCCGCGGGAGGCGAGCCAACTCTGTGGACAGTGCGCCTGGGGCGCGCCTCCTGTCCGCGGCAAGGGATCGTGATCCCACCCACTGCCGCGACACGGGAGATCGCGCCACGGAATTGATCACGCCGCTGCCGAGGCTGCGGAAGTATTTCGCCAGTTACACCCGCATCACCGATCGCACCCCGGAAATGATGAGCGGGATGGCGTCATTGGAGCAGATCGACTTCTCGAGTTGTGCCGGGTTGACTGACGCGGGTGTGGCGAAGCTGGCGCGTCTCCCTCGCCTCGCCGAGTTGCGGTTGAGCGGCATGCCGGGCGTGACCGGCGCGGTGCGAATCGCATTTGGAGCGGCGGTGCGGGTGGTGGTGGACGACACGGGGTGACATGTGCGTGCCGGCATGCCTCATCGTGCTCCGTCGCCGCCGATCGCGGGATAGATCGCCTCCCACTCCTTGATCCCGGCGAAGAGGAGGTCGTCGGCTCGCTCGATCGCAGCATGCGACGCCTGCTGGCTCTGGGCATCGACCTGCTCGCTTACCTGGCTCTCGATGATGACAGGTTCCCGCGTCGGATACTGCACCAGCAGATAGCAGGTGACGGTCGCCGGCGACGATGCGTGGACCATCAACCGGGAGAGACAGCTCGCGTCGCCCCGATCATGGTACGTGTACCCATGCGATGCCACGAATTCGCCCGGCCGATTGCGAAACGTCTTCGCATCGAACACAGCGTTCTCGTCGCGGGCGGCTTCGGCGGCCGCGCGATCGCGATAGACGACGAATGAGATCGTGGCCGGGCTGCTCGATCCCGTTATCGTGGCGCGCACAGTGCCAACGACGCCGTCGCCGCGATCCTGCTGGTCTGGATC
The DNA here is from genome assembly GCA_963796635.1 of uncultured Gemmatimonadales bacterium. Classification (GTDB taxonomy): domain Bacteria; phylum Gemmatimonadota; class Gemmatimonadetes; order Gemmatimonadales; family GWC2-71-9; genus Palsa-1233. The sequence continues at coordinate 2,649,987 of CAWCMH010000001.1, forward strand.
GACCGCCTCGGTACGGCCCACCTGGAGCGGCGCCGCGAGCATGCTGTCATCGAACGGGTGGTGGGAAAGTGCGGCGTAGATGTCCCGGGCAGTGAACACGCCCGCGCTGCCGCCGGGAGGTAACGAGCCGCTGTCGGGCGGCGGCGTGGCGGGTGAATCGGTCACGACGTGCACCGGCATGGCTGTCACGCGGGTCCACGTGCCGGTGCCGAGCTTCCCGGTGGCACTGAGTGTGTCGCGCCCGATCAACTGATAACTCCCGCTGTCGACCCAGGCGATGGTGGTCGACCGCAACGTGTACCGACCGTTTCCCGCCGCGAAGGTGCCACTGTGGGCCGGAACGTCGCCGGGACCTTCGGCGTGGAAGGCATAAGTGCCGTCGGGATGAATTTCCCAGACCCATCGGGCGACGCCATCGGCATTGGGAACGTTCACCTCCCACGTGCCCACCAGTCCGGGATCGACGTGCGACTGAGCGCAGGCAGATGCGGCGACCAGCAGGAACGCGATCGGATGGCGCATGTAGAGGCTCCAGTGCAATCAGGCTTGAGCGGACAATTACTCTCAAAGAGTACATCACGAGTGACGAACATCGGAAGAGTGGGAGTGCGGACAGGAAACGTCAGTTGACCCTCGGGATTGAAGTATCTGGTACTCGATCAGCATATCGACCCGTTTTCCGGCTGCTTGCACCTGGTAGCACAAGGCGACGTCGGGCCCGGCGCTTGGCCCCCGGTGTGTCGGAAACCGCATGGCTCGTCCCCTCGACACACAATTTGACCGGAGCGAATCACGATGCGGATTCTTCACAAGCTTGCGATGCCGGCGGCTGGCGCACTGCTCGTCCTGGCGGCCTGCGCGCCGGGCTACGGCAGGACCAGCGTCGGGGTCAGCGCCGAACTGGGCCCTGGGGTCGATATTTATGGCTATTCAGCGGCGCGATATGGTGACTGGCGCACCAACTATCACAACTGGCAACCGGCGACGGTGTACGAGTCCGATGGCCACTACTACCCAAACAGGGTGCGGGGTGCTCGGCCGGTGCAGGTCTATCACTCCCAGAGTGGCTATTTCATGCCGCCGCAGGACCAGGACTGGGCCAGGACGGACAAGCGATTCAACCGCAAGAAGATGCCGACTGATGCGGATTACGGTCGGGCGCGCCACCAGCCGTAGCTCGTGATGGAGGTACCGCCGACGGTCAGCATTCCCGGCCGTCGGCGGCGGCTCGGTCAGTACCGGTCGAGGTCCTTCGCGATCACGACGTTCCCCTCATATCCACCCTTCCGAATCCCCGCCACCAGTTCGCTGTCCGTGGCACCCATCCGCACGATGTGATAGAGGATCAGCAGTTTCGGATGCACTCTCTGCGGCGATCTTGCCCAACTCGACATCTGACGTGTGAAACTGATGCAAATATTCCGGCCAGTCGTTGCCGCCGGGGCGCTGTTCCGGCGCAGCACGCGACGCGGGATAGACCTCGTGGATCAGCACGTCGACGCCCCGTGCGCCCTTGACCAGCGCATCGCTCGGACGGGTGTCGCCCGAGATCAGGATGTGCCGGTCGGGCGTGTCGATGCGGTACGCGTACGCTTCCTTCCAGTCGCCGTGCCGTGCTTGCACGTTTCACCGCAGCGACGTACCGTTGCAACGGTATGACCGGAGGCAGGAATGGGCCATGCGAAGGCGTGCGATGGTACAGGAGCGGGTGCGCCGGGGGGGGGGGGAGACCGGGTCGGCGTTCGAGGAACCAGTTGAATGGGCGGCGTTCATACAACGCCACCAGCCGGCCATCCTGCGTGTCATCGCGCGAAGGGTGCAAGACCCTGATGATCGGATGGATGTGTTCGCCGTGGTGTGTGAAGCATTGAGCGCCGATGACTGTCGGCGGCTGCGCCGCTACAACCGCACTTCATGGTGCCGTGCGAAGTTCGCGACCTGGCTCGCGGCGGTCGTGCGCAATTTGACGATCGATTGGCTTCGGGCGCGCGACGGCCGGCCGCAGCGTTCGGTACCGCCTCACCTCTCTCCACTGCATCAGGCGATCTATCAGGCCGTCTGTCTGGATGGTCAGCCGTACGCGGCCGCGTACGAGGCGATCAGGGCGCGAATGGAATCTGCGATGACGTATCCCAGATTCCTGCGGCAAGTCCGTGAGCTCAACCGGATCGAGCGCGCGCGCGGAGAGTGGGGCAGCGGTTGCGTGAGCGCATTTCGCTGACGGACGAGTCGAGTGTGGTCACGGAGGACTCGATGAAGCGCGACGAAGCGAGCGACCGGCTACAAACGGCGCTAAGTGCGCTGAGGCCTGATGACAGGCGGGCATTGGAGCTGTTCGTCGTTGATCAGTTGTCGGCCAGTGAAGTGGCGCGATCGGTCGGATGGCGGAATGCCAAGACTGTGTACAACAGGGTGCAGCGTTCGTTATCTGCACTTCGTCGCCGGCTGAGCTGAATCGTTCCGGCTCGCTCTGACCGCGCTCGCAAAGCGTGGTGGAAGAACGCCGCCGGACTGCGGCGTGTGGCCCCGCGAGCAGTCCGAACATCGCAATGGCCTCTGTGGGACGACCAGCGTGTCGGTGCGGGGTGGCGGTTGAGCAAGATGGCACGCCGCATCCGTATGGACAGGATGTACCGGTTCAGGGGGTTACCGGGCTTATGCGGAAGTCGCCTTCAGCTGCGCACAGACTGGGAGCGAGAGGTCACGGGAGCAATCCGCAGGCGGGATCGGTTATTGTCGCTTGCCTCGCTGCTGCGCTGGTCAATGCCGCAGCCGCCTGCACCGGAGCGAGCCCAGCACCCTCGGATAGTGGGTCGTTCGCCTGCGACTCCTGCGCGATTCAGTTGGGCCGCTCGATCGTCCTTATCGACACCGCGCGCGATGGCTTCTTGACTGAGTTCTCAGTCCCGTTGAAGCTGGACACGGGTTCGTCGTCGCTCCTGTGAGCGACTTGGCGCACATTGCAGTCTTTGACAGTAGCGGTCGCTACGAGACGGCGGTTGGCAAGCGGGGCGAGGGCCCAGGTGAGTTTTCGATCATCCAGGGTGTCGGTGTTGACGCAGGCGACTCGCTGGTAATCGTGGCGCAAAACCGCATCACGAAGCTCGGGCCAACACTGGCATTCATTCGTTCTGCAATCCTCTCAGACGGTCTGTCGTTGCGAGGGGCCTTCGGTCTGTCGCCTGGCACAATCGTCGGTAATTCCTACTACGGCACACAGAGTCCGTTCACGATATTCGATGATTCGCTTCGGGCAGTCGCGCACGCCGGCCCCGTGGCGAACTCATCGGATTCGTTATTGTTTCAGCTGACTTCGGATCACGCCGGCGGATGGTGGGCGGCGCGTCAGTATTTTCGCCACGAGCTGTTCCATCTCGATTCGAGTGGTCATGTGCTGGCACATTATGTGATTTCTACAGCCTGGTTCCAGCCTTGGGTGTCGTCCGGATCCGGTATGATGAATGCCAGAGCTGTCCGGCCGCCTCCGCGCGTGACTGGACTGTGCCTGTCGCGCGGCGTGGTGTGGGTTGTTGGTGCGACGGCGAAGCAGGGGTGGAAGCCTTCGGCCAAGGCACCGCCGGCAGGGCGGGAGGGTCCGCCAATTCCCCGAGTTGATGAAGAGAATAGTTACTTCGATTCGTTCATTGAGGCAATTGAGGCGACCAGCGGCAGGGTGCTGGCTGTTCGCCGGATGAGCGGCCTATGGGACCTGACTGCGAACTGTCGAGTCTGGGAAAGCATCGAAGACCCCCAAACGCTGGAAGTCGAAGTTGACCTGCACACGCTCGACCTTCGGCCATCGCGCGTCGCAGCGGTAGTTGGCAGTAACATCGATTGATCTCACGTAACACTTCACATGTGGAGGAATTGATGCACTCGTCGAGGATTTCTGGGCTCAAGGCAGTTCTCTTGGTGGCAGTGGGAGTATCGGTGACCGGGACATTCGTGATCGCCAGGCGCGCGCAAGCGCGGGATACCGTTGCACAAGGCATCTGCGGTGAAACCACCGACAAGACTGGATCGATTGTGCACCGGTTCGGCTTGTCGGGCGTTTGCTACCAAGGAGCGCCCAATTCCGTTCACGACGACTGGCAGGACGGATACTGTCATACCTACCACTACGACTGCTGAATACAGGTTCTGATCGACAGCCTTTCTTCGTCGGCGGACGCCGACCCCGGTGGCGGCGGGAGCATTCGTTCTCGTCGCCGACCGGGTAGCGCACTTACGATTGAGACCGAGCGTGGCCGTTCACTAATAGTGCTGCAAGTCTCTGGCGACATCGACGCGCCCGGTGTACCCGCCCCTGCGAATCCCCGCCACGAGTTCGCTGTCCGTCGCACCCATCCGCACGATGTGATACAGGATCAGCAGTTTTGGATGTACCTCCGCGGCGATCTTGCCCAATTCGACATCGGACGTGTGAAACTGGCGCAAATATTCCGGCCAGTCATTGCCGCCAGGCCTCTGTTCCGGGGCGACGCGTGACGCGGGATACACTTCGTGGATCAGCACATCGACACCTTGCGCGCCTTTGACCAGCGCCTCGCTCGGGCGAGTGTCGCCGGAAATCAGGATGTGCCGGTCGGGCGTGTCGATGCGGTACGCGTACGCTTCCTTCCAGTCGCCGTGCAGCACCGGGATCGCGGTCACCGTGACGCCGCCGCTGTCGTACACCACGCCCGGCTTGATCTCGTGCACGTCGACCTGGTATCCCGTGGGTGATTCGTGCTCGAGTCCGTGCAAGCGGATGGCGATGTCTTCGCTCCACGCCGCCATGATGTCGGCGACCATCGTGCGCAGGCCGTGCGGACCGTAGAGTTGCAAGCGGCTTGTCGCGTCGTGAGATCCACGACGTGAAGATCAGGTCGGGCAGTCCCAGCGTGTGATCGGTGTGCAGGTGGGTGATGAACGTCGCGGTGGGGCCGCTGGTCGGCAGGTGTGCTGCGGCCAGCCGGCGCTCGACGCCGGTGCCCGCATCGAACAGATAGACCCGCTTGCCAACGACGATGGCCGTGGCCGGCCCCATCGCGGCCGGATCGGGCGCCGGCATGCCGGTGCCGAGCATGACGATCGTGGTGGAATCGGGCGCAACGGCGCGCGTCGGCGGCGCGCCCAGCAAGACCGTGGCGGCGGTCATCGACAGCAATCCGATCAACGTTGGCATGTTGAAACAATAGCACCGCGCGTGCCGCGGGTCGCCGGAAGTTGGCTTAGCTTCCACGCACCCATGACGCTCTCTCCCGGCACGTTGCTCGGACCGTATCGCATCGTCGACCTCCTCGGCGCCGGCGGGATGGGCGTGGTCTATCGCGCCCACGACGATCGATTGCAGCGCGACGTCGCCATCAAGGTGCTGCCGCCCGGTTTGCTGGCGAACGACGACGCGCGCCGCCGGTTTCGCCGCGAGGCGCTCGCGCTGGCCCAGTTCAACCATCCGCACATCGCCGCGATCTACGATGTGGGCGAGCAGGATGGCACCGATTACCTGGTGATGGAATGCGTTCCGGGCGAGTCGCTGGCCGCCCGCCTGCAATCCGGGCCATTGCCAATCGACTCGGCGCTGTCGCTGGCCAGCGAGATCGCCGGTGCGCTGACCGAGGCGCATGGTCGCGGTGTCGTCCATCGCGATCTCAAGCCGGCGAACGTGATTATCACGCCCAGCGGTCACGCCAAGGTCCTCGACTTCGGGCTCGTCAAGCTGCTCGGTCCGAGCGATTCCGCGGGGCAGTCGCAGACGGGGTCGGGGCTGCGCGGTGCGGTCGGCACACCGCTGTACATGTCGCCCGAACAGGCGTTCGGCGAATCGGTGGATCAGCGCACCGATCTCTGGAGCCTGGGTGTCGTGCTGTACGAGGCGCTGAGTGGTAGCACGCCGTTCCGGGGGCCAAGCGACATCGCGTTGCTGCGATCGATCACACAGGACGCGCCGATTCCGTTGCGCACGGCTCGGGCCGATCTGCCGGTCGGCGTCCATCGGATTGTGACGCGTGCACTGGTCAAGGATCCCGCCGAGCGCTATCAGACGGCAGTCGAGCTGGCGGCCGACGTCGACGCCGCGCGCACGGAATTGCGCGGCGATCAGCCCGGGCGCGTGCAGCGCGCATGGCGCATCACCCGATCGGTCACCGCGCTGGCCACCGTGATCGTGATCGCGCTGGTGGCCGGCGGCGTGTGGCAGTTCGGACGGCAGCGCCATCGCGAGTGGGTGCGCACCCAGGCGATTCCCGAGCTCGACAGCCTGATCGACGTCTACCAACCCGTCACCGCGTTGCGTGTGCTGCGGCGCGCCGAATCGTACCTGCCGCGCGACTCCGCGGTGCGCAATGCCGCGCAACGCGTCACACGTGTCGTCGCGGTCACGTCGACGCCGGCTGGCGCGGAGGTCGACATCCAGAACTTTGCCCCCGGCGATACGTCATGGTACCCTCTCGGTGTCACACCGATAGCCGCCGTGCGCGTGCCCGACAGCTTTTTGCACTGGCGATTGACCCGGCCAGGTGTGGCGCCGGTGGTGTTCGGTCGCACCGCACTCGACACGATGTCTTTCGCCCTCGACGGGATGTCGCAAGTGTCGCCGGGAATGGTGGCGGTGCCGGCCAGCAAGTTCGAGGCGTACATCGATCTTGTCGGGTGGGCAGGTCCATACCAGTTGCCGGCCTTCGCGATCGACCGCTACGAAGTGACCAACCGGCAGTATCAGCAGTTCGTCGACAGCGGTGGATACCGACGGCAGGAATTCTGGCGCGAGCCATTTGCCGACAGCGGACGCACGCTGACCTGGACCGACGCCATGACCCGGTTTCGCGATCGCAGCGGTCGCGCCGGCCCGTCGACCTGGGAGGGCGGCCACTACCCCGATGGTCAGGCGGATTATCCCGTGTCCGGCCTGAGCTGGTACGAGGCAGCGGCCTACGCGGCGTTTGCCGGCAACGCTCTGCCGACGGTGTCACAGTGGTACCGGGTCGCGCCGCCGGATCTGGCACATTTCCTGACGAAGGCCAGTAACATTCGTGGCGCGGCGATGGCGCCAGTGGGCGCGTTCGCCGGCGTCGGGCCATACGGCACGTACGACATGGCGGGCAATGTCCGCGAATGGGCGCTCAACGCCGTCGGGCCCGACCGCCGCTTCATCCTGGGCGGCGGCTGGTCATCGCAGCCGTATCTCGCCGCCGAGCCCGAGGCGTTGCCGCCGTTCGATCGCTCGCCGCTCAACGGTGTGCGCACTGTTCGCAACTTCACGCCACTCGCGGCCAACGCGACGGCACCGATCAAGGTGCTCGAACGCGACTTTGCTCACGAGAAACCGGCATCCGATGAGGTGTTCCGGGTGTACCAGTCCATGTACGACTACGATCCCACGCCATTGCACGCGCATGTCGACAGCGTGATCCAGGATGCGCCCGACTGGCGCAAGGAGAAGATCACCTTTGACGCGGCATACAACAACGAGCGGGTGACGGCGTATCTGTTCCTGCCCAAGCGCGTCGAGCCGCCTTATCAGACGGTCATCTTCTTTCCCAGCGCCCGCGTGCTGGATTTGCGTGACAGCCGCGACCTGGGTGACACGGTGTACTTCAATTACGTGGTGCAGAGTGGCCGCGCCGTCATGTACCCGGTCTATGAGGATACCTACGAGCGCACCGTCAACTCAGTAAGACCCGGCGCCGCGCAGGATGTGTCACTCACCGTCGAGTGGTACAAGGACATGGCGCGTTCGCTCGATTACCTCGCGACCCGGCCCGACGTCGACACGTCCAAGGTGGCGTACCTCGGTGTCAGCATGGGTTCGGCGTTCGGGGTGATTTTCGCGACGCTGGCGCAGGATCGGTTGCGCACGGTCGTCCTGCTCGATGGCGGATTCTTTCTGGGAAAGGCGCCGCCGGGCGAAGATCAGATCGATTTCGCGCCCCGGCTGCACATCCCGGTGCTGATGGTCAACGGACGCTACGACTTTTCATTTTCGCTGGACCGGGCGCAGAATCCGCTCTTCGAGATGCTGGGGACGCCGGCGTCCGAGAAGCAGCACGTCGTCATGGATACACCCCACGACGTGTCGGCGCAGCGCGCGACGCTGGTCCCCGCCGTCGTGGGATGGCTCGACAAATATCTCGGGCCGGTGGCGCCGTAGACTCGATCAGACCTTGACCGCGTCGAGCCACCGTCGCGTGATCGCTGCGTGTCCCGCCAGCGTGGGATGCACGCCGTCCATGAGCCAGTAGGTCGGGGGCGTCTTCCGGGCCAGCTGCTGAAACATCTCGTGCAACGGAATCCAGGTCGCGTGCATGTCGCGGGCGACGCGGGCCGCGGCGGCGCGGTACCGGTCGAACTCGGGAAACCATTTCTCGCTCACCGCACCGGTCCGCAGCACGAACGGCTCGAGGATGACGACGTGCACGTGCGGCAGCGCGGTGCGCGTGCGCTCGAGCAGGTCGCCGAACCCGCGCTGGTACTTCTCGGGCGTGCCGTTGTACTGGCCCATCAAGGTATGCCAGATGTCGTTGACGCCGATCAGGATCGACAGCACATCGGGGCGCAGCGCCAGCGTGTCGTGGTCCCAGCGCGCCTGCAGGTCGGTGACGGTGTTGCCGCTGACGCCGCGGTTGAAGATCTGCAGGTCCCGGGTGGAATCGCGATCGCGCAGGGCAGCAGCACACAGCAACGGATAGCCGCCGCCCAGACCGCGCTGGTCGTTGGCACCGTCGTGGGGGCGATCGCGCCCCGCGTCGGTGATCGAGTCGCCCTGAAACACGATCACTCGCGCCGCGGGAGGCGGTGTGACGAGGCGGTGGCGGTATCGAGTGGATGCAACGGCGGTGGCGGATCCGGCGAGAAAATCGCGGCGCGTGAGAGACATCGGAGCTCCCCATGCAATCGTGGGTGGCGCGGGCCGTGGTCCGGCGCGGCTACATATCGTAACGCTGCGCCACCATCCTGCCAAAGTACACACCCGCCGCGGTCCCCACGATGCTGATCATGAACGCCGTCATGATGCCGATGAACGCACCCATCCACCAGCCGATGGCGCCGCCGATGGTGCTGGTGATGAAGATCAGCAACTTGGTCATCGGGCGCCTCCGCGGTCAGGGTTGATGCATCGCGTCCGGCTCGATGCCGGCGAGTTCCACCCGGAACCCCGCGATGCGCCCTGTCCCGGCCTGCACGAATCGCGCCGCTTTGGCCCCCGGGGCACCCCGCGGATCGCCGACCCCGGATTTCACGGGCGACGCGGGTCCACTGCCGCGGCGCCCCTACCCAGCCATCCCGCAGCGCCTGCACGGCACCCGGGCGCGCGGCCTCTCACTCCCCGTCCTTCAGCTCCCGCACCCAGATGTTGCGATACCGCACGGGATGATTGTGATCCTGCAGCTCGAGCGGCATCCGATCCGGGTGCGCCAGGTAAGCGCTGCGACGCCCGTTGGTCGTCGGCCCGAGGATCGTGACGTTGTCCTGGATCAGCACGCCGTTCTGGATCACCGTCACGCGCGCCGGCTCGGTCACCTTCCCGTTGGCGTCGAAGTGCGGCCGATGGAAGATGATGTCATACACCTGCCAGTCACCCGGCGGCCGGTTGACGTTGACCAGCGGTGGATACTCGCCGTACACGGCACCTGCCTGCCCGTCGGCATAAGTCTTCGAGTGGTACGAATCGAGCACCTGGATCTCGTAGGTGCTCATCAGGAACACGCCGCTGTTGCCACGATCCTGGTCTTCGCCGATCGGTGGTGTCGGCGCCGACCACTCGATGTGCAGTTGCATGTCGCCGAAACCGCGCGTGGTGGAGATGTCACCCGTCCCCGGCGCGATCACGATGTCGCCATCGACCACTTTCCACGGTGCGGCGCCCTTGGTGCTGTCGGTCGCACGCCACCCGTCGAGATTCTTCCCGTTGAACAGCACGATCGCGTCGGAAGGCGGCGCCTCGGGGCCACGATACGGCCCCGGCGTGACCACCGGCGCCATGGGCCGGGTGCGCGAATGCTGCGGCCACGGCGACGGATCCTTCGGGACAGGATTGGGATTGGGCTTCTGCGCGGCGAGCGGCAACGCCGCCAGACCCAGCGCCAGTGCACAACAGAACGAGCGGAACATGAGCACTCCGGATCGAGGTAGCAGGGAACTTACTGCGATCGGGTCGACGCATCGACCAGATGGCACGATCCCCTGCTGTGCGCCGAGCGGCACCGCGGTATCCTTCGGGATCATGACCACAACGCTCCGCACCATCCTGATCGCGGCGTCGCTTGCGCTGCCCGCGTGCGCAACGCACTCGGCGCCCGATACGCCGCGCATTGAAACGGTGACCGTGCAGCGCGCCGCCGGATTCGACCGCTCGCCGCCGCTCGCCGCGATGCCATCACCATCGACGTCACTCGACCCGCCGGACTGCGGCCAACCCGCCTGCGGCACGTCGCCCGATCCCGACGTCGATGCGTCGCGCGACACCGACGCGATCATGGTCGCACCGCCTGTCGCCGCCGCCGCCGTGAATGTCGAGCAACGTGCGCAAGGTCCGCGCGCGCCCCTGCCGGTCCTCACCGAGTTCGACGGGCTCGGCGCAGGTTTCAGCGGACCGCAGGGCGGCCGCCGCTTTGGCAATCCGTCGGACAACACGCTCGCCGTCGGACCCGATCACATCGTGCAGATCGTCAACGGCGGCATGGCCGTGTTCACCCGGAAGGGCGCGCTGTTCGACACCACCGGCAAGGTGCTCTACGGTCCCAATCGCAGCAATGCGATCTTCACCGGCTTTGGCGGGCCGTGCGAAACCCGCAGCAGCGGTGACGCCGTGGTGCGTTACGACCAGCTCGCGCACCGCTGGCTGTACGTGCTGCCGGTCTTTCAGCGCGGCGAGACGCCGCCGATTCCCGTCACGCGTGAAAGCCAGCCTGGACAGACCGGACAGCCGGGCGACGCCGGCCCGCGCGGGTTGATCAACGCACCGGTGCCGCCCGCCGTGCCGCCTCGCGCCCCCAACGCCGCGGGACGCGGGCGCGGGCGCAACCCCGGCGTGCCGCCGCTGGAGCAAGCTCCGCCGCCGCAACCGCCGTACTCGATGTGTTACGCCGTGAGTGTGACCAGCGATCCGCTGGGCCCCTATTACCGCTACGAATTCCTGCGGCCCCTCTTTCCCGATTACCCCCGGCCGGCCATCTGGCCCGATGGGTATTACGTGCCGAGCAGCACGAGCGACAACTTCATCCAGAAGCACGCGTGTGTCGTCGATCGCAACCGGATGTTGCAAGGCCTGCCGGCCACCGAGCAGTGCATCGTGATCGACGGCGTCAACTTCCTCAACAACGCCGACATCGACGGGCAGGCGTTGCCGCCGGCCGGTGCGCCCAACATCGTCATGGCGGCCGGCGGCGAGCAGCTGCACCAGCGCTTTGCCGACGACGCGATCTACGCGTGGCAGTTTCACGTCGACTGGAACGATCCGGGCAAGACCGGCCTGCGCGGGCCGGTGCGGATTCCCGTCGCACCATATCACTATCTCTGCAACGGTCAGCTCACCAACTGCGTGCCGCAGCCCGACACCACGCGTCGTCTCGACGCGCAGGGCGACAAGCTGATGCAGCGGCTGGTCTACCGGAATGTCGACGGACACGAATCGATTGTCGCGGTGCACTCGATCAACACGTCGGCGGGCGGGGGCGGCGTGCGCTGGTATGAATTCCGCCTCGATGCCAACCGCACGCCGGTGCTCTATCAGCAGGGCACCTATGCCCCCGACAGCCTCTACCGCTGGCTGGGGAGTGCCGCGATGGATCGTCGCGGCAACATCGGCATCGGCTACTCGTTCGGGGGCAGCGCCGAGTATCCCGGTCAGCGATTCGCCGGCCGCCTGGCCGGCGATCCGCGCGGCCAACTCACGTTTCACGAAAGCGTGCTCGCGCAGGGCGAGGCATCACAGGGCAACCAGATGCGCTGGGAGGACTACACCACCACCGCGATGGATCCACGCGATGATTGCACCATGTGGTACGTCGGCGACTACCTCAAGCACGGCGAGACGAACTATTCCACCCGCATCGGCGCGTTCCGTTTTCCCGGCTGCCGCCAGGGCACCGTCGCGGGGTCGGCGTTCTTTGATGTCAATCACGACGGCGTGCGCGACGGCAAGGAGCCGGGCCTGCCGCATGTCGACGTGCACTACGCCGGTGCGCAATCGGGGAAGCTCGTCACCGACGCCCACGGCGACTTCACCATCACGCTGCCGGCCGATTCGGTATACGCGAGCGTCGACTACCGCTTTGCCGCGGCCCCGGTCGCGCGCCGTGGCTGGACGTCGACGGCACCGCTGCACTCGCTTCCCGATGGCGTGACGCATTCCGACGCCGGCTTTCGGGTGCACCTGTCGCACGATGATCACGTGACCGCCGTCGCGTTCGGCAGCGTGTGCACCGTGCCGAGTCGCGGGGCGCGCGATGCCGCGTTCTGGACCAGCAATGTCGGCGCCGCCATCATGGCGAAACTTGATTCCAACTGGACCCGACTCTTCGATTCCATCGACGTGGTCGATTCGGCGGGCGCGCGTTTGCGGACGCCGCGCGGGCCGGCCGGGTACGATGCGCTGCGCGCGTGGCTTCCGGGCGCACTCACCGGGACCCCGATGCAGCGGCAATCCGCCGCACTGGTGGTCGCCGGGCTCAACGTGGTGTCCGAGACGATCGACGGGAACGCAACGATCCAGGACCCGGTCGAACGCGACTGGCCGCAGGTGCGCGGCATCCTCGGCCGCGCCAGTGTGGCGCTGGCAACCGGCGACACCAGCGTGCCGCAGTACATCGCGCTGGTACGCGCGTTGAATGCCAACACCGCGCTGATCACGCCGGTGGACCCGGGAGGTTGCCGATAGGCGCCCGCACGTGACCAAAGCCCGGCGCGCGGCGACACCGCAAACGCGTTCGCCGTGGGCCAGGGCATGTGGGCTGTTGCGTGCGAACCACCGGGGCAGAAAACGTCACTCGGGTATCCACCGGGAGGACGTCATGGCAGCCAGGCGTTGGTCAGGAAAGGTGACGAAGCACAGCCACGCACTCGATCTCGATCCGGGCGTGTTCACCCGCGACGATCCGAAAAGCATCGCCCGGTCGCTCAAGCGCTCGGCGGAGCGGAGCACCCAACGCAAGTCCGATCCGTATCGCTCCGCCATGAGCATGCTCACGTTCTACATCAATCGCGCGGGCACATCACTGCCAGCGCGGACGAAGCGCCGGCTGGAATCCGCCAAGACCGAGTTGCGGCGCCTCTACCACAAGCCATGAGAGAAGGAGAGAAGGAGAGACGATGGCGAAGGCGGGAGAGGCGCGGTTTTCGTTTTCTCTTTCTCTTTTTCTCCTTTTCTCCTTCTCTCTCCTTCTCTCCCGCCTACTTTCCGCCGCGCACCACGAACATCGCCACGCCGTGCGGCGGCACCCCCGCCGTGAGGACGTCGTTGACCGGCTGCTCGAAGTGACTCCACAGGTCACGCGCGACGTAACTGTGCGCGGGCGCCATGGCGAGATCCGCGAGGGTGATCGACATCGACTTGGCGACGGTATCGAGATTGAGGAACACGATCGCGCGCGAGCCATCGTGCATCGGCTTGGTCCAGATCTCGGTGTGCGCCGCCGAATCGACGCGAAACCGCGATCCCTGTTCCCCGCCCCAGTCCTGGTCGACGGCAATGACGTCGGGATTGGTCAGGATGAAGCGCGTCGAATCATCCATGTGCCGCAGGTCGTTGCCGGCGATCAATGGCGCGTTGAGAATCGCCCAGAGCGAGAAGTGCGCGATGTACTCGTTGAATGTCATGTGCCCGTTGCCGACTTCGAGCATGTCGGGGTCGTTCCACCCGCCGGGACCGGAATATTTCGCGATCGGCACCTGTTGTTCGAGGTTGTCGATCATCGACTTCCAGTTGTCGCTGATGTCGCCGGTGGTCCGCCACAACTTGCCGCCCACCGACCGGCCCCACAACCACGGCACGCTGTCGCCCCACTCGCAGAGTGAGAAGACGATCGGCTTCCCTGTGGCCTTGAGCGCGTTGCCCATCGCCGTGTACCGCTCGATTTCCGGACGGTGCTCGCCATTGCAGTTGTCGTACTTGAGGTAATCGACGCCCCACTCGGCAAACTTCTTCGCGTCGGCCGCCTCGTGATCGAGCGATGCCGGGTAGCCCGCGCAGGTCTTCACGCCGGCCGATGAATAGATGCCGAGCTTGAGTCCCTTGGCGTGCACGTAGTCGGCGACGCCCTTGATGCCCTGGGGGAAGGTGACCGAGTCGGCCTGGAGATTGCCTTGGGCATCGCGTTGCTTCGCCATCCAGCAGTCGTCGATGTTGACATAGCGATACCCGGCGTCACGCATGCCGGAACTCACCATGGCGTCGGCGGTCTGCTCGATCAGCGCCGCACTCACGTGACAGCCGAACTTGTTCCAGCTGTTCCATCCCATCGGGGGCGTGGCGGCGAGCTGTCCGCCGCTCGGCAGCGGGGCCGTGGAGGCGTGGGAGCCGCCACAGGCGGCGAGGAGGGCGAGGGTGAGGGGTAGGCAGAATCTGTGTTGCATGGCTTCTCCGTTCATGTCATCCCGAGCGCAGCGAGGGATCGCTTTCCGGTCACGGCCGTCACCCGAAGCAGCGCGAGGGATCGCTTACCAACCGCGCGATCTGTCCCGCGTAATGATGTAACCCAATGCGTTGAAACATGCCAGCCTGCTCGCCCCGGTCGCCTACGATGCGGCATGGCCCGGACCTACTTCGTCTACATCCTCGCTGGCCGCACACGCGTGCTCTATGTTGGCGTGACCAACAACGTCGTGCGCCGCGTTCACGAGCACCGTGCGGGTGTCGGATCGCGGTTCACGAGACGATATGGGGTACATCAGTTGGTATATGTCGAATCAACCGCGAAAGTTGTCGCTGCTATTCGCCGCGAGAAGGAGATCAAGGGCTGGACCCGCTCCAAGAAAATGGCGCTGATCGAGAGCGCCAATCCTGGATGGGAGGATGTGATGATCGGCTTGACGGAGAACGATCCCTCGCTGCGCTCGGGATGACAGCGGCGGCCGGAGAGCGACCCCGAGCGCAGAAATCCGCGTCTATTCGGACCACGTCGTCGCGAGTACCTTCTTGCGAAGCGCGACGTAGCGCGGATCGCTGTCCATGCTGCGGAGCCACGGCATGTCCCATCCCAGAAAAAGCCGGATTCCGTACGTCTTCATCTGGTACGCCTCGTCGAGCATCGCCATGGCCTTGTCGCGGTCGCCAACGGCCGCGTACGAAATCGCCAGAAAATCCGGGTCGACCCACTGCCGCCGAGCGCGCGCCTCCATGGCGTGAATTTCGCGCAGCGCGTCATCGCGCCGACCCATGCGCGCATAGGTCATCACCAGCCCGTAGGACGGCAGATCGGACATCTTCTTGAAGTCCTCGAATGCCGCCAGCGATTCATCGAGCCGCCCGAGTTCGCGCAATGCATTGCCATCGGTGACATCGATCAGGACAACAGTGGGATCGATCTTCTTCGCGGCGATCTTCTGGTGCAGCGCCGCCTCGTACTGGCCGTCCCACAGCAATGCCTCGGCGCGCAAATGCGGTCCCAGCGGTGACAGGGGATCGACCTGAATCAGCGAATCCGCCAGGCCGATTGCCCGCTTGGTGTTTCCCGAAAGAAATGAAAACGTCGCCACCATGAACAGCGCGTCCGGCGAGCCTGGGTTGATGGCCAGACCGCGATTCATCTCGGCGATGCCTCGCGGGAAATCCCAGTTGGCCGCAGCCAGCTCAAATCCGTAGATCACGCGTGCTTCAGGTAGCAGTGAGTCGGCGGCCAGCGCCAGGCGCGCTTGCTGGAGGGCAAGCGTGTGATACTCGTGCGACGGGGCGTAGGTGTCGGCGAGAATGTCGTACGAAAAAGCGAGTCCAGCGCGGGCCTGGGCATAGCCAGGATCGATGGCGAGCGCCTGCTGAAAGTAGTTCACGGCGCGCGCGAGTCCCGCCGAGTCGACCTTGTTTTTTTCGAATTCGCCGTGCATGAACAAGTCGTGCGCCTCGGGGCTTTCGGTGCGCCCGGTCCGCGCGGCCGGCGACAGCGCGACGCGCATCTCGCTCGCGACGGCAGCGGCCACTTCGTCCTGCAGCGCGAAGTTGTCCTTCATCTCGCGGTCGAACTTCTTCGACCAGAGCAGCTTGCCCGATGCGTCGTTCAGCTGCATCTGCAGCCGGATGGCATTGCCCTGCGACTGCAGCGTGCCGCTCACCAGCATGCCGACGTGCAACTGGGAGGCGATGTCGTTCGGTGCAAGCCGAGTATGCTTGAACCGTGACGTGCTCAAGTCGCCGACCACCTCAAGTCCCGGGGTCTGCCGCAAGTTGCTGGCGAGTTCGCTGGTCATGCCGTCGGCCAGGTACTCCTTGGCTGAATCGCCGCCCGCGTTCTCGATCGGCAGCACGGCGAGCGATCGCGCCAGCGTGTGCGATGCTCCGGCTGACGGCCGTTTCACGATCATCACAGTCGCAATCGCGGCGATAGCAACCGCCGCTGCGTACCACGGCCAGCGCACACGACGGCGATTCGGCGGGGAGAAGGCAGCCGCTCCGCTCACTGGAACGCTATCCAGTGCGCGAGCAACATCCTCGGCGTGTTGCGGACGACGGTCGGGATCCTTCTCCAGGCACTGCGTCACCACGGCCGCGAGGGTTGGCGGCGTGTCGGCCCGCACGTCGCCGATCGGCACCGGCGTCTCGGTCAACTGGGCGGCCATGACCCGCTGCAAATTGTCGCGAACGAATGGCGGTGTTCCCGCGAGTAGTTCGTAGGCCATGCACCCGAGGGAATAGATGTCCGCGCGCTGATCGATGTGCGGATCACCCGCCGCTTGCTCAGGAGCCATGTAGGCGGCGGTCCCGATCGACATGCCGGTCTGGGTGAGATTCGCCGCCTCGCCGTGGGTGCGCGCGGCGCTGATCGCCTTGGCGATGCCGAAATCGGTCACGACAGCCGCTCCGGCCGACAGCAGCACGTTGTCGGGCTTGATGTCGCGATGCACGACCCCGTGCTGGTGCGCGTAACTCAATGCTCGCGAGACATCACGAAGGACGTTGACCACGTCCGCAACTGGTAACGGGCCCTGCGCGAGGTGATGCCGCAACGATTCGCCGTCGACGAACGGCATGGTGAAATAGGGCAGACCATCGATGTCGCCGGCTGCCAGCACTGGGACAATGTTGGCCTGATTCAGCGACGCCGCGAGCTGGATCTCGCGCTCGAAGCGCTCGAGCGACAACCCCTGGGCCAGCTCCGGCGACACGACCTTGATCACCACCTTCCGGTGCAGCCGCGTTTCCTCGGCGACGTAGACCCGCGACATGCCGCCGCCGCCGAGTTCACGGTCGATGACGTACTGGCCCGAGAGCGACACGCGGAGTTGCTCGAGGTGATCCATGGATGCCGCTAATGGTACCTGTGGAGTGGCAGCGGGGCGAATCCGCCGTGCGAGAAGGTTGACCATACTGAATGCACGGCCTGTACCCCAGACCCCGACTTCTGCCGCTTCCCCCGCGGTGACCTGTTTCGCCCCAGGAATACGCTTTTAGGGGTGACTCGTATTGCCGCCACCCGTTTCGGGAGATCCCATGCAGCGCCTCGCGTCCCTGATCCTCGCCACCGCCTGCTGCCTGATTCCCGGGTGCAAGAGCAACTCCGGCGGCACCAGCGGCGGCAACGCTGTCGCCGCCGCCCAAGCCGCCACCGGCAGTGGCCAGACCGGCGAAGCAGGCGCCCAACTCGGCGCGCCGATCGTGATCTACGTCACCGACGGCAATGGCCAGGGGAAGGGCGGCGTGGTGGTCGAGGTGACCGTCACGGCGGGCACCGTCACGCCGGCGTCAACGACCACCGGCAACGACGGTAAGGCCAGCTTCACGTGGACCTTGGGCGACGTCATGGGTACCCAGACCTTCACCGCCCACGTCACCGGCCTCGATACCCCCGTCACTGTGACCGCAACCGCGACCGCTCCGGCATTGACGCTGGCGGCCGAAACGGGAAACAACCAGAGTGGCCCCGTCGGCATGCCACTGGCGCAACCGATCGTATTGCGCGTCACGCGAGTGCACGGCGGGGCCGGCGTCGCCAACGTGCCGCTGACCCTCGCGGCTGGTAGCGACGGAACCCTGGATGTCACCAGCGTATCGACCGGCAGCGACGGCCGGGCGACGGTGCATTGGACGCTGGGGAGCACCGTGGGTTCGCAGAGCTTCACCGTGTCGGGGCCGAGCCTGACGACCCTCACGGTCAACGCCACCGGAACGGCTGCGCCAAACACATTGGCGGTCGATTCGGGAAATGGTCAGACCGGCGAAGTCGGCGCCGCGCTGGCGCACCAGATCGTCGCGCGCGTCACCCGGACGAGCGACGGCGGTGGAGTCGCCGGTGTGACGGTGTCATTCGCCGTGGCGACCGGCGGCGGCAGTGTCAGCGCGGCGACGGGAGTGACCGACGCCAATGGTCGCGCGCGCGTGACCTGGACGCTCGGTTCACTGGTTGGTGCGCAGACGTTGACGCTTTCGGCGCCGAACACCACGGGCCAGACCGTGACCGCCACGGCGACACCCGAAGCGCACGTGCTCCTGCTCGCAAGCGGTGGCGATCAGGCGGGCGCGGCCGGCGTGGCGCTGGCGCAGCCAATCGTCATCAAGGTGGCCCGAGCACGCGACAGCGCCGGCGTGGCGGGTGTGACCGTCAACTTCTCGGTGACTGCCGGTGGGGGCTCGGTCAACCACGCGTCGGTCACCTCTGCCGCCGATGGCACGACGAGCGTCATCTGGACCCTCGGCACAAGCGGAACCCAGACGCTGCAGGCCACCTCCACCGGACTCACCAGCGTGAACGTCAACGCAGTGGTCGGTTCGGCGTTGACGAACATCGTCCAGCTCTCGGCGGGTGATCAGCAGGTATGTGCCACGAACAGTGTGGGTGCCATCTATTGCTGGGGCGCCGACGGCTCCGATCAACTCGGTATTCCGGGCTACGGCGCCAACTACAGTCCCAGTCCGCTGCTGGTCCCGGCGAGCGGCAAGGTCTGGGCGCAGGCCGCCTCCGGGTACATCACCGGCTGTGGCCGCACCACCGCCGGCGCGGCGTACTGCTGGGGAGACAATGAGTACGGGTCGCTGGGAAACGGTTCGACCACGAGCACGGCGACGCCGACAGCGGTCGCCTCAAGCGGGCAGGTGTGGGCTCAGCTCGTCGGCGGGAGCTACTTCAACTGCGGTCGTACGACGGCCAATGTCGCGTGGTGCTGGGGCGACGACTATTACGGCGAGCTCGGCGACGGCGGTTCAGTCATCGAGCATGACTCGCCGATCATGGTGGCCGGCGGGCTGCAGTTCACCCAGCTGAGCACCAGTGGCGTCGATGGCGATGGCTACACCGTCTGCGGGTTGACGTCCGACGGATCGGCGTACTGCTGGGGATACAACGGCTACGGCGAATTCGGCGACGGCACGACCACCGACGAAAACGTCCCGACCGCAGTGGCCGGTGGTCACCACTTCGCGTCGATCGCCGCCGGCGCGTATCACACCTGCGGTGTGCTGCTCGGCGGCGCCGGTACGATGTGCTGGGGGTACAACGGCTACGGCGAGCTCGGCGACGGCACCACCATGGATCAGCTGACGCCGGTGATGGTGCAGACGTCACTCACCTTCGTGCAGGTGACGGCCGGCTATGAAACGAGCTGCGGGCTCACCGCGACCGGGGCGGCGTATTGCTGGGGGAGCGGCGACTACGGCGAGATCGGCAACGGCGCCTACGACGACAGCAACGATCCGACGGCCGTCGCTGGCGGTCACGTCTTCGCGCAGCTCACGTCAGGGGACGAATTCACGTGCGGCGCCACCACCGGCGGTCTGGTCTACTGCTGGGGTGACAACTCGTATGGGCAGCTGGGGAACGACATCGATAACTGGAACGACCTGCCGTCGCTGGTGGGGGGTCCGGCGCTGCCGGGCTTGCGCCAACGCGTGGTGCTGCGGCGTAGCGCCGCAGCCGCATTGCGGGCCCCACGCGTGCCGCATTCGATCTTGCCGCCGCGTCATCCGTGACCGGTGCGGCGGGGTGAGCCGTGTCGAACTCGCCGAGCGCGCCTACGCGATCCCCGCGCGCGCCTTCGCCTTCGCGCAGATCGCCGCCATCACGTCGCGATACTTATCGAACGTGTCGTCGACCACTTGCAGCGTGGGAATCGCCGTCGGCGACAACGACAGGGTGTCGGGGTTGAAGCGCGAGAAGCCCGACTCGTGCACGCCACTGCTGCCGCGGCCCGGCGCGGGCGACGAGAGATGCTGGAAGTTGCGCCCGTATTGCTGCAAGCGGCCGAGCCCCACTTGGTACATCGGAATGAATTCGAGTAGTGCGTCGTAAGGCATTTCGCCCACGCAGGGCACGCCAGGATGCTTCGCGCGCAGATCGAGCACCAGTTGCCGCACGCCGTCGTGCATATCGCCGCTGGTGTTGTTCATCCAGCCGCCGACGATGTCGAGAAAGTATGCGTCGGCGCCGTAGTTCGTGATCATCTCGTCGATGCGTCCCGCAAGCCAGTTGCGCCATGACGGGACACCCAGGTTCATGTACGACAGCCACCCTTCCTGGTGGCGATCGTTGTCCCAGTCGACCCAGTTGATGTCGAGCACATCGCCGTCGATCTTCTGCACGGCCGCGTCCTGCAGCCGCTTGAACACCGGCTGGCGGCGATTGGCCGCGTTGGTGCCGAACATCGGCAGCATGCGGAAGCCCAGCTTGTGGGCACCGTCCATCAGCCGGCGAAAGCCGTCGGCACCGCCCATCCGCGCGTCAACCTGATAATTCGGATAGTTCCAGTAGTAGCGGCCATCCCACGCCGACAGAAACACCATGACGCGATCGGGCGGGATCTGTGTCGCGATCCACCGCAGAATGTCGAGTTGTCGCGCGTAGTCGTTGAAGATGTAGCCGGTGTAGTGCTGACCGTGCAGCGTCGTGACCATCGCCAGGTTGCGCATCCATGTGGGAACATCGGTCCGCGCATCCCACGTCGAGAGGTGAAAGGCGCGCTCGACGTGCGCGTAATGTGCGTTGACCGCGGCATCGGGCGTGGCGTGTGTCGCGAGACTCCACGTCGGTACGGTCCATTTCTTCTGCTGATTCCAGCCGTCGGCTTCGGCAATCATCTCGACGCGATAGCCGTCGGGTCCGGGCTGGAAGTAGAAGCGCTTGGCACCCACGCGCGAGTCGAGCGAGCGCAGCGCGAGATACTTGTCGTCGCCCGTCTTGACGATCGCGAGCGGCGTGCCCAGGCTGCCGGCTGTGTTCTCGCCCCAGAGATCGCCGGCGCCGAAGGGATAGCCGACCAGCAGTTCGTCGTCGCTGTCGCGGCCGAAATGCGTGCCCCCGCCGAACGCGATCGGCCCGCGCGGGATCCCGCGGAGGACCGTGGTCACCGCTTTGACCGGACGATCCATCGACACGGTCACATCCCACGTGATCGCGTTGTCGCTCTTCCGCAGCGTCGCCTCGAATCGACCCTGTGCCTTCTGCTGTCCACCGGCCCAGTCCAGGCCATCGCACGTCAGGCGCATCACGTCGCCATCGACCTCGGCCTTCATGTTCGCCTGATCGAGGCCGTAGGCGTTCTCGAAGGTGTAGACCATGAACCCGAACTGATAACCCCCAAACGCCACCGACGGCTCGGGAAAGTCGAACGAGAACTTGTCGAACCCGCGTCCGCGCGGCGGAATGAATACGTCGCTGGTGGACGTCTTGGGTAGAATGTCTACCAGAGCGGGTACTCTCGTCGCGTTGACCAGAGTGACCGCGTGGCGAATGGCGTCCGACGGAGCGAGCGCGCCCGCAGATGCGGCACCTATCAGCTTGACGGCGTTACGGCGGGAGAGTGGGTCGGGCATCGTGGCTCCTGTGTGAACGCCGGCGCGGCCAAGGCCGCGGCTCGGCCGTGCGAAGCGTCATGAATGACGCTGTCGATCCCAGCCCGCAGGGCTTCGCGGTGCCGAGCCGTCACTTCAGTGACGCCGGCATGAACGGCCATCCCCCGCGAAGCGTCATGAATGACGCTGTCGATCCCAGCCCGCAGGGCTTCGCGGTGCCGAGCCGTCACTTCAGTGACGCCGGCATGAACGGCCATCCCTCGCGAAGCGTCATGAATGACGCTGTCCATCCCAGCCCGCAGGGCTTCGCGGTGCCGAGCCGTCACGTCAGTGACGCCGGCATCGAAAGCTCACGCCGCCTCGAGCCCCGCCATCAACCGCAGCAGCGCATCCTGGCTCGCCATCTCGCGCGACATCTGGCCCACAAGCCGGCCGTCGCGCAGCACGAGAATTCGATGCGACAGTGCCAGCAATTCCGGCAGCTCGCTCGAAATGAGCAGCACCGCCGCGCCATCGTCGGCCAGGCGCGCGATCCACGCATGCAACTCGGCTTTCGCGCCTACATCGACGCCGCGCGTCGGCTCGTCGAGCAGCAACACGCTGCTTTCGGCCGCGAGCCACTTGGCAAGAACGATCTTCTGCTGGTTCCCCCCCGACAGCGTCAGGGTCGGAGTTTCCAGGACGGACGCGCGCGCTTGGGCGCCTTCGGCACTGCGAGTCGCCACATCGCGTTCGGCAGTGCGATCGATCCACCCCTGATGGGCCACGCGATCGAGCACCGGCAGCGTGATGTTTTCGCGCGATCGCATGCCGAGCACCAGGCCTTGCCGCTTGCGATCTTCGGGCACCAGCCCGATGCCGTGCGCGAGCGCATCGCGGGGTGACGCGAGTGCGACCGGCTCGCCGCGCACGCTGACGCTGCCCGTCGACCTGTGAATCGAGGCCGAACAACGCCTGCGCCAGCTCGGAGCGCCCGGCGCCGGTCAGCCCCGCGACGCCAAGAATTTCGCCCGCGTGCAACGTGAACGACACGTCGCGAAAACGGCCCGGACTGGTGAGGTGGTCGACGCGCAGCACGGGTTTCGCGTGATCGGCGACCTGGACGGGCGCGGCCTCGTAGTGCTGCACGTCGCGCCCGATCATGCGCTGCACGATGGTCGGCTCGTCGACGAGCGACACCGGGTCAGTCGAGACATGACGCCCGTCGCGCAGCACGGTGACGTGATCGCAGAGCCGGAAGATCTCCGGCATCCGGTGCGAGATGTAGAGCAGCGTCACGCCGCGCGCGCGCAGCTGCGCCATCAGTGCGAACAGCTGATCCGCCTCGCGCTCGCCGAGTGAGCTGGTGGGTTCGTCGAAGATGATCACCCGGGCCCCGCTGCCGATCGCGGCGGCGATCTGCACCAGCTGCTGCTGGGCGACGCTCAGTGTCTCCACCCGGCGCGCCGGGTCGATTTCGGCCCCGATCGACACGAGCAACGCACGCGCCTGTTCGCGCAATTGCGCGCGGTCGAGGAATCCGCCGTGCCGTGGTAGATGACCCAGGAACAGATTCTCGGCGACCGACAGGTTGTCGCAGAAGGCAAGTTCCTGGTGCACCATGGCGATGCCCGCGACCAGCGCATCGCGCGGCTCGCCGAACTCGACCGCCTCGCCGTGCAGAATGATTCGCCCGGCATCGGGCCGCATGATGCCGGCAAGGATGCGGCTGAGCGTGCTCTTGCCGGCGCCGTTCTCACCGCAGATCGCGTGGCACGATCCGGCCGCGACCTCGAACGACACCGCCGTCAGCGCCGCCACGCCGGGAAAGCGCTTGGTGATCGCGTCGAACCGGACGGCGGGAACGGGCGGCTCCGTCACTGAGTGCGATCCCTCGCCCTGCTGCGCACGGCTCGGGATGACCGGCGGTGCTGAGGCGAGAGATCCTCGTCGTGCTGCGCACGGCTCGGGATGACCGGCGGTGCTGAGGCGAGAGATCCCTCGTCGTGCTGCGCACGGCTCGGGATGACCGGCGCACTGGTGCGCCGGTCATTGCGGCAGCGCGAGATAGGTCGAATCGACGTCGGTGAATCCCCACGACTTGAGCTGCCGGGCCCAGATACCAAGGTTGTCCTTCGACACCCGGATCAGGTCCATCTGCACATGCGCCGGCACCGCCTGCTTGAGGTACACATGATCGATGATGGTGCGCACCGACACGCTGCCCCAGAGGTACACCGGCTGGGCGAGCAGCACCGGCGCGAGGCCCTTGGCGACATACGCGAGTTCGGCGGGCAGCGCGTCGACAGCGACGATCTTGACCTTGTTCGGATTGAGGTCGCCCAGCAGCGCATCGGTGAACAGCGGCCAGCCGCCGATCATCGCCCACCCCTGGATGTTCGGATTCGCGTTCTGCGCCCGCAACACTTCGGCGGCGGCGTCCTGCGGCGTCTCCGGATGATTGAACACGCCGATGATGTGGATGCCGGGATACTTGGCCGCCTCATCCTTCACCCCTTGCACGCGCTTCTGCAGGTTGGTGGCGTTCTGGTTGCCGGCCAGGATCGCGACGTTGCCACTGTCGTGCATCTGGGCGGCAAGTTCCGACATCACCTGCGCGCCGATCGCATGATCGTCGCCACCGTAGAACGCGAATCGCTTCGAGTCGGGCGCGTCGCTGTCGAACATCATGACCGGCACGCCGCGGTTGACGGCGTCGTTGATCGCACCGGTCACCTTGCCGGCGTCGCTCGCCGACATCAGGATGGCATTGTCGCCCGCGTTGACCGCCTGCTCGATGCGTTGCGCCTGCACCTGACCATCTT
The DNA here is from genome assembly GCA_963796635.1 of uncultured Gemmatimonadales bacterium. Taxonomy (GTDB): domain Bacteria; phylum Gemmatimonadota; class Gemmatimonadetes; order Gemmatimonadales; family GWC2-71-9; genus Palsa-1233. The sequence goes on from CAWCMH010000001.1 coordinate 2,674,701, forward strand.
CCGTCGGCGGCGTGAGCCAGTCGATCACGATGGTGATGCCGAGCGAATCGCCCAGCTGCTTGGCCATGGCCTCGGCGCCGGTGCGCGCCGCGAGAAACACCGGATTGGTCGAACTCTTGGCGATCATGCCGATGCGGAAGGTCTTGCTGCCATTACTGGCACCCTTGCTGCACGCGGCCAGCGCCACGAGTCCAACGATTGCGAACGCACGTTGACGAGTCACGTGGATCTCCAGTTGAGGTGTGTGTCATCCCGAGGAAGCGTAGCGACCGAGGGATCGCTGTCACCCGGGCCGATCCCTCGCTGCGCTCGGGATGACATGCTGCGCGAGCGCTTCGCTCAGGATGACACTGCTGTCCGCGCCAGCCGCTTCGCCAGCAATTTGCGTCCACTCTGATCGAGCACCACAGCCAGGATCATCGCCGATCCGATGATGATCCATTCGTAATTCTGGTCCAGGTGCAGCGTCCGGATGGCCTGGCGGATCAGCACGATCAGCAGCGCGCCAAGCATCGCACTGAGCGCGCTGCCGCGGCCGCCGGTGAGCGACGCGCCGCCGACCACGGCCGAGGCGATCACGTACAACTCGTAACCGGTGCCGTCCGACGACGTCGCGGAGCCGTAAAAGCCGGCCCCGAGAAACGCGGCGATGCCCGCAGTCAAGCCGGACCAGATGAAGACGCCGAGTTCGATACGCTTGACATTGAGTCCCGAAAAGCGGCTCGCTTCGGCGTTGCCGCCCACCGCAAAGATATGCCGACCCATCACCGTTCGAGTCAGGTAGATCGCGCCGACGACGGTCACCAGGATCATCCCCAGCAATGGCACGGGCGACAGGGTCTTGCCGAGTCCGAGCGACGCCTTGGCGAAATTCGTCAACGACATCGGCACGAGAATGCTCTCGGCGTTGCTGATGACGAACGCCAGGCCGCGCAGGATCCACATCGTGCCCAGCGTGATGATGAAGGAATGCACGCCGAGACCGACCGTCATGACACCGTTGGCGAGGCCGCACAGCAACGACACCGCCATGCACACGCCCAGTCCGGTGACGACCGTAAGCACCGGGTTCATCGGGCCAAGGGCGCGCAGGGTCAGCGCCATCACGACGCCCGCCAGGGCGTACACCGACCCGACCGACAGGTCGATGCCGCCCGCGATGATCACCATGGTGGCGCCGACGCCCATGATCGCGAACGTGCTCGCATCGGTGGCCATCTGGATCAGCGTGTGCGCGTTGAGAAAGTTGTTGACCGTCCTGCCGGTCAACGCATCGGTGTGCGACCCCGCCACCGCCGTCAGCAGTGCGCCCATCGCGAGCAGAACGAGCGCCAGCCCCGCCGACTGGGACCGCAGAAACGACCGATGCACGTGCGGAAAGTCCTCGTGGAAGCGGATGCAAGAGTATGGCGCGCCGGTGGGACTGTCAATAAAGAAGGCGGCCAGCCGTGAGCCCCCGCCTGTCGCCACTGCATCTATTCACCTCCATATTTGTATTCTCGTCCCGGAGCCCTCCATGCCACTGCCCCAATTCACGCCCCCCGCGCCGCCCCCGCCACAGCCACTGCCCCCGGTCACGCTGGGGCTGGTGGTCGGCAACCGCGGCTTCTTCCCGGGCCATCTGGCCGAGCGGGGGCGTCGCGACATGCTGGCGGCCCTGGAGCAGGCCGGATTCCGGGTGGTGGTCCTCGATGCGGGCGACAGCCGCCACGGCGCGATTGAATCGCGCGACGAGGCCAAAGCCTGTGCGGCGCTCTTCCGCCAGCATCGCGACGCGATCGCCGGCATTGTCGTCACGCTGCCGAATTTCGGCGACGAGCGCGGTGTCGCCGAAACCCTCCGCCTCGCCGACCTGCGCGTCCCGGTGCTGATCCACGCCTGGGCCGACACGCCCGACCGGATGCTGATCACCGATCGCCGCGATTCCTTCTGCGGCAAGATTTCGGTGTGCAACGTGCTCACGCAATACGGCATCCCGTTCACGCTCACCACGCGGCACACCGACACGGCCGGCAGCGAGACGTTCCGCGACGATCTCGCCCGGTTCGCGGCCATCTGTCGCGTGGTGCACGGCCTGCGTACCGCCCGGGTCGGCGCGATCGGCGCGCGGCCGGCCGCGTTCAAGACCGTGCGCTACAGCGAGAAGATCCTCGAAGCGAGCGGGATCGCCGTCGAGCCGATCGACCTGTCGGAGATTCTCGGCCGCACCACCCGCATGGCCGACGACGATGCGCGCGCGGTCGCCAAGCTCGCCAGCATCCGCCAGTATGTCCCGACGCAGGGCATTCCCGAGGCGGCGTTGCTCAAGATGGCCAAGCTCGGCGCCGTGATCGACGGGTGGATGGTCGAAGCCGATGTCACGATCAGCGCGGTGCAGTGCTGGACGTCGCTGGAGGAGTTCTTCGGCGTCGTGCCGTGCACGCTGATGAGCATGATGAGCAACGAGTTGTTGCCGAGCGCCTGCGAGGTCGACGTGTGCGGCACCGTCAGCATGTACGCGCTCGCACTCGCCTCGGGCAGCCCGAGTGCGCTGCTCGACTGGAACAACAATTACGGCGACGATCCCGACAAGGCCGTCTGCTTTCATTGCAGCAACCTGCCGAAGCATTTCTTCGAATCGGCGCGGATGGACTACCAGGAGATCATCGCCGGCACGGTCGGCAAGGACAACACCTACGGCACGGTGGTGGGGACGGTGCGCGCCAGCCCGATGACGTTCGCCCGCTTCTCGACCGACGATCGTGCCGGGCGAATGCGCGGGTACGTGGGCGAGGGGCAATTCACCAGCGATCCGCTGACGACGTTCGGCGGCGCGGGTGTCGTGGCCATCCCGAATCTGCAACACCTGCTGCACGTCATCTGCCAACAGGGTTTCGAGCACCATGTCGCGGCCAATCTTTCGACAGTCGCGGCGGCGTTGCACGAGGCCACGACGCGGTACATGGGGTGGGATGTCGTGAGGCACGGGTGAGGAGTGTCATCCCGAGCGAAGCGAGGGATCGCTTCGTGACCATGGGATCCCTCGCTTCGCTCGGGATCAGTACGTGACCCTCGTCGCCGGCGTCGATTTCGGCACGCAGAGTGTCCGCGTCTCCATTGTCGATCATCTCGACGGGGTGATCGGATTCGGCGTCGCCGAATATCCCGTGCTGCGCGATCGGGCGGATCCCGACTTCGCCACGCAGGCGCACGACGCGCACATGCATGCACTCGTCGACGCGATGCATCTCGCGCTGGCCGACGCCGGGGTCGATGGCCGCACCGTTCGCGCCATCGCGCTCGACACCACCGGATCGACCGTGATCCCCGTGGGCGCCGGTCTGCGTCCACTCAACGACTATTACCTGTGGTGTGATCACCGCGCCGCCACAGAGGCCGCGCGCATCACGGCATGCGCCCGCGAGCAGGATCTGCCGGCGATCCGCGCGTGCGGCGGCGTGTATTCGTCGGAGTGGGGGTTTGCCAAGCTGCTGCACTGGCTCCGGCAGCATCCCGAGTTGCGCGGCGAGTTCGTCACCGCGCTGGAGCACTGCGACATGGTGGCGGCCGTGCTGTGCGGCATCAGCGACCCGGCCGACCTGCCGCGCAGCGTCTGCGCCATGGGACACAAGTGGCTCTGGCGCGCCGCCGCCGGCGGACTGCCGTCCGACGAGTTCCTCACCAGCGTGGATCCGGCGCTCGCCGGCGTGCGCGACCGGATGCAGGGGCGGTATCACACGTCCGACGTCATCGCCGGCCACCTGACGCCTGCGTGGGCCGAGCGGCTGGGCCTGTCTCCCGGCATTCCGATTCCCGTCGGGGCGTTCGACGCGCACTGGGATGCGGTCGGTGCCGGGATCGCCGAGGGTGACGTGGTCAACGTGATCGGCACGGCCACCTGCATCATGGCCATCGCGCGCGCGACGCCCGATATCCCCGGGCTCTGCGGCATTGTCCCCGGGTCGATTCATCCGGAATTCGTGGGCATCGAAGCGGGATTGTCGGCCACGGGATATCTGTTCGAGGCCATCGCCCGGCGCGCCGGCGTGGCACCCAGCGAACTCGCCGCACAAGTACAAGAGCATCGCGCCGGGGAAACCGGACTGCTGCGGCTCACCTGGGACAACGGCGACCGCACCGTCCTGGTCAACCCGGCACTCGGTGGCGTGACACTCGGCTGGAATCTCAATCACACCGCCGCCGACGAACTGTTCGCGGCGATCGAAGGCACCGCACTGCACACGCGGATCATCATCGATCGCATGCGCGAGTACGGTGTGCCGGTGCGACGGATGATTCATGCCGGGGGCATCCCGCAGAAGAACGAGGCGCTCAACCGCGTCTACGCCAGCGTGCTCAACACGCCGGTGCTCGTGCCCGAGCGTCCCATCACATCGCTGGGCTCGGCCATCTTCGCATGCGTCGCCGCCGGACTGCACCCGACCATCGAAGCCGCGCAGGCGGCACTCTGCCCGCCCTATCGCGAGGTGCCGCCCGACCCCGCAGCCGTCGCGGTCTATGACCGTCTGTACGGCCTCTATCGCTCGCTGTATTTCGCGCTGGGAGCAACCGGATCCGCGCCGATCGAACTGGGTGGCATATTGCCGACGTTACGCGAGATCGCCGCCACTGCGCGTAACCGCTAGTCCGCGCGGTCCTACTGTCCGTAGGTGGCGGCCTCGCCGTGCTTGCGCTGGTAGTGCCGATCGTGCAACGCCGGGGAGATCGCGCCGACGTCGCGATTGAGCGTCACGGTGTGGTAGGCCATCCGCGCGATCTCTTCCAGCATTGATGCCGTCTCCAGCGCCAGCTGCACCGACCTGCCCCAGCAGAACGGCGCGTGGCCAGTGACCAGCACCGCCGGCACCTGCATCGGATCGATGCCCGCAAACCGCTCGACAATGGCGTGCCCGGTGTTGGCTTCGTATTCGCCCGCAATCGCTTCGTCCGTCATTGGTCGCGTCACCGGCACGGGCCCGGCAAAGTGATCTGCGTGGGTGGTGCCCAGGCACGGCATGTCGCGACCGCACTGGGCCCACGCCGTCGCGAAATGTGAATGTGTGTGCACCACCCCGCCGATCGCGGGGAACGCGCGATACAAGGCGAGGTGCGTCGGGAGATCCGACGACGGCCGCAGCGTTCCCTCGACCACCTTCCCGTCGAGATCGGTAATCACCAGCATGTCGGCCGCGATCTGGCTGTATGGCACCCCGCTCGGCTTGATCACCACCATCCCCGTCTCGCGATCGATGGCGCTCGCGTTGCCGAACGTGAATGGCGCCAACCCGCGGCGCACCAGCTCCTGGTTGGTATGCATGATGTCGCGGCGCAGGTTGCTCAACATGGGCGGTTATTTCTCCACGCCAAAGGCAAAGACGGTGAACGCCCGGAACTCATGATTCGGCCGCAGGATGGTCGACGGAAAGCTGGCATGATTCGGCGAATCGGGGAAATGCTGGGTCTCCAGCGCCAGGCCGCCGCGGAAGCCGTACACCTTGCCGCCCTTCCCCACGATGGTGCTGTCGAGAAAGTTGCCGGTGTAGAACTGCAAGCCCGGTTGGGTGGTCGAGACGGTCAGCACGCGCCCGCTCCCGGGGTCGACCACGCGCGCCGCAAGCACCGTGTCGGCACCGTGCTTGTGATTGAGGACGAAGTTGTGGTCGTAGCCGTTGGCGTACTTGAGCTGGGTATTGTGCTCGGCGATCCGGGCGCCGATCACCGTCGGCGTGCGGAAGTCGAGCGGCGTCCCCGCCACCGGCGCGAGCGCGCCGGTCGGGATCAGGGTCGAGTCGACCGGGGTGTAGCGATCGGCGTTGATCATGAGGGTGTCGCCGAGAATGTCGCCGTGCCCCTCGCCCGCGAGGTTGAAATACGAGTGCTGCGAGATGTTGAATGGCGTCGCCGCAGTCGCGGTCGCCATGTACGTGATCTCCAGCGCGTTCGCGGGGGTCAGCGCATAGGTGACGCCCACCGCCACTGCGCCGGGATAACCCTGATCGCCGTCGGGGCTCAGGTGTGACAGCGTCACGCCGACCGTGCTGTCGCGATGAAACGAGTCGGCTTGCCAGACGACCTTGTCGAATCCCTGCACGCCGCCGTGAAGCGCGTTGGGGCCGTTGTTGGTCGCCAGCTGATAGGTCTTGCCGTCAAGCGTGAAGCGGCCCTTGGCAATCCGGTTGGCGTACCGCCCGACCACCGCGCCGAAGTACGGCACGTTGTGCAGATACCCCGCCAGCGAGTCATAACCCAGGACGACATCGCCGAACTGGCCGTTGCGATCGGGCACCTTGATCGACTGAATGATCCCGCCGTACGTGATCACCCGCACCTGCATGCCGTGCGGATTGGTCAGCGTGTACACGTGGATCGAATCACCACTCGGCATCACACCGAACGGCGCTTCGACAATCGATCCCAAAGGCGGCGTGGCAGACATGACGCTGGTGCTTTCGGCCGGAGCCTGGCTCGTGGTGGGGGGAGGTGCGCTGCGGTGACAGGCGCTGGCAGCAAGCGCTGCCAGCGCGCCGAGCGCGGCGGAACGAACAGTGCGTGTGGTCATGGGGTGATCGTCTCGTCGAGTCCGACGTCGATGTACTGACCGCCGGTGGTCTGATGCACGTGCACGGCCAGCGTGTTGATGCCGGGCTTGAGCAGCGCGCGCGCGCGGGAATCGAGCGGAATGCGGCGATAGCCGCCGGTATACCCGGCCTGATGCAGTGCCAGCGTGCCGTTGATATACAGGTCGACATCCTCATCGTGGTGGAGGCGCCACTGCAGGTGGGCCGGGACGGTGGCACCGAGCGTGAAGGTGCGGCGCAGCCAGATGTCGGCCGTGTTCCAGGTGGTCCGCACCACCGCGCCCGGCGTGCCGGTAGTGCCGAAACCGCCCGGTCCCGTCGACCAGCCGGCATCGTCGAAGGGCACCGCCATCCAGCCGGCGGCCGGCGCACTGGTGGTGTAGCGCCACGATTGCGGGGTGACCTGCGACGTCGGCATGATCACGCGTGTCACCGGCAGCGGTGCCCACAGCGTCCTGATGGTCGCAATCGCCGACGGCGGCAACTTGATGATGGCCCGGTCGTAGGTCATCAAGCCGTTGACTTCGCTTTCGACGTCGGTGGTCTGCGTGTACACTGCCGCGGACAGTCCGTCGGCCACCAGCCAGCGCAATTGCTGCATCAGGTCGCCGAACGCCTGACCCAGCGTCGCGCGGGACGTGAAGCTGCGATACCCCCAGCTCTTGCTCGGAATCCACGTGTGTCCGGCGAGCGGCAGGCCGAGTCCGCCGAATTCACCGAGTACCGCGGCGCGATCCGGCTCCGGCGCCGGCATCCCGGGACCGGGATAATCGTGCATGTCGACGACATCACCGACATGCTGGTCGGTCCAGCCGCTGGCGTTGTCGACCAGGCGGCTCGGATCGTGGGTCTTGATCCACGTCACGTACATAGGCGTGTCGTGCTGGCCCCACCCCTCGTTGAACGGCACCCACATCACGATCGAGGGGTGATCGCGCAGCGCGTCGACGACCCGATGCAATTCCGACGCGAATTCCGCCTTCCCGGCATCGGTGTTGTTGTCGCCGCTGGGCATGTCCTGCCAGACCAGCATGCCGATCCGGTCGGCCTCGGCGTACCACCGGGCCGGTTCGACCTTGACGTGCTTGCGGATCAGGTTGAATCCCAGCCGCTTCATGGTCAGCAGGTCGAACCGCATCGCCACATCGGTGGGCGCGGTGTACAGGCCATCCGGCCACCAGCCCTGGTCGAGCAGGCCGAACTCGAACAGCGGATGATTGTTGAGAAACATGCGGGTGACGCCCGCCGAATCGCGGCCCAGCGAAATCTTCCGCATGCCGAAGTAGCTCTGCACCGTGTCGCCCGTCGACAACGTGACTCGCAGATCGTAGAGAAACGGATCCGACGGCGACCAGAGATGCGCGCGCGGAACGCGAAGGACCAGCGTGGAGTCGTCGCTGCCGACGCCCGATGCCACCAGCCGACCATGACGGAGCGCCGTGGCGCGGAGCTGTGTCCCCGGGTTCGCGCTGTCGATGGCGACGTGCAGCGTGATCGTGCCGGCGTCGATGTCGGGCACCGCGTTGATGGCGCGGATGTGTTCGGCGCGCACCGGCTCGAGCCAGACAGTCTGCCAGATGCCGGTGACCGCGGTGTACCAGATCCCGCCCGGCTTGAGCACCTGCTTGCCGCGAGGCTGCGGACTGCGATCGGTCGGATCGTACACCGAGACCACCAGATCCTGGTCGCCGGTGCCGCGCAACGCGCTGGTGATGTCGAAAGTGAACGGATCGTACCCGCCGCGATGCTCGCCGACCTCGACGCCGTTGACGATCACGCGCGCGTCCCAGTCGACCGCACCGAAATGCAGCAGCAGGCGATCGCCAGCCGGCAGCGCCGGTGCCTGGAAGCTGCGGTGATACCAGAGGCGTTGCGAGTCGCCGACCGCACGCGTGACGCCGCTCAACTGCGATTGAATCGGAAACGGCACCAGGATGATGCCGTCCCACCGCGGCGGCTGTGCCGCATCCAGCGCGGTGACGGCGTAGTCCCATCTGCCGTTGAGGTTGGTCCACGCCGTGCGGACCAGTTGCGGCCGCGGATACTCCGGCCACGGATGCTCGGCCGACACCGTCGCAGCCCAGCGGGTACGCAAGTGATGCGTCGCCGCGGCCGAATCGGCGGTCGCCGCCTGCGCCGGTGCGACGCACGGCGCGCCGATGACCAACAGCGCGGCGAGCCACTCGAACGGCGGCCGGACTGCTCGCGCATTCGTCAGCATGGCAGAATGTACTGCCCCATCGCGCGCGAGACTATGTGGCGTTCTCACGCTTCGACGTCATCATCCGCACCGAATCGACGCCGTGCACTTGCCGCAGACGGGCGACGGCTGCCATCACCCGGTGTTGTGTCGCGGGCGCCAGCGCCACCGCGACCTGCTCGGTCGCGTCGTCCGGTCCGGCGGTCACCGTGATCTGATCGACTGCCACGCCGCCGATCGCCTGCGTGATCGCCGCGAGGTCGAGTCCGTCGCGTTGCACGATCAGTTCCAGATTCGAGCCGATCCGCAGGTAGCGACGCAAGCGCTGCTCGACGGGCTTGAGGCCGGCAAGAATCAGGAGGATGAGCACCGTGGCCGAAATCGCCGTCACATACAGGCCGCCGCCGACGGCCAGCCCGACAGCCGCCACCGCCCAGAGACTCCCCGCCGTCGTGAGTCCGTGGATCACTTCGTGACGCAGCAGAATGGTGCCCGCGCCGAGGAAGCCGATCCCGCTCACGACCTGGGCCGCCACGCGTGACGGATCGAGCACGGTATTCGGATGGGTCAGCGCGTCACGAAAACCATACGCCGACACGATCATGATCAATGCGGCGCCCACGCACACCAGCATGTGGGTGCGCAATCCTGCCGCCCATGTCAGGCGCTCGCGATCGATGCCGATCAGCGAACCCAGCACGGCGGCGAGCAGGAGGCGCAGCACGATCTCCCGGTCGAGCGGCATCTATCCCCCCGCGCGCCGGGCGCGAAATCCGAGTGTGAGCAGCTGCGCCACGATCGCGTCACGGTGATCGCCCTGGATTTCGATGGCGTCAGCCTTGACCGTCCCGCCGGAGCCGCAGCGTTTCTTGAGCTGCGTCGCCAGCGTGCCGAGCTCTGCGGCAGTCACCGGCAGGCCGGTAATGACGGTGACACCCTTGCCGGCGCGGCCCTTGGTCTCACGCGACACCCGGACGTTGCCGTCACCGAGCACCCGCGATGCGTTGGCGGCGCAACGGCAGTGGGCGAGCGACTGCCGGCAGGCAGGACAGGTGCGGCCCAGTTCGGTGGAGTAGACCAGCGCGCGATCGCGCGGACGCGGTGGGGCCATGCGTGATGATAGCGCGACGGCCGGCCGGACAGAAGCGCCGCCGATGCCGGTACCTTTCGTCATGACTCCACTGGGCGGCTGGTGGCTGGCGTTGCTGGCAGGCATGCTGATCGGCGCGCTGCTGGTCTGGCTGGCGCTGCGTGGTCGCGCCACCGATTCGGCCGCACAGACCGCCAGGATGCGCGACGCATTCGCGGCGGTGTCACAGGACGCATTGCGCGACAATCACCGCGCCTTTCTCGAGCTCGCGTCGCTCCGTTTCGGCGAGTTGCAGGCGCAGGCACACGGCGACCTCGCGGCCCGGCAGCAGTCCGTCGATGAACTGGTCAAGCCGATCCGCGAACGCATGGATCAGGTGCTCGAAACGCTCGCACGCGTCGACGTGTCGCGCGCCGAATCCCACGCGGCCCTCCGCCAGCAGCTGGCATCGGTGGCCGAAACCCAGCTCCGACTGCGCGACGAGACCGACAATCTCGTGAAGGCGCTGCGGGCGCCGCAGGTGCGCGGCCGCTGGGGGGAGATGCAGTTGCGTCGCGTGGTGGAAATGGCCGGCATGCTGCCCAACTGCGATTTTGCCGAACAGCGCAGCGTCGACACCATCGATGGGCGGCTCCGGCCCGACCTGATCGTGCACCTGCCGGGCGACAAGCTGATCGTGGTCGACGCCAAGGCGCCGCTCGATGCGTACCTCTCCGCGATCGAAGCCGGTGACGACGACAGCCGCGACGCGCTGCTCGATCGGCACGCGCGCCAGGTGCGAGACCATATCGACATGCTGGCCGCCAAGGATTACGCCGCACAGTTCACCGAATCGCCCGATTTCGTCGTGCTGTTCCTGCCCGGCGAGACCTTTTTCAGCGAGGCCTGCCGCCGCGATCCGGCGCTCATCGATTACGCCGTGGCGCGGAGCGTCATTCCCGCCAGTCCCACGACGCTGATCACGCTACTCAAGGCGGTCGCATTCGGCTGGCAGCAGGAACGCATCGCGCGCGATGCCGAACACTTGCGCGACCTCGGCATCGAACTGCACGATCGCGTGGCGAAGGCCGCCGATCACATCGCGGCGGTGGGGCGCGGCCTCAACACCGCCGTGCAGGCCTTCAATCACGCCGTGGGGTCGCTGGAATCCCGCGTGCTTCCCACGGCGCGACGGTTTCGCGATCTTGGCGCGGGCGGTCGCCAGGAGATCGCGCCGCTGTTGCCCGTCGATCTGGTTGCGCGGGACCTCACCGCGCCCGAACTGGCGCCCCCCGCCGACGTCGATTAGAGCGTCGGTTCCGCGGACCGCCGGCGCCACGACGCGGACCTAGAGCACGTGCCGGGAGAAGAGTCCCCAGACACCGGACACCAGGAAATAGACGCCCAGCGACTGCGTGAAGCGGCGTGCCACAACATGCCAAACTCGCTCGAAGAGGTCGCCGGAGGGACGCCGCGCCGCGGCCCGGACGCACGCAAGGGGCCGCGCCATTAGAATCACGCCATGCCCGCACTCACCCCGTATCGCACGCTCTCCACGGCGCAGCGCCTGGCGCTGGTGACGCACGACATCACCCGGAATCGCCCGTCGCGCGACGGGTACATCAGCCGGATCGTGGCACGCGGCGGCGGGTTTCGCGCCGACAAGCTGCGCCGCTGGCCGCCGGAGCAGCTCGCGCGCGAAGTGGTGCGGCACAACCTCGAAACCGCACAAGACGAACTCAACCTGCTGGTGGCCTTGTACGTCGAACTCGAGCCGCAGTTGCAGATCAGCTTTCTCGACGCAAGCGGTGTGGCCCATGACGGCGGCGCGATCCCCGAATCGCTGGAGCTCCCGTACGCCGACGCCGACCGCGTGCGCCGCGCCGCCGACATGCTGATCGCGCAGCACGGCGACGACGCGCGCCGCTATCTGCGGACCATCGCCATCTACAACGGCGACGCCTGGCCCGGCCTGGCCGAGCATGTCACCGACCACGCCGGCGCGCCGCATGGATGACAAGATCCTGCGTACCCACCTGGCCGACGCCCTGGGCTGGCACGAGGCACACGTCGACTTCGAGCGGGCCACCGCCGATCTCCCGGCCGCCGCGCGTGGCAAGGCACCCGCCGGCCTCCCCTACTCGCCGTGGCAGGTGGTCGAACACATTCGCCGGGCACAGCGCGACATTCTCGAATTCTGCACCCGCCCGGACTATCACGAACTCGACTGGCCCGACGACTACTGGCCCACGGAAGCGGCCCCCCCGCATGACGCCGCGTGGGAGCAGGCCGTGCGCGACGTCGCGCGCGACCGCGCTGCGCTGCAGGCGATGGTGCGCGACGCGCACACCGCCCTCGACGGCAAGGTCCCGCACGGCAAGCGGCAGACGTACCTGCGCGAAGTGCTGCTGGTGCTCGACCACACCGCCTATCACGTGGGCGAGTTGATCGTGATGCGCCGACTCCTCGGCGCGTGGCCCGCCGAGTCCTGAGAGCAAAGCGATGACGCGGTACCTCATCGTCGGCGGCGGGATGACGGCCGATGCCGCGGCCCACGCGATTCGCGAACGCGATCCCGACGGCGCTATCGTGATGGTCAGCGCCGAACCCGACCCGCCGTACAATCGCCCGCCGCTCACCAAGGGGCTGTGGAAGGGCGACGCCTTCGACACGATCTGGCGCCCGCCCGCACCTGGCAACGTCGATGTGCATCTCGGCCGTCGCATCGTCTCGCTGCGGCTCGCCGCCCACGAGGCCGTCGACCAGACCGGCGCCGTGCATGCGTTCGACAAGCTGCTGCTGGCGACGGGCGCCGCGCCTCGCCGACTGCCGTTCGGCGGCGACGACATCATCTATTACCGCACCGTCGCCGATTATAGGCGACTCCGCACCGTCGCCGACGGGCACGGCTCGGCAATCGTGATCGGCGGCGGGTTCATCGGATCGGAAATCGCCGCGGCGCTCACGATGAACGGGTGCCGGGTGACCATGATCTTCCCCGAAGCCGGCATCGGTGCTCGTCTCTTTCCCGCGGATCTCGCCGCCCACCTGCTCGCATATTACCGCGACAAGGGCGTGACCGTGCTCGCGGGCGCACACGTGCGGAACATCCAGCGGACTGGCGCCAGCGTGACGGTGACCCTCGACGATGGGACGCAGCACGCCGCGGACGTCGTGGTGGCGGGCATCGGCGTGGCTCCCGACACGCAGCTTGCGGAGGCCGCAGGCATCGCGACCGACGACGGCATCCTGATCGATGCGCAGCTGCGCACCTCCGCGCCCGATGTGTTTGCCGCCGGCGATGTGGCCCGCTTTCACTCCCCGCAACTCGGCACGCTGATGCGCGTGGAGCACGAGGACAACGCGCTCACCATGGGGACGGCGGCCGGCCACGCCATGACGGGCGATGCCACGGCGTACACGCACCTGCCCTTTTTCTATTCCGACCTCTTCGAGCTCGGGTACGAAGCGGTGGGCGAGCTGGACCCGCGACTCGACGTCGTGGCCGACTGGAAGACGCCGTTCCGGGAAGGCGTGATCTACTACCTGCAACGCGATCGCGTGCGCGGCGTGCTGCTCTGGGGAATCTTCGGCAAGGTCGACGACGCGCGCGCGCTGATCGCAAATCCCGCATCGACCAGCGCCGCCGGGTTGCGCGGCCGGATCGTGACCTGACCGCGATGCAATACCGCCGCCTCGGCCGGAGCGGTATCCCGGTGTCGGTGATCGGCATCGGCACCTGGCAACTGGGCGGCGAGTGGGGCCATCAATTCACGCAGGACGAAGCCGACGCGATTCTCGACGCCGGCGCCGATTGCGGCATCGACCTGATCGACACGGCAGAATGTTATGGCGACCACCTGTCGGAGCGGCTGGTGGGCGACTATCTGGCGCGGCGCGACCGGTCGCGCTGGGTCGTGGCCACCAAGTTCGGCCACGAGTTCGAGGGCTTCCTCAAGCGTCGCGACGATTTTTCGGTCGACGGCGTGCGCCGTCAACTCGAAGCATCGCTGCGGGCGTTGCGGGTCGATTGCATCGACCTGTACCAGTTCCATTCCGGGCCCGATCGCGCCTTCGCCGACGATGCATTGTGGTCGATGCTCGATACGCAGCGTCGGGCCGGCAAGGTGCGCGCGCTGGGAGCGTCCCTCAACAAGACGACCACCGCGCAAGCCGACTGGGCGGCCCAGCGCGGCGTCGATGTCATCCAGGTGGTGTACAACCGGATCGATCGCGCCGCGGAAACGGTGCACTTTCCGTTTGCCGAACGCGACAACCTCGGTGTGCTGGCGCGCGTGCCGCTGGCGAGTGGATTGCTGTCGGGAAAATACGGCCCGGATGCGCACTTCCCTGCCGACGACGTGCGCGCACGGTGGTCCGTCGAGACGCTGCAGCGCCAGCTCGATGCCGTGGCGGAGGTCCGGCGCAGCGAAGTCCCGGCGGGTACCGCGATGGCGCCGTGGGCGATTGCGTGGTGTCTCCGGCATCCCCGGGTGACCGCGGTGATTCCCGGATGTCGCACCGCAGCGCAGGTGCGCGACAACGCGGCGGCGGTGGCCTTGATGGAGTGAGAAGCGACTCGACCGCGCGGGTGTCGTACCGGTCCCTCGATCACCGTCTCCGCCGGTCGCGCCGGTGTTGCCAAGCGACGCACGAGCCGGCGCGTGACGCGAATGCCTTCGGCGCGGCACCACGCCATCACGTCGCGCGCAATGGCACGCTGCGACAGCGTGGCGGCGGCGTCCGGCATGCATCACGTCCCGTACACGCTTGCGCGGTGTCGCGCAGGGCATACGTCGGCGGCTCGTCGGGGCCGTGATACTGCACGACCCCATTCCGCCGCAGCGCTTCCGATTCCCCGTCCGCCTCGGCGCGCACGCGCGCGAGATACGGATCAACCCACGGGCCGGTGTACCGCGGCACTGTGACGGGATCATTGCGACGCGGTGGTGACACTGGCGGCTCCGGTCCCCACGGATACTGCAGCGGCGCGTGTGGCCGCCGCCAACTCGATGGCACCGAGCGCCGCAAGGGGGGCCGGCCCCAGCCGGGGAGCTCGAGACCAGTGGCGAGGCGGTGCGCGTCGGGTGTCTTCGCTGTCGCGCTCGGCGCGGAGTGTTCGACCGGATCCTTCGGTCGCCGCCGCCCGATGCGGAAGCCCACCGCGCCGGTTTCCAGTGCCAGATGCAGCGTACGCAGCTGCTTCAGGACCTTGGCCAGCGCGTCGACATCCAGATGTGCATACGCCGCGACGCCGTCCCGCTCCAGGGCCGCGCCCACCTGCTGCGCGGCCCAGGTCGCGGGGAGGGCTTCCACCAACCGCGCTGCGCCCGCGTGTGCAACTGCCAGGCACGAGTGAGGCGGGCGGGGTCGTGATTGTTGGTCATCGCAAATCCCGTGTCTAATCCCGAACGGCGCGGATGTCGCCGTTCGGGTAGCTTGATCTGGTTCCGCTACGCTGGCCACATGGCTGCGCCGCCACGCTGTTCAGTCCCACAGCAGCAGCAACGAACTGCTTGCGAGTGGATCGCCGTGTTGATCGAACAGGGTAATTCGGACGCCGGTGGGTGCCTTCACGTCGGGTACGGCGTACCGAGCGAATAACGCTCCTGGCGACAATACCGCTACGACGTACCCACCAGCCCAACGGGCCAGATTCTCAATGGACAAGGTGCGCTCGCTGACGGTGACGTAGCTCCCGGGACGGTTATCGCCACCGCCCCCTGCTTCCTTCGGGATAGGCGAAACGAATACCTCTTCACGAACTCTACCAACGAATCGGCTTGGTAATCCGAACGCAGCTACCTGGACAGTATCCGAATCATCGTTTTGCGACCATTCCGAATCGGGTGGCGGGTTGACCTCGTGTTGCCCTAGGAGCAGTCGAGGAAAAAACTGCACCATAACGTGTTCCGGATAACCGGCCCGCGATCCAATCGGTGCGCGTGTGCGTTCACAGGACGCTCCGCTAGACACGCAGGCGATGAGCAAGAGGATGCGATATTTCATGGCCACGCCAAGTGAATGTGATTCATGTGTTCGGCACGCAGCGGGTTGTTGACGATCGGCAGCGGACCTCGACCGTTTTCGTATTTTCCAGCAGGACCCAGGTCTCCCCCGACCGCACGAAGTCCGCCCAGAGAATTGGCGACGGCTTGGACTCGTCCCGCGATTGCACCCATGCCGGGGTTCGTGTGCCGGCCGTTGCCAATGTCCCTGCCGTTAATCCAACCGATGTCGGCTGCTAGCCCTTGCGCGTGGGCGCTCGACAGATGATGACCGTTTGTGGTCGCGTTTAGACCCAGATCGACATCGGCGGCGTCGGCAACTGCTTGCAAATGGGCCAACGTACTCCGTCGAAGCCCCGCGAGCGAAGCGCCTAACACGCGGCCTTCAGGGCTGATCGTTACCTGACAGGCCCTCGGCTTGCCACTTGGATCTTCACAGGCCGCCAACCCCACCGGATCCCGGAAGCTATTGGGATCATTCCCGTTGTACTCGTACAGATTGGTGCCGCCCGCCAGACCCGCGTGATCCTCCTGCAGCCAGCTCCCCGTGGCCGGATCATACTGCCGGGTTCGGAAACTCGAGATGGCACTCGTCGTATCCGTCGCCAGCCGGCGCGGGTCGAACGTCTGCGCCCGCTGCGTGATCCCGCTGGTCGCCCACGTGCCGCTCGCATACGTCGACGGGTTCTCGTACACATTGTTGTACGTCCCCGCCGAGTCCGCGATCGACACCAGCTGGCCCATCCCATCGGACACCAGCGACAATCGGGCCTGCGCCAGCTTCGTGTCGCCCACCCGCTTGATCGCCACCAGCGGCTCGTCGAGCCCGGGGGCGTACACGTAAAACCACCCCAGCTGCGGCGCCCGGATGGCGTCGTGGCCCAGGAGCGAGAACGGTGCGCCGCCGCAGCCCTGATACATCCGGCCGTCGGGATCGTAGCTGCAGCTGTTGGGCGCCGTGTTCAGGTTGTGCGTATAGCCCACCATCCGGCCGGCGCCGTCGTACTCGAACCCATTCACGTTCGTGAACGTGGCGTTGTAGTCGTCGCGCCGGGCACCATCGCGATCGTACTCGTAATACTGCGACGCCGTGCCGGCACCGACCAGCGTCCCGAGATCCGGTGATTCGCGCCACGGCGTACCTGTCACCCCGTCTCGATCACCCGCGCGATGGCCGCCACTACCTGCACGACGTCACCCGCCTGGTACGACCACGTCGCTGTCCGATGCGGCATCCGCACCTCGACATGCTCCGTGTACACGGCGACCACGGTGTCATCGAGTTCCAGTTCGATCACCGTCTCCGCGGGCCGCACCGGCGCCGCCAGTCGACGCACGAGCCGGCACGTGACGCCAATCCCCTCGGCCCGGCACCACGCCATCACATCGCGCGCGATGGCGCGCTGCGACAACGTGGCGGCGTCGTCCAGCATGCATCAAGTGCCGCGCACGCTTACACGTTGTCGCGCAGGGCATACGTCGGCGGCGCATCCGGGCCGTGATACTGCACCTCGCCGTGCCGTCGCAGCGCTTCCAATTCCCCGTCCGCCTCGGCGCGCACGCGCGCGAGCCAGGGATCAACCCAGTACGGGCCCGTGTACCGCGGCACCGTGACAGGATCACTGCGACGCGGCGGTGAGACCGGTGGCTCTGGTCCCCACGGGTACCGCAGCGGCGCGTGCGGGCGCCGCCAACTCGATGGCACCGAGCGCCGCAAGGACGGCCGGCCCCAGCCGGGGAGACCGGGACCGGACGCCTGATGGTGCACGCGCGGTGCGGGCGCTGGCAGCGTCGCTGCCGCCAGCCCCGTGTTGATCTTCCCGTTGCGACCCACGCCGAGCGCGCGAGCCAGGCGGTCGACTTCGTGGAGCAAACCTCGAAAGCCGGTGAAATCGTTGTGGGCGATGTATCCCGTCGCACGGCGGCGCCACGCCCGTTCCAGGGGCTGCACGGCGGCGAGCCGCGGCAACGCTTCCAGCAGCATGCGCAACCGGTCGTCGAGTTTCAGGATGTCGTAGTTGAAGGGCATGGTTCACCTCGGTTTCTTCTCGAGATCAGTTGCACTCGGCACAGCAGCGCTGGCGGCGTTACCGCCGCCACCGCCGTGTTGGTGTGTCCATTGCGGCCCACGTCCGGCGTGCAGGCCGTTGCATCCACTTCCTCGGCAACGCGAGGAACTCTGCCTCGTCGCGCTGCCGTTCGTACGCCGTCACCCCCGGCCTCGTCATGCGATTCGCCGAGTCCACGCAGGCAGTGCATCAATGGAATTCCACCATCCGGACGACGCCATCGCGGTCGACATCGAGGATGACCATGAGGCCGTTGACTGATTCGAATACCGTCGAGTTCAATCCAACATCGGCGGTCGTCGACACAGCTCCCTCAGCGATTACAATTCGCAGCGAGACGTCGGCCGGCGTGCGCCCGTCAAAATCCGTTTGGTACCGTGGACTGGCTTCGACAAGCTTGATTAAATCTTCGAGCAGGATTCTTGCCATGGCAACCTCTAAGGAATTGGAGTCCAGCGCGGAGCACCGTCGAACAACGTTTCCGGGATAAATGTCATCTTTATGCTGGTGACGACGTTCGTGCTGGTAGCGTCGGTCACCACGTAGAGATCCTTACCGCTGGCCATGCCACCGCGAATTACATGCGCGATAGTGCCAGGATGTTTCGCATCCATGTATTTCTCGCCAACCCGAATAGCAGCCTTGGACATATCGGCCGATATCCCACGCTCCGCGTTGTCGACGGCTTGATGTCGACTTATACTGACTGCGGCGTCGGTCGCTTCAACGGCATCGCCCACGGCGGATGTCAAGAGGCCCACGGCCCCAGAAACCAAAACGAGGATAGGGTCGTTGCCAGCTGAAACTGGCCTGATCTCTCCGGGATCAGGATGGATTACATGCTTTGCACAGTCTGGACAATCGTCAGGCTGCAGACCCACCGGATCCCGGAAGCTATTGGGATCATTCCCGTTGTACTCGTACAGATTGGTGCCGCCCGCCAGACCCGCGTGATCCTCCTGCAGCCAGCTCCCCGTGGCCGGATCATACTGCCGGGTTCGGAAACTCGAGATGGCACTCGTCGTATCCGTCGCCAGCCGGCGCGGGTCGAACGTCTGCGCCCGCTGCGTGATCCCGCTGGTCGCCCACGTGCCGCTCGCATACGTCGACGGGTTCTCGTACACATTGTTGTACGTCCCCGCCGAGTCCGCGATCGACACCAGCTGGCCCATCCCATCGGACACCAGCGACAATCGGGCCTGCGCCAGCTTCGTGTCGCCCACCCGCTTGATCGCCACCAGCGGTTCGTCGAGCCCGGGGGCGCCGATCACCCCGTCTCGATCACCCGCGCGATGGCCGCCACTACCTGCACGACGTCACCCGCCTGGTACGACCACGTCGCTGTCCGATGCGGCATCCGCACGTCGACATGCTCCGTGTACACGGCGACCACCGTGTCATCAAGCGCGAGCTCGATCACCGTTTCCGCGGGCCGCACCGGCGCCGCCAGTCGACGCACGAGCCGGCACGTGACGCCAATCCCCTCGGCCCGGCACCACGCCATCACATCGCGCGCGATGGCGCGCTGCGACAGCGTGGCGGCTTCGTCCAGCATGCATCACGTCCCGTGCACTGACCAGGTGCGTCTTACGCGGTGTCGCGCAGGGCATACGTCGGCGGCTCATCCGGGTGACACTGCACCTCGCCATGCCGTCGCAGCGCTTCCAATTCCCCGTCCGCCTCGGCGCGTACGCGCGCGAGCCAGGGATCAACGAAACCCGGCGGACCGCTCCCGCGGGACACACAGGGATCGCTGCGACGCGCTGGCGAAACCGGCGGTTCATTGCCCCAGGGATACTGGAGCGGTGGCGCCTCGCGCGGACCGCTGTCCATCACCCGCTTGTTTCGCGCGCCGGACCGGCCCCAGCCGGGAAGGCCGGGACCAGTGGCGAGCCGATCAACCGCCTCGCGAACCCCTGAATTTATTGGGCTCATCATAAGAGATGATATTCATGTCGCCGGATCGCGCGCTGCCAAGCCGACTTACAATGCCGCAAGTCCGCGAACGAAGCGGACGGCTGTATATCGCCAGCCCAGTGTTGCAACCCCGATCCCGATTCCACGTAGGCGACGTTCTTGAGGGCCTCGTAGCATAGTATCCCGACAAGTACGCGTTGTCCGCCGATCGTAGCACGAGCTCGCACCGGCCTGTCCAAGCACTCCACCAACTCCCTGACAGCTCGATCTCCGAAGGGCGCGATCGTCCGAAAGAGGCGCCGGTTACCGTCGAAGCGCCATGTACGGGCCGGTTGCGGCACGAAGGTGCCTGTGAGGGTATCCAGTTGTCGGACCAGCCAAGTCAACGAGTCAAGTCGAGCGCGTTCGCCACCTCCACTCACGACAACGCGATGCTCAACTTGCAGGCCTACGGTCACTGGCACGGTCTGAGCCGCCGCGAACAGCGCGGCCCAGAGGCACAACGGCAATTGTGGCGTGCTCAAGATTAGCATGTTCTCAACTCCTCAGTGACATGACATCACTGCATAGTGGACGTGACTCCGATGTTCTAACATCAGGTCGCGCAAACGCTGGTCCGCCGCCAGCCCTGTGTTGACCTTTCCATTGCGGCCCATGTCCAACGCGCGGGCCACCGACTCGACTTCTTCGGACGTGCCGTTCGTCGTGGTGCTTATCCCCCGTGTCGAAATCCGTTGCCATCGCGCCACTTCGCGCTTCCACTCGAGCTCTCATGAACCGGCGTACGCGCCGGTCGCATTCGGTCTGCACCCGCCAATTGCGCGGCCCTATGCTCTAGACCGTCGATTGCCTGTAGCATGTCGCCGTTACAGCGTGCAGCCGGTGTGTGTCCGGCGCGCAACGCTTGCGCCAGTGCATTTGCACTGGCGCGATATACTGTTGACAAGCTGTCGTAAAACCTCGCGCCGGCAGCGGCGTCTTGCGCAAAAGCTCCATCAGGACCTTGGAATAGCACACGCTCCCAAGTCAGGTGATATGCGTGTACGCAAGGAGCGGCGGCGGCGTCTCCGCGACATTCGCCCCGACCGATCGCACCGGCCAAGTGCTCAATGATGTCAATTCGACCATCACGGTTGACGTCACGGAGCTCCGGGAGCGCGCATGTACCCAGACCGGACTCGTATCGCTTGCTAACAGAGTCATGCAGGTCCAGAAGCAGCTCGGCGCTCAGCATCTCCTCAAAGTCGACCGTAACCCAGAGATCGGGCAGCGAGTCGTTGTTGGCAAACAAAAGGCGGGCCGACGGCACGACAATCGCGCTGCCAGTAGACCACAACAACAATCGTCTGGCCGGGCTTGAGCGAAACCATTCCAAACGTCGTTCGGGAGTCTGAGCCACAACCACAGTATCCTGGCCCAGAGCCGTGACGACTGTGCCAAGCGGCGTCTGATCCGATCGTGGCGACGGCCGTCCGCACCCGAGAATGACGAGAGTTGCGGCCAGAATCGTTCTCATGTGCTTTCTCCTATGGCTGATCGACGTAAACGACAGGACCATACCCACTCAAGGAGCCGGCCACCACTACTGTTCCCGATATGGCTGCGTGAACCGGGGTACCAATTTGACTGCGGATGTCGATGCCTTGGTGTGTCCCGTACACTCCAGTAACGGGGTTCACGCGCGGCCCAAACGGGGACGTCACGTACTCGTTGCCCGAAATGGGATTCGTTCCGTGAATCCGTTGTAGCTCAATTTGTGGATCGACCGGCGTGCTTTGCCCATTCGCGAGCGCCGAACCGGCAACATTTATCACGCGTGTCTCGAAATGCAGGTGCGGTCCCGTCGAGCGCTCGCCACCTTCAGCGCCGCCACTCAATCCAATGACGTCGCCTTGATGAACCCGTTCGCCCTCATGCACGCAGATCTTTGAGAGATGACCGTATCGAGTCTGGACCCGCACGCTGTCATCATCAGGACTGTCTGGACACGTCCCCACCGGATCCCGGAAGCTATTGGGATCATTCCCGTTGTACTCGTACAGATTGGTGCCGCCCGCCAGACCCGCGTGATCCTCCTGCAGCCAGCTCCCCGTGGCCGGATCATACTGCCGCGTCCGGAAGCTGGAGATGGCACTCGTCGTATCCGTCGCCAGCCGGCGCGGGTCGAACGTCTGCGCCCGCTGCGTGATCCCGCTGGTCGCCCACGTGCCGCTCGCATACGTCGACGGGTTCTCGTACACATTGTTGTACGTCCCCGCCGAGTCCGCGATCGACACCAGCTGGCCCATCCCATCGGACACCAGCGACAATCGGGCCTGCGCCAGCTTCGTGTCGCCCACCCGCTTGATCGCCACCAGCGGTTCGTCGAGCCCGGGGGCGTACACGTAAAACCACCCCAGCTGCGGCGCCCGGATGGCGTCGTGGCCCAGGAGCGAGAACGGTGCGCCGCCGCAGCCCTGATACATCCGGCCGTCGGGATCGTAGCCGCAGCTGTTCGGCGCCGTGTTCAAGTTGTGCGTATAGCCCACCATCCGGCCGGCGCCGTCGTACTCGAACCCGTTGACGTTCGTGAACGTGGCGTTGTAGTCGTCGCGCCGGGCGCCATCGCGATCGTACTCGTAATACAGCGACGACGTGCCCGCACCGACCAGCGTCGTGCGCGTCGAGTCGACGCGGTTGCTCGCCGCCGGATAGAACAGCGTCGTCAGCGTCGTGGCGAGTCCGTGACTGTTGTCGCCCGTGCGGTCGCCCGAGGCGTTGTAGCTGAAGGTGTCGGTCGTGGTGACGCCCGCCCGATTCATCAGCGCCTGCACGGCGATGCCGCCGGTGCGATAGTAGCGCGTCGTCGCCTCCGCGGGCATCCAGTCCCCGCAAGGATCGCCGGGGTCGCCGCCACCGTAGCTGCCTGCGCCAGTGCAATCCATCCATTGGTGCAGGACGCGGCCCATCACATCGACGCTGTCCTGCTTCAGGGCAAAGATGAACCGGTTGGGCGTGACACCCGAGGTGTTCGTCGACGACAGCTTGCGCAAGGTACCGAGACGGTCGTAGTGCGAGGTCACCGTCATGCCGTCGTACGGGTAGATGATTTCGCGCCGACGCCCCAGTGTGTCCCAGAGAAATCGATACACTTCGCTGCGGGACCCTGCGCTCGTCGGCCACTGAGCCGCCAGGGTGTCCAGGTCACCCGTGCTGTAGTAGCTGTACGCAACGGACTCGCCGGCGCCCCACAACAGGGAATCCAGCTGGCCTTTGGCATTGTACGCCATACGCACCGAGTCGGTCACCAGCGGAGCCTCGGCGGGGAGATAGGTCGAATCGGGATAATCCGCCTCGGTGTGAATGGTGCCGTCGCTGAAGTAGGTACGCACGATCCGCCCGTGACGGTTCCGGTGTGTCAACAGATTGCCCACGATGTCGTACGTGCTCGTCACCGTGTCGGGCGGTGCGGTCAACAGTTCACCGCCGGTCGAGACGGTGTCGAACGGCATGGTCCACCGAGTCAATCGTCCAAGCGAATCGTAACGGAAGGTCAGCGTGTCGCCGAGGCGGGTCTTGCGCCACACCAACTGCCCCGTCGAGTCGTAGGTAAGCCGTTCGGCCTGCCCCGCTTCATCGGTGTCGGCGATCATCAAGCCACGCTGGTCGTAGCCGAAGCGCTGGGTGACACTGCGATAGTCCAGGACCCTGGTCAGGCGGCCCAACGTGAATTGGCGGTGAATCTGGATCGGGTGCGTGGTCAGATCATTCAGTATGGTTGGCGAGCACACGAATTCGTTGCCGAGACAGGCCGCACTGGTCGAATCGATGGTCCCATTGGCGATATCCAGCGTGTCGCGATCCATCGGGTCGTAGAAGTACGTCATCCGGAAATGCAGCGGATTGGTGACACCCGTCACGCGACCGGCGCCGTCGCGATAGAAGAGCGTCGCACCACCAGCCGGGTTGTTGACGCGGGCGGAATTGCCGAGCGCATCGTAGCTGACGGTGGTGACCTGGTTGGTCGTGCTGTCGGCGGAAAGGCTCTGGATCCAGGTCGGCACCGACAGTTCGGTGACGCTGGTGAGCTGGCCCTCAAGCGTTCCACTGGTGTTGTAGGCATACCTGGTCGCATGCCCGCGCGGATCGAGGATCGAGTCGGTGAGCCCCATCGTGTTGTAGTGAAACTGCGTCACGGTCCCATCGGGCGCCGTGACCTGGCTCGGCGAGTCGTAGTCGTTGGCGTCGCCATAGACCCACGTGGTCACCTGCTTGGGGAACGCGCTGGTTCCCCACGCACTGTCGGTAAGCTGCGTCAGATTGCCGCGGGCATCGTATTGCATGAAGGCCTTGCGGCTGTTCGGATAATCGATCTCGCTCACCAACCCCGGTGCGTTGGCCGAGCCGCGCACATAGCTGGTGACGGTCCCGTAGGCATTCTTCTCCACAATCGGTGCGCCCCACCGGTCGACATGGAACACCGACACATGACCGCTGTTCGCCGGCGGACCGTCGATCGTCGTCACCGCGTTCGCCGTGTCCGACGCACTGTAGCTGCCGCCGCCCGGCAGGCCGAATCCCGCCGCCTGCCATGCGGTGTAATTCGTGACCGATGTCGCCGCCGCGCCATTCGACGTGTAGTACACGATCGACTGATCCACCAGCGCATCGGTGCCGTACGCCACCGCCACGGAGTCCTGCCCGCTGTAGGTCGACATCGCCAGGCGCCGGTCACCGTTGTAGGCAAAATGCATCTTCGTGCCGTCGGGCCAGACCCAGCTGGTCAACTCCGGCGTGCCGCTTACCGTGACGGTCGTGTCGACGATGTTGCGCCCGTCGAGCCGCACTCCACTCAGCCGCCCGCTGGCATACTGCACCTTGAATGCCTTGCCGCTGCCACTGGGCGGCAATAGCACGCTGTCCAGCTGGGTCGCGCTCGACCACGCAAAGGTCGTGATCTGTCCGGCTCGGTTCCTGGTCTGCACGTGCCGGCCCGTATTGTCGAACAGCACTTGCACCCCGTGCCGCGTCGTCAGGGTGTACTGGCTGCTCGCGTACGCGATGCTGTCCTGCCCATCGTCGGCTGCCGACATCCACTTGTTGCTCCCATCGGCCCGGTAGAAACGTGTCGATCCGTCCCCGTCGACCCACAGAATGCCGGTCCCCGTGCCGGCGGGCTGGCTCAGCACCAGCCGCTCGACGCCAAGCCATTCGAACCCGGCGCCGTAGGGACTCTGGTTGCGGTTGACGACCGTGCTGAGCCCGCTGATGCTGGCCGACACCGAATCACCGGACGACGCCGCATACACCGTCAGCGTATATGGGTAGATCCCCGTCGCGGTGTTCACCGCGTTCCAGCTCAGTGCAATCTGCCGCGTGGCGTTCTTCCAGCCACCGTACTGCACAGTGGTTCGCACCGTGTCGTTCACGGTGAGCACCGCCGTGAGGTGATCCGGCACGGGGCCGAGCGGCATGCGGATGTTGGCCGTGATGACCGGCGCCGGCGCCGCGGTGTTCGACGCATACACGAGCGTCATGCTGCGATCGCGGTCCAGCGTGGTGTAACCGGGTGTCTCGAGGAAATACATCGCGTCGCCGCAGGACCAGGTGAGCGGACCGCGGCTCGTGGTGAGACAATGGCCACGATTGAAAACGGAATCGTTCTGCTGCGGTTGCGACAACACGGGCGTCGACGGCCCGGTGAATGTCATCGCGTACCAGCCGGAGTCGCTGACCACGCCGTCGGTGGCGAAGAGCGAGATCGTGCCGGTGCCGCTCGACGCCGCGGGATAGTTGATGTCGATGTCGACCTGCTCGTTGGGATCGAGCGAGACTTCTTCGATGTCGCTGCTGCACGACGGCACCACGCCGGAAACGTGGCAGCTGAGCGTGAACGTCCGCGTGGATGTCGTCGTGTTCTTGACGAAAAACGTCACGTCGCCGGCGGACCCGGCCCCGGCCGCGAGCGCGCTGTCATCGGGCGTGACGACCACCCATCCGATGATGAGTGGCCGCGCGGAGCCCTGGTTCGTGACGGGATTCTGCGCGCGCCCCGGCAACGGCAGGAGGGTGACGGCCGCGAAACCGGCGCACAGCGCGCCGGCTCCGAGCCGCAGGCGGGAACCCCCCGCAGCCACCGGACCGTCGGGGCGCATCGTGGATGCATCCCCGTTCCGATTCGGTCGAGCCGGCCACGGGTGGAGGGTCCGGTCGTCCAGGGGAGACAACCGGGGGAGCAGCGTCCGGTCCGGGACGGACCGGGGTGGGTGGTGGAGCGCCGCCGCCCAGCGGGCGGCGGTATCACGGGCGCGAAGCGCCAGTCCTCGGAAGTTCATTTTGCAACCTCGGCGTATGGGGGATACCGAAGAAACACCGTAACCCCACGATACTGCGAGTTTTTTCCGGCGTCAAGGGGCGCCGGAAAACGCGGGATCGACCGGACTTTTTCGCGAGCGAGTCCACGGAAGTGCCGTCGTGAGCGCGGTCGCGCGTGGCCGCGCGTGGGTGAGATTCCTCGACGCAGCGCACTGCGTATGCGGCGTTCGGTTTGACAAGCGAGAAGGGGATTTCCGCGCGGAGTCGGACAGCGACCTGGCGGTCGCCGAGCCGCCACTTCAGTGGCGGGCGACCCGCGCTACCGTTTCTTCTTCACCACCACCGGGGTCGCAGCGCCCGCCGTAACCGGCTGCAGTTTCGCGCGCTCCTTCATCACCAGCCACTGCTGCGGAATCGACGTGATGTTCTGCACGGCGTAGTACAGGTTGAGCCCCGCGGCAAAGCGCGCGAAGAAGATCAGCATCATCGCCGGCATCATGTAGGTCATCATCTTGGTCTGCGGATTGGGCGGCAGCCCCATCTGGCCGATCTTCGACACCACCAGCATCGACGCCGCCATCACCACCGGAATGATGTACAGCGGATCGGCCCGCGCGAGATCCGGCATCCAGAGAAACGTCACGCCGCGCACTTCGATGGTGTACGCCAGCACGAAGAACACCGCAACCAGCACCGGATACGGCAGCAGCATCGGCCAGCAGCCGCCCAGCGGATTGACCTTGTTTTCCTTGTAGATCTTGAACGTTTCCTGCTGCAGTTGCTGCGGGTTGTCCTTGTACCGGGCCTGCAGCGCGGTGAGCTGCGGCTGGATCGCCTGCATCCTTGCCATCGACCGCATCGCGATCCGGCTCAACGGCCACAGCAGGATCCGCACGATCAACCCGAACAGCACGATCACCAGGCCGTAGCCCAGGCCGAGTGCCGTGTGCATCCAGACGAAGATGGCGCGGATGTAGACCGCAATCGGCCGGATCATCCAGCGCAGCCACGCCCAGCCGTAGGGATTGACGTCGTCGAACCCATGTCCCATATGGCTCAGCCGGTCGTATTCCATCGGGCCCAGGTACATGGTCCAGTGGAAATTGCCGGCCGACGTGACCGCCAGCGACGCCGCCACATGCGCGCGCGTGGGCTTGCTCTGCGTGTCGGCGGCAAACGCCTGCACCCCGCCGATGTCGCCCCGCGTGCCCTGCGCCGTCGAGTCGTAGGCGAACAGCCCGGCCACGAAATACTTGGACTTGACCGCCGCCCACTCGAACGGCCCGCTCAAGGTCGTGGCGATCCGGGGCTTGAGGCTGCGGAACAACGTGACGCTGGTCTTGTCCAGCTTGGTCACCACGCCACTGTAATTCCAGTCATCGGCGGGTGTCCACTCGGTCGCGCGGAAGCCGTCGCCCAGGTTGACCAGCAGCGTCCCGCCGGCCGGACCCAGGCCGCCGACGTGGCCAGTGACACCGATGCGATAGTCGGTATTCGAGAAGGTGTAGGTGAGGTCGACCGTGTAACCGCCCGACTGGCCATGCAGCGTCAACGTGGCCGGCGCATGGACGGCGCTCAACGAATCCGCGCTCGCGGTGAAATGCATCCGCGACAGTTGCAGCGAGTCGCTGCCGGTCACCAGCGTGCCGCCGAGGAGGCCGTCTCCCGGCGGCAGTAGATGGAGCGTGTCGCGGTGGTCGGCCTCGGCGAGCGATTGATAGTTCAGGAACCAGCTCGAGATGATCTGACCGCCGCGCGTCGACACGCCATAGCGATACAGCGACGACCGGATCACCACCGTGTCGGCCGGCCCGGCGTCGCGGCTGGTATCGGTCACCATTGCGGTCGGGGTCGGCGGGAGTGCGCGCGTCGAGTCGGGCGCCGCAGCCGCCCCGGCGGGCGATGTCCCGGTCGTGTCGCGCAACCCGGCGCTATCGGCCGCCGCCGCAGCGGCGGTCTGCCGCAGCGCAGCGCGTTTCATGAAGATCGTCGGCACCACGGCGATCAGTACGATGGCGGCGAGCGCCAGCATCAGGCGGCGGTCGTTCATCGGTCGCTCATGCGTTCAAGGTACCGGATCATAGCCACCTGGATTCCAGGGGTGGCACCGCGCCAGCCGGCGGGCGGCCAGCCAGGTGCCGCGCACCGCGCCATGACGCCGCACGGCGTCGAGCGCGTACTGCGAGCACGACGGCGTGAACCGGCACGACGGCGGCAGCATCGGCGAGATCACCAGTTGGTAGCCGCGGATCAGGCCCGCCAGCAGCGCCGACGGAAGCCGGCTCAGTCGTCGCATGCCGATTCACCCCGCCCGCGCCCCGCGCCACGCGTGCAGATCCTGACGCAGCTCGTCGAAGGTTCGCTGGTACGTGACACTCCGGGCGCGCAACACCACGTCCCAGGCCGGCATGCTCGCCTGGAGCTCGCGCCGCCAGAGCTCCTTGAGCCGGCGCCGCAACTGGTTGCGTTCGACGGCGGTGTGCCGGAACCGGGGCACGATCACACCCAGCCGCGGGTGGCCCGCGACGCTGTCGGCCCAGAAAATGTCGAGATGAGTCTCGCGGGAACTACGACCGGACGTGAGCACGCGGCGCAGATCGGCAGCGCGAACCAACCGGCGCGAGCGCGGCAAGCGCTCGGCGCCGGTCAGACGCGGGCGTGCTTGGAACCGATGGACACCGTCAGCCGCTTCCGCCCCTTCTTGCGGCGACGCGACAAGACGGCCCGACCCCAACGGTCGGCCATCCGCGTCCGGAATCCGTGCTTGGCAATCCGGCGCTTGTTCCGCGGTCGGTATGTCGGCATCATCGCGGTTAACTCCCTCCTGAAGAGCCGGGCAAGCTACCGGGCTGCGCCCGGAAAGGTCAAGGTTTGACTTTTCCACATGCGGACCGTAGAATCGGCCTCCCGAAATCACCGCGTTCCCTGCTCCCAAGAAATCGCCACGATGCCGCTGTCAGCCAAAGATCTCTGGAAGCGCGTTCTCGATGGCGCCAAGCGCGACATCCCCGAGGCGATGATCCAGACCTGGCTGGCGAGCAACGAAGCTGTTTCGTTCGAAGGCGGCACCCTCGTCGTCACCACGCCGGATGATTTTGCCAAGCGCTGGAACGAGGAAAAATACGGCGGTGCACTGACGTCTGCTGCCACCGAAGCGGCCGGCGAAACCGTCACCGTGGCGTTCCGCGTCGCGGCCGATCGGCAGAAGCGGCCGCAGATGGATCTGTTCGTCCCGGCGGCACCGATGGAAGCGCCCACGACGCCGCTGGTACCGGTCAACCCCAGCGCGCAGCCGCTCAATCCGCGGTATGCCTTCAATGCGTTCGTCATCGGCAAGTCGAACGAGCTCGCCGCCGCGGCCGCGCACGCCGTCGCCGAAGCGCCCGGTCGCCAGTACAATCCGTTTTTCATCTACGGCCCGACCGGCCTCGGCAAGACCCACCTGATGCAGGCGATCGCGCACGAGGTGGTCTTCAAGGCGCCCCTCACCCGGGTGCTCTACGTCGGCGCCGAACAGTTCATCAACGAGGTCATCGAGGGAATCCACTCGCGCACCATGGCCGACCTGCGCCGGCGCTATCGCACCGACGTCGATCTCTTCCTGGTCGACGACGTGCACTTTCTCGAAGGCAAGGAAGCGACGCAGGAAGAGTTCTTTCACACCTTCAACGCGCTGTATGAGGCCGGCAAGCAGATCGTCCTGACATCGGACCGCCAGCCCAAGGAGATCCCCGGCCTCGAAGCCCGGCTGGTGTCGCGCTTCGAATGGGGCATGGTGGCCGACGTCAAGCAGCCCGACCTCGAGCACCGGATCGCCATCCTGCGCAAGAAGCAGGAGCAGGATCACCTCGAAACCACGATGCCCGACGACGTGCTGCGTTTTATTGCCGAGAACGTGCGTTCGAATGTGCGAGAGCTCGAGGGCTGCATCATCAAGTTGCTGCTCTACGCGTCGCTGCGGCACCGCGAGATCTCGATCGACCTCGCCCGCGAGGCGCTGGCCGACCGGATCCGACCGGGCGATGACGGCGACGCCAAGGGGCACACGCTCCCGTCGATCGAGAAGGTGCAGGAAGTCGTGGCCCGTCGCTGGGGTGTCACGCCCGAGGGGCTGCGCTCCAAGGCGCGGATCAAGACGCTGACGGTGCCGCGCCAGATCGCCATGTTTCTCGCGCGCGAACTGTTGCAGATGCAACTGGTCGAGATCGGCCAGGCGTTCGGCGGGCGCGATCATTCGACAGTAATTCACAGCGTCGACAAGGTGCAGACGCAGCTCGGCCGCGACCGCCAGTTCCGCGAGCGGGTGGAATCGGCCCGCGCGGAGCTCCTCACGTGACGCGGGTCCCCGTCGGGGGCGCATCGATGATGCGCCCGGCATGTGCAGGTTGTGGATCGCGATGACGTGGACGCCGTGGGTGAATGCGGAAAGCGGTGGGTAACCGGCGGCACCGTCCCCATCATCCACGGAGAGTTCACAGCGACCGCGGGCCGCATGCCGGTGCCGTCACGCGGGTTAGCCAGCGGGTCCACATGTGCGGGCCCTCTACTACTGCTACTAGAATCAGTTAACTGGTAATGCAGGTAGTTTTTACAGCAACCTGGGGTGCCGATGAAGTTCACCATCACGCGTGAACAGCTGCACGATGGATTGACCGCCGTCTACGCCGCCGTTCCGACCAAGACGACGCTGCCGGTGCTCGCGAACATCCTGCTCGAAGCCACGCGTGATGGCCTGCGTCTCTCCGGCACCGATCTCGACATCGCCGTCGGCACCACAGTACCCGCTGCGGTCGACCAGGAGGGCGCTGTGACGCTGCCGGGTCGCAAGCTGATCGAACTGGTCCGCGAACTTCCCAGCGCCGGCATACGGGTCACCACGCAGGGTGAACAGCGGGTCACCATCGAGTGCGGTCGCTCGCGCTTCAAGCTCCTCGGCATGCCCCGCGAGGAATATCCCAGCTTTCCGCAGGTCACCTTCGACGGCGCCTCGAAGACCACTGCGCGGGAACTCCAGAAGCTGATCGCGCACGTGTCGTTTGCCGCCAGCACCGAGGAAAGCCGGCCGGTGCTCAACGGCGTGCTCTGGCAGTTGCTTCCCGACCGGATGCGCATGGTCGCGACCAACGGGCACCGGCTCGCCAAGATGGAGATTCCGGTCCAGAGCACCGCCGAACAGCAGGGACAACTCATCGTGCCGCCCAAGGCGCTCGAGCAGTTCCGCAAGCTGTTCAACCCCGATGACGAAATCGAGATCGGCCGCTCCGACAACCACCTGGGCTTCCGGTCGGCGACGACGCAGGTCTTTACCCGGTTGATCGAAGGACCGTATCCCAACTACGAGCAGGTCATTCCGCGCGAGAACGACAAGGTGGCGACCGCCGAAAAGTCCTCGCTGATGGCTGCGATCAAGCGGATGAACATTGTCGCGAGCGACCAGACGCACCGGATCCGCATGGCGTTCGGCGATGGATCGTGCCGCCTGTCGGTGACCACGCCCGACCTGGGTGAGGCGCAGGAAGAGATCACGGTCTCGTACGAAGGCGAACCGATCGACATCGGGTTCAACGCGAATTACCTGGTCGAAGTGCTCAAGTTCATGCCGACCGACGAGGTCCGGCTGACCTTCAAGGCCCCGGAACGCGCCGCCACCATCGAACCGGTGGGCTGGGACGATCCGGCAGCGTATCTCACGCTGGTGATGCCCCTGCGGCTGCTGGATTGACGGCGTAGCCGTCATCCCGAGCGCAGCGAGGGATCGCTCGCCGCACGCACTGATGTCATCCCGAGCGCAGCGAGGGATCGCTTTCCGGTCACGTGTCATCCCGAGCGCAGCGAGGGATCGCTTTCCGGTCACGCGATCCGTTGCACACCGTGACGGAGTGGTTCCCCGCAACGCTATAGTTCACGTCCTGTCGCAGCGATCCCTCGCTGCGCTCGGGATGACATTTTTACTCTCCGCTCGAGACCCTCATGCGCTCCACGTACTTCGCCATTCCCTTGCTCTGCGCCGTCGGCGCGACGCCACTGATCGCACAAACCACGACGCACCCCACCCGCAAGTCGCCGAACACCGCGCCACTCGCGTGGCCCGATCAATCGGGTCCGATGAAGTGGGCGCCGCGCCCCACCGTGCCGGCGATCACCGCCAACGACCTGCGGACGCGGCTCTATCAATTCGCCGACGATTCGATGCTGGGGCGCAAGGTCGGCGAACTCGGTGATTACAAGGCAACGGCGTACATCGCGCGCGAGTTCAAGCGCCTGGGACTCAAGCCGGCCGGCGACAACGGCGGCTACTTCCAGGAGCTCGATTACGGTCCGCTCGGTTTCGACAGCACCACCGTTGCGCTGAGCATCGCCGGCCAGCCGCTGCGGCCGCGCGAAGACTGGATTCCGGTCGCGCCGACGGCGGCCAACGGCGCCGCCGTCCACGCCGACTTGCACGACGTGCCGGTCGTCTTCGCCGGCGAGCTCAACGACACCACGCCGCTCGATCCCGCCGTCTACCGCGGCAAGGTCGCCGTGTTCATCGCGCCGCCGAGTCAGTTCCGCTTCGGCGGCCGGGGCGCGGGCAGCGAGGCAAGTTGTCCGGCCGATCTCGGGATGCCGAATCAGCGCGGCGCGGCCTATTCGCTGGCGCTGGCGGCGAGTGCCGCCGGTGGGGGTCGTGGTCGCGGCCGCGTCGGCGGCGCCGGCGGCACTCGCCGCGCCGAAGCGGCGGGCGTTGCCGGTGTACTGCTGATCGAGGACTCGATTGCCCCGGCGGCGGCGAATCTCGCCTTTGGCTCGCGCCAGGGGATGAAACCGGAATTGCCGGAGGGCGGCATTCCGACCGCGACCGTGCGCAGCGACGTGGTGCGCCAATTGCTCGGCAAGCCGGTGGCCGAACTGACGCCTGGCACGTCGGGCCGGAGCATCAGCGGCCGCTGGGCCTACAGCTGGCACAAGTCAGCGACGCCCGCGCGCAACGTGATCGGAATTCTCCCCGGCTCTGATCCCGCGCTCGCCGGCGAATACGTGCTGCTCAGCGCGCACAACGATCACAACGGTGTCAATGCCGTTGGCGTCGATCACGATTCGCTGCGCGCCTGGAATCGCGTGATGCGGCCGCAAGGCGCCAACGATCGTCCCACCTGCCCGCCGACGGCGTTGCAGCAGCACCTGATCGATTCGATGATCGCGCACGCGCGCAGCATTCGTCCGCCGCGGCGTGACTCGATCAACAACGGCGCCGAAGACGACGGATCGGGCACCGTCATCCTGCTCGAGGTCGCCGAAAAGTTCGCCAGCGAACATCCGCACCCGAAGCGGTCGCTGATCTTCGTCTCCCACACCGGCGAGGAAGCCGGTCTCCTCGGCTCGGCCTGGTTCACCAGTCACCCGACGATTCCGCTCGATTCCATCGTCGCGGCGAACAACATGGACATGGATTCGCGTGGCCGCACGACCGACGTCGAGTTTGGCGGCCCGCACTCGATCCAGACGCTGGGATCACGCCGACTGTCGCGCGCCTTCGGGGACATCATCGATTCGGTCAACGCGCTGTCGCCCACGCCCATGGCGATCGACAAGACCTGGGACGTGTCGGCCAATCCGTCCAACCGCTTCTGCCGCAGCGACCAGGTCAATTACGTCCATCACAATGTGCCGGTGACCTACTACTCGACCGGCTATTACGAGGACTATCACCAGGTCACCGACGAGCCCGAATACATCGACTACGACCACGGCGCAGCGGTGGGCAATTTCATGCACAGCATCATGACGGCATTGGCGAATCGAAAGGACAAGCCGGCGATCGACGGGCCGGACCCGACGTATCCGGCGTGCCGATGACCGTCGGGGCGCATCTTGATGCGCCCCATTCGGGGGAGCGCGTCGTCCGCGTTATCGGTAGCCCATCCGCGCCAGGATCAGATCGCGGCGCCACTCCATCCGCGCCGGGTGATAATCCGGATTGCTGCTGCGCGGAAACGGCAATAACGCGGCGAGCGTCGCAGCGTCCTCGGCGGTGAGGGCGCGCGCGGGCACATGGAAGTACGCTTCGCTGCCGGCCTGCACGCCCCAGATTTCGTTGCCCATTTCGACCGTGTTGAGATAGAGCTCGAGGATGCGATCCTTGGGCAGCCAGAGTTCGAGTCGCCAGGCGGTGACCGCTTCCTTGAGCTTGCGCAGCGGATTGCGGGTGGGCGACAGGTAGAGATTCTTCGCGAGCTGCTGCGTGATGGTACTCGCGCCTCGCACCCCGCTCGGATGTTCCACGCTCCGCACGACGGCGTGCCACAGGTCCGCGCGATCGCGGCCGCTGCGCCACGCGAAAGTATCGCGCGGATACCCCATCGCACGTCGCAGCTCGACGTAGTCGACGCCGTGATGCTGGTAGAAGCGGATGTCCTCGCCGATCAGCGCGGCGCGGCCCATGTCGGGCGCGATCGCGCTCAACGGCACTGGCGCGTACCGGCGATGTTCGGCGGCCACCGGATTCTGGTGACGCCGCATCGCCATGAACGCGGTTTCGTGCGGGAAGTGCCAGCGATACCAGAGTGGTGGCGGCCAGACGAGGAACAGCCAGGCGAAGAATCCCGCCAGCAGCAACGCGCTGCCAACGACGATCCGGCGCGGCCATCTGCGGGTACTAATCCGGGTTCGCTCCCGTGGTGAGATACCGGACCGAGGTGCGGGCAAAACGCTGCGTGGGAACCACTTGCCGGTTGGCCGGCACGCTGATCAGCATCGCGACGGAATCATTCACCTCGGCCGACGTGAGCTGTCCCGCGCGGGTGACATAATACACGGCACTGCGGCGTCCCTGCGCGGTCATCGTCATCCGGGTGCCACTTTCGGACCCGTCGCCCAGTTGCTCGAACGATTCGCGCATCCGGACCGGCAGCACCGCCGTCCCCTCATGCTGCGTCAAGGCGCCGGCCGACCAGGTGTCGATGCGCCGTTCATTCGCGTTGAACACGTCGACGCGCACGTGGCCCTGCGATGAATCACTCCACGTCGTGTTGCTCTGTGCGCCGCCCGAGGGCAGCGTCGGCAAGAGGTCGCGCACCATGCGAGTGAGCCGGGCGGCCGCGTCGCCGCCCTGTTCCAGATGCACGCCGTCGATCTGGCTGTTGTCGAGGTCGGCACTCCAGGTGGCGCCGACGGGATCGTCGCGGTTCGGCTCCGCCGGCGTGGTGGCCAGCGAATCGAGCCGCACCAGCACGTGTCCGTCGCGCGCCACGTCGATGGCGAACACGGCGCGCCGAGTGTAGCGCTGCAGCTGGCGATCACCCGACGGCAATGTCAGCACGATCGAATCGGTGCGTTCAAGCTGGGCAGTGGCGTGCCAGTCGCTGTGGAGCGCCATCGGCGGCGTATAGCTGCCGCCGCGACCGGCGATCGGATGGGGCGTGGGTGGGGGCGACGACGGCGCGCACGCGGCTATTGCCGCGAGCGCGAGCATCAGGGGTCCCAGTCGTTGTGCGCGGGGCTGCATCATGCCCCGAACGACGTTGCCCGCACGGCCGCGCGCACATCCCGCCGCTCAGGGCGCCGGCGTCAACTCCAGCGAGCCACTGGTCTTGCCCGGGATCGGGTTGGACAGTTGCGGCGCGGTCAGCGAGAGGTCGTTCGACGTCTGGATCGAGGCGCGGCGTACCGGTCCCGTTGGCGGCACCACCATATGTTCCTGGCTGGTGCCGTTCATGGTGATCACCTGCCCGTTGCCGTCGTCGGCGCGGGTGTGCGATTCCGAGGTCCCGTCGAGCACCAGCGCATCGCCTTCGGCGCTGGACACCTTCCACGTGGCGATGACTTCGCCGGTGCGGGCGCCGGGGCCGCCCTGGTTGGCGAGGTGGGTGGTGTCGGCCCAGTGGTCCCCGACTTTCACGCCGCGGCGTACGCCGGGATAGAGTACGCCAATCGCCTGGGTCACCACCGAGATGACCGGATTGGTGGAGTCGGAGAGCACCATCGGGCCGCTGACCTTGCCGTGCGACACGTAGACGCTCACCGAACTGCCGGCGGCGTCGTGCGCCGCGGTGGGATGCTGCTGCAACTGTTCGGCGACCGTGCCGGTGGGCGTCAGGGTCACCGAATCCAGCGTCACCTTGACGATCATCCCGTCGGCGCTGTCGGTCGAACTCACGGTGATACGAGCGTCGGCGTCGAGTGTCCCGCTCACCTTGCCGTGGCCTTGCGACGTCAGATCCTGTTCACCCGAGGTCTTGACGACCAGGTGGTAGTGTTGCGGTGGCGTGGCGGGGGCCGGGGCCGGCGGGATCGCCAGCAGCGCGAACCATGCGAACATGTCGAGTCATCCACGAAGAAAATGTGATGGTGCTGGTCCGCGCCGCTGGTGTGCGGCGCGGTTGGGCAGAACCGTAAGCCGAGTTCTGTTGCCCGCCGAAGCGGGCGATGATCATCTCTCTACGGCGGTCGTCGCCGACCGCCTCCAGCGGCCTACCCGCGGCTCAGACGGTGCGGGCCGCACCTTGCCGCTTATTTGGCCTTGCTCCGACCGGGGGTTGCCGTGCCCCCTTGCTTGCGCTCGGGGCGGTGAGCTCTTACCTCACCGTTTCACCCTTACCCCTTGCGCCGCTTGCGCGTCACTCGGGGCGGTCTGCTTTCTGTTGCCCTGTCCGTCGCCTCTCGGCGCCCAGGCGTTACCTGGCGGTCTGCCCTGCGGAGCTCGGACTTTCCTCGGTCCCTCGCGGAACCGCGATCATCGCGTTCTGCCCGCGCCAAATATAACGCGCGACCGGTAAGGGCGAATGATCATTCGCCCCTACTTCCGCACGCCGCGATCTCTGTACGGGCGCATCATCGATGCGCCCCTACCCCCGCACGCCGCGATCTCTGTACGGGCGCATCGTCGATGCGCCCCTAGAACCTCGCGACCAGCCCGAACGAAATGACCGGATACACCTTGGCGTACTTGTCGACGTCGGTTTGTGTCTTCTTCTGCTGCGCGGCGATGTC
Source organism: uncultured Gemmatimonadales bacterium (assembly GCA_963796635.1). Taxonomy (GTDB): domain Bacteria; phylum Gemmatimonadota; class Gemmatimonadetes; order Gemmatimonadales; family GWC2-71-9; genus Palsa-1233. Next base: position 2,711,783 of record CAWCMH010000001.1, read on the forward strand.
GCTCTGCAGATTCGGATCCTGATTGGTCGAGCTCAGCGTGATGGTCGGCTTGCCGATCGCCGCGCCCAGGTCGAACACGAACTTGAGCCCGAAGTGCTTGGCGGCCGGCGTTCCCCATCCCAGCCCCGCGTATGGCGACGTCTTGTACGCGGCATGCCCCGACAGCGTCCCCACCTGGGCGCCCGTATACGTCGTGCCGTTGATGTCGTAGGTGCCGTTGCCGCTCGGTACCGCGGTCGCGTCGACGGTCACCGGGTTGCTGATGACGCCGCCGGTGAGATGAAAGGAACCCCGGTTCGACGGGTAGATGTCGACCAGTCCGGTGAACGCCTTGAGCTTGATGTGGGCGTCGAAGTTGAGATCCGACTGGGTCTGGGTGGTACTCGCCGAGAAGGTGTTGACGCTGGCGCGGACACCGAAGTGTCCGGTGATCAGCTTGTTGACTTCGGCGCCGATGCCGAGCGTACCGGCGCGCACGCCAATGGAAAGATCGGTGCTCTGCTGGGCCGGCAGCGTTACGAAAGGCACTGCGGCCACGATAACCATCAGGAAACGCGCGCGCATGCAACCTCCGGAAGAGGGATAGACGCCCGGAAGTCTGCACGAGTTGTGCCGGAGCGGTCGGGACTGTCCGCCGTCATCCTTGCGCCGCAGGGTTCGGATCCTTGGAATCGGTGGCGTGATGATTTGAGCGTATCGCGTGCGGTCACGGAACGGCTCTTCCCATGGGCGCAGCTCGACGTCACGGATGCATCAGGCGCACGACGTAACTGACGACTTCGTCCGGGTTCGCGTTGATCGGTCACCCCACTCGCTTGATCCGTGGTTGACACCCTCTCGCCATCCTGTGGCACCCTTCCCATCGGAGTCTGCCGCATGCCGGTATCGGTTACCCCCACCGTCGCTGCTGTGCTCGAACCGGGTGAACGGACGCGTGTCGACGCGGCAGGCGCCGGCTGTTTTGCGCTGGTCCACCGCGAATCGCTGCGCGACGCCCTGCACGTGGTGCGCGAGCGACCGGTCGATGCGGTCCTGGTCTCGGTCCGACGTTGCATGGCCGACGCCCCGGGACTGCTCGAACAATTCAGTCGCAGCTTTCCCGGGGTGCCCACCGTTGCACTGGTGACCAGTCGCGAACCCGGTGACGCGGAAGCATTGCTGCGGCTGGGTGCGACGGGTGTGCGCCAGGTCATCGACGCCTGCGACGCCTCGGGCTGGCGTCGCCTTCGCGAAGTCCTCAGCGCGCCACCCAATGAACGCGCGCAGGCGATCCTGCAACCGGTGCTCACCGCGCTCGGGCCGATCACGCCGAGCGGTCGTCGATTCTGGGATGAGCTGGTCAAGTCCGCGCCGCAGACGACCACCGTGCGCCAACTCGCGCGGGCCTTGTCGATCGGCCCGTCGACGTTCGTGTCCCGCTTTGTCCGCGCGAACATACCCAGCCCCAAGGATCACCTGGTGGCGGTGCGCATCTGCCACGCGGCCCGCTTGTTCGACGAGGGCGATCTCAGTGTGGCCGACGTCGCCTACCGGCTCGATTACGCCAGTTCACAGTCTTTCGGTCGCCACCTGCGCATCGTGCTCGGCATCACGCCCACCGAGTTCCGCGCACGGTTTCCCTTCTGCTCGGTCCTGGACCGCTTTCTCGACCATTTCGTGCGACCGTACAAGCTCGTCTGGCGGGAGTTCCGGCCGCTGATTCCGGGGCGGGGGTGACGGCAGTCATCGTCCGCGCGTCGTGCGCGGGCTCTCCGGGCGCCGCCACGCGCCGGCCTGGGCCGGCCCTCGATCGTGCTCCGAGTTCGCTACAGTAGATTTCGCGACCTTCGGCTGCACTGACCGGGAGTTCGTGTGAACGAACAGCGACGCTCGTTGGGCAGGCATCGCCGGACCGCTCTCGCGTGACCGCCACCGAGCCATTCGCCGGTTCGTCCCGGGGCGATGCCTCTGCCGGCACGGGCGCGCCGCTGGTATCGGTGATTACGCCGTGCTACACCCACGCGCACTTTCTCGCCGACGCGTTGCAGAGCGCGCTGGCTCAGCAACACCCCGCGATCGAACTGCTCGTCGTCAACGATGGCTCGCCGGACAGCGACATCATCGAGGGCGTCCTCGCCGCACTGCCGCATCCGGTCGTGTACATCCGGCAGGAGAACGCCGGCATCGGCGCGGCGCGCAATGCCGCCCTCGCCCGCGCCCGCGGCACGTTCATCCAGTTCCTCGATGCCGACGACCGCCTCCTGCCCAACGCCGTGCGTGACGGTCTCGCCGCCTTTGCGCGTCATCCGGCGTGCGGACTGGTCTGGGGACTGCGGCGTACGATCGACGGCCATGGCGACGTGATGTATGACAACGTCGGCCAGCTCCCGCAGGAATGCGGCTACATCGATCTGCTCGAGACCAACATCGTCGGTCCGCCGGTCGGAGTTCTGGTGCGGCGCGATTGCCTGGTCGATATCGGCGGCTTTTCGACCGAGCGATGCGTCGAGGACTACGAGATGTACCTCCGCATGGCGTCCCGGTACCCGATCCACTGCCACCGCAGCGTGGTGGCCGAGTATCGCTGGCACAGCCACAATCTGTCGCGCGACAACGCATTGATGCTGCGTGGCGTGCTGCGCGCGCTCGAGCTGCAGCGCGCGCAGGTCGGTCGCGATCCCGGCTTGCGCCGTGCGCTGCGCCGCGGTCACCGCGATGCGTGGCTGCGTTACCACTGGCATCCCGGCGTCGCCCGCATTGGTGAGCATGTCCGCGCCCGACAGTGGGGCGCTGCGCTCCGGAGCGGTGCGCCACTCGCGCTGCGGTATCCGTGGCGGTTTACCCGCGCGGTGTTGCGTTCGTTGGGCCGCTCGTTCCGGCGCCGCTAGCGAGCAATTCCGACACGATTCTGCCGTCGTCCGTCGGCATGTCGCATCCCATGATCCAGGCCATGGTGGGTGCGAGGTCGTGTACCGAGATGTCGCGCTCGATCCGGCCCGACGCGAATGCCGGCCCGCGAGCCACCAGGAATCCGTGCGGCCGGTGTTCGCCCGTGCGCCCCTCCGTGTTCACCGCCTCGACCCGACCCGCGCGCGGTGACTCAACCCGGATCATGGCGCCTTGTCCGTTGCCCGCACGCGTCGAGCCAAACGACGTGCCCAAGTTCCATTCAACCAGCAGGTCCGGAAGTCGGTCGATCAGGGGCCCGTGACAGACATCGGCGATGCGCAGCACGCGCTGCACCGCGGGCTGCCCGGTGTCCGGGTCGACAAGCGCGAGAAGATCCTGGGTCAGCCGTTCGCAGAACGCCGCCGCGTCGTCGCCGGCGGTCAGCGTCCCCGCTGGCTCGCGGCCGCGGATATTGAGCCGGATCCCGCCGACCATCGGCCCCAGCTCGACCGGGAAGCAGTAGCTCCGGCCGGGATCGAGATTCACTCCGTGGCTCGATCCGGTCCGCCGTCGAGTCGCTGCCTCACGCATCCGGAAAATCGGCATCCGGATCGCCAGCGGCAGTCGCCGGTATGCGCCCTTGACTCGGCCTCGCCATCCGGGCGGCGGCGGCGGCGGCGGCGGCGACGCTTGGGCATCGGTCGGTCGCGTCATCACACCGAGTCGCACCAACAGCTCGGCCAGCAGCCGGCTGCGTCCTGCGAGTGCCGCCATGCCGTGCAATGAGCACACCATGACAGTGGTGTCGGAGGGCACGACGGCAAGGATTCTCGCGATCGCCGCATCGATCGCGGCGTACACGGCGCGCAGCAGGTCTCCTTGGTCGGCCACCGCGGCCGGATCGGCGCCAGGGTGGTCGAGATCGTGGTAGTGCCAGAGCTGATGACCGGCGCAGTGCGCTTCGCTGAACACCTGGATGGCGAAATCCCACGGCTCCTCGCGCAGTAGCTCGGTCGCCAGACTTGCCCGCGCCTGCGTACCCCGAATCAGCTGGTCTGCGAAAGCGCCGTACTCGGCTGCTGTTCGGTCGAGCCGATCGCACGCACCCGACAGCGGGTGAGCACCCACGAGTTGGCGGATCCGTTGCTCGAGCTCTGGAGGTGTTGTCCGGTGGCCGAACAGATGATCGTGGGTGCCCCATTCAACGATCTGCAAACCATTCAGATCGGGCGACAGCCGGCACACCGGCGCGTCGAGCACCAGCACGCGATGCCCCGCGGCACTCAGCACGTCCCACAGCGGCGGATTCATGGCGAAATCCGCTTCCTGCGCCGGGCCGATCCGGTACGTTCCCGGAATCAGTCGTTCAAGCCAGTAGACCCCGTGCTCGCCCGGGTTGCGGCCGGTATAGAAGTTGGGCCACGCCGAGCCGTTGAACAGACCGGCGGAGTTCCGTACCCGGGCCACCACGCCGCCATCGATCAGGGCGCCGAGTGTGGGCATGGTGCCGTCGGCCGCCCACCGCTGCAGCAGCTCCGGACTGGCAGCATCGATCACCAGCGCCAGCAGCTTGCGCGTGTTGGTCATCGCCGAACTGCTGCCGCAGCGGTGTGACGGAGCATGCGGGTATAATAGCTCTTGCCCTCCGGCCAAAGGCCCATGTGGATCTCCACGCACACTCCCTCGACGATGGTACCGTCCTCGCCGCGGATTTTTGCGTGGTGGGGGCCGGACCGGTTGGCCTGACGCTGGCCAACGCGCTGCGACAGCGGGGCCGCACCGTCGTGCTGGTGGAAAGCGGCGATCGTCCCGGCAGCGCCGAACACGACGCACTCAACATCGGCGAAGTACACGGGGTACCGGGGCCACCATTGCACACCACACGCGCGCGCGGCGTGGGCGGCACGGCCAACGTGTGGAACACGACGGCCCACAACGCGATCTTCGCCAAGCTCGCTCCGCTCGACGCGTGCGACTACCCGGTGCGTGACTGGGTCGATTTCAGCGGATGGCCGTTCGATGCGTCCGAGATGGAGCCGTGGTATGCGCGCGCTCACGAGGCCCTCGGCATCGGCCCGTTCGACGACCGCGACACCCGGTGGCGCGACGCCATGCATCCGTCGCTCGACCTGGCCGACGGTCTGTTCCGTAGTGCCGCCTTTCAATGCGTTCCCACGACGCGGTTCACGGTGCAGTTGCCGGCCATGTTGCGCGATGCGTCGAACGCGACCCTGCTGCGCGGTGCCACGGTGGTGGCGCTGCCGCGCCGCAGCGACGGCGCGGTAGAGGCGGTCCGCTGGCGCACCATCGCGGGCACGAGCGGCATCGTCCGTGCCGGAGCGTTCGTTCTTGCGCTCGGCGGAATCGAGAATGCGCGGATGCTGCTGATCGATGCCCAGCAGCGCGGTGACATCGCGGCAGCGGCGGGGTGGCTCGGTCGTGGATTCATGGGACATCCGCGGGACGTGACGCTCGACCTGTTCACCCGCGCGCCGGCACTCACGACAGTCCCCGGCTTCTACACGCCGCACCGCGGACCCGACGGCGTCGTGGTCGCCGGGCGCCTGGCGGTGTCGAGCACGGCGCTGCAGCAGCTGCGGTGCTCCAATGCGTCGGTTCAGCTGGTCAACGACGATGAGGCGAGGTGGGCGGCGGCAGCGGAACGCCAGTCCCGGTGGCGTTCAGGCCCGCGGCGTGCCGTGCGCAAGCTCACGCGTGTCGTCGGACCACATGTCATGCGGGCGCGCCAGGCGGTGGTGGGACACCACTACCAGGTCATCATCAACCTCGAAGAGCGTCCCCATCGCGACAATCGCGTGGAGCTCACGGCGGAGGTGGATCATTTCGGGATGCCGCGCGCTGCACTGCATTGGCGTTGGCACGACGACGACGAACGTTCGCGTGTCGCGATTCGCCGCACCGTGGTCGATGAATTCGCACGTCTGGGTCTCGGGCGCGTGCGCATCACGCCCGCCCGTCCGCTCGACCCGGACGCGCATCACCACGCCGGCACCACGCGGATGCACGTCAACCCGGCGTCCGGCGTCCTCGACGCCGATTGCCGAGTGCACGGCGAACACAATCTGCATGTCGCCGGCTCGTCGGTATTCCCGACGGCGGGCTGGGCCAATCCGACCCTGACCGCGATTGCGCTCGGCCTGCGGCTCGCCGCGCGCTTGCCGTGAGGTCGCGGCGTTGACGACCCCGACGCGCCATCGCTACAACACGAACGGCAGCAGCATCCGGGTGCGGGCGCGATACGCGGGATACGCATCGGGAAATTGTGTGGTGAGGTACTGCTCCTCGGTGCGGGCGCTCCAGATGAAATACGCCGTCATCAGGATCAGCAGGATGCCCCACGCGGACCCCATGACCAGCGCCGTGCCGAACATCGCGAGCAGCACGCCACTGTAGATGGGATGCCGCACGTAGCGGTAAGGCCCCCCGGTGACGAGGTCCGGTTCCGCTTTCCGGGTCATCGGCATCCCCCAGTTGCGTCCGATGAAGAAGCGCGCCCAGAAGGCGATGGCAATGCCGGCCATGCACAGCACGACGCCAATGACCCCGATCGTGAAGTTGCCCGTCAGCGCCGATGGCGTGCCGTGCGCGGGTCGGCGCATTGCATACACGATCAACACGACGACCGCGATGCGCATCAGCCAGAAGCGTGACGCCCAGCCCGTGGCGCGCTTGGCAAACAGGCTCGACACGAACCAGACCACGATGAACGCGGTCCACGTGAAGCCGATCAGCGCGCCCAGGAATCTCATGTCGCGGCTCCTCGCCGCCTCATTGCCTCGGCACCGCTCCCGGCGCCGGCCAGTCGGTGCCGCCGACGCGCGTGAGGTGCATTCGCGAGTGTGAACACGGGACGCGGTGACAACATGCGGGCTCCGCCGTGTAGGTGGTCAGGCACGAGTACGGTGGATGATAGCGTCCGGAGCTGATGTCTGTTCTGCTCGTCGCGGTGCGACGGCAACGCCTACGGTTGAGAGATAGCCCGGCCCGTAAGTTCCGGCAACACTCCGCCGGCGCGGCCGTAATGGGGGACGACATCGCCAGATGCATCGCCGGCACTGGTCATCACGAAGCGGTCGCGGGACCTGGAGTAGTACAGGCAGCCGGCTTCGTTAGCTGGTCTCGAACGGATCCAGTCGTCGGCACGGTCAAGCGCGCCGAGCCACTGGTGCTTGGCGGACTGCAGGTCGAATGGCACGACGAGGTCGAGACGTTCGAAGTCGACGGCCTGGTAACGGCCTCGCCGCTTGAGCAACTCAAGCAACGACAGCGGATTGAAGCCGGGATCCTTGCCGACCGCGGCCCAGATCAGGCCGCCGAGCGGCAGCACAGTGCGGTCGACATAGAGGATGTCGACAAAGTCGCGCGCTTCGTCGCGGCCGGCGAGCGCCAGGGTCTTGTTGACCGCGAGATCGACGTCGTGCAACAGGAACCCGCCCAGCGGATCGATCACCGTCGGCATGAACCGCCAGGCGGAATCGTGCGCCCAGTCAATTCGCGTGACGGAATCGTCGCGACGAATGATGGCGCGCACAAATCCCGGCTGGCTGATTTCTGTCTCGACGTCGATTCCGGCACCGACCAGCGTGTCGGCATCCTCGGCGAAAGCGGATGCCACGCGAGCCACCGAGTCGTGAAAGAAGCCGAGGTCGTTGCTGATGCGCTCCGAATTTGGCGCGAAGTGCAGCGCCGCACCGCCAGCGAGATAACTGTCGGGAGTGCGATGACCGGCCAGCAATGCGAGCACCTCGTGCTGGAATCCGCTCAGCGGCATAGCGCATTTCCGATCCGCCAGGATTCGCGGTCACCGTGCTTCATCAGCTGCTCGGCCACCCACGCCACATCATCCTTGCCGATCTCGAGGTCGGCACGATACGACCAGAAACAGGTCGCGTGAAATCGGCGGAAGGCGCGCCGCGCTTCGCGGACCTGCACCATCCGGCGGGCGTCGGCCGGTTCGAGGCGGCGCCGGCTCTTGATGCCACCCTTCCGCCCGATCTTCGCCAGATATCGACCGACATGATTCGACATGGCTGCAACGTAACTCGCTTATGATCGCAAGTCAATGAAAACAAGATGGATAATGACGATGACGAAATGATATTCTGACGCGCGCTGGACGCCGTGGCTGCGTCATATTCTCTCAGTCATCGGATCTTCCGCGCACACCACCCGGATGACGCCGATGCCGCGGGGCACGCCGCTGCACGTGCTTGCCGTACGCACGACCCAGCCCTGGGTCCAGCGACCGGCTCTGCTGATCGACGAGAGCACCGGCACGTCGCGATTGCCTTACTATTGAGCCATCCCCCGCCCCGCTGCTCAGGAGAAGGTCGCCGTGCGTGCCTCGCTGATCCCGTCCGCTGCTGCCGCCGTGTTCGCCGCAATCTTTTGCGCACCTCTCGCCGCTCAATCCACCCCCATCACCTTCGATTCCGCCCTGCACTGGCGCGAGATCGGGCCCACGCGCGCCGGTCGCGCGCGCGCCGTGGAAGGCGTGCCGAGCCAGCCGGGAACGTTCTACGCCGGCTATGATGACGGCGGCGTGTGGCGCACCACCGATTACGGTGCCAACTGGGAGCCGATCTTCGACGCCGAACCCACCGGCTCGATCGGGGCCATCGCGGTGTCGCCGTCGGATCCCAACGTGATTTACGTCGGCACCGGCGCCGGGATCATCCGGCCCGACCTCGCCACCGGTGACGGCGTCTACAAATCCACCGACGCCGGCAAGACCTGGACGCACCTGGGCCTCGACAACACGCAGATGATCGCCATGATCGACATCGACCCCAAGGACCCGAATCGCATCTTCGTCGCGGCACTCGGGCATCCGTACTCGCCCAATCCCGATCGCGGCATCTATCGCTCGACCGATGGCGGCAAGACGTTCGAGAAGGTGCTGTACAAGGACGAGTACACCAGCGGCAACGATGTGCGCATCGATCCCGATCATCCCAACATCGTCTACGCCGTGCTCTGGCAGCAGCAGGAATCGTTTTCGGAGAATGGCGCGTCGTTCGGCGGCAGTAGTGGCGGCATCTTCAAGTCGACCGACGGCGGCACCAACTGGACTCAGCTCACCGAGGGTCTCCCCGTGGTGCAGCAAGCCAACCTCGGCATCTCCGCCAGCAATCCCGACGTGATCTACGCCATGGTCGCGGAGGCGGCCGTCCCGAACGCCGGCGGTCGCGGCGGCTTTGGCGCCGCACGCGGCGGTACGGTGGGTCTGTTCAAGTCGACCGACGCCGGAGCGCACTGGGCCCCGGTCGACCCGAACCCCGCGGATCGCTCGACCGCCGACAATCGTCCGCTGGCCCGTATCGGCGGCGGCGACCTGCCCACGCTCGCGGTCGACCCGAAGAACCCCGACGAGCTGTACAGCTGCTCGACCGTGTTCTGGCGCAGCGACGACGGAGGCGTCACCTGGACTGCCGTGCGCGGTGCGCCTGGCGGCGACGACTACCAGAAGACCTGGATCAACCCCGACAACACCAACCTGATCGTCGTGGTGTCCGACCAGGGCGCCGTCGTGTCGGGCAATCACGGCAAGTCGTGGAGCAACTGGTACACGCAACCCACCGCGGCGATGTATCACGTCTCGACCGACGATGGCTTCCCGTACAGCGTCTGCGGCGGCCAGCAGGATTCGGGCTCCGCCTGCGTCGCCAGCCGGTCGAACGACGGCGAGATCACCTTCCACGACTGGCACCCGGTCAACATTCAGGAATACGGCGAAGCGGCACCCGACCCGCGCGATGCGACCTGGGTGTACGGCAGCGGGCGCACCAGCGTGTCGCTCTACAATCGCACCACCGGCCAGACGACGCAGGTCGGTCCCGATCTCGGCGGCCGCGGCGGGCCGGGCGCGCCGAGCTTCAGTCGCAATGTGCGCACCATGCCGATCGAGTGGTCGCCGATCGATCACAACACGCTGTACTACGCGTCAAACGCGGTGTGGAAGACCACCGATCATGCGCACAGCTGGACGCGCATCTCCCCCGATCTCGCGCGGCAGACATGGCCTGTGCCCGCCACCACCGGCAAGTACGGCGAAACCGTCAAGCCGGCGCCGATCGGCACGATCACGGCGCTGTCGCCCTCGCCGCGCAGCATCAGCATCATCTGGGCAGGCACCGACGACGGCAACATCCAGGTGACCACCGATGGCGGCGTCAAGTGGACCAATGTGACGCCGGCCGCGATCAAGCCGTGGAGCCGCATCTTCAATCTCGACGCAGGCCACTTCAGCGCCGCCACCGCCTACGTGGCCGCCAACACGCTGCGGCTCGACGACATGAATCCGCACTTCTGGCGTACGCACGACGGCGGCAGGACATGGACCGAGATTGACAACGGCATCGCGCCGGGCGCGCCGTCGAACTCGATCCGCGAAGATCCGCACACGCCCGGCCTGCTCTACGCCGCCACCGAAACCCAGACCTGGGTCTCGTTCGACGACGGCGATCACTGGCAATCGCTTCGGCTCAACATGCCGGCGATTTCGGTGCGCGACATCGAACTCAAGGACGACAGCACCTGCATGTGCTCCGACCTGATCGCCGGTACCCACGGCCGCGGCTACTGGATCCTCGACGACGTGACACCGCTGCGCGCCATGGCGGCGATCCGCAAGGCGCAGGCAAGTGGTGCGGCCTATCTCGTCAAGCCCGCCACCGCGATCCGGGTGCGCTACGGCACCAACGATCCGACGCCGTGGCCCCCCGAAGTGCCGGCCGGTGAGAATCCGCCTCCCGGTGCATTGATCGACTACTACCTCGGAGGCAACGCGTCGAGTCCGGTGACGCTCGACGTGCTCAACGCGACCGGGCATGTGATCCGCTCCTACACCAGCGCCGATACGGTGTTGAATCCCGATCCCGCTCGCGATCCAGTGGCGTACAACGCGCTCTGTCAGCGCACGCCGACGGCCGCCGATTGCTCCGTTCCGCTCTACTGGCCCGCGCCGTCGACCGCGCTGTCGAGCAGCGCCGGGTTGCACCGCTTCAGCTGGGACATGAAATACGATGCCGTTGGTCCCGCCGGTGGCGGCTCCGGTGCCGTGGTGCCGGGCCACACCTATCCGTCGCTCAATTCGCCGTGGGTGCCACCGGGGCAGTACACCGTCCGTCTCACGGTCGACGGCAAGGCATACACGCAACCGATCACCGTGCGCATGGATCCGCGCGTCACGACATCGACGGTGGCGATCGCACAGGTGAGCACGTTGACGCGCGAGTTGCGCAGCGACGCCCAGTCGGCGCAGACGGCGTACGAACAGGCGCGTGGGTTGGCTGCCGAACTTGCCGATGCCAGTGATAACGCGTCAACCGCGTTTCGGGCCAGGCTCGATTCGCTGGCGCCGCCGCCGCCCGCAGCGGGGCGCGGTGGTCGCGGCGGGCGCGGTGGATTTGGTGGCGGCCGCGGTCGCGGGGGCCCCACCACGGCGCCGAGCACCCTCGACGGTGTCAGCTCCGCGCTGGTCGCCGCCGCGATGCCGATGCAGGCGGCCGATATCGCGCCGACCGCGAATGACCTGAACACGATCACGCACGCCCGCGCCGACTATGCCGCGGTGATGGCGCGCTGGATGGCGATGAAGTCGACCGGACTGGCGGCGCTGAACGTCCGCCGCAAGGCGGCGGGCGAGCCGGCGATCGCGATGCCGCAGTAGGCATCGCGACCGCCGCCGGGCTCAGTGCTTCGGGGCGCCCGGGATGTTCTTGAACAACGGCAGGTACTTGCCGTATCCGTCGGCGGCGAGCTTGTCGACCGGGATGAACAGCATGGCCGCGGAATTCATGCAGTAGCGCAGCCCGGTCGGCTTGGGACCGTCGTCGAACACGTGGCCCAGGTGCGAGTTCGCGTGGACCGACCGCACCTCGGTGCGGTCCATGCCCAGGCTGCGATCGTCAGCGACCTTGATGTCGGCCGGCTCCAGCGGTTTGGTGAATGACGGCCATCCGGTGCCCGACTCGAACTTGTCGAGTGAACTGAACAACGGCTCGCCCGACACCACGTCGACATAGATCCCGGCCGCGTGATTGTTCCAGTAGGCGTTGTGGAATGGCGTCTCGGTGGCGGCGTTCTGCGTCACGTCGTACTGCTCGGGAGTGAGCTTCGTGCGGAGCACGGCGTCGCTGGGCTTGGTGTATGTCTGTGCCGACGCTAGCGTGGCGGCGCCGGCGATCGCGGCAACAGCGACAAGTGCGGAGCGGACGGCGGTGCGCATCATGACCTCGGCTTCGGGATCGTCAAGTCTTCGACAGTACAGAGATAACGACGCGAAACCGCGATCGGTTTCTTTCCCTGCCCGGTTGCGTCAAGGTCGATCAACGCCCGCCGAGCTCGGGCCGCCGCCGCAACGATGGGGCGCTTTCGCCGTGAGCCACGCGTCGCCGATCGCTTGCTGGATCGCGAATCCCTTGATCGCCTCGCAGGCTTCGTCGCCCTGATCGAGCACCAGGATGAATCGGCGCAAGCCGCCCAGCGCATCAATCAACTTGGACCGCATGGCACCTTCCCCGCTCGCGCTCGCCTATCGGTTCGCCAATCCGAGATCGGTCGCCGTCACCAGCGTGACCACGGGAACGCCCCGTTGTTCGATCGCCGCGCGTCCACCCGATTCGCGGTCCACCAGGGCGAGCACGCCAAGAACCTCGCCGCCTTCGGCGCGCACCGCGTCCACTGCTGTTAGCGCCGACTGCCCCGAGGTAATCACATCCTCCACCACCACCACGCGGCTGCCGGGCTGGAAATTTCCCTCGATCCGGCGGCCGGTACCGTGTTCCTTGGCCTGCTTGCGCACGCTGAACGCGTCCACGGGTGCCAGCGTGCCGGCGCTGGCGTGCGCAATCGCGTAGGCGACGGGATCGGCGCCCATGGTGAGTCCGCCCACCGCGTCGGGTTGCCACCCGGTGGCGCGGATGCGCGCCAGCGCGAGCTTGCCCACGAGCGCCTGGCCCTGCGCCGACATGGTGCTGAGCCGGCAGTCGATGTACCAGGGGGAATGCGCGCCGGAGGCGAGCGTGAAGTCGCCGAAGCGGATCGATTTGCTGTGGAGCAGCGTGATCAGGTCGGCGTGATCGACGCCGACCTCAGCCACGCTTGAACAGCGACGCCAGGAAGCCCGACTTCTTTTCCGGCTCGGCCGTGGCCGCCTCGCAGAAGGCGCGCGTGAAATCCATGACGGTCTTCCACCGCTTGGCCGGATCGCGCGCGAGACCCTTCATCACCACTTCTTCGAGTCGCGGCGAGAACTTGGCGGTCTTGTCGGCCTGGTTGAGCGTGATCGGATCGGCCTCGAGCAACTGTTGAAAGAGCTCCCGCGGATTCTTGCCGGGAAACGGCGTCACTTCGGTGAGCAGCTGATACGCGATCACGGCCAGCGAATAGACGTCGGCCTGCTCCCCCACCAGCGCCCCCGACAACGCCTCGGGTGCGACGTACTGCAGCGTGCCGACAAAGAAACCAGCGCGGGTGAGTCGCTCTTCCGACGGCAGTTCGGCGTCGCGCGCGATACCGAAGTCGAGCAGCTTGGCCGTCTGGGTTGCCGGATCGTACATGATGTTCGCCGGCTTGAGGTCGCGATGGATGATGCCGACCTTGTGCGCCTCTTCGAGGGCGCTGCCCAGCTGTTCGACGATGTGCGCGGCGACCGGGGGCGCGAGCTTGCCGGAGCGCGCGATGAACGTCTCGAGCGGCTCGCCGTCGGCCCACTCCAGCGCCAGATACTGCACCCCGTCGGCCTCGCCGAAATCAAAGGTGCGGACCACGTTCGGATGGGTCACGCGCGCGCCGAATTCGGCCTCGCGCAGGAACCGCTTGACCGCGATTGAATCGGTGGCAAGCCGGGGGCGCAGCACCTTGAGCGCGACCCTGCCGCGCTCGGCGTGCTCGGCGAGATAGACCTGGGCAGTGCCGCCTTCGCCGACGGCTTTGCGAACGGCATATCCCGCAACGGTGTGACCAACCAGCGGATCTTGTGGCATCGGAGCACGCAAGCTATCGCCCGGACGCCGTGCCCGGCAAGCGCAAGCGGAGGCTGCTGAGTCGTCGTATACTCTGTCATGCCTCGAATCGCGCGTCGTTTTCGTGCCGCGGGCTGGATTGCGGCCACCGCCCTGGCCGCCGCCGGATGCGGCAACTGGCAGCGGGTTGGCTCCAGCACTACGCCGGACACCCAGTCCGAGGTGGCCCAGCTCTTCGATCCGTACTCCCTCTACGCCCGGCTGGGTCGGTTGGTCGCCACCGAAGGCGTCCCGTATGTCGGGTCGGCGGCGTTTGTCCCAGGCCCGGGCGATTCCACCTCGGCGTTCGTGGGTCTGTCCCTGGCCAATCGGAATCTGGCGTTCGAGCGCCACGGCAACGGCTTCCAGGCGCGCTATCACATCGAGTACGAGTTCGCCCGTCCCAACCTGCCGGCCGTCGTGGTCGACCGCGACGCGTCGGTTGACGTCGCCACCTTCGACGAAACCCTGCGCACCGACGAAAGCATCCTCGAACAGCAGCGCATCACGCTCGCCCCCGGGACCTACCAGCTCACCGTGCGCGTCCATGATCTGGGCAACGGCGAGATGGGCACCGCCACGCACCGGGAAGTGGTTCCGGCGTTTGGCGCGAATTCCTACACCGCGCCGATCCTTGCCTACCGGTTCCGCCCGCGTGCGACGCGTAACGACACGCTGTCTCTGGTGCTCAATCCGCGCGGTACCGTTGCGTATGGCGGCGACTCGTTGCTGGTGTATGTCGAAGGCAACGACTTTTCCCAACCGACCGACGTGCCGCTCACCGTCATCGATCAGCGCGACAGCGTGGTCCTCCGCAGCGCGGTCCATTTCGACGGCACCGGCGGTCTCGAGGGCCGTGTCATTCATCTGGCCCCCGACTCCGAACCGCTCGGCGAGCTGCAGATCCGGCTCGGGACCAGCGAGGGCAGCGGCAAGACCGGCGACAAGTTCGAGATCGCCGCTGGCGGCGACATGACGCACACCGTCGATGCCCTGGTCTCGTTCTCGTCCAACTGGGTGGTGACCAACTTCGACGACCTGCTGTCACTGCTGCGCTATTTCGGGCAGGATCGCCGGATCGAGGCGATGCGCCGGGCCAGGTCGACCGATCGCGTGCAGCTGTGGCAGGACTTCTATCACGCCACCGATCCCAATCCGTCGACGCCGGAGAACGAAGCGCTCGACGCGTACTTCGCGCGGCTGGCGATCGCGAACCAGCGTTTCCGCGAGGGTACCACGCCGGGGTGGCGCACCGATCGCGGCGAAGTGTACATCGTGCTGGGCGAGCCCGATGTCATTCACGATCAGACCGCGCAGTTGCAGAACCAGGGCCGGATCTATCTCTGGGAATACCAGCAGTATCGCCTGGAACTGATCTTCCAGGACATCACCGGATTCGGCCGGTTCGAGCTGACGCCGCAATCGCGCTCCGACTTCGAACAGATCCGCGAACGGGTGCAGCACTCCGACCGTTGAACCCGGGCTGCCGGGCCCGCGTTATTCTTGGGGAATGGCAGACCCCGCGGCAAAGCAGCTCTTCCTGGTCGACGGCTACGCGCTGATCTATCGCGCATTCTTTGCGCTGATCAGCCGCCCGCTCCGCACCGCGCGCGGCGAAAACACGTCCGCGGTGTGGGGCGTCACCAACTTCCTGCTGCGGCTGCGCGAGAAGTACCGGCCCGATTATCTCGTCTGGGTCAACGATGCCGGCGACTCCTTTCGCACCCAGGAATACGCCGAGTACAAGTCCACCCGCGAAAAACTGGACGACGAGCTCCAGGCGGATTTCGATCGCGCGGTCGAGCGCGTCCGCACGTTGCTCGACGGATTCCGGATTCCGCTGCTCGAGGTGCCCGGCTACGAAGCCGACGATGTCATCGGTACCGTGGCCACGCGCGCCGCGACGCATGGACTGCATGCGGTGATCGTGTCGGGCGACAAGGACTTCTATCAGCTGATTCGCCCGGGCATCGCGCTGCTCAACCCCGGACGCGGCGGACCGGCGGGCGTCGACGAAGTCTGGGTCACCGAGGCGAATGCGTCCGAGCGACTGGGGGTGCCGCCGCATCAGGTGGTCGACTGGCTGGCGCTGGTCGGCGACAGCTCCGACAACGTGCCCGGCGTCAAGGGCATCGGCGAAAAGGGCGCCGTGCAGCTGCTGCAGGAATTCGGCGATCTGGAGACGATGCTCGCGCGCGCCGGCGAGGTGAAGCAGAAGCGCGCCCGCGAGGCGTTGCAGCAGCAGGCCGATGCGGCGCGGCTGTCGCAACGGCTGGTCACCATCAAGACCGACCTGCCGGTGGACCTCGATCTCGACACCATCACCGCCCACCCGCCCGACACGCAGGCGCTGGCGCGGTTGTTCGTCGAACTCGAATTCCATTCCCTGCTGCCCCGGCTCGCCGAACTGGACGGAGCGGCGCTGGCGGCGACGGCATCGGGCGCGGTTCCCGAGACCGCACCGACGGTGGACTGCAACGCGATCACCGTCGATGACGTCGCCGCGCTCCCCGCACTCGCCGCTCGATTGCGCGGAGCCCCGCTGGTCGCGTTCGACTGCGAGACGTCCTCGCTCAATCCGCACGACGCCGACCTGATCGGATTGTCGCTCGCGGCCAGCGAGACCGAGGTCTGGTACCTGCCTTTTGGTCACCGGCATCCGTCGCAGCGACAGCTCGACGGCGCGGGCGATGTGCCGTCGCAACCAGTGCGCAACCTGCCGCCGCTGAGCGATCCCGCCTGCGATCCGATTCGCCGCGTGCTCGAGGATCCCGCCGTGCCGAAGGCGGGACACAACGTCAAGTACGACGTGCAGGTGCTGCGACGCGCCGGCGTGCATGTCGAGGGCGTCGTGTTCGATTCGATGCTGGCGTCGTTCGTCCTCGATCCGTCGCGCCGGTCGCACGGCATCGACGCGCTCTCCGTCGAGTTCCTCGGCCGCACCATGACGCAGTACACCGACCTCACCGGTAAGGGCAAGACGCAGCTGCCGTTTGCCGAGGTCGAACTGGCCCGTGCGGCGGCGTATTGCGGCGCCGACAGCACGACCGTCCTGTCGTTGCGCCGGCAATTCGCGCCCGAGCTGGAACGGACTGCCGTCGTGCCGTTGCTCGACGAAATCGAACTGCCGCTGATTCCGGTGCTGACCGACATGGAATGGACCGGCATCCGCATCGACGCCGAGCAGTTCGTGCGACTGGGCGAAGAATTGACACGTGACCTGGCGGCGCTCAGCGCGCAGATTCAACAGGCCGCCGGCGGCAAGGAGCTCAACATCAATTCGCCGCGGCAGCTCGCCGCCGTGTTGTTCGACGAACAGCAGTTGCCGGTGCTCAAGAAGACCCGCACCGGACCGTCGACGGACGCCGAAGTACTCGAAGCGCTGGCCGACATGGGGCACGAACTGCCGCGGCTGATTCTCGGCTACCGCGAACTGCAGAAACTCAAGAGCACGTACGTCGACGTGTTGCCGGGCGCCGTGAACGCGCAGACCGGGCGGATTCACACCTCGTTCAATCAGGTCGGCGCGCAAACCGGCCGGTTGTCGTCGAGCGATCCCAACCTGCAGAACATTCCCGTACGCACGCCGCGGGGCGAGGCGATCCGTCGAGGATTCGTCCCCGAGCCCGGGTGGAAATTCGTGGTCGCCGACTATTCACAGATCGAACTGCGGCTGATGGCCCACCTCTCGGCCGATCCCGCGTTTGTCGAGGCGTTCCGCCAGGGACACGACATTCACCGCCAGACGGCCGCGATCGTCTTCGGCGTACCGCTCGACCAGGTCACCAGCGAAATGCGCGGCCGCGCCAAGACCACCAACTTCGCCGTGATCTACGGCCAGGGACCGTTCGCACTGTCGAAGAAGCTTGGCTATACCCTCGACGAAGCGAAGCAATTCATCACCGACTACTTCACGCGCTTCGCCGGCGTGCGCGCGTACCTCGATCGTCAGGTCGAGCTGGCGCGCCAGCAGGGATACGTCGAGACGTTGTTCGGCCGCCGCCGCTACATCCCCGAGGTGCGCGACCGCAACTTCAACATTCGCGCCTTCGGCGAGCGCACCGCCCAGAACACGCCGCTGCAGGGGTCGGCGGCCGACCTGATCAAGATCGCCATGGTGCGGATCCACCGGGCGCTGCCGGAGGCCGGCCTTCAGGCACGCATGGTCCTGCAGGTGCACGATGAACTGGTGATCGAAGCGCCCGCCGCTGAGGCCAGCCGTGCGGCCGAACTCGTCACACAGCACATGGAGGGGGCCGCGAAGCTCAACGTGCCGCTGGAGGTGACGGTGGGAATCGGGGACAATTGGGTCGACGCAAAATCGTCGTGATCGCCGTCGTAGGGGCGAATGATTATTCGCCCGCGCGCGATTGCCGTGGCCGGATGTAGCGGCGAATGATCATTCGCCCCTACCCGTGTCGCCGTGATGCCCGTATCCGTCGCGCCGCGATGCCCGTACCCCGGGCCACCAGTTCCACCGCCCCGCGATCTGCATGAACGACGGCACCAGGATCATCCGCACCAGCGTGGCGTCGAGCAGGACGGCGACGGCGAGTCCGAAGCCGATGAATTGCATCAGCAGGATATGCACGAACGCAAACGCACCGAACACGGCGATCATGATCAGCGCCGCCGACGTGATCACCGATGCGGTGGCGGACAGCCCTTCTCGCGTGGCCAGGGTGTTTTCTCCGGTGCGATCATAGGCCTCCTTGATGCGCATCAGCAGAAACACCTCGTAGTCCATCGACAGGCCGAACACCACCGCGAAGACCAGCACCGGCACCAGCACGTAGATCGCGGACGTCGGTCCGTTGACACCGAAGACCGCGGCACCGATGCCGTGCTGGAACACCAGCACGACGATCCCGAACGTCGCGGCGACCGACAGCGAATTCATCAGCACCGCCTTGATCGGCACCAGTACCGAACGGAACACCGCCGCCAGCATCAACGCCGTGATCCCCATGATCAGGGCCACGATGAACGGAAAACGCGCGAGCAGGAGTCGCTGGAAGTCGAGCGAGCCCGCGACATAGCCGCCGACGTAGACCTGCGACCCCGCGAGCTGGCGAATCTCGTGGGAACGCGCCAGCCGCCGCACGTCCTTCACCATCGTCATCATCGTGGTGAGCGTGGTGGTGTCGGCCGGGATCACGTCGAGCAGGGTCGTGTGACCGTTGCGCGACAGGTACGCGTCGAGAAACTCCGGATAATGGGCGCGCACCGTGTCGGGCTCGCTGTACAACAGCGAGTACTCCAGGACACTCTTGCCGGAGCTCAAATCGACCAGCGACTTGACGTCCCGGACGCGCGCGTCGGCGTGCAGCGAGTCGGACAGATGCTTGAGTGCCTGCAAGCCCAGCGCGCTGGTGGCTTCGATGCTGTCCGGAAAGACTACAACGATGCGTAGTGGCTGGACATACCCCGACATGCCCATCGAATCGAGCGTCGCGATCCCTGCCCCGGCCTCCGTCTGCGTCGGCCACCAATTCCGACTCGGCAGGCCGACCCGCAGGAAAAACGCCGGGATGGTCAGCACCCCGATCGCCAATCCGCCCAGCGCGAGGGCTCGGTACGGGTGGCGCGACAGCGACCGGGCCCAGCCTTCCCAGACCGACGGGCGGTGATACCAGGCGAGTCGGCGAGCCAGCCACTTGGGCCGGTCGATTGAGCGACCGAGTACCGCGAGGATGGATGGAAGCAACGTAGTAGCGAGTAGTACTGACACTGCGACCACCACCAGCCCCGCCAGCCCGACGCTCTGCGTCTCGGACAGCGGCGTCAGCAGCAGCGCTGCGAAGCCGACCACGACCGTCATGCCCGACGTCATGACGGCGGTTCCGGCGGTGGCGAACGTGCGGATCGCGGCGGCAGTGGGCGTCAGCCCGGCGTTCAGTTCCTCACGGTATCGCGTGACCACCAGCAGCGAATAATCGATGCCGACGCCCAGGCCGATCATCGAGATCATGTTCAGCACGAACACCGACATCGCCGTGACCTTGGCCAGCACTCCGACGATGGTCAGCGCGATGATGATCGCCAGGATGCCCACCACCACGGGAAGCAACGCCGCGACCAGCGCCCCGAAGGCCAGTACCAGGACGGCGAGCGTGATCGGCACCAGCTTGCGTTCGTTGTGATGCGCGTCCGAGGCGCTGATGGTGCGAATGTCGATGTCGAGCGGTGCCCGACCGGTGACCAGCACGGTGTACTGCTCGCCGTCGGGAAAGTGGCGCAGCACCCGGGCGAATGCATCACGCATCGGCTGCACCAGGGGTCCGACCGAGTCCCGCGACACGCCGAGCGACACCAGGAAGAACGTGGTCCGCCCGTCGCGCGACACGAACGTCGAGTCGCCGCCCGATCGGGCGGAGAACACGCCGCGGACCCACGGCTCCGCCTTGGCGGTGCTGATCAATGAGTCCAGCACCCGGCCGGCGACGCCCGCGGTGACGGGAGTCGGTGCCGACACGGTCACGGCAAAGAACTCGGAAACCGGGCGGGAAAACCGCGTGGCGATCAGGGAATCGGCGATGCGGGCTTCGGTGATCTCGTTGGCAACGCCATGCAATTGCAGCCGGTCGACCGTCTCACCGGCATGGTCCGCGGCGTAGATCCCGACGCCCAGCCATAGCAGGATGATGGCCCATCGCCAGCGGACCAGCGTGGCGCCGAGAGATTCGATCACGCTCAATGGTAGGAGCCGCCGTGTCGCGACGCCAGCACGGCTCGCAACTTCAGGCCCGAACGGCCGATATTTCAAGGCATGTTGCGTGCTCTCCTGACCGTCGTGTGCCTGGTTCTGCTGGTGGCGATCGTTGCCGGCCGGCCAAACCCGACGGGACCGTCCGGGCAGGTCGTGCGCGTCGATGCGCCGCTGCCGAGTTCGGACCCCGAGCCGGTCCAGCTGGCGGCACCACCGGTGGTCGCCCCGGTCGTGCCGCTGGTGGCGATCCCGGCGGGTGTAAGCCAGACGCCGGCGCTGGACATGCTCGCCCGCCTCGCCACCCGACGGCGCCTGGCGCGTGAGGGCGATCGCGTCTACGTCGACTCGTTGTTGGCGCACACCGATTCGACGCTGACCCGCTGGTCCGGACGCACCACGTTGCGGGTGGCGTTCGTCGCCGACACCTCCCTGCCCGGCTGGTCGCCGTCGTTGATCGATGAAGCGCGGCGCGCGATGTCGGCGTGGGATGACAACGGCGCCGGCTTGACGTTGCGCGAGGTGTCGTCGACCGATTCCGCCGACATCACGGTACAGTGGGTCCGGATCCTCGCGGATACATCGGAAGACGGGTTGACGACGCTGTCGTGGACCGCCGACGGCGTCGTTCACGGAGCCACGGTGACGCTCCCGCTTCGGGCCAGCGATTCGGTGCCGCTGCCCCCGGCGGTGCGATTGCGCGTCGCAGTGCACGAGTTCGGGCACGCCCTGGGATTGCCCCACTCCGGCAGTACCGATGATGCGATGTATCGCACCTCGCCGCTCGACATGCCGTCGGAGCGGGATGAAGCGACGCTCCGCCTGATGTACGCCGTACCGCCCGGGCCGTTGCGGATTCCGTCGCAGCAACCGGTGCGCCAGTAGATCGCACTCACTGCGGTGGCAGACTACAATACCTGCATGCGCTTCCGCTGGTCGCTCGCCCTGCTGCCGAGCCTTGTTGCACCCCTTCATGCACAACGTTTCGCCGCGGTCGACGCGGCCATCAATCGCGGCATCGCGGAACATGTGTATCCCGGCGCGGTGGTCGTGGTGGGACGTTCCGACACCGTGCTCTACGCGGGTCGCTACGGGCACTTCACCTGGTCACCGCGGAGTCGCGTCCCGGACCCCGCGCTGACGCTGTGGGATCTCGCGTCGCTCAGCAAGATCGTGGCGACCATGAGCTCGGCGGCGGTGCTGGTGCAACGGCACCGCCTCGACCTCGATGCCAGGGTCTCGGCGATCCTGCCGCGCTTCACCGGCGGCCGGAAGAACCAGGTCACCGTGCGCATGTTGCTCGATCACACCAGCGGGATGCCGCCATACACGCGGCTGTGGTTGTCGGCGCACACGCCGGCGCAGGCGCGAGCGGCATTGTTCGCGGTGCCGTTGCAGCGGCCGCCCGGCGCCAGTGCCGTCTACAGTGACCTGAATGCAATGCTCGCGGGCCTCGTGATCGAGCAGGTGACCGGCAAGCCCCTGGAGCAGGTTGCCGATTCGCTGGTATTCCGCCCGCTGGGCATGTTGTCGACGCGCTATCGACCGATCCCGTCGATGCGATCGGAAGCGGCACCGACCGGCAAGTTCCGCGGGACGCCCGTGGCGGGCGTGGTCAACGACCAGAATGCCGTCGCACTGGGGGGCGTATCCGGACATGCGGGCGTGTTTTCGACCGGGTATGACCTGGCGCGGTTTGCCCAGGCGTGGCTGCGGGGTGCCAAAGGGCGCGGCGACTGGCTGTCGCGCGCCACGATCGCCGAGTTCCTGCAGCACAGTCCGCACAGTGGCACGCGGGTGCTGGGGTGGGATACGCCCGATCCGCCGTCCGCCGCGCGGATATCGTTGTATGGCCGCTGCGCCACCCAGACCACGTACGGTCACACCGGCTGGACCGGTACGGAAATCTGGATCGATACGGCGGAGAATCTGTTCGTCGTGCTGCTGACCAACCGAAGCTTCGATCCGGCCAACGCCAAGGCGTCGTTCAAGCAACTCAAGGACGTGCGACTGCGCGTGGCCGACGCGGTGCGCACCGCGGTCGGCCAATGCGACACCACACCTTGAACCGCCGGTGCCCTACTGTCCCAGAAACGCGCGCACCCGCGGGTCCATCCGCTCGGGCGTCCAGTAGGGTTCCCACACCAGTTCGAGATCGACCCCGGTAATTCCGTCGAGGTCCTCGAGTGTGCGCTTGACATCCTCCGTGATCTCCGCGCCGGCCGGACAGCCCGGCGACGTGAGGGTCATCTTCACATGCGCCACTCCGTCTTCCGTCACCGCGACATCGTAGACCAATCCGATGTCGATGATGTTGAGTCCGAGTTCCGGATCCTTGACGGCACGCAGCGCCTTGCGCGCCAGCTCCGGCGACACCGCGTTCGCGGCGGGCTCTCCGGTTTCATCCGTCATGCGTTCTCCTTGTTCGTCTCGGCAAATGGCGCATGCATCGCCTCGATCAGCTGCGCGCCGATCTCGGCGCGCTGCCATTGCCGCACCTCGGGAATCGCCGCCAGGTCGTCGACGTGTTCGGGTTCGGCGCGCGCGATCGCTTCGAGCGTGCCATTGGGACAAAGCACGCCCGGTGCGAGCTGCAACCGGTCGGCGAGCACGTTGCGCTCCTGCTTGAGTGCGGCCAGGCGCGCATCGAAGGCGGGATCCGATGCGCGGCGGGGTTGCCGTGGAAAGCGCGGCAATTGATCGTCGGGAACGGCGTTGCCACGCACCATGGCCTCGACCATCTCGCCGCCGCGCTGCGCGAGCAGTTCGCGTCCGATGCCGCGCACCTGGGCCAGTTCTTCGATCGACGTCACCGGATGTTCGGCCAGGTGCAGCAACGTTTCGTTGCCCACGATCCGGAACTCGGCTCGGTCGAGCGCCGCCGCGACGACGGCGCGCCACGCCGCCAGCGCTTGCAGCCGAGCCAGGGCGCGCCGGTCGAGCGCGCGGGCGCCCTTCAGGCGCAGAAAGTCGCGCTCCGGATCAGGCTCGGCACCGGTCCAGCGCGTCTCCTCCAACCGGACGAACTCTTCCCTGACCCACGCCAGCCGGCCGAGGGCGTCGAGTTGCGCGAGCAGCAAGTCGCGCAACGCGCACAGATCCTTCGTGTCCCCGGCGGCGTATTCGAGCATGGCCGGCGACAACGGGCGGCTGGCCCAGTCGGCGCGCTGGAATCGTTTGTCGGGGCGTACGCCAAAGTATTTCTCCAGCAGCGCGCCGAGACCGATACCGGGTTCGTTCAGGAACTGGGCGGCGATGCGCGTATCGACGATGTTGCGGGCGCGGAACCCGAATTCCTTGTCGAAGAGCCGCAGGTCGTAGTCCGCGTCGTGGAACACCTTCTCGATGCGTGCATCGGCGAGCAGGCTGCCAATGGCGGCGAGATCGCCGACGCCCAGCGGATCGATCACCGCGGTCGTGTCACGCGTCGACAACTGGATCAGGTAGATCCGGTCATGATAGCGATGAAACGACGCCGCTTCGGTATCGAGCGCCACGACCGGGCTGCCGGCAACTTCGTCGAGCAACGCGCGGTATGTCTCGGGACGGTCGACCAGCCGGGGATGCATCAATCGCGTCGTTTGGCGACGTGTTCAAGCCCGTCGGCGATGTCTTCGAGCGCCTTGGCCAACGCCTTGAAAAACTCGGGGTCGGCCGCCGGTGCTCCGCCTCCGACGCTGGCGTCGAGATAGATCTTGCGCGACAGGCGGGCCGCGTGCCGCACGTAGTCGGTGGATGGCATCCGTGTCCTCCTGGTGACAGCTCGTAACGTAGCGACGCGGCGCGCGCGCGTGGCGGGTCCGTGGTATTCGGGATCCGGCCTGTGAAACTATTTTCGCGCTCAGGCGTCTTTACTGTTCGGCGGACCTGACAGAACCTCTCCATCTGTCGCCGCCGTCACATTGCAGCCTTCCTCGAGACGCCCTTCGGTCGCGTGGCTTGATGTCACGCTCCGGGGGGCGGCCTCATGTTCAGCAACGGATCGCGGGATCGCGCGGCGCAGTGCTGCGGCGCGGATTATTTGTTGGGTCGGCCCGGCGGCGTGTCGGAGTCGAAGATCTCGCGATTGCGGACGATGAACGGACGCAGGGTCTCGGGCACGTCCTCTTCGGGATAGATCGCGCTCACCGGACATTCCGGTTCGCACGCACCACAGTCGATGCACTCGTCGGGATGGATGAACAACTGATCGGCACCTTCGTAGATGCAATCGACCGGGCACACATCAACGCAGGCGCGATCCTTGACGCCGATGCAGGCTTCCGTAATGACGTAGGGCACCGATTCAATCCTCCGACAGATCCTTCCGCGTGCGCCGCGCGCACGCCTGCGCCGCCACACAGTAGGAACCCGCCCCCGGCACGCGCAAGGGGGCCGCGTCGCTGGTGCGCAGCGTCAGTGCTTGACGACCGGGCGGAACCGCAGCATCACCATTGCCGAATCCCGGCCGGGACACGCCTCGGATTTGCGATCGAGGACATATCCCCCGCCCTGCTGATGGACGTAGTACAACCCCGGGTCGCCGCACCCCTGATCCGTGTAGGTGGCAACGCCGTCGCGTTGCGTCATCTTCCCCGTCCAGGTCAGACTGTCGGGGGACGTGAACACGAAATCCCCGTTGTCCTTGAGTTCGAACGGCCACCCCGCCATGGCGACCGCGCCCGCCGCCCCGGTGTCGCGCGCTTCGACGACATAGTGACCGGCCGGCATGGTGATTGGCTTGGCAGCCTGCGCGGATGCCGCGGCCGGCCCAAGTACCGCCAGCGCGAAAACGATCGGGACGATGGTGACGCGTCGCATCAGTGCTCCGGGGAAATGCGTTGCCGCAGGCTAGCGTCAGCAGCGACAGAACGGAAGGGTCTGCCGCCGGGCAATTTTCCTCCAAGTGCCGATGATTCAACAGGCTACGGATTCGCACCAGTTTTCTTGCGTGAATTGACTTGTCACGCGGACGAACGTATCATCCACCCCATGCGAAGCCTCCAGCCCATGCTACCAGCCACGGCGGCCACGACCGACCATGAGTCTGGCCAACGCGCCGTCAATGCGGCGCTGCTGCTTGAGCTGAAGCGACGAGGAGTAGCATCAACAACTACTCTTACGGACGCGGTGGGATGTTCGGTCAACACGGTACGCGGCCATCTACGCGAGCTGGAGCGCAACGGCTTGGTCGAACACGACCTGCTGCGCCAGGGCGTGGGCGCGCCGGCGTTCGGGTATCGGCTGAGCGACCGCGGCCATCAGCTCTTTCCGGACCATGGTGCCGACGTGTTGACGCTGCTGCTCGACGAACTCGTGTCGATCAAGGGGCGGGAGGCGTCCGCCGAGTTGTTGCGGAGCCATTTTGCGTCGCTGGGTGAGCGGCTGTGCCGGGAGGTCGAGGGTGTGCCGTCGCAGGGCCGGGCGGCCCGCATTACCGCGATGCTGGACGACGAGGGCTTCATGCCGGTGTGGGAGGCGGCGTCGCAGGGTGGGGTGCTGACCGAGCACAACTGTCCCCATCGACTGGTCGCGGAGCGCTTTCCCGAGGTATGTGCCGCCGAAGAGGCGTTCCTGGCGCAGGCATTTGGCGCCACGGTGCGGCGCGAATCACGCATCGCGGCGGGCTGCGGTTGCTGCCGGTATCACATCACGCCGAACGATCCGGCGGAAGAAGGGGACCCCGCATGAGTTCGTCGGTCGAGACGCTGGTCAATCGCGAATACAAGTACGGCTTCGTCACCGATATCGAGCAGGACACGGCGCCGATCGGGCTCACGGAGGACACGGTCCGGCTGATCTCGGCGCGCAAGCACGAGCCGGCGTGGCTGCTCGACTGGCGGCTCAAGGCGTACCGACGCTGGCTTGACATGCGCGAACCGCACTGGGCGAACATCCACCACGAGCCGATCGACTACCAGTCGATCGCCTACTACTCGGCGCCGCGAAACAACAAGCCGCTCGGCTCGCTCGACGACGTCGACCCGAAACTGCGCGAGACGTACGAGAAACTCGGCATCCCCCTCAGCGAGCAGAAGCTGCTGGCCGGTGTCGCCGTCGACGCGATCTTCGATTCGGTGTCGGTGGGGACGACGTTCAAGGCGACCCTGGCCAAGTCGGGCGTCATCTTCTGCTCCTTTGGCGAGGCGGTGCAGGAGCATCCCGACCTGGTGCAGCAGTATCTCGGCTCGGTGGTGCCGGCGTCGGACAACTTCTTCGCGGCGCTCAACGCGGCTGTGTTTTCCGACGGTTCGTTCGTCTACATCCCCAAGGGCGTGCGCTGCCCGATGGAGCTGTCGACCTATTTCCGCATCAACGCGGCGAACACCGGGCAGTTCGAGCGGACCCTGATCGTGGCCGACGAGGGCGCCTCGGTGTCCTACCTCGAGGGTTGCACGGCGCCCAAGCGCGACGAGAATCAACTGCATGCCGCGGTCGTCGAGCTGGTGGCCCTCGATGGTGCCAGCATCAAGTATTCGACCGTGCAGAACTGGTATGCGGGGGACGAGCAGGGCAGGGGCGGCATCTACAATTTCGTCACCAAGCGCGGCAAGGCGATGCGCGGCGCCAAGATTTCCTGGACCCAGGTCGAGACCGGCTCGGCGATCACGTGGAAGTATCCCAGCGTGATCCTGCAGGGCGACGACTCGATCGGCGAGTTCTATTCGGTGGCCGTGGTCAACGGCATGCAGCAGGCCGACACCGGCACCAAGATGATCCACATGGGCCGCAACACCAGGAGTACCGTGGTGTCCAAGGGGATCAGCGCGGGGCAGGGGCAGAACTCGTATCGCGGCCAGATCAAGATCCTGCCCCGGGCCACCGGCGCGCGCAACTACACGCAGTGCGACTCGATGCTCATCGGCAATCGCTGCGGCGCGCACACGTTTCCGTACATCGACGTGCAGAATCGCACCAGCGACGTGGAGCACGAGGCCAGCACCACCAAGATCGGCGAGGACCAGATCTTCTACTGCAAGCAGCGCGGCATGAACACCGAGAATGCGATCAGCGTGATCGTCAATGGGTTCTGCAAGGAAGTCTTCCGGGAGCTGCCGATGGAGTTTGCCGTCGAGGCGCAGAAGCTGCTGGGCGTGACCCTCGAAGGGAGCGTCGGATGACCGCGTTGCTCGAGGTGCGCGACCTGCACGCTCGCGCGGGCGACACGGAGATCCTCAAGGGGATCACGCTCGACATCGGCGCCGGCGAAGTGCATGCGATCATGGGACCCAACGGGTCGGGCAAGAGCACGCTGGCGCAGGTGCTTGCGGGACATCCGGCGTACCAGGTGACCGCCGGATCGGTGCGCTTCAACGGCGAGGACCTGCTCGACATGGAGGCCGAGGAGCGCGCCCATGCCGGGATGTTCCTGGCGTTCCAGTACCCGGTCGAAATTCCCGGCGTGACCAACGCGTACTTCCTGCGCACCGCCTACAACGCCATCCGGCAGGCGCATGGCCTCGAGGAACTCGACCCGATGGACTTCCTCGACCTGCTCGAGGACCGCCTCAAGGTGGTCGACTGGGGTCCGGAGATCATGGAGCGCGCGGTCAACTTCGGGTTTTCCGGTGGCGAGAAGAAGCGCAACGAGATTCTGCAGATGGCCGTGCTCGAGCCGCGACTCGCGGTGCTCGACGAAACCGACTCGGGGCTCGACATCGACGCACTGCGCATCGTCGCCAAGGGTGTCAACGCGCTGCGCCGGCCCGACAGCGCGACGCTGCTGGTGACGCACTACCAGCGCCTGCTCAACTACATCGTGCCCGATCAGGTGCACGTGCTGGCGGCAGGCCGGATCGTCAAGTCGGGGGGCAAGGAACTGGCGCAGGAACTCGAAGCGCGCGGTTACGAATGGCTGACCGGATGACGACGACGGCAGCGCCGGTGCGTCCGCGCGTCCCGGCGCGAACGTTGCGCGGCTTTCCCGCCCTGGTCGAGGCCGCGACGCGCCCCGCCGATCCGGCGTGGCTCGCCGCGCTCAGGCAGCAGGGCGCGCTGCGCTTTGCCGAGGTCGGACTCCCCGGATCGAAGGACGAAGAGTGGCGATTCACGTCGCTGCACGCGTTGGCCGCGGCCGAGTTCGAAGCGCCCGCGCCGCGATCCGTTCGCCTGCATCGCGATGCCGTGACGCCATACCTGTTGGGGCACGATTGGCCGGTGCTGGTCGTGGTCGACGGGCGGGTGGTGCCCGAGCTGTCGACGGCACCGACCGGCGCGATGACCGTGCGCTCGCTCGCGGCCGCAATCGCGGCCGGGCATCCCGCGGTCGAACGCCATCTGGCGCACCACGCCACGATCGACGCCACGCCATTTACCGCGGCCAACGCCGCGCTCCTCGGCGACGGTGCCGTCATCGAGATTGCGCCGGGCGCGTCGGTCGACACGCCGGTGCACATCCTGCACCTCACCACGGCGGCCGCCGCGCAGACGATCGTGTCGCCGCGCATCCTCATCGTTGCCGGCGCCGCGTCGCACGCGACCGTGATCGAGAGCTATGCGTCACTCGGCGACGGTGCGTCCCTGACCAACGCCGTCGTCGAGGTGGTGCTGGAGTCCGGGGCGCGGTTGGAGCATGTGCGGGTCCAGCGCGAGTCGCCCGCGGCGTGGCACGTCGGATTTACGGCGGTGGAGCAGGCCCGCGACTCGCACTATCGCTCGTTCACCCTGGCATTGGGTGGCGCGCTCTCGCGGCATGACCTCCACGCACGCCTCAGCGCGCCCGATGTCGAGACGCTGCTCTACGGTCTCTATCTCGGTCGGGGCGAGCAGCTGGTCGACAATCACACCACGATCTTCCACGACCAACCCGACTGTCGTTCGTGGGAGGTCTACAAGGGCGTGCTCACGGGTGCGTCGCATGGGGTGTTCAACGGCAAGGTGATCGTGCAGCCGATCGCCCAGCGGACCGACGCCAAGCAGACGAACCGCAACCTGCTGCTGTCGGACCACGCCAAGGTCGACACCAAGCCGCAACTCGAAATCTTTGCCGACGACGTCAAGTGCACACACGGCGCCACGGTCGGTCGCCTCGACGCGCAGCAGCGCTACTACCTGCAGACGCGCGGCATCGCCGGCCGCAGCGCCGAAGTGCTGCTGATCACCGCCTTCGTGGCCGAGGTCCTCATCGAGATCGCGCACCCCGGCATTCGGGCCGCGCTGGAGCAGCTCGTGAGCGTCGAAATGGATGCCCTGATCGGATGAGGGCATGATCAGCGCGACCGTCCCCGCGGCCGACACGACGTTCGATGTCGAGCGACTGCGCCGGGAGTTTCCGATCCTGCGGACCGAGGTCCGCGGCCAGCCGCTGGTGTATCTCGACAGTGCCGCCACGGCGCAGAAGCCGCAGGAGGTGATCGACGCGGTTGCGGGATTCTACCAGCACGACAACGCGAACATTCATCGCGGCGTCTACCAGCTCAGCGAGCGCGCGACGGTCGCGTGGGATGCAGCGCGCGCACGCGTGGCGCGGTTCCTCGGCGCCGCCGAACCGGGCGAGGTCGTCTTCACGCGCGGCACGACCGAGGCGATCAATCTGGTGGCGCAGAGCTTCGTGCGGCCGCGCCTGGCGCGACAGCGTCGCGTGCTGGTGACCGCCATGGAGCATCACGC
Source organism: uncultured Gemmatimonadales bacterium (assembly GCA_963796635.1). Taxonomy (GTDB): domain Bacteria; phylum Gemmatimonadota; class Gemmatimonadetes; order Gemmatimonadales; family GWC2-71-9; genus Palsa-1233. The sequence continues at coordinate 2,741,972 of CAWCMH010000001.1, forward strand.
CAACATCGTTCCCTGGCAGTTGGCGGGCGCCGACACCGTGCCGATCGACATCACGGAGCGTGGCGAGCTCGACCTGGCGTCGGCCGAGGCGTTGCTCGCGTCGGGCGCCGCGTTGCTCGCCGTGACCCACGTGTCCAACACGCTCGGCACCATCAATGATGTCGCGGCCTTGTGCCGCATGGCGCACGCGGCCGGCGTACCGGTGCTGGTCGACGGCGCGCAGGCGGCGCCGCATCTTCCGGTGGATGTGCTGGCGCTCGATTGCGACTTCTACTGCTTCTCGGGCCACAAGGTGTTCGGGCCGACCGGCATCGGCGTGATGTACGGCAGGCGCGAACATCTCGACGCCATGCCGCCGTATCAGGGCGGCGGCGACATGATCGATCGCGTGACGTTCGCCGGAACGACCTACGCCCCGGCGCCCGGCAAATTCGAGGCAGGGACGCCGCATATCGCCGGCGCGATCGGATTGGCGGTCGCGCTGGACTGGCTCGACCGACAGGATCGCCCGCAGCTCGAGCGTCACGAAGCCGCGCTGCTCGAGCACGCACGCACGGCGTTGGCCGACATCGACGGATTGCGGTTGATCGGACGTCCCGCCGAATCCATCGGTGTCGTGACATTCGTGATCGACGGCGCCCATCCGCACGACATCGCGTCGTTGCTGGATGGTGATGGTGTGTGCATCCGCGCCGGACATCACTGCACCCAGCCGTTGCATCAGCGGCTGGGCCTTCGTGCCAGCGCGCGCGCGTCATTCGGCCCGTACACGACCCACGGCGAAATCGACGTGCTGGCCGGGAGTCTCCGGCACGCGACGCAGGTGCTGGCCGGATGACCAGCCTGACCGACCTGTACCAGAGCGTGATCGTGGCGCACGATCGCCGGCCACGCAATTTTCGCGTGCTCGATGCGCCGACGGCGCGTGCCGAAGGGCACAACCCGCTCTGTGGCGACGATATCAGCGTCGAGTTGCAGCTCGATGCCGAGAACCGGATTGTCGACATCGCCTTTCAGGGCAATGGGTGCGCCATTTCCCGCGCGTCGGCATCGCTGATGACCGACGCCCTGCGCGGACGGACCCGCGCGGAGGCGGCGGAGCTGTTCGAGCAGTTTCACGCATTGGTGACCGGCGGCGAGGCGCGGGCGGCCGAACTCGGCAAGCTCGAAGTGTTCAAGGGCGTCGCCGAATACCCGATGCGCGTGAAATGCGCGACGCTGGCCTGGCACGCGATGCACACGGCGTTGAACGAGCCAACAAACCCGCCCGAGTGACCGGGCTCATGCACCACACTCATGGAGTCCTGTGACAATGCCTTACCCTGAAATGATGGTCAAGCCGATGCGCGAGGAAGTCACGCGGCTCGGCGTCGCCGAACTGCGCTCCGTCAATGATGTCGACACGGCGCTCGCCAATACCGATGGCACCGCGCTGGTGTTCGTCAACTCGGTGTGCGGTTGCGCGGCGGGCATGGCCCGCCCTGCGCTTGCCAAGGCGCTGGAGCATGGCGTCAAGCCGGCCCACCTCTACACCGTGTTCGCCGGCCAGGATCTCGACGCCACGGCGCGCGCGCGGTCCTATTTCGGTGAGTATCAGCCGTCCTCACCGTCGGTGGCGTTGCTCAAGGACGGCGAGGTGGTGGCGTTCATTCACCGCCATCAGATCGAGGGTCGTCATCCCGATCATGTGGCGACCCTGCTGACCCAGGCCTTCGACGCCTACTGCGCGTGAGCGGCCACGTCTTTCACCCAGGCCACGACGACCTGCACGGCATCACCGTCGCGCTCACGGGCATGAGCGGCCGGACGTACGTGGGCCGCTGGCATGAGCGCACGGCCCGCGGCGTGGTGATGCACGATGTCGCCATTCACCAGCCGGGAGTCGACCCGCTTCCGTTGAGCGCCTGGCTCGATCGCCAACGCAAGTTCGGCATCGCCGCCACGGAGCGTCACCTGCTCGTCCCGGCCGACGAGGCTGGTCCGGTCGCGCCGTTGGAATCGGCGATGTAACTGCCACATTCCGGTTGGCGCGGTCGGTGCAACATGAAACTACCAAGGCGCCGGGCCGTAAAGGCATCCATTCCACGCTGTGAGGATTCATGTCGTCCAACGCGGTATCGCTCGAAGGCGTGACCAAGCGGTTCTCCGGTCACACCGCCGTCAAGGACTTGTCGTTCAGTGTGCCGCGCGGCGGGATCTTCGGGCTGCTCGGTCCCAACGGAGCGGGCAAGTCGACCACGATCCGGATGATCATGGACATCATCGAGGCCGACCAGGGCCGCATCGAGGTCCTCGGCACGCGCAGTTCGTCGCGAGACCTGTCGACACGCGTGGGCTTCCTGCCCGAGGAGCGCGGCCTCTACCGCAAGATGAAGGTGTTCGACCAGCTGGTCTTTCTCGGCGAAGTGAAGGGGTTGCGGCGCGCCGATGCCAAGGCGCGCGCGGACAAGTGGCTGCAACGCCTCGGCCTCGCGGATTGGCGCCTGAAGCGGGTCGAGGACCTGTCCAAGGGCATGCAGCAGAAGATCCAGTTTGCCGGCACGCTGATTCACGATCCCGAGCTGGTGATTCTCGACGAGCCGTTTTCCGGCCTCGATCCCGTCAACCTGCAGGTGATGAAGGATGTCGTGATCGGTATTGCGCGCGGCGGTGGCACCGTGATTCTGTCGACGCACATCATGGAGCAGGCCGAGCGCATGTGCGATCGGATCGTGATCATTGCACGCGGGGAGAAGCTGGTCGACGGTGCGGTCGCCGACGTCAAGGCTGCCGCCGGCAAGCGTCACATCGGTCTCACGTTCGCGGGCAACAAGGGAGCGGCGGAGGCCGTGCTGGCCGATCGCAGCCTGGTCGAGAAGGTCGACGATTACGGCGCCAGTGCGGAGGTTTCGCTGGCGCTGCAGGCGAGCCCGCCACAATTGTTGCGCGCGCTGGTCGACAGCGGCGCCCTGCTGAGCCGGTTCGAAGTGATCGAGCCGTCGCTGCAGTCGATCTTCATCGCCAAGGTGGGCAGCACGGCCGAAGTGGCGGCCAGGTCGGAGGCCGCGTGAACAAGATGCTCGCGGTGATGCGTCGCGAAGTCTCGGCACGGGTGCGTACCAAGGCGTTCATCATCTCCACAATCCTGCTGCCGGTGTTCATCGCTGCGGTCACGATCCTGCCGGCGATCTTCTCGCGCAGCGGCAACCGCAGCTCGCACGTCGCCATCGTCGACGCGTCGAGCGACAGTCTTGGCGCGGCGGTGCAAAGCACGCTGCAGCGCCAGATGTTGACGGGCGACAGCAGCACGGTGTCGCGGTATCGCGTCGTGCGAGTGGCGGTGACGCCGGCACGAGCTCGCGCATGTGCGGGACACGCTGATCGCGCACACCGGCGTCGGCGAAGCCAAAGACCCGCAGGCGCTCGATGGCGTGCTTGTGATCAACGACTCCACGCTCGAGACCGGCAAGCTTGACTATTACGGCGACAATACCAGCGCGCTCGAGGCGATGGGTGAGCTCGAAGGTGCCGTGACGCAGGTCCTGACCGCCAGGCGACTGGCGCGCGCCGGGGTGAGCCCCGCCGTGATGATCGGCGCCATGAAGCGCGCCGACCTGAGTACCGTTCGCGTCAACAGCGGCAAGACGACCGGCCAGAGCGGCACCGAATCCTTTTTCGTCGCCTATGCCATGGGATTCCTGCTGTATTTCACCATGATCATCTACGGGCAGCAGACGATGACTTCGGTGATCGAGGAAAAGAGTTCGCGGATCATGGAGGTGCTGGCCTCGTCGTTGCGCCCGTTCGAGATGTTGCTTGGCAAGATCCTCGGCGTCGGCCTGACGGGCTTGCTGCAACTGAGCATCTGGGCGGCGGCCGTGATCGTGCTGTCGGCAGATCGCACGCAGATTGCGCACGTGATCGGCGTGAGTGCCGCGGCAATGCAGCAACTGCCGATTCCGTCGTTGCCGACCGACTTGCTGGTGGTGTTCCTGCTCTATTTCGTGCTCGGATTCCTGCTGTACGGTGCGCTGTACGCCGCGATCGGGTCGATGTTCAACACCGTGCAGGAAGCGCAGCAAGTCGCCGCGTTCGTCCAGATGGTGATCCTGGTGGGATTTTTCGCGCTGTTCGCCGTGATTCGAGATCCCACCGGCAGCCTGGGCGTGACGATGTCGATGATTCCCTTCTTTTCACCGTTCATCATGCCGGCACGCTGGTCGCTCACGACGGTGCCCATTCCGCAGCTGGTGCTGTCGGTGACGCTGAGTGTGCTGGCAGTGCTGGCGGTGGCATGGATCGCTGGTCGCATCTATCGGGTGGGCATCCTGATGTACGGCAAGAAGCCGTCGTTGATGGATGTGTCGCGCTGGATTCGCGCGAGGTAGCTGCACACCTGCTTCCCGTACATCAACGCGCTCGCGTGCTACTGCGCTGACGCGCACGCGTGCTACTGCGCTGACGCGCACGCCGGTTACTGCGCTGACGCGTCGGTGCCCTATCGCGCTGGTGCGCCAGGACGCTGGTGCCGCCCGGCGCGCGCAACCCACTCGAGGCGTTCGGCAAGACGACACATCCGCCGATCGGCGGTATCGTTCCGGTTGCGCGCGCCAAGGCGGACCAGCGTCCTGGCGGGCGCAACCCACTCGAGGCGTTCGGCAAGACGGCACATCCGCCAATCGGCGGCATCGTTCCGGTTGCGGGCGCCAAGGCGGACCAGCGTCCTGGCGGGCGCAACCCACTCGAGGCGTTCGGCAAGACGGCACATCCGCCGATCGGCGGCATCGTTCCGGTTGCGCGCGCCAAGGCGGACCGCGTCCTGGCGGGCGCAACCCACTCGAGGCGTTCGGCAAGACGGCACATCCGCCAATCGGCGGTATCGTTCCGGTTGCGCGCGCCAAGGCGGACCAGCGTCCCGGCGGGCGCAACCCACTCGAGGCGTTCGGCAAGACGGCACATCCGCCGATCGGCGGCATCGTTCCGGTTGCGGGCGGCAAGGCGGACCAGCGTCCTGGCGGGCGCAACCCACTCGAGGCGTTCGGCAAGACGGCACATCCGCCAATCGGCGGCATCGTTCCGGTTGCGGGCGCCAAGGCGGACCAGCGTCCTGGCGTATGTTGCGTGATGTCCGTATATTTGTTTGCGTGTAAGAGATTGTTTGTTATTGTGTTGCGTATCGACATGAAATATTCATTTCTCCGGTTTCACGTGAAACCACCATGGTGGGGCTTCGGTTGCTCATGAGGATATGATGCGGGTATGTTGTGGGGCCCTCTCTCCGAAACTGTTGGTCCATGGCTCGAACTATCGCGGTGGCAAACCAGAAAGGCGGCGTCGGCAAGACGACGACCGCCATCAACCTCGCGGCGTCGCTCGCAATTGCCGAGCGACGAACGCTGCTGATCGACGCGGACCCGCAGGGGAATGCGACGTCCGGCGTCGGGGTGGATAAGGCGGGTCTTGATCGCACGTTGTACGATGTGCTGATCGATGGCGTTCCGCCGCGCGAAGTGATCCAGCCCAATCCACAGCTTCCCTATCTCGATGTCCTCCCAGCCAACCAGGAACTGGTTGGGGCGGAGCTGGAGCTGATCGGTCGGGAGGATCGGGAAACCGTGCTGCGCCGGATCATTGCCAGCGTCGAGGCGGACTATCAATACATTCTCGTGGACTGTCCACCGTCGTTGGGCCTGATCACGCTGAACGTCCTGACGGCCGCGAATGGCGTGGTCATCCCGATTCAGTGCGAGTACTACGCTCTCGAGGGCATTTCGCAGCTGCTGAACACGGTTCGGCTGATTCAGCAGAATTTCAATCCGGATCTCCAGATCGATGGCGTGCTGCTGACGATGTTCGACAACCGCCTGAATCTGTCTCGCCAGGTTGTCGGCGAGGCCAAGGAATACTTTGGCGGCAAGGTGTTCCGGACCGTAATTCCGCGCAATGTGCGGTTGGCGGAGGCCCCATCGTTCGGCAAGCCGATCCTACTGTACGACGTACAATCGGTCGGCGCGAAGAGCTATCTGTCCGTGGCGCAGGAGCTGATCAACCGCACCGAGAATCCCGCTGCAGGAAGGAAGGAGACCTCATGACGGAATCGAAGCGGCTGGGGCGCGGGCTCGAGGCGCTGCTCGGCCCGGTGACGCGTGAGCAAGCCGAGGCTGCCGGGGCGCTGCGTGAGGTGGCGGTGTCGGCGATCATGCCGAATCCGTTCCAGCCCCGCCGCAGCTTCGACGACGAAGCGCTGACCGAGCTGGCGTCGTCCATCGAGGCGTCGGGCCTGCTGCAACCGGTCGTTGTGCGTCAGGTCGGTACTCGCTTCGAGCTGGTGGCGGGCGAACGCCGGTGGCGCGCGGTTCAGCGGCTGGGTTGGCCGAAGATGCCGGTCATCGTGCGGGATTTCGACGACCAGACGGCGCTGTCATTGGCGCTGATTGAGAACCTGCAGCGCGACGATCTGAACGCCCTCGATGCGGCGCATGGCTACCAACGCCTGGTCAGTGAGTTCAAGCTTTCCCCGGCCGAAGTCGCTCGGGTGGTGGGAAAGGACAGGTCGACTGTCGCTAACACGTTGCGGCTATTGAACTTACCATCAGATGTCCAGCAGATGATACAAGAGAAGGCGTTATCAGAAGGGCATGGTCGAGCGCTGTTGGCCATGCATGATCCGGCGGAATTGTCGCGGCTCGCCCACCGCGCCGTCGAGCGAGGCTGGTCGGTGCGCGAAGTCGAGGCGCAGGTGCGGGGAGATGCGTCCGACAAGCCGCGCGGGCGAATGATGAAGAAGCCGCCGGCACATCGGCCGGCCAACGCCGATGCGCGTCGGGTCGAAGAGGCGTTGCGCAAGCATCTGGGTACTGACGTGCGGCTCACCGCCAAGCGTCGCGGGCGAGGATTGTTGTCGATTTCGTACTACTCGAATGAAGACCTGTCGCGGGTGTTGTCCCTGCTGCTTGGCAAGCCATTTTCCGGATGAGCGTGCCGCTCGAGCAGGTGGTGGCACACCTCGACGAGTATCTACGGATCGCGCAGATACCGGATTACGAGCACGCGTTGAACGGACTCGAGGTCGAGAATCGCGGCGTGGTGACCGGGATCGTGGCGGCGGTGGATGCATCGCAGCAGGCGATTGACGATGTGGTGAAGCGGTGTCCGGTCGGAACGCTTTTGCTGGTGCATCACGGATTGTTCTGGGACGGCAACCAGCCGCTGCGCGGGCGACGATATCGGAAGCTTCGAGCGCTGTTCGACCATGATATCGCCGTGTATGCCGCGCACATTCCGCTCGATGTCCATCCGGTGGTGGGCAACAACGCGGTGCTGGCCCGACAACTTGGCATCAGTGATCCGGAGCCCTTCGACAGCTATCGTGGCGTGCCGTTCGGCGCGGCCGGGCCGCTGTCAATCACACGGGCGGAGTTGGCCGCCCGCGTAGGTGCGTTACTCGGGGGTTCCGTCCAGCTGGTGCCCGGCGGCCCCGAGCGGACCGCGCGGGTGGGCGTCATCACCGGTGCGGCGGGTGATCGGATCGCCGCAGCTGCGGCGGCGGGAGTCGACACATTCATCACGGGCGAAGGGGCGCACCACACGGTCTTCGACGCCCTCGAGCTGCACATCAACGTGCTGTATGCGGGACACTACGCCACGGAAACCGTGGGCGTGAAGGCGCTGGCCGATCAGTTGAGCGAGCGGTTCGGCGTACCCTGGCAGTTCCACGATCACCCGACCGGCCGATGAATTTCCCGCAACACTTGTACGAACACGGCGGCCAGCCCCTGCTATCGCGCCGGCGCTTCGCCCAGCGGCTCTGGCGCCATTTCCTGATGGCCCTCGCGATCATCGTGGTGTCGCTGCTGGTGGGGATGGCTGGCTACCACTGGCTGGCGCAGCAGTCGTGGATCGATGCGTTTCTCAATGCCGCGATGCTGATGGGCGGCATGGGCCCGGTGGGTGATATCCCGACGGTGTCGGGCAAGCTCTTCGCCGGACTGTATGCGCTCTATGCCGGGCTGGTGCTGATTGCGTCGGCGGCCGTGTTGCTGACGCCCGTGCTGCACCGCGTGATGCACCGCATTCATCTCGAAGGCGCTCGCTGACGGCGCGTTATTGTTCAACAGGATTCTTCCCGGAGCACTGCCATGAACCGTCGCACTTTTCTTTCGACCACGGGCGCGGCCGCCGCCGGCATGTCAATGCCGTTGCGCCGCACGATGATGCGTCGGGATCACATCGACAAGATCGGCTTGCAGCTCTACACCGTGCGCAACCTGATGCAGGTGAGTGTCGAACGCACGCTGGCGAGTGTGGCGCGGATCGGGTACAAGGAAGTGGAGTTCGCCGGGTATTTCGACCGACCGCCCAGGTCACTGCATCAGCTCCTGAACGACAACGGATTGTCGTCGCCGTCGGCGCATATCGGATTGAGCGCGTTGCGCGGTGCCTGGAACCGCACGCTGAGCGATGCCGCCGAGGTGGGGCACAAGTGGCTGGTGATCGCGTCGGTAGAGGATTCCGATCGCAATTCGGTCGACGCCATCAAGCGCACGGCCGACCTGATTCACACCGCCGCCGATGATGCGAGATTCTACAAGATTCGTCTGGCGTATCACAATCACACCGAGGAATTCGTGCCGGTGGGCGGACGGCCGATGTTCGACCGGCTCCTGGAATTGACCAGTCCCAGGGATCTGCAGGTCGAGATGGATCTGTACTGGATCACCAAGGCCGGCGGCGATCCGCTGAAATACTTCGCGCGGTGGCCGGGTCGCTTTCCGATGGTGCACGTCAAGGACGCCGGGCCGCCGCCCGAATACAAGATGGAAGATGTGGGGAAGGGGACCATCGATTTTGCACGGATCTTTTCGCACCACAAGGAAGCCGGGATCAAGCATTATTTCGTGGAGCACGACGATCCGCCTGATCCCCTCGCGGACATCAAGGTCAGTTACGACTACCTGAAGCAGCTGCAGTTCTGATCGCGCGCGCTCGCGGGCGGCCACGTGGCTGCGGCCGCCCGGCTCCGCGCTGCGAGGATCACATCTTGTTCTTTTCCAGCGCCAGCGCTCCGCGTTCATGCTTCTGCAACGTCGGCAGCAGGCCGCGAAGGTAGGTCTTGAGTGCGGGGCTGGTGGCATCGGGAATCAGGCCGGTGTTCACCTTCTTGATGACTGCCTTGTGGCCGTCGGCCATGTCCTTGGCAAACTCCTGATCGAAGGCCTTGCCCGTCAGCCCGTTCAGCTTGACCATTTCGGCATCGTGGCTGTGCGCCAGCGACGTGTCCGGGTTGACGGTGATGGTGATGTTCAACTTCCTGGCCAGCGCGTTGCCGGAGGCCATGGCCTTGGTGTGATCCGTCACCAGCATGTTGGCAAAGCTGCGCACGGCCGCGGACGACGTCTTGGTGAGCGCCAGCTTGCCCTCCTCGATTTCGGCGCGGTTGACCTGGTCGACGAAGCCGAGGATATCGGCATCGGACATGGCACGGGCGGAAGCCGACACGACCGGTGCAGCGGCGGGGTAGACTGGACCCACCGGCGACGCGAGGAACGAAACAGCAATCAGACTGACCAGCATGGTACACCTCGGTATGAGTTGCCTCAGGGGCTCGCTTGCGTTGGGGGGGACGATGTCTGGCGGGGAGGGGACACGGATCGACGGCGAAAGCCCGGAGGCGAGTGCCACGAGGAAGGCCGTCCGCTCGTGCACCCCTCGCGCCTCTCGTCTCTCGCCGGTTTCACTATCTTGCCTCATGCCCATTCATACCCGTCGCGACGTCTATGACGTCTGCATCGTGGGCTCGGGCGCCGGTGGCGGGATGGCGGCGTACGAACTCACCAAGGCCGGCGCGAACGTGATCCTGCTCGAGGCCGGCGTTCCGTGGGACAATCTCAAGGACTCGGACATGTTCGTCTGGCCCTGGGAGACGCCGTTACGCGGCCGCGGGACGCCGGAGCGCCCGTTCGGGGAACACGATGCATGCATCGGCGGGTGGAACGTGCCGGGCGAGCCGTACACCACGGCGCCCGGGACCGATTTCTCGTGGTGGCGCGCACGAATGGTGGGCGGGCGGACCAACCACTGGGGTCGGATCTCGCTGCGGTTCGGTCCGGATGACTTCCGGCACAAGACGGTGGATGGCCTCGGCGACGACTGGCCCATCTCCTACGACGATCTCGCGCCGTATTACGACGACGTCGATCAGCTGGTCGGCGTGTTCGGTAGCAAGGAAGGGCGCCGCAACGACCCTGACGGCCTCTTTCTGCCGCCGCCGACCCCGCGCTGCTGGGAAGCACTGGTCAAGCACGCGGCCGACCGCCAGCACGTGGACTGCATCCCCTCGCGGCTGTCGATCCTGACCCGCCCCATGAACGGGCGCCCGGCCTGTCACTATTGCTCGCAGTGCAACCGCGGCTGCGGCGTCAACGCAAATTTCTCGTCGACCAACGTGCTGGTGCAACCCGCGTTGCGCACCGGCAAGCTCAAGCTGGTGACCGGCGCGATGGCGCGCGAGATCACCATGGGACCCGACGGATTGGCCAACGGCGTGATCTACATCGACAAGGCCACCCGCACCGAGCAGCGCGTCGACGCGCGCGTGGTGGTGGTCGCGGCGAGTGCGTGCGAGTCGGCACGACTGCTGCTCAATTCCACGTCGACCCGCTTTCCCCACGGCCTCGGCAACTCGAGCGGCATGGTGGGCAAGTACATCACCGACACAGTGGGCTCGGATGCGTGGGGACACGTGCCGGCGCTCGATGCGCAGCCCCGGCACAATTGCGACGGCGTGGGCGGCGCCCACCTGTACATGCCGTGGTGGCTCGACAACAAGAAGCTCGACTTTCCGCGGGGCTACCACATCGAGATCTGGGGCGGCATGGGGATGCCGAGCTACGGCTTCATGGGCGGCATCGAGTTGTACCCGCGCGGCGGGGGGTATGGCGCCGACCTGAAGGCGGACTATCGCCGCTACTATGGTGCCACGATCGGGTTCTCGGGCCGCGGCGAAATGATTCCCAACGACGACTCGTACTGCGAGATCGATCCGGACACGGTCGATCAATGGGGCATTCCGGTGCTGCGGTTTCACTGGAAGTGGAGCGAACACGAACTGCTGCAGGCGAAGCACATGCAGGAGACGTTCCGGGCGCTGTTGCATGAAATGGGCGCCGAAGGCGTGGCAAAGATGCCGACTCGCGCGCAGCAGTACGGCATTTCGACCGGCGGCTCGATCATCCATGAGGTGGGCGGCGCGCGCATGGGGCGGACCGCCACGACCAGTGCGCTCAACGCGAACAGCCAGACGTGGGATTGTCGGAACGTGTTCGTCGCCGACGGTGCGCCGTTCGTGACCCAGGCCGACAAGAATCCGACCTGGACCATTCTCGCGCTGTCGATGCGGACATCCCGCTACATCGTCGACCAGCGGAACGCGGGGGCTTTGTGACCACGACTGGCACGATGACGCGTCGCGAAGTCCTCGCGGCGATGGCCGCAACCGCCGGCGCGTTTATGGTCCCGCGGCCGGCCGAAGCGCAGCTCGCAATGCAACGCGTGAGCCGCGAGATGACCGGGCGCGACGCCTACACCCCCAAGATTTACACGCCGCACGAGTGGGCGACCGTGTCGCTCCTGGTGGATCTGGTCATCCCGAAGGATGCCGCAAGCGGATCGGCCACCGACGCCGGTGTGCCACAATTCATGGATACGATCCTCGATCTCGAGCCGGCGATGCGCACCGCGCATCGCGGGGGGCTCGCGTGGCTCGATTTCGAGAGCGAGCAGCGGTTCGGCAAGGATTTTGTCGACATTCCCGAAGCGGGGCAACGGCAGATCCTCGACGATATTGCATACCCCGCCCGTGCCAAGCCGGCGTTCTCGCGCGGCGCGGCGTGGTTCAGCTCGTTCCGCGACTTCACCGCGACGGGATTCTTCACATCCGAAATGGGCGTCAAGGATCTCGGATATCAGGGCAACACGGCGGTGCCGGAGTGGACCGGCTGCCCGCCGATCAATTACCAGCGACTGGGCGTAGCAAAGCCATCATAGCTGCCGAGCGATGAGCCCTGAGTCGTGAGGACGCACCCCGGGGCCAGCGCGCGCGCCAGGTTGCCGTTTGGTTCTCATCGTTCACTGCTCACGGCTGACCAGGGGATTATGCCCAGATCATCACGCCGACTCGGCGTCGGCTTCATCGGATCCGGCTTCAACACCCGTTTTCACATCCAGGGATGGACCGGCGTGCGCGATGCCGACGTGCTCGGCGTCTGGAGTCCGAACAACAAGAACGCGGCGAGTGCCGCACGACTGGCGCACGACGTGGGTGTGGGTGACGCCAAGGCGTACCGCAGCATCACGGAAATGGTCGCCGACCCGGCGATCGACGCGATCTGGCTCTGCGGACCGAATCAGGCGCGGATCGAGAACGTCGAAGAGATCTGCGACGCCGTGACTCGCGGCAAGGGCGAATTGCGCGGGATTGCGTGCGAGAAGCCGCTGGCGCGCACGGTGGCCGAGGCGAAGCGCGTGCGCGCGATGGTCGACAAGGCCGGCGTGATGCACGGCTACCTCGAGAATCAGCTCTTTTCACCCGGTGTGACCCGCGGACGCGACCTGATCTGGGCGCGCGGCGCACGAACGACGGGCCGGCCGTATCTCGCGCGCGCGGCCGAAGAACATTCCGGTCCACACAACGCCTGGTTCTGGCAGGGTGAGCAGCAGGGCGGTGGCGTGCTCAACGACATGATGTGCCACTCGGTGGAGGTGGTGCGATTTCTCCTGACCGAGCCCGGTGCGGCACGCGCCACGTTGAAGCCGGTCAAGGTCGACGGGCGGATCGCGTCGCTCAAATGGAGCCGGCCGGCGTACGCGAAGGAGCTCAAGGCACGCTACGGCAAGGACGTCGACTACACCAAGCGGCCGTCGGAAGATTTCGCGTCGGTGACCATCACCTACGAGACGGAGAAGGGCCTCACCGCGATCGGCGAGGCGACGACCTCGTGGAGTTTCGTCGGTCCGGGGCTGCGGCTGTCAGGCGAACTCCTTGGCCCCGAATACTCGATGAACTGGAACACACTCAACTCGGAGTTGAGTTGCTTCTTTTCGCGGCGGGTGCAGGGCGCCGCCGGTGAGGACCTGGTCGAAAAGCAGAACGCCGAGATCGGGTTGATGCCGGTGGTGCCTGACGAAGCGGCGACGTACGGATACGTCGCGGAGGACCGGCACTTCGTCCAGGCCTTCCTCGGGCGCACCGCGCCGCTGCTGACGTGGGATGATGGCGTTGATGTGATGAGGATCCTGATGACGGCGTACATGAGTGCCGAACAGGGCAAGACGCTCGCGTTTCCGCCGCGCGGGCTGGACACGTTCATCCCGGCGGTGGCGAAAGGCACATGGCATCCTTGACACGTCGCGCCGCGGCGCCGATTCCCCACGAACTGACCACCACCGGATTCGACCTGCCGGGCTGCACCCTGGTCCAGACGCTCGGCCTGGTTCGCGGCATCATTGTGCGATCGCGCTCGATCTTCGGGACGATCGGGGCCAAGATCGAAACGCTGTTCGGCGGCAACATCTCGCTCTACACCAGCATGTGCGAACGGGCGCGGGAGCAGGCGTTCGACATCATGCTGGCGCAGGCCCAGAATGTCGGCGCGAACGCGGTGATCGGGATTCGCTACGACGCGACCGAGATCATGTCGGGCGTGACCGAAGTAATCTGTTACGGGACGGCGGTCGTGGCGGAGGAAGCGCAAGGGGCATAATCTTGCCGATGGGATCGGTCGCACTGCTCTACTCGCGCGGCAGAGGAGGACACGTGCGCAGAGTCGTCTCGTCCCTTTTTGCCGGTGTCGCTCTGATACACGCACCGTGTGCCGCGCAGTCGGCGACACCGCTCGTGGCGACGGTCGAATTGCGCGTTGATCCCGACGACGCCGGCATCGATCAAGGTGGCGGGATGCTGGTCGCGAAGAACGGTGACATCCTGGTGCTTGACAACCAAGACAACATCTTTCGCGTGTTCACCGCGAAGGGTCCGGCCGGCACGATCGGACGCGCCGGCGAGGGACCGGGCGAATTCAGGAATCTTCGCAGCGCGGGGTGGCTCGGCGATTCACTGTGGACGTATGATCCGGCGCTCGACCGCTACTCGATCTTTGGCCCTGACCGCAAGTACGTGCGGGCGTTTCGGGTCCCCGTCGCGATCGTTGCCGGGACAGCGCATGACTCCGCGCACGTCGCGATCTATTCTCAAGCGCTCCTGAGCGACCGGACTTTGCGCGTGGCGACGTCGTTCCGATACAACAGCCGGCCAAGCTGGGCGGCCGACGTGGACTCCGGGGTGTTAGTGGAAGTGCGTGTCACGACGGCCGGTGAACTCAAGAACCGCGTCGCGCTGGTCGGTCCGGACTGGTGCCGCACGGTCAAGGTATTGCCAAGCGGTGGGTCGATGATGGCTTCGCGGCCGTTCTGTCTATCGCAGCTTTCCACGGACTGGTCGGCGACACCGGCCAACAGAGTGTCCCAGTATGACCTCCCTTCCCCTGCGGCCAAATCAACGTCCTATCGCATTTCGTCCGTGTCCGAAACAGGCAGCGTGCGGTTCGACCGGACATACATCTACGCACCAGTGCCCGTGACTCGGGCCTCGATCGATTCGATGTGGGCCGCGATCGAGAGAAGGGATGCCCGTTCTTCACCGGCATTCCGTGCATTCGCCGCGACGATGGTTCCAGTCAAGGAGTATCCGCCGGTGCGACGCATCGTCGATGGGCTCAACGGCACGACCTGGGTCGAACTACGAATTTCCACGCCGGGGCATAGCTGGCGAGTGCTCGATGCAAAAGGCAATCCGGTAGGCACCGTCCTGCTGCCCGCGAACATCGAGCTGCAGGCCGCAGACCGCAGTCACATCTGGGGATATGATGTCGATTCGGACGGGTTGCAGGGCGTGGTGCGGATGCGGCTCAGCGCAACCGCGCACTGACTGACCGGGGCGGCGGCTGATTCATCGTCAGGCGATTGGACCGCGCCCGAGCGCCTCACGAATCGCCCGCACCTTGTCAGCATCCACCGTTCGAAAATGCAGCTCGCTGACTCCGGTTGCCCGGGCCAGCTCCGCGGCGTTTTCAGCCGTGACCTTGCCGCCTGCCATGACCACAATCCGTCCGGCAGCCTGCTGGACCAGCTCCGCGACGAGCACCCGACCGTCCCACGCGGTGGCGCGCTGACCTGACGTGAGCAGACGCGCAAAGCCCAGTGCGATCAACGTTTCCAAGGCCTCGAACGGATCACGCGCGTCATCGAACGCGCGATGAAAGGTCAGCTGCATGTCCGTGCCGGCCGCGTCGCGGCAGCGAGCCATTGCGTCGCGATCGACGTCGCCCGTTGCGGTGAGCGCACCGACGACGGCGCCTTGTGCGCCGATTTCGCGCAGGCGCCGAAGTTCGGTCACCATGGCGCCGATGTCGTCGCGTGCGTAGCGGAAATCGCCCCCACGCGGCCGGACCATCGGAAAGACCGGAATGGAGAGTTCGGCGAGCGCGGCGTCGCGCATGGCCGGGTCGGGTGTGATGCCGCCGATGTCGAGACGGGCGCAGAGTTCGATGCGATCGGCGCCGCCGCGCGTGGCGGCATGGGCGGAAACACGAGAATCGACGCAGCATTCAACAAGCATTGATTATCGAAAGGATAGCGAGACGAGGGAGAGTGTCGTCGCTCCGCACACAATGACGCTGCTCGTCAGCAGCGTTGCCGCCAGCGCGGGCGCGGCGCGGATCAGAGCGAGCCGAGGTCTCGCCTACGGTGATGGAACGCCGGGCCGCAGCGGCGAGCGGTTGAGCCGCACGTGCCCGCTCCGGCGTGCAAAACCGAGGTCCTTCGACTGCGCGCTCGCTGCGCAAGCGCTTCGCTCAGGATGACACCTCGGCTGCCATTGTTCTCGCGTCAGTCCGCCCGGGCCGGAACGTCAGCGCGAACAGCACGAAGATCGCCGCGGCGCCGATGGCTGGCACCATCCAGATGGCCGGCCAGTTGTGGACCGTGGGGCTGGTCGCGTGCGCACTTACCACGCTGCCCGACACGAACGCGCCGATGAAATAGCCGACACCATTGGTGAGGAAGTTGAGGAATCCCTGCGCCGCGCCGCGAATGCGCGGTCCCGCCTTCTCATCGGTGTAGATCTGTCCGGCGACAAAGAAGAAGTCGTAGCAGGCGCCGTGGAGCACGATCCCGATCATGATCAGCCAGAACATCGAGCCAGCGTTGCCGTGCGCGAACGCGAAGTAGCGCAACGCCCACGCAGCCATCCCGCCGAGCATGATGCCCTTGATGCCAAAGCGCTTGAGCAGGAACGGCAGCGTCAGCAGGAAGGCCAACTCCGACCACTGCCCAAAGGTCTGGATGAACGCCGCGTCCTTGACGCCGATCTCGTTGAGGAACGGGTTGGCGAAGGTGTAGTAGAACTGCAGCGGGATGCAGAGCAGGAACGAGCCCAGGCAGAAGATCAGGAAGGAGCGGTCCCGGAGCAGCGACAGCGCATCGAGGCCCAGGGCATCGCGCGCGCGAAACGGCGTGCCAGCGGCCGTGGGCGGTGTGTGCGGCAGCGTCAGGCAGTAGCCTGCCATCACCACCGAGGCGCCGGCGGCGAGCTGCAGCGGCAGCGCCAGTGCGTCGGCGTGCAGCACCTTGCCCACGATCGTGCCGGCCACGATCCAGCCGATCGTGCCGAGGACGCGGATCATCGGAAAACTCCGCGTCGGATCCTGCACGTGATGGAACGCCACCGAATTGGTGAGTGACAGCGTCGGCATGAAGCACAGCGCGTAAAGGATCAGCAGCGGATAGAAGGTGCCGAAGCCGGTCTGCAGCGACACGAGGTACATCACCACGGCGCCGATGAGATGCAGAATCGCCAGCAGCTTCTCCGAGGCAAAGAACCGGTCGGCTACCATGCCGACAAAGAACGGCGACACCAGCGCCGCGATGGCGGTGGCACCATACGCGAGCCCCACCTGCTGTCCGCTGAATTGCCGCGTCTGCGAGAGGTACGTCCCCATCGTGACGAACCAGCTTCCCCAGATGAAATACTCGAGGAACATCATCAGCTGCAGACGCGGGCGGGCGCTCATGAGAAGTCCTTGATGCGGATGTTGCGGAACCACACCACGCCGCCGTGCGATTGCAGCCCGATGTGCCCCCGGTGCGATTTGCCGAACGTTTCCCACGCCTTGAACTTGCTGGCCGCGATCTTGTCCTTCATTTCCTTCGAGTCGAAATTGACGTCGACCGTGCGGATGCCGTTGAGGTAATACTCGACGTGGGCGCCGTGCACCACGATGCGTACGGCGTTCCATTCACCCACCGGCTTGACCGCGTCGAGCGGTGCGGGGTACAGATCGTAGAGCGATCCCGCCGCCGTCAACGGCGACTTGCCATCGGGCGCGCCGACATTGTCGAGCACCTGCATTTCGGGCGCGTTCTCGTAGATCTCGGCGGTGCCTTCGTTGGCCCAGATGAAGATGCCGCTGTTCGAACCCGGGGCCACCTTCCATTCCAGGTCGAGTTCGAACGAGCTGTACTGCTGATCGCTTACCAGATCCCTGGCAGTCCCCTCGGTGCGGATCGCGCCGCTGTCGACCCTCCACCCGGTGGTCACACCGCGCGGTTGCTGATACGCATGCCAGCCGGACAGCGTGTGCCCGTCGAACAGCGTCTGCCATCCGCCGACGCGGGTGCTGTCGTAGGGCTGAAACCCGTCGTAGCGCGTGCGTTGGCTGTTCGCGCCGCAGCCCAGCAGCACGGTCGCCACCGCCGCACCGATTCCCGCTCCCTGCATCCATCGCATGATCAGAACCCCAGCCGAAATGAGTGACCCGCGCAGCAAGTCGCTGGCAGGACGAAGGTTACGGTGCCGCGCCGGTCGGCGGAAGGGCTTTGACCCCGGCGACCAGCGTGCTCACCGCGTCGACCACCGCGGGGCGGAGGTCTGCGAACGCATGGGATGCCGCGTTGGCTGCCAGCAGCGAGTCGGCATGGCTGGCCCACGTCGAGTCGGATCCTCTCCCGGTGGCCAGGCGATCGAGTGCCTGATTGCCAAGCGTCGCCAGGTCCTGCAGCTGCAGCGCGATCGGCATCGCATCGGCACTCGCCGGAACGTCATTCCGCACTGCGGTCAACCGGGCGGCAAAGCCGGCCATGGTCGCGAAATCCTCGCGCAGTATTTCCCGGGACGCCGAGTCGCCGTGCGCGGCTGCCGCGGCCTGATGGGACATCATCTGGCTGTGGCGCGGGTCGGGCAGAGCCGCGTCGATGAGTCTGGTGTGCGGCACGAACTGGGTCCGTCCGCTGCCGCCAAAGTCCCGGGGCCGGACGTAGCGCAACAGCGACTCGAACAGCGGCGCCGAATCACCGCTGATCCGGCGCAGCAGGCGCGCCGAATGGTCTTCGTGATGCAACCCGAGCTCTTCGAGGCGTCGTGATGTGACCGCCAGGCGACGATACATGTCGGCGACGTCGTTGACGCTGTCCGGCGACCAGAGGCGTTCGGCGATCGCGGCCAGGCGCGGCCAGATGCGCGAGTCGATCGTTTCCGGCGTGACATATTCGCCCCACATGCAGGCTTCGCCGCCGAGGATCAGGGCTTGTTGTTCCGGCGTGAGGTCGGTGGTCGGCGGGATCGGGTCGGCGAGATAGTACTCCGACGTGGGCTTCATGTGATCGATGTAGTAGGGCGCGGAAAGAATGGCGCGGTACCCCGCCTTGGCGGCCGCGGCCAGCGATGCGGTGCCGCGCCACGACTGGATCACGGCCGACGTCGGCAGGTTGGGCTGGAAGATCTCGTCCCATCCCACCGGAATCCGCGCGTGCTGCTGCACGATGGCGAACAGTCGCTGGTTGAATGCGGTCTGCAGCGCGACTTCGTCGGGGATGTCGTGGGCGCGCATCCACGCCTGGATCGCCGGATTGCCCTTCCACTGGTCGGCATCGACCTCGTCGCCGCCGATATGCCAGTACTGGTCGGGGAACAGGCCGGTCATTTCGCCGATGAAGGCGTCGAGAAACTGGTAGGTCGCGTCGCGAGTCGGGTCCATCGTGGGTGCGAAGACGCCCCACGTGCGGGCGATCGCGAACGGCCCCGGACCGCTGGCGAGCTCGGGATAACCCACGAACCACGAACTCGAATGCCCAGGCATGTCGAACTCGGGCATGACGCGGATGCCGCGATCGGCGGCGTAGGCGACGATGTCGCGGATCTGGTCCTGCGTGTAGAAGAGCGAATCCGAACCGAGCTGCTGCAACCTCGGATAGACATGGCTCTCGACGCGGAAGCCCTGATCGTCGGAGAGGTGCCAGTGCAGCACATTGAGCTTGACCATCGCCATGCCGTCGAGCGTACGCTTGACGACGTCGACCGGTTCGAAATGGCGGGAGACGTCGAGCAGCAGCCCGCGCCACGCGAACCGTGGCGCGTCGGCGATGGCAGCACCCTGAATGACGACGCCGGCGGAATCGTCCGTCTGCAGTTGCAGGAACGTCTCGAGGCCGTGCATGGCGCCCACGACCGTGGCCGCCGTGAGCACGGCCTGCGTCGCAGACACTGTCAACTGGTACGATTCGTCTTCGCCCAGTTGCGGGATGGCAAAGCCGGGACCGGCGACATCGATCACCAGCGTGGCGGTATTGTCGTTGCCGTACTCCCGCGTGAGCGGGCTGCCGTAGCGGCCTTCGAGACGCCGCATCATGCGGTCGACGGCGCGTTGCAGCCGGTCATCACGATAACGGGTGATGCCGACCGTGAATGTGCTGTCGACCCGCAGCGTCGCGGGCGACAGCGTCACGTGTGCCGGCACCGGCATCAGCGTGTGCGTGAGCGGTGTCTGGGCAGCGAGCATGGGTGCACCAGCGAGCAGGGCGAGCAGCGCCAACGGAATTCGCATCGGGATGAGCCTGAGAGGTAGTCGTAAAGATGCTCGCGGCCGGCCCGCGGGGCCAATCGGCTCGCCATGAGCGCTATTTTGCGGCCATGCACATCGCTGCGCTGAACATCCATCCGATCAAGAGTTGCCGGGCCGTTGCGGTGCGACAGGTGGACGTGGATCGCCTGGGCCTGGTGGGCGATCGACGCCTGATGCTGGTGCGCGGCGATGGGCGTTTTGTCAGCCAGCGCGAACTGCCGGCGCTCGCCACGCTCACGCCGGCGCTGCACGACGGCACGCTCTCGGTGACAGCGCCCGATGGCACGGCGATCGAGCTGCCGGTCGACCTGGCCGCGCCGCTGCGCCCGGTGTCGGTATGGGGCGGCACCCTGATCCAGGCCAACGATCAGGGCGATGACGCGGCCGCCTGGTTCACCCGGCACGTGGGCACGCCGGTCCGCCTGGTCGCTTTCGGGCCGGCGGCGCGGAATCCGGTCGATGCCGCGTACACGCCGCGCCGCGACGCCGAAACGGCGTTTACCGATGGGTACCCGATCATGGCCACCAATGCGGCGTCGCTCGACGATCTCAACCGGCGGCTCGCGAGTCCCGTGCCGATGGCGCGCTTTCGGCCCAGCATCGTGGTCGCCGGCGCCGCGGCATGGAGCGAGGACGACTGGCACGAGGTGCGCTTCGGCGACATCGTGTGCGACGCGGTCAAGCCCTGTGCGCGTTGCGTGATCACCGCCACCGATCAGCAGACCGGCGCGGTGGACGCATTGCAGGAGCCATTGCGCACCCTCGCGACCTTCCGGGCGCGGCCCGGACTCGGCGCGATTTTCGGGCAGAACCTCGTGCCGCGATCAACCGGCACGTTGCGCGTGGGCGATGCGGTGCAGGTGCGATGACCGAACGGCTCTATTACACCGACTCCGAGCGGCTGAGCTTTGACGCCGACGTGCTCGAGTGCGTCGGTGATGACCGGCATGTGGTCCTGGATCGCACGGCGTTCTATCCGACGTCGGGCGGTCAGCCGCACGATACGGGACGTCTGGGCGCGGCGCGGGTCGTCGACGTCATCGACGACACGGATCGCATCGTGCATGTGCTGGACCGCGCCATCGGCCTGGGCGCCGTGCACGGTGACGTCGATGCCGACCGCCGCCGCGATCACATGCAGCAGCACTCGGCCCAGCATCTGCTCTCTGCGCTGGCGGCCGACCGATTCGGGTGGTCGACCGAGAGTGTGCACTTTGGGCCGGAACACTCGACCATCGAATTCGGCGTCGCCGCGGTTTCCGCCGCGGATCTGAGCTCACTCGAATCCGCGGCGAACCTGATTGTCGCCGAGTCGCGGGAGGTTACCGTGTCGTTCGAGGACAGCGTCGTGGTTGCCGCAACGCTGCGCAAGCCCAGCGAACGCCGCGGCGAAATCCGCGTCATCACCATCGCGGGTGTAGATCGCAGCGCGTGCGGCGGCACTCATGTGTCGCGCACCAGCGCGATCGGCGCCATCGCGCTCACCGGCACCGAACGCGTGCGTGGGCGTGTGCGGGTTGCCTTTGTGGCCGGCGGCCGGACCATTGCCGCGCTTCACCGTCGGGACGAGATGCTTGCGTCGATCGCGAGAGCGGCGGACTGCGCGGTCGACGAGCTGGGGACGCTCTTGCCGCGCCGGTTCGACGAGGCCAGGCGACTGGCGGCGCGCGTTGACGTGCTGGAGCGCGAACTTGCGGCGGCGCGCGTTGCTACCCTGATCGCGGCGCAGGCACCGGCTGACGGCGGCGTGCAGCACGTGATACTTCGCGGAAGCGACGAGCCGCCGTCCATGCTGCGCGCCATGGCGCAGGCGGCCGCGCTTCAATCACGGCTCGTCTTCGTGGCGACCGCGACGACATCGCCGACGGTGTACTTCACCGCCGGTCCCGATACCGGCCTCGACGCGGGACAGCTCCTCAAGCGAGCGCTGGCGTCGTGTGATGGCCGCGGTGGCGGATCGGCGCGCGTGGCGCAGGGCACGTTGCCGGGCCACGACAAGGTCGACGTGGTGATCGACCAGTTGATGCGCGTCTCGGCGCGCCCTTCGGGAGACGTGCACGATGCTTGAAGATCTCATGCGTCACCTGGCCTGGGCGGACCGGCGCACCGCCGATGCGCTCGATTCGGTGCCAGGGCCGCCCCCGGAGCTCGTGCGCCTGCTGGCGCATATCGTCGGCGCCGAGCGGGTGTGGATCGAGCGGTTGCACGGCGGCCCGACCGTCATGTCAGCGTGGCCCGATCTCGACCTGATGCAGTCTCGCCAGCTCGCGGGCGAGAATCACGCTGCTGTGCAAGCGCTGGCGGCAGAAGTCGTCAGCGGGGCGCGGGCCGAGCCGGTTCGCTACGCCAATAGTCGAGGAGACATGTTCACGAATTCCGCGTCGGAGATTCTGCATCACGTCGCCATGCACGGCATGTATCACCGCGGCCAGATCATGCTCGGCGTGCGGCAGGCGGGCGGAACGCCGCTCGCCACGGATTTCATCGTGTATGCGCGCGAGGGCGGCCGGAGCGAGCCCCGGTGACGGCGCTGCACGCGGTGTTCGCCGCGGTGAGCGTGTTGCGCGCCGATACTGGCAAGAAGGTGTCCTTCACCGGCGACGCCGGGCTGGTCAATGCCAGCGGCAACAGCAACATCACGACGCTGAACGTCGCCGACAAACTCGGGGTCAGATTGGGCAAGTGGTCCATCGCGCAGGGCTTTTCCTATACCTATGCCACCACCAACGACACCGTGTCGGCCTCGGTGTGGCACGCCGCGCTCCGTGGTGATCGCGCGGTATCATCTCGCGCCGCGGTATACGTACTCACGGAATACGATCGCAACCGGTTCGCCGGGATCGCGTCTCGAATCAGCCCCTCGGTCGGGGTCAGCATCCTGGCGCTGGCGGACGGCGCAGACTCGCTCCGGGCCGAGGCCGGTGTCGGCTACACGTGGCAGCAGTCGTTCGCGCCGGATTCGGCCCGTCGGTATGCGTCGGGGAGGCTCGCGGTCAGCTACCACCGCCGGATCGGCGCCCACGCCGCCTTCGAGCAGGAGGTGGAGTTTCTTCCGGACTTCGAGGACCAGCGCGACTACCGTATCAACAGCCAGACGGCCGTGATCGCACCCATCACGACGGGTATTGGCCTCAAGGCCAGCTACGTGATTCACTACGACGGCGTGCCCGAGGCCGGATACAAGCATACGGATCGGATCCTCACGACCGGTGTACAGGTCACCTTCTGATGAGTACCTTGCCCTATGGTTCTGTTTACGGTCCTCGCCATGGCGGCGGCGCTCGCCGATTCGGGTAAGTCGGCGGCCAAGCCCGCACCCAATCCGGCACCGAAGGTGGCCCCCTTCCGGTTCACTGGTGACGCCGGGTACGTGTACACGTCCGGCAACACGTCGGTGCAGACGCTCAATCTGGGTGACAAGATCCTCGCCAAGGTCGACGGCTTGCTGTTCACGCAGCAATTCGCCGTGGTGCAGGGCCGCAGCGACGGCAAGGCGGTGGCCTCGAGCTGGCGCAGCGAGCTGCGGACCGACGCCGCCCTGCACGCCGGAACCGGGGTGTACGCGTCGGTCACGTACGAGCGCAACACCTTCGCCGGGCTGGCGTCGCGGGTGGGTACCGTCACGGGCCTGTCGGCGCAGGTGGTCAAGACCAAGACCGACAAGCTGGTCGTCGAGGGCGGTGTGTCGCTGACCAGTCAGCGTGGCACCGGGGACAGCGGTCAGGACCAGGACTTTCTCGGCGGTCGCGCGGCGACGGCGTACGTCCACCAGCTCGGGCCGCGTGCGGCAATTTCCCAGTCGGTCGAACTGTTGCCCGATTTCCGCGACGGCTCCGATTTGCGCATCAATACCGAGACGGACCTGCTGGCGCCCTTCACGCACCGCGCCGCGGTGAAGTTGTCGTACGTCGTGCATTTCGACGGCGTGCCGGAACCCGGCTACGAGACCACCGACCGGTTGTTCACTTCGGGCATTCAAGTCACTCTGTGATCCGGTACGAAGTCATGCTCGAGTGCTCGGCCGCGACTGCGCCCGAGCTGGAGCGCTGGATGCGCAACACGCACATCCCCGAGATCCTCGCGACCGGTTGCTTTCAGGCGATTCACTTCGACGCGGCGGAAGACCGGTTCCGGACGGTATATCAAACGACCGCGCAGGATCAGCTCGACCGGTACCTGAGCGACCACGCCGAGCGCTTGCGGGCGGATTTCCGGCAGCGGTTCCCGGCCGGCGTGGCCGTCTCGCGCGAAACCTGGCGTCAACTGCAGAGCTGGACCGCCATGTGATCCCGCGGTACCTGCTACGGCACGACATCGTGGCGCCGCCTGATGTCGCTGCCGTCGCGTCGCTGTCCGATCACGCGTGGTCGTTCCATCATTCGCTGAGACAATATCAGGCCACTCCCGTCCACCGCCTCGACGCGCTTGCGCGGCGGCTGGGCATCGGCACGCTCCACGTCAAGGATGAGTCGCCACGGTTTGGCCTCAATGCCTTCAAGGGGCTCGGCGCATCGTTCGCCATGCATCATTGGCTTGCCACCCACGACGTGGCATCGGACGCCGTGTTCACGACGGCCACCGACGGCAACCACGGACGCGCCGTCGCGTGGATGGCGCGTCAACTGGGATTTCGTGCGGTGGTCTTCATGCCGGGGTATTCGGTGCGCGCGCGCATCGACGCGATCACCAACGAGGGCGCCAAGGTCATCCTGGTCGACGAGGGGTACGACGCGGCAGTCAATCGGGCGCAGGCGGCAGCCCGCGAGCACGGGTGGATCGTGATCCAGGACACCGCGACCGGCCACTACCGCGACGTGCCGGCATGGATCGAAGCCGGGTACTGGACCATGGCGCGCGAATTGGAGCCCGCGCTTCATGGCGAGTCCCGCCCCGATATCGATCTGGTCGTGCTGCACGCCGGTGTCGGTACCTGGCCGGCGGCCATGGTCCAGTACTACTGGCATCGCTACGGATCGGATTGCCCGCGCATCCTGGTAGTGGAGCCAACGGAAGCGGCCTGTGTCATCGAGTCGGTTGACGCCGGCCGTCCGGTGGAGGCGACGGGGTCGTTGCGTACCATCATGGCGGGACTCAACTGCGGCTTTCCCTCGCTCAGCGCGTTTGACGTGCTGCGCCAGAGCGTCGACGGGTTCATGACCATCGCCGATCGATGGGCGGAAGACGCCATGCGCGCGCTGGCGCGCGGAACTGGCGGCGACCCGGTGATCATTGCCGGGGAATCGGGCGCTGCGAGTGTCGCCGCCCTGCTGGCCCTGACCGACGACGCCGAGTACGGCCCGCTGCGCGCACACCTGCGGATCGACGCCTCGACGCGTGTGTTGGTGTGGTCGACCGAAGGCGCCACCGATCCGGACGACTGGGAACGGGTTGTGGGAAGACCGGTTCCGGCGTAGCGTCCATACCGGCACCCTCACGCGGGAGGGCAGATGTTCAGCGTACCAAACTGGGGCGGGATCGCGGTGCTCGGCGTCGCGGCCGCGGTGATCCTCGTCAAGATTCTCGTGATTGGCGCACTCGCCTACTGGGCGTTCGGCAAGACCGCGGTGGGTCGTGGCCTGCGTCGCCGCGGCGACGAGGAGCGCAGTGGAACGACGCTGCAGGTCGCCGATCAACTCCGTTCGATGCAGGCGCAGTTGGAGGATCTGCATGCGCGAGTCGACTTCACCGAACACCTGTTGATCGAGCAACGGGACCAGTTGCGGGTATTGGGTGGTGAACCGGCGATGGAATCCCACCTGCCCACGCCAGTCTGACGATGACGCACGCCACGCGTCCAGCGTCCACCGATCCGCGCTATCCGATCGGCAAGTTCGAACGCCCCGCCGCGTTCAGCGCCCAACTGGTGGCGGCGGCGGAGCAGACGCTCGGCGAATTGCCGTCGCGACTGCGCACGGCCGTCGCCGGCCTTGACGACGAGCAACTCGACACACCGTACCGCGAAGACGGCTGGACCGTGCGTCAGGTGGTGCATCATCTTCCCGACTCGCATCTCAACGCATATGCCCGCTTCCGGCTGGCGCTCACGGAGCACGCGCCGACCATCAAGCCGTATCAGGAAGCGCTCTGGGCTGAACTGCCCGACGCGCGCACCATGCCGGTCGCGGCATCGATCGAGTTACTCGATGGGTTGCACCGCCGCTGGGTCGGCTTGATGGGCGCCATGACCGATGAGCAGTGGCAGCGCATGTTTCTCCACCCCGAGCACGAGCGGCCGCTGACGCTGTGGCACACCGCGGCATTGTATGACTGGCATTCGCGACATCATGTGGCGCAGATCGTCCAGCTGCGCGCGCGCAAGGGGTGGAACGGGTGATCGGCGTGCGTGCAGCCGGCCGGCTGGCGCTGCTCTGCGGCGCCGCGATGGCGACGTGGCGTGCTGCCGAACTGGGCCGCAGCACCAGCAGCGTGTGGTCGACACCGCAGCAGCTGACTTACCACGACACCCCGGCGTTTCGTACCGGATGGACGCAGTTGTTTCCCGATGCGAGTCGCCGGCCGGCGCTGCCGGCGGTGGATTTCTCCAAATGGCGGGTGCTCATCGTGGCAGCGGGTGACGAGCCGACCGGCGGCTTCCGCCTGGTGTTCGACAGCGCCCGGGCCGGGCGCGATTCGGCGTGGGTCAGCGTCACGCTGATTCATCCGCCGGCCGGCTGCGGCGTGATCGAACAGATCACGCACCCGGCGGTGGCCATCGCGGTGCCCTCGACGCCCGCGGCATTACGGGTGATCCATCACGAGCGCGCCGATACCGCGCGCTGTCACTGAATCCTCAAGACCGGAGCAGGCATGGCACGGCAATCTGTCGCGGGTATCGGGGGAGTGGTGCTGTTCGCGGATCACGCCGACGCAATGGCGCAGTGGTACGAAAAACATCTCGGCATCTTCTTCACGCGCCAGCCCGATAGCCACGAGTGGGCGTGCGATTGTGCGGGCACTGACTTCGCGATCCACCAGAGCAAGCATCCCCTGGGCCGCGACCGGCGGCTGGTCGAGATCACTTGGCGGGTCGCTGACCTCGATGATTTCGTGGAACATCTCGCCGATCTCGGCCTGGTGGTCGACGAGCGGCAGGAAACCCCCGACGGCGGCTTCGCCTGGTTTGACGATCCCGAGGGCAACCGGATCGAGCTCTGGCAGGAGCAGGAAGCCTAGCGCTTCCCCCGACGACCACGCTCCGCTGTGGGGTGGCGCGCCAGGCCGTCGAGGGCGGCGACATCAGATGGAACGCATCGGGAACCGTCACGGCGGCACGGCGTTCAGGAGGATGGGCCCCGGCGAGGGCTGGTCTTTGGCTGTCCGATTGTGCATCGTTCGGGAAGGCGGGTCGTCCCCGACACCGTTGACCCATCCAAGGGAGAGTACACCATGCGGAAGATGATGATGGGCTTGCTTGCGGCCGGAACGTTGACGGGCTGCGTCAGCAAGAAGCGTTACGACGATCTGGTGGTCGAGCAACAGCGGGTCAGCGAGCAGAAGGATTCGCTGGTCAGCGATGTGCTGGCGACCACGCAGATGATGGCCGACATCAACTCGGATCTTGCGACCGTGAAGGGTCTGGGCGTGAGTCCGGTTTCGAGCAGCGATCGCCCGTTGAGCGGCAAGGCCGAAGATCGCGCCGTGATGCTGGGCAAGATCCGTGAAGTCATTTCCCGTCTCGATGCCGCTGAAAAGCAGGTGGCGGCAGGGAAGCGGCGGATCAACGCGATGGCGGCGAACTATGCGACCGAGAAGAAGCAGCTCAGCGAGCAGCTGGATTCGTTCCAGAAGACGATCGACGATCTCAAGACGTCGGCCGAGCAGCAGGAAGCATTGATTACCCAGCAGAAGGCACAGATCACGACGCTGGCCAGCCGCGTCGATACGCTGACGCAGCAGTCGGCCACGTTGAGCACCGAGAAGGCGGCGGTCATGGACACGCTCACGCACGTGGTCGATCAGGCCAACACGGTGTACTACGCCGTGGGCACCAAGGACGAACTCCTGAAGCGCGGCATCGTCGTCAACGAAGGCAGCAAGTTCCTGTTCTTCGGCGGCAAGACGCTGGAGCCGGCGCGCAACCTCGATCCGTCGAAGTTCCAGCAGCTGGATCTGCGGCGGGACACCGTGCTGACCGTGCCCGATCCGAAGAAGGAATACAAGATCGTCACGCGGCAGAGCCCGTCGTATCTGTCGGCCAATGTGCAGCAGGATGGCGACATCAGGGGCAACATCCACGTCGCATCGCCGGCCTTCTGGGATGCGGGCAAGTACCTGATCGTGGTCCGCGACTGACGCGCTGACCGTTGCGGTCCACAGCGGTGAAACGGGGCTCTGCGAAAGCGGAGCCCCGTTTTACGTGCGGGTTGGCCGGGACGGCTTCCAGTTCCGCGCGCAGGCGGTCGCGCGCGACGTCGATCCGGGCGCGCACGCGCTGCTTGAGTTCCGCGGGCGTGAGGCCGGTCGATGGCTCGGGGGTCGAGAACCTCCACGACCGCGCGCGCCGGATTGATGCGCCAGTCGTGGCGGGCGATCGCGTGGCGCGTCCCGTAGAGCGCCAGCGGCAATACCGGTACGCCCGCCTCGATCGCCAGCCGGAACGCGCCATCCTTGAACGGCAGCATGTCACGATGGGGCGAGCGGGTCCCCTCGGGAAAGATCATCACCGACACATGCGCCGCCAGCCGTTGCGCGCACACCGCCATCGCCTGCTTGATGCTCGCCGCCTGCCCGCGCTTGACCGGAATGTCATGTGCGGCCCACATCGTCCACCCCAGCAACGGCAGGCGGGTGATCTCGGCCTTGCTCAACCACTTCATTTCCCACGGCAGCAGGCACAGCAGCAGCATGTCGGCGAAGGATTCGTGATTGGCGACGACCACGTACGGGGCGCGCGGATTGTCCGGGATGGTGCCGCGCACGCTGAAGCGCCATCGCGGCGTCAGTCGCACCGTGACCACACCGGCCAGCCGGAACAGTCGTCCACCGAGATAATTGACGCGGTCGAACGGCCACCCGATGATGGACCACACCAGGATGAACGGGAAGAACAGCAGCATCGTGACGACGAGCACGAACCAGGTCCAGACGGCGGCGGCGGTGTTGCGAATGGCGGAACCGGCGTGGGACATGCGGAAAAGCTACACCGGCCGCCCGATCAGCTCCGCAACGCGTGCACGGCTTCCCGGGTGCCGATCTGTTCGAGCGCGTGCCAGGCCGCCGTGCGCACATCGGTCTGGCGATGCTTGAGCAGCTGCGCGAGCAGCGGTACCGCGGCGGCCATGCGCTTGCGGCCGGCGATTTCCGCCGCGTCCGCGTTCAATTGCGGCAGCGAAGCGTTCAGCGCGCCGAGGACGGCTTCGTCACAGTCACGACAGGCCGTCAACGCGTCGATGTAGAGTCGGCGCTGGGCCGGCGTGGCAGCGCTTTGGAGCGCCGTGATCAGCGCCTCGGCACCGTCTCGTCCGGTCGCGGCCAGCGCGCGCGCGAGCAGCGGACCGTCGCCCGACCGCGCCATGTCGTGCGCCGCGTCCCCCAGCGCGTCGCCTGTCACGACCCGTCGGCGTTCGCGTACCAGCGTGTCCCGAAAATCCTCTTCACTCTGGTGCTCGACGTCAATCAGCTCGAGCAACGTCCTGGCAAAGCCGGCGTGGTCCCGGCGGCGTTGTGCGAGCTGGATCTGCGCGAGCAATCCATCATGCTGCGCCCGCCGGGCGGCATGTTCGGTTTCCTGCGGATCGCGCGGCTGCACCAGCGGCGTCATCGCGTTCGACGCCGCCCGCAGCCCGGGCAACTCGAAGAGGGCTTCGCGCAGGTCGACTCCGCCCGCGGGTGCCGACGCACCGGCCACGATGACGTCGGGTACGGTGGCCCGGAGCACGTCGCGCACATCGTCGAGCGTGGGGTACAGACCCGCCGTCGACGCGTACAGCTCGATCACGGCCTGCCACTGAGCCGAACTGAGCGAGGGCGGCAGCACGAGGCGGAAGGTGTGGTGATTCGACAGCGACACGCGCACCGCCGCGGATCCGGGCGCGTCCGGGGCGAGCTGGACCCCGTTGACGAGCAATCGATTGTCGACGGTCTCGAAGCGCAATTCGCTGTCGCCGACCGAGTGCGCCAGCAGCGCCAGCGATTCGTTGAGCGGTGTGCCCGCGGTGGGTGATTCGCAGGCCTCGAAGATCGCCGCGGCCCACAAGGCAGCGAGTGGCGCGGCAGCAGTGGTGGTGGTCATCTAGCTCCTCACATACGGCACGATGTCGGCGCGGCGATCGCGACCGGGTGGCAATCCCGCCAACTCGGCGACCGCGAGCGCCGCGGTGCGCGGCAACTGGTGGTCGTCCATGACGGTGCGCAACGACCCGTCGAGCACCACCCGGCCGCCGCGCACCACGATGGCGCGATCCAGCGCTTCGTGGGCGAAAAGCGGGTCATGCGTGATCGCCACCACCGCCCGGCCCGACGCGGCCCGAGCTCGAATGACGCGGATCACCCGCTCGCGTGAAGCGGCGTCGAGTCCGGCCGTCGGTTCGTCGAGCAGGATCAACTCCGGATCAGCGGCGAGAATCGCGGCGAGCGCGACCAGGCGGCGCATGGGCGTCGGCAAGTCATAGGGATGCTCCTTGGAAGTATCGGACAGTCCGAGCGCATTCAGCGTGTCACTGACCGCGCCGTTGATCGCGATCCTGATCCCAGCCGGCCAGTCGCGGAGCCCAGGCGCATTCGGCATGGACCGATCCCGCAAATAGCTGCCGCTCCGCCTGTTGAAAGAGAAATCCCGCTATCGGGGCCAGATCCTCCGGATGCCGCCCGGTGGTCGGTCGTCCCAACGTGCAGACGGTGCCGGCGACCGGGTGTTCCAGGGCCATGGCCAACCGTAGCAGCGTCGACTTGCCGGCCCCGTTGGCGCCGAAGATGCCGACCGCCTCGCCGCGGCCCACCGTGAGATCCACACCGTCAACCACCAGCGGGCCATCGGGATACGCGAACGCGACCCCCTGCATCCGGAGCGACTCGCCGTCGCCGTCGCCGTGCGGCTGCGGCTCGGGGCGTTCGACGCTTGGCGGCGCCACCGGGACGTCGACGCAGCGCAGCAGCTCAGGTTGGGTGATGGGGCGGGGCGCCGGCACGTGCGCCAGGCGAGCCACAGTTGCGGCATCGGTGGTCCCCATGCCGGCGGCGTCGACGTCATCCCCGGCCAGCAGGTGCCGCGGATCGCCGTCGAGCGCCACACGGCCCTGACGCAACACGACGAGCCGGTCGGCCACCGCGAGCATGCTGTCGGCGTCGTCGCACGCGACCGCCACCGTCGCGCCTCGCGCGGCAACATCCCGCAGCAGCTGGCGGAGCTCGGCGGCGCTCGCCCGATCGAGTGCGGAGAACGGTTCATCGAGCAGCCACGCCGACGGCTCCGACGCAAGCAGGCAGGCCAGCAGCACACGTTGGGTCTCGCCGCCGGAGAGTCGTCCCGGGGCGCGTTCGGCGAGGTGCGTGAGGTGCAGACGCTCGAGCGCCGATTGCGTCGCTGTGCGGATGGTTGCGGCCGGGCGTCCGAGATTCATCGGACCGACCGCGACCTCGTCGCGCACGGTGCGAGCCACGCCGCTGATCTGCAGCGCAGGTGACGGGCCGAGATAGCCGATGCCATCCTGCAATGGAGAGCGGGCGGCCGGTGCACGCCCGTCATGCCGCACGACTCCGGAGGCGTCGCCGCCGGTCAGTCGAGGTGCGAGTCCGGCCATTCCCAGCAGCAGCGTGCTGGTCCCGGCGCCGATGGCGCCCCCCAGCCAGGTGATCTCGCCCGGCCGCAGCGTCAGGTCGACGCCGTCGATGGCCCAGCGTTCCTGATCCGGATAGCGAAACCGCCAACCAGCCAGCGCAATCGACGTCACCGCAGCACTCGCCACGCCGCGACGGCCACCACGCCCCCGGCGGCGATCCAGCGCACGACATGATCGACGACCGTGTCGACCGGTGGATCGATCGCGGTGCGAGGTCCGTCGATCAACAGCCCGCGCGTTTCGAGTGCAAGTGCCCGATCGTCGGCTTCGGTCAGTGCGCTGAGCAGCAACGGGAAGACCAGCGCCGGTAGCGCACGCGCGCGGGTTGCCAGCGATCCCGTGACCCGGATGCCGCGGGTGCGCTGTGCCTCCCGCAGGCGGCGAGCCTGCCGGCCGAGTTGATCGGCGGCGTCAAGCGTCGCGACAAGCAGGAATGCGGCGCCGAACGGCCAGCGTCGCGCGATGGCCGCCTGAAGAAATCGGTGGGGATCGAAGCCGCTGGTGAATGCCAGTGACGCGGTCGCGATGATTCCGAGGCGCACGGCCTGAGACAGCGCCCAGGCCGTCCCCGGCACCGAGACGGTGCCGCCCCACGGCGCCGGTTCGCGCGGTGCCGCACCGAGCAACACCTGCAGGATCAGCAGCAGGATGCAGATCGGTGCCATGGCAATCAGGGCGAGACGCACGCCACGACCCGCGCCGCTGGCGAGGGCGAGTACCACGGTCGCGGCATACAGGTACGCGGCCGATCGCGTGTCGGGGACGAGCAGTGCCAGCGCGATCAAGGCGAGGGCCACCGCGCCCGCCGTGAACGGATGTGCGCGCCGCCCGATCGCTGTCACGGCGTGGTCGCGCGGCGCGCCAGCGGGAATCGCGCCAGCACCCGGCGCGGCAGATGGCGCAGCACCGTCGCAGCAACGAGGATCACGATCGTCTTGTCGACCAGGTCCGTGCTGCTCGAACTGATCGCGACCGCGGTGCCGAGCGGCACGCCGGCCGAGCGCAGGGCGGCCGTGATCCAGCTCACGCCGCCACCGGTCGATCCCCGGAACAGCGTGTAGCTGATGACCGTCGACGCGGCGCCGCACAGCGCGCCCGCGAGCAGCCCCGACGCGACCGCGCGCGGGTACGAGGCAAAACCGTGCCGTCGAGCCGCCATCGCGACGACCGCGGCGAGCAGCCACTGGATCACCACGAACGGCAGGTACTGATATCCCGTCAGCAGGCCCAGCAGCAGTTGGCTGAGCGTGCCGACCAGGATGCCGGGCCACACGCCCGTGAGCACCGCAATCATCACGGTCCCGATGGTGTCGAGGTATACTGGCAGCGACAGTTCCTTGACGATGCCACCTGTGACCAGATTGATGGCAACCGCGGCAGGCACCAGCGCGAACAGTCGCGGAGCAAGGCGCAAGCGATGACCGGGTGGAAGTCGCTGGAATGTACCTGCACCACAGGGGAAGGGGACCGATGCCGACGCTCGATGCCGACCGCGTGATCACGCGTTTGCGCGCCGCGTTCAATCATGGCCAGGCGCGGCCGCAGTTGCTCGCGCTCGCCGCCGACCTGATCCGCGACGCCGGCCCGCCGTACACGTCGGTGTACCTGTACATGCTCGCGGGCGACGCCCTCGTGCTCGAAGCGCACAGCGGCCGCGACACCGAACACCTCCGCATTGCGGTCGGGCAGGGGGTCTGCGGCACCGCGGTCGCCACGGGCGAGGACCAGAACGTCGGCGACGTCCGCGCCGTGGAGAATTACATCGCGTGCAACCTCTTCACCCGGGCGGAGCTCGTCGTGCTGATTCGCCGTGGGGCGCTGGTTCTGGGACAGATCGACGTGGATTCCGACGTGCCGGATCCGTTCGACGCGGCCGAGCAACAGGCGGTGCGTCAGGTCGCCGACGCGCTGGCGGTGCTGCTCTGATTCGCAACGTGCGCGGGGTCGACCTCTACGAGGAGCGCTGCGGCAGCGGTCCCGAGGTCGTCGTGCTGCATGGCGGCCCGGGGGCGCATCACGATTACCTGCGCCCCGGCTTCGACCGACTCGCGCACGGCCGCACGCTGGTGTACTACGATCAACGCGGCGGCGGTCGATCGCCCGTGGGCCGTGACGTACCGGTCGGCTGGCGCGAACACGTGGCCGATCTCGACGCGTTGCGGGATGCGTGGGGCCTCGCGACGCTCGACATCTGCGGCTACTCGTGGGGTGCGTTGCTGGCCATGCTGTACGCCATCACCTGGCCAGCTCGGGTTGCGTCACTGGCGCTGGTGTCTCCGGCGCCCGCAGCGCGCGTCGAGCGCGACGAGTTCGAGCAGAACCTCGCCCGGCGCAACGCCACGCCCCAGCTGCTCGCCGAACGCGCCGAACTGCAGCAGAGCGGCTTGCGCGGACGCGACCTCACGGCCTACAACCAGCGCCTGTTCGAGCTCGCCGTGTCGGGATATTTCCACGTGCCTGCGCGCGCGCGTGAGCTGTCACCATTTCGCATCACGGGCCGGACCCAGCAAGCCGTGTGGAACTCGCTCGGCGATGCCTTCGACCTGCGGCCGGCACTCGCCCGGCTCGACCTGCGCGCATTGGTGGTGCACGGCGACGACGATCCCATCCCGCTCATCACGGCCGAGCGGACGGCCGCCGCACTGCGCGCGCCGCTGATCGTACTGCCCGATTGCGGCCACGTGCCGTACGTCGAAGCACCCGAGGCGTTCGTCGCCGCGCTGGATCCGTTCCTGCCCCGCGCCGCCGGTTGATGCGATGATGCCGCCGCCGCGTCCGCATCCGTTCGATCTCGTGTTCGGCGGCATGCGCGACCGCGTATTCCCCGCCATTCACGCCGATCTCGCTGCGCGCGACACGCTGGACGCGTTCCTGCTGGCGAGTCCGGCGCTGGACCTGATGCACGAATTGCGACCCGATGCGGGACTTGCCGACGGTGTCGATGATTTCGTCCGGTTCGTGTACGCGGCCTATCGCTACTGGCGCGACGGCGAACCCACGCGGCATGTCGATCAGCCGGCGATCGACGCACTGATGGCGACATCGGCCGCCGCCGGCAGCGGGTGACCCCGTGGACGACGCCCTGCCGCATGGGCCGGTCGCCGCGTGCGCGGCGCAGTACATTCAGGTTGCTGCGCGGCGCATCTGGGCTCGGTGTTCGCCCGACGTGGCGTTCGAACCGCTCGATGGCTGGTTTGCCGTTCCGATTGCCGACGAGTTGCAGGTGGTCGCGTGCCTCGGCGTGCATGCCGAGCGTCCGGGGTTGTCGATCATGACCGCCTGTGGCGCGCAGCCACGCATCGTCCGGCGGGCGGACGACTCACCTCCGTTTGCGCCGGCGATGCCCGGTGGTGATCGCGCCGGGCTTCACGCCATGGTGGTGCCCGACGAACTGCTGTGGCTCGCGTGGGAGGTGCGCGCGAGCGAGGAGACCGAGTGATGGCGGTGATGGACCGGACCGGCGTGGCGCGCTCGCTCGAACAGATCGCCTCCTATCTCGAATTCAAGGGTGAAAATCCGTTCCGGGTTCGCGCCTTCACGACCGCCGCGCGCAGTGTGCTCGGCTTTGGCGGCGACCTGCAAGCCGGCATTGCCGATGGCTCCCTGGCCGAGGTCAAGGGCATTGGTCCGGCGATCCTGCAGATCGTGACCGAGCTGGTGACCACGGGCCGCGCAGGCATTCTCGATCAACTGCGCGCCGAGGTTCCCGCCGGCCTGGTCGACATGCTGGGCATTCCGGGGCTGGGCGTCGCCAAGATCCGCCAGATCCACGACGTCCTCCACATCGACACGCTCCCCGACCTGGAGCAGGCCGCACGCGACGGCCGGCTCGCGGCGCTGCCGCGCTTCGGTGCCCGCACCGCCGACAAGATCCTGAAGGGCATCGCCTTCCTGCGTCAAACCAGTCGCCTGCGCCTCGCGCATCACGCCGCCCAGGAGGACGAAGCGTTCCGCAGCGCGTTCGAACAACTCCCCGGCATCGTGTCGGCGCACACCGCGGGCGCGGTGCGGCGGCGGTGCGAGGTGGTGGGTGATCTTGTCAGCGTGCTGGTCGCCCACGCGTCTGCGGCCGACGTATTTCAGGAATTGAGCGGCATGCCGGGCGTCACCGAGATCGCCGACCGCGATGAGCGCCACGCAGTGCTCCGTTTTGCGGGCGGCGCCAGCGTGCATGTCGTGGTGACCCCGCCGCAGAATTTCGGCGCCGTGATGGTGCAAGCAACGGGCAGCGAAGCCCATCTTGCCGCGTTGGCGGATCGGGCGGCGGAGCGCGGGTTCCGTTTTGCCGGGACGGCACTCTGGCACGGCAGCAGCTTTGTGCCGACGCCAACGGAAGCATCGCTGTATGAAGCACTTGACCTCGCGTGGATTCCTCCGGAGCTGCGCGAGACCGGCAACGAAGTCGGTCGCCCGGTGCCCGCGCTGGTCACGCGCGACGAGATCGTGGGCCTGCTCCATTGCCACACGGCCGCATCGGACGGCAGCAATTCGGTCGAGCAACTCGCCATCGCCTGCCAAAGCGCGGGGTACGCGTATCTGGGCATCACGGACCATTCGCAGGCGGCGGCGTACGCCGGTGGGCTGTCGTCCGACGCCATCCGGCAGCAATGGGACGAGATCGACGCGGTCAACGAGCGGATGTCGGGCTTTCGCGTGCTCAAGGGGATCGAGAGCGACATCCTCGCCGACGGCGCCCTGGACTATCCGGAATCATTGCTCGCCGGTTTCGATTTCATCATCGGGTCGATTCATTCGCGCTTCAACCTCGATCGTGACGAGATGACGGCGCGCGTCTGTCGCGCCCTGGCGTCGCCCTACCTGACGATCCTGGGCCACCCGACCGGGAGGCTGCTGCTGTCCCGCGAACCGTACGCCATCGATCTCGATCAGGTGATCGCGGTGGCGGCCGAGCAGGGGGCCGCGATCGAGATCAACGCGGATCCGCGACGACTCGATCTCGACTGGCGCCGGCTGGCGCAGGCGCGCGAGAGTGGCGTGATGATCTCGATCGGCGTCGATGCACACAACATTGCCGGACTTGGCAACGTCGCCCTGGGCGTCGACATCGCTCGCAAGGGCGGTCTCACGGCGGCTGACATCCTCAACTGCCGCGACGTCGACGGATTCCTCGCGTTCGCGCGCGCGCGGTCGACGCGCTGACGATACGGTGGCCATGAAACGCACCGCCCGCGTGCCCGCCCGCGAAACCCGGGCGCAGTTGCGCGCCCGGGCGCTGCTGATCGTCGAGCGGCTGCGCCAGCTGTATCCGGACGCGCACTGCGAACTCGACTATCGCAACCCCTACCAGCTGCTTGTCGCGACGATCCTGTCGGCGCAATGCACCGACGCGCGCGTCAACCTGGTCACGCCGGCCTTGTTCAAGCGGTGGCCGGACGCGGCAGCCCTGGCCCAGGCCGATCGGGCCGTACTCGAGGACGTGATCCGGTCGACGGGATTCTTTCGCAACAAGGCGAAGAACCTGATCGGCATGGCGCAAGGGGTGGTCGCCGAACACGGCGGCCGCATTCCGCGCACCATGGCGGCGTTGCAGTCGTTGCCCGGCGTCGGTCGCAAGACGGCCAACGTGATTCTCGGCAACGCCTTCGGCATCAGCGAAGGCGTCACCGTCGACACCCACGTGCTGCGGTTGTCGCGGTTGCTGCGACTGACCAGGCATACCGAAGCTGAGCCGGTGGAGCGCGACCTGATGGCGCTGCTGCCGCGCGAGGACTGGGCGCTGGTGAGTCATCTGCTGATCTGGCACGGCCGCCGCATCTGCATCGCGAATCGTCCCAAGTGCGGTGCGTGCGTCCTCAATGACCTCTGTCCGTCGGCCTTCAAGGTCGCTCGCCATGCGTAGGTGCTGGTCCGTGTGGGTCGTGGCAGCCAGTGCCGCGTGCCACGCCCCGGCGCCCCCGCCAGCGCAACGGTCCGGCCCCGCCAACGATCGCATGCCGTCACTCGTGTTGCAGCGGACGTCGGATTCGCTGTCGAACAGCCCGGGCAGCGTCTGGGCGTCCTTCGTGGTCGGCAGCGACGGCACCATCGTCCTGTACGACGATCGCGGCGACGGCATGCTTTACTCCGTCGTCGATTCCAGCGGCGCGGTGGTGCGGCGATTCGGCCGGATTGGTGATGGTCCCGGTGAGGTTCGCGGCGGGAACATGATCGGGATCGTCGATTCCACATTCCTGCTCGATCAGGAACCACGCGTGACCGCGTTCTCGCTGTCCGGGCGCGTGCTGGCGAGCCGGGTACTCGACGCCATGACGTTTCTGCGCGCCGCCGTGTCGGATCGCCAGGCACTGGGCGTGCAGCCGTTCCATCAAGGCGATTTTCCGGTGCTGGTGTCCATCACCAGCGGCACGGTTCGCATGCTGGTGCCCGCCGGCGATTCGTTCATGGCGGCCGCGTTTCCGCCCGGCTTGCCGCCGGACGGGCATCCGCGCATCCCGGTGGTGGGGATTCGCGACAGCGGATTCGTGCTGGGTGACGGCTGGAATTATCAGCTCGCACTCTATGATTGGAACGGTACGCTGGTCCGCGTGCTGCGCCGGGCGTTGCCACGGATCCGCTTGACACCGCGTCGCATCGACCGGGAAGTGCAGGCCACCGTGCGGTCGCTGCGCGAAGTGCGCGGGCGCCGGCCTGGCGATTCCGCGCGGGTGCGTGACGACGTGATCCGCCGGCCGCAGGAGTTCTTTCCGCACAACGGTC
This sequence comes from uncultured Gemmatimonadales bacterium, assembly GCA_963796635.1. Taxonomy (GTDB): domain Bacteria; phylum Gemmatimonadota; class Gemmatimonadetes; order Gemmatimonadales; family GWC2-71-9; genus Palsa-1233. Next base: position 2,780,397 of record CAWCMH010000001.1, read on the forward strand.
ACCTCGGCTTCGATACCCAGGGACGCCTCTGGGTCGTGGGGATCGATGCCGACTCCGGCTACGCCGACCTGTTCAACGATCACCGTTTCCTCGGCCGGCTGGCGCTGCCCTGCGCGGACTTCGCGGGCCAGTGGTCACTCAACGGCGCCTGGTTGGTGCTGGCGTGCGCACCGGACGACGCAGCGTTCCCGGGCGACGCCGTGTTCAAGGTGTTCCGGCTGGTCGATTGAACCAGTGTATTCTTCCGCGTCCTCCATCCCCGCGACTGGTATGCCCAAGACTGCGACGATCGTCACCGACAAAGGCACCATCCTCCTCGACCTGTTTGACGACGAAGCCCCGCTCACCGTCGCCAACTTCGAGAAACTGGCCAACGAAGAGTTCTACGACGGCACGCGATTTCATCGCGTGATTCCCAACTTCATGATCCAGGGCGGCGATCCGCGGTCCAGGACGCCGGGTGATCCGCGCGTCGGCACCGGTGGTCCGGGCTACACCATCAAGTGCGAGACGGCGCGCAACACCCACAAGCACGTCGCCGGCACGCTGTCGATGGCCCACGCCGGCAAGGATACAGGCGGAAGCCAGTTCTTCATCTGTCATTCGCCGCAGCCGCATCTGGACAAGGTCCATACCGTCTTCGGCCAGGTGGCCAAGGGCATGGACACGGTGCACGCGATGCGCCAGGGCGATGTGGTCCGCTCGATCCGGGTGAGCTGAACACGCGAGTCGAACTCGCGCTCCTCTGCGACTACGCCATTCTCGACCAGCATGGCAAGCTGTCGGTGCTCGGCCTGTGGCGGCACATCGCGGTGCAGCAGTTCCCGGCCGTGCATCCGCGCGCCCATCTGGTGCTGCATCTCCGGGGTCGCCGCACCGAGCTGGGAAATCACGACCTGCGCGTGCAGCTCGTCGATCCGGCCGGTCACGTGGTACTGGAGCAGGGCGGCATGATGCAGGTCAACGAGCCCCCGGCCGGCATCGTCGAGCTCGAGGCGCCCGCGATTCTGGTCTTCGACCTGCCCCTGGCGGCACCGGGAGAGTACGCGTTCGTCATCTCGGTCGACCAGGTGGAAGCGGCGCGCAGCACCTTCCACGCCACTGCGGTCGGGAGCGCGCCCGGCATTCACTGAGCGGCGCCCGCTGTCTCACTTCTGCGGTTTGTTCGTCTTACCTTTCCGCGATGCCATCTGCCGCGTGGACCCGCGATCATGCCTGGGAATTGATGTGCGAGTGGACCGCATCGCCCGCATTGCGTGCGCACATGCACGCCGTCGAACTGGTGCTGCGATTCCTGGCGGAGCGATACGGCGCCGATCCCGAGTGGTGGGGTGTCGTCGGATTGCTGCATGACTTCGACTACGAACGTTTTCCCAACGCCGACCGCGCCGCCGACCGCGAACACCCGACCGAAGGCGTCCGCTACTTGCGCCGCGAAGGATTTCCCGACGAGGGATGTCAGGCGATTCTCGGACACGCCGCCTTCACCGGGACGCCGCGCGACACCGACCTCGCTCGAGTGCTGTTTGCCGTCGACGAGCTCGCCGGGTTCGTCGTGGCCTGCGCGCTGGTACGTCCCGGCCGCTCGCTCGACGATCTCGAACCGCGCTCGGTGCTCAAGAAGCTCAAGGACAAGGCGTTTGCGCGCGGCGTGAGCCGTGATGATGTCCGCACCGGCGCCGAAGAACTCGGCGTGCCGCTCGAGCAACTCGTCGCCGACGTGATCGCCGCGTTGCGTCCCCACCAGCGCGAACTCGGTCTGGGTCTCGCCGGGTGACACTGCCCGAAGTCGTGTCGCAACCGGCCCGGAATGCGCTGCAGCGCGCGTTCGGGCGGGCAGGCGGATCGCCCGTGCTCACCGGAAACCAGGTCGACCTGCTGATCGACGGGCCCGCGACCTACGCGGCGATGTATCGCCTGATCGAGCAGGCGCAGCATCGGATTCACCTCGAGAACTACATCATTCACGCCGACGATTGCGGCGAGGGATTTGCCGTCCGGTTGATCGAGCGTGCCCGCGCCGGGGTGATTGTCCGGGTGCTGTATGACTGGGTCGGCTCGTTCGGCACGCCGCACACCTTCTGGCGCCGGTTGCGCGAGGCCGGCGTCGATGTGCGCGGATTCGGCCCGTTTTCCATGCGTGATCCGCTGCTGATTTTCGCGCGCGACCACCGCAAGCTGCTGGTCGTCGACGGGCAGCACGCCGTGACAGGCGGCCTCTGCATCGGCAACGAGTGGGTCGGCGACCCGGCGCAGCACCGCCTGCCGTGGCGCGACACCGGCGTCGCCGTCGACGGCCCGGCGGCGCGGGCGCTCGATCGCGCCTTCTGCCGCGCGTGGAGTTTCAACGGCGGCCAGCCGCCTGACGATGAAGACGAAGTCGGCGATGCGGCGTCACCGGCCGGGACTACCGACGTGCGCGTCGTTGCCACGGAGCCGGGACGTGAGCGCGGGGCGCGCACGATCGAACTGCTGCTGGGCGTCAGCGCCCAGCGCATCTGGGTCACCGAGGCGTATCTCGCCGCGCCGCAACGCCTCTATCAGGCGTTCAAGGACGCGGCTCGCGACGGCGTCGATGTGCGCCTGCTCCTGCCGGGAAGCAGCGATATCCGCGCGGTGCGCAACTTGTCGCGGTTCGGATACCGGGGGCTCTTGCGCTCCGGTGTGCGCATCTGGGAGTGGAATGGCCCGATGCTGCACGCCAAGACGATTGTCGCCGATGGCCATGTCGTGCGCATCGGGTCGAGTAACCTCAACCCATCCAGCCTGCTGGCGAACTGGGAGCTCGATGTATTCGTCTACGACGACGCGCTCGCCGAACAGATGGAGCAGCAATATCTGGCTGACCTGGCCGGGTCCAGCGAAGTGCTGCTGCGCCCCCGCCGTATTCCCAAGGTGATGGGCCGCGACGTGTTCCCGGCCTTGGCGCGGCAGGCGCCGGAAAAGCGCCTTGACCAGAAGCATGTGCGTTCACTTCGGGAACGTCGAACGCAGGCGATCATCCTGGTCGGGGGGATTCTCGAAGGTGCGCGCGCAGCGGTGTTCGGGCCCCTGGCCTTGATTCTTCTCGTCACCGCCGTGCTTTTTGCCGTGTTCCCGCTGCCGATGGCCTGGGTGTCTGCCGTGCTGGCGGCCACGGCTGGCGCGGCCTTGCTGGTGCGGGCCGTGGGCCATCGGATCCGGGGTTGATCGTCAACGTGCCTCCGGTTACTTGCGTATGACGGGCGTGGACGAGGCGACACTCGCAGCCCGTGCGGGCACCGGGGACGCCGAAGCCTTCGGGGCATTGATCGAATTGCATCAGGCGATGGCTCGTCGCGTGGCGTATGCCATTCTGGAAGATCGTGAAGACGCGGACGATGCGGCCCAGGAGGGCTTTCTCTCCGCGTGGCGGGCGATCAGCCGGTATGACTCATCCAAGGCCTTCCGGCCCTGGCTGATGCAGATCGTCGTCAACGCGGCCCGTGATCTGCGGCGGCGGCGGCGGGTACGGGCGGCGGATCCGCTCGATACGGTGTCGGCGGCCGCGCGGGAGAACCCCGCGCGCGAGGTGGGGGCCATCGATCTGGGAGAACGGTTGCGGGCGGCGTTGGCCACGTTGCCGGAGCGTCAACGGATGGCCGTCGTATTGTTTGACGCCGAAGGATATGCACAGGCCGAGATCGCAACGATGCTCGGCATTCCGGAGGGGACAGTGAAGTCGGACGTGTTTCATGGTCGCCGTGCCTTGCGACGGGTGCTGGGAACGGTCAAGGAGGAATGGGATGAGTGAGTTTTCGCCCTTCGATTCGGAGCGCGATGCCCAACTCGGCGCCGCGCTGCGCGATGCCCTGGAAATGCCGTTTGGCGCGGCGTTCGTCAACCGTGTCCGCGCCCGATTGGGCCAGCGGCGCGCGCGGAGCTGGGATGAGGAATTGGCCGGCTGGTTCTGGCAGGGCCTCATCGCGGCATCGCTCGTGATCGCGCTCGCCGGATGGGGACTGCAGGCCCTCAGTGCGGCTGACGAAACGGATACGCCGTCGCAGACCGTGGCGAGCCAGTTGCTCGAAGGCTCTACCCCTGGGGTCAACGTGCTGCTGGCGTCGCTGAGCACGCGGGAAAGCCCGTGATGGCTTCGCGTCCTCGCGCCATGGGTCTGCTGGCCACGGCGTTCGTGCTGGGCCTCGTGGTCGGCGGGGCGGGTCTGGCGATGGCCGCCCGTCGCGGTCACGCGACCTGGATCTGGCGTAATCACGGTGGCCCGCGGCCGCCGGCCGGATACGCGACGCGGCTGAGCCATACGCTGCATGTCGATCTGGTGCCGGCCACGCGCGATAGCATCAACGCGGCCTGGTGTCGCGGCGAGGTCGCCATGGACTCGATTCGCCAGCCCACCCGACCGTCGATCGACTCGCTGTTCCAGACGATTCGTCCTCGGGTCGACTCGGTCTATCAGTCGATCAAGCCGGCGGTCGAAACCCGGCGCGCGCAGACGCGTACCGAGATCCGTGCCCTGCTGCCCGCGATCGGCCAGTTGCGGTACGACTCGCTCAACCGTGCCGAAGACGACCAGCGCACTCGGCCGGCGGCGCAAGGCGCCGGTCCCTGCACCAACAGCCCCGGCGGACCAGGTCCGCGAGGAGGAGTCAATCGTGGTCCGCACTGAATGCCTGTTGAGCGCCGCGTTCGCGGCGCTTCTCGTCAGCAGCCCCCTTGCGGCGCAAACGCCGGATACGGCCGCCGCCGCCCTGAGGCAAGCGCCCGATACTGCGGTGGCGGCGGTGACGCTCGCCGACGCGCTGCGCCGCTCACGTATGGTGGCGCCGAGCGTGGTGTCCGCGGAGGGAGCGATCCGGACGGCGCAGCTGGCATCGCGGACGGCGTTCCTGCAGTTCCTGCCGTCGCTGAGCCTGACGCCGCAGGCCAATCTGGTGCTCTCGTCGGGCCAATCGCGTCTCGACCCGATCACCCAGGAAATCATCAGCGGCAACACCGCGCAGCCGAGTTACACCTTCGGCGCGCAGGCGACCTACACGCTGTTCGACGGGTTCGCGCGCAATCACACGTTGCACCAGCGGCAGGCGCAACAAGCGGCGGCGAACGCGCAATTGACCACCGCGCAGTACACCAACGACTACGCCACGACGCAGGCGTTCTTCCAGGCCCTGGCTGACAAGCAGCTGGTCGCAGTAGCCCAGAGCAACCTCGACGCCGCGCAGGGGCAGTTGACGCTGGCCTCCGCCAAGCTGCAGGCGGGGTCGGGTCAGCTTTCCGATTCGCTCACCGCGTTGGGCACCTACCTGCAGGCCCGGCTGGGACTCTTGCAGGCCCGGTCCAACCTGGTGGTGGGCGAGGCCAACCTCGGCCGACTGGTGGGTGTCTCCGGTCCGGTCCGCGCGATCGACGATTCGGCGTTCTATCAGGTGCCGCCGCCGCTGGACACCGCCGCGATCCGTCAGGAAATGCTGACGCAGTCGCCCGCGCTCAAGAGTCTCGATGCCAATCTTGCCGCCGCGCAGCAGGCGTACGCGTCGACCAAGGCCGGCTATTACCCGACTGCGAGCGTGACCGCAGCAGAGAGCTGGACCGGATATTTCGCCAACGGGCCCAACGGCGACAACTCGCTCAAGGCGCGCCGCAGCCTGAACCTCGGCGTCAGCCTGACGCCGTGGACCAACCTGCAGCGGGAGACGCAGGTCGAGAACGCCGCGATCCAGATCAGTGATGCCGAAGCGAACCTGGCGGACGAACGCAATCTGCTGTCGGCGCAGGTCAGTCAGTCGTTTGCGTCGCTGGAGACCGCCGAGGAGACCATCACGGTGTCGACCGCGGCGGTCATGGCCGGACAGGAAAATCTGCGCGTGGTCACCGAACGGTACCGCATCGGCGTGGCCACCATCACCGACGTGCTCACCGCGCAACAGCAACTCGTCACGGCGCAAGCCAACCAGGTACAGGCGCGGTACTCGTACCTGAACGCAAAAAGTCAACTCGAAGAGATTCTGGGGAGGTCACTGTAATGGCGCGCAACGACATTCTGGATACCGCCGAACGCATGGCAGCACTGCCGGCAGACGTACCGCGCGATGCGGTCATCGTGACGCGCAATCTGCAGCGGGAGTACATCATGGGAACCGAACGGGTCCGTGCGCTGCGCGGGGTCGACATGACGATCCGCAAGAACGAATTCGTGGCGATCATGGGGCCGTCGGGCTCCGGCAAGTCCACGATGATGAACCTGATCGGTTGCCTCGACACGCCCAGCGAAGGCGAATACTGGCTCAACGGGTACCGGGTGAGCGAACTCGACGACGATGCGCTGGCGCATATCCGGAACAAGGAGATCGGGTTCGTGTTCCAGACGTTCAACCTGCTGCCGCGCGCGTCGGCGCTGGCCAACGTCGAACTCCCGATGGTGTACGCCGGCGCGTCGAGCAAGGTGCGCCGCGAACGCGCCGAGGAATCGCTGACCCAGGTGGGACTCGGCGACCGCATGGATCACAAACCCAACGAACTGTCGGGCGGACAACGGCAGCGCGTCGCGATCGCGCGCGCACTCGTCAACCATCCGTCCATCCTGCTAGCGGACGAGCCGACCGGCAATCTTGACTCGGCGACGTCGGAGGAAATCATGGCGCTGTTCCAGAACCTGCACGCCGAAGGTCAGACCATCATCCTGGTGACGCACGAGCCCGACATCGCGGAGCACGCGCATCGCCAGATCGTGCTCCGGGATGGCAAGATCGCGAACGATGTCACCCCGGCGGGGGTGGCGTCGTGACGCGGACGTTGCGATTCCTGCTGCTGCCGGTCGCGCTGCTCGGCGCCTGTCACAAGGCGCCGCCGGCCCCCCTGTATCAGGCGGTGCCGGTCACCAAGCGCGACATCATCGTGTCGGCGCAGGCGTCGGGAGCGATCAACCCCGATACGCTGGTGCAGGTCAAGTCGAAGGCGTCGGGCGAAATTCTCGACATGAAGGTGCAGACGGGTGACGTCGTCAAGCGCGGCGCGCTGATGGTGCAGGTCGATCAGCGGATTCCGACCAACGATGTCCAGCAGGCCCGGGCAGCCCTGCAGGTGGACAGCGCGCAGTTGATCAATGCGCAGACACAGGCGAAGCGCGAACAGGAACTCTATGCTGCCAAGGCGGTCACCCAGCAGGAACTGGAGACCACGCAGCTGGCGGTTGCCGTCGCGAACGCCGCCGTGATTCGCGACGGGATCGCATTGGCCAACGCCGAGATCGAGCTCGGTGACACCCAGGTGCTCGCCCCGATCACCGGGACCGTGATTTCGCTGCAGGTGCAGCGCGGGACCGTCATCTCGTCGCCGACCAACAGCGCCAGCGGCGGCACCGTCATCCTGACGATGGCCGACCTGTCGCAGATGCACGTGATGACGTGGGTCGATGAGACGGATGTCGGCAAGCTGCACGCGGGCCAGGTCGCCAACGTCACGGTGGCGGCGTTCCCCAATCGACTGTTCAAGGGACTGGTCACGAAGATCGAGCCGCAATCCGACACGATCCAGAACGTGACGATGTTTCCCGTCGACATCCAGATCAACAATCAGGACGGGTTGCTGAAGCCGGGCATGAACGCCGACGTCAGCATCTCGGTGGGGCAGCGGCTCGACGTCCTGGCGGTACCGAACGCCGCGCTGCGCACCGAACGCGACGTGGCGAGTGCCGGGTCGGTGCTCGGTATCGCTCCCAGCAATCTGCAGACGATGCTTACGGATGCGCGCGCGAAGTTCGCCACTGAAACCGCAGCGCGGACGGATACTTCGAGTCAGGGTGGTGCATTGCCGACGCCGCAGGGTGGCGCGCGCGCGGGCGGAGATAGTGGCGCGCGGCGCACGGGCGACAGCACGGGAGGCGGTCGCCGCGGCGGGGGGAGGCGCGGCGGGAATGGCGGTGGCGGCTTTGGCGGCGGTGGGTTTGGTGGCGGCGGTGGTGGCGGTGGTGGCGGCGGTGGTGGTGGTGGTGGGGGCCGCGGCGGTGGCCGTGCCTCGCGGGGCGCCGCGGACTTTGGCGGAACCTACATCGTGTTCGCGCTGAAGAGCGGCCGGCCAACGCCCGTGTACGTGCAAACCGGGTTGACCGACCTCGATTATTCGGAGGTCAAGGTGGGTCTGCAGCTCGGTGACTCCGTGCTGTTGCTGCCGAGCGCCGGCCTGATCCAGAATCAGCAGCAGATGCAGCAGCGCATGAGTCAGAACTCGGGGCTGCCGGGTCAGGCCAAGGCGGCAGCGCCGGCCGGCGGCGGGGGCGGCGGCGGTGGTCGCCGCGGCGGAGGCATCTGATGCTGATCGGTGAAACGGTTCGCGTCGCGTTCGGCAGCATCCGCGCCAACAAGCTCCGCGCGGCACTGACGATGCTGGGCGTGATCATCGGCGTGGCCGCGGTGATTACCGTGGTCGCCATGGGCAGTGGTGCGCAGAAGGCCGTGCAGGACCGCATCAACTCCCTCGGCGCGAACCTCGTCACCGTCAATCCCGGCATGGGATTCAGCTTCGGGGCGGCGCGCGCCGACCGTGCGCCGATGCGCGTGTCCGATGCCGACTCGCTGCGAAGCGAGGCCACGGTATTGAGCGCCGTCGTGCCGGAACTGTCGCGTAACCAGCAGGTGGTCTACCTCAACAGCAACATCAACACGAGTATCGTCGGCACGACGGCGAACTACGTGTCGGCGCACAACTACACCATTACATACGGTCGCAATTTCACCGACGGTGACGACGCGGCACGGCAACGGTACGCCGTGGTTGGCGCCGACGTGCCCAAGCTGCTCAACGCCAACGCCGGCGCGTTGATCGGCCAGACCATCTCGATCCGCGACATTCCGTTCGAGATCATCGGCGTCCTCAGTGCCAAGGGCTCCCAGGGATTCCAGAATCCCGACGAGCAGATCCTGATCCCGATCAGCACGGCGCGGTACCGGGTCTTCGGCACCGACCTGCTGCGGTCGATTTCGGTCATCGTACGCCCCGGCGTGCCGGTCGAGCAGGGCATGGTCGACGTCGAGCGCGTCCTGCGCAAGGAGCACAAGATCCGGCCGGGCCAGGACGACGATTTCCAGATCCGGTCGCCGCAGGATATTCTCGCCACGCAGCAACAGACCGCGCAGACGTTCTCGACGCTGCTGCTGTCGATCGCCGCGGTGTCGTTGATCGTCGGCGGCATCGGCATCATGAACATCATGCTGGTGTCGGTGACGGAGCGCACCAAGGAGATCGGCATCCGCAAGGCGCTGGGTGCCACCAAGCTGACCATCATGCTGCAGTTCCTGGTCGAAGCCCTGGTGCTGTGCATCACCGGTGGTGCATTGGGAATCTCGTTCGGCGTCGCGGCCTCGGTCTTCGTGAGCAAGCAGTACGGGACCGACATGGTGATTTCGCCGGTGGCGATCGTCGGTTCGTTCCTGTTCTCGGGGCTGGTGGGGCTGTTCTTCGGGCTGTGGCCTGCCAAGCGCGCGGCGGGGCTGGATCCGATTCAAGCGTTGCGGTATGAATAGGCGTTAGCTGTGAGGCGTTAGCTGTTAGCGGCTGTGGGGCTGCCAGTGGCCGTCTAACAGCTAACGGCTAACAGCTAACGACTAACGACTTCCTGAATCTTCCTGTCGGTTGTTCCGTAGTGAAACCAACCTTCACTCGGGCTTCCAATGCACTTCTTCCAGTCGCTGTTCACCCTCGTGGGATTCACCGTCACGGTGGCCGGCGCGCTGTTCGCCTTCGGGCTGGCGCGGGAGTACGTGCGCAACCGCCTGCGTTTTGTCGATGCGGTGCGGCACCCGCTGGCACCGTGGATCGTGTTCCTGGGCGCCACCATCGTGCTGGTCCCGGTGGTGGCGCTGCTCCCGCTGGTCGGATTCGGGACGGCGCTGATCGTGGGCGGTAGCGCGGGTGTTGGCACCGCGAGTGGCGTCAAGGCGCTCAAGCGCGGCGAATAGGCGCCTGCTAGTTTACCCGGCATGTCCTCAGTGCAGTGCGTTCGCTGCGGCCTCGCAGGCGAACGCCAGGCGTTCAAGCCATTCGCCACCGATCTGGGCGACCGGATCTACCAGACCATCTGCAAGTCGTGCTGGGCCGACTGGCTCAAGCAACAGCAGCAGCTGATCAACCACTACGCCCTGGTGCCGCATCAGCCCAAGGCGCGCGAGCTCCTGCTGCGCAACATGGAGCAGTTTCTCTTTGGTGAGGGGGCTGCCGACCGCGTGCCGTGAGGCGGCGTTCGTTCGTCCCTTGATACGCCTGTTTCAAGGAGATTCGATGACGCAGCCATTCGAGGCGCAGCCTCCTCGCGATGCCGCCCTCCGCCGCGAAGGCATCATCGCGGGCGTGCTGGGCGCCGCGGTCGTGGCGGCCTTCTACCTGGTGGTCGACCTGATCCATGGCCGGGCCTTGATGACGCCGAGCGTGCTGGGCGAGGCGTTCGTGCTGCATGTGCCCGTTTCGCTGACGCAGCCGGATACCGGCGCCATTCTCGCCTACACGGCGCTGCACCTGGTCGCGTTCATCGCGTTCGGATTGCTGCTGACCGCGTTGATCCGCACGTCGGAACACAGCGTCATCGCGCGCGACGCGGCCATTCAGTTGCTGGTGGCGTTCCTGGTGTTCTTCTACGGCATCCTGTCGGTGGGATCGGAAGTGGTGCGCGGGATGTTTTCGTTCGTCGGCGTGCTGGCGGCGAATGCACTGGCTGGCGCGGTGATGATCTGGTGGCTGCTGTACCGTCATCCCGAATTGCGGGCCGCGTTCCGCCGGACCCCGCTCGACACGGACGACCTACCGGTCTGACGTCGTCGCTCCCCACCGCAGTCCGATACTGAACCCGACATCGAGTGCAGGGCCTCGCGGGGCGAGGTCCTGCGTCATGCCGAGCTGCAGCTCCGGCCAGGTGCGCCGGACATGCAGCAGAAACCCGAAATCCGCACTCAGCTCGGCGTCGTCCATGGTGTGAAAGCCGGTGTCGTGCCAGCTCGGCGACTGCGACCACACGCCGAAGAACGCCGACTGTCGACCGGCGAATCGCCACCGGAGCGACGCCAGCCCGCTGGCAAAGCTGCGCTGCTGATACTCGGCCAGCGCGCCGTGCGTCGGCGTATAGCCAGCGCTCACACTGGCATCGAGTGCGACGCGCGCGTTGCGAATCAGCGCCGCCGTGGCGGCAAGCGAGGTTCCGACGACATGTCGCGCCCAGCCATCGACGGCGGTCGTGGCGGTCGGCAGCGTCGCGGTCGCAATCAGCTCGACGCGCCCCGTGCGCCACCCGGCGCCGCCGCGTACATCGCCGAGAAACGTGCCCGGACGCGGGCGGTCGACGTTCATGTCCGGGAGCACGAACGCCCACCGAAAGTGATCGAGCGGCAACTGATTTCGCGCGGGAACCGCGAGACCGAAGAGGCGGTGGTACCAGTTCAGGAAGCCATCGAGAAAACCGTCGTACCCCCCGCGCAACGGCACGTCGGCGATCGCGAAGAAGTGGCGGCCAAGATCGCGCGAAATCCATGCATCGGCCTGGAGAACTTCACTGTCGAAGACGTATTGTCGCCGGAACGGCACGTCGGTCTCGGCGACCTCGACGGCGTTGTAGTAATCGGTGAGGACCCGCAGTTGCCAGCCTTGATGCGGTGACAGGTACGGCTGTGCGTACAGCGCGCTGCGGGACTCGAGAACCGGATTGGCGGGGACGTACGGCGGAATATCCTGCGCCGCCAGCGCCGACGGTGCAAGGAACAGAAGCGCCAGTGCGAGCGTGCGGCCCATGCGGCAATATATCAACATATATTGCGGTCAATGCGTCAACCGGTTCGCGCCGCCGTGATCTCCGTGGTCGCCATCATCGTGGCCCACCTGCTCGATGGGTGGGCGTTTGTGCATCTGTCACGCGCCGGCGTCTATGATCACGATCTGGGCCGGATGCTCCGCACCGCAGGCTACCTGCCGGTGTGGTGGATCATCGCGCTGGGCATCGGCCTGCAACTGCAGCGGAAACGCGAAGCGTTGCAGCTCGCGATCGTGCCGACCGTGAGCGGGCTGCTGTGCGAAGTGCTCAAGATGCTGTTGCGGCGCGAACGACCGGGACTGCACGCCGGGCACTACTACTTCCGCCCGTTTACCAACCAACCGTTCTACACCCGCGATATCGGACTGCCCAGCAGTCACGCGATGGTGGCATTCGCGGCGGCCTGGGTGCTGTGCTGGCTGTATCCGCGCGGATGGCCGGTGTGGGTCGGGATGGCCGTTGCCTGCGGCATCACTCGCGTCATGGCGACGGCGCACTTCCTCAGCGACGTCACGGTCGGCGCGGTGGCCGCGTATTTCCTCGTCGAGATCATGATGCGGCGGTGGGAAGGTGCGGCCGCGGCTCCTCGCGTGGCATGAAGCGCCGGGGCGTGCGGTCGCACGCCCCGGCCGCTACGGCTACGGCATTTTCACCGGGATCGTCTCGGCGTGCTTCTGCCGCACGACCTGGAGCTTGAACTCCTCACCCCGGTCATAGCTCGCCACGATGCGCATCAGCTGCGATGGCGTGGTGACCTTGCGTCCGTCGACTGCGGTGATCACGTCGCCGGGCAGGAGGTCGAGCTCCGGTGTCTTGAAATTCATTTGGATGGAATCGGCGAGCACGCGTACATCGCCCCGTGCCACCACGCTGGTGCGGGGTCCATCGTACGCCACCCAACTGCGGCGATCCGCGACGTTGTTGATCACCAGGACGCCTTCGGTCGTTCCGAAATAGGCGCCCAGCTTGTCGTTCATCGGCGCGAGTTCGATGTTGCCGAACAATCGCGCCGGTCCGTACGCGTCGCCGAATCCGTCGCCTTCGAACACGCTGAACGACTGCATGTCAGGCGCCAAGGCGGGCACGCTGATCGTCGACACGACATTGCCCCGTGGCGCGGCGAACAACTTGGTGAACGGCTCGCCCTGGGCGATGGCTGGCTGCGTCATGTCGCTCTCGTCCGGCGTCACGTGCACGGTGTGCATCTGGTTGCCGCGACGCAGTTCGACGGCCACCGACTTGCCGATGTCGAGCTGCGCAATGATCGTTGTCAGCCGCACATACGGCAGCGACGCATCGGTGGCGCTCGCATCCTTGCGGTCCTTCTCGACCAGCGACTTGCCGGCAATGCGGGTGATGATATCGCCCGACAGGATCCCCGCCTGCGCCGCCGGACTGCCCGGTGTCACCGCCATCACGTAGGCGCCCCAGCGGTCCGTATCCCGGGGCCGGTAGTCGACAGCAATACCGAAGTGCGGCTGGGCCCGCCACGACGCCTGCAGGCGCGACTTCAACCCCTGCAGTTCGTTGCGGGTGGCGAGCTCGACTTGCGGCAACCGCAGCGCCAGCGTGGTGATCGGCTGCAGCGTGTCGAGGCGGACCTGTGCCATGTCCCGCTGCAGATCCTTGAGCCGGGCGGCCATCAGTCGACCGGCCTCCGCCACATTGCGGGCGCCGAGGATACTGTCGAGCTGGATTTCGATGCGCGCGGTGCGCGCTGAGTCGGCGAGCTGGATGACCTGATCCGTGCGATCCGGCCGGCGAATGATCAGTTCGGTCTGCGCCGTGGCCGCCGTGGCCGTGCACACGCTCAGTCCGATGACGATGAGAGATCGCATGATAGTGCTCCTGAAAACGACGGGTCAGAGACCTACGTTGCTGGCTTGGCCGAGCTGGACGTTGACGAGGGCGTTCATGAGCCCGACTCGCTCCTGCCACAGGCGAAGGTCGCGCCGCACGCGTGCCTGCGGTTGCAGCGGAGCCGCCTGCGCCAGTTGGGCGTCGAGGTCGGCGATGCGCGCCTCGAGTTGCACGACGGCCATCGCCGTGCTGCCGTCGGTGACGCGCGCGTCGGGATTCCAGGCGTGCAGCTCACGTTCGAGCTGCTGCGACCGACCCATCTCCGCCTGCAACTGCTGCTCGGCGTCGAGCTCGCGGGGATGGATCAGGTCGCGGCTGATGAACCCGAGCAACAGGGCGGCGGCGAGACCGATGCCGGTGCCGGCGGCCAGGCGCACGCGGCGCTGGTGCCGATCAACGGTGATCCGCTGTCGGACGGCGGGAAATTCATCGGTCGCAGGTGCCAGCCCGGGCAGCGCACGCAGCCGTGCCGTGCGCTGATGCAGTCGCTGCAGCTCGTCCTGACAGTGCGGGCAATCGGCCAGATGCTGGTGCACGCCGGCCATGCCGGGCTCGCTGCGATCATCGTCGCGCAGCGCGAGCAGCTGCGCCATGTCGAGGTGGCCGGTCATGCCGGGACCTCCTCACCCAACCAGATGCGCAGCCGGGCGTGGGCCCGGGCCAGCTGGGATTTCGAGAAGCTCGCCGTCCGCCCCATCTGACCGGCGATTTCCTCGTGGGTATACCCCTCGACATCGTGGAGCCAGACCACCGCGCGGGCCGTGTCGGACAGCCGTGACAGCGCGCTTTCGAGATCCATCCGGAGCCCTTGCGACGCAGGCCGGGAGGCAACCACCTCGTCGTCGAGCTCATCGGTGACGCGATACTTGTTGCGGCGCAGTCGCATCAGCGCCTTGCTCGACGCCACGGTACGGATCCACGCCCAGATCGAGCCGTCTCCCCGGTAGTTGCGAATACTACGACAGACCTCGAAGAAGGTCTCCTGCAGGATATCCTCGGCGTCTTCCGTGGTGCGGCAGATCCGGCGCGAGAGATTGTAGACCGGCGTGGCGTAGGCCCGGTACAGCGCTTCGAGGGCGACCGGGTCGCCCGCCCGGGCGCGGGCCACGATCGCATCGGCATCCGGCAGGGCCATGGTATCCATGGTCAGGGTTCGTGTCATGGTAGGAGTATAGATGCGGGACCGTGGGGATGGGTTGCGGGAGGCCCCGGCGAACAGGGCCGACGCCGACAAACTCCTGACGGCTAATGCCTAATGCCTAACGCCTAACGCCTAACGCCTCCCCGCTATACTTCCGTCCTCCTTCCCAAGGCTGCCCCATGTGGAAATGGATCGTCGGCGCCGCGCTGGTCCTGGTCGTCGTGCTGGCCGGAACCTGCTGGTGGGGCTATCGCCGACTCACGGCGGGTGGCGACGTTGCCCGCGTCAGCATCGATGCGCCGCCAGCCAGGGTGTTCGCGTCGCTGGCCGATCCCGATTCGATGGCCGTCTGGATGAGCACCGGCAGTACGGTAACCGCGTCACATCACGGCATGCTCGCCGTCGGTGACACGGTGCACGTCGACCGGATGGAGCGCGCGCGGCACGAGCGATACACCTGGACCGTCGCGGCGCTGGTCCCCGATCAGCTGCTGGTGCTCGAAATGCGCAGTGATTCAAGCGGGCAGGCAGTCGCCACCCAGCGCGATTCACTGGCACAGCACGGCGACTCGACCGACGTCATCAGTACCATCGCCTCGCCGCTCATCGACTCCCTGCGCCAGCGCCGCGGCGACAGCAGCGCCAAGGTGCCAAGTGCGATTCTCGAGATGAGCTCGAAGGTGCTGACGTCTGCGCTGCGCGTGCTGGCGGAGCAGGAACTGGATCGGCTGAAGGCGAGGATCGAAGGGAAGCCGATGCCGGCGAGATAGGCGTTAGGGGTTAGGCGTTAGACGTTAGGGGGGACAGTCAACCGACGACGAAGTTGATCAACCGCCCTGGCACGTAGATCACCTTGCGGACGGTGACGTCGGCGAGATGGCGCTGCACCGCCGCGTCCTGTTGGGCGGCGGTGTGAACAGCGGCCTCAGTGGCCGTCCGCGACACGTCGACCTGCCCGCGAACCTTTCCGTTGACCTGCACCACGATCGTGACGATATCCGTCACCGTGAGCGCCGGATCGAACGCCGGCCACCGCGAATCGAAGATCGACGTGGTGTGTCCCAGCCGCTCCCAGCATTCCTCGGCAAAATGTGGCGCGAACGGCGCCGTCATCTGCACCAGTTCGCTGACGACGGTGCGCTCGGTGCAATTCTGGTCGCGCAACGCATTGACCAGTTCCATGAGTGCCGCGATTGCCGTGTTGTAGTGCAGCGCCTCGAGTTCGCCGGTGACGCGCTGCTTGGTCTGATGCCATTTGACCAGGATATCGCGGCGGATTTCGGCGTCACGGCAGTCGGGGTCGATGGCATCGGTCACCAGATCCCAGACCCGGTCGAGAAACCGGCGCGGCCCGCTGATGCCGGCGTCGCGGAAGTCGCCGCCTTCCTGATAGGGACCCAGAAACATCAGGTAGGTGCGCAGCGTGTCGGCACCCCAGCGCGCGATGTACTCGTCGGGGTTGACGACGTTGCCCTTCGACTTCGACATCTTGGCGCCGTCCTTGATGATCAGGCCATGCGCCCGGAATCGGCGAAACGGTTCCTCGAACGCCAGCAGGCCGGCGTCGTGGAGCACCATCGTGATGAAGCGGGCATACAGCAGGTGCAGCACCGCGTGTTCGTTGCCGCCGATGTAACTGTCGACCGGCAGCCAGTGCCGCGTGCGGTCCGCGTCGAAGGGCCGATCGGAGAAATCGGTGCTCGGATACCGCAGGAAATACCATGCCGAATCGAGGAACGTGTCGGAGACGTCGGTTTCGCGCCGCGCCGCCCGGCCGCACGTCGGGCAGTCGACGTGGTACCACGAGGCGTCGCGCGCCAGCGGTGAGACCCCGGAATCGTCGGGGCGGATGTCCTCGAGCGGTGGCAGCACGACCGGGAGCTGGTCGTCGGGCACCGGCACGATGCCGCACGCGTCGCAATAGATCACCGGAATCGGCGGTCCCCAGTAGCGCTGCCGGGAAATGCACCAATCGTACAGGCGGTACTGCGTGGTGCGCCGCACCAGGGCGCCGGACGCAGGTCGCGTCGATTCGAGGTGCGCGAGGATCGCATCGCGTGCGTCGTCGGGGGCGAGGTCGCTGAACGCTCCGGAATTGACCACGCGATCGGACGCCGAGTCGCTGACATAGGCCGCCGCAAGTGGCGCGTCGGCCGGTTCGCCCGTGGCCGCGATGACTCGCACGATCGGCAAGTCGAACTGTCGTGCGAAGGCAAAATCGCGCTCGTCGTGGCCGGGCACCCCCATGATCGCGCCGGTGCCGTATTCCATCAGCACATAGTCGGCAATCCAGATCGGCAACCGTCGATCGACGCCGGGGATGGTGGCGTGTGCACCGGTGAAGACACCGGTCTTCTCCTTGTCGGCGACTTTGCGCGACACCAGATCACGGGCCGCGACGCTGCTGCGATACTCGTCGACGGCGCGACGGTGTTCCGCCGTGGTGATCGCGTCGACCAGCGGATGTTCCGGCGCGACCACCAGGAAGGTCGCGCCGAACAGCGTGTCGACCCGCGTGGTGTACACGGTGATCGCGGCATCATGCCCGGCGACCGAAAAGGTCAGCTCCGCGCCCTCGCTCTTCCCGATCCAGTTCTTCTGCGCCGTGACCGTGGTCGCCGACCAATCCATCTTGGTGGGGTCGTCGAGATTCGCGAGCAGGCGTTCGGCGTAGTCCGTGATGCGGAAGTACCATTGCTCCAGCACCCGCTGCTCGACGATCGCCCCGCAGCGCTCGCAGGCGCCGGCGATCACCTGTTCGTTGGCGAGCACGGTCTTGTCGACCGGGCACCAGTTGACGATCCCCTTCTTCTTGTACGCCAGGCCGCGCTTGAGCAACTGCAGGAAGATCCACTGGGTCCATTTGTAGTACGACGGATCGGTGGTCGCCAGCACGTGGTCCCAGGCGAACATGCCGCCCATGCCGGCCAGTTGCCGCGTGAAATTCGCGATGTTGCGCGGAATCAGTTCAGCCGGATGCATCCCCAGCTTGAGCGCAAAGTTCTCGGAATGAATGCCGAACGCGTCGAACCCGATCGGTTCGAAGACGTCCTGCCCCTGCATGCGCTTGAACCGCCCGAACACGTCCGCGCCGGTGAACGCGAACAGGTTGCCGACGTGCAACCCCTCGGCCGATGGGTAGGGAAACATCATCAGGTTGTAGAACGGGCGCGGCGCCGCGTCGAGATCGGGCTCGTTGGTGCGCCGTTCCGACCAGCGTTGGCGCCACCTGGCTTCGACGGCGTGCGGATCGTAGGCGGGGCGGGAATCGTCGGGCATGCGGAATAATAAGGTTAGGCGGCGAGCTCGTCGCTCGTCGCTCGTCGCCCGTCGCTCAAGCCACGGCTCGGCCGTGCGAAGTCGCTGACGCGACTGATCCAGGCCAGCGTCATTCAGGACGCCGATGCCGGCGTCACCAAGGTGACGGCTCGGCCGCGCGAGGTCGCTGACGCGACTGATCCAGGGCAGCGTCATTCATGACGCTTCGCAGGGCCGAGCCGCGGCCTTGGCCGCGCCGGCATTACGCGCGACCGGCAGCCGGCGTCACTGAAGTGACGGCTCGGCCGCACGAAGTCGCTGACGCGACTGGTTCAAGGCCAGCGTCATTCAGGACGCCGATGCCGGCGTCACCAAGGTGACGGCTCGGCCGCGCGAAGTCGCTGACGCGACTGGTTCAAGACCAGCGTCATTCATGACGCTTCGCAGGGCCGAGCCGCGGCCTTGGCCGCGCCGGCATTACGCGCGACCGGCAGCCGGCGTCACTCAAGTGACGGCTCGGCACCACGAAGTCGCTGGCGCGACTGATCCGGGCCAGCGTCATTCAGGACGCCGATGCCGGCGTCACCAAGGTGACGGCTCGGCCGCGCGAAGTCGCTGACGCGACTGGTTCAAGACCAGCGTCATTCATGACGCTTCGCAGGGCCGAGCCGCGGCCTTGGCCGCGCCGGCGTACGCTGGAGCCGCCAGCTACGTCGTCGGCGTGGCCACGTGCGCGCCGAGGTCGATCGTGAACGTCGATCCGTTGATCGTCGCCGTGGCGCTCGAGGTCCCGTTGAACGTGATGGTGACCGTGCGGGTGACGGTCTTGCCCGCGTTCGGTCCGGAGGTCAGCGTGATGGTGTAGGTCCGGGTAATGGTCCCCGACACCGGCCAGCCGTTGCCACCGTCGGCCCGTACCGGCAGGAGGACGTCGGTGACCACGTTGTTGCCGGTGATGTCGTACGAGCGAGTGCTGTCGTTGCGCGTCACGCGTGAGCGCGACACGGTTTCGCTGCCCGTGCCGTTGACGTCGCGGGTGGTCTCGTCGCCGGCCAGGCCGCTGACGACGAAATCCCGGTGCCGCTGGACGGTGGCAGTCCACGGGCCATGCGTCACCTCACCGGAAATGTCGGCAATGATGTGGATCGACGCCGTGGTGAGCGAGTCGTAATCCGTCTGTTCCTGGCCATTGGCGTCAAGGAACGTGACACTGCGCGAAATGTCGAGACCGTTGCGGGTGGTATCGGGACAGACGAAGGTGCCGTGGACGAGACGGCATCCGGTGAGACCGGGGTGGTAGCCGTGCGGCGAGATGAAATCCGCCCCGGTGGCGGCGGTGTTGCCGATGTTGCCGTCCATCCCGGTCATGATATCGACATCCTCGGCGACCCCGTCGGCGGCGACGTTGGAAATATCGGCCGTGATCGCGGCGTTGTCGATCGAACCGCCGATGCTTCCCGTGGGCGAGTCAGCGCTGTTGCACGCGGCGGCAATAACCAGCACCGCGGCGAATGCCATTCGGGTACGAGACATGGAAGAATCCTCTTATCGATGTGGTGGCGAAAACCGTGCTCCACAGCCAAGGACGACGATGCCCCGGAGGAGTTAAGGATGTTCTAGAGTGCGACGTTTGCCTGCGAGGTGACGACGCGCTACAGGAGCGGTTCGATCGCCGCGAGGAGGGGGTCGAGCTGGCGGGGGAGCAGGTCGCCCATGTGCGCGATCCGGATGACGCGATCTTCGTCGCCATCGAGGCCGGTCGAAACCAGAAATCCCTGACGGGCGAGCGCGTCGACGGCGGCGAGAGCGGAGACTCCCTCGCGCAGCGTCAGCGCGGTGACGGTATTGGCTCGACGCCCTGGCGGAGCCATGATATCGCACTTGCCATGTGAAGCGACCCACGTCTCCACCCGGTCGCGCATGGTCTGGTGTCGCGCGAAGCGGAGTGGCAGACTCTCCTCGGCGATGCGTGCGAGCTGCGCTTCGAGGGCGTAGATCACCGGCAGCGCGGGTGTCTGCGGAAAGCGGGACTCGTTTGCGGCCGCGAGCAGATCGATAACGTCGAGATAGAAGCCGCGCTCCTCGACGGTGCTCGCTCGCTCGACAAATCGTTCACTTGCCACGGCGAAGGCGAGCCCGGGCGGGACGCCGATGGCTTTCTGCGACGCCGTCAGCACGAAGTCGGCTTCCCAGCGGTCGGCTTCGACGGGTATCCCGCCTGCCGACGACACGGCATCGACGATGGTCATCACGTCCTTCATCTCGCGGAACCGACTGATCAGCTCGGCGACCGGCGCGAGCGCACCGGTCGAGGTCTCGCAGTGGACCATGGTGACCGCGTCGACCGGCGGCCCGTCCATCATCTGGTCGAGCAGTCCGGGTTCGAGCACCTCGCCGCGGTGCACGTGCAGGCGGATCACGTCGCGACCGCACCCTTCGGCGATGCGCGCGAAGCGTTCGCCGAACAGGCCGCTCACGATGCAGAGTACCTGGTCTCGCACGCCGGAGCGGATCGCCGCTTCCATCAGCGCCGTTGCCGAACCGGTGGCGAGCATGACCGGGCGCTCGGTGCCGAGGATGGCGCGCAGGCCCGGCTGCAATCGCGCGACGAGCTCCGACGCCTGGGCGGTGCGGTGCGCCATCATCGGCTGCTGCATCGCAGCCATCACCGCGACGTCGACCTCGACCGGTCCGGGAATGAAGTACCGCCCCGACAGCGTCACGTGACGATCTCGTCGGTGGTGCGCAGCGCGATGCCGCGGGCGGCCCAGTCGGCGATGCAGGCGTCACTGCGCGCCGGATCGATGCCGCGGATCGCGTCGGTGACAACGATCAGTTCGGCCGCCGGGCGCAAACGCGCGAGTCCGTCGACGGCGGCACGGGTACAGAAATCGGTCGCGACTCCGTAGACGATGATGCGATCCGGGGCAAGTGCGTCGAGCACGGTGACGGCATTGGGATTCCAGCGGAAGACGTCGGTGCCGGGCTTGTTGAGCAGGATGTCGCCGTCGTGATCGAGCACGCTGCGCCGCACGGCCTCGGCATCGAGCGGCACCGGTTGAATCACCAGGGGATTGCGGAGCGTGGTGGCCGCGATCCGGCGCTGCCCGTCGGTACCGCGCATGCAATGCGGCGGAAAGGTCGTCTGCCAGTCGGGAGCATCGGAGATCTCGGCGTGGCCGACGTCGTGATCGTCGGCCGTGGCGACGATACGGATGCCGGTGCGGTGGGCCCAGTCGGTGAGTCGTTGCAGGTTGCCGATCAACGCTTCGGCGCCGGGAACCGCGAGCTTGCCGTCGCTCATGATGAAGTCGACCTGCGTGTCGACGTCCCAGCACAGAGTCGAGTCACTCATGGGACAATTTCCAGTCGTGGGCTCGGCCGATATTCCCGCCCCACCTTGGCGCAGGGCTGGCCTTCGTGGCGCACCACGTCGGCGGTGAAGTCGAAACGGCCGCGGAAGAGCGATGAGCCCACGCCGTACGCGTCCACCGGGACGCCGTGATTCTCGAAGTCGCGGATCTTCTCGACGGTGAATCCGCCGGACACCACAATGCGCACCTGCGGATGCCCGGCGCGATCGAGCGCATCGCGCACATTGTGCACCAGTTGCGGCGTGACGCCGGTGGGCTTGGTGCGGCCCATCATCGGAATGACCGAGCGATCGACCAGCATCTCGCTGGTGTCGATGCGCACGCCGTAGAGTCCGTCGCCGAGCGCGTCGGCGAGTTCGAGCGACGCGCGCACGCAGTCGTTGTCGAAATCCACCAGCGTGACGAGGCGGATCGATGGATCGGTGTGCTCCAGGAATTTCTTCGACGCGAGCACGGTGTTGCCATTGTACGCGGCGATCAATCCGTGCGGCACGGTGCCGATCCCTTCGCTGCCCCACCACGACGCCTGCGCATCGGTCGACACGCCGATCGCGCCGGCGATGTGCGCGGCATAGCCGTCGCCGGTCTGCACCAGCCAGTGGTCGTGGCGGGCGGGAAAGAACATCACGTCCTTGGGTCGGGCGGCGTTGACGACACGGCGCGTGTTGGTGCCGACGCGCGTGCGACGGGCGAGCACCCCGAGGTAGAGTGTCTCGAGGTGCGCGAAGTAGTCGTAGGGGCCCTCGATTTCGAGCACCACCTCCCACGGCGCGATGGCATCGCCGTCGTACAGCGCGCGCACCGTGAGTGCGTTCCAGTCGTCGCTGCACAGCTTGAGAATCGCGATGGCCTCATCGATCCCGCCGAGGTAGGCGTCGGCCTTGCCAAAGACCTGCAGGGTGACGGTGGGGTTGTAGTGATCGGCGCGGAGCACGTCGCGCGCGCGGACGAAGTACTTGTCGGAGTAGTACCCTTCGCGCATGCGCTCGACGGGGAGGTGAAAGATCGCGGGATCGAGACGCGGGCGGCGGGCGGACATCGTGGGAATATTAGCGGACAGGTGCCGGCAGGCGCTGGCGAGTTGCGTCGGGCGCAGGCATGCCGCTAGGCGGTTTTCATGCGCCGCGTCGTGAAGTACCTTAGGAATCCGCTATCGAAGTCAGGCCCGGTCCGGATGGACCTTCGAGAACAGCTTCAGCAGCACCTTGGCAGCGCGTACGTCATCGAGCGTGAGCTCGGCGGCGGTGGCATGTCGCGAGTGTTCGTGGCGGTGGAGACTCGGCTCGGTCGCACGGTCGTGGTCAAGGTGCTGAGTCCTGATCTCGCCCAGGGCATCAACGCCGAGCGATTCGAACGCGAGATCCGGCTCGCGGCGTCGCTGCAGCAGGCCAACATTGTCCCGCTGCTCGTGGCCGGAGACCTGGCCGGGCTGCCGTATTTCACCATGCCGTACATTGACGGCGATTCGATGCGTGCCCGCCTCGAGCGTGGCCCGCTGCCGATCGCCGATGCGGTGATGATTCTCCGGGACGTGGCCCGCGCGCTGGCGTACGCCCACGGCCGGGGTGTGGTGCATCGCGACATCAAGCCCGACAACGTGCTGCTATCCGGCGAGGCCGCGGTGGTCACCGATTTCGGTATCGCCAAGGCGTTGAGCGCGTCGCGCACGGCCGCTTCTGGTGCGACACTGACACAGCTCGGCACGTCGATCGGCACGCCGGCGTACATGGCGCCGGAGCAGGTCGCCGGCGATCCTGCGGTCGATCACCGGGCCGATCTCTACGCCCTCGGTTGCATGGGATTCGAGCTGCTGACCGGTGAGCAGCCATTCACCAAGCGGACGCCGCAGCAAGTGCTGGCGGCGCACTTGAGCGAACCGGTACCTTCGGCCGCCATGCAACGTCCGGACGCGCCGCCGGCACTGGCAACGCTGCTTGCGCGCCTGATGGAGAAAGACCCGGCGCACCGGCCGCAGAGTGCCACCGAAGTGCTTCGGGCGCTCGACGGGGTCACGACCAGCCGGCAGAGCCTGGCGCTACCGGTGGCTGTTCCGGTGGGTCGCGCAGTGCTCTGGTGGGCGACCGCAACGGTTGTCGTGGTGCTGTGCGCCAAGGCCGCGATCGTCGGGATTGGTCTGCCTGACTGGGTGCTTCCGGGGGCGATCGTCGTGATGGCGCTGGGTCTCCCCGCGGTGCTGATCACGAGTTACGTGCAGCGGGTGGCGCGCCGCTCGGCGATGGCGACGCCGACATTGACACCGGGTGGTTCGCTGATGCGCGCTGCGCCCGGCGGGACCGTGGCGACCATGGCGCTCAAGGCCTCGCCGCACATTACCTGGCGGCGCACCTGGCGTGGGGGAGCGATCGCGGTGGGCGTCTTCGTCGTTGTCATCGCGGCCGTGATGACCTCGCGCGCGTTCGGCGTCGGCCCGTGGGCGTCGTTGCTCGCCGCCGGCAAGCTCGGCGCCGACGACCGGATCGTGCTCGCTGATCTCGCCGCGCCGCCCGCTGACAGCGGGCTGGTGGCGATCATCGGCGAGGCGGTGCGCACCGCCCTCGACCAGTCGCGCGCCGTGCACCTGCTGCAGCCGGCGGAAGTTGCCGACGTGTTGCAGCAGATGAAGCAGCCGCGCGACGAGCGCCTCGCCAGGCCTGACTTGGTCCACGAAGTCGCCCAGCGCGCCAACGCGCGCGCCGTGCTTGGCGGACGACTGGTACCGCTCGGCAACGGCTACGCCATCAGTCTGGATCTCACGGCCGCCAACAATGGCGCGACGCTGGCGTCGTTTCAGGCGACCGCCGCGAGCTCGCAGGACTTGCTCAAGGTGATCGACAGGCTGACGCGGCAGTTGCGCGGCAAGGTGGGGGAGTCGTTGCGGCAGGTGCAGCAGTCGATTCCGCTGGAGCGCGCCACGACCACGTCGCTCGAGGCATTGCGGAAATACAGCGAGGCGACGATCGCCAACGATGTCGACGAAGACCACCCACGGGCGATTCTGCTCGCGCGTCAGGCGATCGCCCTCGACTCCACCTTCGCGCTGGCGTGGCGGAAGCTCGGCGTGACGCTTTACAACAACAACGCGCCGCAGGCCGCAATCGATTCCGCCCTCGAGCACGCGGTGCGCTACGCCGACCGTCTCCCCGAACGCGAACGCGACCTGGTCCTCGGTGCGTACTATGAGGAAGACCAGACGGCGATGAACCGCGGCAAGCTGATCGCCGCTTACCAGGCGGCCTTCGCCGCCGATTCGACCTCGACCACCGCCGCCAAGGATCTGAGCAATTATTTCCAGATGCGGCAACAGTTCGACAGCGCGTTGCGCTACGCCCGCATCTACCGGCGCCTTCGGCCAGGGCCCGCTGCGGCCGCTTCGGTGGCCCAGATGCAGATCGGCCTGGGCGACACCGCGGCAGCGCGCACCCTGCTCGACTCCATCGTGTTGCCAGCCGGGGGAACTCCCAGCGTCGAACAGTTATGGGCACGGTATGAACTGGCGCTGGCGGCCGGGAACCGCGACTCGGTCCGCGCGGCACTCCTGGTGGCGCACCGCAGCCCGCAAGCCGTGTATCGCCTTCAGGGGGCGATGACTCTGGGTGCCCTCGACGCCACGTGGGGACGGGTGCGCGTGAGCGATTCGCTGGCGCGTGCGGCGCAACAGATCGCCGACTCGGCCGGTCTTACCAACGCCTTTGCCGGCATCTCGATCGCCGCCAACGACATCCTCGTTCGCAATCGTCCCGACCGGGGGCTCAAGATCCTCGACTCGACACTGGCGTCGCCGGCGTGGCGACGGGCGAACACCGATGATCTGCCGGTGGACGTCGTGGCGTCGCTCTACGCGCTCGGTGGCAGTCCCGAACGCGGCAAGGCGTTGCTCGACGAGAGCATCAAGGTGACCCCGGGGTATCGGTCACCGGCGCTGCAGGAATATGTCGCGAGAGCTCGGGCGCGGATCGCGCTGGCGCGCAAGGACTATCCCGAGGCATTGGCGCAGTTTCGGACAGCGCTCGATGGTGACGACGGCAAGCCGGCGTATCAGTTCTGTGACGCCGTCTTCGGCATTGCCGAGACGTTCGACCGGATGGGGCAGGCCGATTCGGCCCGGGTCTGGTTCTGGAAGTATCTCGCGATTCCCCGAGTAATCCGCAACGACCGGACGACAGCAATCACCTCGCTCTTCGAAGGTTCGACCGCCGCCGCCGACAAGCGCCTCGGCGAACTGTACGACGCGGCGAACGATCGGACCAACGCGCTCAAGTACTACGGTGACTTCGTCGACCAGTGGAAAAACGCCGATCCCGACCTGCAGCCGGTCGTGACCACCGTCAAGCAGCGGATGGCGGAACTGGAGAAGGGCGAAGGGCACTAGCCGCTGGAGCCTTTCGGCTTCGGCCAATCGCGAGTCGTCGCAATGACCACGCGACCTATCGCACGAACCCCTGCCGTTTCAGCCACACCCTCAGCAGTTCTGTCCACCCAGCCAGCTCGGGGCGGTCGCGCGCCAGGCCTACGCCGTGGGGGCCGTGCGGGTAGAGATGCAGTTCGTACGGCACACCGGCGCGGCGGAGTGCGTCGGCGAAAGCGATCGAGTTCTGCACCGGGACGACGTTGTCGTCGATGGTGTGAAAGAGAAATGTCGGCGGCGTGTGCGGCGTGACCTGGGTCTCATTCGACAGCAGGTGGACCAGCGCTGTATCAGGGTCGGGGCCGAGGAGCGCGAGCCGCGATCCGGCGTGAGTGATCGAGTCTTCCATCGAGATCACCGGATACGCCAGCACCAGGATCGCGGGGCGCGACGAGAAGCGGTCGATGGGGTCGGCAGCGTGCGGGTCGCCGGCGTCGAAGTGCGTGGCCAGTGTCGCGGCGAGATGACCACCGGCGGAGAAGCCCATGATACCGATGCGCGCGGTGTCGAGGCGCCACTCGACAGCATGCGCGCGGACATATCGAATGGCGCGGGCCGCATCGAACAGTTGCGCGGGGTAGTGATAGCGCGGGCCGAGGCGATAGGTGAGCACGATGGCGGTGACACCGAGATCGCGGAGCCAGATTGCCGGGTCGCGCCCCTCGTAGCCGGCGAGTGCCGTGTACCCGCCGCCGGGGCAGATCACGATGGCGGAGCCGCCCGGGTGCTCAGGCGTGTAGACGGTGATCGACGGCACATCGGCCGGTCCGGTTCCGAGCGCGCCCGGCGCTCCGGCGACCCAGAGGGGGATCTGCGGCGGATCGGGTGCGGTGGTCTGCGCGCGTGCGGCGGTTGTGCCGGCGAGCAGGGTAATGGCGAGTGCGACGATGCGGCGCAGCATGGTGAATGGTAGCTGGTGGGGCGTCGCCGGACAGCGAGCGGGCGATGTGCCGCCGGTTTCTGCTTCTCGCTTTCCCGCCATCTCTCTATACTTGACGCCTGTCGGTCACTTCACGTCGGAGTTCCCATGCCTGATCGTGTATCCCGTCGTTCGTTCCTCGGCGCCGCTGGTGCCGTGGCCGCCGGCGCCGCGCTCGCGCCCGGCCAACTCGTCGCCGCACCACTGGTCATGCGGCGCACGCGGTCGCGCCCCTGCGTGATTGCGAGCAACAACGCTGTTCGCGGTGTGGCCAAGGCATTCGACCTGGTGAGCAAGGGCGCCGACACGCTCGACGCCGGGGTCGAGGGCGTCAAGATCCAGGAACTCGATCCGAACGATCAATCGGTGGGTTATGGCGGACTGCCAAACGCGGAAGGCGTTGTGCAGATCGACGCGTCTTGCATGCACGGGCCGAGCAGGCGGGCGGGAGCGGTGGGCGCGCTGGAAGGGATCAAGACGGCGAGCGAGATCGTGCGGCTGATCATGAAGTACACCAATCACATCATGCTGGTGGGCAAGGACGCACAGCGCTTCGCGGTGTCGTATGGCTATCAGGTCGAGGACATGCTGACGCCGCAATCGCGGGAAGCGTGGCTGCGGTGGCGCGCCAATCTCAGTCCGAATGACAACTACGTCGACGTGCCCAGCAACGACAAGCTGCTGATGTACACGACCGGCACCAACCCGATGATGGTGCTCGACGCCAAGGGCGACATGTCGTCGATCGTGACCACGGCGGGATTGGCCTGGAAGGTGCCTGGCCGCGTCGGCGATTCGGGGATCGTCGGCGCGGGCCAGTACACCGACAACGACGTGGGCGCGGCGGGATCGACCGGGCTCGGCGAGTGCAACATGATGGCGTGCGGCGGGATGCTGACGGTGGAGTTCATGCGGCAGGGCATGCATCCCAAGGATGCCTGTCTCGCCACGCTCAAGCGGGTGATGACGGTGATCGGCTCACACTGGATCGGTGCGAACGGCCGCCCGAATTTCCAGTTGCAGTACTACGCGCTGAACAAGGCGGGTGAATATGGTGCCGCGGCGATGACCTCGTCGCCGTTCGCGGTGTGCGACGAACGCGGCGCGCGGTCGGAACAGTGCGCGGTGTTGTTTGACTGAACGGCTCGCGCCGCGAGTCGGTCAGTCATCCCGAGCGAAGCGAGGGATCGGTTCGCGGACGATGCGATCTCGTTTGGCCGCATTCTTGAACGGCAGATCTTTCGCCGTGTTCAGGGTGAGGATCGCGTCGCGGGGTAAGCGATCCCTCGCAATGCTCGGGATGACTGCGGGGCTATTAGTACCCGTCGCCGTTCGCGCGCAGGACACGACCACGACCTATCCCTGGCGGCTGTCGTATTTCCCCTACGTGCTGGCGTCGCCGAATGACGGCGTGATCGGTGTGGCGCGCGCGGTGTGGTTCCGGCAGTCGCGCTGGGATGCGCGCGTGCCGGTGGCGGCGCAGGTGTCGATCGACGCGGGGTATTCGACCAAGGACGCATGGCTCGCGCGGGTCGAAGGGGACTTTCCGCAACTGGCACCGGGGTGGCGTTTGCAGGCCGAAGCGGAAGCGCGCAGCACACCGGACTTTGCGACCGTCGACCTCGACGATGTCGCGGCGGATCGCCAGGTGTTCGCCGTCGAGGTGACGCGGCACCTCGCGGGCCCGGTGATGCTCGCGCTGCGTGGCGGGATGTCGCACACCGCCGCCCTGTTCTACAGCCCGGGCGCCAATGCGGACTTGAGCGGTCCGCGCAATTCCGAAACCGATTGGCATGGGCGGCTCGCGTTGATCGTCGATCGTCGCGATCGCGAGTATGACACGCGTCACGGCGCGCTGGTGCAGGCGGGTGTGCTGGCCGGTCACTTCGGCGACACCTATCGCGGTCTCTCGCTCGATGACGACGACTACACCGGCTGGTATGCCCTTGCCGCAGGCTGGCTGCCGCTGTCGGCCAGGACCCGGGTAACTGCACGGATTGGCGCTCGCGCGCTTTCCGCGGGTGCCTTCAACGGCTTCGAGGCGGAACGAACGCTGCCGGCGTGGGAGGACGACATCACGGTGTTCGGCGGCGCGGAGTCGAACCGCGGCCTGCCCGAAGCGGCCGTGATGGGTCGCGGCGTCCTGCTCGCGAGCGCCGAACTGCGTCATGATGTCGTGACCGTGCCGGCCGCATCGCTGGCGCTGATCGCGTTCGCCGATGCCGGACGCGTCTTCGTCGACAACGCCTGCGATGTGGCGCGCAGTCGCGCTGACCCGCCGATCTATTGCGGATCCAGCGGGACGCTGCGCCTGACCTTGGACGGCTGGACGGTGGCGCCGGGCGTCGGCGTCGCGCTGCGCCTGCTCCGCGACGCCGTACTCGAGGCCACGGTGGCGCGCGCCGAGCACGCCACCCGGATCTACGTCAGCAGCGGGTGGAGTTGGTAACAGCACGAGACCCCGAGAAAAGAGAATAGCGATGCTGCGATGCGACGGCGATCGAACCGTTGAGCCGCAGAGCGGGCGCGTCGGCGGGGAATGGCCGCTACGGGTGGGGATGAACCCCCGAGCCGATCATCCCGCCGATCAGCGCAAAGACCAGCGGCGGGCCAAGCAGGTACGTGCCAATGACGTGACACCCGTCGCGTTTGCAGTCGCTGGCAAACCATGCAAGCAACAGATCGAATGCCGCGCCGATACCGGCGCCGATCAACATGTCCTGCTCCCATTCGCTGGATTGCACGGTAACGATTCGCGCCGGTGCCGCCGATTCCCAAGCGAGCGTCGGCGCGGGACGCGTTTGCAGCCCGATCGGTCCGGGACCCTGCGCCGCCAAGCTGTGAACACCAGCGATCACCACCACTAGGGCCGAAGCCGTCACTGTAAGGCCGCCCCGGCGTGACAACTTACGCATGGCTCAAAATCCCCAATCCGCGAATCGCTGTGAACAGGGTGCATCCGTCGTGGCCAGCCCCTGCCACCCACCGAATACCGATCCGGTCCAGAAACATTCTTGGTTTCCAGAATAGATCGGATTGGACGAGTAGATGCAATCGTTCACATGATAGTTACTAGAGCCGAAATTGTTTCCAAATGACAGGATTGCGCAGGAGTCACTGTCGCAGATCTCCCAGAACGAACTGGGGCTGTTGAAGTGCTCGCAGGCGCTTTGGTTGACGTAGTTGGCGTGCTGGCGGTGCACTGCGACGGGTTGACCGTGCTTGCCACGAACACCCCGGCAGAGTCCGGGAATGGATCCGGTACGCAGAACCCTGCCTGGCACTCCGGCTGAACTTTTCGATCAACGATCTTCGGAAGTGTCTGCGCTTCATCACCGCCGTACGGTCTGCAACCGACAGTTGCGCCCAGCGTCGCCACGGATAACAAGAGAAGGGAGATGATGTTCCGCCGCACCGGGACTCCCAGGAGGTAGTTCATAAGAACGTAGGCCCCCCGTCCCCCAGAACTTGTCAAGTCCAAGTGTCTGCGTGGGATGTGTTCTCGCTCTGCGATTATCAATCTTTACGAGTTTTCCCGGATGATGACACCACGCTGCTTCATTCCGTCGACATACCGGTCGAACGGCATCCCTTCGTCGGGGGTGGTCACGCCGAAGCGAATGACCTGTCGGCGTGCCTGAATCAGTCCCGTGAGTGACAGCGAATATCCGGTCGTGCGCATCATCGCCGAGATGTGGTGCGCCTCGTCGTAATAGTCGATCAGGTCGAACACGGTCTTCGCGGGCTTGTCGTGTTTTGTGCCGCTCACGATCACGCGCAGCGCCACGAGGTCCTGGCCGTTCGGCTTCGTGAGCAGGGGACTCACCGTGGCAATGAACGCGTCACGCGGCACCACCGCGTGGCCCTTGACCATCACCGGCGTGAGTCCCAGCAACCCCAGTTCGCGGATCGGCTTCATGATGGCGACGTGGCCCGGGTAGCGCAGCGTCTTGTATTCCATCTCGCGGATCTTGCCCTGCCAGGTGAACGGCATCGTCGAAATGCCGCCGCCGGTGTGAAACGCCTCGAGCGTCCCGATCGGCTCCGGGAACCGCACGTCCTCGAGTTCGCTCAGTGGATCGACTTCGGTCGGTTCTCCGTTGCGGAGAATCCACGACGGCGTGGTGTAGTAGTCGAGCGCGCCTTCGAGCGAGTAGACGATCTGGTAGTTGAGCGGCGGTTCGGGATGTTGCGGCAGGCCACCTACGAAGATGCGCACGGCGTCGGTGCGGTCGAGTCGGCGGATCCCTTCGGCCGCGAGAATGTTGACCATCCCCGGGGCCAGGCCGCAGTCGGGCATGATGGACAATCCCTTGGCGCGCGCGTCGGCGTCGAGCTCCTTCTGCTCCATCACGATGCGGGTGTTGCCGCCCAGGTCGGCAAAGTGGCACCCTGCCTCGACGGCGAGTGCCGCCATGGCGCCATTGAAGTAGTAGGGCAAGGCGCTCATCGCCGCGGCGTGGTCGGCCATCAGGGCGCCGACCGCGGCGTGATCGGTGACGTCGAGCTGCACCGGCCGCAGCCGGTCGTCGTTGGTCGCCGTGAGGAAGTGCGCCATCCGCTGCGGCTCGATATCGGCCACGGTCACGCGGGTGACGTCGGGATCCTGCAGCAGGTCGAATGCGCAGGCGCAGCCCTGCAGGCCGGCGCCGAGGACGAGCATCTTCATGAACGATTTCCTGAGCGAGTGCGAGGATAAGGTAATAGGCGACAGCGCGTTGAGCGGCGCGCCATGCGCGCTCGCGCGACGTCAGCGCGTGACGTGCGCACGCCGGTTCAACCCGCCCCTCATGGCTCACACCTCATCACGGCGCGGTTTATCGCTATCATTACCCTCCCATGCCTGACGCTGAAATCACCACGCGCGACCGGCTGCTCGACGCCGCGCGCGACTTGTTCACCACCGTCGGCTACCATGCCACGACCACACCGGTGCTCGCCCGTCGGGCCGGCGTCGCCGAAGGCACCATCTACCGTCACTTCACCAGCAAGCAGGCGCTGCTCAACGCGGCGTACCAGGACGTGCAGCGCTGGGGTGCCGACACGGTGCGGGAAGCGTCGAACCTCCCGGCGCGCACTGCCGGCGAGCGACTCACCTCGCTGGCGCGCCGCTGGCTTCAGCGTGCCGAGCCGGATCCGGCACGGATGCGCCTGCTGCTGGTCTGGCGAGGCAGTCCCGATCTCGACGAACAATCGCGCGCGTCGGCGCTGGCGTTTCGCACCGGCATCGAGCACATGATCGCCCACGGCAAGCAGGAGGGCAGCGTCCGCGCCGGCGTGGTCGAACTCTGGACGTCGGTGTGGCTTACGCTGGTGAGTTTTGCGGTGGAGCGGGTCGCCGGCCGCGAGTGGACGCCGGTGCATCCGCATGCGATTGCCACCCTCGACGCCGCGTGGGAATCGATTGCGTGGCGGCCGATCGCGATGCCCGCCATCCGGGAGGTCGATCCGTCGGCCGTGGGATGAGTGTCGAAGTCGCCCAGGAAAGTGTCCGGAATTCAGGACAGTGACACACCCTTCGGCCGCGGGCTCAGTGCCTGCAACCGAGTCCGCGGCACGGCGTGACTGCGATCGTGCGCCGCTGTGGACGACACGCTGCAACCCGCGCCAACACTGAGAAAACCAGCGACATGCGCCCTGCATCATGGCACGGCTCCGGGTGCGCGCGCGGGCATGTTCCGCGCCCGAAACGCCGCGGCATCACCTATGCATCTCCCGCCGGTTGCACGACCCGATTCGACACACATCCAACATTCACGCGACCTTCGGGTCGCAGGAGCGATATATGCAACCGCACACCTTCAAGCTCGGCAAGAATCCCGCGGTATTCGATCGCCGCTCGCTGAGTTTCGGACGCTATCTCACCAGTCAGCTGCCGCCACCGCCGCCCTCGGTCGACTGGTCTTCGGCAGTGGCCCGCTGGCCGATGTACCTCAACGATCGATATGGCGACTGCACCTGCGCCGCCGTCGGGCACATGATCGAGGCGTGGACGGCCAGCGCGCACGCCCCCCGGCAGCCCACCGACGCGGCCATTCTCGGGCTGTACGAGCACTTCACGCCGCCGGGACCCGACAACGGCTGCAACATGCTCGACGTGCTCAAGTACTGGCGCTCGCACGGCGTCGCAGGCGATCGGATCGGCGCGTTCGCGCTGCTCGAGCAGCGCAGCATCGTGCAGGCACGGCAGGCCATCGCGCTCTTCGGCGGCTGCTACATCGGCGTGATGCTGCCCGATTTCGTCGCGGATGCGCCCGATCTGCTTGCGGTACCGTGGACCGTGCCGCCGTACGGCACCCGCGGTGACGGCGCGCCCGACCCCGAGGCCGGGCACTGCATCAACGCGGTGGGCTATGACGCGACGCATGTCCATGTGGTGACGTGGGGCCGCATCAAGGCGATGAGCTGGGGCTTCTACCAGGATTATTCCGACGAAGCCTACGCCGTGTTGAGCAGTGATTTCCTGGCGCAGGGCAGGACGCCCGCCGGATTCGACCTGGCGCAGTTGCAGGCCGATCTCGCCGCGATCAATCGGCTCAAGGCGGCGTAGGCCATTCAGGAAGCTGGCCGTGGGCCCGAAGCGCGCCCGGGCCGATGGCCCGCTTCACATGGTCAGCGCAGCTCGCCCACCGCGGCCTCGACCGCGTCGCGCAGGCTGCGAGACGCAATCAGGTCGCGCACCGCGGCCAGGTCGCCGGTCATCACGCGATCCGCATCGACGGGCGGCACCACGCTCCGTACCAGCCGCACCGCCGCGCCGACGCCGGGTCCCGGTTCGAGTGGGCGATGAAAATCGAGGGCCTGCGTGGCGTTGAGCACTTCGATCGCGATCACCCAGCGGGCGTTCTCGAGGATCATGGCGCATTGCCGGGCGCTGATCGTGCCCATCGAGACGTGATCTTCCTGGTTGGCGCTGGTGGGGATCGAGTCCACGCTGGCCGGATGAGCCAGCACCTTGTTTTCGCTGACGAGTGACGCGGCCGTGTACTGCGAGATCATCAACCCCGAATGCAGGCCGCCCTGGCGCGCGAGAAACGCCGGCAACCCCGACACGGCGGGATCGAGCATGTGTTCGATCCGCCGTTCCGAAATGTCCGCGAGTTCGGCAATCGCGATCTTGGCGTAGTCCATCACGAGCGCCACCGGTTGTCCGTGAAAGTTGCCGGCCGAAATCACCGCATCGTCGGCGGCAAAAACCAGCGGGTTGTCGGTGACCGCGTTGATCTCGCGCGTGAGCACGTCGGCGGCGTGGCGCAACGCATCGCGCGACGCGCCGTGCACCTGCGGCACGCAGCGCAGCGAGTAGGCGTCCTGGATCTTGGTGCAATCGGCGTGCGACGCATGAATCGGCGAATGGTCGGAGATCGCCAGCACATTCGCCGCGGTGTCGCCGGCGCCCGGATGCGGCCGTACCATCGGGACCCGCAGGTCGAACGCGGTGCGGGTGCCCTTGAGCGCTTCGAGCGACATGGCGGCGGCGATGTCGGCGGCGGTGGCGAGTTCGAGCGCGTCGCTCACCGTCAGCGCACCGATGGCCGTCATCGCCTGGGTGCCGTTGATCAGCGCCAGCCCTTCCTTGGCTTCGAGCGTCACCGGGACGAGTCCGACTTCGTCGAACGCGCCCGCCGCGGGCAGCATCGCGTCGCCCATTTCGACGTTGCCTTCGCCGATCAGTGCCAGCGCCATGTGCGCCAGCGGGGCGAGATCGCCACTGGCGCCGACCGAGCCCTGCGACGGAATCACCGGATGAATGCCGTGATTCAGCATCGCGATCAGCAGCTCGATCACCTCGCGGCGAATCCCGCTGAACCCGAGCGAGAGGCTCTGCGCCCGGAGCAGCAGCATGGCGCGGACGACCTCCTGCGACAGCGGTTCGCCGACGCCCATCGCATGCGAGCGCACCAGGTTGCGTTGCAACTGCTGCACGTCGGCGGGATCAATCCGGACATTGGCGAGCTTGCCGAATCCGGTGGTGACCCCGTAGACGGTGCGGCCCTCGACCACGAGTCGTTCGACGTAGCGGCGGCTGGCGTCGATACGCGCGATGGCGTCGCGCGCGAGCACCGCGGGCGCGCCGTCGTTGGCGACGCGCATCACGTCGCGCAGCGTGAGTGGTTCTCCCACCACCACGGGATCCAGCGATGACTCGATCACGCGCACTCCTTGCCGGCGATCAGGGTGTGCCGTACCGGCGTGCCGCCCAGCGTATAGGGAAGATCGCGCCAGTCACGGCTGTCGAGCACGAGCAGATCGGCCCGCTGGCCGGCGGCGATCCGGCCCCGGTCGCGCAAACCCAAAGCGGCTGCGGCGTTGACGGTCGCGGCGGTCAGGGCTTCCGGGGGCGTGAGATGATCGAGTCGCACCGCTAGCGCCATGGCCAGTTGGGTGGAGAAGACCGGCGATGACCCCGGATTGAGATCGCTGCCCACCGCGACGATGGCACCGCAATCGATCAAGTCGCGCGCCGGAGCCGGTGTAACGCCCAGATGGAGTGCGACGCCGGGCAGCACGACCGCGATGGTATCGCTCGCGGCGAGCACGTCGACCTGGCGTGTCGTGGACGCTTCGAGATGATCGACCGACAGCGCGCCGCACGCCACGGCAAGTTCGACCCCGCCCAAGGCGTGAAACTGGTCGGCGTGCGCCTTGACGGCGAGGCCGTGGTTGCGCGCGGCGGCAAAGATGCGTCGCGCTTCGTCGACGGTGAACGCCTCGCGCTCGATGAACACGTCGACGGCGGCAGCGAGCCGGCGTCGTGCGACGGTCGGCACGAGGTCGTTGCAGATGCGCGTGACGTATGCGGCGCGGGTGTCGTCGGCCGGCGGCACATGCAGCAGCAGCGTCGCGACGATCTGCACGTCGGTGCGCTGGGCCAGCAATCCGATCGCCTCGAGTGACCGGACTTCGGCGTCGAGACTCTGGCCGTAGCCGCTCTTGACTTCGACGGTCGCGGCCCCGCTCCGGCGCAGCGCCGTCACGCGCGGGAGCGCGAGCGCGGCGAGTGCGTCCGCGTCGACGCATTGCGTCGCTGCGATGGTGTGCCGGATGCCGCCGCCGCGGGCGAGCATGGTTTCGTATCCGACGCCACTGCTGCGGGCCTCGAAATCATCCAGCCGGTCGCCGGCCCAGACGGCATGCGTGTGCGGATCGACGAGCGCCGGAACGACGGCGCAGCCGCCGGCGTCGACCTCGTGCGCGGCCGTGTCGCGCCATGCACGTCGCGGCCCGTGCCACGCAATCCGGCCGTCGGCAATGGCGATGGCGGCATCGTCGACGATGTCGAGTGCGCGCATGGCAGCGCCGCGACACGGCCCATTGCCCGACGGCGAGACGGTATGTCCGATGTTGGTGAGCAGCGTGTCGGCCGGCATGGGGTGGAAAGTAGGCGGGGGTTGTCGACGCCGGGCGCACCGCCCCGTCGCGGGATTGGCTGTACGTCCGCGGACCGGAGTTCTCGGGCCAGTTTCGCCGACGACCAGGACGTCCGGTTCGACGCGGCGGATCGAGTTACGTTACGACGCATTCTCGAGGATCGGACGATGCGACGATCAATCTGGGCGGTGCTGCTCCTGCTCTTCGCCCGTGCCCACGCCGGCGCGGCGCAGAGCTTTCAGGCGCTGGTCCAGCGAGCCAACGTTGCCGACTCGACGGGCGACCATGTCGCGGCCTTCCGCTTGTACGAGCAACTCTACGCCATGTCCGGATTCGATCCGACCGGATTGGCGCTCGCGGCGATGCAGGCGGCGCGCGCCGGGCTCCGCGACGACGCGTTTCGCGACCTCCGTCGTGCGATCGACGGCGGCATGCTGCAGCCCAGGCTGCTCGACGACAGCGCCTTCATTCCGCTGCGGCATGATCCGCGCTGGCCCGCCGTGGTCGCGGGAATGCAGCAGCGCATCGGCCGGCTGGACCAGCCGCTGCGCCAGGAACTGCTTGCGCTGGCGGACAGCGATCAACGCAATCGGCAGGGATTCGGCGACGTGATGGTCAAGTACGGTCGGAACTCTCCCGAGGGTGATTCAGCCGTGCGGGCACTGGGCGCCGCGGATGCCCCGGTGCAGGCGCGCCTTCGCGCGATCATTGCGCAGCATGGCTGGCCCACACGGACCCTCGTGGCCGACGACGGTGCGCACGCCGCATGGCTGGTCGTCCAGCACATGCCCCTGGCGTATCAGCGCGTCACGCTTCCCAGGCTGCTCGTCGCGGTTGCGCACGACGAAGCGCGTGCCGGCGACGGGGCGCTGTTGCAGGACCGCGTGCTGGTCGGCTCGAAGCAGCCGCAGGTGTACGGCACGCAGCTCGCCAACGCTCCGCACGGCGGAGTGCCGGTCCTGGATCCCATCGCCAACGAATCGTGCGTGGACGTGCGGCGCAAGCGCGTGGGTCTCGAGCCGCTCTCGGCGTATTTGAGCGACTTTGGCGTGACCTACACGAAGCCGCAGCGGAGTGACGCCGAATGCGGCAAGGCGGCACGCTAGGCGCTCACTCGCCGGGCAAGGGCGGCGCACCCGCGGTTCAGCGCGCGGTCAGCATCCCAATCCAGAACCGCCCGTCGTGATCCGTCCATAGCTGATCGATGCCGAACCCTGCGTCGGTCGCCAGCCGGTGGAGGTGCGGTTCGTCGTACTTGTGGGATGACTCGGTCCAGATCGTCTCGCCGCGCTTGAACCCGATCGTCTGCCCTGCGATGTGGACGTCCTGGTCGGTCGTGCTGACCAGGTGCATCTCGATGCGTCGTTCGGCGGCGTTGAACGTGGCGCGGTGGCGAAAGCGCGACAGGTCGAAGTCGGCGCCCAGCTCGCGATTCAGCCGCGCCAGCAGGTTGAGGTTGAATTCGGCCGTGACGCCGGCGGCGTCGTCGTAGGCGGCCTCGAGCACCGAGGCCGCTTTCACGCGATCGGCGCCGAGGATCAGGGCGCCGTCGTCACCGACGGTGTGACGGATCCGCCGCAGAAACGCCACCGCGGCGTCGGGCTCGAAATTGCCGATGGTCGAACCGGGGAAGAACGCGACGCGGCGGCCCGCGCGCGGCAATTCGGGCAACGCGATCGGCATGGTGTAGTCGGCTTCCAGCGGCAGGATTGCGACATCCGGATAGGCGTCACGCAAGTCGGCGGTGACGGCCGCAAGCTGTTCGCCGGAAATGTCGATGGGGACATACGCGACCGGTGCATCAAGCGCGTCGAGCAGCAGCCGGATCTTGACGCCCGCCCCGCTGCCGTACTCGATCAAGGCGCAGCGCGGACCCAGGTGCGCCGCAATCTCGCCGGCGCGACGCTGCAGGATCTCGAGTTCGGCGCGGGTGAGGTAATACTCCGGGAGCGCGCAGATCTGTTCGAAGAGTGCGGCGCCGCGCGCATCGTAGAAGAGCTTCGGCGGCAGCTTCCGCACCGGCGCGAGCAATCCGCGCAGCACTTCCGCCGAGTCGATGGTGCTGGTTTCGCCCGGACCGTGCGGAGGACGGCGCGGCGGCGACGACGACGTCAGCTGCGCTCCGCGAGACGGATGCCGGTAAACTGCCAGCGCGCGTCGGAGGGGAAGAAGTTGCGGTAGGTCGCGCGCGCGTGGGACTTCGGCGTGGCGCAGGACGCGCCGCGCAGCACCCACTGGTCGGCCATCCACTTGCCGTTGTATTCGCCAATGGCACCCTTGGCCGGCCGGTATCCGGGATAGGCGGTGTACGCGCTCTGCGTCCACTGCCACACGTCGCCGTACAACTGATGCATCCCGTCGCCCGATGGAGCGGGCGCCGGATGAAAGCGGCCGGATTCGACGAAGGTCCCTTGCACCGGTTCGCCGCGCGCCGCGACTTCCCATTCGGCCTCGGCGGGGAGGGAATACCCCGCCCACCGCGCATACGCATCGGCTTCGTAATAGCTGACATGGCACACGGGCGCGGCCGGGTCGAGCTGGCGCATGCCGGCGAGCGTGAATTCGCTCCAGGTTCCCTCGCCGCGCTCCCAGTACAGCGGCGCCGTCCATCGACGCTCGCGCACGGCCGCGAGACCGGCGGACAGCCACAGGTCGGCGCGCTGATAGCCATCGTCCTCGATGAACGCGAGGTATTCGCCGTTGGTGACCAGGCGATTCGCCAGCCGGAACGGATTGATCAGCACGCGATGCGAGGGCGACTCGTTGTCATACGCAAACCCCTCGCCCTCGAAGCCGATGCGATGAATGCCTTCATCGACGTCGCGCCAGTCGAGTGGATCGACGGCACGCGACGGAAGCTCCGGCCGGGCGCGGTACACGGGATGCAACGGGTTCATCCAGAGCACATGCTTGATGTCGGTGAGCAGCAATTCCTGATGCTGCTGCTCGTGGTGCAGGCCGAGGATGATGAGGGTGTATGCGGGATGATCGGGGTCGTCGCCGATGCGATCGATCAATCGACGCATCGCGTCGTCGACGTGATGCCGGTATGCGAACACCTCGGCGACGGTGGGCCGCGTGACCAGTCCGCGCTGTGCGCGGCAATGCCGTTCGCCCGCCTGCACGTAATACGAATTGAACAGGTACGCGTACTGCGGATGGGGCGACCGGTACCCGGGCGCATGCTCGGCGAGGATGAAGGTCTCGTAGAACCAGCTGGTGTGTGCCAGGTGCCACTTGGTGGGACTCACATCCGGCATCGACGACACCACCATGTCCTCGACCTCGAGCGGCTCGCAGAGCGCTTCCGTCTGGGCGCGAACACTGGCGTAGCGGCCGGCGAGCGTCATGCCGGTGCGCGACGTCGTTGCGTTGTCGAAGCCTGGATCCATGGCAAATTATAGGGACGATGCGGGCGAGGAGCCAGCGCACATTCGGGTTTCGTGCGCGCGTGCTCGTCGCTGAAGCGACGAGGCGGCGTGCGCCCCTTCAGCGACGAGGCGCGATCCCAATCGACGGCATGTCCACCCCGCGCTCCCGCGCCACCGCAATCGCCTTGTCGTAGCCCGCGTCGGCGTGACGCACCACGCCCAGGGCTGGGTCGTTGACCAGGCACAATGCCAGGCGCCGATCCGCGTCATCCGATCCGTCGGCGACGGCGACCAGCCCGGCGTGCTGCGAGTATCCCATCCCGACGCCGCCACCGTGATGAAACGACGTCCACGCCGCCCCGCTCGCAATGCCGGTGGCAAAGTTGAGCAGCGGCCAGTCGCTCACGGCATCCGACGTGTCCTTCATGGCTTCGGTCTCGCGATAGGGTGACGCGACCGAGCCCGCATCGAGATGATCGCGCCCGATGACAATCGGCGCCTTGAGCGTGCCGTCGCGCACCATGCGGTTGAACATCAGTCCGGCCTGGTCACGCTGGCCGAGGCCCAGCCAGCAGATGCGTGCCGGCAAGCCCTGGAAGGCAATGCGTTCGCCGGCCCAGCCCAACCACTGCTGCAGGCGCGCGTCGTCGGGAAAGAGTTCGAGCATCGCGCGATCGGTGGCGGCGATGTCGGCAGCATCGCCGGACAGCGCCACCCAGCGGAACGGGCCGCGGCCTTCGCAGAACGAATCGCGAATGAACGCCGGCACGAATCCCGGGTAGTCGAACGCGTTCGCGAGTCCGCCGAGCTGCGCCTGCGCGCGCAGGTTGTTGCCGTAGTCGAACGCCACGGCGCCGCGGCGCTGCAACTCCAGGATTGCCTCGACGTGCCGGACCATCGCCGCGCGGGCGCGCGCGAGATATTCGTCGGGCTGCTTCGCACGCAGCTCGTTGATGTCCTCGTCGGCCCTGGCGGGTGGGATGTAACCCCACATCGGGTCGTGCGCGGAGGTCTGGTCGGTGACGAGCTGCGGCGTGAAGTTCCGGGCGACCATTTGCGGCAGCACGTCAGCGGCGTTGCCGAGCAGGCCGATCGACAGCGCCCGCTTCTCCTTCGCCGCGCGCGTGGCACGCGCGATGGCGTCGTCGAGCGACGTCGCCACCTCATCGAGATAGCGCGTGTCGAGCCGGCGCTGGATGCGCGATGCATCGATTTCTATACATAGGCTGACGCCACCGGCAAGCGAGA
This sequence comes from uncultured Gemmatimonadales bacterium, assembly GCA_963796635.1. Classification (GTDB taxonomy): domain Bacteria; phylum Gemmatimonadota; class Gemmatimonadetes; order Gemmatimonadales; family GWC2-71-9; genus Palsa-1233. The sequence continues at coordinate 2,821,109 of CAWCMH010000001.1, forward strand.
CCGCCAGCGGTTGCGCACCGCCCATCCCGCCCAACCCGGCGGTGACGGTGATCGTCCCGGCGAGCGAGCCGCCGAAGTGCTTGTCGGCTGCGGCGGCAAACGTCTCGTACGTCCCCTGCAGGATGCCCTGTGTGCCGATGTAGATCCATGACCCGGCGGTCATCTGGCCGTACATCATGAGGCCGAGCTTGTCGAGCCGATCAAATTCTTCCCAGGTCGCCCAGTTGGGCACCAGGTTCGAATTGGCGATCATCACCCTGGGCGCCATGTCGTGCGTGCGGAACACCGCCACCGGCTTGCCGCTCTGGATCAGCAGCGTCTCGTCGTTCTCCAGCCGGTCGAGGGTCGCAATGATCGCGTGATATGCGTCCCAGTTGCGCGCCGCCTTGCCGCGCCCGCCGTATACGATGAGTTCCTCCGGCTTTTCGGCGACCGCCGGATCGAGGTTGTTCATCAGCATCCGCTTGGCGGCTTCCTGGATCCAGCCCTTGGCGGTGCGGGAGGTGGAATGAGAGGCGTGCGGCATGATGGAAAATAGCGAATAGACGTGAGACATTAGACGTTAGACGTTTTCACTTCAACCCTGTCATGCTGAGCTGAGCCGCGCCCACGGCGCACGCCAGCCATCCCTGTCGTCCTCATCGCTCACAGCTCATCGCGTATCACGATGCCCCCCCTTCCGCGCTTTGCGATTGTGCGGAGATTCCCCGCATGCCATCGCTCCCTCTCAGTGTCGTACTCGAACAGGAGTACGCCGCCATCAGCGGCAAGCGCCCGCCGGCGGCGCCACTGGCGCCTTCGCCTACCGAATCCGTCGATGACATCCGGCTTGCGAATGCGATCGCCGCGCTGCATGGCGAGCATCTGAGCGCGCTCTGTCTGTCGGGCGGCGGCATTCGCAGTGCCACCGTTGGTCTTGGCGTGATCGAATCACTGGCTCGCAACGGCCTGCTGCAACGATTCGATTACCTGTCGACCGTCTCCGGCGGCGGCTATATCGGCGGCTGGCTGAGCGCCTGGATCGCGCGCCGCTCGTTCGCCGGGGTGCGCGCGCAACTGCGGCGCGGTGCCACGTCGCCGCGCGACCCGGAACCCACTCCGATCCGTCATCTTCGCCGCTTCACCAGTTATCTCGCACCGCGCGTGGGGGCGCTGTCGGTCGACACGTGGACTGTTGCCGCGACATTCATCCGCAACCTGCTGCTCAACTGGCTGGCGTTCATTCCGCCGCTGGCGGCGGCACTGTCGCTGCCGTTGCTGTTGCTCGCCGTGATCGCCTGGCACCCGCTCGGCCCCTGGATCGATGTGCAATACGGTGTCGCGATCGGGCTCGCCGCATCCTCGGTCGTCGCGGCGATTGGTGCGGTGCGGTACGTCCACGCCAATCGCCCCCGGCAGCGCGGTCCCACCGAAGGTACCGGCACGTGGGATCCCCGCCGAAGTCAGCGCGACTTCCTGCGCCAATGTCTCGGTCCCTTGATATACGCCGCCGTCGCGGCATCGATCTGCTGGGCGTGGGCGACGGCATATGCCACCCCTATCAGCAGCCTGCTCTTCGGCGCGGATGCGTGGAAAACGCTCGGCGTGATCGGCGCGGCGACGCACCTGGCGGGCTGGTGGCTCGGCATGCGATCGATTCGCCGCGCCGGCGGTGCCGTGGCATATCCGTCCCGTGCACATCGCCGGAGCACTGCTGAGCGGCTTCGTGCTGGGGCTGTTTGCCGGAGAACTGGCTCGTCTCGCGCCACCGTGGTGGGCGTTGACGATCGCCGAACGCAACAGCTACGTCTGGCTGGCCGTGCCGGCGTTGCTCGCGCTCGTTGTCGTGATCAGTCACGTCTACGTCGGGCTGACCAGCGCCTGGCAATCCGACGCCGAGCGCGAGTGGTCGGCGCGATTCACGGGATGGATGCTCATCGCGGCGACCGTCTGGTTCCTCGCGACGGGCGTGGTGTTGATGGGTCCGGTCCTGCTCGCGATGGTTGCGCGAATCTCCGCGAGCGTCCGCAGCGGGGCGGTGCCCGCGCTGTTGTCGATTGTTGCGGTGCTGTGCGGCATCATGGCCGCCGTGGTCGCGCGGAGCCCCGGGACGCCGGCTGCGAGACGACGCCGCGGGACATCGTTCGTGGTGCGCGGCGGCCTGGGGCTGGCGGTCGTGTTCTTCCTGTGGCTGACGGTCGCGCTGTCGATGGTCGACACACGGATCATCAACGTGGCGCGTAGTCTGGCCGGCGTCAGCGACGACAGCGCAACCGCCGGTGTTGCCATGGCGATCGCCGCCATGTTGCTGCTGTTCAGCGTGGGGCTGCTGCTCGCGCGCGCCATCGACAGCAACAAGTTCTCGTTGCACGCGATGTATCGCATGCGCCTGATCGCCGCGTATCTCGGTGCATCGCGCGAGGCCGGTGCGCGTGCGGCCAACCGGTTCACCGGATTCGATGACGACGACAACGTCCACCTGCGCGACTTGTGGCCGCAGCCGGCGCGTCGGGGCGGGAACCGGCGACCGTTTCATGTCCTCAATGCCACCGTCAACCTTGTCGGCAGCGACAATCTCGCGTGGCAGGAGCGCAAGGCCGCGCCGTTCACCTTTTCGCCATTGCACTGTGGCAGTCCCGCCCTCGGCTATCGACCGGTGCAATCCGATCCGCGCGATCCGACATCGCCGGGATACGGCGGCGAGCTCGGTGTTTCGCTGGGAACAGCAATGGCGATTTCCGGCGCTGCGGCCAGTCCCGACATGGGCTACCACTCGTCGCCCATCCTGTCGCTGCTGCTGACGTTCTTCAACGTCCGGCTGGGCTGGTGGCTCGGCAATCCAGGTGATGCCGGCGAGCGTACATGGCAACGATCGAGTCCACGCTCGTCGTTGAGGCCGATCATCGACGAAGCATTGGGACTCACCAATGAACACAATCCGTACGTCCACCTGACCGACGGCGGCCATTTCGACAACCTCGGCCTGTATGCGATGGTGCAGCGCCGCTGTCACCGGATCGTCGTCGTCGATGCGTCGAGCGATGGCGGCGCGCGGTTCGGCGATCTGGCCCAGGCGATCCGCAAGGTCCGGATCGATCTGGGCGTGGAAATCGACATCGATCTGTCGGCCATTCGGTCGGGTGACACCAACTGCGCGATCGGCACGATCGACTACGCCGCCGTGGATGGCGATGCTCGGCGGGGAACGTTGATCTATCTCAAGCCCGAATTGACGACGGCAGATCCGGTGGACGTCGCGTCGTATGCCGCCACGCATCCCGGGTTTCCGCACGACAGCACGGTGGACCAGTGGTTTACCGAATCGGAGTTCGAGAGTTACCGGGAGATGGGCGTGCGGCTCGGCGCAGCGGTGGCACCCGACCGAAGCAGAGGCGAACGGCGGGAAGTTTGCTGAGTCCTCCTGCGGTGCGCACCGCGAGCGGCGAAACCGCGCGACTATACACACGAGGATCGATGCGACGATCGACCCAGTTGCTGGGAGGATTCTTCCTGCTGGCCGGAATTGCACATTTTCTGCGGCCGGCTGCCTACGCGGGCATCGTTCCGCCGCAACTTCCCGATCCGCGGCTGCTGGTGATCGTCAGCGGGCTGGCTGAAATCGCCGGTGGCCTGGGCGTCTGGTGGCCGGCGACCCGGCGCGCGGCCGGCGTCGGCCTGATCGTGCTCCTCATTGCGGTGTTTCCGGCGAACATCACCATGCTGCTGCAGGGGATTGCTGCGCATCGACCAACGTGGTGGCTGGCGTTGCTCTGCCTCAGGCTGCCATTGCAACCGTTGATGATCTGGTGGGTGTGGCGGGCGGCGGTGCGACGAATTCAGGTGTAATCGTGACCCACAGAGCGATCACGAGCTCGAGATTGAACAGCGAGAACGGGATGCCGACGCCCGAGAAGGCGGTGCCAAGCGAGGAGAAGGCGCGGTAGGGTGCGAGTGCATCAGGCGGTCGTGTGGGCGTCGTCAAGTGTAGTTCGACAACGCCATCGCGAGCTCAATGACGAACAGGGCAAACAGCCCGCTCACGACCCCGACGATCGTGCCGAGCGACGAGAAGGTGCGGATGCGCGGCTGCGAAATGTCGGTCAATGCGTACGCGACGCGCGCACAGCAACGCTGCGCGTCGTGCCACGGAATGCCGGAGATCGAATCCCGCGTGACGACGACGGAATCGAGCTGTTCCCGACGATCGTGGACGTTGAACTCGACCATCGTCTTGGGCTCCACGCGTGGACGGGCCGCGACGTCGATCGGCTGGGTGTGGGTGCAGCCGACAAGGAACATCGTGGCACACGATCCGGCCATGAAGATCCGGTGCCGGCGACTGAATCCGTTCCGCTCGACCATGGACGAAAGGTATCCGCGCGACCGATCACGTCGCCAGCGCGAGGCTACTCGCCGATGGACTCCAGTTCCAGCCAGCGCGCGGTCAGCGTGTCGATCTCGTCGGTGAGCGCAGCGACCCTCGCCTTGGCCTGCGAGGTCGCTGCGCCGTTGCGCAGCACGGCGGGATCGGCGAGCACGCGATACAACTCATCACGCTCGCGTTCTGCCGCGGTGATGCGATCGGGGAGCGCAACAAGTTCGGCATTCTCCTTGAAGGTGCGGGTACGATGCCGCCCTGGTCGTGGCGTGGACTTCGTCGATGTCGGGACGCGCCGTGCCGGCGCGATCGGGGTCACCGGCGTGCGCTGCCGCAGCCAGTCGCTGTAGCCGCCGACGTATTCGCCGATCACGCCGTCGCCTTCGAACACCAGCGTGCTGGTCACCACGTTGTCCAGGAACGCACGGTCGTGACTGACCAGCAGCAGCGTGCCGGCGTAGTCCAGCAGCATTGCCTCCAGCAACTCGAGCGTTTCGACGTCGAGATCGTTGGTTGGCTCGTCGAGGACCAGCAGGTTGAACGACCGTGTGAACAGCCGCGCCAGCAGCAGCCGGTTGCGCTCGCCGCCCGAAAGCACGCGCACGGGCGTGCGGGCGCGCGCGGGCGAAAAGAGGAAATCCTGCAGATAGCCCATCACATGCTTGCGGGTGCCGCCGATCTCGATGTATTCGGTGCCGTTGCTGATGTTGTCGACGACACTGCGATCGGGATCGAGTTGCTCGCGGAGTTGGTCGAAATAGGCGACGTCGAGATTGGTGCCGAGCCGGATCGTGCCGCTGTCGGGCACGAGATCACCCAGCAGCAGCTTGAGCAGCGTGGTCTTGCCGGAGCCGTTCGGGCCGATCAACCCGATCCGGCTGCCCCGCAGGATCGTGGCCGAGAAGTCGTCGACTATCGGGCGATCGCCGAACGCGAGCGAGACATGTCTGGCTTCGATGACCAGCTTGCCGGAGCGGTCGGAGTCGTCGGCGCGGAGGTTGACCTGTCCGAGCCGCTCCCGGCGCGCGGCGCGTTCGAGCCGCAGCGCCTCCAGCGCGCGGACCCGGCCCTCGTTGCGTGTGCGCCGCGCCTGGATGCCGGTGCGGATCCAGGCTTCCTCCTGCGCCAGCTTCTTGTCGAAGAGGGCCCACTCGCGCTCCTCGCCGGCGAGGGCCGCGGCCTTGCGTTCGAGGTAGTCGTCGTAGCCCGCGCCCCAATCGCTGAGCCGTCCGCGATCGAGCTCGACGATACGCGTGGCGACGCGCCGCAGGAAGCTGCGATCGTGCGTGACGACGACCAGCGTCATGCCGCGCTCGACGATCACCGATTCGAGCCACTCGACCGCACCGATGTCGAGATGATTGGTCGGCTCGTCGAGCAGCAGCACGTCGGGCTCGCTGACGAGCGCGCGGGCGAGCATCGTCTGCCGCTTGCGCCCGCCCGACGCGTCGGCGAACGGCTGGTCGGGATCGAGTCCCAGGTGCTGCAGCGCGGTTTCGACGCGCGATTGGATCTGCCAGGCGTCGGCCGCGTCGAGTGCGTCGTGCAAACGGCCCAGCTCGCGCAACGCGGCGTCGGAAGCGTCGTGCTGGACGCGATGACTGGCGTCGTGATAGCGTGACAGCAACCGACCGGTCTCGCCGAGGCCGCCCGCGACGACGTCGAACAGGGTGCCGGCCATGCCGTCGGGCACTTCCTGGTCGAGTCGCGCAACGGTGACACCGGTCTGGCGCACCAGTTCGCCCGAGGCCGGGGCGAGCGTGCCGTCGAGCAGCTTGAGCACCGTGCTCTTGCCGGTGCCGTTGCGGCCGAGGAGCGCGACGCGGTCGCCGCGCTCGACGGTGATGCCGGTGTGGTCGAGCAACGGCGCGGTGCCAAACGTGACCACAACATCCTGCAGACTGATGAGCGCCATCGCGAATCGACTCCAGTGTGGTTGGCACTCGGCGGCCGGTGCTCCAAGTTAGGTAGATGACTGCCGATGCCCCGCCTGGCGCCACGATCGACAAGCGGACCTTCCTCGCGGCGCTCCAGTGCCTCACGCAGGGATGGTTTGCGCTGCGCAAGCCGCGTGAGGCGCCATCGCCCGGACTGGAATGGCTGTTCTACTGCGGCAACGAAGTGGGTGCGGCGGCGCGCGCGCAGCTAGGGCTGGGTCGCATGCTGCCGTGGGCGCCGATCGAAGCGGGCGCGCGCGCCACGCAGCACGCCCTGGCCGACGACGCGTCGACGCTGCTGTTCGAGGCGACGTTTGTCGACGGCCCGCTCGTCGCGCGCGCCGACGCGATCCGGCGCCATGGCAACGGCTGGGACCTCCTCGAGATCAAGTCGGCCAAGGAACCCGAGAACGGCAAGATCAAGGACGAGCAGCTCGACGACCTGGCGTATACCGTGATGGTGGCGCAGGCCGCAGGATTGCCGCTGCGCCGCTGCAGCCTCATGCTGCTGTCACGCCGCTACCGTCTCGGCAGCGCGGAACCGTGCATGGTCGAGGTCGACCTGACCGACGTGGCGCTGGCTCGCGCCGACGAACTGGCACGCCGCGCCGGGAGGATTGTCGCAGCGATCACCGGCGCCGATCGTCCGGCTGCCACGCTGATGTTGTATTGCCGGCAGTGCGAATGGTTTGCGTCGCAATGCCTGGGCCAGGATGTCGGCGCCCACATCTTCATGTTGCCCGCCCTGTCGCAGAAGCGCTTCGACACCATCACGCCGATTGTCGACCTGCATCACGTGCCTGACCTGGTCGAACTGACCGACAATCAGCGACGGGTGTTCGAGGTGATCCGATCCGGTGCGCCGCGGGCGACGGCGGAGTTGCGGCGGCTCGACGAGGTGGCGTGGCCCGCCTATTACCTCGATTTCGAGACCGTGATGCCCGCGCTGCCGTGGTTCGCTGGCGATGCTGCGCACACACAGCATCCCTTCCAGTACTCGATCCATATCTGCGAGCGGCTCGGCGACTGCTCGGCGCACGTCGAGTATCTGGCACCGCGGGAAGGTGATTGGCGCCGCGAGCTGGCCGAACGCCTGCTCGACGATCTGGGGACAACAGGTTCGATCGTCGTCTACACCGACTTCGAAGCCGGCGTGTTGCGAGGTCTCGCCGCCGCGTTTCCCGACCTCGCCCCGCGGTTGAACGCCGTGATCGCGCGACTGTTCGACCTGCACGATGTCATCAAGCGGGGCTACTGTCACCCCGATTTTCAGGGTCGTACCAGCATCAAGAAAGTGCTGCCGGTGATGGTACCCGAACTGACCTACGAGGCGATGAAGGTGCCGGAGGGCGCGTCGGCGTCGGGCGTGTTCGGGTTGATGCGGGTCGGGCGATACGACGCCGACGAATCGGAGCAATGGCGCAACCACCTGCTCGAATATTGCAAGCTCGACACGCTGGCGATGGTGCGGGTGCACCAGGCGCTGGCACAGGTGCGCGCCGCGTTGGCGTGACCCGCGCCCATCGTTGCGGTGCCGGATCAGATCCGGCTGGACACCGTGGCGAGAATCTCCACTTCCAGTGCCTGCGCCCGCGTTGCGATCGCGTCGGCCCGTTGCGTGATGTCGTCGGCCCAGGCACGATCCTTCAGTTGCTTCGCGTTGATCTTCACGTTGAGGAATGCGCCCAGCACGGCCGTGCGCGCACACAGTGCGCCCACGCCTGCGTCCGAGACACTGCTTTCCTGGCCGGATTCGGCCATCGCCTGGATCACCGTCATCGACGCGAACGCGACCTCCATGACGCGGAACGGAATCTCGGTGGCGTGGCGTGTCGCGTCCTGGATCGCCGCGCTCCGCAATGCCTTTTCCTCGTCGGTCGACTTCGGCAGCGCGAACGCGGCCATCACCCGCTCGAAGGCGCGGGTGTCGTCGTCGACGAGGGCCACGAGTTCCGTGGTGTAGTCGCGGCCGCGTTCGGCCCAGTCGGCAAACTCCTGCCAGCGCGCGTCCCAGCCGCGCTTGTGACTCGACAGATTCGCGACCATGGTGCCGAGGGCCGCGCCGAGGGCGCCGGCGTAGGCCGCGACCGAGCCCCCGCCGGGTGCGGGTGATTCGCTGGCAGTTTCGTCGGCAAAGTCGGTGAGCGACAGGCGGACCAGTCGCGATGTCGACGCGTCCTGCAGTAGATATTCGATCACGCGTTCCTCCGGTTTGAATGGTGCGAGGTCGCTCAGCCCGAGCGAACGCACCGCGATCTTGACCAGCTCCGATTCCGACACACCGCTCGAGCGCTGCTGCTTGGCGAGAAAGTAGCGGCCGGCGTCGAGCAGGCATTGCAGCGGCACCAGGCCCACCAGCTCGCTGCCGGTGACACGGACGCCCCGTGCGCGGGCCGCGCGATCGACCTCATCGAAGGCGACATGCACCGGCGTCACACGAATGTTGGTGAGGTTCATCGACACCTGGGCAATGCCGTACTCGGCGATATACCAGCCGATCGCCTTGACGCTCTTGAGCGTGCCGGGAATGACGACTGGTTTGCCGAGAGCGTCGAGTACCGGATTGCCGGCGTCGTCGAGCTGGGTGCGGCCGGCCTCGCGGACGTCGAACGCGATGGCGTTGGCGCGCCGCGTCGATGTGGTATTGAGGTTGACGTTGTACGCGACCAGGAAGTCGCGCGCGCCGATGACGGTGGCGCCGCGCTTCGCATCGAACGCGGCCGGGCCGAAATCGGGCTTCCATTCGGGGCGCTGGATCTTCTGCGCGAAGCCCTCGTACTCGCCGGCGCGGATCACCGACAGGTTGCTGCGCCGCTTGTCGGGCTGAGCTTCCTCGTAGAGGTACACCGGAATGCCCAGCTCGCGACCCACGCGTTCGGCAAGGGTGCGGGCGTGGGCGGCGGTTTCGGCCATCGTGATGCCCGAAATGGGAATCAACGGGCAGACGTCGGTGGCGCCCATGCGTGGGTGCTCGCCGTGGTGCTGCCGCATGTCGATCGCGTCGCCGGCGGTGCGGATGCCGCGAAACGCCGCTTCGACCACCGCGCCGGGCTCGCCGACGAAGGTCACCACGGTGCGGTTGGTGGCGTGGCCCGGGTCGACATTGAGCACGCGAACGCCCGCGACCGACGCAATCGCCTCGGTGATCTGGCGGATCACCTCCGGATCACGACCTTCGGAGAAGTTCGGGACGCACTCGAGAAGGGCGGGCATGGGGGAAGATAGGATAGGGTGCCGCCGTCACTGAAGTGACCCTTCGCTGCGCTCAGGGCCGGCGGCTCGGCACGGCGAAGCCCTGCCGGGCTGGGAACTGTCCAGCGTCGTGTACGACGCTTCGCGCCGCCGAGCCGCGGCTTCAGCCGCGCCGGCCCGTCGCGATATCTCTTGCGTGCCCCGTCGCCGGCGTCACTGAAGTGACGGCTCGGCACCACGAAGTCGCTGGCGCGACTCATCAGGGCCAGCGTCATTGATGACGCTTCGCAGCCGCCGAGCCGCGGCTTCAGCCGCGCCGGCCCTTCGCGATATTTCTTGCGTGCCCCGTCGCCGGCGTCACTGAAGTGACGGCTCGGCACCACGAAGTCGCTGGCGCGACTCATCAGGGCCAGCGTCATTCATGACGCTTCGCAGGGCCGAGCCGCGGCTTCAGCCGCGCCGGCCCTTCGCGATATTTCTGGCATGCCCCGCCTCTTCCTCCTCTCGCCCGCCAGCGCCAGCGGCAAGCGCGCGCAGATGCTGGTCAGGTCGGCAGCGGCGTTCGACCTGGCGATACGGTTGCGCACGGTGGGCGCCAGCCTCGGTGAAGTGTTCTCATTCCTCAGCGGCCTGTATTTTCGCGGCAAGCTCACCTACGCGCGCCATTTCGCCCGCGCCGGCGACGCGGTACGCGTGATTACCAGCGATCGCGGACTGCTCGACCCGGAGACGGTGATCATGCTCGAGGACCTGCTCGCCATGTCCGCCGGCGCGATCGATCACACGCACGATCCCTATCGCATGCCGCTGGCCCGCGATGCGGCACTGCATGCGGATGCCGTTGGCGGCTGCGATGCGATCCTGCTGGGCAGTGTGGCCACTGACAAGTACGTGGCCGTGCTCCACCCGCTGTTCGGGCAGCGGCTGCTGTTCCCCGCGCAGTTTGTCGGCCGGGGCGACATGAGCCGCGGCGGTCTGCTGCTGCGATGTGCAAGGGATGGGCGCGAACTCGACTACGCTGCTGTCATGGCCACCACGCGACGCGGCACCCGTCCCCCGAAGCTCGCTCCGACGCGCGAGCATCATCCGGCATCGCGGCCCGCCACCAAGCCTGTGCGCAGGCGCCGTGACGCGCCGCGTGCGTCGACGATCGAACCGGAGATGGCGCTCGACGGCGTGACCGTCTCGCTGACCAATCTCGACAAGGTCTTCTGGCCCGCCGACCGGATCACCAAGCGTGACTTGCTGCAGTACTACCTCGATGTCGCCGACGTGCTGCTGCCGCACCTGCGCGATCGCGCGATGGTGATGAAGCGCTATCCCAATGGCATCGACGGGAAGTGCTTCTTCATGAAACACGCGCCGACGCCACGCCCCGACTGGATCGAGATCTGCCGCATCGAACACGCGTCGGGCAATGTGGTCGACTTTCCGATGATCCAGGATCGCGCGTCACTGCTCTGGTGCGTCAACCTCGGCTGCATCGACCTCAACCAATGGTACGCGCGCTGCGACGATGTCGACCGTCCCGACTACCTCCACTTCGATCTCGATCCGGTGCCGGGCGCCACGTTTGCCAAGGTCACGCAGGCGGCGTTGGTGGTGCGGGATGCGCTGGTGCAGCTCCGGATGCGGCCGCTGGTCAAGACGACCGGCTCGCGCGGATTTCATATCTACGTGCCGATCGTGCGCGGGCCGACCCAGAAGCAGGTCTGGTCGGTCGCCAAGGCATTCGCGCAGGAACTCGCGGCGCAGCATCCGAAACTGCTGACCGCCGTCTATCGGGTCGCGGATCGTCCACACGGTCGCGTGCTGGTCGATTACAACCAGAACGCCTGGGGACGGACGCTCGCCTCAGTCTACTCCGTGCGGCCGCGACCCGGCGCACCCGTGTCGACGCCGCTGACATGGGACGAAGTCGAAGCGGGCGTGCAGATCGCCGACTTCAACCTGCACAACGTGCCCGCACGAATCCGCGAACTGGGCGACTTGTGGAAGCCGCTGCTCGCCGCGCGCGGCCGCTTCAAGCTCGAGTCGGTGCTGTGACGCTGCCGCTGCCGGAATCGTATGAGCCGATGGAAGCGAAGCCGGTCAGCGACATTCCGGCGGGCGACGAATGGCAATACGAGCCCAAGTGGGACGGCTTCCGCTGCATCGCATTCCGCGACGGCGAGCACATCGAGCTGATGTCGAAAGGCGGCAAGCCGCTCACCCGTTATTTCCCCGAACTCGTCACGGCGTTGCACGCGGTCAAGACCAGGCGCTTCGTGCTTGACGGCGAGATCGTGATCGCTGAAGGGAAGTCGCTCGCGTTCGATCAACTGCTGCAGCGGATCCATCCGGCTGAATCGCGCATTCGCAAGCTGAGCGCCGAGCATCCGGCGAGTTATCTCCTCTTCGACATGCTGGTCGACAGCAATGGGAAGCTGCTCGCCAATCAGCCGCTGGCGGTGCGTCGCAAAGCGCTGGAGAAGTTTGCGAGCAAGCTCCGCCGGCGACGGTGTCCGACACGTTGCGGCTGTCGCCCGCGACCGACTGATCTCGCGACCGTGAAGCGCTGGTTCGACACCGTGGGCAGCGGGCTCGACGGCATCATCGCCAAGCGCGTCGACTTGCCGTATCAGAGCGGTGCCCGCACCGGGATGCAGAAGATCAAGCACACATGGACGGCGGACTGCGTAGTCGGCGGCTTTCGTTACGCGTCGAAGGGCAAGCAGGTCGGATCGCTCTGCTTGGCCTGTACAACGACGACGGCCTGCTCGATCACGTCGGATTTCTGTCGGGAATCAAGCAGGCCGATCGCGCGGCGCTGACGCGGAAGCTGGAGAAGTTGGTCAAGCCGCCGGGATTTACCGGTAACGCGCCCGGCGGGCCGAGCCGGTGGAGCACAGAGCGAAGCACGGAATGGCAGCCGCTGGCGCCGAAACTCGTGGTCGAGGTCAACTACGATCACTTCAGCAATGGCCGGTTCCGTCACGGCACGTCGTTTGTGCGCTGGCGTCCGGACAAGGCGCCGCGGCAGTGCACCATGGCGCAATTGCCGAAGCGCAGCGATCCGCGCTCGCGTTGCTGGCGTGAGATGCCCGGGCGGGCGGGGCCTCGCGGATGTCTCGCGCGGTGTTGGGCAACTCGCTACCCGCCGGCGATCAACCCGATCAGCCCGCCCAACAGTGCGCCGCTCAGCAGCACGCCCGTTGTCGGGCCATCCAGCGATCTTGGCTGCGTGATGGCCGCAAATACCACGATACCGACGACTGCCCCGATGACCGTTGCGCGAACCACGTGATGCTCACGGAAGGCGCTGCGATCGACCGTTGCGGCGGCAGGCCCGGATGGAGGTGTTGCGGAAAGTCCCTGACGCATGGCGTCGACGCGCTGAGCATCGAGCCGGCGTATCGGCGCAAGCGCCAACGCGGTCACGACTATCCCCTGAATCAGGCGCTTCATCAGAACCCCCAAGACCAGAGGCGGTCATGGTACGGATCGGTCTTCGGTGAGGCGCCGACCCAACCGCCGAAGTCATTTCCTGACCAGTAGCACTCCTGGTTCGCCGCATACACCGGATTGTACGAATGTACACAATCGAGGAACTCGTACGAGCTGGAGCCAACATTGTCGCCGGCCGATAATACACGCGTCGCGTTGCTGGAACAAACCTCGAATCCTCCCATCCCTAGTACGCATTCGCTGTGGTCGCCGTAGCCCGCGTGCTTGAGATACGAAATGTATACCGTCGGTGCGCCGCCGGACACGCTCGCGTAATCGATGTTCGGGTAGGTGCCCATCACGCTGATTGCGTTACAATACGGTGAGCCGCCGTTCGCACACTTGTGGTCGTATCCGTAGTGCTCGGAGTAGTACGCTGCACCCAATATCCAATGGCTCGTTACGGAGTCGAAGTAGACGTCTTCAACGATCACCTCCGAATCACCATAATGGCCGCAGGTGTCCCAAGTGTAGCTCAGTGGATACACGCCGCAATACGCCGTCCCACCATCCACATAGTAGCTCGGCATGTACATGATCTCGACCATGTAGATACCGTACATGTTGGTGCCCAGCGGCCGCGCTGCGAACCTGGGCTCGCCATCAATATTGTCCGCAGTCGAATAATACAAGGTCGGTTCGAAGGCTACCGCCAAACTACTCTCACACATATCGGCTAATCCATCTTGATCTCCGTCTGAGTACTCATCCGTATTCTGACAGTTGGCCTTGGAGATTACCGATGTTAGGTAGTAACCTGCGGAGTCGGGATAGGGATCAACGTCGTGGCACCCCTCAACGCAATCAGGGTTGCCAGCGCGACGATCGATGCTTCTGTTAGGCACGAGTACCGGAACGCTAGAGCATGCTGTGAGAAGCGCCAAAACCACACCTGCCAATAATGCGCCAGACGGGGGGGGGGGGGGAAACAAATGTCGCTTTCATCGGAACTCCTTGAGAGGTGCAGAACGAGAGGTTGCGAGCGGCCGTGTGCCTTGTGCCCAGGAGGGCCGCACCGATGATGATATGTTAGCTCCGACGGCTCAACGTACGCAAGGCGATCGCCGGTGCAGGCCAGGTTGTGGGCCTCGCGGATTCTGAACTTGCAAGGCACTCGGGAGAGTGCTGCATCGTGCTGTACGACCTCTCGTGACGTCGCGCGCGGCATGACGTAAGCTTGGCGTTGGCGGCGCCAGGTCTGCGTCTCCCCGCTATAATCCCGCCCGTGCCAGCCGACCAGGAACTCATCAGTCGATTCCGCCGCGCGCGCACGGACCCCGCGCTCGCCGTGCTGGAAGGCTTTCATGCGCTCAAGCACGCGATGCGTTTCGGCGCGGTGATCGATATGGCGCTCACGCCGGACGGGGCCGCACTGGAATTGCGCTGGCTCGGGCGCAGCTCGCGCCGGACGTGGCCGAGTGCGATCGCGACGCCTGGCCGGAGCGGTGCGGCGGAGACATATTCGCCGCGCTATCGCCCACGCCGCCCGAAACCCGCGTGATCGCCATCGCTCGCCGCCGGCACGACGCGTTGGCGGATGTGCTGGCGAGCACCGCGCCGATCAGTGCTGCTGGAGTCGCCGGCGCACAGCGGCAATATCGGCGCGGCCATCCGGGCGAGTGCCGCGGCCGGCGCGGGCGGCGTGCTCGCCACGGGCAGTAACGATCCCTGGAACCCCGGCGCCCTGCGCGGTTCGGCCGGCCTGCATTTCGCTCTGCCGGTGATGCACGTCGGCATCGATGACGTGCCCCGGGATCGGCTGATCGCCATCGATCCCGACGGTGAATCGCTCGCCGACATGGCGATTCCGGACGACGCCATCCTCGCCTTCGGCAGCGAACGGCGCGGGCCTGTCGCCCGAACTGCTCGAGCCGCTGTCCGCGACGGGTGCGCATTCCGATGGAACCTGGCGTGTCGAGCCTCAATCTCGCGACGGCGGTCGCCGTCGTCCTCTACCTCTGGCGGATGCGCGCATGAATCGATCGCGGGAAGACGAGCGGGCCGCGTACCTGGCGCTGGCGCTCGCCGGCATCATCTGGGGTACCTCGTTCATCCTCGGCAAGATCGCGCTGCGCGAGCTGGGCGTCGACCAGATGATGCTGTATCGCTTCGTGTTCGCGTCGCTTGCCTTTCTTCCGCTCATCATCCGGGCTCGACCACGGTTCGGCCACCGCGATCTCGCGCTGGTCTTTGTCGCAGCCCTGATCGGCGTGCCGTTGCAGTTCCTGATGCAATTCCAGGGACTGTCGCTCACCACCGCATCGCACGCGGCGCTGATGATCGGCACCGCACCGGTGCTCGTGGCGATCGGCGGCTTCTTCGTCTTCCACGAACGATTGAGCTCCTTCGCCTGGCTCGCGCTGATCGCCTCGACCCTCGGCGTGGCGCTGATCGTCCATGGCGGCGGCGGCGGTCACGGCGTCGACCATCCGACGCTGCACGGCGACCTGCTGGTGCTGTTTTCGATGTTCTCCGCCACCGTCTGGGTGCTGTCGAGCAAGTACCTGATGCAGCGGCACTCGCCCACGGTCGTCAGCGGGACGATCACCCTGATCGGCACGGTGATGCTGGCGATCTGGGTGATCGCCCGCGACGGCGCGCCCGCGACCGATCTGCACAGCAGCACGTGGATCGCCGTACTCGCGCTGGGCGTGATCGCCACGACCTGCACCACGCTGCTGTGGAACTGGGGCCTGCAGCACACCGACGCCGGGCGCGCCGGCGCCTTCATCAACCTGGAGCCGGTCGTCGGCGCGATCCTGGGCGTGTGGCTGCTGCACGAATCGCTGGGTCCGTGGGCAGTCGCAGGTGGAGTGCTGATCGTTGCGGGCGCGATGGTCGTCAGCTTGACGACAACGACGGAGAAAGGAGAACGGAAAACGGAAAAAGGAGAGAGAAGGTAGAAGGGAGAAGCATGAGGTCGCAGTACCGTGTCATCCTGAGCGGAGCCGCCGGAGGCGGCGCAAGGGAGAAGGGAAACGGGAGGACCGGCAGGAATGTCATCCTGAGCGAAGCGCCCGCAGGGCGCGGAGTCGAAGGATCTGCTTCGCATGCAACTTGGGACAGCAGATCCTTCGACTCCGGCGCTTCGCGCCTGCGCTCAGGATGACAGATCGCCCCGAGGCCGAGCGCCCCATGCCTACTCCAATCGCAGCACCACCACTGGATCGACTCGGCCCGCCCGTCGCGCCGGCGGCAGCGTCGCGACGGCCACCGTGACCGCGAGCAGCGCAAAGGCCGCGGCATATGCGACCGGATCGAACGCGTGGATGCCGAACAGATACGGCGTCAACGCATCCGCCAGCACGAATGCGAGGGGGGCGCCGACCACCACACCGATTCCGGCGCCGATCAGTGTCTCCCGCAACATCAGTGTCATGATTGCCGGTGGCTGCGCGCCCAATGCAACACGAATGCCGGCCTCGCGCATGCGCTGCGCCACGGTGCGGGAGATCACGCCAAAGATGCCGACGCCGGCCAGGAAGGCGGCCAGAATGCCGAACAGCGATCCGAGCAGTGTGCGATAGCGCTCGTCGGCATAGGAATGCTGAATCAGCGTGCGCACCTCGTCGACGCCCTGGACCGTGACCGCCGGATCGAGCGTGGCCAGACGGGCCTTGACCAGCTGTTCGAGTGCGCGGCGATCAGCGCTCGCACGAATCGTCAGCACCACGCTGTTGCCCGGCCACTGGGCGGCCGGAATGTAGATCATCGGCTGCGCATCCTGCGACAGCTGATTGTAGCGGATGTCGGCCGCCACCCCGATGATCGTCCACGTCTTTCCCTGCCAGATCACGTGCCGTCCGATTGGCGAGTGCCCGTCGAAATCACGCTGCACTTCCGATCGCGTCACCACCGCCACCGGCTCGGTACCGATCTGGTCGGCGTCGGTGAAGTCGCGCCCAGCGGTGACCGGCACGCCGATCGTATGCAAGTACGCCGGCAGCACGACGCGCTGCTGAATCGACGGCGGGCCGGCGCTGTCGGAGTAGGTGACGCCTTCGACCTTGATGGGTGAGCTGCTGCCGCCGCCCTCGAACAGCCCGCCGGAGCTTCCGCTTGCCGCCGTCACGCCGGGAATCGCACGCAACGCCGCGGTGGCGGCCGTGTAGAATCGCGTCATGCGCGCGTCGTCGTGCCAGAACTTGCCGGCGGCGAACGTGTTGACTTCGAACAGGCCGTTGGACACGAAACCGGGATCCACCGTCGCGAGGCGCACCAGGCTGCGGCCCAGCAGCGCACAGCCCACCAGCATCACCAACGACAGTGCGACCTCCACCGCGACCAGCGTGCGCTGCACCGTGACCGCGCCGCGCGCCGACTGGCCGGCACCGACCCGAACACTCCCCTGCCGCCGCCAGCGCAGCAACGCGAACGTGGGCAGCAAGCCGAATCCGACGCCGATTACGAGTGCGCAGGCCACCGTGAATGCCAGCACACGCGCATCGACATGCGCCTCGGCGATCCCCGGAATGCCGTTGGGCGCGGAGTGGACCAGCAGTCGCACACCGACCCACGCGGCCAGCACGCCGAGCAGGCCGCCGGCGCCGGCGATGACGATGCTCTCGGTCATCAACTGGCGCGCCAGGCGCGCCGGCGTGGCACCGAGCGCGCGCCGGGCAAAGATCTCCGGCTGGCGGCGAACCGCTTCGCCGAGCATCAGGGTGGCCACGTTGACGCACGCGATCAGCAGCAGCAGCGCAACCGCGCCCGAGAGGATCAGCAGCGACGGGCGGGCGGTCGCCGTCTGATCGGCCTGCCACAACGCGGCCCGGCCCGACGTGCCACCGGCGCTGCCTTTCCACTGGACCTTCACGTCGGTGAAGATCCGGGCGACTTCGGCATTGGCTTGTGCCACGGTGACGCCGGGCGCCAAACGTCCCAATCCGCGGTACGAGCGATTGTGCTGGGAAGGAATGTCCGACGAATCGGTGAAGGCCGGAAACCAGATGGCCGGCGGCGGCCCGGTTCGTTCGAGTCGTTCGCCGCGCGGCAGCACGCCGACGACGGTGTAGTGCGTCGTATCGCCGAGCACGATGCTGTGGCCGACGATGCTGCTGTCGCCGGCAAAGTGCGACTGCCACGCTTCCCAGCTCAGCAGGACAATCCGCGGGCCGTTGAGCGCGGTTTCGCCGGGCTGGAACACGCGCCCGATCGCGGCGTGGATGCCGAGCAGCGGAAAGAGACTCGCCGTGGCGCGCACGGCGTCGACCGGTTCGAGTTGGCCGGCCGTGTTGAGCGTGGCGCCGCTCCGTGCCCACGCCGCGACCTGCGACAGCGCGCGGCTGCGCTCGCGCAGCGCGTTGTATTCGCCCTGACCGATGACGACGCTCTGCCAGGGAATCGACACCGCCGAATTCCGGAAGCCGGCTTCGGTGGCCCAGATGGCGACCAGCCGGTCCGGATGCGGAAACGGCAGCGGGCGGATCAGCACGCTGTCGGCCACGCTGTACATGGTGGTGGCAGCGCCGATACCGAGTGCCAGCGGCAGAATCGCCATCAGCGCAAAGAGCGGCCGCTGACGCAGCAGGCGCAGGGCAAAGTGGATGTCCTGCACCAGGTTCGTGAGGTAGCGGTTGCGTCGCACGGCATGCTCCCGTTGGGTGGCGAGGTGCCGGAGTTCGCGGCCCGCATGTTCGAGCGCGCGCAGGCGCTCGCGGGCGAGCCGCTCGGCGTCGGCCGGAGCCTGACCACCGGCAATCAGGTCGCGCACATACATGTCGTGATGAAAACGGAGCTCGTCGGCCACTTCGTCGCTGGGTGCGCGATCGAAGATCGGCTCTGGCAGCGGGGCGCCGGGGTCGCTCATGCGCGAGCCTCGAGCACGCGGGTCACTTCGCGGGCGAACCGGAGCCAGTCGTGTGTTTCGGCGTGCAGCTGCCGGCGGCCGGCCGCAGTGAGCTGGTAGAACTTGGCGGGGCGATCGAGTTCCGACATGCGCCGGTCGCTCTTGACCCAGCCCCGCTTTTCCATCCGGTAGAGGGCGGGGTAGAGCGATCCCTCCTCGATCCGCAGCACGTCGCTCGACGTGGCCTCGAGCCAGCGCGCGATGGCGTAGCCGTGGCGCGGCCCCCAGGTGAGGGTCTTGAGGATCAGCACCTCGAGCGTGCCGCGAAGCTGGTCGCGAGCGGGCATGACGGCTCCATACATAGAGTTCGATGTAAGTATAGACACCCGGCGCGCCCGAAGGGTTGCGGGCGGCGTCCCGGCGGTCGGGTATACTTGTACGCCCCTCCTTCCGGAGCCGTCGCCCATGAAGCTGTCGTCCCGCGCGCTGGTCGCCGCCTCGGCCATCGGCACCGTCCTGCAGGTCGGCATGGTGCTGCTGGGACACGACAATCCCGCCATCAAGTCGTACTTCGCCGTCGGCGGGATGGGACTGTCGCTGATCGCCGGAATTCTCTACGCCGTACTGTCCACCGAGGTGGTTATCCGCGACAACGTCATCGGCGGGCTCGTCGCGGGAGCGGTGTGTGCCTTTGTGGGCATCCTGCTGTCGGCGATCCTGGGCGATGTGCCCGCGTCGCTGCTGATTCTCGGCACGCTGAGCTCGGCGGTGACGGGCGCCGTCGGCGGATGGATTGGACGACTGTTTTCGAGTGGGAGGGTGTGACGAAGGAGAGCCGCAGAGAAGCCGGTTACGGCTGCGGCGTCGCCACCCCGCGCGCGAAGGTCGGTTGACGCGGATGGTCCGGGCCGCGGTTCCAGGTGATCCTGCGACCGACGCCGGGGCCCAGTGAGCGCACCTTCAGCGCACCATGTTCAATCCACGCCACCGAGTCGCCGCCCCAGCGCACCGGATCATGGCCTTCGGGTGCGATGTCGGCCGTGTCGCCGCGCGGCCCGATGACACACACGCCCCCACCGGCACAGGCGATGGCGCGCGCAAACCTGGGTGCGCCCAGCCAGACGGTGAGCATCGTATCGGCGCGCGCCGTGTCGGCCGTGACGACGCGCGTCACTGTGGTGGCGCCGGGACGCGCAGCAGTCTCCCAGAGACCACGCGTGGTGCGGACGTAGAGCAGGCTGGCGTCGTCGTTCCAGGCCAGCGCGACGGGCACGCCGGCGCTGTCCGGCAGGTGGACCGGCAGCTCGCCGCCGCTCAGCAGGTTCATCAGGACCACGCGCGGCGGGGTCGTGGGCATCGCGTCGTTGCTACGCAGGAACGCCACGACGTCGCCGTTGGGCGTCAATTGCGGATCGGATTCGGTGAGCGGTGTGAACGTGAACTGCGCGACATCGCCGCCGTCGGCCGGGACGGCAAAGAGATCGGTGTGATGATCGATCCCTTCACCCACGATGACGAAGTACGGATCGTGACCCACCGAGATCCGGTGCGCCAGGGGCGAGAATGAGCAGGCGGTAACAGCGAGTGTCGCTGTCATCCCGAGCGAAGCAAGGGATCGCTTACCGACCGACCGGTCCCTCGGTCGCTGCGCTCCCTCGGGATGAGGTGTTTCGGAAATCTGTCCGTTACAGCGTTCCGCTGGACATCTCACCGCCCGAGTTCCTTCGTGAAGAACGCATCGATATCGGTGCGCGCGCGCTCCGCTTCGGGCGAATCGCTTCCCTGACGGCCCGGCTTGAGAAATCCGTGGCCCACGCCCTTGTAGATCTCGAACGTCAGCGTCTTGCCGTGATTCTGCATGGCTGCGCGAATCGCGGGCAACATGCCGGTGACCCGCGCGTCGTTCTCGGCGTCGACCGCAAAGACCGGCGCGTTCACCGTGCGCAGCATCGTCGTATCGGTGACCGGTCCGTAGCACGCGACTACCGCCTTGAGCGCCGGATTCGCCGCGGCATACTTCCACACCGTGCCGCCGCCCCAGCAGAAGCCGATGATGCCGACGTCGCCGGTCTGCGTGGCCGGCAACGCGTTGACGTATTTGTAGGCCGCGTCGAGATCGGCGACCACGCCGGCGTCACTCAGCGTCGCGACCAGCTTCCGGCCGCTGTCCTGCGACGCGGGCGACATGCCGTAACGTGAAGACAGCAGGTCCGGCGCAATCGCGACATAGCCCTTGGCCGCAAAGCGATCGGCGATGGTCGGTTCCCAGTCGGTCATGCCGAAGATCTCGTGCACCACGATGATGGCGGGCGCCTTGTCCTTGCGTTCGGGATACGCGACGTACGCGCGCACGCTGTCGCCGCTCGCGTTGGCGAACTTGATCCATTCGCCGTGCGTCGTGACGCGCATGTATGGGTGATGCTGGCCGAGGACAAAGCCGCCGGCGATGGCGGCGGCGGCCAACGCGACCGCGGTGATTGGCGCGATCAGCGAAAAGCCGCGAGTGGAACGCATACGGAGCTCCGTGAGCAGGTGGCTGGAAAATACCCGCAACCGGTCACGGAGCGTTGCGGGCGCTCAGCGCACGGCTGTGGGCACTGGCCGGTTGCTGTCTGTGCTGTCGCCAATTTCGCCGTAGACATTGTCACCCCAGCAATACGCGGTTCCGCCGGCGGTGAGGCCGCAGGTGTGCACGTGTCCGGCAACGAGCTTGGTAAACGTGAGTCCCCCGACCACGGCCGTGGGCGTGAGACGCGCGGTGGTCGTCCCATCGCCGAGCTGGCCGAACGCGTTGTCACCCCAGCAGTAGGCGGCGCCCAGGGTGGTGATAGCGCAGGTGTGATCGGTGCCGGCGGCGATCTGGGTGAAGTGCAGGCCGCCGGCGACCGGCGTCGGTACGGTGAAATACAGCGTCTTGGTGCCGTCGCCATCCTGGCCAAAGCTGTCGTCGCCCCAGCAGTAGGCAGCGCCGCTCGCGACCACACCGCAGGCGTGCGACCACGCCGTCGTGATGTGGACGAATGACAGCCCGCCGGCAATCGGCACCGGTGACGAGCGCGATATCTGCGTGCCGTCGCCCGCCTCTCCGTTGAGGTTGGCGCCCCAGCAATACCCGGCACCGCTGGCGGTGTGGGCGCAGGTGAACGCGGCCGCTGTGGAAATTTCCGTGAAGCTGAGGCCGCCGGCCACTGCGACTGGAGCATAGCGATCAGCATTGCCGCCGTCACCGACCGAGCCGGCGTTCCCCCAGCAGTATGCGGCGCCGGCGGATGTGAGCGCGCAGATGGCCGCGCTGCCGACCGTGATGTGCGTGAACGACAATCCCCCGCTGACCGCGGTGGGAACCAGCCGTGCGTTCTGCGTACCGTCGCCGATCAGCGGATTGCCCCAGCAGTACGCCGCACCCGCTGAGGTGAGTCCGCACGTGCGCAGCGGACCGGTGACGAGTTGTGCGAAGGTGACACCGCCGCTCACGCGTGTCGGTACTTGCCGATTGAACGTGCTGCCGTCGCCGATCTGGCCGGCGTTGTTGTGGCCCCAGCACCAGCTCGTGCCGTCGGTCGTCCGGCCGCACGTCGTGTAGTCGTAGTCGGCCGTGATGTCGGCGAAGATGCGCGACGCGCCGGTGCCACTCGACACCGTGATGACGACGCTGCCCAGTTTGCTGCCGGCCGTCGCGGTGATGGTCGCCGACCCCACCGCCACGGCGGTGACCACGCCGGTTTGCGACACGGTCGCGACACCGGTGGCCCCGCTGGCCCAGGTGAAGCCGCGGATGAGCACGGAATCGCTGGCGTTATAGGCCGTGGCCGTGAGCGTGTCGACCGCACCGGGAGCGATGGTGACGACGGATGCATTGACCGATACGCGGGCGACGGTCGTGTCGGCCGCGGTCCCACCGGTAGTGGGTGAGTTGCTGCTGCACGCCATCGTGGCGGCGAGTGCGGCGGTGCTGATGAGTGAGGTGCGGGACAACGTGGAGCGTGTCATCGCGAAACCGGCGGTCTGAGGAGCACCAGTCTAGCCCAGGGTGCCCGAAGCGGATAGGGTCGACAAAGGAGCGGGGAGCTTCTTCGCCCGGTTCAGTCCCGGTAGCGGTTCCGTCCCGCGCGCTTGGCCTTGTAGAGATTCTCGTCGGCGAGGCGCATCAGTGATTCGTCGTCGGCCACGCGGTCGTCGGGATAGGTCGCGAGCCCGGCGCTGACGGTAGCCTGCACCGGGATGGCCGCGTCGCCGAAGTTGTGCTGCTGCACCCGGCGCAGGATCCGGTCGGTGAAGAGTCGCGCCCCGGTGCCGCCGGTTTCCGGCAGCACGACGACGAACTCCTCGCCGCCGTAGCGCGCGAGGAAATCCATGGTGCGCAACTCGCGACGCAGCAGGAAGGCGAGCTGCTTGAGCACGCGGTCGCCGCATTGGTGGCCGTAGGTGTCGTTGACGCGCTTGAAGTCGTCGACGTCGAGCAGCACCACCGTGACCACCTGATCGTAGCGGCGTGCTCGATCGAGTTCCTCGCGCAGGCGCAGGTCGAGCACGCGCCGGTTGGCGCAGCCGGTGAGTGGATCGGTGTCGGCGAGTTCGCGGAGCTGGCCACCCAGGCCGTCGGCGTGTTCGAGGTCGTAGGCCTTCTCGAGCGCGGTCACCGCGGCTTCGATCACCTGTTCGGCAAATCCCAGGTCGAGGCGGTTGAGTGGCGGATCATCCGCCGTGGTGCGGAGGAAGAAGACGCCGCGCCCGCGGCCCGACAGCGTGAACGGCAGCGCCATGGCGGAGCGGGTGCGCCGCGCGCCGGCCTGGTCGGCGCCCCAGGTGGTGCGCACATCCTGGTAGAGCGGGTCGCCGTCGACATCGGTGACCATCACGGTTTCGCCGGTGTCGAGCGCGCGGGTGATCTCGGGATACTTGCGCAGGTCGACGCGCAGATCGCGCAGATTGGGATTCTCGTACGCGGCGACCACGGTGCCCTCATGTTCTTCGGGGCCGGCGAGCACGACCGAGCACCGCGCGATGCGCAGGCCCGCGGCCACGCGCCGCACCAGGATCTGGTAGATCTCCTCGGAGTTGAGCGAGGCGGTGATTTCCTTGAGGATCGACACCAGTTCATTGCGCGACCGCGCTTCGGCGCGTGCGCGGTTGAGTTCGCGCCCCACGCGCAGGTGCGCCTTGATGCGCGCGAGCAGCTCGCGCACCTGATACGGGCGCTGGATGACATCGGAGGCGTTGAGGCCGAAGGTGTCGAGCTGCTTGACGTCGAACGCTGCGTCGGTGATCACGAAGATCGGCACGTCCTGATGTCGCGTGTCGTCGCGCACGCGCGCCAGGCGATCCATCGTGCCGGCGTCGGAGTTGGCGAGATCGACGACCAGCAGATCGTAGGCTTCCTGATCCAGTCGCTCGATGAGCTGCGGGCCACCCAGGGCGGTGACGACGTCGTAACCGTTTTCCTTGAGGACCCACGACAGGGTGCGCGCGAGTGCGGTGTCTTCGGTGGCCAGCAGCAGCCGCGGATTGCTCATGCCGTGGTCAATTCGACATAGCGCGCCGGGTCGACATTGCCGCCGGTGCAGATCAAGCGCCGTCGGTCCGGTCACCGCGACATGTCCCGCCAGCACCGCCGCGGTCGTGACCGCGCCGGACGGTTCCACCCGCAGGTGGTTGCGTCCCAGCCAGCGAACAGCATCCCGGATTTCCTGATCGGTCACGGCCACCACGTCATCGAGGGTGTCCTGAATCATCGGCCATGTGAGCGTACCGACCGATGTAGTCAGCAAACCATCGGCCAGACTGGTCCCACCGGCGATATCGGTGGGCGTGCCCGCCCGGCGGGCCGCCGAAACCTTGGGAATGCCGGCCGGTTCGACCGCCACGACGCGAACCTTGGCGCCGGTGGCCACCACAGCCGAACAAACCCCGGCAAGAAGCCCGCCGCCGCCCACTGGCACCAGAATGGTGCGGACTTCGGGCCAGTCGTCGAGGATTTCGAGGCCGACGGTGCCCTGTCCGGCGATCACATCGGGATGGTCGAACGGCGGGATCATGGTGAGCTGCTGATCGTCGACGAACCGCTGGGCCGCAAGAGCCTGCTCGGGTCCTCGCGTTTTGCCAGCAAGCACCACCTCGGCGCCCAGCTCCTTGACGCCGTCGCGCTTGACAGCGGCAGCCGATTCCGGCATGACGACCACGGCCCGGATGCCGAGCTTGCGGGCGGCGAATGCGATCCCCAGACCGTGATTCCCGCTCGACGACGTGACGACGCCTCGCTCGCGCAGTTCGGCCGGGAGGCGGTTGAGCGCCGTCCAGGCGCCGCGGATCTTGAAGGCGCCCATCGGTTGCAGGTGCTCGGCCTTGAGGCGGACATCGCACCCGTCGACCAGGGGCAGCGAAACGAGCGGAGTATGGATTGCTACACCCAGCAGTCCGGCCTGGGCGTCGCGGAGGTTCGAGAGGGGGATGTGATCCACCGGTGTCATCCCGAGCGAAGCGAGGGATCGCTCTGCGTCAAGCCGATCCCGCTGCCGCTCGGCGGAGTGCGGTATCGCTCCGCAGCGAAGTGATCCCTCGGTCGC
The DNA here is from genome assembly GCA_963796635.1 of uncultured Gemmatimonadales bacterium. Taxonomy (GTDB): domain Bacteria; phylum Gemmatimonadota; class Gemmatimonadetes; order Gemmatimonadales; family GWC2-71-9; genus Palsa-1233. The sequence continues at coordinate 2,846,432 of CAWCMH010000001.1, forward strand.
TTTGCTCCCTCGGGATGACACGTGCCGGCGCGTGTGTCACGCTTCCGCAGCCGGAATCTCCTCGTCGTCGACGTCGGCGTCGACGCCGTCGTCTTCCTTCTGCACCCGCGCCACGTCGACGATCTCGTCGCCAGCATCGAGGTTCATCAGCTTGACGCCCTGCGTATTGCGTCCGCTCACGCGGATCCCTTCGACCGGACAGCGAATGATCACACCGCCCTTGGTGATCATCATCAGTTCGTCTTCGGGGACCACATCCTTGAGGGCGATGAGCCGCCCGGTCTTGTCGGTCTTCTGCATGGTGATGATGCCCTTGCCGCCGCGCTTCTGCACGCGGTAATCCGCCAGCGCGCTGCGCTTGCCGATGCCGCGTTCGCTCACCACCAGCAGCTCGGCCCGCTCGCTCACCACCACCATGCCGATGACGCGGTCGCCGCGCGGCAGTTCGATGCCCTTGACGCCCGCCGTGGCGCGGCCCATCTCGCGCACGTCGCTCTCGTGGAAGCGAATGCTCTGGCCGAACGACGTGGCCAGCACGATGTCGCAATTGCCGCGGGTCTTCTGGACATCGATCAACTCGTCGTCGGCGTCGATGTTGATGGCGTTGATGCCGACGGTGCGCACGTTGCCGTACGCCGCGAGGACCGTCTTCTTGACGGTCCCGTTGCGGGTGGCAAACATCAGCCATTCGTCGTCGCCGAACTTGCGCACCGGCACCAGCGCCGCGACGCGCTCGCCGTCGCGGATGTTGATGCAGTTGACCACCGGCTTGCCGCGCGCCGCCCGGCCGCCCTGCGGAATCTCGTGCACCTTGAGCCAGTAGACCGTGCCGCGGTCGGAGAAGAACATCAGGTAGTCGTGCGTCGACGCGATGAACAGGTGCTCGACCCAGTCGGCTTCCTTGGTCTCCATGCCGGTCAGGCCACGCCCGCCGCGGCGCTGGCGGCGATAGGTGGTCACCGGAATCCGCTTGATGTAGCCCGTGTGCGAGATGGTGATCACCATGTCTTCTTCGGCGATCAGGTCCTCGACGGAGAACTCGTCCTGATCCTTGAGGATCTCGGTGCGGCGTTCGTCGCCGAACGTGGCGGCGACTTCGTCGACCTCCTGCACCAGGATCTTCATGCGCCGGGGTTTCGACGCCAGGATGCTCTGCAGCTCCGCAATCGTGGCGCGCACCTCGGCGAGCTCGGCCTCGAGCTTGTCGATCTCCAGGCCGGTGAGCTTGGCCAGGCGCATGTTGAGGATCGCGTCGGCCTGCGCCTCGCTCAAGCCGAAACGCGCGCGCAATGCGGCATCGGCGGTGGGCGTGTCGGCCGATCCGCGGATGATGCGGATCACCTCGTCGATGTTGTCGACCGCGATCTTGAGGCCTTCGAGGATATGCTCGCGCTTCTTCGCCTCGGCCAGGTCGAACTCGGTGCGACGGACGATGATGGTGTGGCGGTGCTCGATGAAGTGCTGCAGGATCTCCTTGAGCCCCATCACCCTGGGCGCGCCGTTGACGAGCGCCAGGTTGATCACGCCGAAGGTCGACTGCATGGTGGTGTGCTTGTAGAGCTGGTTGAGCACCACCTGCGGAATCGCATCGCGCTTGAGCTCGACGACCAGCCGCATCCCTTCGCGATCGGACTCGTCGCGGACACCGGTGATCCCTTCGATGCGCTTGGCCATCGCCAGCTCGGCGATGCTGGTGTGCAGCGTGGCCTTGTTCACCTGGTAGGGAATCTCGGTGATGATCAGCGCGTTCTTGCCGGTGCGCTCCTTCTCCTCGATGCGCACCCGGGCGCGCATCACCACGCGGCCGCGGCCCGTGTCGTAGGCCTCGCGAATGCCGGCCTCGCCGTAGATGTACGCGCCGGTCGGGAAGTCGGGACCCTTGACGTGCTTGAGCAGGTCGTCGGTGGTGGCGTCGGGATTCCGGACCAGTTCGTCGATGGCGTGAGCCACTTCGCGCAGATTGTGCGGCGGAATGTTGGTCGCCATGCCGACCGCGATGCCGCTCGACCCGTTGATCAGCAGGTTGGGAATCCGCGACGGCAGCACCGACGGTTCTTCGCGCTGGTCGTCGAAGTTGGGCACGAAGTCGACGGTGTTCTTGTCGATGTCGGCGAGCATCTCGAGCGCGATGCGGGTGAGCCGCGCTTCGGTGTACCGATACGCTGCCGCCGGATCGCCGTCGACCGAACCGAAGTTTCCCTGGCCGTCGACCAGCGGATACCGCAGCGAGAATTCCTGCACCATGCGCACCAGGGCGTCGTAGACCGAGGAGTCGCCGTGCGGGTGGTACTTGCCGAGCACATCGCCGACCACGGTGGCGGACTTCTTGAACGCGCGATTCGGCAGCAGGCCCAGCTCGTTCATCGCGTAGAGGATGCGGCGGTGCACCGGCTTGAGCCCGTCGCGCACATCGGGCAGCGCGCGGGACACGATGACGCTCATCGAGTAGTTGATGAACGACTGCTGCATCTCATCTTCGATCAGGCGCGGGACGATCCGCTCGCGGGCGTTGGGCGCGGTCATCGGGATCCGGGAAACGGGGAATGTTGGCGGTCGGGCGTGGCCGTCATTGACGGGGTGCAATATAGCCGTTTCAGGGGGGTTTCACAACTCTGTTGCGCCCTTATAACACGATGATCCGTAACGAGTTACCGGGCGGCGTCGGAGCCCGGCCCGGTCAGGTCCGGGCGGGCTCCGCGGAGGTCGCAATCGGGACAGCTTGGCGCGGTGGATGCCGTTGGGCCCAGCGGGTGCGCAGTCCGTCGAAAAAGACGTACACCACCGGCGTCACGAACAGGGTGATCAACTGCGACACCGCGAGCCCACCGACCACGGCCACGCCGAGCGGCCGGCGCGCTTCGGCGCCCGCCCCGGTGCCGATGGCGATGGGTAATGTGCCCATCAGCGCCGACATCGTGGTCATCATGATCGGACGGAATCGCACGAGACACGCCTCGTGAATCGCCTCGCGCGCCGACTTGTGCTCCTTGCGCTCCGCTTCGACCGCAAAATCGATCATCATGATCGCGTTCTTCTTGACCAGGCCGATCAGCATGATGATGCCGACGAACGCATACACACTGAGTTCCATGTGGAAGATCATCAGCGCGAGCAGTGCGCCGAATCCGGCAAACGGCAGCCCCGAGAAAATGGTGAGCGGGTGGATGAAGCTTTCGTACAGCACGCCGAGGACGATGTAGATCACCACGATCGCGAGGACCAGCAGGATGGCGAGTCCATGCTGCGCGTCCTGGAACGCCTGTGCGGTCCCGGCGGCCGCCGCGGTGATCCCCGTCGGCAGGATGCTGGTCGCGGCGGCCTGGATCTCCTGCAGCGCCGGTCCGATCGACACGCCGGGAGCGAGGTCGAACGAAATCGTCACGGCCGGCAGCTGGCTCGAGTGGTTCACCGTGAGCGGGCCGACGGACTGGGTGACGCGGGCCAGCGCGGTGAACGGCACCAGCTGATTGTTGCTGCCGCGCAGCGAAATGAGCGACAGCGCACCGAGATCCCGCTGATATTGCGGCAGGAGTTCCATGACGACCCAGTACTGGTTGGTGCTGGTGTAGATGGTCGACACCTGGCGGGCGCCGTACGCGTCGTAGAGCGCGTCCTCCACCTGCTGCATCGTCACGCCGACGGCGGATGCGCGATCGCGGTCGACGCTGAGGTTGATCTCGGGGTTCTTGATCTGCAGGTCACTGGTGACGCCGGTCAGGTCCTTCATCTGCTCCATGCGCGATTCCAGCGCCTCCGATGCACGGTACAACGTCGGAATGTCCGACCCCTGCAGCGTGTACTGATACAGGCTCTTCGATACCCGGCCGCCGATGCTGATCACCGGCGGATTCTGCACGTAGGCGCGCAGTCCCGGGATCTGCGAGAGCCGCGCCTGCAACTCGCGCGCGACCGCGTCGGCGGTCTCCTTGCGCGGCGGCCGGTCGGCGAGCCGGACGATGTAGCGGCCCTGGTTGGTCGTGCTGCCGCTGCCGCCGCTGCCGATGAACGACATGAACCCGGCGACGTTGGAATCGGCCAGGATGACGTGGTTCGCCTCGACCTGATGCCGGTACATGCCCGCGAACGAGGTGCCTTCATCGGTCTCGGTCGTCACGCGCAGCTGACCCTGATCCTCGGACGGAATGAATCCCTTCGGGACCGCGCGCGCGAGCCAGATCGTCGCCAGCAGGATCACACCCGACACGATGTACACCGGCCGGGTGTGGTTGAGGGCCCATTGCAGCCCGCGGTCGTACGCGTGCAGGGTGCGCTCGTAGAAGCGCTCGGTGACGCGAAAGAGCGGTGCGAGCGGTCCGTGGCCCTCGTCGGCGTGGCCGATGCGGAGGAAGCGGGAACAGAGCATCGGCGTCAGCGTGAGCGAGACGAAGCCCGACACCAGGATCGCCGCACCGATGGTGACGGCAAACTCGTGGAAAAGCCGCCCGATCAGCCCGCCGAGGAAGAGCACCGGGATGAACACCGCCACCAGCGAGGTGGTCATCGAGAGGATGGTGAAGCCGATTTCCGCCGACCCGTTGTAGGCGGCCACGCGCGGACTCTCGCCCATCTCGGTGTGCCGGACGATGTTCTCCAGCATCACGATGGCATCGTCGACGACGAAGCCCACCGAGAGGGTGAGCGCCATCAGCGACAGGTTGTCGAGCGAATATCCCAGCAGGTACATCACGGCAAAGGTGCCGACGAGCGACATCGGCAGCGCGAGTGACGGGATGATCGTGGCCGACACGTTGCGCAGAAAGAGGAAGATCACCATCACGACGAGGAAGAGCGTCAGGTACAGCGTGAACTTGACGTCCTTGACCGACGCCCCGATCGACAGGGAGCGGTCGTAGATCGTGGTCACCTTGATCGAGGCCGGCAGGTTGCGCGTCATCTGCGCCATCTCGTCGCGCACCGCCCTGGTCACGGCGATGGTGTTGGTGCCGGGCTGGCGCTGGATGGCGAGCACCACGCCGCGCGTGCTGTCGAACCACGCCGCGGCCTTGGTGTCCTGCACGCTGTCGACCACGTTGCCGAGATCGCCAAGGCGCACCGGCCGGCCGTTGCGCCAGGCCACGATCAGCGGACGGAACGCGGCGGCGTTGGTGAGCTGGCCCCGCGCCTCGAGCGAATAGGCCTTGTCGGTACCCCATAACGTGCCGGTGGGCAGGTCGACGTTGCCGGCGCTCACCGCGTTGTACACCTCGTCGATGCCGATCTGGCGCGCCGCGAGGGCCTGGGGATCGAGCTGGATGCGCACCGCGAACTTCTGCGAGCCGTACACCTGCACCTGGGCGACGCCGGACACCGTCGACAGCTGCTGTGCCATTTCGTTCTCGCCGTATTCATCGACGGTCGACAGCGGCAGCGTGGTCGACGTCAGCGCGTAGAGAATGATCGACGCGGCGGAGGGATCGACCTTGCGATACGACGGTGGCAGCAGGGCGGTGGGCAGCGTGCGCGACGCCTGCGTCATCGCGGCCTGGACGTCGGCCGCGGCCGCATCGATGTTGCGGTTGAGGTCGAACTGCAGCGTGATGCTGGTGCTGCCGAGCAGCGAGGACGAGGTCATCGAACTCAGCCCGGCGATGGTCGAGAATTGTTTTTCCAGCGGTGTCGCGACGGCCGACGCCATGGTCTCGGGACTGGCGCCCGGGAGCGATGCGTTGACGGAAATGGTGGGATAATCCACGGTCGGCAGATCGGCGACCGGCAGCCCGCGATAGGCGGCAATGCCGAAGATCAGGATCCCGACCATGATCAGCGTCGTCATTACCGGCCGCGAGATCCACGGCGCCGACAGATTCCGGGTCCGGCTCTTGATTTCGCCTTCGGTGGGCGGCGGCGCGTCGGCGCTCACGGTGACGGCTTTCCGTGATCGCCCGCGTTCCGGGCTGAGTGCGGGTTCGCCTGCGATGTGTCGAGCGGCTCGGTCGCCGCGCTGTCACCCGGGCGGGTGCCGTTGGGCGTGCGGATGCTGACGCGTGAACTGTCCGTCAGTCGCAGCTGACCGTCGATGACCACGGTCTCGCCGTCCGTGACGCCGCTCTGGAGCACCGTCAGCGAATCCGAGCTGCGCAGCACGACAACCTTGGCGGGGTGCGCGCGATTGGTCGAGTCGATCACCCACACCACGCTGCCGGTCTGGCTGTTCTGCACAGCCGACGACGGCACCACCAGTGCGTTGTGCAGCACATCAAGCCGGAGCGAGACCGCGTCGAGACCGCCGGGCCACAGTGCGCCGTCGCTGTTGGCGAAGATCGCCTTGAGCAGCACGGTGCCGGTCAGCGAATCGACATTGTTGTCGAGAAAGTCGAGCGTGCCGCGTTCGACGTGCGTCGAGTCGCCCACCGGCGACGCTTCCACCAGCAGGCCGCTGTCGGCCCGAAGGCGCACCGCATCGAACAGCGCGGCCGGAACGGGAAAGCGCACCAGGATCGGCGAGATCTGGTTGATCACCACGAGGGTCTGCCCGGCGTCGCCGCGGACCTGATTTCCTTCCTTGACCAGGAGCGAGCCGGCGCGTCCGCTGATCGGGGCGCGGATGGTGGCGTACTGCAGATTGAGCCGCGCCTGCGCGATGGCGGCACTGTCGGTGCGCAGCGTGCCCGCCAGCGCGTCGGCCTGGGCGCGACTCTGGTCGAGCTGCTGTTGCGTGACGTAGTCCTTCGAGGCCAGCGCCTGATAGCGGGTGACATCGTGCTGGGCATTGATCCAGCTCGCCTGATCTCGCGCGAGCGACCCCTGGGCCTGGTCGAGCGCCGCCTCGAATGCCCGCGGATCAATCTCGAAGAGGACCTGACCCTGCTGGACGACGTCGCCCTCCTGGAATCGAACGTGCAATAGCAGCCCGCTCACCTGCGCTTGCACGGCGACGGTCTGGATCGGTTCGACGGTACCGGTGGCGACGACCATGTGGGGGACATCGGCGCGGCGAACGTGGGTGACCGTTACCGGAATGGGCGGTGGCGGCGGTGAGGTCTTGTGGTGACACGAGGCGAGGGCCAGCGCCGCGAACAACAGCGATAACGGATGACGTGACGATGATTTCATCAATGGGTTTCCGGAGGTGCGAGCGGCAAGCCGGCGATCCCGCTGGGTTGCAGCGAACCGGCGTCATGCGCGAGTTGCACGAGTGCGGTGTGCCAGTTGACGCGCGCCTGAATCCGCTGGGCGCGCGCGTCGGCGAGCGAGTTTTCGGCGGTGAGCAGATCGATCAACGTGCCGACGCCCTCGCGGTAGCGCGCGCGGGCGGCGTCGACCGATTGCGACGCACTGGTGTAGAGATCGTCGGCCGTGGCGACGCTTTGCGTTGCCGTGCGCAGCGCCTGATACGTCTGATAGACCTGCAGGGCGACCTGCTGCTCCATGGTGTTCAGGCGCGCCGCTTCGGCATCCGCGGTGAGCGCGGCGGCACGCGCGGCGTATTGCCACCCGAACCCGTTGAAGATCGGCACCGACACGGCCAGGCCGAGATTGTACGAGGGAAAGTTTCCCGGCCGCCCGATGATTCCCAGGGTGCCCGCCGTTGCAGTGGCACCGAGACTGGGTAGATAGGCCGAGCGGGCTTCGCGCGCGTCGGCATAGCGGGCATCGACGGTGGCGCGTTCGGCCGCGAGATCGGGCCGATCGAGCAGGCCATGTGTCATCAGTGTGTCGATCGTTTCGGAGACTTCGGCGACCGGTGCGTTCGCCTCGACGGTGTCGACATCGAACTCGGCGTCGGGCGGCAGGCCGATCAAGGTGGCGAGTGCGCCGCGGGCGCTGTCGCGCGCACCGGTCGCCTGCTGCAGGGCGAGCTGGTCCTGTGCGACCGCGGTCCGCGCCTGCAGCACGTCGGCAATGGTTGCGACACCGACGTCATGGCGCTCCTGGGCCGCGGCGAGATTGACCTGTGCCTCGCGCAACGACGTCTCGTCGGCCTCGAGCAGGGCACGTGCCCCGACATAGGCGAAATAGCCCTGCAACGTGCGCCGGACCACGTCGGACAGCGTGGCGTTGTGAGTCCAGTTGGCGGCGAACATCTCCTGTCGCGCCGCGTCGATGGCCCCGGCGCGTCCGCCGAAATCGAACAGCAGCCAGTTGAGCGACACCGACGGACCGTAGGTGGTCTGCAGCACCGACACGCGGCCCGAGGTGGCGGCGGTCTTGAGGCGATTGATGCCGACGGTGCCGGTGATATCGGGAAAGAGCGTACCGAGCGCCTCGCCATACGTCGCCGCCGACGCTCGTGCGGTCAAGCCAGGTGGCCCGGGTTTCGGGATCGCGTTGCAGGGCGAGGTCGACCAGTTGGGTGGGCGTGAGGCTGTCGCGATCGGCGTTCAGGTCGGGCGGCAACGTGTCCGGCAGTAACCGACTCTCACGAGCTTCGCGGTGGGCGCCCGACGGGGGCGCCCAGGTGGTGCCAGCCCGGGGTGCCGACGGCGCCGCCCCTTCCGAACCGGGAAGAGGCGGATAGCAGGCCGAGACGAGCATCAGGACGGCAATGCAGCGCGCGTACGTTGGGGCGTTCAGAACTCGGCAACCTCCGGCGGCCGCATGGCGCCGCGGCATCGCATTGCTACGCTGCTGCAAGGTTGAACGTTGAATGATCTCGCGTCACATGCAAGGTGGCAAGAAAGATGGCGGGGTGGGGCGGACGGCCGTCCAGCCCGCGCATTCGAAATGCCGGCGCGGCTAAAGCCGCGGCTCGGCCGTAGATCGAGCCCGCGCATTCGAAGATGCCGGCGCGGCTAAAGCCGCGGCTCGGCCACACGAAGCGTCTTGACAGACGCTGGGAACTCATTGAGCCCGGCAGTGCTTCGCCGTGCCGAGCCGTCGCTTCAGCGACGCCGGCTGCTCGATTGGCTCAGCTACGCGCGGGCGGCCATCCCGGAATCACCTCGGCGGGGTGTCGCTGCGATTGGGTCGCAACGTACTGGTGCACATCGGCAATCGCTTGTTCGCTCACGCTTCGCACCGAATAGCCCTTTGCCCAGCGAACCTGCGTTCCGGATTGGTGATTGGCACGCAGCGAATAGGACGTGGTGCCCTTGAGGCGCTGCACCAGTCGCGGAATCGAGGTTGCCGGATGCAGGCGCAGCAGCATGTGCACGTGTGTCGCCACGATGCCCGTTTCGATCACCAGCGCACGTTCCTGCCGAGCGATCATGGCGAGCTGCTCGTGGAGCACAATGGCGACCGGGTACGTGATCGTGGGTCTACGGTCACGGGTGGTCCAGACGAGGTGTACGAACAGGCGGTGGAGCATGCCCGAATGGAGTCGCGCACGGCGGTTTCGCCGGCCCTGAATGACGCATGCCGTGTCCTAAATGCGCGCATTCGGGACGGCGCGGCTGAAGCCGCGGCTCGGCCACACGAAGCGTCTTGAAAGACGCTGGGAACTCATTGAGCCCGCAGGGCTTCGCAGTGCCGAGCCGTCGCTTCAGCGACGCCGGCGTGGTGACTGCACAGAGCTCGGCGTTTGTTCAGCCCGGCGTGGCGACTGCACAGAGCTCGGCCTGCTTCCTGCCCGGCAGGGCTTCGCCGTGCGCATCACCGTCCGCGACGATCGATGCGGTAGATGTTGATCACGATGTCGCCATCGGGCGTTTCCCCCGACGCGTACATGCGCCCATGGGTGAAGAGAAAGTGGCCCGACGCACCAGGCGGTGTTGCCGCGCTGCCGAGAAACACGCCGTGCGGATCGATCACGTCGAAACTTGTCACCTCTCCGTCGGATCCGAGGCGTTCGATCCAGACGTTGTCATGCTCATCGACGTGCAGCCCGGTGAAATAGGGGGCAGTGGCCGGCAGGTCACCGCGCTTGGCAACGCCCGCAAGGGGAGGAATTCGCGAGTACATCGCGAACACCGAGTCCAGCACTTTAACGGAAAGCTTCACTCGAGCGTCGGGCATGGCGATGATCTGCGCGGTGTCGCCGCCATGGCGCGCCACGACCAGCGCGTACGTTCCGCCGAATCCACTGACGTATTCGCCGCGGGAATTGAAGGTTCCCACTTCGCCAGGGCTGAATGGAATCGCGTATTCGCCGTGCGCGACCTCCCAGGTACGCACCGGCGGTTCGATCGGTAGCGCGATCGTGTCGATGATACGGCCGTCCGGCCGCCAGCGAATTGCGCTGCGCCGGTAACTGCCGTTGGCATGCACCGACATCCGGATCATGATGGAGCCTTGCGCGCCAAACGCCGGGTCGCCGCCGCAACAGAAATCAACGCGCCACTCACGGATGAGTTTTCCGTCGGTGTGCCACAGCGACACGCGCGCCTCGTTGCTGGCATAGGCAAGCAGCGTGTCATTGCGGATGGCGATGTCGATCGGCACTTCGAACTCGCCGGGGCCTTGACCCTTGCGGCCGATGGTGCGAATGAACTTTCCGGTGCGATCCCATTCCTGAATGGCGTCGACCTTCCAGTCGGTCTCCAATACGTCGCCGCGACTGTCGACGGCGATGCTCCACGGCTCGGCGATCAGCGCGTTGGTACCGTCGGCCGTGATCGTCAATTCGGGCACTAATGTCCAGCCGCCAGTGCCCGTCCATCGCGTCGGTCCGCTGTTGCGCACGCGAACGATGCCGTGCGCCAGCGTGTCGATCGTGGCGTGGCCCAACTGCGCCGCTGCGTGGTGCGCGGTCGCCGCGAGCACGATCATCGCAAGCGTGCTCTTGCGCATGAGTCTCTCCCAACGGGGATGACCAACGATACGTCCGTACGGCGTGGCGCACCAATAGGGTCGATGCGGGTGAGGGATTCACGCGCGGAGGTCCGTCGCTGACGCGACTGGCGAGTGTCATCCCGAGCTAAGCGAGGGATCGCTGTCCGTCGGAGCGATCCCTCGGTCGCTCCGCTCCCTCGGGATGACAATGCACCTGAACGCCGCGAAACTATCTTTCGTCATGCATCACACCGCACTCGACGCCCGCCACCGCCAGCTCAACGCCCGCATGATCCCGTTCGCAGGCTGGGAAATGCCGGTGCAGTACGCCGGGCTGGTCGAGGAACACAAGGCGGTGCGGTCGACGGCCGGTTTGTTCGACCTGTCGCACATGGGCGAGCTGTGGGTGACCGGCCCCGACGCCGGCACGGCGCTCGATTACGCCCTGGTGACCGCACCGGGCAAGCTGGCAGTCGGCCGAGCGCATTACTCCATGATCGCCGCGCCCGATGGCGGGGTGATCGACGACCTGATCGTCTATCGGCTCGGTGAAGAACGATTCCTGGTGGTGGCCAACGCGTCGAACGCCGACGCGGTCGCGGCGGCGCTGCGCGAGCGGCTGGCAGGGTTCGATGCGCGACTCGATGACGCGTCGATGCGCACCTCGCTGATCGCGATCCAGGGACCGCGCGCCGCCGCAATCCTGCAGCCGTTCGTCGCCGTCGATCTCGCGCAGCTCAAGTATTACGCCGGCGTCGAGACCACCGCGTGTGGTGTGCCAGCGTTGCTGGCCCGGACCGGATACACCGGCGAAGACGGGTTCGAACTGTTCGTGGCGTGGGACGACGGCGTCACCGTGTGGGATACGCTGCTCGCCGCCGGCGCCGATCGCGGGCTGGTGCCCGTCGGTCTCGGCGCGCGCGACACGCTCCGGCTCGAAGCCGGGATGCCGCTCTACGGCCAGGAGCTGGATCGCGACACGACACCGTTCGAGGCGAACCTGGGGCGCGTCGTCAAACTGGACAAGCCCGCCGATTTCGTGGGCAAGGCCCCGCTGGCCGCCGCTCGCGACACGCCGGCCAAGGCGCTGGTCGGGCTCCGGATCACCGGCCGCGGCATCGCCCGGACCGGGTATCCCGTCTATCTTCCCGCCGCCGGGGAACCCTGCGGCGTGGTGACCAGCGGAACCGCCTCCCCCACGCTCGGCGTGCCGATCGCGATGGCGTACGTACCAGTGGATCGCACGGCGCCGGGAACCGCGTTCGAGGTGGGGATCCGCCACCAGCGCGCGGCGGCCGAAGTGGTGCCATTGCCGTTCTACCGTCGATCGACCTGAAGCCGGAGCGATACCGTGGACGTGCCCGAGACGCTCAAGTATTCCACCGAGCATGAATGGCTCAAGGTCGATGGCAAGGCCGGGACGGTGGGTATCACGGCGTTCGCCGTCGAGCAGATCGGCGACATCGTGTTCGTCGAACTTCCGGCCGTGGGCACCAGGGTCGAGGCCGGCAAGGCGTTTGGCGTGATCGAATCGGTCAAGGCCGTGAGCGAATTGTTCGCACCGGTCTCCGGCACGGTGGTCGAATTGAACGTACTGCTGGCCGACACGCCGGAGCATGTGGCCAGCGCGCCGTATGGCGACGGCTGGCTGGTGAAAATCGAGCTGAGCAATCCCAGCGAAGTTGACGCGCTCAAGGATGCCGCGGGGTACCGCGCCATGATCGCGAGTCTCTAGCCACTCTGCCAGCGTGACTGTCTCCAATTCATTTGCAGCGCGCCATATCGGGCCCCGTCCCGACGATGTCGCGGCGATGCTCGACACGCTCGGCTATGCAACGCTCGACGCGTTCATCGACGCGGTGGTCCCCGAACCGATCCGCCTGCGCACGCCGCTCAACTTGCCGGACGGGCACACCGAAGCGCGCGTGCTCGAGCGCATGCGACAAGTCGCGGCGAAGAACCAGGTCTTCCGTTCGTACATCGGCATGGGCTACAGCAATTGCCTGGTGCCGACCGTGATCCAGCGCAACATCCTCGAGAATCCCGGCTGGTACACGGCCTACACGCCGTACCAGGCGGAGATCGCGCAGGGCCGGCTCGAGGCGCTGCTCAACTTCCAGACGATGGTGAGCGACCTCACGGCGCTGCCGATCGCCAATGCGTCGCTGCTCGACGAAGGCACCGCGGCGGCCGAAGCGATGGCGATGACGCTGGCCGTGGTGAAGCACGGCGAGCGTCCGGTGTATCTCGTCGACGAGAACTGTCATCCGCAGACCATCGCCGTGGTGCGCACGCGGGCCGAGGCGCGCGGGGTGGATGTGCAGGTAAGCGATCCCTCACGCTTCGCGTTCGGGATGACACCGGACGCTGCAGTCGGATGTCTGATCCAGTATCCGGCGACCGACGGTGCGGTGCACGACTGGAGCGACGTGTGTGAGCGCGCGCACGCCTCGGGTGCGCTGGTGACGGTCGCAACCGACCTGCTCGCGTTGGCATTGCTCAAGCCGCCGGGCGAATGGGGCGCCGACATCGCCGTCGGCAATTCACAGCGTTTTGGTGTGCCGCTGGGGTATGGCGGTCCGCACGCCGCGTTTTTCGCGACGCGCGACGAATACAAGCGTCACATTCCTGGCCGGATCATCGGCGTGTCACGGGACGCCGAAGGGCAGCCCGCGCTGCGCATGGCGCTGCAGACGCGCGAACAGCACATCCGGCGCGACAAGGCGACCAGCAATGTGTGCACGGCACAGGTGCTGCTCGCCGTGATGGCGTCGATGTACGCCGTGTATCACGGGCCGGACGGTATCAGGGACATTGCGTTGCGGGTGCATGCCTTTGCGCAGCACCTGGCCAACGCGCTGCGCAAGGCCGGGATCACCGTCGATCACGATCGCTTCTTCGACACCATCGCGGTGACGATGACCGAAACGCGATGTGACGACGTGATGGCAAAGGCGCTCACGCTCGGCATCAACTTGCGGCGCCTTTCGAAGACGCGGGTCGCCGTGGCGTTCGACGAGACGACCTGGGTCGGCGACGTCATGCAAGTCGCGAACTGTTTCACCGGCGTCGATCCCGAACTCTTCGGCCTGGTGCAGCCGGAACAGTTCTTTGGCGACCAACACCGTACCAGCACCTACCTCACGCATCCCGTGTTTCATCGGCACCGCTCCGAGACCGAGATGTTGCGGTACATGCGCGCGCTCGAGGCGAAGGACCTGTCGCTCACGGCGGCGATGATCCCGCTCGGCTCGTGCACCATGAAGCTCAATGCCACGACCGAGATGATTCCCGTGAGCTGGCCCGAGTTCGGCGCGATCCATCCATTTGCGCCGAGGGAGCAGGCGGCCGGATACACGGAGATGTTCGAGAAGCTCGAAGCCGATCTGTGCGAGATCACCGGCTTCGCCGCCGTGTCGCTGCAGCCCAATGCCGGGTCGCAAGGCGAATACGCGGGCCTGCTCGCCATTCGTGCCTACCATCATGCGCGTGGTGACGCGCATCGCGACGTCTGCCTGATTCCCATCAGCGCGCACGGCACCAACCCGGCGAGTGCGGTGATGGCGGGAATGCGCGTGGTCGTGATTGCGTCCGATGACAACGGCAACATCAACCTCGACGACCTGCGCGCCAAGGCCGCGCAGCACGCCGAGAGCCTTGCCGCATTGATGGTCACCTATCCGTCGACGCACGGCGTGTTCGAGGGCTCGATCAAGGAGATCTGCACCATCGTGCATCAGCACGGCGGCGCAAGTCTACATGGACGGTGCGAACATGAATGCGCAGGTGGGACTCTGCCGGCCGGGTGATATTGGCGCCGACGTCTGTCACCTGAACCTGCACAAGACCTTCTGCATTCCGCATGGCGGCGGCGGCCCGGGAATGGGACCGATCGGTGTCGCCGCGCACCTGGCGCCGTTCCTGCCCGATCATCCGGTTGTCGATCTCGGCCACGCGGAATCGGAGGGGACGGTGTCGGCGGCGCCGTGGGGAAGTGCCAGCATCCTGCCGATTTCGTGGATCTACATCCAGTTGATGGGTGGCAAGGGCCTCACCGACGCGACAATGGTTGCCATTCTGTCGGCCAACTACATCGCGCGGCGCCTGGCCGGTGCGTACGGCCTGCTCTACTCCGGCGCCCACGGCCTGATTGCGCACGAATGCATCATCGACACGCGACCATTCAAGCAGAGCGCCGGTGTCGACGTCGAGGACATCGCCAAGCGGCTGATCGACTACGGCTTCCATCCGCCGACGGTGTCGTTCCCGGTGCCCGGCACGCTGATGGTCGAGCCGACCGAATCGGAGTCGAAGGAGGAGCTCGACCGCTTTGTCGACGCGCTGCTGGCGATCCGCGAGGAGATTCGCGAGATCGAAGCCGGCGTCGCGTCACGCGACGACAACGTGCTCAAGCGGGCGCCACACACCATCGCCCAGGTGGCCGCCAACGACTGGGATCGTCCCTATTCGCGCGAGCGTGCGGCGTTTCCCGTGCCCGGACTCCGCGAGCGCAAGGTGTGGCCCAGCGTGTCGCGCATCGACAGCGCGTTCGGTGACCGGAACCTGGTGTGTACCTGTCCGGCGGTGGACGAGTACATCTGAGCGAACCCGCCGCTCAGCTGTTCACGGCGACGCCGTTCGCGCCCCACTTGCCGACGCCGGTCCCGCTGATTGTCCCACCGCTCTCGGCGACCACCCGGAACGCGTATTGCAATAGCCACTCCCCGTTGTCCCGCAGACTGATGGCGTTGACGGTGAGCGTGCCAGTGCCGACAGGCGCTCCAAATGTGGCACCGGGGTCATTGGGATTGATCAGGTTGGTTGACACATCGACCTGGAACTGGTTTGCGTTGCCTTCGTCGGTCCACTTGCTGAGCACTTGTCCCGCGACCAGGTTCGCTCCGCTCGGCAAGAGGATCGAGATGGAGATGCCGGGCGATTCATCGTCGCCGGTTCCGACGAGATCGTACGCCATGTAGATCCCGTCGAGTCCGCTGTCGGGAGAAGGTGCGCGAATGCCAACGTAGCCCGGCGTGAAATGGTACAGGCCGATCGGGAGCTGGGTGTCCTGAGTGAAGGGGCCCCCTGTGATTGATCCCGCAATCGTGAAGTCGATCACCGGTGGCCCGGCCACCACGACGCTGGCGTCCGCCTTCGCCAGCAATGTTCCCGTGCTGTCGAGCACGTCGACGTGGAGCGCGTCGGTACCGCCCTGTACGCCGAGATAGTTGATCGCGGCCACCGTGGTGGTGACGACGTTCGTGTCTCCGATCGAGCCGGCCGTTCCGGTGAGCGTCCAGCGATAGTGCGCGCCGGCGGGCAATCCGCCATCAACGACCAGGCTGAAAAGCTTCTGCTGGCCGATGTCCACCACCGCGCTCGCGGGCTGGATCTCCGCCCGCGGCAGGAAGATCACCGTCGTCCCGGCCCGGCCGATCTCGACCTTCGATCCGCTGCTGGTGTCGTAGCCAATCACCAGCACGTTGGTGGGGACGTTGTCGGACCCCGACGTGACCAGCTGCACGAGCAGTTGCTTCGTCTCGATCGCGTTGCCGACGTTGTCCTCGCCAAGGGCTGAGAGCGTGTCGGCCAGCGAAGTCTGGGTCCAGTCATAGACAAAGTCGCCGGTGAGGCCAACGGGAAGGGCGACCTGGAAGGTGACGTGCTCTCCCTGGGCGACCCGCGGGTTCTGGGGTGTCAGGGTGAGTTTCTGGCGGACCAGTGTGACTTGCCACGCGGAGGCCAGGTCCGAATTGAAGAAGTCGGCCAGCACCGCGAGGAAGTCGCCGCTTGCCAGCGCCAGGTCCGCCACGGCAAACAGCTTGAGGAAGGCGGCGCTAGCCGTGGTAATGCGAGCGGCTGTGGCCGCAGCCTTCTGCGCCGCCAGCGCCACCGCTTCGGCCCTGGCAATGAGTTGCTGCAGGTCGAACTTGACGAGCGAGGTCAAAATGTTGTTTTCGCCCGCATTGACAATGATGTCGATCAGCCCGGCACGAACGTCTCCCAGCGTGCCATACCGGAGCAGGCTCAAGGCCTGATCGGCCGCCGCTGTGTACGCGACGCGTCCGGCCGCCACGGTGGCCGCGATCGCGGCCTGGCTCGCCGTGATCGCTCCGAATCCCATGAGGAACGACAGCAACGGCAACGCCATGTTGCCGATGACGTCGAACTCGAGCAGCGTGGCCGTGTCCATGCGCCAGGCGATGACGTCGTCGGGGAGGAACCGCTGGTCGCGGTAGATGTCCGGCTCAGAGCCCGACGTGGGGTTCAACCGGCCGAATGCTGCCGCGAGGATCACGACCTCGTACACCGTCTCGTCGGCCGTGCCATCGAGGACAAGTGGAATCGGCGGCAGGTTCACCGGAGACCACGGGGTCGTGCCGGTGAACAGGTCCTTGAGACCGGTGATCAGTGAAAGATTCTGGGTCGAGTCGATCGCGATGGGGCCGGCGACCAGTTTCGGCGGAGTGACGTCCGGCGGCAAGACGTCAGCCCTCGGCGGTGTGCCGTTGTTGGTCTCGTAGATATACACATGACACGGGCGACGCTTGCTGTTCGAGATCAGCAGCGACGTGGTCGTCGCATCCTGATTCACCTCGAGCCCATTTTGCAGACCACTAGGCTGGATCTGCATCAACGCGAGCGCCCCATCGGCGCGCATCCGCGCGTCGACTGCCGGTGCGGCGCGGACATTCCCGCCGACCATGGCCGTGAGCGCCGCACTGATCGCGGGACCCAAGGGGGCGGCATTGTTGGCCAAGGCATGCGGATCGCTCGCGACGGCCTGCCCCACCGCACTCTCGAGTGCCGCCACCGCGGGATCGGCGTCCACCAACGCCAGCACCGACGCCATTGCGTTGGCCGGCAACAAGTACCCGTTGAGGCCGTAGTAGAGCAGCGCCACGGCGGTGGTGTGGCTGCTGATCTCGAACGGCGACACCGCCGGATCCCACACCGCCATCAGCACGGCGTCGCCGCCCTGATCGGTCAGCAGCGCCAGCGAGGGCCCGTTGGGCGAGATGCCGACGGTGAATCCGCCGCTCGCCGAGACCGGCACCGTCTGGGTGAAGATGTCGACCGACAGGTCGCTCACTTTGAGCGTCGAGCCCGACGGCAGGGTTACCCTCCCCGTGACCGACTGCGCCCCGCTCGGCATGGTGGTGTTTCCACCACCGCCGCCGCCAGGGTTGGTGGAGTCCGAACTGCACGCCGCGAGCCCCATGGCGCCGAGGGATGCGGTGACCCCGGCGGCGACGAAGTCGCGCCGGGAGAGGATTGCACGCAGTTCACGGCGAGCCTCGTCAACCGAGGCGGGTACGGTCTGAGTCACGGTCAGTCTCCTGGAATCCGGGCCACGTACCTGAAGGCGGATTTCCTGGCTGGCCGGGCTCACGGGCCGAGCGCGTGGCGACGCCGGCGAAGCACTGACGGGGCAACCGGCCCTGTCGCGTTCGGTCGTGCACGGTATTTTCTCTCTCTGATGCGCGCGCCCCCCGCGGTCACCACATCCCGAACGGAGGATTCTCATGCTCGATGACTTCACCACCGGCACACCCCGCCGCGGCTTTATCGGCCAGGTTGCCGCCGCCGCCGTCGGTCTTGGCGCCGCCACGCTCGTCCCGGAACAGCTGCGCGCCGCGGTGCCGATGTCCGGCAGCGATCCGCAACTCGAGGCGTGGTTCGGCAAGCTCAACGGCAAGCATCGCGTGGTGTTCGACGCGCCAGCCGTCAACGGCGGCATGCCGATGGTGTGGCCGCGCGTCTATCTGCTGACCATGAAGGGCACCTATCCGGATGACGGGGCCAGCGCGATGGTCATCGCCCGCCATGAGGGGCTGCCACTGGCCCTCGGCGACGCGATCTGGGCCAAGTACCACCTGGGCGAGATGTTCAACATCAAGAACGGCGATACGCCGGCCACCAGCAATCCGTTTGCGAACATCACCACGCTGCCGCTCCCGGACATCGGCACCGAAGGCATGCTCAAGACGGGCGTACTGATTGGCGCGTGCGATGTGGCGTTGACGGTGTACAGCGGCGCGGCGGCGAGCAAGATGGGGATGGATCCCAAGGCGGTGAAGGCCGAATGGGTCGCGGGTCTGTTCCCGGGCGTGCAGGTGGTGCCGTCGGGGGTGATGGCGGTGGCGCGGGCGCAGGAGTTCGACGGGCGGTACGTGTTCGCGGGATGAGCACTGACCGTCGGGCGGGGCCCGGGCTCGCGTGGGGCGAGAGTACCGCGTGCTGATGCGGTTCCTCGGCATGGGCCTCGTGCCGGCGGTTCTCGCCGCGCAGACGCCGGCATTCCATGCCGGCATGACCATCACCCGTTCGATGCGGATCGCGCCCGGCCGCTACGTGGCGCCAGCCGGCGACTCGGCGGCCCTGGTGATTCGCGGCAACGACATCACCGTCGATCTCACCGGCGTGACGCTCATCGGGGACACCGACCGTAGCGAGCCTGACCAATTCACGGGCACGGCCATTCGCATCGACGGCGGGCGCAATGTCACGGTGACCGGGCTGCACGCGCGCGGCTATCGAGTCGGTATCCTGGCTCGCCACGTCACCCGCCTCACGCTGCGCGACAACGTTCTTTCGTACAATTGGCGCCCGAGGCTGCTGAGCGGGATCGAAAAGGAAGACCTCGCCGACTGGCTCGACTACCACAACAACGACCACGACGAATGGTTGCGGTACGGCGCCGGCATCTACCTGTCCGACGTCACCATCGCGGAGATCAAGGGCAACACGGTGCGCCACGGGATGGACGGGCTGATGATGACGCGCACCACCGGCGCCCGCGTGTGGAACAATGACTTCTCGTTCAATTCCGGTGTCGGGGTGGGACTCTACCGCTCGTCACGCAACTTCATCATGCACAACCGGCTCGACTGGAATGTGCGCGGGTATTCCGACGGCTTCTATCATCGTGGCCAGGATTCGGCCGCATTGCTGATGTACGAGCAGAGCGACCACAACATCGTCGCCTACAATTCGGCCACGCACTCGGGCGACGGCCTGTTCATCTGGGCGGGCCAGTCCACCATGGACAGCGGCACCGGTGGCGTGAACGACAACCTGATCTACCGCAACGACTTTTCGTACGCGCCCACCAATGGCATGGAAGCGACCTTCTCGCGCAACGTGTTCGTGGCCAACCGGGTCGAGGGCTGCTGGTATGGTCTCTGGGGCGGCTATTCGTACAGCTCGGTGATCCTGGGCAACCAGTTCAGTCACAACGGCGAAGGGATCGCGATCGAGCACGGCCAGGACAACCGCATCGCGGGCAACACGTTCGACGGTGACACCACGGCGATCCATCTCTGGTGGAGCGCCGTGGCGCCATCGGATTGGGGCTACCCCAAGGTCCGCGACACACGGTCGCGCGACTACACCATCCTTGGCAACCTGTTCCGCGACAATCGTGTGGCGCTGCGGCTGGTCAACACGCTCCGCGCCCGCGTCGACGGAAACCGGTTTGTCGATGTCGACACGCTGACGCGCGTGACGGGCGACAGCACCGGGTGGACATTCACCGGTCCGGCTGCGGTGCCGGCACCGGTCAGCATCCCGGCCGCGTACCGCGTGCCGCCACTGCCGGGCGGGATCGATGCGACCGCGTCGGCAATGATTCGACGCGACCGCAGCAGCATCATCATTGATGATTGGGGGCCGTACGACTGGCAGCGGCCCATGATGTGGCCGGTGGGTCGTGACGACGGCGCCACCATCCGGTTGCGGGTGCTGGGCCCGGCCGGCACGTGGCGCGTCACCGCGCGCGACGGCCTGGCCGAGGTGTCGCCGTTGTCCGGGCGCGTCGGCGACACGATCACGGTCACGCCCGCGCCGGGCCACGCGCGCGATTATCGTGTGGAGATGGAATACCGGGGCGCCGCCGTGACGACGCAGTTCGGCGAGCACGTCCGGCCCGGTGTGCCGGTGGCGTTTTCGTGGACACCGCGCGCGCCGTCTTCGTAGAGCCTATCAACGTGGCAGGTCATCGATGAGAAAATTGGCGCTGATTGCCGCCCTGTGCACCACGGCCGCGTCACGCGGCACGGCCCAGGCGCATCTGTTCACCGTCGAACGGTACTTCGACCTCGAGCAGGTCGCGTCCCCGATGATTTCGCCCGACGGTAATCACATCGTCTTCTCCCGCTCGCACGTTGACGTGATGAACGACCGGTGGACCGGCATGCTCTGGGCAATGGATGCCGACGGCGGCCACCAGCAGCAACTCGTCGAAGGATCGGGCGCACAGTGGTCTCCCGACGGCACGCGCATCGCCTACCTCGCGGCGGCCAGCGGCAAGACCCAGCTCTGGGTGCGCTACATGGACGGCAGCAACGGCGTGATCCAGGTGACGCGCGGCGTGGAGTCACCGATCGATTTTGCCTGGGCGCCCGACGGGCGGTCGCTCGCGTTCACGATGGACGTTGCCGACACGAGCGGCTGGAACATCGCGATGCCGGCCGCACCCGAGGGGGCGCACTGGACTGACGCACCGCGTGTCATCACGCGCCTGGACTATCGCGCCGACCGCACCGGCTATCTCGGCGACACCTGGCGACAGCTGTTCGTGGTCGACGCCGAAGGCGGGACGCCGAGGCAGGTGACGCACGGCGACATCCAGGTGGGCGCGCGGCAGGTCGGCATTCCGCAATCGTCGACGATTGCGTGGCTCCCCGACGGCAAGACCGTTGTGGTCGACGGCAATCTCGTGCCGGGTGCCGATCTCGCCTATCGCGTGTCGAACCTGTACGCCGTCGATGTGGCATCGGGCACGTGGCGGCGTCTTACGCCGGACAGTGGCTACTGGCACACGCCGGTCGTGTCGCCCGACGGCAAGTGGATCGCGTACACCGGGTTTGCCGCGAGCGACCAGATCTATCATGCCTCGGATCTGTGGGTCGTTCGCCCCGACGGCACGGACGCCCGCGCGCTGACGACCGGCTTCGATCGCGATCCCGAGTCGATCGCGTGGGCGGATAACTCGACGCTGTGGTTTTCGGCGGCGGATCACGGCACCGTGAATACGTGGACCACGTCGGTCGACGCGAAGGTGCCGACCGTGAAGCCGGCGTCGAACGGCACGCAGGTGCTGTTGCTCGGCTCGCTCTCGACGAAGAACGGCGTCGGTGTCGCGGTGCGCACTGCTCCGCAGGCGCCGGCCGAATTGGTACGCTTCGGGGTCAAGAAGGGATGGGACCTGCAGCAGCTCACCCACGTCAACGACGGGATGCTGAGCGGGTTGAAGCTCGGTGATGTCGAGGAAGTCGATGCGACATCGAGCGGCGACACCAAGGTGCAGGGATGGCTGGTCAAGCCGCCGACGTTCGACCCGGCGAAGAAGTACCCGCTCATCCTGGAAATCCACGGCGGCCCGAGCGAGATGTCCAATGTCGGCTTCAATCCGTCCTTCCAGAATTTCGCGGCCAATGGTTTCCTGGTGCTGTTCGTCAATCCGCGCGGGTCGACCGGTTACGGCACCGCGTTCGGCGACGCGATCAACCAGGCCTATCCGGGTGTCGATTACGATGACCTGATGGCGAGCGTCGACGAAGTGATCAGCCATGGCTCGGTCGACACCACGCGAATGTACGTCGGCGGTTGCAGCGGTGGCGGCATCCTGTCGGCGTGGGTGATCGGGCACACGCATCGCTTTGCCGCGGCCACCGTGCGCTGTCCGGTCACCGACTGGATTTCGATGCTGGGTGAAACCGACGTGCCGCTGTACACCGAACACTTCTTCGCCAAGCCGTTCTGGGAAGACCCCGCGGCGTGGCTCAAGACGTCGCCGCTGATGTTTGCCGGCAACATCACCACGCCGACGTTGATCATGACCGGCGATCTCGACATGCGGACACCGTCGCCGCAGAGCGAGGAGCTCTACACCGCGCTCAAGCTGCGCGGTGTCCGGACCACGTTGCTGCGGTTTGCCGGCGAGTTTCACGGCACCACGTCGAAGCCGTCGAATTGGGTGCGCACGCAGCGGTACATGATGAGCTGGTATGACAAGTACCGGAAGTGAGAGGCAAGGGCAGGAGAGCCGAAGGGATTTCACCACCCGGTTCGCCCCATCGCCCACGGGCGAGCTGCATCTGGGCCACGTGCTGCACATGCAGTATCTGCAACGCGTCGCCGAAGCATCGGGCGCGCGGGTGCTGGTGCGGATCGAGGATCACGACCGCACCCGCTGCCGGCCGGAGTTCGAGGCTTCGATTCTCGAGGACCTCGACTGGCTGGGGTTCGCGTTCGACGCGGCGTCACGCGAGTCGTTGCGACAGCATCCGTCGGTGTATCGACAGAGCGATCATCCGCATCGATATCAGGCGGCGTTCGACGTGTTGCGAGAGGCCGGTGTGCTGTACGGTTGCACCTGCGGTCGCGCAGTACTCGGCGTTACGGGCGAGCACGGCGAGCGATGCTATCCAGGGCATTGCCGCGGCCGGTCGGCCGACCTCCCCGGGAAACACGTGGTGCGGGTGATGCTGCCGGACGAGGACATCGAGTTCGCCGACCTCCAGCTCGGTGTGGTGCGCCAGCGCCCCGCGTCACTCCTCGGCGATGTGGTCGTGCGGGACGCGACTGGGCAATGGACGTACCAGTTCTGCGTTGCGGTCGACGACCTGCACGACGGCGTCGACCTGATCGTGCGCGGCGCGGACCTGCTGGCGTCGACGGGGACGCAGTGGCTGCTGGCGCGGCTGTTGGGGCGCGACGAGCCGGCGATCTCGCTGCATCATCCGCTGCTGTACGCTGCCGACGGGCGCAAGTTGAGCAAGCGCGATCGCAGCGACACGGTCCGGGCGATGCGCGAGCGGGGGATTACCGCGCAAGAGGCGCGGATCCGGGCGCAGGCTGCCGTCAACCCGTGAACGCGGCGCTACCCACCCGCGACCCTGATCTGCACGCCGGCTGTCACGTCCGACAGCGCATCGCGAGCAATCCGGTCGCCGCGTCGAGATCAAGGTCGGTCACCAGCAAACCTTCCAGCCCATACGGTTGCCAGCATTGCAGGCTGCCGTCCGGCCGGGCCACCGCTGACGTGGTGCCCGACCCATCGCTCGCGTAGTTGACCGACGCGAAGTAGCAGGTGTTCTCCGCCGCTCGGCAGAGCATCGCCTTCTCGTGAAATGTGTTCGCCGGATCGGCAAACGTCGCGGGTCGATAGCTCCCGGGTTCGGACACATGCGCGTGGGGATGAAACACGACGTGCGCACCGCGCCGCACGGCCCAGCGCACCGTCTCCGGATAGCGCCATCCCTCATGACAGATCACCACGCCGAACGTGAGGGGACCCGCGGTGAAGATCCGTCGCTCGGTGCCGCGCGCCGGATAGGTGCCCTCTTCCGATGGATCGAGCTGGACCTTGTCCTGCCATCCGGCAACGGTGCCGTCGGGATTGATCACGCACGCCGTGATCTGCAAGCCCTGCCCGGTGATGCGTTCGCTCCCGAGAACGACGGTGACGCGTGCGGCGCCGGCCGCGCTCGCCACGGCCGACCACGCGCGGTCGAGAAATGCCGGATCAGGTGGCGGAGCTGGTTTGTCGGGCCAGCGATAGCCGGGGATGAAGCACTCGGGAAAGCAGACTACCGCAGCACCGAGGCGACCTGCGTCGGCGATCGCCGCGGTCGCGAGGTCGACCGACTCGTCGGGCGTCGCCGCCTGGCGCAGGTTGGCGAGTGCGATACGGGAGCGGCTCAAGCGGATGGCCACCCGTGACGGTTCAGGCCATTACCGCGGCGACATGTCATAGTGCGGCAGGTCAATGTCATCCCGCAGACTGCGACCGACAAACCAGTCGGCGAAGAACGGCACACCCATCAGCCGCGTGACCACATTACGGAAGGCGATTCCAGCGGACGTTTTCGGCGCAAATGAGGAGGCAAACTTTGCCGCCGACCGCTGTTTCTTGCGGAGGAACGGCTGCAGCCGTTGCTCGTAGCGCGCAAATGCCGTCGCGTGATCACCGCCGGCGGCGTGCAGCTCGCCCGCGAGCACATACGCTTCCGCGATCGCCAGCCCGGTGCCTTCGCCAGCCATCAGCGACACGCACGCGCCGGCGTCGCCGACCAGCGCGGTGCGACCGCGCGTCCAATGCTCCATCCGGATCTGGCTCACGCTGTCGAAATAGACATCCTTTGCCCGCGCCAGCTCGGCCTCGATCTGCGGCCACTCCCAGCCGGCCCCGGCAAAGACGTGACGCAAGGTCGCGCGGGGATCGCCGGCGCTGCCGACGTACTCGTCGCGAAACACGAACAGGAACATCGTGGCGCCGTTGCGCATCGAAAAGCGCGAGATCTGGCGGCCGGGAAGGTCGTGACTGATATAGACCAGTTCCTCGCGCGGCTGATAGCCGGTCGCCTCGAAGGCCGCGACGTGATAGCCGAGCGACGTCGAGAAGTCCGCTTCGGGACCGAACACCAGGCGGCGCACGCGCGAGTGCTGGCCGTCGGCGCCGATCACGAGGTCGAACTCCCGCGCCGGCGCGTGATCGAAGCTCACGTGCACGCGCTGTCCGTCGTCATCGATGCTGGCGACGGAGTCGCCGAAGATCGTCTCGACCTGATTGCGGAGGGCGCCGTAAATCGTCGCGGAGATATCGGAGCGGCGCACGCTGGTGAACCGGTCCTGCGTCATCCGCCAGAAGACGTCGACATCGAAGCCGCCGCGTTTGTGCCCCTTGCGGTCGACGAACCGGACTTCCCGCACCTGATAGCCGAGGGCGCGCACGTCGTCGATGAGCCCCATTCGGTCAACGATGTCGTAGCCGATGCCCCAGAAGTCGACGATGTAGCCGCCGTCGCGGAGTTGCGGCGCCTGTTCGACGAGGACCACGTCGTGTCCCGATCGTTGCAGCCAGAACGCGAGGGCGGGGCCCGCGACGCCGATGCCGTTGATGAGGATGCGCAATCGAGGCATGGCGGTCAGCGCGGACCGGGAGCCGCGGTGCAACACGCGATGGCGCCGCGGACGCCGGACGAGTCGGTAACATGTGCGCGTGCGAGCTGAGGCATGCCAATCCTGACGCTAAATTGAACCACCGTCACCGTGGGGCCGAAGATGCAATGTACAGCGGGTCACCAGGGCGCCTCCGTGCCGCTTCATCCGCTGTTCACCATCGGCCATTCGACCCGGCCGATCGAGGAGTTCATCGCCGTGCTGCAGGGCCACGGCGTCACTCGGCTCATCGACGTGCGTACCGTGCCGCGGTCGCGCCACAATCCGCAATTCGAATCGGCCGCACTGGCGGCGGCACTCGCGCCTGCGGGGATCGGCTACCATCATGAGCCGGGGCTCGGCGGGTTCCGCAAGCCTCGCGTCGACTCGATCAACAGCGGTTGGCGCAACGCCTCGTTTCGCGGCTACGCCGACTACATGCAGACGCCGGAGTTTGCCGCGCACCTGAACCAGGTCATCGCGCTCGCCCAGCATGATACGCTCGCACTGATGTGCTCCGAAGCCGTGCCGTGGCGCTGCCATCGTTCACTGATCGCCGATGCGCTGCTCGCGCGCGGCATTCCCAGCGCCGATCTTTCCACGCCGTCCCGCGCCACGCCGCACAAACTCACCCGGTTCGCACAGGTGATCGACGGTCAGGTGACCTATCCGCCGGAGCAGGGCATTCTGGAATGACCGGCGACACGTGACTGCAAATGGCGTCCTGCCGTCGCTCTCCTGCTCTGCTGGTCACTGATTCCCGTAGATCATCGCGTACACCGCTTCGTTCCGCACGATCGCGCGGACGTAGTCGCGCGTTTCCACGAACGGAATCCGTTCGACGAACATGTCGACATCGTCGAGCGGATCGCGCGCGTGCGCCGCGGGACGGCGCTTGCCGCTGAGTGGCGCCATGCTCCACTGGTCCACCCGGCTGACGCCGGCGTTGTACGCGGCCACGCCGCGTGCCACTTCGGGATAGCGCGCCAGGACGGTGGCAAAGTGGTGCATGCCGAGCGCCAGGTTGACCGGCGCGATCCACAACGAGGCGGGATCAAAGTCGCTGAAGCCCGCCTGTCGTGCGAGATCGCGGCCGGTGGCGGGCTCGACCTGCATCAGGCCGCGCGCGTTGGTGCGGGACGTGGCGTGCGGTTCGAAATTGGATTCCTGGCGGATGATCGACGCGACCAGGAACGGATCGAGCTGTTCCCGCGCCGCCACCGCGCGGAGCGTCGAGGCGAACGGCAACGGATAGAGCATCTGCCAGATGATGGCATCGTGCGGCGCACCGCCGGCGATGGCACGATTGGCCAGCTGGATCGCACGCGAGGTAAAGCCCTGTACCAGGAACACCTCGCCCACTCGCTCAGCGTCGATGCCGTGCGCCTGCGCCACGATACGATCACGCTCGAACTTTGCCTCGGCGTCGAGGCCCAGCCCGTCGAGCAGGCGGGCGCGCGCCAGGATGCCGTTGAGCGAGTCAGGCGGTGCCAGCACGGCGCGGGTCATCGGCGGCCAGGGGACGGTGTCGAGTCGCGCCGCTGCGCGATCCGCGTAGTAGCTCTCGGGGCCGCGGGCGAGCAGCATCCGCCAATCGGTGCGGGCGCTGGTGGTGTCGTGCTGCGCCCAGCGCACCCGACCGAGCCAATAGCGCGCGGCGTCGGCTTCCGGGCCCAGCGTCCGCTCGGTGATCGCGCGCGAGAGTTCGCGTGCCGCGGTCGCGAAGTGATGCTGCTCCAGCGCGATAAGCGCCGCCATCAGCGTGGCGTAGCCGCGTTGCGAACTGGTGGTGTACCGCGCGGCGAGATGCAGATAGTCAACGCGCGCCGTCTCCACCTTGCCGGAATCCACCGCCAGATCCGCCAGCAGATGCAGCGCGGTGGCCGCGGCCAGCGTGTCATGCGGGTACCGTTGCACCACCTGCCGAAGAGCCCGCTCGGCCGCCAGGGTCTGATCGGCGCGCAGCAATGCGCGGGCGCGGAAGTACGACGCCTGCCCCGCAAACTGCGGATCGCGGATGCCGTCGAGCTCACTCGCGGCGTCGGTCCAGCGCTGCAGGTCGCCCAGCGCACTGGCGTAGATGATCCGGTCGCGCGGCGCGAGTGCACTGTCCCTGGCCGCGATCACGAACTGGGCCACCGCATCACCGGCACGATTGACAGCCGCCGCGCGACGCGCGACCGCGAGCCGGTCGTCATGCGTAAACGGTGCATTGATGGTATCGACGACGTCGAGTGCGGCGCGGGCGTCGGTGCTGCCGGTCGCTGGATCGCGCAACAGCGCGGCGATGCCGACGGCGATGTCGCTGCGTGCGGAGTCGGTGAGCGCGCCGAGCCAGCGGACGCGCAACTCGGCGACGCGAGCCCCCAGCGCATCGTACGCCAGGGCCGCACCGGCGTAATCACCGGTGCGCTCGCGCGCGAGGGCTTCGGTCCACGGGATCCGCGGGCGTGCGGCGGGCAGTGCGACGCCGGCGTACAGCTGCGCCCGCGATGTCGAATCACGCGTCACGCCCGCCGCGCGAAGCGCCAGCCAGTCGGCGAGCGCCGGCAGCAGGTGCATCGCCCGCCGATAGACGGCGGCGGCGGAGTCGAGCTGGTTGAGCCGGTCATAGCCGCGCGCGAGGATCACCAGTCGGCGGCCCTGCTCCTCGTCGCTGCGCCCCGGATTCACGGCGACCGCATCGAGCGCCTGCACGACCGCGTCGGGATTGCGGTTGTCGGCGAGATCAGCTTCGGCAAGCAACAACCGGCCGGCGCGGTCAAAGCGATCGTCGAGCCAGGTTTCGTGCTCCAGCAGGCCGCGCACCGTGGTCCAGCCTTCCCATGCCGCCGCGGCCTCAGCGGCCAGCATCACGGCATCCGGAGTGCGGGTGGCAGGGGCGGCCAGCAGTGGCGCCACCAGTTGCGACGCGCGCCACGGCTCGCCGGCGCGCAGGGCGGAATCCGCCGGGGCGAGCGGATTCTGGGCGAGCAGGCACATCGGGGTGCAGCACAACACGGCGAGCAGGAGACGGTGCATCCGTCAAACCTAGACGCGGGCGCGAGGCGACCGCGCGACATGTCGTCTATTGACTGAGCATCCAGCTCGTGACAGCCGCCATGGTGCCGTCGGAATAGGTGATCGTTCCGGTGCCGGATTGATCGAGCGCAAACGATGCGAGTGTGGCGCCAGAGCTGATCCGCTTGACCGTCCCGGCGAGACTGCGCGCGGTGTTGTCGACCACGCTGATCGTGAAGACGGCATCGTTGGCGCTGTCGGCCACCGACCAGCCCGTCGGCGTCGGCGGAAAGAGCGAGAAGTTTGCCGCGCCGCCACTGGCGCTCGTCGTGCCGTACGTCGTCCCGCCCTGCACCACCATCGAAAGCGCCGTGGGCGCCGTCAGCGCGAGGCTGTTGAGCGCACCGCTGGTAATGGTCGACATGCCGGTGAACGACAGCACGCCGGTCGATGCGCTATCGAGACCCAGCGTGCTCACCGAACCGGCCGCCTTCGACAATCCCGGAAAGTTCTGCTCGATGCCGCCCTGGCACAGCCCGATGTTGTGCTGCGGGTTGCCGAAATCGCAGTTGAGTCCCAACCGTACGGTCTGTGCATCCGTCGGCGACGTGTAAGTGCCGAGCCCGTTGACGGTGCCGAGCAGCCGTCCGTTGTTGAAGTCGATGTTGGTGGCGGATTCGTCGAACGCGATGGTGCCGAGCGCGGTGCCGGTGGGCCCGGTGTAGGCCGCGCTGGCCACGATGTGGATCATGGTGAGCGCCGAGTCGGCGTCTTCCTGCGTCACGGTTTCGAGCATGTACGGACGACTGCATGCGGCATCGAAGTAGATACCGACCTGAGCCGGCAGCGAGCCGGATGTCGTCAACAACTTGAAGCTGCCGGACGCGTTGTCCGATCCCAATCGATTGCACGACATGTCGTTGTCGTCGGACAGGGTCTCCACCAGCACGACGAGCTGACTCTGCAGCACGGTCGACGCGAGGGCGATCGCGAGTCCCTGCTGCGCGAGCACCCGTTGTTCGAGCAGGTTCGCCGGCAACGTGACCGTCACGGCGATCGGTGCCGACGTGACACCCTCGCTGGTGGCGGTGATGTCGCTGCTTCCGGCGGCGACGGCTGTGACCACCCCGGACGCCGACACCGTGGCCGTGCCCGGTTGCGACGAACTCCACGTCACCCCGCGACCGGTGAGTACGTTACCCTGCGCATCCTTGGTCACGACCGTTGCCTGCACGGTATCGCCCGTCGTGAGTGCCGTCTGCGCCAGGGTGATCGTCACGCTCGCGACCGGAATCGTCGGGGTGGGGTTCACCGTGACGACGAGCGTGCCAGTCACACCATCCGTGGTCGCAGCGATCGTCGACGTACCCATCGCGACGGCGGTGACCTGCCCTCCTGCAGCCACCGTCACGACACTCGGCGTCGATGAGACCCACGTGAAGGACTTGCCGGTGATCACGGTCCCGCTGGCGTCGCGCGCGACCGCCGTGAGTTGCGCCGTCTGTCCGGGCAGCAGCGGCGCCGACAGTCCTGACACCGCGACGGTCGCGACCGTCGGAGTGCCGGTGCCACCGCCGTCGGTTCCACCCGACGAGCTGCAGGCAGCGAGGGCAGCGGCAAGCGCGACGAGCGCCCGCGGTGAAGTGCGCGACATCATGACCTCGTGGGAAGCGGGCGCCGAACGTCTGTCCGGCGTTCGTTATGGCGCAGAAGCCGCGCCGATCGGGTCATCGGCGGGGGCAAACTCGCCTTCCCACCGCGCCATCACGGCGGATGCGAGGCAATTGCCCAGCAGGTTGATCGAGGTTCGCGCCATGTCCATCAGCGCATCGACGCCCAGAATCACCGCGACGCCTTCGAGCGGCAGGCCGAACGACGCCAGCGTGCCGGACAGGATCACCAGCGCCGCGCGGGGCACGGCCGCGACGCCCTTCGAGGTCAGCATCAGCGTCAGCAGCATCAGCAGTTGCGTGCCCAGCGGCATGTGCACGCCGGCAGCCTGGGCCACGAACACCGATGCTACCGACAGGTAGAGCGTCGACCCGTCGAGGTTGAACGAATACCCGGCCGGCAGCACGAAGGCGACGATCCGCTTCGGGACGCCCATCTTCTCCATGTTCTCCATGGCCAGCGGCAGGGCTGCTTCCGAGGATGCCGTGGAGAACGCGATCAGGTACGGTTCCTTGACGTAGTTCCAGAAGAGACGCAGCGGGATGCGCGCCATCATGGCCACCGGCACCAGTGCCACGATGACGAACGCGATCAGGGCGAGGTACAGCGTGAGCACCAGGGCGCCGAGATTGCGGAGCACGCCGAGCCCGCTGTGGCCGACGGTGACGGCCACGGCCGCGCCGATGCCGATGGGCGCGAACTTCATCACGATATCGGTGAACTTGAACATCACCTGCGTCAGCGCATCGCAGAACCCGAGCATCACCTCGCGCGCCCGGCCCTGCACGCGCGCCAGCGCCGCCCCGAAGATCACCGCGAAGACGACGATCTGCAGCACTTCATTCTTCGCCGCGGCATCGAAAAACGATGTCGGCACGGCATGCGTGAGCACGCCGCCCCACGTGATCCTGGTGGTGGCGAGCTGCTGCCCGGTGGCCGCACCGGCCGGCGCACCCAGCGCGACGCCGACACCGGGATGCAGCAGATTGACGGCCGCGAGGCCCACGATCAGCGCCACCGTGGTGACCACTTCGAAGTACACGATGCTGCGGAGCGCGAGCTTGCCCACGCGCTTGAGGTCGTCGCCGTGGCCGGCGATGCCGACCACCAGCGATCCGAAGATCAGCGGCACCACGATGCACTTGATGAGCGCCAGAAAAATGGTCGAGAACGGCCCCAGGATCCCGGCCATGTCGACGTCCGGCCACCACGCGTGATTGAGCCAGCCGATCAGCACCCCGACGATCATGGATATGATGATCCACGTGGTCAGCGAGATCTTGCGCATGCGCGATCCTGGGTGTGGGAGACGTTACCCCGAGTACGGCGTGCCTCGTCCCGAGCGCAGCGAGGGTCGGCGTGCCACCCACCGGTGCACCGCCGGTCCCCCGCTGCGTTCAAGACGACGGGTCAAGCGGCCAGTGCGCCCGCCTTCTGCTTCACCTGGTCGACCAGGGCATTCCAGCTGTCGGTGAACTTCTCGACGCCTTCGTCTTCAAGGAACTTCGTGTGCTCGGCGAGCGGCGTCACGGACAACTGCTCGTATTCCGCGAGTTGACGCGCTGCCTCGCGTTCGGTGTCAGGCGTGATGCGAACCGCGGCGTTGCCGTGATCGGCAAAGGCCTTGAACGTGGCGGGAGGAATCGTGTTGACCGTGTCGGGCGCGATCAGCGCCTCGACATAATAGGTGTCGGGCAGCGACGGATCCTTGGTGCTGGTCGACGCCCAGAGCGGCCGCTGGGCCTTGGCGCCCTTGGCGGCCAGGGCCTGCCAGCGCGGCGTCATCATCGACTCGCCGAACACCTGGTATGCGTGACGCGCGTTGGCGATCGCCATCTGGTGCAGCAGCGGTTTGGCGCGGTCGCCGGCCTTGGCAAGTTCGGGATCGGTGCGGCCGTCGACGCGACTCACGAAGAAGCTCGCCACGGAGTGGATCCGATCGATCGGCAGCGACGCGGCCACGCGGCGTTCGAGTCCCTGACGGAACGCCTCGATCACCTGCCGGTACCGTTCGACGCTGAACAGCAGCGTGATGTTGATGTTGATCCCTTCGGCGAGGCAATGCGCAATCGCCGGCAATCCCGCTTCGGTGGCGGGGATCTTGACCATCAGGTTGGGCCGATCGATCAGGCGCCAGAGCCGGTCGGCGGTTGCGATCGTACCCTGAGTGTCGTGCGCCAGCCCGGGTGCCACCTCGATCGACACGGCGCCATCGCCATGATCGCTGCCGTCGTACAGCGGGCGGAACACGTCGCACGCCGCCTTGACGTCCTTGATCATCAGCGCCTCGACAATCGCCTCCGGCGTTTCGCCGGCGCGCGTGAGGGTCCGGATGTCGTGATCGTAATCGCTGCTGGCGGCGACGGCCTTCTCGAAAATGGTCGGGTTCGACGTCATGCCGCGCAGGCTGTCGTCGCGGATCAGCCGCCCGAGTTCGCCCGAGGCGATCAGGTCACGGGTGATGTAGTCGTACCAGAGACTCTGGCCGAGATGCGTGAGTTGCTGCAACGGGTTTGCCATGCTGCCGGCTCCAATCAGACCAATGCGCGCACCGCCGCCGCGACGTGCTCCGGCGTGATGCCGAATTCGGTGAACAGGCGCTCGGCCGGAGCCGATGCGCCGAAGTGATCCAGCCCGATGAACGTGCCGTGCTCGCCGAGCCAGCGACACCAGCCCATCGATGCCGCCGCCTCGACGCCGACGCGCGCCGTGATCGACGGCGGCAGCACGCGGTCGCGCCACGCCTGGTCCTGCGCCGCGAACAATTCCCACGACGGCATCGACACCACCCGCGTCGGTATGCCGGATTTCGTGAGCGATTCCGCCGCGGCCGTCGCCACCTGCACTTCGCTGCCGGTGGCAATCACGATCGCCACCGGTGCGGTATCGGGCTCGTGCAGAATGTACGCGCCGCGCGCCGTTTCGCGCACGCCGTCGGCGTGGCGGACCTGCGCCGCCAGTTTCTGGCGCGTGAGCACCAGGGCCACCGGGCCGTGCCGGTGTTCCATGATCACGCGCCACGCCGCGACGGTTTCGGCCGCGTCGGCCGGACGCAGTGTCGTCATGCCGGGTATGCTCCGCAGCATGGCGAGTTGCTCGATCGGCTGGTGCGTCGGCCCGTCTTCGCCGAGGCCGATGGAATCGTGGCTGAAGATCATGATGGTCGGCACGCGCATCAGCGCCGACAGGCGCACCGACGGCTTGCAGTAGTCGAGAAAGATCAGGAACGTCGCACCGTAGGGCCGGAATCCGCCGTGCACGGCAATGCCATTCAGCGCCGCGGCCATGCCGTGCTCACGCACGCCCCAGTGCATGCGCGGGCCGGTGGTGTCGAAGTTGAAGATCTCGCCCACCTTGATATTGGTGCCGTTGCTGCCGCCCAGGTCGGCCGACCCGCCCATCAGCGCGGGCACACTCGCCGCGATGACGGCGAGCGTCTTTTCCGATGCCTGCCGCGTGGCCAGGTTGTCGCCGCTCAGGTCGGGAAGGTTGGCGTCCCAGTGGTCCGGCAACGTGCCGGCAAGACGCGCGCGGAACTCGTCCGCGCGCGGGCAGGCGGCGAGCTTGGTATCCCACGCGCGCACCAGCTCGTCACCGCGCGCCACCAGCGGTCGCATTTCGGTGTACGCCTCGGGCGCCACATGAAAAGGATCGCTGGGCCAGTGCATGATGGCCTTGGTACGCGCGACTTCGTCGGCGCCCAGCGCCGATCCGTGCGCGGACGGCGTGTCTTCCTTGGTGGGTGCGGGATTGCCGATGATGGTGCGCAGCCGGATCAGCGTCGGCCGGTCGCTGCGCGACGCGGCGTCGGCGAGCGCGGCGTCGATGGCCGGGAGATCGTTGCCGTCATCGACGTGCAGCGTGCGCCAGCCATACGCGCGGAAGCGCTGCTCGACATCGTCGGAGAAGGCGATGTCGGTGTGGCCGTCGATGGTGATGTGATTGTCGTCGTAGATCACCGTCAACTTGCCCAGCTGCAGATGCCCGGCGAGCGACGCGGCCTCGCTGCCCACCCCTTCCATCATGTCGCCGTCGGAGGCGAACACCCAGGTGCGATGATCGACGATGGTCCGGTCCGGCGTGTTGAACTGCGACGCCAGCAGCCGCTCGGCGATCGCCATGCCGACGGCGTTGCCCATGCCCTGCCCGAGGGGGCCGGTGGTCGTTTCGACGCCGACCGTGTGGCCGTATTCGGGGTGGCCCGGTGTCCTCGACCCCCACTGGCGGAACTGCTTGATGTCATCGAGCGACAGGTCGTATCCGGAAAGATGCAGCAGCGAATAGAGCAGCATCGAGGCGTGACCGCACGACAGCACGAAGCGGTCGCGATCGGGCCAGTCGGGATGGGCCGGCGCGTGCTTGAGATGGCGCCGCCAGAGCAGGTAACCCACCGGCGCCAGGGCCATCGGCGTGCCGGGATGGCCGGAATCGGCCGATTCCACGGCATCCATGGCGAGGACGCGGATCGAATTGATGACCTGCCAGGCGGCAGGGTCGTTGATGGGTGGGCGGGTGGTCACAAGCGACGCTCGGCGAATAGCGGGAACATGATCCGGGAAGATAATGTCGCGGGTGCCGGCAACTGGCCCGAACCCCTGCGCCATCGCTAGAATGACGGCAGCAGCGTTCATCTCCGGGAGCCGCGCCATCATGGATTTTCGCCTGACCGAAGAGCAGCAGCAGATCAAGCAGATGGTGCGTGACGTTGCCGCCAGCGATATCCGGCCGCACGTGATGGAGTGGGACGAGGCCCAATACTTTCCCCGCGACGTCATCGGCAAACTCGCCGCGCTCGGCCTGCTCGGCGCGGTGTTTCCGGAAGCGTACGGTGGGGCCGGCCTGTCGTATATCGACTATGTCAATATCATCGAGGAACTGGCGGCGGTGGAGTCGGGCATCGCTCTCGCGGTGGCCGCGCACAACTCGCTGTGCACCGGCCATGTCTATCTCGCCGGCAACGAGGCGCAGCGTCGGCGGTTGCTGCCGAAGCTCACCAGCGGCGAATGGATCGGCTGCTGGGCGTTGACGGAACCGGGCTCCGGCAGCGACGCCTCCGGGCTGCGCACCACCGCCGTGCGGCAGGGCGACGACTGGGTGCTCAACGGCACCAAGAACTTCATCACCAACGCCACGCACGCCAGCCTGGCCGTGGTAC
This sequence comes from uncultured Gemmatimonadales bacterium, assembly GCA_963796635.1. Classification (GTDB taxonomy): domain Bacteria; phylum Gemmatimonadota; class Gemmatimonadetes; order Gemmatimonadales; family GWC2-71-9; genus Palsa-1233. The sequence goes on from CAWCMH010000001.1 coordinate 2,881,857, forward strand.
TTGCGATGACCGACAAGGCCGATCGCAAGCACGGCATCACCGCGTTCGCGATCGAGATGGACAGGCCCGGCATCCGGGCCGGCAAGAAGGAAAACAAGCTCGGCATGCGGATCTCGGACACGGCCGAACTCGTGCTGGAAGACTGTCACGTGCCGGCGGATCACGTGCTGGGCGACGTCGGCTACGGCTTCATCGACGCGATGAAAGTGCTCGACGGCGGCCGCATCTCGATTGCGGCGCTGGCCCTCGGCATCGCGCGCGGAGCGTACGATGCCGCCCGCGCCTACGCCCAGGAGCGGCAGGCGTTCGGCAAGCCGATCGCGGGCTTTCAGGCGATCCAGTTCATGCTGGCCGACATGGCGACCGAAATCGAGGCGGCGCGGCTGCTCTGTTACCGGGCCGCCGCGCTCAAGGATGCCGGCGACAAGACCACCATGTGGTCGTCGATGGCCAAGTTGTACGCCTCGGAAGTGGCGGTGCGCGCCACGGAAAAGGGCGTGCAGATCTTCGGCGGCTATGGATTCATCAAGGAATATCCCGCCGAAAAGTTCTATCGCGACGTCAAGCTGTGTACCATCGGTGAAGGCACCAGCGAGATCCAGCGGATGGTCATCGCGCGCGAGCTGCTGCAGCAGGGGTGAGGTCGCGCGCCGCGGGGTAAATGATGTCGCGTTGGTGTAGAATCCCCCATCTCTCCTCACGGACCGCTCGTGTCCCGTTATCCCGTCGCGCTGCTTGCCGCCGCTGTCATCGGGTGCGCCCACAATCCGCCGCCGGAAGCCGCCGGTGGACCGACGGCAGCGCAGCGCGCCGCAGCCGGGGCGCCGAACACCGGATCGGCGACATCCTCGAGCCAAAGAAGCAGGCCGCATGGGCGCCGGGGCGATGCTGACGTGGGGCGGGTGCGCGGGGGATCCAGCCAGCGGAATCGATCCATCGGCGCGTGTGGCCGGGGCTCGCTCCGGCCACACTGCAGCACTCCTGCCTGGTCTACATCGTCGGCACGTTCGCCGTGTCGTGCAACTTCCAGCCGTTCACGTCGTGGCGCAGCACCGCCAGGTACCGGCCTGACTTGTCGCCCGTGCTCGAATGCGTCGTCCATGTGCCGACATCGATGGCCGTGGTGCCGTAGATCTTGACCGACTCCGAGGTCAGCGTGAGCTGGGGCCAGTTCATGGCGTCAGCTGAGTTCTTGGCGGAGATCGCCGCCATGCCTTCGGCGTGCGAGCCGTCGGCCAGGACCATCGTCGCGTCGGACGTGTACATCGCGTCGATCGCCCTGAAGTCCTTCGTGTTGAACGCGTTGACGTAGGCGCCGCGCATGGCGGCAATGTCCTTCGGTCCGGTCGGAATCGGCGCGTGGGGCGTCCTGACCCCTTGAGCTGCGGCAAGCGCCGGGAGGGCGAGCACCGCGACGAGGGCCATCAGCATGCCGCGCGGGGACGATCGATGACGCATCATGACCTAGCTCCTGTGGGAAGGGTTGGGCAGCCAGCATGATGCTACAGCCGGAACCGGACTCCGCAAGGCGGTGACGTGCGCGCCACGGGGCCGTCGTCGTCCCTCCCCCTGAATCCACCCGGACGTCACCCCATGTCGCACCCTCACCTTTCCGGCCCGGCCTCCGGGTTGTCACAGTAGTCGCGAGCGGAGTGTCATCCTCCCTGCGCGCGATACTTTTCAATCCCGCGGTCGGGCGCGTAATCGCCCTGCTGCTGGGATTCGTCGTGATCGCCGCACTGGTGCGCTATGGGCGCAAGGTGCTGCTGCGCCGCTTCGAGGCCAGCAGCGCGCGGTATCGCGTCCGCAAGCTGCTGGCGTTCGCCGGCTACGTCGCCGCCATCGTCCTGATCCTGATCATCTACAGCAACCAGCTCGCCGGGCTGGCGGTGGCGTTCGGCGTTGCCGGTGCGGGCGTGGCGTTTGCGCTGCAGGAAGTCATTGCCAGCGTGGCGGGCTGGGTCGCGCTGACACTGAGTCACTGGTACTCTCCCGGCGACCGCATCCAGCTCGGCGGGATCACCGGCGACGTGATCGATATCGGCATCCTGCGCACCACGCTGATGGAATGCGGGCAATGGGTGCATGCCGATCTCTACAACGGGCGCATCGTCCGGGTCACCAACAGCTTTGTCTTCAAGGAGCCGGTCGTCAACTACTCGGGCGACTTCCCGTTCCTCTGGGACGAGATCACGGTGCCCGTCCGCTACGGCGGTGATCGCACCCGCGCGCGCGCCATACTCGAACAGGTCGTCAATGATGTCAACGGCGACTACGCCCTGCACTCGCGCGAAGCGTGGGCGCGCATGGTGCAGCAGTATCGCATCGACAACACCCCGGTCGATTCGATGGTCACGCTCATCGCGAACGACAACTGGCTCGAATTCACCGTGCGGTATGTGGTCGACTACCGTCATCGTCGCGACACCAAGGACCTGCTCTTCTCGAAGATTCTCGACGCCTTCGACGCCACCAATGGCGCGGTCACCTTTGCCTCGTCCACGTTCGAGCTGGTCGGGGCGCCGCCCATTGTGGTGCGGCAGGACCCGGCCGGGGCTCAGGCCGGCGGCGGTGCCGGCACCACCGTCCCCGAGTCGGGATCGAGATAGAGCCGGCCGCGATGCGGCGGTGCGCCGAAGTTGAACAGGCTGGTGATGCGTCCCGTGGTGGCGTCGAAGGAGCCGCCGCCCAGGCGTGCGCCGTGCAGCCAGTTGTCCTCGATGAAGCGCGTCACCGACACCTGCGTGATCTGCGCGTGATCGACATGGTTGACGCGCGCCCACGGCGAGATCACCAGGAACGGCTGCCGCGTCCCGGGCCCGCAGCGACCGTTGACCGGTGCGCTCGTGGTCACGCCGCCGAGTTGCGGCGTGCGTCCGCGAATCCCGCAGCGACCCGGTGCGCTGACCTGATCGGCCACGGAATCGAATGACGCATTGCCGATCGGCGCCATCTGATGATCGTACCAGCCGTCGGAGTCGTCGTACGCGAGGATCACCGCGGTGCTGTCCCACGACGGCTGCTGCTGCAGGAAGTTGATCACGTCGGTCACGAAGCGCTGTTCGTCCAGCGGGTCGGAATTGCCGGCGTGGGCATTCTGGTAGGCCGGCGGCTTGAGGAAGGACACCGCGGGCAGGTGATCGGCACGCACCGCGGCATAGAAATCGGCGATGTCATATTGATGATTCGCGCCGCCGTCGTGCGCAGTGCCGATCGAATCCACCACGGTTGGCCGCAGGTGCTGTGGATTGGCCGTCGATGCGTAGTACTGGAACGGCTCGTGATGCGGCACGTAGTCGACTTCATCGGTTTCGGTGATGGCGGAATGCGTCATGCGGCGGCACCCGGTGCTGCCATCGGCGTTGACATGCGTCAGGTCGAAGCCGCCCTGAAACCATCCCCACGTCACGCCGCCGGCGTTCAGCAGGTCGCCGATATTGCGCCCGCTCAGTGACACCTGCCTGGTGCGGCTCGAGCACACGTCGCCGGCCGGGTCGGCGTCTCCGATCAGGGTGTAGCCGCCTTGGCCGTCGGCGATGACAACTCCGCGGCCGTTCCCGACCACCATCGTGGCACCGTTGGTCTGGCCGGTCACCAGGTTGATCGCGCCCGGCGTCGAGGGGCCATACTGATTGCCGTAGCTGTTGTCGCTCATCGCAAACCGTTGGGCGTAGTTCCACAGCGCGGTCACGGTGTTGCCGTCGAAGTATCCCATCACCAGGCCCTTGGTGTCGAAGGCGCCGGTGCCGCCGGTGCCGGCGCGGCCGGTGTACCTGGGAAAGAGATCCGCGCGCCCCCGATCGTAGGCCCGCTGCTCGGCCGTGTAGCCGTGGCCCTGATCGGAAGTCGCCGACTGCGTGCGATCAAGCCGGAACGGGTTGCTGGCGCCGTCACCGTTCGCCGCCGCGAGGTTGGGGTTGTGCGTCAGCAACGCGCCGTCCAACCCGTTCACGCGCGGCGTGCCCGCGCGCGCCTGGAATCGCGGTTCACCCGCCGGGTTGCTGGCGACCGGATAGGTGCCGAAGTAGTGATCGAACGAGATGTTTTCGTCGTAGATCACGACGAGATGCTTGATCGGCGTCGCGGTCGGTGCCGGTGAGCGAACTGCCGTCCGGTCGGGATGCCCAGCGCCGATACCGGGGCCCAGCGGCAGCAACAGGAGCGCGAGCAACGAAGTGCGCATGCGGGAATATCCGTCGCGTGAGTGAACCGGGGACAATGTAGTGCGCCAGGGTCACGAACTGTCCGCGGCGGGCGGCACGACCAGCATCTGCATGCCGCCATCGGGCGTTGATTCCCACACCATCGCCACGTGACCACCAAAGATGCGGATGAGCGTGGCGCGCTGCTCCCTGGCCGGCAGTGCCATCAAGCGTTCGGCCGACGCCGGCGGCAACTGGGCGATGACGTGTGCGCCCAGCCAGTAGGCCGAATTCAGCATCGGCATCGCGGTGCCGACCACCGCGATCCGATCGAGCGGCATGCCGATGGACGCGGCCTTGGTTGCCATGGTGCGGAGTTCGCCGACTGTGTGATCCAGCCGCTCATCGCCGAGCACGGCCTGGTGGAACTTCGGCACCGCAAATCCGAGCGCTGCGATGACGCCCAGCCACGGCATCACGCGACGCAACCATGCCGGGATCGGCGACGACGGGAGGGCCGGCGCGGCGCAACACCACGCGAGCACGCCGAGCACCCAGAGCATCCCGAACGGCGCGATCAGCCGCGGCTCGGCGTGAATGGCCGTGAACTGCAGTACGCCGACGAGACCGATCAGCGCAACCGCGCCTTCGCGTCGATGCTCGTGCAGCAGCTCGTGCCACATCCCGGGCCGGCGCCGGAGCAGGCCGGCCGGCACCAGCACCATGACGATGGTCGGCAACAGCCACAGGCCGAACACGCGCAGCGTCAGCCGGCCCCAGTATGACAGCAGTTCGACCGCGGTGGGGAACCGCCCGGTTTCGACGGTCACCTTGTCGTGCCACGCCGTCGGGTCTCCCCACGGCTGGTAGGTCCAGGTGGGCCACTCGTCGAACACCGCGAGGGCCAGTGGTGCCGCGCCAGGCATCGCCACGGAACGATAGGCGAGATTGCCGCCGAGGTCCGTGTCCGGAAGCCGGGACGTGTTGGCCTGGATATACCATGAGTAATTCAGGCGTCCCGATGACCCGAGCGTGACGCGACCGTACTTGACGCTCATCGGAATCACCCACAGCAGCACCACGGCGGCGCACACCGCAGCCGACTTCGCGAAGCGTGCCCGCGCACCACGGGACGCCCACCACAACACCGGCAATGCGACGATCAACCACGGCCAGGAACTCGTCTTGGCAAGAAACGCGGTGCCGAGCAGCAGTCCGACCAGCAGCCAGCGACGGCCGGCGGCGACAATGACTTCGTAGCCCGTCCACGTCAGCACCAGCAGCAGCAACAGATCGGGCGTCACCGCTTCGACGCGCGGCATGCCGGCGCTCACCAGCATGAACGCGCCGATGGCGAAGCTGCCGAATTCCGGGCGGGCCTGCCGGCGGGCCCACCACCACACGATGCCGAGTGCCGCCAGCGCCGCCAGCGTGTTGATGACGTGCGTCAGGACCACGCTCGCCGTAGTGTCCAGCGTGCCGGCGCGGAGCACGGCGCCGACGATCAGCGGATAGAGCGGGGACCAGTAGCCTTGGACGAAGTGGGTCCAGTCGCCGCGCTGCAGCGCGTGGGCCAGGTCGAGATACGACACGCCGTCGGGGTTGAGTGCGTACCGCGACATCCAGCCCAGCGCCGTGCAGAGGACCGCCGCCGCGGCAGCCACCAGGTCGACGGCGCGGAGCGAATGCGCGTGGCGGGGCGCCGCCGCAGGAGCCGGAACGGGTCGAGGCTTGCGACCGTGGGGCATGACCTCTCGTGGGCTGCAACTGGACGGGGGCATGGAACATCGAACAGGTGGCCAAAGTTAGCGATGCGCGTCGCACCCGAACCAACGTGGCGGTGCCTGTGTCCAACCCCTCAGCGACCATGTTGACTGCCCAGCCCGCCGTGACCGCAACGGCCGACGTTGGCGACGCTGGCCTCATCGCACGCATCGCGGCGGGAGATCGGGCGGCCGCCCGATCTCTCTACGACCGGCACGTGAGCCGCGTGTATCGGCTGGCGTATCGCTTGTGCGGTGACGCGGACCTGGCGCAGGATCTGACGCAGGATGTGTTCATCCATGTATTCGCGCGGCTGGATCGCTTCCGCGGGGAGTCGGCGTTCACGACGTGGCTGCATCGCGTGGCGGTGAACACCTGCCTCAACGCGCTGCGCAAGGTGCAGCGGATTCGCCGGCGTGAGGTCGACATCGAGCATGGCATCGATCAGCCGCACCGCGACGCCGATCGCGACCCGTGGCTCGACGCGGCCCTCGATCGTGCCCTCGACGAGTTGCCGGATGCACTGCGGGTGGTGGTGGTGATGTACGCCATCGAGGGCTACACGCACGCGGAGATCGCCGCCGCCACGGGTATCGCCGAAGGGACCAGCAAGAGCCGGCTATTCGACGCGCGGGCCCGGTTGCGCACGGCACTCGCGAGCCAGCGGGAGGAGTACCATGATGAATGATGAGGAACTCGATGGCATGCTGGAGCGTGCGCGCCGCCAATGGCGCGTCCCGCCCGATCCACCGATCGACGCGATGTGGGACGTGGTTGCAGATACGGTATTCACCCGTCGTCCATCGCGCCGCCCAGGGTGGACCGTGGTCGGGCTTGCGGCGGCGGCGGCGTTGATCGTGGGCGCGGTGGGCGGACGGTACCTGGCCCGCCCCCACGTCGCGGCGACGCCCGTTGCGGCAACGCCGCGGATCGCTCCGACCACAGCTGCGGTCGCGGTGGCGCATCCTGCCGATGCCCACGCGATGGGTGACCTGCTCGACCGGACCGCCGTGCTGCTCGCACGGCTGCCAACCGACAGCGGTGCGCACCCGCTGGACCCGCAGATCACTCGCGAGAGCGCGCGCCTGCTGACGCGGACCCGCTTGCTGCTCGACGCGCCCGCGGCCGACAATCTCCAGCTGCGCAACCTGCTGGAAGATCTCGAACTGGTGCTGGCGCAGGTCGCCCGCATCGAACCGCAGCATCCGCGCAGCGACATGCAATTCGTCCAGACCGCCCTGCACGAGCACGACCTGGTGCCTCGGCTCCGTTCCGCCGCGGCCGATCTTTCCCACGACGACCTGTAAGGGGTCCATCATGTTCCGACTCTCCGCTGCCCTCGTGCTGTTGTGCGCCACCGGTGTCGCCGGACAGGTGCCGGCGCCTGCGGCTCCGCTCCCGCCCGTCCCGGCAATGCCGCACGCGGCCGCGCCGGTCGCACCCATGGCGCCACCGGCATTCGACCGCGTGGTGCCGTTCCCCCGCAACTATGTCGACGTCGCCCCGTATGCCGACGACGCTCGCTCCTACGCCAACGCCGCTCGGGCGTACGCCAACGACGCGCTGGCCACCATCGATCGCGCCGGCATCAGCGAGCAGGTCAACCGTGCGATGCGCCAGGTCGCCATCATGCCGAGCCTGGATTTTGGTGATGGCGGCCCGGTCGCGTGGGCTCGGCAGGATCCGGCCGACTCGCTGTATCGGTCGGCGCGCGACCTCCTCAACCGGGGCGACTACCGCAAGGCGGCGGAGCTGTTCAAGTCGCTGCCACAGAGGTTCCCCACTTCCGTCTATGTGGGCGACGCGGAATACTGGCAGGCGTTCTCGCTCTACCGGATCGGCGGGACGCCGGAATTGCAGCAGGCCCTCGCGGTGCTCGAGGCGCGCAAGCCGGACGCACCGTCGCCGGCAGCGTCCGCATCGGACAACAGCATCGAAGGCAACCGGCAAGCGGCACGCGCGTCGGCACAGGAGGCTCGCGCGTCAGCGCAAGCCGCGCGCGAGGCCGCCCGCGTCGACAGCCGCGCCTCGGTCAATGTTTATCGAGGTTCAGAGTTTGCAGTCGCTCCCGGCTACAGCGTGAGCTGGGGCGGGAGTCATGTCGATGCCGCCGGGCTGGCCGCGCGCATCGCGAGCGTGCTGTCCTCTCGCGGACTCGGCGCTGATCCCGCCGTCAAGCGCGCGCTTGCCGCGGGCGGCAACGCGTGCGATCCCGACGATCAGTCGGTCCGGGCGGAAGCGTTGAATGCGTTGATGCAGAGCGATCCGGCGACCGGACGCCAGATGGCCGTCAAGATTCTCGCCAACCGCGACAGCTGTTCGGTCCCGCTGCGCAGCAATGCGGTGATGCTGGTCGGCAATCAGCACGACGAGGCTGCCGTGACAGCGTTGCTGCCGGTGGTGAGGTCCGACCCTTCGCAACGCGTCCGCATGGAAGCCATGGAATTCCTGGTGCAGAACCCGAGTCCGGCGGCCAAGGGGGCCGTACGCGCCATCGTTGACAGCAGCGGGACGGATGAGTCGATCCGCGCCATGGCGATCGAGGGTGTTGCCGGCGAGCGGCTCACCGCCGAGGATGCGACCTGGTTGCGCAGCGTGTATGCTCATACTGCGAGCACTCGCACCAAGTCCGAGATTCTCGAGGTGCTCAGCCAGGCGGGCGGTGACGCCAACGCGGCCTGGCTCGCGGGAATCGCGCGCGACGACGCCCAGCCGATGCAGTTGCGCAGCGAGGCACTGGAGTTGGCCGGCCGCAATCTCGATGTCGCGGCGCTGGGGCGCCTGTACGACTCGGCAGCCGAGCGTCCGATTCGATCGGAAATCATCGCCCTGCTCGGCCAGCGCAAGGAACCCGCGGCGCTCGACAAGATCGTCGACATCGCCAAGAACGGTACCGATCCCTCCATGCGCAGTCAGGCAATTTCGGTGCTCGCCAACAGCAAGGATCCGCGCGCGTCACAGTTGCTGCTGCAACTGGTCGACAAATGAACCCCGTCGCTCGCGTCGTGATGGTTGCCACCTTCGTGGCCACGCCCGCAGTCGCGTGCGGGCAGTCGGTGGACCAGCTCGTCGCTGCGGTCAGCGCTGGCCCGGTGCAGTTCCACTTTGCCGCACGGCCCGGTGCCTGCGGCAATGGCCGCGATTTTTTCCGCGTCGTCGACATGGGGTACTACTCCAGCAGTGACGATGGCGTGGGCGATCAGCTCTGCAGTACGGGGCCGGTGCGCGCCGTGATCGTGCGGGACGGCCGCGAGATCATCCGCATCGAGACGTACGTCGGTCCGCTGGCGAACGACTCGGCGAGCGGACGCGATCTTGGCGCAGTGCCCGCGCGCGACGCGGCCAGCTATCTGCTGCACCTGGCCGCCACCCTCGACGGCCGGCCGGCACGCGATGCGATTCTTCCGGCGATGCTTGCCGACAGTGCGGTCGTGACACCGCAACTGCTTCAGCTCGCCGGCGACCCGACGCGCTCGCGCAATGTGCGCGGCGGTGCGATCGCGTGGGCGGCGCGCCGACGCACCGACGGCGGTGCCGCAACCGCCACCGCGGTGCAACGAGGCCTCGACGCCATCGTGCGCGATCGGGATGAAAGCGAATCGATGCGCACTCGCGCGCTCAACGCGATCGCCGACTTCGATCGCGGTGCCGGCGTGCCGCTGATGATCGTCTATGCCGGCGACACCGATGCATGGATCGCGCACGAGGCGATTACCGCCCTCGCGCGCTCCGGCGACCCGCGGGCACGACAGTTCGTCCGCAGCGAACTCCAGCACACCGATTTGCCGGCGGATACCCGCGCTGCGTTGATTCGTGGTGTCGGTGGCGAGTACGCCACCGCCGGTGACTACAAGCTGTTGCGCGATCTCTATCCGGCGGCGAACACCGATCAGGAACGCAGCGCGATCATCACCACGCTGGCGGAGGCCGGTGGCCACGACAACGTCGACTGGCTGCTGCAACTGGCACATTCACCCACCGAATCCGCCGCGCGCCGGCGCCAGGCGGTCTCGGCACTTGCCCGGAGCGACGATCCGCGCGTCAGGGATGCACTCAAGAGCCTGGTCAGCAGCGACGGGCGGTAGGGCGCCACGCCCAACGGAAAAGCCCGGCGGGAATCGTGAGATTCTCGCCGGGCTTCCGCTTGGTGAGCGGGGCGCGTGACCGCTTACGCGGCCGTGTTCTTCCGGCGGCGCTTGAAGCCCATGCCGAGGACGCCGGCGAGGCCGGTGCCCAGGAGCGACAGCGTCGCGGGCTCAGGAGTGATGCTCTCCGGCGTGCCCGGCGGATTGTAGGCCAGGAACTCCTGCTCGCCACCCGATAGCCGCAGTCGTTGCTGGCGACGCAGGCATCCGTGATGAGCTGCCAGCCACCGAGCGCAAAGGTAGGATGATGCGGTACTAAATGAGGTCCGTGTAGAAGGTCGACGACAGGCCGACATTGCCCAAGGCAGTGGACGTAGCGCCCACACCGTTCGCAGCATCATAGGTGCTGGCGAATCCGCCATTGGTGATTGCGTCCCAGATCGCGATCTGGTAATCGACCGAGGTGGCGCGATTGGCCGACGACGACCAGTTCAGGTTCATCGAGCTCGCGAGATATGCGGCCCAGTCATAGCTGTTGGCGCCGGCCGCGCCGAGACGCGTGTCGGACAGATCGCCGGGGCTGAGGTTGGAAACCTCGACGTTGTACACGTCGCCGAATTGCGACTCGTGACTGGGATCGACACACCAGATCAGGAAATCGGCGCCGAACGTGCTCGGCGCAATTTCGAAGGCGCCGCTGTACGGGCTGCTGTAGTACGTCTTGCCGCCGAACGACACCGTCGGCTGCGGCGTGGCTGCGGGATCGGCGAGAATCGCCAAGCCAGTGAGCTTGAACGTTCCGGCCGCAGGGGCCTGCGCTGCGAGCGACGTCGCGGCCAGTGCCAGTGCTCCAAGAACCAACGAAATCCGAGATTTCATCCGACCCTCACCAAGTGGTTGATGTGACGCCAGCCCTTGGAGCAACCCTCGTGCCGGTATTGGCGACGCCGAGTATAGTCTCACAAATGGTTGCGGGCAAGTCACTTAGGCGTATTGTGGCGAACAGGCTCAACCCGGCGGCCGACCCGGGTGTGGCGTCGGCGCTGTAGCTACGCCCGCCAAATTGCTGCGCGTGTCACACCGGATGCTGCTGGGGCACGACTCCTGCCATCTCCGTCCGGCATCATGTGCATCGCCCCTCGTGTCCCGGCCGGATGGCGGCCAGTATGACAACCGCGTCACTCGACCTGGTGCCATCGCGCGCACGGTTGCAGCTCAGCGTCGGCGGCGTGGCGGAGCTTGACGCCGAGCCGATGCGCCTGCCCGATCGGGCGATCTATCGCGCCGTGGAGCGCGACACGGGCGACGCCATGACTGTCACCCTCTTCGCCGCGCCACCGCGTGGCCCGGACGCCGCATTGCTGCGGGATCGCGTCGACACTTTGCGACGAATTTCCCATCCACTGCTCGAACTGCCGGTTGCAGTGGGTGACGTGGACGGGTGTTCGTGGGCCGCCGAGCGAATCCCGGGCGTCACCCTGCGGCAGCGGTCGCTGCAAGGGTTGCTGCCGCTGGCCGACGGCGTCGCGGCGCTGCGTGACGTGGCCCGCGCGTTGACCAGCCTGCACCGACACGGCATGGTCCACGGCGCACTGACGGTCGATGCAGTGTCATTGACGGGGGAGGGCGCGGTGCTGACCCACGCGGCCTTCCCGAACGACGCTCACGTTGCCGACGATATCGAGGCGCTGGCGCGGGTGGGCTGGACGTTGCTGACGGGCGAGCGGATCAACGCCCGCGGTCGCTACCTGTCGCAGGTGCGTCGCGGCGTGTCGCCCAGCCTCGACGCGTTGGGGATGTCGTTGTTTGCGCTCGACCGATCGGCGCGACCCGAAACGGTCGCGGCGATACTCGACGCGCTCGATGATATCCCGACTCCGCGTCGCGGAAGTCCCGACAGCGTGCTGGGCGAAGCGCGCTTCGACGTGCGAGCGGTTCGGCCCGCCTGGACCGGCTGGCTGCTGCTCCTTGGCGCGGTGTCCCTGGCCGGGTGGGTCATGCTGCAGCGATAGGGCGAACTTCCGGCCGGTGCTTTTCGTTCTGGGGAGGAAGCATTATCGTTTTGCCAGTGTGGCAAGGCAGTCTCGAACAGAAACTCAGAAGGATTTGCGTGGCTCGACCCAGACGTCGCGGCAAGGCCGCCGCAGCCCCGGCAGCAAGTGCCGGAAGTAGTACCAGTACCAGTTCCCGCCTTCGTCGTTCCCCCGGACGGTCCTATGGTGCCCATCGAGAGTGGCTCCTCGAACGCCACGGATCGGTCTGTGCTTATTGCGGCACGCGCGTGCCAGCCGAGACCATCACGCTGGATCACGTGCGCCCCCGACGCGGCCAGTCCGCTTACGACCGGCCCGACAACCTCGTGCTGGCGTGCCGGACCTGCAACGCGGCCAAGGCCGACACGCCCCTGCTCGCATTCCTGATGGCCAAGCGCGCGCGTGGCGTGTTCCTGCTGCATTACGGGGAACATCTGTCGGAACCGCTCAAAGCCCTGGCGCGCAACGCCAGCGAGCGGCCGCTGCTGAAACCGGACTGATCAGCAACGGAGATGGGAACAACGAGAATTCGCGAGCGGTGTCATCCCGAGCGTAGCGAGGGATCGCTGTCCGTCTGAGCGATCCCTCGGTCGCTGCGCTTCCTCGGGATGACAGGGGTCACGCTCTCCTTTTTCCCTTCTCGCTTACGCCTTGGTGCGCACCGGCGCGCTGCCCGCGTTGAGCGCCTCCTGCACGATCCGCGACTGCTCCGCCGCATGCGCCGACGAATACCCTTCGGACGGTGCGGCCCGCTCCGGTCGGCCGACATAGCGCAGGTACACGCCGGGCGGCAGGATCGGCGACAACCGCTGCTCCATGAACGTCCACGGACCCATGTTGCGCGGCTCTTCCTGGGTCCAGACCACCTCGGTCAAGGACGGATAGCGGGACAGCAGGTTGCGCAATTCGGCATCAGGAAATGGATACAGCTGTTCCACGCGCGCGAGTGGCGGGCGGTCCTCACCCCGCTGCTGGGCTTCGGCCATCAAGTCGTAATAGATCTTTCCGCTGCACAGCACCATCGCCCGTGCTGACGCGCGGCGTTCGCCGATCGTGGCGTCGTCGAGTACGGTGTGGAACTTCCCGTCGCTCAGTTCCACCAGCGACGAGCCCGCTTCCTTGCGGCGCAACAACGACTTGGGTGTCATCACCACCAACGGACGCTGGACAGGCCACTTCGCCTGCCGCCGCAGCAGGTGAAAGTATTGCGCCGGCGTAGTGCAGTTGGCGATGCGGATGTTGCCTTCGGCCGCGGCCTGCAGGAACCGCTCGACCCGGCCGCTGGAATGTTCCGGGCCGCTCCCTTCGTAGCCGTGCGGCAACAGCAGCGTCAGCCGCGACGTCACGCCCCACTTGCTGAACCCGGCCGCGATGAACTGGTCGAGCATCACCTGGGCGCCGTTGACGAAATCGCCGTACTGCGCCTCCCAGATGACCAGTGTGTCCGGCGCCGCCAGCGCGTACCCGTATTCGAATCCGATCGTCGCCAGCTCTGACAACGGCGAGTTGTGCACCTCCAGCGTGGCCTTGGCATCGGCGAGATGCTGCGCGGGCACGAACTCCCGGCCGCTGTCCACGTCGTGCAGCACCATGTGTCGATGCGAAAAGGTGCCCCGGCCGACGTCCTGGCCCGTCAACCGGATCGGCGTGCCGTCGATCAGCAGCGAGGCGAGCGCCAGCGCCTCGGCATGCCCCCAGTCGATCCCGCCGTCGGCGCTGAGCCCAGCACGCCGCCGCTGCAGCTGGGTGCTCACCTTGCGGTGCGCGTGGAAATCCGCCGGCCAGCCAAGCAGCACGTCGTTGAGCTGCATCAACCGCTCGACCGGTACGCCGGTCGCGAGGTCGCTGTCGGTGATATCGGCCGGACTCGCGGCCGCGGGCACGGCGTCGGCCGCATGCTCGGCGCGGAATCGCGTCTGGATGTCCACCAGTTGCGTGTGCAGCGCCTCGACCATGCTGTCGGCTTCGGCGGCGGCGACCGTGCCGGCCGCGGCAAGTCGCTCCGCGTACTGCGCGCGCAACGTCGGATGCGCCTTGATCGCGGCGGCCATCAACGGCTGCGTGAACGACGCCTCGTCCTGTTCGTTGTGACCATGACGCCGGTAGCCGACCAGGTCGATGAGCACGTCGGCGTGGAACTTCATGCGGTAGGCCATCGCCAGCCGGACCGCCGTCATGCACACGTCGACATCATCGGCATTGACGTGAATGATCGGGATGTCGAATCCCTTGGCGAGATCCGACGAATACCGCGTCGACCGGCCGTCCTGCGGATCGGTGGTGAAACCGATCTGGTTGTTGGCGATCAGGTGCAGCGTGCCGCCGGTGGTGTAGCCGGCGAGGTTGCTCAGGTTGAGCGTCTCCGACACGACGCCCTGGCCCGGGAATGCGGCGTCGCCGTGGATCGTGACCGGCAACGCCGCGTTGGGATCGCGCGCGATCGGCGTGGTGTGGCGATCGGTCTGTTCGGCGCGCGCGCGTCCCGTCACCACCGGGTCGACGAACTCGAGATGACTCGGATTGGCGATCAGCGACACGGTGACGGCGCGGCCGCTCGCCGTGAGCACCGCCCCCTGCGCACCGTGATGATACTTGACGTCGCCGGTGCCGCCGTCCGGGGCGTTGTCGCCCTTGTTCCCCTCGAACTCCGACAGGATCACGTCGTACGGGCGGCCGATGATGTGTGCCAGCACGTTGAGCCGGCCCCGATGTGCCATGCCGAGCACGATGTCGCGCACGCCCGACTCGCCGGCGAGCTGCGTCACCAGGTCGAGCATCGGCACCATGATATCGACGCCTTCGATCGAAAACCGCTTGGCGCTCAGGTACGCCTTGTCGAGGAAGTGTTCCATCCCTTCGACGGCAGTCAATCGCGCCAGCACGTCCTTTGCCTCGGCGGGCGTCAACGCCGTGCGATATGCCCCCGACTCGATCTGCTGGTGCAGCCAGTGCCGGCGATCATGCGACGCGAGATGCTCGACTTCGTACGCGATAGTGCCGCAGTACGCCGACTGCAGATTGGGCAACGCGTCGGCCAGCGTGGCTCCCGGCACGCCGATGTCGAGAATGCTCGCGGGAATCGTTGCCATCACGGCCGGCGTCAGTCCGGCCGACGCCGGATCGAGCGACGGGTCGCCCGGCGGCGTAGCGCCGAGCGGATCGAGGTGCGCCGCCAGATGGCCGTGGGTGCGGAACGCCTTGACCAGGCCCATGGCCGCGGCGACATGGGACATGTCGGCGAGAAACGGGGCGGCCCCCGTGCTGGCTGTCGCGGTGGCCGACGCGCTCAGGTAGACATTCGACCCAAGGCCGAGCGATGCGCTCACGGCGTCGTAGAATCCGGCGTCGCCTTGCAGTAATTGCTCGACCAGCCGCAGGTAGCTGCCGGATTCCGCGCCCTGGATCACGCGATGGTCGTACGTGCTGGTCATCGTCATCGTCTTGCCGACGCCGAGCTGCTTGAGCGTGGCGGGATCCACCGGCGCGAACGCCGGCGGATAGGCGATCGCCCCGGTGGCGATGATGGTGCCTTGACCCGGCATCAACCGCGGCACGGACGCGACCGTCCCAAGTCCGCCGGGATTGGTCAGCGTCATGGTCGCGCCGGCAAAATCGTCGGGCATCAGGCGATTGTGGCGCGCCTTGTCGACGAGTGTTTCGTAGGTCGCGAGGAATCCGGCGAAGTCGAGCGTGTCGGCCTGCTTCAGCACCGGGACCAGGAGACCGCGCGATCCGTCCTTGCGTTCGACGTCCACCGCGAGCCCGAGATGGACATGCTCGGCGACGAGCTTGAACGTGTCGGCGCCGCGCTTGAGCACGGCAGTGCCCATGTTCGGGAACTGGCGGCACGCTTCGACCAGCGCCCAGGCAATCAGGTGGGTGAACGACAGCTTCTCGCTGCGACCCGCCGCCTTGAGCGCCGCGTTGAGCGCCGCGCGTTGGCGTTCGAGGTGCTGCACCGGCATCTCGCGCACCGTGGTCGCGACCGGCAGCTCGAGCGACGCCTCCATGTTCTGTGCCAAGCGCAGCGCCGGTCCCTTGAGTTGCACCGCGTTGGCCGGCAGTGGGGCCTGGGCCGCGGACGTCGTGGCGGTCGCGGCCGCCGGCGTCGACTCGAATGGTACGGAGGTCTGTTCGTCGAGCAGCGCCTGATACATCGCTTCGGCCGGGATGGCGACGTCGGGCGCGTCGGATTCTGCTGGTACCAATGGAAACTCCGTCATCTGATGCACCCGAAAGATAGCGGCAGCATTGGAAGCCATGAGCCATGGGCCTCACGCCTTACCTTTCCCCCATGCTCTCCCCATCACCCGGTCGCCGGGCGGTCGTCGTCGCCGGTTTGCGCACGCCGTTTGCCAAGGCGGGCACGGCGCTGCGCGATGCGACAGCGGTGGAACTCGCGCGACATTGCACGCGAGAGTTGCTGTATCGGACCGAGCTGCCGGGGTCGGAGGTCGACGAAGTCATCCTGGCCCAGGTGCTGCCATCACCGCTGGTCGGTAACGTGGCGCGCGAAGTGTCGTTGCTGCCCCAGTTGCCGCGCACCGTGCCGGCCTACACGCTCAACCGGGCCTGCGCCTCCGGTGCGCAAGCGATCTGCAACGCCGCCGACCAGATTCACGCGGGGCATGCCGACGTGGTGCTTGCCGGGGGCGTCGAGTCGCTGTCCGACATTCCCATCCTGCATACCCGCAAGGCAGCGCAGGTGTTCACGGCCACGGCGCGCGCGCGCGCGCTTGGCGAACGACTCGGTCTGCTGGCGCAACTCCGTCCTCGCGACCTGCGCCCGGTCGCACCGGCCATCGCCGAGCCGAGCACCGGGGAAACGATGGGACAGTCGGCGGAAAAGATGGCCAAGGAAAATCGCATCAGCCGCGAGGCGCAGGACGAATTCGCGTTGATGAGCCATCAGCGTGCCGCCGCCGCGACCGCCGATGGGCGCTTGCCCGCCGAAATCGCGCCATGGTTTGGCGGTGCCGGCATGGATCAGGTCACGACGTCCGACAACCTGATTCGCAACGACACGTCCCTCGATGCGCTCGCCCGTCTCAAGCCGGTGTTTGACACCCGGTATGGATCGGTGACGGCCGGCAATTCCTCGCCGCTCACCGACGGCGCATCCACCACCTTGTTGATGGCCGAAGCCAAAGCGCGCGCGCTGGGGTACCGGCCGCTCACGGCGATCCGCAGCTATGCGGTGGCGGCCGTGGATCCTGGATGGCAGTTGCTCATGGGACCGGCGTACGCCGTCCCGATCGCGTTGCGTCGCGCCGGCCTGGCGTGGGAGCAACTGGGGCTGATCGAGATCCACGAGGCATTCGCGGCACAGGTGCTGTCGAACACGCAGGCGTGGAGCTCGCCGGAATGGGCCGCCCGGCTGGGTTTGCCCGGTCCCACCGGCGACGTCGACTGGACCCGCACCAACGTGATGGGCGGATCCATCGCGATCGGTCATCCCTTCGGGGCCACCGGCTCGCGCCTGGTCACCTCGCTGTCCAACGAAATGGTGCGTCGGGATGTCGAGTTCGGCCTGATCTCGATCTGCGCCCAGGGCGGGATGGGGTTTGCCGTGGTGCTGGAGCGGGTGGCGTGAGCGCGTTCCGGATGCAATTGCGCGGCAATGTCGCCGTCGTGACGTTCGACACGCCGCACGATCACGTCAACAAGATCAGCCGCGCCGTGGCGTGGGAACTCGAAGATCAGTTGCAGCGCCTCGAGGGCGACGAGGTCGTAAAGGCCATCGTGCTCCGGTCGGGCAAGCCGGACATCTTCATCGCCGGCGCCGACATCGACGAGATCGTGGCGGTGCGCTCCGCCGACGAAGCGGCCCACCTCTCGAAGGACGGCCAGTTGCTGATGCAGCGCGTGGCCGATTATCCCAAGCCGATCGTGGCGGCGATTCACGGCGCCTGCCTCGGCGGGGGCCTCGAACTGGCACTCGCGTGCCGCTATCGCGTCGCGAGCGACCATCCGCGCACCGTGCTCGGCTTTCCCGAAGTGCAGCTCGGCGTGATTCCCGGCGCCGGCGGCTCGAATCGACTGCCACGATTGATTGGCGCGCACGCCGCTCTCGACATGATCCTCACCGCGCGCCACCAGCCAGGTCGCAAGGCGCTCGCCATCGGACTCATCGACGAGCTCGTGCCCGAAGCGATCCTGCTCGACATCGCGGTGGGCGCGGCTGAGCGCCTGGTGCGGAGCGGTCGACCCCGTCGCGTGCGCGCCGGGTCGTTCTGGTTCGATGGCAATCCGATGGGTCGAAGCCTCGTGCTGCGGAAGGCGCGTGCGTCGGTGCTCAAGAAGACCGGCGGCCATTATCCGGCGCCGCTGCGCGCGATCGAGGTGGTGCGCATCGCGCTGACCGGCAATCTGATGCGCGGACTCGAAGCCGAATCGCGGGCGTTCGGCGAGCTGGCGATGACCGATGTCTCACGCCGGCTGATCGAGATCTTCTTCGCGACCGCCGCACTCAAGAAGGACGATGGCGTGCCGCCAGGAACCGGTCACGCGCGACCGGTGCGCCGCCTGGGCGTCATCGGCGCCGGGCTGATGGGGGCCGGCATCGCCGGCACCGCCGTGCTGCAGGCCGGCGTCGAGGTGCGGCTCAAGGATGCCGATCTCCCGGGTGTGGGACGCGGTCTCAAGCGCGCCACCGATATTCTTGCGGCGGACCTGCAGCGGCGCCGCATGACACCGGCGGAATACACCCGCCGCCGCGGCTATCTGTCGGGCTCCGGGGGCTACGAGGGCTTCGGCAGCATGGACCTGGTGATCGAAGCCGTGGTCGAAGATCTCGAGATCAAGCGGCAGGTGATACGCGACATCGAGACGGCGATCCCGGCCACCGCGGTGATCGCCACGAACACCTCGACGCTGCCGGTGCACGACATCGCCAGCGCGGCCGTGCGTCGCGATCGCGTGCTCGGCATGCACTTCTTCTCGCCGGTGGAGCGAATGCCGCTGGTCGAGGTAGTCCCCACTGATCTCACGTCGGCCGACGCGCTGGTCACCGCGGTGCAGTTCGGCCGGCGCATGGGCAAGACCGCGATCGTCGTCGCAGACTCGCCCGGCTTCTGGGTCAACCGCATTCTGCTGCCGTACCTCAATGAGGCGGGATATCTGCTGGAGGACGGCGTGCCGATCGAGACGATCGACCGCGCGATGACGGCATGGGGATTTCCGGTGGGCCCGGTTGCGCTGATGGATGATGTGGGGCTCGACGTGGGAGAGAAGGCCGCGAAGGTGATGCATGAGTCGCTCGGCGACCGGCTCGCACCGTCGCGCGTGATCGGCGTGATGCGCGCCGACCAGCGGCTCGGGCGCAAGAATGTGCGCGGCTTCTACTTCTACAAGGATGGCCATCGCATCGGCCCGGATCCGAGCGTCTACCGGTTGCTGGGCGTGCGCGCGGCGACGCAGGTCGATGAGCGCAACGTGCGCGAGCGGCTGGTCTTCGCGATGCTCAACGAAGCGGCGCGGGCGATGAGCGAGGGCGTGGTACGCGTCCCGCGCGACGGCGATGTTGGCGCGCTGTTCGGGATCGGGTTTCCGGCCTTTCGCGGTGGGCCGCTTCGCGAACTCGACAGCATCGGTGCGGCCGACGCGGTGACGGTGCTGGAGCAGCTCGCCGGACGTCATGGCGCGCGCTTCGAACCGGCGCCGGTGCTGCAGGAAATGGCGCGCACCGGCCAGCGCTGGTATCCGCTGCCGGGGTCCGGATGAACGCAACCCGTCGCCGAGCCCTGGTGGCGTTCGTCGTGGCGGCGGCGGCGGTGTGGTGGTGCGCGCGCGGCAGCGGATTCTTTTTCGTCGTCGGCATGCAGGGCTCGGCATCCGCCAATCTCGGCCCGCTCCTGCCGACGCTGTGTGGCGGCCTGAGCGCGGCGCTGATGCTGCTGGCCGTCGACGCGGCGGCCGGTCCGCTGGCCGGTGTCATCGCGGCCGCGCTGCTGGTATTGTCACCCGGATTTCTGGCACTCCATCGCGCGTCGCTGCAGGGACCGCCGCTGCTGACGATCACGCTGGTGATGCTGCTGGTCATGGTGCAGGCGCCGCGCTTTTCGCTGGCGTACGGCACGCTCGGCGCGGTGGGTGGCGTGTTCGTGGCGATGGAGGGCATTGGCCTGCCGCTCGCCGCGGCGGCGTGGGCGCTGCTGCAACCGGCGCGCGAGAACGGCCGGCTCCAGCGCGTCATCCTCAGTCTGCTGCCCACCACGGTCGTGCTCTGGCTGGCACACCTCCTCGGCGGGGCATGGCCGCACGGCATCAGCTACGGGTGGCGGACCGATCTCGATCGCGCACTGGCGACCAGCACGGCGATCGTCGACAATCAGGTCGCGCCGATACGCGCGCATCCGGGAGTACACATCTTCGTCGCGACCGCCCTGGTCACGCTGCTCGTGGTTGGCGCGATCGTCGGGTGGCGCCGGTCGCTGGCGACCGCGTCGGCGAACGCGCGGATCCGCGCCACCTACCCAGTCGCGACCTTGCTCTGCGTTGCGTTGATCGTGGGCCTGCTGGGCCGAGCGGTGCTGGTGCAGCGCGCGACGGAACCCGACCTCGCCGCCATGATGCCGGTGACAGCCATGCTGTTGCTGCTCGCGACCGTGACCGTGGCGACGTTGTGGAAGAGCTGGCCGCGCTGGGGACAGATCGCGATCGGATTGATCGGCGTCGGCTGGGGCATCGCCGCGCTCATGGAGCTGTATGGCGTGGTCGTGAATGTGGTGTGACAAGAGCGGGTCGGGGCATGAACCCTTGTGAAAATTCAGCCGGCGCCCGCAGCTCCCACTAACGCCTAACAGCTAACGCCTAACGCCTAATAGCTTCCAGGCGAAACCACGCGGGAACCCGCTCAAAGATCCCCGCGCAGCTTCCGGGCGTCGGCTATCGCCAGTGCCCGTCCACCCAGTACCATCCGCCGCGGGCATGCGCCCAGTGTCCGGCGTGCCAGTGTCGGCCGCGTGAGGGCGGTGCTTCCCACCGGCCCGCGATCCAGACATAATCGCCGCCCTGCCAGGCGTAGTGACCGCGGATGTAGACGTAGCCGGGCCCAGGTGAGCGGCCGACCACTTCCACGCGCTCCGGCGGCGGCCGGCGCACGGCCAGTTCAACGCCGATCGGCGGCATCCCTGGCCCGCAAGCCATCAGGCCCAGCAATGCGGCGCCGGCCGCCGTGTAATACACTCGATGCATGATGCCAGACATCACCCACTCCTGGTTGGAGACCCGGGCGCAATCCGCCGCCCGTCCCACCTCCGTCGGTGCGCCGGCGCCGAGGCGCCGTGTGCATCCGTGAAGGAACGCGACCATCTTGCGTGCATGTCGTCCCTTCGCTCCATATGAGACGAACGTGTCAGCCGCGAACGCCACACTCCTGACCCTGATCCTGCTGGGAACCGGCCGTGGGGTCGTGGATGCCCAGCGTTCCATTCCGACCACCCTGCCCGTCGTGGTCACGGTCGACACACAACGCGTGCTCAACCGGTTCGACCCGCGGCTGGTGTGGGGTGCCGCGCTCGACGGGCACGATTACAGCGAAACGGTCACGATCTACACCGCAGCCAACATCGCCGCCATGCTGTCCGCAGGGTGGCGGCCCATCACGTACCGGTTGCGCACCGAGCTCGGCATCGAGACCTGGCACTGGAATCCGCACGGCCGGTGGAGCGACGCGGCGCACCAGCAGGGATACTGGACGTCGGACGACAGCGCGGTGGGGCCGATCACCATCTCCTACGGATATCGGCTGCCGCGTCGCGGGCGCACCATCGACGATGCCAACAACGACGGGTACTCGCGCATCGACGACGGCGACACCACGACATTCTGGAAGACCAATCCGTATCTCGACGCGCGCTATACTCACGATCCGGAAGCCGATCACGCGCAGTGGTTCACCCTCGATCTCGATCGCGCCCATCCGGTGCAGGAGATCCGCCTGCTGTGGGGCGCGCCCTTTCCGCGGCGCTACGACGTGCAGTATTGGAGTGGCGATCAGCGCGAGCTGATCGACGACAACCCGGACGGCGCCTGGCGCACGTTCGCCCGCGGGCGTGTCGACGACGCGCAGGGCGGTTCCGTCGATCTCGTGCTGGCACCGCGGCCCGTGTCGACACGCTTCATTCGCGTGGTGATGTATCAATCGTCGCATACGGCCCACGGCGGCAATGGCGATCCGCGCGACAGCCTGGGATTCGCGTTGCGCGAGGTCTACGCCGGCACGCGCGACGCGCGCGGGGTGTTTCACGATCGGGTGCGCCACGACACGGTGGCGGCGAGCCAGAGCACGGTGCTGGTTTCATCGACCGACCCGTGGCACCGGGCGATCGATCGTGACAGCAACACCGCGCAGCCCGGATTCGATCTGGTGTATCACAGCGGGCTCACGAACGATTTGCCGATGCTGGTTCCCACGGGGCTGTTGTTCGACACGCCGGAGAATGCCGCGAACGAGCTGCGATTCCTGCGGCGCCGCGGCTATCCTCTCGCCGGGCTCGAACTCGGCGAAGAACCCGACGGACAGCGGGTGACGCCCGAAGACTACGCTGCGCTGTATCTGCAGTTTGCAACGGCATTGCGCCGCGTCGACTCCACCGTGACCCTCGGCGGGCCGAGCATGCAGACATTGCTCGATGATGTGCTGGTGCTCTGGCCCGACCAGGCGCCGCCGGGGCCACGCGATACGTGGCTGGGCCGCTTTCTCGCCGACATCAAGGCCCATCACCGCGGCGGCGATTATCAGTTCTTTTCGTTCGAGTGGTATCCCTTCGACGACGTCTGCGGCGATCCGGCTCCTCACCTGGCCGCCGAGCCGGGCCTGCTGGAGCGGTCGCTCGACGCGCTGCACCGGGCGGGCGTTCCGGATGCGCTGCCGCGGATCATGACCGAATACGGCTATTCGGCGCACCTCTCACCGGCCGAAGTCGAGATGCCGGCCGCGCTGTTCGACGCCGACGTGGTCGGAGACTTCTTTGCGCATGGCGGTGCCCGGGCGTTCTACTTCGGTTACGAGCCGGGTTACCTGGATCATCAGCCCGACTGTCCGCGGTGGGGCAACCTGGTGATGTTCCTCGCCGACAGCACCGGCACCGCCCAGTATCGCATGCCTCGCTACTACGCGGCCCGGTTGCTGACCCATGGATGGGCCGACTCGCTCGGCGGTGTACACGTGATGTATCCGGCGCACGTGGTGTCGCGCTCGAAAACGGACACGCTCCTCAGCGCGTACGTGCTGCGCCGCCCGGACCGGCGGTGGTCGATCCTGCTCGTCAATCGGGATCCTCACCGTGCTCGATCCGCCGCGATCCCGCTCGTGACCGCGACCGCGTCGATGCCGGCGCATCCGATCGACGTGTGGCAGTACTCCGCGGCACAATACCAGTTCCACGAAGCGAAGCAGGACGGTCGCCCGGTGCGTGATCTCCCGCCCGAGCATCGGGTGATCCGGAATGCCGGTCCGCTGCTGCTGCCACCCTGGTCGATCACCGTGGTGGTCGGCCCGTGAAACGACTGGTGGCGCTGCTGTGTCTCGCGGCGTGCGCGCCGCGGCATCGGCCGTCGGCGCCGGATCGCGGTGTCGAGCTGGTGACCGCGGTGCGCGACGATTCGCTCGCGGCGGTGACCGCGCTGCTCGACGCAGGTGTCTCACCCGACACACTCGCGAGCGACGGCACGCGACCGCTCACCGAAGCGGCGCGCAACCACCGGGTTGACGCCGCGCGGTTGCTGCTCGCGCGGGGTGCACAACTGCAGCGTGCCGACGGCAGCGGCCGTCGGCCGTTCGACTACGCCGTCGAGTTCGGTTATCGCGACATGGCGGCGATGTTCACGCTGCAGTATGCGCGGGACGCCGGCGCCGGTCCCGCCGCGTTGGCGTGGTTCGCGGCCGTCGACGCGGCGCGGCCGGCCGGCTCATGGCAGCGAGTGCTCGACGGCGAACTGCTGTCGCTTGGCCTCACGGCGGCGATCGTCAATCAGCGGGAGGCGCTGGTCGTCGCCCTCGGCAAGGCAGGGGGTCGCGGCAATCGGAGTGGCTACCCGCCGCTGGTGGTGGCGGCTCGCTTCGGCGATCTCGCGGCCGTGAGTGCGCTGCTCCGCGCCAGCGTCAATCCCGACGGCGAAGTTGCCGACGGACTGCATCAGACCGCGCTGATGGAGGCGGCGCGCGATGCCCACGTCGACGTGGGGCGCCGCCTGATTCGCGCCGGTGCGCGCGTGGACCACGTCGATGCCCACGGCGAGACGGCGCTGATGTGGGCCGTCCGCCAGGGCGAAACTGACTACGCCGCCATGCTGCTCGAGGCGGGTGCCGATCCGCTGTATCGCAATCGCGACGGCACCACGCCCCTGAGTCTGGCGCGCCGCATCGACCACCGTGACTTGATCGACCTGCTGCAGCGCTATCGGACCCGGCGATCGCCCGCGGCGACGATCGCGCGGGCCCAAGCGTGAAGATGATGCCGGCTTCGATCTGGAACCGCTTCTGATCGCTGACGGTCGCGCGCTTCGGCAAACGGATGCACCTCGCCGGGTTGCCGGGCTCCTCTTGCCGCGCCGGCTCCATGGCGTGAGACTCCAGCGCGGCGGATCGGAGGCGACCATGGTCCTGCGGCTGGCGTTCGTCGTCGCAGCGGTAGGCGGGGTGGCGCGCGCCGCCCCGGCGCAGGAGTTCGATTCAGTTCACGTCGACACGCTGGCGCCCGGCGTGGTGCATCGGCATCTGATCGCCAATGCGGGGCCGTGGAACATTCACGTCGTCGTTGTCGATCTCCGCAATCCGCACCTGCGCGTCGAACAGGCGCGGGCCAGCGGCCAGCTGCAGGGCCGGGAAACCGTCAGCGCGATGGTGCGTGATCGCGCCAGGGACGTCGGCACGGTGCTCGCGGCGGTGAACGCCGATTTCTTCAACCTCACCACCGGCGAAAACGAGAACAACCAGGTCATCGCCGGCGAAATCTGGCAGGCCACGTCGCGCACCGAGGCCGACAGCGCGCGCTTCGTGCATGCGCAATTTGCCCTGCTGGCGCACGGTGTGCCGGTGATCGCACAATCGTGGTTGATCGCGTCGGTGTACGATCATCGCCGATCGTTGTTTTCGCTGGATGCGGTCAACGAACGCGCCAACGCCGGCCAGCGCGTGCTCTATACCTCCCGCTTCGGCGCGATGACGCCCTACGATTCCACCGACGCGCTCGTCGAGTTGCCGTTGCAGCCGATCACCCACCACGGCGACACGTTGCGCTACATCGTCGCGGGCGCGCCGGTCGCGGCCGGCACCACGCTCCTCGCGCAGCGCGCGGCGTTCTCGATTCCGCGTCACGAACCCGCCGGCGCCGTGCCCCGTGCGGGCGACACCGTCACCATCGTGCCATCCTGGGTTCATGTGCCTGGCGTCCCACGCTTGCTGACCGGCGGGTGGCCGCGTCTGGTGCTGCACGGCGAGAGCGTGGCCGACAGTGTCGACCGGCTCGAAGGCACCACCCCGGCCTTTTCGGTGACACGGCATCCGCGCACCGGCGTCGGCATGTCGCGCGACAGCGCCACGCTCTATCTGATCACCGTCGACGGCCGCCAGGAATCGAGCTCCGGGATGTCCCTCGCCGAATTCGCGCGACTCATGCTGCAGCTCGGGGTGTACGAAGGGCTCAATCTCGATGGCGGCGGATCGACCACCATGGTGATCCGCGGTCGGGTCGTGAATCATCCGTCTGATCCCGGCGGCGAACGTGCCGTCGGCAACGCGTTGCTGATCGTGCGCCGTCGATGAGCGGCGCGCCCGTGTGGGAGAGCGGCGACTGGCAGCCGCTGCCCGTGCTGCACGGCGACGTCGACGCCGACCTGTGCGTGATCGGTCTTGGCGGCTCCGGCCTCGCGTGCGTGGGCGAGGCACTGGCCCTGGGGCAACGCGTGATCGGGCTGGATGCCGGATCGGTGGCGGGCGGCGCCGCGGGGCGGAACGGCGGCTTCCTGCTGGCCGGGCTGCCCGCGTTCTATCACACGGCCGCGCGGCGCTTCGGGCGCGAACGCGTGCGCGCGCTGTATCGACGGACCATGCGCGAGCTCGATCGCATGGCGGCCGAAACGCCCGACCTGATTCGCCGCGTCGGCTCACTGCGGATTGCGATCGACCCGGTTGAACTCGACGATTGCCAGGCGCAGCTCGCCATGATGCGCGACGACGGACTCCCTGCCGAAGCGTACTCCGGCATGGAAGGCGACGGGCTGCTGGTCCCCACCGATGCGGCGTTCGATCCGCTGGCCCGCTGCCGTCGGCTGGCGAGGCGGGCCGCCGAGCAGGGCGCGCTGTTGTACGAGCAGTCGGCTGCGATCGACGTCCGGCGCGGCCAGGTACGCACCAGCGCCGGCATGGTGCGCTGCTCCGTGGTGGTCGTTGCCGTGGATGGCGGCCTTGAACGGATTCTCCCGGTGCTGGGCGATCGGGTCCGCACCGCGCGGTTGCAGATGCTCGCCACCGAACCGTTGCCGCAGCTGATCTATCCGCGACCGGTGTATCAGCGCTGGGGTTACGAGTACTGGCAGCAACTCGACGACGGGCGCATCGCGCTCGGCGGCCTGCGCGACCGGGCGGGGGATGCGGAGTGGACTACCGAGGCCGAGGTGACCGAATCGCTGCAACACGACCTGGACCTGGTCTTGCGCGACCGGTTGCACGTCACGGCGCCGGTGACCCGGCGTTGGGCTGGCGCGGTCGGCTATTCACGCGACGGCTGGCCCGTGATCGCCGAGGTCGAGCCTGGCGTGTGGGCGATCGGCGGGTACAGCGGCACCGGCAACATTCTTGGCGCACTGTGCGGCCGCGGTGTGGTCCAGCGGGCGTGCACCGGCTACAGTGACGTGCTCGCGGAGCTGCTCCCCTAGATTGCAGGGCGGATTCGCGGAGTCGTGGCTTGCACATTTTTCCCGGAGAGTGGACATGAAGGACAAGAAGCTCGAGAAGCTGATACGCAAGGTGTCGGGACAATCGCTGCAGAAGTCCAAGCGGGAACGATTCGTCGATCCGACCCTCCGCGCCACGGCGCGGCCCGATGCCGAGACCGACCACGACACCAAGCAGTTGTTCAAGGAGATGAAGCGCCGCGAGTTCTGAAGCGTCACTGCCACCGTGGGGAGGATTGATGCGTCGCGCGTATCTGATTCTGCCGGCCGCGCTGCTTGTGGCGGCATGTTCCGGCAAGCCGGCTCCGAGCCAGCCGCCGCTCACCGAACGCCAGCATGACAGCGTCATCGGCCAGTCCACCTTGCCCGGGGCGTCGGGTGTGCGCGGGGCGATGCGCGCTGCCGACTCGGCCAAGGCGCGCAATCAACGCTACGACTCGATATCGAACGGTCCCTGACGCGTGTCGCTCGTCTTTCCGTTCGATCCCGACATCCGCCGCGCGTCGACCATTCCCTCCCGGCTGTACACCGATCCCGTCTACTTCGCGCTCGAGTCCGAGAAGGTCTTTGGCCGCGCCTGGCAGCTCGTCGGCCGGGCGGCGCAGCTGGCCTCGTCCGGCGACTATGTCGCGACCGCCATCGGCGACGAAGCCATCGTGCTGGTGCGCGACGGCGCCGTGTTGCGCGGCTTTCACAACATCTGCCTGCACCGCGCCGGTCCGGTGGCACAGGGATGTGGCCACCGCCAGACGCTGCAATGTCGGTATCACGGCTGGACGTATCGGCTGAATGGCGAGCTGTTGCGGGCGCCCGAGATGGAATCGGCCGAAGCGTTCACGGCCGAATCGATGCACCTGCTGCCGGTACAGGTGGCGGCGTGGGGCCCGCTGGTGTTTGCCAACCTCGACCTCAAGGCGCCGTCGCTGGAGCAGTATCTCGACGACATCACCGCGCGGGTCGCGCGATTTGATCTCGCGGCGATGCAGTACGTCGGCCGCAAGTCGTGGGTCATCGAGTGCAACTGGAAAGTGTACATCGACAACTATCTCGAAGGCTACCACATCCCGCTGGTCCATCCGGCATTGCACCAGGAACTGGAGTACGACGAGTATCGCGTCGAACTGCACCGGCATTACTCGCTGCAGCACGCGCCGATCCGCGCAGGTCGGGGTGGCGACCGGAAGTACCAGGCGGGGGCAGCCGGCGACGACGCGCAGTACTACTGGATCTTCCCCAACATCATGCTCAACGTCTATCAGGGCCAGTTGCAGACCAACGTCGTGGTGCCGCTCGGTGCCGACCGCTGCGAGGTGGTGTTCGAGTGGTACGCGCCGCGATCGCTCGCCGAGCTGGCCGACGATCCCGCCTGGTCGCGCATGCTGGCGTTCAGTGACGAGATCCAGGCGGAGGACGTCGCGATCTGCGAGACGGTCCAGCGCAACCTGCGCTCGCGGTCCTACGACCGCGGCCGCTACTCCCCGACGCGGGAGAACGGCGTGCATCACTTTCATTCACTGCTGTACGAAGGCGTTAGTCGTTAGTCGTTAGTCATTAGCAGCGTATGCGGCGGGTTTGCCGCTAACGGCTAACGGCTAACGTCTAACGCCTAACGGCTTCATAGTCCCCTCTGCAGCAGCTCCCGCACGACTTCTATCTGCTTGTTGGTCGGCAATCCGGCCGTCGCCGCGCGCATTTCGTGCGCGCGCTTGAGCGACTTGGGATCGAGCAGCAACTCCTCGCGGCGCGTGCCGCTGGCCGCCACGTCGATCGCGGGGAAGACGCGCCGGTCGGCCAGTTCGCGGCTGAGCACGATTTCGGAATTGCCGGTGCCCTTGAACTCCTCGAAGATCACCTCGTCGGCCTTTGATCCGGTGTCCTTGAGCGCCGTCGCGATGATGGTGAGCGATCCCTGGCCGATGCGGGGGTCGACCGCGCGCGCGCTGCCGAAGAACCGCTTGGGACGCTCCAGCGCTTCGGCGCCGATGCCGCCCGACAGCGTGCGCCCCGAGCCGCGGTCGACGTTGTTGTAGGCGCGCGCCAGGCGCGTGAGCGAATCGAGGATGATCACCACGTCCTCGCCCAGTTCGACGCGTCGGCGCGCGCGTTCGAGAGTCATTTCGGCCACGGCAACATGGCGTTCGGCGCCGTGATCGAAACTCGACGCGATCACCTCGCCCGCATTCGCCAGTTCCATCTCGGTGACTTCCTCCGGCCGCTCGTCGGCCAGCAGGATGTACACCGTCGCTTCGGGCTGATTGGCGATGATGCCGCGCGCGATCGCCGTGAGCAGCGTGGTCTTGCCCGCCTTGGCCGGCGCCACCAGCAGCGCGCGCTGGCCCTTGCCCAGGGGGATCATCAGGTCGACGATCGCCGCCGTCACGTCGCCGTTGCGGCCGACGCCACCCGGTGGGGTCAATCGCAATGCCTGGGTGGGATGCGTGGCCGGAAGGCGGTTGAAGTCGGGACGACCCTCACAGGCGGCGGGCTCGCGGCCAAAGATCGTGGCGACGGTGTCGAGCTGCGGGCCGCGTCCGCCGCGGGGCGGGTGGGCGAAGCCACTGACCTCGTCGCCCGGCCGGAGGTGAAACCGGCCGATCACCGCCTGCGGGACGAACACATCACCGCTGCTCGGCAGGTAACTCGCCTGCTGCGCCCGGAGGAACCCCGAGCCACGATCCGACAGCTCGAGTACGCCCTCGACGGTTATGCGTTCGCCGTTGTCCGTCGTCTGTCGGGGTGTCTGGACCGCGGTGCCGCCGCTCTCCATATCGGTCGGGTGGCCACCGCCCTGATGGGGCTGCCCGCCACCGGGTTTGCGTCCGCGACCGCGGCCACCGCGACGTCGATGCGGGCGTCCGCCGCCGCTGCCGCCGCGACCACCATTGCCGCCACCCTGATTGTTGCCTGGCTGGCTCATGGGACGAATCCGTCGATCATCGGGAGCAGCGGTCGGTGCGACGTGGCGGCGACGGAAGGAACTGCGGCGGCGGTCGTGACGCGGTGCGTGGTCACGCCGTGATCGCGGGCGGTGAACGCCGGGGACATTGAAGACTTTACCATGAAGGTCCGGGAAATGCGCCTGCGGGGGCGACGTGAGACAGCAATAAGATGACGACTCGGGGTGAGCCGATAAACGCAACAAGGTGCAAAGGAGTCCAACCGTCCGCGGAATAGGTATCGGTGTCCGCTTGGCAGGCCAGCAATCCGTGTCGGCGGTGACGAGCGCCTCACGCGCTCCCAGTCACTCCGCCGCCGGGGATCGAACCATCGCTGCTGGACCTTCGAGCCAATCGCACTGTTGCGCCGCTCTGCGGGCGTGCGATGTCGACAAATCAGGCGACACCCGGACTTTTTCGCTAGTCCCCGGCTCCGCCGGGCGGCTCAGTCGTCAAAGACGCTGGCACCGGTGGGGGCTAGCCTGGCAGTGAAATGCCGCAGCGCCGCGGGTTGTTCCACGATTCGCAGCCCACCCACCCGCTCGCGCCGTCCGAACACGTACAACAGCACCTCGGCCAGATAGTCGACATGGCTCTGGGTGTACACGCGGCGGGGAAATGCCAGCCGCACCAGCTCCATCGCGGCCGGTCGCTCGCTGCCATCGGGCTGCTGGCCGAACATGAGCGAGCCGATCTCCACCGACCGCACCCCGCCCGCCAGATACAGTGCACAGGCGAGCGCGCACGCCGGAAAGCGCTCCGGCGCGATGTGCGGCAGCATCGCCTTGGCGTCGAGGTACAGCGCGTGGCCGCCGGGCGGCAACACCATCGGCACGCCCGCCGCGGTGAGCCGCTCGCCGAGATAGGCGACCGAGCGGATCCGGTAGCGCAGGTAGTCCTCGTCCAGCGCTTCCTCGAGCCCGATGGCGATCGCCTCGAGATCATAGCCCGCGAGCCCGCCGTACGTGACGAAGCCTTCGGTGAGGATGAGATTGTCGCGGCATCGGCGTGCGAGCGCATCGTCATTCATGGCCAGGAAGCCGCCGATGTTCGCCATGCCGTCCTTCTTGGCGCTCATCGTTGCGCCGTCCACCAGCGCGAACATCGCGTGCGCGATGTCCGTCGGCGTCTGGTCGGCATGGCCCGGCTCGCGCTGCTTGATGAACCACGAATTTTCCGCGAACCGGCACGCATCGAGAAAGAGCGGCACGCCATGCCGCGTGCAGATCTCGCGCGCCCCGCGGAGGTTTTCCAGAGATACCGGCTGGCCTCCGCCGGAGTTGTTGGTCACCGTCATCATCACCAGCGGCACGCGACCCGTGTGCTCGGTGAGGGCGCGCTCGAGGGCCTCGAGATCCATGTTGCCCTTGAACGGATGATCGCTCGCCGGCACGCGCCCCTCGGCGATCGGCAGGTCAAGCGCGATCGCGCCGCGCGCCTCGATGTTGGCGCGCGTGGTGTCGAAATGGGTGTTGTTGGGCACCACGTCGCCGGCACGGACCGCCGTCGTGAAGAGGATGCGCTCGGCGGCGCGGCCCTGGTGCGTGGGAATGACGTGCGGTGAGGCGCGTGATCCTGCGGACCGCGGCCTCGAAGCGATAGAACGATTCGGCGCCGGCGTACGATTCGTCGCCACGCATCATGCCCGCCCACTGCTGCGACGACATCGCGCCGGTGCCCGAGTCGGTGAGCAGGTCGATCAGCACGTCGCGGGCACGCAACTGGAACAGGTTGTAGTGCGCCGCCTCGAGCGCATTCGGCCCGGTCGGCCGGCGTGGTCTGCCGGATCGGCTCGACGCTCTTGATGCGGAACGGTTCGATGATCGTGCGCGGTAATGAACATTCAGGCCGTCCGCGCGCG
Organism: uncultured Gemmatimonadales bacterium; assembly: GCA_963796635.1. Taxonomy (GTDB): domain Bacteria; phylum Gemmatimonadota; class Gemmatimonadetes; order Gemmatimonadales; family GWC2-71-9; genus Palsa-1233. The sequence goes on from CAWCMH010000001.1 coordinate 2,913,576, forward strand.
ATGGGCGCGCCAGAAGAGAAGATCGGCACGCCGGCGAGCAGCAGCAGCGTGCCGATCAGCGCGTTGTGCGGGTTCGACGCCACCGAGCCGACCACCACGTACAGCGCCGACGCGATGAAGATGCAGCGTGGTCCACGGGTGCAGCGGTACCCGGAACGGCACCATGCGGCCGCCGTCACGGCGCCGCAGCACGAACAGTCCGATGCCGTTCAGTCCGAAGAAGATCCAGTCGCCGAACACGACGTAGTCGAGCAGGTCGCCGTAGTGCTTCGAGAACAGCAGCAGGATTGCCCACGTGCCCTGCAGCACCAGCGCGGCTACCGGCGTCTGCCAGCGCGGGTGCAGCTTCGCAATCCGGTGAAAGAACAGCCCGTCGCGCGCCATCGCCTGGTACACCCGGGGCGACACCAGGATCACCAGGTTGAGGAAGCCGAACGTCGACGCGACGATCCCGGCGGCGATCAGGCGGCTGCCCGTCCGCCCGGCGACATGCGCCATCGTGGCGGCAGCCGGCGCCGTGCTGGTCGCCAGTCCGTCGATGCCCAGGGCACGGATGTAGGCGACATTCACGAGCAGGTACGCCGCGACCACCACCAGTACACCGATCACCAGCGCGCGCGGCAGGTCGCGCTCGGGGTGAATCAGTTCTTCGGCGACGAAATTGGTCTGCTGCCATCCGCCGAACGCAAACAGTACCGGCACCAGCGCCGCGCCGAGCGCCAGCACCACGTCGCCGTTGGCGAGCGCCGTCGGTGCGATCGTGGCTGCGCGCGATGTTCCGACGAACGCCGCGATGATGAGCGTGCGCGATCGCCGCCAGCTTGAGCACGGTGAACACGTTCTGCGTGTACGCACCCGGCCGCACGCCGCGGATGTTGATCAGCGTCAGCAGCACGATGGCCGCGGCGGCGAGCGCAGGCTGCGACGACACCGGCCAGCCGAGCAGCGCCGCGAGATAACTCGCGAAGGTCATCGCGACCGCCGCGATGGCGCCCGTCGCCATCACCAGCAGCAGCGCCCAGCCGTACATGAACCCCACCAGCGGGCCGAACGCTTCGCGCAGGTAGGCATAGCCGCCGCCCACCTCGGGCCGGCGCTGCCCGAGCTCGGCAAACACGAACGCGCCGATCAGCGCGATCACCGCGCCCAGACTCCACGCCGTCATCGTCATGGCCGCGGTGTGCGACCCGCGCCGCCACCACCGCCGGGTTGAGGAAGATGCCCGAGCCGATGATGCCGCCGATCACCATCATGGTGGCGGAAAACAGGCCGAGCCGGCGCGCGTAGCTGGTCATCTGGCGTTGAGCATGGCGTTTCCCCTCGCTTCGCGCAAGCACTACCTTTCCGCTCGTCGCGCCCTCCGGCCACGTCATTCGGGAATCCGATCACGATGATGCGTTCGTTTCTGCTCTGGCTTTCCACCCGGCAATCGATCTTCAACTTCATGCGCCGCAACCGCCTGGCGCGCAAGTTTGCCGCGCGCTTCGTGGCCGGCGAGGATATCGCCGAGGCGGTGCAGGCGGCCCGGGAACTTCATGCGCGCGGCATCACCGCGTCGCTCGACATGCTTGGCGAGAGCGTGGCGCAGCCGGCCGAGGCCGAGCGGGCGCGCGACAGCTATCTCGCGATGCTCCAGGCGATGAAGGCGGCCGACATCGAGGTCAATGCCTCGGTCAAGCTCACCCAGATGGGACTGGACATCGACCGAATCCCTCTGCGAGGCCAACATCCGCGCCATCCTCGACCTTGCGAAGGGCCTCGGCGGCTTCGTGCGGCTCGACATGGAAGGGTCGGCCTATACGCAGCGCACGCTGGACTTCTTCGAACAGCGCCTGTTCAGCGCGTACGGCGCGCATACCGGCGTGGTCATCCAGGCGGCGCTGCGCCGGTCGACCGACGACATCGCCAACCTGATCCGCCTCGGCGCGCGGGTGCGCTTCTGCAAGGGCGCCTATCTGGAAAAGCCGGACGTGGCCTTTCCCGACAAGCGCGACGTCGACGCGCATTACGTCCGCCTGATGGAACAGCTGCTCACCAGCGGCAACTACCCCGGCATCGCGACGCACGACGAGAAGATCATCGCGCACGCGCGTCGGTTCGTGGCCGAGCAGCACATTGCGCGCGACCGGTTCGAGTTCCAGATGCTCTACGGCGTGCGCCGCGACCTGCAGGAGGCGCTCGCGCACGACGGCTATCGGCTGCGGGTGTACATCCCGTTCGGCACCCAGTGGTATCCCTACCTCATGCGTCGGCTGGCCGAACGTCCCGCCAACATCGTGTTCATCTTCGGCAACATCGTGAAGGAAGGGCTGGCAGGAAAGCCGCGACGCGTGGCCGCCGGCACCGCGCCGCGATGACCGAATTCACGCTCGGTGGCTACATGGCTGCGCACGAGCGCGCCGCCGCGTTCACCGGCCAGGATGGGCTGCCGTATTCCGTGGCACTGTGGGTCGACGACGAACCCGACGCGCGCGGGCGCTTTGGCGGCGCACTGCTGTTCGTGCGCTGGACCGCCGCCGGCGACGCGCCGGACGGCCATCTCGAGTCGGACTACCTCGTCTGGGGGCGGTCGGCCGACGATGCGCGCGAACGTCTCGGCGCGCTGTCGCTGTACGACGTCAAGGCGCAGCTCGACGAACTGATCGCCCATCCCGCGGCACCGGAGCGACCTGCCTGACCGGTGCCCTGGCCGTCGTGCTCGCGCGCGAAGGCGGCGCCTATCGCGTGCTGCTCGACGGCGTCGAGCGCGTGGCGGTCTTGCGCGGCAAGGCCAAGCGGGACGCGGATCGCGCGGTGGCGGGCGATCGGGTGCATGTCGACCCCGCCACGCGTGACGAAGACGTGCTCGGCATCGAGTCGGTCGAACCGCGCCGTTCGTTGCTGGAGCGTCGCGTGCCCGACGGGCGCGGGACGCGACCCGTCGCGGCGAATGTCGATCAGGTGGTGGTCATCATCGCCGCCGCCGATCCTGCGCCGATTCTGCAGCTGCTCGATCGCCTGCTGGTGGTCGCCGAAGCCAATGACATTCCCGCCGCTCGTGATCGTCAACAAGAGCGATCTCGCGCCCGATGATGCCGTGTCGCCGGCACCTCGCGGCGTCCGGGTACGACATCCTCGCCACGGCGGCGAAGCGCGGCGACGGCATCGCGGCGTTGCGGGCGCGCGTGGTGCGGGCGCGAATCAGTGTTCACGGGACCGAGCGGGGCAGGAAAGTCGTCGCTGCTGAACGCATTGGAGCCCGCGCTCGCGCTCCGCATCGGCGAGATATCGCAGCGGGTGCGCCGCGGCACGCACACGACCGTCTCTGCGGTGATGGTGCCGCTGGCCATCGGCGGGTTCGTGGTGGACACGCCGGGGTTTTCGGAAGTCGGCATGTGGGCGATCGATCGGGCGCATCTCGACGAGTGTTTCCCTGAATTCCGCCCGCGGATCGGCCACTGCCGGTTCGACGATTGCACCCACCGCACCGAACCCGGCTGTGCAGTGCGCGCGCTGGTCGATGCCGGGGTGGCGTCAGCGACCCGCTACGCGAGTTATCTCGCGCTGTACGCGGAACTCGTCGCGCTGCCGGAGGCGTGGGAGTAGACCGCCATCGGTCGCTGAAGCGACGTGCAATGCATCGGTTCTACCGCCTCACCACCCGCGCGCCCTGTTCGCACGGCAGCACTCCATCGGCCACCGCGCGTTCGCACGCCTGCTGGCGCGCGCCGACATCGGCGGCGTACAGCACCGCCGTTTCCTCGCCCACGGCGGTGAAGCACATGACCCGGTTCTCTCCTGTCGGCACCTGCTTGCAGAAGTTCAGCCCGTCATCGGGTTTCGCGGTGATGTCGATGTAGTTCTTGACCGCGCCGGAAAAGCAGAAGGGCTGGTAGCCGGGATCGCCGTGACTGCACATGGCAATCACCTCGGGCGTGTGCTGCAGGCTCATGCCGCTGGCGTTGGTGCCCAGGCTCACGTAGCACTGCGATCGCCCGATCGGCGGTGCCAGGTCGCAGTCGGCCGTGGCCTTCGCAAAATTGCTGTGCTCCCGGCTGAGGATCAGGCCGCCCTGCAATTGATAGCAGGCGAACTGGTAGATCGAGTCGACGATCGAACAGGGGTACAGCGCGTCGGCCGAATCGCGCATCTTGAAGGTCACCTTGCTCATGTCCATGTCGGGCATCGCCATGCCGCCCATGCCCGAATCCGATGCTGCGAGCGCGTGCATCGCCATGTGGTGGCCACCCGGCGTCGACTCGACCGCGTTCTCCATGAATACGCCGCCGTAGCACGAGCTGCGATCCCACAGGCTGTGCAGCCAGTCGCAGCCCTTGAGCGCGCGCGGCAGGTCCCAGTTCCACGACATGTCGAACCCGTGCCCCAGCCCGTGCACGCACTGGAACCGCAGCCACTCATCCTTGATATCGGGCGCGACCTTGTCGCACAGGGTGACGGCGCGCGCCGAATCGACGTGGCCGCCCTCGGTCATGTACGCCTGGATCACGCCGTGATAGCAGCCCGATTGAAACAGCCCGGTGCAACTCCGGAAGATCGCGCTCACGTCGGCACCGGGGTGCCAGGCGCGAATGCCGATGATGTGGGTGTAGCTGTGGCCGTCGCGTTCGACGTCGGAATGTCGGGCCGCGAGTGCGGCCAGCGCGCCGAGGGCCACGTGGACCCGGTCGCTGCGGGCGAGATGGACAAAGAAGTCTTCGTAGCAGGCCGGCGTGCCACCGATCACCGGCCGGCTGCATTCCCGTTCGGCTTCGCGCGCGAGGCCGACGGTATCGCGCGCCGCGACCATGCGTTCGATATCGGCCGCCGTGGCCGCCTGCGGCCGCGCGCACGCGGCCGTGCCGGTCAGCAGGCCGGTCAACAACAGCAAGGTCGCGCGATCACGTCGCATCGGTCCGCTCCTTTCGGGTCCAGCGCGCCGCATCGCGCTGTTCGACCTTCGTCATCATCGCGTCGAACGCCTGCTGCAGGTCGATCCCTTCGCGGTTGGCCATGCAGATGATGACGAACAGGATGTCGGCCATTTCCATGGCCAGGTCGCCGGGCGGCTCGTCGCGCTTCTTGGTCTTCTGCCCGAAGCGATGGTTCACCTCGCGCGCCAGCTCGCCGACTTCCTCGCTCAACCGCGCCAGGTTCGTCAACGGGTCGAAATAACCTTCCTCGAACTGCGCGATCCACGCGTCGACGCGGTGCTGGGATGTGGAGAGGGACATGAACAAAATCTAGTCGTTAGGCGTGAGACGTTAGGCGTTAGGGGTTACGGTGTTAGGAGTTAGGCGTTAGGCGACGACCTGTGCCGCTCGCCTATATTTCCCGCTCATCGTCGACCGGACATCTCTGCATGCGTTCTCGCGACCGGATTCTCGCCAATCTGGAGCAGATCTACCGTGAGTCATTCGAGCGCGCGCGGGCTGGCGGCCGAGCCGGGGCGCATGGCCGAACTCGACAATGCCTACATGCGCGACCAGTTGATGCTGGAGATCCTGCTCGACATTCGCGATCTCTTTGCCGTGACCCCGGCGGCCCCGGCCGATTCGGGCAAGTCGGCGCTGCAGCAACTGCAGGCACTGCGGCGGCTCACCGGGCGCTGAGCGCCCGCCACTGCGGAGGGTATCCATGAAGCACGCAGGCACACTCGTCTGGGCGATCGGCAGCGTGGTGCTGACCGTGCCGCCCGTGCTGGCGCAGGGCAAGATCGATCTGCCGGTGCCGCTGTCCGAATTGCAGCAGCGCGTCAAGGCCGATTCCAATGATCCCGCCGCGCACTACAACGTGGCACTGGGGTACTGGAATGCGAAGAAATGGGACGACGCCGATCGCGAGCTGCACCAGGCCGTGGCGCTCGATCCGCGATTTGCCGCGGCGCATCTCGCGCTCGCCTATCTCCCGTTCGCCCGCAATCAGCACCTGCTGGAGGGCATCAGCCGGATCGACGACCAGACGCCCAAGCCGGTGCGGGACGCGATCGAGCAGCGGGCGCGCGAGTACCGGCACGCCTTCCTGATCGATCCGATGGTCGACATGCGCATCATGGCGGTGACCGACGTATCGATGGACTACTGGACCATGCACGACGCGCTGAACAGTGAGGACGCCGCCCTGATCAAGGGCATCGCCGACTGCGAGGAAGGGCATTATGACGATTGCGAGAACAACCTCGCCATCTTCATGCACGCGTACGGCAACAACCAGAAGATCCAGGCGGTCATCCCGGCCACGGTGGTCTGGTTTCACGGCATCGCGGCGGCGCACCAGCAGCATTACGACGTCGCGATTGCCGATTTCCGCGAGCTGATCGGTCGCGATTCGGCGGCGGTGCACAAGGCCGAAGCGAAGGAACTGATCCACTTTCCCATGCGGACCAACGAGTACCGCTACTTCATCGGCGTTTTCCAGCAGGACGCCGGTCACCTCGACGACGCCATCGCCACCTACCACGAAGCGCTCGATCAGGACCTGAGTCTCTACATCGCGCACGTGCGCCTGGCCGAGATCTACGAGGCTCGCAAGGACTGGGAGCACGCCATCGAGGAGCGGCGCAATGCGGTCAACGCCAATCCCGATGACGCATCGCTGCAGATCGACCTGGGGGTCACGCTCGGGCGCGCCGGCAAGTTTGCCGACGCGGAGACCGCGCTCAAGGCGGCCACGGCGGCGCTGCCGCGCGACACCGATGCCTGGTTCTGGCTCGGCATCGCCGAACAGCAGCTCGGGCACAAGACCGACGCGCGATTTGCCTTCAACAAGGTCATCGACCTGGCGCCCAGCCGCATGCAGGCCCGAGTGACGCAGGCGCGGCAACATCTGGCGGAGCTGTCATGAAACGCGCCCTGATCGTGTGGCTCGCGTGCGGAAGCCTCGCCGCACCGTGCGCGGCGCAGTCGTCGTCGTACGAAGAGTTGCAGCGCTTTTCCGACGTGCTCAATCACATCCGCACCAACTATGTCGATTCGGTCACCTATCGGCAGCTGCTGCATTCGGCGATCGACGGCATGCTGCGTTCGCTCGATCCGCACAGCTGGTACCTGAGCAGCGACGACAACGCCCGCTTCAACGCGCTCGAGCGCGGCGAACTTGCGGTCACCGGCGTGTCGCTCGAACTGGCCGACGGCGTGCCCACGATCCTGGCGGTCGACCGACAATTCCCCGGCCGATCACGCCGGCGTGCGACCCGGCGACCGCCTCACCGGCATCGACGGTGTGCCGACCGCCGGGCTCAACGCGCGCGCGATCGCGTTGCGACTGGCCGGCGACAAGGGCAGCAAGGTCACCATGCTGATCGAACGCGGCCCGAAGCTCGAACCCGACAGCGTCAGCGTCACGGTCAAGCGCGCCATGCCCAAGCTCGAGAACTACGTCACCGCCACGCTGATGGTCGACGCCACCACCGGCTACGTCAAGCTCGCCGAATTCGGCGAGAAGTCGGCGCGCGACGTGCATGACGCCGTCAACCGGCTGCGCGGCGAAAAGGCGCGGCAGCTGATCCTCGACCTGCGCGGGAATCCCGGGGGTATCGTCACCGAAGCGGTCGACATGGCCGAACAGTTCCTGCCGTCCAACTCGCTGGTCTTCTCGACCAAGGGACGGCAGCCGTCGGTCAACAAGGAATACCGCACCACCGGTGGTGGCGATTTCGACGCCATGCCGATGGTGGTACTCGTCGACCAGGGGAGCGCCAGCGCCGCCGAAGCACTCACCGGCTCGCTGCAGGACAACGACCGCGCCGTGATTGCGGGGCGGCGGACGTTCGGGAAGGCGTTGATGCAGACGGGATTCCTGGTGCCGGGCGGCTACGTCGAACTCACCATCGGTCACGTCATCTCGCCCAGCGGCCGCTACATCCAGCGTCCCTACACCGGCCTGCAGCTCGAGCAGTATTACGCCTTCGCCGGCGACTCGGCGTGGCAGGACACGACCCGCACCTTCCGGACGCTGCATGGCCGCATCGTGCGCGGCGGTGGCGGCATTGCCCCGGATGTGCCGTTGCCTGCGCCTGCCAGTGCACCGCGCTGGTGGACCGTCGCGGCCGACAGCGGCTGGGATCGCGCCGTCGCCGACAGCGTGGCCAACACGCTCGACCCGACAGCCGCCGCGCAGGCGGCCTGGTCGGCCGATTCGTCGGCATGGGACAGTCGGCTGCTGCCGCCGTTTCTCGCGCGTGTGCGCACCCGCCTGCACGTGCCCGCCACGCTCGACGCCCTGACCCGTGCGGCCATGGCGCGCAAGCTCGCGGCCGAAGCCGCCACGGTGCGCTGGGATCCCGACGCCGGGTATGCCCTCACCATTCTCAACGATCCGGATGTCATCGCGGCGCGCGGATTGTTTGCGCGGGCGGGGCAGATCCTGGGCTCGAAGCAGTGACTTCGTAGCGCCGGCGCGGCCGATCCCTCGCTACGCTCGGGACAGGGGTCGCGGCTCGACAATGCGAAGCGTCATGAATGACGCTGACAAACGTCAGTCGCGCCAGCGACTTCGCGGTGCCGAGCCGTCACTTGAGTGACGCCGGCAGGATGATGCAGGACGACGCATGCACCCCCCGCTACGGCCGCGTCGTTGATCCGCCCGTACGCCATGGGCGCATCGCCGATGCGCCCCTATCTTTCCCCCATGCCCACTCGCACCCCGTCCCGCAGTCGTTCCGCCGTGCGACTCGACAAGGCCGATCTGCTGGAGTTCTATCGGCTGATGCTGCTGTCGCGCCGGCTCGACGACAAGGAAATCCAGCTCAAGCGGCAGAACAAGATCTTCTTCCAGATCTCCAGCGCCGGGCACGAGGCGGTGACCGTTGCCGCCGCCAAGGTCTTCCGCGCCGGCCACGACTGGTTCTACCTCTACTATCGCGACCGCGCGCTCTGTCTCGGTCTCGGCATGACCGCCACCGATCAACTCCTCTCGGCGGTGGCCGCGGCCGACGATCCGAATTCCGGCGGGCGGCAGATGCCGTCGCACTGGGGGCAGCAAGGATCTCAACATCGTCAACGTGTCGAGCCCGACGGGAACGCAGTTCCTGCAGGCGGTGGGTGCGGCCGAAACCTGGCTGCGCGCGTCGGCCGACGAGCGCACCCGGGAGCTCACGCCAGGCGACGAAGTGGTGCTGTGTACCGCGGGCGACGGCACCACCAGCGAGGGCGAGTTCTGGGAAGCGCTCAATACGGCGTGCAATCTCAAGCTGCCGGTGGTGTTCCTGATCGAGGACAACGGCTACGCGATCTCGGTGCCGGTCGAGGTCAACACCGCCGGCGGCTCGATCTCGAATCTGGTGGCGGACTTCCCCAACCTGCTCGTGCTCCGGACGTCGATGGCTGCGATCCGCGTCGCATCGTACGACGTGATGCTCAAGGCGCACGACCACGCGCGCCAGCGCAAGGGACCGGCGCTGGTGCACGCCACGGTGATCCGGCCGTATTCGCACTCGCTTTCCGACGACGAGGTGCACTACCGGCCGACCGTCGAGCGCGAGGCCGACGCCGCGCGCGATCCGTTGCGCACCTTTCCGGCGCAGCTGCTCGACGACCGGCGTGGCCACGCGAGGCCGAACTCGACGTGATCGCCGCGCAGGTGACCGACGAGATCGAGGTCGCCACCGGCATCGCGCTCGCGTCGCCGCAGCCCGCGGCCGACACGCTCTATCGCTACGTCTATTCGCCCGACGTCGATCCCACGGCCGAACAGTTCGACACCGAGGACGACCCGCAGTTCGGCGGCGAGCCGACCACGATGGTCGACCTGCTCAACGGCCTGCCTGCGCGACGAGATGCCGCGCGATCCCGCGCATCCTGGTGTTCGGCGAGGACGTGGCCGACGTGTCGCGCGAGCGATTACCTCGGCGACGTCAAGGGCAAGGGCGGCGTGTTCAAGGTGACGTGGGGACTGCAGAAGCAGTTCGGCGGCACCCGCGTGTTCAACTCGCCGCTGGCCGAGGCGAACATCGTCGGCCGGGCGATCGGGCTGGCGACGCGCGGCATGAAGCCGGTGGTCGAGATCCAGTTCTTCGACTACATCTGGCCGGCGTACATGCAGCTGCGCAACGAGCTGGCGCTGATGCGCTGGCGGATCGAACAACGCCAACGCGTCGCCGGTCGTGGTGCGGGTGACCTACGGCGGCTACCTCAAGGGCGGCGCGGTGTATCACTCGCAGACCGGGGCGGCGGTGTTCACCGGGGTGCCCGGGGTTGCGGGTGGTCTGTCCGTCGACGGCGCTCGACGCCAACGGCCTGCTGCGCACGGCGATCCGCTGCGAGGATCCGGTGATGTTCCTCGAGCACAAGCATCTCTACCGGCAGACGTACAACAAGGGGCGGTATCCGGGACCGAACTTCATGATCCCGTTCGGCAAGGCGAAGCGTGGCGCGGCCCGGCACCGATGCGACGGTCATTACCTACGGCGCCGTGGTGCAGCGCGCGGTGCAGGCGGCGAAGAACCTGGACGACGCGACCGGGCAGGAGGTCGAGGTGATCGACCTGCGCTCGCTCAATCCGGTCGACTGGGACGCGATCGCGGCGAGTCGGTGAAGAAGACCAGTCGCGTGATCGTGGCGTACGAGGATTCGCTGTCGTGGGGGTACGGGTCGGAGATTTCGGCGAAGATCGCCAGTGACATGTTCGAGTGGCTCGACGCGCCGGTCCAGCGGGTCGCGAGTGCCGACACGTTCGTGGCGTATGCGCCGGAGCTGGAGGATGTGATTTTGCCGCAAACCGAGGGGCTGCAGCGGGCGATGGCGGAAATCCTCGCCTACTAGAGGTCGTCATCCTGAGCGGCGCAACGGCGTAGCCGTTGCGAAGTCCAAGTACCTCGATCCTTGTTGTCATCCCGCCTGTCCCGAGCGTAGCGAGGGAAGCGCGGCGAGGGATCGCTTCGCAGCGTCGCGATCTCCGCGCGGAGCGGCTGCGCCGAATCTATGGGCGTGGACGCTGGCGCAAACGGGCTGGCGCGGCCAACGTTCAGTTGACTGACGGGACACGGCGCGTCGCCGAGATCCATTGGTATGAGGCGACAGGCATTGGGCGCCGCGAATTCAAGATCAAGCGATTCCTCGACTGAGGCCACTATGCCATCACGCTCACGACTTGTTCTGTGTTTGCATAACGAAGGATTCGAGGTATCCCTCGAGCGGCGGAAGATCTATCAGGTCATCGCGGACGCTTCGGCGAGCCGGCAGGGTCTGGTGCGGGTCATCGATGAATCGGGCGACGACTATCTCTACCCGATGCGCTACTTCGCGCCAATCGCGCTGCCAGCGTCGTTGCGCCGCGCAGTGCTGGCCGCCGCCTAACCCGCGCTTGCTGCGGACGGCCGCGCAGCATGGATGCACCTTCGGTACGAGCGCGGCCGCCGCAAAAGCGCAGAGTCGTTAGGCGCGCAGAGAACAAGCATGAGGCCAGATGAAGGAGCGCCGTGGCTGAGTCTACGCAAGCGAGTCGCTGCCTGATCGTCGGAGCGGGCATTGTCCTCGTCGCCACGGCGGCCTTGCACACTGCTGGCTACCCCTCGGTCTCGAGCACCATGCTGGCGAGTGGTCTGAATGCTGACCTGGTTGCAGCGCTGAGAGCGCTTGGGCTCATGTTCTCGGCTCAGCTCGTCGTGCTTGCAATCGTGGTCATCTTGGCCCGCAGTGTGCCCGGAGGCAAACGGATTGTTCTGGCATGCGCGCTCATCCCCGCAGTTGACGCCGCCCTGCTCCTTCGATTCGTCGGCGTGTTTGCGGGCACACTCGGTCTTGCCATGGCAACAGTTCTCTTGGTTCTAGGTGGCCTGCTTTGGCAGGAGAGTTCACGTGATGGCGCCTAACCAGCGCTTGCTGCGGCCGGCCGCGCAGGTGATGTTGCGCCTTCGGCGCTGACGCGGCCGCCGCAGAAGCGCAGGGCGTTAGGGAGCCACAAATTCACTCAGGGCGGTGGTGATGAACGTCGACGAAAAGCGGTATCCTGTCCAGGACCTGGTCGAGTCGTTGGAGAGCGGTCAACTCCTGCGGAACCCGGAGTATCAACGGGGCGAAGCGTGGCACACAGCCCAGAAAGCCGGCTTTATCGATTCGATCTTCCGGCGATATCCAGTGCCGGCGCTCTTCCTGCATGAACGCGAGAGCAAAGGTCTTGGCGGCGCCACCTCAACCAAATGGGAAATCGTGGACGGACAGCAGCGGCTGTCAGCACTGCGCGACTTCGTGAAGGGCAAGTATGCGTTGTTGTCAACGTCCGGAGATTCCAAGCTCCGCTTGCCGAAGACACTTCGGTCCCTTCCCGCTCCGTGGGCCGGACAGGTCTTTGAACAGCTTAGCGAGCCTTTGCGCCGACAACTGCTTGATGCTCCGATCGCGGTCTTTGTCATCAAGTCGGATGCACTGTCCGATGAGGTCAGGGACCTCTTCATTCGTCTTCAGTCCGGAACAGCGCTTTCACGACAGCAAGTCCGAGACGCTTGGCCCGGGAACCTTGGACCCTTTGTCGAGGCACTCGCCGGGAAGCTCGATAAGCGACCATCCAACAGGCTGTTCGCGGTCATCGATAGGCGCGGGCAACCGTCTGAGGAGGAGGACCAACGGGATCAGTACGTCGCTGATCGGCAGATCTGTGCGCAGCTCCTTCGAGTATTTCTCTCACGGGAACGCGACCCGAACAACTTTCCCTCTGTATCGGCCAACGAACTCGATTCGCTCTATCATGAGTTCACCGACTTCGATGTGACCGGACCTAGCGCCGCACGCTTCAAGGAAATCCTCAACCAAACCGCCGAGGTGTTCGAGGCGGCCAAATCCAAGAGCAAGAAGGCCAAGTTTCGGCGGTTAGAGGTGACTGCAGTGATGATGTACCTCCAGGATGTCACGAAGAACGACCACTTCAAGTTCGATCGTACCGTTGCGACGAAACTCGGCGGCAATATCATTGCCGCAGAACGCCAAGGCGAGCCGGCCGGAAAGAAAACTTCCGGCGCCACTCTTCGGGCCTATTACACTTGGTGGCGCGAGAAAATCGCCCAGGGTGTTGGCATCTACTTGGACCCCAACCGCGCATTCTCAGACGCACAGAAGGACGAGATCCGAACGAGGGATAAGGATCTCTGCAGTGTCTGCGGCGAACATGTTGGTGATGGCGAGGTCGAGTACGACCACTATCCGATCCCGTACCGCGACGGTGGGCGCACCGAAGTGTCTAATGGCAGGCTCGTTCACAAGGTCTGCCACGAGCGCGGACGTCCTGTGGCTGCTTGACTAGCAAGGGCTCCCTAACCCGCGCTTGCTGCGGGCGGCCGCGCAGGTGACGTTGCGCCTTCGGCGCTGACGCGGCCGCCGCAGAAGCGCAGGTCGTTAGGCGGCCAGCGGGAGGTGCGATGAACCGGTCCAGTCTATACCGAGTTAGCCTCGTGCTTCCGATTGTGACCCCGGCGATGCTGTGGGCAGTCCCGACATCATCACTTTCCGCGATCGATCCGAGTGGCAACGTGCTGAGGCCGCCTGTAGCATCGCTGCCGATCGCGCGCGCATTCATCATTTGCAGCCAGACATATACTTTTGACAGATCAGCCGTTGGCTCCCACATTACTACATCGAGTTCCACCCCGCGGAGGTGTACGAAATGGACCATCCTTCGGTCAGGCTTGCCGGTAACCTCTTTTGGGCAGGCGCGATTTGTATCGCAGTGCTAGTTATTTCTGGCTGTCGATCCTTGCCTGATGACGCCGCGCCGGGACGCATAGCCAATCTACAAACAGCCGCGAGGCTCGCTCCGCCAACTCCGAGCATGACCGAGGAAGGATGCCAAGAAACTCCTGGCTGTTGGCAAGAAGGATCGTCTGTCGGCCACTTGGACGATGGCGACGTGACCTATGCATTGAACGAGAGTAGTCTTCCAGACAGTCACTTTGGCGCGGATGGGATCTGGCTTGGACTCACGAACGACGATTGTTACGTCTGGCGAGGAGTGTCGAACGGAATTGATCAGGACGAGGACGGACTCATCGATTACTGCGAGCTTCAACTCGCGAAGGCCTTCGCGCCAGTCCTCTCGTTTGCCTCGGGAGAGAGTTGTTCTGGCGGCGAAGGATATTGGGTTGCCAAGGTCATCGACAATTATTTCACCGGCACCGGGGATCTTGTCAAGCTAGGCTACTTGATGGCCTATTACGATGATTGTGGAGCAGGCGGGCATCTTGGAGATTCTGAGTTCGTTCAGCTTACCGTCGAATATAATCCTGCGACCCAGCACTGGGTATTGGTCGACTCCTGGCTTTCTGAGCACGCCTGCGATGTGGTAACGCTCGAGTGCATCGCTGGATCCTTTTTTACCCATACAAGCGAGTGGGGTGCCGGTTTTGATTTCCCTGCTGGTCGCCGCGGTTCCTTTCCGCGCGTGTATATATCAAAGAACAAGCATGCGAATTACCATTCTGCCCCCGACTGTGATGCCGGGGGAGCCGTATGGTCTGACACGTGTTCCGGCCACTCGGATGTAGGCCGATTCAAGGTGTGGCAGGACCACAATCTCGGGAGCGCCCACCATCACCTGCTTGATTGTGCGCAGTCACAATCAGGCAATTCTCTGTATACCGGGACCGAGTGCTTTTGGTCCGGCGAACAGTTTGGGGGCTGGCACGGAGGCAAGCCGGGTACGCGAGCCGCACCCTACTCAAGCTATCTGCTCAGCGTCGCGTTTCAAGCGACATTCGTAACGGTCGACGAGTGGTGGGTGGGTAGTTATGGCTACTAGCGCAGCGTATGCATACCCCCTGCTGCTCACCGTGGTGATTGCGACAAGTCTTCCCGCCCAAGCGCGTCTGTCATCGTTGGACCGGAATGCGGACCAGCGGGCATACGGTTTGTCGCATGCCTGGCGCGCCGACACGACGAGTACCGTCGACGTTCTTGCGGTGCACCCCGATTCGATCGAGCGCAGCCACCGCACTCGTGACACCGCGATAGGCGCAATCGCCGGTGCGGCGGTCGGCGTGTTCCTGGGTGATCGCATTTACCATTCCGACTTCAACGGAGGTGCTTCGCGCGGCCGGTTTTACTTTGCGTATGGCGCAATCGGTGCGTTGATTGGCGCAGTGGTCGGCCGCGCGTTGTCGGTTGGAGGTAGGTAGCCCGATCTTTCATTGGCACGCGCTGGCGGCAGGCCGCAACGGCACCCGGCCCGCTCCGAGATTCGATTGCATTTACTCTGATTGGCAGAGGTTTTGTGGCGGGTGGGATCCTTGCGCGAGATTTCACTCTTCCTCGTCCCGGTGAACCTCGTGGCAGGGTGGTTTGATGCAGAGGGCCTCGTGATTGGAATCACCGGCCCCCGCAGGGGGTTCTTGGCTCGTCGGAGGGAAGGGAGTTCCAGCATCAAGTTCACTTGGGAGCAGTCGGGGACATCGGTAACAGATAGACCGAGGACATAGGTAACACTTCTCAAGTTGGTTTCATGCACCGAGGAGGTGCGTGATGCCGTGGAGAGTGGAGACCCCTATGTCGCAGCGGCAGGATTTTGTCGAGGCGTTTGCGCGCGAGCACTGGCAGATGACGGAGCTCTGTGCGCGGTTCGGCATCAGTCGAAAGACCGGTCACAAATGGTGGCGGCGATTCCAGGTCGAGGGCGCGGCGGGATTCGTAGAGCACTCGCGACGGCCGGTGACGAGCCCGACACTCTTGGATGGGGAGCTCGCGGCGCTGGTTGTGCGCACGCGGCAGGCGCATCCGACGTGGGGTCGTAGTCTTCCCCTGATCGGATACAGCGTGAGTTAGACTTTCCGTTGCTCAGGAGGAGCAATGCGGAAATCGAAGTTCACCGAGTCCCAGATCGTGGCGGTGTTGCAGGAAGGTCAAGCGGGGGTGCCGGTCGCGGAGATTCTCCGCAAGCATGGGATCAGCCGCCCGACCTATTTCAACTGGAAGGCGAAATACGGGGGCACGTCGGTGCCGGAACTGCGGCGGCTCAAGGAGCTCGAGCAGGAGAACGCCAAGCTGAAGCGGATGTACGCCGAGCTGGCGCTCGAGAACGCGGCGATCAAGGACGTGCTCAGCCGAAAACTGTAGCGCTGTCCGCGCGTCGGGCCGTCGTGGCGATGCTGGTGCAGGAGCACGCGCTGTCGATCGTGCGGGCCTGCCAGCTCACCGGACTCTCGCGGACAGCGTGGTACCGCCCCGCCGCCGATCGATCGGCCCAGGATCAGCCGGTGGTCACGGCACTCCTGGCGCTGGTCGATCGGAACAGTCGTTGGGGCTTCGGGCTCTGCTACGAGCGGTTGCGCGCGATGGGGCACGCGTGGAACGCGAAGCGGGTGTACCGGGTGTACTGTGCGCTGCGGCTGAATCTGAAGCGCCGCGGCAAGAAGCGCATGCTGACGCGGCCGCGCCTGGCGCTGGAGGCGCCGGCCGTCCTCAACCGGACGTGGGCGCTCGATTTCATGGGGGACACCCTGTACGACGGCCGGCAGTACCGCATCCTGAATGTGCTCGATGAAGGCAACCGCGAAGCGCTCGCGAGCGAGATCGATACGTCGCTGCCGAGTGCCCGGGTCGTGGCCCTGCTGGACCAACTGGTGGCGATCCATGGCTCGCCCGACCGCGTGCGCTGTGACAATGGACCGGAATTCATCGCGGTGGCCCTGGCCGCGTGGTGCGAGGCGCACGGGGTGGATCTGATCCACATTCAGCCTGGGAAGCCAAACCAGAACGCCTTCATCGAACGCTTCAACCGGACGTACCGGACCGAAGTGCTCGACGCCTGGGTCTTCACCTCGCTGGCCGAAGTGCGTCACGTGACGGAGGAATGGCTGGAGATGTACAACACGGAGCGGCCGCACAGCAGCCTCGGTGGCGCGCCGCCCCGCACCTATTTGCCGAGGCCCATCGCGGCGTGAACGTCTAGCTTCGCACTGTGTCCTTGACGGGGATGACTACGGGTGCGCGGAGCGTCTTCGAGCGGATCTTCCGGACGTATGGTTTGCCGGATCGCATTCGCAGCGACAACGGCACCCCCTTTGCGACGTGCGCGCTGGGTCGACTCTCGGCGCTCAGTGTGTGGTGGCTGAAGCTGGGCATCACGCCGGAGCTCATTCAGCCTGCGCACCCCGAACAGAATGGGCGGCATGAACGGATGCATCGCACGCTGAAGGCGGAAGCGACGCGACCCGCGGCCCAGACGCCCCGTGGTCAGCAACGTCGCTTCGATGCCTTTCAGCAGGACTACAACACGGAGCGGCCCCACGAGGCCCTCGGCCAGGAACCGCCGGCGCAGCACTACGTCGCCTCGCCACGCGCGTACCCACGGACGATCCGGAGCCCAGAGTACCCGCGCCACTACGAGACCCGGTATGTCTCGACCAACGGCGGCATCCGTTGGCAGCATCGGTGGGTGAACGTGAGCCACGTCCTGGCGGAGGAGTACGTCGGACTCGATGAGGTCGCCGATGGCATCTGGTCGGTGTATTTCGGCGACCTCTTGCTGGGGCGGCTGGATGAGCGAGATTATCGGATGCACGGCGCGCACAATCGGAACCGGATCTAACGCAGGTGTAACCGATGTCCTCGGTCCAACGTGTAACCCATGTCCTCAGTCTGTACCGGTTCGCGGTGCCTAACACGCGCTTGCTGCTGGCCGGGTGTAAGCGTGTCGGCGCGGCGCGAGGTATGATTTGATCTGAGGACTGCGCCGCGCCGCCACACGCCCGGCAGCAGAAGCGCATTCCGTTAGGCACACCGGCGTTCGTCGCGGTCGACTTGCGACGTGTATATGACCGTCGTATACTCCTTCGATGGGCATGCCGTCCTGGACGCTCGCGGAGATTGAAGGCTTCGACTGGGATGCCGGGAACCTCGACAAGAACGTCCTCGGCCATGGGGTCACGCCACGCGAGGCAGAGGAGATCTTCTTCCAGGTGCCCCTCCTGCTCCTCGATGACTCGGCGCACTCGCAGCGGGAGCAACGGTTGCTCGCCCACGGCACTACGATGGGCGGCCGGCTGCTGACCGCGGCGTTTACCGTGCGCGGCAAACGCATCCGGGTGATTTCAGTCCGCGACATGAGTCGCAAGGAGCGACAGATCTATGCCGAAGCGCGCTAGGAAACTCAAACCGATTCCCAAGTTCCGCTCCGACGAGGAATTCGGCGAATTCTGGATGACGCATGATACGACGGAGTACTTTGACTGGAGTAAGGCGCGCCGAGGTGTCTTTCCGAAGCTGCGGCCCTCGACCGCCACCATTTCGCTCCGCTTGCCCCAGGGGCTGCTCGACGAACTCCGAACGTTAGCCAATGAGCAGGATGTGCCGTATCAGTCGTTGCTCAAGGTGTACCTTGCCGAGCGCGTGGCAGACGAGCGCCGGAGTCGGCGACCGCCCCGACGGCAACGAGCGGGTGCCTAACCCGCGCTTGCTGCGGGCGGGTCGCACTCGGCCACCGCACTCGTAGATTTGACGCAATTGGGCGGTGGCCTCGCCGCAGAAGCGCAGAGCGTTAGAAGGCGCTACCTATTCCGATTCGGGGTTGGATCGAAGGAGCTCCCAGAAACCGCGAGGCGTCACGATTGGGAGGGGAGCCTTCGCGGCGATATCCAGCAGGTCGCGATCCCCGGTCACTAGGACGTGTGCCGCACCGGCGACCGCCTCGGACAGGATGGCGAGGTCATCGGCGTCGCGAATCTTGATCACGAGCTTCGGCGCGGTGGCCACAATCAATGCTTGCTGGCGGAGCAGGGTGTCGACGTCCGCCACGGCTACCGTCGACAGGCGGATCTTCTGGCGGAGGACGCGCCGCACTTCTGCGAGCACCGCTTCGCCGGCGATCAGCTGGTGTTCCGCCAGGACGGCGTGCAAGATGTCAGCGCAGAGTCCCCGAGTGGCAAACGCGCTCACGAGGACATTGGTGTCGAGGTAAACCCTCACGACACGTCGCGGAAGATATCCTCGTCCGTCAGGTAGCCGCGGGCCTCAGCCAGAGGCATGATTCGCTGACGCAGGTCGTCAAACTGGGCGAGGGCCAATTGGCGGCGCAGTGCGTCACGAACCAACTCACTCCGGCTCCGGCCGCTGCGACGGGCGGCCCGCGCAAGCTGGCGCTCCAAGGTGGGGTCCAGGCGGATGGTCAGGGCGGAAGTCTTCATGTCATGCAATGTATGACATCGGGCGCCTTCTAACAAGCGCTTGCTGCTGGCGAGGCCAGGGCGGTTCGGCCGCCGCAATGTATGCTTAATCTAAGGAATACGGCGGCCTCACCTGGCCTCGCCGCAGAAGCGCAGACGTCGTTAGGGCGACTTGCCTTGCCGGTACGACCATGGTTATACTATGGTATGAAGACCGCTATCTCCCTGCCCGACTCGCTGTTTAAATCTGGCGATACCTTGGCCAAGCGCCTCGGGGTCAGTCGCAGTGAACTGTATGCGCGGGCGCTCGCCGAGTTTGTCGCCAAGCACAAGGCGAACCAGTTCACGCAGCGGCTGAACGCCGTCTATGCCGATGAAGACAGCCGCCTCGACCCTGCCGCGGTTGCTGCGCAAGTGCGGACGCTTTCGCCCGAATCCTGGTAGGCGAGGATGGTTATCGGGCGCGGCGAAATCTGGTGGGCCGACCTGCCCGAGCCGGTGGGATCCGCGCCGGGACATCGCCGCCCCGTGCTGATCGTGCAAAGCGACACCTTCAATCGGAGCCGCCTCGCGACCGTAACGGTCGTCGCGCTCACGGGCAATGTCCGATTGGTTGATGCCCCGGGTAATGTATTGATTCCGGCGACTGCTTCCGGATTGCCGCGAGACTCCGTCGCCAACGTTACGCAGGTGCTGACCATCAATCGTGACTTGCTCACGGACCGGGTGCGGGCGCTGTCGACGTCGCTTGTGAAGCAAGTCGGTAAGGGGCTCCGGTTCGCCCTCGATCTATAGCGACGGGCGGCGCGCCCCAACCCGCGCTTGCTGCGGGCGGCCGCGCAGATAATGTTGCGCCTGCGGCGCGGACACGGCCGCCGCCGAAGCGATTCCGTCAGGCAGCCGTTTCGCCTGTGTCGCGTTGCCTCCAAAGCGTGGGACCAATGACCATCTCCCGACGGACATTCATATCCAGCGTTGCCGCCGCATCGCTGGTGCCACCGCGAACAGTCGTCGCGGCCAGTGCCGATACACCAGCGCCTGCACCCCCGGAGCGTTTCCATGAAGTCGCCGGGAAGAACATTGCGCTCTCGCTGAGTGTGGAGGGCGGTTGCCGGATCGACACCCTCACCGTCGGCGGGCGCCAGCTCCTCGATCCGCGCGACGGCATCACAACGTCATTCCTGCCGGTGGGGAGCGCTGCCCCCCTCACACTTCAGGGGACACCCCAGGTCACGCAGCAGCACGGTGTCACGGTCGTCAGCGGTATCCGTTACGACAACCCGCAGGTGTCGATTCGCGAAACCTGGCGGTTCGTCGTCGCCGAGGACACCATCGTCTGGACCATCGAACGCGACGTCTCGGCCGCCGCCACCCTCGCCGAACTCTCTTCGCCGCGCCTTGTCCTGCGTGACGACACCGTCTTCGACACGGCCCTCCTCGATAACGGCGGCAGTGCCTGGTTCCGCTTGCTCGACACCACTCCCTCGGCGCTCGGACAGAACATCCGCCAAGCCACCTACTGGAAACGCGGCGAGCCCTGGTGCCTCGCCGTCGCGGCCGATTCACCCGGCGGCGAGGTCGCTTCCCGCTTTGCCCGCGAGGCCGATGGCCGCATCTCCCAGACCATCTACGCCGCGCCCACGCCGCCCGTCTTCAAGAGCGAGTCCGGGGTCAACTTGACCCGCTTCCTCCGTCGCCGCACCGATGTCTTCGCGCCGGTCGAGCTCCCCGCCGGCCACCAGGTCGTCACCCTTCGCTTCACGGCTCGCAAGGCCGATGCACTCTATGACCGCGGCCACTTCACCTTCGTCGCCCCCGAAACCCTCACCACCATCGCCAACACCATCGCACGCGTCGGCGTCATCGATCGACACCTCATGGGCGGCAACAATTTTCACACCGGCTACGTCTGTCTCCATGAGCAGTACATTGCCGAGCTCGGCCTGTTCATCGACGACCCCGAATACTTCGAAGCCTACCGCCACACGCTCGACTACTATCGCGATCACGCCCTCCAGCCCGACGGCCGCGTCAAGTCCCGCTTCGATTACGACGCCGGCGACAGCGTCCGCGGCACCTTCGACACGTTCGGCTTCTACGAATGCCAGTGGGGCTTCCTGCTCGACTCCCAGCCCGACTTCGTCATCAACGTCTGCACCCTCTTCGACATCAACGGCGATCGCTCCTGGCTCGCCACCCACAAATCCGGCTGCGAAAGGGCCCTCGATTACCTCCTCGCCCTCGACACCGATGCCGACGGCCTCGTCGAAATGAAGAACGATTCCCGCACCGAGCACAAAAGCAGCGACTGGATCGACATCGTCTGGGCCAGTCACAAGAACGCCTTCGTCAACGCCAAACTCTATCACGCCATCCGCCTCTGGAGCCGCTGCGAAGGGCTGCTCGGCGACCCGGCCCGCGCCGCCGCCTACTCTGCCACCGCCGACAAACTGAAAGCCCGCTTCAACCAGACCACGGACGAGGGCGGCTGCTGGGATCCCGCCAGGAAGTGCTACATCCACTGGCGGGAAAAGGACGACTCCCTCCACGGCACCAACATGGTCACGCCGGTCAACTTCATGGCCATCGTCTATGGCCTCTGCGACGACGCCGCCCGCACCGCCGTCATCCTCGACCAGATCGAGAGCACAGACCGCCACCGAAAAACTCTTCTGCTGGCCGCTCTGCCTCACCTCCTACGCGTTCGACGAAGTTGCCCAGAACGCCTCACCCATGTGGCCTTTTCCGGCGTACGAAAACGGCGATCTCTTCCTCTCCTGGGGTGGCCTCGGGGTCGAAGCCTACGCACCGTACAAACCCGACCTCGCCCTCAAGTACGTCCGCCAGGTCATCGCGCAATACGAAAAAGACGGCCTCGCCTTCCAGCGCTACCTGCGCGCCGACCAGCAAGGGGCCGGCGACGACATCCTCTCCGGCAATGCGCTTATCTTCGCCGGCCTCTACCGTGGCATCTTCGGGATTCAGCCCAAGTTCAACCGCCTTTACGTGAACCCCCACATCACGCCGGACATCGAGGGCAGCGAGGTCCTTTATCGGCTGCGCGGCCGCGAGTTCCGGATTGCCTACGGCCCCGATGGGACGACCGTGGTGGTCAAGAACGCGACCGTCACCTCGCGCGGCGACTTCGGCGTCTGGCTCGCCGATGACGGCACGCTCCAGATCTTTGCGCGCGACGCCGAGACGCCAGTCCTGGTGCACCGCCCGGCGACACCCGGCGCACCACTGCGCGTGAATATCGACGCGGCAGGAGCACACGTGATTGAGGGACGCCCGTCGCACCACGTCAGCTGAACACAAAGCCCCACCGACGGTACAACCGACGATGGGGCAACGGCGTGCAGACGCTGAAGCTGCCGCCGCAACACCGAGGCCGTGCTGCGGACGCGGCCTGAAGCGCTCGGCTGCCGCGCTTGGCTAGTTTGGGGAGGGGAGCGGCCTCACCTCACCTCGCAGAAGAAGCGCAGGCTATCAGGCGGCTCGGCCCCTCGTCGAGCGTCCCACTGGAGGTCCAATGGCGAAGTCAATGCAGCTCTTGGGGATCTTGATGCTGGCCGCGCCTGGTCTTGCGAATGCGCAGTCCACGTCGTCAACCGAGGTCAAGGCGACCGTCGAACGATTTCTTCAGGCCGCGGGACGCGGGGATCTCGACGCAATGGCTCCCATGTTTGCGCCGGGTGCAAGTATCGCCAGCGCGGCGCTGCGCGACGGCAAGTGGGTCACCGCATCGCATTCCTTTGACGCGTGGCTGGCCGCGCTGCGCGCCGCACCCCGCGGCCAGCCATACCAGGAGCCAGTGACCGAATTCACGGTGCACCTGGATAACGAGCGGCTCGCGTTCGTACGTGCTGACGCACAAGTGATCCGAGATGGCGTGGTACGCTCGCATAACATCGACTACTTCACCCTCATTCGTGACAGCACCGGCGCGTGGAAATTTGTCAACGGTTCGTACACAACCAAGCCAGTACCCCAATGATGGTTCGCGGGCAAGCCGCCTATCAAGCGCTTGCTGCCGACGGGACCCAAAACCTCGGCCGCCGCTGCCGCCGCCTGACACGCAAATGCAGCTGACGCGCGCGCGCCACGCGGCTGCGCCGCAAGCGCGCTTGCCGTTGATTTGCAGGATCTTGGGTGGCTGACTCGTGACCGGCATGCCATGCAGTCGAAGGCGCTGAGGCTCCTGCTGGCGTGCATCCTCTGTATCGGGGCAATCGCGATCATTGTCGCCGTGATGCAATGGCTTCGGCACCGCTAGATTCCCGAGGTCCCTTTCCGAGGCGCGCATGATCAAGAACATGGGCACGACGGACCGCGGCATTCGGCTCGTCCTTGTCGTCGTAATCGCGGCCCTGTATCTGGGGCACTTAATCAGTGGCACGCTCGCGATCGTCCTGGGCGTCGTGGCCGTCGTGTTTCTGGCCACGAGCCTCCTCAGCTGGTGTCCAGCCTACTTGCCATTCGGGCTCTCGACACGTGGCAAACCGCCCACGTCCATTGCCTGAGCGCGGGGCCTTGTCAGCCACCTGACACGCGCTGGCTGCGGATGCGGCGCACTCGACCACCGCAGATGTAAACGTGATGCAGTCGTGCGGTGGCCTCGGCGACAGGCGCCGCAGACGCGCCGCGTCGTTAGCCCGCAAGGCTGGGCCACATTCTCCATGGAATCTCGAGCTGCGCATGGCTTCCGGTTTCCTTCCTGATCGATCCACGCCGCTGTTGCCCGTTCTCAGAACACGCCTGGTGGTGACGGGGGCGGCCACCGTTGGTATGGTGCTCGGCGCGCACCAATGGCGGACGATCGGGGGCCGCGTGCCCATGGTGTTCGTCGCGCTGTGGTTTGGTTCGGCCACCATCGTCGCCCTGGTCTTCTCTCCGAACCTGTTACGGGCGCGCCCGGTACACCCAGCCCTCGCAACGGTTGGCGCGACGGCATGGAACGAACGGATCCGCGTGGCCGGCGTCGCGCTGCTCCCGCTTGCGCTGGTACCGCTTCTTGAAATCGCCGGCGTGCACAACGACCCGGCTGTCTGGCTGCTCGATGGCGCCCTGGTCATCGCGCTCTGCACCGTCCCGTATTTCACGCTGCTCGCTCGCTCCGTGCTTGGCGGCGTGGTGTTGAGCATTGGCGCGTTTCAAGCGCTCTGGATCGCTGGTGCCTCCGGACTCTTCGTCCTCATGCAGGCGCTCGAACGACGGCAGACGGGACATCGGCCGGTGGGGTGGACCTTCGAGGATTTCTTTCGGCCTCAGTACCGCTACCTCTTCTACATCCTGACGACGGTCATGGTACTTGGCTACTGCCCGGCGCTCCTGTATCTCGGGTACCGTCGCTTCCACCGCGAAGCGGCGGCGGCAAGAACCGCTGGCTGACACGGGCTCGCTGCGGGCGAGGCGCTCCCAACACGCGCAATGACACGGGTGGACGTTCTCGCCGAGCAGGTTGCGAGTCTGTTGTTCGCCAGTCAACGGGGTTCCATGTCTGAAACGCAGCGGCGTATCTGGCGGGCGGTCCTCGCCTCCGGCTGGCTAACGAACGTTGACGCAGTCGGGCGATGCATGGATGCGCGGTGCGCTCGCTATTGATATTGTTCGCCCGCTGCTTCGCCAGGCGTCCGAAAGGCCAGATGCAAATCTTCCGCCCACAGTGGCTTCGTGTATCCGTCGCAGCAGTCTGTCTTGCTGCTGGCTGCAACGCGCGCAGCAATCGCCGGTCGTCCAGTGCCCCGGACACTGCCTTCGCCGCGATGCAGGAGCGGGGCAAGACGGTCATGGGAGTCGACCAGTACACGTCCACCCACGTCTTTGAGGACTTGGCCGACGGCGGTCGCATCGTCCTTGAGCGGCAGGACAGCGCCGACACCGCCGGCATCGCAGCCATTCGCACTCATATGCAACTCATTGCCAGCGACTTCCGCGCGGGCGACTTCAGCAAGCCCTTTGCTGTCCACGGCGAGCGCGTGCCCGGCACCGATGTGCTGGTCGCACGCGCCGCGCGCATTACGTATCAGGAGGTAAACCGGCCGCGCGGCGCCGAGGTGCGGATCCACACGATGGACAGCGCGGCCGTGCAGGCCGTGCATCTGTTCCTGGACTTTCAGCGGAGCGCGCACCACGCGGCGGCCCATGAAGGCATGCATATGCCGTGAGCGGCGTCTCGGCCAAATTGTACGAGGCTGGCAGGATTCGACGATCGGCGTCGCCAACTTCCAACCGGACCGCGAGCTCTCCTCGGCGGGTGCCCGATCTTCAGGTTCGACCGAGACAGCCTTCCGCGACCTCTTCACACACAAAATTGACCCAGGCCGACGAACCGCCGGGCTCGACCCATTAATCGCCAGCAATCCGGATCGACCAACCGGCGTTTTCCCGCCGGTCGGGGACCGGCAATCGGCCATAGCCAGGACACGTGGCCCGGCGCCTTTTCACTCGGAACGGCAAGGGAACAGGTGGGGAACGGACGCCTGCTAGTGTCCTCGCAACCTCGTGGCCGACAGGGACCGGTGGCTGCCTGGAGCAGGACGAGACCGTCCGGTTCCACCCTCTCGAATGGAGAATACCGTGAAAACCTCCCATCGCTTTGCCGCGCTGCCGCTCGCCGTTGCAGCCATCCTCGCCGGGTGCGGCCAGGATGCGTTGCCGACGTCAGCCGGCGCGCCCACCAATCGGGCCTTGGCCCCGATCGACACCGCCCCGGCTCCCAGCGCCGAGCGCGTCCACTACAGTCCAGTGACGAACGTCTTCTACGGGCTCGGGTCGATCGCGCTGCCGTGCAAGGGCTGCTCGGGACCGGGAGGCCTGACGGGCACCCAGCGGTTCCTGTTCGACGTCGTCATCCACAAGGACGGCACGCTCGGTGGTGGCGTCGAATACTCCGCCGATGTCGACGGCGGACTGTCGCGCACTGGCACCGCGCTGTGCGCCGCCAATCTCGGCGACGGCGTGTGGGCCCTCGGCTTCAAGCTGACCCATTCGAGCGGCCCTGACCCTGTGTCGTCCCTCGGGCTCCCTCAGCCGACGGCGACAGACGACGCGTTCCTGATCGGTATCAAGGACAACCACCGGCTGTTCCACCGCACGGGCCCCGACGAGATCACTGGTGTCATCCATACCCAGACCGCCGTGGTGCAGGTGATCTGCGCCAACCCGGCGCACTTCGGGTTCACGTCGGCAACGGTCGAGGCGGCGTTCCTGAACAATCTCAAGGCGGGCGTGATCGAGATCATTCCCAATCAGTAGCGGTTGCGGCGGAGTTGCGCACGCGCGAGTGATCCGGAGCGCTGGGTCACTCCGCGCGCGCGGCGCCGGTCACCGCGATGAGAGGCGTTGCAGCGCTTCGGTCGCCTCGCGAACATAGCCGGAAAGTTCGGGGTCGGCGTGGCGCCAGACATCGACAACAAAACCGTAATCGGCGCGGGCCGCGTCGAAGTGCCCGAGTTGATCCTCCAGGCCGGCTCGTTCGAGTCGCCAGAGGACGCGCGAGATCGTGGGCCAGTTGTTCGTGGTATGACGCTGCAGCACGGTGAGCGCGTCGGCCGGGTGGCCCGTGGCCTTCAGCAGCCGGGCCAGCTCCACGAAGGTGAACTGGTCTGCGGCGATCGGCGCGTGAAAGGTCTCAAGGAGTTGAATCGCACCCGCTGTATCGCCGCGCGCCAGGGCGAGCGCCCCAGCCAACGAATTCGGGGGGCCGGGTCCGGCGTGCATCAGGGTGTCGAGGGCCACGGTGTCGCCTTCGAACGCCAGCCACCAGAACGAATAGAGGGCGCCGTTGCCGCTGATCCAGCCGCGCCTGATCCAGTCGTGGATCGCCGAATCGGCGAGCGCGGCCGGTGCGGCGCCGGCGAGCGCGAGGTCCGGCAGCAGCCAGGGGCACCAGGTCGCGTTTTCGGTGCCGGCGAGCGCGAGCGCCTCCCGCACGTGCCCCCGGTAGGCGAGGACTGCGGCGAGACTGCGCCGGGTGACGGCATCGGCCGTGAACCAGTAGCGCGGATCAGGCGCACGGCGGTGCGCCGCGCGTGCGATCTCCACCACGCGTTCGTCCCCGTCGGGCAACAACCAGAGCCGCGACCACGCACCGTACAGGGCGTCGGGCGGCAGCGAGTCGAGCAGCGCTTCGCGCCGATCACGAGTGACCCGGGGATCGAACATCCGGACGATCAGCAGTGGCAGCGCGCGCGTCGCGGGCGGGAGCGGCAGCGTGAGGTAGCGGCGCGCCACGCGGACGCCGGTGATGGTGTCACCGTCGTCGAAAGCGTATCGCAACGCTTCGGGATACGCCGGCACAAAGGTCGAATCGAGATCGGCGGCGTGGATCATCGCGTCGGCCGCCTGGGGCCAAGTCACCGCCGGCAGCAGCGCGAGCATGCCGCCACGCACCTCGCCGAGCGCGAACCACGCCTCCGGATCGTCGGGGTAGTCGCGGGTCATCTGCAGGGCGAGCGCCAACACGCGCGCGGCTTCGGGGCGCCAGAGATCGTGCGGCATCCGCTCCGCGACCACATTGCCCATGCCGCTGGCCACGGCCACCAGGATGCTGTCGTGCCGGGACAGTCCTTCGCCTGACCGTCCGGCCCGCCGGATCTCCGCCCAGCCCGGGCCGTCGCCGCCTTCCATCTCGAGGTATATGGTGGTCATGCCCAGCCGAAGCCACGCCAGCGACAAGGTGGTGTCGAGTGCCGTTGCCCGGCGGAAGGCGATCTGGGCCGTGTCCCAGGCGCCACGGCGCATCGCCAGCTCACCGTCGAGAAACGCCTTGAGGGCTGGCATCGAGCGGGCCGACAGGCGGGACTCCCGCATCGGGATTCCGCGCCCCGCCGATTCGAGCGACTGGACGATTCCGATCACCAGCGAATCGAGAATCCGGTCGATGCGATCCCGCGAGCCGGCGATGGCGTAGTCACCGAGGTTGCGGCCGCTCCGGGCGTCCGTCAGCACCGCGTCGATCCGCACGGAATCGCTTCCCTGGCCGAGGAGCGAGCCGGAAAGCACCAGGCCAGCGCCGGTGACACGCGCGAGATCAGCGGCGGCGCTTTCGGTGCGGGCGTCCTTCTGATCGGCGGCCAGGTCGGCGACGCGCGCGGGCACCACGCGCAGACCACCGGTCTGGTCGAGATCACGCGACACGAACACCTGCACCCCGGC
Organism: uncultured Gemmatimonadales bacterium; assembly: GCA_963796635.1. Taxonomy (GTDB): domain Bacteria; phylum Gemmatimonadota; class Gemmatimonadetes; order Gemmatimonadales; family GWC2-71-9; genus Palsa-1233. Next base: position 2,941,792 of record CAWCMH010000001.1, read on the forward strand.
CGCCCAGCGCGTCAGGGAGGTATCGAAGACCTGAAATGGCGCGACGACGAGGCGGTCGGCGATAAGTGACGGAGGCCGGTTCCATTCCACCCACGCCGCGGCACCCGCCAAGCAGAGCGCAGCGGCGACGGGAATCGACCAGCGTCGCGCTGCCGCCGGAGCCGGCTTTGCAGCGGCGGCGACCTGCGGCGCGACCGCAAGCGATATCACCTCCGGCTCGACCGGCGGCGCGACGTACGTCAGGTGACTGTCATCGCGCGCGCGGATGGCGGCGACCAGCGCCTCGGTCTCCGGCGCCGGATCGACGTCGTACTCCCGCGCGAGCCGGGCCCGGAATTCCTGGTACACGTCCAGGGCGCCGGTGCGATCACCCGCGGCGTCGAGCGCGTACAGCAGTTGCCGCACGAGCGTCTCGTCCTGCGGCGAACATTCGAGCGCGCGCCGCGCCCAGGTCACCGCCTCGGGGCGATTGCCGAGATCGCTCTCGTGCTTGGCAACCGACGACGCGGCCCGCGCGGCACACTCCTGCAGCCGCTCTCGTTCGCTGTCGAGCCATCGCTCGAAGGTCGCCGACGTCGTGGCGTAAAATGCGGGCAGCAGTTCACCACGGTAGAGCCGCGAAGCGTCGCGGAATCGTTTCTCCGCGATCGCGGCGTCGAATTCGTCGACGTCGGAATGGAAGAGCTCGAAGTCCAGCGCCAGTTCCTCGTCGCCCCGACCGACGAGGACCTCGGCGCCCAGCGCGGCACGAATGGCGTGCACCGTCTTGCGCAACGCGGCGCGCGCGTGCTGGTCGTCGGATTCGGGCCAGAGCAGCGCGAGCAGCTCGTCGCGACGGCGGAACCCGCGGGGCCGCGCATGGGCGAGGTACGCCAGCAGCGCCAGTCGCTTGGGCTGCTGCAGGACCGTGACCGCCGACCGACCATCGGCGGTCCGCAGGTCGATCGTTCCGAGTGCGCGGAACTCTACCGGCATTCGCTGACCTCCCAAGGAGGCGCTGCCCGACGTGAAAAGGGAGTCTCAAGATACCGCAGAACGTTGCGAAGACGGCCGGGGAACGGCCCTGGGTTGATATTGCCAGTATCAATCCATCGCGCTGCGAGGGTCCGCATGTCCGTCGGCCAGGCGTCACTGCTCTTTGCACCGTTGGCCGCGAGGCTCCTCGGCGCGGCGCTGCTGATTGTTGGCATTCCGGTCTTCCTTGCAGAGATCGGATTCCGGCGCCATTGGCGCCATCGCCGACTCGTCGCCATCGTCGTTCCGGTGGCGGTGGTGTCGGCCACTACACTCGCCATGGATCTCGCGGAGGGCTCGCCGTTCATTCTGGCGTCGGACGTTGGCGGGATCGCGGCGTACCTCGTCGGCGCGGTGATCCCGCTGGCGGCGATGAGTCTGGTCTTTGAGCGATACGCGGCGGCCGCGACCCGATGGCGTCTTTCCGCGACGCTCGTGGCGGGCATCGTGGGGGCGATCGTTGCGCTCCCGTTGCAGCTCTTTGCCTCCTGCGTCTTCGGCGCCGGGTGCGTGTGACCTCGCTGAGGTTGCACTGACGCCTGCTTCCGATGAATCCCGACGGCCTGCTCGCTGCGCTCGCAGTTACTGTAGCGCCCGCGGTTCGACGGAGTGGATGTGCTCCTGGCTATTTTCGATGACTGCAAACCATGAAGACGTCCATGACGAAGAAGCCGGTGCAAGCAGCTGAGCTGCTGACACTCTCGTTCGCCACGCCGCGCGCCTTTTCCGACTGGCTCGCCGAACACCATGACTCCTCGCGCGGCATCTGGCTGCGGCTCGCGAAAAAAGCGTCAAACACGGTGTCGATCACGTACGCCGAGGCGGTCGGCGTGGCACTCGCGTGGGGGTGGATCGACGCCCAGAAGCAGCGCGGCGACGAGGCTTCGTGGCTCCAGAAGTTCACGCCGCGGGGCGCGAAGAGCCTGTGGTCCAGGATCAACCGTGAGAAAGCGCTGATGCTGATCGAGGCGGGCGTCATGCAGCCGGCGGGGCTCGTCCAGGTCGATCGCGCGAAAGCGGACGGTCGCTGGGACGCGGCCTACGATCCACCGAGCCGCGCAACGGTGCCGGACGATTTCCAGGCGGCACTCGCGAAAAATGCGCGGGCAGCGGCCTTCTTCCTGACGCTGAACGCGAGTAACAGGTATGCGGTGCTCTGGCGCGTACAGACGGCGAAGAAGGTCGAGACGCGCCAGAAGCGAATCGCCGAGCTTGTCGCCATGCTCGCGAGGAAACAGAAGCTGCATCCTTGAGCGGTTGCCGCAGGAGGACGATGCCGAGGTGTACGATGATGAACGTGCCACCTGCCGCGCCGTTGCTGCAGACCACCGCATGACGCCAGGCGGCGGCACTACCGGGGGCGGCCGCCGCCGCGTAACCCGTAGATAGCCGGCATGTGTCGAGGCGCTCCCGTGTGTCGTCCACCCACTGCACTCCGAGCTCTGGAGCAGGTCACGATGACACCAGCACCCGCCGGGAAAAACCCGCGTCCAACCATTCCCCAGGCGTTTCTCGATAAACTGGCATCGATGCATACTGGCGAGCACGAGCTCACGCTCGCCATTCCCATTCTCGCCGCGGCCGCCGAGTCGAGGGACCTCAAGACGCTCCTCAAGATTCATCTCAAGGAGACGAAGGGACACCTGAAGACGATCGACAAGATCGCCGGGGAACTCGATGTCGACCTGCCATCGAAGGCGTGTCCCCCCATCCGCAAGCTGGTCGGCGCAGGCGTGAAGGTCGTCGCCAAGCGCGTCATGTCGTCGGCACACGACCGCGAGCTGATCGATGTGGGCCGGCAGATCGAGCAGTTCGAGATCGCATCCTACACCGCCCTCTGCGACACCGCGGAGCGTCTCGGCCTGACCCACGCGTTGGCGCTGCTCACCTCGATCCTGCATCAGGAGCAGATGGCGTTCGAACTGCTCGGCGACCTGGCCGCCGGAAAAGGGCCGATCGAAGCAGTCGCTGCCAAGGCGTCCCTGCGGCGTGGTCGTGCCACCGAGGTTGGTCAACTGCGCCGGTGATTCGCGTCCGGGCGGCCGCTCGCGCGACCGCCGCGGACGCGCACTTCGTCACGCGACGCGAACCGGGCGCGATGGTCAAGACGTCACGACGGTCTACCGCTCGCACCCACCTGGCAAGGAATTCGTCCATCGGCTCGAATGCTTCGTCGCACCCACAGGTGCTTCCCTCGGCGGCTGCGTTGAGCGTATGATTGTGGCAATGGCGTGGAGGAGGCTGCCGGCATGGAGATGGCCTACCGAGATCGGTGGAAAGCGGAGATCGCCGCGATGCGGCGGGTGCTCGCCGGCTTGCCGATGCACGAGGAGTGCAAGTGGGGAAAGCCTACCTACACCGTCGGCGGGAAGAATGTCGTCATCATGCAGGGTTTCAAGGACTACTTCGCGCTCGGCTTCTTTCAAGGCGCTCTGCTGAAGGACCCGAAGAAGATCCTGGTGCAGCTTGGACAGGTGCAGGCCGGGCGCGTGATGAAATTCACCAGCGCGGATGAGATCAAGGCGAAGGCGGCGGTCATCACGAGCTACGTTCGTGACGCCATCGCCGTCGAGAAGGCCGGGTTGCGGACGCAGCCGAAGCAGACGTCGGATTATCCGGTTCCCGACGAACTCACGGCGCGATTCCGAGCCGACCCGACGTTCAAGCGCGCGTTCAAGGCGCTCACACCGGGACGGCAACGCGGATATCTCTATCACTTTGCCGCGGCCAAACAGTCGGCGACCCGCGTGGCGCGAATCGACAAGGCCGTGCCGGCGATACTCGCAGGCAGGGGCTTTCTGGAACGACGCTAGTCACGGCTGACGGTCCCGGCGCTCCTGCAGGCGCGAGCCGCGGACCGACCACGCCACGGCGGAGCCGGACATCATGAGCACTGCACGCGCGGGTACTCAGTCTGCGGCGGAGCGACGAACGGCGGAAGCGCAGTTGCGTGAGCTGATCGCCAAGATCGCCCCCGCACACCAACGGCTCATTCCTGCGGCGCCGGTCGGCGTGACGCCTTCGTGGAGGTCGCCGTGAGAAACCACGGTGGCACGACGCGGCGCGTCGCGACGACTCGATGAAGCGCCAGGGAGTGCTGGTCTTTGACGCCGTTGTGAGGATTCGCGGCGTCAATCCCTATGTGCACGTCAGCGCCGCGCGGGCTCGGCAAGTGCAGCCCGACTGGCGCCGTCCCATGCCGGTGCTCGTCCGCATCGACCACAAGCCGCGGACACCCTGGCGCATCAACATGATGCCCATCGGGAACGGCGGATTTTTTCTTTACCTTCACGGTAACCTTCGGCGCGCGTCCGGCACCGCCGTCGGCACGCGCGTGTGTGTCGAAGTGGCGTTCGACCACGATTACCGGGGCGGTCCCGCTGAGCCGCTTCCTGCGTGGTTTCGCAAGCCGTTGGCGGAGAACCGGCGAGCGTCGGCTGCGTGGAAGGATCTCTCGCCGAGCCGGCAGAAGGAAATCGTCCGGTATCTCCGCAATCTGAAAACGCCACAGGCGCAGGAACGCAACGTTCGGCGGGCGCTGGAAGCACTGGCGGGCGCGCCGGTCCGGTACATGGCGCGCACGTGGGGTGCGCGCGGACAGTAGCCGGAACATCGATCGGAACTGCCTGTGCGGCAGTGTCGCCGCTTCGCCAGAAACCAGGCCACCCGTGCGCGAGGACCCGATGCGCCCCCTTCGCTATTCCATCAACGTCACGCTCGACGGCTGCTGCGATCATCGGGAGGGAATTCCCGACGAAGAGCTGCATCGCCACGCGGCCGAAAACATCGCCAGGGCAGACGCGCTGCTCTTTGGCCGCGTGACCTACGAAATGATGGAGTCTGCCTGGCGATTGCCGTCGCCGCCCGGTGCGTGGCCGGATTGGATGGCGCCGTTCGCGCGGACGATCGATGTCGCCAGGAAATACGTCGTGTCGAGCACTCTCGATCATGTCGATTGGAACGCGGAACTCCTACGCGGCGATCTGGCGGAGGCCGTCGAGCGGCTCAAGCGCGAACCGGGCAAGGGAATCCTCACCGGCGGCGTGACGCTTCCGACCGCACTGGCAGAACTGGGATTGATCGATGAGTACGAGTTCGTGGTGCACCCCCGGATTGCGGGGCACGGGCCGACCGCGCTCGCCGGACTATCGAAGCGTATCGACCTCAAGCTCGTCAGCCGGCTTGAGTACGGCTCGGGAGTCGTGGCGCTGCGCTATGAGGCGCGAAGGTAGCCATCGGCGGCGGGCAAAGACGAAGCGACGTGGACCGGACGCTCATGCTCGCACTTGACGCGAGTGTTCCAAAGCGGAAATTGATCTGCGGGCACTCACGCCCCCGTCACGAACACGGGAGAATCCGGTGTATCTCATTCGCGAAATCATGTACTGCCAGCCGGGCAAGGTCCGCAGCATGGTCGAGAAGTTTCAGGCGATATCGAAGCTTGGCGAAAAGGTCGGGATGCCGAAAATGAAGATCATGACCGACTTTGCCGCCGAACAGTACTGGACCGTGGTCGCCGAGATGGAGGTGCCGAGCATTCAGGCGTTCGAGGAGATGATGAGCGCAACGCAGCCGGGGTCGGCCGACGCGATGAAGGAGATGGAAGCGGTGATGAAGGGGTATCATGACCTTGTCCAGCGCGGCAAGCGCGAGATCTACAAGATCGAGGAATGACGGGAAGACGGTCGCTGCCGTGCAGGTGGGCCGGTGCTATTCCGCCCGCAACGCCAGATTGGGGTCGACCCGCGTGGCGCGCCGCGCCGGCAACACGCACGCAACGCCCGCCGCGATGAGAACGACGCCGACGGCCGTGCCGAGCGCCGCGGGATCGTTCGGTCCCACCTGGTACAGCAGGCTCCGCAGGATACGTCCGCCCATGATCGCCGCCATCAATCCCGCCAGCGCGCCCCACGCCACCGGCATGACCGCCTGAACGGCAATCAACCGCCGGATGGCGCGCGCCGGCGCGCCGAGTGCCAGCCGGATCGCGAGTTCCTTTTTCCGCTGCGCGACGCTGTGCGCTACCAGCGCGTACACGCCGATCGCGGCGAGCACTAGCGCGAGTGTCGCGAAGGCAATCAGCAGCGTGAATTGGTATCGCTGCGGGGCCGTCGCCGTACGGCGAAGCACATTCAACGGTGCGATCTCGGGAATCGGCGCGTTCGGTGCGAGCCTCCGCACCGCCGCGCGCAACGGCACAGCGATCGCGCTGAGCGGCAGCGACGACCGCAGCACCAGCGAGAACGACTTCGGATCCCAGTTCCAGTAGGGCTGGTACACCACCGCCGGCGCGCCCGCCGTCAGCGTGGCGTCGAGCGCGTCGGCCGCCACCCCCACGATGGTCGGCGACAATCCATTGACATCGATCCGTTCGCCAGGCAGGGTGCGCGGATCGCGGCCCGGCCAGATGAGGCGCGCCGTCGCGGCCGAGATGATCACCGATTCATGCATCTGCCGCTCGGCGTCCTGGTTCGCCGGCGGCCACGATGCCGGGCGATCCGCCTCGCTGAAGTCGCGCCCCGCGACCAGCGGAATCTGCATCGTCGCGAAGTAATCGCCGCCGATGAATCGCACGTTCACGCTCGGCTGCTGTGCGGGCGGGTATTGCTTGCCGGGTATGCCCGCTCCGTCGATCCAGGTTTCGCCCTGCAGCGGCAAGTGCGACGTCATGCCGGCGGTGCGCACGCCCGGGATCGCCTCGATCGCGGCGGGCAGCGCCTGCAGGATCCGATCGCGCTCCGCGTCGCTGTAGTTGCCGAGCACCACTCGAGCCTCCACCGCGTGCTCGTCGGAGAACCCCGTCGGCTTGTTCATCAACTGATAGAGGCTCGCGCCGAGCAATCCCGCCACCGCAATGAGCAACGTGGTGAGCGCCGCCTGCACACCAATCAGTGCCTGCCGCGATCGCACGCTCGCGGGCCCGGCCGATCCCGCGCGGCCGCCGGTCTGGAGTGCCTGCTGCGGATCGCCGCGACCGACGCGCAGCGCGGGCACGAGTCCGGTGAGAATGCCGGCACCTGCCGAAAGCAGCAGCCCGACCGCCAACACCCGCCAATCCATGTGCACCTGGTCCAGCCGCGGAATGTCCTGCGGCGCCAGCGCCAGCAGTCCCCGCAGGGCGGCCGAAGCACACGCCACGCCGAGCACACCGCCAATCACGCCCAGCGTCAATCCCTCCCGCAACACTCGGCGCGCCAGCCACGCAGGCTCGGCGCCGAGCGCGATCTGGATCGCCCAGTCGCGCTGCCGGTCGACGACGCGCGTCACCCAGAGGCCGCCGAGGTTGACGCTGATGATCAGTAGCACCGCGCCCACGGCGGCGAAAAGCAGCCACAACTCCTGGCGCGCCCCCTTGGTGGCGTAGGCCAGTACCGGGGTGATTTGTCCCTTGAGCGTCATGGCGGGCGCGAGATCCGGCGCATTCGCCGCCAGTTGCGCCTGAATGATGTCGAGCTGCGCCAGCGCACGCGCGATCGTAACCCCGGGCTTGAGACGGCCGATCACGGTGTAGTTGAAGTTTGACCACACCGAGCGCAGGTCGCCGCCGGAGTGCGGCCCGAACTCGAACGGCACGAAGAACTCGGTGGGCTTGCCCGCGACCATCGGGCCGAGTTCGCTGCCGCCAATGCGGAAGTCGGCCGGCAACACGCCGATGACCCGCGCCGCGTGCCCCGCCGTACCCACGGTGCGACCGATGACGCCGGGATCGGCGCCGAACGCCGAGCGCCACAGGGCGTCGGTGATCACCATCGGATGGCTGCTGTCGGCGACATCGCTCGGCACAAAGAATCGTCCGAGCTCGGGCCTCGCCCGCAGCACGTCGAAGAATCCGGGCGTCACCGACACGCCGGCCAGCGCCTGTGGCTCGTCCCGGATGTTGAGTGTGCGCGAGGCCGCCTGCAGTGCCGCGAGCCCCTGGAAGTCCGTGGCCTGCGTTCGCCAGGCTATCACCGCCGACGGTGTGTCGAAGAACTGGAAGTTTGTCGATCCTGTAGCGAGTTGCGGCGCCTGCTCTCCGACCAGTACCAGTTGCTGGGGATCGGGGAAGGGCAGCGGACGCAGCAACACGCCGTTCACCACCGAGAAGATGGCGGTCGTCGCACCGACTCCGACGGCCAGCATCATCACGACCAGGACATGAAACGCGGCGATCCGGTGTGGACGGCGCATCTTCCTCAACTCCCGCGCTGCAGGGTGGACATCATCGTGCCGTGCCGACGCGAGCATCGCAATCCGGCGCGCGTGCCCGAGCGTGCGAACCGAGCGCGTGTCAAGGTGCGCGAGCAGTTGCCGCTCCGCTTCGGCGGCGCCGACGCGTGGCGCGAGCTCCGCAAATTCGGCGTCGAGGTGCTGTTGCAGCTCCTCGAGGAGATCCGCTTCGTCTTCCGGACCAAGCCGGAGTTCCGGCGCGCGGTGCCGGAGCGCGGATTGCCAGTCAGGCACGGCGGAGCGCGGTGACATGGCCAACCGCGGCGACGAATTCCTTCCAGCTGCGCCGCTGCGCCTCGAGGGCGCGCTTGCCCACGGCGGTGATCCGGTAGAAGCGGCGGCGCCGCTCGCCGGCCTTCTCGACCCACCGCCCGGCGATCCACCCGCGCGCCTCCATGCGATAGAGCAGCGGGTAGAGCGAGGCCACGTGGAACGTCAGCACGCCACCCGAACGTGACGCGATGAGGCGGCCCAGCTCGTATCCGTGCCGCGGCACATGTTCCAGGAGCGACAGCACCAGGAACTCCGCGCTGCCCTTCTTGATCTCCGACGTCAGCATGGTTGGCAGTCCAATATGTATGACTGCCACATATTATGCCGGACTGGCGGGGGCGTCAAGCGCGCGGGGTTCAGCGCGGGTTGCGCAGCACCACGCGCGCGGCCGGATTGTCGCAACTCCGTGCGCGGAGATCGGCAAACGCGGCCGCGTTGTTCGCCTGCTGGAGGAATACGTCGAGGCGATTCTCGTAGATGAACGGTGTCGCCGTGCGCCGGCCGTCGATGCCCGGCTTGCCGCGCATCCGGCCGCACACCACCAGCGCGGGCCATGCGCCGTGCGCCTTCGGCGGCTGCACCACCATCAGCGAGTCGAACGTTGCCGTTTCGGGGTGGGCGAGCAGTGTCGCCACGGTATGCCGCGCGGAGTCGGCCAGCAGCGGCGCCAGCGCCCGGCGCGCGGCGGCGACGGAATCATCGATCTGGTGGGCGATCGCGGCGGTGTCGGGCGGCGACGGGGACTGCGCGCGACCGCACGCGCTCAACATCAACGCACCGGCCGCGACCATCAATGGACTGCGCATTGTTACCTCCGGCACTGACCCTGCCGCCCTCCCGCCAGGTTCAGAGCTGCTTCACCTCGACGGCGGCATCGATCGCATGATCGACGTCGCGGCTCAGCGCCCGCGCCTGCTGCGTGGCCTGTGTCAACCCGTTGATCACCGCGCCGATGCCGCTCTGCTTGAGCCGCATCAGGTCGAGCCGCACGTTCTGCATCGCGAGCACGCAACTCTCGAACCGGTCGGCAAATTGATTGCGCTGCGACGCGAGCTCGCCGCAACGCTGCAGCTGCTGCTCCAGCAGCGACATCTGGCGGTCGCGCTCTTCGCCCTCCGGGCGCGTGCGCAGTTCCGCCAGCCGCGTCTCGATCCGCCCCGTGTCGTCGATGCCGAGCGACGCCATGGAATGCAGCGTACCGGCGAGCTGCGCCGCGCGCTCGTAGAGGCCGTCGGTCGTCTGCACGATGTCGGGCAGCATCTCCTTGTCGGCGTCGCTCAGTTGCGACATCAGTGCCAGGATCATGGTGCGATCCTTGTACACCTGCACCATCCGGTCCTGGTATGCGCCGAATTCCGTCGCGCGCGGTTCGGCGAGCTGCTTGGCGCCCTTGATTCGGTACTTGCGATCCGTGGCGCCGATCGCGTCCGGCGCATCCGGCCGATGCAGCACGTCACGCCAGGAGTAGCCGGACTGCCACAATTCGGAATAGCGCCGGAACAGCGGAATCGCCATGAAGCCGGCGACCCACAACACCCACAGATGCGTGGGGCCCGTCATCAGGTTCACCGCCAGCAGGCCACCGCTGATCGCGGCCCAGCGGCCGAAATCCCGCCGCGCGCGTACCACGATCCGTGGTTCGCCGGTTTCCGGCAGGGCCGCGTCGGCGCGATCACGTTGCGCCTGTCGTTCCTGCCGCCGCGCCAGCCGGCGGCCCGGGCGGTCGGGACGTCCCAGTTGTTCCGGCGGCAGCCCATGATCGGTCCGACCGGTGCGTGACAGCGGCCTGCTGGGAGGAATCGGGCGCACCGGTGCCGGGCGCTCGCCCACGGTGCGGCCGGTGCGGGTCACCGGTCGCGGCGAGCGCGTATCGCGCGTCTGCGCTTTCCAGCCCAGCCCGGTCGGCCGATAATCGGCGACGTTGCGGCTTTCCAGTGCGCGCCGCAGTGCATCGGCCGAGGGCCAGCGGTTTGCCGGATCCTTTTCCAGGCAACGTGCCACCGCCAGCGACAGATCCTCCGGCACGTCCGGAAACTTGTCGTGCAGCAACGGCGCGGGCTCGGTGATCTGCTTCATCAGGATCCCGGCAACCGTGGGCGCGTTGAACGGCAACTCGCCCGACAACATCTGGTAGGCGACGATCCCCAGCGAGTACACGTCGCTGCGCCCATCGATTTCGCGCTCGCCCGCCGCCTGTTCGGGCGACATGTACGCCGGCGTGCCGATCGCCATGCCGGCGCTGGTCAATGTCGCGCCGCTGGTGGCGGACATCGCCTTGGCGATGCCGAAATCGGTCACCACCACCCGGCCGCGGGTGCCCTCGAGCAGGATGTTGTCGGGCTTGATGTCGCGATGGATGACCGACACGCCATGCGCGGCTGACAGCGCGTCGGCGGTTTCGCGCATGATACGTCGGGCGTCTTCGGGAGGGATGCGCCCGCGGCGCCGGATCCGCGCCGCCAGCGATTCGCCCTCGATCAGTCCCATCACGAAGTAGACGATCCCGCTGCCTTCGCCCACGTCGTGGATCGGCACGATGTGGGGATGCGACAGGCGTGCCGCGGTCTGGGCCTCGCGGGTGAAGCGCTGACGGATCTCGCTCGAGAAGGCCAGCTCGGGCGGCAATACCTTCACGGCGACCCGGCGTTGCAGCCGTTCATCACGGGCCCGGTACACCACGCCCATGCCGCCGCGGCCGATTTCGCCTTCGATCGTATACGAATCCCCCAGGGCCTCCTTCAGGAGCGTCGGCAACGCATGCTGTGACGGATCGCTCATGCCGGTCCTGGAGTGAATTGCGATGGAGGACTAAACCATGAATCTGCACGCAGATGCGTAGGCGAGCAACGTGCCAGCCCCGCCTGCCGCCACGACAGCCCTGCGGGCGCGGGCCCGGCCCTCGTGCCCGCGTGGCGTGGCAGCGACGTCTCCTTCCCGCCAGCACGGCAGGTGAAATCGCCCGGGTCGTGGCACGCGGGATGCCCTGTATCAGCCAACCGACTCACCATGTGCCGATCGCACCCCCGACGAACCTCGCTCGGTGAGCAGGAAGGAGAACTACCGTGTCTGATCGTCTGACCATTCCCGTGCTTCCCCTCCGGGATGTCGTCCTGTTTCCCGGCGTCACCGCCCCGATCGGGGCCGGACGCCCAATGACCATCAAGGCTATCGAGGCGGCGCTCGCGTCGCCTGACAAGCTCGTCTTTGCCGTGGCTCAGCGCGAGAACATCGAGGGCGTCACCCCCGAAGGGCTGCACGCGGTCGGCACCATCGCGCGTATCGGCCAGCTGCAGCGTGGGATGTCCGGCATGCAGTTGCTGTTGCACGGCGAGCGCCGCGCCATGACGCTGCACGTGACCGAGGAGCACGGCCACATGGTGGCCGTGGTACGTCCGCTCGATGACATGCCGCCCGTGAACGAACAGGATCCCTCGTTCGTGGCACTGCACAAGGAGCTGCGCGCCCGCTCGGCTGAACTCGGCCAGAAGTCGGGCCTGCCGGAGGAAGTAGTGCAGCAGGTGCTCAACGGCATCGACGATCCGGGTCGATTCTCCGACCTGGTCGCCGGCTACCTCGATCTCGACACGGCGCAGCGGCAGCAACTGCTCGAGACGCTCGCCGTCGACGACCGGCTGCGCCGGGTGCTGGTGCACGTCCAGCGCCAGATCGCCGTGCTCGATGCGCAGGAAGACATCAAGAGCCAGGTCCAGGAAGAACTCGGTGAGCGGCAACGCGAGGTCTACCTGCGCGAGCAGCTCAAGACCATCCGGCGTGAACTCGGTGACGAGGACGAAGCCGGCGAGATGGATGAATTGGAGCAGCGGCTCGTCAAACTCGAGCTGCCGCCCGAGGCGCGCAAGGAAGTCGATCGCGAGCTCGCGCGGCTGCGTCGCACCGGTCGCGAATCAATGGAATCGCAGGTGATTCGCACCTATCTCGAGCACGTGGCCGAATTGCCGTGGAACAACCGCACCGACGAGCGGCTCGACATGACCGAGGCGGCGCGGATTCTCGACCAGGATCATTATGCGCTGGGCGATGTCAAGGATCGCGTGCTCGAGTTCCTCGCAGTGCGCGCCATGCGCATCGAGCGCGACAAGGCCACGGCGGAACAGCATCCCGACGAACCGCCGCCGTCGCAGGTCGCCGGCGAGGTGCCGGCGTCGGGTGGCGTGCCTGGTGCGGCCGAAGTGCCACCGCCGGCCACGCAGGATGTGTCGGATGCCCGCAAGCATTCGCCGATCCTGCTCTTTGTCGGGCCGCCGGGTGTGGGCAAGACGTCCGTCGCCAAGAGCATCGCCCGGGCGATGGGACGCAAGTACGTCCGCATCTCGCTCGGCGGCGCGCGCGACGAAGCCGACATCCGCGGCCATCGCCGTACCTATGTCGGGGCGATGCCGGGACGCATCATCATGGGGATGAAGCAGGCCGGCACCAAGAATCCGGTCTTCCTGCTCGACGAAGTCGACAAGCTCGGCGTCTCGTTCCAGGGCGATCCGGCGGCCGCGTTGCTGGAGGTGCTCGATCCGGCCCAGAACGATTCGTTCACGGATCATTACCTCGGTATTCCGTTCGACCTGAGCGAGGTGCTCTTCATCGCCACGGCGAATCTGCTGCAGACGATTCCGGGGCCGTTGCTCGACCGGATGGAGATCGTCGAATTCTCGGGCTACATCGAGGCCGAGAAGGTGGCGATCGCCGAGAAGTACCTGGTGCCCCGCCAGTTGGAGGAGAACGGGCTGACGGCGGAGCAGATCAGCTTTGCCGGGCCCGCGCTGCTCGAACTGGTGCAGCGCTACACGCGCGAAGCCGGCGTGCGTCAGCTCGAACGCGAAATCGGTCGCGTCGCCCGCAAGATCGCGCGGCGGATCGCCGGGGGCGAAGCGGCCCGCGTCGATGTCACGCCCGCGATGGTGCGCGACCTGCTGGGCCGGCCCAAGCTGCACCCCGAAGAGAAGTCCGGCACCGATCAGGTCGGCGTGGCCACTGGCATGTATTACACGCCGATGGGCGGCGACATCATGTTCGTCGAGGCCACCACCATGCGTGGCAAGGGCGAACTGGTGCTGACCGGCCAGCTGGGTGACGTGATGAAGGAATCGGCGCGTGCGGCCTGGACCTATGCGCGCTCGCACGCCGCCGCGCTGCACATCAAGGACGACATGTTCGACCGCGATGTGCATATCCACGTGCCGGCCGGTGCCATCCCCAAGGACGGGCCGAGTGCGGGGATCACGATGTCGACGGCACTGGTCTCGGCGCTGTCGGGTCGCGAAGTGCGGCACGACATTGCGATGACCGGTGAAGTCACGTTGCGCGGGCGGGTCCTGCCGATCGGCGGCGTCAAGGAAAAGCTGCTCGGCGCGCTCCGCGCGGGGATCACGACGATCATCATCCCCAAGCAGAACGAGCCGGACCTCGATGATCTGCCGCCCGAAGCGCGCAAGCGCCTCGACGTGCATCCCGTCGAGGAGTTGGGTGAGGTGCTGGCGCTCGCGCTGCGCGATGCCCGCTACAGCGAAGGCAAGCTGCTGTTCGGCGACGAGAATCCGCGCGACGTCGTGCCGCTCAGCTCGCAGTTTCCGCATTGAGTTCGTGAGACGGGCCGGGAGCGCTCACGCGATCCCGGCCCGTCGTCCTGCCTCCGGTCGGGAGCGTCAGCCCAGTTCGACGCGATCCCGGCCGCTGCGTTTCGCAATGTACAAGGCGCGATCCGCCGCATCGGTGATGTCGGTCACCGTCATCGATTCCTGCCCGACGAACGTCGCGATGCCGATGCTGACCTTGGGTGACACCATTTCGCCGGCGCGAATGCGGATCGGCGATTTCGACAGCCGTTCGCGAAGCTTCTCGCCGATCTTGCGCCCCTCGTCAGGCGGGCACCGCCGCAGGATGATGCCGAACTCCTCGCCGCCGTAGCGACCGATCACGTCCGACGTCCGGATCACGGTCCGGAACACCGCCGCGACATGGGTCAGCACCTGATCGCCGATCAGGTGGCCGTAGGTATCGTTGATCCGCTTGAAATGGTCCAGGTCGAGCATCAGGAAGCAGAGCGCCTCGCCGTGGCGCATCGAGTAGGCGATGGCATGCTCGAGTTCGGCCATCAGGGTCGCGTGATTGAGCAGGCCGGTCAATCCGTCGCGGTGCGCCATTTCGCGAATCCGGCGCCCGCGTTCGGTGCGCGTCAGCACTACTTGCTGCAGGTGGTTGCGATCGACCGGCTTGCCAAGGAAGTCGTCGCCGCCCGCGCGCAGCCCTTCCATTTCGTCGGCGATCGAGCGCCGGGCGGTCAGGAATACGATCGGCACCAGGGCGAGGCGCGGCTCCTGGCGCATGAATCGCGCGATGGCGTAGCCGTCGACGTCGGGCAGGTCGACGTCGAGCAGCACCATGTCGGGTTGCTCGTGAATCAGCGTTTCGGTGGCGCTCTGCGCCGTGCTGCACAGCGACACGCGCGCGTTGAGGTGTGCCAGCCACGCCGAAATCAGTTGTGCCTGCGCCGGGTCGTCTTCGACCACCACGACGTTTGCGGGCGGCGCGCCGATGCGCGCGAGGCCGCGGGCGTACTGCGTCAGGTCAACCGGCAACGCGTCGGGGCCGAACACGGCGTCGATCCCGGCCGCGGCCGACCGCAGCCGGTCGAGCTGCCCGTCGGGATCGGCGAGCACGACGGCGCGTGGACGGTTGATGGTCATCGCCGCCCAGTGGCCCGCGATGGCGAGCGCGGCATCGTCGAGATCGGTCCCGATCACCACCAGGTCGGGATGCTCCGACACACCAAGATCCTGGGGATCGATGTTCGCGTGGCGAACGTCGACCTCGAAATCCGCCTTCCGCAGCCCGGCCGCGATCGCATCGCATACTGGCGTGGCCGGCATCAGCACCAGCGCGCGGTGGCCAAAGCCGGGCGACCGCGTCGATGCGTCGGGCGCAGCGGGAATCTTCTGCGCCGCTTCATCGAACGCGGCACGCAGGTTGTGCAACGCGTGCTCGAACTGGTCGGATTCCTGCGGCGTGGGGATCGGCGCCGTCAGGATGCGGCGCTCCATCTCGCGCGCGGTTTCGCTCACCTTGGGAAAGCCGTAGGACCCGCCCGACCCCGCCAGCCGGTGAAACCGCTGCCGCAGCGAGTTGAGTGCGTCCGGTTCGCCCACGCGAAATGCGTCGAGATCCTTGCGCAGTTCAGCCAGTCGCTCCGTGGCGTCCGCCAGGTATTCCCGGCGCAATTCCACGAACACGGGATCCTCGGGATCGATCACGCCGGTCACGTCGCCGCCTTGAGTCCGAGAAATGCCTGCTGCGCCGCTGCGACGAAGCCGGCGCCATGTCCCCAGTGACCGCTGAATGTGTCGGCCGTTCGGTTGCCGATGAGGGCCGCGTGATCGTCGACCACGAGCAGCACCGGTTCGCCGGGCCAGTCGTGCGCGGCGATCACGGTCACGCTGACCGAGCCCAGCGGCACCGGACCAGTCGACGCCACGTCGAGCGCGACACCAGCGGCGGCCGCGTGCCGGAGTTGGGGCGCGAGCGCCAGACAACCATCGCTGGGCGCGACGAGCGCGACGCTGCTTTCGGCCCGCGCGATTTCGCGGCCCATCAACTGCACCGCCCCGCGCGCCGACGTCAACTCCACCAGCGTCGACGTCTCGGGGGCAGTCAATGCGTCGAGCGCGTGACTCAGGCGATCGAGGGCCACCCCCTGACGTTCGCCCAGTTGTGCCAGTAGCGTGCTCGGCGACTCGGGCCGATACCGCCGGGGTCGATCGTCGCTGACGCGCGCGCCACCCTTGGAGACCAGCCCTTCGAGCGCGGCATACACGTTCGCGCGCGCCAACCCGGCCGCGCGGGCTATCGTGTACCCCGTGCCGGGTCCGCTGCGCAACAGCACTTCGTAAATCAGGCTTTCGGTCGGGGTGAATCCAAACGGTGTCAAGTCGATCGCAGCCGGCATGTCAGCTATACTCAAGCTGCCAACCCAGACGCTTGGCGATACACGCCAGACGAAAGGTGATGTCCGCCTGGCGCGACGCGAGTTCACCGTCATCCGGCGCCAGCGGCCAGCAATGGTAGGTGACCGGCGTGTTCGGCTTGGGTTGCGAGCGCAGATTCTTCGGATGCCAGATGCCCTCGTGGTCGACATCTTCCAGCAGCCGGGCAAACCCGCGGCTGGCGTTCGGCGCCGCGACCAGGTGCGCCTGTCCCAGGCCGGCGAGGAGTTCGGCGTAGTGCAGCGCCAGCGGGATGTCTTTTGGCAGTCCCTTGGACTTGGGATCGAGTTCAATCGGGTCGCCCAGCAGGATGTACAGCGGCTTCAAGGTGAATCCGCCAATCGCTGCCATATAGGATCGGCTCGGCGCGGGTTGCGCCAAATACTGGCTCAATCGCTCGAGAAAGCCGGCCCGCTCCCGCTGGAGCGTCGGCATCGACGCCAGCATCGCCAGCGACCACCACGTTGGCGGCGTCGCGTCCGGGTGCAACTGATAGCTGCCGCTCTTTTTGATGAGAGGATCTTCCGCGAGCGGCGAACGCAGGAACGCCGACACCGCCGTCGCCACCTTGTGGGCCGAGCCGCGCAGGCGCGGATCGTCGTTGCGCCGCGCTTCGGCGAGTGCCGCACACACGCCTTCGCGAATCAGGTTCCGGAAGGTCCGCGCATGGCGGGGATCGCGCGCCGACACGGCCGCGAATTCACCCAGCAGCAACGGGTCATCATCCTTCGACAGCTCGCGATAGAACAAGCGGTCGGCCAGCCGGAACGGGCGCGTCGACGTGGGCACGCCGAGCTGCACCAGGCGACGATACTGCGCCACGGTGCCCGGTTCCTCGATGTGATCACGTTCGGAGGGCTGGAAGGCCAGAAAGTTGTCGCCCCACGTCCCGTCGGCCGCCTGGCGGGTGGTGATGCTGGAGACTTCGGCCGACTCGATCAGTGCCCGGAGCGACTCGGCCACGAGCTCGGTGCTGAACGTTCCCGGCGGTGCCAGGTCCGTGAACGTGCGGTAGCGAATCGCCGGCCCACCGTGTTGCGTCAGCCAGGTAAGCGGTACGCGATGCGAGGTCGGGAAATCCAGGCGCGACTCCTCGGGAACGGGTTCGGCTGGTGCCGGGGCGCCACAATCTAGCCTGCCGGACCCCCAAAGGCCACCACACCGAGGCTCGATAACGCTACCACCCCGAAACCGGCTGCGGCGACCGCAAGCAACATCCCGACAACGGTTTGTCTGGTTAGTAGTGCCGACAACCCCTAGGGGGATCCTGGCGGCGTACCCCGCTGCAGCTCCAGGACGTACCAAGCCACGGCCGTGACCTGATCATTCGTGATGCGCGAGCCGCCGCGTGGCGGCATGACCTGGCCACTGGTGGAGTGGGCGCTGTCGACGCCCGACTCGATCAGGGCGACCAGATCGGCAACGTTGGCTTTGGTATGGGTCAACGGCCGCCCGGCCAATCTCGTCGTCGGGCCGAGGACTCCCTCACCGGCTTTCCCGTGACATGAGAAACACAACCCGCGGCCCTGGAAGATGGTCCGACCGAGCGCAATGAGTCCGGCCGTGTCCGTCGCGACGGCGGCGGTGTCTTGGGCATGCGCCGCCGTGGCCGGCGCAATCAAGGCCAGGATCACGACCAATCCGCGAGCACCCGTCATTGGTACTGGATGTAGAGCGGCACCGGGTGGAGTGCGAGAATGTCGAGCAGCGATGTCATCGGACGGTCGTGGTGATAGAACAGCTTGAAGCCGGTGAACTGCACCGGCTGTCGCGTGACGACGAGACCGTAGATGTGCATCTTGGTCGCTGGCGACCCGTGACCATCCATGTCGATCACGACCTGCACCCGCGGATCGCGCTTGATCTGCCGATAGTGCGTCAGCATGTCCTCGGTCCAGCGATGCACCACCAGCACCTTTGGCGGCAGATGGTTCTCGCTGACGAGACGCGCGAGCAGGTCGACCGCATAATTGACATCGCGTGCGTCGAGCGTGCCCAGCTTGATGCCCGGCACGCGGCCGCTGGGCATTGCGAACTCCGGATCGAGGGCGAGATGCACCCATGGCTTGCTCAGCCAGGGGATCAACCGGGTCAGTTCGGCGGGTACCGTGCTCTGTCCCACCTGCACGTCGAGAAACAGCAGCCACCCGCGTTGCTCGGCCCACCCGGCGACCCGTGCGATGAGTGAATCGGAGTGCCGCAACCGGTACTTGCCGTCAGCGCCGCGATAATGCTGTGCCACCGTGACGATCAACTGCAGCGCCGGGCGCACCGTCCTGGTCGTGTCAGCGCGGGCCCATTCCTTTGCGGTGGCCGCGAGCTTGTCGAGCATCTGGGCCGGCGGCAGCGCTCCGAGAATGCCCATCTGGGTCGACATCGGATTGCCGTAGAACGCGACAATGCGCGAGTCCGGCAGGATTGCGCCGGGCAGCACCGGTACGTCGCGCGCGGTGTATGGCGGGCGTGCCGTGTCGGTCGGGACCGCGGGCCCGGCGCTCGAATACTGCGCCGCCAGCGAGCCGGACGCGACCGCGGTCAACACGAACGCGATACTGATCGGTGACGCGCAGCGTGCAATCCATGTCATGCGCGAAGCATAATCTCGAGTTGACCCGGGAATACCGGCCGCCCTGCAGATCAGCCGCGCACCCAGCGCGCCGTTGGTTCGGCGGATTGACGTGCCGGCCCGGGCGCGCGCCACAACACCAGCTGCTCGATCCGTGCTGCAAGCTGAAGGTCCTTGTCGGTGATCCCTCCTGCCGAATGCGTCTGCAATCGGATTACCACTCGGCCCCAGTGCACCTCGAGGTCCGGATGATGATCCGCCGATTCGGCAAGGAACGCGATGGCATTGACCACCAGCATCGTGCTGCGCCATCCATCGGTCGTGTATTCCCGATGCAACCAGCCCGCGTCCTGTCGCCATCCCGGTAACGACGCGAGTCGCTCGGCGAGCTGCTCCCCCGCGTACAACTGTTCCTTGACTGTCATGATCTCCTCGGCTTCAGCCGTATGAAACGACGGCGCGATACTGGGCGGACTGCCCGGATGTTTCCTCGACTTCGACCTCGATCGATTCGACCGAGGAATGTTCGGCGCGCAACGTTGCCACGAGTTGCTCGCCGAACCAGCGTGCCAGCAGCTCCGCGGTCGTATTGGCGATCGGAAGAAAGACGCAACCATCAGTCGGAAACTGGTACGTCACCGTCCCGAGATAGTTGACGTATGTCATGCCATCGGAGTGACGGTAGCTCAGCTTGGCGCCGGCCTCGGGCAGCAGCACCCGGTGATCGAGTTGGTCAACGAGGGGACGCACGGCCCGCTTGAGATCGGCGAAATCGAGCACGAAATGGCATTCGGGGTCGAGCGGTCCCTGCGCGGTCACGGCGACACGGTAGTTGTGGCCGTGCAGCGACTCGCATGCGTGCCCGCGAAAGGTGATGAAGTGCGCGGCTGCGAAGCCGAGGTAGTCCTTGCTGACGGTTACACGGAACATGCGGGTCCTCCGCCGTGGAAAGAGGGGTCGATCAAGCTAGCCCCGCCGCCCCCACCGTTCTGTCGAGCTCACGACGCGTTCGCGGCGTGGCATCGCTCCATTCTGGGCGTCGAAAATGGCTGTCCGACAACCCCGGATTTTCGACACCCGTCCCATGTGGGGAAATGTCAAGCGATTGCGGCGCAACAACTTACCTGTTGGCACAGAGATCGCACCATGGAGGGGTGCAGGTTCACAGTTCTCGTGTGGAGGTGTTCAATGCGTCGTTCCATCCTTGCTGCAACTTCCCTGATCACGGCACTCGCTACCGTGCCTGCCGCGGCTCAGGTTTCTGCGCGTCTTGATGTGAGAGTTCCCGTGGGGCGGGTGGGCGTCGGCTCGCGTGGTGCGTTGGCGATCGGCGCCTATGCGCCCGCGCTCGCGGGCGCCTGGCAGGATGATTATCGCTACTGGGAACCGGTCACCGTGTACTACTACGACGGTGAGTACTACGACTATCCCATCGTCGACTATGCCACGCCGGTGTACGTGTATCGCTACAACGGCCGGCTCTTTTTCCCGCCTCGCGACGAGGCGTTCCTGCGGCTGCATTCTCGTGCGACCCGGTTCTATCCACCGCGTCCCCGTGACGAGTTCCGTGGCGAGTATCGTACCGGGCGCAGCTACCGGAACAGTGGATCGATGGAGTACCGCCAGCGCGAACTCCCGTCTCGCGGTGATCGCGCGGGCACGGTCGCTCCGCGGTCTCGGGACAACGGCCCGGCGTCAGGTGCGCGTTCGCCGGGGCGTGGTCAGGCGCCGTCGCGTAGCGGTGGCCGCAGTGGCAACGGGCCAGGCAGTCGTCACGGCCACGGACCATAATGATGCGCGCGCATCTGCAGGTATAGATGATGAACGGGGACCCGCGAGGGTCCCCGTTTCATTGCGCGCGTTGCTGCTGACTATTCGGCGGCGATGATCTCGCCGGTGATCGTGACCGGCGGCAACTGGCCGGTCAGCCGCAACGACAGGTTCCACAGCCGGGCGCCGATGACGGCGTCATGCGAGATCAGCGAGGAGGTCGCCGGCCGCAACTTCTTGAAATACTTGCCGGTGACACCCTCGACGTCGCGCGACAGCGCCAGATACAACGGTGTCGCGGCACCCTCATCCGGCGTGATTGGCACGAAGCGCTGATAGAGGGGCCAGAGCCACCGACTCCACCACCTGCTGAACAGATCGTGCAACACTTTCGTGTCGACCAAACCTGGGTCACACGAATTGACGGTCACACCGTCGCTCTCGAGGCGACCGGCGAGATCGTAGCCGAAGATGACGTTGGCCAGCTTGGACCGGTTGTACGCGGTGCGGCCGTTGTAGCTGCGTACGCTGAGCCAGTCTTCGGGGTCGTGCACGCGTTGGTGGGCTTCCGACGCCACGATCACGACGCGCGACGGGGCCGCCGCCTCGAGCAGATCGGAGAGTTCGTTCGCGAGGATGAAACAGGCCAGGTGATTCAGGGCAAAGGTCGCCTCGATATCATCGACCGTCGTCACGCGATGCAGGAAGAAGGCGGCCGCGTTGTTGACCAGTACATCGAGGCGATCGTAGCGCGCCTTGACCTCAGCCACGACGTGGTGCACTGCTGCCTGAACGAGCAGGTCCGCCACGAACAGCTCCACCCGGTCGTTACCCGTGGCCGCACGGATTTCCGCCCGGGCCTGCTCTCCGCTGACGGCGTCGCGGCAGACCATGAGCACGGTCGCCCCCGTGCGCGCCAGTCCGGTCGCGATCGCGCGGCCGATCCCGCGATTGGCGCCGGTCACCAGGCACACCTTGTTCGGCATTGTCTTCAGCTCCACGTCGAATGCATCACGGCAATATATCGACGTGTGATCGCCGCTTCCGCGCACGGCTAGCTTGCGGGATGCAGCCGACGCGCGACCACCTGCTCCCGCCCGACGTCGAGGCCTATCGGCGCGCCGAGCACCCGCGCGGGCGCGTGATCGTGATTGCCCCGACGCGCGCGGCCTGCGAAACAATCGAGCTGGCCCTGCACGCCCACGTCGACACGCTGCTCGAACGCGAGCATGGTGCCACCATTCGTGCCTGGGCGGCCGAGCCGCGCGGCTTCGGCATCGTGGCCGGGACCGGCACCGGCAAGACGCTCGGCATCCGGGTGATTGCCGAAGAGATCCTCGCGACGCCGTTGCGTGTGGGTGTCGTGAATCGCGAGCGTGAAGCCACGGCCGACACGCCGACGTGGAACGTGGTGATCGTGACCACGGGCATCGCGCGGCGGTGGTTGTCAGATGACCTGATCACCCGGGCCGACACGATCATCGTCGACGAAATTCACCAGACATCGGCCGAGCTGGAACTCTGTCTCGCGCTCGGCAAGCGGGCCGGGTGCCGGTTCATCTGGTTGTCCGCGACCGTCGATCCGGCGGTGTACCGCGCCTATCTCGACAGCGAACACGTGCTGGAAACCAGCGCGTACGACCCCTCGCGGCGCGCTCGCGTGTCGGTGGTGGCGAGGCAACCGGCGGCGTTTCTCGACGACCGGACCATGCGTCACTTCATCAGCCAGCACCGTGGCGTCGCCGTGTTCCTGCCGACGCGCGCGGAGGTTGAGCGCCTGGGCGAGGAAGTCGCCGAGCGCTATCCGCGACTCGCGACCGCCTTCTACCATGGCGGCGAGCCGGTACGGGTGCTGCGCCCTTTTCTCGAAGGCGAAGTCCGCAAGCCCTATCTGCTCGCGATGACGGCGGCGGGCCAGTCGGCGCTCAACCTGCCGGGGCTGGATACCGTCGTCATCTACGACGCGCGTTACGGCAATGTGGTCGAGCACGGCCACAACGTGCTGCATCGCCTCTATCTCGGTCCCAACGAGATACTGCAAATGGCCGGTCGCGTGCACGGACGCGTCGCCGGTGGCGAGGTCACCATCCTGTCGGATCGCGACCTCGATTTCGACTCACTGCGTCCCGGTCCGCCCGAGTTCCAGCTGGCCGGCGATGCCGAGCAGGTGGCGCTGACGTGCGCCGCGATCGGCGTCGACGCGAGCGACCTGGACCTGCCGGTGCCGCTCGATCGGGTGGCGTACCAGCGTGCGGTGCGCCGCTTGACGGCGCGCGGATTGATCGAGGCGGGCAAACTCACGCGATACGGTCGCCAGGTCGAAGCCATTCCGGTGGACCGTGCGTGGGCGGAACTGCTGCTGCATGCCACGGTCGAGCAGTTGCCGATCGTCGCCGGGGCGAGCGGGATCGACTCGCTGCATCGCATGACCCGCGACGTGCGCGATCTGCACGGCGTGCTGGTCGCCGGAAGCGATCACCTCACTGCCTACAACCTGCTCGCCGAGGCGATCAACGGCTGCGGACGCGTGGGAGAAGTGCATGGCCTGCGGCGTCACGTATTCGACGAGCAGCAGCTCGGCGCATGGGCCGAGCGGCGGGGCGTGCTGGTCAAGGCGATCGAGGACGGCGCGCTGGGCATGGCGTCGGCGTACCGCGCCCTCGACGCCGTCCTGCCCGACGTGCTGCCGTACGCCGGGCGTCAGCAGCAGGCCGAATTCATCGACCTCGTCGCGCGTATCGAACCGTTCGACCTGGTGCTCGACGAAGTCACCGCCGACGGCCAATCCGCCCGGATCGCCAAGTCGTCGGTCGCCGGGAGCTGGGGCGCCATTGCGGGGCGCTTGCGGTACTTCGCCGACCGGATGGGCGTGGCGCGCGCCGCGATCGAGGGCACCACGTTGCCGTACGACGTGATCCGGAAGTACGCGGTGTCGGGGCCGCTGTCGATCGTGATCACGCGACACAAGCACCGGCAGGAGTTGGCGGTGGCACGGCCGCTGGAATATTTCGGCTTCGCGCTTGACAACGCGCGCGAGCGCATCCCCGGCGCCATACCGGAGGCGTTGCTGCCAGCGGCCCGCGACGCCATGGTCGACGGCATCATGGCGGGCACGATCGATCACCCGTCGGCGCGACGCGTGGCCCTGGACCTGGGCCGGCTCGACGAATATCGGCGGCGCTCCGGCAATGGGATGCCGGGCATCGATACCGCATCGTTGCGCGGGTTGATTGCGGCGCAACTCGCCGACGTGACGTCGTGGGAGATGTTGCTGCGCACGCCGATCGCGCTCGATGCCGACGCACTCCTCCCGCTCGCGGAACGGCGCCATCTCGATCAACTGCCCGGCAGCCTGCACCTGCGCGGGGACGCGGCGGCACTCCACTACGAACTGCGCGACGGTCAGCCGCTGGTGCGTGTCATGCTGCGCGAGGGACAGGCGCGGCGCCTGCGCGATGCCGACCTTCCGGCGCTCGATCGGCCGCTCGTGTTTGCGGTGCGCAAGCGGGGCGCGCTGCTCCAGGCCGACACGCTGGCCGAGCTGCAGGCGTTGCTCGATCGTCAGGAAACGCCGGCGCATGCATCGCGCGGCGAACGGCTCAATCACCCCGACCGTGGTGGCGGCGGCAGCCGCGGCCACCGTGCGCCACCGCGCGGTCGCCGCCGGCGTTGACGATCAGGGCGGCAGTGCGTCGCCCGACTCGAGTGCCTGCAGCGCGCCGGCCAATCGGCCGAGCGCGTCACGATGCGCCACCAGCGCGTGGTGCAACGACGAACGCTCGCTGAGAAAGCGATCGAGCGTGTTGGTGAGGTGGTGGTCGCGAGCGGAGCGTCGGCGCGCCACGGCGTTCGCCTCGGTCACGGCGGGATGCAGCGAATGGGTCACGTCTTCGAGGTGCAGCGCCGCCTCGCTCAGGCGTTGTGCGGCGTGCTCGGCGGCTTCGGCGTCGCGAATCGCATGCGCCAGCCCGTGACGTGCCAGGTCGAGCGCCGCCGTCACGTCGGCGGTGGCGCGCGACAACGCATCGGTACGTGATGTGATCGCAACCGACGTCGTCGCGGCGGTGTCGGCCAGTCGCCGGACCTCCTCCGCCAACACGCCGAAGGTGCGGCCCGCGGCGCCGGCGCGGGTGGCCTCGAGCGCGGCGTTGTTGGCCACGAGGTTGGTCCGGAAGGCCACGCCGCTGACGGTGTCGTTGTTGCTGGCGATCTCGTCGCCGTGCTGGGTCAACTGGTTGAGCTGAGCGGCGAGGGCGGCCAGTCGATCGAGACTGCGGGCGATCGTGTCGCTCGCCGCGCGGGCCCGTTCGCGCGCTTCGGTGGCCGTCGCGAGCAATCCTTCGCCGTGTTGCGCGACGCCCGTTACGCCGTCACTCAGTTGCGCGAGGACCTCGCGGGCATCGACCGGCGGCGGCACCGCGAGCCCCGCGTCACTCTGGCCGGCGGGTAATTGCTCTGCGGCGCGCACCACTTCATCGATGCTGGTCCGCAGCAACTCGCGCAATGTGGTGAGCCGGCCATTGACGGCCGACTCGCGATGGCGCGCCCGCAACGCGCTCGCAATCGGTTGCAGAAACGCCGCCATCCACGCCAGTTCTGCCGGGCCGATCGGGCCGCGCCGCCCCATGTTGATGTACACGTCGCCGAGCGGGGCGCCCCGTCGGCCAATGGGCAACACCAGGTCCGGACCGGGATCGCGATGTTCACCATCCGACGTAAATGGTGCGTCGGTCGCAGCCGCCGGAATGTCCCCCACGGTGGCGACCGTCCGGGGCTGGACGATCCGCACGGCAGTGCCCTGCGCCCCGCACAGCTGGCAGACCGTCGCGGCCAGTCGCTGCACCACCGGTGTGATGTCGGCACTGTCGATCAACGCCAGGGCGAACCGGTGGGATATGACCTCGCGCGCTGACGGATCGCGCAGCGGCAAAGCCAGCACTGCCAGCGCTGCGCAGACCGGTACCAGCGTGATCGCCAGGTTCACCGCCGCGCTGCCGCCGGAACCGTGCACCGCATCTGACACGAACAGCGGAACCAGTCCCAGTACGGCGACGCCGGTCCAGACGACGGCCCGGCGCTGGTTGAGCGCTCGTTCCGCTCCCGTCAGCGTCGCGACGAGGATCGCGATCGCGGCCGCGACGCCGGCCGGCTGGAGAACCAGAGGGCGCACCGTACTGTCGATCGCGTCGACCAGCGGTCGCTCGTCCATGGCGACGCCGGCCGCTGCAGCAATCAGCAGCCCGGCCTGCACGGCATACCAGCCCCGCAACCAGCCAATCCAGCGGTGTCGGCGTTCGGGCCAGGCGACTTCGAGAGTGAAATGAACGACAAGGGGGGGGAGTGCGTATCGCCAAGGGGCCAGGACAAGAAAGCTGGCAATGTGGGAGCTGAGCCCGGCCTGCTCCAGCTGCGTCAGGGCGAGTACGGTTGCGGTGGCAGCGCCGAGCGCGGCAAACGGGGTCGCAATCGGCTCTCCGGCGATGCGTTGCCAGGCCAAGGCTGTGATGGCAAGAACTCCGACGGCTAGCGCCACCAAGCTGACGGTCAACGCGACCGGGACCGGCGTAGCGCTCAACTGGGGCGCGATCGCCAAACCCGTGGCCCAGCAGGCGATGGCTGCCGGAAGCGGCCACACCGACAGTCGGCCCCGATCGACCGTTACGATGCTCGGATCCAGAGTGTCAGCGGGCATGGCTGCTGGAATATGCGTGATGAACTGGATGTGGTTGCGACCTGTGTCACCTATTGAAACCTTTTCCTCAACTGGGGCGTAGCGCAAACATGACCCAACCGATGACCACCGCACCGCTGCCGTCGGTGTTCTCTCCCTTGGCAAAGGCCCTTCTGGATGCCTTCCAGGAAGGTGCCATCGTGTTCGACGGACAAGGAAGAATCATCTATGTGAACGCCGCCGGGCGCGGGGTGCTCAACGAAGCCGGACTCGATCAGGGCGGCGACAAGGACGATCTCCTGCCGGAGCTGGCCGCGATCGGCGGACGCGTCGCGCCGCTCAAGGTCGGCGGACTCGACCTCGGTGAGGCGATCTTCCTGCCGCACCGCGAGGGCCCGACGACGTTGGCCGAGCGCGAGAAGGACGCTATTGTGCGGTCGCTCGAAGCCCATTCGTGGCGGCTGG
This sequence comes from uncultured Gemmatimonadales bacterium, assembly GCA_963796635.1. Classification (GTDB taxonomy): domain Bacteria; phylum Gemmatimonadota; class Gemmatimonadetes; order Gemmatimonadales; family GWC2-71-9; genus Palsa-1233. The sequence continues at coordinate 2,968,751 of CAWCMH010000001.1, forward strand.
CCGAAACGGCCAAGACGCTGGGGATTTCGCGCACCACGCTGTGGCGGCGGTTGCGGGCCTATGGCCTTCACCGCGACGGACGGACCAAGTGGGAGCCTTCCTCCAGTTCCTGACGCTGGCGGGGATCGGCGCTGGCCGGTTTTCCATCGATACGACGACATTCGCGGACCGGGCCACGCAAGTATTGGTGGCCCGCGCCATGGCGCGACACGTGGCACAGGATTCCACGGTCCACGACTACACGGCCACGTTGCGGTATCGTGTGTCGTTCGGCATTGCCAAGCGCAAATGGAGCGATCCGGTGCCGGCCGCCGTCGAGGAACAGGCGGCCACACTTTCATGGCAGCAGCCCAATGACCTGCGCGTCGATATGCTTGGCCGGCGCAGTGCCAGCCGGATCGACGGGGTCGACCTGCAGTCGACGTTCGCGCACCCATGGTTCGTGCCGCGCCAGCTGGGCGATTCGATCCGGATCTTCGGCGCAAGCGAGACGCCGGCGCAGGCTGCCCCCCATCCCTTTGCGAGCGGCGCTGAGGCCTTCTACCGCTACGCGGCGGGCGACTCGATCACGCTGAGCGCGAGCACCGGGCGCATCACCATCCGCAGTATTACCGTCACGCCCAAGGAGGCGCGCGGCGCCTTTGTTGCCGGGCGGATCTGGGTGGATGTCGCCACGGGCGATGTGGTGCGCTTCACCTTCCGGTTTGTCGGCAGCCAGTTGTGGAGCACGCCGGACGCGCCGACGTCCCGCGACAGCGCCGACGCGGCGCGCGAAAGCCGGTTCGTGTCGCACATTCTCGACATCAGCGCGGACCTCGAGTATTCGCTGCAGGATCACCGTCACTGGATGCCGTATGTCGAGATCATTGCGGGCAGGGTTTCGGCGCCCTTGGGGATCGATTTTGCGGTGCCGTTCGAAGCGCGCACGACGTTTACCGACTATCACATCAACACCGGCCAGCCGGTGGCGTTCGACCGGCCGTTTCCGCGCGACACCAATGCCCGCGGCCGGAATCGCGGGCGCGTACTGGCGCGCAGTGATACCGCGTGGCGTGGACGAGCGCGCGATCGCATGGGATACCTGCCGGGTGGTGGCCGCTTCGAGATCCATCGTCCGCCCGAGGATTCGCTGCGACAATACGACGGGTGGGGGGATTCGCTGAATTTTGGCGACAGCGAGGCGGATCGTCGACAACTGCGGCAGGCGATGACCGACCTGGCCAACATCACCGCCTCGCTGCCGGGTGACATGACCGGCCGGCCCGGTGCCGGCATCGGGTGGCAGCACCTCGGCGACGTACTGCGCTACAACCGCGTCGAAGGCACGGCGTTGTCCGTCGGCACCCATGCGCCGCTACCGCTGTCGTTCACGACGGTCTACGGGACACTGCGCTACGGTTTTGCCGATCAGCGGCTGCTCGGCCGACTGGCGCTGGTGCGCGACGCGCCCACGGGCCGGTTCACGCTGTCCGCTGTGCGTGACCTGGCGGATGTCGATCCGCTTGCCACCGGACTGAGTGTCGGGAACACGCTGGACGCGGCGCTCACCGGCCACGACGACGGCGCATATCTGCTTGCGCAAGGATTGCGCGCGAGCTTCGAGACGTCACACGGCGTCGGCACCGAAATCACCCGGCGCATTGCCGTCGAGGACGAGCAGAGTGTTGCGACCGCGGCGCGCGCCGTGGTGCCGCGGATCAGCGGCGCGAGCGGACGTTTTCCGGCCAATCCCGACGTACGGGAAGGGTTTGCGATGCGCGCCGGGCTGCGGGTCGAACACACCGGTTGGCGCTGGGACTGGAAGGTCGACGGCGACGTGGCCGACGTGGCTGGGGCAGGCGCCGCGCGGGTGACTGGCCAACTGCGCTGGTTGCGGGCGGCGAACGGATGGGCCACGTTCCGGTTCACCGGCGGGCTCGCGGCCGGGACGGATTCGGTCCCTCAGCTCGCCCTTCGCGCCGGCGGGCTCAACACGATCCGCGGTTACGATTTCGGCGCCGGCACAGGCAACGCGTTGTGGTCCACGCAAGTCGACGTGAGCAAGCCCGGGCGCGGCGCGGTGCGGCTGGTGGGATTTATCGATGCGGGTCAGGCCGGGCGGTTGGCGGTCTGGGGATCCGCACCGTTTCTTTCCGGCGCCGGGGTGGGCGTGTCCATTCTGGGAGGTCTCGTGCGCGCTGATCTCAGTCACCCGATCACTCACACCGGCGGTCGTGGCGTTCGACTCGACCTGATGCTCGGCGCGGTGCGTTGAGACGCACCATCGCCGCCGTCATCGGGGTCGTGGTTGTCGGTGCACTCGCCGCCGCGGGCTGGTGGTGGCACGACCGCCGCGCCGCAGCGTTGGTTGCGGCGCCGGCACACTTGACCGTGACGTGGCAAGGCCGGCATCCAGGGCGTATGTCGCTGCCAGCGGAACTGCACTGGTGTCCGGTGACGCGCGTCGGTGTGCTCGAAGGCGTTGCCGGCGATTCGGGCATGGTCGTGGCGGTGTTCGAGCCGAACTCGCTCGCCGGTGGCGCCTATGCAATTCTGCCGGCCACGGCCGACAGTTCGGTGCGACCACGCGCGACGGCGGCATTGCGCTGGATGCGCCTGGACCAGGATTCGGTGCTGGAACAGTTCACGGCGGGTTCGGGCGCGCTGCACCTGCAACTCGTCGGCGGCCGTGCGTCGGGCGTCGTGTCGGCGCGAATGCACACCGCCGCTGCGTCGGCGCACGATTCGATCGCGGTGCAGGCGACCTTCCGCGGCATTCCGGTGCTGACGACGGCGACCGGCTGCACCTGAGCCTTATCTTGCGCTGATGGAAAGCACCTATTTCCGGCGTGGCTTCGGGCTCAAGGCGGAGATCGAGGGCCAGCGCTCGGCGGATTACCACAGCGCCATCGTGGACGCGCTGCGCGGCGGCGGTCACCAGCTGCACGCCGGATCCCTGACCTTCCGGCTGGCGCAGGAATTCGGGTTCTGCTACGGTGTCGACCGCGCGGTGGACTACGCCTACGAGACGCGCGCCAAGTTTCCCGATCGGCGCCTGCTGCTCGTGGGCGAGATCATCCACAATCCGCACGTCAATGCCAACCTGCTGCGCATGGGCATCCAGTTTCTCGAGCGCGGTGATGCCGCCGCGGCCGCGCCGGGCGAATTCGATTTCTCCGCGATCACGCCGGACGACGTGGTGCTCATTCCGGCATTCGGCGTGACGCTGCGCGACTTCCAGCGACTGCGCGAGATCGGCTGCGTCGTGGTCGATACGACGTGCGGGTCGGTGCTCAACGTGTGGAAGCGGGTCGAGAGTTACGCCCGCGACGGGTTCACGTCGATCATCCACGGCAAGCACTACCACGAAGAAACCAAGGCGACGGCCAGCCAGGTGACGCGCCATCCCGGCGGCCGGTTTCTGACCGTGCTCAACATGCAGGAGGCTCGGCTGGTCTGCGACTGGATCGAAGGGCGGGGCGATGCCGCCGCGCTCGCGGCGCGATTCGCCGACGCGATGTCGGAGGACTTTGATTTTGCGCGCGACCTGGTGCGAGTCGGCGTGGCCAATCAGACGACCATGCTGTCGGGCGAGTCCCTTGCGATCGCTGCGGAGCTGCGGCGCGCCATGGTGGCGCGGTATGGCGAGAGCCACGCCAGTGAACACTTCCGCTCGTTCGATACCATCTGCTCCGCCACGCAGGAACGGCAGGACGCGGTCATCGAACTGCTCGGTCACCCGATCGACGTGATGCTGGTGGTGGGCGGCTACAACTCATCGAACACCTGCGCGCTCGCCGCGCTGGCGGCGAGCCGGGGCGTGCGCACCTACCACATCGAAGACGCCGACAACATCGACGCCGCGGCCGGTACCATCCGCTTCCAGCCGATCGGCTCGAAACAGGAGCGAGTGGAAATCGATTGGCTCGGCGCCGCCGCCCAGATCGGCATCACAGCGGGGGCGTCGACGCCGAACAACAAGATCGGGGAAACAGTCGCGAAGGTGTGCCAGTCAGCTGGAGTTGAAGTACAATTGTCATAATACAGGCGATTGCCTAGTTTATTGCAATGGCAAAGACAAAGCTGGAAGCAACGCTACATCAGCCACTTACCGCGTTGTTCGGCACCAGAGCCAAGATCGCCGTCCTCAGGATCCTCTGGCAGGCGAACCACCCGCTGCCATACCGAGAAGTTGTCCGGCGCGCCGGCATGGCCTACGGAAGCATTGATCTCGCCCTGAATGAGTTGACGGCGGTCGGGCTGGTGGAGGAGATCGCCGGCGGTCGGGAGCGGCGGGTGCGGCTGCGGACGACGCACCGGCTGGCGGCGTCGGTCAGTGCCGCCCTCCAGGCCGAGGCGGATTTTTTCCCAGCCCTTCGGGTCGCGCTGATTGCGATCCTGCAGCCATTGCTCGACGATGGTCTGGTCGCCGCCGCCATGGTGGGTGCGGTGGCGCGTCGGGAGGAACCGGCGGGCGCGCCCGTCGACGTGGTGCTCATCGCGCGCGATGCCACCGCGCCGGTACGTTGGGCGCCCCGGCTGGCCGGAGCGAACGAGAACCTGATGGGCCGGTTTGGTGTCGCGTTGCACGTCATACCCTACGACGAGGCGACCGCACGAGCGATGTGGCGCAAACGCGCCCCGGGGGCGATCGAAACGGTGCGCACCGCCGACCGTCTGGTCGGCGCCTCGCTCCCGGAGTGGCTCGGCGCGGAGTAATCGATCGCCACCCGATCAGAGCATCGCGGCCAACGCCGCGATGGTGAGCGGCGAGCAGCCTTCGAGGCGATTGTTGATGATGACGTGGGCGGGAATGCGCAGATTGATCGCCGCGCGCGCCAGCGCGATGAGGTCGTGTCGCACGGCCGGGTTGGCTTCCTGAATGTGATCGTAGGGCGCGAACGCCTCGACGGCCTGCGCGTAACTGCGCCCGGGCCGCAGGAGTGCGCGGGCCACGATGAAATCAGTGGTGATCGATTCGTGCAGCGTCAACTGCTCGCCGATTGGCGGCATCCGGCTCCACGAGTTGAACACATGGGCCACGCCGTGATCCCGCAGCACCGCGAAATAGGGTGGGGCGAGAAACTCCGCGTTGCGGATCTCGACCGCATAGCGCGCGTCGGGCGGCAGCTGCGCCAGGAATGTGTCGAGCGCCTGGGCAAAGGTATCGACGGTCATGCCGGCCGATCGTGGGACGGCAGTGAACTCGAAGACCAGCGGTCCGAGATGGTCGCCGAGATGTTCGCGCATCGGTCCCAGGATTTCGTCGATGAACAGCGCGGCGTTCAGCCAGTCGGGATTGCGTTCACCGGACCGCACCGTTTGTCGCGGCGACGTGAACGCGAACGCGGTCACGCGTTCCCAAACCTTGCTGACGCAGGGGAATCCCTGCGGCAGTGCCGCGGCGTAGTCCTGCAGGGTACGCGCGCTGGGCGGGGCGTAATAGAACGAGTCGACGCCGACCGTGCGGAACAGCGGCCATCGCGCATAATCCGCGAGCTGTTTCGCCGAGCTGCCTCGCACCGGGTAGTCGCGATGATAGACCAGGCCGCGCCACCCGGGATAGGTCCACGACGACGTACCGAAGCGGATCTGCGGGGGCACGCGCGCTGCGAGCTGGGCGATTTGCGCGGGGTCGGGCCAGTCGGGATGCATCATTCAATCTGCACCTGCCCGGCGGACAGGCTAGACGTCGATGCGGGGCAGGGCGACATTCATCCGCATGGCGAGACGCCGGTGTGGCGCGCTGATCGCGGCGGCCGTGGTGGCGAGTGGCGTGCCGGCCGCACTGCACGCGCAGCGGGCTCCCGATTCGGTCGCCACGGCGACCCTGAATGATTCGGGCCTGATGGTGCGCTTTCCGCGGGCGATGTCACCAGATTCCATCACCCGCGAAATGCCAGTCGGGGATCTGTTTTCGGGCTATGAATGGCGGGTGGTGCTGCTGGTGGGCGATCAGGCGCTCCTCACGGCCCTGGTGCTCGAACCCAACGACAGTCTGCTGCTGCACCGGTACACGAGCATCGATGCGCTGTACATGGCCGGCGACCTGCGGCAGTGCTGGCGCGATGATCAGGTGCTCGAATGCGACCGGTTGGCGCGGGGACTGGTGCGTGACGCCGGCGGGTCGATCGAAGTCGGCATCAGCGACAGTCGCTGGATCACGCTCGCGCTGCAGGCAGCGAGGCCGATGGTGCGACTGGTCGTCAAGCGTGACCGCGTGATTCTCTGGTCGGTCGATATCCCATTGGCGATACAACGACGATGAACTCTTTCAAGCAGGAGCGGGCGCGTGGCGCGTGATATTCCGTCGTTTCACCTGGCGTTTCCGGTCGACGATCTCGGCGCGGCCCGTGCGTTCTACGGCGAGTTGCTTGGCTGCAACGAAGGGCGCAGTTCGGATCGCTGGGTCGATTTCGACTTCTTCGGCCACCAGGTCGTGGCGCACCTGGCGCCGGACGAGACCGGGCGCGCGGCCGAGAATCCGGTCGACGGCCACGACGTTCCGGTGCGGCATTTCGGCGTCATTCTCGAATGGGATGCATGGCACGCCCTGGCCGCCCGGCTGCGCGCCGCGGGAGTGGCGTTCATCATCGAGCCCGGCATCCGGTTCGCGGGACAGGTGGGCGAACAGGCCACGATGTTCCTGCTCGATCCGTCGGGCAACGCGCTCGAATTCAAGTCGTTCGCCGACATGAGCCAGGTCTTCGCGAAATAGCGAGTTACGGCGTCCCGGCGCGCACCAGGCGAAAGTCGTATTCCAGCTGGACGTCGTCGACGACGCTGAGCACGATCATCAGATGTGGCCGCTCCATGCCGAAATCGCCGAATTGCACGTGCGTCACGGCGTGACCGCTGATCGTGTCGCCGGCAATCATTCCGTCGATCGTCCAGGTCACCGGATGTGACGCGCCGTGCAGGGTCATGATGCCGGTGAGTGTGCCGGCAATCGGACCGTCCCGGCGGACGTTCCCGGTCGACAGCGCCAGACTCGTCGGGATGAACACGGCGTCGGGAAAGGAATCGGTGACCAGCGTCCGGCGCTTGATGTAGCTGTCACGGTTCGGCTTGTCGGTGGCCAGGGTGCGCAGGTCGACCGTGATGCGCGACGTGGCGGCCGCCGGCTGGTCCTGCGCGGTCAACGCAATCCCGCCGGAGACGGCGGTCGTCGTGCCGATCGCGTCATTGGGCAGGTCGGCGCCGACGAGCTGCTCACGCACGATGAATCGCGCCTGGTTGCCGGACGTCGCGACCGACCACTGCATGGGTGCCGGCTCCGCCCGGGCTCCGCTGGACTGCGCCACCACGCGCATCGGGAGCGCGGCGATCACGGCGGCGGCCTGCCATTTCCACATCATCATGTCGGTATCACTCCTGCGAGCAATCTATCGGTGCACGTGACCTGAGTACGCCGGTGCGGCACGACACGTTGGATGTGTCGATCGCCGAGGCCGTCGCGCACACCGGTCACGAATGTTGCGCGGCCCAGAACTCGAGTTGGACGCCGTGGCGCAGCGCGACGCGGCGATCGTGTTCCCGGCGCATGCCGGGGCGTGGCGTGATGCCGACGTCGCGCTGGATCCGCGCGAGCCGTCGTTGTAGTGCGGCGTCATATGCGGTCGACACGCCTTGCCGTGCTCCGTAATGGACGTGATAGCGTTGCGCGAGCCCGGGATGTTCGCGAGCGAGCCATGGCAGCAGCGTCCGCCGGGTGGCGGCGCCCAGGCGCAGCGGTGCGGCGGCCACCCATTCGGCGCCGCAGTCGCGCGCCGCACGCACCAGCGTGTAGAGGGCGTCGCGACTGTCGTTGAGCTGCGGCAGCACCGGCGCGATCAGCAGTCCCGCGTGGATGCCCGCCGCCGTCAACCGCGCCATGGTCCGCAGTCGCGTACGGGGCGTTGGCGATCGTGGCTCGAGTCGGCGGAGCAACGTCGCGTCGATGGCGGCAAGCGACAAATTGACGGTCACCCGATGGCGTCCGGCGAGGGCGACGAGCAGATCGATGTCCCGCGCAATCAATGGCGACTTGGTGATGATACCGAGCGACAGGTTGCGATAGTGGAGCAGCGTCTCGAGGAGCGAACGCGTGATGCGGAAGCGCCGCTCGGCGGGCTGATACGGATCGGTGGCCGTGCCGATCACGAGCGATGCACCGTCGAGCCGCGCCGGATCGAGCGTGCGGGCCAGCACGTCGGCGGCGTTCTCCTTGACGAGAATGCGCCGTTCGAACGCGTCCGATGGTGCGAGGGCACGCAACTCGACGACCGCCGGCGTTGTCGCGTCCTTGGCGACCGCACGTTCGACCGACCACCGATGCGTGTCGCGGGCATAGCAGTATCGGCAGCCGAACTCGCAACCGATGTACGGGTTGACCGACCAGAAGGTCATGTGCGTCGCGGTGGCACTGTTGAGCACACTGCGCGCTTGAATGCCGATGAAGCGCGTGCCGCGGAGGCGCCGATCCAGTTCGGACCAGCGTGGCGTCGACGGCGGGGGTGGCGCGTGGTCCGGCAGGAGCGGCAACGCGCGGGTGTGCGGCGCTGATGCCGTCATCCGCAGCGGCTCCACCCGCACACCGGACACCGCACGCACGCGGATTGGTGGATGATGGTCCCGCGACACTCGGGACAACCGGGCGGTGGCTGCGGCGGCGGTGAACGCCCCGGCGGATTTGCCTCGCGCGGTAGGTTCGGTTTGTGTTCGGTATCCATAACCGAACATAAACCGAATCAGGCCAGCGTCAAATGCAGGCTCCGGCTGTTATGCTTTGATTGATGGACTTCTACGTTGCATGCGTCGCGATTGGCGTCGTGGGTCTGATCGCCATGGCGGTTGGCGGCCTCGGTCGTCACGGCCACGCGTCAACGGCGGGACACGGGGCGCACGCCGGACACGCGGTGCTCGGCGCCAGGACGCACGGGCACGCGCTGGCCACCTCGGCGATGCACGGTGCCGGCATGCGGGCGACCGGGTGGCTGCTGATGTCGCCGCGGTTGCTGTTCGCCGGGCTGATTGGATTCGGGCTGGCCGGATCGCTGCTCGAACATTGGGTGACCGGTGTCTTCCTGCTGGCCGCGGCCATCGCCGGCGGCATCGTGTTCGAGCGGCTGGTGGTGGCGCCGATGTGGAATCTGGCGCTGCGGTTCGCCTCGGCACCAGCGCTGACGCTCGATTCCGTGATCACCTCGGACGCGACGGCCGTGACATCCTTCGACCGCAACGGCCAGGGCATTGTCGCCGTGGAAGTCGATGGTCAGGTGCGCCAGGTCCTGGCGACGCTCGACCCGGCCGAGCGTGCGGCGGGCGCGAAGGTGCGCGCCGGCCAGCGGGTGCGGATCGAAGAGGTTGACAGTGCGCGGCATCGCTGCCGCGTGTCGCTGCTGTAGATGCGGTTCACAGTTCTTCCACGGAGCAACGGATGGTGAGTACCGGGTTGATCCTGATCATCGGAGTGGTCGTGCTGGTCGCCGTGGTGGTGCCGGCGGTGGTGGCGAGCTTCCTGCGCAACGTCGAAGCGGGCACGATCCGCATGGTGAGCTGGCTGCAAGGCGGCACGGTGATCTATCGCGGTCCCGGCAAGTCGAAGGAGATCCCGCTGCTGACGACCGGCACGACGATCTCGAGCAAGGTGATCAACGTCGACCTCGACATCACCGACCAGACGGCGGATATCGACGACACCGGCACGCCGCGGCCGATCAAGGTGCGCGTGCTGGCCAGCGCGATCGTGTCGGTGGGCGACAGCGATGTGCTGATCCGGACGGCAGCCAACCGGTTCTTTTCCAAGAGCGATGGGGATCAGTTGAGCACGCTGACCGATCTGCTGTCGAGCTCTGGCCGGCGCGCGATCAACCTGCTGACGCACGATCAGCTGTTCTCCGCCAAGGCCACGCCGAGCGCGTCGCGCTCGTTGCTGCCCGGGGTGTATTCCGCGATGCCGCCCGCGGCAGCGCCGGTGCCGGTGCCGGTCAAGGTGCACGAAACCGTCGAGGTGGCGTCGGCCGAACCGACGGTGATCGAGGATGACGACGATCCGCTGGCGGTGATCATTCGCAAGGCGTGTTCGCGGGAGCTCACCGACCTGGGGTTGATCTTCAATTCGCTCAACATCAAGGTGGTGCAGTCCGAGGTGGCCGAAGCGCGCCGGCGCCAGTCGGCAGCCGAAGCGCAGGCGAACGCCGAAATCGTGGCGGCGATGCAGGCCCGGCGTGCCAAGGAAGCGCAAATCGATGCCGAGCGGGTGATTTCGGACAAGACCCGCGAACTGGAGCAGACGCGCGCGTCGAACGCGGCGCTCGTGGCGCAGGCCGAAGCGAAGCGCCAGGAGGCGATGGGGGTACAGCGGCAGGCCGAGCTCGACGCCACGCAGATTGCGCAGGCCAAGGCTGACGCGGCGCGCGTCCGGCTCGAAGCCGAAGCCGCCGCTGATGCCGAAGCGATCCGGATCCGGCGCGTGGCGGAGGCCACGGCGGAAAGCATCCAGAAGGTCAACGATGCGATCCAGGCGGGGGGCGAGAGTTACTTCCGCTATCGCCAGATCGAGATGCTGCCGCAGATCGCGCCGGCCATTGCCGAGGCGCTGTCCGCGGCCAGGATGGTGACGATCTCGGGCGGCGGGGGCGTCGGGGCCGCGGAAACGACGACCAACAACATCGCGAGCGTCATCCAGACGGTGCTCGCCGCACAACTGGTGGCGCGCGGCGGCCTGCTCGATGCAGCGCCGGCGCCGGCTTCGCCCGACGGGGTGCCATCGACGCCGGCCGGCGTCGCCAAACCGAGTCGATGATCCCGCAACTGGAGGAGTCGTGACATGCACGCTGCCGTGGTGATCGCGCGTCTCGTCCACATTGTCACCGGCGTCTACTGGGTGGGCGCGGTGCTGTTCATCGCGTTCTTCCTGGCGCCAAGTGCCGGGGCCATTGGCCCGCAGTCCGGTCCGGTCATGCGTGAATTGATGCGCCGCAAGTATTTCGAGATCACCGCCGCCATCGCGACGCTGACGATCCTGTCCGGACTGTACCTGATCTGGATTGATTCGGCGCACCTCGATCCGGCATGGTTTCGCACGCCGTTTGGCCAGACGATTTCGCTCGGCATGGCATGCGCGATCGTGGCGTACGTCGTCGCGATCCTGATGACCCGGCCGACGCTGTATCGATTGTCCGCGGTGGCGGGACAGATGGCACAGGGCGCACCGACGCCGCCGATGATCACGGAGCGCGATGTATTGCAAGCCCGTTTGAAGCGACTGAGCGCCGCGACGGCGCTGCTGTTGCTGCTTGCAGCGAGCGCCATGGCGGTCGCGCGCTACGTGTGACGCGCCGGGCGGGCTGGTGGGCGGCAGGCGTCGCGGCCGCCGCGACACTGGGCGCGGTGGTGACGTACATCGCGGCGCCCACGGCGACGGTGAATGTGGTCCTCGCCATGCGGCGATGGCGGGCGGGGTTTGCCTCACGCCAGGTACGGACCACGGATGGCACGGTCCCGTATCTCGACGGCGGGGCCGGCCCGACGATCCTGCTGCTGCATGGTTTCGAGGATAGCAAGGACAACTGGGTTCCGTTCGCGCGCCACCTGACTCATTCATATCGCGTCGTGATTCCCGACCTCGCGGGCCACGGCGACAACCACGACACCACCAATGGCGACTATCGGCCAGCCGCGCAGGCCGCGCGGATGGCCGATTTCCTTGACGCCCTGGGCGTTCCCGCCGCCCACATCGCTGGTGTGTCGATGGGGGGCGAAATCGCCGGGGCCTTCGCGGCCGCGTTTCCCCGTCGCACGCTGTCCGTGGCGATGATCAGTGCAGCCGGGACGCGGCCCGATGAGCCGACGCCGCTGGGTCGTCGTCTGCTCGCGGGCGACGACGTTTTTCACGTCGCTACCCCTGCGGACCTCGATCGGTTGATTGCGCTGATCGGCGATTCGGGACTGACGCTCCCGGCCGAACTGAAGCGCGCGATGCTGGTGGAATACCATCGGCGCAACCCCCAGTGGGACAGCATCTTTGCGCAGCTGAGCGAGCCGGCGCAGTTGTACCTGCTCGATTCGCTGGCCCCACGGATTACCGCGCCGGCACTGGTGCTCTGGGGGGCGCACGATCCGGTGTTTGCGGTGACAGGGGCGCGCCGGCTCGTGGCCGCGCTCCCGCGCGCGTTGCTGGTGGTGCTGCCGGACTGCGGTCATCTCTGTCCGGTGAGCCAGGCCGATGAAACGGCCGCGGCCTATGCGTCATTCCTCAGCGCGTTCGTTTTACCTGCATCGCCGGCTCGGCCGGCGCCGTGAAGTCCTCTTCGACGGGCGGGCGGAAGATCACGTCCAGCGCGAGATAGAAGGTCTTGGTCCAGGGAAAGATCACCAGCGGCACCAGCACCGCACTGACAACACCGATCACGGTGATCGCGGTCCAGTGCGGTTCCGGCCATTGCCACCAGATCAGGCCCACCAGGCCCGCGGTCACCACCATCAGCGTGACGAAGAGATTGACGTTATAGCTGCCGAGCCAGTAGCCCGCTTCGGCGCGATCGAGCCGGAAGCCGCACCGGGGGCAGTTGGGCGACTCGCTGAACCAGCTGAGCAGCACGGGCCGCGCGCCGCACGCGACGCACCGCAATTGCAGGGCGCGCAGCAGAATGCGGGAGACGGGTGTCGCTGCGATCAGCGGGCTCCGCGCGGCGAGCTGTCAACGGCACGCCGCTCGGCAGGCACGGATTGCCGGGGTGTGCCCGCCATGCACGCTACTGTGAGTTGCCCTGCTGGTGGATGGTCAACAGCTCCATGATGCGCAGCGTGCGGCGCATCGTCGGCAACTGCAGCACGACTTCGTCGCCGACGTGATGATCCTTGAGCGCACGCCCGAGCGGTGACGCGAGCGAGATGTGGCCGGCATCGATGTCCATCATTTCGGCGAGGACCAGGGTGTACTCGTCGGCGTCGCCGGTGTGGACATCCTCGACCTTGACGCGCGAGCCCAGGCCGACGCGATCCGTGGGCGCCTCGGTGCCGGCCAGCTGGGTGAGCTGGTTGAGACGCTGATGCAGCTGGCCGAGCCGCGCCTGGACGAACTGCTGCCGCTCGAGCGCCGCCTTGTATTCGGAGTTCTCGCGCAGGTCGCCCATCTCCACCGCGGTGGCGATGGCCTGCGGCAAGGTCACCGCCAGCTCATGGGTGAGTTCGGCGATCTCGTTGCTGAGCTTGTCACGCATTTCCCTGATCATGCTGGCCGCCTGACCTGCCGTACGCAGAGGACACAGTTCCCGACGTCGCCCGCGGGCGCACGACGTTGGGGAAGAAAACGTGCGGCCCACCTGGCTGTGCCGGGTGGACCGCGACGGGGTGGGAACAACAATACCTCGATTCCGGAAAAAAGGGGATGCCGGGAGTGTTTTTCCTTGACCCGCTTCGTCGACGCCGCTATGCTGTACGCTCGATTTCCCTTGTTAGTGCAACGCTTCACAAGCGACCGGATGCTGAGCTGATGCGACATCTGCGCGTGCCGACCCGGTGGATCCGACCGCTCGGTTGGTTATGTGTCTTCTCGGTGGTGCTGATCGCGGCCTGCCACGGTCCGTACCCCCAGTCGACCCTCGACCCTCGCGGCGATTTCTCGCAGATGGTCGACGCCGTCTTCATGAAGACGGTGTGGCTGGCGACGATCGTCTTCATCCTGGTCGAGGGTGCGCTGCTGTGGGCGGTGTTCAAGTTCCGCGGCCACCCCGACGATGCCGAGCCGAGCCAGGTGCACGGCAGCACGGTGATCGAGATCGTGTGGACGATCATTCCCGCCGTCGTGTTGGCGATCGTCGCGGTGCCGACGGTGCGGACCATCTTCGCCACCGCGCGCGTGCCGGCCACGTCACCGGATGGCCAGCCGCCGCTCAAGGTCGAGGTGGTGGGGCACCAGTGGTTCTGGGAGTTCCGCTATCCGGACCTCGGCATCACCACGGCGAACGAATTGCACGTCCCCGTCAACCGGACGGTCGACCTGCGGATGAAATCCAACGACGTGATCCACGCGTTCTGGGTGCCGCAGTTCGCCGGCAAGCGCGACATCTTCCCCAATCGCGAGACCCGGCTCTGGTTCACGGCGCAGGTCACCGGCGCATTCCCTGGGGCATGCGGCGAGTTCTGCGGCACCGAACACGGGCGGATGGATTTCTACCTCATGGTCGACACGCCGGACTCATTCAAGGCGTGGGTCGACAAGCGTCACGCCGATTCGACAATGAAATGGGACGGGACGCCGATGCATCCCGCGGTGGTGGCGGCGGCTGCCGCACCAGGGAACGCTGCGCCGGCGAGTCGGGTGGCGGTCGCTCCCGCGGCAGATACCGCCGCCGAGGCCCCGTTGGTGACCGAGGGGCGGAAGCTGTTCACGTCCAAGGGGTGCGTCACCTGTCACTCGATTTCATCGATGCATGTGCTGTCGACGATCGGGCCCAATCTGAGCGGCATTGGCTCGCGCAAGATGATTGCCGCGGGCTGGCTACCCAACACCGACGCCAACCTGCGCAACTGGATCGAACACACGCAGCAGGTCAAGCCCGACGTGAAGATGGTGCTTCCATTCCCGGTTTCTGACGCCGAGGTCACGGCGTTGATCGCCTACCTCCGCACGATGCGCTGACGGGACGAGGATACTGCAGACTATGGCTACCACAGTGCTCGAACCGGCCCACGCCGCCACCGCGTACAAGCGCAGTGTGGTGGTCGAGTGGCTGACGACGGTGGATCACAAGAAGGTCGGCATCATGTACGGTGCCGCCGCCTTCCTCTTCTTCCTGATCGGCGGGATCGAGGCCGAGATCATCCGGCTGCAGCTGATGAAGCCCGACAATCACCTGGTGTCGCCGGAGTTCTACAACCAGCTGTTCACGATGCACGGCACCACGATGATCTTCCTCGCGGTGATGCCGATCAGTGCCATGTTCTTCAACTATTTCGTGCCGCTGCTGATCGGCGCGCGCGACGTGGCGTTCCCGCGCCTCAACGCGATGAGCCTGTGGGTCTTCATCCTGGGCGGGCTGTTCCTCAACTTCTCGTTCCTGCTCGGCGCCGCCCCCAACGGCGGCTGGTTCGGTTACGCGCCGCTGTCGTCGCTGTATTTCTCGCCCGGCATGAACATGGATTTCTGGATGCTCGGCCTGCAGATCCTGGGCATCGCATCGCTCGCGGCCGGCGTCAACTTCTTCACGACCATCCTCAACATGCGCGCGCCCGGCATGACGCTGATGCGGATGCCGATGTTCGTCTGGGCGGTGCTGGTGACGCAGGTGCTGGTGCTGCTGGCGTTCCCGGTGATCACGGTGGCGCTGATCCTGCTGACCGCTGACCGGATCTTCGGGTCGAGCTTCTTCTCGTTCAATGTCGCTGGCGGCGACCCGATGCTCTGGCAGCACCTGTTCTGGGTGTTCGGCCATCCCGAGGTGTACATCCTGATCCTGCCGGCGTTCGGCATCGTGTCGGAGATCCTGCCGGTGTTCTCGCGCAAGCCGCTGTTCGGCTACAGCGCGATGGTCTTCTCGATGGCGTTCATCGCGTTCCTGGGCTTCGGTGTGTGGTCGCATCACATGTTCGCCACCGGCATGGGACCGCTGGCGGATTCGTTCTTCTCGCTGTCGACCATGCTGATCGCGATTCCCACCGGGGTGAAGATCTTCAACTGGATCGGCACCATCTGGGGCGGATCGTTGCAGCTCAGGACGCCGTTCTATTTTGCCGTCGGCTTCATCGCCATGTTCATCATCGGCGGGCTGTCGGGCGTGATGCACGCCGTGGCGCCGGCCGACCTGCAGCAGACCGACACGTACTTCGTGGTGGCGCACTTCCACTACGTGCTCTTCGGCGGCTCGATCTTCGCACTGACCGCCGGCGCGTACTACTGGTGGCCCAAGATGTTCGGGCGGATGCTCGACGAGACGCTCGGCAAGGTGCACTTCTGGCTCATGCTCATCGGCTTCAACCTGACGTTCTTCCCGATGCACTTTGCCGGGCTGCTGGGGATGCCGCGCCGGGTGTACACGTACGCCGGCGGTCTCGGCCTCGAGCCCTACAATGTCGCCTCGACCATCGGCGCCTGGATCCTCGCGCTGGCGTTCCTGGTCTTCATCTACAACGTGATCCGGGCCTGGCGCAGCGACGTGCACGCGCCGGCCGATCCGTGGGGTGGTGCCACGCTGGAATGGTCGATTCCGTCACCGCCGCCGGAATGGAACTTCACGACGGAACCGGTGGTGCACGAGAAGGACGCCTTGTGGGCGGCCAAGCGCGCCGCCGGTGTCCGGTTTCTGCCTGAGCCGGTGGCGGGGAGCGGCGCCGGCATTCACCTGCCGTCGCCATCGTGGTGGCCGCTATCAACCTCGGTCGGCATCCTGACGTTCATGACCGGCCTGATGGTACACCGTCCGTGGGCCTTTCCGTTCGGCCCGGTGTCGATGGTCGGTTTTGCGCTGGCCGCGTTCTCGATCTTCAAGTGGTCGTATCAGCCGGTCGATCATCCCACCTCTCACACGGCTCACTGAGGGCATGTCGCGATGACCGCCGCCGCCGTCACTCCCGGGATCGTGCCCGACGCGCATCACACGTCGCTGCCGATCAACAGTCGCAAGCTCGCCATCTGGACCTTTATCGGTTCGGAATGCATGTTCTTCGCGTCGCTGATCACGACCTTCGTGATCTACCGCGATTCGCACGCGACCGGTCCGGGCCCCAAGGATGTGTTCGAGGTGCCGCTGGTGACTGCCGGCACCGCCGTGCTGCTGTTCTCGTCGTTCTTCGTCGTGATGGCGCTCAACGGCGCGCAGCAGGGGAATCGCAAGAAGCTGCTGACCTGGCTGTCACTCACCGTGCTGTGCGGCATGTTCTTCGTCGGCATGCAGATCTACGAGTTCACGCACTTCTATCACGAAGGGATGCACTACAGCACCAATCTCTTCGCGTCGAGCTTCTTCACGCTGACCGGCTTTCACGGCACGCACGTCGCGATCGGGACGCTCTGGCTCGGGACGCTGCTCAAGGACGCGTGGAAGGGGCGGATTCCCCCGGCCAAGGCGCTCAATCTGGAGATTGCGGCACTGTACTGGCACTTCGTCGACGTGGTGTGGATCATCATCTTTCCCGTCGTCTACCTGATGAGCCTGGGACGGTAACGTCATGACTGCACATACCGGCACCATCGACCATCCGCACAGCGTCCACGACAATCTGGACCAGCCGCACGCCACCGGCGCGAAATACATCCAGATTGCCGCCATCCTGTTCGTGCTCACCGCCGGCGAGGTCCTGCTCTACGAGACGTGCTTCGGCCACCTGCGCGGCGGGAACGGCAGCATTGGCGCAGCCCTGGCGCCCCATTTCGTGGTGCTGCTGCTGGTGCTGTCGGCGATGAAGTTCTGGTTCGTGGCGATGTTCTACATGCACCTCAAGTTCGACATCAAGATCCTGAGCTGGCTATTCGGTTTTTCGCTGGTGATCGCCGCCGTGGTGATCTGCGCCCTGTTCGCGCTGTTCACGTACAACCGCACGCTCTGGTGGGCCGGCGCGCCCTGGCATTGATGCGCCGATACCCGATGTGGTGCCTCCTTCAGGCTATCTGAAGGAGGCGGTATGACCCCCGGCAGGCTGCTCCCCCTCGCACAACTCGCGCGTCACGTCGCAGGCATCGTCCGGACCAAGTGCCGCCGCCGCGCCGGGACCGCGATCACGGCGTCACCGCGCCCGCAATCGCACCCGCCACCGTCGTGCTGACGTAACCGCGCCGCCGCGCGTCGGCATCGCAATCCGCCGCGCGATCCTCGACACCGGCCAGATCGAACGGTAGCGGCGCCAGGGACGCGTATGCCGGGCTGCTGTCGACGATCGGACAGACGTTTTCGAGGATCGTCGCGTTCGCGAGCATCGGCAGCCCGGTCATCCGGCAGGTGGCCGGACGGTGCTCGTAGATCAGGCAATCGCCGGCATCATCCAGCGCGGGGCACGGCATCGCCCTCAGCGCATCCCCCATGTCATCGAACACCGACTCGGCGATCGTTGCGACATCCCACGGCGCGCGCCAGTCAGGTGCCACATCGCGATACCGTTCCACCTGCTGCGTCGCGCGCCATTCCATCTGCCGGCGCGTGGCCGGCTCGAGACGGGCGAGTCCGCGAACGACCAGTTCTGCGTCGGCGGGTGAAATGTCGAAGGGGCCATGACAACACGCGGTGCAGCCGCGGCGGCACAGCACGACGCCGGCTCCCGCTGCGCCAACGCCGTCGGCGAACCAGCGATCGATGCCGGCGACAAGTGGCAGGTATTTCACGCGGGCAGTCGCGCGGCGCCGATCGCGAGCACGATCCATCCGGCGATGAAACAGAGGCCGCCAATTGGTGTGACCGCGCCCCACCAGCGGGCGCCGGTTGCCACCAGCAGGTAGAGCGAGCCGGAGAAGATCACGATGCCGCTGACGAACAGCCACGCCGCGATGCCGGCGCGGGGCGCGTTGCGTGCGATCAGCCATGCCGACATCAGCAGGGCGAAGGCGTGGTACATCTGATAGCGGACGCCAGTCTGATAGATCTCGAGCTGGTCCGCGTCGAGACGGGTGCGCAGCGCATGGGCGCCGAACGCGCCGAGTATCACGCCCAGCGCGGCGAAGGCGGCGCCCAGGGTCGCTGCGAGACGATCGGTCATCGCCGCGCCTTGCTTCGGTGGTCAACGGCGTGCACGGCGGCGCGGTCCGTCGCGTCGCTCAGGGCGACGGACTCGGCGCGGGCCAGTCCGTCGCCATGCCCATGGCGTGGTAGCCGTTGTCGACATAGACGGTCGAACCGGTGATCGCGGCCGCCAGGGGCGAGCAGAGGAACGCCGCGACGTGGCCGACATCCATGGCATCGAGCTCGCGCGTGAGCGGTGCGTTGGCGCGGGTATACTCGACCATCCGTTCGATGATGCCGATGGCCGACGCTGCCCGGGATGCGTACGGGCCGGCCGAGATCGTGTTGATGCGCACGCCGAACCGGCGACCTGCATCGAACGCGAGGGTCCGGGTGTCGGATTCGAGCGCGGCCTTGGCCGAGGACATGCCGCCGCCGTAGCCGGGAATGGCGCGCTCACTGGCCATGTACGTCAACGACAGATACGCGCCGCCTTCGCGCATCAAGGGCCCCGTCTCGCGTACCAGCGCCACGTTGCTGTATGCCGACACACCGACCGCGCCCAGATATCCCGCGCGCGACGTGTCGAGGAGCGGCTTCTTCACTTCGCTCCCGTTGGCCAGCGAATGCACCACGATGTCGAGCGGGCGGTCGCCGAAATCCGCGCGGAGGCGCGCCACGACGCCCGCGATGCTGAAATCGCCGCGCTCACGATAGCGCTTGTTGTCGCGGATCTCCGGCGGAGCCTGGTCAAGCGTATCGAACGCTGCGTCGAGCGGGTAGATCCGCTCGAACGCCATGGTGCCGCCGCCCGCGAGCTGCAGTGATGCGGCCATCTTGCCGCGCTCAAGCAGGTTCTCGAAGATCCCCATCGCCGGCGGCCAGGTGCCGACACAGACGGTCGCGCCGGCCTCGGCGAGGGCCTTGGCGATGGCAAAGCCAAAGCCGCCGTCGTCGGCAACGCCGGCGACAAACGCGCGCTTGCTGGAAAGGTCGATGGGAAGCACGGTGCAAAGATAAGGGGCGACGGGCGAGAGGCGAGGGATCCGCGGCGACGGGCGCCGCGACTACTCGGCCCGCAGCACCTCGAGCGGCGGCTGATGAAGGACGTCGCCGGAATTGCCCAGGCCCACGGCGGTAGTGAGCGCGATCAATCCGAGTGCCAGCAGCGTCATGGAGAGGACAGGCAGCACGAAGTGTGTGCCAAAGACCCAGTGCGACAGTGCCCACCCGGCGCCGCCGGCGAGCATGCTGGCGACCAACGCTGCCGCGAGACCGAGTGCGGCGTACTCGACACAGAGAATCACCAGCACTTGCGGCCGCGTGGCGCCGAGGGTGCGCAGCAGCGTGCCCTCGCGGACGCGCTGCCAGCGGCTCGTGGTGATCGCGCCGATCAATACGACGGTGCCGGTCGCCAGGGAAAACAGGGCCATGAAGCGAATCGCCAGCACGATGCGCGCGACGACGGCCTCGATGGCGTGCTGCACTTCACCAAGATCGATCCCGGTGACGTTGGCGGCGCGTTCCGCGACTTCGCGCTGGACCCGGCCGCGAACCAGGGGGTCGGCGGCGATCACCATCGTGACCCACGACTGGGGCGCCTGTTCGAGTGCGCCCGGCGCAAACACGACGAAGAAGTTCGGTTCGAATTGCGCCCAGTTCACCTCGCGGAGCGATGTCACCGTGCTGTACACGGGCACGCCCTGCACATCCCAGGTAATCGTGCCCCCCACACCGACGCCCAGCTCGTGGGCCAGGTCTGCTTCGAGCGATATGTCGACGGGCGCCTCCGGCGAACGTCCGTTGCCGCCGGCTCCCGGGGCAAACCAGTGCCCGGCGGTGAGGCGTTCGTCGGCCTCACGGGTGGCGCGATACGTCGATCGGAATTCCCGGCGCGCCGCCCATGGCGAGCCGCCACGCCGATCGCCGCCGCGTTGCGCCGCGCTGTCGCGGGCCAGCCGCGTCGCGACCGGCGTCCCGTCGATCGCGCGGATCCGCATCGGGACGATGGGAACGTATGCCGTGCGGGTGAGCGAGTCGTGCCGCAGGATCGAGTCGATCGTGACGCGCTGGTCGGTCTGGATGTCGAAGAAGACAAGGTTTGGTCGGACCGTGCCATTCTCGACGCGGACGACGCGTAACAGGTTCTGCTGCGCGGTGAACAAGGTCGTGAGAATGAATGCGCCAAAGCCGAGCGCAACCACGACCGTGACGGTCTGATTCCCCGGCCGGTGCAGGTTGGCGAGTCCCTGTCTCGGCAGGTAGGCCCAGCGTGCCGGCGTCCAGCGGCGAGCGACGGCCATCAGCATGCGCGAGGCGAGCCAGAGCACCACCAGTGCGCCAATGCACGCGGCGACGAACCATGTCCCGCGACGCAGCGATCCAACCTGCACCGCCGCCAGCCCGACGACGCTGAGCGGCAACGCCACCGCCACCGCCATCCGCCAGCCATCCCAGTGGGCGCGGGTGGGCGTGACGGTGCGCCGGAGCGTGGCGAGTGGTGGCACGGCACGTATAGCCAACAGCGGCATCAGCGCGAAGGCGACGGCGGTCCACAGGCCGCACGCGATGCCGACGACGATGGCATGGATCGACGGAACGACATGCACACCGACCGGCAGGAAATCGCGGACGACGTACGGCATCAGCTGCTGGAGTCCCACGCCAAGCCCGGCGCCGAGCACCGAGCCGAGCAGCCCCATGCCGAACGCGAGCACGAGATACACGCTGAAGATCTGCCACGACGTCGCGCCGACGCATCGCAGCACGGCAATGCTGTCGAGTTGTTGCCGGATGAACACGTGCACGGCGCTGGCGACGCCGAGACCGCCGAGCAGCAGGGCGGCCAGGGCGACCAGGCCGAGATAGTTGCCGAGGCGGATGAGGCCGCGCGTCAGGCTGTCGCGGTCGTCGGCGATGGTGTGCACGGTGAAATGCGCGGCGCGCAACGGGGGTCCGTTGACGCGGGCGACCTGCTGGGCATTGATCGTGACAGGCAGGCGCACGTAGGTGTCCCAGGATTCGCGCGACCCGAACGCGAGCAGGTGCGTGCTCGGCAACGCGCTCGTCGCGATGAACACGCGTTCGCCGAACGCCATCTGCAATCCGATGTCACCGGGCACGTCGACCACCGTGCCGGCGATGACGAAGCGGCCGTCGCCGAGCGCCAGCGTGTCGCCGATGTGGGCGTCAATGGCCGTCAGCAGCGACGGGTCGACGATGGCGGCCCCACGCTGCAGGCGTCCCCAGATGCCGGCAGGCGACGTGGTGATGGCGCCGTAGTAGGGCCAGCCGGGATCGACCGTGCGCACCTGGACGAGCCGTGCACCGCCGGTGCCGGGACGATACGCCATGGCGGCGAATGACGCCGACACGGCGGTGCGGATCTGATCGCCGCCGACACGCCGCAGCGAGTCGAGCAGTCGCGCCGCCGTGGAATCGCCCTGTGCTGCGGTCCCGCCGGTGAGGGACAGGTCGGCGCCGAGCAGATCCTGGGCCTGTGCCGCCACGGCCACGGTGAGATTTTCGGTGAACGAATTGACCGCGACCAGCGCGGCGACGCCGGCGACCACCGAGGCTGTCAGCAACAGCAGTCGTCGCCGCGCCGAGCGCGCCAGGCGCCGTGCCATGCGCCAGACCCATTCGGCACTGTTCACGCTGGCTGATCCGACACGACGGCGCCATCGGCCAACCGGATGATCCGGCGGGCGCGGCTGGCAAGCTCGAGGTCGTGCGTCACCAGTATCAGCGTGGTGCCGACCTCGAGGTTGAGTGCCATCATGATGTCGATGATCGTGGCACCGTTGGCCGCGTCGAGATTGCCGGTGGGCTCGTCGGCGAACAGGATCCGCGGCCGGGTGCTGAACGCACGGGCGACGGCGACGCGTTGCTGCTCCCCGCCGGACAGCTGCGCCGGGTAATGGTGGCTCCGTGCGGCGAGACCCACGCGTTCGAGCAGGGCATCGGCACGCGCGCCGGCATCACGTGCCCGGGCCAGCTCGAGTGGCACCTGAATGTTCTCGCGCGCGGTGAGGGTGGGAATCAACTGGAATGACTGGAACACGAATCCCACGCGCTCGCGACGAAAACGCGCGCGACCATCCTCGTCCAGTTGGGCGAGGTCGGTGCCATCGATGGCGACGCGCCCCGACGTCGGCCGGTCGAGGCCCGCGAGCAGGCCGAGGAGCGTGGTCTTGCCGCTGCCTGACGGACCGACGATGGCGACAAAGCCGCCGGCGTCCACCGCAAACGTGATATCCTTGAGCACGGTGAGTCGTTTGCCGCCGGACTGGTACTCATGGTGCAGCGACTGGCAAGCGAGCATGGGGGCGGATGGCGATGCAACCTCGAATGGATCGTCGGGCACGGAAGGTGTACCTGCTGATAGTGATGGCCGGCGCAGCCGCGTGTCACGGAACGCACCGGACGGCAACCGCGCCGAAGAATAGTCCCGTTGTGCCGCCCCACGTGTCGAACACGATCCTGTTGATCGGAACGTCGCTCACGGCGGGATACGGACTCGACCCGGCTGACGCATGGTCGACGCGCCTGCAGCAGCGGATCGATTCGGCCCATCTGCCGTTTCACGTCGTGAACGCCGGGGTGAGTGGCGAGACCTCGGCCGACGCCCGCCACCGCATGACGTGGCTGTTGTCGCAAGGCGCGCCCGCCGTGGTCGTCGTCGAAACCGGGGCCAACGACGGGTTGCGCGGCCAACCGGTCGATTCGCTGCGCGCCAATCTCGATGCCATTCTCGTCGCGCTCGATTCGGTGACCCCGCGCGCGGCGATCGTGGTTGCCGGCATGGAAGCGCTGCCGAACCTCGGTCGCGCCTACGGTGCCGCATTCCGGCAGGTGTTCCCGGAGGAAGCGCGGTTGCACCATGACTACTACCTGCCGTTTCTCCTGGACGGCGTCGCGGGCCACCCGGCGCTCAATCAAGCCGACGGCATGCACCCGAACGCGCGCGGGTCACGCATCGTTGCCGCCAACGTCTGGCAGACACTCCAGCCGATCCTCGATTCGATCGCGCGCAACCGGTCGCACGGCGCGATGTAGGCGCGGCCCGTACCGGCAACGCAAACGGCGGACTCGACCTCGAGTCCGCCGTTTGACCTGCGGTGGGATGTCGACGGCCTCGCAGCCGCCAACACCCCTCTGCATCAATTGTTCTGCTTCACCTCGGTGCGACGGTTCATCGCACGACCGGCCTTGGTGTGGTTGTCGGCGATCGGTTCATCCTCGCCACGCCACTTGACCGTGATCCGGCTGTTGTCGACGCCGTCCTTCACCAGCAGGCGCCGCACCGTCTCCGCGCGACCGCGCGACAGCTTCATGTTGTACGCCTCGGTGCCGATCCAGTCGGTGTGACCGGTGACGTCCACCGTGACTTCGGGATGGGCCACGAGGGTCGCCGCGATCGCGTTCACCGTGTCGATGCCACCCTTGGTGAGGTCGGCATGATCGAAGCGGAAGTGCACCATCGCCAGGTTGAAGGTGTAGCGCTCCGGAGCCGGCGTCGGCGCAGGTGCCGGTGGCGGCGCCGGGGCGGGCGGGGGTTCGACCGGCGCCGGCGGCGGTGCCGCAGCGGCGGGGGCCACGGTGATCGCGGCAGCCGACGTCATCTTGCCGCGGCGGCTGTAGGCCGTCACCTGGGCGCTGCCCGGCACCGTCGCCGTATACATGCCCGACATCGAATCGAGGGTGCCCGGGCCGGAGAGACGATAGACCACCGCGTCACTGGCGCCGCAGTAGGTGGCGACCGCCGTGAAGGTCTGGGTCTCGCCCGGATGCAGTGTCACCGCCGTCGGCGTGATGCTGATCATGTCGCCGGCGTGATTGCAGCCGTGGCCGCCAAACAGGAATGAGGCGCCGATCTGTGCGCCGAGATACGTATTGCTCTGATTGTTGAAGCCGCTCGGTACGATGTCCGCCGTGCCCTCGACGCGGAAGCTGAGGTCGTGCAGCGCACGCCACCGAATGCCGGCCAGTCCGCCGAAGCCGATGTTGCTCTCCTGCACGGTCTTGGTCAGCTTGTCATCGCTCGCGCCGGCGCCGATCAGGAAGAAGAAGCGATTGCTCAGCGGCGCGTTGTAGACCAGCTGGAGGTGAATCGGCACGTAGACCAGCGGGCGCGAGTAGTACCCGATGGTCGCCGGGATCAGCGGCTGATTCGCCTTGAGATCAGCCGGGTTGCCTGAGGCGTCCAGCTCGATCGCCAGATCCCGCGCGACGAAGAAGCCGATGCGCCCGCCGCCACCCCACCGATCGCCTTTCGCGTTGGTGATCTGAAAGACGCCGGGAAGCTTGTTGTACCGGGCGAATCCCCCGATTTCGAACGTGCCCTTATCGATCCCACGGCTCTGCGCGGCCAGCGAACCGGCCGCAGCAAGCGAGGCCAACAATACCAAACCGACGCGACGCATCCGCTCCTCCTGGTTGCCGCCCATTCAGCCCGAGGTGGGCTCACAGGCTGTAAGTCCAACACCATCAACGACCTGTCAACGCAAGGCCACGAAAGATCCAGCCAACTTCAAGCCACTAACGAGCGTGCAATATCGACTGTCACACCAGTCTCGCGCCAGACCAGCCGGCGTTGCGACTGCGATTACATTGTTGCCGCCACGACCTAACGACGGTTTTCCGATGGTTTCCCCCACAACTGACCGACCCCGGCCCAGCCGTCGTCGCGACGCTGATCGCTGGATTTATGCAGTGCTCCTGACGCTCGTGGCGGCGGCACCGCTGCGGGCGCAATGGCGGCTGGCCGCGTCCCTGGGCGATGCGTGGAGCCTGCCAATGCCGGTGACGTTCGACCAGGCCGGGCTCCCGGCGATCAGTGAAACCGGGGATTGGTCGACCCGCCCGTTCGCGCCGACCTATTACTACGGTGGCGCGATCTCCCATTGGGCCGGCAACCGCGGCTGGGCGTTCTCCTATACCCATCACAAGATCTATCTCGACAATCCGGTGCCGGGCGTCCAGTACTTCAGGATCACGAATGGCGTCAACCTGTTCGTGGGTGAACGGATGTGGCGCTGGCGCGGGCTGGAATACGGCCTGGGCGCCGGCCCGGTGATGGTGGTGCCGGTGAGCTCGGTGCGCGGGCAGGTGTACAACCATGCCAACGGGATCTTTGGCTCGGATTATGAGTTCGGTGGCGGGGTGCTGCAAGCCACGCTGCAGCACCGATTCCGGGTATTCCGGTTCCTGTCGGGCCTCGCCTTGGTCAAGGCGACGGCGGCATACCTGCGGGTGCGGATCAGCGATGGTCGCGCCGAGACGGTGAACCTGGCACTGCATGCGGGGTACGGGATCTCGATCGGCCCGCAGTAGCGGGGATTGCGCGGGTGGCATGATGGGTGCATAGTTATGCATTATGCACACAATCGCGCTCGCCTTCTCCGGTGGCCTGGACACCTCCTACTGCGTGCCCCGGCTCGCGGAACGGGGCTTCGCGGTCCATACCGTCTACGTCAACACGGGCGGCAGTTCGCCGGAGCAGCGGGCCGCCATCCGCGCGCAGGCGCTGGCGGTGGGCGCCGCCGAGCATCACGAAGTGGACGCGCGAGCGGCCGTCTTCGATCGCTTCGTGCGCGTGCTGATCCAGGCGAATGTGCTGCGGGGCGAGGTCTATCCGCTGTCCGTCGCGGCCGAGCGCACGCAACAGGCGATTTCCGTGGTCGAGGTTGCCCGGCGCATCGGCGCGACGGCGGTCGCCCACGGGTCGACGGGTGCGGGCAACGATCAGGTTCGCTTCGACATCGCGTTGCGGGTGCTGGCACCCGAGCTCGAGATCGTGACACCCATCCGCGACGAAGGCGTCACGCGCGACGCGTCGATCAGTTATCTCCAGGCGCGTGGCTTGCCCGTCCCGCCGAGTTCGGGTGCGTTTTCCATCAATCGCGGGCTGTGGGGTACCACATGGGGCGGTGGGTGGACCCACGACACGTGGGCGTCGCCGCCGGCCGACCTGCTCGATCCGCCGGCCGACGTACCGGCGCCAGCCGACGTCGTCATCGGCTGGGACCGTGGTGTTCCGGCCACGATCGATGGCCGTGCGATGCCGGGATACGCGTTGGTCGAGGCGCTGACGGAACGTGCGGTCGTCTATGGGATTGGCCACGGCATTCATGTCGGTGAGACGGCACTGGGAATCAAGGGACGGGTCGGGTTCGAGGCGGGCAGCGCGCTGATGCTGATCGCGGCGCATCGTGAACTGGAAAAGCTGGTGCTCACCAAGTGGCAATCGTTCTGGAAGGATCAACTGGGGCGGTTCTACGGCGACCGGCTGCACGAGGGCCATTATTTCGACCCGGCGCTGCGCGACATCGAGGCGCTGGTGCAGTCGTCGCAGCGCCACGTGAGTGGCGAGACGCGGATCCACCTGGGCCCCGGTCGTTTCGCGGTCAGCGGCGCGCGGTCGCCGTATTCGATGATGGACCGTGACGTGGCGACGTACGGCGAGGAGAACCGGCTGTGGACCGGCGACGAGGCTCGCGCCTTTGCGCGGGTCGGCGCGATCCCCGAGCTGCTGGCCGCGCGCGCGCAACAGCGCGGCGAGGCGGCGCGGGCACCGTCGCGCGATGCCGGCGAGGGGCAGTAAGTGGTGGTGACACGGCGGGCACGGCTCGATCGGATTGCGTCGTCAACGCGCAACGCGGCGTTGTCGAGCGAAGTGATTCTCGGCGACGAGATTCGCGCGGCCGAAGGTTACGTCCTTGCCGTGCGGATCCTGACCGACAAGAGCACGTACAACGAGGTCGAGGATCTGGGTGGTCGCATGGTGTCGCTGCGCGCTGGCGATGTGCTTGCCGGAACACTCGGGGTGCGTCGAGCGCTGCGCGGGTATGCCGGCGACGTCCCCGACGCGATCGCGCCGGGCGACGTGATCCATGTGCTCAATCTGGGAGGCATTCTCGGGCGGTGTACCTCGCAGAACCCCGAGATCGGGCCGCCCTTCGACGCCGAGGTGCTGGGTGCGGTGCTGGCGTTTCCGGAACTGGGCGACCGGGTCGGTCGACCGGCCCACATCGGCGAGCACGCGATTCCGCCGGCGGACGTGCTGCAATGCGATGCACCGGTGGTGTATGTCGCGGGCACCTGCATGAACGCCGGCAAGACCGTCGCGGCCACCGAGCTGGTGCGTGGTTTGTCGCGCGCGGGCTATCGGGTCGCCGCGGTCAAGCTGACCGGCGTATCGCTGATGCGCGACGCGCTGTCGATGCAGGACGCCGGCGCGGTCGCGGCGCTGACATTCAACGACGCCGGCGCCGCCAGCACGCACGCGGGGATGACGGTGCCGGTGGCGCGAGGGTTGTTCAACCGGCTGATGGATGCCCGCGGGAGTCATCCCGACGTGATCGTGGCCGAGCTCGGCGACGGAATCCTGGGTGAGTACGGCGTGCAGGACATCCTGCGCGCGAGCGACCTGATGTCGCTCGGGGCTGCGTACGTGCTGGCTGCGCCAGATCCGGTGGCCTGCTGGGGAGCCGACCGCCTGATGCGGGAGGAGTTCCAGCTCGGCATCACGGTAATCACCGGGCCTGCCACCGACAACGAGGTCGGGCGACGCTACATCGGCAACGAGCTGCAGCTGCCGGCACACAATGCCCGGCGTGATGCGCCGGGACTGGTCGATCGGGTGCAGACCGCGATCGAGCGGTGGCGGGCCGGGCGCGAGGTGGCGGCGTGAAAGCGGCGGTGATCGGTGCCGCCGGGTATGCGGGCGGCGAGCTGCTGCGCATCGTGCTGCAGCATCCGGACGTGACCGAGGTCGTCGCCACATCGCGGTCGCAGGCGGGGAAACCGATCGCCGATCATCTGCCGGCGCTCGGACTGCTGACCGATGCGCGCTTTGCCGCCCATGCGCCGGCCGACACGGCGCGCGGCAAGGATGTCGTATTCCTCGCGCTCGATCACGGCGAGTCCACCGACATCATGGGTGCGGTGATCGACGCCGGTCCCCGGCTGGTCATCGACCTCGCCGCCGATTTCCGGATTCATGACGGTCGACTGCACGAGCAGCACTACGGCGCGCATCGTGCGCCCGCGCTGTTGCATCGCTTCGAGTATGGGCTGGCCGATGTGCGCGGGGACGAGCTGCGCGGGGCCCGGGCCATCGCGGCGCCCGGATGTTTCGCGACGGCGGCACAACTGGCGCTGCACGGCGTCGCCGACCTGCCACTGGCCACCGATCCGGTGATCTTCGCGGTGACCGGCTCGAGCGGCGCGGGGCAATCGCTCAAGTCGTCGACCCATCATGCCACGCGCGCGCACAACATGTTCGCCTACGCCGGCATGGGTCACCGCCATGAGGGTGAAATGCTGGAACAGTGGCGTGCGTGGCGCGGCGACCCGGCGGCGCGCGCGCGGCTGCTGTGTCATTCGGGGCCGTTCGTGCGCGGCATCCACGCCACGTTGTACGTCACACTCGCCGAGCCCGTCCGTGACATCAATCGCCACGTGGCGGCGCGCGTTGCGGGTCGTCCGTTCGTGCGCGTGCTCGATGCGCCGCCGCAACTGACCCACGCGATCGGGTCGAACCTGGCGCTGTTGCACGCGGCGGTTTCCGGCGATGGTCGCGAGGTGCAGGTGCTGTGCGTGATCGACAATCTGATCAAGGGTGCCGGTGGCCAGGCGGTGCAGGCGATGAATCTGGCGCTGGGACTCGACGAACGGGCCGGATTGACGGCCCCGGGAGTATTTCCATGCTGACCGAGACGACCGGCGCGGCACTGCTGCCGGTGTATGCGACCTTTCCGCTGCGCGCGGTCGCGGGCCATGGTTCGTGGCTGGTTGACGAAGACGGGCACGAATGGCTCGACGCGTATGGCGGGCACGCCGTGGCCAGTTCGGGGCATTCGCATCCCGACGTGGTCGCGGCGATCGCGGAGCAGGCGGCCCGGCTGATCTTCTATTCGACCGCCGTGCCGCACGCGGGGCGCGAGCTTCTCGCCGACACGCTGGCGCGGCTCGCGCCCGATCCGTTGAGCCGGGTGTTCTTCTGCAATTCCGGCGCGGAAGCCAACGAGAATCAACTCGGTCTCGCGCGTCGCAAGACCGGCCGGCGGACCGTCGTCACGATGCGCGGCGGCTGGCATGGGCGCACCGCCGCGACGCTTGCCTGTACCGACGGTGCGCGGTACGAGGCTGGCGCGCAGCGGGCCGGCGTGCCGTTGTCGCGCAAGGTGCCGTTCAATGACATCGCGGCACTGGACGCGGCGATCGACGACACCGTAGCGGCCGTGTTGCTGGAGCCGGTGCAGGGTTTCAGCGGCGCGCGCACCGCAACGGTAGAGTTCCTGCAGGCCGCGCGCGACTTGTGTGACGCACGCGGCGCCAAGCTGCTGTTCGATGAGGTGCAGTGCGGAACCGGTCGCACCGGCTCGTTCACGGCGGCCGAGCATTTCGGCGTGGTGCCTGATGCGATCGCGATGGCCAAGGGACTGGCGGCGGGGTTGCCGATCGGTGCCGTGATCGCGGTGCCATCACTGGTCGACGACATCACGGTGGGCGACCTGGGATCGACATTCGGCGGCGGTCCGGTCCCGTGTGCCGCGGCGCTGGCGAACATCGCGGTCATGGAACGGGAATGCCTGCTTGACAATGTGCGGCGCGTGAGCGCTCAACTGGTGCGCGACATCGGCGCGCTCCCGCACGTGGTGCGGGTGCACGGCCGGGGATTCCTGCTGGGCGTGGAACTGGACCGTCCCGCCGCCGCCGTGCAGTGTGCGCTCTGGGAGCATCGCGTGCTCACCGGCACGGCCACCGATCCGCAGACGCTGCGACTACTGCCGGCGCTGACGTTTGCGACCGACGAGGCGCAACTCCTGACCGAGGCGCTGCAGGCGGTGCTGGCATGAGCGGGCGGGATTTCCTGGCCATGGAAGACTGGGCACCCGAGCAGATCGATGCCCTGCTTGACCTCGCGGCACGCTGCAAGCGTGGAGAGGTCGGCGGTGGACTCGAGCGCAAGGTGCTGGCCATGATATTCATGGATCCGTCGCTGCGGACGCGCGCGTCGATGGAGACGGCGATGTTCCTGCACGGCGGCCACGCGCTCTGTCTCGAGCCGGGCAAGGGGAGCTGGACGCTGGAGACGGATCTCGATGCGGTGATGGACGGCGCCACCGTCGAGCACATCATCGAAGCCGCGCGCGTGTTGAGTCGCTATGCCGATGCGCTGGCCGTGCGCACGTTTCCCAAGGGGAGTGACTGGTCGATCGAGCGCGAAGACCGGACCATCCGCAACTTCGCGCGGTATGCGACCAAGCCGGTCATCAGCATGGAGTCGTCGCGGCGGCATCCGTGCCAGGGATTGGCCGACGCGATGACGATGCGCGAGCGGCTGGGCGAGACGCGCGGCAAGCGGTTCGTCCTGCTGTGGGCGTGGCACCCCAAGGCCTTGCCCACCGCGGTCCCCGCCAGTGCGGCGATCGCCGCCGCGCAGTTGGGCATGCACATCACCGTTGCCCGGCCAGAGGGCTACGACCTCGATCCCGATGACTACGCCGCCGTCCGGGCCTTGGCCGCGCGGCGCGGCGGTTCGGTGACGGTGACCGACGATCCGGATGGTGCCGTCGACGGCGCGGACGTGGTGTACGCCAAGTCCTGGGGATCCCTCCTTCAGTTCGGCAACGCGGATGCCGAACGCGCCTTGCGCGCCGGCAAGCGCGACTGGCGACTGACCCAGGCGCGCATGCAGCGCACGGCCGGCGGGATTGCGATGCACTGCCTGCCGGTCCGGCGCAACGTCGAAATCGATGCTGCGGTGCTGGACGGCCCGCAGAGCGCCGTGATCGACGAAGCCGAGAACCGCCTTCACGCGCAGCGGGCGCTGCTGCTCGAACTGATCGGACCCGCGTGACCATGCCATTTCTTCTGCACCGGAACGTTGAATGACCATCGATTCGACCAAGGGGATCACCGGCCTCAAGGGCGCGCTGCGCTACGTCCGCGCCTATCGCGACCATGTGTTCGTCGTCAAGCTCGGCGGCGACGTCCTGGCCGACCGCCATCAGCTCGATCAGGTCGCGGAACAGTTGGCATTGCTGGCCTCGCTTTCGATCCGGCTGGTGGTCGTGCACGGCGGTGGGCCGCAGGCTTCGGCGTTGTCGCGCCGGCTGGGACAGGAACCGCAGATCATCGCCGGCCGCCGGGTCACGGATGACGCGGCGCTGGAAGTCGTGACGATGGTGTATCGCGGCCTGCTGAGTACGCAGCTGGTCTCCGCCCTGCATCGCGCCGGGGTGCAGGCGGTGGGCGTGTCGGGCATCGACGGCGAACTGGTCGTGGCCCGCCGCCGTCCCCCGGTGACCGTGCGCGATGATGCCGGCACGGAGCGGCGCGTCGACTACGGGCATGTGGGCGACATCGAGCGTGTCAACCCGCTGGTGCTGCACGCGCTGCTCGACGCGCGCTTCGTGCCGGTCGTGTCGTCGCTTGCAGGCGACCGCGAGGGCAACGTGTACAACGTCAACGCCGACACCGTCGCGGAGTCGCTGGCGATTGCGCTGCAGGCGCACAAGCTGATCTTTCTCACGGGTGTGCCCGGCGTGCTGCGCGACCGCGACGATGTGTCCACGCTGGTCACGTTCGCCGATCCGGACGACCTGACCGAACTGATGGACAGCGGCGCGCTGGCGGGAGGCATGCGGCCCAAGGTCGAGGCGTGCATTCGCGCGGCGACTGGCGGCGTGGAGCGAACGCACATCATCGACGGCCGGGTGCCGGATGCGCTGCTGCTCGAGGTGTTCACCGGATCGGGCTGCGGCACGATGATCGTCGGACGGAAGGAGAAGGCGACCTACCTTGGCGTCGACCTGGCCGGCTGAAATCGAGTTCCTTCGGGAACTCGTGGCAGTGCCGTCGATCAGCGGCGCCGAGCGCGCGGCGGCGGAGCTGGTGGAATCGCACGCCCGTGGGCTGGGGCTGGATGTGGTGCGCGACGAGACGAGTGTGCGTGTGAGCGTCGACGGCGCGGCCGCCGGCCGATGCATCGCGTTCGCCTCGCACCTTGACGTCGTCCCGCCGGGCGCCGGCTGGACGCGCGACCCGTTCGCGCCCACGATCGAAGACGGCCGGCTGTACGGCCGTGGGTCCGGTGACGCCAAGGCGTCGGTCTGCGCCATGCTGTATGCCCTGGACGATCTGCGCGTGCGCGGGATCGCCGAGGGACGGGCGCTCGGGATCTTTTCGTACGGCGAAGAGACGCGCGACGCGACGATGCCCGCGGCGCTGGCGAAAGCCGGCAGTATCGACGCCGCCGTGATCGGCGAACCGACCAATCTCGCCTTCGCGGTGGCGCAGCGCGGCTTGATGATGGTCGATCTGGTCGCCCACGGCGCGCAGCGGCATGCGGGGTACGCAGGCGACGACGCGGCGAACGCCATCGAGCTGCTCGCCGCCGACCTGACCCGGTTGCGCGGGATCGCCGCTGATCGCGACCACCCGCTCCTCGGCCGCGCCACGGTGACGCCGACGATGCTCGAAGCCGGCATTTCGCGCAACGTGACGCCGGCGGTCGCGAGAGCCGTGCTCGATATCCGGTCGACCCCCGCCTGGACGCACGAGGAACTCGAGGCGCTGCTGCGCGACCGGCTCACATGCGAAGTGGTTGTCACCTCGACGCGGCTGGTTCCGTGCGAGACACCCGCCGGCTCGCCATTGTTGGCAGCCGCGCTCGCCGCCGCACCCGGTACCGACGTGTACGGATCGCCAACGTGTTCCGACTGGTGTTACCTGCGCCACCTCGACGGCATCAAGGTGGGGCCGGGCACGTCGCGGCGATCGCACACGCCCGATGAGGCCGTCGACATCAGCGAAGTCACAGCGGCGCGCACGTTGTACGCCGGCATCGCGACGAGGTATCTGGCATGACCCAGGCACGCACGTTGTGGTCGCAGCACGACGCCCCGGATCGCCGGATGATGGACTACACGGTCGGTGACGATCGCGAAACCGACACCAGGCTGCTGCGCTGGGACGTGCTCGGTTCGCTCGGTCACGTCGAAGCGCTGGCGGC
The DNA here is from genome assembly GCA_963796635.1 of uncultured Gemmatimonadales bacterium. Lineage (GTDB taxonomy): Bacteria > Gemmatimonadota > Gemmatimonadetes > Gemmatimonadales > GWC2-71-9 > Palsa-1233. The sequence continues at coordinate 3,002,387 of CAWCMH010000001.1, forward strand.
GGGCGGGGTGATCCCGGCACGGGAGCGCGCGCGGTTGCGCCGCGCGTTGCGGGCGGCGCTGCGCGCCGTCGATACCGGCGGGTTGGTCATCCAGCGACGGCATGAAGACGTGCACAGCGCCGTGGAACTGTGGATCACGGAGCATTTCGGCGACGTCGGCGCGCGGTTGCACACCGGCCGGTCGCGCAACGACCAGGTGGCCGTCGACCTGCGGCTCGCGCTCAAGCATGAGGTCCTCGCGCTGCACGCCCTGATGACGGACCTGGCCGGCGTGATGCTGGCATTCGCCCGACGGCATCGGCGCGTGGTGTGGCCCGGCTACACCCATCAGCGCGTGGCCATGCCGTCGTCGGCCGGTCTCTGGGCCGGCGCCCACGCTGAGGGGTTCCTCGATGCGGCTGATGCGGTGGACGGATTCTGGCGGATGCTCGATCGCTGCCCGCTCGGGAGTGCCGCGGGGTACGGCGTGCCGCTGCCGCTCGATCGCGACGCCGTGGCCCGGGCGCTGGGATTCGGCGGCATCGACCAGGTGGTGACGACGACGCAGAACAGTCGCGGCCAGCTGGAAGCGCAAGTGCTGTTCTGGTGCGTCCTGGCGGGCCGCTGTTGCAGCAAGCTGTCGACCGACATCGTGTTGTTCAGCGCGGATGAGTTCGGCTGGTTGCGGCTGCCAGGCCGCTGGTCGACGGGGTCCAGCATCATGCCGCAGAAGCGCAATCCCGACGTCTTCGAGCTGACGCGCGGCCGCGCCAGCCTGCTCGACGGCGAGCTGGCAACCATCCTTGCGTTGGGCAGCAAGCTCGGCAGCGGCTATCATCGCGACTTCCAGTTGCTCAAGGCGCCGCTCTGGCGCGGCGTCGACACGCTGCGTGACATGCTGCGCGTGCTGGCCGTTGCCGTGCCCGACATCGGCGTGGACGCCGCGCGCGCGCAGGCGGCCATGCGACCTGAAATATTCGCGACCGACGAAGTGATGCGGCGCGTGCGCGCCGGCGAACGGTTTCGCGACGCATACCGGTCGGTGTCGACGGATGTCTCCGGTGGTGCGGTGATGCCGACTCCGTCGACGGCGGCCCTGATGGCCGCGCGTCGTTCGACTGGCGGGATGGGCAACCTGCCCCTGGGCGCGCTGGCCGCACGCCGCCGCACGGCCATCGGCTGGCAGCGCACTCGGCAACGCCAGTTCGAGCGGGCGCTCGCACGGCTCGTGCGAGGTGGCTCGTGAGCCGCGAGCGAAAACAGCGACAGCTCAAGATTCTCGAGCTGGTGGCGACGCGACCCCTGCGTACGCAGGACGACGTGGCCCACGCGCTGGCGCAGGAAGGGTGGGAGGTGACCCAGAGTTCGGTGAGCCGCGACATTACGTCGCTCGGGTTGATCAAGGTCGACGGGATCTATCAGCGGCCGTCACCGTCCCGGGTGCACGCGATCGCCGATCCGAATCGCCGGAGGATTGCGCAATCGCTGCTGTCGATCGAAACGGCGGGGGACGCGCTGCTCGTGCTCCGCACGCCGCCGGGCGAAGCGCAGCGCGTCGGCAGTGCGATCGACCTGATGGCGTGGCCCGAGGTGGTCGGTACCATCGGTGGCGACGATACCATCTTCGTGGCGACGCGCGACGCACCGGCGCAAGGGAGAATCGAAGAACAGCTCCGGGAGATGATCAGCGGCTGACGGTCAACGCTGCCGCGCGGTGGGCGTCAATCGCGCTCGCCGCGCACGATGCGGACGATGTCCGCGGGCGCGTCGCAGTAATAATCCGGGCTGACCGCCTCGAGATGGCGGCGGTCAAACGGACCCCAGGTGATGCCGGCCGTACGGACCCCGGCACTCCGCCCACACGCGACATCGTGATGCGAGTCCCCGACGAACAGGCAGGAGCTCGCCGGCATGGCGAGGAGTTCGAGGGCTCGCTCCACCGGCTCGGCGTGGGGTTTGGGATGCTGCACGTCGTCGGCGCCGACGATGACGTCCATGGCGTCGCCCAATCCGATCAGCGCCAGGCCGCGTAACGCCCCCGAACGATTCTTGCTGGTCACCAGACCCAGCCGGCAACCGCAATCGCGCACCTGACCGATCATCTCGACCACACCGGGATACGCCTGCACGCGCGCATCGTGATGCAGCAGGTTGTACGCGCGGTACGTGGCGATCCATTGATCGATGGCGCTCTCATCGGTGGTCATGGCACCGAACACGGTGCGGAGCGGTGTGCCCATGCCGGCCAGGATCTCCGTGCGCGAACGCATCGCGAGGCCGTGCGTGCGGAAGGCGTGCTGGTAGCTGTCGACGATCAGGTCGGCCGAATCGATCAAGGTGCCATCGAGGTCGAACAGTACGGTGTGGTAGCGAGGCATCCGTCAACGTAGCGCGCCGGCAGGTGAAGGGAAGAGGCTCGCCGTCGCTGCGGCGGGAATCAGCACCACCGCGGCGATGGCACGCGCGTGAATTGCTGGCGGTGCCGCGACGTCGGGCGCTCGCCAGCGTCGCAGCTCCGCGTCGGGCATCGGTGCCAATGTCGCCAGGAGCATGCGAGCCCCGGCGCGCGGTGACGTGGTGACGAAGCGCAGCAGGCGATCCAGCCGCGCCAGTTCCGGACCGTTCCGCCGCTGCGCCGCGACGCGTGCGAGCCGATGGATGCGCGTCACCAGTCCGGCGGGCGGGTCGAAGCGACTCGCGCCGACCTGACAGAGCGCGCTGCGGACGGCGGCCGCAAGCTCGGATGCAATTGGCGGCAGCGCGTTGCGGCATGGCGCCGCGCCGGCCATCCGCCGCAGGATCGCGTCGAGTCGATCGCCGTCCGGATGCCAGCCACCGCTGTCGTCGCGCGCCAGCGTGATCACGCCATGTCGTTCGCCGGCGCGCAGCTCGACTGTCACCAGCATCGCCGCCGGCTGCCCGTCGACCATGCAGGCGATCGCCGCGCTGCGCGGCAGGATGTCGACGCCGGGGCCAGCCGGCTCCAACGCGTCGATCCACCGTTGCGCCAGTGTGTGCTTGCGCCGCAACCCCGCACTCCGGGCGAGCGCCATCTCGATCGCCGCCGCCGGCAGGCGGGTGATGACGTCGACGTGCTCGTGCTGCTGGCCCAGGCGAAGCAGCCGGCCTTCACGCTGATCGACCCGTACGGCGGTCCAGGGCAGGTCGACGTGAATGATCCGGCCGGCGGCCTGCAAGTCGAGCCCTTCGGATGCGACGTCGGTCGCGATCAGTACGCGCGGTAGTGCCCGGCGCAGGGCCCAGCTCGACCGCGCCGTGCCGAATGCCGCCAGCACAGCGTCGCGCGTCATGCGATACGGGCCGATGCCTGCCTCGCTGCCCGTGACCCAGGCAACGTGATCACCCAACGCGCCGCGAAGCACGCGCGCCGTCGATCGATGTCGCGTGTAGCAGACCGTCACGAGATCGTCGGCGCACGCCGCGAGCACCTGGCCGATCCACGCGGCGTCGTCCCCCACCTGATCGAGCATGTGCTCGACCTGGGCGATGTCGTCCAGCGGAAGGTCGGGCGCGGAGGAGTCGACGGGCAGCAGTGACCACATCGTGAGCTGCTCCAGCGAGTCTCCCGCGAAGTGACGGAGCATGGCGCGCGATGCGCCGCCCGCATCGCGCGCCTGCAGCAGGAGTGCGCGATAGCGACGCAACGCGTCACGCAGCGCAGCATCGCTCGAGCCGGCCGCATCAAGCAGCACGGCGCCCACGAGGCGGCGAATCGCCGGCCGCGTACTGAGTGCCAGCTGGTTGACGCGCGCGACGGCCTCGAGGCCACGGCGCTCTTCCGGGCACGCCCGCGGCAACGCCCTGCGCGTGGGCGAGTGCGCCGTGGCAGCTGGCACCGCGCCACGAACGACGACGCGAGACAATCCGGCAGGTGGGCCGGTGAAATCGGTCAAGCTGGCGAGCGACGCGAGACCGTCGAGGGCGAGCGCATCATCGCTGAGCGCCAGCTGCAGCACGGCGATCAGGTCGGCCAATCGATTGACGATCGGGGTCGCCGACAACAGCAGCACTCGTCGCCCGATCAACCACGGTGCGATGACGCGTGCACGCCGCGTGGCCAGATTGCGAAACCGGTGCGCCTCGTCGATCACGACGAGGCCGGGATGTCCGCGCGGCACTCGGCCGCGGCTGGCGCACTCGTGTGTGAAGAGGTCGATGCCGACGCCCGCTTGGTTGGCCGCTCGCCGCCATTGATCACGGAGGATGGCGGGCACCAGCACCGTGGCGCGCGACACTTCCGCGGCACAGACGCCGAGCGCGATCCAGGTCTTGCCGGTGCCGAGCGGTTCGGCGAGCAAGGCACCGCGCCAGGCGCGCAATGCGGCCATGGTGCGGCGCCAGCTGTCGACCTGCGGTGGCAGCAGGAACGTGGGCGGCACGCCGTCGGCGCGCGCCGGCAGCGTGGCCGCATGAATCACCGACACGGCGGTCGCCGGCGACACGGCGACCGGTGGCGGCGTCACGGTTGCCGGGTCGACGTGCCGCAGCGACTCAGCGACGATGCGCGGCCACGGCATCCAGTGTCTCACGTTCATGCGCGGACAACCCCAGCAGGTCGCTCACCACGTCATCGATGGCCTGTTGCGGCAACGCGGGCCGCCCATCGCCGGTGCGCGCCTGGAGTCTGCAATCCGCCAACGCCGCGGTGGGTAACGGAACCTGGCCTACGGTGCGCGCACCAAATCGCGCGCAGCCGCCGGCCGCGGGTTCGGCGCCGAGCCGCGCCAATGCCCGGATCGGTGCCGCGTTGAGCCACGCCGCCAGCGCCCGTGCCGATGCGCGCGAAGGCATGGCTGCGACGTAGCACGTATTCAACGGCACGGCGTCCGCCTCCTCCAGACAGGCCGCCTGCAACTCCGGTGCGAGATCGCGCCACACGACGCGATGCGCCGCCGTGGCGGCCCGGGTGCGAAAGAGTTGCCACCACGGGCCGCCGTGGAGATCGGCGCGCCGTTTCAGTCGTCCTTCCCACGGTGCGAGCTGGGCGGCGACCACCGGCGGAAGCATCGGCCACGGGTTGCCGCGAGCGTCGGCTGGCCAGAGGATGACGGCGCCCTCCACCGCCGTGAACGGTCGGACGTCACGACCGCGAATGGCTGGTCGGCACCACGGTCGCAGCGCCTCGGGCGGATCGAGAAACGCGGCGTTGACGCCGGTCTTGACCCCGAGTTGTGCGCGTAGCTGCACGCCCAGCACAGGGTGATCGCGCAACACGCGTGCGAACACGGCTTGCGTCGCCGGCGATGCAACCATCCAAGGGGCGCCGTCGCTCCACCGTGACTGCGGCTGTGCTCCAGTGGATTCGCCGAGGCCGAAGCGCACTTCATGATCGGCGATCGCTGAGCGTCGCGATGCGACCATGGCCATGGGGTACGTAGTCGCCTCGAAGCCCGCGCGCGGATCGTTGGACAGGTCGGCGACGCAGTGCAGCGTGGCATGCGTGGTGAGCGCCGCGCGACACGGCACCGCGTAGGCGGCGGTCATGAGTTTTGACGGAAGCAGCAGTCCCAGCGTGCCACCCGGCGCCAGCAGCGACCAGCTGCGCTCGACGAACGCCACTGCCAGGTCCGGCTGATGTCGCCAATGCGCCGTCGTTCCACTGCGCCACCAGCGATACCGCTCGGCCAGTGCCGCGCGAGTCTCCGATGCCAGCCGCTCGGCGCGGACCCACGGTGGATTGCCCACCACCAGGTCGAAGCCGCCGCGGCGTGCCAGCGCCGGCGCGAACGCGATCGACAAGGCGAACGGCGCGGCCGACGCATCTCTCGCCATGCGCTGCCGCTCGCGTCGTATCGCACGTCGTGTCGCGCGCGCGAATCCGAGCGCACGGCGCTCCGGCGCGGACAGTCGCCGAGGCTCGTCGAACAGCGATGGAGTGCGCGCCGCGGCAAGCAGCTCGCGAATCCGTGTCTCGGCTGCGGCTTCGCGCAGCCGCAGGGTCGCGATCACGGCGGCGCGTTCGGTGCGTCGCAGCGCGGCCAGCGCGGCGCGCTTGTCGGAACCATGCCGGACTTCGATGCCGCGCTGTCGTTGCTGCAGCGTGCGTGCGGTCGACGATGCGACGGGCCATCCGTGCAACGGGTCGAGCAACGCGTCGCCTGCGCGAATCGTGGCATCGAGGTTGGGCAACGGCGGAACGTGTGACGGGGTGCGGCCGCGCATCGCCCGGAGGACCTCGAGCCAGAGCCGAAGCTCGCAGATCCGCACCGCGCCGGGATGCACGTCGACGCCGTGGATGTTGCGCGCCAGCAAGCGACGGACCCGCCGGGGATCACGGCGACCGGGGCCGTGCAGCAGCGCCAATGCGCCAACGAGGAACGCACCGGAACCGGCTGCGGGGTCAAGAACGGTGACATCGAGCAGCGTCTGCAGCATGGCGGCATCGGGATCGTCCAGCTGCCGCGCCACCCGCGATGTCGACGTCGCGGTGCGATCGGCGAGGTGCGCCGTCAGGGTGTCGCGCAACAGCGCATCGACCAGCGCCGGTGGCGTGAAGAATGTGCCCTGCTGCTTGCGCTCGGCGGGCTCCATGGCGCCTTCGAACACGCGACCGAGCAGTTCGGGCGTGACGCGCCCGTCGAGCGTGTCGTGATCGAGCGTGACATCGACCCGGTCGACGAGCGCGGCGAACACGTCGCGCCAGTATCCGGCGGGCAGCTGCATCGGATGCGCCCGTTCCACCGGATGCGGCTCGAACAGTCCGCCATTGAGAAACGGGATGGCACCAAAGCCGCGCGCCAGCCGGGAACGCCGCGACACCGGCTGATTGAGTGTGCCGAAGAACAGCGGGTGCAGCAGATGACGCGTGGGGTCGCGACGCTGGTGCAGGCAGCGATCAAATTGTCCGGCGAGAAACCGCGCGTCGGCGTCGAGCCAGCCTTCGGACTCGACAAACCGCAGGAACAGCAGCCGCGTGAGCTGCGTCAGCACCCAGGCGTGCCGATCGTCGTGCGACACGCGCGCGGGCAGCCGCGCGACACCCTGCTCGAGCAATTGATGCAGCAGCCGGAACGTGCGCCGTCCCGCGGCGTCGACATCGAGCGCATCGGCGAGCGCCACGGCACACTCGATCGGCGTGGGATATGGCGGTCGCGCGGCGCGCGCGAGTCGGGTCAGGGGCAATGCGTCGCGATCGCCGACGGCTACCGCGGTCAGCCGCACCGGCTGCAGCGTGACGGCCGCGAACCAGCGATCGGGCGCGGCGGCGAGCACCGTGCCGAGTTGCGCGTGCCGGGCCAGCAGCCGCGCCAGCCGAAGGATGCCGCGCCCTCCGTCGTGGGCAGCCCAGACCGGCAAACCGCCGAGGATGCCGATGACATGCACGCCCGGTACGCGAGCCACTGCGATCGGCAAGGCAGAGACTTCGCCACCGAGGTGATAGAGCAGTGCGGTGAGCGATTCGAACCGGGACTCGTTGGTCACGCCCGCACGATGGCCATGGTGCTCGGCGGCGCGCGGATCGTTTCACCGCACGGTGTGACCCATCAACGCGGTGTTACTGGAGCGGGGCGAGCTCCGCCTCGAGCTCCTCGAGTTGGCGCGAAAGGTCGTCGCTGGTGGCGCCGGTCAACTGTTCGCTGTGATCGGCGGTGACCAGCAGCGACGCGACCAGCGCGTCGGTGTAGCCGACGACGGCGAGTGCGATGCCGCGATCGACGATGTCATTGAGGCGAAGGAATACCGCCACAGCCCGTCGCGGGCGCATCGCGGCGACCCCCGGTCCGATATGGCGGATGAGCAGCACCCGGAGCTGCTGCACTTCTTCGACCACTTCGCCGGCCGCCAGTCCGCGCGCGGCGGCGGTGCGGCCGTAATGCTCCATGACATGTTGCCAGACGACCTTGGCTTCGCGTCGCAACGGGCCTAGCATTTCCACCAGTGTTTCGATGATCAGCCGCATCTGCCGCTGCACCATCGGCGCCGGAATGTTGCGCGACCCGGCGCGATCGAGCAGCCAGTCCGACCATTCGGCGGCCATCACATCGCGCGACTCGAGCACCGCCTTGGCGGCGGCGAGGTGCGTTGGATGAGAAGAGTGCATGGACCGGCTCCCGGACAGGTCGGTCAATCGTAATCGGAGCCTCCATGTCGCCCAAGTTGACGCGCCCTCCCCGCCTTCGAGCCGGCGCCCGCATCGGGTTGATCACCCCGTCGGGCCCGCTGCTTGAACAAGATCACGTGGCTCGGGGCGCCGAACTCTGCCGTGCGCTCGGCTATCAGCCGGTGCTCCTGATGGAAGCCCGCGTCGCGTACGGATATCTCGCGGCGCATGATGAGGAACGATTGTCCGAGCTCAATGCCGCACTGGCGGATCCGGGGCTCGATGCGGTCTGGTGCCTGCGCGGCGGCAACGGTCTCAACCGCATCATCGACCGGGTCGACTTCGCCGGCTTTGCCGCGCACCCGAAACCGGTGATCGGCTATTCCGATATCACGGTGCTGCTGCTCGCACTGCTCGCCCGGACGGGCGTCGTCACGTTTCATGGTCCGATGGCCCGGTTCGCCATGCCAGCATTCTCCCGCCGCCATTTCGACCTGGCGCTCACGACCAGCAGCGCGCCCGGCACGCTCGGCCGCATCGAAGCGCGCGACGGTGTGCTGGTTCCCGAGCGGGGGCGCATCGTGACCGTCATTCCGGGCCAGGCGGAAGGCCGCTTGATTGGCGGCAATCTCACGTTGCTCCAGGCGTTGGTCGGCACGGAATTCCTGCCTGACGTCGACGGCGCGATCCTGTTCCTCGAGGATATCGGCGAGGATCTGTATCGCATCGATCGGATGTTGGCGCACCTTCGGCTTGCCGGTGTGCTGCGTCGGCTGGCGGGTGTGGCGATCGGCCACTTTTCGCGGATGCGACACGGGACGTTTGAGGGCGCGCTCGGGCTCGATGAGGTGCTGCGCACGCATTTCGGCCCGCTCGGCATTCCCGTGGCGCACGGGTTCCCGATCGGCCATGTCGCCGAGCAGTGGACCCTGCCACTCGGCGTGGCTGCGCGACTCGACGCGACCGCGGGCGACCTGACGCTGCTGGAGTCCGCCGTCGCCTGAGCCCGGATACCTTGCGTCATGGCCACGCCCCGACTCACGCATCACGAATTGCCCGGTGCTCTCGGTCCGATCTTCATCGACGTTCGCAGCGCTGCGTACGAGGCGCCGCAGCCCGCGGTGTTGATCGTGCACGGATTCAAGGGATTCAAGGACTTCGCGCTGCTGGCGCCCATGGCGGAGCGCCTGGCACGCGCGGGCTTCACTGCCGTCAATCTCTCGGTCAGCGGCGCGGGCGTGGATGCGCACGGCGAATTCGTGCACCTCGATCGGTTTGCCCGGAACACATACACGCGCGAGTTGGGCGATATCGAGGCGGTGATCGCGGCGATCACCGCCGGGGCGCTGGGCTTTGCGGCACCGACGTCGCTCGGCCTCATCGGGCATTCGCGCGGCGGCGGCGTCGCGTTGTGTGTCGGTCGCGAGACGCCGGCCGTGACGGCGCTCGTGACGTGGGCGGCGATCTCGACCATCGTGCGCTACACGCCGGCGGAAGTCGAGCTGTGGCGGCGCCTGGACACCATCGAGACGCAGAACACGCGGACCGGCCAGATGTTGCCGATGAATTTCGAGATCGTCGAGGACGCGCTGGCACATGCCGACCGATTCGACATCGCCAGGGCGGCCGCCACGTTCGATCGGCCGTGGCTGCTGGTGCACGGTCTCGCCGACGAAACCGTTCCGGTCGAGGAAGGCCGCACGCTGGCGGCGCTGGCCACGGGCGACAGGTTCGAATCGCTGTTCATTCCCGGCGCGACGCATTCCTTTGGCGGCAAGCATCCGTGGGCTGGGCCCACGCGCGAGACGGAGGCGCTGTTCGAAGCCACCGTGCGGTTCCTGTCGCGTCATCTCACGTGACGAAGCTCGACGCGCTGGTGCGCGAGCTCGCCCGCCACGCGCCGACGGAAGCCGAAGCGTCCGATCGTCGGCAGGCGGCCGTCGCGTTGCTGTTGACCGGTGCGCCGGACCGCCTGCTGCTGATCCGTCGGGCCGAGCGCGCTGGTGATCCCTGGTCCGGGCATCTCGCCCTGCCTGGCGGACGGCGCGACGCCGACGACCCGGACCTGCTGGACACTGCCATTCGCGAGACGGTCGAGGAGACGGGCATCACCCTCGCGCGCGAGGCCGTGGTGGCGCAACTCGACGACGTGGTCCCGGCGACGCCCGTCCTGCCGCCCCTGGTGGTGCGGCCGTTCGTCTTCCGGCTGTCCACCGCGACCGCACCGATACTGAACGCCGAAGTCGAGCACGCCGTCTGGGTGCCGCTCGACCAGTTGACTGCCGAGGGCGTCTACCGACGTCGCGTGCTCGATGTGGGTGGCCGTTCCCGCGCGATGTTCGGCTACCAGTTGCCCGAGGGCTTCCTCTGGGGGATCACCGAGCGGATCGTGACCCCGGTGCTGCGGCGGTGGGCCGGCGATGCCCGCGGCGTTTAGGGGCGGCTTCCGTTGACTTAGCCGCGAGCAACACTATGATTTAGTCATGACTAAATCGGTCCCCGCGGACCTGTCCCGCTCCGTCGAGGACTACCTCAAGGTGATCTACCACCTCAGCGAACACGGCCATCCCGCCACCACCACGGCGCTGGCCGACGCGCTGCGCCTCGCCGCGCCTTCGATCAGCGGCATGGTGAAGCGGCTCGCCGAAAGCGGGCTGGTCGAACACGCGCCGTATCGCGGCGTCACGCTCACGCGCAAGGGGCGCCTCGCCGCGCTGCGCATGCTGCGCCGCCATCGCATCATCGAGACCTATCTCGTCTCGCATCTCGGCTACACATGGGACAACGTGCATGACGAAGCCGAGCAGCTGGAACACGCCGTGTCCGACGATCTGGTCGAGCGGATGTCGCGCGCGCTCGGCCACCCCGTTGTCGATCCGCACGGTGATCCGATTCCGGCCGCCGATGGGCGGATCGCCGGCGTCGCCACCACGCCGCTCCCCGCCGTCGCGATCGGCGCCACGGTGACCATCGCGCGCGTCGACACCGGCGTCAGCGAACGACTGCGCTGGCTTGCCGACGCGGGGCTGGTTCCGGGTGTACGCGTGACCGTGCTGAGCCAGCAGCCATTCAACGGGCCAGTCACCGTCAAGTTGGGCGCTGGCGAGCGCGTGGTCGGGCGCGACCTCGCGTGTCAGCTGCTGTGTACGGCGGGGCTGGCGTGACGACCGCATGGCGTGACGCCCCGGTGCGTCCGTCGCTGCCGGAAGCGTTCCGCACGATCGCCATTCCTGAACGGGCCTCGTGGTTGCGCACCGCCTTCGCGTTCGCCGGGCCGGGGTATCTCGTCGCGGTCGGGTACATGGACCCGGGCAACTGGGCCACCGACCTCGCCGGTGGCGCCCAGTTCGGTTACACGCTCATCAGCATCATTCTGGTGTCGAACCTCATGGCGATGCTGCTGCAGATGCTGGCCGTCAAGCTCGGCATCGTCACGGGGCGCGACCTGGCGCAGGCCTGTCGCAACGCGTATTCGCGACCGATGTCGATCGCACTCTGGATCCTGGCCGAGATCGCCATCGCGGCGTGCGACCTGGCCGAGGTCATCGGATCGGCGATCGCGCTGAACCTGCTCTTTCACGTTCCGCTGATCTGGGGTGTCGTGCTCACGTCGCTCGACGTGCTGCTGATCCTGCTCCTGCAGCATCGCGGGTTCCGCCGGCTCGAGGCGCTGGTCATCACGTTGATCGCCACCATCAGCCTCTGCTTCGGTGCCGAGATGCTCTTTTCGCATCCGGCCATGGCGGCGGTCATGCGCGGCTTCATTCCGTCATCGCAGATCGTGACCAATCCGGTGATGCTCTACATCGCCATCGGCATTCTTGGCGCCACCGTGATGCCGCACAATCTCTATCTGCATTCGGCCATCGTGCAGACACGCCGAATCGGTGACGATCCCGCGTCGAAGCGGACCGCGATTCATCATGGCACGATCGACTCGACCGTGGCGCTCGGCCTCGCCTTCTTTGTCAACGCGGCGATCCTGATTCTCTCCGCGGCCACGTTTCACGGGAGCGGGCACCAGGACGTAGCCGACATCGGCGTCGCGTACAAGCTGCTGAGCCCGTTGCTGGGTACCTCGCTCGCGAGCGTGCTCTTCGCGGTGGCACTGCTGGCGTCGGGGCAGAACTCCACGATCACCGGCACCCTCGCCGGCCAGATCGTGATGGAAGGGTTCCTCAACATCACGCTGCCGCCGTGGTTGCGCCGGATGGTGACACGCTTGATCGCGATCGTGCCGGCCGTGATTGTGACTGCACTCTATGGCGAGAAGGGCATCGGCTCGTTGCTGATTCTGAGCCAGGTCGTCCTGTCGCTTCAGCTCTCGTTCGCCGTCGTGCCGTTGATCATCTTCACCTCGTCGCGGAAGAAAATGGGAGAGTTCGTCAACAGCACGCTGACGACCTCCGTGGCGTGGGCGACCGCCGTGGCGATCGCGGTTCTCAACGGATGGCTGCTGGTCGATACGTTCCGGGCGTGGCTGGCGTGAATTGGCTGGCGGCATTCGCCGCCCTGCTGATGGTCGTTGCGGCACCCCGAACGGCACTCGCGCAATCAGCGCACGACTCGCTCCCGCCAATCGATGCCGACCGTCCGGATCTCACGGACGGGATCCACACCGTCGCACCCGGCTGGGTGCAACTCGAATCGGGCTATACGTACGATCAGGATCGCGGTTCCCGCGCCGCTCGCCTGCAGTCGCTGCCGGAAGCGCTGCTGCGCATCGGGATCGTGCGCGACGTCGAGCTGCGGATCGGCGAGAATTACTCGATCGCTCGACCGGCGGGCGTGGCGCCACCTTCGGTGCGCGGATTCGATGACACCTATCTTGGAACCAAGGTTTCGGTATCCGAAGCGCGCGGCGTGGTGCCGGGTCTGGGGTTCGAAGCCCAGCTCGAACTTCCCACCGGATCGGCGGCGTTCAGCGCGGGTCGTGTGTTGCCGGGTGGCGCGCTGCTGCTCGGGTGGGAAGGTGATTCGCCCTGGTCCGCGGGAGTGGAATTTCTTGCAACCCAAACGAACGCCCATGCCGGACAAGGCACTGCCTCGCTGTCGATCCAGTATCAGCTGGGTCGGCGCGTCCAGTGGTATGGCGAGGTGTACGCGGTTCAGCCGTGGGACGACCCGGATAATCCTGACACGCAATACGCCAATACGGGCGTGCACGTGCTGCTCACGCGAGACTTCGCCGTTGACGCCCGTGCGGGCGCGGGCCTCAATCAGGGTGCCAGCCGTTTCTTTGTCGGCGCGGGGTTTGCCATTCGTCGGTGAACAGCGCCGCGCGGATCTTGCGCGGGCGAAGCGCGCCTGATGATTCCAACGCTCCTGATCGTGGCCACGGCCATGTCGGCACGGCCCGACACCGCTCGCGTCACGATTCCCGTAGCCATCGAACGCCGATTCGCAACGATGGCGAACTTGCGTGTGGGTGACACCGTGGTGCTGACGTCGACGGCATCGGCGCATTCCGTCAACGGCGCCATCGCTGCGGTGTACGAGCCGCGTGCCGATCCGGCCACGATCATGCGGCAGGACCTGCACGTGCGACTCCACCTCGGTGACCTCGCCACCCTGCTCGGCCAGCCCGATCGGGTTGACCGGGTGAGCGTCGCGCTGCGGCCCGGCGTCGATGTCGCCAATGCCGCGAATGTCCTCAGCCGCACCGCCTTCGGGTATGATGTCATTCCATCGGCGACGATCGCGTCGGAATCGTCGGCCACCTTCGTCGTGGTGAGCCGGTTCCATCGCGCGATCGCGATCATCTCCGTGCTCGCGAGCGCGATCTTCCTCCTTTGCCTGATGCTGCTCAAGGTCGATGCGCGACGGCGCGACGTCGCGATGCTGCGCTTCACCGGGATTTCCCGGCGGACGATTTTTGTGTCGCTGATGGTGGAGGCGGCATTGATCGCGCTGGTCGGATCGATTGTCGGCGTTGGTCTCGCGCTCGTGGCCGGATCCATCGTCAACCGCTTCTACCAGCACGCCTTCAATACCAGCCTGATCTTTTCACTGATCAGACCGTCGACCCTGCTGTTCGCCACCTCGCTGTCGATCGGCCTCGGCATCGGGGCCGGGGCGCTGGTCGCACTGCGACTGGTCCGCACGGCGCCAGCGGTGCTCTGGAATCGAGCCGGCTGATGTGGGCGTGGTCCTGGCGTGATTTGCTGCGGCATCCGACGCGCACGGCGCTCTCGCTCCTCGGTATCGCTGTGGCGACTGCGCTGTTGCTCGACATGGTCATGCTGAGCGGAGGAATCGAACGATCGTTCGGAGCACTGCTCGCAAGTCGCGGCTTTCAGTTGCGGGTGAGCCCGCTGGGGACGCTCCCGTTTGACACCGATGCCACGCTCGACAGCGTCGACGGCCTGCTGGCGAGGGCGCGCGCCGAACCCGGGATCGTGCAGGCGGGCGCCGTGCTCGGTACGACGGCGTTCGCCGTGACCCCGCAAGGGCGGACACCGTTGGTGGTGTACGGGGTCACGCCGGAAGTGCAAGGCATCTACCAGATGACGAGCGGGCACGATCTCGCGCCCCACGACACGATGGGTCTCCTGGTTGGCGCACCATCCGCGACGGTGCTCGGTGTGCAGGCGGGCGATTCCGTGCGGCTGGTTGGCCGCCTCGATGCGCGGCTTGCCGCTGGCGCGGTCACTCGCACCTTCGCGGTTCGGGGCATCGCGCGATTCATCTATGATGCCAGGCAGCAGCCCTCGATCGCCGTCACCCTCGCCACCGCGCAACGGCTCGCTGGCCCCGGTGCAACCGATCGCGCGTCCCTCCTCATGCTCCGCGCGGCCGACAGCGTGTCACTCCGTCCGCTCACGGCGCGGCTTCGCCGAGATCTGACCGGCACCAGCGTCAACGACATCGGCGACATGGTGGCGCAGTTCCAGCGACGGCTCGCCTATTTCCGGCAGCTGTCGCTGATTCTCGGCACGATCTCGCTGATCATCACCGTATTCCTGGTCGGCACGCTGCTCGCCATTACGGTCAACGAGCGTCTGGGGGACATCGCCGCACTGCGTGCGATCGGCGTGGCGCGACGCACCCTGGTCACCCAGATCCTGACGCAGGGCTTGCTGGTGACGCTCGTGGGTGCAGCGGCCGGCGTGGGCCTCGGCGTCGGCACGGCACAATGGCTGGATGCGATTCTCACGTCGTTCCCGGGACTGCCCGCGGCGATCACATTTTTTGTCGCCGCGCCGGCGCCGTTGGTACGGGCGGCAGTGCTGCTGGTCGGCGCTGCAATCGTGTCGGCGGCCGGCCCGGCGTGGCGCGCCGCCCGCGCGCCGATCGCAGCGACGCTGCGGACCGACGCGTTGTGACAGACACACCGGCGGTGGTGGAGGTGCACAACGCCACCCGGCAATATCAGGTGGGCGAGCAGGTGGTCGATGCGCTGCGCGGCGTGTCGGTCAAGGTGCACGCCGGCGAATATGTGGCGGTCGTGGGCCCGTCTGGATCGGGGAAGTCGACACTGCTGACCGTGATGGGCGGACTCGACACGCCAACCAGTGGTCAGGTCTGCCTGCTCGGCCACGACATCGGCGGGCTGTCGGATCGCGTGTTGACGCGATTGCGGCTCGAGCACGTGGGGTTCGTGTTCCAGCGATTCCACTTGCTGCCCGTGCTGACCGCCAGCGAAAACATTGCGCTGCCCATGGCCGAGCGCGGTGTGTCGCGACGCGAGCGCACGGAGCGCACGCGGTCGCTGCTCGATTACGTCGGCATGTCGGCGCGCGGGCATCACCGGGTGACGCAGCTCTCCGGTGGCGAGATGCAGCGCGTGGCGATCGCGCGCGCGCTCGCCAACGGGCCGGCCCTGGTACTGGCCGACGAGCCGACGGGTGAACTCGACGCGGCCACCGGGCAGCAGGTGCTCGAATTGTTCGCGCGGCTCAATCGCGACGGCGTCACGATCGTCGTTGTCACGCACGATGAGCGGCTCGCGGCACAAGCTGCACGGGTCGTCCACATGCTCGACGGTCGCATCGTCCCGTGATCTGGACGCTCGCCGTGCGGCACCTGCTGGTGCGGCCGGGACGCGCGCTGGTCCTGCTGGCCGGATTCTCGCTGGGCGTCGCCGTCATGATCGTGCTGTTGTCGGTCGGCGACGCGATGCTCGAACAGTCGCGCGATCCCACACTGCTCGGCGGCGGCGATCTCGTCGCCGTCCCCGAAGGAATCGACCTCGAAGCCCTGCGCAGTGGCGGCCTCGCCGGCATGTTCTTTGGCATCAACGGAGCGCGTTTCGTCAGCCGGCAACTGCTCGGCGGGCCTCGTCATCGTGACATCGTTGCGGCGGTGTCGCCGGTGATAGACCAGAAGCTCCTGTCCATTCGGGTGCACGACTCGGTGTGGGCCGTCCGCGCCAGTGCGGACATTCCCAGCCGCGCGGCTGATGCCGGGGCGGGCCTTCACGTGCTGAGCGGCGACTGGCGCGACACCCGCAGCGACAGTGCATGGATCGCTCCGGATCCGCAGACCTTCTACAACCAGATCGATCACTTCCACCGGCCCGCCGTGCCTGACTCGAGCTGGGCCGAGTGGGACTACTTCAATGTCAGCGTCAGCGATCGCGAGTGGTGGTACATCACCCTGCTCGTCGCCGGCGAGATCGGCACGCCACAATCGGGCGGGGAAGTGCTGGTCACGCATCGCGCCCGCGACGGCAGTTACCGGCGATTCGTGACGACCGTGGCAGCCAGCGCGTTGCGCTTCGACACTACCGCGGCCGATCTGCGCATTGGCGCAGCAACACTCACCCAACGTGATGGTGTGTACCACATGCGAGGAGCATCCGGCAGTGCGCGGTTTGACGTCGAACTGCTTCCCTCGCCGCGACAATACTTTCCGCCGGTCGAACTTGGCAGTGCATCGACGCCGTCGGGATATGTCGTGCCGGCACTCTCGGGCACGATGTCCGGATCGCTTTGCGACGCGAGCGGATGCGAGCAGCTTCACAACGCGCCTGCCTACCACGACCACAACTGGGGCACCTGGCGCGATGTCACCTGGGAGTGGGGGACAGGGCACGGCGGCGCGCACGCGTTGCTGTACGGCGGCGTGATCAGCGGAAGGCCGGGAACGGGTCCCGTCCCGTACTTCCTGGCGCTCGAGGATTCGCTCGGCGTCGAGCAGATCTACCGGTTCGATACGGTCGAACGGATCGGCCGGCACCCCGTGGCCACCGCACCAGCGACGTGGGCACCCGATTCACTCGACATCACGGCTGCTCGCGGCGTCGACACGTTGCGCGTGCGTATCCGCGTCACGGACGCGACGGCGTCTCATTCGCCCGCGGCCGGCCCGCGTCAGGTCTTTCTCCAACTGCGCGGCACCTGGTCAATCGCGGGGACGGCAGCCGGGCAGCCGGTCGCCGACAGCGGTGTCGGCGCTTTCGAGACATGGGTGCGCTGAGTACACTTCATTCCGCGTCGGTCAACTCCTGCCTGCGCGCAGCCCGAGGACGCGATGCCGTGACCGAGCCGACCACACCGAACGACATCCCGATGCGTGCCGTGGCGCGAGAACTGGCCGATCAACTTGCCCAGGGATGGAGCAAGGGACGGGTGGATCTGATGGTCGGCGTGTTCGCCGAACAGCCGGTCTTCATCGAGACGCCGTTCTCCAGCCCGATCAGCGGCCTCGACGCCATCCGCGAGTGGGCCAGCGACATCCCCTACCACCAGTCCGAAGCGACCTTCACGGTCGGCGAGGTCTTCGTGGCGGGCCCGTGGTTCTCCACCGAGTTCAAGCTGGCTTTTCGCCGGCGCACGACCGGTGAATGGGTCGAGGCGCGGGGAGCGCTGTTTGCCGAAACCGACGGGGCCCGGATTACCGAGTTGCGGATGTACTGGCATCGCTGGAACGGCGGTCGCGAGACGTCGGTCGCCTGATCCCGCTCGGGGTCTTCGACCGCGTCACCTACGGACACCTGTGTCATCCAGATTGGACACCCGCCGGGTGGTGTCAGTTGCAAGTTGTTGTATGACAATGCTTTACGGGTGGCACGAATCTGGATATAACTAACACCGTCATTCTTTGTGTGAGTTTCTCCAGGAGGTTCCATGCTGTCCCTGATCGCGACGCTGCTCGTCGCGGCCCCGATCGGCCCGGTTCGGATCGCCCAGAACATCGCGGCGCGTGATCCAGCGGTCGAAATTTCGCTTAACAACGATGGCAACTATTCCCCCGGCAGTCCGGTGCATGTCCGGGTCAAGACCGCCGCGGACGGCTACCTGGTGGTGTTCCGCGTCGATGGCGACGGCCAGGTCCGGGTTCTGTTCCCGCTCGAACCGGGTCAGGACGCGCTTGTCCGCGGCGGGCAGGAGTATGCGCTCCGCTCACAGGACCAGGACCAGTCGTTCTTTGCCGACAGTCGTTCCGGCACCGGCATGGTCTACGCGGCGGTATCGCCGACGGCGTATCAGTTCGACAACTTCAGCGCCAACGGTCGCTGGGACTACGACGCTCTGCAATTGCCCGACAGTTCGACCGATGACGAAAGCGCGCTGACGGCGATCGTGGCGCAGATGACCAGCCGGACGCGGTTCGAGTACGATGCGGTCGCGTATCAGGTCCAGGAGGTCGGGGCGGTCACCGCGATGGACGGGCAAGGCTATTACCCGGGCCTCTACGATCCCTACTACAACCCGGCCTGGCGATGTCTCGGTTGCGGCTGGGGTTACCCGGGTGCCGACTTCGGCATCGGGCTGACGTTCGGATACTCGCCGTACTACGATCCGTTCCTCTACTCTCCGTGGGACGCTGGCTACGGCTATGGCGGTTGGGGGTACGGCGGCTATTACGGCGGGTTCTATCCCGGATACGGTTATGTCGGCCGGCCGCGCCGACCAATGCCCGTGGGCGCGCGCCCGCGGCCTCGACAGGGCGCCGTGTACGGGGGCGAAAACGGTCGTCGGGTCACGCTGCCGCCCCGGGGCGTTGGCACGCGAGCGCGGCCGCGTCCCGACAACATGGTCGTGACACCGCGGCGGAATGAATCACGGGTGCGGCCAGCCCTGCGGCAGCCGCGGGAGTACAACCAGCCTCGACCGGAAATACAGCGCGGAGGCCGGCCCGACGTCGAGCGAGTACGGCCGGAATCGCAGGCTCGACCGGAGGTGCAGCGTGCGCGCCCGGCGCCGCAGTCGCGGCCGGTCTATCGGGAACCGCCGCAACGTTCTGCCCCGGCGCAACGTTCTGCTCCGCCGGAACGTTCGGCGCCGCCGCCGCGTCCCTCCCAGGGACATGGTGGCGGAGGGCACCGCGGCCGGTGAATGGGGCGGCGTCACGTGGACGACGCATCGAGGGGCCGGCTCAGCGAGCCGGCCCCTCGTGTTTGGTGATGTCGTGGCAAGGTGTCAGCGGAGCGCGAGTTGGCGCTGCACATAGCCCGTAGCCCACTCCAGGATCTCGAAGCTGCGCAGCCCGCCGCGCATGGCGATGTTGACCGCCGTGTCCTGTGGCACGCCTTCGTCGAGCATCAGGTAGGCGATCACCGGGCCGCCGGTGCGATTCGCGCTATTGCAGTGGAGCAGCGTGGGATGGAGGCGTGCGGCCCGCAGCGCTTCGAGCACCTGGGTCATGGTGGCGTCGTCGAGTGCGCCCGACACGACGGGCGTCCGCACATAATGCACGCCCAGTTCGGTGGCGACCCCTGGCTCGTCGAACGGCCGTGTCTCCATTGCGTCGCGAAGATCGACGACCGTCTCGAGCCCCGCGGACACCAGCGCCTGAAGTTGTTCGCGCGACGGTTGACCGCCGACCACCAGCCACGGCAGCGGCGAAGACGCGTTGACAAGTCCGGTGGCGGCGTCGAGCAGGGACATGCACTCCTCGCGAATCGGGACGCGTGAATATATCGACGGGGATGTATTTTGCGGTCACCCACCATGGCTTCCATCGACGTCGTCCTGTGTCAGATACGCCCCACCAAAGGGGCGGCGTTGTCGAATCTCGATGCGATCGAGCGCGTGTTCAACACCGCCGCGCGCGCCGATGCGCCGCCGGCCGTGCTGATCTTCCCCGAGGCCATTCTCACCGGGTATTTCCTGGAGGGTGGCGTGCGCGAGCACGCCGTGACCGCACCGTGGCTCTTCGCGGAACTGGCCGCGCGGCACCGTCGCAGCGGGGCTCCGCCGCTGGAAATCTGCCTGGGGTGCTACGAACTGTTCGACGACCGATTGCACAATTCGGCGATGTGGTTCGCACTGGGCGGCGACGACGCCGGGTTGCGACACGTGCATCGCAAGGTCTTCCTGCCCACCTACGGCGTGTTCGACGAGGAGCGATTCGTCGAAGCCGGTCGCGACGTCCGCGCGTTCGATACCCGGTTCGGACGTGCCGCCATGCTGGTATGCGAGGATGCGTGGCATTCGCTCACGTCGACCATTGCTGCCGTCGACGGTGCGCAACTGATCGCGGTCGTGGCGGCGAGCCCGGCCCGTGGCATCCACCCCGATCCCGAACATGCCGGGCGCCCCGAGTCCCTGGTGCGTTGGGATCGTGTCGTGCAGGACATCGCGGGCGAGCACGGCGTCTTTGTCGCCCTGACGCAGCTGGTCGGCTTCGAAGGTGGCAAGGGATTTCCGGGCGGCTCGATGATCGCCGGCCCCGCTGGCGACGTGGTCGTCCGCGCGCCCGTGTTCGAGGAGTCCGTCACGACCGCGCGACTCGACCTCGACGATATCGCCCGGGTCCGCGCCTCCGCACCGTTGCTTGCCGACCTCGAAATCAAGCTGCCCCACCTGATCGAGGCGCTTGACGCCCGACGCCGGGAACGCAGCGCGCCGGAAGAGGCCGATGCGCGACCACCGGCATCGGTGACCGCTGCCGATCGCTCCGTCGCGCCCGCGCCCGTGGATGCGCCGTCGCTCGTCATCGATACCGGCCTGACGCGGCAGTGGCTGGTGGAATTTCTGCGCGACGAAGTCACCCGGCAGCGCAAGTTCGCCCGCGTCATCGTCGGGATCTCTGGCGGCATCGACAGCGCGCTCGTCACGTATCTCGCCGTCGAAGCGTTCGGACGTGACAACGTCATCGGCGTGCGGATGCCCTATCGCACGTCCAGCGCCGACTCGCTGGCCCACGCGCAACGGGTGATCGATGCGCTGGGCGTTGCCTCGCGCACGGTCGACATATCGGCAGCGGTGGACGGATACGCCGCCGCGACCGGGCTCGAACCGACACCGCACCGGCTCGGCAACGTGATGGCGCGGATTCGCATGATCACGCTGTTCGACCTCGCGGCGGCGCTCGACGCGATACCACTGGGCACCGGCAACAAGAGCGAGCGGTTGCTGGGGTATTTCACCTGGCACGCCGACGATGCACCGCCCGTCAATCCGCTCGGCGACCTGTTCAAGACCCAGGTGCGCCAGCTCGCCGCCGCCGTCGGCGTGCCGCGGGAGATCGTCGACAAGCCGGCCAGCGCCGACCTGGTCGCCGGCCAGACCGATGAATCCGACTTCGGCATCACCTACGATCGCGCGGACCCGATGCTCGAGATGCTCCTGCGCGGCTTCAGCGACGCGAATATCTGTCGCGCGGGATTCACGGCCGGAGAGCTGGACCTCGTGCGCCGCCGACTGGATAGCACGCACTGGAAACGGCGACTTCCCAGCGTGGCGATGGTGTCGCAGACTGCGATCGGCGAGTATTACCTGCGGCCGGTAGACTATTGAAGGCCGTTAGGCGTTAGACGTTAGACGTTAGCGCTCGCGGCACGCACCTGAAACTCGGTCGAGTGATGTTTGATGAAGACCGCTTGCCAACACGCTAATGACTAACGACTAACGACTAACAGCCAGCCCGGATCGCTTCCATGCCCCCACCGTCCCATCCCATGGCTCACTCGCGCGGAGAAATCTCCACGCTGATCATGCCGCACATGGCCAACCTGATGGGCGACCTGTTTGGAGGCGATCTGATGGCCATGGTGGACCAGGCGGCAGCCATCGCGGCGATCAGGCACTCCGGGGGGCCGGCCGTCACGGCGTCGATCCACAAGGTCGACTTCCGCGAGCGGATTCCCGTCGGGTCGCTGGTGACCTGCCGATCGACGGTGGATTTCGTCGGCAATTCGTCGATGGACATCTCGGTCGAGGTGTTCTCCGAGCGCCCCAGCACCGGCGAGCGACGGCACACGCACACCGCGCATGTCGTATTTGTCGCCGTCGACGAGAACGGGCGTCCGCGCCGCGTGCCACGCTTGATTCCGGGCAGCGATGAAGAGCGGCGCCGGTATGAGGCCGCCGAGCGATATCGGCAGGAACACGACGCCCGGTGACGCGCCGCGTGGTGATGGTGCTGGGTGGCGGTGGCGCCAAGGCCGCCGCGCATCTCGGCGCGGCGCGCGCGCTGGCGGAGGCAGATATCGAGCCGGTGCGCTGGATCGGCACGTCGATGGGAGCGGTGATGGCGGCCGCGCTGGCGAGTGGCCGCGACCTGGCCGGGTTGATCGACCAGGTGGTCGCGATCCGGCGCCACGACGTGCTGCGCACACAATGGACCGCACTGTTGCGCGGGATCTGGGCGCCGGCGCTCTTCCCGGTGGCGCCGTTGCGCCGGGCGATCGAGGCACTGGTGCCCGCCCGGCGCTTCGATCAATTGCGCACCCCATGCACTGTGACCGCCGTCGACGTGGACAGCGGCGCGCTGGTGGTGTACGGTGCAGACGGGGACGACGGCCCCTTGATCGACGTGCTCACCGCCGCATGCGCACTGCCACCGTATTTTGCTCCGGTGGCGATCAACGGCCGACGGCTCCACGATGGCGGCATTCGCGCGGCGGTGCCGATCGACCAGGCCAGCAATATTGCATGTGACGCCGTGGTCGCGATTGACACCGCGCCAGGATTCGACAGAGACACGAGGCCGATCGAGACGCCGCCGCCGTTGATCGCGGCGACGGACACGGCGATGGGATGGCTGATGGCCGGCACCACCGAGTTGCAACGCCGGCTGTGGGACAGATCGCCGGGACGGCCGCCGCTCATCTGGCTGCGACCAGTCACCGAGCGCGGAGCGATGTTTGCAGCCGGCCGGACCGCGCGTTACGTGGAGCGCGGCTATCAGGAGATGCGACGAGTTCTGGAGGGCATGGCATGACCGAAACCGTGGTACGACAATTCACGATCGCGCAGGCCAACGCGACCCTGCCACTGGTGCGTCGCATCGTTCGCGATCTGCTCCATTTCCATCCCGAGTGGCGCGCCGCGGTCGCGGCGTTCGAAGCCGAACAGGCACTGGCGTCGGCCGAACACGAATCGGATACATCCCGACAGGTACGACTTGAAGCCGGCCGGCTCGCCGGCGAGATCGAGGCGTGTCTCGACGAGCTCGAACAGATCGGGTGTGTGTTCAAGGGATTCGACGCAGGCCTGGTCGACTTTCCGGCCGTGGTGGACGGGCGCGACGTCTACCTCTGCTGGCAGTTCGACGAACCGCGCGTGGAGTTCTGGCACGAGATCGACGGCGGGTTTGCCGGCCGACAGCCGCTCGACGCTTTCCACTTTCCCGAGGCGCCATCATGAGCCGCATCTGGCTGTTCCTGCACTTTCTCGGTTTCACCATGTGGCTCGGCGGCGCCCTGGCAGTGATGGTCGCCGGCGTTGCGATGAAGCGGATGGATCGCTCGCTGTGGGGCGGCGTGGTCGACACCCAAGCCGCCGTGTATCGGACGCTGATCGGTCCTGGCGCGCTGCTGGTCGTCCTGACCGGCATCATCATGACGCTGCACATGTACAGCGGCATGGTGGGTGGCCAGGCCGGTCCGTGGCTCGGCACCATGCAAGGTGCCGGTATTCTCGGCGCACTGGTGATGTTGATCGGTGCCATGCCCCTTGCGCTGCGGTTGTCGCGCCTCGAACCCCTGGGCGAGCAGGCCGCGCTGTTCGATGCACTGCGCAAACGGCTCGCGCTGGTGAGTTCGATCGGCGGGACCCTGGCGCTGATCGCCCTGCTCGCGGCCGCCTTCTACCGACGGGCGTGATGTTTTCGCGGCGCGACCTGCTCCGTGTCGCGGCGGGCGTTCCGGCCCTCGCCGGGCTGCGGCACGCACCCCTGCCGCCACGCCGGACCGGCGTGTGGCACCGTCCGGCGTCGGCCGACGACGAAGCCGCATGGGACCGACTTGCCGATGAGTTCGTGATCGACGGTGTGCACATGAACACGGGCACCTACGGCGCGTGCCCATTGCCGGTGCTCGAGGCCACCATCGAATACCTGCGCGCCTTCGAGCGCATCATCGGCCAGGACGCCGTCGACTATCCGGCCTTCAAGCAGGAACTCGAGACCTATCTCGGTGCCTGGCCGGGCAGTGTGGCGGTGCTGCGCAACACGACCGAGGCGATGAACAACGCTGCCGCGGGGATCGACCTTCGCGCGGGTGACGAAGTGCTGTCGACCACGCACGAACACATCGGCGGGCGCTGCTGCTGGGAGATGCTGGCGCGACGGCGCGGGATTGTCTACCGCACCTTTGCGCCGCCGCTCGACCCGGCGTCGCCGGCCGAACTGCTGGCGGCGTGGCAGGCGCAGGTCAGGCCCGAGACTCGCGTGCTGTCGATTTCGCAGGTGCTGTTCAGCACCGGCATGATCCAGCCGGTGGCAGAGCTGGTGCGGTGGGCGCGGCCGCGCGGGATCACGACCGTGATCGACGGCGCCCACCCGCCCGGCATGCTGGCGATGGATCTGCAGGCACTCGACGCCGACTTCTACGCCACCTCGACCCACAAGTGGCTTCTGGCGCCCAAGGGCACCGGGTTGCTCATCGTGCGCCCCGATCGTCTCGCGACGACGTGGCCGCTGATCGGTTCGGGAGACTGGAATGCGACGGACATCCGTCGTTTCGAGGACGTCGGCACCAGCAACGGCGCGCTGGTGGCGGGGTTGCGCGCGGCGGTGCAGTTCCAGCGCGCCATCGGACGCGACGTGATCGAGCAGCGCACGCGCGGCCTGGCGACGCAATTGTTCGAGCAACTCGCGCGCAACCCGAGGGTCCGGCTGGTGTCACCGCGATCTGCGGCGTCGCGGAGCGCGATGGTCTCGTTCACGATGGACGGCACCACGGCGGAGAAGCTGCAGGCCTATCTGGGGGCGTCGCGCATTCGCACCCGCCGCGTCGCCGAGTTCGGCTACGAGTACCTCCGGCTGAGCACGCACATCTACGTGCGGCCGCGGCACATCGACCAGGTCGTGCGCCTGCTGCAGTCGGTGCCCGCGTAACTCGCATCCCGTTCACGGCGCCCGCGTCGCGCCGCGCCACTGCCGGATCACCCGCGCAGCAACAGGCGTCGCCGGCCGGTGGTGCAATCGCGTCGCACGGGGCAGCGGTCGCAATGCATCACGCGAGCGGTGCAGACCAGCGCGCCCAGTTCCATGAGCGCCTGGTTGGTGGCCCAGGCGGTGATGCCCGCGCGCGGGACCAGCGCGCGGGCCGTCGCGTCGAGCCGCCGTTCCGCGGCCGCGTCGTGGCGCAATCGCGGGTGAAAGACCCGGCGCAACACCCGCGACACGTTGGTGTCGATCGCCGGTTCGGCGAGCTCGAACGCGAAGCTGGCGACCGCCCCCGCCGTATACCGGCCGACACCCGGCAACGAGCGCAAGACGGCCAAGTCCCGTGGCAATTCGCCGCGGTGATGCGTCACCACCGCGCACGCGGCACGCCGCAGATGCTCGGCGCGGCGATAGTACCCCAGACCGTTCCATGCCTCCCGCACCCGTTGCGGTGTGGCCACAGCGAGATGCTGGACGGTGGGAAACTGGCGCAGGAATCGCGGCCAGTAGTCCGCCACGCGGGCGACCTGTGTCTGCTGCAGCATGACTTCGGAAACCAGGATCTGGTAGGGATCGCGCGTGCGACGCCAGGGCAGGTCGCGGCCGTGGCGCCGGAACCACCGCAGCAGGTTGCGCCGGAAGCGAACCCGTTGCGCGCGTGCATCGAGGATGGACTTTCGAGCCATCGTGCAGCAAGATAAAGGTTCAATGATGAATCGTCGAGCAGACACACCGGCATGAACACCCTGGTCGATCGTCTGCAGATCGCGGCCGGCCGGATCGTGCTCGATACCCTCGCGTCGGTCGGGCGCTTTTCGCAGATGCTGTTCGACATGGTGCGCGGCACCACCGAATGGCGCGTGTGGATGCCCCGCACGGTCGAGGAGGCGTGGAACATCGGCGCCGGGTCGCTGTTCATCGTGATCCTGATTTCCTCGTTCACGGGTGCGGTGACCGCGCTGCAGGCCGGCTACCAGTTCACCGGCAACGTGCCCGTCTACGTGGTGGGCTCCCTGGTGACCGAGTCGGTGATTCTGGAGCTGGGTCCGGTGCTGGTCGGACTGATCCTGGCCGGGCGCATCGGCGCCCGCTACGCCGCCGAGCTGGGGACGATGCGAGTGACCGAGCAGATCGACGCACTCGAGTCGCTGGGGCGTTCGCCGTCGAGTTACCTGCTGCTGCCCCGGGTGCTCGCCTGCCTGTTGATGATTCCACTGCTGGTCGTCTTCGCCGACATCATCGCGGTCGGCTCCGGCTGGCTCGCCTCGCGATCGACCATCGGCATCTCGAATGAGGACTTCACCTACGGCTCGCGGGCATACTGGCACGCCTTCGACGCCTGGTACTCGGTGATCAAGGCGTTCTTCTTCGCGGGCGCGATCGCGCTGATCTCATGCTATCGCGGGTTCACCACGCGGCATGGCGCCGAAGGCGTCGGCAAGTCGACCACCGGCGCCGTCGTCACGAGCTCGGTGCTGATCCTGCTCCTCGATGTCCTGCTCGCCAAGCTCCTGCTGAAGCCGCAATGATCGAGATCCGGGACGTCGCCAAGCGGTTCGGCTCGCAGATCGTGCTCGACGGCGTCGACCTGACGGTGGCCGAAGGGGAGACGCTCGCGCTGCTCGGCCCGTCGGGTACCGGCAAGAGCGTGCTGCTCAAGTCGATCATCGGCCTGATCCGGCCCGAGCGCGGCGAGATCATCGTCGATGGCCTCAACGTCGACAAGCTCAAGCGTGACGAACTTGCACGGTTGCGCACCACGATCGGTTACGTGTTCCAGAATGGCGCCCTGTTCGACTCCATGGATGTGTTCGAGAATATCCGGCTCGGCCTGACCAAGGAATCGGAATTCAACGACCAGGCGTTCGCCCACGCGCGCGCCACCGAATGCCTGCGCCTGGTCAACCTCAATACCGATACGCTCGACAAAATGCCGGCTGACCTGTCCGGCGGCATGCGCAAGCGGGTGGGGATCGCGCGCGCGATCGCGGGAAAGCCCAAATACGTGCTCTACGACGAACCCACGTCGGGGCTCGATCCGGTCAACAGTGACATCATCGACGCACTGGTCAAGCGACTCGAGCGCGAACTGGGCGTCACCAGCATCACCGTTACCCACGATGTGCGCGGCGCCTTCCGCACCGCCGACCGCATTGCGCTGCTTACGCATGGGAAGATTGTCGCGATCGGGTCGCCCGAGGAGTTCCGCAACTCGGATGTGCCCGCCGTCAAGGAATTTCTCGAACGGGATTTCGATTCCGCTCCTCTGCCCGGGGCCACGTCATGACCATGTTGCAGAAATACCTGATCATCAGCGTCGTCGCCGTGATCCTCGTCGTCGGGTTCATCGTGACCACGCGGTCGCTCCGCAACCGGAACTCGTTCCAGAAGGAAGTCGGACTCGGGGCGATGGTACTACTGGCCGTCGCCGCCTTCATCGCGGGGACGCTCTGGTTGCGCGGCAAGTCCCTCGGCCGCGACGATGTGTATGTGGTCTATCATGACGTCAACACGCTCAAGGACGCGTCGCCGGTCCGGATTTCGGGCGCGCTGGTCGGACGCGTCGACGGCGTCAACTATGTCGCGCCGGGGCACGTGGTCGTGGGACTCAAGTTCTCGCACGATATCCAGGTGACGTCGAACGCGACGGCGGCCATCACGGCTGTCGGCATGCTGGGCGATCAGATGGTGGTCTTCAATCCCGGCAGCGGCACGCCGGTGCCACGCGGCGACACGATCCAGGGCACCGTGGCGCCAGGCCTGTTCGACAAGGCCGCCGACCTCGCCAACAAGGCGGCGGAAACGATGACGCGTGTCAATGCCATGCTCGACACCCAGCTGGTGGTCGACCTGCGGCACACGCTGCAGTCGACCCAGAAGCTGATGGCCTATCTTGCCGACCGCACCGACGGACCCACGGCGCAAGTCACGCCGACGCTGCTGGCGCTGCAGCACACCAGTGCGCAACTCGACTCCACGCTCGGGGAGCTGCACCCGGGCGCCCTGCAGACGCGACTCGATTCGACGATGCGCTCCGCCGGGAACGCGGCCGACCGGCTCGCCACGATGACGGCGCACGCCGACAGCATCATGACCCGGATTCAGCACGGCGACGGGACACTCGGGAAGTTCATGAACGACACCAGCCTGTACACCGACCTGCGCCACACCATGCAGGCCATGACGGACCTCCTCACCGAGATCAAGAAGAATCCCGGCAAGGTCGGCGTGACGGTCAAGATCTTCTGAGGAGGTCGGGATGAGCGACATGCAGGGGCTGGTGCGTGCGTTGCTGGTGGAACTCGGCGAGGATCCCGAGCGCGACGGCCTCAAGCGCACCCCGTATCGCGTCGAACAGGCGCTCCGGTTCCTGACGCAGGGCTACGCCCGCACCGCCGATGACGTGATCGGCGACGCGCTGTTCCACGAGACGCATCACAACATGGTGCTGGTGCGCGACATCGAGTTCTACTCGCTGTGCGAGCATCACCTGCTGCCATTCTACGGTCGCGCGCATATCGCCTATATCCCCAACGGACGCATCGTGGGCCTCTCGAAGCTGGCGCGCGTCGTCGACCTGTTCGCGCGGCGCTTGCAGGTGCAGGAGCGGATGACTGACCAGATCGTCGAGGCGCTGCAGACCGCCCTGCAGCCGCTCGGCGTGGGTGTGGTGCTCGACGCGGCGCACCTGTGCATGATGATGCGGGGCGTGCAGAAGCAGGGATCCAGCACGATCACATCGGCCATGCGTGGCGCGTTCCTCGACGACCCGCGCACCCGCGAGGAATTCCTGCGTCTGGTGCACGGCGCGCGCTGATGCAGGTCACGCTGCTCGGGACCAGTGCGGCCGTTCCCACGGTCGATCGGAACGTCGCGGCACTGATGGTACAGCGCGACGGCGAATTGCTGCTGTTCGATTGTGGCGAGGGCACCCAGCGGCAGATGATGCGCTACGGTCCCGGCTTCACAGTCGATGATGTCTTCCTGACGCATTATCACGCCGATCACACCCTCGGCATCCCCGGATTGCTGCGCACGATGGGCCTGCAGGGGCGCACCGCGCCGCTTCGGCTGCATGGACCGCGGGGCGCCCAGCGACAACTGGGTGCGCTGGTGGCCCTGGGCATGGATCGCCCGCGGTTCGCGGTCGAGATCTTTGAACTGCGCGCGGGAGACATCATGCCGCGGGGAGCCTACGACCTGGTGGTCGGCGAGGCGGCGCACAAGGGCGATTGCCTGGCATACGCCATCGTCGAGCACGACCGGCTTGGACGCTTCGATCCCGACCGGGCGCGGGCCCTCGGCATTCCGGAAGGGCCACTCTGGGGCCGCATTCATCGCGGAGAGTCGGTCACGTTGCCGGACGGGACACGCGTGGCACCGGCAGAACTGGTGGGTGCCACCCGCTCTGGGCGTCGGGTGGTCTATACCGGAGACACAGCGCCCAGCGCGTCCATCACCGGGTTGGCTCGCGATGCCGACCTCCTGATCCATGAGGCGACGTTCGGCAGCGACGAGGGGGAGCGGGCTCGCGAAACGGCGCACTCGACCGCCGCCGACGCCGCCACCGCGGCGCGCGAGGCGGGCGTTCAACGCCTCGTGCTGACCCACATTTCGGCGCGCTATACCCGGGAAGCGCCCGAATTGCTGGCCGAGGCCCGCGCAATTTTCCCCGCGACGGAGGTAGGCCGCGACGGGATGGCTATCGCCGTGCCGTTTCGGGATTGACGCCGCCGATTTTCTTGTTTTCAGCCGCTGGCGGCGGTACTTTAGCGTCCCTCCCGGGGCTGTAGCTCAGATGGGAGAGCGCTGCAATCGCACTGCAGAGGTCAGGGGTTCGATCCCCCTCAGCTCCATGGCCCGCATCGGCATCCGGTGCGGGCATTGTTTTTGCCAATTTCCGCTCATGTGACCGTCTCGCTGCGCCTCCACTCTTCGCCCTCCGACTCGCGGGTGATCTCGACGCCCTCCGGGGTGCCGTCGTCGCTGGCCGAACGGTCGGAGCCCGTGGAAGCCGCGGCCGGGCGGCCCCGCGACCGCGACGACCTCAAGCCGGTACGGCTTTCCGAGGTGGTGGGCGCGATGTCGTTTGCCCTCGACATCACCGAGGGCCAGCCGATGGGGCACGCGTCCCGCACGGCCCTGATCGCCATGCGAATCGCCACATGTCTGGGCCTGCCTGATGAGCAGCGGAGCGCTTTGTACTACGCCGCCATGCTCAAGGACCTGGGGTGTTCCAGCAACGCCGCCCGGTTGAGCACGCTCTTCGGCGCCGACGATCAACTCCTCAAGCACGCGTTCAAGCTGACCGACTGGACCGCCACCCGCGATGCAGCCCGATACGCCTTCAAGTATTCGCTGCCCGGCAAGGGCCGCGTGGCCAAGGCGTGGCACCTGCTGATGATGGGCGTACGGGAGCAGGGGAGCGCCCGGCACATGGTGCAGACGCGGTGCGAGCGCGGCGCCGACATCGCCCGGATGTTGCGGCTGCCGATGGGCTCCGCCGAAGCCATTCACGGCCTCGACGAACACTGGGATGGCAGCGGCTTGCCGGGCGGCCTGCGCGGCTCGGGCATCCCGCTGCTGGCGCGCATCGTCGGTCTGGCGCAGACGGTCGAGGTCTTCCAGAACGCGTTCGACGTCCGCGCCGCGTATGAAATGGCGCATGCCCGCCGCGGCACCTGGTTCGATCCGGTCATGGTGGACTGCCTGTGCGCGTTCGAGCTGGACGCCGAATTCTGGCACGGACTGCGCACCGCGGATACGCTCAAGCTGGCCCACGCCATCGAGCCCGAAGACCGGATCATTCGCTGTGACGAGGCCCAGCTCGACCTCGTCGCGGAAGCGTTCGCGCGGGTCATCGACGCCAAGAGTCCCTACACGTCGCGTCATTCGTACAACGTCGCGGCCATTGCGGTGGGGATCGGTGAGGCCCTGGCGCTGTCGCCGCGCGACATGCGCACGCTGCGCCGCGCCGCCCTGCTGCACGACATCGGCAAGCTGGGTGTCTCCAACCGGATTCTCGACAAGCCCGGTGCACTCGACGACGAGGAATGGGCGGCGATGCGCCAGCATACCCGCTTCACGCTGGAAATCCTCAAGCGCGTGGCACGCTTCCGCCAGTTTGCCGCAACCGCGGCCGCCCACCACGAGCGCCTCGACGGCAGCGGATACCACCTCGGGCTGCGTGGCGACGAACTGGGCACTATCGCCCGCATCATTGCGGTTGCCGACGTGACCGAATCGCTGTCGGCCGACCGACCGTATCGCGCGGGCATGCCGGTCGACGAAGTGCATCGGAGAGTCGGTCGCCTGGTGGAGCAGAACCAATTGTGCCCGGTGACGTTCGACGCCCTGCGCGGCACCTTCGCGGGGTTGCCGGCGGACGGTCCGGTGGTCGGAGTCTCGCTGGTCGCCTGATCGCCGCGCGGTCGCGCCGCCGCGTTACGTTCGACCATGCTTCGCAATCCGCCGACCGCGTAATGGCACGGTTTGTCGACCTCCGGATTGCGCGACCGATACCGGCCGATCTCGCGGCGGCGCACCACCGACGTATCCCCGATGTCATTGCGCCGAACCTCTCCGTGCTGTTCTGCGGCATCAATCCATGCCTCTATTCCGGCGCCACCGGCAACCACTTTGCCCGGCCCGGCAACCGTTTCTGGCCCGCAGTGCACGCGGGTGAATTCACCGATCGCGTGCGACAATCGGCCGGCAGGACGAGTACATTGCGCAGGCCGGGCTATGGGGGCTTCCGAATCCGAGCGGGCTCGACGCCAATCATCAACCGGAAGAACTGGCGCGATTGTTCGGTGAGTTGTACCGTGCAGTTTCAAGTGCCCCCGTGCCCGTCAGGAACACTACGATGCCCGCTCAATCCATCACGGTTCAGCGCCTCACTCCCGTGCTGATCGTCGACGCGATCGAATCCTGCCTGCCGTTCTGGGTCGATCGTCTGGGTTTTGTGGCATCGACACAGCTGCCGGGCGATGACGGCAAACTGGTGTTCGCGATCCTCGAAAAGGACGGCGTCGAGGTGATGTACCAGACGCGTGCGAGCGTGGTGGCCGCGGATCCCGCGCAGGCTGGCGAGCTCGATGGCCATTCCATCGCGTTGTTCATCACCGTGGCGCATCTTGATCCGGTCGAATCGGCGTTGCGTGACGCGCCCGTGGTGAAGCCGCGACACGACACGTTCTATGGGTCGACCGAGATTTACGTGCGCGAACCCGGCGGCAACGTGGTGGGTTTTGCGGAGATGAAGCGGTGACCCTCAGGCTGGCGGCCGTGCTTGTTCTCGGCACGGCTGTCAGTTTGCGAGCGCAACAGCCGCTCGTGCGCCAGACGATCGACAGCGGCACGCTGGTTCGCCTGCATGTGATGGAGGACTCGACCGTTCGCGGCCGACTGCTCGCACCCTTCGCACCCGGGGCGCCCACGATCGCGTTCTGCCGGTTTCCCGGACCGCCATGCACGAGCATCGACGACCCCGGCGCCATGATGGCGTGGCCCGTGGCAACGGTGCAGCACGTCGATGTGGCGCGGGGAAATGGCGGCCGGACCGGCGCGATCATCGGGTTGCTGATCGGGACGGTGATCGGAACATCGCTCGGCCAGTTCTGCATCGACGGACCGTGCCCTTCGACCGCGCACGCCTGGTTACATGTTGGCCTGCCGTTCGGCGCGGCGATCGCGGCGCTCGGCTGGGGGATCGGCTCCGGCCACCCGCACTGGCAATCGGCGCCGTAGCCGCCCGCGATTGGCCATGCCAGCGGCCGCGCAAATACTGTATGATTGAGCGCAACGGCTTCTCATCTCTGCAGGGTGCTCGATGAAACTCCCGTGGCATACCGCACTGTCCTGCGTCACACTGTCGCTGCCGATAGTGGCAGTCGCGCAGGTTCCGCAAACCCAGCTGGCGCGCTGGAAGCGCGAAGCGGCGGCGGTCACGATCACGCGCGACGACTGGGGGATCGCCCACGTGCACGGGCACACCGATGCCGACGCGGTGTTCGGCATGGAGTACGCTCAGGCCGAAGACGATTTCAATCGCGTCGAGACCAACTATCTCAACTCGTTGGGCCGCCTCGCGGAGGCTGAGGGTCCATCGGCGATCTGGAGCGATCTGCGGATGCGGCTGTTCATCGATTCGGATTCGCTGAAGGCCGAGTACGCGGCGAGCCCGGCGTGGCTCAAGGCGTTGATGAACGCGTTCGCGGACGGACTCAACTACTACCTCTCCACCCATCCCGACGTGCATCCGCGCGTCCTCACGCATTTCGAGCCGTGGATGGCGCTGAGCTTCACCGAGGGGAGCATCGGCGGCGACATCGAGCGTGCCAATCTCGGACCGTTGCGGGCCTTCTACGGCAAGGACTCAAGTGCCACGCCGGCGCGCCGCGGCGCCGAAGGCGATGGCTTTCCGCCCGAGCCCGGTGGTTCGAACGGGATGGCGATCGCGCCGTCAAACACCGTCGATCATCACGCGCTGCTGCTGATCAATCCCCACACGTCGTTCTATTTCCGGTCCGAACTGCAGATGAGCAGCGACGAGGGTCTCGACGCCTATGGCGCGGTGACGTGGGGTCAGTTCTTTGTGTATCAGGGATGGAATCCGCGCATTGGCTGGATGCACACATCGAGCGGTGTCGACGCAATCGACAACTATCTCGAGACCGTCAGCAAGCGCGGTGATCACTACGTCTACAAGTACGGCAACGCCGAGTTGCCGGTGAGCCAGCGCGCTGTGACGGTGCGCTACAAGACCGATCACGGCATGAGGGATACCACGTTCACGGTGTACCGCACCCAGCACGGACCGGTGATTGGTATGGTCGATGGCAAGTGGGAAACCATCCACTTGATGGAATCCCACGTCAAGGCGCTGACCCAGTCGTACACGCGCACCAAGGCGCACGACTACACGTCGTTCCGCCAGACGATGGAGCTGCACACCAACTCCTCGAACAACACGATCTTTGCCGATGCGGATGGTGACATCGCCTACTTCCACGGCAACTTCATTCCCCGCCGCGACACGTCCTTCGACTGGACGAAACCGGTCGACGGCAGCAACCCGGCCACCGCCTGGCATGGTCTTCTGTCCGTCGACGAGACGCCGCATCTGCTGAACCCGGCGAGCGGCTGGCTCTACAACTCCAACAACTGGCCGTGGTCGGCCGCAGGCCCGAGCAGCCCACGGCGCGAGGATTATCCCAGGTACGTCGAGACCGGCACCGAGTCTGCCCGCGGGCTGCACGCCATTCGCGTGCTTGAGCATCGCAAGGACTTCACGCTGGCCGGATTGATGGCGGCGGCGTTCGACAGTTACCAGACGTGGTTCGAGAAGCCGGTGCCCGCATTGATCCAGGCCTGGGACGCGGCGCCGGCCAGCGATCCGCTGAAGGCCAAGGTCGCCGACCAGGTCGCGATGCTGCGAAACTGGGACCTGCGCTGGGCTGCGAACTCGGTGCCGACGTCGCTCGCGGTTTACTGGGGTACCGATCTCATGCGCCACGCGGGGCGCGGCGCCCGGAGCACGGGATTGATGTCGCAGGATTACATCGCGAGCGATACGCCACCCGAACAATTGCTGCAATCACTCGCCGCCGCATCGGACAAATTGACGGCCGACTTCGGCACGTGGAAAACGCCCTGGGGCGACATCAACCGGTTTCAGCGGCTCAACGACGACATCACGCCGACGTTCAACGACGCGGCGCCGAGCATTCCGGTGCCATTCACGACGGCCACCTGGGGATCGCTCGCCTCATTCGCCGCGCGCCAGTACCCCGGCACCAAGAAAATCTATGGCACCAGCGGCAACAGCTTTGTGGCGGTGGTCGAATTCGGCGACAGCGTCCGGGCGCGAGCCGTGACGGCGGGGGGCGAAAGTGGCGATCCCGCGTCGCCGCACTTCGATGATGAGGCCCAGCGGTACGCCGCCGGCAACCTGCGCGAGGTCTATTTCTATCCGTCGCAGCTCAAGGGGCATACCGAGCGCGTCTATCATCCGGGCGGTTGACCGCGGCGCGGTCCGTCAACCGCTTCCCAGCCTGCCGCGTATGGCGTAGTATCCTGATCACCCAACGGCGACCATCATGACTTTCACGCACCGGTCCATGCGGCCGGCCTTCGCCGCGGCGTTGCTGGCGATGGCCACCGCGCTGCCGGCCCAGGCGCAAGGCGCGGCCACCGCGCCGCAGGGCACCATCATGAACGGCGATCGCTACCCGTTCGTCGCGGCCGACGTGCAATTTCTCCAGGGCATGATCGCCCATCACGCCCAGGCCATCGTCATGGCGGGCTGGGCGCCGACGCACGGCGCCAGCCAGCCGGTGCGGACCTTTGCCGCACGGATCGCCCTGGCGCAGACTTCGGAGATCGGGACCATGGGTCAGTGGCTGCGCGATCATCACCAGACCGTCCCGGTGCCGACGCTGGCCGGGAGCATGGGGACCGCAGCCATGACCGGCATGGCCATGGACTCGCTGATGCCGGGGATGCTGTCGGCGGCGCAGATGAAGCAGCTCGACGCGGCGCGCGGCCGGGAGTTCGACCGGCTCTTCCTCACCTACATGATCCAGCACCACACCGGCGCGCTGACCATGGTGACGGCCTTGTTCGGCAGCAACGGCGCCGGCCAGGACGACTACATCTTCAAGTACGCCAACGACGTGCAGGCCGACCAGACCACCGAAATCAACCGCATGCAGCAGATGCTCGATGCGATGCCCCCTGACAGCTCCGGCTCCTGAACTCACCCAACCGTTCCAATTCACTCCGCCACTTCTTTTCACGGGACCTGCCATGATCTCCTTCCGGAAGTTCGCTCTGCCGCGCGCGCGACACGTGGGCGCAGTTGCGGTCGCGACGTGTGCTGCGCTCGCGGCCTGCTCGCACCCATCGTCCACCGCGGGCGGCGGTCCGTCGCCCCGCAGCGACATGTCGACGACGCCCCCGAGTCCGGATCCCCGGGTCGGGCTGCGCGGCGGCGAGATGGATTCCACCCACAAGATCTTCCTCAAGCCCGCCGCCGAGGCGTCGTGGAACCTGCACCACCTGTCGAATTCGCCGTCGACGACCGGGTTCGTCGGCGTGACCAATTCGGACCTCGCCTTCACCGGCAAGTACGCGATTCAGGGGAGCTACAACGGCTATCAGGTGTGGGACCTGAGCAATCCGGCGAAGCCCGTGCTGGCGGTGGCGTATCTCTGTCCCGCGTCGCAGAGCGATGTGTCGGTCTACAACAACCTGCTGTTTGTCTCATCGGAATCGACCAGCGGGCGCCTCGACTGCGGCAAGGAAGGCGTGCGTGACTCCGTCAGCACCGCGCGCATTCGCGGCGTGCGCATCTTCGACATCAGCGACATTGCCCATCCGAAGTACATCGCCAACGTGCAGACCTGTCGCGGATCGCACACGCACACCGTGGTCACGGACCCGAGCGACCCGAACGACGTCTACATCTACATCTCGGGGACGGCGCAGGTGCGCTCGCCCACCGAAATGCCGGGCTGCGAGAATGCCGCGCCCGACGAACAGACGTCGCTGTTCAACATCGAGATCATCAAGGTCCCGCTGGCGCATCCCGAGCAGGCGGCGATCGTCAGCCATGCGCACATCTTCCAGAATGACCAGACCGGCGCGCTGAACGGGCTTGCGGCACCCAAGAGTCACGGCCAGTCACCCGCCGACACGACGGCCGAGGCGCGTGCGTTCCGTGAAGCGCAGGCGGCCGCACGCGGTGGTCGTGGCGGCCGCGGCAACTTCGCGGCGCTGGCCGCGGTCCGGCTCACGCCGAGCGCGACCCGGGCCGACACCGCGCGCGCGATGACGGCGTTCGACTCCCTCAAGGCGGCGGGCGCGATCCCGGCCACGATGACGTTCGCGCAGGCGAGCGGGCGGGGTGGTCGCGGCGCCAATCCGGGCGCCGGGTTCCTGACGCAGTGTCACGACATCACGGTGTATCCGTCGGTGGGCCTCGCGGGCGGTGCCTGCGCCGGCATGGGGTTGCTGCTCGACATTCACGACGCAGCCAATCCGCGCCGGATCGATGCCGTGTCGGATTCCAACTTCTCGTTCTGGCATTCGGCGACGTTCAGCAACGATGGCGATGCGTTGTTGTTCTCCGACGAATGGGGCGGGGGCGGGCAGGCGTACTGCCGCGCGCAGGACCCCAAGGACTGGGGCGGCGATGCCATCTTCCGGGTGGTCAACGGCAAGCTGGTGTTCCAGAGCTACTACAAGATGCCGGCGGCGCAGACGCAACTGGAGAACTGTGTGGCGCACAACGGGTCGCTGATCCCGATTCCGGGGCGCACCGTCATGGTGCAGTCGTGGTATCAGGGCGGCGTGTCCGTGTTCGACTGGACCGATCCCGCGCATCCGCACGAGATTGCCTTCTTCGATCGCGGGCCGAACGATGCGCACGAAGCCGTCAGCGGCGGCTTCTGGTCGTCGTACTGGTACAACGGCTACATCGTGGCCTCGGAAATCATGCGCGGTCTCGACGTATTCGCGCTGCAGCCAAGCGGGTGGCTGACGCAGAACGAGATCGACGCCGCGAAGACGGTGCACTTCAACTTCCTCAACGTGCAGGACCAGCCGAAGTTCGTCTGGCCGCCGAGCTTTGCGCTGGCCCGTGCGTATCTCGATCAGCTCGAGCGCGACAAGGGCATGGACGCCGGCTCGATCGCGTCGGCGCGCAAGGCATTGGCCACCGCGGAAGCCCGGTCGGGTGCGCCGCGGCAGGCGGCTCTCACCGGGCTTGCGACGCAACTCGATGGTGATGCGGCCAGCGCCGGTGATCAGGCGAAGGTGCACCTGCTCGCGACGGCGGTGAGTGATCTGGCGGCGGCGCGCTGAGGCAGTGATCGCCACGGCGCGACCAGCGCGCCGTGGTGCAGCTGGCGCATGCGGCACTCCGGACTCGGTCGGTTCGGAGTGCCGTGCGTTTTCCCGTTACATTCCGCAGCGATTCCCCAACCGGAGCCGGCCGATGCGAACCTGTGTCGCGGGGGTGGCGAGTCTTGCGGCGGTCCTGGCGGCGTGCAGCAGCACCGACAGCGGCGGCGCATCGTCCCTTGTGGGCGCGTACAGCGCCACCGTGTTTCAAGTGGCGTTGCCGGGCGACCCATTGAACTTCCCTTTACCGCCAGCCGGACCGGATTGATGACCACCGACACGTGGAACGCCGTCGACGCCTACATCGGGACCACGGTGGTGCAGCAGGATGACGCGCTCGACGCCGCGCTGCGCGAAAGCGCCGCGGCGGGTTTGCCGTCGATTGCGGTGTCGCCGGCGCAAGGCAAGTTCCTCATGCTGCTGGCCCGGGCAATGCAGGCCCGGGCGATCCTCGAAATCGGTACGCTCGGCGGATACAGCACGATCTGGCTCGCGCGCGGGCTCGTCGCGGGAGGGCGCGTCGTCACCCTGGAAGCCAACCCGCGCCACGCCGCGGTCGCGCGCGTGAATGTCGATCGCGCCGGAGTCGGCGCTCAGGTAGACATTCTACCAGGGCGTGCGATCGACACGCTGCCGCAGCTCGACGGGCGCGCCGACGTCCCGTTCGACCTGGTGTTCATCGACGCCGACAAGCCGGGGATTCCGGCCTATTTCACGTGGGCGCTGCAGCTGACGCGGCCCGGCAGCGTGATCCTCGTCGACAACGTGGTGCGCGACGGCGAGCTCGCCAACGCCAACAGCGATGATGACAATGTCCGTGCGGTGCGACGGTTCCACGACATGCTGGCGCGGGAGCCGCGCGTCAGCGCGACGACACTGCAGACGGTCGGGGCCAAAGGGTATGACGGATTCACGCTCGCGGTTGTCAACGGAGCATGAGATTCAACTTGCCTCGACATTTCCTGCCGCGATGACGCGTTCGATGCGCCGATCCGGTACCAGCCATAACAGCGCCACGACGACAAACAGACCGCGCGAGATCCAGACGTTGACGAACGCGAGCGGAATGGCGGCGATGTAGCACGACAGCGAGATCGGGTTCTTGCGATCGTGGCTGACGGCGCGCGCCAGCAGCGAATCGGGACCGTCGACCGCGATGAGGCAGTGCGCGAGCACGGTGAAGGCGATGGCCGCGAGCAGGAGGACGACGCCGTAGATCGCCGTCGGGACGGCGGCCGCGCCGTTGCGTCCCATCCAGGTGGTGACGAACGGCACCAGGGACAGCCAGAAGAGCAGGTGCAGGTTGGCCCACAGCACCGGGCCGCTGATGCGGCGAGTCGCCTGCAGCATGTGATGGTGATTGTTCCAGTAGATGCCGAGAAACACGAACGACAGGATGTACGCGAGCAGCGTGGGCAGCACCTCGCCGAGGGCGCGCCAGTCGCTGCCCGACGGGACCTTGAGGTCGAGCACCATGATCGTGATCAGGATGGCGACAACGCCGTCGCTGAACGCTTCGAGCCGGGATTTCGACATGGAGAAAACGTACCACCGTTCGACCACCCGAGCCGGCGCCGGTGACCGATGCTGACCGGCGTCTTTTTCGGCACGGCGTTCGCCACGATACTCACGCCGGGGCCGAACATGATGTACGTCGGCACCAACGGCGCGCAACGCGGGCCGGCGGCCGGTGCGGTTGCCGCCGTGGCCGTCGTGCTCGGCGGCGTCGTGTACACGGTGACCACGGCCATCGGCGTGTCGGCGGCGATGGCCGCACGCCCCGCGATCCTCACGGTGATACGCGTCGCCGGCGTGGTGTATCTCGCGTACCTCGGCGTACGCCTGCTGCGTCGCGCGGCCGATCGCACGCCCGCGGCCCCGGTCGCGGTGTCGAACCGCGGTGCATTCAGGGGCGGGCTGATCATCTCGCTCACCAACCCGCAACTGGCGCTCTTCTTTCTCGCCTTCCTGCCACAGTTCATCACCACCAACGGTGGACCGGTGTGGTGGCAGCTGCTGTCGCTCGGCCTGGTCTTCAACGCCTGCTCGCTGCTGGTCAACCTCAGCAACGCGATGCTCACGGGATTCGCGGGACGCATCGCCACCGGCGGCATCCGCTTTCGCCAGGTGATGCGGGCGGTGACCGGCGCGGCATTCCTGCTGCTCGCCGCGAAGTCGGCGGCCGGACTGTTACGTTGACGGTGTGATGATGAATGGCGTGTGGGGCGTGATCGCGTTGGCGTATCATCTGCTCAGCCGGGTAGCGTACACAGCGGGCGTCGGGGTCGCACTGACACGGCAGCGGCGCGTGCAGGCGTTCACGCGCGGCGTCGGGGCGGAGGCGGGCTACCGACGCTTCCGGCGCCTGGCATCGATCCTGATGAACAATGACGCGATCAGCTTTGCGGTCCTCACCATCCTGACGCGCGCGACGCTGCCGCCGTACCGGCTGGCGATGCCGCAGATCGTGGCGGGTGTCGTGCTGGTGGCCGTCGGTGTGTCGATCAAGGTGTGGGCGGCATCGCGCCTCGGCGCCGACGCGTACTACTGGCACAACTTCTTCGTGGCGGGTGGCACCGCGCCGCTCGACCCGCCCGGCCCCTACCGGTATCTGGACGACCCGATGTATACGCTCGGCTACCTGCACGCGTACGGCTTCGCGCTGGCGCTGGGGTCCTGGCCTGGATTGGCCATGGCGGCGTTCGACCAGGCGGCGATCCTGGTGTTTCACGCGCTGGTGGAAAAGCCGCATTACGAGGCATTGGTCGCGGCGCGGCCGGCCAGTCGTGAGCCATGAGCCATGTCACCGCTCTGTTTGCCTGCCGGCCCTGGCTGGTCTAATTTTGCCCGCAGACTGTGCCCCGTGGTGTAACTGGCAACACGTCTGACTCTGGATCAGAAGAGTCCTGGTTCGATCCCAGGCGGGGCAATACCTCCATATCCGAACGCCGTGTAACGGTCGGGCGGCCCCGCGCGGGGAGCGGCTGCCGGCCGTCGGCCTTTGCCGACGCATCACGCCTCGTCCGTAAATCCGCCGCGATGCAGCATCAGGGGAAAGTGCGGCAGCGTCTCAGCGCGTTGATCGTGCGCGCGCCGAAGCGGTCCCGCCAGGCGAGCTCGACATCCGCCAGCCTTTGCGCGTAGCGGTTCAGTGCCTCCACTCCACGCGACGTCAGCCGCACCAGCTTGCGGCGGGGTCTGTCCGGATCCGCGGCGACAGCAGTGCTGACCGCGACAAACCGAATTGGGTATCATCTGGCATGATTCACGTGCATCATAGCGCTCCGGCGGGTCGCTGAAAACCGCCTCGGTCACGCTGCGCGAAGTGCTGGCACCCGACGATCACGCGCTGGGCCAGGCGCATCGGCTGTTGCGCGGCGCATTCGGGAAGGCCGAGCTGGTGTCGCTGCGTGAATGGCGGGCAAGCCTGCGTGAGCGGACGCGTGGCCTGTGGACCGACAGCACCTGGCACCTGCTGATCGCGGAGCGTGACGCTCGCGTGGTGGGGGTGGTGAGCGGCAATTACCTGGGCAATCTGAACGTCGGGGCGATCGGCTACCTCGCCGTGAGCGCGGCCGGGCGCGGGCTCGGCCTCGGACCGCGGTTGCGGCGGCGCCTGCGCACGCGTCTCGACCAGGATGCGCGCCGGATTCGCGGCGAACCGCTCGCGGCGCTGGTCGGCGAAGTCAACGAGGGCAACCCATGGCTGCGGACGCTGTCGCGCCGGCCCGAGGTGCTGCCCCTCGACTTTCAGTACTATCAGCCGCGGCTCGATCCGTCGCATCGCCTGGCGCGCTACGTCTTCTACTACGAGTCGTTGCACGGGCGGCGCCGTGCGCTTCCGGTCGTTGAACTTCGTCAACTGCTGTACACGCTCTGGCGGCGCGTGTACCGGATTCCGCGTCCGCTCAGCCGGCAGCCGTTTCGCCGCATGATGCAGGCGCTCGACGGCCGACGTCATGTCGGCCGCCGGAAGTCGGTGCCGCCTGCCCTGTCCCGGAAGGCCCCTGCGCGATGATCATCGATTGCCATGTGCATCTCAACAACTATCACGAACAGACCGCCGTGTCGCTCGACGACTCGCTGGCCCGCCTGCAGGACACCATGGCCGAGGCCGGCGTCGGCTACGCGCTGGTGCTGACGAGCTACATCGTCAGTCCGCATCGTCCGAGCACGGCGGCGGTGGTCGACGCCGTGTCGCGCTGCGACAATCTCGGCGTCGTGGCAGGGATCAGCTACACGCATTACCGCCATCGTGATCTGCGCGAGCTGGCGGATTTTCTCGAGCAGGGGCTGGTCAAGGGCCTCAAGCTGTATCCCGGGTACGAGCCGTTCTATCCCAGCGACAAGCGCCTGCAGGTGGTGTACGATCTCGCCGAGGAGTTCGATGTCCCGGTGATGATCCACTGCGGCGATACCTACACACCGAAGGGCAAGGTCAAGTATTCACACCCGTTGCAGGTCGATGATGTCGCGGTCGACTTTCCCCGGGTCAAGTTCGTGATCTGCCACATGGGCAATCCCTGGCTCACGGACTGCATGGAAGTGGTCTACAAGAACGCCAATGTGTACGCCGACATCTCGGGACTCGTGCTCGGGGAATTCACCGAGGCGTTCGAGGACTACATGGCCGACGAGATCGAAGACGTGATCCGCTACGCCGGTGATCCGGGTCGCTTTCTGTTCGGCACCGACTGGCCGATCTGTTCGATGCGTTCGTACGTCGATTTCGTGCAGGAAATCGATGTGTCAGCCGAGGCGCGGCAGCTGATTCTCTATGAGAACAGCCGGCGACTGTTCAAGCTGCCGCTGCCCCCCGAGCCGGTGCTGTTGCCGGCGACATGACGCCGCGCACTCG
Organism: uncultured Gemmatimonadales bacterium; assembly: GCA_963796635.1. GTDB lineage: Bacteria > Gemmatimonadota > Gemmatimonadetes > Gemmatimonadales > GWC2-71-9 > Palsa-1233. Next base: position 3,045,475 of record CAWCMH010000001.1, read on the forward strand.
CGGCGCTCCCGGCGCCGCCGACACTGGGCTCACGCACCGCCTCTTCGAACTGGGCGTCATCGCCAAGGCGATCGACGGCGGCCTCGAAGTGGTGGGCGGCGTACTGATGTTCTTTGTGACGCCGGAGCGCACGGAGCGGGTGGTCCGGGGGCTGACCGAGAACGAGATCTTCGGGAACGCGCACAACGCGATCGTGACGCACATGGTGCACGCCGTGCGTCATCTGTCGAGCGACACGATGCTGTTCGCCGCGATCTACCTGTTGGGGCACGGCGTGATCAAGCTGGTGCTGGTGGTCGGACTGCTGCGAAAGCTGCGCTGGGCCTACGTCGCGGCGATCATCGCATTCATCCTGTTTCTTCTCTACCAGGGGTATCGCTACACCGAGACGGCGTCGATCGGGCTGCTGATCCTGTCGGCGCTCGACCTGTTCGTCATCGCGATGACCATCCTGGAATACCGTCGGCTGCGCGCCGATCACGCCTTTGCGTGAGTCCCGGCACGGCCTCGACCGCCGTCCGGCGTTATCATCGGACATGACATCGTCCTGTGCCGCATCGTGGTGGACGCCATGATCAAGACCGTGCATCGCTGGCTGGCGAGCATTCCCGCGCCGTCATCGGCGGTGCAACGCCAGCTGATCCTGTCCGCGGTGATCGTGCTCAGCCTGATGCTGGTGCGCTGGCTGATCCTGAGCGCGGTGTGGCGCCGCGTTACGGACGTACGATCCCGGTATTCGTGGCGCAAGGGCGCCACCTATATGACGGTCGCCGCCGGACTTCTGCTCGTGGGGCGCATCTGGCTGGCCGGACTCGGTGACATCACCACGTACCTCGGACTCGTCTCGGCCGGCGTGGCGATCGCGTTGAAGGATCCGCTCACGAGTCTCGCCGCGTGGATGTTCATCCTCTGGCGCCGTCCGTTCGACGTCGGCGATCGGATCGAGATCGACGGACGGCGTGGTGACGTGGTCGACGTGCGGCTGTTCCAGTTCACGCTGCTCGAAGTCGGTGAATGGGTCGGCGCCGACCAGACGACCGGCCGACTGGTCCACGTCCCGAACGAGCTGGTCTTCAGCACGCCGTTGTCGAACTACACCACGGCCTTCCGCACCATCTGGATCGAGCTCGGTGTGCTGGTGACATACGAGAGTGATTGGTCGGCGGCGAACGATCTGCTGCTGGCGATTGCCGAGCATCACGGCGCGGCCGCCACGGCCGAGGCCGAGCGACAGGTGACGCGCGCGAGCGCGCGCTTCGCCATGCCGAGCCGCAGCATCAAGCCGCAGGTCTTCGTGACCGTGGAGGCCAGCGGCATCCTGCTCACGCTGCGATTGCCGTGCGATCCGATGAAGCGCCGCGAAGTGACCGATGCGATCTGGCGCGACGTGCTGCACGCCATCAACGCGCGCGACGACATCGACTTCGCGTATCCGACCACCCGGATGTTCCAGCATCACCTCGAAGGCAAGGCGGGCATGCGCGCGACTCCCGTGGCGGCAGCACCGCCGCCGGGTGGCGCCGCAGGGACTGTCACCTAAGTCATTGTGGAGTATTGACATACGCGCACACAGCCCTTATGCTCGGGCTCTCGCTGTGGAACAGCACGGCATCACTCAAGACGTACGAGACGTCGACCGGAGTAACCTCCTCGCGTGTCTGCCATTGATCTTTCCAGTGACGTGGGGCTCGCGGCGCTCACGCTGCTGACGCTCAACATCCTGATCGGTTTCCTGCTCTCGACCAAGTACAATCCGGTACGCCGCTGGCCGCACCGCCGCATCGACACCGTGAAGATTCACAATTGGACCGGCTACGCCGCGTTGTGTGTCGCCATGGCGCATCCGCTGGTCTTGCTGGCGTCGTCGACCGCGGGCTTCAAGCTGATCGACATCGCGTATCCGGTGCACGCGCCAAAGCAGCCCGTGATCAATGTGCTGGGCGCGCTGGCGTTGTACACGCTGATCGTGGTGGTGGTGACCTCGTACTTCCGGTTCGAGATCGGCCGCAAGCGCTGGAAGGCGCTGCATTACACCGCCTATGCCGCCGCGGCGCTCTTCTTTGCGCACGGCATTCTCACCGATCCCAACCTCAAGGACCGGCCGATCGATCCGCTCGACGGGGAAAAAGTCTACGTCGAAGCCTGTGCCCTCTGTGTGCTCGCTGGCGGTGTGTACCGGCTGCGGTGGCAGCGTCAGCAGGGACCGGCACGTGTGCACCGCGCCAGGACGCAACGTCTGGTGCACGGCAGGCCGGTGCGCGGCTGACGAAACGTCGCTGCCGCGCTAGTATTCGTGCTCCTCTTTCCCAGCCCGGCGCGTCATGCATCCTGCTCTGAACCCGGCGCGCCACCTGCTGCTCGCGGCGACCGCCGCGGCGATGGCCATGACCGTCCCCGTGGCGGCGCAGACCCCGCGCGTCGTGTGCGTCTCGAAGCAGATCAACGAATATCTCTACGACATCGGCGCCCAGGGCGTGCTGGTCGCGCGCGACCTGACGTCGATCTATCCGCCCGCGATCACGGCGTTGCCTTCGGTCGGGTATCATCGGGCCCTCAACGCCGAGGGCATCATCGCGATGCGGCCGACGCTGTTCCTCAACGACGGCAACTACGGTCCGTCTGCCGTGCTGGATCAGCTGAACAAGGTGGGCATTCCGGTGCTCACGCTGGTTCCCGGCAACACCATGGACAGTGCCCAGGCGTTGATGCTCCGGTTGGGCCGGCAATTCAATCGCGTGGCGCAAGCCGACAGCGTCGTGGCCGCGTGGCGTCGCGGCATGCAGGCAGTGTTTGCGGATACCGCGCAATGGGGTCGCGGCACGCGACCGCGCGTGCTGATCATCCATTTCGGCCAGATCGCCAACAACTATCTCGCCATCAAGCGCGGCGGGCCGGCCGACGACATGCTCCACTGGGCCGGCGCCGAGAACGCAATCGATTCGGTCGGCGGCATGGCGAGACTCACGCCCGAACTGATCGCGCGGGCGGCGCCCGACGTGATCCTCGCCACCGACGTCGGCTTCGATCGCTACGGCAGCGCGGCCAAGTTCGAGGAACTGCCGGGCGTGGCGCTCACACCGGCCGGTCGCCATCAGCGGATCTACCGGATCACGGAACAGGAGCTGCTCTATTTCGGTCCGCGCACGCCCGAGGTGACCCGCCGGCTCGCGGTGATGCTGCATCGCTGACGTGACGGGGCGCGCCAGCTTCCGGACCGTCTATCTGGGGCTCGGGCTGGGTCTCTTCGGGGCACTGATCGCGTCGGCGTCGATCGGGGCGTTCACGTTCACGCCACGCGAGATGGTGCGGTTCCTCGCACAGGCCGTGCATCTCGCCCCGTTGACCACCAGCGACGCCCTCGAACGCAACGTGTTCCTGCTGCTGCGGCTGCCGCGCGTCATTCTCGGCGCGACCACCGGCGCGGTGCTGGGCGTGTCGGGCGCGCTCATGCAGGGACTGTTTCGCAATCCGATCGTCGAACCGGGCCTGGCCGGCACATCGGCCGGCGCCGCCCTCGGGGCCTCGCTCGTCTTCGTGCTGGGTGGCAAGGCCACGCTGGCGTTCACCGCGCCGCTCGGCTCGATCGCAGTGCCACTGCTCGCCTTCGCCGGCGGCATGGTGGCGACGATCATCGTCTATCGCGCTGCCTCAAGCTTCGGGCACGTGGACATCTTCACGCTGCTGCTCGCGGGCATTGCCGTGAACGCGATGTGTGCCGCCGGCACCGGGTTCCTGTCGTACATCGCGCGTGATCCGCAGGCGCGCAACATCACCTTCTGGAATCTCGGCACGTTCACCACGGCGGAGTGGCACGGGACGCTGATCGTGCTGGGCACCTTCATCGTCTGCTTTGCGTGGAGCATGCGCTATCGTCGACAGTTGAATGCCCTCATGCTGGGCGAGGACGAGGCGGCCTACCTGGGCATCGATCCCAACCGGCTGATCTGGCGGCTGCTGCTCGTCAACACGCTGATGGTAGCGGTGGCGACCGCCATGGTGGGCGTGATTGCCTTTGTCGGGCTGGTAATTCCCCACGCGCTGCGGATGCTGCGCTCGTCGGATTACATGTTTCTGGTGCCAGCATCGGCGCTGCTCGGCGCGTTGAGCATGGCCGTGATCGACGTCGTGGCCCGCCTGGTGATTTCGCCGGCGGAGTTGCCGATCGGGATTATCACCGCTGTCGTCGGCGCCCCGGTCTTTCTCTGGGTCCTGCAGCGTCAGCGTCGTCATGGCGCGGCGGTGCCCGATGCTTGAGCTGGTCGACGCGGGATACCGGGTGGGCGGCACCACGATCGTGGCTGATCTGTCGCTCACCTTCGCGTCGCACCGGTTCAACATCATCCTCGGACCGAACGGCGCCGGCAAGTCGACGCTGCTGCGACTCGCGGCCGGTGTCCTGGCGCCGTCGACCGGCAGCGTGCGCTACGAGGGACTCGATACCCGCACGCTGAGCGCCGTGCAACTTGCCACGCGCCGCGCGGTCCTGTCGCAGCGCATGGCGATCGCGTTCCCGCTGCCGGTCGCCGACGTGGTCCTGCTGGGGCGCTATCCGCATTATGCCCAGACCCCGTCGGCGCACGACCGCGCGGTGGTGGCGCAGGCGCTCGAGCTGGTCGGCATGACGGCGCGCCGGCACCAGTCGTATGACACCCTGTCGGGCGGGGAGCAGCAGAAAGTGCAGCTTGCGCGCGTGCTGGCGCAGATCTGGCCCGCCGACACGTCGACCGACGAGCGCTACCTCTTTCTCGACGAACCGACGTCCAATCTCGACATCCGCTACCAGTTGCAGTTGCTGCATGTCGCCCGCGGCATGCTCGGCCAGCGCATCACGGTCATCGCCATCCTGCACGACTTCAATACCGCGCTGCAACACGGTGATGCGTTCTTCATTCTCGATCACGGACGCCTGGTCCACCAGACCACGGATGCCGAAACCATCACCGAGCCGTTGATCGATCGGATCTTTGGCGTACGTTCAAGCCGGCAGCAAACCCCGCACTGGACCTTCGTGATCGGAGAGTGACGCATGTGGCGCAGAGATTTCGTGCAGTCGGTAATGGGAACGGCCGGCGTGGCGGCGATTCCGGGTGCCGCCCGCATGGGCATGCCCGCGGCCCCCGCCGCGACGGACTGGGTGCCGCCGTATGCGCGGCGGCAGAACTACCGGTCGCGCCGCCAGTCGAGCTACGACACCACCGGCGGCAACGCCGACGCGTGGAGCATCAAGGCCGGCGCGACGCACGATGTCCTGTCGGCGACCGGCGCCGGGGTCGTCACCCACATCTGGTTTACCATCTCCGCCGACTCGCTGCATCTCAAGGAACTGGTCCTCCGCGCCTACTGGGACGGCAACGACAAGCCGAGCGTCGAGGCGCCGATCGGTGACTTCTTCGGGCTCAACCTCGGCGACTACGTCATCTATGAGAGTCGCTACCTGACCTGTTCACCGGGGCAATCGGTCAACTGCTATTTCGCGATGCCGTACCGGCGAGGCGCCCGCATCACGGTGACCAACGAGGGCGCGCGCGACGTTGGCGCGTTCTACTCGAATATCGACTACCTCGAAGCCGATGCGATTCCCGACGACGCACTCTACTTCCATGCGCAATACCGCCAGGCTGCGCCGAACGTCGCGCAGCACCTGCCCGATCGGAAGAATCTCGACGGGGCTACCAACTACGTGTTCTGCGAGACGCACGGTCGCGGACAACTGATGGGCGTCACGATGGGCGTCATCCAGACCGCCGAAGGGTGGATGGGCGAGGGCGACGACATGATCTTCGTCGACGATCCGTCGCGGCCGGTGATCAACGGTACCGGGACCGAAGACTACTTCCTCGGCAGCTGGGATTTCGGCGGCCGGACCGGCGCCGAGCCGTTTGCGCATCAGCTGTACGGAGCACCGCTGATCCAGAGCGCCGAGAAGGTGGGTGGTCGGTATTGCCTGTACCGCTTCCACGGTGACAACCCGGTCACGTTCAACAGCTACCTCAAGTACACCATCGAGCACGGGCATGCCAACGATCGCGCCGACAACTTCTACTCCTGCGCGTTCTGGTATCAGGACCACCCGTACACCGACTTTCCCGCGCTGCCGCCGGTGAGTGCGCGACTGCCGAAGGTGTCATGATTGGGTTGGGGGCGGTGGCCGCATTGATCGCGTCGGTGCCCGGCACGCCCGCGGGCAGCGGTGCCACGGCGTTGACGGTGGAGCACCTGGTCGATCCAATCGGCGTTGACGCGTCGCCGCCGCGATTTTCGTGGCAGATGCGCGACCCGCGTCGCGGCGCGCGACAGAGCGGGTATCGGATCCTGGTGGCCGCCGACCTGCCCCACCTCACCGTCGCCGGGGCGAACGTCTGGAACAGCGGCCTGCGGCCGAGCAATCGGACCATCGATGTTCCCTATGGCGGGCCTGCGCTGCAGCCCGATCACCGCTACTACTGGACCGTGTGCATTCGCGATCGTGACGGTCACGATCTGCCGTGCGCGGTGCCGGCGCGGTTCGACACCGGCAAGCTCGACCAGCCGTGGCAAGCCGAGTGGATCGCCGCATCGGATGCCGGCCTCGACACGGTGGCACGCGACCCGGCCGATGGTGACGGCGGCAATCCCGCGTCCCGGCCGCCGCTGTTGCGCAAGGCCTTCACGCTCCCGAGCCGGCCGGCGCGCGCGCGCGTGTACGTCGCGGTGCTGGGCGCGTACCGGCTGCACGTCAACGGCGTCGAGGTCAATGCCGAAACGTTCACGCCCGACTGGACTGACTACGCCACCCGGATCACCTATCAGACCTACGACGTGACGCCGTGGCTGCACGCCGGAGCGAACGCCATCGGCGCGCTGCTCGGCGCCGGCTGGTTCGCATCGCGGATGGGCTATAACTCCACGCGCTATGCCTACGGCCCACCACCGGTTCGCATGCAACTCGAGCTTCGCGTCACCTATGCCGATGGTCACGAGCAGGTGATCGCGTCGGACACGACGTGGCGGACCGCACCGAGCGCGATGCTGATTTCCGAGATCTACGACGGCGAGAGGTACGACGGCCGGCTGGAACAGCCGGGCTGGGATCGCGCCGCGTTCGATGACCATGCCTGGCGGCCCGTGATGTCCGTCGCGCCGACCCGTGCCGTGCTGCAGGCGCAAACGATTCCGCTGATTCGCGCCACCGATTCGCTGCGCCCGGTGGTCCGGTGGTCGCCGAGGCCCGGCGTGTACGTCTTCGATCTCGGGCAGAACATCGCGGGCTGGGCGCGCCTGCGCGTACGCGGTCCGGCGGGCACGCACGTGCAGATGCGGTTCGCCGAGATTCTCGATGCCGACAGCAACATCAACCAGATCAACCTGCGCACCGCCAAGGCCACCGACGTGTATGTGCTTCGCGGCGGCGGCGTCGAGGAATTCGAACCGCATTTCACGTATCACGGATTCCGGTACGTCGAGGTCACCGGATTTCCCGGCGTGCCGGCGCTCGGCGATATCACGGGCATCGTGGTGCACACGGCCCTGCCGGAAACCGGATCGATCGCGACATCGAACGCGAAACTGAACCGGCTCTGGGAGAACATTCTCTGGACCCAGCGCGCCAACGTCTACAGCGTGCCGACCGACTGCCCGCAGCGCGACGAGCGCATGGGGTGGATGGGCGACGCGCAGGTGTTCTGGCAGACCGCCAGCTACAACATGGGCATGGCGGCGTTCGGCGAGAAATGGCTCACCGACGTGCGCGATGGACAGGCGGCCAGTGGCTGTTATCCAAATTTCGCCCCGAATTTTCTCAACGGCGGCTGTGGCGCGCCGGGGTGGGCCGACGCCGGCGTGATCATTCCGTGGACCACCTGGCGGCAGTACGACGACACCGCCATCGTGAGCCAGAACTGGGCGGCGATGTCGCGGTACCTGCAGTTCATCGCCGATTCCAACCCGGACCATCTCTGGTTGCATCGCAAGCAGACGCAGTATGGTGACTGGCTTCCGGCCGGGGGTACGACGTCGTGGGGCGAAACCAACACCGATCTCCTCAGCACCGGGCTGTGGGCCTATGACGCGTCACTCATGGCGCAGATGGCGCGGACGCTGCGAAAGTCGGCCGACGCCGCGCATTACGACTCGCTCTTCCGCCAGATCCGTGCGGCGTTCGACAGCGCCTACATCGCCGCCGACGGCCGGATCGGCGCACCGTTCACGAACGCCGACAGCATCCATACCGTATACACGCAGACCGCCACGGTGCTGGCCCTGCATTTCGGCCTGGTGCCGGACTCACTTCGCGCGCGGGCGATGCAGCACCTGGTCGACGACATCGGCGCGCACGGCAATCATCTCACCACCGGGTTCCTCGGCAGCGCGTACATACTGCCGGTCCTGACCGCGGGTGGCCGCGACGATGTGGCGTCGCAGCTGCTGTTCACGCACTCTTTCCCTTCCTGGCTCTATGAAGTGGATCACGGCGCCACCACGACGTGGGAACGCTGGAATGGCGATCACGGCAACCCGGAAATGAACTCCTACAGCCATTACGCCTTTGGTGCCGTGGGAGAATGGTTGTACGGCGACCTGGCCGGCATCGATCAGGCCGCCGACGGCGTCGGGTTTGACCATGTCATGATCCATCCGCATTGGAGCGCGCCACTCGATTCGGTCCACGCCGTCTACCGGTCAGTTCGAGGCACGATCAGCAGCAGCTGGCGGAAAGTGGGCGATCGGGTGTTCGTGACGATCACGTTGCCCGCGAACACCACGGGCATCGTGGAACTGCCGGTGAGCGCCCGCGCCCGCGTCACGAGCGATGGTGCCCGGGCGCTCGGCGCCGGCAATGGCACGCGCCGGTATGCGGTCGACGCCGGCACCTGGCGATTTGTCGTCACGTCCTGATCCGCGACGGATGACGGTGTCGAAGGATCGGGCATTCCTGCTGGCGGCGTTGCCGCTGCTCGCCGCCGACCGCATCACCAAGCTGCTGGCGCTGCGCGACCTGCAGCCGCCGCACATCGCGCATCAGGCGATCGGCAACCTGATCCGCTGGACCCTGGTGTTCAATCGTGACGCCGCCATGAATCTCACGCTCGGACCATGGTCGCGCTGGGGCTTTGCCACCATCGCCGTGTTGGGGATCCTGCTGATGTTGCGGCTGCTGCGGGTGGCGCCCGCGGACGCGACATGGCGCGCCGTCGGGCTCGGCCTGGTCGCCGCCGGGGCGATGGGGAACCTGATCGACCGGCTGCAATCGGCTCGTGGGGTGGTGGATTTCATCGACGTGGGTGTCGGCACGCATCGCTTCTGGACGTTCAATGTGGCGGATGCTGGCGTCACGGTTGGCGCGCTCGTGCTCGCCGTGGTGTTCTCGCATGAGCCGCGCGTCCCGACGCATGGGATCGACGCCTGATCCGCTGGATGCGGCGGGCTCGCGTCACCAGGCGCAGTACGACGAACGCTACCAGCACCACCAGCACGCCCAGACCCACGCGCAAGGTGCGCGGGGCATCCTGATCGACGGCAAAGCGCCACCACAGTCGCGAGCTGTAGTCCTGGTGGATCTGCAGGACGACGCCGAGCCAGACGACGCCGCCGGCCGCGACGAGCGCCGCGGCCAGCCAGCCCGCGTTGATCGGTTCGGCAGTGAAGGGAATCTTCCGGTTGAATTCGCGATGGGCCAGCAGCAGCAACAGCAGCAGCACGATCAACACTGCGGCGGCCACAATATCCATCGAGTGCAGCACCGCCGCCGGAATGCCCAGGAGCAGGACCCCCACCGTCAGCCGGAACGCGCTGCGCAAGCGTCGTTCGAGGCCGAATGCCAGCAATAGCAGCGCGGTGCCGACGAGCGAGCCGATGAACCGCGATCCTTCGATGACCGCCAGCTGCAGGAGATGTCCCAGCCACTGGAAGTCCTGGGAATTGCCGGGAATCGTGGCGAACACCAGCAGGATGACGCCGGCAAGAAATGCCAACACGGCAAAGAGGTGCGGCGCGACGTCGCGCGCCACGCGGACCGGCGTGGAGTCGGTGCGCTTTCGATGCGAGGCCTCGAGGGCCAGGATTGCCGTGGCGAAGAACAGCGGGATCAGGTAGTAGATCACGCGATACACCAGCAGTGCCGCGGTGGCGACCGTCGCGTCGACGCCGGGGGGACGCAGCAGCAGGATGGCGGCCTCGAACACACCGACGCCGCCCGGCAGCGGCACCACCTGCGTCACGATCTGGGCCAGCAGAAATCCGCTCAGGAATCGCGGATACGAGATCGGGCCGGCGGCGATCATCAGCACGTACAACGCCGCGGAACTCAGGAGCCAGTCAGCCACCGACACCCCGAGCTGTTCACGAAGCAGTTTGCCGGTGGGAACGTCGAGCCGCCACTTGCCGATCTTGACGGAGGCCACGCCGCGTTGGGCAAGGACCAACGCCGCGATCACGATGACGAGAAAGATGACCCCGACCGGCTGCAACGAATGAATTGGCAGATGCAGGCTCGACGGAATTGCCACGGGCGCGATCACGAAACTCAGCCCCGCCACCGCAAAGAGTCCGATCACGAACGTCAGCACATTGCCGGCGACTACCGTGGCGGTTTCAGTGCCGCTCACGCCCAGCCGCTTGAACAACCGGTAGCGCACGCCGCCGCCGGCCAGAATCGACACGGGCGCGCTGTTCTGCACGGCGTGACTGATGAACGACGCCGACCACATCCGTCGCACGGAGATTGGATGTCTGGCGATGCGCAGCGACAGGTAGTCGTATCCGACCAGCGCCGCGTAGCCCAGGATCGTCAGCAGCAGGCTGCCTGCCAGGTCCAGCCGCCCGATGCGATGCAATGACTTGATCACGTCGGCGAGCTTGTACTGGGTCAGGATATGCCGCAGCACCGCCAGCGCGATGGCGAACAGGGCAACGTTGATGGCGAGCTGCAGCCAGTGCTTCCAACTCTTTGCGTTCTTGCCTCGACTCAAGCAAGGCTCCTTGTTCCGGTCAGATACCCTGCTGGTGACGGCAAATGATATCACGCCCGCACCGGCGCTTGTCGGAACCCCGCCACCGGACTAACGTCAATTGCGGGGTGCGGTCCGGTATTGAGTTGCGCACGGAAAGCGAGGGTTATCATGACACGCGATCGAGACGTCATGCATGCGCTGCGAAGTGGCGGGTGGGCCGGTGTGCTGGCCGTCATCGCGGGTTGCGCCGGCCCCACCGGGATCGCCGACACCACGACCGTCACCGGGACGGTGCTCCGCGGCCCCGTGATGCCCGTTTGCCAGACCGACACACCCTGCGACGCTCCCTTCCGCGCGATGTTTACCGTGTTTCGGGGGAGCAGGCCGGTGGCCTCGTTCAGCAGTGATTCCACCGGCCGTTACACGGTGATGCTGTCGCCGGGTGCGTACCGCGTCGTTGCGGCGTCGGATGCGCCGATCCTCAACCCGGGGATGCAGAGTCGCACGATCGAGGTCACCAATGGTGATACCGAGACGATCGACCTGACGTTCGACACCGGCATCCGCTGACTCCCGACGACGGCGCTCCGCTCTCGGCCAGCCGCACTGCGTGGGGCGTGATGGTGTTGCGGGCCGCCCATCAACTGCTCGACGCGCCGCCACTGATCCTCGACGACCCGGTTGCGCCACTCCTGCTCGACGACGAGACCCGCCAGATGCTTGGGGATCCGGGCCGCCGCGACCAGGCGCGAACCCGGCGATCGCTGCAGGCGCATGTGCTCGTGCGCAGCCGGTGGGCCGAAGACCAGCTCGAAGCAGCCGTCGTTCGCGGCGTGCGTCAATTCGTCAGCCTCGGCGCTGGCTACGACACGTTCGCCTATCGCCAGCCGGCCTGGGCGCAGCCGCTGCACCTGTTCGAAGTCGATCACGCGGCCACCCAGCACGCCAAGCGAGAGCGATTGCACGCCGCCGGGATCCCGGTGCCCGGCAACCTGACGTACGTCGCCGCCGATTTCCGGCAGGAAACCCTGTCCGAGGCACTGGCGCGGTCTGGATTCGACGTCGCCATGGCGACGTTCATTTCGTGTCTCGGTGTGCTGGTCTATCTCGATGCCGCCGCGGCCGAGGCGATCTTCCGGTTCGCGGCCTCACTCGCGCCTGCCAGTGAAATCGTGGCAACCTTCCGCCAGCAGCGGAACGCGCTGGATTCCACGGAATTGGCGGACGCCGCCGCCGCCGCGGGCGAGCCGTGGATTTCGGCGTTCGATCCCGACACGCTGCGCGCGACGTTGCTCGCGATGGGCTTCGGCACCGTCACGATGATGACCGGCTCGGAGCTCGATGTGCGCTACGCGTTGCGGCGGACGGACGGGCTCCATCCGCCGCAACGTATGATGATGGTCAGCGCCGTGCGATAGACCTCACTTCAATCGTGGCTTGGTCGTCCTCGGCGCCTTCTCGCACGTGGGCCACGTGGTGCCACCGCCACGACCGCCGCGCCCGGCAAACGCCGGATTTTGGGCCATTTCCGCGAGATTGACCTTTTCGTGCGGAATCATGGTCGGATCCTCCGACGCTTCATACGCGAGCATCGCCGTCAGCGTGGCGTTGAACTTGAGGTCGTCGAACACGACTTTGTCATACGTGTCGCGCTCGGTGTGCCACGTCAGCGTGCCGTAGTCCCAGTTGAGCGCGCCAAGATCGCCAGTGGGCACGCCGTAGCAGGTGAACGAGTAGCCATCGCTGCCGCTGCCAGACGGCCGCCCCGGCAGATTCGTGCGAATGCCTTCGCGCATCTCGGTCGGGATCGCGGCGAGCCACATGTTCACGTGTTCCGGCGAATGCACCATGCCGCCGCCGCCGATGCTCTGGATCCGGCCGGTGCCGTTGTCCTGGTTGAAGACATCCTGCAGTCCCTTGATCACTTCGGGATGATCCTCGGTGAATGCCTTCGAGCCGACTTCGCCTTCTTCTTCGCCGCTCCAGTGTCCGGCAATGATGGTGCGCTTGGGGTGCGGGTAGACGTCGTGCAGGATGCGCATCGCTTCGAGCATGGTGAGTGTGCCGGTGCCGTTGTCTGTGGCACCCGAGCCACCGTCCCATGAATCGAAATGCGACGACAGCACGACATATTCGTCGGGCTTCTCCGAACCCTTGACCATGGCGACGACATTGAACACGGGTTGTTCGCCGAGCAGCTTGCCCGAGAGATCGAGCCGCAGCTTGGGATGGTCGTTGTCATCGGCCAGGCGGTAGACCAGGCCGTAGTCCTCGCAGTTCAGTGCAATGGCCGGTGTCCGGGTGTTGTAGGTCTCGAACACTTCCATCGCGCCGACGCCGCCCTCGCTGCCACGCGACCCGCGCGCCGCCGCTTCGGCCGCAATGGCGGTGCGATACGCCGCCGTGTCCACGGTGAAGGTGCCGTCGGCGAGATTCATCGTCATCGGCACGTCGGTCGCGGCCCCTGCGCCGCCGCCGAATCCGCCGCGTCCGCCGCCAAAACCGCCGCGGCCCCCCGCGCCCGGCACGGCGTACGCCAGCTTCGGCCGGGAGGTGATGATGCCGCCGGCGCCGCCCTCTTCGAGTCGCACACCGAGTTCACCGCCGCCGAGTGCGGCGGAATATCCGGTGCCGCGAACGCCTTCGAACTTGCCGTCGGCGCCACGACCGCTCCATTCGCGCTTCACGTCGGTCACGGCCTTCGCCATGTCGGCCGCTTCCGCCGGCGTGCCGTAATAGTTGTACTGATCCTGCGAGCGACACGTCGGCATCGGCGCCGAGATCATCACCAGCTTGCCGCGGGCCTGCGGCAACCATTTCACGAACGCGGTGCTGTCGGCGAACCGCGGCAGGATGACCACACCCATCGTTTCGGGCTTGCCGTTGGTGCCCGGCGAATATCCCACCATCTGCCCCTCGAGCGAGCGGACGCGCGGCTCGACCAGATCGATGTGCGATGGTCCACGGATCCAGCCACGCCAGGTGCCGTAACGCTCCTCCTTGGCATCGATTCCCCACGATTGATACATCTTCGTGAGCCAATCCTGCGCGCGCTTGAGATTGGGAGTGCCCATCAGGCGGGGGCCCAGCGAATCGAACAGCGAATGCGCCTCGGCGTAGAGGTGGGTGCTGTCCATGCCCATGTAGTAGATGTGCTTGATGACGGGATCGTTGGTGGGAAACGTCTGGGCCGACACAGGCTGCATCCCGGCCAGTCCGATCAGCGCCGCGGCGGCGGCCAATCCGAGTCGAGTCATTCGCGGTATCCGTTGCTGAAGAAGGGGGACGAAGTCCGGCAACAATTATAAGACGTCGTCGGCCATTTCGATGACCTCGGCAAGATGCATTGCGCGACGTCCGGTGAGCTGCGCGATCTGTTCGCGACAGCTGAAGCCGTTCGCGATGATCAAGGTCTCGTCGGCGGCGGCCCGCACGGCCGGCAGCAGCACCCGCTCGCCGATCTGGCGGGAGAGCTCGTACTTGTCGTGCTCGAATCCGAACGCGCCTGCCATGCCGCAACAGCCAGAGTCGAGCAGTTCGTATTCGAGACCCATGCGCTCCATCACGGCCAGGTCGCCGCGGAGGTCGAGCACCGTCTTGTGATGACAGTGCCCGTGCACCAGCGCACGGCGGGCCACCGGTGGCACTGGCACGCCGCGCTGGTCGAGGAATTCGCCCAGCATGAACGTCTGTCGTGAGAGCCGCATCGCGTCCGCGTCGTCCGGAAGGAGCGCCGGTAGTTCATCCCGGAACGCCGCGACGCAACTCGGTTCCACGCCCACCACCGGCACGCCGGCGCGAATTGCCGGACGCAAGACGTCGAGCGTCTGGCGCCAGAGTCGTCGTGCCAGGTCGACCATGCCCCAGTCGTACAGCGGCCGACCGCAACAGAGTGGGCGCGCGGGAAACTCGACGGCAAATCCGGCGCGCTCGAGCACGCCGATGGCCGCGCGGCCGGGCCCAGGTGAAAGAAAGTTGGTGAAGGTGTCGGGCCAGAGGATCACGCGCTCGCCCGACGTTGCCGCAGGTCCGCGTCTGCGAAACCATTTCCGCAACGTCGGGGAGGCCAGCTGCGGGATCTGTCGATGTGGCGACACCCCGGCGACCACACGCGAGAGCGCTCGTGTGGGCGGAAATGTCGTCATCGCATTCGCCAACGAGGCGAATGGGCTGGCGGCGCGAGCCCACCAGTAGACCAGCCCCATGCTGTACGCCGCGCGCGGGCGGATGCGACGCCGATAATAGTGCGACAGGAACTCGGCCTTGTACGTCGCCATGTCGACGCCAACCGGGCATTCCGTCTTGCAGCCCTTGCATGCGAGGCAGAGATCGAGGGCGCTGCGCACGGCATCGCTGCGCCAGCCGTCGGCGATCACGTCGCCCTGCACCATTTCGTACAGCAATCGTGCGCGGCCACGCGTGGAGTGTTGCTCGTCGCGCGTTGCCATGTAACTCGGGCACATGGTACCGCCCGATTCCCGTCGGCACGCGCCCACACCGACACAACGCGAGACCGCACGGGCAAACGAACCGCCGTCGGCACGGTACGCGAACGCGTTGCCGTGCGGCGCCATCAATGCTGGCGTCAGGACGCGCAGGTCCTGATCGGGCCGTCGCGGCTCGACGACCTTGCCGGGATTCATCCGGTTGGCAGGATCCCAGATGCGCTTGAACTCGCCGAAGGCCCCGACGAGATCCGCGCCGTACATCTTCTCCAGCAGCATGCCGCGCGCCTGGCCATCGCCGTGCTCGCCCGAAATCGATCCGCCGTGTGCCACGACGAGTTCGGTGGCGCGATCGAGAAAACGCATCCACTTGGCGACACCGGACTCGCTCTGCAGGTCGAAGTCGATGCGACAGTGCACACAGCCCTGGCCAAAATGCCCGTACAACACCGTGTGATATCCGAACTCGGCGAGCAGGTCGCGAAACGCGCGCAGGTATGCGCCGAGCTGTTCCGGCGCGACGGCCGCGTCTTCCCAGCCTTCGTGCGTCGGGCCCAGTCCCCTGGTTCGCGCGGCGGCGCCGAGGGCGCTCTCACGGATCTGCCACAGTTGCCGGGTTTCCTGCGCGTCGGCGCAGCGTCGCATCGTGGGCGCGTCGGGCTGCCGTGCCAGGTCGGACATGAGACGTTCGGCCTGGGCCTCGGCGTCGACGGGGTCGGTGCTGCCGAATTCCACCATCAACCACCCGCCGCCGGCGGGCAGCAGACGCAACGCGTCGTGATTGACTGTGCTCTCGCGGATGGTGTCGATCAGCAACTGGTCCATGCCTTCGAGGCCGACGGGCCGGTGCGCCATGATCGCAGGCACGTGATCGGCCGCATGAAAAGCGTCGGGATAGCCGAGCACGACCAGCGCGCGATGCGGCATTGCGGCCATGAGCCTGACGGTCGCACCGAGCACGGTGATGCAGGTGCCTTCGGTGCCGACGAGTGCATGGGCGACATTGCCGCCATGTTCCGGCAGCAGCGCGTCGAGGTTATAGCCCGACACGCGTCGGGGGATGTCGGGAAATCCGGTGCGCAACACCTGCTCGTGCCGATCGCGCAGGCGGCCGAGGGCGGCGTAGATCTCGGCGCGGCGTCCGCCGGCCGCCACGATCTGCGCGAACGCCTCGGGTGACGTGGCGCCGACCGTCATGCGTTCCCCGTCGTACGTCACGATGTCGAGATCGATCACCTGATGGCGCGTGAGTGGACCCGGGCCGTAGAACTGCGACATCACGGAATGCACGCCGCACGAATTGTTGCCGATCATGCCGCCCAGCGTGTTCCGATTGTGGGTGGCGGGATCGGGGCCGAATGTGAGGCCGTGCGGAGCCGCGGCCTGACGGAGCGTGTCGAGAATGCAGCCGGGCTCGACGCGGGCCGTGCGCGCTACCGGGTCGACCGCAAGAACGCGATTGAAGTATTTCGAATGATCGAGAATCAGGCCGACATTGCATGCCTGCCCCGCCAGCGATGTCCCGCCGCCGCGGGACGTGATCGGCACGCCATGCGTGCGGCACACGCCGATGGCGGCAACCACATCGTCGGCGTCGCGCGGCAGGACCACGCCGATCGGCACCTGGCGGTAATTCGAGGCATCGGTGGAGTATGCCGCGCGGCTGCCGTCATCGAAGCGGACACCGCCACGCATGGCAGCGCGCAGATCGCGAACGAACTCCGATGACGCGGTGGGACGGGTTGGCACGCTGGAAGCTAACGCGCGCGTGTGATCCGAAGCACTCGAGCGAGGGATCGCGCCGCTACACCGCGGTCCCTCACGTTGCCGTGAAGCAGGTCACCGGCGCTTGGCGACCGCCATTGGCCAGTCGGGTGGTGATTGCGGCGGATTGCCGGTTCCTAGCGCGACATAGGGGTAGTCGTTGGCAAGCTTTTTCCAGTCGATTTCACGTAGCATGTCGGTGACTTCCATTTCCCACTTCACATCGGCCTTGATCCACCGTTCGATGTCCTTGAAACCCCCGGCCAGCGTCGCGGTGGCCTGCTTCTGCTTGGCGAGCTGTGTCTTCTGTTGGGCCAGCTGCTTCTGCAGGGACGCCACCTGCTTCTGCAGCTGCTTCACGCGCGCATCAATCGAGATCACGGGCTCCTCCGGGAAAGTGTGGGCACGCCGGCATTCCGGCCGCCATCATTCAGGTCGAATCGGCATATCATACCGCCCCGTCCACAACCCTGCCACCGGCCGCCTGATGGCCAAGCCCCCGGAGCCGCGCCGCGACGGCGTCCCGCTCGGCTGTCCGGCCCAGTCGCGCCGCGGCGGCCTTCCGCACCTCGAGACTGGGAACCAGATAGAGCAGGTGGATCTGGGCGCGTGGCGAGTCGAACAGGTCCGCCACATCGATGGCACCCTGCGCATCGCCGGTCGCCAGGAGCAGTTGCGCCAGGAGCAGGCGCTCGCCGGCTTCCGAATCCCACACATCCCAGTTCACGGGACCGAGTCCGCTGACCGGGTGCAGCGATCGCAGCAGGCGCAGGGCCGTGACCGTGTCGCCGGCGAGCAGTGCGACGCGCGCCGCGGACCCGTCCGCGACCAACCGGTCGGCGGGATCGCGCGACGAGTCGGCGATCGCGCGGCTGCGTTGCGCGACCGAATCGAGCCGCACGGCATTGTGCTGGTGCCATTCCCAGAGTGACAGGTAGTGCAGCCGATTGGTCGCCATCTGGTTGATCGGCATGGTCGACAGCGTGGCCATCGCTGCCGTCGCTTGCGACTGCGGGAATCCGGAGTCGGCCGCCGCATCGAGCACATACAGCGATGGTGCCGCGCGCACCCCGTGCTTCAGCGCCGAGTCGAGGAGTGCCACGACGCGTTGATCCCTGCCTTCCGCGATCGCCTGGTAATCGAGTCCCTTGAGCGCGGACCAGCGGAAGATGCCGTGCATGGCCGAGGTGTCGGTGTCGAACGCGAGCACGGATTGGAGCGCGCGCTGGCTGCATGCAGGATAACGTTCGCCTGCGCCGAGGATGCGGGCGACGTTCACCACCCGTTCACTGGTGCGCCGCACCGCCGCGGCCCAGTCAATACCGCCGGGTCCGCCAGCGGCACACTTGACGACAAGTTCCAGCTGAAAAGTCCAGTCGCTGTCGGCGCCGGCAGCCCGGAATCTGTCAAGCAGCCGGCGTGCCATCTTTACCTGACCATGCCGCGCAGCGGACTCGGCGAGGTTGAACATCGCTGGCGTGTAGGTCGGATCGAGTCGAAGCGCCGTCGTGAACGCCTGATCGGCCAGCGAATCGAGTCCCGTCACGTCGGGGAACAGGTCGGCGTAGGTGTTGCCGAGCCAGGTCCACGGTTCGCTCCAGGTGGTGTCGGCACGCTGCGCGGCCAGAAACGAGGCCACCGCCGAATCGGCGGCGCCGGTGAGGTAATAGCGAATGCCCTGGGCGAGTACGCGTTCACGCGGCGGCAGCTGCTTGTCGAGGCGCAGCGCCGCATCGATCAAGCGTTCGGCCGTGGGAAAATCCTCGAGCGCCGAGGCGGCCTTGGCTCCGGTCAGGGCGGCGACGCCCATCGCGGAGTCTTCGGCCAGTGCGCGATTCATGTGATCGATCGTCGCCTCGAACTGCGAATGCGTGTACTCCTGTTCACCTTGCAGCCAGTCGGCGATCGCGGCGGCATTGCGGTCGGCGAGATAGGAGAGATCGATGCGTTCATCCGGCGGCAGGAGGTGCGGCAGGATCAGCGCGATGGCTCGGAGCGCGAGCTGCGGCGCGGTCGACGTGGCGATCGCGCCAGCCGCGCTTTCCTGGCGGACGAGCGAGTCGGCGACGATGTCGTGCAGCCGCACGATGACCGTGAGCGAATCGCGGTCAACGACCACGGCACCGTTGACGTAGTAGCGCGCGCCGCTCGCGCGGGCGGCGGCGGCCATGGCGTGGGTTCCGTGGCCGCGGGCAAGATTTTCACCGTCGATCCAGCGCAGCGGCTCGGTGTGCTCGAGCGCGCTCCCGATCATCAAGGCGACCGTTTCACCGGTGCCGCTCGTGGGGCCGCTTCCCGGCGCGTCGAACGGGAAGACCACGACACGATCCGGATTTGGCGCGGCGGTGGCATGCGTCAGCCACCACGCCGGAATCGCGAGCAGGACCGCGGCCGCCAGTCCCCAGCCCGCGCGGCGTTGCCAGCGGTGCCGGGATGTTGGCGCGGCGCGGTCGCCGAACGGGTGTTCGCTCGATGGACCATCGGCCAGCGCGTTGGCGAAATCCGACGCCGTCGTGAAGCGGTCGGCCGGCAGCTTCGCCAACGCGCGCTCGACGGCGAGTCGCACGCCCGGCGACACCGTTGATCGCACCGCGTCGAGCGAATGTGGCCGTTCAGTCAGGTGTTTGGCCAGCACCGCACTCGCTGTGCGACCCGTAAACGGGGGATCGCCGGCGAGCATTTCGTAGAGCACGCAGCCGAGCGCGTAGATGTCGGCCCGCCCGTCGATCTGGTCCGAACTGTGGGCCTGCTCGGGGGCCATGTACGCCGGCGTCCCGATCGCCACGGTGCTCGACGTCAGGCGGTCGCCGGCGGCGGTTTCGATGGCCCGCGCGATGCCGAAGTCGGTCACCATCGCGTGGCCCGACGCCAGCATGATATTCTCCGGCTTGATATCGCGATGGACCACGCCGCGAGAGTGCGCGTAGGCAAGCGCGCCGGCGACCTCGCGCGCAATCGCCAGCGCGTCCGCGATCGGCAACTGGGTCTCGCGCTGGAGGCGCGCGCGGAGCGGCTCGCCGTCGATGAGCGGCATGGTGTAGTACAGCAGGTCGCCGGCGCCACCGGAATCGAAGACCGGGACCAGCGCCGGATGCTGCAATGCCGACGCGATCGCGATCTCGTTGTGGAAGCGCTTGACGCCGACGACGGAGGCGAGCGCGCGGTCGAACACCTTGACCGCGACGATGCGATCGAGCCGGAGGTCAACGGCGCGATAGACGATGGCCATCCCGCCGCGCGCCACCTCGCCCTCCAGCGCGTAGCGGTCGCCGAGGGCGGCGCGCAACCCGTCGAGTTCATCAGCCACGGCCGCCTCCTTCCGGTGGCGTGAATATACGGCGGAACGCTGCGACGGCGGGCCCGCGACGCACCTCCGACCGGCGGCTAATACACGCCGGGAAGAAAGCGTCGCGTCCGGTCGCAATACTCCCGGTATCGTGCGCCGAATGCCGTCGCCAGCGCACGTTCCTCGGCGCGGCCGCGCAGGTCGCTGCCGATCAGCATGACCACCGCGCCGACGACGACCAGCAGATTGGGGATCCAGAACGCGGTGCCCAGGGCGAGCAGGTCGAGGCCGACATAAATCGGGTGGCGGACCCAGGCATAGGGACCGCCGGTGGCGAGCTGATGGCCGGCGTCGAGTTTGGCGCGGAAGCGCCACGAACGGAAGTAGAGCAGTGACCAGGACATTATCCCGGCGCCGCCGGCGATGATGAGTGCGCCGGCGAGGCGTTGGCCGGACCACCAGCGTGGCACCTGATCCGAGAACACGGCGCTGCCGATTCCCATGTACATCAGCCCGAACGCGACGAAATGCACGGCGAGCACGGCGCGCGAATACGGCGCCGTCGTTTCTGCAGCGGCAGCCGGCGCGTCAGCCGGTGCCGAGCGCCCCGCGCCGACCACGCGCTGGGTGATCCCGAACGAAGCCCAGAAGGCGCCATGCACGGCGTAGATGGCGTAATCCCAATTTGACATGGGGCTCCAGCGTGAGTGAGGAACGCCGTGAGCGTAACCATCGCACGCAATTCGGTGGCACGCAATCGTGGCGAGGCAGCGGCGGCAAAGTCCGCAAGCTCTCGATATCGACCATCCGGCTGAGCCGCCGGACAATGGTTTTCACTCCCGAATTCGTGGTTGGCCGGCTGCCGCCGCGGACAGGGCCGCTACTCGGCCCGCAACGCCACCGTTGGATCGATCCGCGCCGCCCGCCACGGTGAGGGCGAGGGCGCGGCCCACCACGCGTCGCGCCGTGACGCCCGGCGCGGCGCCGAGGGCGCTGCGGATCCCGAACTCGCGGATCCGCTCGTTAACGCCACCCGAAATCACGCCGTAGAGCCCGATCGCGGCGAGCAGCAGCGCCGTGACCGCGAACGCCTCGATGGCGAGTAACACGAAGCGACGCTGCCCGGCCGACGCGGCGACGAAGGCGTCCATCGCCTCGATCCGCTGCAATCGGCACGTCGGCGTCGACCGACCAGATGGCGCGCTTGAGCGCCGGGCCGAGCGCCACCGGGTCGCCGCGCGTCCGCACCACCAGCGTCACCGCGTTGTCGACCCATCTCCACTGCGGTTGTGCGACGTAGAACGCGTCGGGCGCCGGCACCGCCAGCCGAATACTGCTTCACGTCGCCGACCACGCCGACCACGTAATCCCAGTGATCGCCACCCATCTCGGGCCCGAAGCGCACCCGCTCGCCGACGGGATCGCGGTCGCCGAAGAGCCGCTTCGCGAGCGACGCGTTGATGAGCACCGCTTCGCTGCGCGCCGGCGCGATCGCTCGCGTCGAGGAACCGGCCGCGACGCAGCGGGATGCGCATGGTTGCGAAGTAACCCGGCGAGACGGCATAACGCAGCGCGCTGCCGGCCTTGCCGCCGGTCGTGTGCCGGGAGCGATTGCCACTCGAAGCCGTAGCCGTCGACCTCGCCGCTGAGCGGCAAGCTGTGAGGTGAACCCGGCGCTCACTGACGCCCGGACATGCGCTGCGCCGCGTCGAGCGCACGCTGCAAGAACTGCAGTCGGGCGGTGTCGCCGAGTGAATTCGCTGCCCGCCATCACCACCTGCATCGTCATCACGTGCGCTGGCGTCGAAGCCCGGTGGCACCGAGACCAGCCGGCGTACGCTCCGAAAGAGGAGCCCGGCGCCGACCAGGAGCATCAGCGCCAGGGCCACTTCGACGACCACCAGCGTCGCCGCGCGCCGAGTCGCGGGCGGCGGTGCTGCGCGACGGTACCCGGGCGAAGTCCGGCGGTCACGTCGGCCCGCAGCGTCGCGCGGCGCCGGCGCCAAGCCCGACGATGACACCGACCAGCGTGGTAAGGATCAGCGGCGAAGACGAACGCACGCAGGTCGAGGTGGATCGCCTCGGCGCGCGGCAGTCCGGGTGGGCTCGCGGCCAGCAGCGCACGAAGCCCGACCCGCGCGACGCCCAGGCCCGAGCGACACCGCCGCGCGAGCGCCAGCACGCACACTCTCGGTAAGCAGCTGCCGCAGTCAACCGTGCCGCGGCCCGGCACCGAGTGCCACGCGCATGGCCAGCTCGGATCGGCGCCGGGCGCCGCGAGCCAGCAACAGCGTAGGTGACGTTGACCGATGCAATCGCGAGGAGGAGCGACGACCGCGCCGATGATCGCGAACGAGCGCCGGGCCGTGCGCTGCCGGTCACACGGTCTTGCAGCGGAGTAACCTGCAATCCTTGCGCCGAGATCGGCCCATGGCGGCCGCGGCCAGGTGGCCTGCGGCGTCTGGCCGATGCGAAGCAGTTCACGCGTCGCTGCATCGCGCGTTGTGCCCGGGCGCGAGCCGCGCCACGATCTGGTAGTGGTGGCCCCAGCGCGCGTGTTGAGAAGTCGGCCGCTCGCCATTTCCTGCATCGGCGACCAGATCTCGGCCCTGGGCGCCAGGACGCTTGCGAACGTGGACGGCATGCACGCCGACCACCACGTAATGGGTTGCCGTCGAGCTCGATGGGTCGCCCGACGATGCCGCGGTCGCCGCCGAATCGGCGCTGCCAGAGCGCCGCGCTCAGCACCACGAGCTGCGGGCCACCGGCGCGATCCTCGTCGGCGGTGAAGGTGCGGCCGAGCAGCGGCGTCGGCGCCGAACGTCGCGAACCAGTTCGCGGTGACCCGCTGGCCGTCGAGGCGTTCGGGATCGCCGGCTGCCGGTGAGCGACGGCTGCCATGCGTCGGCTGCGGCGACCGCGTCGAACGAACGGGCGCGATCGCGCACTTCCTGATAGCTGCCGAGCGTCGGCGGACTCGGGTCGCCGGCGGCGTTGCGGTCCATCAGCGCGACGAGCCGCGACGCGTGCGGGAAGGGAAGCGGTTCGAGAAGGATCGGTGAGACGGCGCTGAAGACCGCGGTGCTGGCGCCCAGCCCGATCGCGAGAGTGAGCACGGCGGTGGCGGTGAAGACCGGTGCGTTGCGGAGCCCGCGCAGCGCGTAGCGGACATCGCTGATCGTGGTCTCGATGCCGTGTTCCCAACCGGAGGAACGCGTGCGCCTCACGCAGCGCGGTGGGGTTGCCGACGTCGCGTCGCGCGGCCCGTGCGGCATCGTCGGGCGTCATGCCGGCGGCGCGATGCTCGCGCCTCCGCCTCGTCGGCGAAGTGATGGATTTCGTCGTCGATCTCGCCGTCGGCGGCCGCGCGGGCGGAAGAGAACGCGGAGCCCGCGCGCCATCTGTCGGGCGAGCGACACTCAGCTCTCCGCGGCGAGCAGGCGCGCGATCGCACCGGCCCGTCGCTTCCAGCCGGCGGTCTCGGCGACGAGCTGCGTCCGCCCGGCCCGCGTCAGGGAGTAGTACCGTGCGCGCCGCTCGTTGGGAGAAACCCGCCACTCGGCGTCGACCGCGCCGGCGCGTTCGAGCCGTTGCAGTGCGACGAGGAGCGAGCCGGGATTCACCTTGAAGACGCCGCGGGTGACCTGCTCGATCCGCCGCGCGATGCCGAAGCCGTGCAGCGGCGCCAGGCTCAGGGTCTTGAGGATGAGGAGGTCGAGGGTTCCCTGGATAACCGCGGTGTCGTCGTCTGCCATGCTGCGCTCCGTTGACGTGGCGCAGGGACGATACCGGTAGTCATGTTGATTGTCAAGATGTGATAGTCAGGGGTGGTCCGGGCGCCAGGGATCCCGAGGCGGCATCAAACGACCGACGGCGCGCCGTGGCGCAGCAGTCCGTGCAACAATGCCAGCAGGGCCAGGAGCAGCAGTACGCCCCGCACCACGTTGGCGGCGGCCCACTGCCGCGCGGCACGCGTGAGTGCGGTGGCATCCGCGAGCTCGGCGGACTTGAACATGATGGCCAGGCGGGGATAGTGATAGACAAAGGTGAGCACGTCGCCCGCCACCAGCGCGGCAAACGCAACGAGGAACGCCCAGCAGCCGGGTTGGTGCCAGTCGGTAATGAATGCTAGCAGGGTGAGCACCTGCGCCACCGGGGCGATGATGCGGAAGAAATGGGCCGGCGTGGTGCGGACGAGAAACGCGCGTGCCGCGGCGATCGACCGTGGCACATCGCGTTCGTAGTTGGGCGCCATGACGACGGCTTCGTACCACGTGGCGCCGAAGAGCAGCGCCACCGCGACGAGGCCGAGGGCGGCGAGGATGGCGGGCGTCATGGGCCGGGCTGGTCCTTTCGTGCTGGGGCAAACAGCAAGTGATTCGCGCCGATTTCAATCGTACCGGCTCGCGGAGGTTACCGCCAGCCGCCCCGTCAAGGCGATTCCGCCTCGCTGCGTGCCGGCGATGGACCGACAACCGGCTGCGGCGCGAATGCATACTGCACCAGTACCGTGCCGGCCCATCCGGCGCTGCCTGCCACCGATCCGACGAGCCCCAGCATGAATATTCCCGTGACCAGGAGGACGTAGTCGCTGAACGCTCTGGAGTGCGTCAGCAATGTCACCGGTCCTGCCGGCGGTGGTCGCTGCGGGAACAGACGCGCCACCCATGCCGGACGTTGCGCCGGCGGCGACGTGCTGGCGGCATGCGTGGCGTCGCGCATTTGCCGGAGTGTTTGCGGAGAGGCGTACAGCAGCACCGCGGCGAGTACCAGAACGGTCAGCGATGATGCGCTGGCGGCGCCAATCCAGGACCTGAACGGGGAAACTGGCCACTGCCGGCGACGCGCCATGCGTCGGGTGACCAGCATGCCGACGGGTGCGGCCAATGATACACCGACCGTGAACACCGCCGCGCCGAGCAGCACGATGATTCCCAGCGCCGCCGCCGCGATTCGCATCCCGAGCGGCCGTCGGCGCGGAAGCGTGGACCTCAACGAGTGATTCTCGGCTCTGACGCTGCCATTCCGGGTCCCCCTGACGGTCGCGGCAAGTTACTCTGTCCCCGCCCCCGCTGGTGGCCCATTCGATCTTCGATAACCAGATACGATTCATGGCAACGCCATTGTCGCGACTGTGTGTCACCCCTGCGCAGCCGGGCGTCATCCCGGTTGCGCGACGGCCCGCGTGACAGCACCAACGATCCGCCGAATATCCCGGAAGGAGTTGCAATCATGATGGGTGCACTGCACGAAATGTTTCTCACCGAGTTGCGCGACATCTATGATGCCGAGCAGCAACTGGTCAAGGCGTTGCCGAAGCTGTCGAAAGCGGCAACTCATCCGCAGTTGAAGCAGGCGTTCGACAATCACCTCAGCGAGACGGAGGAGCACGTCATCCGGCTCGAGGAAGTGTTCGCGAGTCTGGGCGAGAAGGCGAAGGCGGAGACCTGCGCCGCGATGAAGGGTCTGGTCAAGGAAGGTTCCGACATGATCGACATGAAGGGCGACGTGGCCGACGCTGCCGTTGATGCCGGCCTGATCGCCGCAGCCCAGAAGGTCGAACATTACGAGATCGCAACGTATGGTACGCTGGTCACGTGGTCCTCGGTCATGGGCCATGACCAGGCCACCAGGCTGCTCGAGGCCACGCTCGCTGAAGAGAAGCGCGCCGACGAGAAGCTCAATGCGCTGGCCGAGCACGGGATCAACGAGCAGGCCATGGCGGGCAGCACGGCCTGACCAACTGCCACGAATCCGGCTGCCGGCGCCTGGCCGGTGGCCGGATCCGTGGTCCAACCCATGCCGGGTTCAGTGCCCGATGATGCGCCCGATCAGCGCGGTGCCCGCCATCGCGATGCCGCCCCAGAATGCCACCCGCACGCCCGCGCGCAACGACGGTGCTCCTCCCGCGCGCGCCGCCCAGACGCCGAGCAGGAACAGCACCACCAGCGTCGCACCGGCGATGGTCTGGCTGAGCACCGCCGCCGGTACCGTTACGGCGAGCACGACCGGCACGACGGCGCCGGCCGCGAACGACGCGGCCGAGGCCATGGCCGCCTGCACCGGTCGCGCGCGGGAACTCGGCATGATGCCGAGTTCTTCGCGTGCGTGCGCCGTCAGCGGATTCCCTGCGGTCAGCTCCACGGCGACCTGTCTGGCCAGCGCCGGGCTGATGCCTTGTTGATGATAGATCTCCGTCAGTTCGGCCAGTTCACCCCCGGGGTCCGAGGCCAGCTCGACACGTTCACGTGCGAGATCGGCACGTTCGGCGTCAGCCTGTGAGCTGACGGAGACATATTCGCCCGCCGCCATCGACAGCGCGCCGGCGACCGCACCGGCGACGGCCGCCAGCAGCACCGTGGCCGATGTCGATCCCGCCGCCGCGACACCCACGACGAGGCTGCTGGTGGAAATCACGCCGTCATCGGCACCCAGCACTGCCGCGCGCAACCAACCAACGCGGCCGGCGACGTGATGCTCGGTGGGTACCGTTCCGGGAAACGCCACGGTCATTGTCTCAGCCTCCATCCACCAGTGAACTGCAGCGCCAGGCGGCCCGACCGATCCGCGTCAGGCCGCTCGGCGCCGGGCCTCACACGCCCACCAGAAGTTCGTCCTCGACCTTCGCGACGCCGGGTGTTGCCCACGCCGCACGCGCGACATCGTTGCGCTCGGCCCACGACCGAACGGTGCCCCGCAGGGTCACCAGTCCGTCCTTGCCCGACTCGACGTTGATGCGCGACGAATCCACCAGCGCGCTCCGCTTGAGCGCCCCGGTGATCTGGGCCTTGACGAGATCGGCCGCGACCACCGGCTGCTTGACGGTGATCATGTTGGTCACGCCCTTCACGCCGGTGAGGAAGCGCACGACGGTTTCGGCCGTGGCCTTCTGGTACTGCCAGTCGACGTCGCCGTGCAGCGTGACCCAGCCGTCGTCGACGCGGCTGGTGATCCGGGTGTCCGGAACCTCGATGTTCCAGCGGAACGCCGAGACGATGTTGTGCGCGATGTCCGGGTCGCTCCGTACGGCGCTGCTCGGCAGGCGCACCGTCATGTCGTCGGCCACCGACTTCACGCCGGTCACCCGCTCGGCGATGCGGGCTGCCTCGAACTTCTGGACGTAGTTCGTCACCGCGCCACTCAAGGTGACCACGCCGTCTCGCGCGGCGACCCCGATCTCGAGGTCGTGGGTGCGTGGCTGCCACTTGAGTTCGTCAATGACATCCTTCTGAAGCTGTGCATCGGTTTTCATCTGATCTCCCTGCAGCCTCTGCTGCGCCGTGGTTGCCGTCGCGACCTGTTCGCGGTGGACGGAGACAAGATGCCATGTGGCGGGTGGGGTGTCAGTCGGCGATTTCATGCACGGCGTGTCATCCAAGCGCTCACGGATTCACCGGGCATTCGTGACACCGGCGGTCGGAGTTTCCCGACGCGTCGTCGGGGCATCGCTGACTGACGGCACCGCGTGGTCCGGTGAGCTTTCGTGCGGCGTTCATGTCGCGCACCGAACACGGGAGAAACAATGTTTCACAATATCGTCGTACCACTCAGTGGCGATTCGATGTCGGAAGCGGCGCTCTGGCCGGCGGCGAGCATTGCGCGCGCCCATGGTGCCACGCTGCACCTGGTCGTCGTTGGCCGCCAACTGTCCGTGACCCACCGGCTGCCGGACGCTGCCGAGTATTTCCGGGGCGAGATGCAACTCCTGGCGCGGGAGCTTCGTGCCGCGTTCGGCGTTACCGTGACGACCCGCGCGCTGGATCCGGTCGACCGGGCAACAGGGCTGGTCGGCGGGCTGGTCACCTACGGCAACAGCGTGTCGTGCGATCTCTTCGTGATGATGACGCACGGCCGGGTCGGGCTCTCTCGCGCGTGGCTGGGTAGCGTCGCCGATGACCTCGTCCACGCCGTCAAGATCCCCGTACTGCTGCTGCGCGGCGAGGCCGCCAGGCCCGGCGCGGCACGGTTCGAGCGAGTGCTGGTGGCCGTGGATGACACGTCGGCCGGGACCGTCGCGCTGTGCACCGCGTACCGACTGGTGGCGGGGGCGAAGGCAGACGTCACGCTGTTGCAGGTGGTGCCGCCGGTGCCGGCACAAGGATTCGCCGATGTGCCCGGCTTGGTCATGCCCGACATGGAGGTGACCGACAAACTGGTGGCACAGGCGCGCCAGGCGTTGGCGTCCCTGGCCGAAGCCAATCCGCCCGCGGCGGGCATCACGGTGCACACGCGCGTCGAGGTCGCGGCCTCGATTCAATCGTTCGCCGCTATCGCGACGGCGGTCGCCCGGGTTGCCGGTGAGATCAAACCTGATCTGGTCGCGCTGACCACGCACGACCGCGGCGTGTCGCGCGTGCTGGTCGGCAGCGTGGTCGATCATGTGTTGCGCCACTGCGCGACGGCGCTGCTGGTGTGTCACGGCGGGGTATCTGTGTTGGGCAGCGTCGCTCGCGCGCCGAGCACCCCGGCCGCGGCTGCGCCACCGGTGCCGACCGCCGCATAGCGGGAACGGGTCAGGCGTGCGGCAGCACGAACGAGAACGTGCTGCCGCGGCCGACTTCGCTGTCGACCGACAACGTGCCACCGTGCGCGCGCACGATGCCGGCGGCGATCGCCAGGCCCAGACCGCTGCCACGTCCCACATTGCCGCGGCGGGAATGCCAGAAGCGGTCGAAGATGTGCGGCAGGTCGTCGGCCGCGATGCCGGTTCCCGTGTCGCGCACGGCAAAGTGGACGCCGTCGGGTGTGTCGTGTGCGGCGAGCATCACGCTTCCACCCGCCGGCGTGAATCGCAGGCCGTTGGTGATCAGGTTGCCCAGCACCTGCAGCACGCGATCATGATCCGCCAGCACCAGCGGCAATCCTGCTGCCACCTCGGTGGCCAGCGTGATGCCGGCCTCCTCGGCCGTGTCCGGCAAACATCTGCCGTGCCGCATGGATCAGCAACCCGGCCGATTCACCCGCCGCCAGCAAGTCGAGATGTCCGGCATCGATGCTGGCGGCATCGAGGAGGTCCTGGATCAGGCGGTGCATCCATTGCGCGGCGTCCGCAATGGTGACGTACAGCCCGCGGCGACCGGCGTCGGACTCGGGCGGGTGGTCGAGCAGCGTGCGCACGCACATGGTGACGGCACTCGCCGGCGTGCGCAGGTCGTGGGACACCACGGCAAGCGTTTCATCGCGGGCCGCGCTGGCGCGCTGCGCACGCCGGTGCAGCAGCGTATTGTCGATGGCGCGCGCGGATTGGTCCGCGACAACGCGGGCGAGGTGCACGTCGCGGTCCGTGAGCGTCGCATCATGCCGACCGATTGTCAGCGTCCCGATCGGGCTATCGCGCACGATCAAGGGCACGCAGAGCAGCGAACGGATCGTCAACAGCCCCGCGTCGGTCGTGTCGAACGCGTGAGCCTCGAGCCAGTCGGCCGACACATCGCTGTGCAGCATGGCTTTTGCGGTTCGCAGCACGTCGATGACTTCCGACGGTGAATCCCAGTCGAGGCCGGCCGCCGCGAGTGTCCGCAATGCCTCATGCTGCAACCGGTCGGAATGGGCACTCGCGAGCCGTCGCAGGCGCGGCTCGCCGTAGTCGTCGCGTTCAATGATGTCGAGGATGCACCAGTCGCCGATCGTGTGCACCGGCAATTCCACCACCAGCCGCAGCATCGCCTCGTATTCGATCGTTGCGCCGAGTCGCGCGCCAATAACCGCGAGCGTGTGTTCGTCGTGCGCGGTCCGCCGCTGTTCGGTGACGTCGCGAACCACCGCCGTGAACAGGGTGCCGGTCGGCGTCGTGAGTTTGGAGATCGACACGTCGGCGGGGAATTCCCGCCCATCGCGACGCCGCCCGGCCACCTGCTGGCGCTCGCCCATCCGTCGCGCCGTCTCGGGCGATCGAGCGAACCCGGCCACGTCCCGCCGGTGATCGGCGACCTTGGGCATCGGGATCAGCACATCGAGCGGCTGGCCGAGGATTTCGGTCGATGCATACCCGAACATCGCCTCGGCCGCGTCGTTGAAATGCACGATTGCGTACGCTTCGTTGACGCTGATGATCGCATCGGCCGCGATCTCGAGGATGCCGGCGTAGCGCGCCTCGGAGGCGCGCAGCTGGCGCTCGATCGCGGCGCGGTCGCGAATATCGCGCACCAGCGTCCGGCGTATGCGCCAGGTCACGACGGTGACGCCGCCGATGATGAGCACGATCGATACGATCAGTTCGGCGCGATGGCGCTGTTGTGCCTGCGCCGCGACCGCCAGCGTATCGGCGGAGGCGCGATCGACGCCGTCGAGCGTGCGTGCGACCGCTGGGCGCGCCGAGTCCGCCTGGCGCAGGGCCGCCGATCCCGACCCCGCGGCGACATTCGCACGGGCGGCGCGCTGCTGGTCGAGGAAGGCGGTGATATCGGTCGGCGCCATCGCGGGAACGACGCGTCGCAGGTCGGCGGCGGCGAGCCGCGCCTGCGAGTCCGCGACGGCGGCCGCTGCCAGCGCGGCGCTGTCCCGGCTGACGAAGATCGCGTCCGTGGCCGCGTCGACCGCCGTCAATCGAGCGTCGAGCCGGGCCACCGCGAGCTTGACCTGGTAGGCGCGCGCCGCGGTGGCCGCATCGCGCCGCAGCGCGTTGGTCGCCAGCAATGTGATGATGGCGACCAGGCCGAGCGCGATCAGGCCGATGGCGTGGCTGACCGTGATGCGTCGAATGGTGCGTGCTGGCATGGCGCGACCGAGGAAATGTGGGCTGGCGTGGACCGCTCCACGGTGGCGAAAAGCTACCATTGTCGCCAGCTGGGGCCGGCCGATGTAAGCTTTCTCCCGACGGCGCGCCATCCCGCGGCGGACAGACGCCGGCGCGGCCCCGCCGCAGATTCGATGTGGGGTCAGGGTTCCGGCCATTGCGCCGTGCGTCGGCGAACCGCGAAGGAGTGCCATGTCACCAGACACCATCGATGTCGTGCTGGCCGACGATCACGCGATCGTCCGCGCCGGCCTGAAGGCGGTGCTGAGCGCCGCCACGGATATTCGGGTGATCGGCGAAGCGTCCAACGGGATCGAGGCGGTCGCCGCCGTCAGGCGCCTCAACCCGGCCGTGCTGGTGATGGATCTGTCAATGCCCCAGATGGACGGCATCGAGGCCACGCGTCAGCTCGTCAAGGAAGGTGTCGCCACCCGGATCCTGATCCTCACGATGCACCCACCGGATGACACGCTGATCCCGCTGGTGGAACTGGGTATCGCCGGGTTTCTGCAGAAGACCGCAGCCGATCGCGAACTGGTCGATGCCGTCCGTGCCGCGGCGTTCGGTGACACGTATCTGCAGCCGGCCGCGGCGCGCGTCCTGGCCGGTGGCATGCGGAAGCGAGCCGAACATGCCGACGAGCGATCCGAGTTCGAAAAACTCACGCCGCGTGAGCGCGACGTGCTCCGATTCACCGCGCAGGGATTCTCGGCGCCGGAGATCGGTACCCGGCTGAACATCAGCCCGAAGACGGTCGAGACCTACAAGCAGCGGATTCACGAGAAAATCGGCCTGACCCACCGCTCGGAATACATCCAGTACGCCCTCAAGCTCGGATTGCTCGCAACGGACTAGCGTGTCGTGGTTCCCCTGACACGCGGTCCATGATATCCGATCGTCGGGTGGTCATCTCCCCGACTGACGTCCGCCCGCAAAACTGACATCATACGCCTGACTCGATACGCCGTTCGTCGCGCGTCGTGGTCGCCGGATCGCCTTCCCTGGCGATCCCGACAACGAAGGAGGATCTGATGTCACGACTGTCGGGGAAAACCGCGCTCATCACGGGTGGCGCGCACGGGATCGGGCACGCAATCGCGAGCGCTTTTGGGTGTGCGGGCGCGCGAGTCGCGGTCACTGACCTCGACTGCCAGGCCGCGGAACAGGTCGCCGCCAGCATCAACGCCCTGGGTGGCCGGGCCACGGCGGTCCGGATGGACGTGACCAGCGAAACGAGCGTGCGGCACGCCGTCGCGCAGATCATCGCGCTGT
This sequence comes from uncultured Gemmatimonadales bacterium, assembly GCA_963796635.1. GTDB lineage: Bacteria > Gemmatimonadota > Gemmatimonadetes > Gemmatimonadales > GWC2-71-9 > Palsa-1233. The sequence goes on from CAWCMH010000001.1 coordinate 3,077,905, forward strand.
GGGACCATATCGACATCCTGGTGAACAACGCCGGGGTGCTCGGACCGAACAAGCCCGATGAAGAGATCTTGACTTCGGAATGGCAGCATGTGATGAACGTGAATGTCATGGGGGCGGTCCACTGCACCCGGGCGGTCGTCACGCAGATGATGCAGCACGGCGGTGGAAGCATCATCAACATCTGCGCGGCGTACGCCACGGTCGGTGCGCCGAACACGCCCCCATATCACGCGTCCAAGGGCGCGCTCCGCTCGATGACGAAGACCGATGCGATGCTGTACGCCCGCCGCGGCATCCGGGTGAATGCGATCAACCCCAGCTTCGTCGCGACAGGCATGCTCGACGAACTGCTGTCGTCGCTCGACTACGCTGACCCCCTGGCCGAACTGGCGGCGCTGCACCCGCTCGGCCGCATCGGACGTCCCGAGGACGTTGCCTGGGGGGCGCTCTACCTCGCCTCCGACGAATCATCTTTCGTGACCGGATCGGAGTTGGTGATCGATGGCGGATACACTGCCCGCTGACGCCGGGCCGGCGGTGCCGGCAGGCGTTCCGGCGCGACGCGCGGCGCCTGTGTCACCGGCGCCTGCGACACCGCCGCAGCCCACGAGCGCCGGCGAGCGCGCCATGCTGTCGGGCCCGCACTCGCGGCTCCGCGAACTGTGGCTGCTGGTCGAGGTTGCCGCCGACTTCCTGCGAGGATTCCGGGCGCTTCACTTCGTCGGTCCGTGTGCCACGGTGTTCGGGTCGGCGCGCTTCAACGAACCGCATCCGTTCTACGAGCTGGCGCGAGACGTCGGCAGCCGGTTGAGCATGATGGGATTCACCGTCATGACCGGTGGCGGCCCCGGCTTGATGGAGGCGGCCAATCGCGGCGCCCGCGACGCTGGCGGAATATCGGTGGGATGCAACATCCGGCTCCCCGTCGAGCAGCAACCGAATCCGTTTCTCGATCGCTGGATCACCTGCAAGCACCTGTTCGTGCGCAAGGTGCTGCTGTTCAAGTACTCCTATGCATTCATCGCCATGCCCGGCGGGCTCGGCACGATGGACGAGTTGTTCGAGGCGTTGACGCTGATTCAAGTCCACAAGATCAAGCCGCTTCCGGTCGTGCTCGTGGGCACGGCGTACTGGGAGCCGCTTCGCGTGTTCCTGTCGGACATGGCCCGCGCCGGCGCGATCGATCCGGACGACCTGAACCTGATGCTCATCACGGATGACCTCGACGAAATGGTCCGTCACCTCGCCGTCCATGCGGTGCAGCGGTTCCGGTTGGGCGAACGCGGGCCGCGCAAGGCGTTCCGCTGGCTCGGCGAGCGTCCGGCGACCAGCTGAGGAACGGGGACGCGGTGCACCGACTTCGTGGCGACGCAGCGCAGCGAGGCGACGCATGATGATCGGCTTGCTCCTGGCCGTGTCCGTCGGCCCGATCCCGGACACGACCGCCGTCCCTGCGGCAATCGAGGCGTCGGTGGATGCGACCGCGCATCCGGCCATGCGGTGGGGCAACATCGAAGACGTGCGACCCGTCGTGCGCGCCGTGTATGCCGAGAGCCAGTGGCAGCCGGCGTGGAGCACCACCTCCGGTGCGACGCCGGCGGCGATGCGCGTGATCGCGGTGCTGGATTCCGCGGCGACCCGCGGTCTTGATCCCGAGGATTATGACGTCGGCGTGCTGCACAGATGGGCGTCAGCCTTGTCGATCGCCACGGCACAACAGCGCGCCGATTTCGACGTGACGCTTTCGACTGCCGCCGCGCGTTACGTGATGGCGCTGGCGCACGGTCGGGTCGATCCGCATTGGTTGTATCCCCGGCTCGAACCGATCCCCACCCGGATCGATGACATGGCGGTGCTCCGGCAATTGACGGAATCGACCCAGCCCGATGTCGTGTTTCGCGGCCTCGAACCGACGTTGCCCGCATACTGGCGGCTGATCGACGTGCTGGCGGTGTACCGCCGACTGGCCCACCAGCCGAATGACGATCCCGCCGATTCTGTCCGCGCCCGCATCAACCAGATTGGCCTCGCGCTCGAGCGGTGGCGCTGGTTGCCCCGCGACGTGACGCCCCCGTGGATCATCGTCAACGTGCCGGCGTTCAGCCTGCGCGCCCTTGCCCAGGAGGGCGATCCGCCGCTGCGGATGGCCGTCGTCGACGGCAAGGGGGCGGGACACCCGACCCCGATGGTGATCACCTCGATCTCCGGTGTGCAATTTCATCCGGCGTGGTTGGTGCCGCCGCTGATCGCCGAGCGCGAGATCCAACCGCCGGCGCGTCGGGATCCGGGATACCTGGCACGCGAGCATTACGACCTGCTGCGCAACGACAGCGTCGTGCCGCCCACCGCAGCAAACGTTGCCCGGATCGGTCGCGGGATCGAGGTGCGGCAGCGTCCCGGGCCGTGGAACGCGTTGGGACGGATCAAGTTCGTGATGCCCAACGCCGCGAATGTCTATCTGCACGACACTCCGGCGCGACAGGACTTTGCTCGTCGTCGCCGCGACTTGTCCCACGGCTGCATCCGGGTGGCCGATCCAGTTGCGCTTGCCGAGTTGGTCTTGCGGGGCGAGCCGGATTGGGGGCGTCGGCGCATCGACAGTGTCCTGGCCCAGGGCGACCCTTTGCTGGTGCCGCTCTCCCGCCCGATTCCCGTACTCGTAGTCTACCAGACCGTGATGCCCGGCCCCGATGGTTCCCTGCTCGTGTATCCGGACATCTACGGGCGGGACAGGGCGCTTGGCCGCGCGCTGCAGGCGCCCTACGGGCGCGCCAGGGACCCCGTCGCCCGCTGACGAGCGCCAACCGCGGGCGCGTCGAATCGCCGCTCCCCGAACATGCCGGCGCTCCGTTGCCTCGCGGCGTCGCACCGCCCATACTGCGGTGATGCAGGATGGAAGCATCGACCCTGGCGGAGCGATTCACGATGACCCGTGTTCTTCCCATCGCCGCAGCATGCGCGGCCCTGTGTCTGCCGTCTGTCGTCCAGGCGCAACGCCCGACGGGCGTGATCGGGCAGTACGTCCCGCCGCGCACCTGGCCGCAGGGCGAGCACAACTTCGACCTTGTGCACCAGAAAATCGCCGTGCAATTCAACGAGGCCGAGCGACTGGTGACCGGCGAGGTGACCACCACGGTGATACCGAAGGTCGCGACCGACACGGTGCGGCTCAACGCCGAGAACCTCACCATCGACAAGGCGACCGATGCGGCGGGTCGCGCGCTGCGGTTTGCGAGCGACACGGCGCACGTCACCGTCACACTGCCGCGACGCGTCGCGGCGGGCGACACGGTGGTGTTCACGCTGGCGTACCACACGCATCCCGAACGCGGTATCTACTTCGTACCACGTCGGCACGTGATCTGGTCGCAGGGCGAGGCGACCGAGACCCGCGCGTGGGTGCCGACCTACGACTACGCGAATGACAAGACCACCTGGGAATTTCTCGTCACCGCCGACTCCGGCATGAAAGTGCTGTCGAACGGCACGCTGCTATCGGTCACACCGGTCAATGGAGGCAAGCAGGAGGTGTGGCACTGGTCGCAGGAGGAGCCGGCATCGACCTACCTCTACTCCGTTGTGGTCGGGCCGTTCACGATCCTGCACGACCAGTGGCGGGGCAAGCCGGTCGACGAGTACGTGTACCCCGATACGGTCGACGCCGGGTGGCGCGCGGCGGGCGAGACGCCGTCGATGATCGAGCTGTACTCACGGCTCACGGGTGTGCCGTTCGCGTGGGACAAGTACGACCAGTCGTGGATTCCCGACTTTACCTACGGTGGCATGGAAAACGTTTCTGCCACCACGCAGACCGATCTGTCGCTGCCAGGACCCGGGAACGATCCGATGCAAGGCGCGCGCAGCCTGGTCGCGCACGAGCTCGCGCATCAGTGGTTCGGCGATCTCGAGACCACCGCCAACTGGGCCAACGCGTGGCTCAACGAGGGGCTCACCACGTACATGGAGTCGGTCCAGAACGAGAAGACGCGCGGCTGGGATGCCGCGCAACTCGAGTGGTGGGACCAGCAGCAGCAGACCATCCAGGCCGACCGGGTCCAGGCGCGCCCTCTGGTCTGGGGACAGTATCAGGGCGACGACCCGATCGCGCTCTTCTTCAGCGGGCACGTCTATCCCAAGGGCGCGCAGCTCGCGCATCAACTCCGACGGCTGCTGGGCGACAACCTGTTCTGGGCGGGCATGCACCGCTTCCTGGTCGACAACGCCCACAAGGCCACGACAACGAAGGACTACGCCGTCGCGTTCGAGAAGACCTGTCGCTGCGATCTCGACTGGTTCTTCGATCAGTGGGCCTACGGCATCGGCTATCCGCAGGTCGATGTCACGCGCCATTGGGATGCAGCGACGAAGACGCTGCACGTGACGGTCCGACAGGTGCAGCCCACCGACTCGACGCGGCCGCTGTTCAGGTTCCCGACCACCCTTCGCGTGATCACCCGCGACTCCGTGGTGCGCGACAGCATCATGGTGCTCGCCGAAAAGAGCCAGGCCTTCGCGATACACTTGCCGAGCGATCCGCTCTCCTTCCGCTTCGACGAAGGCGGCTGGTTGCTCGGCACCGTGCACACCGACCAGTCGCCGGCGGAACTCGCCGAGATGGCGAAGCACGATCTCGACACGTCGGCCAGGAACTGGGCGTTGCGCGCCATCGCGGCGATGCAGGACAGTGCGGTCGTCGCGGCGCGGCGGTTCATCGTGCTCGACGAGCGCGAGCCGGAGTTGCGGGCGGTGGCGCTGGGCCAGATGACGCACGACTCGACTCCCCAGGGCATCGCGATCGTGGCGTCGGCGTTGCGTGATCCCGACGCATCGGTGCGCAGTGCGGCGTTGGTGCGGCTGGCACAGCTCGATTCGGTCGGCATCGGCGACAGCGCGCTGGCGATGTATCACGACGACATCTCGTCCGGGGCGCGGGGCACCGCAGTGGCGATCTATGCGCGCGCCGCGGGTTCAGCGGCGCAGGAGACGCTGATCGACGCGAGCAAGCCGGGCCATTCGATGGCTGTCCGCCAGCAGGCCGCGCTGGCCCTCGGCCGGCTTCATGACGCCGCCGTGGTCGCCGCGCTCGAGGACGATATCGACCCGTCGGCGCCGCGCGGATTGCGCGGTCTGGCGTTGCGTTCGCTGTTCATGACCGGCGATACGGCGCGGGCCGTCGCCGTGGCAACCCGGTCACTCAATGATTATGACCCGCTCTTTGCCGAGTCAGCCGTCGCGATGCTGGGGCAGATGCACACGCCCGAGGCGCGGGCGGCGCTCGAAACGGATCTCAAGACGGAGACGCGGGTGCATGTGAAGGCGATGATCGAGAACACCATGGCGAAACACTAGCGCGAGGCAACGAGGACGCGTGCGGAGGCGCCCCGCCGCGGCGTCCTACCCCCGCTTGCCTCGCCATTGCCGGCGCCGATTGCTGCGGGACGAATCGGGATCGCGCGGCGGGCGCGCCCCCGCACCGGATGGCTGGCTCGGCTCGGCGTCGGCATTCCGTTTCGGCGTCGTGCGCTTGCCGTGCGTCGAGCGTTGCGGCTGTTGACGTCGTCCGACTTCCAGTGGCGCCGGGCGCGAGGTGTAGTCGAAGTCCGGCACCGTGACGCGCGGCAATCGCTTGCCGAGCACGCGTTCGATCCGTCGCAGGTCTTCCTCTTCCGCGGGCGATACGAACGTGAAGGCGTCACCGGTGGCCGCAGCCCGGGCGGTGCGCCCCACGCGGTGGATATAATCCTCCGGCACCGCCGGCACATCGAAGTTGACCACGTGGCCAAGCTCGGTGATGTCGATGCCCCGGGCGACGATGTCGGTCGCCACCAGCACGCGCAGGCGATTGCCCTTGAACGCGGCGAGCGCGGCGGTGCGCTGCGCCTGCGAGCGATTCCCGTGAATCCGGTCGGCCGCGATGCCCGCGGCCGAGAGATATTTCGCCACGCGATCGGCGCGGTGCTTGGTGCGGGTGAAGACCAGTGCTTCGTGGATCTCGTTCCGCTGCAGCAACGCGATCAGCAGCGCGCTCTTGAGGTCCTGCGGCACGGGATACACCGCCTGCGTGATCCCCACCGCCGGCGCGGCTTCGCGCTGGAGACGGATGGTGACCGGATCACGCAGCATGTCGCGCGTCAGTGCCGCGATCGGCGGTGGCATCGTCGCGGAGAAGAACAGCGTCTGCCGTTTGGCCGGGAGATGCCGCAGCACGCGCTTGATATCGGGGAGAAAGCCCATGTCGAGCATCCGGTCGGCTTCGTCGAGCACCAGGATCTCGATGCCGGGCAACCGGGCGTATGCGGACTTGAAATGGTCGAGCAGGCGACCGGGCGTCGCCACCAGCACGTCAACGCCGCTCCGGAACGCATGCTCCTGCGGTCCCATGCCGACGCCGCCGTAGATCGCGGCCGCGGTGACGGGAGTGTGAATCGCCAGGGCGTTGCAGTCTTCGATGATCTGGGCCGCGAGTTCACGCGTCGGCGTGAGAATCAGCGCGCGCGTGGTGCGGCGGGGTCGGTCAATCAGGTGCTGGATGATGGGGAGCAGAAACGCCGCGGTCTTGCCACTGCCGGTCATCGCGCAGGCCAGGATGTCGCGTCCATCGAGCGCGGGCGGAATGGCTTCGACCTGGACCGGCGTAGGGCGGATGAAGCCGAGTTCCTTGAGGCCCTTGAGCAGCGACGGATGCAAATGGAGTGACGTGAACGACAGGGGGACGTTCCAGGAAGGAGGGGGTGGGACGTGAACGGCGCGTCGCGGTGGCAGCTCCCACCGCGACGCGATGGTTGCAGCTACTGCGTCAGCATCGCGAAATAGTCGGGTCGCGCGAGCAGCGGACGCGCGAAATTCCCCTCGGCAAAATCGGTCATCGAGCGGACCACGTCGGCGATGTCCTTGAGATAATCCGCGTTGGTGTAGTCGATCTTGGGCCACGCGTTCATGTCATCGGGGGCAAAAAGGCCGCCCATGACCGCCATCACCGCGCGGAGCGTGTCCGGGGTGGGATTCGCGTACACGGCCACGAGCCGGTAGGGTCGGCCCGCGCGCAGATGAGGCCCGCGCTCCTTCACGGCGAGCAGTTGATGCGTCACGCCGAGTTCATGGCCGTTCTTGTCTTCGATCCCCTGCACGTGCGCGAGAACCTTGCCGGTCCGCACATCTTCGAGCCGGATCTGCTTGCCGTAGTCGTGCAGATGCCCACCGACGCCGAGCAGACGACCGCTCACCGGAATGGTGAAGTCGTAGACCTTGGTACGGCCGCCCGGCGGCACATCCCAGGAGTCAGGCGAACCAGGATCGGAATTGACGTCGACCTTGAAGGGAAGGGCGGCGACCGGGCGCGGCGTGATGTTGGCCGGCGAGTTGATCAGTGTGAGCCGATACCAGATGCCATCAAGGTCATGGCCGGTGTCGTTATTCCACATCAGGTAGACGCCGAGATGCATGCCCTTGTCCAGCGGCAAGCCGACACTCTTCGGCAGCATCACCGGCGCGGTCTCCTCACCAACCCCCAGCACGCGTTCGGCCAACGGATACACCAGCTGGCGCCGATCGTAATTGATCAGTTCCATGTGGTGCATGGTGCGCTGCGGCATGAGATGCCCGTCGTGATCGAGGATCTCGACCTTGAAGCCGCGGAGCCAGTCCGTTGTCGGCCACCGGAACTTGGTCAGCAGCAGTTCGCCGTGCGCGGAATGCCCCCCGCCCATACCCATGTCCATCGACATCATCCCGTCCATGTCCATGGGCGGGAGATGGTAAGGTCCAGCCAATATCACGACCCGATGGTGGGACGAATCGACGCGGATGGTGACGGGAGCCCGCGGAATGTCAGCGTTCGCGGCAGGCGCCGGAGGCAGCACCAGCGTATCCGGCGACGTGCCGGACTGGGCATCGGCCTGCCCAATAATTGAAAAAGCCGCCATCAACGCCATGGCGGCCGCCGGGACTGTTCGTGACATGGCTCCTCATTCGCCAAGGGTGCAAATGAATGTCCATATTGGGACGCGAAAGGTCAAGAGCGGGACATCCCGGACCTGAACCGAGGACACGCCATGCTGACAGCCGGCCAGGCTGCACCGGACTTCACCCTCGCCGCCGACGACGGGTCGACGGTGTCACGTGCCGCCCTGCGCGGCAAGGTGGTGGTCCTCTATTTCTACCCCAAGGACGATACGCCCGGGTGTACCACCGAGGCCTGTGGTATTCGGGACCAGTGGGACGACATCACCGCCACCGGCGCGGTGGTCCTCGGTGTGTCACCCGATAGCGTGCGATCCCATGGCAAGTTCCGGGACAAGTTCCAACTGCCGTTCCGGCTGCTGGCCGACGAGCATCATCACCTCGCCGAAGCGTTCGGCGTCTGGGGCGAGAAACGCATGTGGGGCCACCGGTACATGGGCGTCATGCGAACGACGTTTATCATCGACCGTAACGGCGTGATCGCGCGGGTATTCGAGAAGGTGAAGCCCGACCTGCACGCGACCGAGATCCTCGCCGCCGTGCGCGAACTGCAATGAATCGCTCATGCCGGGAGCGGGCCTGGCGAGTTTGCCGTCCATGCGAACAGGCGACTCGGTCGTGACTGGCCGGGCAGGGTAAGCGTGCGTTCGTAGCTGAACCCGGTCTGCTCGAGCACCCGGATCGACCGCACATTGTCCGGTGCGGTGATCGCCACGACGCGCGTCAGGCCGAAGGCGTCGTACGCGTGCCGGAGCACCGCGGCCGCGATCTCCCGCGCGAACCCGCGCCCGCGGTAGCGCTCCACCAGTGCGAAGCCGAGGTCGACGTCGTCCAGCCCCTCGCGCTTGATCAGTCCGCAGATGCCGATCGGCGTGCCGATGGTCAGCGTCACGAGGTAGAGGCCAAAGCCGAGACGGGTATACATGTCGATCGGCCCGGAGCGCAGATAGTTGCGGGCATCCTCCAGGCTGTGCACCTGCTTGTCGCCGATGAACTGCAGCCACGCGGCGTCGTTCACCAGCTCGAGGATGAACGGCGCGTCGTCGAGCACCAGGCGTCGCAGCGCGAGCCGCGGCGTTGCCAGAATCGGTGGTGCGACGCCGGCGAGACTGTCCGGGTTCGGGGCGGGGCTGGTCATTTGCCGGGCCTTCCGTGCGCGCTAGGTTTTCGGCACCTGTCCACTTCGGGAGTCCCATGGACCGTCCACTGCTGCTCGCCACCACCGCCGCCGACAACAGCTATGCGGGCGTCAACTATCACCTCGACGGCGAACTCGTGCCAGTGTTGACGGTCGATGTCCCGTCGGGCAACTCGGTCTTCTTCGAGCATCACATCCTGCTGTGGAAGAACCCGGCGCTCAACATCACCACCCGGCCGATGAAGGGTGCCCTCAAGCGGATGATCGCCGGGATGCAGATCTTCATCACCGAGGCGCACGGGCCGGGGCAGATCGCCTTTTCGCGCGACGGCGTGGGCCACATCGCCGCCATTCATCTCGCGACCGGTGGCGAGATCGACGTGCGGGAACATCAGTTCCTCGCCGCGACCGGCAACGTCGATTACTCGTTCGAACGGGTCAAGGGTGTCGCCAACATGCTCTTCGGGGGCACCGGGTTCTTCATCGACAAGTTCCGGCTTGCGCGCGGCGAGGGCATTCTCTGGTTGCATGGTTACGGCAACATCCTCGAGAAGGAACTGGCGCCGGGAGAGTCGATCGATGTGGAGCCGGGCGGCTGGCTGTACAAGGATCCGCGCGTCCACATGGAAACCGTGATGCAGCGGTTGTCGACCGGCCTGCTGGCGGGCACCAACATCGTGATGAATCGTTTCACCGGACCGGGGCGCATCGCGCTGCAGTCGATGTACGTCCACTACGGCGACGGCGGCGACGACAACCGCGGCGGCGGTTCCCCCCTCGGCTCCGCGCTCGGCATGCTGGGCGCGCTGGCCAAGGGGTAGGCATCGGCGCCGGTCGCTATATATAGGCCTCCTTTTCCGCGCCGGAGTTGTCCATGCGTCGGTTGGTGCTCATCAGCGGTTGGCTCGTCAGCGCTTTCCTGTTCTCGGCAGGCGCCGCGAGCGCCCAGTCGGTCGATGAATCGCTCGCGTTGCCGGGTCGCGACCCGCACCAGCCAATCGATTCGGCGTACACGGCGAAGATCCGCCAGTACACGACCGAACCATTCTTCGGGTCGCCGCTGGTCGACTATCTCCCGGCTTCGAAGACCGTACCGACGCCAATGCACGTGCTCGGCGACATCGCCGGCTCGCCCACCGAGCTGCCGTACTCGAAGCAGGTGTACACATACATGCGCGACCTCGCCAAGGCGTCGCCGCGGGTGCGGGTGTACTCCATCGGCACGACCGAAGAAGGCCGTGAGATGATCGCCGTCGCCGTCGCCTCCGAAGCGGTCTGGGCGCACCTGGACCAGAACAAGGCGAACCTCGCGAAGCTCGCCGATCCTCGCACCATCGGGATGAACGATGCCGAGGCCGATCGCCTCGCCAACACCACCACGCCGGTCTACTACATCACCGGCACGATTCATTCGACCGAAGCCGGTGCGCCCACCGCGCTGATGGAACTCGCCTACCGGCTCGCGGTGGACGAGAGTCCGTACATCCGGAATATCCGCGATCACCTGATCACCCTGATCACGCCGATTGTCGAGGTCGATGGCCGCGATCGCATGGTCGATCTGTATCACTGGCACGTGGCGCATCCGGGGCAGACGGTCCCGCCGCTGATCTACTGGGGCCATTACGTCGCCCACGACAACAACCGCGACGCGATGGCGTTGACGCTCGACCTCTCGCAGCACGTGCTCGACACCTATCTCGGATGGAATGCGCAGGTGCTGCACGACCTGCACGAATCCGAGCCGTTCCTCTACGACAACACCATCGGGGATGGTCCCTACAATGCGTGGCTCGATCCGCTGCTCACCAACGAATGGCAGATGATCGGCTGGAACAACGTCCAGGAGATGACGCGCTTCGGGATGCCGGGCGTTTACGCGCATGGGGACTTCGACACCTGGTCGCCCGGGTACCTGATGTTCATGGCGGCGACGCACAACGGCATCTCGCGGCTGTACGAGACCTTCGGCAACGGCGGCACTGCCGAAACCGAGGAACGCACCATTTCGCCCGATGAAACCGCCCGCACCTGGTACCGGCAGAACCCGCCGCTGGCGCACGTCCAGTGGTCGATGCGCGACAACAACAATTACGAAGAGACCGGGTTGCTCGTCTCCTTGAGCTATTTCGCGAACAACCGTCAGCTCTTTCTTCGCAACTTCTACCAGAAGGCCGCGCGCTCGATCGGCAAGGCGCACACCGAAGGGCCGGCGGCGTACGTCTTCCCGGCCGATGATCCGCACCCGGGCGCGCAGGCCGCGTTGCTGCGCGTGCTGCAGAAGCAGCACGTCGAGATTTCGCGGGCGACCGCGCCATTCAGCGTGATGCTGCCGCGCAAGCCGGCGAGTGGTGGACGCGCCGGGCGCGGTGGCCGGGGCGGGGCCGGCACCGACTCTGCGGTTCGCACCGAGCCGGTGATGCAGTCGCGCGAGTTTCCCGCCGGGAGCTACATCGTGCGGATGGACCAGCCGTATTCGCGGATTGCCGATGCGGTGCTCGACTACCAGTACTGGAGTCCCAACGATCCGCAGAAGCATCCGTACGACGATACCGGGTGGACTTTTCCGGAAGGGTTCGGGACGCAGGGCATTCGCGTCACCGACGTGAAGGTGCTCGACGCGCCGATGATGCGCGTCACCGATTCCGTCGTCGCGCCGGGCGGCGTGCACGGCACCGGGTCGGTGTTCGCGATCAACAACGACGGCAGTGCGGCGCTTGCCACCCTGCGCTACCGCTTTCCCACCGCCGATTTCGCCGCGGCCGAGACACCGTTCGAGACCGATGGCGTGAAGTTCGACCGGGGCTCCTTCATCATCCGGAACCTGACGCCGGCGGCACTCGACAGCGCGACGCGCGCGCTCGGGCTGGTGGCATACGCCCTGGCGGGGGCGCCGTCGGTTGCAACGCATCCGCTGCGTGCGGCGCGCGTGGCGATCATGCACACTTGGGGTAACACGCAGACGGAGGGGTGGTGGCGCGAGGCCTTCGACTATGCGCACGTGCCGTACGACTACATCAGCGTGCAGGACGTGGCCCGCGACGACAACCTCAACGCGAAATACGACGTGATCATCTTCGGCCCGGGTGGCGGAAGCGTGCAGTCGGTGGTCGACGGGTTGCCGATGTGGCGCAATCCGATGCCGTGGATGCACACCGATTCCACACCCAACATCGGCACCTGGGCCCAGACCCCGGATATCCGGCCGGGGCTGGGTTACGACGGCGTCGAAAACCTGCGCCGCTTCGTCGACAGCGGCGGCGTCTTCATCGGCGCCAACAGCAGTGCCGACTTCGCGATCGGGATCGGCCTGACCAATGGCGTGGGCAGCAACCAGGCCCGCAGCAAGGTGGTCGGGTCGCTGCTGCGCACGCGGCTGGTCGACGAGGCGTCACCGATCGCGTATGGTATCGGCGACAATCTCGCCGTGTTCAGCGACGACGGCGAAAGCTTCACCGTGGGCATTTCCGCCGGGGGACGCCGCGGATTCGGCGGCGGTGGGGGCGCCGGCGGCGGCGGCCGGCCCACCGGCCGCGGCACCGCCGACGATCCCGATGTGGTGCAGGGTCGGCCGGCCCTGGATTCCAGCTTCGATGCGCCGGCGCACGAATCGGTGTCGCCGTGGCAGTTGCCGGACGTCACCGACGAGCAGATGCGCAATCCGCTCAACCTGATTCCACCCGATCAACGACCGCGCGTGATCCTGCGCTACACCGATCAGCGCGACCTGCTGGTGTCGGGCCTCCTTGACGGCGGGGCCGACATTGCGCAGCGTCCGGTGGTGGTCGATTCGCCGATGCACAAGGGGCACGTGGTGCTGTTTGCGAACAACCCGATGTACCGCGGCGAGACGATCGGCAGCTACGCGCTGGTCTTCAACACGCTGCTCAACTTCGATCACCTCGACGCCGGTCGGTCGCTTCCCGCGCGATGAAGCACCCCGATGCCGTTCCGCTCGACGCAGTGCTCGCCACCGCGCAGCTGGTGACCCGGTCGCCGCGGGATGCCGACCGCGTGGCCGAGATCGACGGCCTGATGCAGTTGATCGACGAGATGAGTCACCCGTCGCGGCATGTGCTGCAGCGGCTGGTCGAGATCGCCCTCGATCTCTGCCATGCCGGCTCGGCCGGGGTCAGTATTCTGGAAGCCGAAAACGGCAAGGAACGCTTCCGCTGGCACGCACTCACCGGAGCGCTGCGGGAGCACCTCTGGGGCGTCATGCCGCGCGACGCCTCGCCGTGCGGCGTGGTGATCGATCGCGATGCGCCGCAGCTGTTCCGGTACCCGGAACGGCACTTCCGCTATTTCGCCGAATTGAAACCGCCGGTGGTCGAAGCCCTGCTGGTGCCGTTCCTGGTCGAGGACGAACCGGTCGGCGCCGTGTGCGTCATGACGCACGACACCGAACACCAGTTCGATCCCGAGGATGTGCGCCTGATCGGCAACCTCGGCCGGGTGGCGTCAGCGGCGTATCACCTGCATGGCGTCTTCGAGGATCTGCGCGCCACCAGTCGGCGGAAGGACGAGTTCCTCGGCGTCCTGAGCCACGAAATGCGCAATCCGCTCGCGGCGATGACCAATTCGATCCGCTATCTCAACCATGTCGGTGGCGGCGGCGACGACCAGGAGCGCGCCCGCGCCGTGATTCAGCGCCAGTTGCACCAGATCACCCGCCTGAGCGAGGACCTGCTCGACGTGGCGCGCCTGGGCAAGGGTGAACTCGAACTGCGGCCCGAGCGCACCGACCTGCTCGAAGCGGTGCATCTCGGACGCGAGGCGGCGTTGCCGGCGCTGGCAGAGTATGATCGCGAAATCGTGCTGGACGTACCGGACGGCCCGATGATGATCGAAGCCGATCCCGCGCGTCTGACGCAGGTCATCACCAACCTGCTCACCAACACGGCGCGCCGGACCCGGTCCGGCGGCCGCGCCACCCTGACCGTGCATCGTGACGGACGGGACGCGGTGATCACCGTCGCGAGCGAAACCGAGAACGTGGCGGCCGGCTGGGGCCTGCCGGATCGTGGGGCCGGCGCAGCCGCACCGGCGAACGCCGGCACCGACGCACCGGGACTCGGGTTGACGCTGGCGCGGAGTCTCACCGAAATGCTGGGAGGCCGTGCCGCGACCGTCAGCGTGGGGACGGGACACGACAACGCCTTTGAACTTCGTTTTCCGCTGCTCGACGCCGGCACCATGGTGATGGAACGGCGGGTCACGCCAACGCCGCGGCGCGATCGGATGCGGCGTGAACGGGTGCTGATTGTCGACGACTGCGTCGACTCGTCGGACAGTCTTGCCATGCTGCTGCAGTCGTGGGGCCACCAGGTCCGTACCGCGCAGGGTGCCAACGCGGGATTGCGGGTGGAATGGGACTTCGAACCCGACGCCGTGATCCTCGACATCGAAATGCCGGGGAAGAGCGGCTACGAGGTCGCGGCCGAACTGCGGGTACGCCGCCGCCGCGAACTGCTGCTGGTGGCGCTGAGCGGTCACGCGCGCGAGGAAGATCGGGCCCGATCGCTGGCGGCCGGCTTCGATCATCACATGACCAAGCCGGCCAACGTCGAAATGCTGCGACGGCTGCTGGGTTGAGAGGATCGTATAATTTCCGACGGAACCGTCGCCGCCGTCATCTTCCTGAGAGGAATCATGCCCAAACAGAACACGCCATCCGCCGACAACCAGCCGACATCGATCACGCGCCAGGAACTGATCGATCAGCTCAACGAGGATCTGTCCCGTGAATATCAGGCGATCATTGCGTACGTCGTCTATTCCCAGGCCATCAAGGGCGCGGAATACATGTCGATCGCCCGGGAGCTCGAGGGACACGCCAAGCAGGAACTGGCGCACGCCATGCTGATCGCCAAGCAGATCGATTATCTCGGCGGTGACATCAACGCCACGCCGAAGCCCGTCAAGCTGTCCGACAAGGCGACCGACATGCTGCGGTTCGATCTGGCGAACGAGCGCGAGACGATCATCCAGTATCGCGCGCGCGTCAAGCAGTGCGAAGGCCTCGGGGAGTACGCCATGGCCGAGGTGATCCGCGAGATCCTCAAGGAGGAACAGGATCATCTGATCGACCTTGCCACGGCGCTGGGGCAGGATCCCCCGGATCTTTCGTCGCGGGGTCGTGGCAAGTAGGTCAGTGCGCCGTTCGCGGGCGTCGGCGGGTGCCCTGGCGGTGCTGACGGCATGCGCCGCCGCACCGCGCTCGCAACCGGTACCGCTGGCGGTTCCGCGGAACGATATCCGGTGGGTCCGCGCGTCGGCGGAGTACCGCGGCATTGCCATCGAGATCTATCGCGATGCGGCCGACCACCTTCCCGAGCTCACGCGCGGGCTGCCGCGCGCGAGCTGGGCGGTGATTCTCGACGCGGACGAAACGGTGCTCGACAATTCGCTGCACGAACGACGCGATGCTGATGCGCATGAACAGTTCACGGACAGCGGCTGGACCGGGTGGGTCCACCAGGCGGCGGCCACCGCGGTCCCGGGCGCCGTCGATTTTGTCCGCCAGGTGCACGCCCTGGGCGGTCGCGTCGCGATCGTCACCAACCGGGCCGACTCGCTCTGCGCCATCACGCGCGACAACCTGGCGCAGGTGGGGATTGCCGCTGACATCGTCCTGTGCGAACCCCCGCACGGCGCCGACAAGAATGCGCGGTTCGAGGCGATCGAGCAGGGCCGCAC
Source organism: uncultured Gemmatimonadales bacterium (assembly GCA_963796635.1). Classification (GTDB taxonomy): domain Bacteria; phylum Gemmatimonadota; class Gemmatimonadetes; order Gemmatimonadales; family GWC2-71-9; genus Palsa-1233. Next base: position 3,093,701 of record CAWCMH010000001.1, read on the forward strand.
CGCGGCCGGCGGGCCGGCACTCACGGTGGTCGAGTGGATCGGTGACAACATCCAGGATTTTCCCCACCTCACGCAGGCGGTGCGCACCGAGACGGGGGGTTACGCGGAATTCGGCCGGCGGTACTTTCTGTTGCCCAACCCGATGTACGGATCGTGGGAGCACAACCCGGAACCGTGACGTGTTCCATTCCTCCACCGAGGCGAGTCGACATGGGAGCCGCAGCGGCAGCCGCCGTGATTCTTCGGAAGGAACGGGAAATTGTCGCGGCATTTCGCGCCGCCGCCGCGACCAGTCCGGCCGCCGCGATGACACTGGCGGCGCTCAACGTGCACGGCGGCGTGGCGCTCCGCCGGCTGCAGCGGCGAGCCATCATTCGCGAGGCGTCGGCCGATCACTTCTATCTCGACGAGCCGTCGTGGGACGCCAATGTGTGGATCCGCCGCCGCCTGGCGCTGGTCGCTGTGGTGGTTGCCGTGATCCTGCTGGGCTATACCTGGCTCCTCGCAACGCGACTGCCTCGATGATCGTGGCGTGCTTGAGGAAGGTCGCGCCCGACACTATTGTCCACGCATGCCTCGGACTCGCGTAGCACCGCCGCCCGCCGCATCGGCCGACAGCACGATCGATGGTGCCAGCGTGATGTTCTCGCTGTTGCACGTCGCGCACGGTCTCGAAGACCGGGCCGATCACGCCTTGGCGCCGATCGGTCTGTCGCTGTCGAAGCTCGGCGTGCTGACTCAGCTGGTGGATGCGGGCAGCCCGCTCGCGTTGAGCGAACTGGCCCAGCGACTCAGTTGCGTGCGCTCCAACATGACGCAACTGGTCGATCGCCTCGAGAGTGACGGGCTGGTGGACCGCTGCGATGATCCGGCCGACCGGCGCAGCGTGCTGGCCGCCGTGACCGACCTGGGCCGGTCCCGGCAACAACAGGGGCAGCGCGCGTTGCAGCGGGTGCAGCAGTCGCTCGTCTCGAGTCTGTCGGCCGCCGACCGTACCACGCTCACGTCGATGCTCACGGCCCTCGATTGACCGTGCCGCCGCCGCCGGCGATCGGCTGGAGCGTGCAGCCGGCCGAGAGGGATCGGTGAGCTACATCGATCAGCACCTGCTGCCGGGCGAGACGGTGATCTTTCGGACCTCGCTGCACTGGAAACTGTTCGTGTGGCCCGTGATCATCGCGCTTGTCATGCTGGCGGCCGCGCTCTGGGCGGCCTCGGAGAATCGCGAACTCGTTGCCATCGCCCCGCTCGCCATTGCGTCGCTGGTGCTGGGTGCGGCGTGGGTCCGCCGCCGCAGTTCCGAGTTCGCCGTGACCAACAAGCGGGTGATCATCAAGGTGGGCTTCGCGTCGAGTCGTTCGATGGAATTGCTGCTGAACAAGATCGAGAGCGTCGGCGTCGAGCAATCGTTGTGGGGACGCCTGTTCGGATTCGGCCAGATCATCGTGACCGGCAGCGGCGGGACGCACGAACGCGTTCGACAACATTCAGTCGCCGCTCGATTTTCGCCAGGCCGTCCAGGCGGCCACGGCGGGCGACGCGGCCGGGTAGTCGATCCACAGTCTTTCTCTTTCAGGGGCGGTGATCGCATGTCTTCTCGCAAGGTGACACGCCGGCGTTTCGTGGCCGGTACGGCCAACGCCGCGCTCAGCGCGATGATCGTGCCGCGGCATGTCCTGGGTCGCGGCTTTCGCGCGCCGAGCGATACGCTCAACGTGGCCATCGTCGGGTGCGGCGGGAAAGGGATGGACGACGCCTCGGCGCTGACCAGTCAGAACATCGTGGCACTCTGCGATGTCGATTTCGGCTACGTCGATCGCTCGATGGCGGCGCGGCTCCGGATCGTCAACGGCAAGGAGCCGGACGCCAACACGCTGCTGCTGCGCGACAAGTTCGCGGCCGCGGCACGTTACGCCGACTTCCGCCAGATGCTCGACAAGCAGAAGGACATCGACGGGCTGGTCGTGGCGACCCCGGATCATGCCCACGCGATCATCGCCAAGACCGCGATGCAGCTCAAGAAACACGTGTACGTGCAGAAGCCGCTGACCCACTCGGTGCACGAGGCACGCGCGCTGCGCGACCTCGCGCGCACGACGGGCGTAGTGACCCAGATGGGCAATCAGGGACATTCCAGCGACGACGCCCGGCTCATCAACGAGTGGGTGCAGGCCGGCCTGATCGGAAACGTGCGGGAAGTGCACGTCTGGACCGACCGGCCGGCCGGCTGGTGGCCGCAAGGCGTGCCGCGGCCCGGGCGGCCCGTGCCGCGCCCGGCCGAACCGGAAGTGGCCGCCGTGTACGCACCGGGCGCGCCCAAGTGGGTGCCCGGGGCGCCGGTGTGGGACAGCCAGGCGATCAGCGATCTCATTCGCGAAGGGCTCTGGGCCGCGGATTATTCGCCCCCCGCCTCCCTCGACTGGGACCTGTACACGGCACCCTGCGCGCACGATGTCGCCTATCATCCGATCTACCACCCGTTCAACTGGCGCGGCTGGCTCGACTTCGGCAACGGCGCCCTCGGCGACATGGGCGCCCACCTGATCGACCATCCCTACTGGGCCCTCAACCTCTCGCCGCCGGTGAGCGTCGAGGCGACATCGACCCGCTGGGGTGGTTCGCAGCGGAATCCCGACACCTATCCGCTCGCGACCACGGTGCACTACAACTTTGCTGCCCGTGGCAATCAGCCGCCGGTCAAGCTGACCTGGTACGACGGTGGGCTGTATCCGGCGCGCCCCGACCTGCTCCCCGACGACGTGGTGCTGCCACCGGATGGCGGCGTGTTCTTCATCGGGGACAAGGGCCTGCTGGTGCATCACACGTATGGCCAGGATCCCAAGCTCTATCCCGCCTCACTGATGGACGAGGCGGCGCGCGTGCCGAAGAAGTATCCCCGGATCACGGTCTCGCACGAGATGAACTGGGCGCTCGCGGCCATGGGACAAGGCAAGGCGACATCGCCGTTCGAGTATGCCGGCCCGCTCACCGAAACCATGCTGCTGGGGATCGTCGCGTTGCGCGCGGGACAGGGCAAGAAGATCTACTACGACGCCGACACCATGCGCATCACCAACCTCCCCGATGCCGATCAGTATCTGCAACCCGGATACCGTCCCGGCTGGGAGGTCTGACCGAGGCACCGGCTGACACCGGACGCGGGTGAACACAATCGACGACCGCCAGCTCGACCGGCTCTGGCGCTGGCTCGCGCTGGCCCTGCTGGCCGTGTACGTTCGCGGTCTGTTCATCGACTTGATGGATGTCGATGCGGCACAGTATGCCTCGATCGCGATGGAAATGCTGCATCACGGCCACTGGCTCGAGGTGCAGTACCGCTTCTCCGACTATCTGGACAAGCCGCCGCTGCTGTTCTGGACGGCGGCCCTGTCGTTTGCCGTGTTCGGCCTGCACGCGTGGGCGTACAAGCTCCCATCGCTGATCGGTGCCGCCGCCGGTGCGTTCGCCGTGTACCGGTTCTGCCTGCTGTATTACCCGCGACGAGTCGCGCGCAACGCGGTGTTCATCCTGGCCTCGGCGGTCGGCGCCGTGCTCATGTGCAACGATGTCCGGACCGACGCGCTGTTGTTCGGTATGACTGCGATCGCTGTGTGGCAGTGCGCGGAATACGTCGAGCTGCGCCACACCCGTTATCTCGTCGGGGCGGGCACGGCGGTCGGCCTCGCGATGCTGGCGAAAGGACCGCTTGGTGCGGTGATGCCGGCCTTTGCGGTCGGTACGCAACTCGTGCTGCGACGCGATTGGCGCACCCTGCTGACGTGGCGCTGGCTGATCGCGGTCGCCGTCGCCGCGGTCGTATTGTTGCCGATGTGCTGGGGATTGTACCACCAGTTCGACATGCATCCCGCGAAGCTGGTGCTTGGTCGCACGCACGTGTCGGGCCTTCGCTTCTTTTTCTGGGAGCAGAGCTTCGGCCGGGTCACCGGATCGAGCCCGTGGAAAAATGACACGTCGCTGTTCACCTTCGTGCACGTCTTCCTCTGGGTGTTTCTTCCCTGGACGCTGCTGTTCCTGGGCGGGCTGTGGCGGAGACTGGCCGACCTGGTGCGGGATGGATTCCGGATCGCACCCGGTGACGAAGCGTATTCCCTGGGCGGATTTGCGCTGACGTTCGTGGCGCTCTCGCTGTCGCACTACAAACTGCCGCACTACATCTTCATCACCCTGCCGTGGGCCGCGGTGCTCACCGCGCGCTGGCTGGCCGCGGCGCCGCGCCGTCCCTGGTGGTTCGGACAATACGTCGTGCTCGCCGCACTTCTCGGCGCGGCCGCGTGGATCCTGGCGGTGGCCTTTCCGACCACGAATGCCGCGTTGTGGGCGGTCATCGGGGTCGCCGGCGTGTATCTCCTCATCAACGGCTGGCGCGCTCCGTCACGACCCAACGCCGATGTGCTGGTGCAGCGCACGCTGATCGCCGGTTTGGCGACGTTGATCGTGGTCAATTTCGAGTTCTATCCGCGCCTGCTTCCGTACCAGAGTACCATCCGCGCGCCAGCCATCGCCCGAACGGCCGGTGTCGCGACCGGCCGACTGGCATTCTACCATCAAGGGGGCCCCGCGCTTGATTTCTACGCCGGCGCGATGCTGGTCGAGTTGCGCACGGTCGCCGACATCCGCCAGCACGCCGACAGCCTGGGCCCGTTCTGGCTGTACACCGACGCGGTGGGCCGCGCGCGCCTCGACACCGCCGGCGTGCGCTATACCACGATGGCGAACATCCCGCACTTCGAGGTGGCACTGCTGACCGGACGATTTCTGATTGCCCGCACCCGTGGGACCGCGCTCACGCCCAGATACTGGCTTCGCGTCGCAAGCAAAACGGCCGGCTCACCGTGAGGTGAGCCGGCCGTCTGGCGTCGTGGCTCGAGAGCCGCGACGGGCTTGGCCTTAGCGGCCGAGCTTCACGACGTTCTCTGCCGCCGGGCCCTTGGCGCCCTGGACGATGTCGAACTCGACGCGCTCCCCTTCGGAGAGCGACTTGAAGCCCTGGGCCTGGATCGCCGAGTGATGGACAAAGCAGTCCTTCTCGCCGTTCTCAGGGGTGATGAACCCGAAGCCCTTCGCATCATTGAACCACTTGACTGTGCCAGTCGTACGCATGCTGTCCTGCTCCTGATGATGGTGTAATCGGAGTCCGGACAGAGCCGTGCGACCGACTACAGGTTCGCGATCATCCCCTCGCGGCGGGGCGGCTTCCGTATCCGGAGCATTGCTGCCACGAACACGCACGACCTGGATACACAAAGGGACCGGCTTGAACGCCGATCCCGATGTAGCGTCCCTGAAACCTCTCCATGACCCGGAATGGAACATGGTGATCGTAGACTACAAATAAACATGGGGGCGCTGGAAAGCGCAAGGGGGGAGTCAGGGGAGGAGCCGTGAGCGATGCGGGCGTGCCGGAAAGCTAGCGCGCATGGCCGGCCGACCGCAGGCTGGCCTCGATTCCGTCCCCGCGGCTCTCGGCTCGTGGCTATTTTGCCCCCATGTCCCGTCCCGAAACCCGGCAACGGCCCGCGTGACCGCGCCCGAGGCCCACGAACGCCACTTCACGGCGCCGGAAGCGGTCCGCGACGTGGTGATCGGCATGTCCGATGGGTTGACCGTGCCGTTCGCGCTCGCCGCCGGCATTTCGGGCGCCATCGCCATCACCAGCGTGGTGATCACGGCCGGGCTCGCGGAAATCGCGGCTGGTTCGATCGCCATGGGATTGGGAGGCTATCTGGCCGCCCGTAGCGACGCCGAGCATTACATGAGCGAGCTGGCGCGTGAATACCGCGAGGTGGCGGTGGTGCCCGAGCGCGAGGCCGCGGAAATCGCCGAGGTGTTCGCCGAGTACGGCGTCACCAGCGAGGAGAGCGCGCCGGTGATCGCGTCATTCCGCCGACGTCCCGACGACTGGGTGCGCTTCATGATGCGCTTCGAACTCGGGCTCGAGGAGCCGCACCCGCAGCGCGCGTTGCGCAGCGCGGCCACCATCGCCGGCGCGTATGTCGTCGGCGGCATCGTGCCGTTGTCGGCGTACTTCTTTGCGCCGAGTGTGACGACCGGGCTGCACTGGTCGATCGGCATCACGCTCACGGCGCTCGCGATCTTTGGTTGGGTGAAGGGACTGTTTACCGGCGCACCGCGGCTGCGCAGCGCGATACAGACACTCGTCGTGGGTGGCGTGGCCGCGATGGCGGCCTTTGAACTGGCCAAGCTGGTGAGCGGGCGGTGAACCGGCTCGATCCGCGAGTCGACATCGGTCATGTCCACCTCAAGGTGGCGGATCTCGAGCGCTCGCTCGCGTTCTGGCACGGTGTCCTCGGCTTCGACATCCAGCAACGGATGGGCCATGGCGCCGCGTTCGTGAGCGCCGGCGATTATCACCATCACATCGGGCTGAACACCTGGGAGAGTGCCGGCGGATCGCCGCCGGGACACGGAACCACTGGTCTCTATCACGTCGCGATTCGTTATCCCGATCGCGCCGCCCTGGCCGACGCGCTGCGCCGGCTGGTCGATGCCGGCATTCCGCTCGACGGCGCCTCGGACCACGGCGTGAGCGAAGCGCTCTACCTGCGCGATCCCGATGGCAACGGGGTGGAACTCTATCGCGATCGTCCACGGGAGGAATGGCCCCGCGAAGCCGACGGGACGCTGTCGATGACGCTGCATCCTCTCGATGTGCGCCAGCTGCTCGCCGAAGCGCCGGGCGCGGTCGGGTGACGATGCTCCGCGCCCTGCCAGTGATCGTGACCGCCTGCCTGGCAGGTACGCCGGCATCGGCACCGCCGCCGGTGGTCGCCCTGGTGCTGAATCATCTGGACATCGAGCTCGACTCTGCGACGTACCACGACGTGCGCGCGTCGCCATTCGTGCAGCAGGATTTCGCCGCGGTCGATTCGACGGATCCGAGCGCCGGCGTGCGGTTGACCGGTAAGTACAATTGGATCGCCCTGCATCCGCCCGCGGCAGGCCAGCCGCCCGGCGACGTGGCGGTGACACTGGGCGTCGGCGGGCGGGGCGCGCTCGAGGCACTCGTGCATCAGGGATCGACGATGAGGGTCCGACCTGCCGACACGACGGCGCCCGCGCATCCGGATTTCCGGTCCGACCTGATCCTGGTGGCGCGACTCGCAGGTCAGGATTCGACGTCGGCGCAGGCGCGCTTCGACGTGATGACGTACACGGCGGCCGCGGCGCAGCTCCTTGGCGTGCATGACTCGTTACCCGCGACCGACTTGACGGCGGCGCGGTTTCTTGCGCCGTATTACGATCGTCATCGCTTGCTCGAATATGTCAGCGCGGCGACGCTGGCGATTCCGGTGGATGACATCGCGAAGATCACGCGCGTCCTGCGCCGCGACAGCGTGCCGGTGTTTCCCGAGGGGCAGGGTGCGGTCATCCGTCTCGATGGCTTTACCTTGCACCTCATTCCGCCATGGGCCGGCGCGGGCGTGAAGCAGCTTCAGTTCGCGCTGACCCGGGAACTGCTGGGCAATCCAACGTACCGTTTTGGGCCGACGTCGCAGCTCCGGTTCGGGCCGGGACCGACGGCGGTCTGGGATTTCGGAAATCGATGACGGAAACCATCACATTCGGCGGCGGCTGCTTCTGGTGCATGGAAGCGGTGTTCGACCGGTTGCGGGGGGTCGAGCGCGTCGAGTCGGGATACGCCGGGGGACACGTTGCCAACCCGAGCTACGAACGCGTCTGCAGCGGCACCACGGGTCACGCCGAGGTCACCCGCGTCACCTTCGACCCCGCCGTGATCTCGCTGCGTCAGCTGCTGGAGTTCTTCTTCGCCTTTCACGATCCGACGACGCTGAATGCGCAGGGCCCGGATGTTGGCACGCAGTACCGGTCGATCGTCCTGACCACGTCGCCGGAACAGGAGCGCATCGCGCGCGAGGTGATCGCGCAGTTGACGCGTGACCAGGTCTTTCCCGCGCCGATCGTCACCGACGTCAGGCCACTCGACGCGTTCTGGCCCGCGGAAGCGTACCACCGGAATTATTTCGCCTTGCATCCCGACCAGGCGTACTGCGCCGCGACGATCGCTCCCAAGGTGAGCAAGCTGCGACGCAAGTACGCCGACCGGCTCAAGCCGGACACCGAAGGTGTGCGCGGATGACGGCGCCGGAGACCGGCATCGAGAAGGCGAAGAAGAAGACCTTCGAATGGATCCGCGCCGGGGCGTGGGCGGTCGGGATCTGGCTGGTCCTCAGCAATTTCGTCGTCCAGGCGTATTACATCCCGTCGCCGAGCATGGAAACGACGCTGATGGTGGGTGACGTGCTGTTCGTCAACAAGTTTCTCTTCGGCGCGAAGATTCCGTTCGTGCACGCCCACCTCCCGGCGGTGCGCCAGCCGCGGCACGGCGACATAGTCGTATTCATCTCGCCGATCGAGGATTCGATCCTCGTCAAGCGCCTGATCGGTCTGCCCGGCGACACGCTGCAGATGAAGAGCGGTGCGCTGTATCGCAACGGCAAGGCGATGGAGGAACCCTACGCGCAGTCGGTCGAGCCCGATGTCGGGGCCGACTCGGCGACCCGGACGGAGATGCGCGCGCTGCAGATCGCCCACTATGTCGGTGCGGATCCGGCGCATTATTTTCCCGACGTCCATGAGTGGGGACCGATCGTCGTGCCGCACGATTCGCTCTGGATGATGGGCGACAATCGCGATTTGTCGCGCGATTCGCGGTTCTGGGGATTCGTGCCGCGGACCAACGTGCGTGGGACACCGATCATCATCTACTACTCGTGGAACCCCGGCAGCTATCGGCCGTTCCCGTTTTTTACGGCAACCCGCTGGAGCCGGATCTTTCACATTCCGCGATGAGCGGATTTTCGTGTCCGTTTGCACTGGAGCTCGACCGATGACTTCCCGATGGATCGCCGCTGCTGCAGCGGCAGCGCTGGTGACGTCGGCGTGCAGCAAGCCGGCGCACGCGCCCGCTGCGACCGACTCGACCACCGCAACAACCGGCGCTGGCACGCCCGTCACGCTGACGCTGGCCGATTATTCGATCACCGGCCCGGCCACGCTGCCCGCCGGATACGTCACGTTCAAGACCGTGAACACCGGCAACGAATTGCACCAGGCGGCGCTGGTGCGGCTCGATTCCGGCAAGACCGCCGAAGACTTCGCCAATGCGCTGAAGGCATCGGGGCCGCCGCCGGCCTGGATCACGTTTCTGGGTGGGCCGCAGAACAACACGGAGGTCACACTCCGGTTGACGCCGGGCACTTATGTGTGGTATTGCGCCATTCCGAGCCCGGATGGCGTGCCGCACGTCGCCAAGGGCATGCTCGCGCCGATGACAGTGACGGCGGCGTCGGACTCGACGTCCGGTGCGGCGCCGGTCGCCGACATCGACGTGGCCGCGCAGGACTACACGTGGAATCTCTCGACGCCGATCACTGCAGGACACCATGTGCTGGCCATCACCGACTCCGCCGCGCAACCGCACGAGATGCTGATCGTCCGTCTCGCGCCCGGCAAGACGGCCAAGGACGTCATCGCGTGGGCCGCCAAGCCGGTCGGGCCGCCGCCGGTAGAATGGGTATCGGGCGTCGCGGCGCTGGGCTCCGGACAGATCAACTATCTGACCGCAGATTTCACGCCGGGGCAATACGCCTTGCTGTGCTTCTTGCCCGACGCGAAGGATGGCCAGCCGCACGTCGCCCACGGGATGGTCAAGGAATTCACGGTACCGTAGCCTTGCCCGCCGTCGTGCGTATCCTGCGTGTGGTATTGCTCGCATGGCTCCTGACTGCGTGTGGCTCGCTGGTGGGCTGGCTCCTCGGCCACATCATCGGGCGTCCCGAGATCGGCGGCGTCGTGGTCGGGACGCTCGCCATCCTGCTGGCCCTTCGTGTGCTCGCCGACGCAGGCTGGTTCAATGCCGATCGCCGGCGCGGTGGGTCGATTGGCGGGCTGTGCGGGTTCGCGCTCGCGGCGCCGCTGGCGACCATGAACCGCAATACCCCGCTGGTTGCGTTCGCGGTGATGCTGCTGGTGGGTATCGGCGTGATTCTTGGTGCGGGTCCCAGTGCGGCGATCAGGAGCCAGCACGAGCAGCCATGAGCCGTGAGCATGTCATCGCTGTCAGCGTGGGATCGGAGCACACCCCGCGCTGACACACATGACTTCCTCATGGCTCATGGCTGGTGTTGCTCCACCCCTTCCAGCGCCAGCAATCGCACCTTCCGCCACAATCCACCGCCGTACCCGCCGAGCTTGCCGCCGGTATTGATGACGCGATGACAGGGGATGACGATCGGCAGCCGGTTGCGTCCGTTGGCGCTGCCCACGGCGCGAACGGCGCGGGGATTCCCGATGCGGCGCGCGATGTCGGCGTAGGAACAGGTGGTGCCGTAGGGGATCCGCTGCAGCTCCCTCCACACGGACAGCTCGAACGGTGACCCTCGCAGCGTCAACGGCACGGTGAAGTCGCGCCGTGTTCCCGCGAAGTATTCCCCGAGTTCGGTGACCAGCCGGCGCAGGTGATCGTGCGTGCCATCGACCAGCGGCCCGCGGAACCAGCGTCGCAGCAGCGGCGCCTGGCGCTGCAGACGCGCCATGTCGCCGAACTCCAGCAGGACGACCCCTTCGTCGACGGTGGCAGCCACCATCGGGCCGAGCGGCGATTCCCACGAGGTGGTGATCACCGGTTCTCCCGCGCGCGCGCGACCCGGCGTGTCGCCGACGATGCGTGAGAACGCGTCGCGAAAACCGCTGTGCGATTCCCAGGCGGAGTCGATGATGACCCGGTCGAGCGACGCTCCCTCGTGAAGCTGCCGCTGCGCCACCGCGACACGTTGCGCGCGCAGCCACGCATGAAAAGTCACGCCATGGCGCTGCCGGCAGTACCGGCGCACTCGCACCGGGTCGAACCCGCGCTCGCGCAGCACCTGGTCGGTGATGCGATCGTGTCCCGTCGCCGCGACAGCGCGCGTCAAGTCGCGCCACCACGTGGGAATACGATCGGTCGCGTCGGGGCGGCACCGGCGGCATGGACGAAAGCCCGCCTGGCGCGCTGAGGCGAGATCCGGAAAGAACTCGAGGTGATCGGCGCGCGCGCGACGCGACGAACAGGTCGGGCGGCACGCCACGCCGGTGGTACGCACGCCGAAGATGAACAGGCCGTCCCACGCGGCGTCTCGGCGAGAAACCGCACCGAGCAACGTGCGGCGTGAGGGAAGTTGTCTGACAGACATGATCCAGATTATCGCAGCGGGATTGAACGCGCCACCGCCGGTTGAACGGCAAATCCCGACGCCGCACCCGTTGGCGGCGCGGTCACGCGCCGAGCGGCATCACGGCTGCCCGATCGTGAAATCCTTGCTGCCCTGTGAGGTCGCGCCGACGAACACCTCGAGTTGATATTGTCCCTGCGGCCACGGCTTCGCGCTGGCGAAGTGCATGCTGACCGCACTGGTGTGTTCGGAGTCAGGTGCCGGTGCCGGCACAGCGGCGGAATCAACGGTGCGATTGCCATTGCGAAGACGCGCGCCGATCATCGTGCCGGAGTCGGCGTATTCGACATGCACGGCAACCATCAGCGTGTCATGCACGCCGAATTGACCGCCGGCGCCACCGAGCAGGTTGTTGTCGCGGTCGAGCGCGTGGCCCACGTCGAACGAGACGGCGCGCGCGACGTGCGCGGCGGTGGGATTGACAGGCGTGCCCGGCGGCGGTGCCAACGCCGCCGCGGTGGCACTGTCAAAGTCGGCGGCGCGGGCGCCCTTGCGTCCGCACGCGGTCATGGTCAGAAGCAGCATCAGCAGGATCGGGCCGCGTTGCGTCATGGTTCCTGGTCGCCGGAAAGAGGACGGCGTCGCTGTCGACGCCATGCCACGGAAGCTACTGGGAGATACCGGGATGGCAACACGAATGGTGGTGTTCGACCTGCCGGGCACGACGCTGCGTGATGAGCGCGACGTGGCTTCGTCGGCACTGCACGACGCGCTCGATCGGTACGGGGTTACCCTCCGTCCCGGGGCGATCGACGGGGTCGCCGGGATGGGCCAGGTCGAGGCGATCCGGATCCTCCTCGAAGGCCACGGTCGGGACGATCTGCTGGCGCAGTCCGGCGCCATCGGCGCCGACGTGATCTCGCGCCTGCAACGCCACTATCAGGTGCCGGGCAATGTCGCGGCGGTGCCCGGATGCGACGCGGTGTTTGCCAGGTTGCGCAGCGCGGGTGTACGCATTGCCATCGGAACGACGATGCCGCCGTCCATAGTCGGTCCCCTCTGCGCGCAGCTCCGGTGGAACGCGGGCGGCGGTTCGGTCGACGCCGTCATCACGGGCGACGACGTGCCCCGGTCGCGACCGTACCCCGACATGATCGACGCCTTGCGGCATCGGTTCGGGGACATCGCGCCGGCGGAGGTCATCAAGGTCGGCGGCACGCCGATCGACCTGCAGGAAGGCACCATGGCCGGATGTGGTCTGGTGATCGGCGTCGCCGCCAGCCCGCGGTCGCGAGAACGACTCATGGTCCATCCGCATGATGCGATCATCGATGGCATCGCGGCGTTGCCGGCGCTGCTTGCGTCCCGCGGGCTACGGACGTCCGACCGCTGAACCGCGCGTCGCGATGCGCCATGCCGTGGCGATAACTTGCGGCATGCGCCTCACCCGCCGATCCCGCGTGGCAAGCACGCTTCCGTTGCTGCTCGCGGCGTGCCTTGCCGAACCGCCCGGCGGCACGGCTCCGGCGTCGGGTACCACCCTGAATTCGCTGGCTGTCGTGCGCTCCGCGTGGACCAACGCGTCGCTGCTCGGCGTGTGGGCTGCATCGCCTGATCGCGCGTGGGCGGGCGGTGGACTGGGCGTGGTGCTCGCGTGGGATGGTACGAAATGGACGCCCGAGGCGACGCCGACCCAGGCGACCATCGTCGCGATGTGGGGAGCCGATACCGGCGAGGTGTTCGCCAGTGCCGACGGCGGTGTGCTGCTGCGTCGCGTGGGCGGCGTGTGGACCGAGGACAGCGTTCCCGTGACGGAACCGTTGCTCGATGTCTGGGGCCTGGATCGCGAGCACGTGTGGGTGACGGGGAGCAACGGAACCATTCTCCAGCGCACTGACTCGGGTTGGCAGGAAATGGGCGTGCCGTTGCCCGCAGAGCTGTGGGGGATCTGGGGCAGTTCCCCGAGCACCCTGGTCGCCGTGGGGCAGAGTGGCGTGATTCTCGAATGCTGCGATGCCAACGCGTGGCGCAGCGTCGCCTCACCGACGACACGCGGTCTTTTTGCGGTCACGGGTGATGGTGCGGGGCGTATCGTCGCCGTGGGGGCGGAAGGCACGATCGTGTCGCGCATCAACGGCGTGTGGACCAGCGTCGCGTCACCCACGACGGCCAATTTCTTCGGCATCTGGAGCGACGGGCCCGGCCGATTCACGGCGGTGGGTGACGGGGGTCGGATCATCACCGGCGACGGCGTCTCATGGAGCCTGGTGCCCGTGCCAGGTGCCCACGAGAATCTCCGCCGCGTGGCCGGTGCGGGCGGCCGCCATTTTGCCGCCGCATGGTATGGTGCCGTCTTCACCGATGCGGGTGGAACGTGGGCGCCATCGATTGACGGCGGCATCCTTTACGACGTGCAGGTGCCGTCCGACGGGGCTGCACTGGCGGTAGGATCGGGCGGTCTCGCGTACCAACGCGTCGGCAACAGCTGGCAGTACGTCGTCATGCCGGTGTCGACGACGCTGTACGGCATTGCCGGGCCGACGGCCGAACAGCGGCTCGTTGTCGGCGACAGCGGTACCATCCTGCGAATGACCGGCGGCGTATGGCAGCGCGAGGCGTCGCCATTCGCGGGTGCGCTCCGCGCGGTGTGGGATGCGCCCGATGGCCATGCGATGATCGTCGGCGATTCCGGCACGGCACTCGCCTGGAGCGGCGGCGCGTGGCACGTGGCGGCGACCGGGACGCACGCATACTTGCGCCACGTCTGGGGTACGACGTGGAACGACGTGTGGGCGGTGGGCGACAGCGGTACCGTGCTGCACTACGACGGCAGCACGTGGACGCGGGTACCAACGCCCGCTACGACGCTGCTGCGCGGCGTCTGGGGCACGTCGCCAGCCGATGTCTGGATCGTCGGCGAAGGCGGGCTGGTGGAGCATTGGGACGGCCGGACCTGGCGAGTATTGCCGGCGCCCGCGGCGGGCGGTATTCGCGCCGTGCGCGCGGTCGACGGGGTCGTGTATGTCGTCGGTGATCTGGGTGGCGCGTGGCGCTGGAGTGGTGCGGCGTGGGTGCCCCTGAGCACCGATTATTCCGGGACGATCATCGCGCTCGAAATCGACGGCAGCAACCTGGTGGCGGTGGGTGAAATCGGTGCGGTACTCGAAAGCGCGAGTAACTGACCGGCGCGACGCCTGCTAGCCTTCTCGCCTTGCTGTGCTTTCAGGCCACTCTTCGCGTCTTTCCCTTCAGGAAATCCATCAGCAGGAACTGGCCCAGCGTCATCGGATTGGCGAAGTATGCCTTGCCGCGACAAATCCGGCTCACCTGCTTGACGAACTCCACCAGCGGACGGTCCCGCGCCAGCATGAAGGTGTTGATCAGGATGTTGCTGCGGCGGCACGCCGCGACTTCGGCGAAGGTCGCCTTGAGAATCACCGGGTCGAGTCCGGCGGAATTGACGTAGATCCGTCCGTTGGGCAGCGTCAGCGCTGACGGCTTGCCATCGGTGATCATGATGATCTGCTTCATGTCCTTGCGCTGGCCGGCGAGGATGCGGCGCGCCAGCGCGAGGCCGCCCGCGGTATTGGTGTGATACGGCCCGACCTGCACCTTCGCGAGTGCGCTGGCCGGAATTTCCTCGGCGCTGTCGTGAAACAGCACCACGCGAATCGAATCGCCGGGAAACTGGGTGCGGATCAGGTGCGTCAACGCGAGCGCGACCTTTTTGGCCGGCGTAAAGCGATCTTCGCCGTAGAGAATCATCGAGTGCGAACAGTCGAGCATCAGGACGGTGGCGGCCGAGGACCGGTACTCCGACTGCACCACCATCAGGTCGCGGTAATCGAGTTCGATGGGCACCTGCAACCCATGCCGCGCAATCGCGCTCGTGAGGGTCGCCGGCACATCGAGATTCAGCACGTCGCCGAACTCGTACGGTCGGCTGGCAGCTTCGGCTTCGTTGCTGGTGGCGAGGTGCGGCGTTTCATGGGCGCCCACTGCTGAGCGGCCCAGCGCGCCCAGCAGTTCCTTGAGCGTCTTGTAGCCAAGGAAGTCAGCGCCCTTTTCGCTCAGGTCGAAGTGCACGGTCCGGGCGGCATCGCGCTCTCGGCCCTGCGGCGTCTGGTCGGACAACGGGGCCGGCGCCGGTCCGTCGAGCTTGAGATAGCCTTCGTCCACCAGCCGCTGCACGATCTTGTCGAGCAGGTCGGCCAGCGCGCGCTGAGTCGCCGCGTCCTGTGCGGGGTCACCACTCGATTCGCCGCGCAACAGCTTCAGCATGTCGGGCGTGAGTTGCCCGGAATCCATCAACGCCTGCAGGATCGCCTGACGCAGGTCGTCGAGCGACCGCCCGGCCTCGGGGTCGGGCGGTTCCCCCCACCACGGATTGCCGGCGAATCCGGACTGCAGCAGAAAGTCGCCGAGCTGATCAAGCAACGCCTGCAGGTTGACCTGATCCGCCATCCCGGCGACGAATTTCGAATAGGTGGTGGAGCGCACCGGGAAAAGATAAGGGAGAGAAGGCGAACCGGTCCAGGCGTTGTCATCCCGAGCGAAGCGGGGGATCGCTTTCCGGGTGAGCGATCCCTCGGTCGCTGCGCTTCCTCGGGATGACAAGCCCGCAGGCTGTTTCCCCAGTTCGCCTCGGTTCCCTTTCCTCATCTATCTTCTCTCGTGTTTCGCTTCAACGATTTCACTGCGTCGGCCGTGCGCGGGCCGCTGCGCGCGTTGCAGCACCCCGATTTTCGCCGATTTCTTTCGGGGCAGGGCGTGTCGCTCATCGGCACGTGGATGCAGGCGATTGCCGAAGGCTGGCTGGTGCTGCAGTTGACCCATTCGGCGTTTGCCGTCGGACTCACGACGACGCTGGCGACGTTGCCGATTCTGCTGCTCACGTTGTATGGCGGCACTGTGGCCGATCGGGTCGACAAGCGGCGATTCATCATGCTGATGCAATCCATCATGCTGGTCGAGGCCAGCGTGATGTCAGTGCTGACGTTGACCCATCACATCACGGTCCACCTGATCTGGATGCTGGCGGTGGTCTTCGGATTCGCGACCGCGTTCGAGGTGCCCACACGCCAGGCCTTTCTCGTCGAGCTGGTCCCGCCCGACGACCTGGTGTCGGCGGCGGCGCTCAACTCGACCACGTACAATCTGGCCCGCGTGATCGGACCCGCGATCGCCGGCGTGCTGGTCGCCGTGGCGGGCCCGGGCGTCGCCTTTGCCGTCAACGCGCTGAGTTACGTCGCTGTGCTGATCGGCCTCGCGCGCATCGAGAAACGTCACGAACCGCGCACCATCCATGAACGTTCGTCGATATTCACCGGCATGCGCTTCATTGCGTCGCGTCCCATGCTGAGTGGTCTGGCGTGGCAGATGGTGCTGCTGAGCGTGTTCGCCGGCAGTTTCGTGCCGATTCTGCCGGTATTCGCGAGTGACGTGCTGCACGTCAACGCCAGCGGGTACGGCATGCTCACGTCGGCGGTCGGAGTGGGGGCAGCGATCGGTGCGATCGGCATCGGCGCGCTGAGCGCGCGCGTCTCGCGGCCGCGCATCGCCGTCGTGTCTGCGACGGCGCTCGGATGCGCCGTCGTGCTGTTGTCGCTGGCCCGCGAGCTGACGCTGGCCTTGTTCATCCTCGCCTGCGCCGGCGCGGCGATGGCGAGCCAGGGCATCGTCACCGCGACCGGGCTGCAGCTCGCGGCACCGTCCGAACTGCGCGGTCGCGTCATGGCGGTGTATTCCTTCGTGGTGCTCGGACTGGCACCACTGGGCGCTTTTCAGGCGGGGTTCGTGGCGCAGCATCTCGGCGCGCCCTGGAGCATCGCGATCAGCGGGGCCGTGTGTCTGGCCGGCACGTTGCTGCTGCGCCATCGCCTCTGGCACGCCGTGGAGGAACCATGCTGATCACCATCTCACGTGAGTTCGGTGCGGGCGGCTCATCCGTCGCGCGCGCCGTCGCCGACCAGCTGGGCTGGCGCGTGGTCGACAACCAGCTGCTCGAGGAAATCGCCCGGCGTGCCGGCCTGAGCGTCGACGAAGCCCGCGAGCGGGTCGAACGCGGGCCGACGTTTGTCGATCGGCTCGCCCGGGCACTCGCCGCGTCGACACCGGAATCCCTGACACCGGCGACGGTGCAGCCGCCCGAGGCCCAGGACGCCCGCATCAAGCGCATTACCGAAGATGTGATCACGGAGGCCGCCGAGCATCATGCGGTGCTGGTGGGACGCGCGGCGGCTGCCTTGATCGACCGACGCGAGGGCGCCTGGCACGTCAAGCTCGTGGCGTCGCTCGCGTATCGTACCGGCATCATCGCCGCGCGGTTCGATATATCACGCCGAGGATGCCGAACGCCGGATTCGTGACGAGGATGCGCATCGCGCCGAATATCATCGCCACTGGTATCACCGCGACTGGACCGACGCGCACCACTACCACCTCGTCCTCAACACCGGCTGGCTCGGCGTGGCCCGCAGCGCCGACCTGGTGGTGGCGCTGGCACGGTCGCCTCAGTCGTCGCCGTAACCCTTGCGTCGCTTGGCCTTGGCGCGCTGCCAGCCGTATTCGTCACTGCGACTGATGCGTTGTTCGCCGGTCAGCGCCTCGAGCACCAGTTCGCAGCCGGCCACGGTCATCGCCGGTTCGTTGCCGGGGGCGAGATCGGCTTCGTCGACCAGCGCGAGCAGTCCCGGAATCATCCCGAACGCGCGCAGGCTGGTGGTGGTGCCATCATCGACGCTGATCTTGAGCGCACCGCCTTCGTCGAACCACGCCACCGTCGGTTCGACGTCGGCCGCGGGTGCGCGATCGGAAAACACCGCGGCGGCCGCGCGCCGGATCAGTTCACGCGCGATGGCATCGCTCCCCTGCAACTCGCCCTCATATTCCAGCTCGATCTTGCCCGTCACCGCGGGCAGTCCGGCGTAGATGTCGACCATGCGCGCCACCGCGCGGTGCTCCGGCTGTCGCAGCGCCCGGCGCTCGGCGTTGCTGATCACCAGTTCGAGCAAGGAGATCGGCAACCGCTGGCTCACCCCCGACCGCGCGTCGACCCGCTTGTCGCGCCGCGCCTCGAACGCGACCGTTTCCACCACCTCGGCGATGAACTCCGGCACCGTGACGTGCACGGCGGTGCGATCGGTCCAGGCCTCCTGGCGCGTGACCGCGACACCGAGTTCGACGGTGCGCGGATAGTGGGTACGAATCTCCGAGCCGATCCGGTCCTTGAGCGGCGTGATGATCTTGCCGCGCGCGGTGTAGTCTTCCGGATTGGCGGTGAACACCAGCAGCAAGTCGAGCGGCAGGCGCACCGGATATCCTTTGATCTGCACGTCGCCTTCCTGCATGATGTTGAACAAGCCGACCTGGATCTTCCCCGACAGGTCGGGCAATTCGTTGATCGCGAAGATGCCGCGATTGGCGCGCGGCAGCAGCCCGAAGTGCATGCTGAGTTCATCGCCCAGGAGATGGCCGCCGCGCGCGGCCTTGATCGGGTCGAGATCGCCGATCATGTCGGCGATGGTGACATCGGGCGTCGCGAGCTTCTCGACGTAGCGTTGTTCCGGCGTGGCCCAGTCGATCGGTGTGGCCTCTCCGCATTCGGCCAGCCGCTCACGGGCGTACTTCGAGATCGGTGCGAACGGGTCATCATGGATTTCGCTGCCTGCCACCACCGGAATGGCCGGATCGAGGTAGGCAGTCAGTCCGCGCAACAGCCGGGATTTTGCCTGGCCGCGGGTGCCGAGCAGGATGAAGTCGTGACGCGCGAGCAGGGCGTTGACGAGTTCCGGCTCGATGGTCTCCTCGAAGCCGAGGATGCCGGGAAAGAGCGGGCCGCCCTGGTCGAGGCGCCGCAGCAGGTTGGTGCGCAGCTCGTCGCGCACGGAGCGGCCGCGCAGCGGGGCGTCGGCCCACGGGCTTTGTTTGAGGTCCGCGAGAGTGCGGGGGCGGGCGGTCATCGACTTCTTCTCCGGCCTGCGAACGGGAACGGTGGCAAATAGGGCGTGGCGCTCGTCACCACATGGCACCGGCGACCCCCGCAAGGTAGTCCAGCCGGGTTCGCCGCCCGGAAGTCCAGTCACGGGGCGAGGTTAGCAGCTTGACAGAACCCGTACCATGCCTAACTTGTTCCCCGGTGCATCGGGCGACAGCGGCCGATACGCGGTACCGGCCTCGGTGACCAACGTCATCAACGACAAGGGAGAGGCGATGCGGAAGTTCCTGATGGCGGCGGCCCTGCTGGCCGTCGCGGCATGTGGCGAGAAGAAGCCGAACGCAGCGGACACCACCACCATGGCTCCGACAACGGCGCCGACGATGGCGCCGATGGATTCCATGGCGCGCGACAGCGCGATGAAGGACTCCATGCGCCGCGATTCGATCATGAAGGCGGACTCGACGAAGCCGCCGGCGAAGTAAGTCTTTCCGGTTCGTCGCTCGCACCCTGACGCCTCGAGCTGCCGAAGCTCGAGGCGTCGTGTGTTTCTACGCGGCCGCGAGATCGGTCCAGTCAAACGGCGGATCGACGACGACGCCCTCGCTACTGCCGGTGCGCACCGTGTCGCCGGGGGAGATCTCGCGGCGCAACACCGCGAGCGCCAGCGCGCGATCCCCCAGGTGGGCAACTGTCCGCAGCGTCCCGATGATCTTTTCGCCGTCGCTGACATCCCGCGATGAGGGCGCTTCGCCGGGCGCCCAGCCGACCCCGCGCAGCACGCGGTTGGCATGACCGCGGAAGTGGAGTCGGGCCACCGTTTCCTGGCCGGTGTAGCATCCCTTGTCATAGCGGACACCGTCGAGTTCATCGAAACGGACTTCCTGCGGCAGCGTCCGGTCGTCGATTTCACGGCCCAGCACGGGCCAGCCGAGGCGCAGCCGGGCAAGATCGGCAAACGACGTCGGTGCCGGCAGCCAGGTCGCGGCATCGGGCGGCGGCGCGGCAGCGTCGCGAAGGACCATCGCCGAAAACGGCGCGACACTGCGCGGTACGAACGTATCGTCGGTGTCGGGCAGCGCGGCGGCGTGACCCAGCAGCCAGTAGACGCGCATGCTGGCGGAGCGATCGGTCACGCGCGACAGCCGCGGGGGAATCGTCCGCGTCAGCAGCTGCTGCACCCGGTCGTGCGCGATGGCGGGTGCCACCAGCCACGCGCCAGCGTCGTCGCCCAGGACCCACACGTCGGAAATGATCATGCCCTTCGGGGTCAGCACGGCACCCCAGACCGCGCCACCGCGCCCCAGCGACTTCACGTCGTTGGTGAGGATTCCCTGCAGGCAGTCAACGGTGCCGGCGCCCTCCAGCCGGAATACGGCCTGGGGCACCGCCACCGCATGGGTGCCGGTGCGAAAGCGTGCGATGTCATCTGCGGTGAACGCGATGTCTGGCTGGAGCTGCATGACGCAAGATAGGTGACTCGCGGCGTCACGCCGCCCGGAATTCTCCCAGGAAACGGACTTCGGGACACTCGCGCAGCTTGTGAAACGCGCGTTCGCGCAGCTGGCGGATCCGTTCGCGCGTCACGCCCAACGCGACGCCGATCTCTTCCAGCGTGCGCGCCTCCTCCAGCGGATCGAGCCCGTAATACAGCGACAGGATCCGGCGCTCGCGCGGGGTGAGATAGCGGCGGAACAGCCGGTCGATGAAGTCGCGGCGCAACGTGATATCGGTGTGCGTTTCGATCTCGGTGCCCTCGCCGATCGGCAGTCGCTCGCCCAATGTCGATGCCCGCGAATCGCTCGACTCGACCGGCGCGTCGAGCGACACTTCGGTGACGAACAGTCGCTTGGCGTTGCGGACATCGTTCAACGTGGTGGCCAGCGCTTCGGCCAGCTCGTGATCCGTCGGGGTGCGTCCCAATTCCTGCGCCAGCAATCCCTGCGCCTTGGCAAACCGGACCGCGGCCGTGTTCTGGTTGAGCGGGAAGCGCACCGATCGCGTCTGCTCGGCCAGCGCCTTGAGCACGGCCTGGCGCACCCACCACACCGCGTACGAGATGAACTTCACGCCACGATCCGGGTCGAACTTCTGCACCGCGCGCAGCAGGCCTTCGTTGCCGATGGCGACCAGGTCGCTGAGATCGAGTCCGTGCCCCTGATAGCGCTTCACGAACGCGATTACGAACCGCAGGTTCGCCGTGACGAGTCGATCGGCCGCTTCGGTGTCGCCCGCGCGCGCCCGTCGCGCCAGCGAGCGTTCCTCCTCGACGTTCTTCACCATCGGAAGATCCCGGATATCACGCAGGTACTGTTCGAATGACTCGCCGGCGGTGATCGCGACGGAATGTGCCCGGACGGGCATGCGGGAGCTGCGACGGGGCATGGATGGGGCCCATTCGACGACGGATTGTGTGGACGGGAAGAATCGAAACGACGTCGCAAGATGACGGCTGAATTGTCGTTGTCAAGAGGCTCTAAACGTAAACATCACAACAGGTTACGGTGCATGCTGTTGCGTGTTTCCTGCACATCATCCACAGGGTTGCTGTCCACACCGATGTGCACGCACGCCACAATGCATTGCGGCGCAACGGGTTGACCGGATTCATCGATGGGGACAATGTGGACGGGGCCGTCCCCGCCGTGTCTCAGGCCGTCTGTCGCAACACCTGGCTCGTGATCCGGAGGTCGAGTGGCTGAGTCCACCGGTCTCCGGCGGCGGCCATCGAGCCGAACCGCTCGATCAGTGCGGCGTGCACGACGCCGGCGCGATTCTTCTTGTCGTGCTGCATCGCGGCGATGATCGCGTCGACCTCGAGCCCCGGTGGCGGCGTGGTCGGCAGCTGCACCGCGCGGAGCAGCTCACCGATGCGATCGGCGGTGCCGGGTGCGGTGACACCGATCGATTCCCCCACGCGCGTTTCGACCATGAGCCCGATCGCCACCGCGTGCCCATGCGACAGTTGGTAGCCGCTCGCCCGTTCGAGCCCGTGCGCAACGGTGTGCCCGGCATTGAGCACCGCGCGCCGATCGCTTTCGCGCTCGTCGTCGGATACCACCGCGGCCTTGATTCGGACGCTGCGCGTGACGAGTGTCTCGAGCGTCGCGGTGTCGCGCGCGCGGATCAGGTCGGCCGACGTCGTGATCCAGTCGCCATAGTCGGCATCGAGGGTGGCCGCATGCTTGACCGCTTCGGCCAGGCCGTCGCGGAATTGTGACTCGGGCAGCGACGCGAGGGCATCGGGATCGCAGAACACAGCGCGCGGCGGATGAAACGCGCCCACCAGATTCTTGCCGGTCGCGGCGTTGACTCCCGTCTTGCCGCCGATCGCCGCGTCGATCATCCCGAGTGTCGTGGTGGGCACGGCAATCCACGGCACACCCCGGAGAAACGTCGCTGCGACAAACCCGCCGAGATCGGTGGTCACGCCGCCGCCCAGCGCGACGATCACGGTGCGACGGTCGAAATGCGCGGCCAGCAATGCGTCGGTGAGGTCGCCCCACGTGCCGCGCGTCTTCGACGATTCACCGGCGGCGAACGTCAAGGTCGTGGCCGCGGGCAGCGGCGATCCCAGCGCATCGTAGACCGTGCGATCGGCAATGAGCGCCACGCGATGCCCGTGACAGTGCGCGTCGACGAACCCGCGGATCAATCCCCGGGCACCGGCTGCGACAGTCACGAGATATGTCCCGCCGGCGTGCCGTACCGGAATCACCGTCACCAGGTGACGTCCGCCACCCCGGCGCGATGATTGGCGACGCGCGCAAGGGTGAACAGCAGGTCGGACAGCCGGTTCAGGTAGACCAGGAACAGCGGGGGAACTTCTGCGCTCCGGGCCAGCGTCACGACGCGGCGCTCGGCGCGGCGGCAGACGCATCGCGCGCTGTGCAGGGTCGCCGACTTGAGCGTGCCGCCGGGGAGGATGAACGCCTTGAGCGGCGCGAGCTCGGCGTCGAACTGATCGATGGCGTGTTCGAACCGGGTCACTTGCCCGTCCGACAGATCCGCCTTGGCGAGCGCCGCGCGCACCTTGTCGGGATCGGGCGTTGCCAGGTGCCCGCCGATGGCGAAGAGATCGCGCTGGATCGACTCCAGCAGCTCATCCGCGAGATCGCAGGGCGCCGTCGCACGCACCACCCCGATGCACGAGTTCAATTCGTCGACATCGCCGTAGGCCGCGACGCGCGTGTCGTCCTTGTCGACGCGGCCACCGCCGAACAGCGCGGTGGTGCCGGCATCGCCGGTGCGGGTGTAGATCCGGAGCGTCATGCCTGAAGCTACTTCCTCGCGCGCGCCGTTCGCGCGACCGTCATCATCTCGTCGATGCGCACCAGCTTTTCGCGCGGACGACCGGCCGCCGTGCCCCGGGTCGTTTCCGCCTGGTCGATGGCCTGCCAGTCGTGCCACGTGATCACGTCGATGCCGCGATCGCGCAGCAGCGCATCGAGGTGACCTGCGTCGTGGACCGCCGGCGCCAGGCGGCCCGCAACGGTGTCGGCGAGCAGATGATCGACCGTCTCGACCGCGCACGCCTTGTTGGTGCCGATGATGCCCTGGGGCCCGCGCTTGATCCAGCCGGTGACATACACCCCGTGCAGCGACGTGGCGCTGCCGGGCGACTCCACCACGCGCCCCCGAACGTTGGGGACCGTGCCGCGCGCCGCGTCGAATGGCAGGCCCGGCAGTTCGACCCCGCGATAGCCCACCGACCGGAACACCAGGCCAACCGCCAGCGACACGACCTCCGTCGTGGGCTCCGCGCGGACACCGCCGTGGCCGTCGGGCACCAGCGCGTTGCGCACCAGCCGGATGCCCTCGACATGATCGGCGCCGACGATTTCGACCGGTGACATCGCGAAATGGAAGAGAATCCGCCGCGCCGCGCCGGTGCTGCCGCGCTCGGCCCAGTGCCGCAGCAGCGCCAGGTTGTTTTCGGCGGTGCGATCATGATCGACCGCCAGATGTTGCGCGCTGGTGGCGTCGAGTTGCAGGTCGCGCGGGTCGACGATCACGTCGACGTTCGGCAGTTCGCCCAGTTCACGCAGTTCGGGCGTGGTGCACGCGGCCTGCACCGGCCCGCGCCGGGCGATGATGTGCATGTCGGTGAGTTGCGATCCGCGCAACACATCAAGGGCGTGTGCCGCGAGGTCGGTGCGCGCAAGATGCTCGGCCTCGTGCGCGAGGATCCGCACGGAGTCCATCGCGACGTTGCCGATACCGATCACGGCCGCCGCGTGCTGGCGGAAATCCAGTCGCGTATCGGCGTAGTCAGGGTGACCATTGTACCAGCCCACCAGTGCGGTCGCGGCGTGACTGCCGGGGAGGTCTTCGCCGGGAATGCCGAGCGACCGGTCGGCTTCGGCACCCACGGCGTAGATCACCGCGTCGTAATGCGCCCGCAGCTCCGCCACGCTGATGTCAATGCCGATTGCCACATGCCCGAGAAACCGGAACCCCGGTTGCGCCGCAATCCGGTCGAACACGCGCGTCACCGACTTGATCTTCGGATGATCCGGGGCGACGCCGCCACGCACCAGGCCGAACGGCGTGGGCAACCGGTCAAACAGGTCGATCGACACGCCTGCCGCACTCTTCTGCAGCGCCTCCGCGGCGTAAAAGCCGGCCGGACCAGCACCGACAATGGCCACGCGCAACGCGTTGGGAGGGATCGACATGACAAAAACTACGACGGGCCGCGAGAAAAGAGAAAAGCGTGTGGCGTGCAGCCGTGCATTTACGGGCGGGCGAGTTCCACCACGACGCTGTCGATGGCGGCGAGCATCCGGGCGCTGCCGATGGTCTGGTGGTTCGCCATCACCGAAAAGATCAGCACCCGTCCATCGGCGCGATCGACATACCCGCTCAACGTATTGACGCCGCTGATCGATCCGGTCTTGGCGTGCACCGCCGTGGCGGCTGGCGTGCCGCCAAACCGGTTCTTCAGCGTGCCCGGTTGACCACTCGCAGGCAGCGCCGATTCGATCACGTCGAAGTCGCGGTGGTGTCGCGCAAACGCGAGCAGCTGCGTGAACGCGTGCGGTGCGATCAGGTTGCTGGTCGCAAGTCCCGACCCGTCCTGCAGCGAAAACTCGGTGGAGTCGATCCCGACGGAATCGATCAGGAAACGTCGCTCGATCCGCAGGCCTTCGGCCCACGAGCCGCCGGCACCCAGATGCGCGCCAAGCTGCTTGAGTGTCATCTCGGCGAACCAGTTCTGCGACGCGCTCAGGACGGGATACAGCCAATCGCGCAGCGGCCGCGAGGTCACTTCGGCGAGCGGCGTGCCGGCGCGCGCAGTACGATAGGCAAACGAGTCGGTCGTGCCGCGCACGGCACCCCGCACCACGATGCCGGCCGCGAGCAGTTCGTGGCGCAACGCGAGCGCGGCGTAGCGATCGGGATCCATGATCGCGGCCGATTCGTCCCTGCGCGGCGCCGTGCAGCGGCATGGTGCCCGTGGCCGTGTAGCGCAGGCCATCCGGGCTGCGGAAGAGGTCAAAGGTGCGGCGAGCATCGGGGGGCCCCGTCTGGGCACGATCGTCCACGCTCACGGCGCCGATGTCGGGTGACAGGATCACCTGCGCCGGCGCACCGATCGAATCGCCAGGTGCTTCATGGACATCGACGCTGTTGTCATTGAAGCTCAAGCCGGACACGGGCGCCGCGTACCACCAGCCGAGGTCGTAACTCTCCCACGCCGGGTGAATCTGTTCGGCTTCGAAATACGAACCGTCGCCGATCAGGTCGCCGGCCACGGCGTGAATCCCGCGCTGACGCAACTGCCGGGCGAGCAGCTGCATCTTGCTCGCGGCGGACGAGTCGCACACGCCCGGCCGCGTGGTGTCGGCCGCGTAACAGTGGCGCGAGAATGTCGGATCGCCCCGGCCGTAGAGGATCAGGTCGCCCTGCAGCACGCCGTCGATCACCGGTCCGTTGCCATACACCGACGTCCGCACGGTGTAGCCGGGGCCAAGCATGGCGTTGGCGACGATGCTCACGACCAGCTTGGTGTTGCTCGCCGGCATGAACAGGCGGTCGCCGTTGCGCGCAAAGAGTTCGTGGCCCGATGTATCGCTGACCTCGACACCCCACCAGAGATGCTCGAGTCCGGGTGCATCGAGTCGGCGATCGAGCCGTGCCGCGAGTGACTGTGCCGGCGCGGCCGGCGCCGCAATGCACGCCAGCGCGACGACGAGACCCCACCCGTTACTCATACGAGATCCGCGGGTCGGCCACGGCATAGCAGAGATCGGTGATCAGGTTGGCCAGCACGAATACCACCGCGAGAAAGAGGATTGCGCCCTGAATGGCCGGCAGGTCGCGCTTGTCGATGGCGGTCAGGACATAGCGACCGACACCCGGCCAGGAGAAGATCGTTTCGGTCAGGATCGACCCGGTAAGATACGCCCCGAAGTCGAGCCCGATCACCGTGATGATCGGCAGCAGCGCGTTCCGCAACGCATGATGGACCACCACCCGGCCGCGGCTGACGCCCTTGGCGCGGGCGGTGCGCACCGGATCTCCCCGCAACGCTTCCTGCATGGTGGTGCGTGTCATCCGCGCCAGCAGTGCGATCGAGCGCATGCCCAGCGTGACGGCAGGGAGAATCAGGAAGAGCAATCCGCCGTAGCCCGATGGCGGCAGCCAGCGAAGCACCACGGCAAACAGGAGAATCAGCAGCAGGCCGACCCAGTAGACGGGGAACGATATGCCGGCGTAGGCGCCCAGCGTGGCGACGCGATCGGCCAGCGACCGGGGATGCAGCGCGCTCACGATGCCGACGAGCAGGCCGATGGTGATCGCGAGCGTCATCGCGCCGGTCGCGAGTTCCAGCGTGGCCGGAAAGCGATGCAGCAGTTCCTTCGCGATCGGCCGTCGCGTGATATAGCTGCGGCCCAGGTTCCCGTGGATCACCTCGTCGACGTAATCGACGAAGCGCACGGAGACCGGATCATCGAGGTGCAATTCCCGGCGCACGCGCGCCACCGACGCGCTGTCGGCGTGGTCGCCGAGAATGGCCGACACCGGATCACCCCGGGCAACGTTGAGCAGGGCGAAGGTGATCACCAGGACGCCAAGCAGTGTCGGGATCAGCAGGAGCAGGCGCCGCACGATGTAGCGGATCATCGGTCGATCGTCACCGTGGTCCAGCGTTGCCCGCTGTACACGAGCGGATACACCCAGCCGTGCACTTCCGGCCGCTCGGCCCACAGGTCGGTCGGAAACCAGCAGAAGATCCACGGCGCGAGCGCGAAGATCCTGGCATCGGCGCGCCGGAGCAGTGTCACCTTGGTGGCGGAGTCGGTCACCGTGCGCGCGGCCACGATCAGCGAGTCGAGCGGAGCGTCATGCAGAAAGGCGTAATTCCCGCCCGGACCCGCGTTGCCGGAGTAGAACAACGGGTAAGTGAAGTTCTCGCCATCGGGATAGTCGGCAAACCAGTCGGAGAGAAACAGGTCGGCGTCGCCTTCGCGCGCGGCCGCGCGCGCCGTCGCGGCATCGCGTTGCACGATCTCGACGGCGACGCCGACGCGCCCCAGGTCGGCCTGGATGGCCTGGGCGATGCGGGCGAATTCGGCGCGCGGCGAGCGCCAGAGCTGCAGCTGCAGATCATGGGCATGTCCCGCCTCGGCGAGCAGCTGTCGCGCCAGCGCCGGGTCGTAGGTGTAGCGCGCCCGGGTAGAGTCGTAGCCGTCGAGGCCGGGCGGAATGCTGCCGGCCGCGAGCACACCACGATGATGCATCACCTGCGCGAGAATCGCCGGCATGTTGACGGCGTGATTCAAGGCCTGGCGGACGCGCACGTCGGCCAGCGCGCCGCGGCGTGTGTTGATCGCGACGTACCACGCTCGAATCGCGGTGCGCTGCTGCAGTTCGCTCGCATGCAGCTGTTCCCATCGCTCGGTCTCGCCGCCGGGCACTTCGACTACCGACAATCGTCCCGCCTCGTATTCCGCGGCCTGGGTGAAGACTTCGGGGATGATGCGCACGCGCAAGGTGTCTTCGCGCGCCGCGCCGCCCCACCAGCGGGGATTGCGCGCGAAGACCAGCAGGTCATCGTGCGACCACGACACCAGCGTCCACGGTCCGCTGCCGATCGGCTGTTCGCCGAAATCATCAGCCGTCGGGGTCGGGACGATCGCGGCGACCGGCATGGCCAGCAACTTGGGAAAGATGTTCAACGGGCTGGTCAGCGTGAATGCGAGGGTCGAATCGTCGACGATGCGCAGGCCGCGCAATTCGGCTCGCCCCGGAATCGACCACGGCCGACGCGCCGTCGATCGGCAGCAGGGGCCAGACGCGGCCGCCGGCGCTGCCCATGTGCAAGGCCCGCAGCAGCGACGCGTGGATCGCCGCGGCGTCGAGGGGCCGGCCATCCGTGAAGGTGACCCCCGGCCGCAACCGGAACGTCCACGTCGGTGCCGTCGGCTGAGGCCCACCAGGTCGTGGCCAATCCGGGGCCGAGATGGCCGTCGGGATCGAATTCGGTGAGATTGTCGAACAGCAGCGTGACGGCTTCGCCGGTCTGCACATCGGTGGACAGGGCCGGGTCGAGCGAGCGGGGATCGGCGTTCCAGTAGTACTTGAGCCCGGGCGGGATGCCGCTGCCACAGGCGGCGACAAGCAGACCGAGCACGGACACAGCGTGGCGCACGACACTCTCCGGCACGGCGACAGGTTGGCGTAACCCCTTCAAGAAACCAGATTTAGGGAATGTGGTCAATTGTGCATCCCCGGCGCTCGTCGCAATGGCGGCCATTCGTCCGGCGAATCGTCCTGGCGCTCGCCGTCGTGACCACCGGTGCGGCGGGGGCGGCGCCGGCGCAACTGGTGCCGCTGGTGGTCCGCGGGGTGCACTTCAAGGGCAACCATGGCGTCGACCCGGATCTGCTCGCCGCGTCGATCGCGACGACGGAGTCGTCGTTCTTCGCCCGCAGTGCAATGGTGCGATGGATGGGGCTGGGCCAGAAGCGGTACTTCAATGAGAACGACTTTCGCGCCGACGTGCTGCGCCTGTCGATCGTCTTCAAGCGCAGCGGGTATCCCGACGTCCAGGTCGACACCACGGTCCGGCGATCACCGGGCGCCATCGACGTCACGTTCGACATCAAGGAAGGACCGCCCGTCTATCTGCGATCGTTGCGCATCACCGGGCTCGATTCCGTGGCCAATGCGTGGCAGGTGCGACAGGACCTGCCGATTGCACCGGGTGATGTGGCCTCGGATTACCTGCTGCACGAAACGCAGGACACGGTGCAGCAGCGATTGCGCAATCGCGGCTACCCGGCGGCCACCGTCGAACTGGTCGAGGCGCAGGGTCACGTGGCGCAACCCGACGCACACCTGATCGCGCATCCGGGCGCAACTCGCCCATTTCGGCGCGATCCGGGTCAACGCGGCCGACGACGTCGACACCGCGTTCGCGTCGTCGCTGATCACGGCGCGTCCGGGCAATCTCTATCAGGTCAAGGAGATCGCCGAGTCGCAACGCGCCCTGTATCTGTCCGACCTGTACCGCTTCGCGACCGTCGACATTGATACCACGCGCTACGCGGTCACCGACACGACCGTGCCGCTGCTGGTCAGCGTGATCAAGAACTATGGTCACCGCGCCAAGGCCTCGGTGGGGTACGGCACCGATGACTGCTTCCGGCTCGGCACCGGGTGGACCGCGCGCAACTTTCCCGGCAGCGGGCTGGTGTTCGACGTGACCGGACAGCTCTCGAAGATCGGCGTGGGCGATCCACTCGCGTTCGGCCTCCAGAACAACGTCTGCAGCCAGCTGCGCAACGACTCGATCGGCTCCCGAGTGGCCAACTACGGGCTCAACGCGTCGCTGCGACGCAACGCGTTCCTGTCGCCGGAAAATTCGCTGACGTTGTCGGCGTTCGGGACTCGCCGCAGCGAGTTCGAGGTGTACCTCCGTCAGGAAATCGGTGCGGCCGTGTCCGTCACGCGCGCCACCGCGGCCGACGTGCCGGTGACGCTCACCTATCGCATCGCCGACGGCACCACCAAGGCCAACCCGGCGTCGTTCTGCGCCTTCTTCAACACCTGCGAGCCGGACGCGATCGCGGCGCTGCAGCAGCGGCGGATCGAGGCGACCCTGTCGTTCAGCGTACTGCGCGAGCGACTCAACAACCCGCTCGATCCGCTGCGCGGGTCGGTGCTGTCGGCGTCGGCCACGGTGTCGTCGCACCTGCTTGGCTCGTCACAGACCGAGCAGTTCACCCGGTTCATTGCCGACGCGTCGGACTACTTTCCCGCGGCCCGCGGCATCATCGTGGCGACCCACATCCGCGGCGGTCTGATCCTCGCGCCGAACATCTCCGTCGACGGGTCGAGCGGCAACTTCGTGCCGCCCGATGAACGCTTCTATGCCGGCGGATCGAACGACGTCCGTGGATACGACCAGAACGAACTCGGCCCGCTGGTCTACGTCGTGCCGGTCGACTCGATCACCGGCGGGACGGTGCCCAGCAGCGCCACGCGTGTGTCGCCCACCGGCGGCACCCGCGTCGCCGTCGGCAATCTCGAACTGCGCTTCCCCACGCCGATCTTCGGTGGTCGACTCCGCGCGGTGACGTTCCTCGATGCCGGCGCCCTGTGGAACGCGGGTCGCTCGCCGACGGTGCGATTCACCCCGGGCGTCGGGCTGCGGTACAGCTCGCCGCTGGGTCCCATCCGGCTCGATCTCGGCTACAACCCTTACAATCTGCAGTCCGGACCGTTGTTCGCGATCAGCTCCGATGGCTCGCTGCAGCTGCTGGAGCCGTCGTTTTCCAAATCGCAGACGCAGCACTGGACCCTGCACTTTGCGGTGGGGCAGGCGTTCTGATGCGGGTGATCCGCCGCGTCATTGCCGCAGTGCTCGCGCCGATCCTGGTGGCGCTCGCCGTGGTGATCGGCACCGTCGCGGCGGTGGTCCTGACCCCGGCCGGGCACGCGTTGCTCGCCCGCGCCGCGACGCGCGCCATTTCCGGCGCGGTGGCCGGCGACGTGTACATCGGTGCGATTGGCGGCAACATCTGGAGTCACATCGATCTGCGCGACGTGACGATCCGCGATCGGCAGGGCGATACCGTCCTCAGCGCCCCGCATCTGTCGGCGAGTTACCTGCTGCCGGGACTGCTGTCGCACCGGCTGGTCTTCCATCACGTGCGCGCCGATTCGCTGCACCTCCATCTGGTGCGCTCACGCAGCGGACACTGGAATTACGAGACCGTCTTTCACATGGGCGAAGGTCCGTCCGGAAGCGGAGCGCCGCCGCAGCTGGCATTTGTCGACCTGCAGTTGCGCGACGCCAACCTGCGCATCGACGTGCCGACCGTACCCGGCCCGCCGCGCCAGCCCGCGTCGCGCAACGGCCGCACCCCGCCGCAGCCCCGGATCGTCGCGGGCGCCGACGGCCCGGTGCGCGTGTACACGGCCAGCGATTTCACCGCGAACTTCGCACTGCTGCGCGTGTCGACGCCGCGCCGCGATCCGATTCTCGCGCGGGTCACCGACCTGCAGGTGCACTTCAGCGATCCCGATATCACCATCACGCAACTCGCCGGCACGATCGTCACCGCCGGCGACTCGCTCCGCTTCGCGCTCGACAGCGCGGCCTTGCCGTCGACGCGGCTCAAGGGCGGCGGCGTGGTGCGCTGGCCCGGGAGTGCGCTGCTGTTTGACTTTGCCCTCGACGTGCCCCGGGTGGCCTTGCGCGACCTGTGGTGGATCCAGCCGGATTTTCCCGACTGGACCGGCAATGGACACGTCGTCGCGCGATCGCTGAGCGCCGACCGGACGGACTATCGCCTCGACAACCTGCATCTGTCTCGCGGCAACGCCAGCCTGGCCGGGGGCGGCACCATCGTGATCGACGCGCATCGCGGCCTCGGCATGCGCGACCTCGCGCTGCAATTGCACAACACGCCGATCGGCCTGCTGGGTCCGTACCTCGACACCTTGCCGGTGGCGGGCGGGTTGACCGGCCGGCTCACGGCCAGCGGATTTCTCGATTCGCTGCATCTCGACGGCGACCTGCTCTTTGCCGACGCGCTGGTGACTGGCGCGCCGGTGTCGCACCTGCGGATCGGCGGACTCGCGCGATTCGGCGGTCCCGACGGTGCCGTCTTCCAGCACTTCACGCTGCGTCAGTCGGTCCTCGCACTCGGCACGGTGCATCACCTGGTGCCGTCGCTGCTGTTGCGCGGCACGTTGACGCTGGATGGCCAGCTTGACGGGCCGTGGAAGAACGCCCACTTCCTCGGCACGGTGGTGCACACCGCGCCCGATAACGCGGTGTCGCGGCTGGTCGGCTCGGTCCGACTCGACACGCGGGACAGCGTACTCGGCGTGGGGCTCGACGCCGATCTCGACGAGCTGTCCTTCGACGCACTGCGCGCGGGATATCCCGGTGTGCCGTCACAGGGTGGACTGCGCGGCCACATCGTGGCCAACGGCAATCTCGATTCCCTCGAGCTCCATGCGACGTTGACCGGTGAAGTCGGGAGCTACACCCTGGCGGGCCGGGTGCGGGTCGACGCGCCGAACTACGGCGCCGATTCGCTGATCGTCCAGATGCAGCGCGCCGACGCGGAAGCGCTGCTGGGATCCGGGACATCGACCTCGCTCAACGGGCGCGTGACCATGCGGGGCGTCATCGACTCGGGTCTGCCGCCGCGGGGCGTCCTGACCGTGGCGCTCGACCAATCCCGCATCGGCGGCGCCACCGTCGACGGAATCACCGGCGTCGTGCGAGCGGCGCACGGCCTGCTGACGGTCGATACCGGCGTCGTGGTGTGGAGCGACGGGCGGGTCGACGCGCACGGGACGCTCGGGTGGGCCGCACCGGATTCCGGTACGCTGCTGCTGCATGCGAGCGTGCGTTCGCTCGCGCCGTTCGATTCCCTGGTGCGATCGGCGTTGGGTGTTGCGGCCGATACGATGTCCCCGCAGCCATTCGACGGCCAGGCCGACGCGACGCTCGCGATTTCGGGCGCACTCGATGCGGCAAGTGTGCAGGGAACCGTGCATGGCACCAACCTGGTGCTTGACAGCTGGCACGCCGCCCGCCTGCAGGCGGACCTCCGTGCCGATTCGCTTGGCGCCCGTCACCTGGCCGTCACCCTCAACGCCGATACGATTGGCGAGGGCGATCACGTCGCCCGGGCCATCCAGCTGGTGATCTCGGGCAAGCCCGATTCGCTCGACGTTGCGGGCTCGATCGCCATGGTCGGCGTCGACGCGAGCGGTGCCGGATTGTGGCAACGTTCGACCGGCGTGGAATCGATTCGTCTCGATGCCCTGGCGCTGGCGTTTCCGCATCAGTCCTGGCGCCTGACGGCGCCGACGCGTATTGCGGTCACCAACGGCCAGGTCGCGCTGGGTGATACCGTCCGGCTGCTCGCCACCGACGGCAGCGGCAGCATTCGCGTGAGTGGCACCGTGCCATCGGACACGCCGGGCCGGCTCGATGCCCGAGTGCGCGGGCTCGACCTGCTCGACATCTTTGGCGTGATCGAACACGACACCACTGCGCTCGACGGCGCCGCGTCGCTCGACCTGCACCTGGCCGGCACCCGGAACGCCCCGGTGATTCAGGGACTCGCCTCCGTCACCAGTCCGGTCATCGGTGACGTGCACGCGCCGACGGTCGTCGCCAGCTTCGACTACGCCATGCAACGATTGCATGGGAATGTCACCCTCTGGCGGGCCGGCCAGCCGGTACTCGACGGGGCCGTGTCGCTGCCGCTCGACCTGGCGCTGGCGCCGCGCCAGACGCGCAAGCTGCCCGGCGAACTGCAGATCACGGGCACCGCCGATTCGGTCGACATGGTCACCCTCGGCGCATTGATTCCGTCGGTGTCCGCGCCGAGCGGGATCGTCAGCCTGCATCTCCAGGGTGGCGGCACGTGGCAGGCCCCGCGGCTGGAAGGCACCGTCGACATTCACAACGTTGCCATGTCGATTCCGTCGCTCAACGTTCAGTACGGGCCGATCAACGGTCACGCCCAGTTTGCCGGCGATTCGCTGGTGGTCGACTCGTTGCACATCGTCAACGCCGACGGCTCGCTCGACGTCAAGGGTGACGTGCGCTTTCCCGCGCTCGCCAAGCCGAGCCTCAACCTGCAGTTGCACGCCGATCAGTTCCTGGCGATCGACGCAGCAGACTTCCTGACCCTGCGCGCGACCGGCAACGTGCAGATCAAGGGGCCGTTGCTGCAGCCGGTGATGACCGGCACCCGCGTGGCATTCAGCCGCAGCGTGTTCTACTTCGCCGACCTGCTCAGCAAGAACGTGGTCGACCTCGAGGATCCCGAGAACGCCGCACTCATCGATACGACCGCGCTCCGCCGCGAGGGTTTGCGGAACGACTTCGCGAGTCGGTTTCTCGATTCGCTGCGAATCAGCCGGTTGAACGTCCGGATCGGCGACGATGTCTGGCTGCGATCGGCGCAGGCGAACATCCAGCTCACCGGCGAACTCACCGTCGACAAGGATCGCAAGGCGTACGAGCTGACTGGCACGCTCAATGCACCGCGCGGCACGTATACCTTGCAGCTCGGGCCGATCAACCGCGATTTCACCGTCGATCAGGGGACGGTGACCTACTACGGCACGCCGGACCTCAACGCGGGATTGAGCATCACCGCCCACAACCAGGTGCGCACCATCGATGGGGACGACTTCAACGTGATCGCCACGATCACCGGGACGGTGCAGGCGCCCAAGGTCGACCTGTCGGCGCCCGGGCGGAATCTGACCGAACGCGACCTGCTCTCGTACGTGCTATTCGGCCGCTCGGAATTCCAGCTTGCGGCGGCACAGCAGAACTCCGACATCACCAGCGGTGCAAGCAGCGTGTTGACGGCGGCGCTCAATGCACTGAGCGGTGTCGTGTCCCAATCGCTGCTCAACAAGGGCAGCGGCATCGGCCTGAGCACGCTCACCATCCAGCCGGGCGCGACGCCCGGGGCGATCACGTCGGGCTCCTCGGTGACGCAGCTCGCCGCCGGCCTCCAATTCGGGCCGCGGACGTTCGTCACGTTCGATGCCGGCCTCTGTCTCACCAGCCAGTCGCAATCCTTCCAGAAACGCAACTTCGGAGCATCGATCGAGTACCGGTTCTCGCGCGAGTTTCGCATCCAGGCGGCGGCCGAGCCGGTACAGAGCTGCATCACCAATCGGGCTGCGGACGTGTTCACCACGCTGAGCCGGTACCAGCTCGGTGGCGACCTCCTCTGGCAGCGGGACTACTGAGTGGCCCGTGCCATGCTCATCACGAATCCGGCCGCCTCGCGCACCCGTACCGCAGTGGTCGGCCAGATCGAGAACGTGTTTCGCCGCGCGGGCTGGCAGGTGGACAGCGTCGTCACGGCGGGCCACGGCGACGCGCGCGAGTTTGCCGCGCAGGCGGTCGCCCAGCACGTCGATGTGGTGGCCGTGCTCGGCGGCGACGGCACCATCATGCAGGCGGCTTCCGCCATGGTCCACACCGAAGTCCCGCTCGGCGTGCTGCCGGGCGGGACCGGGAACCAGTTGGCGGGCAACTTGCGCCTGTCGTTCAATCCGGTGCGCGCCGCGCAGACGCTGGTGCGCGGCGTGGCGCGCCCGTTCGACCTGGGTCGGCTCGAAAGCGCCGACGGCGTGCATCACTTCGCCGTGGCGGGTGGGGCGGGCATCGACGCCCGGGTGATGGCGTCGACCGCGTCGGTTCACAAGCGTCGCTGGGGGCAGCTGGCCTACGTCGCGACGACGTTCAAGCTGCTGTCCGAAGTGGCCTGCGTGCCGTTTCATGTCGAAGTCGACGGGTTGGTGCAGGAGTTCGAGGCGGCCACGGTCCTGGTCGCCAATTGCGGCGCCCTGGTGCCCCCGCTGTTCAAGCTGGGCCAGGACGTGTCGCCGTATGACGGGATGCTCGACGTCATCGTGCTCAAGGCGGAGTCGGTCGGTGGAGGGTTTCGCGCGGTGTGGGATGTGGTGCGGGAAGCCGAAGGTGTCTACGGCGAGACCGTGTTCGCCGCCCGGATCCGCGGTACGCGGATCGGAGTCTTCACGCCGACCGGCGGCGAGCCGACTCAGGTGGATGGCGAGCTGGTGGGGACGACACCATTCACCGTGACCGTCCTGCCCGGCGCGTTGCAGTTGATTCACCCGCGGGGCTGGCGGGACGCGTAGCACCCGAACACCTTCCATTCGGTGGCCGCGCGCGATGCCGCCATCATTCCGGCCGAGGAGCCTCCGATGCTATCTGCGGGACCCGTGACCGCGGTGATCCAGGCGAGGGCGTTCCACCGGGCGGTACCGTGAGAATCCGGCGCGTTGACTGATTCCATTCTGCTGGTCGATGATGACATTGCCGTGTTGCGACTGCTCGGGGCGGCGTTCGAGCAGCAAGGGTGGGATGTGTATCAGGAGCTGAGCGGCGAGGCGGGACTCGCGACCTTCGAACGCGCGCTCACCGATGTCGTACTGGTCGATCTGCATCTGCCGGGAATGGATGGTCTCGAGCTGCTCGAACAACTGCGGGGCCGCGAAACCGCCGTGATCCTGCTCACCGGCGACGGCGACATCCCCACCGCGGTTCGCGCCATGCAGGCCGGCGCCGAAAACTTCCTG
Source organism: uncultured Gemmatimonadales bacterium (assembly GCA_963796635.1). GTDB lineage: Bacteria > Gemmatimonadota > Gemmatimonadetes > Gemmatimonadales > GWC2-71-9 > Palsa-1233. The sequence goes on from CAWCMH010000001.1 coordinate 3,130,463, forward strand.
ACCAAGCCGGTCAATTTCGAGCACCTGCATGCCGTGGCCGACCGTGCCGTCGAAAAGGTGCGATTGCGCCGGATCAACCGCACGCTCATCGGTCAGAGCGCCACGCCGGAAGGGGTCGATTCCCTCGGCACGTCGCCGCTGATGCGCGAGGTCGGTCGTCAGGTGACGTTGCTGGCACACAGCGATCGCAACGCCCTGCTGCTGCTGGGCGAAGCCGGCGCGGGCAAGCGATGGGCGGCGCGCCTGATTCACGATATTTCGCCCCGCGCGTCGGCGCCGTTCATCGAGGTGGCCTGCGGCGCCGGCGATTCCGCCTGGCTTGACGCCGAGCTGTTCGGCCTCGACGGCGATGACGCCGGGGCTGGGCGTCGCCGGGGTTTGTTTGAAGTCGCCGACGGCGGCACCGTGTTCCTCGACGAGGTGACCGACCTGCCGCTCGAATTGCAGGCCAAGTTGCTGGCGCTGCTCGATTCGCGTGCGGTGCGTCGGATCGGCGGCACGCGGGAGATCCCGGTCGACGTGCGCCTGATCACGGCCAGTGCGCGACCCCTGGCTGCGGCGGTGGATGCGGGGCGGCTCCGTCACGACCTGTATTACCTGCTCAATGTGCTGCCGCTGGTCGTCCCCCCATTGCGCGAGCGGAGCCGCGATGATTTTCTTGCCCTGATCCGGCGCTGCCTCAAGGACATGGCGCCGAGCACGCCCGGCGCCCCCACGCGCCTGACGGACGATGCCCTCGACCGGTTGCTGCGCCATGCCTGGCCGGGAAATGTCCGCGAACTGCGCAATGTACTGGAGCGGGCGCTGCTGCTGGCGCGCGGCCACGACGCCATCGGCGCCGAGCATCTGCCGCCGGAGTTTCGCACGGGGTCGGCTCCATTTGGTCGGCGCCATGCGCCGCTTACGCTCGAGGAGCTCGAACGCGTGCATATCGAACGCACCCTCAAGCAGCACAATGGCAATCGGACCCGCGCGGCGGTGGAGCTGGGGATTTCGCGCGCCACCTTGATCGCGAAGATCAAGCGGTACGCCATCGCGTGATGACCCGCAAACCCGACGCCCGTGCGCCGCTGGCCGAACGCGACGCGATGATCTGCCGCGCATGCGGTCGCGAGGAACGCGCGTCCGAGGGCTATCCGTGCGAGGTCTGCGGCACCTTCGTCTGCCTGGTATGCACCATTCGAGGCGTCACCCGTTGCCGGGAGTGCGTCGCGAAAGCTGTGACGTGAACGCACTGCTGGTCACCGCGTCGGTCGCGCCGCTGCTGGCCGCCCCATCGCTCCGTGCCGAAATGGTTTCGCAACTGGTGCTCGGCGAAGGCGCCGAGGTTGATGACACCCAGGGCGACATGCTGCATGTCCGCAGCCTGCTCGATGGCTACAGCGGCTGGATCGCCGCCGGGTACGGCGTGCGCCTGTCCCGCGGCGAGGCCGACGGGTGGCTGGCGGGTGCCGCGTGGAGCGAAGGCGCCGTCTTGACCACGCGCGGTGGCACCGCGTTGCGTGCGCCGCATCGCGCACGGTTGCGACTGGTCAATGACGGCGTGGCCCAGCTCCCGACCGGTGAGCACGCCGCGATCTACGCCGGATCGGTGCGGTCGCACGAGGCGATGGTGGCCGACGCGCGCCGCGAACGCGCGCCGGCGTGGGCGTGGCGGCAGTTTGCCGGCACGCCGTATCTCTGGGGCGGTATCACCGGCGCCGGCATCGACTGCTCCGGCCTGGTGCAGACGACCTATCTCGCTCGCGGCGTGACGCTGCCGCGTGATGCAGCCCAGCAGGCCGGCTATGGCGACGTGATCGAACCGGGACACCAGGCGGCCGGCGACCTGCTGTTCTTTCGCGCCCGCGACAGCAACCACGTGGCGCACGTCGCGTGGCTCGACGCGGACGACATGCTGGTGCACAGCACCGTCGACACCGGTGGGGTCACGCGCGAGTCGCTCATCGATGGCGGCCGCGCGCAGGCGCTGCTCGCACGCCTGGTGGCGGTGCGGCGGTTGTCGTGATCCGCCGCCTGGTGCTCTTTGATATCGACGGAACGCTCCTGACCAGCGCGCATGCCGGCCGGCGAGCATTGCGGGCGGCGTTTGAAGAGGAGTATCGCGAACTCGGCTTCTTCGATACGGTCCGCTTCGACGGCAAGACCGACCCGCAGATTCTCGCCGAATTGCACACCGCCGCCGGATGCCCGGACCGGATCACGCCGGACGGCATGGCTGGCCTGCTCGACCGGTATGTCAATCATCTGCATCGCGAGCTTGAGGTGCCGGAGTATCCCGTCGTCGCGTGCCCTGGCGTGCCAGAGCTGCTCGACGCGCTCGACGCCCGGGCCGATGCGGTGACCGGGCTGCTCACCGGCAACGTGATTCCGGGGGCGCGCCTCAAGCTCGGCGCAGCCGGCATCGACTTCGATCGATTCGCGCTCGGCGCGTTCGGATCCGACAGCGCGCATCGCCCCGACCTTCCCGCCATCGCCGCGGCGCGCGCCAGGGAAGCGTTCGGGCGTCTCCCCCGCGGCCGGGAGATCGTCATCATCGGCGACACGCCGGCCGACATCGCCTGCGGCAGCGGCGTTGGGGCGCGCGCCATCGCCGTCGCCACCGGCTCGTATTCCGCCGACGAATTGGCCGACTGCCAACCGTACGCGGTCTTCGACACCCTGGCCAACACCGCCGCAGTACTCGCCGCGATCGACGCGTGACCGACAGCCTCGCCGCGCAACTCGGTCATCTGGGCCGTCCCGGCCGTACCGGACATGACGACGTACGGCTCACGCTGGTCGATGCACTGGTCACGGCCAACGGTGCGGGCAAGCTCACGCACGACCGGTGGGAAGCCGCATTCGCCGACGCGATGCGTTCGCTGCGCATGCGCGTGATCGGCGATGCGGAAGCGGCGCTCCGCGCGGCCGCGGCGCAATCGCGGTGCCCCGGGCGCAGGCTTCGGGCGGTGCTCCCCGACGCCGTCGCCGCGGACATGCTGTTCAATCGGTTGCTCGCCACCGCGATTCCGCTCGAACGGCTCGGCGTGCTCGCCGCCGATCCGCAATCGCAACGTCTCCGCGCGGCTGCGATCGACACTGCGTGGGAGCAGGCCGTTGTCGTGGCCACGGCTGCGTCGGCCGAATGGAGTCGCGCGGCCGCGCGACTCGCCGGGTGGCGGCGCAGCATGGCGCCGGTGTGGATCATCACGGGCGCGCTGATCGGGGTGCGCGATACTGCTCGCCGCCTGGCTGAGCGGAGTGTTCCCGTCACCGGCATGGTTCCATCCGGTCAACGCCTTCTGGTGGCGACTGTGGCCGTAATCTCGGTCGGGCTGGACGTGGTGGAGATGCCGCGAGCCCGCGCCCTCTTCGAGCGGCACGCCGCGCGGATCCTCGCTCGCACGTTGACCGCGGACGAATCGCGGTACGTGCTGTCGCTGGGCGACCCCGTGCCTGCCTTTGCAGCTCGCCTGGCTGCCAAGGAAGCGGTCTACAAGGCGCTCCAGGTGCTGCCGGGCGCCCGACCGGTCGGTTGGCGCGAGATCGAGGTACGCCGGCTTCCCGATGGCCGCCCGATGGTCGAACTGCATGGCCGCGCCGCGGACCTGCTCGCACCACATCGGGTCACGGTGCACCTTTCATTGAGCCACAGCCGCGACGTGGCGGCCGCCGTCGCGATCCTCGAGGGCTAGCTCCGCAGCAACGCGGTTGACCTGATTCCCTAGCAATCGATTCGCGGTCGCCCTACCTTTTTGCTCCGATGCACAAAATCATTTGAGAATGACTCTCATTTATGCGGCGCGGGACCTGCAGCACCCGTGGCCGATGATTCCCCAGCCGGTCGTCCCAGAATGACCGTGTCCAAGCCGGGCGAGCGCGAGGTCGACGCGCTGCTCGCACCCTCGACCCGGCACGGGACCTCCCGCGGTTCCCTGGCCACGGTGTGGCCGCTGCTGGCGGTGGTGGGCGCGTTGATCGTGCTGGCGACGCTGATCTGGCAAGGCATCGCGGCGCATGGCAGCCCCGATCCGACGCAAGCCCATCTCAATCCCGGGGCGGTGCTCCTCGACACCGCCATCCTCGTGTTCCGCGAAGGGCTCGAGGCCGTGCTGGTGCTCGCGGCACTGACCGCGAGCCTGGTTCGCACGCAGGACGGTTACTGGCGACCGATCGCGGTGGGATCGGCGCTGTCGTTGCTGGCGACGGCGGCGACCTGGTTTCTCGTTGTCGCGCTGCTGTCCGATATCAATGCTCCTGAACTCGACATCCAGGCCGCCACCGGGTTGCTCGCGATCATCGTGTTGCTGGTGGTGATGAACTGGTTCTTCCACAAGCTGTACTGGACCGGGTGGATCTCGCTGCACACGCGTCGCAAGCGGGCGCTCACCGGATCGCCGGGAACGACCCGCATGACGATGTACCGAGGCCTGCTGCTGCTCGGCTTCACGTCGGTCTACCGCGAAGGGTTCGAAGTCGTCCTGTTCCTGCAGAATCTCCGGCTGCGAGCCGGCAGCGCGATCGTGCTCGAAGGCGCGTTGATCGGTGTGGCGCTGGCGACCATGGTGGCGGTGGTGGTGTTCGTGTTGCACTACCGTCTCCCGTACCGACGCATGCTGGTGCTCACCGGCGTCATGCTCGGCGCCGTGCTGGTGGTGATGGTGGGCGAGAGCGTGCAGGAAATGCAGCAGGCCCACTGGATCAGCGCGACCTGGTTGCACTTGGTGATGCCCGGCTGGTTGAACACGTGGTTCGCGGTCTTCCCGACCGCCGAAAGCATGGGCGCGCAGGTGGTCGCCGCGGCGGTGGTGCTGGGTTCGTACGCCTACGTCAATCGCGCGCGACGGGTCGGTGCCGTGGCGTGACATGACGGCCGGGTGATGCAGAAAAGGCCCGCCGGATGGCGGGCCTTTTCGTGGGGAGGTCCCAGAACGCCCCCTGAGTATACGGAGTCGAACAGGTGTGTTCGCTCCACCCTTCTTCGTCCTGGGACTTTTGCGCGGCGTCGATGCGGGCGCCTTGATGGCTAATGGTACGAAACGCCGATCGAGGTGTCAAGCCCGGGCGGCGGCCTCTGCCGCAGTCTCCGACGGCCCGCGTTCGAGCCACGGCCCGGGGTCGACGCGAGCGGCGCGGGCGCGCCACACCATGACGGCAATGCCGATGGCCACAACCACGAGCGACGCGACCTGGGCAATGCTCAGCGCGCCCGGCGCGAGGCGGTCATCCTTGGCCCGGAGAAACTCCACCATGAACCGCTCCGCGCCCGCAAGCGCGAGATAGGCGCCGAACAACCAGCCGGTGCCGCGCGTGCCGACCCGCCACTTCCACAGCAGCGCGAACACGAATGTCATCGCGGTGATTTCGTACAACTGGGTCGGGTGCACCGCGAGCAGCGTCCCGTCGGGAATGTTCGCCGCGACGTGGACGTTGAACGCGCGCAGGTCGCCGGCCGTCGTGGGGGGCTTTCCCTGCGGGAACTTGACCCCCCACGGCAGCGTGGTCGGGATGCCGTAGTCATCCCCCACCACGTAGCAGCCGATCCGACCGATCGCATACGCCGCGGCGAGCGCCGGCGCCACCAGATGCGCGGTCCAGGCCATCGGGACCCGGCGCCGCCACCCGTTGATCACCACCCCCAGGGCGCCGCCGACAAAACCGCCGTACCACACCAGCCCGCCACGATCAAAGAGCGGTGCATCGGGGTGAATGGCGACGAACCACAGCTTGGCGCCGATGATACCACCCACGACCGCGCCCACGATGATGTCGCCGGCATAGTCGGGCGCAAAGCCGAGTCGCCGGCATTCGCGGTCGATCAGCCAGCCGCCCATCAGGAAGGCGAGCATCATCATGATGCCGAAGCCGGTGATCGGGATCGGTCCGACATGGATTTCCAGCGGGTATGCGGTCGTCACGCCACTGCTCCCTCGCGAATGTGAAGCCCCGGCAGCGGTAACGTCGCCCGCGCATCGAGGTCGCGTTCATCGTGCTCGCCGCGAGCCAGCCGCCAGCTTCCCGCGGCCGCGATCATCGCGGCGTTGTCGGTGTTCAGGCGCGGCGACGCAACCAGCACCTGCATCGACGGTTCGCTGGCGGCGCGCATCGCCCGGATGAGCGCCCGGTTGCACGCGACACCGCCGCCGATGACGATGCGCTCCCGGCCATGGGCCGCGGCGGCGGCGGTCGTCTTGCTCACCAGCACCTCGATCGCGGCGTCCTGGAATCCGCGCGCGAGGTCGGCCCGATCGCGGGCGATATCGTCGCTCTGCTGCACCGCACGCGCCACCGCGGTCTTGAGTCCGCTGAACGAAAAATCGGCGTCGCCACTTCGTAACAACGGCCGTGGAAAGGTAAAGCGCGCCGGGTCACCCTGTTCGGCCAGCCGCTCGATCGCTGCCCCCGCGGGGTAGCCGAGCTCGAGCATCGATCCCACCTTGTCGAACGCCTCGCCGGCGGCGTCGTCGCGCGTCTGGCCCAGCAGGCAATAGTCGCCCCAGTCGGCGACATCGAGCAGCAGCGTGTGACCACCACTCACCAGCAGCGCGGTGAAGGGCGGTGCGACCGTCTGCTCAAGGGTGGGCGCAAACAGGTGACCCTCCAGATGGTGTACGCCGATCAGCGGCAACTGTTCCCGCCACGCCAGCGTCTTGGCCCAGGTCACGCCCACCAGCAGGGCGCCCAGCAATCCCGGACCGCGCGTGACGGCGATGCCGTCGATGTCCGCCAGCGTCGCTGCCGCCTGTCGCAAGGCATCGTCGACGACGGCGCCGATCACCACGAGATGGGCGCGCGACGCGAGTTCCGGCACCACGCCGCCGAAGATGCGGTGCACGTCCTGCGACAGGATCGCGAGCCCCTGCAGGGCGATCGCATCGTCGCTGCGCTCGACCACCGCCGCCGATGTTTCGTCGCACGAGGTCTCGATGCCGAGCACGCGCATCGGTCAGTTCCCCATGTCGATGAGTCGGGCGATCCGCTGGCGATTGGCCGGCGAATCCCAGTTTTCGCCGCCGAGCGCGATGTAGGTGATCCGGCCGTGGCGGTCGAGCAGGTAACTCTCCGGCACGCCGGTCGTCTGATAGGCGTCCTCGATGTCGCCGCTGCGATCCTGCAGGATGTCGAACGTGAGTCCATGCGCCTGCGCAAACGCGCGCACCGGCGCCGGCGCGCCGGCATCGATGCTGACCGCGGCGACCCGGAATCCGCGACCCTGATACGCCTGGTACAGCCGCTGCAGCGACGGCATTTCGGCCTGACACGGCACACACCATGTCGCCCAGATGTTGACCAGGGTCACGTGTCCGGCGTAGTTGCTGCGCACCCGGACCGAATCGCGATCGGCCAGGCGCAATACCCGGTAATCGGGCGCGCGGTCACCGATCTGTGCGCCGGTCGCCGTCGGCACGTAGCGGACCAGCAGGAACGTGGCGAGCCCCAGGAGCAGGGCGACCGTCGCAACCGCAACGCCCCGGCGGTGACGCATCGTCGCCATGCTTCAGCTGGCCGGTGCCGCGAGCAGGTCTTCGATGATGCGGCGATTCTCGGGTGAATTCCACGGGGCCGCGCGCTGCGCGATGCGGACGATGTGACCGCTCCGGTCGACCAGGAAGCTCTCCGGCACACCGGTCGTCTGATAACTGATGCCGATGTTGCCGGCGCGGTCCTGAAGCACATCGAACGAGATGTGCCGTTGCGTGGCAAAGTCGCGCACGCCTTGCGGCGACGTCGGATCGACACTCACTGCCGCAATGCGGAAGCCGCGTGCGTGCAGGTCGCGATACACCGAGTCGAGCGCCGGGATTTCCTGCTGGCACGGCACGCAATAGGTCGCCCAGATGTTGACGAGCGTCACCTGGCCGCGGTAATCGTCGAGCGTCACCGTGCGTCCGTTGGCGAGATCCACCGCCCGGAAATTCGGCGCGCGACTGCCGACCTCGACCCGATCCGGTGCGGACCGCACCAGGGCCACCGCTCCCGCGCCAAGCGCGAGCAGCACGATCGCGACCACGACTGCGGGGCGCCGCATCGTCAGACTCGCGTCAGGCAGGCGCGCTTGAGCGCGCGGATGGCTTCGGCGGGATCGGGTGCGCCAAACACGGCGGTGCCCACGACAAACGTGTCGGCGCCGGCCGCGTGCGCCTCGGCAATGTTGGTCACCGTGATGCCGCCATCGACCTGCAGCGAACCGGGGATGCCGAGCTCCGACATCAACGCCCGCACGCGAGCGATCTTGTCGGTGGCAGCCGGCAGATAGGCCTGTCCGCCGTACCCTGGATTCACGCTCATCACCAGGACCACGTCGACATCACGCGCCACCTCGACGAGCACGAGGGGCGACGTCGACGGATCGAGCGCCAGCCCCGCGCGCATGCCACGATCGCGTGCACTGGCGAGGTGGCGCTGGACATGGACCGTGGCCTCGGGATGAAAGGTGAATCCCGACGCGCCGGCTTCGGCAAACTCGTCGATGTAGCGCTCCGGATGTTCCACCATCAGGTGCACGTCGAGCGGCAGGTCGGTGATCTTGCGCAACGCCCGGATGATCGGTGCGCCGAATGACAGGGCCGGCACGAAGTGTCCGTCCATCACGTCGACATGAATCCACTCGGCGCCGCCGGCCTCGGCGCGCGCGATCTCGTCGCGCAGACGGCTCAGGTCGGCATTCAGGATGCTGGGCGCGATCCGCACCGTCACGGCAACGCTCCGCTGATGGTCAGGTCGACGGCGCTGCCGCGCAGTGCCAGCTGCCCCGACGGCGGCAGCTGCGCGATCACGGTGCCCACGCGCCCGTCGAGGCGTTGCGTCAGCGCACCGAGCCGAAAACCTGCGGCGCCCAGGCGCTCGCGGGCACCTTCGATGGTGAGGCCGAGCAGTCCCGGGACGGCGATCGCAGCCGGGCCACTGCTGATGTCGATCGTGACGCTGTCGCCGGCGTGGACTGGTGTGGCCGCGGCGATCGATGTGCCGACCACGCTGCCGGCATCAAGCGGCGACGTCACCGTGTCGACCTTCGCGACCATCAGTCCTGCGGCCGTGATCACCTGTTCGGCCAGGTGGACGTCGAACGCCGATACGTCGGGCATGAGCACCAGCGGTGCGCCGCTGCTCACCGCCAGCCGCACTACCGCTGCCTCAGGCAACTGGGTTTGCGGTGCCGGCGATTGCCAGGCGATGGTGCCCGCCGGGGTGAGAGGATCGGCGACGGTATCGGTGATTCGGGCCCGGAGCCGCAAGGCTTCGAGACGCGTCACCGCATCGCGCGCGATCGCACCTCGCAACGCGGGGACGGTGTATTTGTGTGGCAGGATCGGGGACGGAAAAATTGCCAGCGTCACCACGTATCCCGCCGCCGCGGCCGCGGCGATGACACCGAGCCACACCAGCGTCCGACGGGCCTGCGCGCCGCCGCTCATCCGGCACGAACCAGCCTTGCGGCGAACGCACCGTCGACGCCATCACGTTGCGGCAGCGTGGCGAAATCGCCGGCTTCAGTCAGCAGTTCGGGCACGCAATCTCCCGACGGTTCCCGCCGGAAATCCGGGTGGCGTCGGAGAAACGCCTCGATCTGCATGACATTCTCTTCCGGTTCGATCGAACATGTGGCGTAACATAGCACGCCGCCCGGCGCGATCCGGTCGGCTGCCGCGTCGAGCAGTGTCGCCTGACGGCCCGCCAGTGCGAACAGCGCAGTCTCGGAGACGCGCAAGCGGGCCTCGGGGTGCCGCGCGAAGGTGCCGGTGCCAAGGCACGGTGCGTCGAGCAGGTAGGCCCGGACCGGGCGCACGGGCGGGTGGGCCGCGTCGGCGACCAGCAGGTGTTCCACGCCGCGCGCCGTCCGTCGCACGTTGTCGCGCAACCGCTCGACCCGGCGCAGCGACCGATCGGCCGCGATCACGGCCGTGGCGCGCGCGGCAAGCTGCATCGCCTTGCCGCCTGGTGCGGCGCACGCGTCATACACGACCGCATCGGCGGGAAACGCGGCGAACTGCATCACCAGCGCCTGTGCCGGGTCCTGCACGAAGAATTCACCGGTCGCGAATCCGGGCAGCCGCTTTGGTTGTCCGCGTCGCACGCGCACCCCGGCGCCGAACGCCGCCGCCGCGCTGGCGATGCCATGCTCACTCAGCAAGCGCTGCAGGTCGCCGATGCCACCACGCACCGGTTGTAGCACCAGCGGCGGGCGCGCGTTGTTCCACTGCAGCAGGTGGGCCGTCGCGACGTCACCAAACCGTGCCAGCCACCGTGCCACCAGCCAGGTCGGATGCGACCAGGTCGCCGCCAGCCGCGCGACGTCATCGACGATCGGCGGCTGCACAACCTGTGGCGGCAACTCGGCGATCCGTCGCAACACGGCATTCGTGAATCCGCTGACCCGATCGCCCACTTGTTCTCGCGCCAGCGCCACGCTGGTGGTGACCGCCGCGTGCGGGGGGATCCGGTCCAGCAATCGCAATTGGTACGTGCCGAGTCGCAGCACGTCGAGCAGCCGGGTCGACACCGATCCGAGACCGCGACGGACAAAACGCGCCAGCAGCGCATCGAGGGCATCGGCGTGACGCAACGTACCCGCCGCCAGTTCGTGCGCGAGGCGCCGGTCAATCTCCGGCAGCGCCGCGGTTTCGTGCTCGAGTGCAGTGTCCCACGGGACGCCGCGGCGGACCGCCATCAGGATGGCGAATGCGGCCCGGCGTGGCGCCAGTCCGTCGTCGCTCAGTCGAGCATCCCCGCCGCGGGTGTCGAGGGCACCGCGACTTCGCGCCGCGGCATTCGCCCGGCCACATACGCGGCGCGACCTGCCTCGACCGCCAGACGCATCGCCGCGGCCATGCGGATCGGATGCTCGGCCTGCGCAATCGCCGTGTTCATGAGGATGCCATCGACGCCCTGTTCCATCACCAGGCAGGCGTCGGACGCCGTGCCCACCCCCGCATCCACGATCACCGGGACCTGCAGCCGTGTCTTGATGGTGCGGATGAAATACGGATTGAGCAGGCCGAGCCCCGAACCGATCGGCGACGCGAGCGGCATCACGGCCACGGCGCCCGCGGCTTCGAGACGCAGTGCCGTGACCAGGTCGTCATTCGTGTATGCCAGCACCTTGAAGCCGTCACGCGCGAGCTGGGCGGTGGCCTCCAGCAAGCCGGCGACATCGGGGAGCAGCGTCGCCTCGTCGCCGATCACCTCGAGCTTGATCCATTCGTTGAAGCCGGCCTCGCGCGCGAGTCGGGCGTAGCGGACCGCCTCGTCGGCCGAGTAGCAGCCGGCGGTGTTGGCGAGCAGGAAGTAACGGTCCGGCGGCAGGTGATGCAGGATGCCGCCGCGCTCGGCGCGATCGAGATTGACTCGTCGCACGGCCACGGTGACCACGTCGGCACCAGAAGCGTCGATCGCCTCGACCATCTCGTCATTGCTGCGATACTTGCCGGTGCCGACCAGGAGGCGCGACCGAAACGCACGGCCACCGATCTCGAGCATGTCAGCCTCCTCCCACGAAATGCACGATCTCGACGACGTCGCCGTCCTTGACGGTCGCCGCGCCGATCGCGGGCCGCCGGACGATTTCGCGGTTGAGTTCGACGACGACGCTGCGCGGGTCGAGCTCGAGATGATGCAGCAGTTCTTCAACCGTGGCCACGTCGGCACACCTGCGATCGGTTCCGTTGATGGTCAAGTGCATCGGATTTCCATTTCACTGTGACTCATGATTTCGGCCAGCGCCATCACCACGTCGTGCGGACGGGCGGCATCCCACACCGCACTGATCGCGGCGACGCCCCACGCACCGGCATCGGCGGCCTCGCGAGCGAGGTCGGGTGTGACACCACCGACGGCATAGACCGGCAGTCCTGTCCCAACCACGGCAGCAAGCCACGCGGTTCCCGTCGCCGCGCGCTCCGGATGCGTCGCGCTGGGCCAGATCATGCCCGCGATCAGCGCGTCGGCGCCGTCGACAGCGGCCTGCTCGGCTTCGGCCAGCGAATGGATCGACCGGATCACCCGCCACTCGCCGGCCGGATCGCCCGCTCCGTCGTCCGCCACGTGGACGCTCCGCGCGGTCGCCACCGGCACGTCGTCCCGGCGCAACACGACTCCCTGGGCACCAACCGCCGCGGCGACATCGGCCCGACCGGTGACCCACACCTGAGCCATCGGCGGCGTGGCGAGCGCCATGAGGCGCTGTGCCAGCACGGCAAGCTGATCGGCGGTGCCGTGCGGCCGGCGGGCGACCAGCGCCACCGCCGGGCCCGTCGCAGCGACGGCCGCGGCGCGGACGCCGAGATCATCGAGCGACGCGACGCGGTCGTCGGTCAACGCCAGCACCCGAGGCAACGGTCTCACGTGAAGCACGCGTTCGCGGTGCGGTGCACCCCGCGCCACCATTGGCTCGCGGGCATGCGCCGTTTGCCGGCCGGTTGTGCTTCGCCGATCGCAACGGCACCATCCTGCGTTCCGACGCACAAGCATTCGCCGATCACCGCGATCTCGCCGGGCGCACACGTTGCCCCGGCGCGGTCGCAGCGCGCGGGCTGGAACAGCTTGAGCTCGGTTCCACCCAGCGTCGTCCACGCGCCGGGTGACGGGTCCATCGCGCGAATCCGGCATGATACCGCGCGTGATGTCTCGTGCCAGTTGATGCGTGCGGTTGCGCGATCGACCTTTGGCGCGTGCGTGATGCCCTCCGCCGATTGGGCGACCGGCACTTCCCCCGCGGCAATGCGCGGCAGCGCTTCGATCAGGGCCGCGGCGCCCAGATCGGCCAGCCGCGCAAACAGCGTGGCGGTCGTGTCGGAATCTCCGATCGGCGTTCGCCGCGTGTGCCACACGGCGCCGCTGTCGAGCCCCGCCTCGATGCGCATGATGCTCACGCCGGTTTCGGCGTCACCGGCGAGCAGCGCCCACTGGATCGGCGCCGCGCCGCGCCAGCGCGGCAGCAGGGAGGCATGCACGTTGACGAAGCCGCGCCGTGGGACGTCGAGGATCTCGGGCCGGAGCAGGTGACCATACGCCACCACCACCGCGAGGTCCGGCTGCGCCGCCGTGAGGGCGGCGACAAACTCGCTGCCACGCGGACGTTCGGGCTGCCAGACCGGAATGCCCGCGGCGACTGCGCGCCGCTTGACGGCGGGCGAGATCAGCGTCGAATGGGATCGGCCGGCGGGGCGATCGGGCTGCGTCACCACTGCCGCGACGTCGACTCCGGCCAGCAGCAGCGCGTCGAGTGTGGGGACCGCAAAGTCGGGCGTGCCGAAAAAGACCACGCGCATCAGCTGGCCGGTTCCGGCTCCTCGGGACGCGGCGTGCGCGTCAGCGGCTGGTTGCGGTGTTCCTTCTTCCAGCGCGACACCAGCAGTTGCCGCTTGAGCGGACTGAGATGATCGATGAACAGCACGCCGTCGAGATGATCGAGCTCGTGCTGCACGGCTCGCGCGATCAGGGCCGACGCCTCGAGGCGGAAGAGTTCACCCTGTTCGTTGAGCGCTTCGAGCACGATCCGTTCGGGCCGGTGCACTTCGGCGAATGCATCCGGAATCGACAGGCACCCCTCCTCCTTGGCGTCCCGTCCCTCGGCTTCGACGATGCGCGGGTTGATCATCGCGAACGTCTGGCCGTCGGCGTTGATCACGGCAACGCGCCGGGTTTCACCGATCTGGTTCGCGGCCAGGCCGATGCCGTTCGCGGCCGCCATGGTCTCGAACATGTCATCCACCAGCGCGCGCAACTCGTCGTCGACCGCGGCAATCTCCTCCGCGCGCCGCCGCAGGACCGGCGAGCCGAGCAGGTGGATGTCGCGGATCGCCATCAGACGCCCGGACCGGCGGTGGACGTCTGGTCACCCACGCGGACGATCCGGCTGCGTTCCACCACCACCGTGGCCGTGCCGCTCTCGACCGTGATCCGCGCCTCGCGGATGTCGCGCACCTTGCCGATGATGCCGCCCGCCGTCATCACCTCGTCACCCTTCTTGAGTGCCGCGAGCATCGCTTCGGCCTGCTTGCGCGCCTTGGTCTGCGGCCGCAGGAACAGGAAGTACATCACGCCGACGATGGCTGCGATCTGCAGCATCAGAACCATGCCGCCCTGCGAACTCATGCAGTGAGACCTTTCTCGAAATAGCGGGCGCGCCAGTGCGTCGCCCAGTCCGCAAAGCTGCCGTCCAGGATCCGCGCGCGCGCCGTCTGCGCCAGGCGGATCAGGAACCGGATGTTGTGTATCGACACCAGGCGCGGCCCGAGGTGTTCCTCGGCGACGAACAGATGGCGCAGGTACGCGCGTGAAAACCGGGTGCAGCATTCGCAGTCGCAGTCGGGATCGAGCGGCTCCGGATCGAGACGCAGCGCAGTGCCGCGGATGTTGACGCGTCCGGCGGCGGTCCACGCGCTGCCGTGCCGGCCGTTGCGCGTTGCCGCGACGCAGTCGAACAGGTCGACGCCGCGGGCGATCCCCTCGATCAGGTCGTCCGGAAACCCGACGCCCATAAGATAACGCGGGGTGTCCACCGGCAGATCCGGCAGCAATTGGTCCAGCACGGCGTGCATCGCGGGTTTGGCTTCGCCCACCGACAACCCGCCGATGGCGACGCCGGTCCAGCCGCCGAGCGCCAGGATGCCGTCGAGCGACTCGCGGCGCAGGTCGGCGTGGGTACCGCCCTGGACGATCGGCCACAACGTCTGCCGATCGGCGCGAAGTGCCGACAGATCGTGGTGACGATCGCGGCAACGCCGCAGCCAGCGATCGGTGCGTTGGACCGCGTCGCGCGCGTCCTGGTGCGACGACTGGCCGGGGGCCAGGTGGTCGAATGCCATGGCCACGTCGGCGCCCAGGGCCCACTGTATTTCCATCGAGCGTTCGGGCGTCAGTCGGCGGGTCGATCCGTCGACATGCGAGACGAATTCCACGCCGTCTTCGTCGAGCTTGCGCAGTGCCGTGAGCGAGAACACCTGGAAGCCGCCCGAATCGGTAAGCATCGGCCGGGACCAGGTGGTGAATTCGTGCAAGCCGCCGAACGCGGCCACCACGTCCTCACCCGGCCGCAGGTGCAGGTGATAGGTGTTGCCGAGAATGATCTGGGCGCCGGCGCGTTCGACTTCGGCCGGATGCAAACCGCGCACGGCACCCCGTGTGCCGACCGGCATGAAGCACGGGGTCTGCACTGTGCCGTGCGGCAGCGTGAGCGTGCCGGCCCGTGCCGCACCGTGCGCACCATCGACGGAAAACTCGAACACTCAGCGCACAACCGCGAGCAGCCGGTCGATCTGGCGGCGGTGACGCAGGTCGTGCCCCGCGGTCAATCGCCGCATGAACTCGAAGGTTTCCGGGCCGCGCTGCGCGTGCATGCCGACGCGCGCGAGGTCGGCCGGCGCGCAATCCCAGATGCGCATGTTCCAGCGGCGCTGCGCCGTGAACGACTGCAGCGCATCGGCCGGGTCGGCGGCGGCGCAGTGGAACTTCGTCATCCACAGGGTTTCGTCGAAGCCGCTCAACGCGGGCTGCTCGGCGGTCAGCACAATGCGGGCCCGCCATCCGAATGCGACTTCGGCGTCGGCCAGATGCGCGAGCACTTCGGTCAGCGACCATTGGCCGTCGCCCTCCGGCGTGCGCAGCTGCGCGTGCGACAGGCCTTCGATGCGACCGGCGATCCACGCCGGCGTGGCGCCCAGGACGCCGAGAGGATCCTGCTGGCCGATCAGCTCGAGCGTCTCGGCGATGTACGGACTGTGGGGCACGGTCGTTTCCTGGCTGAAGATGAACCACGATGATTGAGGCCTGGCAGAGCGATCCCTCGCTTTGCTCGGGATGACGTCGTTACACGACGGCAGCGCGATCCCCCGCGGTGCTCGGGATGACGTCGTTACACGACGCACATCGCGTCGCCATAACTATAGAACCGGTAGCGCGCCGCGACGGCGTGCGCATAGGCCGCCCTGGTGGTGTCGTATCCGGCAAACGCGGCCACGAGCATCAGCAGCGTCGATCGCGGCAGGTGAAAGTTGGTGATCAGCCGGTCGACCACGCCGGAACGCATGCCCGGGCGCGATCATCAGGCGCGTCTCGCCCGCGCCCGGTGTCACGGTGCCACCCTCGCCCGCCGCGCTCTCGAGCGCACGCACCACGGTCGTTCCGACGGCCCAGACATGGCCGCCACGCGCGCGGCACGCCGTGATCGCGCGCGCCAGATCGACGCCGATCTCGAATCGTTCGGCGTGCATGACGTGCTCCGCGATGTCGCCGTCGCCAACGGGCCGGAACGTGCCAGGCCCGACTTCGAGGTCGAGGGCGCCGATGCCGACGCCGCGCGACCGCAGGTCGTCGAGCAACGCGGTGGTGAAGTGCAGTCCCGCCGTGGGCGCGGCCACACTGCCGGCCCGTTCGGCGTAGACGGTCTGATACCGCTCGGCATCGTCCGGTGTTGGCTCGCGCGCGATGTAGGGAGGCAGCGGGACGCGACCGAATCGCGCGATGGCCTCGGCGGCGGTTGCGCCCCGGAATCGCACCTGTCGCGTGCCGTCGTCGAGCACCGCGATCGTTTCAATGGTGATGCCATCGCTCAACGCGATCTGCTTGCCCGGCTTCATGGCACTCCCGGGCGTACCCATCGCGATCCACATGTCGTCGGTCGACGGATGGATCAGCAGGACTTCGGCGTGGCCGCCGCCGAGGCGGAGGCCCCGCAGGCGGGCGTGCAGGACGCGCGTCGAGTTCACGACAAGCAGGTCGCCGGCGGGGATGAGTGACGGCAGGTCGCCGAAGTGGAGATCGCGGAACCGCGCCTCGCCGGGAGATCCATCGCGGTGCTCAGCATGCCGCACGTACCCGCGCGGCACCACCAGCAATCGCGAGTCCCCGCGTTCGGCCGGTGGGCTCTGGGCGATCAGCTCCTGGGGAAGCGCGTAGTCGAAGTCGGCGGCGGTCCAGCGCCGTTCATTCATCGAGCAGCGACGGCTGCACGTCGGGCCGCGGTGCCGGCGTGATCCCGAGCCGTCGATAGGCATTGCGCGTGGCGACGCGGCCGCGCGCGGTGCGCTCGAGAAACCCCTGCTGCATCAGGTACGGTTCGTAGACCTCTTCCACCGTGGCCTGGTCCTCCCCCAGCGACGCCGCAATGGTCGCCACACCGACGGGGCCCCCATCGAACTTTTCGATGATGGTCTGCAGGATGCGCGTGTCCATGTCGTCGAGCCCGAACTCGTCGACGTTCAAGCGCGCCAGCGCGGCCGCCGCGACGTCACTGGTGATGCGCCCGTCGGCGCGCACTTCGGCAAAATCTCGCACGCGCCGCAGCAGCCGGTTGGCCACGCGCGGCGTTCCGCGCGAGCGGCGGGCGATCTCCTGCGCGCCGGTCGCGTCGATCGGCACACCCAGCACGCCGGCCGAACGCAGGACGATGGTGGCCAGATCGTCCGTCGGATAGAACGACAACCGCTCGACCAGGCCGAAGCGCGCGCGCATGGGTGGCGTCAGCAAGCCGAAGCGCGTGGTCGCGCCGACCATGGTGAATTTCTCGATGCTCATCGGGAGGGTCTGCGCATGCGGGCCGTCGCTCAGCCGGACGTCGACGTGAAAATCCTCCATCGCCGGGTAGAGAAATTCCTCCAGCTGCGGCCGCAGGCGATGGATCTCGTCGATGAACAGGATATCGCCCGGCCCGAGACTCGTGAGCAGTCCGACCAGGTCGCCCGGACGCTCGAGCACCGGTCCCGACGTGGTGCGGCATTGCACGCCCATTTCGCGCGCCATCAGCATCGCGAGCGTGGTCTTGCCGAGCCCGGGTGGGCCAAAGAAGAGCACGTGATCGAGGGCTTCGCCGCGGCGGCGCGCGGCATCGATCGCGATCTGCAGCGAGGTGCGCACCTGGTCCTGGCCGACGAATTCATCGAGCCGCGACGGTCGCAACGCCATCTCGGTCGTGACCTCGCCGGGCAGCGCCGACGGCGTGGTGACCTCGACCGCGCGTGTCACGCCGCGGTCGCCTGCCAGCGGACGGGACTGTCGATGTTGCGGACGGTGTGCTTGAGCCCGCAATGGACGCAACGGTCACTGACGCTCGTCGCGTCGGCGGGCGCCAGCTTGCGATTGGTCACGCCGCACCGGGTACAGATCCATTCGGCCGTGATGGCCGCTCTGCCTGCCGCCATGTCGATCACGTCCTTGCCAGTTCAGTGAGAGCGCGCCGTACCAGGAGCGCCGTGTCGGCGGCGGCGTCGTCGTCGATGGCACGCCGGACCGCCGCTTCGGCGGCCGTTGGAGTGTAACCCAGCTTGACCAGGGCGCGGACCGCGTCGGCGGCGGGCGCCGGGGCGGCTGCCGCGGCCGGCGTGGCCGGGAGGTCGTCGAGCCGATCGCGCAATTCGAGAATGATGCGCTCGGCCTTTTTCCGGCCGATGCCCGGCACGCTGGCCAGCACGGCGATGTCGTCGTCGCGGATCGCGCGCACGGCACGGTCCGGTCCCAACGCCGACAACGTGGCCAGTGCCAGCCGCGGTCCCACGCCCGACGCGCCCATCAGGCGACGGAAGACGGCGCGCTCGAGTTGACTGTCAAATCCATACAACAGCCAGTCGTCCTCGCGCACCACCAGCTCGGTGAACAATTGCACGACGGTGTTGACCGCCGGCAGCCGTTCGAACACGCCGAGCGGAACTTCGACGAGATATCCGGTGCCACCGGTGGTGTCGATCACGATCCCGGCTGGCTCGCGCAAGGCCAGCGTGCCGCGAATCGAGGCGATCATCGTGCGGACCGGATACGATCGACCGGTGAACGCAGGCGCATCGCGCAGGTCAGCGCGATCGCCACACCGTCAGCGGCGTCCGCTGGCTGGGGTACCGCGCTCAGGCAGAGCAACCGCATCACCATGGCACCCACCTGCGGCTTGGTCGCTGCACCGGTGCCGGTCACCGCCCGCTTGACCTCGGCGGGAGAGATCTCGAGGATCGGCACGCCCGCGCGGCTGGCCGCCAGCAGGATGACGCCGCGCCCATGTCCCAGCACCAGCGCGCTGCGGGCATTCTTGCCGTGGAACAACCCCTCGATCGCGATCGACGACGGCCGGTGCCGATCGACGATCTCGCTGATGCCATCGAATATGGTCGCCAGCCGATTCGCCAGCGGCTCACTCGCGCGGGTGCGAATCACGCCGCATTCGACCAGCTGCGGCGTGCGGTGCGCGGCGCGGACCACGCCGTATCCCACCACCGCCGTGCCTGGATCGATCCCCAGCACCGTCCATCCCTCAGGCGTCAGGTCCCGGCCTCTTCGAGATCGACGGCGTCGACATCGAGGTTGGTGAAAACCTTGGACACATCGTCGAGTTCTTCGAGTGCGTCGACCAGTCGCAGCAATTTCTGCGCGTCGCCACTGTCGAGCTTGACCAGGTTCTTCGGCACCATCGCGATCTCGGACGATTCCGGCGCATAGCCCCGCGCCTTGAGCGCGTCGATGACCGCGTGAAAGTGGGTCGGATCCGTCGTCACGACGTAGATGTCGTTGTCGGTGGTGAAATCCGTGGCGCCCGCTTCGAGCGCGTCTTCCATCGCCTTGTCTTCGCTCGCCACGCCGGCCGGAATCACCACCTGACCCATCCGATCGAACATCCACGCCACCGAGTTGCTGGTGCCCAGGTTGCCGTGATGTCGGGAAAAGGCGTGGCGCACCTCGGCCACGGTCCGGTTGGCGTTGTCGGTCGACCCTTCAATCAGGATTGCCGTGCCGCCCGGCCCGTAGCCTTCGTAGGTGAACTCCTCGTAGCTCGCGCCCTCGAGTTCACCGGTGCCCTTCTTGATGGCCCGGTCGATGTTGTCGTTCGGCATGTTGCCGGCGCGCGCGTCGTCGATCGCCTTGCGCAGCCGTGCATTGCTCCCCGGGTCACCACCGCCGGCCTTGGCGGCCACGGTGATTTCACGGATCAACTTGGTCCAGACCGAGGCGCGCCGGTTGTCGGTCAGCGCCTTCTTCCGCTTGATCGTGCTCCATTTGGAGTGACCTGACATGGGCATCTCCTCCTTCGCAAGGGAATCGTAGCGCACGAGCGGCGGCGGGGAAATGGGGCGGCTGGTCCGTGTTCCTTCTGGGCGCCGGCGACGGGGTCGGCGCTCGAGTATTACGTCGACGTCACGTCCACGCCGCCCGCCACCTTCCGGAGTGAGATGGCTCGCTCAGCTCCCCGAAACGATATGGACCGGCAAGGTGTCCACGCGGTCTGCCAATCCCACCGCGGTGCCGCGGATGAAGAGCGTATCGGTGCCGAGTGCGGCGCCGGTGGTGGCCGTGAAGGTGGCCGTCGACGAGTCTCCGGTGACGGGATTCGGACTGAAATCGGCGGTCACGCCGTTCGGCAGCTGCGATGCGCTCATGGTGATCGCATTGTTGAAGAAGGCGCGCGTCAACGTGATGACGACGGTCGAACTGCCGCCGGGCGTCAGCGTCAACACCGGAGTGCTCAGCCCGATCGTATAGGCCGACGGTTGCGCCGCCACGACGGTCAGGTGGAACGGTCTGGTGACTGTCGAGACGCCGGCAGCGCTCGCGTTGAAGTTCAGCGTGTACTGGCCGAGCGTCACGGCATTGCCGGCGCCGATCGTCACGATGGCCGAATCCGATCCGTTGACGGGGCGAATCAGCTGGGTGATCACCACGCCGGTCGGTACGTTGACCACGTCGATCCCGATTACGCCCGAAAAGCCTGCGCTGCGCGAGACCATCCCCCGCACCGTGACGGCCTGATTCTGCGGCACGGTCGCGCTGTCCGGCGTCAGCACCAGATCGATCGAATCGCCGCTCGTCATGCCGTTGTTGCCGTTCGATCCGCACCCCGCGACCAGCCCGATCAGCGCGACCGTCAGTCCCGTTCCGAACACTCGCTGGGAGATCCGCGACTCCTGCATCCGATCCTCCTTGCTGGGGAATGACCCTGCGCCCTGCTGCAATATGACGCCACGGCCCTGCCGGCGACGACATCGGCCCTTGCGCCGCGTTGCCACAACCCTCTACGGTTCGGCCATGCGCACCCGTCCGCTCCTCCTGCCGCTGCTCGCAATCGCCACGGTGGCGGGTTGCCACCGCCGCGCGCCCAAGCCGCTGACCATGGCCCAGGCGCTGCCCAACATTCCGCTCCCCCCCGATCCGCAGCCGCTGGTTCGACAGGAAGGCGTCGAGGCGATGGCGCTGGTGGTGTTGTCCACCGACTCCCCCGACAGCGTCGAGAGCTACTATCGTCGGGTACTCGCTGCCGATCCGTTCCGGTTGATCAATGAGCGGCATTCCGGCAACACGACCGCGTTCTACGCCGAACAGAACGGGCCCTCGATCTGGATTACGGTGTCACCAAACGGTCCGTCGGGGTCGCAGGTGGTCATCGCGGGCGCCCGCGACAGTACCGGCGCTCCGGTCGCCGGCACTAAAGCCAAGCCCTGACGCCGCGCTAGACCACGGCGCGCAGCGGCTGGATCAGCCGGGCCGCTTGCGCCACCGCGTCGGCCGCATCGCTTCCCAGGGCGTCGCGCGCCGGCGCGATCAACTGTGCCAGGGCACTCCGCGCTCCGGCGGCCGTCGCATCAGCCAGATGATCCATCGTGGTGGCGAGGCCGCGGCTGAGCGGGCGCGGCACCGCCAGCGGGGCGAGTCGCTGAGCCAGCAACGCCACCCGTCGGCGGTCGTTCTTGTCTGGTGGGCCAGTGTTGGCGCCGATGTCGAGCGCCACGCGCACCACCAGCCACAGCGCGAATGCTCCCTCGCGCTTGGGTCCGCGCTCCAGCTGTCGCTGCAGCGCAAGTAACGCCAGCAGCGGGGGCGCCCACGCCGACAATTCGGTGGATGGTCGGTTCATCGGTCGGCCGCGTCCTGTTCCCGTTTCGCTTGTCTCGTTTCTCCTTCGATCGCGCGCACCACCTCCGCCACCTCGAGCCGTTCAAGACAGTGGTGATGTCCCAGCGGACACACCGGTCCGCCGCGTGAGGAACACGGCCGGCAGGAGAGGTCGTGCTGCAGCGCGACGTAGTCCGCATGGTACGGGAAGAAGCCGAATTCCTCGACCGTGGGTCCATACAACCCCACCACCGGCGTACCCACCGCCGTCGCCAGGTGCAGCACGCCGGTGTCGCCGACCACGACCTGCCGAGCCCGCGCGATCAGCGCGGCGGTGCCGTCGAGCGAGACGTCGCCCGCCACGCTGATGCTTCGCTGGGGCGCGGCGGCCACCAGCGCCGCCGCCGTCACGCGTTCCGCGGGCCCGCCGACCACCACGATGTCGTGGCCGGCGCGCAACCGCTCGACCAACGCGATCCAGTGGTGCCCCGGCCACCGCTTGGTGAAATGCGCGGCACCCGGCGCCAGCGCGATGAGCGGCCGGTCGACGCCCAGGTGATGTCGCGTCAGCACGTCGTTCGCGGCCGCCCGCGCGCTGTCGCTGATGAAGAACTCCGGACCGCCGCCATCGGGTTCGACATCCAGGTCGCGCGCGGCCGCGAAATATCGATCGGCAACGTGCTGCAACGGTCGCCCGACACGGCGACGCGATGCGATCAGCAGTGCACGCTGCCAACGGTGCTTGGCGTATCCGGTCCACCGGCCGCCGACCAGGGCGCGCAATGCGATCGACCGCAACGAGCCATGCAGGTCGAGCCGGTGCGTCCAGCGGCGCTGTCGCAACATTCGCGCAAGATCCGTCATGGCGCCCTGCCGCGGCCACGCGATCAACTCCGAAATCCGTGGGTTGTGACGCAGCGTGTCGGCCATGTCCTCGCGGGTGACGAACGTCATCTCGGCGTCGGGATGGCGGGCCCGCAGCGCCCGCAGGAGCGGCGTGGCAAGCAGCAGGTCGCCGATCGACGAAAAGCGGACGATGAGGATGCGCGGGGACATTCGGAGAAAGTACTCCCTCCTCGGGGGAGCAAAGTGAGAGCCGAGGGCGCGGGGGCCGGCGGCGAAGACAGATGACACGTGCCTCGTGCCTCTCGCCTTACTTTACAGCATGACCCGTCCCCGCACGATCCTCTGGGTCGACGACGAAGTCGAAACGCTCGATTCCCAGGTGCTTTTCCTCGAGCAGCAGGGTTTTTCCGTGGCGCGCGCGGCGAATGGCGACGACGCCCTCGCCATGCTGCGCCGCCAGCCGTATGGCGTGGTGCTGCTCGACGAGCAGATGCCCGGCACCCGCGGCCTCGATCTCGTTCCGCTGGTGCGTGAAATCGACGCGTCGATGCCGGTCGTGATGGTCACCAAGTCCGAAGCGCAGGACACGCTGCGTGATGCCATCGGCGCCGACACCGCCGATTATCTCACCAAGCCGGTGAGTCCGCGCCAGGTGCTGTCCGTGGTCACCAAACTGCTTGAAGGTGACCGGATCCGTCAGCAACGATTGTCCCGCGATTTCGTGGGCCGCTTCCGCGAACTCGAAGGCCGTCGTGGCGAGCGGCTCGCCTGGCGCGAGTGGGTCGCGCTCGTCGCCGAACTCGCCGAATGGGAGGTCAAGCTCGGCGAGGCCGACGAACCCGGTTTGCAGGAGGCGCTGCGGACGCTGCAATCGTCGATCCGGCTCGACTTCGCCGCGTTTCTGGCCGCGTCGTATCCGGGCTGGCTCGGCGAACGCACCACCGATCGGCCGCCGCTGTCGGTGGACGTGGTCTCCGAATTCGTCCGTCCGGTGCTGGACTCGAACAGCAAGGTGATGCTGGTGGTCGTCGATTGTCTCCGGCTCGATCAGTGGTCGGTGATCCGTCCGCTGGTCGAGCGGATCTTTGATGTCGAAGTCGATCACTATTTCTCGATCGTCCCCACCGCCACGCCCTACAGCCGCAACGCGATCTTTTCGGGGCAGTTCCCGGCCGAGATGGTCGCCCGGCATCCGGAGTGGTGGAACGACACCGAGGACTCGTCGCTCAACGCGCACGAAGCCGCCCTGTTGAGTGAGCAGTTGCAGCACCTCACCGGTCACGACGTCCCGGTGCAGTACGAAAAGATGTTTTCTGCGGCCGACGGTGAGGCGATGCTCAAGCGGTTGTCGGCGCATCTGTCGCACCCGGGCGTGACGGCGCTCGTGTTCAACTTCATCGACCAGTTGACGCACGGTCGCACCGAAAACGACGCCCTCTTCGAGGTAGCACGTGACACCCCCGCGCTGCGCGCGCTGACGCGCACGTGGTTCGAGCGGTCGGCCCTGCTCGATGCACTCAAGGAGGCCGAGCGCCGGGGGGTGACCGTGGTGCTCACCACCGACCACGGCTCGATCCATTGTCACACGCCGGCCACGATCTACGCGCGGCGCGATGCGACCGCCAACCTCCGCTTCAAGTTCGGCGAGGATCTGCGCGTGGATGATCCTGCCGCGGCGCTGGTCGTCGATGACCTCCACGCCTGGGGGCTGCCGCCGCGCACGCCGACCAGCCGGCTGCTGCTCGCGACCGACGATCGCTTCTTCGTCTACCCCACCAAGTTGCGCGAATACCAGGCGCGCTATCGCGGTGCCTTCCTGCATGGCGGGGTGGCGCCGGAGGAAGTCGTGCTGCCGATCGCGCTGCTGACGCCGAGGCGCGGCTGACCGACGCGGCGACGCGGCGCCGACTGCTCGGGCTGATCCGGCCCTACCTGGGCCGCTTCAGCGTCGGGGTGGGTCTGGCCGTCGCCGCAGCGCTGTTCGACGCCGTGACGATCGTGCTGCTGATTCCGCTGCTGACGCACCTGTTCGGCAGCGCCGGCACGTTCGGCGGAAATACCACGCTGGAACACGCGCTCGCGTGGGTGCTGCGACCGATCGTCACCGGGGCATCATACGACACCGTCACGTTCCGGCTGGTCGTGCTGTTCCTCGCATCGATCGCACTCAAGAACATCAGTCTGTACCTCTCGGCGTATCTGTCCGTGCTCGTGCAGGAAGGCATGGTGCGCGACCTCCGGGTGCGTCTCTATCACCATCTGCTTGGTCTCGGCCTCGATGTGATGCAGCGCACGCGAGGCGGACACCTTGCCACCGTGCTGGTAAGCGACGCCGACCAGGTCAAGGTGATTGTCGCCACCGTGCTCGCGGCACTGGCGCAGAACCTGATGATGGTACTGGTCACGCTGGTCGGCCTGCTGCTGATTTCGGCGCGGCTCACGCTCATGGTGCTGGCGCTTGCCCCGATCCTGGTATTCGGTGTGAGTGCGCTGGTGTCGCGGCTCAAGCGCTACGCCCGGGCGTTCACGCACGAGCGCGGCGAGGTGACCGCGATGATCACCGAGCGGGTGGGCGCCATCAAGCTGATTCGCGCCTCGGGCGCCGAAGTGCCGGAACAGCGCGCCTTCCGGGCACAAGCGGAGCGGTATCGCAAGGGCATCGTGCGAACCCAGCGGTTCGCCCTGCTGACATCGCCGGTGAGCGAGCTGTTCGGTGGCGCCATGGTGGTGCTGATCCTGGTCGCGGCGGCGAACCCGGCCATTTCCCACGTCGTGATCAAGGTGCCCGTGATCTTCGTGTTCCTGACACTGGCGCTCAAGGTGATGTCGCCGCTCAAGGTGTTGACGCAGGTGCCGGCGATGCTGGCGCAGGCCGAAGCGAGCGCGGCCCGGATCTTCGAGGTGCTCGACATCCCCGCCACCGAAATCGATCTGCCCACGGCGCGCACGGCGACATTCACGCGCGACCTGCAATTCGATGGCGTCACCTTCGGCTACGATCCCGGCACGCCCGTGCTGCACGACATCTCGCTCGACATCCGCAAGGGCGAGATGGTCGCACTGGTCGGGCCGAGTGGTGCGGGCAAGACCACCCTGCTGGAACTGGTGCCGCGCTTTTACGATCCGCAGCAGGGTACCCTTCGGCTCGATGGCGTGCCGCTGGCGGAGCTGTCGCGGAAATCGTTGCGCGACCTGATCGCCGTGGTGAGCCAGGACACGGTCGTGCTGCACGATACGGTGCACGCCAACATCGCCTACGGCCGGCCCGGCGCAACCGATGCCCAGGTGCGGGCGGCGGCGGACGCCGCGAATGCACAGGAATTCATCCTTGACCTTCCCGAGCGCTACCGCACCGTGCTGGGCGAGCGCGGGACGCGGCTGTCGGGTGGACAGCGACAGCGGATCGCCATCGCGCGCGCGTTGTTGCGCGACGCGCCGATCCTGATCCTCGACGAGGCGACCAGCTCGCTCGACACCGAATCCGAACGCCTGGTGCAGGAGGCGATCGACCGGCTGGTGCGCGACCGCACCGTGCTCGTGATTGCGCATCGCTTGACCACTGTGCGCGACGCCGATCGCATCGTCGTCCTCGATCAGGGTCGGATCGTCGAAGTCGGGACGCATGCCCAGCTGCTGGCGCTCGCCGGACTGTATCGGCGACTGCATGATCTGCAATTCTCCATGGCCGAGGTGACCACGTGAACGGCCGATCCCTGCTGTTCATCGCGGAATTCGACGACGTGTATCATGCGCACGCCGCCCAGCGGCGGCGCGCCCTGGAGCGTCTCGGCGCGAAGGTGACCGTGTTCGATCTCACCGCGCGGCCGTCGCTGCTGTCACGGTTCCGCTCGGGCGACCTCGGCAAGCGGCTGGAGAAATGCCTCGACGACACGCAGCCCGACCTGGTGCTGGTCAACGGCAACGCGGCAATGGATGAAGAGATGGTCGACCGGTTGCGCGGTCGCGCACGTGCCCGCTGGATCAACTGGCTGCCGCACGACGTGCGGCAGTTGTCCGAGGCGATCGTGCTGGCGCGCGCGTTCGACCAGATCTACGCGATCGGTACCGATGTCGCGGCCGAAATGGCCGATCGTCTCGGCCGTACCGTCGACGTGCTTGCTTTTGCCGCGGATCCATCGGTCTACCGCCCGATCCGCACCAAGGACCAGTATCGCGCCAACGTGGTCTTCGCCGGCAGTGCCACGCCCCGCCGGGAACGCCTGCTGTCGGAGCTGGTGGAATTCGGGCTCGCGCTGTGGGGTCCCGGCTGGCGCAAGACGGCGTTGCGCGACTACTGCCGCGGCGAAATGCCGAGCACCGAGGAGTACATCAAGGCCTACGCCGGCGCGACGGTCGCGGTGAACATTCATCACGTGCTGGTCGAGAACGATCCGCGGGAAGCGTCGTGCAACCGCCGCGTGTTCGAGCTGGCGGCGCTGGGCGCGGCGCAGGTGGTCGACGACCGCGGCGACCTGCCGCGCTGCTTTGCGGTCAACCGCGAAGTCGCGGTGTTTCGCGATGCCGGTGAATTGCGCGGTATTGTGCGACACCTGATCGAGAATCCCGGCGACGCCGAACAGCTGGGCCAGTCGGCGCGCGCACGCCTGCTGCAGGACCATACGTACATGCATCGCGCACGGCAGCTGCTGCTCGATCAGCCGCGAGCGGGTCGCCAGGATGTTTGACCGGTGTCATCCTGAACGACGGGAGCGCGACAGCGCGCGATAAATCTTCTCATATTGCTCCGCCATCACGCGATGCGTGAAGCGCGCGAGCACGTTGGCGCGGATCGCGTCGGCGTCGAGTGATGCCAGTTCGCCGCGCCGTGCCACCAGTTCGTCGAGTGTGTCGCCCATGCGTCCCGACTCGGGCGTGATGATCTCGGGCAACGCACCGCGCCGGGTTGCCAGCACCGGCGTGCCGCTCACCATCGCCTCGATGGTGGTCAGTCCGAACGGTTCTTCCCATTGCGCCGGCATCCACAGGCACTGCGCGTCGGCGAGCAACTGGGTCTTGCGCGTGCCGCCCAGGCGCCCGACGAACCGCAACCCGGGGCGCAGCGTCGGGCGCCACCCGCCGATCACCGTCAACGGGTGGTGCGTGCGTCGCGCGCCCTCGACCGCCCACTGCCAGCCCTTGACCGAATGCAGCCGGCCCAGGAACAGGTCGAAGTCGCGCTTGCGCCCACTGAACTGGTAATCCGCCGGGTCGAGCCCGTTGTGCACCCACGCCGACAGCCCGTGCCGTTGGGCGTGGTCGGCGCTGACGCCGATGATCGCGCCGGGGGGGCGCGGATTGATCTGCCCGTAACCGTGATAGGTCCAGAGAAACGGGACGTCACGGGGCGGGCGCTGCAGCGGGGCGTGCGTGTGCACGACATCCGCATCATCCGGAATCAGCGGAGCGAGGTCGGCGCCGCCCGATTGGTACGCCGCTCGTGGATCGATTTCGATGACACGGGCCTCGGGCACCCGGGTTCCACGCCCGGCGATGAGAGTGACGCGGTGGCCTCGCTCGGCCAGTCCGCGCGCGAGCCACACCACCACGCGCTCGATCCCGCCATATCGTGGCACCGGCAAGCGGCCCGGGATGGTAAAGTACGACATGGAGTGGAGTTGCCATCAGCGGCATGCCCGCTGAACTTCGGGTCCCGATTCACGTGCCGAGGGAGCAACGTGCCGATCTCCGGATTCACGCTGGTGCGCAATGCCACGCAGCTCGACTTTCCGGTCGAGGCGAGTCTCGCCTCGATCCTCCCCGTCGTCGATGAGCTGGTGGTCAACGTCGGTCGGTCGAGCGATGACACGCTCGAACGGGTGCACGCCATCAGTGATCCCCGGATTCGCATCATCGAGTCGGAGTGGGATATGACGCGCGGCACCGCGCGTGCTGGCCGATGAAACGAACCGCGCCATGCAGGCCTGCCGCCAGTCGTGGGGGATCTACATCCAGGCCGACGAAGTGCTCGCCGACGGCGGGGCCCAGCGGATCGTCGACGCCGATCGCACGGTGCGACGCGGATCGGGGCGTGGAGGGCGTCCTGGTCGACTACCGGCACTTTTACGGCGGGTTCGACACGTCGCCGGCAATCGCAAATGGTATCGCCGCGAGGTCCGCGCCGTGCGACTCGACGGCGACATCCGCGCGTATCGCGACGCGCAAGGGATTTCGCGTCGGCGCGGCGCAGCGTCGGGTGCGCGCAGTCGCCAGCGGAGCGGTGATGCATCACTATGGCTGGGCGCGTCCGGTCTGGGCCTTGGCGGCCAAGCGGCGAGGTCGACCGCGAGACTATCGCGGCGGGCCCGGTCTCCCCGCCGGATCGGCCGCTGTTGCCGTGGATTCCCGGCATCACGACATTCACAGGCGCCCACCCCGAGGCTGCGCGCGACTGGATCGCACGGCGTCGCACGCCCGAACGCCTGGTCCAGCCCTTTGCCCTGCGTCCGGCGCACGTCAGGTCGATCGCATCGCTCTGGCTCGAGCGGCTGACTGGCTGGCGCATATTGGAATTCCGCAACTATCGCTGGGTTCGGAGTCGATAATTCGCATCACGATCAGCGGCCGGCATTCGGGTCCGCCAACGAACGCACCAGACATCACACCCGCGCCACTGCATCAGTTGTGCACGCTGCGGTCCGAAACGAGCGAAGTCCCGAAAATCGCGGTCCACCTCGTACGCATGTCCGGTCAGGAACCGGAAGAGCGCCTCGCGATAGCCGGACTTCGACCGCCGCAGATCGAAAAATTCGACTTGCAGATAGGGACGTTGCGACACCAGCAATGCGTCCAGCGTTTCGAGAATGGCCGAGGTCGGATCCTTCGGCGTCCACCTTGACGAGCGCGGATCCGATGGAATCAGGCCGGCATGTTCCGCGCGCAGCCACCGCTGCACGTTCCGTCCCTCCACGTCAAGCGTGTACGCGCTCCGGTGCCGCCACCGGCTCATGCCTTCGTGGAAACCGCCGTTGCAATACCCCGCTTCGCCGTATTGAAATTCGTAGCGCCCGTCCTCGCGCATGGCGGCGAATGGTACCGGCAGGATGTTGGTCTTTTCACGGTTGAGACTGGCATTGCGGGCCAGCACGGGAAAGACGTGGGCGTTGGGTTCGAGTGCCAGCACGACGGGCCCGTCGCACCAACGGCAAGCGCGATGGGAAGCGCGGAATCGCCGGTGTGCGCGCCGATGTCGATCGCCACATCGCCTGGCCGCAGGAACTGTCGATACCGGTCCACATCTTTCCTGGCTCGGAGCGACGCGGTAGGCGGCCTTGTGCTGCCACTGTGCGACCTGGATCTCTCCGTCACGCTCCAGGGAATGGGTTTCCAGCGCCCACCCATGTTTCCGTGGAGCCGGCTTGATGCCGACCAGATAGAATATTTCCTTGAACTTCACGGCGTGCGGGTCATCCGCTGGGTTGCCTCATCATTCCAAATTACCCCCGCAGCGCTTGCTCCGCAGCCGGTGGCGCACCTGCGGCCAGTTCATCGACGTATGCGCCGCTGCGGCCGTCGACCGGCTACTGCGGCACCCGGCACGCGCGCGCGTCGAGCCGGATCGCAACCGGGATCGAGGGGCCAGCGACATGCGCGCCATCGCCGCCGAACCGGGCGACGCTGACGCGCATGGTACCTGTTACTGCGGACCCATCGGGCCGAAGTGCAGCCCGGCGAGGATCAGGAAGGCGTGGTTCCGATAGTTGGGATTGTTGGCGTTGTCGCTGCTGTTGATGTCGGTGAGACCCAGGTCGTAGCGGGCGCTGATCGAGAACTGGCTGAGCAACACGCCGGCGCCGAAAGTCACGCCGAAATCGGTGCCCTTGATGGCGTCGTTCTCCGCGGCGCCGCAACCACTGCTGCCGCTCACGCCGATATTGAAGTCGTTGCTGCACGACACCTTGAATCCGACCTCCGGGCCGCCCAGGATGAACAGCTTGGTTGACGGGCTGCCGAACAGCAGCTTGAGACGGACCGGCACGTCGATGTAGCCGACCTTGAGTGATCCCGACGATCCACTGCCGGTGAACTTGGCGCCCTTCTCGACATACATCGCGTCGGCACCGAGGGTGACGCTCGGGGCGAGCAATCCGTCGGCCGACACACCGATGGCAAACCCGCTGCGCGACGAGTTGCTGAAGGTGCCGTCGTTGTGGCTGGTGGTGATGTTCGAGCTGACAAAGCCGCCCAGCACGCCGAAACCGGCCTGGGCGTGGAGCGGGGCGGCAAAGGCCGCCAGAGCAAGCAGGGACGGAACGAGTTTGCGCACAATCGGCTCCCGAAAAAGTGACTGTCGACTGCGCGACAGCTTCGGTGCCGGATGCACCGTCGGACCGTCGCGCCTGTGGCGGTGTGACGGGTGCACGGCGATTTCTTGCACCGATCGCGTCACGATCGTCGTCCGGACGTGCAACAAGCGGCGGCGTGGCCGGCCGTTGCACCCACGCCGCATCGGCCGTCCGTCCCGACGCGCGCCGTTTAGCTTGTCGGCATGAGCGGGCTCCCCATCCTGATCATCGAGCCGCGTGAGCAACCGCGTGCGCGCTGGCAATTGTGGCAGGCGTTGCGCCGGCAATGGCATGACGACGCGCTGTTCCGTGTCGGCCTGATCCTGGTGCTGGTCGTGCTGCTCGCCGCCGCACTCGCGCCATGGATTGCACCACACGACCCGCTCCGCGGCGATCTGGCCAACGATTATCTCGCGCCGCCCAGCCGCCGCTTTCTGCTCGGCGCCGACGCGCAGGGTCGCGATGTCCTGTCGCGCATTCTCTTCGGTGCCCGCCTGTCGCTGATGGTCGGTCTCATCTCGCAGGCGGTGGCCGTGTCGCTGGGTGTGACCCTCGGCATTGTTGCCGGATATTATCGCGGCGGCGTCGACCTGCTGCTGATGCGTCTCGCCGACATCACGCTGGCCTTTCCGTCCCTGCTGCTGTTGATCGCGATTGCCGCGGCGATCCGGCCATCGCTGCCGGTCATCTTCATCGTCATCGGTGCGGTCGGCTGGGCCGGCATGGCGCGGTTGGTGCGCGCGCAGGTGCTGGTGCTGGTCAAGAGTGACTACGTGGTGGCGGCGCGCGCACTTGGCGCCCGCGACCGACGCATCATGTTCCGCCATCTGGTGCCGAATGTCCGGTCGATCGTCATCGTCACTGCCACGCTCGGCATTGCCGGCGCGATCATGGCCGAAGCGGCGCTGTCGTTCATCGGGCTCGGGGCGCAACCCCCGACGCCAAGCTGGGGCAGCATGGTCGCCGATGGGCGCGACCTGATCCGGGTGGCGCCGTGGGTGTCGGTGGCACCGGGCGTCGCACTCGGTATGGCGGTGCTGGGTTTCAATCTGCTGGGCGACGGTCTGCGTGAGGCGTTGGAGGTCAAGCGGGAGCGGTAGGTCGCGGCCCGCCTCGATGTTGCGCTCGCCACGCAAGCGAGCGAGCCGCTCGGGATGACACGCCGGTACTGTCGCACCGCAGGCGCAACTTCACGTCGCGGCGTCACCACGAACGCCTCCGCATTGATCCGCACCAACGGGTCGCAACGCCACCGCGGATATGCTTGATGCGCAATGACTTACGATGATTCCGAAGGCCGGCTCCCACCCTTGGCACAAAGCCTGCTCCTGCAAGGGGCTGACGGATCCACCCCCTCGTTCCGGAGTGATCGACATGCGGGCACTTGCACTTGCGACTGCTGGACTCACCTTTGCGGCGGCGGCTGCGTCGGCACAGATCGCCAACACGGGCGCGGGCACGCCGAATTCCGGTGGGTCGCCGACCGATCCGAGCTGGACGTTCAGCTGTTCGGTCCAGATGGGCGGCATGGCCGCGTGCAACAGCGCCGGCGCCGCGTTCATCCCGCTCGACATTCCGTCGCCGCCGTGGCAGCCCGACAACCCGGCCAGCAGCCCGAACTGGATCAGCGCGTGGGCCGATGCCAGCAGCACGACCGGCACCGGAAACAACGTGAAGAACTACGAGTACGACTTCAGCACCTCCGTCGGCTCGGCCGGTATCTACTCGCTGACGCTTGGGTGGGACAATCAGCTGATCGGCATCTATCAGGGCACCACGCTGCTGTACGGCCCGTCGGAGCGGTCGGCCTTCTGCCGCGACAGTGACGGCCTGTTTCCGAGCGGGGGTTCGGATTGCGTGCTGCACCAGACATTCGACCTGACGAACACTGACGACCTGGTCATCAAGATCACCGGCGACGGTACGACCGACGGCATCTATGTCGGCGTCGACAACGGCGGGTTGCCCGAAGCGAACGTCACGCCGGAACCGGCGACCATGGGTCTGCTCGCAACCGGGCTGGTGGGCCTGATGGGCGTCTCGGCGCGGCGTCGTCGCACGCGGTAAGCCGTCTCGCGTTCTGTCGACCGACCGTCGGTGCTCGCGCGCCGGCGGTCGGTTTGTTTTGGCGGCGCGATGAATGCCAGCTCGTTCATGTCGCTACCTTCCGCACAACACCTGAGTCCAATTTCGATCGTTTCGACGCACTGATCTCCAGAGGCCGATCCGTGGACTTCTCCGATCTCCGCCGCACCGAGTTCGCCGCGCTCGACAACAGCGGGACCTTCCTCAACGCTGCCAGCGTCGGGCCGCTGCCGGCCCGTAGCGTTGCCGCACTCGCGGCGTGCAATCGTGACCGGTCGCGCCCGGGCATGTGGCCCATCGAACGCATCAACGCCGTGCTCACCGAAGCGCGCTGGTTGAGTGCGCGGCTGATCAATGCGGCCGAGTCGGAAATTGCGTTGATGCCCAACACGACCACCGGGCTCAACATCGCCGCGCACGCGTTGCCGCTCGCGGCAGGCGACGTGGTGCTGACGTTCGACAAGGAATTTCCGGCCAACATCTATCCATGGATGGCCCTGGCAGATCGTGGCGTGCGGCTCGAGCGCCTTCCCGTCACCGACCGCGGCTGGCCCGACGAGGCTCGGCTGCACCAACGGCTGCGCGACCCCGACGTGCGCGCCGTCACCGTTTCGCTGACCCAGTTCAGCAACGGCTACACCGTCGATCTCGATGCCTTGTCGCGCGCCACGCGCGAACTCGGGAAGTGGCTGGTGGTGGATGCTATCCAGGCGGTGGGCGCCGTGCCGGTCGACGTGCAGAAGACTCCCGTCGACTTTCTCGCCTGCGGCGCACAGAAGTGGCTGCTGTCGCCGTGGGGCACCGGATTCCTCTACGTGCGCGACGAGTTGTGCCAGCGCTTTGCGCCCACGTTCGCCGGGTGGGCAGCGTTCACCGGCAGCGACGACTACACCCAGCTCACGTCATACAATCCGGAGCCGTGGCCGGACGCCCGCCGATTCGAGTTGCTGACCTTTCCGGTGCAGGACTTTGCGGCCATGAATGCGTCGCTCGGCCTGCTGCTCGGCATCGGGCTCGGCGATGTGGCGGCGTACCTCAAGTCGATGCACACACCGGTGCTCGAGTGGGCCGCCCGGAACGGCGCAGCCGTCACGTCGCCGGTCGATGGTCACGGTTCGGCGATTCTCTGCCTGCGCCCGGCCGGCGATGTCGCGGAGGCATACGGGCGGCTGCAGCGCGCCGGCATTCATTGCTCGCTCCGCGAGGGCGCCATCCGGTTCAGCCCGCACGTGTATAACACCGCGGCCGACATGACGGCCGTCACCCGGGCGCTTGCAGCCGACTGACCGCGCGTTCGCTGCAACCGTGTCCTGAACTTCCCGATCTGCCTCCTGAACGCGACGAATCGGGTCGTCAACTTCCCGATCTGCGTCCTGAACGCGACGAATCGAGTCCTCAACTTCCCGATCTGCCTCCGGAATGTCGTGCGTCGGGTCCTGAACTTCCCGATCTGCCTCCCGAACGTGGTGAATCGGGTCCTGAACTTTCCGATCTGCCTCCCGAACGTGGTGAATCGGGTCCTGAACTTTCCGATCTGCGTCCTGAACGCGACGAATCGGGTCCTCAACTTCCCGATCTGCCTCCTGAACGTGGTGAATCGGGTCCTGAACCTTCCGATCTGCCTCCTGAACGTGGTGAATCGGGTCCTGAACCTTCCGATCTGCCTCCTGAACGTGATGAATCGGGTCCTGAACTTCCCGATCTGTGTGCTGAACGTCCCGATCCGGGAGTTGAATCCGCCAATCTGATCCCTGAAGGCGTCGAATCGGTTCCTGAATCCCCCGATCTGCCTCCCGAACGTGGCGAACTTGGCGCTGAATGTTGCGGCCGCGCGGCTGAAGCCGCGGCTCGGCCACCGCGAAGCCGCTTCGCGGCTGGCGACCGTCGACAGCGATCGGCCGCGATGACGTCGCTCGTGACGACGAGCAGGTTCGCCCGCCGTCGCTCGGGATGACAACGGCGTGTCAAAACATCCCGACAAGTGTCCTTGAATCTGGACACCCGACCCCTCCTCAGCGACGGTACCGCACGGGTCTTCGCGCGCATCCGCGCGCTGAATTGTGGTGCATTCCGTGGGTGCAAATATCGCTATACCTCTTGCGGCACAAGGCATTGCTGGCGATGGCGCGTCGCCTGCTCCGGCTCGGCCGAAGCGTGTTGAAGCGCACGTTTCAGCTCTGGCACGCTGCTAGCGGTACCCCGTGTCGACCGGAGTTGATATCACCGGTCGAAATGCAGCTGAAGTCAATTCACGACGCGATCACAACGACCGTGTCGACCTTGAGCGGGAAGGAAGTGGAGTATGTTGGCCTCAATCAGAAGGAAAATCTCGATGGCTGCCGACGCGCTGCAGTTTGCGCTGGCCCATCCCTCCACCGATGCCGGATACGTGGCAGTGGTGGCGAAGCTGCAGGACAGTGTGACCCGGGCCAACGCGCTGGCGATCCAGCAGCGCGACGGCGCCGATGGGGAACGTGCCGCAATCGCCCGTCGCAACGCGTTGCGGCTGGAGATTCAGCGAAAGCAGTTGCGGCACCTGGTTCGCGTGGCGCAGATAGCGACCAGCGACCACCCCGAACTCGGCGGACTGTTCCGGTACCCGGAAAGTGGCGGCCCGATCCTGGGCTTCGTGACCGCGGCGAAGTCGTTGCTTGCCGCAGCCGAGTCGCAGAAGGATCTGTTCGTCACGCTGGGTCTGGGCGAGACCTTCATCGATGATCTCACCCAGGAAGTCACCCAGTTCGATACCGTGCGCGAGACCTCGCGCGTGAGCCGGCAGAGCCATGTCGGTGCGCGCGCGGATCTCGCGAGCGTGGCCAACAACTGCGTCAAGCTGGTGGCCGTGCTCGACGGGTTGAACCGGGCGCGGTTCGCTGCCGACCCGGAGATGCTGGCGGCATGGCAGAGCGCCAGCAGTGTCGTCGCTGGTGGCCGCCGGACGGGCGCAGTGCCCGAGCCGGTACCAGCGCCGGCGCCGGAACCAGTGCCACCGATTCCGGTCGATCCGGTTCCCGCGCCAGTGTCGCAGGCCAAGGCGGCCTGAGCGCGGGCTGGTGAAGTTGCAAGGGCAGGGGAAACCGGGGGCGCGTCGCAAGGTGCGCCTCCGGTTTTCGTGCCCTCCCGGCAATGCCCGATGAACCGGACCGCCGCTGCGCCGTTGGCTTCGTCCGCCCGCCACCCCGATTGCCCGTGCATACCGTGCTATTCGTGTGCCATGGCAACATCATGCGGAGCGCCTTTGCGGAGGCGGCGTTCCGGATGATTCCTCCGGCGAAGAGCACCGGCGTGACCTCTGCTGGCGTCCGGGCGCGGGCTGGTCGTCCGGCTGACCCAATGGCAATTGAGGTCGCCGGCGACTTCGGCCTTTCGTTGGGCCGTCATCAAGCCCAGCGCGTCACGCAAGACATGGTCGGCGCCGCCGACCTGATCGTGGTGATGGACCGGAGAAACGAGGCGCTGCTGCTGGCAGACCACCCCGGTGCGGGCGATCGCGTTGTCCTGCTCGGTGCCTTCGCTCGCGATGGCGACGGCAGCGACGAGATCGCCGATCCGTATCAGGCCCCGAGAGCGACGGTCGCGAGCTGTTTTGCCCGGATCGAGCGGGCCGTGCAAGCGCTCGAGCGCCATTATCGACTTGGGTGATGGTCGACTGGCCGGAGCCGTCGGGGTCGTTTGGCCAACTGAGGCCCGACGGAGCCTCAAACCCTGGTTCATTGGTGCGGGGCAACTCTCCGGATCGTCGCCATGGCGACGGGCGCCGCGTCGCCGAGCCTCGGCCAACCTCGGCCTGGCATATAACTGGCATCAGGCATTTATTGATGACGACCATGACCCCACCTCCAGTTATCGAGTCGGCGCCCCCCGAGATACCCAGTATCAGCCACCGTCCCTCGGGGCAGCGGCCCGACTCGGCAAGTTGGCCGCCATCGAGATCACGTCTGGCGCGAAATCTGGGAGCATCGGGAGCTGCTCCGGCAGTTCATCAATCGAGACGTGCGGCTGCGCTATCACCAGGCGGTCATGGGCTTCCTCTGGGCCCTGCTGATGCCGTGCCTGGTCCTCGGCGCCAGCCTGCTCGTGCGGACGTTGATGAACTCGGCGACGACGCAGGCGACGCCGTTCGCCGGCACGGCGTTCAAGGCCTGGGCGTGGGCGTTCTTTGTGGGGAGCATCAACTTTGCCACCAACAGTCTGCTGTCGAACATCAACCTGATCTCGAAGATCTACTTTCCGCGCGAAGTGCTCCCGATCGCCGCCGTGGGGGCGCAGGCGGTCGACGGCGCGGTGGGTCTGACCTTTCTTGCCCTCTTGTCGCCACTGCTTGGCGTGCATCTGAGCACGGCACTCCTGTGGATTCCATTGCTGCTGGTTCTGCTGCTGGTCATCACGGTCGGACTTGCCCTGCTACTGGCCGCGACCAACATCTTCTACCGCGACATCAAGTACCTGGTGCAGGTCGCCGTCACGTTCGGCATCTTCGTGACTCCCGTGTTCTACAGTCTGGCCGACGTGCATGGCCGAACCCGCCTGATCGTGGCGCTCAATCCGCTGTCGTCGGTACTCGAGGGTTTGCAACTCGCCGTTGACGGTACCGGGTTGAGTCACACCATCCGAAGCGGCGTCGGCGTGCCTGTCTGGTCGCCATGGTATCTGGTTGGTGTGGCCGGGGTCGGCGTGCTGCTGCTCTACGCGGCCGCGCATTTCTTTCGCGCACGCGCCGACCAGTTCGCCGAGCTCGCGTGATGACCGACCAACCGCGGATCGTGTTCGACGGCATCTGGAAGAAATTCCGGCGGGGCGAGATCCACGATTCGCTGCGCGACCTGATTCCAAGCCTGGTCAAGGGGATCGTGCACCCTCGCGACAAGCGCGAACTGGGCAGCAAGGATTTCTGGGCGCTGCGGGACGTGAGTTTCGAGGTGCATACCGGTCGCGCGCTCGGCATCATCGGGCGCAATGGCGCGGGCAAGTCGACGACACTCAAGATCCTGACGCGGATCATCGGCACGACGCGGGGGACCTATCTGACGCGCGGCCGCGTTGGCGCGTTGATCGAAGTGGCTGCGGGTTTCCACCCCGACCTGACCGGGCGCGAGAACGTCTTCCTGCAGGCCGCCATCCTCGGGATTCCGCGCGAAGTTACCGATCGCGTGTTCGACTCGATCGTGGAGTTTGCCGGCGTGGGCCCATTCATCGACACGCCGGTCAAGCGCTATTCCTCAGGCATGAACGCCCGGCTCGGCTTCGCCGTCGCCGCCCACATCGAACCCGACGTCCTGATCATCGACGAGGTCCTCTCGGTCGGAGACATGGCGTTCCAGGCCAAGTGCATCGAACGGATGCACGCCTTCAAGCGCGACGGTGTCGCGATCGTGTTCGTCTCGCACAACATGCAGGCGATCAGTCAGCTCTGTGACCAGGCACTGCATCTCGATGGCGAAGTGATTCGGCAGGGACCGGTCGATGAGGTAATCTCGGCGTATGTCACCGGCCTGGCGGAAGGATCCGAGTCCCGGGGTGACGGTCCCGTGCGCATCGGACTGGCGTCGTTCGGTCGTGCCGATGGGTTGCCCGCCGACATTGTCGCCCCGCAGACGCGGTTGCGCCAATCCGTCACGATCGACGCGCGCGACGGCTTCGAGGATGCCGTGGTGTGGATGATTGTCCGTCGCTCGACGGACGGATTGCGGGTGTTCGACCGATCGTTCTCCGCCGCCGAGCTCGGGGTCGGGATTGCCGGCGCGGGGATGCGGTGCACGCTCGACACCGAGTTCAGCGTGAATCTGGCTCGCGGACTCTATCACGTCGAATGGAATGTCTACCACGCTCCGACTGGTCGCTTTCTCGCCAGTCTCAGTCCCGCGGCGATTTTCCGGGTCGATGAATACCAGTCCCAGAACGGCGTCGCCGACCTTGACCTGCAGGTGATCGGGGCAGACACCGCGTTGGTCCCTGCTGGCGATTAGCGTGTGCCGGACCGACAACCGCCGGTATCTCCTGGGGCCGTAAGCACGCCCGACCAACGGCGCGAAGTTGGCAGCCTCGCTGTTGACGACGATTCGGCGGTGGGAGGGCGACCCCGCATATGCCTTGTGACGCCGGCATACCCCACCGTGAACACGGAACGCCACGGCGGAACCACATATGCCTGGACGATGGCGCACGCGCTGCACGACGCGGGCGCAGACGTCGAGGTCGTGTGCTACCGCGACGCCATGAGAGTCGATCGCGACACCGTTCGTGACGGCAACATCATCGTTCACCGGGTCCAGGTGCCCTGGCGGCGAGTCGTTTCCGCGATCGTGCCGAACATCGCGGAAGGGTGGGCTTTGGTGCGGCATATCCGGGCGATTGCCGGCGAACGGGGCTTCGACGCAGTTGAAGGCCCGAACATCGGAGGGATCTGCTGGGCTTCAATGCTGTTGTATCGAGATCGATTCTGGCTCCGGATGCATACATCACGGGAGCATGACCTACAGTTCGGCCAGACGCAAACCACGCTCTGGCGTCGCCGGATCAGGCGCTTGCTGGACGGATTTACTGCGCGAAACGCTCGACATCTCGTGACACACTCCAGGTCTCACGCCGATGTGGTTCGACGGGAGTATCGGCTCGGTCGACGCCATATCGACATCGTTCCGCATGGCATTCGTTCGGCATACAGCCGCGATAGCGTCCGTTCGGAGGCGCACGTCGTCGGCGCGATAGGCGCCATGACACCCCGCAAGGCGCCAGAGATGCTGCTGGAAGCGTTCGACCGGGTGTCGTTCCTGAGGCCCGATGCCAGGTTGGTCATGATCGGCCAGGATATCGGGGGTTATGAGCGGGCGTGGCGGCGAGCACATCCAGCGGATTCCACGCACGTGGAGTTCGCGGGGCTTGTGAGTGACGCCGAACTGGAGCAACTGTGGCAGGCAATCGACGTGCTTGTGATCGCCAGCCGGTATGAGAGCTTCGGTCTCGTGGCGGCGGAAGCGATGTGCCGAGGTGTGCCGCTCATTGTGACAAACGCAGGGGCGTTGCCTGAAGTAGTGGGTGACGCGGCAGTCGTCGTGCCGGTGGATTCACCGGCACGACTTGCTGCGGCGATCGATCGACTGCTGGCCGATCCGGTTGAACGAATGTCGCTGCAACGGAGAGGACGCGAGAGGTACGCAAGCCACTATACCGCAGAGCTCATGGGACGTGCATGCCTTGCTCTGTTCCGCAAGCCGTAACAGCGGTGTTGACGCAGGTTGAGCTACGTCCGAGTCGATGCCTGGTGTGACCGCCAAGCATGACGCCGAGCACCACACTGGCGGCCGCGCCGGCGACAGGTTGGCGGCGCCACCGTCTGATGGCTGCCGTCGACCAGCGGATTCCTGACTCCGGAATGATCAGGCAGCCGCGACGGGCGGAGGTCAGGCAATCAAGCCAGCACGTTGTAGAGCCGCCGTCAATCGCGCCGGGCTCTTGATCGGTGTTTCCAGAGGTACGCACAGCACCCGGCGCCAGACTCGCTCCGTGTTCGGTACCTCTCCGATGGCGCGCGTCACGGAGTGATGGCATGGCCGGTAACCAGGCTGGCACTCCACTCCGCCGGCCGCAAACGCCGCAATCGCTTCGGCTACCGTCGGTCCGTCTTCCGGGAGTACCAACGCAAGCTTCATCGCGGCGGTACCAACGGATACGTCGACCACATTGTACGCAGCGAGCGGGCCTATCGCACTGAGCAGCAATGCGGCGTTCGTGCGGCGAGCGGCGATCGTGTCCTGCATCCTTGCGAGCTGCACGAGCATGAGCCTCGCCTCGATCTCGGTCGATCCGGCGATGACGAAGTCGGTCGTTTCCTCCTCATGCGTCAGCCGTAGTCGATCAAGCAGGATCCGGATGGGTAGCGTCACATGCCGAAACCGTCTCCACACCCAGAATCCAGCAACCCGCCGCCTTCCGCCGCCCCACGGCTGCATCGGCGCCAGCGTGGTCGCGCGCCGGTACAGTGCGGCGTCGTCTGTCACGAGCACTGCTCCGGCAGGACCGCTCAAAGGTTTGGCGGGCCCCGCGCAGACGACGCCAGCGTGCCGAAGGCCCCGACTGGTCCGAAGGAAGTACGGCCCCAAGTGCTTGCGCGGCGTCGTCGATCAGCGCGATCCCGCGTGCGAGCAGTGTTGACGCGATCGCATCGACCGGGGCGGGCATACCGAACAGATGTGGTACGATGACCGCGCGCGTGCGCGGCGTCAATGCACGCTCCACGTCTTCGAGCGTCACGTTGAGTGACGGCCCCACGTCGGCAAACACCGGGCGACCTCCCGATTGTTGCACGGCGAGCAACACCGACTTGCACACATATGACGGCAGCACCACGTCATCATCGGGCGCAATTCCCACGGCGCGCAATCCCAATTCGATCGCAACACGGCCTCGTGCAGTTGAAATCGCGTAGCGCTTCCCGAGTGCGGCCGCCACAGTCGGTCCCAATGCCGTAGCGTCGCGGTTGCTCCGCGATACGGCGCCGGCGAGGGACGCGCCCAACTCACGCCAGCCCCATTGGGGCACGCACCACGGCACGGAATAGATATGTCGAGTCAGGCGCTGGAGGGACCCCATTATGGCTGTTTCCACGAACTGGGACGGCGTCGACCAAGACAATGCCCGTGCGCCGCGGCGGAGCAGCCGTGCAAGCGGTGCGTTGCCGGTCGCAGGACTCGGCAGCCGCTGCGACATTCGAGGGTATTGCCACCGAAGTCCTTCTTGTAGGCATACACGCCGTGTTCCGGGGAGTCTTCTGCGACCGCCTCAATCGCGGCAGCCACCGAGGTTGAGCCTTGCGGCGCCCTCGACGCGCAGCCGCCGGGCGGTCTCCCAGATCAGCATCGTGGCCGCTTGAGCCTTAAGGCCCTCTCGATCATGGCCCGACAGGGTGTAGTAGGCTAACCCTCCAAACACCGTGAACAGGCCGGCGCTAACGCACCGTCCGTTGACAAATCCGCCGACGAGTCGTCCCACGCCGTGGTCAAGCAGGATCAGTACTGGGTCGCGCGCGGCTCTCGCTGTTCGCGGGATCTCAGGCCCTCCCCGGCGTAGAATGCGTTCGCCGACGCTGCCTGCAGGCGCCGAAGCTCGGCGACACCGTCCGCGCCTTGCAGTTCGGTGATCACGACGCCTTCGCGTTCTGCCTTCCGGATCTTCTGGCGGCGAATCTTGTCCATTGCGCCATACAGTTCGTTCTCGTCCCTCTGGAGTGAAAGCTCGAACTCAATCCGTTCGGTCGAAGCGAATCCGAGTGGAACAAGATCGAGATCGCTGTGCCCGCAAGCGTAGCTTCCAACGCTCATCGAAACCACACGCAGCCCGCGCGCATATTCAGTCAGTTCACCCAGCAGCTCGGCCGCCGCCGTCGAATCGCCGGTTGCTGCGGCCGGATGCGAGTCCAGCCACGCGACTCCGGTAAGCGGACGCAGCCAAGGGCGTTGCGACCACGATAGAAACATCAGCGCCATGGCGCGCACGACGCTGCCTGGACCCATCAGCCTCGCGAACCGCGGTGACGTGCCGGGGTGGCTTGCAGCGACATACTGTGCCCACGTGGTGGTGTGAAATACTGTCCCATTGCACTTCGCGACCATCGCGTCCCAAGCGTCGGGCTCCACGTCCTCGACGATGTCAACTGAGTGAATCACACGTCACCAGTCGAGTGCGGTACGGCTGACATGGGGTGCCGGAGCGCACGTGGTGCTCCAGGAGCTGCGCGTCGATGAAGAACTTCGCGGCCCAGTTGAGGTATTCGAAGCGGCCGTACCGTCCATCCACCGGAAATGACCCACGCACTCCGCCGACGATGTCGGGGTCACCCTCAACCCGGACTGTACGACGTACATACGCATTGGCTGCGAAGGCCGCGTCCCGCAGCGCGACATCCGCGGGATCCTGGAACAGTGCAAGCCAACACCATGCGACCTGGGCAGTGCCGGTCAAGCACTCCAACGTACGGACGGACGCCACAACGGTCGAGTCGGCCCGGCAGAAAGCCGTCGCGACGCATGCGCTGCGCAGTCCATGCGCTGTGCGCAACGCGGCCTCAAGCAAGTCACTTCACGCGAAAATCGCCACGCCTCGATAATCCCACGCAACGCATACCCCAGGGTATGCGTGAGCGGATGCGCCACATCGGATAGGCAACAATCGTCGATCCAGCCGTTCGCGCGCTGGCGTGCGAGACCCCAGCGCACGTTGGCAAGCGCCGCACGCACCCACCTCGGATCGGGTTCGACACGCGAAGCCTCGAGAAGACCCCACGCCACGTGCAGATCGTAAACCTTGTCGCCGCCGCCGGCGAATGGGGAGGCGAACCGCCGCCAACAGCCATCAGGGTCCTGCACGGTCACGAGCCAGTCAGCGGCTCGCCTCATGGGGGCTTGGTATGGCTCGCCAAATTCCATTGCGCCTCGTGCCAAGCCGAGCAAAATCTGGCCCGTATTGAAGACAACCGGTGCAACCGGATGCTGATCCACCATACCGCCTTGAAACGCGCCCGGCTCCAGCTGGATCGACACCAGCCAGTCAAGCATGCGCCGCGCGCTCGCGCGAGCCTGTCATCTCCGGTGTTGCCAGCATGGGCGAGCAACGTTGGAATGACGTATCCTGTGGTTTCCGGGTACGACGCGCCCGCAGCCGGAAACCAGACTGAAGTGACGCGCGACGCCACGATCGCCCGTCGTGGAGCAATTCTGCGCGCGGACAAGCCAGCCCAGTGCCGCCGCCACGTGGCCGGAATGCCGGGGTCGGCGGCGGGAGGGCCGCCGCGATCGGCGGCGGCGGCATGGCGGGCCGCAGGAGGCAAAGCCCGGTCTGCTCGCCACCCGCGCAAAGCGGCGAAGGCTTTGCGGATCATGCCGCTGCCACCAAGTGCGTTCGAGGGCGACGCTGATCGACGAATGATGGCTAACGGTGAGACGTTCGATTTTCCGCTCGTTCGAGAGGCGACTACGCGACCGGGCTTGCAGGTCGACCCGCGCATGTCCGGCGGCGTCGGCAACCGGCGTCAGCGGCTGCTTGGGCGCAGTGCTATTCGACCGGTGTCCACTTCTTGACAGTACGCGGCGAGCTTCGGGCGTCAGACGGCGAACACGATTTGACACGATAAGGCCAAGCCTCCCCGATCGAGTTCTCGACGGACGAGCGCGGGTGCAGCGCCGTGGTACGCCTCGGGTGGTTCCTATGACGCCTGGAGGTCGGATTGGATCATCAGGACTCGTTGACGTTCGGCACCGCTCCACCCGCCATTCCGCTCATCGGATGTCTCTGTGGCTGGGGCGGCGTCACGTTTTCGGCAATGTCGCATGAAAGAAAGCCGGGAGGAGTGCGGACCGGTAGGGTCGGTAGCCGGCCAAGTGCTGCTCGACGGTGCGTCGCTGAATGTCAACGGTGAGATGGCTTTCGCCGATCGATCACCGGTGTCCACACTGCCGGAAGTCGTGGGCGACGCGCGAGGACCATCGTCGTGCGTATCCACCGGCGCGGTTCGCGGGCTGATTCCCGGATTGTTGGGCGGAAAGACCG
This sequence comes from uncultured Gemmatimonadales bacterium, assembly GCA_963796635.1. GTDB lineage: Bacteria > Gemmatimonadota > Gemmatimonadetes > Gemmatimonadales > GWC2-71-9 > Palsa-1233. Next base: position 3,175,003 of record CAWCMH010000001.1, read on the forward strand.
CCTTGCCTTGCAAGTCGCCGAGCACACCGAGGTCCGGTCGCCCGGTGTCCGGCGAATACGTGGGCACGCGCCATATGCGCGCGGGCCGCGAGCGATAGAATGCCATCGCGGTTCGACGCCAGTGGCGAGCGAATGGGCGGCGCCTACCTGGCGTTGTTTGCCGCGTCAGCGCGCCGATCGTCCGACCTGGGAACGCTCGGTTAGATCAACGGTCGGCGTGACTCCGGCGAGGTCCACGGCGATCGCGCCGCCCGACGCAGCCGCCCAGGGAGCAAGGCGCTGGCCCGGTCCCCCGCGATCAGTAACGGCCACAACTTCCGGCGCAGGCGCCACGCGCGCGCTGCCCGATGCTGGCTGGGAAACCGCTCGGCAAGTGTCAGCATGAAATCGAGCGACGCGCGGGACCGGAATGCCCACGCGGTATACAGCCCGTCGCGCCAGACCTCACTCAGCCGCTGCTGCAGCGCCGGGGTGTCACTCGGATGCTCGGTACGGACGCGTTCGAGCAAGTTGAAGCGTGCTTGCCAGGTCGAGGCGAACATCTGCGGATGGTGACGATTGAGCTGCCCCCCGTGCATGCGATATCCGGCCGTGATCCGGCCGGTCATCGCTGCTGGCGCAAGTTGAGCGAATCGGAGCCAAAGGTCATAGTCCTCTGAATACCGAAACGACTCGTCGAAGCCCCCGGCCGTGTTGTAGAGGGACCGCCGGAATACGGCCGTCGGCTGGGGGATCAAGTTGCCCGAGAGCAGGGTGTCCAGCAGTTGCAGGGGGATTCGTGGCGTCACGTCGGGGGTGCGGTCTTCAGTAGTCAGGCCGAAACGCCGAACGCCTGAAAACACGAGGCCGACCTCGGGCAGCCGTGCCAACAATTCCGTCGCGGCTGCGAGGTGATCCGGGTACCATACATCGTCGGCATCGACGATCGCGACGACATCTCCGCTCGATGCACGAATCGCGAGATTCCGTGCGGCTGCGCATCCGGCGTTCCGTGATTGGGTGACCAGCATGACTTGAGGATATCTCGCCACGACGTCGCGCGACCCGTCCGTGGAGCAGTCGTCACCGACAATGATTTCAGCGGGTGGGCGCGACTGGGCCAGGATCGACTCGATCGTCTCGCCGATATACGACTCGGCGTTGTAGCATGGGATCGCCACGCTGACCTTCATCGGCAGGTAAAGTCGCCGTTTCGGTGCGGGCCGTCCGTGCGAGCATTCACGGCGTCACGATCCCCGTCATCTGCACCACCTCGAAATCACTGACGTGGACCTGCTTGAGCAGGTTGTCGTCGTCGTCATTCCACCGGGCGTCGGCGGTGCCGCTCAGAAACATGTTACCGCCGTTATCCGCCAGGATCATGCCGTACTTCTTCAGCGCCCGGAGGATGACCTGGTCCGGCGCTGGATAGCGGGAGATATCGAAGCTCGCCTTGAGGCGGATCCGCATGCCCATGGGGGGATAATCGGCCCGCGGATTGGGGCTGGCCGAGTGCCGCGCGGGCGCAACATACGCCTTGCGGGTGTGCTCCACCGTAAATCGCAGCGCGTGATCGATCCGGTGGCGGCCGTACACTTCATCGTATCGCACCAGTCCCGGGAAGATCGGCAATCCGGCCGCATCGGCGGACGTCCAGCCCGCCGGACGGGTGGTGCCCGTGGCGAGATCGAAGATTGCTCCGGAGCCGGCGTGCCACCCGTCGGGTTGCGCCCGCAGGGCAAATAGCTCGAACAGCTTCCAGCCGTGTTGCGTGATCAGGATCAGGTGGGCATCGCTGGCCTTCTCGATGGGCGGATCCAGCGGAATGGGGTAGGGCCCCGCGTCGCTCTCGCGGGCGTAGTCGAACTTGACCCTGGCCGGCATGGTGTTGTCGGGGACGATCACGTAGGGAATCCCGTACGGCCCGCCATTCCAGCTCGCCCCGAAGTCGGGGTGCAGGCTCGTGTCCCAGCCGAGGTTCGCCAGGATCGCATCGGAGCGCGGATCAACCTGCGCGGTATCGACGCGCTGATTCCACGGATTGTCGGGCGGAAAGACCGCCTTGCCCTGCAGGTCGGCGAGCACACCGAGGTCGGGGCGGCCGGTGCCCGGCGAATAGGCAGGAACCGGCGTTTGCGCGCGGGCCATTCCGGCCGACAGCACGAGTGCCATCAGCGGTGTCGAAGGCCAGCCAGCGTGCGAAGGTGTGGTGCATGCCGGACAATATCCCGCGACGGACCAGCCCGCTAGGGTGTCACCACCCCGGTCATCTTGACCACCTCGAAATCGCCGACCTTGACCTGCTTGAGGAGATTGTCGTAGTCGTCGTTCCAGCGCGGATCGGGCGTGCCCGACACGAAGAAGTTGCTGCCGTTGTCGGCGACCATCATGCCGTACTTCTTGAGCGCGCGGAGAATGACCTGCATCGGCGCAGGATATCCGGAGATGTCGAAGCTGGCCTTGAGCCGCACCCGCATGCCCATCGGGGCGTATTGCGCCCCGCTCAGCGAGCTGGCCACATGGGAGGCGGGGGCGACGTACGCGTTGCGCGTGTGCTGGACCGTGAACCGCAGCGCGTGGTTGATCGCCCCGTGCAGGTATACCTCGTCGTATCGCACCAGTCCGGGGAAGATCGGCAGCCCAGCCGCGTCGGCGCTGGTCCAGCCCGCGGGACGCGTGGTGCCGTTGGTGAGGTCGAAGATGGCGCCCGAGCCGCCAGTCCATCCGACGCCGTTGGGTTGCATCGAGAAGATCTCGTAGAGTTTCCACTCGTTCTGCGTGATCACCAGCAGATGCGCGTCGCCGGTCCCGTTGCCCTCGATCACCGGATTGGCCGGCACCGGATACGGACCTGGATCGCTCTCCGACGCATAGGTGAAAGGCACATTCACGCGCGGCGTGTTGTCGGGCACCACGGTGTACGGAATTCCCCACGTCGATCCCCAGTCCGGGTGCAGGCTGGTGTTCAGGCCGATGGTGCTGAGGATGAGGTTCGAGTTGGGATCGACCTGCGCCGTGTCGACCGGCTGATTCCACGCGTTGCTGGCGGGAAAGACCTGCTTGCCGTGCAGGTCGGCGTCGACGCCCAGATCCGCGGTCGCACCGCCGCCACCCGCGGCGGTGACGACGATGCTGTCGAGCATCATCGCCGGAGAGCCGCTCGCGCCGGCAACGCTGACCGTGATGGTGTCGACGTACGTGCCGGGCGCGAGCGCCGCGGTGGTACGCGTCCACGCCACGGTGCCGTTGCCAGTGCCAGCTCCCGCGGTCAGTGTGGTCCAGCTCTTCCGCTTCGCGGCTGTCCAGTCGGTGTGCGCGGCGTTGTCACCGGTGATGCTGACGGTCGCCGTCGCCGCTAGTGCCGCGTCACCTTGCGTGATGGCGGTGTTGAAGGAATGCGGTGCAACCGCGAGCGCCAGCGGCACCGGCGGCGCCGTGATGGTCAACGAATCGAGCACTCGCGCCGGCGATCCTGCCGCGCCCGGCGCCGTGACGGTGAGGGTGTCGACATACACGCCCGGCGCGAGTCCATTGGCGTTGCGTGACCAGAGCGCGTTCCCGCTTCCGGTTCCGCCTGCGGCCTGAATCACGTCCCACCCGGCGCTGCTGCGCACCGACCACGGGGTGCTCGCGGCGCCGTCGCCCGACAACGTGATCCCGACGTTGTCGCCGGCAACCGCCGCGTACTCCACCGCCGTCGCGCTGCGTGACGGTGGGTTCACGGTCAGCGCGAGCGGAACCGGTGCGGCAGTGATTTCCAGGGTATCGAACAACATCACTGGCGAATGCTTCGCTGCGGCGGCCGACACGATGATCGTGTCGACATAGGTGCCGACATGCAGGCCCGCCGTGCTGCGTGACCAGGCCACGGTGCCGCTCCCTTTGCCCAGCGCAGTCGTGAGCGTCACCCACGATTGGCGTGACGTGGCAACCCAGGTCACGGTGTCCGCCCGGTCGCCCGCCATCGTGACGGCCGCATTGTCGTTCGGCGCTGGTGTGCCGGGCTGAGCTGTCGCCTTCCGCGCCAACGGGTTGACGGCGAGGGTGACGGGCGCAGGCGCCGACGGCGGGTTCGTGGTGGTTGCATCGCTCGCGGGAGCCGAATCGCAGCCGAGGCCGGCAGCGGTGAGCAGGAGCAGCGCGAAACGATGGCGGGGTATCGAGATCATCGGACCAGGTCTTTTCAAGCAGGGCTGAATGGACAGCCCATGATAGTATCGGCAGTGGGGCCGTTCATCCCGAGCGGAGCGAGGGATGCAGACCAGCGGATCCCTCGACTGCGCGCTCGCTGCGCGAGTGCTCCGCTCGGGATGACGTGTCACTCCACTCGCATTGCTGCCCAGTTCTTCTTGCCCTTGCGCAGCAGCACGTAGCCACCCGGCAGCACATCGGCGGCGGTGATGCGTGTTTGCGCGTCGGCTGGCACACCATTGACCGAGAACCCGCCGCCGGCGATGCCGCGGCGCGCATCGCCTTTCGACGCGGCGAGTCTGCTGCGTTCGAGCGCATCGACGATGTCGATGCCGGATGCGAGCTCGCTCGGCGACAGGGCGAACGCTGGAACCTCGCCGGCGACCATCGCCAGCGTGGCCGCGTCGGCGGCGCGGAGGTCGCCGCCGCCAAAGAGAATCGCCGCGGCCTCGGTGGCGCGCCGCACCGCGTCGGCGCCGTGCACGCGCTGGGTCACGTCGTCGGCCAGGCGCCGCTGGGCGGTGCGTCGGCCGGGGTCGCCGCCGTGGTCCGCCATGATCGCCGCGATGTCGTCGAGGCCCAGGAACGTCATGAAGCGCAGCAGCATCTCGACGTCGGCGTCTTCGACGCGGAGCCAGAACTGATGAAAGGCATACGGCGATGTCCTGGCCGGATCGAGCCAGACGTTGCCTGCCTCGCTCTTGCCGAACTTGGCGCCGTCGGCCGTGGTCAGCAGTGGCAGCACCGCGCCGTGCAGCTTCCGCCCATCGCGCCGGGCGGCGAGTTCGATCCCGGCGGTGATGTTGCCCCATTGGTCGCTGCCGCCGACCTGCAGGTCACAGTGGTACTCGCGCGCGAGGTGCGCAAAGTCGTACGCCTGGATCAGCATGTAGGAGAACTCGGTGAACGAAATCCCGTCGTCCATGCGGGACTGCACCGAATCCTTCTGGAGCATGTAGTTGACCGTGAAATGCTTGCCGGTGTCGCGCAGGAAGTCGAGCAGCGAAAGCGGACCGAGCCAGTCGGCGTTGTTGACCATCAGCGCGTCGCTGCGGTCGTGGCCGAACTCGAAGAAGTGTTCGAGCTGGTGCCGGATGGCCTGCGCATTGTGCTCGACCTGTCCGGCCGACAGCAACTGCCGCTCGGTGCGCCGGCCCGACGGATCGCCGATCACGCCGGTTCCGCCGCCCACCACCACGATCGGCTTGCCGCCGCTGCGCTGCAACCACGCCAGCGCCATCACCGGGATCAGGTTGCCAATGTGCAATGAGTCGGCCGTGGGATCGAAGCCGGCGTAGCCGGTGACGGGTCCGGTGGCGAGGCGTTCGGCGAGCCCCGGTGTGGCATCGTGCAGCATGCCGCGCTGGCGGAGGATGTCGAGCAAGGTGGGCATGGGCGGCGCAAAGATGCGCCGGCGGGCCGCCGGTGCGCAACCGACGAACGGACCCCGCCAGGCTGTGGCTCCGGATGATCCAGACGAGAGCGGGAATATGGGTCGCTAGGTTTCGCGCGATGAACGATCCGTCGGGCACCGGGACACGGCACGTGCTCATTGTGTCGATGCATTTTCCGCCGAGTGCGGCAAGCGGTGCGTTCCGGATACTCGGATTCGTACGCCACCTGCCGGCATCCGGCTGGCTGGCGTCGGTGGTGACATGCGACAACACCCCCGGTGAACCGATCGATCCAGCGCTCGCGCGGGCCATCCCGCCCGATACGGCCGTGTGCCGTATCCCGTATCCCGATTCCGCGACGGCTGAAGTCGCGCGGCGAGTGTTGACCGCGACTGGCCTTTTCAAGCGGCAGGCGACGTGGTGTTACGCGGCGCGATGGCCCTGTGACGACTTCGTGGCACGCATTCGGCCCGACGTCATCCTGACGTCGGGTCCGCCACACAGCGTGCATCTCCTGGGGCGCTGGCTCTCCCGGCGGCACCATGTTCCCTTGGTGACCGATTTTCGCGACCCATGGTTCGATGAGTCGGTGACAGGTCACCGCCCCGGCCGGGTTCGGCGTTGGCTGGAGCGGACGGTGTTGCGGGATTCCGCGGGCGTGATCGCCAATGCCCCGCTGGCGCGGGCGGCTCTTGCCACGGCCTACCCCGAGTTTGCCGACAAGATCACCGTCATCCCGAACGGCTATGATCCGCCTACCGACGGCCCGTCAGTGCGCCCACGCGCGCCCGGGGAACCACTCACGTTGCTTCATGCCGGCGAACTCTACTTCGGACGCAACCCGGGCCCGTTGCTGCAGGCGCTCGCGAATCTCGAGCGCGCCGCCGCACCCACGCGGTGGAAGTTGCGGTTCCTGGGTCGCACCGACTCATGTGGAATCGACGTGCTCGCCGAAGCACGCCGCCTCGGCTTGCAAACGGAGGTATCGCTCGACGGGCAGGTCCCCTACGACGTGGCTCGCGCAGAAATGCAGGCCGCCGATGTCCTGTTGTTGATGGACGGGCCGGGACGCCGGGTGGGCGTGCCGGCCAAGGCCTACGAATACATCGGAGCGGGCCGCCCGATCCTGGCACTCGCGGAACCCGATGGCGACACCGCTTGGGCGCTGGAAGCGAGCGGGGCTCGCTATCGGTTGGTCAAGCCGAATGACGTTGTCGGGATTGAAAGCGCATTGGTGGAAGTCGCTGAGCTGGCGCGACCGGGTGCCGCGAACGTTGGTGGCGGCGAGTCCCCTTTCGGTCGAGCGGTGCTTGGTAGACAACTCGCGTCGTTTCTCGAAGGTGCGGTCCTCTCAACCCGCCGCTGAGTCTACAGATTCATGACGTCCGCAGGTCTGGAAGCCACGCACTAACCGACCGTGATCGAGGCGAACGACTGGGGCTCGCCGTGCATCGCGACGGAACCTGCGAGCTCCTGTTGCCATCTGTAGCTGATCGCTTGCTCATCCGTCCGCGACGTATCGTCGAGTAGTATGACGCAGCCCTTGGCAAGATTCTGGCGCATGACAGGAACCAGTCCGTAACGGCCGCCCTTCGTGTCGCCAGGTGGGCCGTCGCAGATTACCAGTTCAAACTTCTCTTCCATCGCGGACTGAGGGACGTCGTACCAGCAGAACTCGCCGTGGTCAACGAGCTGAGTGTCGCAAACTGCGATGGATTCGATCCCGAACCGAACCAGATGTCGACGGACTCGCGCGGCCCATTCCGGCGAATGTTCGAGGGCCCAATACTTCAGGCCTCGCTGTTGCGCGACGGCGCCGACCAGCAGCGTTGACAGCCCGGAACCACACTCGAGGATTGGTCCCATGCAAGTCATGGCGCGTTCGACACAACAAGACAGGTATGCGTTTCGCGCACTCCAGTCGTCGTTTCCCCAGCCCGCTGCCAGCTCATCGAGCAATGACTGGCTGACGTGGGTTTCCGTCCTGATCGCGCGCGCAAACCGTCGCATTGCCCAGCGCAACCTGATATCGCGCTCGACCATCCGCAGGCGGTACCTCGCACGGCTGGGAACCAGGGATCGAACGATAGGTGGCACGCGTAACATCGAATCGCCCCGGGTTCAGGTGACCACGTCAATTCGGGTGCAAGTTGGGCACAGGCCGCCTATTTTACCACATCATGGCCGGTGCTTCGAGTTCCCGCGTCGATCGTTTCCGCGCGTTCTGGACCAACCCCCGACACCTCCGCAACCTTGCCCTCGGCGTGGTCGCGGTGGGGGCCTTCTTCGCGCTGCTGCTGGTGGGCATCTGGACCCGCGCCTGCGCCAACGACGCCTGTCCGGCCGTCGGCACCGTCGCCGATTACGATCCGTCGCAGGCGTCGCGCGTGTACGCGGCCGATGGCCGCGAGATCGGCGATTTCTTCCGCGACCAGCGGCGGGTGTCGGTCCCCCTCAAGGAGATGTCGCCCGCGGTGCCGGCCGCCTTCCTGTCGGTCGAGGACAAGCGCTTCTATGAACATCACGGCGTCGACTGGGTGCGCTTCTTCGGCGCGCTCAAGCACGTCCTGACCACCGGCGGCATCAGCCAGGGCTTCTCGACCATCACGATGCAGTTGCCGGGCACGCTGTGGCCCGACGAGATCAATCGCCGGGAGCGCTCCGGTCTGCGCGGGATCGTGCGCAAGATTCGCGAGATCCGCATCGCGCACGCCCTCGAGAAGCGCTACACCAAGAATCAGATTCTCGAGCTGTACCTCAATCACATCAATCTCGGCAACAGCGCCTACGGTGTCGAAGCCGCGGCGGAGCGCTATTTCGGGAAGTCGGCCCGCAACCTCAACGTCGCCGAGGCGGCCACGCTTGCCGCGCTGCCGAAGGCGCCGGAGTACTACAACCCGCGCAAGTATCCGCGCAACTCGCTGATGCGCCGCAACCAGGTCATTGAGTTGATGCGCGATGCCGGTTACCTGCACGCCGACGAAGCCGCCGCCTGGGAAGCGTATCCGCTGCAGTTGTCGTCGCGCAGCGATTATCACAGCGATGCCGAGTATTTCGTCGAATACGTGCGGCAACTGATGCTCGCCAAGTACGGACCCGACGTCGACCGCAGCGGCTACAGCATCTACACGACGCTCGATCTCGACGTGCAGCAAGCGGCGGTGACTGCCGTCGATTCGCAACTCACGCGCATCGAGAACAACAAGGTCGCGGGCGTCGGCAAGTTCAATCACACCACCTACGCCGCCTATATGGAGAAGCACGGCGCGGCCGACGAGGACCGCTCCGACACGCCGTACCTGCAGGGCGCCGCCCTCGTGCTCGAGGCGAAGACGGGCAACATCCTCGCCATGGTCGGCGGCCGCGACTTCGGCGATTCCAAGTTCAACCGCATCACGCAGGCGCTGCGGCAACCGGGATCGAGCTTCAAGCCGATCCTGTACACCGCCGCGGTGGAGTCGGGGATTTCGCTCGATGAGCACGTGCAGGACGCGGCGGTGAGCATTCCGATGCCCGATGGCCAGCCGAACTGGGAGCCCAAGAACTTCGAGGGCACGTTCAGCGACTCGATGGTCAGCATTCGCAAGGGGCTCTGGGCGTCGATGAACACGGTCGCGGTGCGGGTCGGCGAGCAGGTGGGGGTGGGGCCGGTGATCGCCGAGGCGCGCAAGTTCGGGATCACCACGCCGATCGGTCCGGGACCGTCCCTGTTTCTCGGCACGCCTTCGGTACTGCCCATCCAGTTGATCGCCGGCTACACCACGTTCGTGAATCAGGGCTCGCGAACCATTCCGCGCGCCATCGTCCGGGTCGAGGACCGCAACGGCAAGATCATCTGGCAGCCGCAGCCGCAGACGGTGCGCGTGGTGGATCCCGCGATCGCGTACACCATGGCCGACGCGTTGCGCGGCGTGATCACCAACGGAACCGCCTACAGCGCCGTGTACCGTGCCGGATTTACCATGCCGGCCGGCGGCAAGACGGGGACGACCAGTGACTACCACGACGCGTGGTTCATCGGCTTCACGCGCGATCTGGTGGCGGGCGTGTGGATGGGCTTCGATCAGCCGGTCAAGATCATGGGCAACGCACAGGGCGGTCTGCTCGCCGCACCGGCGTGGACGCAGATGATGCTCGACATCTATCAGCGGCGGCGCGATCCGGGCGACTGGGAAGTGCCGGCCGACTCGATGGTCGCGGTGGTGATCGACAAGACCAACGGCCTGCGCGCCACACCGTTCTGCCCCGACAGCGTGCGCGAAACGCGCTACTACATCAAAGGTACCGAACCAACCGAGTTCTGCCCGGTCCACTCACCGTTCCGGCCGGGCGCCGGCCACTGATGCTCCGGCTGGCAGCGCCGTGGGTGCTGCCGATCGACGCGCCCCCGATCGCCGACGGCGCCCTGCTGATCGGCGACGACGGCCGGATCGCGGCGGTCGGTCCCGATCACGCGGTTGCCACACCACCGGACGCCGCCCAGCAGCGATTCACCGATGCCGCGTTGCTGCCAGGGCTCGTCAACACCCACACGCACCTGGAGCTCACCGGCTTTGCCGGCCAGAACGACGAGACGGACTTCTGGGAGTGGATCAAGCGGATCATCGCCCTCAAGGCCACGCGCGACGAGGAGCAGTTCTTCGACGCCGCGTGCGCCGGGATCCGGCAGTGCTGGCAGGCCGGCGTCACCACGATCTGCGACATGGGCAACACCGGATCGGTGATCGCGGCGATGGATCATCTGGGTGCCAGCGGTACCGCGCATCACGAAGCGTTCGACATGCACACGCTCGAGACCGTGGCAGTCGTGAAGCAGTTCTCGCGCGACCTCGATCGTCTCGCCCGTCATGCTACTGGTCGAGTGCAGCTGGGCGTATCACCGCATGCTCCGTACACGGTGAGTGGGGCGCTGTACCGCGCGGTGAGCGACCTGGCCCGCGCGCACGGCGTGCCGATCGGCGTGCATGTCGCGGAGCCGGCTGACGAGACCGCGTTGTTGCGCGACTTCACCGGCGTCTTTGCCGACGCGTTGCGGGCGCGCGGTGTCATGCGGGTCACCGACACGCCGACGTCGCCGATCGCGTGGCTCGACCAGCATGGGGTACTTGGGCCTCGCACCATCTGCGCCCACGCGATCCGGACCGACGATGCGGACACGACGATCATGCTGCAGCGCGGCGTGGCGGTGGCGCACTGTCCGCGGAGTAACCGCCATCATCATCACACCGACGCCCCGGTGGCCCGCTACGTCGATCGGGGCCTGCGCATCGGGCTGGGTACCGATTCCGAGGTGAGTGTGGCGCCGCTCGACCTGCTCGCTGAGGCGCGCGCGGCGCGGGTGCTGACCGGGTGGAGCGCGGCCGAGACCTTGCGGGCACTCACGCTGGGCGGTGCGGAGGCGTTGGGGTTTGCGACCGAGTGCGGCAGCCTCACGGTGGGCAAGTGGGCCGACGTCGTAGCGATTGAGGTCGAGGCTGCGATGGGGGTGGAGGACGCGCTGGTCGCATCGCAGCTCGGTGACGTGCGGGGGACGTGGGTGGGGGGGCGTGAGGTTTTTCTGTCATCTCGAACGTAGCGGTCGCGCCGCGGCCACGTGACGCCCCGTCATCGTGCGCGCCTGCCACGCAACAAGCTCGTGACTGCTCTCTACAGCACCGGGTGCGTCGTCAGTTCGGCCTGCAGGAACGGATGGTCCGGATCGGCGGCCCAGACCGAAGGTCGGTAGGGTGCGACGGCGAGGCGACGCAGCCCGGCGCCGTGGGCAACGGCCTCGAGTCGCTCGGGAATGCCGGGCACGGTGAGCTGGTTCCCGTGACCCGGCGCCTCGGCGAAGCCGGACTCGACGGCCCGCCGCAGCGTCGCGCCGTCGAGCGGTTCGGGCAGTGTCTCGAGAATAAGTACTGGGGCGCGATCCGCGACACCCTTGCGCCACGCCGTTGTGACGAGCGCGCTACCGGCGACCCGGTGCGTTCCTCGCGGATCAGACTCGAGGTATTGGGTCAGCGCGGCGCTTCGGCTCAACGCCAACGCCGCCGGCAGCGTCGGCACGGCGACTTCCGTTGCCGGACGTAGTCGCGCGCGCACGGCCCCCCACGCAATCAACGGTTCCAAGAGTCGACCAGTGAATTGCGCCTGACGGCACGCGGACTGGGTCGCCGAGTCCCCGGGACTCTCTGCGATGGTGTAAGTGAGTACGGGGGCGCCAATGGTCGCGATGGTTTCCAGCAACTTGAGATAAAGCGCGGTCATCAACCCGTGGCCCCGGTGATCGGGAGCCGTGGCGAGAAATGAGACGACGTAGCCCGTCTCGGCGTGGCTCCCCAGCGGCCAGGGGCCGTGGCGCCGCGCCGATGAAACTCACCAATCTCCCTGCGACTCGGGCTACCGCGGCGAGTCCAGGCCGAGCCGGATCGAAAGCGCCGCTCAAGGCCCATCGCAGGTATGCGGCATTCATTTCGAGAAACGGTGGCGCGTAGGCAGTGCGAACCAGGTCTGCGGCATCCGCAACGGCGTCACCGACCTCGGTGATGACGTCCAGCGATGTGCTCACGCCGATCGTTGCAGCACGGCTGGCCACTGTCGCGGATCAGCGCCATGGTGCACGAGCACGGCATGCGCCAGCCGCTCGAGCCCGAACGCCACGCACACCGAATGGGCAGGGTCACCGCTCGCCGCGGTCGTCGCGAACGCCTTGCCGAAAAAGTCGCTATGGTAATTGAACGAACCGACCGCCAGGCGTTCATTGGCCTCGATGGCCACCGAGATTTCGTACTTGGTTTCGCTGCTGAGCTGGAAGTACGTCTTTGCAGTGGCGTCAGGTGCGACGAAGAACGGATCGCTGGCGGTGCGAATTTCCGTCGGCAGATCGAGCTGGTCCAGACGGGAATGAATCGCGCGATGGCATCTTCCCGCTGGCTCAGGACCCAGTCGCGTTCACCGACGAAGACAAGCTCCCGCATGGTGAATTCCCACAAGCGGCGCAGGTCGGAGATATTGGTCGATTCGTATCGGAAGCAGCGACCCTGCACGTCGTACGTCACGCCTGGCGCCGCCAACGCCTGATTGCTGTACCGATGATAGATGTGATAGCAGACCGCCGGTGACAGACAGGTATCGGGAAGGTCGAGATCGTTGCGGGCGAGGTCGTCGATGGTGTCGCGCGCGGCATGCCGCTTCCGAAAGCTATCGATGGTGGCGAACTCCTCGTGCAGGTGCGAAACAAACCCGACGTACTGCGGGAACGACCGGAAATAATCGCAACGCGACAGCACCGTGGCGGGAATCAGGGTCGGAGTCTGCAGCGGTTGCGGATGCCACTGCTCGATGTAGCCGTCCAGGAGTCGGGATAGCCCGCGCAGTACCGTGAGCGCCGCGCCGGACAACTGCACCTGGCCGGCGCCACTGAACCAGATGCCGGCGTCGTCCGGGAGCGTTGTGGGCCGATCCCACCCTGATGCCGTGCGGTGCAGCACCTTGCGGTCCAGTTTCCGCAGCGAGCGCTGGATCTTTTCGGCGACACTCGTGATGTCCGATTCCAGATTCGCGCTATCCGGGGCGGCATCATCGACGGAAACCTCGATGGTCTGTCCGTCATCGAGAAACCGGTGAGCACCCACGGCCCGAGACACGTGCGCGATCTGCTTCAGGATCTCTTCCTGAACCATGTCGTTAGCCGGTGCCGGCAGGCGGATCGTCAAGGTCTTCATGATGCACCTTCGGGTGCAGGTGGGTGGACCATCGCTGCGAGCGCCGCTGGCGTGCGGGCCGCGATGAACTGATCGTCCGCCAGCGTGACGCCAAAGGTGTCTTCGAGCTCGACCAGGAGTTCGAGCGCGTTGAGCGACGCGAACCCGGCGAGGTAGATGTCATCGTTCGGCCCCGGCGCCGGGATACTGGCGATCCGAGCCACCAGCTCGCAGATCTTCTCGACGGTTTCATCAGATGTCATCAATCAACTCGTTCCGGCTGAAGCGGAGATGCGGAAGGCACGGTGCCGATGCGGCGGGCGGGATTTCCCGCCATCAGGGAAAATGGCGGCACATCGGAGACCACGACCGAGTGCGCGGCGATGACGCTGCCCGTGCCGATGCGGACACCGGCGTGCACCAGGGAGCCAGTGCCGATCCAGACATTGTCCTCGATGTGAATCGGTTTGACGGCATCGGCCGGCGCCGGATCGCCCCGGCGCCGAGCGTCCGCATCGAGCGGGTGTCCGGGAGCATCGCGGAGGCTGACCTGACCGGCGATACGGCAATCGCAACCAATCGTGATTTCATCGCCGACAACGATAACGGATTGGTGCCCGATGCCGGTGCGATCGCCGATACGAAGCGTCGGCTGGTCGTGGTATCGCGCTGCAAACGAGAACGAAATCTTGCCGTCGAGCAACACGTCATCCCCAATGATGATCCGGCCGCGGCCTTGCACCCAGTGGACAAAGACACCGGTATGGAACCGACGGCCAACCTGGGCGCAGTACGAGCGGAATATTGGTTCCGCGATGAGAACGCGGGCGCCGAAGTACCATCCCCCCCGGATCGTTGTGTACAGAACCCGAAACGGGAGAAATGCGCGCGCCCGGCAGCGCCAGTGAGATCGAGACATGGCGCATCCTTCGCGCCCAACGCGGCACGATGTGATCGCTGGTCGCGAGCCACCGGCGCAGCGAGGTTGGCCGGGCAGTTGAATCGTCGGTCACACGGCCTTTTCCATTGGTCTCGCCACCCTCTCCTGTGTCGCCAGCGAAGAATTGCACCCAGCAAGTTGGAGGCCAAGCGAGGTCACTTGAAAGTGGCCCCGGTTCTGATTATCCATCCATACCCACATCGGAGTCCACCCGTTGCGTTGCCTGGCATTGAACGCCTCCTTCGAACCACTCACCATGGTCCCCACTCGACGTGCGCTCCGGCTCGTCATTGAGGGCAAGGCGGAGATCGTCGAGGCAGACGGCGGCGAACCGGTTCGAAGTATGCGGATGGAGATGCCGCGCCCGGCGATCATCCGCCTGGTGCGCTTTGTCCATGTCCCCCGCCGCTTTCGCCGCCAGGTCACCAACACCTTCCTCTTTGCCCGCGACTCCTACACCTGCCAGTATTGCGCCCGGGTGCAGGGCGAGCTCGCGGCTGCGTGAATGCCTCACCCGTGATCACGTGATTCCGCAGTCGCGCGGTGGCAGCAACGACTGGACCAACGTCGTCACGGCGTGCTCCAGTTGCAACACCCGCAAGGGAAACCGGATGCCCGATGACATCGGGATGCATCCGCTGCGCGTCCCGATGGAACCGCATTTCGTGCACCTGTCGTGGGCGATTCGCCGGCTCACCGCGACGCAACTCAAGTACATCCGGATCTTCTACGGGGAAGCGGCCGTAGCCGAACTGCGCCCGCTCGCCAGGATCTCCACACACGAGTCACGCCCGCGCGTGGCGTAAGCGATCGGCGGGGGGCATCTATGTGGGTGGCGCTGGTCTCGGTCCTGCTTGGTGTGCAGCTCGCCCTGCTCGTGTACGCTCTGTTGCGTGGGCGTAGGCTTTCCCGAAACATCGCGCAATTGCGTGATGCGTCTGAGGCCATCCCCGAACGGCTGTTTCAGCAACTCGAAGCGCTGCAGGCACTTCATTTGGACCTTGCGCTTACGCAAAGTCTCCCGGCGACGCGCGGCTGGGCAGCGTCGCCCGACTTTCTCGGTCAGTTGACCCGGTACATTCTCGACAGGCATCCCCAGGTCATCGTGGAGTGTGGCAGCGGCGTCTCCAGCGTGGTCATGGGCCAGTGTGTGAAACTGAATGGTTCCGGAAAGGTCTACAGCCTCGAACACGACCCAGATCATGCGCAGCGTACTCGGCACGAGTTGCTCCGCCACAATCTGACCGAATTTGTCGAGATTCTCGACGCACCACTGCAGCCGTTTCCGCGTGGCGAGAGCAGCGGGCTCTGGTACAATGTCGACGGACTTCCGCCATCGCTGCCGATCGACATGCTTGTGGTCGACGGTCCTCCCGGCTCTCTGGGCCCGCTGGCGCGGCATGCTGCTGGTCCCGCTCTCTTTCCGCGCCTATTGCTTGGCGCGACCATTTTCCTGGATGACGCGAACCGGCCCGACGAGATCGCAGTGCTGGCGCGGTGGCGAGAGGAATTTCCGGAGTTGGCGCAGACCAACCGCGATTGCGAAAAGGGTTGCGCCTTACTGGTAGTGGGAGATCGAACCGCGCCGAAGCATCCGCTTGGCCGTTCGGTTACCGGTCAGCCGCCGGGTGTTTCGGTCACAAGCTGATCAAGATGGGCGAAAAGCTGACGCGCCAGCAGCCGACGGTCGTGCTTCCGGATCCACGTTTCGCGCTTGGGATTGTGCGGATGGTGGTCCGGCTGGCGTACTGCCGTGTCGAGCGCCGCTTCGAGTGCGCAATCGTCGGACTCCCCGACGATTGTGCCGGCATCGAGCTCGGTGATCACATCGGCCATTTCCCCGGTCACGGCGTAAGCCAGGATCGGCGCGCGCGAGGCGAGGTAGGAATACATTTTTCCCTGCCGGTAACGGGACCAACCGAGCGTGCTAGCGATAAGCAACACCATCGTGGAGCTCTCCATCCACTGCATGGCGGCAGACGGTGGAATCGCTGGCACAATCCTGAATGTCGCGGCATACGGGAATCGGCTAAGTTGTTGCTCTGCCAACTCCGATCGCGGGCCAATCCAGCAGAATTCGAGATGGCTGATCAGGTCCGGGCGTCGGTATAACACGGATTCCAGGGTACCCAGAAAACTTGCCGGATCGTTATGCGAGCTCAGGTTGCCGACAAAGGTGATCCGCGCGGCGTTGGGTGTGACTGCGTTTGGCTCCGGTTGACTGGCAGTCTTGTTGTCGAGCATCGCAAAGTCGAATCCATTAGGAATCACCACTTGTCGCGGCGACGCCCGCGGGAATCTTCGGAGGGAGTGTTCGAGCATTGATGTTGTGGTGAACACTGCGGAATCGCTCGCCCGCAAGCAGCGTCGCTCCCACCAGCGATCTAGTTTGCCCACCGTCACGAAATCGAAGGGGCACTCGGACCACTCGTCCCGATAATCAAGCACGAGCCGCACGCCGGTCAAGCGCTTGAGGAACAACGCGGCTACGAAGATGTAAAACGGCGGCCCGCTTGCGACAATCGCGTCGACTCCCTCTGTCACATATGGCAGCGACTTGTGCACAAGTTCGATCGCAGATGACAGGCCTCCGTCAACGTGTGGGGCGATCTTCCACGACAGTGCGGGCTCGATGACGCCGAGTCCTCGCACTTCAATGTGGGCAGGGATCTGTCGCCGCAGAGCTTTACCGAGCGCGCCCGATTTCGCAGCTGACCTGCTGACCAGCACGGTCACTCGCCATCCGGATTCGTCACCGTACCGCGCAAACGATGCCGGCCGATAGACGCCACCGGATTCCGAAGGAGGGAACTGATCGACGAGCAGAACCATATGCCGGTTCCCGGGCTTGTCGCGCGACTTCACGATAGCAAGCGCCGCGCGACACTCCAAGCCGATCCACTCGGCATATAGGGCAAGGCTGTTGCCGACGCGACGTATCGCATCAATGCTCCGTGCCAGCATAATGAAGAATACACCGGGGCGCTCGTTTTCGCATTGCATCTGGACAAGGAAATCGCCTACCGATGGTGAGTGCGTTAGACGACCGGCAAGATCGATAACATCCCACGCATTGCACTTTGACGGTCGGCCTACCGAAATTGCGGAGCAGAGAGAGATGGCTCTCGTGTGGCTCAGGGACGCGTGGGGATCCGGTCACCCCCTAACGAGGTCCGACACGCTCGAAATATCCGCGCCAAGGCTTGTGCCAAAGGATTTTGCGTATGAGTGCACTGCTGGAGCCGGTAAAAAGCTTCGTTCGCGCGACGGATTCGGCGGTAGGACGGCTCGCCCGGATGGGTCGGTCTCCCGCCGTCCTATTCGACGTCCATAACACATTCGGTCTAGATGCGCAGGCTCCAGTGATCGATTTCCTGGCCCGCCGTGGCCGGGTGCACATTGATGCTGCATCGACGCGGTTGTCACGGGCGGAGCTTGGCGAACGATTTGCCGAGCGCAATGTTGGTCTGGAGCACATCGTACCGGCCGAAATGGCTGCCCGCCGACGATATGCTCTCGTCATCATTACTGACTCACCTAGCATCAAGAGCTGGCGGCGGCCACCCGTTGCGTTTCTACATCACGGCTCAGGGTTCGCCAACCTTCCGTCGTCGTACGCCCTGGAATTCCTCGCCGACCGTACGGCGCAATACCTATTCTGCTTGTCCGATCTTGAGGTACAGCATTATGAGCGGTTGCTCGGGCGAAGTCTCAGCGACCGCCTTGTGGTCACGGGGCAGCCCAAGCTCGATGCCTTGGTCCATGGTGGCTACAATCGAGCGGCGTTCCTCGCTGGGTTCGGTCTTGATCCGGCCCGCAAGACTGTTCTTGTGTCCTCGCACTGGCGCGAGGAGGGATTGTTTCGCTCGGTGGATCTTCGGCGGTTGCATGACGAATTAGCCCAGCTGGACGTGAACGTCCTCGTCACGGGACACAACCATCTTTTCAACGTCAGCAATCACCATTTTTCAAGTGGCGTTGACTGGTTGGCGCGGCTCAAGTCCATCTTCACAGGATCGCACATGCGCGTGGCGACGCGAGTTGTAGACAACCGGCCGCTGCTCGCAGCCGCGGACTTCATGATCTGCGATCACAGTTCCGTTCATCTTGAGTACGCGACCCTTTACCGTCCACTGATCGTCTTCAAGCGTCCCGATTACACGTTCAGTGATCCGCTCGCATTGGAGCTATTGCGCGAGACGGCGGCAGTGGTAGATCGCACCGACGCGATGCGGCGACCCATCGGAGATGCGATGGCTTCGGGGATTGTCGAACCGGTCGCGCGCCGTCGCCTCCTGCAATACAGTTTCGCATGGCTTGGGTGCAGCGGTCGACGGACTGCCGAAGTCGTCGAGATGCTCGCGCGGCGCGGCTAGATCTGAACTTATCGAATGGGCTTTCACGTGTTGACAAAGGCCGGCAGGCCTCGACAAGAACAGCCGAGCTTCGATGGCGTGTAAGGCCGGCCGCAGTTGCTGCGTTGCTCGGAGCTGGACCTGCGCTAACCAATCCTATTCAGCTATCTGGCGGGTTCGTCGGAAGTTCTCTTCGGCGATCCGTGCCTCTCGAAGCCTCCAGTGCTCTCGGGCTCGGCGGTGACACGGCAGGCATCTCAATGGTCGGCATCGTCTACGCCAAATGCCTGGCGGCATGCACGTACGGCACTTGAATTTAACTCACTCGCCGTGTGAACGCCGTGATCGCGATTAGAATTCGAGCAAGCAAGCCGGTATGGGCACGCCCTGGCGGGTCCGATGTAGCCGACAGCATAACGCTAGTCACGTCGCAATTCACTGAAGGATTCGTTCACGATGCGCACCAACGTCTACCTCACGATCGACACCGAATGCACCGAGGAGCGTTTGGTCAGGGGAACGGTCCGCCCACCAGTAGGCTTTGACCTGATGGTTTGGGCACGTTTCAAGAATCAGGCGCTTCCGCTCGGGATCGAATGGATCGTCGCTGAGCTAGAAAAATTCGGGCAACAAGCGACCTTCTTCACCGAGACGCTGTCCGCCGAGGTGTTCGGCCGCCATGGTTTGTCCGAGGTGTGTTCGTATTTGTTGCGCCACGGCCAAGATGTACAGCTTCATCTGCATCCCAACCTCCGAAGGCCGGAGTGGCGTCAGTCTGGCGGCCAGCCGTTGCCGGACAATATTAGTGATTATACGGCGACTCAGCAAACTGACATGCTCAGGCAGGGCGTCGCGACGCTGGTTGAGTGTGGCGTTCCGCGAGACGCGATCGTGGCATTTCGGGCCGGGAATTACGGCGCATCGAACGTTACATGGAATGCGATGAAGAATGCGGGATTGTTGATCGATAGCAGCCTCAATCTTTGCTACGTTGGTCGCGATTGCTCGATAGCGTGGCCAACGACGCCCCCTGATCTGTTCCAGCCGTTACCTGGTGTGTGGGAATTGCCTGTATCGGTATTTCGCAGCGGTGCAGGATTCAGGCACCTGGAAATCACGGCGATCTCGGTCCTCGAAATGTGTCGCACACTAGACAAGATGCACGCCCGCGGAGTCCAACACGCTGTAATAGTCCTGCATCCGGCTGAATTCTTCTTTATCGACTCGTGGGAACGCCAGACCGGCAGGCCGAACCGAATTAACAGAGGCCGGTTCCGGAGACTGTTGCGCTTTCTCCATGAAAGGCGGTCTGATTTCCACGTTGACACGCTTCGAAGCCTGGCCGGCAGAATACTCGCCGGTGAGGCTGTTGAGCACCAAGGCGATGCGTTCATTCCGAGCGGGTCGGCCACGTTCAAATGGGCCAGAACGGTCACACAGGCAATCAAGCGCCTTGACGCGCGTTTCGGGCTCCTTTGATCACGGCCCTTTCACGGTAAAGGTCGCGGTCCGCGCTTCGGGCAGGTCTTCGTGGTTGCCGTTCCCCATGATCAGCCGCCGCACCAGTTGCGATGCCGCGCTGGAGCCATCGTCGTTGTTGCGCGCATCGCCGGGCGGGTCCGCCGTGATGCTCAACCCCACGGTGTAGTACCAGCGCCCGGGGGACAGCGTGGCCGGCGTCACCAGTCGGGCCTCGCGACCCACCCACATCGCCAGCGAGTCGGCCGTGTGGAAGGTCTCCGTCGTGGTCGCATTGCTGGTGCGCTCCTCGAAGGTGTACACGTCGATGACCGGGACTTCCTGGATGATATCGTCCCACTCGACCGGCGTGAGCGGCCGGTCGATCAACCGCGACTGCCAGAGCACCACAGTCCAGTGCAGGTGCAGCGGATACGCGCTCGACAACGCGTCGCGCCAGCGCGGGTCGGTGAGCAGGTCGCTGACATGCACCACGAGATTGGGAGGGGCGTCGGGCCGCAGCTCCAGGCGCACGCCAATGCGCGCGCGCGCCTGCGCCGGCGCCGCCGTCACGGCGCCAACCAGGAGAGCGAGTGCAGTGAGCCAGCGCCCCATCGTGCCTAGAACCGCGCGTTGAAGAGCAGCAACGCCTGCATGCCGACCGGATCGACCAGCGACTTGGCCAGGTAGACGCCGACCCACGGCAGGGCGATCCCGGCGCCGACGTCCGATCGCCACTCGTTGATCGCCTCGATCCGGTTGGTCGGCACTCGCCCGGCGCTGTCGCCCGCCAGCCACGCGCTACCGGCATCGGCGAGCAGCACCAGGTCGGGTTTGCGGATGCCCACGGTGTAGGGTCCGACGCGCGTCGTCAGGTCGATCGGCAACGTGTGGTGGTATTCCAGCTGCACCGCGAGTTCCCGGTCGCAGAGCGCCGGCTGGCCGGGATCGGGTTTGCGTCGACGATCGCAGTTGATCGCTCGAAAGTCGTAGCCCGACAAGGGATCGGCGCCGCCGATCGCGCGGCGCCGCTGGATGGTCAGTGGATCCCCACCGAGATAGCCGCCGCCGGATATCCGACCGTTGATGCGCTGTTCCGGATCGATTCGCAGATAGGCCCGGAGGTCGAAGTCCCCTTCGGTCTCGCCGTAGCCGGTCGATGGCAGCGGGTCGCGAATCGCGGTGGGCAACGACACCGGCTGGAGATCGTTGCTCGCCACGTGGCGCACGGCCACTCGGGTGTACCACTGCAGCACAGGGTGCCGCCGGTCGTCGCGGCCGTCATAGGTAAACTGCAACGACGCGATGCGGTAGCGGCCGTCGTCGATCAGCGGATTGGCCCGCCAGGTCTGATAGGCGCGGAACAGCGAAAACGCGTTGACCGCCTGCACCGTGTTCTGCTGACTGATTTCATACGATCCCGACAGCGTGATTTCGGGCCACGGCGTGACATTCGCAAACAGCGAGCCGCCGCGCCGGAGGTACCAGTCGTGATAATCGCGCCGGAGCAGGATGGCGCTCAGCCCCGACTCGACGGACGAGAACGGCCGGTCCTGGGTGGCCGTGATGGTCGATCCGCCTTCGACGCCCACCGAATACGGCACCGGCCCGCTGTGCGACAACTCCGACTGGACGTGCCAGCCGACCGCCGCGCGACTGTGATTGGGGTCGCTGGCGCTGCGCAGGACCAGGTATGCCTGCGAGCGCAGCGTGTCGGCGGGCATCGCCTGCCAGATGGCGTTGGCGCCGACCTGGATCGGCAGCCCCTCGACGCGATTGTACTGTCCCAGACCCAGGTGCGGCGTCAGGCGCACCTCACCGACATCGATCCCGATTGCCGAGGCGCGCGCGCCGAGTGAACGCGTGGGCGGACGCAGCACGACGGCACCATCGCTGCGCGTCATGAGGGCGACCACCGTGTCGCAGGCGCGACGGACGCCGCCGATGCGGCCGCCCGGATCGACGGTGAGCCGGCCGCCCAGCACGGTGACGTCCCCGGCGACGCGGCCGGTCGCCGTGACGCGGAGGTCGCCATCGAGCACCACGACGCTGCCGCCCACGCTGCCGTCGATCCGCAACGAACCTTGATACACGCCATAGGCGCCGCGGGTGGAATCCGGCGCCGGGATGCTGACGCTGCCACGGAAGACGCGCACCGTCGCCGGTGCATTGAATCGCGCCAGCGCCGCGGCGATGAGCGAATCGTCGGTGCAACCGGGCGCCGGTGCTGCACCCGGCGGCCCCGTGTTGATGGTCCGCACCTGCGCCGCCAGCGGGCCCGCCATGCCGACCACGGTCGCCGCCAGCAGCATGACGCTTCGGCTCGTCATTCCCCGCCTCCTCCGCGAATCCCCAGCCGGCGCATGCGCCGGTAGAGGTTGCCACGATCGGTCTTGAGCAGCCGTGCCGCTTCGGCAATGTTGCCGCCGGCGTTCGCCATCGCGCCGGTGATCAGTTCGCGTTCCGTGTCATCCAGCCGCTCCGTGAGCCCGCGGCCGTTGTCGGTAAACTCGGCCGTCGTGACGGATACCGGTGCGACGACCCCGAGTCCTCCGGCCCGCAGCACCCGCGGCACCAGATCGCCGGTGACTTCGTCGCCGCCGATGATGGTCAGGCGTTCGACGATATTGGCGAGCTCGCGCACGTTGCCGGGCCACGTGTGGCGCCGGAGTGCCGTCAGCGCCTCATCGGTGAAATGCGGCGGGTGCCGCGGGCGCAAACGCGCCGCAAGGTGCTGCACCAGCTCGGGGATGTCGTCGAGGCGGTCTCGCAACGGCGGCACCTCGATCGGGAAGACGTTGAGCCGGAAGTACAGATCCTCGCGGAAGGTGCCGTTGTGGACCGCGTCCTCGAGCCGTCGGTTGGTGGCGGCCAGTGCCCGGATGTTGACGTGGACGGTGCGCTCCGCGCCGATCCGCTGGATGTCGCCGCGTTCGAGCACCCGCAGCAGCTTGGCTTGTGCCTCGAGCTGCAGGTCGCCGATTTCGTCGAGAAAGAGGGTGCCGCCATCGGCGAGTTCGAATCGTCCGATCCGCCGATCGGTCGCACCGGTGAATGCACCGCGTTCGTGCCCGAACATCTCGCTTTCCACCAGGTCGCGCGGAATCGCGGCGCAGTTGACCGACACGAACGGTCCGCGCGCGCGCGGTGAGTAGCGATGGATGGCATTCGCGACCAGCTCCTTGCCGGTCCCCGATTCGCCGAGAATGAGGACGCGGGCGTCGGTCGGTGCCACCTGGCTGATGAGCTGGCGCACGTGCTCGATTTCGGGGCTGGTGCCCACCAGCGTCGGCTGCGGACCGAGCGCCTGGCGCAGCGAGCGGTTTTCGGCCTGGGTGCGCACCAGCGTTTCGGCCGAGCGCACGGCGACCAGCAGGGACTCCGGCGCCAGCGGCTTTTCGAGAAACTGGAAGGCGCCCATCTGCACCGCGCGCACGGCGTCGGCCAGCTGCGCCTTGCCGCTCATCATGATGACGGGGATGTCGTGATCGGCCGTGCGAATCTTCTCCAGCGTCGCGAGCCCGTCGGGGCCCGGTGGCATCATCAGGTCGAGCAGGATGATGTCGGGGCGCACATCGGGAAGCGCCAGCAACCCGGCGTTGCCGTTGGGCGCTTCGGCGACGTCGAAGTCCTCGGACTTGAGCAGGGCCCCCACCATCCGGCGGATGTTGGCTTCGTCGTCGACGATCAACACGCGCGTGCTCATGCCGGAAACTCGACCACGAACGTCGCGCCGCGCGGTGCGTCGGCCAGGCCGATCGTGCCGCCATGCTGCTCGATGGTCTGCCGCACGATGGCGAGTCCCAGTCCCGTCCCCGCGGGTTTGTCGGTGTAGTAGGGCTGGAAGATCTTGTCGCGGTTGGCGGCGGGAATGCCGGGCCCGCTGTCGCGGAAGGTGATGCGAATGCAGCCCTCGTCGAGTGCGACCGCGACGTCCAGCGATCCCTCGCCGTGACAGGCTTCGACGGCGTTGCGCACGATGTTGCTGAACGCGCGTCGCAGCGGATCGTAGTGCCCGACGAGCGTGACATCGGGCCGATCGCATATGAAGGTGCACTGCATGGCTTCCGGCACCGCGCTGCGCAGCAGGTCCTCGAGCAACTCACACAGGTCGACCGCGGCCGCCACGCCTTCCGGAAGCCGGCCGAGCTCGGCGAAGTCGCGCGCCATCGCTTCGAGTCGTGCCGATTCCGTGCCGATCACGTCGAGCGCGTCACGCCACTCGGGGGGCGCGTTGCGCGAGAGCTGTCGCACGGCGAGGCGAATCGGTGTCAACGGATTCTTCATTTCGTGCGCGACGCGACGGGCCACCTCGCCAAAGGCGCGCAGCCGCTCGGCCTCGAGCTCGGCGGCGCGGGCCTGCTCCAGTCCGGCTTGCAGCGTGTAGAGCGATTGCTGCAACGTCACCAGCTCCGGCGTGGCCCGGCGCGACTGCACCTGCGGCAGCGGGTCGTGCCGGAGAATGCGTCGCGTCCAGTCGACGATCTCGTTGAGCGGCGCGGCGTACTGCCGCGACAGCATCGCTCCCGCGCCGACCACGAGCAGCACGAAGAAACCGACGACCAGGATCAACGCTACGGCTGCACGCTCGCCCCATTGCCGTTCGGCGCCGGGTGTCTGCGTCGCGGCGATCATCAGGGAGCGCACACTGTCGTCGTGCTGCTGCAGCGCGGTCCGCTGCGCCGGAGTGAGCGCAGCCTGACTGAGCTGGGCAAAGGCGCGTGATTCGGTCCGCCCGACCGGGAAGATGTCGGTGTCGGGATTGAGGCGCGGCTGGTGCTTCACAGCCCAGACGCCGGCCACCGCCATCACCGCCAGCGGAAAGGCGCTGACCGTGAGGAGGGCGATGAACAGGCGGGCTCGAAAGGAGAGGCGGGACACGGTGCAAAGTTAGCCACCGGCGTGTGAATCAGACACGCCTGCGCCGGACGAAGGACGGTCGCGCATCGCCTTCATCCCCCCCGTCCCGCTTCCGATACTACGCGCGTGACCTACCGCCGCCCGACGGGCCACTCGCCCCGATGACGTACCTGTTCAAACTGGCGCGCCGATTGGCCGGCGTCGTCGGCGTGGCGGTCTTGTCGGCGCTGGTGTCGCACTGCAGCTCCGGCACCGCAGCTCAGCTCGCCGCTTCCGAGGCTCCCGCGCTGGTGAGCCTTTCCGTTTATCCCCGTGCCGTCAGCATCTCACCCGGCGATTCCGTGCGCCTCACCGCCTGGGGCCGCACCGCCGCAGGCGACAGCGTGCCGGTGTACCCCACCTGGCTGGCGGCGGGCGGGACGATTTCCACCGGGGGCTGGTTCAGTGCCGCCGTCGACGGGACCTACCACGTCCACGCCGACGCAGCCGGGCTGGAGGATTCCGCCGCCGTCGACGTGGTCCCGGCCGTTTCGCCGCCTGCCTCTCCCGTCGCGACCCTGACGACGCTGGTCGCCAATCCGCTGAGCGTGACACTGCAGGCCGGCGCCTCGCGGCAATTCATCGTTGCAGCGCTGTGGAGCGATGGGTCCCACACGGTACCCCCGGTGACCTGGACCGCCGCCGGGGGAACCATCACGGCCGATGGACTCTACACGGCGGGCCAGCAGCCGGGCAGCTATCAGGTGTTCTGCAGCAGCCCGAGCACGGCGTGGTGGATACATCGACCGTGGTCGTGACGCCGGCGATCGTCGCGGTGCGGCTCAGTCCCGACTCGGTCATCCTGGTGCCCGGTGCGAACGTGTCGTTGCAACTCGTCGCCACCATGAGCGACAGCAGCCGGCAGACGGAAAGCGCGACCTGGAGCGCGACCGGCGGCTCGGTATCCACCGGCGGCGCGTACACCGCCGGCGCCGCGGCGGGCACGTTCGCGGTGACCGGGTCGATCAGCGACCCCGCGGGGAATGCGTTGAGCGCCACCGCACGCGTGGTGATCACGGCCGCTCCGGCGACGCTCACGGCATTGGCCGTGACGCCTGCCGCGGTGAACACATCGAGCGGCGGCACGGTGCAATTCAGCGCGAGCGCGACCTGGAGCGACACCAGCCATGCCACGCCGGCGGTCACGTGGTCGGCCACGGGCGGAACGATCACCGCGAGTGGCCTGTTTACCGCGGGATCGGCGGCTGGCGCGTACACGGTCACGGCGACGCAGGCGGGCGGCTCGGTGCGCGCTGCAGTGCCGGTGAACATCGACGCACCGCATGTCACCGCGATCGCCGTGACGCCCAGGTCGAGCGTGATCGCGGCCGGTGCGTCGGCATCGTTTGCGGCAACGGAGACGTGGAGTGACGGCCAGGCGCGTCCGTATGCGGTGAGTTGGTCAGCGACGGGAGGATCGATCAGCAGCAGTGGTGTATTCCAGGCAGGATCGGTGGCGGGCAATTTCCTGATCATCGCGGCGTGCACCTGCGGTGTGGCCGACACGGCGCACGCGTCCGTGCTGCCGCCGCCGGCGGTGCTCACCAGTCTGTCGATGTCACCGTTGGTGACGACGGTAGCGCCCGGTGCGTCGCAGCAATTCAGCGTCACAGCCAGGTGGAGTGACGGTTCGAGCACCGTCCCGGCGCTGACATGGAGTGCCACAGGCGGCGCGATTTCGGCGAGTGGCGACTTCACCGCAGGCAGCACACCGGGCAGCTATCGCGTCATCGCGACCGCCGGGGCGCGCGCGGATACCAGCACCGTCTCCGTTTCGGTCCCGACGCCGGCCACCATCACGCTCAATGTCGATACGGTGCGGCTCTACCTTGGCAAGCAGTACCAGCTGTCAGCCGCGCTGACGGACCCGGGCCATGTGCTGTCGTCGCAGACGGTGCGGTATGCGAGTACCGGCGGCTCCGTCTCGGCGAACGGGCTCTACACGGCGCCGGCCAGCCGCGGGACGTATCAGGTGATCGCCACCGCCGCCAACGGCATCGCCGACACGACGACCGTCGTCGTCATGTCCACGCGGATCGGAATTCACTCGGACATCGGCTGGTCGACGGACGCGTCGTTCCGGTCGTCGATGATCGCGCAGGCGCACACCATGGGTGCGACCGTGATGCGGGTCGAGCTGCTGTGGCCGTACATCGAATACACGCAGGGCCATCCTGACTGGAGCGTACCCGACGCGATCGTCAACGGGCTGCTCGCCGACGGGATCGAACCACTCTTCGTGATCGACGGATCCCCGACGTGGGCCAACGGCGTGACACCATCGCAGCACGACGACTATTACCTGTACGTGCCGACCGATCCCGCAGCCTTCGCCACCTGGGTGAGTCTCTACCAGCAGTTCATCACGGCGGCAGCGACGCGCTACAAGGGGAAGGTGCACTTCTGGGAGATCGGCAACGAACCCAACTCCGACGCATTCTGGCGCCCCAGGGTCAACCTGCCGCAGTACGCGCAGTGGTTCACGGCGATCAATCAGGCACTCCATGCGGTCGATCCGACCAGCCAGACGTCGAGCGCCGGGCTCGCGGCGTTGCC
Organism: uncultured Gemmatimonadales bacterium; assembly: GCA_963796635.1. GTDB lineage: Bacteria > Gemmatimonadota > Gemmatimonadetes > Gemmatimonadales > GWC2-71-9 > Palsa-1233. Next base: position 3,202,460 of record CAWCMH010000001.1, read on the forward strand.
GGTGTGGTACGGCAACGACGGAATGAGCGGGGTCGCGTTTCTGCAGGGGCTGTACGGGCTCGGCGTCCATCCCGACAACGTGGCAATTCACCCGTATTCGGACCACAACCAGGCCCCCATAGTGCATCTTGCCGGCGACGAGAACTTCGATGACATCGGATTGATTCACGACCTGATGATTGCCAACGGGCAGGGCAACGCGGGGCTCTGGATCACCGAATGGGGCTGGAACACCGCCAAGATTTCGGAGGCCCAGCAGGGGACATACCTGCGGCAGTCACTGGACCTGATCGAGAGCCAGTACCCGTACGTTGCGCTGGCCACGTACTTCTCGGAATACGACACGCCGAGTGTGTCGACCAGCTTCGGGTTGCTGCATGCGGACGGAACCCCGAAGGCGGGGATGGCGCAGTTTCAGGCGTTCATGGCACACTGAGTCGGCGGCGAGCCACCAGGCCGATCAGCGCATGGCCGGACGCCGCGACGTACGCTCGGCGCAGATGCATCGGCAGGTTGGACGCGCGCGCCGCGCCGGCCGGTTCGTCGACCACGGCGCGGTTGATGACAAAGCTGCGGTCGCGCGCAAAGAGGCGGGTGTCGAACATCACGCCGATCCCCGTGTGCGAATGGCGCAACCGCTCCAGCAGGTCGCGGTTCACGCCCAGCCCGTTGAACGGAAACGCGAACGGGATCTCCGATTTCCCCACCATCGCCGCCACGGCCGCACACGAGTCGAGGATTTCCTGTTTCTTCTGTTCGTCGGGGCAGGCCCCCAGGCGCGCGTGGGTGATACCGTGCGCGCCGATCGAAAAGCCGTCGGCGGCGAGTCCGCGAATCTGATGCTCGGTGAGATACGGCTGCACCCGTGCCAGGAATGCGCTGGTGTCGATGCCGAGCACGGTGCAGATGCGGTCGATCAGCGGCTCGTCGCGCGCCGGGGCGCGTTGCAGCCAGGTCATCAGCTGCTGTAACGAGCAATCGGGGATGTCGCAAATCGTGCCGGCCTCGTGCGCCACCGCGGCGGCCTCGCGGTGGTCGAGCCGAAGGCACGCATCGATGCAGAGCGACACCTTGTGCCGGTAGTACAAGCTGCGGTTGCCCACGAACGTGGTGGTAATGAAGAAGATGGCCGGCACGCCCTGGCTCAGCAGCAGCGGGCGCACCACGCTGTGGCACTCGGCCAGGCCATCGTCGAACGTGATCAGGGCCTTCTTGCGCCGGTCGCGTGCGCGGCGGCGCGGCGGCGATTGCAGTTCCTCGTAGCTGACGACGTTGAATTCGCTGCGAATGAAGTCGAGGTCGCTGCGGAACTGGTCCGGCGTCTTGTGCCGGTAGATGTGGGTCACGTGGGGGAGCGGTTGCTCCGACACGGCATGGTAGCAGAACGCAACCACGTCGGGCGCCAGCAGCCGTGAGAACATCTGCAACGGAAACGCCTGCGACGCGCCGGCCACGAGCCGGACCACCCGGGAACTCATGCCTGCGCGCTCCGGCTCGACTCCGTCCAGCGCGCGGCGCGCCAGGGCAGCAATCGGCCGAGCTTGTGGCGCAACTTGCGCATCTGCCAGCGCCGCAGGAACGGTGCGAATTCCGGATCGCCGATGCGCGGGGCGTCGCGCAGCCGTGCCGTGCAGTAGCCGACCAGCACGGCGACGCCGGCCAGGATGTACGGGCGATCGGCCATCCGGTAGGCGGCGCTTGCCAGCACCCAGACGGGGTGGGACCGATTGTAGTGCAGGCCGTGGCCGCGGCGGCTCGCGCCGTGCAGGATCGTCTTGTGTGATGTCCCCATGCGGCGCAGGTGCAGAATGTCGAGCGCCGGGTCGTCGAGCGTGGCCGTGCGCCAGCCCCGGCGCATGGCCTGATAGACGTCGATCCCGTCCCAGCCGATGGCGACCTCGATTCCGCCGATGGCGTCGAAGCATTCGCGCCGGTAGAACTTGCAGGCGCCGAACACCATCTCCGGTTCGTAACGCAGCAACTCCAGCTGGCCGCCCACTCGCTCGACGATCCTGCCACTGGCGATGCCGAGCGCTGGATCGGCGTGAAAGTGGGCGACGAGGTGGGTGAAGTAGTCGGGCGGCAGCACCAGGTCGGCGTCGAGCTTGCAGAGAAATGCGGTCGGACCGCACTGCAACGCGCGCAGGCCAAGGTTGAACGCCTCGATGACACCGGCCCCGACGACGCGTTCACCGCGATCGGGCGCCTTGAGCAGCCGAATCCACGGATGCACCGCCGCCGCACGCTCCGCGATTGCCGCGGTGGCGTCCGTCGAGCCGTCGTCGACGATGATCGATTCGCGCGGCCGCAGTGACTGCGCCACCATCGAATCGATCGTTTGCTGGAGGTACTTCGCCTCGTTGCGCGCCGGCGTGACGATCGCGAACGGGTCGTCAGGCGCCACGGAACCGGTCATCGTGCCAGCTCCGGGTCGGCGGCGGGACAACGATCGCCGGGCGCACTCGACCGGCGGACCAGGCGGTAGGCCGCGCGCTTGACCGATGGCGGGCAGATCCGGAACGCCGCGTAGCACGGCGCCGACACGGCCAGGTTGGCGAGCGAGCGGCCGGACGGAAGAGCGACAACCGGAACCGCAACTCCTCGATGGCGACCGGGCGCCGCCACGCCGCGCTCGCTGGGCGTCGTCGACCCGGACGTGAACCGTGGGGCGTTGCAGGCCATGGAAGCGCGCGCCCGCGGCCAGCATGCGGAGCATCAGGTCGTAGTCCTCGAGCAAGCCGATCTCGTGATATCCGCCGACCCGGCGGACCGCGTCGGAGCGCATGACCACGTCGGATCGAAATGGGATTGCGCCACCGGAGCACGCGCGCGATGTCGTCATGCCGCTCCGGAATGGTCTTGACGCGGTCGACCTGCGCCGGGTGCGCGGAAAACTCCATCTGATACCCGGCAAGCACATCGATGTCGGGATGTGCCGCGAGAAACTCCCATTGCATCGCGAGGCGGTGCGGGGGCGCATGATCGTCGGAATCCATGCGCGCGATCCACGGTTCGCTGCAATGGCGCAGCCCGTGATTGAGTGCGATCGCGAGCCCACCGCACTGCGCGCGGTCGACCTGGATGAACTGACTGCCGGCGGCCGTTGCCTGCTCGGCGCCGCGGTCGAGCACGGCGTGTTGCGCGGCGTCGATCGGCCCGTCAACCACGAGCACGATCTGCGCGGCCACGAGGGTCTGGTCGATGATGCTCAGCAATGCCGCTTCCAGAAATTCCGCGCGCTCGCCGGCATAGGTCGTCATCAGCACGCTGAACGGCGCTGTGCGGGAGTCGGCCGCGGCCCGGAGACTCCGGCGCGAGATGTCGCTCGACGAATCCGTGATCAATCGCATGGGGCCGGTGCCATGCCGTTGGCGTTCATCCACGCGCCGAGCACCACCAGTGACCAGTACTGCGGGTAGGTGGCACCGCGGCGAGCCTTGGCGGCGACCTCACGCACAGCCTCCGGCGCCAGCCCGAGCGTGCGCGCGTCGAGCGTCATGCCATCCAGTTCTTCGGCGAGCCAGCGCCGGAGCGGGAAGGGAAATCCCTGCTTCGGGCGCGCCGACAACTCGGCCACCAGCGGATCATTGACCGCGTCGACCAGCAGAGGCTTCTGACGGCCGGGCATCACCTTGAGGTCGGTCGGCATCGGGGTGACGGTTTCGACGAGGTCCTGATCGACGAACGGTGCGCGCAACTCCAGCGAAACCGCCATGCTCATCTGGTCGCCGTCACGCAGCAACTGATTGCGCATGAAGTGGCGCGTTTCCATGTCGTAGAGCTGCGCCAGCGGCGTGTCACCGTTGGGCTCCGGAATGAAGCGGACGGATGTGCGAACCTTGCGCCCAAGGAGCTGGGTGATTTCGTCGCCCGTGAAGACCTGGTGACGACTGCTGTAGGCCAGCGCGGTCGCCGGTCCCGGCTCGAACAGCGCCACGGTCTTGCGAAAGCGCTGCTGGTCCGGGGCGGCGAGGTGGAAGCCCTGCGCCGCCGCGCGGCGTATGAAGGCGGGGGCCCCCAGCCGCGCGACCATCCGGCCGATCGCGAACGAGCGATGGCGGGCGTAGCCGAAGAAGAGTTCATCGGCGCCCTGACCGGTCAGCGCCACCTTGAACCCCGCCCGAGCGATCGCCTGAAACACCAGATAGTGATTGAACCCGTCGAACGATGGCTGGTCGACGCCCCGCATCGCCGCCGGGATCAGCTCGCGCGCGTGATCACCGCTGAGCGTGATCTGTTCGTGCCGGGCCCCGAAGCGACGGGCGGCCTTGAGCGCCCACCGGGCTTCACTCAGCTCGGCATCGACGCCGTCGAACCCGACGCTGAACGTGGAGAGGTTGTCGTAGCCGAGTGCCGTGAGCCGCGCCAGAATAGCGGTCGAATCGACGCCGCCGGAGAGCAGCAGGGCGATCGGCACGTCGGCCACCATGCACCGGTGCAGCGCGCGGTCGAGCGCGGCGCGGACAATCGCGACGGCTTCATCGCGCGGCAGCGCGCCGTGTTCGGGGACGAGCCGATCGCCCGGCCAGTACTCCGCGATCTCGATTTCGCCGTTCCGATACCGGAGCAGTTTCCCGGCGCCGAGCATCCGGACGCCGTGGACGAGCGTGTACGGCTGGCTCACGCTGCCGAAGGCGAGGTACGACTCCAGCCCATCCGGTCGAGCAGGCGTGGCACCAATCCCGAGGCGAGCACGGATCGCAGCTCCGACGCGAACACGATGCGTTCACCCGTCGCGTGGTAGTAGAGCGGCTTCTCGCCCATGCGATCGCGTGCCAGCCAGAGCGTTTCGTCCCGCGCATCCCACATCGCAAACGCGAACATGCCCTGGATGCGGTCGAGGGCGCGCTCACCCCAATGGTCCCAGGCCGCCAGCAGGACTTCGGTGTCGCTACCGCCCACGAAGGAGTGGCCGGCGGCGCGCAGTTCGTCGCGCAGCGCGGCGTAGTTGTAGATCTCGCCGTTGAATACGACCGTGAGGTCGCCTTGCCGCGCCGTGCGCGACATGGGTTGCTGCCCGGTGGGCGACAGGTCGATGATCGCCAGGCGTCGATGTCCGAGCCAGGCGCCGCCGCGGCGCATGGGGCGGTCGAATACGCCGTGTCCATCGGGCCCGCGATGCTGCAGCGCGCCGAGCATGGCGTCGTGTTGCGCCGATGGTGCATTGCCGACGACCCCGCAAATGCCGCACATGATCACGCGCTCCGTCGCGGGGCGTGCTGGTCCCGTTGTGCCGCGCACCGGTAGCGCTCGAGCGCCGTGGCGTACACCGATTCGTGCGCGCGCAGCACGGCCGGCTTGAGGTACTTGCCGCGGACGTACTTCGCCGCGGCATGCACCCGCTGCAGTGTGGCGGCAGGGTCGCTCGCCGCCGTGAGCACCGCCGCAGCCAGCGCGTCGGCGTTGCCGGATTCGAACAGGACTCCGGCGGCGCCGTCGGCCAGGCTTTCGGGAATACCGCCAATCGCGCTCCCGATCACCGGCACGCCGTGCAGCATCGCTTCCTGCAGTACCACGCCCTGCGCCTCATTGGTGCCGGTGGCATCTCCCACCGAAGGCAGCACGACCAGGTCCGCCTCGCGATACTGCGCGTAGACGTCCTGCTGCGTGCGCCAGCCGAGAAACGACACCGCCTGTTCCAGCCCGAGGGCCGCGCGACGGGTTTCGAGCGCAAGGCGGTGCGGACCGTCGCCGATGACCGTGAGCGTGGCGTTGTGGCCGTGCGCGCGCAGCCTTGCGAGGGCGTCCATCGCCACATGAATCCCCTTGGCGGCATCGAGTCGTGCCACGCAGAGGATACGGATTGCGCCGTCGACACCGGGCGTGCCGCCAGGGCGGGCGCGGAATTCCGCTCCCTCGTCGGACACCACCGCCGGGACGACGTGCACCTTGTCTTCGGGACAGCCGAGATGCCGCAGTTCTGCTGCGGTGAAGCGGCTGTTGGCGATGAACGCATCGCCCAGGGCGAACAGTCGCCCAGGTGCCCGCGACCATCCCGGCCGAAGCTCTTGTAGTGATCGCCGTGGAAGGAGGTCACCAGCGGCACCCCGAAGATGTCGCGCAGCGGCAGGAACGCCCAGCCGATCGATGCGAAGTGGCAGTGCAGCAGGTCGAACTCCGCGCCGTGGAACTGACGCAATCCGGTGAGCGCCCGGAAACGCAGGACACCGGTGCCGTAGCGCGCGACGTTGAGGCATGCCTTGAGTCCGCGGACGCGCCACGACGTGAGCAGCGTGCGCGGGACATCGACCGCCTGGCGAATGCCGCGGCGCTGGCCGCGCAGAAACCGGGTGCGTTCGATCATGCCGTACGCGCGACGGCCGGGTGCACCGGCAACGGTGGGGCCGGCTGCGCGAAAATCGTGACATCATGTCCGCCATCGATCAGCGCCGCGACGTGATGGATCAGGAAGGTTTCCGAGACCTCGGGAAATGAATCGAGTACCAGGCCAATGCGCATGGGATCCCGGGCGCTCATGCCAGCACCGAATGGCGGGCGGTGGCCCGAACCGGCGCGACCGCGGCGGGCGCAGCCACGGTGGTCGGGTCGTCGACGATGGCGTACCGCGAGAAGATCACCAGCACCAGGAATGCCGGCAGGCCGATCGAGAAATTGACCGGCTCGGCCGTCATCGCGACGATCAGGTACGCCAGGCCCCCGGCGCAGAACACGTCGTCGGCATCCCATCCGCGGAAACAGCGGCCGATCGCCGCGACCAGCGCCAGCGGCAACGCGAGGATGTAGGCGATCGCACCAGGGATGCCGACGCTCAGCGCGAGCTCGATGTAGCCGGAATGCGCGTGGTAATACGTGAGTCCGGGATGGATCAGCGACATTTCGATCAGGTGCCGTGTGGTCCAGAAACTGTCGTAACCGTACCCGGTCCATGGCCGCACCGGGATGTAGCGACTGAGCAGTTCGTGCCAGAGCGGCGTGCGCGCCGAGAGTGTCCGAGGTTGGCGTCGTCGCGCCCGCTGGAAAGGAGATTGG
>CAWCMH010000002.1:0-16787 GCA_963796635.1 uncultured Gemmatimonadales bacterium
CTGCGCCGGACGAAGGACGGTCGCGCATCGCCTTCATCCCCCCGTCCCGCTTCCGATACTACGCGCGTGACCTACCGCCGCCCGACGGGCCACTCGCCCCGATGACGTACCTGTTCAAACTGGCGCGCCGATTGGCCGGCGTCGTCGGCGTGGCGGTCTTGTCGGCGCTGGTGTCGCACTGCAGCTCCGGCGCCGCAGCTCAGCTCGCCGCTTCCGAGGCTCCCGCGCTGGTGAGCCTTTCCGTTTATCCCCGTGCCGTCAGCATCTCACCCGGCGATTCCGTACGCCTCACCGCCTGGGGCCGCACCGCCGCAGGCGACAGCGTGCCGGTGTACCCCACCTGGCTGGCGGCGGGCGGCAGATTTCGGCCGGTGGCTGGTTCAGCGCTGCCGCCGATGGGACCTACCACGTCCACGCCGACGCAGCCGGGCTGGAGGATTCCGCCGCCGTCGACGTGGTCCCGGCCGTTTCGCCGCCTGCCTCTCCCGTCGCGACCTTGACGACGCTGGTCGCCAATCCGCTGAGCGTGACACTGCAGGCCGGCGCCTCGCGGCAATTCGTCGTTGCAGCGCTGTGGAGCGATGGGTCCCACACGGTACCCCCGGTGACCTGGACCGCCGCCGGGGGAACCATCACGGCCGATGGACTCTACACGGCGGGCCAGACCGGGCACCTATCAGGTGTTCTGCAGTAGCCCGAGCATAGGCGTGGTGGATACATCGACCGTGGTCGTGACGCCGGCGATCGTCGCGGTGCGGCTCAGTCCCGACTCGGTCATCCTGGTGCCCGGTGCGAACGTGTCGTTGCAACTCGTCGCCACCATGAGCGACAGCAGCCGGCAGACGGAAAAGCCGCCTGGAGCGCGACCGGCGGCTCAGTATCCACCGGCGGCGCGTACACCGCCGGCGCCGCGGCGGGCACGTTCGTGGTGACCGGGTCGATCAGCGACCCCGCGGGGAATGCGTTGAGCGCCACCGCACGCGTGGTGATCACGGCCGCTCCGGCGACGCTCACGGCATTGGCCGTGACACCTGCCGCGGTGAACACATCGAGCGGCGGCACGGTGCAATTCAGCGCGAGCGCGACCTGGAGCGACACCAGCCATGCCATGCCGGCGGTGACCTGGTCGGCCACGGGCGGAACGATCACCGCGAGTGGCCTGTTTACCGCGGGATCGGCGGCTGGCGCGTACACGGTCACGGCGACGCAGGCGGGCGGCTCGGTGCGCGCTGCAGTGCCGGTGAACATCGACGCACCGCATGTCACCGCGATCGCCGTGACGCCCAGGTCGAGCGTGATCGCGGCCGGTGCGTCGGCATCGTTTGCGGCAACGGAGACGTGGAGTGACGGCCAGGCGCGTCCGTATGCGGTGAGTTGGTCAGCGACGGGAGGATCGATCAGCAGCAGTGGTGTATTCCAGGCAGGATCGGTGGCGGGCAATTTCCTGATCATCGCGGCGTGCACCTGCGGTGTGGCCGATACGGCGCACGCGTCCGTGCTGCCGCCGCCGGCGGTGCTCACCAGTCTGTCGATGTCACCGTTGGTGACGACGGTGGCGCCCGGTGCGTCGCAGCAATTCAGCGTCACAGCCAGGTGGAGTGACGGTTCGAGCGCCGTCCCGGCGCTGACATGGAGTGCCACAGGCGGCGCGATTTCGGCGACTGGTGACTTCACCGCTGGCAGCACCCCGGGCACAGCTATCGCGTCATCGCGACCGCCGGCGCGCGCGCGGATACCAGCACCGTCTCCGTTTCGGTCCCGACGCCGGCCACCATCACGCTCAATGTCGATACGGTGCGGCTCTACCTTGGCAAGCAGTACCAGCTGTCAGCCGCGCTGACGGACCCGGGCCATGTGCTGTCGTCGCAGACGGTGCGGTATGCGAGTACCGGCGGCTCCGTCTCGGCGAACGGGCTCTACACGGCGCCGGCCAGCCGCGGGACGTATCAGGTGATCGCCACCGCCGCCAACGGCATCGCCGACACGACGACCGTCGTCGTCATGTCCACCCGGATCGGCATTCACTCGGACATCGGCTGGTCGACGGACGCATCGTTCCGGTCGTCGATGATCGCGCAGGCGCACACCATGGGTGCGACCGTGATGCGGGTCGAGCTGCTGTGGCCGTACATCGAATACACGCAGGGCCATCCCGACTGGAGCGTACCCGACGCGATCGTCAACGGGCTGCTGGCCGACGGGATCGAACCACTCTTCGTGATCGACGGATCCCCGACGTGGGCCAACGGCGTGACACCATCGCAGCACGACGACTATTACCTGTATGTGCCGACCGATCCCGCAGCCTTCGCCACCTGGGTGAGTCTCTACCAGCAGTTCATCACGGCGGCAGCGACGCGCTACAAGGGGAAGGTGCACTTCTGGGAGATCGGCAACGAACCCAACTCCGACGCATTCTGGCGCCCCAGGGTCAACCTGCCGCAGTACGCGCAGTGGTTCACGGCGATCAATCAGGCGCTCCATGCGGTCGATCCGACCAACCAGACGTCAGCGCCGGGCTCGCGGCGCTGCCGGTCTGGTACGGCAACGACGGAATGAGCGGGGTCGCGTTTCTGCAGGGACTCTACGGGCTCGGCGTCCATCCCGACAACGTGGCAATTCACCCGTATTCGGACCACAACCAGGCCCCCACAGTGCATCTTGCCGGCGACGAGAACTTCGATGACATCGGATTGATTCACGACCTGATGATTGCCAACGGGCAGGGCAACGCGGGGCTCTGGATCACCGAATGGGGCTGGAACACCGCCAAGATTTCGGAGGCCCAGCAGGGGACATACCTGCGGCAGTCACTGGACCTGATCGAGAGCCAGTACCCGTACGTTGCGCTGGCCACGTACTTCTCGGAATACGACACGCCGAGTGTGTCGACCAGCTTCGGGTTGCTGCATGCGGACGGAGCCCCGAAGGCGGGGATGGCGCAGTTTCAGGCGTTCATGGCACACTGAGTCGGCGGCGAGCCACCAGGCCGATCAGCGCATGGCCGGACGCCGCGACGTACGCTCGGCGCAGATGCATCGGCAGGTTGGACTCGCGCGCCGCGCCGGCCGGTTCGTCGACCACGGCGCGGTTGATGACAAAGCTGCGGTCGCGCGCAAAGAGGCGGGTGTCGAACATCACGCCGATCCCCGTGTGCGAATGGCGCAACCGCTCCAGCAGGTCGCGGTTCACGCCCAGCCCGTTGAACGGAAACGCGAACGGGATCTCCGATTTCCCCACCATCGCCGCCACGGCCGCACACGAGTCGAGGATTTCCTGTTTCTTCTGTTCGTCGGGGCAGGCCCCCAGGCGCGCGTGGGTGATACCGTGCGCGCCGATCGAAAAGCCGTCGGCGGCGAGTCCGCGAATCTGATGCTCGGTGAGATACGGCTGCACCCGTGCCAGGAATGCGCTGGTGTCGATGCCGAGCACGGTGCAGATGCGGTCGATCAGCGGCTCGTCGCGCGCCGGGGCGCGTTGCAGCCAGGTCATCAGCTGCTGTAACGAGCAATCGGGGATGTCGCAAATCGTGCCGGCCTCGTGCGCCACCGCGGCGGCCTCGCGGTGGTCGAGCCGAAGGCACGCATCGATGCAGAGCGACACCTTGTGCCGGTAGTACAAGCTGCGGTTGCCCACGAACGTGGTGGTAATGAAGAAGATGGCCGGCACGCCCTGGCTCAGCAGCAGCGGGCGCACCACGCTGTGGCACTCGGCCAGGCCATCGTCGAACGTGATCAGGGCCTTCTTGCGCCGGTCGCGTGCGCGGCGGCGCGGCGGCGATTGCAGTTCCTCGTAGCTGACGACGTTGAATTCGCTGCGAATGAAGTCGAGGTCGCTGCGGAACTGGTCCGGCGTCTTGTGCCGGTAGATGTGGGTCACGTGGGGGAGTGGTTGCTCCGACACGGCATGGTAGCAGAACGCGACCACGTCGGGCGCCAGCAGGCGTGAGAACATCCGCAACGGAAACGCCTGCGACGCGCCGGCCACGAGCCGGACCACGCGGGAACTCATGCCTGCGCGCTCCGGCTCGACCCCGTCCAGCGCGCGGCGCGCCAGGGCAGCAATCGGCCGAGCTTGTGGCGCAACTTGCGCATCTGCCAGCGCCGCAGGAACGGTGCGAATTCCGGATCGCCGATGCGCGGGGCGTCGCGCAGCCGTGCCGCGCAGTAGCCGACCAGCACGGCGACGCCGGCCAGGATGTACGGGCGATCGGCCATCCGGTAGGCGGCGCTTGCCAGCACCCAGACGGGTGGGACCGATTGTATGCAGGCCGTGGCCGCGGCGGCTCGCGCCGTGCAGGATCGTCTTGTGCGATGTCCCCATGCGGCGCAGGTGCAGAATGTCGAGCGCCGGGTCGTCGAGCGTGGCCGTGCGCCAGCCCCGGCGCATGGCCTGATAGACGTCGATCCCGTCGCAGCCATGGCGACCTCGATCGCCGATGGCGTCGAGCATTCGCGCCGATAGAACTTGCAGGCGCCGAACACCATCTCCGGTTCGTAACGCAGCAACTCCAGCTGGCCGCCCACTCGCTCGACGATCCTGCCACTGGCGATGCCGAGCGCTGGATCGGCGTGAAAGTGGGCGACGAGGTGGGTGAAGTAGTCGGGCGGCAGCACCAGGTCGGCGTCGAGCTTGCAGAGAAATGCGGTCGGACCGCACTGCAACGCGCGCAGACCAAGATTGAACGCCTCGATGACACCGGCCCCGACGACGCGTTCACCGCGATCGGGCGCCTTGAGCAGCCGAATCCACGGATGCACCGCCGCCGCACGCTCCGCGATTGCCGCGGTGGCGTCCGTCGAGCCGTCGTCGACGATGATCCATTCGCGCGGCCGCAGCGACTGCGCCACCATCGAATCGATCGTTTGCTGGAGGTACTTCGCCTCGTTGCGCGCCGGCGTGACGATCGCGAACGCGTCGTCAGGCGCCACGGAACCGGTCATCGTGCCAGCTCCGGGTCGCGCGGCACGACGATCGCCGGCGTACCACCGGCGGACCAGGCGGTAGGCCGCGCGCTTGACCGATGGCGGGCGATCCGGAACGCCGCGTAGCACGGCGCCGACACGGCCAGGTTGGCGAGCGAGATGTGGCCCGACGGAAGAGCGACAACCGGAACCGCAACTCCTCGATGGCGTACCGGGCGCCGCCACGCCGCGCTCGCTGGGCGTCGTCGACCCGCACATGAATCGTGGGCGTTGCAGGCCATGGAAGCGCGCGCCCGCGGCCAGCATGCGGAGCATCAGGTCGTAGTCCTCGAGCAAGCCGATCTCGTGATATCCGCCGACCCGGCGGACCGCGTCGGAGCGCATGACCACGCTCGGATGCGAAATGGTATTGCGCCACCGGAGCACGCGCGCGATGTCGTCATGCCGCTCCGGAATGGTCTTGACGCGGTCGACCTGCGCCGGGTGCGCGGAAAACTCCATCTGATACCCGGCAAGCACATCGATGTCGGGATGTGCCGCGAGAAACTCCCATTGCATCGCGAGGCGGTGCGGGGGTGCATGATCGTCGGAATCCATGCGCGCGATCCACGGTTCGCTGCAATGGCGCAGCCCGTGATTGAGTGCGATCGCGAGCCCACCGCACTGCGCGCGGTCGACCTGGATGAACTGACTTCCGGCGGCCGTTGCCTGCTCGGCGCCGCGGTCGAGCACGGCGTGTTGCGCGGCGTCGATCGGCCCGTCAACCACGAGCACGATCTGCGCGGCCGCGAGGGTCTGGTCGATGATGCTCAGCAATGCCGCTTCCAGAAATTCCGCGCGCTCGCCGGCATAGGTCGTCATCAGCACGCTGAACGGCGCTGTGCGGGAGTCGGCCGCGGCGCGGAGACTCCGGCGCGAGATGTCGCTCGACGAATCCGTGATCAATCGCATGGGGCCGGTGCCATGCCGTTGGCGTTCATCCACGCGCCGAGCACCACCAGTGACCAGTACTGCGGGTAGGTGGCACCGCGGCGAGCCTTGGCGGCGACCTCACGCACAGCCTCCGGCGCCAGCCCGAGCGTGCGCGCGTCGAGCGTCATGCCATCCAGTTCTTCGGCGAGCCAGCGCCGGAGCGGGAAGGGAAATCCCTGCTTCGGGCGCGCCGACAACTCGGCCACCAGCGGATCATTGACCGCGTCGACCAGCAGAGGCTTCTGACGGCCGGGCATCACCTTGAGGTCGGTCGGCATCGGGGTGACGGTTTCGACGAGGTCCTGATCGACGAACGGTGCGCGCAACTCCAGCGAAACCGCCATGCTCATCTGGTCGCTCGTCACGCAGAACTGATTGCGCATGAAGTGGCGCGTTTCCATGTCGTAGAGCTGCGCCAGCGGCGTGTCACCGTTGGGCTCCGGAATGAAGCGGACGGATGCGCGAACCTTGCGCCCAAGGAGCTGGGTGATTTCGTCGCCCGTGAAGACCTGGTGACGACTGCTGTAGGCCAGCGCGGTCGCCGGTCCCGGCTCGAACAGCGCCACGGTCTTGCGAAAGCGCTGCTGGTCCTGGGCGGCGAGGTGGAAGCCCGGCGCCGCTGCGCGGCGTATGAAGGCGGGGGCCCCCAGCCGCGCGACCATCCGGCCGATCGCGAACGAGCGATGGCGGGCGTAGCCGAAGAAGAGTTCGTCGGCGCCCTGACCGGTCAGCGCCACCTTGAACCCCGCCCGAGCGATCGCCTGAAACACCAGATAGTGATTGAACCCGTCGAACGATGGCTGGTCGACGCCCCGCATCGCCGCCGGGATCAGGTCGCGCGCGTGATCACCGCTGAGCGTGATCTGTTCGTGCCGGGCCCCGAAGCGACGGGCGGCCTTGAGCGCCCACCGGGCTTCACTCAGCTCGGCATCGACACCGTCGAACCCGACGCTGAAGGTGGAAAGGTTGTCGTAGCCGAGTGCCGTGAGCCGCGCCAGAATAGCGGTCGAATCGACGCCGCCGGAGAGCAGCAGGGCGATCGGCACGTCGGCCACCATGCACCGGTGCAGCGCGCGGTCGAGCGCGGCGCGGACAATCGCAACCGCTTCATCGCGCGGCAGCGCGCCCTGCCCGGGGACGAGGCGATCGCCCGGCCAGTACTCCTCGATCTCGATTTCGCCGTTCCGATACCTGAGCAGTTCCCCCGCGCCGAGCATCCGGACACCGTTGACGAGCGTGTACGGCTGGCTCACGCTGCCGAAGGCGAGGTACGACTCCAGCCCATCCGGGTCAAGCAGCCGCGGCACGAATCCCGAGGCGAGCACGGATCGCAGCTCCGACGCGAACACGATGCGTTCACCCGTCGCGTGGTAGTAGAGCGGCTTCTCGCCCATGCGGTCGCGCGCCAGCCAGAGCGTTTCGTTCTGGGCATCCCACATCGCAAACGCAAACATGCCCTGGATGCGGTCGAGCGCGCGCTCACCCCAATGGTCCCAGGCCGCCAGCAGGACTTCGGTGTCGCTACCGCCCATGAAGTGGTGGCCGGCGGCTCGCAGTTCGTCGCGCAGCGCGGCGTAGTTGTAGATCTCGCCGTTGAACACGACCGTGAGGTCGCCTTGCCGTGCCGTGCGCGACATGGGTTGCTGCCCCGTGGGCGACAGGTCGATGATCGCCAGGCGCCGATGTCCGAGCCAGGCGCCGCCGGCGCGCATCGGGCGGTCGAATACGCCGTGTCCATCGGGCCCGCGATGCTGCAGCGCGCCGAGCATGGCGTCGTGTTGCGCCGATGGCGCATTGCCGACGACCCCGCAAATGCCGCACATGATCACGCGCTCCGTCGCGGGGCGTGCTGGTCCCGTTGTGCCGCGCACCGGTAGCGCTCGAGCGCCGTGGCGTACACCGATTCGTGCGCGCGCAGCACGGCCGGCTTGAGGTACTTGCCGCGGACGTACTTCGCCGCGGCATGCACCCGCTGCAGTGTGGCGGCAGGGTCGCTCGCCGCCGTGAGCACCGCCGCAGCCAGCGCGTCGGCGTTGCCGGATTCGAACAGGACTCCGGCGGCGCCGTCGGCCAGGCTTTCGGGAATACCGCCAATCGCGCTCCCGATCACCGGCACGCCGTGCAGCATCGCTTCCTGCAGTACCACGCCCTGCGCCTCATTGGTGCCGGTGGCATCTCCCACCGAAGGCAGCACGACCAGGTCCGCCTCGCGATACTGCGCGTAGACGTCCTGCTGCGTGCGCCAGCCGAGAAACGACACCGCCTGTTCCAGCCCGAGGGCCGCGCGACGGGTTTCGAGCGCAAGGCGGTGCGGACCGTCGCCGATGACCGTGAGCGTGGCGTTGTGGCCGTGCGCCCGCAGCCTTGCGATGGCGTCGATCGCCACATGAATTCCCTTGGCGGCATCGAGCCGTGCCACGCAGAGGATACGGATCGCGCCGTCGACACCGGGAGTGCCGGCAGGGCGCGCGCGAAACTCCGCGCCCTCGTCGGACACTACCGCGGGGACGACGTGCACCTTGTCTTCGGGACAGCCGAGATGCCGCAGTTCCGCTGCGGTGAAGCGGCTGTTGGCAATGAACGCGTCGCCCAGGGCAAACAGTCGACCCAGGTGGCCGCGACCATCCCGGCCGAAGCTCTTGTAGTGATCGCCGTGGAAGGAGGTCACCAGCGGCACCCCGAAGATGTCGCGCAGCGGCAGGAACGCCCAGCCGATCGATGCGAAGTGGCAGTGCAGCAGGTCGAACTCCGCGCCGTGGAACTGACGCAATCCGGTGAGCGCCCGGAAACGCAGGACACCGGTGCCGTAGCGCGCGACGTTGAGGCATGCCTTGAGTCCGCGGACGCGCCACGACGTGAGCAGCGTGCGCGGGACATCGACCGCCTGGCGAATGCCGCGGCGCTGGCCGCGCAGAAACCGGGTGCGTTCGATCATGCCGTAGCGCGCGACGGCCGGGTGCACCGGCAACGGTGGGGCCGGCTGCGCGAAAATCGTGACATCATGTCCGCCATCGATCAGCGCCGCGACGTGATGGATCAGGAAGGTTTCCGAGACCTCGGGAAACGAATCGAGCACCAGGCCAATGCGCATGGGATCCCGGGCGCTCATGCCAGCACCGAATGGCGGGCGGCGGCCCGAACCGGCGCGACCGCGGCGGGCGCAGCCACGGTGGTCGGGTCGTCGACGATGGCGTACCGCGAGAGGATCACCAGCACCAGGAATGCCGGCAGGCCGATCGAGAAATTGACCGGCTCGGCCGTCATCGCGACGATCAGGTAGACCAGGCCGGCGGCGCAGAAGACGTCATCGCCATCGAGGCCGCGCAGGTAGCGGCCGATCGCCGCGACCAGCGCCAGCGGCAACGCGAGGACGTAGGCGATTGCGCCCGGGATGCCCACGCTCAGCGCGAGCTCGATGTAGCCCGAATGCGCATGGTAGTACGTGAGCCCGGGATGGATCAGCGACATTTCGATCAGGTGCCGTGTGGTCCAGAAACTGTCGTAACCGTACCCGGTCCATGGCCGCACCGGGATGTAGCGACTGAGCAGTTCGTGCCAGAGCGGCGTGCGCGCCGAGAGTGTCGCGAGGTTGGCGTCGTCGCGCCCGCTGGAAAGGAGATTGGTGATCCCGGTGCCGACCGATTCCGTGCCCAGGATCTGCCAGAGACAGCAGCCGACGAGCAGCGTGGCCACGATGGCCATGAGCCGCCCGCGGTGACGGGGCGAATGCACGGCGCGCAGCACGAGGACCATTGCCAGGCCGGCCAGCGTCGCGAGGATCGCGGTGCGCGAGCGGGTGAGCAACAGCAACAGCAACGCGACGATCCCCGCGACGAAAAACCAGCGGCGGCGTGAGGGCGATTGTTCATTGTGCGATTGGGTGGCGAGCGCGATGGCGCCGAGCGCGGTCCACCCCGCGATTTCGCCAGTGGCATTGGGCTGCACCAGGCCTTGCAGGCGATAGCCGGCGACCCACGGCTGGAAGACGCCGCTGACCATCTCGGCCATCACACAGAGCAACAATGTGGCGCCGCAGCCGAACAGCGCGACCTGCGCCAGCTCGCCGCGATCGATGCGCTCCGCCGTCCATACGGCACCGATCCACATCATCATGTACACGGTGAGTTTCCGTACGACGAGGCCGGGATCGTCGGCCCAGAGCACACTCGCAAACGACATCGCGGCAAACCCGGTCAGACAGATCAGCAGCACACCGCGCGGGCGCAGGCGATCCGGGCCGAACCGGGTGATGCCGATGAGGCCGAGCATTCCGAGCACCAGCAGCCCGACGCGGCGGCCAAGCATACCGGTGGCCGTGGCCTGGAGTCGCGAGGCGAGCATCGTGTCCGGCGTTGCCTTCCACGGCAACGCACTGAGTGACACGGTGGCGAGCAGGAAGACCACAGTCAGCAGCACGATCATGCGCCATGGCGCGCGGTCCATGACCGGGTTGGCCGGTGTCATGTCATTGCCTCGACGGTGCCGGCCGGCGCGACCGCGCTGGGTGCACCACGCCACACGGCAGCGATCCGGACGTACCAGATGGTCTTAGCCAGCGATTCGCCGATGTTCTCGACCAGCAGCGCGAGCGCCACGCCCCACGCGGCATACCAATAGACCAGTGGCCCGCTGACCACCACCGCGATGGCGGCGGCGACACACACCGCGCGGAACGTGATCTCGGTGCGGTGCATGGCGTACAGTGCGACGCCGATGGGGAGCGTCACTGCGCTGGCGGCGATTCCCAGCGCCAACCAGCCCGCGATCCGCCCACTGGCGGCATACTGGGCACCGTAGATGAGTGACGTCAGGTGCGGGCCCGCAATCATCAGCACCGCGGCATACGCGCCGCCGGCGGCGAGTGCGATTGCAGTCGAACGACGGACCAACGCGCGCAATGCGGCCGGGCCGTCTTCGGCGAGCCGGCGCGCGTAGAACGGACCCAGCACATTGGTGGTCGCCGACAGGATCGGGTTGACCAGGAACGCCACGCCGAATCCTGCCGCCAACGTCGCGGCGGCGCTCGCCCCATGGACGAGTCCGAGGATCCAGGGAAAGGTGTCCTTCGCGAGCGAGTGCACCAGCACACCGGCCACGATCCAACGGCCGAACCGCCAGCTTTCGATCGCGTGACGCAGCACGGCACCCTTGCTGCGCTGGAAGAGTTGACGATGGGTCCAGAGCCAGATAGCCGTCGGTACCACCGTGCTCGCGCCGATCATCAGGAATGCGCTCGATGCCGTGAGCAGCTTGAAGTGCGACAGCAGCCCCAGACCGGTCAACTGGATGGTGGCGACGCCGGCGTCGAGACCGCAGGCTGACCCCAGCAGTTCGTGTGCGAAGGAGAGCTGGCGACAGCACTCGCGCAGCATGCACGCCGCGGCAGCCACACCGGCGGCGAGCAGGACCGGCGCGAGTGCGTTGGCGGCGCTGCCGGTGACAAACCGCACGGCAAACGACGCGGCCGCCAATGCGACGGCAAGCGTCGCGGCCACGGTGATCTGGCTACCGAGCACGGCGCCGGCGTATTCACGCTGGGCTGCTCCCTCGAGCTGGCGGCGGCGGAAGGTGTAGGGGGTCGTCACCAGCGCGCCCTGCATGCTGTAGCCCCAGAACAAGGCGATCAGTACCAGCGAGTAGAGGCCGAACTGCTGGGTCGAGGTGCTGCGCGCCACGATGGCGCCGGCCAGGAACGTGGTGCCGCTCGCGAATCCCTGGTCGGCGATCGCGAGCATGCCACGACCGCCGAACCCCTTGAGCAGCATGGTCCGGATCCGGCCCGGCAGGGCGGCCACGCCGGCGACGCGCTCACCCTGTCGCGTGCGTGCGTTCATGGGCGACACGCCGTCCGGCTCGAGCGTGCCGTCAATGGGCACCCTTCCGCCCCATCACCATCGGAATGGTGCGCAGCAGAATGGCGAGGTCGGCCAGGATGCTCCAGGTGCGCACGTAATGCAATTCGAGCTCGGCCCGTCGCGGATACCCCACCTCGCTCCGCCCCTTGGCCACCCAGGCGCCGGTGAGGCCAGGCTTGAGTGCCAGCAGCAGCGGTGCAACGCCGCCGTAGTGGGTGATTTCGGCCGGCACGATCGGCCGGGGACCGATCAGCGACATCTCGCCCCGAAAGACATTCCACAACTGCGGCAATTCGTCGAGACTGGTGGCACGCAGGAAGCGGCCGATGCGTGTCAGTCGCGGATCGCGATCCTCGGGCAACTTGAAGTTGCTCTCGACGTACAGCTGGTGCAGCGTCGGGTCTGCACACAGCTCGGCTTCGGCGTCGGCACGCATCGACCGGAACTTGTACATCGTGAACATGCGGCGATGACGACCGCAGCGCCGCTGTCCGAAGAAAATCGGTCCCGGGCCCGACAGCCGCACGGCGATCGCGACGCCCGCGAAGACCGGCGCCAGCACCAGCAGGGCGACGCCCGATACGACCACGTCGACCAGCCGCTTGAACGCCAGCCACTGGAGTCGTGGCACGACATCGATGCGGACACTGGATTCCAGCAACGGGGCCGCCGGCGCCTGTACGCCCGATATCGCCGCCCCGAACGGGTCGGCGGGATACACCACCGGCACGCCGGCCGCGGCGCAAGTGCGAATGGTCTGCTGCACCACGTGGTACAGGGACTTTACCGGTACCGCGAGGTGTACCTCGTCGATCAGCTCGCGTTCGAGGATCGGCGCGAGTGCGTCGAAGCTGCCCAGCGTACGCGCGGCGATGTGCGGCGATGCGTTCTGGGGATCCGAATCGAGGAAGCCGTGCACGTGATAGCGGCACCAGTAGTTGGTCCGGAGGGCTCGGGCGCACTCCAGCGCGCCGCGCCCCGAGCCGATGATCAGCACGCGCCGGGTTCCGTGTCCGGACACCTTGCGAATCGCGGTCCGGACAACGAAGCGCATCAGCAACATCGCTGCGGTCGCCAACACGACCAGGATCACGAGATGGAGGATCCTGGCGCCGGACAACGGCACATCGAGCCACGCGTCGACCGCGATGAACATGCCGACGACGATCAGTGCCACGCCGGCCAGGCGCGAGATTTCGTCCGACCATGTCTGGATGTTCCGCGGCTCATAGGTGCCGAAGAGCAGCGTGATCCAGCGCCAGACGGCGGCCGACGCGAACGCCGCGAGCACGGCAGGAAGCGGCAGCGAGCGCTCGTACCACGGCTGTCCCGGGAGCGGAACGACGGTGCGTGCCAGCAACGCGGCGATGCACGCGACGGTGAAGTCCAGCCGCGCGAACCACTGCAGCAGCACCGCGGATCCGAAATGCAGCGGCGGCAGCATTGGCACATCGGTATTGCCCATGGCCACCGGCGAACCGAGGCTCGACGACGGCGCCAGGGTATCCGACGCGGCCGCTGCCGTGTGAATCTTCTCGACCGCCGGTCGGACGCGGCACGGCGCTCGTCACGGGATATGAATGCAGCAACGCCCATCAGCCACCGGTCCTGCGGCCATCAAGACTGCTATACGCTCGGCGCGTAATACCGTTCGACTTCGTCGAGGTATCTGTAGCTTCCATCATCGGTCTCGTTCCTTCGCGCATCGATATCGTTCAGCAGCGTGCCGACAACCGGCGCCTGCGCTGCGGTGAGTTGGTCCATCGCGTAACTGAGTTCTTCCCCCGCGTGCGTCCGGCGCGCACCACCAGCAATGCCGCATCGGCGGCGGAGCCCAGCAGCGCGGCATCCGACAGCAGATTGACCGGAGGACTGTCGATGATCACCAGGTCGAATCGTGGCGCGATCGCGTCGAGCACCCGGCGCACGCGCTCGATGGTCATCAACTGCCCGGGCGCGTGAACGCGCGAACCCGAAGGCACGATCACGAGCGAGCCGTTCCTGCCGGCGGGCACGGTGTGTGACGCGGCTTCGAAGCGCGCCTTGTCACCCAGCAACTCCGCGAAGCCCGGTGCGCGGGGGCAGCCAAAGACATCGCCCACAAGTCCGCACCGCAGGTCCGCGTCGACCAGCAGCACTCGGCGCCCCTTGCCCGCGAGGGTCAGCGCGAAGTTGATCGCCGAGAGCGTCTTGCCCTCGCCGGGAAGGGGGCTTGTCATCAGCAGCACGCGCACCGGGCGGTCCATGTACGCCAGCGTCAGGTTGGCGTCGAGCTGGTTGAACGACTCGATATACGCCATGGGGGCGTCGGGACGCGTCACCAGCAGCGACGCGATCCGGTCTGCGGCCGCGCGCGTCGGCGACACGGCGCCGTCGGGTGGTGCGCCGCTGGCCAGCTGATGCCGGGTGTGCCAGGCATTCGGCAGCGCCCGCCGCCGCCGCGTGCCGGGGAGGCGCGGGATCGCGCCCAGCACCGGCAATCCGGCAGCCGTCAGCGCATCGGAGCGTGATCGTACCGAATGATCCGCCAGCGAGCGCCCGAATGCCGCACCCGCGCCGATGATCGACCCGAGTACCAGCGACAGCGCGAGATTCACCATCGGACGGGGACGCACGGGGCGATCTGCCGCCACGGCGCGATCGACCACGCTGATGGTCGGGTCGACCATGGCATCGGTGATCTGCGCTTCCTTGAGACGGGTCTGGATCAGCGTGTAGAGATCCTGGCGAACCTGGACATCGCGCTGCAGCCGTGCGGTCGCCACTTCCTTGGCCGGCAGGGAATCGAGCGCCCCGCCAAAACCGCGCGCGACCGCGTTGAGCGACGCGACCTGGTTGGTCAAACCTTGCAGGTACGTCTCGGCAATGCTGCGCAGCTGCGAGTCGATCTGGTGAATCCGATTCGTCAGTACCTGGACGTCGGGATCCTGCATGGTCCGTCGCGTCAACAACTCGGACCGCTGGTTTTCCACCTGCGCCAGCGATCCCAGCAGTTCCGAAGCGGCCTGATTGCGGAACAGCGTCGGAAACGCGATCAACCGGCTCGCCAGTGCATCGCCGCCGGAGTCGGGCGTCGCGGTGCGGATCTGCCGCAGCAAGGTCGCCAGCGCGTCGCGTTCGGCCACGATCGCGCCCCGGTCGGCTTGCACCTGGGCCAGCCGGCCCACCTGCGTGCGGGCCTGCTCGGTTGCGTCCACCGCGCCGGCTCGCTGGGTATAACTCTGCAGCGCGTTCTCGGCCGCGTTCAGCTGCGTGCCGAGTGTGTCGAGTTGTTCGGTCAGGAACGCCACGGCACTCCCGGTGCGGGCGAGCTGGGCGCGCCGCCCACCTGAGATCAGGTTCTCTCCCAGCAGATTGGCTGCCTGGGCTGCGCGGACCGGATCCGGGCCGCGCACCTGGATCGCGATCAGGTCGGCATCACGTTGCGGGCGGTCGACCTTGAGCGACGCGGTGAAACTGCGCACCGCCTGGTCCAGCGAGACCACATGGATCTGGAAGGGAGACAGTGTCGTGGCCAACGGCCGCAGGACCATTGCCAGGCCGCCGACCTCGAGCGTATCGCCGATCCTGCCGCTCACCGGTTCGCGGTTCGAGCCAGCCCGGCCGACGGTCACGCGTCCGTTGGCGCCGGGAGCCACCGTGAACGTTGCCGTATCGACCAGCGGTGTGACGTGAAGGAACGAGAAGACCTGCGAGACCTGCACGCCGCGCGGCAATGTCGGCTGCGCCCGCAGGCCGAGCGAATCGATTACCGCGACGGCGGCGCTGCGATCCTGCAGGACCCCGACTTCGGTGTTGATGCGATTCTCGGTGGACAGTTCCTGCACCAGTTGCGGCAGATTCACCTGCTGCTGGTCGAAGCGCAGCAAGCTGCTCGCTTCGTATACCGGCCGGGACCGCCAGGTATAGATGCCGACAGCCACCACGGCACCGGCGACGCACGCCGCCAGCAGGATCCAGTGGCGCCGCAACAGCATCACGATACCCGGCAGCGTGACGTCGAGATGCCGCGCGCCGGGTCGTACACCGGCGGTCAATGCGACCGGCGCCGGCTCGACGCGCAGCACCGGCCGGGACGGTGACTTCACGGCCGCACGACCGCGGTGACAATCAACGCGGTGCCGGTGATTCCGGCAGCCACGATTTCGGCGTTGCGCGACAGCCAGCTCCGCTCGGGTACCCGCAATTCGTCGCCGGACCGGAGCGGAAAGTCGGCGAGCGGCGATTGCAATGACACCATGGTGGCCACGCGCTTTCCGCGACGCACCAATTCGATCTTCTTCGCATTGCCGTCGGAACTCACGCCCCCGGCCATCGCGACGACATCGGTGAGCGTCATCGTTGGATCGACATGATACAGACCGGGATTCTTTACCGCACCAGCACGTTGACGCGCCGAAGAAACGTCACTTCCACCGCTGGATCCTGCAGGTAGCGGGCATATCCGGAAAGCAACTGCGCCTTGAGTTCACCCGGTGCGAGGTCACCGACATGCATCGGACCGATCTTCGGGAAGACGGCGATCGAGTCCTCGTCGACGGTGTAATCGCCCGACAGATCTGGCTCACGCCAGATCTTGAGGCGAACCACATCGCCGGGGGCCGGGGCGAGGATGTCGCCTCCGATGCCCACCGCGCTCGCCTGGGCGTGCGCGGGCGCCACACTCGTTGCGACGATACACAGCGAGAATGCGAAGCGACGCAACAGTCGCTGCGACAATCCCGCCGTTACCGAGTTGCTCATATGCCTCTTCGATCATCGCGCGAGCGATGCGAGTGAGTCAAGTGATGTCATCGCAATGAACTGCGTGCATCCAACCGTGAACGCCCTCGGGTTGTGTTGCGGTAATCGACGACGCGACTGCCGCACAGCCTCCGACCGTATGACGACAGGTCCCCCCATGCTTGTACAGCAGCTGATGTGATCCGCCGGAACCGGAAAGCACTTCAGATTCGAGCCGCCCTCGGAGTGCAAATTGTGGCGTGGGAGCAACATGAAATTCCGGGAGTTACGGGGGCGCGGGCCACCCGGCGCC